>NZ_AP038920.1:0-2598574 GCF_055397455.1 Psychrobacter sp. GTC18467
ATCCCCTGCCATGAATGCTTTATCTATTGCCGGATTGCTATTTTTAGCCGGATTTGCCGTGCTGTTTTTATTAAATTTGGCCGGAATCTTGGGTTAGTTTTTTAAGTTTGCTATTTTTGATAATGGTGCTGCTTGTTTGGTGGTTTAAAAAGGTTTATGACATTGAATAATAAAAGCTATCCCGCGCAAACTGCCATCCCTGCCCTTTACATGCGCGGTGGCACCTCAAAAGGGGTGTTTTTTAAGCGTGATGATTTGCCAACATCCTGCCAAGTTGCCGGACGCGATCGTGACAACTTGCTGCTTCGGGTGCTGGGCAGCCCTGACCCTTACGGCAAACAAATCGATGGTTTGGGCAACGGCAGCTCAAGCACGTCCAAAGCGGTGATTTTAGCCAAAGCTGATGTCCCTGACCACGATGTTAATTATTTATTTGCTCAAGTCAATATCAATAAGCCGATGATTGATTGGAGTGGCAATTGCGGCAATTTGAGCGCGGCGGTGGGCGCAGCTGCCATTCATTTGGGATTGGTTGCCAATGTTCCTGACAATGGCATCTGCTCGGTGCAAATTTGGCAAGAAAATATCGGCAAAACCCTCATTGCTCATGTTCCCATCAAAAATGGTCACGTTCAAGAATTAGGCGACTTTTACCTTGATGGCGTGGCGTTTCCAGCCGCTGAAATCAAAGTGGATTTTGTCAGTCCCGTTGATGGCGAGCTGTTCCCAACCGCAAATATCGTTGATGAGTTTAGCGTGCCAAATATTGGACATTTTCAAGCGACCTTTATCAATGCCGGCATTCCAACCGTTTTTTTAACTGCCAACGATTTAGGGTTTGACGGCACTGAATTGCAAGGCGATATTAATGGCAATCCTGAGTTGCTGAATAAGCTTGAAACCATCCGCGCTCATGCTGGCGTTGCCATGGGATTGTTTTCAAGTCTTGATGATGCCAAAGTCCGCCAACATACGCCAAAACTGGCTTGGGTGGCGCCAAAGGCAGATTACACCGCTTCAAGTGGCGCTCCTGTTTTGGCATCAAATATTGACTTGCTCGTTCGCGCCATGAGCATGGGGCAACTGCATCATGCGATGATGGGAACGGCAGCGGTAGCCATTGCCGCAGCAGCAGCGGTAACAGGAACACTGGTCAATATCGCCGCAGGAGGTCAAAATCTTTCTGAGGTGCGCTTTGGTCATCCGTCAGGAACGCTTCGGGTTGGCGCGATAGTGAATAACCATGCTGGCAATGCTCACCATGCTAGCCATGTTAAAAGCAGCGCTGATGGCTGGCAGGTTGAGCGTGTCACCATGAGCCGCTCTGCTCGGCGAATCATGGCAGGCGTGGTATTTGTGCCGTAATTTTTTGGTATTTATAACAAAGCGCGCTAAAATGGCAGCTTTGTTTAAATAAGCTGTCGTTATGTCAAAAAAACCGCGCTGGGTGCCCTTAAATATCGAGCCGCCCCAACAAAAAAGTGAGCGCCGAGCGCTGCTTTGGGACATTTTAAAAAAACTTGCTGGTTTTGCTAAGCCTTATCGGCTGCTGATTGTTTTTACCCTTGCCCTCACCATTCTTGGCTCGTTTACCGCTCAGGTCAACGCCTTTGTGCTGCGCTACGCGGTTGATGGCTTGACTGGCATTGTCGGTCTTGCCAATCCTTGGGACGCCGGAATCAAACTTTTAGTCATAATAAGCGCCGTGCTCTTTGCCAAAGAAATTGCCTCGGTTGCCATCTCCTTTGGTCAGCGCTTTTTTGGCGAAAAAATCCGCATCAATTTATCCCGCGACCTATCACAAACGGTGATTGAGCGCATTTTAAGCTATAAAATGGCGTTTTATACCAGTGATGACAACGCCAGCGGCAAATTGCAAACGCGGATTGACTTGGGCGTGAGCAGCTTGACCAGTTTGGTGCAAAACTTTTTTATCGATATGCTGCCCTTGTTTGCCAACGCCATTGTGGCGCTTGTCATTATGTTTGTCACCGATGTTTGGATTGGTTTGATTGGGCTAATTTTGCTTCCGGTTTATTTCGTGATTAGCCAAAAGCAAGCGGTTCGGCTGCGCGGATTTCGCCGGCAAATGCGCAAGTTTCGCGAGGCAAAAAGTGGTCAAGTCATCTCCTTAATCGGCTCAATCAGCGTGGTCAAGTCCTTTGTTCGCGAACCGATTGAGGCGCAAAAACACCTAAGCATTCAAAACGAGATGACCGACAACCAACTCATTTCGCGAAGCATTGGCTTTATTTATGACGCGGTGAAAACCTTTATGGAGCAAATCGGCGTCGTTCTTATCATCGTTTTGACCGCGTTCTTTGTCATTCAAGGAAAAATGACCATCGGCATGGTGATGTTTCATGTGCTCTTATTCCAAAACGTTGCCGCCCCCATTCGCCAATTGCACCGAATTTACGACCAAATCAATATCGCCTTGACCTACGCTGAAGGCTTTTTTGAGATTTTAGAGGACGACAAACAAATTGAAGCCAAAGGCGGAATGGACTGCCAACATATTAAAGGTCAAATCGAGGTTAACAACGTCAGCTTTAGCTATCCTAACGGCACCAAGGCGCTAAGTGATGTTAGCTTTAGCATTCGCCCCAATAAAATCACCGCCCTTGTGGGGTTAAGCGGCGCTGGCAAAAGCACCTTGATTAATTTACTGGTGAAGTTTTACGCGCCGGATTCTGGGCAAATTTTACTTGATGGTCATGATTTAGAGGATTATGATACCCAAGCGCTGCGCCGGCAAATTGGGCTGGTGTTGCAGCAAAACCATATTTTTTCAGGGTCGATTGTGGGCAATATCCGCTATGGTAATATGGAGGCGACCATGGATGATATCATTGATGCCGCCAAAAAAGCCTCGATTCATGAGCAAATTATTGCCCTGCCCGAGGGTTATGACAGCGCGGCAATTAGTTTGTCCGGCGGTCAGCAGCAGCGAATTGCGCTGGCGCGAATGTTTTTGAAAAATCCGCCGATTGTGTTTTTAGATGAGCCAACCGCAAGTCTTGATGCCATTGCCAGTCAGCAAATCAAAAAAAGCCTTGATTTAATCAAACAAGACCGCACGGTGATTATTGTGTCGCACAATATCGCGCAAATTATTGATGCTGATGATTTGGTGGTGATTGAAAATGGTCGCGTGGTAGAAACGGGCACCCATGAAGAATTATTTGCTCAAGGCGGTAAATATTTTGAGATTTTTAGCGCCATGTCCGACAGTTTAAATTTGGATAAAATCAATCATACCTTAAACTTGCCAACCTAATGACCAGTTTATTATCACGCAAAGAAATGACCTCTTTATGACTCAGCAGATTTCAATCAAAGCCTTTGACGACTTGACCGCGGTCGATGTTTATCAAATCCTAAAAGCGCGCTCGCAAGTATTTGTCGTTGAGCAGCACTGCCCGTATCAAGATATGGATGATCAAGATTTTGATGCCTTACATTTGGTGGCGCACAGCAATGAAGCCTTAATGGGCTACTGCCGAATTTTGCCGCCCGCCCCAAGTACCTTGTTATCCGAGATTGGTTTGGTGCCTAGGATTGGTCGAGTGTTGGTACTGCCCGATTATCGCGGTCACGGCTTAGCGCGAGACGTCATGCTCGAGGCAATCCATTATTGCCATAAAAACTTTGGCAAAAAGCCCATCGTGATTTCAGCCCAAACCTATCTGATTCATTTTTACAACTCACTTGGCTTTATTGCTCAAGGCGAGCGCTATTTTGAAGATGGTATTGAGCACATCACCATGGTGCTTATGCCTGCCAAAAAGCTTAAAAAAACGCACGGGCTTGGAATGCAGGTTGTGGTGTTTTTACTGCTCGCGCTTGCCATTGCCTTTATTGTTGGACTGGTTTATTTGATGATTTAGGCGTAAGCACTCATTTAAGCTACCATGGAATCGTTGTCCCCGACCAATCCAAAAAGCTTCCTGATTGCGATGCGCTTAAGGTGGTTAATACGGCAACCAACCGCGCTGCACTAAATTCAGGTAAAAATAGTTTTTCTTCGCTAACATTGCCTTGAAACGGTTTTGATAACTTCGTATCCACCGTTCCAGGTTGCAGCACCACGACACAGACGTTTTTTAAGCTGCGCTGCCACTCAAGGCTTAAATTTTTCATTCCCATATTGAGCGCCGCTTTGCTCATCCGGTAGCTGTACCAACCGCCAAGCTGATTGTCGCTGATACTGCCAACGCGAGCCGAAATCGTCGCAAAAATTGCCGGATTTTGCTCACTTTTATCCGCTTTAGCAAACAATGGCTTGAGCGCTTTGGCAATCAGCAGGCTGGCAAGGGCGTTGATTTGTATGTTTTGCATAAAAAAATCAGGGTCAATTTGCGACAGCGCTTTTTCTGGTCGCTGACTTGTGGTGTGAAGTAGTCCCACCGCATTAATCACCCAATCAAGATGGGCGCTGATATTTTGAATTTGGCGAAACGCGGCTTGAATACTGCGCTCACTTTTTACATCCATTTGAACCCAGTGCACGCTATTAGCGCTCAAAATTGGCGGTGATTGATGATAAGTTGCAATGACCAAATCACCACGACCAAGCAGCTCATTAATTATTGCAGCCCCAATACCGCCCGTTCCACCAATAACCAAACTTGTTTTTTGAGTTAATTGCATCGCTTTTTCCTTTTTTTTGGTAATGATATAAAAAAAGCCGCCCAATTAGGCGACTTTTTTGTTGATTGCGGGTGAGACGGTATTAATGTGCGGCGCTTTTTTCTGGAACAATCACGATTTCATTGTGGTCGGCGTCGTACAATTTACCTTCTTTGAAATAATCCCCTTCGTTCAAGTCATCAATCACCGCTGATCTGACTGAGCGCTCAGTACCTTCAGCAAATACTGACTGCTGATCAGAGTTGCCAACTTTCACGTGGTTGAATAGTAAGTTCAACAAGATTGCCATGATTGCAGTTGAGCTGATTCCTGAGTGGAAAATGGTGGCAAACCAGTCAGGGAATTGGTCATAAAAAGCAGGAGCTGCAATTGGAAGCATACCAAAGCCGATTGAAGTGGCAACGATGATTAAGTTCATGTTGTTGGTATAGCTTACTTGAGCAAGCGTTCTGATACCACTGGCAGCAACCGTTCCGAAAAGTACGATTCCTGCGCCGCCTAGAACAGCAGTTGGAACTGCCGCAATGACGCGACCCATGATTGGAAGTAAACCAAGGGTTAATAAGATGATACCGGCAAACGCGACCACAAAGCGGCTTTTAACGCCAGTTACGGCAACCAAACCTACGTTTTGCGCGAACGCACTTTGAGTGAATGAACCAAAAATTGGTGCAATAACACTTGAAATCATATCGGCACGAAGACCATCGCCTAGGCGTTTTGAGTCAATTTTGGTGTCGATGATGTCGCCAACTGCCAAGATATCCGCTGAAGTTTCAACCAAGATTACCAGCACAACGATAAACATTGAGATGATTGAGGCAATCTCAAATACCGGTGCGCCAAAGTGGAACGGAGTTGGGAAAGCAAAAATTGGTCCTGTACCAACGCCTGCAAAGCTTACTAAGCCAAGCGCCCAAGCCACAAGCGTTCCGATAACAATAGCAAGAAGAATTGATAAGCGGCTGATGGCAGCGTTACCAAGCTTACTGAGTAATAATACAAGCGCTAAGGTAAATGCGGCAAGACCGATGTTGGTCATGCTACCAAAGTCTTCTGCTTTAGAGTTTCCGCCCATTGCCCAACGCGCCGCAACCGGCATGAGCGTCAAACCAATGGTGGTAATTACCGCGCCTGTTACCAATGGCGGGAAAAAGCGAATAATCATGGAGAATACGGGGGATATAATCAGCCCCAAAATCGATGCGGCAATAACCGCTCCGAACACAGCCGGCAGTCCTCCGCCTGAGGTGACAATGGCTACGATGGTGGCGACACTTGCAAATGATACCCCTTGAACCAGTGGCAACTGACAGCCAAAGAATGGTACGCCAAGCGTTTGAATCAAGGTGGCAATACCACCGATAAACAAAGATGCGGCAATCAAAAGCCCGATTTCAGCGGGGGTAAGTCCCGCAGCTTGTCCAACGATAAGCGGTACGGCAATAATACCACCATACATGGTTAAGACGTGCTGAAAGCCGTAGGCGATATTCATGCCAATGCCGAGATTTTCATCTTCCGGACGCATGGCTGGTTGAGAGGTAGGTTTCATGTCCATAGATAGGTGTGCTCCCTGCATGTTACTTGATCATGTATCTTAAGCTGATACATCTCGATTAAAATAAAAAGTAATAACGCAATTTTCAAGTCCAAGTTAAGAGTCACAAACTTCGTGATTGCTCTCAAATCGGTGTCTTTTTGTCATCAGTTTTTAAGATTATTACTCGTTTCTGAACAGAACTGAGTATTGATGATTTACTTTTAAAAATTTTGTAGCAGTTCGATAACTGACTTTTAGCATAGCGTGTATTTTTGATTCCCGCTAGTCCTTTTTTGACCATTTGGTCAGTTTTTAGCAAAAATTTGCGTTTTTTACTGACAAAATAGCTAAATCCTCAGTTAAACTTTTGCGATATAATGAAATTTAGAAATAATATAGCAAAAATATAGCAATAATTCTTAACTTAGTGGACTTTATTTTATGCTTTCGATAAAAGATCAGTTGACTGAATTGGTTCGGTATTTGGAATCAAAGCAACATATTTTTGCGACAGACCCGCTACTTGTGACTGAAAAGATGATAGATGAAGCAGGAGCGCCTGTAGATAAGCTTGCCCTGCGCGCTCGCCGAATTGACAGCAATCATCGTTTGGTGAATACCTTAATCAAAATTGACAGCCGTCTTAAAGCAGTCATTATGATTTTAAGTGTGATTTGGTGTGTTACGGGGTTTTTAGGGCTGTTCACCCTCCTTCAGTCAAATATTATTAACTTTTTTTATGTTTTAGTTTGCCTGCTTGGTTTTCATAGTCTTATGTTGCTGATTTGGGTAGTCACGACCGTGGTCAATAAATCTGGTCGTTCTTGGCTGGCTTTGTTGAGCCCAAGCTACTTGATTAAAAGCCGTGATGACGTGAGCCAAGCGGCGGTACGGCTTTATGAAGAGCAACTGAATCATAGCGGAATACGTTGGTATTTGGGCAAAATCAGTCATCAGCTTTGGCTGGCTACCCTAACTGGAATGTTGTTTGCCATTATATTTTTGTTGATTGTTCGGCAATACAGTTTTAGTTGGGAGTCCACTTTACTGTCTGATGGCGTATTAATTCAGCTGACGCAAACCTTAGGATATTTGCCAAGTTTAGTTGGCTTTGATGTTCCAAGTGAAGCCGCTATTATTGAAAGTCGAATGATTAAAGGCGTAATGCCGATTGCGATTGCTCAGCAGTGGGCAAGTTTGTTAATTGGTAGCTTGATTGTTTACGGGATAGTACCGCGAGCGTTGGCATTCTTGTTTTGCATGACAATGTTCAAAAAACGCGCCATGAAACTGAATATCGACTTACCCTATTATCAAAATATTTTGCGAATTTGGCAAACAAAAGTTGTTGATAATGATGATTTTAACCAACCGGTTGCCCCTGTTGTTGCAAAAGCCGTCGTCAGCTCAGGAAAAAAAGTCGCCGTTATGCTTGAGTTTGCAGAACCTGTTGCGCATTGGTGGGCGTCGGACGCGTTATCCTCTGAGCAAGTTGATGACTTTGGGGTGGTTGATGACCGCGATGAACTGGCAAAACTGATTGCTTATTTACAATCAAATCCAGCTCAAGTGCTGGTGGGAATCAATGCAAAAGCCCTTCCTGACCGTGGATTGCTGCGAAAGCTTGACCGAATTGCTGCCGCTAGCACTCAAGGGGTGATTGTGCAGTTGTTGAATGTTGATATCGCTGATGCTGATACAAGGGTGAAACAGTGGCAGCAGGCATTAAGCGCGCGTCAAATTGGACTGGTAAATGCTTTATAATAACCATAAATGATAACTAAAATAAGATAACTTATGAGTGACCATCACGATTCTCGACAAAAAAATCGACCGTTGGCGCAGTTTTTTGCAGATAAAGTGCCGCAAAAACCGCAAGAATCTTCACCTTTGAGTCAAGTAACGCCTGAGCCTGCTGAAGAGTTTGCCAAATCTTTTGACAACGACGTGACCCCAACGACCCGAAATAAGACGACAACCGCCTTGGGTGAGCCGTTAAAGCTTGCCGTGGTTGGTCATACCAATACGGGGAAAACGTCAATTTTGCGAACGCTGCTGCGCGATGTTTATTTTGGGGAAGTCAAAAACGCCGCTGCCACCACACGTCATGTTGAGCGCGCCGCACTGACCGACAGCGTGACCGGCGAGACGCTGGTGCTACTTTACGACACGCCAGGGCTTGAGGATGCCTCGGGGGTGATGGATTGGCTTGAGGACAATACCGCAAGCCGCCGCGATGGCATTGAGCGCTTGCAGCAGTTTTTGGCAGCTGATGTGGCAAAAAGCTTTGATGATACTGCAAGTCTTGATAGTCACTACATTGATTTTAGTCAAGAGGCGAAAGTCATTCGTCAGTTATTGGCAAGTGATATGGCAATTTATGTCATTGATGCTCGTGAGCCGGTACTTGCCAAATATAAGGACGAGCTGACCATTTTATCTTGGGCAGCCATTCCGGTAATGCCCGTATTTAACTTTACCAATAGCGCGGATACCCAAATTGAGGCTTGGCAAACCATGCTGGCGCGGCGAAACTTGCATATCATGGCGCGCTTTGACTCAGTAGCGTTTGAATTTGAGGATGAAATGGGGCTTTGGCAAAATCTTGCGACGATGCTCACCCACCCTGAAATGCTCAAGCAGTTGATGGCGCGCCGGCGGGCAGATTGGGCGCAGCTTTATGATGACGCCAATATTGTTATTGCTGATTTTTTGCTTAATGTTGCCGCCTTTGTTCATGAAATCAATGAGGACGACGACCCGTTGCCGATTTTAGCGCAAATGCAAGAAGCGGTTCGGCAAACTGAACGCGTGATGCAGCAGCAATTGCTCAATTTATATAAATTTTATGACAATGACATTGCCACTACCCCGCTTGAGCTAAAATCCTATCAGCAAGACCCGTTTGACCCTGAACTGCTTAAGCTTTATGGTATTCGGACAACCTCAGGCGCTGCAGCAGGCGCGCTATTAGGGCTTGGTATTGACGCCGCTGCCCTTGGAACGACCCTTGGACTTGGGGCGGCGCTTGGCGGTATTGCCGGCGGGATTTTATCCAATACAGGAAGCATCGCCGATAAAATCTCCGGCGTCAAACGTCTTTATATTGATCCTGCGACCTTAACGCTGCTTGCCACCCGCGCCACTCATCTGCTTGATGCCGTTCGCCACCGCGGTCATGCGGCAACCAGTGCCACCCAAATGCTGTATCAAAAAGAAGATAATGCTGCCGACAACCAAGCCCATCACCAAACGCTTGCGCCTTGGGGGTCAAAGAACCTGCCTAGTGAGCTGAAAAAAGCCCGCAATAAGCCCCAGTGGTCATCCATCAGCAGTAAAAAAGCTGAGCAAGCCCGCGCTTTGCGCCAAGATGCCGCTTGGTCGCTGTCGCAAAAACTTGAGCGCGGCTAATTTATGCACTTTAAAAGGCATCACTCTGCCTGAAATACTGCTTAAAGCTATTTTTAATAATTTACCTGAAGTGAGCGTTCTATGACCACCTATTTTGGATTTTTACCCTCAGAAAAACTTAGTAACATGATTGATGAAGCCACAACCATCATCAATGAAAAGCAAGACGTTGACTATTTTCCTTATCGAAATGCCTTAACTCAGCAAATTGCCAGCGAACAGATTGACAATTTACTGCTTAATTTGTTGGACGTTATTCCAAATGCCGAGCGCCGTGAAGCCATGCGTAAGATTGTTGGAACGGTCGAGCGCGCTACCGAAACCTTGCTAAAAATCTTGCTTGGTAAAGACAGCAATGAGGATATTTTACCAAGCTTTTATTTTTTAAAAAATGACACCGTATTTTTAGACAGTCATGGTGAACGCCGAGTTGGCTTTTTGTTGGCTGATGCTACCGTAGCTATTATTGAAAAAGGTTTCGCTGCAACGGACAATTCGCCGATGAGTGATTCTGATAAGGCAGCGTTTAAAGCTGCACTGATGGCAATGAACGAAGCCGCGCTTTATCATTTTATTACCAAATTTACCGAAACTTTAAAACTTGGTATGGTCAAGCGAAAATCCATTCCGGTTGCCAAAGCGGCGATTGACAAAGGCATGGCTTTAGCGCTCAACAAACTGTTGCCGCAGCTTCCTGATGATGGTCTTGCCCGCCTTGCCAATTTTTATCGTCCTTATTTGGTTCGTATTGATAAAAGTAATAATCTATAGCTTAGAAAAACCTCACAGTCTGCAATATCTTATTGGGCAAAATCAGCAAAACTTGCTAAAATAAGCAGCACTTTTTATCAAAGGCGCAACCCATGACCCAAATTAGCAATCAAGAAATTGAACAAACCCTTCGCAACTCTGAATGCCTTATTAGCAGTATCGAAGTTGCCGCCGCTTATGAGCGTCTCGCCGCTCAGCTGAATCTGCATTATGCAGGGCTAAACCCCATTGTCATGGTTGTCATGAATGGCGGCTTGATTCCAGCAGGTCAACTGCTGACTCACCTCACCTTTTATCATCGCATGCACTATATTCACGCCTCGCGCTACCGTGATAACGACGGTACCAATGAGCTGAACTGGAAATTTAAGCCTGATGTAAACCTTGAAGGCGAACACGTGCTGCTGATTGATGATATTTTTGATGAAGGCATCACCTTAAAAGCCATCGTTGAAGAACTAGGTCGTGAAAATCCAGCGTCTATCAATTCGTGCGTGCTATTAAATAAAGTCCATGACCGCAAGATTAATGATTTTGACGTTGATTTTGTGGGGCTTGATGTTGCTGACCGCTACGTTTACGGCTGTGGTATGGACTTTCATGGCTATCTTCGCCACCTTCCGGGCATTTACGCCATTAAAGAAGGCAAGATTTAATTGCCATTTTTCATTTAGAAAAAAGCATCTGATTTGGGTGCTTTTTTTGTTAAAAATATAACGCTAAAATTCTGTCTTTTAGCAATGAGCTAATCTCGCTAACTTCAAAAAAGTAATCTAATTGCCAATGTTGCGACTGTAGCGCAGCTTTGCTGGTTGGTTTATCCCAAGCCGGATATATCCTCATTCCCATTTTACCTTTTGCTTCTGACGATTTAATAATATTTTTCTTAATTAAAATATCTTTTGGAAAAACGAACTGACCAAATTTATTTTCATTAAAGGCGGAAATAACCAGTAAATCAGGAGTATTGTCAGTAGAATAAGGCTGATTGATATTGTTAATGTCTTTTTCCCAAAAGCTTACGAATTGACCGATTTTATTTGGCGTTATTTTTGCAACTCTAAAGCGAATGTGTTTGCTAGAATTTTTATTGGACAGCTTAAACGTATAGCCATCATATTCAGCGTTTTGCTTTTCTTCATTAATTTCACTTATTATAAGTCCAGTTGATTTGTATATAACGTCATCAACAAGCTTTAATCTAGTATTATTCTTGAACATAAATCGTTTTTTACTCTAAATTTTCAAATTGTAATGCCAGTCCTGTTTGCCGAACGGTAGGCGTTTTCAGTGCTCGCGTTAATGCTGATGGCGTGCTAAATATGGAAACTTGTTTTTTGGCTCGAGTAACGGCGGTATAAATCAGCTCTTGGCTAAGTAGCCTTGCGTTTTGGTCATCAAAGCAAATGGCAACGTGGTCAAATTCTGACCCTTGCGACTTGTGAATGGTCATCGCATAAGCAGTAGTCACCATATCATCACTTAGCCTGTTAATGGCAATACCTTGGGGCTTATTTTCGAAAAATACTTGCAGACCTTCGCCTTTGGTTTGAATACAAATGCCAATATCGCCATTAAACAGCCCAAGTTCATAGTTATTTTGCAAAATCATGATAGGTCTGCCGTGGTACCAAGGTGATTTTGATAGTGGTAATTTTAGCAATTGACGATGATATTGGCTTAGGTGATGGTTTATTTCGATATCGCCGCATTGACCGTGATGTCCTGCGGTGAGAATTTTGAAAGTGTTTAAATCGTTTATAAGCTCGTTTAGGTGGTCGATGTATTCTAGTGTTGGTACAGAATTTGCTTTTTTTATTTTTGATAAAGTATCTTGAGTTTTTCTAAAGTATTTCGAGTAATTTCTTTGGTATTCTTTTTTAATTATTGAATTACTTAGGCTATTATTTATACTAATATTATGATCATTATTGTTTAAATTAAAAAACGTCAAGCTATTATCAGATTTTAATAATGACCAAACGTCAGCCATCTGACCATCTGGCTGATTAATAAATCGCGCTAGTTTGCCAATTCCAGAATCGCTGCTAAAACGGCGGCTGATTTCAAGGCGTTGATGAACGCTTTGCAGCACAGGGATTCGGCACAAATCAGCCAGCACTGCCCCTGCATCAACTGCGGCGAGCTGATTGGCATCCCCTAGCAAAATCAAGCGCGCATTCGGTTTAATGGCGCTAACCAAATAATTGGCAAGCTCAACGCCAAGCATGGAAGCTTCATCGACGATAATAATATCTTCACTCAAGGGATTGGTGCTGTGATAGCGTGGCTTTTCGCCTTGGCTCAGCCCAAGCAAGCGGTGAATGGTCTTGGCTTCTGGTAGCTGCATATCGATTCCCGCTGTTGCAATGGCTGCTTGCAATGACTCTTGCATCCTTTGAGCGGCCTTCCCTGTGGGCGCTGCTAAGGCAAGATGGGCGCGACCAAAGCCATCAACCATTGCCCCTGCCCTGTCGCCCTGCCAAAGTGCCATCACCAGTTGAGCGACGGTAAAGGTTTTTCCTGTTCCAGGACCGCCAGTGATGATACTAAAGGCAGATCGGTTTGCCATACCAATAGCGCTTTGCTGCTCGTGATTCAGCATTGGATTCATGGTAATGCTAAGCGGCTTAACGGTTTGATTTTTAATTTGTAAAATGTGTTTAGCAAGGGTCAACTCTGCTTGCCAAGTTCGGTGTAGCCAAAGGGTTAGGTTTAATTGTTTGTTTGTTTGGTTATCTGAATGAAAGATAATAGGGGTATTTTTTATTAAGTTGTGATTGCTTATTAGAGGGATTTCTTTTATTAAATTAATAAAGCTACTTAGGCTATTTTTTATGGAATCTGAATCTTTAGCAATGGTTTTTAGCGTTCGATATAAGCTTAAGCAAGCGCGGTAACGGCGGTTTGCGGTGGCAAAATCGTATCGCGATAATTGAAATTGTTTGATTAGATGACTCCAAAGCTCAGGCGTCCTTAAAATATCCATCGCATCATTTGGCGCGGCCTCCTCAAGATAACCCAAAAGCGATTGCAATAGCGGCTGCAATAATTGCTGCTGCCAAGCAAATAGTTCGCTGTTATTTTCATCATTAATATTGTCATCGAGCGGCGCTATTGGCATTGCCGAACTCAATTCTAAAACGGTGTGACCTTCTTCAAGGCGCTGAACTAAAACTTCAAATAGCGCGGTAAATAGTAGTTTTTGCGCCGAACTGTCGTTATTTAATTGCGGTTGCAGCTGATTTTGATAAGCGCTTTGGGTTTGGTCTTTGCGCTCAATTAAATAGCGGCTGATGGTTGTTGACCAACTGCTGATGTCATGATGGTTGACCTTGGTTGCCGCGCTATGGGTAAGTTTGCTCATATTATTATTGTCTCTTATCAATACGTTAAAAGCTAATGCGTAGGTTTGCCAAACGCTTTTTCATCAAGCTCTTGAATCAATTCAAATGGGATTTGCCATTGAATCCGACCGTAAGTTGACGCATCCTCTGCCCCACTTGGCGCTATTCCGCGTAAAAAGACGTATTCAACCGCGCCTAGATATTTGGTTTCGTTTCCTGAATAGTCTTTTAGCCGCAGCTTTAAAAACCGGTGCAGCGCCACTTGATAAATAGCAGCTTGTAACCAGTAACCCGCTTTGTTCATCGCCAGCTTAAGATGCGTGTCGTCGTAATGCGCTAGGCTGTCGCCTAAATAATTGCTTTTATAATCCACCACAAAATACTTGCCGCCAAACTCATAAACTAAGTCAATCTCGCCGCGCAAATAACGATAAATATGCTCAGCGCTTTGCTGGGTTAATTGGATGTGTTTGTCTGGCTCATCGGGCAAATATTTTTCAAATAATGTACTGATGGCTGAGGGCGTAAAATTTCCTGACAGTCCCATGTTAAAGCTCATCTCTGCCATTCTCTGACGGCTATCAATTTGGCAAAGTGCTTGACCGGACGCGAGCAGCGGCGCTTTTAGCACGTCATCTATCCAGTGAATTATCGCGTTATGATTGACCCCTAACGCGGCAAGCTCGTCTTCTGACGGCTCAACGATTTCTTCAACTTCTGGCATAGGGTTTTGCGGTTGCTCAGCTTGTTTTTTTGCCAATTGCTGCTGCTTTTCTAACTTTAACAACTGCCATTGATTGTCACCGCTGGTATAAATAACAGGCAGTTGATACTGTCGGACGCTGTGGTCAATAATTTTTGACCAGTTTTGCGGTTGCTGAAAGTCAATTTTTTCAAAAATCTTATGCAAAAACGTTCCGGCATTGGCCCCTTTAACAAAGCGAAAGCGGATATCGTCGCTCATAATTTGATGTATCTCCGGCGCGGCATTAGCATTGGCATGAATTTCACTTAGGCTATTTGTTAAATCAAGCTCATCTTCAATCGCATCATCAACGACGGCAAGCGCTTGGCTTTGGGCGCTGAGTTGCCGTGATAACGCAGTGAAACTGGTCTTTGCCCAACCTTTAAAAAAATGGTCTTCAATTTGACTATAAGCATCGTTGTAATCGATGAGAAAATAATCCGGCTCGGATGTGTCTTTTGCCGCGTTTTTTGGTTTGGGATCAGCTTTTTGGCGCGACATCACCGCTTGAACGTGCTCGGCAATCACGTCATAATTGACCCAACCCACTACGGGCGCTAGACGTTCAGGTAAGCTAAACTCTTTATCGTCACAATCAAGCCAAGCGTTTAATGGCTTTCGTTCAATGTCACGGCGGGTACTTGCGTCTTGGAGGACGATATAAAGCTGCTCACTTGCCCGCGTAAAGGCCACGTAAGCAAGCCTCCTGCGCTCCTCATAGTTTTCTTGGGATTCAAATTGGGCGTAATAGTCGCTTAACTCTTCTTTATCGCCTTTAGCTGACTTGGAAAACTTGCCAGCGCTTGCCGACAGCCGCCGCTTACTTAAACGCTCGTCCGTGATATTTTCATCATCAAACAAATAAAGCGTTGTTTTATTACTGGCTTTTTTACTGGCAGCGCCCATGCCGATGACGTAAACGATAGGAAATTCAAGACCTTTGGACTTGTGAATGGTCATGAGCTGAACGCCTGAATCCGTTGGCATCGGCTGCTGCTGCGCCCAATCAGGAATCGTTTTGATATGAATGTGTTTTTTAAACCAAGTGATCAGCTCAAATTCGCCAATATGCATGCCGAATTGTGCCAAAATATCCAATAAATGCCGTAAATCAATCAAGTATCGCGCGCCGTCAGGAAGCTTTGCCAAATTTTCCCAAACGCTTGGTTTAAAAGTTTCAACCGGTTGCCGCTTATCTTTTTCTTTATCCTCAAACGGATTTTGCCCAAGTGCGAAATGCAGCGCCGACAAAATACCGCCGTGTTGCCAGTGCGCGGCGGCGGTTTTTAAATAGTCCTGAAACTGCTGATAGCGCTTTTTAAGTGCCAGTGTGCTGCTATCTTGCTCTGTGCTCTCGCTTTGTTCCAAGCTTTGCATCATCGTTTGCACATCAAGCAAGCTAAGCTGATAAAAATGACTGGTCAACACGCGGTTCACCACGTCGCGCTTTTGCGGTCTGAGCATCGCCTCTAGTAGCGCCAACAAATCAGCGGCAATCACCGTATCAAAAACGTTGACCTCGCTTGTTTCAAACGTTGGAATGCCGAGCTTGTTGAGCATTCGCTCAACTTGGCGCAAGTCGTCTTTGGTATGACCAAGAACGCCGATATCACTTGGCACAATTGGGCGATTTTCAATAGTTTGGTGACTTGCTAATAATTGAGCAATATGAACGGCGGTCAATTCAAATTCTGAAAATATCGTGCCATTTTGCGGTTCAGGCTGATTGGGCAGATGAATAATGCTGACCGGATGGCTCGAAAATAGCGTTTCGGTGGATACGTTTTGCTGATTAAACGTAACCTCACTGGGCACTTGCTGCCAAGACAGCCTGATGTCTTTATTCGCTGCGCTGATATGATGATAAAAAATTTCCTGACCAAGCCCCGCCAATGCGTCATAGCAATCGCTATCGCCGATGCTCATCTCAAGCATTGGTCGACCAAACCAATGATTCAGCGCGGTAATTAAGCGCTCGTTTGAGCGCCGGTTAATATCCAAGCTCATTCGCTGATTTTGGCTAAAATGGCGCTTCATCGCATTGTAGTTTGCCACATCGCCGCCGCGAAAGCCGTAAATTGCTTGCTTCGGGTCGCCAACTAATAATAAAAAGCCTTTTTTATTGGGTTTATCCTCGCCTTTATTGTCCTTTTCTTGTTGCAGATAAATGCGCTCAATCATTTGCGCCTGCTCGCCGTTGATGTCCTGCGATTCATCAATCAATGCTACCGGATAATGATGACGGATATAGCGGGCAAGCTGATTGCCGTGAGTCCCTGCCAGCGCTTGATTGAGCCGAACCATTTGTAGCGCAAATGTGGTCTCGCGGCGCGCCTCTAAAATGGCTGGCAACTTTTGGCGGACGCGTTGGGCAATGTCAAAGTTCAGTTTGGCTTTGAGCTGTTCAAGATAAGTTTCAATGTCAGCGCTCACTTTGGCAAGCTGATTAAGCACTTGAATAAATTCAATTTGGCAAAAGGCTTCACGCTCGCTTTGATTAGATTTATTGAATAGCTTTCCTGCAAAAACCTCAGGAATTTTTTGATAAACCGCCGTTGCCGTATCATCTAAATGATAAAAAAAGGTCATTCCAAACTGCTTTGCCGCAGCTTGAATTTGCTGAACCGCGTCAAAGTTGGTATAAAATTTCCCTCTTGCACTAAAGCCTTTTGCCTTTCGATAATCTTGGTCAAAGTAAGGCGCAATTTCAGTCAACTCAAGATTTGCAAACTTAGCTGCTAAATCAGCAAATGCTTTGATATCAAGCGTATTATCAATATAAACCGGCTCAATCGGCGTTGAAAAAAACTGCAATGCTCTTGCCGCTGTATCCTTATAATCACTTGGCGCAATCATTTTTCCTGAATGCTCAATCAGCTGATAAATTTCAGGAAAATTGCTATAAAGGTGCGACTGATAACCGCGAACGTGGTCGTGAATGATATTATCAATCTCGATTTGCTCATTTTCGCTGATTTTGATGCCGGACTGGTAACCCGTTTCGGCGCTAAATTCTGACAGCCACTTTTGCGCAAGGCTATCAAGCGTCCCCACAAACAGCTTATCAAGCGTGGTTAGCACCAAGCGGCAGCGGCGAATGGCGTCCATCAACGGATAAGTGGTCACGTTATCGAGCAAAAAGGCAATCAAATGCGCGTTAATCGGGTCGCCAAATAGCGAATCGAACCCTGAGCGTTTGGCTTCCTCGTCAAGCCAAGATTGGCGTTTTTCTTTAAAAGTTGCAATTTTTGTTTTGGATAACTTTTGCGCGTTGAGCGGATAAGCCATGTGCAAAAAAAGGATATCGTTCGTCGCCTCATTGCCTTGCAATTTATTGAGCCAAAGCAGCAACTGATAAAAGTCTTTTAAGCGGGCGTTAATCCGCTCGCGCATTTCCGCTGCTGCTGCCCGCGTAAAGGTGGTTGCGATGATGTGCTCAGGGGCGCGGCGAGCTTCAATAAGTAGCCGAAGCACGATTCCGGTAAGCGTCCATGTTTTTCCTGTTCCGGCGGAGGCTTCAATGAGATATTGACCTTGCAAGGGTACGCGAACGGCAGGCGGCGCGCCGTCCTGAGTATTTGCCGCGCTATTTACGCTGTTTACCGGATTTTCTGCATCATTGGCGGCGGTTACTATAGGGTCGTCAAAGCCGGCTAAATCATCATTGATGGCGGAGTGAAACATAAAAAATCGCTTGGAATTGGGTAAAAAAAATAAAATTGCTAATCGTGCTTAATAAGGCTTGCGTTCATCGCGCCAAACAATACCGGAGATAACGTCGGCAGCACATTTTTAAGCGCCAAAAAGGCATCTTGCGATTGCAAAATATATTGCCAAAGCTCATGCTTTGAGCAGCTGTCATAAATCACATCGCTACCAAAACTTGGTGCAAACCAGCTTGAGAAGTCTTTACGCTGCAGCTGATAATCTAGAGTCTTTTCTAACTGCTTTAAATACTCTAGCGCAAATTCTGGCAAAATCGCCATCGGAACTTGACCGGCAAGCTCACTAAAGCGAACCCATTTTAGCAGCTCAGTAAGTGCGGCATCATAAGCAATTGGCGCTAATGAAAAAACTGTGCCATTACTTGAAGGCTTAAAGTTCCAAATACTTTGACCGTCGTTTAATACCACTTGCTCAGGCGTGGTTTTTCGCGAAACCTGCCAAAATAAATGCATGAGCCAAAATTTTAATAAATGCGGTGCTCGAGCGTTATTTGGCAACATATTGAGCCAAAGGCTTGGCGAGGCTTCCAAACTTATCGGTGCAATGCCTTTTATCGTCAAACTATCTGAGCTATTTAGCCCAACAGTGGGAACGCTTGCAATGGTTTCAGCGGTTGGGGTAATCAGCGCTAGACTGCCATCAATGGTGATTTCGCTCATCGGATGACAGGCGCTAATCTCAAGCGCTGTTAGCGATTGCAAAAACGCTTGGCAGCGCTTTTTAAGGGCAAGCTGCTGCAACGTTAATGTTGATTGCCGAGCGACTCCTGCCGGCATCACCGGATGGTAAAGCAATTCTTGAGCATCATTAACGGTCGCAGTTTTACTTATCCCTTGATAAAGATTGCTGATTAACGTGTCATTAATCGCGTAAGCGCCCAAGCCATCAAGCGCTAGCGGCTCTTGATTGGCAATATCCTCACTTGGCAGCACGATATGAACGTTTTGATGGCGTAAAAAATGCTTTGCCGGATGGCGAACTTGCAAATAGAGATACTGTAAATCGACGTGGGAGACGTCAATGATGGGCTTATTAACAACAGTCTTATTTTGACCTAAGATTTGCTGAGCAATGGCTTGATACTCGCAAGCCGTCGGTAGCGTGACAATCGGCGCTTTGTCGCCATTAGGCTTGACTTGCAAGCGCTCAAAGACATTTTGCCAAACCTTTGCAGGAGCGGTGCTTTGTTTTTGTGCTAATTTTTCATTTTGCATGGCGCGGTCTAAAATCGCAGCGGTGCTAAGCCCATCGCTATGAGGGTCAATATTGGGCGCTAAAAACACCTCATCGGCAAACGGCAGCGCCGGATGCTGAGTGACAAACCATTTTTCAATCAATTTTCCCATTTGCCGCTGAACGTCATCATCAATAACCGTATCGGTTGCCAATTGCGACCATTGCCAATCAACCTCTCCTTGCAAAAATTGCAGCAATTCACTGACAGGGTTTGCCGGCAGGTGCTCATAAGCGTCGGTCACACGCTGACCATTATAAAATATCCAACAGGCACTGCGAGCGCACAATAGCGCATCTAAAAACGCGCCGTTGTCGTCGTCCTCGCTCAACCTATCGCCGCGCCGCGAGCGACCCGCTTTCATCAAATCATAGCGGTTGTCGCGGTCGCGGTTTGGAAACTCCGCCAAATCCATATTAAGCATCACCACCAGCCCAAACGGCACGTTTCGCAGCGCGCCGAAGCGACCAAAAGTAATCACGCCGGTCGGCTCAGCACTCACTTGCTGACTTTCAAGCTCGTCCTCGATGCTGTCTAAAATAAAGCTTAGCTTAAGCGGTAAGGTGCTAACTTTTGACAGTTGCGCCTCAACGGTTGCTGCTGATTGCGCCGAATAACTTTTGTAGCGTTTGTATTGACCGTTCGCGCGAAGGCTGCCCTTAAAACCGTTCATCGCTTTAAATACGGTTCGCATGGCGGGCGTTTGGTCAAACTTACCAAAATACAGGTGGATAATGTCTTCTTCAATGTTAGCAAGCCAATCTTCAGCTTTTTTACGCTTTTGATACTCGTTTCGGCAGTGATTTAGCCCCGAGTGAATCCGGCAAAGCGCTTCAATAATCGGCGCATCATCAAGGCTGATAGACGATATCGGCAAGGTTTTTTCGGCAAGGGCATCGTCGCGCCAATGATCAGGATATAAGCAGCCGGTCATTCCCGCCTCAGGCATGACCAGCCCAAGCGCGATCTGGTCAAGCGCAAACGCAAAGCTAAAGCGATAATCGTAATCCTTGTTATTTAAAAACTGCTGTAAATGCGCCTCGTCAAAACCACGGATAAACCCTGCCTGTAAAAGCAAATCACAGCCGCGGCTCATTTGCTCATGAGTGAGCCCCAAGCTTTCATAAAGCGGAGGAAGCATTAGCCAATCAAGAACGCTTGCCGCCTCAAAGCGCGCGCTATCACTGCCAAGCAGCCGATAAAAGCCGCTGATTGCCTCCCAAAGCTGACGGATGGTTTTGTCCACCACGCCGGTGATTTTTGCAGGCAAGGTTAAGCCATCTTGACCTTGACCGCTGACAAACACCGAGCTGATTAAATCATAATGGCGCTCAACGTCCGGAAGTAAAACCACGATGTCTGATAAATGGCGCTTGCTACCGTCAGGATTTTTTTCGTTCAGCCAGCGCCCAATCATGCTTCGGAGGACTTCAAGCTGACGCTGCAAACTGTGGCAAGAGTGAATACTTAGGCTATTATCAAATTTGGAGAGTGCCCATTTTCGGGTTGGTACGTGAAATTTTTGGCTTAAGAATTTGTCACTCAGTTGGTTGTCATCGTCGTTGTCATTGTCATATTTACCATTACTTAGGCTATTTTCTAACGGTTCGTCATCTGCTAAATCAAGCGCCAATTGCGCGCCAATCGCTGAGCTTAGCTTTGATACGGTTGCTTGCTGAGTGGCGCGCTCATCAAGCATCAAAACGTCTTGTTGCAACTGCGCCAGTAAGCTTAGCGGCGGCTTGGTTTCATCAGCACTGTCATTAATATCAAAATCAGCAACATCAAAGCGGTTTTGCCAATTGAGTTTAAAATCATCGTAATATTCGTTTCCTGATAAATTGGCAAGCATAGCAAAGGTTTCGCGCGACTGTTTGCCAAGACGGGATAGCAGCGTATGACCGTAATCACTTAAAAACACGCTTTCAGGATTGATGATTTTTTGGCGCTGAAGCCACTGTTTATCGACAATATCCGCCCAAAATAACCGCGACGGATTATAATGCAGCAAAGTGATGTCCATATGGTTTGATAAGCGGTATAAAAAATCAAGCTCATTTTGCGGCAATTGCTGAATGGTGAAAATGTGCAATTGTCGTGGCAAAAGCGTGCGAATATTAAGCGCATCCCCTGCCAAATTATCTTCAATCAACTGCCAAAACCGCGCCTCAATCGCTGCTCGGTGCTGATAAACCGGCGCAAAAAGCAGCTCCCACAAATAACGCTGAGCTTTCTCAAGCTCAGAATAATGCGCCACAAGCCAATCCGGCGTTGGCTGAGCGTCTTTATCAAAGCGCAAACCTAGCTCATCTTTTTCGGCAATGAGTGCGGAAACGTCAATCTCTTTCCCCACTGACCAATCGTCAAGCCAATCCTCGCGGTGGGTCAAGTAGCGCCCAAACACCCGCGCAAAGTCGGTGGCAAGCGACCAAAGCCGAGCTTCTTTTTGACTGTCGTCTGAATTAGCATCCAACAGCGGCGCAACAATGGGATGCAGCGCGTGCTCAGGATTATCCAAAATATCAAAGCGATAATAGGTAAAATAACCAAACAGCCGCCACTGCATGACCGCGCCTGTCAGCACTGCCACTTCAGGAACGCTAATTACCTCATACTCACGACTGGTCTGCTCAAGATACTGATTATACTTGGCAAGCACCTTTTGCATCAACGTCCACTGATATTGCCCCCAAAACTTGGTCGTCACCAGCGTGCTGATGCCAGCTTTAGTGGCAATTGATTTGTCCAACCAATCGCCGAGCACCATCGAGGGCACAATCACCACAAATTCTTCAAAAATCGGCACGTCTTTGCTTTGGTAGGCGGTTAATAACTGCTCAACCAAATACTCGGTTCGGTGCGATTGAATAATGTTAAACATACTCTGCCACTTAATACGGTGAAATCAGCCATCGTTTGCTTTGCAAAGGTCGTGCTAAATCAATAATTCTGCTACTATAAAAAGGCTTTAGTTTGCCACTGATTTTACAACTTTACCAGTTATCCCCCAAGCTTTGCGCCACTTAAACGACATATGGTGTCGCATTATTTAAATTAAAGGTTGTCAGGAGAAAAAAAATGAGTCAGCCTTTGCGACCGATTGATGCCATTTTTGTTCATTTAAAGGGGCGATTTTATGTAGTTTATCACCGCGGAACGCTTTGGCAACTGCCAAGAATGAAACTTGATAGGACAGCTTGGCAGCATAAAAAACCCTATTTGGGCGACAAAAATGCGCTATTTTTAAGCCGTCAGCAAGCCGTTTTGGACATCAATCTTGCAAAACAACTGCGAACTTTGGAACTTCCTGCTGCCATTCAAGGGGCAGCGCTGCCAAAATTTGAAGCTTGGTGGCAGACTCATGGCTTTTTTTGGCTTAAAGACAGCTTGCAAAAAGGAACGGTAGCCCTTGCCAGCAACTCATCAGCTTTAGCGATTAACCGCCCCGCCGAAATGCAAAATAATGACCACTCCATCAATCAACCAACATTAGCGAAAAACAAAGCACCCGTGCCGCCGGCAACAGTAGAAGATACTATTTTTGCTGATATGCTTGCAGATTTAACCGATGAGGTGTTGAATCAACAGCATTGATTTTCTAATAAAGGTTATTTGTGATGAGATTGAGCAGTCAATTATGAAAGGTTTTGCTATTTTAAAGATTACCCTTGCGCTGTTAGCAACAATTTTGCTTGGAGCATTTGCTTGGCTTTGGTACAACAACCAAAAGCATATCGACCCCCTTCCGATATTGACTTATGACCCAAAATCAACGGTTCAAAATGAAGCGTTGCAAAAAAAGGCTATAGATACTGCGGTTATTATTCAAGCCGACCGCGCGCTAAAACCTGCCCTTGACGAGGTGCTATCGCGCTTCAATCAGCGTTTCCCTGATTTAACTCTGAATATTCATTACGTTGATCAATCCCAAGTCTTGGCTGTCAAAAATCAAACCCAAGCACCCATTGACCTTATTATCAGCAATCAACATATCTTGCCGAATCAACTTAAAGCTATGCAAACCGTCATTGACAACGATAGGGCAAAAAATGAAACTGCGCAAACGCTAAGCCCTTTTGGCTTTGCACTTGTCTCAAACCAAGCCATCGATGGCGTAATCATAACGGACAATCCAATTGCAACGCAATTTCGCAACTTTTTAATTTCAAGCATAGGGCAAGAGATTTTAGCGCGGCACGGCTTTAACAGTATCGATAATTATAAAAATCAAGTGGATGATTTATTCAATCCTAAAGTGGATATCAACTCTAAAAGTAATACGGCGCTGGATTTAGAAGGGGTGCTCGAAGATCGCAGATAATGAGCTTAAGATTGCAATTTTTTGTGCTTTTTTTTACAATAACCACTCGCGCCTATAGCTCAACAGGATAGAGCAGTTGCCTCCTAAGTGACCGATCGGGGTTCGAGTCCCTGTGGGTGCGCCAGAATATATGACGTTAACTGCCGATAAGCTTTTGTAAGCCCCGCGCTGCAAGGGCTTTTTGTTTTTCTGAATTTTAATTAACTGCTTATTATTAATAGTATTTTTAGTGGGTTAATAAATTTTTGAAGGTGTTCCATAATATCAGTTGAATTTAATTAGCAAAACTATCAAGCCATAATTTTAAGCCTTCTATATCAAATACTTGCGCGCCATAACCTATATTAATTAGGTCATCTGGTAAATACTCGTCAAATTTTTCAATCATTTTATTGGGTACATTTTTAGCAAGCTCAGTTGCGGTAGGTAGTGGGTTATTAGCCAATTTCTGCAAAAATTGATAAATTTGGAACGACTCTGTTTTATTAATACAAATGACACCGGCATAGGTTTCAACGATAAAGTTGTCTCGTATAAGTAGTGCTTTTAGCGTATTGACAACCTTATCGCCAAGCCACATAAAAATATAGCTGTTACCATCTTTTTCTACAACGGGCTTACTGATTAAATCGGATTTGTTAAAAGCCTCTATACTTTCTAAAAACAACTGTCTTGCTGTCGCATCAGCAAAATCTAATTTCTGCTCCCCAACTTGAATACGGTAATCCCCTTTTCTTAATATATCATACATTTCTTGACGTACTCGATCATGAATTGACATTCCACCACTGCCAAAAGCTGGAGGCTTGCCGCCGCCTTTAACCCGGCTGACATCAACGACTTTTTTATCGATATCAACGCTATTTACTTGCCAGCGTTTACCACCAAAAATGATATATTGCTCAGGTAACAACATAGTTTCAACCGGCAAAGTGCCAAGCGTTTTATTGCCCGCCACGATGCGGTATTCTTCAGGAGTTTTAAATACGGCATAAAATGTATAATGACTGACAAGACGCTCGCCAACGATATCCAGTACCAACTGATTGCTACTTAATTGGGTAATGAGCTGCGCCTCTCCCATTTGGATAAGCAGGGATTTAAAGTGCGCGGGCAGGATTTGTTGAAAAGGACCTTGTTTACATAGCAATATATAAAGCTGATCAGCACGAATACCGCCCCACTGACCAATGGTTGCCAGTACTTGATGCAATAGTGTTGAGAAGTGATATAACCGCATATCTGCAGGTTCAAACCACTTATCAACAATCAAAAGCCTTATCATAGCCAAAGACTGAATCAGCTCAAGGCGTAAACTATCGGTAAGGCTACTGTCCTTATCGATTTCTTTTTCAGTAATCAGCATTCTAAGTACTGCTGAGCCGCCGCGCCTGCCTGAACGCCCAAGCCGTTGCCGAAGGCTTGCCACCGAATGCGGTGCTGTTACTTGAACTACCGTGTCAACCTTGCCAATATCAATCCCAAGCTCCAAGGTCATTGTACATACCGCAGTGGTTGGTAACGCCTCTTTTTGCAGTCGTTTTTCCAAGTCTTCTCGTAGCTCCTTTGATAACGAGCCGTGATGCGGAAAAAACTCATTTGGGACAATATTACGCTCGCATAAATCGCTAAGCTCTGCTGCTATCGTTTCGGTACGCTTTCGGCTATTGGCAAACACCAGATGATTGCCGCCTCGGCACAATCGATATAGATCAGCGCAAACTTTTGTTTCAGCAGAATAAGGATATTGAATAGCAATGTTTTTAACATCGTTATTAATATCTTCAGAGTCTGACCCAAGCTCTAACTGGCTTGGTTCTATATAGCCTTTTATTTGAACCTTGATGCTCGCTTTTGCTCCGCTGTCCTTTATAATAGTGCAAGGTAATGACTGATTCGGTCTTAACGATTGCGGTACGCTTTTTAAATCCCCTAAGGTTGCGCTTAAAGCAACCCTTGGGATTGGAGAATCTAAACGCTCAGTGACATGCTCAACTCGCGTCAGCAGCGATAATAAATGCTGACCACGCTCACTGCCTAAAAAAGCATGAAACTCGTCAATCACAATGTATTTTAGCTGACTAAACGCTTGTTTCACCCAGCCTGAATCCCGAATAAGTAACGATTCAAGTGACTCAGGAGTAATTAAAATAATTCCTGACGGCGACTTTTTTTGTTTGTTTTTTTGGCTTTGTGAACTATCGCCATGCCATGGGGTTACTTGTAAATCAATCAGCTCAGCTAGGCTTTCAAGCCTGCGATATTGGTCATTAATCAAAGCCTTTAGCGGACTGATATATAAGATACCAACGCCGCTATCAGGATTTTGTTTGGTATAGCCTTGTGATTCAATAAGAGCGCTACAAGCGGGCAAAAAAAAGGCTTCTGTTTTGCCCGCAGCAGTTGCGGCACTAATAAGCACATCCGTTGCTCCAGTCAAAATCGGCGCAACCGCTTTTGCTTGCACTTCGCGCAATCCGCTCCAGCCTTGGTTAAATATCCAGCGCTGTATTTTATAATCAAGCTGAAGGTGAGCGTCTCTCAAAACTAGTCTCTTATTTTATAAATATTATCAAAAGCTTATAACCTAAAATCAGCAAGCTCGTCATCTTCATCCAGCACGCTCATTTCAATATCCATATCAGAGGGCATCTCAGGATCGATAGTCACGGAGTTAATAAGCTTATCCCATGATATATTTGGATTTTGATCAATGACCGCCAGCATATCTAAAAACGCTTTAATGGTATTTCGCGGTGTTCTAAAATAAGCATCGCCAATCGTTCGGCTACAATGCTGCAAAAAACTCTGTAAGGCGTCATCAGGAACTAAATATTCATCGCTATCACCGCTTGCGTAAACGTGACGCAAGTTTTTTAGCAATATATACAATTCCTCTGGCGTAAGGCTTGCCAAGTGCAGCGCCGGCGAAGAATAGTCAATAACGCCTGCCTGCTTTGCAAAGCTGTTATCTGCAAGACGCGTTTGCAGCGCATCATAACTGTATAACCCTTTTCGCGGATCAAGTAAAAACTCAGGCGTTCCTCCTAATAAAAACCCTAGATGACTTGCCGACCCTTGCAAGCAGTCATTTAACATACGTAGTATTTGCTCATAGTTGGCTTGGCGGGCTTGGGTGCTATTAAGCTTATACAAATTCACCATTTCATCAAGATTAACCAAAAGCCCTTGGTAGCCGGCTTGCCGTACAAATAAGCTCATGAGTTTAAGCGCATCATAAAATGACGCATCAGATATGATTGTACGGACGCCTAAATCGCGTTTTGCATCTGTTTTGGTTGAATACTCTGCTCGAAGCCATCTGATTGCATTGGCTTTACGCTCATCATCTCCTGATTCATGACCCTGCCAATAAGCCTCAACCACTTGAGCAAAATCATAACCACCAACCAGTTCTGTCAATTCAGCCAATTTATACTGAATCACCTCGCTAACAGATTTATTGGCGGCATCTGCCTGCTTGCAAGCTTCGGTGATAAAACGCTCGACCACACTGGCAAGCGCATTGCCATCAGGCTTATTGCGAGTGGATAAATTACGCATCAGCTCTGAATATAAGTTTCTTGCCTGCCCATTTGACGCTTGGATACGCCTGTCAGGAGACAGATCAGCATGAGCTGTGACAAGCTTTCGTTCAAGCGCAATTGCTCTTACCACACTCAAAAAAAAGGTTTTTCCTGAACCATACTCGCCAATAATCAGTCGAAATGCTGAGCCACCATCAGCAATGCGCTCAATATCGTTTATTAGTGCCTTAAGCTCGTTGATTCGCCCAACTTGAATATGCTGAATGCCAACCTTAGGCGTGACACCGGCTTTTAGCGATTGAATAATGGCATCACGCTCTTTTGATCTTATTTTTTTACCTGTCATTACTTAACTTATCCTTTTTGATTTATCTGATTTATTGCCAATTAGGGTTCATCCAGAGCTTTTAGCTCCTCAACGATTTCAAAATCAACTAAGATGTCATCGTCATCTTCTAATACTGGGGCATCAACAAGATCATAAGCCCAATCGTTCACGGTTTCGATCGCCGCGTTCATCATTAAATTTAAAGACTGACATAACTTTTCAATCTCTTCTCGCGACCAGACCTCTTTATTGATAAGCTCTTGATAAAGCAGGCGATGACTATTATCAAGCCCGCCAACCACCTGCTCAGTAGCGATTTTCTCAGTAGCGATAGGCTCATTAACAATAGACCCATCCGCCTGATTGCTTGTCAAATCCTCTCGCTCAGGCTCATTTTTTATGTCACCATCGACTATAAATATATCAGCTAACATGGCTTTGGCATCGGTAGTTTCGCTTTCATACAAAGCCAGCAGCGCTTTATCAAAAACAAAAGGCTTATCGCACTGGTTTGCATCATTCTGACGACAAATATTCTCACTAACATCTTTTGGCGGTATAAAATTTCCCGATGCTGATTTTTTACTGCTCGTCATATGATGAATATCACTGACCACAGAGTTTTTATCAAGACCTAATAAAAGGTAGATTTTTTCAATCTGCTTAATTTGACTCGCAGCAAGATGACCATGAGCCAAAGCAACAGATAGCACAGATTGACCAATAACGCCAATTTGTTTGCTACTGATTTTATCAATATAAACTTTCAATCCTGATAAACTCGCCGGCGTGTTTAAGCACCACAGTAAATACGCTTTTAACGACGCTTTTTCTGTACTGATAAGCTGCTTGTCCTGATCAATCAGAAGTGACAGCTGATCTATAGCTTTGTTATCAATAGCACCGTCTACTCCGGCAACCATTACCCCAAGCCTTAGCGCCAAACTGAGTTGATAAAAATTGCTACTTGGCTCAAAGTTTTGACCATAACCGCCGCGAAATATAGCAACATGACCATCTGATTTTAGACCCGTATGGTAATATCTTTGGTCTGGGACGATACCAAATCCTGATCGCTTTGCTAAATTTATAATAAATTCGTTATGGTTTTTAGTCAGCAACTTAGGCGGTGTTGATTGAAACTGAAACGACAGTTTATCTATTTGACGCCATAACCTCTCAACGCTCATCAGTCCCTTATCTTTTAAAAGGATGGATTCTAACCACAAGCCAAACTCTTGTATGACGGGATATTTTTTTTGATAAGCTTGCTGATCCATAAGCGCATCTGGCAATAACAAAACGGCACCTAGGTCTGACTTAGCATGATCATCGCGACTTAGATAACGACTGTAGGCTTCCAAAGCGTCATTACATTGATCAGCAATAGCAATAAGCTTTTTGATAGGTGCTTTTAACCTACTAGGGTCTAGCAGATCATCAAGTGTCAGCTCAACATATCCAATGGATCGACTTGCCGCGTTATAGCTTATCTTCAATTTAGCTTTATTCGCAGTAACAAAAAACCCATCGGGATAATTTATTTGATATAAAGTATCAAATAAATCTTTAAATTCTGGCGCACAGCGCTTTGCAGGTGTTTTAAAAGTATAGCTATTAGAAAAAACAAGCCACTCCCAAGCTAAGGCGGCTGGAATAGGCTGCTCCAACGTCACTGTTTTTGCCAGTTTCATTTTGAACATTAAATGACTACTGCTCGTTGGCGGCGGTAAAATCCGCTGAGCTTGTAATTGCTTCTCAAATAGCGGCGAGCGCACAAGCGCCATAAATTCTAAAAATTGAGCAGTATAATTATAAAACGACGACTGATCGCCATAGAGTTTATTTAGCCGAAACACTTCATTATAAATGGCAATAAACTCATCATCCGTCACATCATTTTTACTAATGCTTTCAATCACTCGGCGCTCAAGACCGCTGAAGTAAATAAAGACATAACCGATCGGCGTGCTGGGGTGATTTCGGTTTGAAGCCAACCAATCTAAATAAGCGCCGCGGCACAATGCAGAAAGCTGACTATAGCTTGGCCAGTAACCAAGTGAATCATCACTATAATCTTTGCGGCTAGCTTTTGGCGAACTTGCTGGCAAGCGATCATCAACTAATGCTGGCTCAATCCCAAAACCGCTTAGCATCTCAAGTTTGCCGCCAAAATAAAAAAAACCATTATCAATTGTGCGATTATGAATGGTTATAGATTCATACGAGGTTATCCAGCGACCTTTTTTAGCTTTGGAAGAGCTTTTACGCTTCTCAGCTTTGCCAGAGGAAACAATAAAAGTGGCTAAATTATCTATATCATCCTCACTATCTAAAGAGCTTCCTTCTTGAGTATTTAGATAGTTTTTATAATCACGCTGATGATTTGTAGACGGCTTGATATCAGATGCTAAATCGATAAAGCTTGTAGATACCTCATCATTTTTAGCATCATATTTTTTCTTAAATAGCGCAAGCACATCATCAATAAAGCTATTCATGATCTATAATGATCCAATTTTTTGTTGAGCAGCAGGGTAATAATACAACAGCTGAATCATGATTTTTTCATCAGCAAGCCATCATGGCTCATTTTGTGCCATAGTGAAGCCTAGACAGCCATATTCATCGCCATTTTTACAAGCTAAATCAAACCATTTCATGGCCTCTTTCATATTGCGCTTCACGCCCCACGCTCTGGTATACATAATTCCTAAATTGCGCTGGGCGTAAGCATTATTTTGAGCCGCGGCTTTTTGAAATAGCGCATGAGCTTTGGCATAGTTTTGAGGCAGCGCTTTGCCTTCAAGATAAACAACGCCAAGGTTATTTTGTCCAAACGCTTCATTGTCATCGGCGGACTCTTGTAGCAGCTTAAGCGCCATTGAATAGTTTTGATCTACCCCTTGAGCGGCATAATAGGCATAGCCAAGACCCGCTTTGGCTAACGCATTTCCTTGATCAACTGACTTTTGATACCAGTGTGCTGCTTTAACATAATCCCGCTCAACGCCAAAGCCGTTTTCATACAGGTAACCTAGATTGCTTTGTGCGGCATCATTGCCTTGTATCGCCGATTTATTTATCCAATAAAATGCTTTGCTGTAATCTTGGTCAACGCCCATGCCTTTTTCGTAAAATTGACCAAGATTATTTTGAGCAGTGATGTTGCCATGATCAGCCGCTTTTTTATACCACTGTGCAGCTTTAGCATAATCCTGATTAACGCCCGATCCGGTTTCGTATAACACGCCGATATTGTTTTGGGCATCACTATTTTCTTGATCCGCTGCTTTTAAATACCACTGATAGGCTTGTTTAAAATCTTGTTTAACCCCTAATCCACTATCGTACAGCATAGCAAGCTGCAATTGAGCCGAATCATCACCTTGAACGGCGGCTTTAGTATACCACTCAGCCGCTTTGATATGGTCTTCATTAACGCCCAATCCCAACTCATATATAGCTCCTAAGTTATACTGAGCATCGGGCGAACCTTGCTCAGCGGCTTTTTTATACCAAAATATGGCTTTTTCTAGATCTTGAGGTACACCATTACCTTCTTGGTACATCGCCGCAAGCGTATATTGAGCACTGGCATAGCCTTGGCTAGCCAATGTTTGAACGCTTACTAAATTGGTCGCTTGAGCTGATATTGCTAAGCCAAACGCTGAAGTTAAAACGAGAACCTTCTTTAACACAAAATGCTTTAGCACCCTTAATTTCACGTTTTATCCTTAAATATTATAAACTAGCACAATGCTTCACAACCGTCTTTCATAATCAGCAAACATGAGCTCAAATTAACAATTACTTTGCTCTAAAATCATCAATCACCGCATCCCAATGCTTAAACTGCTTTGAAGTGATTAGCTTTCCTGTATTCTCATTAAAGGTATATCGAATGATTGGACTGCTATAAATGTCTTTTTTATTCACATAGTTGTAAAAGTGAATGTTGCTGTTGGTATGATGACCATAATCAATGTCGCTAAAATCTTCATCAGTTTCAACAAGAATAAAAGCGGCATCATATTGCGGTGCAATCATATAGTTGCCCTTTTTATCAATACTACCCCATTTAAGCTGACTGCCAACTTTACTACGAACTGGCGCTTGACCCTTAACAAAGCTTTCAACATCGTTAAATTTCAAACCAATGGCAGTGCTGCCATCCTTATTGATAAATCCCCATTTACCAGTGTCATAACCGCCGACCTGAACGGCAGCAAGACCTTCTGAAAAGTCCTTAACACCACTGTATTTAGGCGTGACCACGTAATTGCCGCGTGTATTAATAAAACCCCATTTATCAGTATCATAGACCGCTGCTAGACCCTCATGAAAAGAATTAGCCGCTGACCATTTAGCAGGGATTTTGATTTTGCCCGCTAAGTCAAGAAAGCCGTATTGAGGATTATTGCTATTGGTGCCATAAACCGCAAAGCCATCTTTATAGCCACTAATAAATGAGTATTTAATTGGCACCATCAGCTGACCTTTGGTGTCAATTGCGCCATAAAGGTTTCCATTGCCTGATCTGTCAAATTGACCGACCACCGCCCGACCCTCGCTAAAGCTTGAAGCGATAGGATATCTATAGGGGATAACAAGCTTTTGAGACTTATCCATAAACCCATATAAGCCGCCAAGTTCATCTTTTGGGTCAGGCTTATAAACTGGCACCAAGCCATTAGAAAAATATTTGACCTCTGAGATTTCAGAACTAGGCTCAACTGGATACTTAACAGGAATAACAAGCTTGCCTGCCTGATCTATATAGCCTACTAAAATAGTTTCGCCGCGCCAAGCGCCGACCTCAGCTAAGCCTTCGTGGTGATTACCACAAATCGAATATTTATTGCTTGGAACAACCACTTTGCCTGACTCATTTTTATAGCCGCAGTATTCGCTATTGCTGTCATAAAAAGGATGAAGCGCAGCGGTAGCCGTAACGCTGATAATAGATAACGCCAAAGCCGTTAGATAAATTTTCACTGTCTTGTCCTCAAAAACACAATTAAATACAACTATTGTTTGTTAGATTGGTAGCATACCATATAATAAAAAGCCCACCTATTAAAAGTTGGGTAAATATCTCTGAACTATCAAAGAAAGTAGAGCTTTTATTGATAATACGCTAACAAGCACAGCTACGCGCATTCAACGTTAAATCATAGTCTTACTACCTTTAGTCCTAGGCAGCAACATCTAACATTTTTAGGGGTCAAAATTGTCAAGATCTGCATCATAAAATATGGATTCAACTAAATTTTAAAGGCAAATATATAGCTGAACCTATACCATATAAAGCTTATAAAAATTTATTGTTTTTATAAATTCTTCGGTAGCTTACTTGATGTTAGGGTTTGATGATCGAATCAACAAACATTTAATCTAGATCGTAGTTACAAAGAATGCGGAGTGATCTCAACTCAAATTTTTTTCAATTAACCATTCATATTTGACATTTAAAATGCTAATATATTATTTAAGCACTCAAATATAAACAATTAAATCATAACTATGAGATTTGACTTTTACACTCCAAGCGAGATTACAGATATTTTAGGCGAGCGCTTAAAAACGCAGCGTTTGGCATTGAACTTAACGCAAGCTGCAATAGCAGAAAAAGCAGGAATCGGTGTTAGTACCGTCGCTCGCATTGAGTCAGGTCAAGGCGGGACACTAGACAACGTTATTAGAATAGCGATTTCACTTGGCATGATTAATCATTTTGCTCAACTTTTTGAGGTTGCGCCCAGCAGTATTGAGGATATTATTGCTAAGCAAAACCCGCGTTTGCGAGCCTCAAATAAAAGTGATGACTAACTCTATGACTCAGCCTATATCTGTTATCAATGTTTATTATAAAGGCTTTGACACCAAACGCCGTGTTAGTCAGCTTACAATGGATGGACGCCGTCCTGTGTTTGGTTATGAGGCCGCTTGGATAGCTGATGGTCTAGAGCTGTCGCCCATTGAGATGCCATTACGCAGTGCGCCTTATTATGGCAACCATGCGTCAAGCCATTATCTGTGCGGTCTGTTGTCCGATAGCTTGCCTGATGGTTGGGGAATGCTACTCATGGATCGGTTTTTTCGCAAGCTTATGGATAAGCCTGCACAGCAAGTGAATGTTTTGGATCGCTTGGCTTATATTGGCGATTCTGCAATGGGCGCGCTAAGTTTTGAGCCTGAGCATGAGTTATCTGATGGTATTGATACCACCGAGATAACTTTAGCTAAACTTGCTGCCGCCAACCAAACTATCCTCTCGGGTCAAGATAGCGACATATTAGCCGAGCTCATTGTTATTGGCGGCTCACCTCAAGGCGCAAGACCAAAAGCGCTGGTGCTATACGATGAGTCAACCGATTTTATTACTACCGATTCCGTCAGCGAACATCCAACGACAACGCCTTGGCTTATCAAGTTCCCTGCTCAATCTGAGCATAAAAGCGTTTGTTTACTAGAATCACTTTACGCTGATATGGCAAAAAAAGCAGGTCTTAACATGCCAGCGCATCATTATTTTGATATTGATGATAACTATGCCGCGTTTGGTGTTGAACGCTTTGATCGTACAGACAATAAGCGTATTCACATTCATACGCTGGCAGGATTATTAGATATTGACTTTCAGATTCCATCGCTAGATTATTTACAATATCTACGCTGCGTTCGAATGTTAACAGGGTCGCAAGCCGCTGTAGAAGACGGCTTTAGACATGCCGCATTTAATGTGATTTTCAATAATAAAGACGATCATAGCAAGAACTTTTCTTTCATGATGGACAAAACTGGCAGGGGGTCGTTATCGCCTGTTTATGATCTTGCTTATAACTCCGGAATGAATGGTTATCATCAAATGGATGTGGCAGGTGAAGCTCGTCACCCTACCCGATCTGACCTGCTAAAACTTGCTAAATTTGCTGATATTAAGCAAAATAAAGCTCAAACAATGATTGATCAAGTAGCGTCAGTAGCTGAAGAGCTTTTAGCTGTTATTAACAACTACGAAATTGAAAAAGAACTGTCAAATCAAGTCACTTGTGATGTTCAAGCCAATATTGATCGGATGACAAATCGATAGTGCTATAAAAGTTGTTAAATTTGTTGTTAAAAATAATACGTCCACACCTATAAACCATGTATTTAAAGGCTTTAAATGATTTAGTCGATGCGTGGTGGGCGCGCCAATCATTGTGTTTTAGCATTGCCTTGCATTACCAGAATACCCTCAAATCCTTATTCTACCTAATTACTAGTCTTTTTAAATCACTTGTCATTAGCAAACGTCAAAAGGCGATAATTCAGTAACTATAAAAAAACTGCGCTACCAATATAATTGATAGCACAGTTTTTAAACTCAACAGAAGACATATCCGAACTAACGGTGATATCTTTATGCGACTTATCTTTCTGGACGGATAAATGGCATATGACGGTTTACGTCTTTGTATAGCAAGTATCTGAATGGACCTGGACCACCAGCATAGCATGACTGTGGGCAGAACGCGCGAAGCCACATAAAGTCGCCGGCTTCAACTTCAACCCACTCACCATTTAGGTGATAAACTGCTTTACCCTCGAGCACATACAAGCCATGTTCCATCACATGAGTTTCATCAAATGGAATCACGCCACCTGGCTGGAAAGTCACGATGTTGACGTGCATGTCATGACGCATGTCAGACTGTTCCGTAAAGCGAGTGGTTTTCCAAATGCCATTAGTATCAGGCATTTCAATCGCTTCAACATCGTGATCGCTAGTGACAAACGCTTCTGGGGCATCAATACCATCAACATATTGATAGGCTTTACGAATCCAATGGAATTTAACAAGACCATTGCTGTTGTTTTTTAGCGTCCAGTTGCATCCTGGTGGCAAATAAGCATAGCCGCCTGCTTCTAAGTGATGCGCTTCGCCTTCGATAGTGATGTCCATTTCGCCTTCAACAACGAACAACACGCCTTCCGCTTTAGCATCAAGCTCTGGCTTGTCAGAACCGCCATTAGGTTGAACTTCAACGATATATTGAGAAAAAGTCTCTGAAAAACCGGTCAAAGGACGTGCAATAACCCACATCCGCATGCCTTCCCAGAAAGGTAAATAGCTGATAACAATGTCAGTCAATACACGTTTAGGAATGATCGCATAGGCTTCGGTGAAGATCGCACGATCTGATAGTAATTGTGTTTGTGGTGGCAATCCGCCTGGTGGTGCGTAATAGGTACTCTTTGTTGACATTATTAATGTTCCTTTGTGGGTTAATGCTGCCATCATTTTGTAGTTGAGCTTATAAAGCAAAGGTTTATTTATCCCCATAAAGCTAGGATATACCTTCAAATACCAAATTAAGTGCAGCTTGATTGAAAAGCTAGGCTATGGGCAAACAATATTAGACATAGCGCGGTAATTCGACTTAGTTTTTTTGTTATCAATAACTGTTGCGCGGATCATAATGGTGCGCGAGTTGGTAAGCAATCTAAAAATCATGCTAAAACCAATTGAAAATAATCTGACTAAAAGAGGTCTATCAAGTAGACTTATAATTACTGACTTAAGAGGAGAGCGATTTGATTCAAACTCTTTGATATTTAATCTGACAATCAACAACACGAAAGCTAATGATGTCTATGGCTTTCAAGCTAGAGTTAGCTTAATAACGACTTCGAAAATTTTACTCGCCAGTATCTTGCCATAAAGTCATAAAGGTGTCAATTACTAAATCATTTCTTCCGCTTTAAGGTGTCATAACCCCCCTATGTCGAAGAGGCTACTTATATTAGGCAGATTTCAAATGATCATATAATTCTAAATTCAATGATAATATTAACTTAGCCACTTAACATTTTTTTATCAAAATTTTTGCTATCATAGCGAGCAAAATCCCCTCCCCTTCTTTTCATTGAGAAGTTCGCCTATGATTACCTCTCACAATTTTTTTCCTAAAAAAGTTCAGAAAACCCCTAAAAAATGTAGGCTAAATTCCTTTTTTCATTATCAAGTTAATCTTAACTGGGTGCTGATTGTCACGACCTTATATTTTCTAGCGACGGCGAATTTCAGCTTTTTTGAGCAGGTTCTTAGAATCTATCCTTTTCGTGACAATGTCGGTTTTATGTTATCGATCATCGGGGTGCTGTTTGGTTTGCTTTGGCTGATATTGCAGCTATTTTGCTATCGAGTGGTGGCGAAGCCGGTGCTGATTAGTTTTATTTTTATTGCGGCAATTTGTGGTTATTTTACTGACACTTATGGAACCGTATTTGACCGTAATATGTTGGTGAATAGTTTGCAAACCGATCAAGCTGAAGCTATGGGGTTGATGTCACTAAGCTTTTTGCTTCGGGTCTTTTTTTTAGGCGTTCTTCCGGCAATCATTATTGCCAAACTGACCATCAGTAAAGTTCCGTTAAAAAAAGCGCTGTTGCAGCGCGGCGTTACGTCACTGCTTGCAATAACCTTGATCGTCATTTGTCTGCTGCCGTTTGGTGATCAATATGCTACCTTTTTTCGGGCGCACAAAATCGTTCGTAGCTATGTCAATCCCATCACCCCGATTTATTCAGCAATCAAACTCACAAGCGATCTTGTCGAAGATGCTCAGCGAGCTAATACCTTAACCCCTCACGCGGTAGATGCCAAACGACTAGCTGCTACAAGTGCCAATAGTAACAAACCTAAGCTTTTGGTGTTTGTGGTTGGCGAAACCGTTCGCGCCGATCATATCAATTTAAATGGCTATGCGCGTGATACGATGCCAAGGCTTGCTAACACCCCCAATATTTATAGCTTCAATAATGCCACATCTTGCGGCACGTCCACCGCCTATTCTGTGCCCTGTATGTTTAGCTATGCCGGTCGTGATGACTTTGACATTGATACCGCCGAATTTCATGAAAATGTCCTTGACACCCTTAATAAACAAGGCGTCAAGGTCGTTTGGCGAGACAACAATTCAAGCTCAAAAGGGGTTGCTGACCGCGTGACGTTTGAAGATTATAAAACATCAGCCACCAACCCTAACTGTGATGTTGAATGCCGCGACGTTGGTATGCTCAGCGGCTTTGATAAACTTATTAACCCCAATACCTCTGATAAAGCCAATAAAGACACTCTCATTGTTCTGCATCAAATGGGCAATCATGGTCCGGCTTATTTTCAACGTTATCCAAAAACTTTTGAAAAATTCAAACCGGTTTGTCCAACCAATGAGCTGGCTAAGTGTAGTACGGAGTCGGTGGTTAATGGTTATGATAATGCCATTTACTATACCGATTATTTCTTAGCTAATGTGATTGCCACGTTAAAAAGTTATGAGAAAAATTACGATGTTACTATGATTTATGTCAGCGATCATGGCGAAAGCTTGGGAGAAAACAACATTTATCTGCACGGATTACCGTATACGGTCGCACCGGTTGCACAAAAGCACATTCCTGTGATTATTTGGTCTCCTGACAATAACCATATCGATAATCAGCAATTAAGCCAAGCGATCAATCAGCCGGTATCGCATGATCTGATTACCCCAACCTTGCTTGAGTTTTTTGGAATTGTAACTGATGAGGTAAAAGGTGCGCCAACCTTTTTTAAGAGACTAAATTAGCGTAAAGGTGCTAAACATCCATTAAAATCCGCCAAGCACCTTTAGCGATAAGTAGCCCGATTATCCCTCCAAAACCGGCACGCCTTGAGTACTAAAGGCAAAAGATTTATTGCTAAAGTTGCCAATCATGACCGCTTCAATCACTGGTTTCACCGTATCATCAACACCCTCAACTTCGATAATAAACTTTGCGCCTGAGCCACCTTTATCCTCTTCTTTTTCAACAATATAGTTAAGAGTTGCCATCGCAGGAAGTTTAATGGGGCTGGTTAAATATGATTTGATCAGCTCGCCATCAGTGCTATAGTAGTCTATTCTATTGATATATGATGACTTTTTAAAATTAGTATTACGAATGCTTAACGTCGCTGAAAGCAGCACCTGAAGGTTGTTACGATCGGTATAAATGTCTGAATAAATAGGAACATAAAAGGTTTGTTTGTAGCTTAAACGGCTGTGATCGACTTTTTTGGAGCGTTTTTCAAGGGCTTAAATAGGGTCTTGATGCTGTTCTGAAAATATAACGTTTGGGTCTTGCTTGGACTGATCACAGCCGATAATCAACAAAGCACTGGCAAGACATAGTACGAAAAGGCGGTATTTCATAATGACTTCCTATTGCTTAGTGAACTTTAACCCCAACACTGCGCAAAAAAGTATGGATATGCTTGTTTGCGCCATAAACCACCAATACAGATGCACCAACCCACATTAAAAAATCGTCAGCATAATGGTGGGGAGCGCCAACTGATCCATATCAGCAATATTAAATCCTGCCGTTCGCGGCGTTGCGGCGGTAAATAGCCCCGTGATCATCTTACCAAAAAAGCTTTGATGCTCTGCCAAAATTCCATGATACTCAAATATCATGACGCCAATAAGCCCAATGAGCAGCAGCGCCCCTGAGGTAATCAAGGTAATTCGGCTATTAAGGCTTAACAGCCAAGGCAGATTGCCGTATCTTGGATCATTTTGAAATAAAAGCCGCTGAATCCTATGGCGCAAATAGCGCAGTAAGTTCACCACAATGATAAATCCCATGCCGCCGAACAAAAACGTGGTGCTGATAATCAGCTGCAATGGGTAATTATAGCGCAGCGACTCATCATAAAGCCCTGCGCTAAACGTCGAAAATCCTGCATTACAAAAGGCAGAGATCGCATGAAACACCGAAAAATAAATCCGCTGTGGCACGCTCATCCCCGGCAAATCATAAATGCTTAAGTAAATCAGTCCCGCCGCGAGCGCCTCAACCTCAAACGTCACATACAAAATGGACTTGATCGTCGTGATCATATCGCCCACTCGCGGCGAAAAGTTCATCTCAGTTAACGACAGCCGCGTCTCATAACTGACCCCGCCTTTAAAAAAATAACTAAAATAGGTGACAAAGGTTAAAATCACCAAGCCGCCCACCTGAATCAGCCCGATGATAATCAGCTGACCAAACGTCGTAAACCGCGTTGCCGTATCCACCACCACAAGCCCCGTCACACAAACCGCGCTCGTTGCTGTAAATAGCGCATCGACATAGGATATCGGCTCCGTTGTGGCATGCGGCATCATTAAAAGCAATGACCCAACCCCCACCACAAACAAAAAACTTAAAATAAAAAACTGACCGGGGTTTAAAAAAGCGCGGTTTAAACTAAAATTATTGTCTGAGATTTCGCGAATAAACGTCACAAAAACCGCAACTTTAATCGCTGTATAATTGTCCACCGGCATCGCCAGCCCAAATCGCACCAGCTCAAAAAAATGAACCATCAATAACATAAAAACCGTAGCACTGGTTAACAAGTCAAAAATGACCACTTTATTGAGCGGCAGCCGTAACCCTTTGCCAAGATAACGCCCAATCATGGCAAAAAAACCTAACCCCACAATCACCAAATAAAAAACATGAAAAAACTGCTAAAGCCATATGCTTAGGGTAAAGCCACTATCAATGAGCGCAGCAATCACGCCCATGATGCTAATGACCACCATAAACTTATTAAGCAATCCATACGGTAAACTAAGCGGCATAGTCAATGTCCATGACAAAAGTAAAAAAATCCAGCGTTTTTAAAATCATTTACTTGGCTAGGTTTGATGACTAACCCTCATCAAGCAAATTTGTATCAACATGAACAATAGTTTTAAATAAATAACGGTATTAAATGATAACCCTGATTTTTCTTATAGCTACGAATACGCCCTAACGGTACTTGATAAAAGAATGCCATTAGGACGACTTAGTCATTAAAATTCGGCTGATCTTTGAGGCTAAATCACACTTAACATACCAAACAATCCAGCTGCCGCAATGACAACGCCGCTGACTTTAAGCGTAATTTCCTGACCTTTATTGGCGCAAACTGCCGCGACACCGCAGCCTGCTAAATGTAGCGCAATCGTTGCCATTGTAAACCCTGAAATGTAGCTGACAGCTTGGGCATTGGCAGGCAATTCAAGACCGTGAGCATTGCCATGTAAAACGCCAAATAACGCACAGCAAGCGCTCAATACCGGAACATAAGCGTTCCTATTGATGCGACCAAAGATCAGCAAGCCGCCAAGGGCAATAAGCGACAATAAAATACCGCTTTCAACCGCAGGGATCGCAATACCGTTAATGCCCATAAGCGCGCCAATCAGCATAAAGCTCACAAAAGCCACAGGAAGTTGCCAAGCGACTTTTTGGCGACCCATCACCGCAAGCATACCAACGGCGACCATGGCAAGTAGATGATCCCAACCCAGCAGTGGGTGCATGAGCCCTGCCATCATGCCAGAGGTATCGTGACCTGGATGGGCAAAAGCAAAAGATGGCAGTAGCATAAGGGCGGCAATCAAAGAAAAACGGCGAGAACTTATCATAAAAGTGTCCTAAAGCAGATCATAAAAGTAGTTTTAAAAGCAATCATTACGCCTTTACCGGAACGCTAAAATCCTCAGGAAGCGGCGCAAGCATGCCTTCACGTTGGATAAAATTGATGATTTCAGCCACGCCATCACCACGAACCAAGTTGGTAAAGACAAAAGGTCGCTCGCCGCGCATGCGTTTGGCATCACGATCCATCACTTCAAGCGAGGCGTTCACCATCGGCGCCAAATCAGTTTTATTGATAATTAATAAATCAGATTTGGTGATGCCAGGACCGCCTTTTCGCGGGATTTTGTCACCGGCGCAAACGTCGATCACATAAAGGGTCAAATCGGACAATTCAGGGCTAAAAGTGGCAGATAAATTGTCGCCGCCGCTTTCAACGAGCACCAATTCAAGCTTGGGATGACGCTCTTGCAAGGTGTCAATGGCGGCAAGATTCATTGACGCATCTTCGCGAATGGCAGTATGTGGGCAGCCGCCTGTTTCAACGCCCATGATTCGGCTGTCATCGAGCGCTTCATGACGCAATAAAAACTCAGCATCTTCTTTGGTATAAATGTCGTTGGTCACCACCGCCAAGTCGTAATGATCGCGAAGGGCTAAGCACAACTGGCGCAATAATGCGGTTTTTCCTGATCCTACAGGACCGCCAACGCCGACTCGTAAACATTGTGTTGTCATAAAAACTCCAAAAATGGCTTAAAAGGTTTAAATAAGTTAGCTGCGAAACAGCCGCGAATATTGCGACTCATGCAAACAGCTGGCGTGAACTTGTCCTGGCAAGCTCATTCCTAACTCATTATCGGTCAAGGTTTTGGCATGAAGCGCAAACTCGCTAAGCTCAGGTTTTAACCGCAGTAACAAGCGCTGAGCGGCAGTTTGACCAAGCGGCAGCGTTTTACTGGCAACCGTAAGCTGATTTTCAAGCCAGCTCCAAAGGTAGCCAAGCGCCGACCACGAGGCACTAAGTCCCCACTGCTCGGCAGCAAAAGCATAGACGGCTAAAAACGCGGGATCACTTGGCAGGCTTGCCACATCGACATGCTGATCTCTTAATAATCGCACCAAGGCTTTTGCTTGCTGCTCATCTTCAAATAAAAGCTCAAACGTCTCGCGGCTCGCGCGAAGATAATCGCTCCAATACTGCTGAGCTTCCCAATCTTGATGACGCCTTGCCTCAGATATTCGCAATAAAACGGGAATATCAAGGTGGCTTAGGCTCACCATCATGCCGCAAAGCCAGCGCTCAAGCGATGCTTCATCACTCACCCAGCCAAGCTCAATGGCAGACTCAAGACCGCTTGAGTAAGCAAACGCGCCGATAGGCAGCGCAGGACTTGCCAAATGCATCAAGGTAAGCAGCTGCTCAGCATCTGCCAAACTTGTATCCAAAATATCAGTGCGATCAGTGGTCATGATGATGACTGTGATGATCATGGTGGTAGTGATGGCTGTGGCTCGGCGCATCGTCACCATGACTGTGGCTATGACCTAAGTTTTGATACGCGCCCGATTCAGGATGAAATGGGGCGGCTTCATACGATAAGCTAAGCCCCAAAAGCGTTGCCAACTCCTCAAGGACATGATCTGGCCAAAAGCGCAGCCAACGATCGCCCAGCTCCAAAGTGACGTGGCGATTTCCTAAATGGTAGCAAGCTCGGGAAAAGCTTTGCCAATCTTCCGCCTTGGCAGTCACGACCGCTTCAGGCTGAGCAATCACTTGAAAAATGCGACCATCTTCAGCTTGCAAGCGCTCACCATCTGCCAACACGTGACCGCGCTCTAAAAACACGCCAACCTCAAGACCTTTATCACTTAGGGCTTTAAATCGACCTTTTTGGCGCTGCTCAAAAGTTAAAGTTAAGCTGTCATCCGTGTTTTGATCGGTCTTTCCTAAACCTTGCGTTATTTTTAGCATGGTAAGCACTCCTTTAAAACAACATATAAAGCTGGGCAAGCGGCAAAACATCGGCAGGCTCGCATATCAATAGCTCACCATCACAGCGCACTTCATAAGTTTGCGGGTCAACACTGATATCCGGCGTTGCGCCATTATGAATCATGTCCTGCTTTTGAATCTTGCGCGTATTAACACAAGCGCAAAGTTGACGCGTGAGTTTGAGCTGAGATTTGATATCGCGATCCATAGCAGCTTGCGACACAAAAGTGATGCTGCTTGCGGCGGCGCCGCGAGGCTGAGCGCCAAACATCGGGCGATAATGAACCGGCTGCGGCGTTGGAATTGAGCCGTTGATATCCCCCATCGGCGCATAAGCAATCATGCCGCCTTTTAAAATCAGCGCCGGTTTGATCCCAAAAAATGCCGGATCCCAAAGTATCAAATCGGCAAGCTTTCCGACCTCAATTGAGCCGATTTCGTGAGAGACGCCATGAGCAATAGCAGGATTGATGGTATATTTTGCAATATAGCGCTTCACCCGAAAATTATCGCAGCCAAGATCGCGATCTTCAGCAAGCAGCCCGCGCTGTTTGTGCATTTTATCGGCAGTTTGCCACGTTCGGCAGACCACCTCGCCCACGCGACCCATCGCTTGGCTGTCAGATGACATCATCGAAATGACGCCCAAATCTTGCAAGATATCTTCAGCAGCAATGGTTTCTTTACGGATTCGCGAGTCAGCAAACGCTACATCTTCAGGGATATTGGGATCAAGATGGTGGCAAACCATGAGCATGTCTAAATGCTCATCAACGGTATTGATGGTATAAGGTCGCGTCGGATTGGTTGACGATGGCAGCACGTTTGGCATGCTACAAGCCTTTAGGATATCAGGAGCGTGACCGCCGCCGGCGCCTTCGGTGTGGTAGGTGTGAATGGTGCGACCTTTAAACGCGCCGATGGTATCATCAACAAATCCGGACTCATTTAACGTGTCGCTATGAATGGCGATCTGAACGTCGTACTCTTCAGCAACGGATAAGCAGCAATCAATTGCCGCAGGCGTTGATCCCCAATCTTCATGAAGCTTAAGCCCGATTGCGCCGGCTTCTAACTGCTCGCGTAAAGGCTTTGGTTGACTGACGTTCCCTTTTCCCAAAAAGCCAAAGTTCATTGGCAGCTCATCGGTGGCTTCAAGCATTCTTGAGATGTGCCAAGCTCCCGGCGTACAAGTGGTGGCTTTACTTCCTGTTGCAGGTCCTGTACCGCCACCAATCATCGTGGTAACGCCCGAACAAAGCGCCTCTTCAACCTGCTGCGGGCAAATATAGTGAATATGTGTGTCCACCCCGCCTGCGGTCAAAATTTTACCCTCGCCTGCGATGACTTCTGTGCAAGCGCCAATATTAATGGTCACGCCTTCTTGAATATCGGGGTTTCCCGCTTTGCCAATCGCCACAATGCGACCGCCATTGATGCCAACATCGGCTTTGACAATGCCCCAATGATCAATGATGACCACATTGGTGATGATCGTATCTACCGTATCTGCATCGCCAAGCTGGCTTTGACCCATGCCATCGCGGATCACTTTACCGCCGCCAAAGCTGACCTCATCACCGTAAATGGTATGGTCAAATTCAATTTGAACAAACAGCTCAGTATCCGCCAACCGCAACTGATCGCCTGTGGTCGGACCAAACATTTCTGCATAAGCGCTTCGTGACATTCTAGTCATGTTGATCTCCTAATGCGCCCATCACCTCACCGCGAAAGCCATAAACGTGACGGCGACCGCCAAGCGCAACCAAGGTCACCTCGCGGCTTTGACCCGGTTCAAAACGAATTGCCGTTCCTGCGGCGATGTCCAATCGAAATCCCATCGCAAAATTGCGATCTAAAAGCAGCGCCGGATTGACCTCAGCAAAATGATAATGCGATCCCACCTGAATCGGGCGATCACCGGTATTGGCAACGATGATGGTTCTTTTTTCGCGGTCGCAGTTCAGCTCAATATAATCGGCAACCACGCGAACTTCTCCTGGTATCATGAGCAAATCCTTATTGAATCGGGTTATGAAGCGTGACAAGTTTGGTGCCATCTGGAAACGTGGCTTCCACTTGAACTTCTTGAACCAACGCTTCAACGCCATCCATCACCTGATCGCGCGTCAACCAATTGCGACCTTCGCTCATCAGCTCCGCCACCGTTCGACCATCGCGCGCACCCTCAAGAATCGCCGCTGACAAATATGCCACCGTTTCAGGATAATTGAGTTTTAGACCTCGCGCCAATCGGCGCTCTGCGACCAGTCCTGCAGTAAATAGCAGTAGCTTGTCTTTTTCTCTTGGACTTAGTTCCATAATTTTGATCCTTAAAAGACCTTTAACCTCTGCCGCTTTGCCAAATGTAGGCAAAGCGGCGTACCCACACATCCGTAATCCAATTACGTCAGCCAAATCCGTGGAATACAAGCAGGGCGACCCAACACCATCGGTCGGATCATCGACCACGCTTGCCACATTCCTGATCGGCACGCATTCATATCCGATCCCAAATAACGAACCAAAAGCACATTCAAGCGCATCGTAATGCTAAAGCTTTTTGCATCAAGCGCTTCTCGCAGCGCCTCAATCAGCGTTTGACTGACTTGATCAAGATCAGGCGCGGTTGCCATCAGTGTTCCAAATACAGGACTATTATTAAATCCCACGCGGCTGCGATAAAGCTCACTGCTTGCGCTTAATTGCAACTGCTCATTAACCATTAGCCGATCATCTTTAAACAGCTGAAGTCGCTGTTGCAACTGACCGCGATTAAAATCCGCATTTGACGCCGCTCGCCCAAGACAAACCAAATCCCAACCGATAAAGCGCGCGCTTGAATCCATGTAAATTTTGGTATCAAGCTTGGCATTGGCATTGTCAAAAATGATCGTCTCTTGGGGCAGCCACTCACAATTAGCGTGGGCTGCAAGCTTGAGCGCCACCGATTGAACTTGCGCCACCCCATCGCTATCGCGACCGTAAATTTTTCCTGCCGAGGGCGTCGTCAAAAGCGTTCGGCTGTTTGCCTTGCAATCGGCATCAATCAGCAGCTTGTCGCCTGACACCAAACCGCCTGGAGGATGCAAAATATAAAGATGACAAACGCCGCCTTCAGGATAAAAGGGACGCTGAATACGAAGCGGTCCTAAAAACGACAGTCCTTTTAAGTGCGTTTTGTTGTCCGACAACGTGGGAACCAGCGTCAAACTAAGCTTTGCCAACCACTGACGGTCAGCGCCATATCCACAAGCGACATTCGACACTGCATTCATAACCACAACCTATGATAGGCTCAACACGAGAAGCACTTCTTACCAAAGCGGCAAAAAGCAAAGCTGGAGGTGCGAAAAAAATGTAAATAAAAACTTAACTTCAAACAGCAATATATAAATTTTACTTGAATGTAAAAAAGGTAGGGAAAGCTCGCTTAGCAAGATACAGTATGGGCTATAGCTAAAACAAGAACGTGGCAGCTATCTGTCTATTTTTCAAATTTTACGCCCATTACTTTATATTTTTCAATAAAAAAATAAAAAAAATTGTAGCGATAACTGTTGCAAGAATTATTTTCTAAAACTTTGTAAGGCGACTGACTATCATCTGATTTGACAGCAACATTTGAATTTAGCCTCATGGTTTACCCGTGGTTAATTTTGCTGAGTTAAGCAGGCTTTGGGAAAAAGTTTTACAAAGAAATTATATTGATCAAAAAGGATAAAATTTTTCTTAAGCCATCGGCAACAAAACGCTCACTTCAAAATGCCTCTCATCTTTAATATTGATTAGCATCTGACCATGATGCGCGTTGACAATCGCCTGAACGATAGACAATCCAAGCCCCGACCCTGAATGCCACGGATTTTGCTTATCATGACGATAAAAGCGCTCAGACAGTTTTTCAGCGTCTTGTTGCGACATCGGTGCGCTTAATTGGTTACTGATGGTCAGGTTTAAAAATTTTTGGTTGGGCGCGTGGTTTTTATTATCCAAGCAGTCTGCGTTACTGCGTGCCAGCTTTGCAGTAATTATAATGACGCTATTTTCCACCGCATAATAAATGGCATTGGAGATTAAATTGGCAAACAGCCGCTCAAGCAAGCTTTTATCGCCTGATATAGTTTTAAAATTTCCGCTGATATTAAATGACAATTTGCGGTCTTCAGCGACAAATTCATAATAATCAATGACTTTGGTTATTAAAGCAATAACATCAACGGCAGTAAATTGAGCGTCATAACGCCCCTTTTGCGTTTTGGCAAGCAGCAGCATATTGTTGATCAAGTTTGCCAACTGCGTAATCGTACCGTGCTGATGATGCAGCTGCTCGATGTACTCTTGAACGCCGCGCGGCTTACTAAGCATGACCTCGGTTTGGGTGCTAAGGGTGGCAAGCGGCGTTCGCAGTTCGTGGGCAATGTCATCTGAAAATCGCGATAGCGCCTCAAAATTGTGCTCAAGATTTGCCATCATGGCGTTATAAGCGTCCGCTAAAGCTCGCAGCTCGCTTGGCATGGAGCTGACCACAATGCGGTCGTCCAATTGATTGGTATTAATTTTGCGCATTTTTTGCCGAATGGTCGCAAGTGGCGCAAATCCCAAATGAACGCTCAACGCCGCAACAAACACCAAAATAATGGTAATCGCTATTAAAATGGCAATCAGTTTTTGCTTAAACTGCAGCAAATAATGATGATGAATGTCAATCGGCAGTGCAATTAAGGCAAAATAGGATTTATGCTCAATGACAATGGCGCGGTAATGACGCTGATTGAAGGTCAAATCAAACTGCTGATCGTGATGCTGTTGCCATAACGCTTTAACCTCAATTTGCTGTATCTCAAGGCTGCTAAAGCTTTGTGGCAGTTGTATAATTTGACCATTTTGGTTAGTGATAACCACTTGAACATCGTAATCAACATAACTAAGCCTTGAGTCTTGAAGCGGTGGATTTGGCAGTAAATTGTCATTAACAAACGGCTCAGCCATCAGCAGTTGGCGCAAATTAAATGCCGTATGGGTCAGCACTTCAGCGTCCATCTGCTCAAAATGACCGGTAACGGAGCGCTGAATCCAAAGATAAAGCCCAATCTGAGTAATAGCCACAAACACGGTCAATAACAACAGCGTTCGCCAAAGTAGCGATAAGCGCCCCTGTCTAATAAAAGCTGCCATAATCAGCGGTCTTGCAGCTCAGAAAAGCTTGCGACCTCTTCCATCACTTCTAAACGGTAGCCCATGCCGCGAACGGTATGAATCAGCTTAGTTTCAAAATCATCATCGATTTTTAACCGTAACCTGCGAATAGCAACATCAATGACGTTGGTGTCGCTGTCAAAATTCATATCCCAAACTTGCGAGGCAATCACTGACCTTGGCAACACCTCCCCTTGACGCTCAAGCAAAAACTGCAATAGCGCAAACTCTTTGGCAGTAAGCTTAATCGCAGTATCGCCCCTATAAACGGTGCGCTTGGCAATATTCATCGTCAAATCGGCGATTTTTAGCACGTTGCTGCTGTAATCGGCTTGATTGGCACGTCGCAGTAAACTTTTTATCCGCACCAACAGCTCAGCAAAGGCAAAAGGCTTGGTTAAATAATCATCACCACCGATTTCAATGCCTTTAATACGGTCACTTAACTCATCTTTTGCGGTTAAAAACAGCACAGGCGTAAGCTTCCCTGCCGCGCGGTAATTGCGGATGACCTCAAAGCCGCTGACGTCCGGCAGCATCACATCCATAATCACCACGTTAAAGGCTTCGCTCATCAGCGCATGATAGCCATCAAGCCCAGTGCTTTGATGACTGACAATAAACCCCGCCTCAGTCAGCCCTTTTTTAATATAGCTGCTCAAGGATAACTCATCGTCAACGAGCAAAATTTTCATGACCGCCCCGTTTGCTTGTAAAGTTTGAAATTTTAAAGTTCGATAGTGAAATGATGCCTTTGAATATAAAGCAGCGCGGTCAAAATGACCATGACAAAATCGCAACATGACAATTTTGTCATCAACGCGTCATGTTGTTGTCAGCGTTATTATATTAAGCTTGATTCTATATTTTATTTTTACCTAAAATACGAGCTTTATATGACCATTTTTATAACAAAATTAAATTTAAAAGAGATAAAAGCGGCTTTGGTTGTGGCGGCTGCCAGTACCTTATTAGCTTGTGGTCAGCCAGATTCAACTGCCAAAAACACCGCGCGGTCAGTAAGCGCCGAACCTAGCGCTGCAACAACAACGCCTGCAAATCACTCAGAGCTTTTAAAAAACGTGTCGGCCACCGTTTATAAAGATGCTAACTGTAGCTGCTGCAAAGACTGGATTAGTTATGCGGAGGCTCAAGGGCTACAAAGCACGGCGCATGATGTTGCCGATGTCGGGCTATTTAAAGACCGCTATGGCGTGCCAGACGATATGCGCTCTTGCCATACCGCCGTGACCAATGATGGCTTTGTGTTTGAAGGTCACGTTCCTGCCAAATTTATGGCGCAGTTTTTGGCAAACCCGCCAGCAAACGCCATTGGTCTTGCCGTTCCTAACATGCCCGTTGGCAGCCCTGGCATGGAGTATCAAAATAAATTTGACCCGTATCAAGTCATTCAGTTAAATAAAGACGGCAGCACTCAAGTTTTTGCCACTATTGAGGCGCCGCAACAACAATTATAAAGTATCTTAGTTACCAAAAATGACGTTACGGGCTACTCTAAATGATTTGTAACATTACAGGCTTACCGATGCTCGCATTGAAACTTAGAAAAAATCGGCGAAATAAAAGCGTTGATTGAGGGGTTTGAATAAGCTTAAGTTAAAGTTTTTTTATTAACTGCCTTTTAAAAGGCATTTTTCATTGATAGTAAGGATTAAAAAATGACAAAGCAATTACGACTGGCAGTCCTTGCTGCAAGTATCAGCGGCGCGATTTTGTTAAGCGCTTGCCAACCCAAAAATAATGAGCCAGAAACGACAGTTACGAATGATACGCCTGTGACCGAAACCACAGATCATCAAATGGACAATCATGACAATTTTCACGACGGTCATGATATGAGCGCTCATGTGGTGTCAGATGGTGCTCCTCAATCAGAAATGCTCAAAGAATACACAGATTCCATGAGCAAAATGCACGAGGAAATGATGGTCGGCATGAGCTATAACGACCCTGACATGGCATTTGCCCAAGGGATGCTTGCTCATCATGTTGGCGCGGTCGATATGGCAAAAATTCAGCTGAAATACGGTCAAGATGCCGAGATGCGACAGCTTGCCCAAGAGATTATCGACGCTCAAGAAGCAGAAGTTGCGACGATGCAATCATGGCTTGCCAGCCATACCGATGCCGCAGCGCCAACGTCCGACACCGAGGACATGCAAAAAGATTATGCCAACGGCATGGACGACATGCATGAGGAGATGATGGAAGGCATCACCGACCCCAACCCTGACATGGCATTTGCACGCGGAATGCTGCCACATCATGAAGGCGCGGTCGATATGGCAAAGGTTCAGCTCAAATATGGTAAAGATGCTGAGCTGCGAAAGCTTGCTCAAGACATCATTGATGCTCAAGAGGCAGAAATTGAGCAAATGGAAGATTGGATTGATAAAAATCGCGGTTGATTAGTGAAGGTTTGCTGATAAGTCAATAAAAAGTGGGAGATGATTAAAACTCCCACTTTTTATGACTTCTTAATGACCTTTAAATCGCAGCAACCGCAGGGCGTTTAAAGTCACAAGTACCGTGGCTCCCGTATCGGCAAGCACCGCTATCCAAAGCCCAGTCACCCCAAAAATAGTGGTTATTAAAAAGATACCTTTTAATCCAAGGGCAATAATGACGTTTTGATGAATGTTGTTCATGGTTGACCGTGACAGCGCGACCAAATGCGCCACATCTTTGATTTGGCTTTTAAGCAGGGCAATGTCTGCCGTTTCAATCGCCACATCGGTGCCGCCGCTCATCGCAATGCCAACGTTAGCCGCGCTAAGCGCTGGCGCATCATTAATACCATCGCCGACCATAGCAATTTTGACGCTCGCTTTCATGTCATTTAATAGCCGCAATTTGTCCTCGGGCAGCAGCTCGGCTTGCCAGTCGATGTTCAAATCATGAGCCAATGCTTTTGCCGTTCGCTTGTTATCGCCGGTAAGCATCACTGAATTGACCCCCATGGCTTTGAGCTGAGCGATGCCTAACTTTGCGTCCGCTCGCAGCTCATCACGAAGGGCGATAAGTCCAAGAGTGTCACGGCTATTTTTATCAAATAATACCGAAACGGTTTTGCCTTCATCTTGAAGCTTGGCAATTTGTTCTTGTTGAGCCTCTGACAGTTGCGCATTATTAGCAGCATAAATGGGTGAACCAATCACAAGCAGGCGCCCATCAACCACCGCTTGAACGGCTTTTCCGGCAACCGCTTTACTATCAGTTGCCGCCGGAATGGCAAGGTTTTCGGCTTCAGCCTTGGCAACGATGGCCTTTGCTAACGGGTGGCTTGAACCGAACTCCACACTGGCAAATAGGGCTAAAACTTCATTTTTATTTGTTAACTGTTCATTAAACGCCACAACATCGGTCACTTTTGGTTTGCCTTCGGTGAGCGTTCCAGTTTTATCAAAGACGATTTTGTTAACTTTGCCAATAGTTTCAAGCGCGCTACCGCCTTTAATGAGCAGCCCTCGGCGCGTGGCAACAGCAAGCCCTGACGCAATTGCTGCAGGCGTCGACAGCATCAGCGCGCAAGGACAAGCAATTAACAATAGCGTCAATCCACGATACCACCAAGTCCCCCAAGCTTGTGCTAAAATGAGCGGCGGGACAACAATCACCAGCATTGAGATCACCATCACCGCAGGGGTGTAATAGTGACTAAAGCGCTCAATAAAGCGTGCGGTGGGCGCTTTTGACAGTTGCGCGTGCTCAACTAGCTCAATAATTCGCGAAATGGTATTGTCCGTCGCTGTTTTAATAACGCGAACTTGAAGCGTGCCGTCAGCGTTGATTGACCCTGCAAACACCTCATCGCCGCAAGTTTTTGCCACCGGAATTGACTCTCCAGTAATCGGCGACTCATCAAGGCTTGAGCTGCCGCTCACAATCACGCCATCCGCCGGAACTTTATCCCCTGCCCGAACCAAAACCACATCGTCAATCGCCAATGAGTCAGCCAAAACTTCCCGCTGATTGCCATGCTCATCAATTAAAATCGTCGACTTTGGCATTAACGCAGACAAGGCTTTAATTCCGGCGCGAGCATGGTTTGCCGCCACGCTTTCAAGCAGCTCGCCTACAGAAAATAAGAAGACCACTGCCGCCGCCTCTTCTGCTGCGCCAATAAGCAGCGCGCCAATCGCTGCAATTGACATGAGCATTTCAATGGAAAACGGTGACCCCGATAACGCCAAAGCCACGGCTTTTCGAGCAAATGGAATCACCCCGATGACAACCGCCGCCGTAAATAGCCAATTGCCGTAATTGGGTAATAACATCGCTAAAAGATAAGCGGTACCCATCAGCAGCCCAACACCGATAACCTGCTTTGCCTTTTTCGACTGCCACCAGCGTTTTGGCTTTGGTAATACGGCGTTTTCATCGTTTGGCAAACTTGGCTCAGCATTTACCGAAATCCCAAAGCCAAGGCTTTTAATCGTTTTTTCAATGTCGGCAGGCGTTGTTGTCGCATTTGGAGCAACGTCAACCTCAAGCTTTCCGGTAGTAAAATTCAGCTGAATATTGGCGACGCCTGACAGACGCATCAGCGCGTTTTTTATTTTGCCAACGCAGCTTGGACAGTCCATACCTTCGATGTGATATTGCATGACTATTCTCCTTAAATAAGTTCAGTATTAACCCTGAAGTGGCTTTAGGGTCAAGCGCTTTTTATCCTCCTTTTTAACAAAATTTACGTTTCAAACTTGCAAACGCTATAGTAGCTTTAGGTTAACTATGAATGCTCAACAAAAAGGTTTAACAGGACATGACCATACTTATTAAAATTGGAGAATTGGCAAAGCTTAGCGAAACGACGGTTGAAACCATTCGCTATTATGAAAAAGAACAGCTGTTGCCAATTGCGATTCGTAGCGCGGGCAACTATCGGCTGTATAACGCATCGCATATCGAGCGGCTACAGTTTATTTTGCACTGCCGAGCACTTGATTTAACGCTAGCTGAAATTCGGATTTTGCTTGAGTATTGGGATAACCCAAACAAGGATTGCGGCAATGTAAACCGCTTGATTGATGCGCACATTCATGCCGTTAAGGTAAAAATGAACAAGCTTTCGCAGCTTAAATGCCATCTGACGGCTCTGCGAGAGCAATGCAATCAAGAAGCAGATGCGAAAAGCTGTGGCATATTAAACGCGCTTGCGGACAGCTCTTGTCACGAGTGAGGACTGTTTATTTTTATAATACCAAAGCCGATTTTCGTCCTGTTGCCGTGGCAATCTATTGTGATTTACAATATTGTCGTATTTTGTTTAATATTTTACCTTAACAGTCGCTATAACCACTGGAAGCTCACAAATGACCTCACTGCCAAGTTTTATTCAACCTCTTTATAGCGACAACCAACATAGTAAGCAAGGGGGCGTTCAAAACCCTGTTGAAGCTTCCGCCCTGACCTCAACCACTTCAAAAACGCCAAGCAGCTTGGCAGAGTTTTTACACGTCAATAGCCTGCAAGATTTAAGTCACTTGACCGCAGCCGCTCAGCCGTCTGAGCTGTTAACGTTATTAGACCAAGACCAAAAAACACTTTGGCTGGATTTAGAAATTGACCCAAAATCGCAAACCTTAATTGATGGCGCGTTTTTGGTAGATGACTGCTACTGGCAATTTGATGCCAAGCAGTTTTCCAAGCAAGCGGTCATCATTTATCATTTGCTTGATAAAGCGACCTATTTGGGCGGTCATCATATTCTTGAATTTGATTTGCCGCAGTTAATTCGGCTTTTAAGCCAAGCGTTGATAGATTTTGGCAGTGAGCATCAGCTACTTGCCCAAAAGCTAAATTTGCCTGAAACCCTAACCAACTGGCAGGCTAAAGCTTGGGACACGCTAGTGTTAAGCTGCCTTTTGATTCCGCATCAGCCAAGTCATGCTTTAGCCAAGCTTTATAAAGCCAAAAGTGACTATAACCATCCGGTGCTTGACTGCATTGAAAGCCGCTGCGTTTTTCAGCTTTGCGCCCTATCGTGGCAACAGCTTTCAAGCAATTTGCAAATTTTATTGCATAAACTACTGCCGCAGTTAGCCGTCCTTAATGAGCGCAGTCATCACCATTATTTTGCCATTGATAAAGACAATATTTTTGATATTGATGCGATATTTGATGAATTGCCTTTAGGAAATAATCAAGCGCTAAATCAGTTACTAACCCAATGTCTGACTCAAGCACCAACCCAAACTATTGATGGCAAAACCGAAACTAATTTTCCGGCGCGGCTTTGGCAATATCTTGGCATTGCGGCGTTTATCAATTGGCTTCGATACTTTGATAAGCCGCAAGCGCGCAGACCCGTTTGGCTTGGCAAACATCCGCACCATCGCGGCTATTTTGGTAAGGCAGAAACCGCGTTTTGGCAACTTGATTCGCCAAGTGAAGCTTGGATTAATACTCAAGCCGATTACTTTTTTGGCTTTCAAGCACTTCGCGGCGGTCAGATGTCGATTGTTAAAGCCGTTCTTGCTAACGAGGACATTCCGCTAGGTATCCTGCCAACGGGCGGCGGCAAAAGTTTAACCTTTCAATTGCCTGCGCTGATTTTAAGCAAATATCAGCGCAAATTGACCGTTATTATCTCACCGCTTAAAGCGCTCATCGAAGACCAAGTGGTCAATTTGCACGCCAGTGTCCCCGATTATGCAAGCCGCGTGGCATATTTGACCTCGGGGCAGTCGCCGCAAGCGCAAAAGGATATTCTCGATGGCATTTGGCATGGCGATATTGATATTATATTTTTAAGCCCTGAGCGCCTGCGAACGCATGGCATCCGGCAGCTGCTGAAAAACCGACCGCCGGCGTTTTGGGTGCTTGATGAGGCGCACACGCTGAGCCAATGGGGCACTGATTTTCGACCGGATTTTTTGCGGATTGCTGACCACATGATGGCATGCTATAGCGATGAGCTAAAATTGCATTTTCAACAGCAATTAGACAACCGCAAAAGCAATCAAAATAACGCGCAATTTGATATGTTAGGCGATAATTCAACTCAAGAAACGCCTGATTTTATCCCGCCAACCATTAGCCTTGTGACCGCAACCGCTTCCGCTCGCGTCAAAGAGGATTTGGAAAGCGAGATTGTTGACAAACTTGCCGCGCTCACCGATGACAAAGCCTTAACCCAATACGGAACGCCCATTGATAAGCTAAAAATTTGGCGTGAGGACATCACTACACATTTTCAAGAAGTTGCCAAAGATGACCGTGAAGCAGTGATTTATCAAATTTTGCTTGAGCGTAAAGCTTGGTTTGAAAATGAATATCCTGAAACTCCCGAAAAAGGCGTGGCGCTCGTTTACCTTCGTAACCGCGATGGCTGCGACCAATTTGCCGAGGACTTTGCCAAACAAGGCTTAAAGGCGGCGTCTTATCATTCAAAATTGAGCGATTCGCAAAAAAAGAGCGTCCTTGAAAAGTTTAAAAACGATGAGCTTGACGTGGTAGTTTGCACCAACGCTTTTGGTATGGGAATCGACAAACAAGGCATTCATACCGTCATCCATAGCGGTCCTCCTAACAATCTTGAGTCGTACATTCAAGAAATTGGGCGCGCCGCTCGCAAAGACTTTGAAATGGGCGCCGCGTATTTGCTGTGGTCAGAAGCTGACATTGCTCAGTTGTTTTTGCATGAGCGCAAATCGCGGATTCCAAATACCAATACGCTAAAGGATTGTTGGACGGCAATCAGACCGGTGCTAAACAAGCCTTCCCAAGACCAATGGTTTCCAAGCAGCGCTTTAACCTCAATCCTTGCGCCCGACGGCGACACCGAGCAGCTCAATACCCAAATTAGAGTGGCGCTATTGGCGCTTGAGCGCTATGGGCTGCTGACTGAAAAAGAGCAGCAACCGGCTTGGGTCAGCATTAAACTTGCTAACACCGCGCCTGCCAGTAGCCAAACTAAAATTGCAAGGCTTTACGCTCAGCTCAAGCAGCTTGCTGACGACCCGATAGCAGAAAATGATGATTTTAACAAAAAAAGTAACGACGGTCTGACCCATTATCACTTGCCTGAGCTTGCCGTTGCCCTTGGTTACTCGGTCAAAGAACTGCTTAACCTGCTTCGCGAATTGGTCAATCAAGGTTATGCCCAGTGGCAAGTTATCGTTCGCATTCGCCTTAAATTCACCCACCGCTATTTAAAAAGCGAATTTAACCGCTGCCGCCGTATTATCAGCGCCCTTGAGGACTGTTTGGCAAGCAATTACGGTACGTTAGCAACTGACGATATCAGCGCCACTCAAACCGTTCAGCTGAACACCAAAGCCCTAGATAATTGGCTCACTCAGCAGCGTCACAATTTAACGTGCCGTCAGCATATTTTGCCGATGTTTCGCGCCCTTGGTATTTTAAAAATCCGCAACCACAGCAAAACCCAAGTGTTTGTTTCCTCAACCAATCAAGTCAAAATGTGGCAAACTAATGAAGACCGTGCAGACAACTGGCAAAACTGGCTTGATTTTGCCAAAATCCTGGTTGATGACTTAACGCCGTTATTTGAAGATGAGCTACTGCCCGCCCTTCCCGACCAAAAAGATGGCGACAGCCGCGATTTTAATTTAGAAAAGCTGTCTTATCAGCTAAAGCGCGACCCTGACACGGTATTATCCCAGCTTGAAACCTTGCAGCGCTTAGAGCTGATTGAACTTAGCCGCTTAGATGATGCTCAAGATGCGATATTTTTTGTCGGTCGGCATCATAAGCCCATTTCAAAATATCACGAAACGGCGTATCAGTATTTGCAAGCGCATTATCAAGACCGCTGCGCCCGAATTCATATGCTCAACTTTTGGCTTCATGCCGACAGCCCAACGCAAAAGGCGCTGATTGAGGATTATTTTAGCAAGCCGCTCGCTGACGTTATCCACTGCTATATTCCAAAAGATGTGGATGTCAATAAGCCGTATATTAAAGACTACGCTAAACAAATTTTGCCCGAATTTTTTAGTGATACTCAAACAAAAATCGTCAAAGAAACCAGTCGAGCGGCGATGGTGCTTGCAGGTCCCGGTTCAGGTAAAACTACCGTCGTCGTTCACCGCGTTGCTTATTTATTGATGATTGAGGAAATCAAACCTGAAAAAATCCTCATTTTGGCGTATAACCGCTTGGCAGTTAGCGAGCTAAAATCAAGGCTTCATGCCCTTATCGGTCATCATGCGATTGGCGTTACCATTCAAACCTTTCATGGGCTTGCGCGGCAAATCACCGGAATGAGCGAAAAAGATGCCACAGATACCGCTCTTGAGGAGATTGCCGCGCGAATTTCGCACTTAAACCAAGAAAAAAACACACAAAAACGCCGCGACAATGCCCGCTATCAGTGGCTGATTGAAGAAGCCATCGTGCAATTGCAAGAGCGACCGCAGCATTTTCAATATATTATGGTCGATGAATTTCAAGACATTGACGAATATCAATATGAAATGATTGGGCTGCTTGCTGATTTGCAAAAAGAGGAAACAGAAGATAACGAGCAAAATTTTGAGCGGACTATCAATGATAAAGACGCGGATAATTTTGACCAACGCGGCTATTTGATGGTTGTTGGCGACGATGACCAAAATTTATATGCTTTTCGCGGCGCAAGTATCAAATACATTCAGCAATTTGAAAACAATTATCATATCAATTCTCAGCAAAAATATTATCTGCTTGATAACTATAGGAGCGCGGACAACATTGTCAGCTTTGCCAATGACTTTATTGCACAGGCGCTGCCAAGTCAAGAGCGCCTAAAGCAAGCTGAGCATAGCGTCAAGGTCACGCAAGCGTACCCAAACCAAGCCATCCGCTACGGTATTTTTCGGCAACCTCGCGGCATCGATATGGCAGCGTTTATTGCCTCAGATATTAAAAATCGGCTAGAAAATCCGGCTAGCAATGCCGAAACCATCGCCATTCTTGCACCAAAATGGTCGCAGTTTGATGCCATTCAGCACTATTTGGAAGCCCAAAACATCAGCAGTCAGCACTTTAATGAAAGCGAGCAGGTTATTCCCATTAATAGCTTTATTGGTCAGGCACTTTTTAAACATTTAAGCCAAAATCGTTTAACGGTTATTGATGGTAAGGTTTGCGACTTTTTGGAAAATTGGCGCATTGAAAACGGTTTTACCCATTTAGACAAAGCTTGGGAGGCGCTACTTCATCGGACGCAAACTTTGCAAGACGTCACGTATGAGCAATTGCTTCAAGCGCTTGATAGCCTACTTTATGATGACAAAACCCAAGTTATTTTAATCACTTATCACAGCGCCAAAGGCATGGAATTTGACCACGTTTACGTTATTGATGAGCAAAATCCAAATGACAACAGCCACGACCGAGCGCTGTATGTGGCATTAACTCGCGCCAAACAAAGCCTCATACTATTTCAGCATTATAAAAACCATCATCCGGTTCTCGCCAAAATCGCAAAAAGCCATACCGAACAAATCAATTTACCTGCCGTTCCCAAACCGGACTGTCTAAGCTTTCATCGCTTTTTGCATTTAGATGAACTTATATTAACGCCGCGTGACTTGGTCAGTGATGACGGCAGAGCGTTTGTCGAAAAGGTATTTTGTAGCAATCATTGGGCGCAAAATCGCGCTCATATAAAAGGCGTATTTCAGGTTCAACGCTGCAAAGAGAGAGTTAAAAATTACGGTTTTCACTCAAATAAAGGTCAGCTGATTGCTCAATTTTCTGGCAACTTTGCCCAAAAATACGCTACAAATGGTCAAGGTAATTCACGCTTGTCAATGACCGGATTTACCACCATGCTATATTATCAGCAAGATTTGACTTGGTATGCGAGGGCGGGCTATTCAGGAAATGAAACGACGCATTATTTAATTATTCCTTATGTTAAATTTAGTGTGCCGTTTTAAAGGTTAAAGGCGTTATGACAAATTTTAAAACGAGCCGCCGTTTCTTTTTTATCGTTATTTTAGGCACTTTTATAATCGTACTTACTATCCTTTTATGGTTAAAAAATCATGACACCTTGCCAAAACCTGAGCCAACCGCTATCAAGAACAGTTTAAATCACGATGTCAAATCACCGTTAAATATATCAGGCTACGCCTTCCCTATCACAGCAATTGAAGCTAAAAACTTAGTCAAAACTATAAATCCAGATAACGGCGCCGAATACATCAGCATCGATAACAGCAGCTTACCTATAGATGAAATCAACAGCTTAAAACGTAATTTTGACAATTTAAAACAATTTGGCAGTTTTAGTGGCGGCAAAATGACGCATGAGTTTGCGCAAACCACTTATTTTAGATGGGCGCTGCTAAAAAATGGCGGTTTAAACCATATTTTGGCAAAGCTAAATTTTACGCCCATTGATATTGGCACGCTGCTTGGTGAGGACTTTAAGCTGATTGGCGCGGATTACTCAGGAGCATTTAATAAGGGTAAATTCAACTCTATTTTTCAGTCTTACGAAAGCCGCAGCGGTAAAAAAGTTGAAATCAACGAGATGTATTTAAACCCTGAAAATAACGTTAGGCTGACCATTTATAGTGAAAGCATAAACTTTGATTTGCTCAGTCATCCTGCGACGTTTCAACAGTTAACAAGTGCGGATGATAAAGATATTTTTGATTTAGATTTTAATATAAATAAGAGAGCTTTTTCAATCAGCTCAGAAGGCTTGAGTTATGATGAGTTTTGGCAATTGGCGGTAAAAATTGTAAAAGCTGCTGAGGAAAATCCGCTTTAAAGGTTGCCTTTTAATAAAAAATACTTTGCCTTGACCATTTTTCAAAATTTGCGCCCATAATTAAGCCCTAATTTATAACTTCTGTAACTTATGTTATCAATGTAATTAAATGCTATGATTCTGCCTTGATATTATATACCCTTTTAGCATTAAGGATTTAAATTTTATAATTATTGAAATTTTGAGGGATAAGCTCAGTCAAGGAAGGTAGCTATGATTAAGGATTTACAGATTTTTAAAAGGCAAGAAAGATTTCAAGGCTCAAGATTAGCATTAAGCCTGCTGTTAGGGGTCAGCGCTTTAACCCTTACCGCTTGCGATAAAACGCAGCCGCCTGTGAAGAACGAAACCGAAAATCAGACTAAGACCACTTCTGATTCGAGCAAACAAAACAACGGCGAGCTTCCCGTCATCGACGCAGTTTTAACCCAAGCGCCCAATGTGCCGCCGCCGATTAACCGAGATTATCCGGCAAAGGTTATCGTGAAAATGGAAACGGTCGAAAAAGTCATGCGCCTTGCCGATGGCGTTGAGTATGATTTTTGGACGTTTGGCGGTCAAGTTCCGGGACAATTTATTCGCATCCGTGAAGGCGATGAGGTCGAGTTTCATTTATCCAACCACCCTGATTCAAAAATGCCGCATAACATTGATTTACATGCGGTGACCGGCGCAGGCGGCGGCGCGGCGTCCTCGCTGACTTCCCCTGGTCACACCTCAGAATTCAGCTTTAAAGCGCTCAACCCAGGGCTTTACGTGTATCACTGCGCCACCGCCCCTGTGGGAATGCACATTGCAAACGGTATGTACGGTCTGATTTTGGTTGAGCCAAAGGAAGGACTTCCCAAAGTTGACCGTGAATACTACGTGATGCAGGGCGACTTTTATACCAAAGGCGGTTACGGCGAAAAAGGGCTGCAACCCTTTGATATGGATAAAGCGGTGGCTGAAAATCCGGACTACGTTGTCTTTAACGGCGCAGTTGGCGCGCTCACCGGTAAAAATGCGCTAAAAGCCAAGGTTGGCGAGACTGTCCGCTTGTTCGTTGGTAATGGCGGCCCAAATTTAATTTCCTCATTCCACGTCATCGGCGAGATTTTTGATAAGGTGAATATCGAGGGCGGAACGGTGGAAAACCATAACGTTCAGACCACTTTGATTCCCTCAGGCGGCGCGGCGATTACGGAATTTAAAACCGACGTTCCAGGTGAATACGTTTTGGTTGACCATTCTATTTTTCGCGCCTTTAACAAAGGGGCGCTTGGCATTTTGCAAGTTGATGGCAAAGAAGATAAGCGCATTTATTCAGGAAAAACCCGTGAAAGCGTTTATTTACCTGAAGGCTCAGCGACGCAAAGTATCCCAACAGCGGATGCACCTCCCCAAAAAGTTGCCGCAAATAAGCAAGAGCGCATCCAAATGGGCGAGTCGGTTTATAAGAGTAACTGCGCCGCGTGCCATCAGCTTGACGGCTTGGGCGTTCCAAAAGCCTTCCCACCGCTTGCAAAGTCGGACTACTTGGCAAAAGACCCGAAGCGCGCCATCAACGCCATTTTATACGGACTTCAAGGCAAAATCACCGTCAACGGCGAGGAATATGACAGCATCATGCCTGCCGTTGCTTTAGATGATGAAAAAATCGCCAACGTCGTGACCTATGTTATCAACACTTGGGGCAACAATGGCGGCGAAGTGACCCCTGATCAGGTCAAAGCCGCTCGCAAATAGACGGTCAACCGGTTATTATTAAACAGTAGTCAACGGTTATTTTAAAACCATAAAACTAAAATAAGGAACAATAATGAAGCCGCAAATTATCCCAAGCCATTATAAAATCAAGCGCTCAACGCATTTTTTTACCAAAGATAAAGTGCCAAAAGCGCTATTGACCCATCACAATACCGCTGAGGGCGTGTTTGGGCAAATCTGCGTGATGCAAGGCACGGTAACCTTTTATGGCTTTGCCGATGAAGCCGCTACCGAACCTGAACAAACTATCGTGATTCACGCTGGCGAGTTTGCCGTCAGTCCGCCGCAATATTGGCACCGCGTTGAATTAAGCGACGATGCTCAGTTTAATATTAATTTTTGGACGGAAGGCGAAACCGAAAACAAATCGCTATTTAACAGCTCAAAAATTCATAATAAGCCGATTAATGCGCTGTTTGATGAGCAAAAATAAGTTTTTTTAAACGCTAAATATCAAAGGCACGGTACTAGAACACCGGTCGTAACGCGCGACCCAAAAAAAGGGCGTCAAAACCCTTTTTTTGCACTATTTAAAAACTTGCAATAAAATCAATAAGTTATACCAAGGCAAAAAATAGAGGGTAAAATAAGGGTTTTTGCCCTTGATGCTTTGGTATTACTGACTTTTTTGAGGTATAATTCCTCTTTCCCACCGCATAGGTGGCTTAGAAAAAGCCCAGTAAAGCGCGTGTCCCAAACAAAGTCTTTCCCACCGCATAGGTGGCTTAGAAAATTGCTTAGCGATTTCGGCCGTAGGATTAAACCTTTCCCACCGCATAGGTGGCTTAGAAAGCTAGGCGGCTAAAATACTCTCTGAGCTTGAGCTTTCCCACCGCATAGGTGGCTTAGAAAAAGCAAGAAACCACTAAAACCGATGACAAAGACTTTCCCACCGCATAGGTGGCTTAGAAAAAATTACAGTAAGAACGACAACAACAAAATCTCTTTCCCACCGCATAGGTGGCTTAGAAAACTTGAGAAGCTGCCTGGCACTGATGGGTATGCTTTCCCACCGCATAGGTGGCTTAGAAATATTACGCGCGACCCCTATAGCGCTTCCGATGCTTTCCCACCGCATAGGTGGCTTAGAAATTGATGGCTTAGACAGTCACGCCATTGCACACCTTTCCCACCGCATAGGTGGCTTAGAAAAAGCGCAGGATTCCCGTCTGTGACGGCGGCGGCTTTCCCACCGCATAGGTGGCTTAGAAAGTTGACGCCGTACACCAAGCAAACTATTCAAACTTTCCCACCGCATAGGTGGCTTAGAAAACGACCGGCAACCCACACAAAACCCAATGCGCCTTTCCCACCGCATAGGTGGCTTAGAAAAATAAAATAAAAACCGGTTTTGCCGGCCCATGCTTTCCCACCGCATAGGTGGCTTAGAAACAAGGTGATGCGCTTAGGCACACCGGTACCGCCTTTCCCACCGCATAGGTGGCTTAGAAATAAATTCCAGTAGTTTATTCGGTCGCTAAGCACTTTCCCACCGCATAGGTGGCTTAGAAAGCTTTGGCGTAACGTCAGCCAGTCTTCACGACCTTTCCCACCGCATAGGTGGCTTAGAAAAAACGTCAGCTGCTTTCGCACCTGCTCCCGCGCTTTCCCACCGCATAGGTGGCTTAGAAAACGACAAAAAAAACTGAACCGCAAATTCCTAACTTTCCCACCGCATAGGTGGCTTAGAAATTTTGGTATCAAGACGCATGGGATAGCGCAAACTTTCCCACCGCATAGGTGGCTTAGAAACACGACCCTCGGCTTCGGAGGTCATGAGTCGTCTTTCCCACCGCATAGGTGGCTTAGAAAAAAGACATGGTGTTGCTCAAGTGGTGGCAAATCTTTCCCACCGCATAGGTGGCTTAGAAATGACCGATATTGACGCACTTGCCGATAGCAATCTTTCCCACCGCATAGGTGGCTTAGAAATTGGTATCCATTCAATTACATCATCTATTGTTACTTTCCCACCGCATAGGTGGCTTAGAAAATCTGTCTGATAAGGAGTACAATCCCGGCTGCCTTTCCCACCGCATAGGTGGCTTAGAAAACGCGACAGCACGCGGTAATTCGTCGCCGTGACTTTCCCACCGCATAGGTGGCTTAGAAATGCCTTCTTTAAAGCGAACGTTTCCTGACATGCTTTCCCACCGCATAGGTGGCTTAGAAAGATTGTAGCCGATGGGTGTCCCAAACGCTGTCCTTTCCCACCGCATAGGTGGCTTAGAAACGTCAGCAGCGCGCTTGCGCCAATTAAACCTACTTTCCCACCGCATAGGTGGCTTAGAAAAGCATTACAAAAGAAAATACGACTCCTCCCCACTTTCCCACCGCATAGGTGGCTTAGAAAAATAATGGTCGCGCCAATCGCTAAAATGCCAACTTTCCCACCGCATAGGTGGCTTAGAAAAACCGTTTTGACCGTGCGTAACTTCCGTAGCTCTTTCCCACCGCATAGGTGGCTTAGAAATAAACAATTCCACTCCGTTTCATCGTTTGGTCCTTTCCCACCGCATAGGTGGCTTAGAAATAAGCGTTCGGTATTGCCTAACGATTTGGTTTCTTTCCCACCGCATAGGTGGCTTAGAAATATTATTGATGCCATTATTGGCACGCTATCAACTTTCCCACCGCATAGGTGGCTTAGAAAGGCTTCCTCACCTGCAATTGCTTTTAATAAGCCTTTCCCACCGCATAGGTGGCTTAGAAAATTAATTGCAAAATCTACTTTAAAAGGCTCTTCTTTCCCACCGCATAGGTGGCTTAGAAAATGACTTGTTCATGTGCTGCAAGGTTGACCGCCTTTCCCACCGCATAGGTGGCTTAGAAATAAGAACTCTTTGCGCTTAATGAGCCGTTGCCCTTTCCCACCGCATAGGTGGCTTAGAAACTGCAACCAAACCCTGTAGGAGACGCTTCTAGCTTTCCCACCGCATAGGTGGCTTAGAAATTTGAAGCCCGCGCCACTGCACGGACTGGAAACTTTCCCACCGCATAGGTGGCTTAGAAAGATGACGGCGCAGGAAATTTAATTAACGAAAACTTTCCCACCGCATAGGTGGCTTAGAAAGAGGTTCGCCCAGCAGGCAACTCAAAGGTTTGCTTTCCCACCGCATAGGTGGCTTAGAAAAAGTTCGCCATAATGATCCGCATATACATTGGCTTTCCCACCGCATAGGTGGCTTAGAAAAGCTTTCAAACTTATAAACTTCCGGTTTTAGACTTTCCCACCGCATAGGTGGCTTAGAAAGCCCCTAATCGTTGTTGCTTTGGATTCAAACTCTTTCCCACCGCATAGGTGGCTTAGAAATTTAGCTATAATTGCTGCTGTCGGATTATATTCCTTTCCCACCGCATAGGTGGCTTAGAAAGTACAGCGTCGATTTAATCGTTGACGATAAAACTTTCCCACCGCATAGGTGGCTTAGAAAAGAAATTTATGAATGACTTGGGTCATTTTGAGCTTTCCCACCGCATAGGTGGCTTAGAAAAGGCGGATAAAATGATTGGACTGTTGCTTACCCTTTCCCACCGCATAGGTGGCTTAGAAATACAGCCATTACCGCCAGTGACGCAATGGCAACTTTCCCACCGCATAGGTGGCTTAGAAATTACTGCTTTCACTTAATCGGACTCTTTTTTTCTTTCCCACCGCATAGGTGGCTTAGAAACACTTTTACTTTGATGACACGCTCGCCTTTTTCTTTCCCACCGCATAGGTGGCTTAGAAAGCGTCACTTGGCAAGCCGTGACGCGCAATTGACTTTCCCACCGCATAGGTGGCTTAGAAAATCTTTACCAATATCGCCTGATAGCATGAGTCCTTTCCCACCGCATAGGTGGCTTAGAAAAACTCCTCAGCGGCTTTTCGCATCGCGTCTGCCTTTCCCACCGCATAGGTGGCTTAGAAAGCTTACCGTGACACGTTTGCCGCGCGTGAGTTCTTTCCCACCGCATAGGTGGCTTAGAAAATTATCCAAACGCCCTCGCAGTCGGGACAGCGCTTTCCCACCGCATAGGTGGCTTAGAAATCATTAGTTAAAAACACGTTACCGCTATATCTCTTTCCCACCGCATAGGTGGCTTAGAAATCACATGGGCGATTTAAAAGAGTCTTCAGCGACTTTCCCACCGCATAGGTGGCTTAGAAATTTAGTTTCAGTACTTATTAATGCATTTATAATCTTTCCCACCGCATAGGTGGCTTAGAAATACACTTGGCTGACCAAAACTGAGGAGGGCTTCTTTCCCACCGCATAGGTGGCTTAGAAAACATCAACCAGGCTTTCCAAGTCGTCCAAAATCTTTCCCACCGCATAGGTGGCTTAGAAAATTTGTACTGCCAAGCCTTGCACCGCCGCCGTCTTTCCCACCGCATAGGTGGCTTAGAAAAAAGTTGGATTCAAAGCGGCGGTTATGAAAACCTTTCCCACCGCATAGGTGGCTTAGAAATTGTTCGTTAAACAAGCCTGAGTCAGCATACTCTTTCCCACCGCATAGGTGGCTTAGAAAAAATGCGTTTGCAAATATCAGCGCAAACATTTCTTTCCCACCGCATAGGTGGCTTAGAAAAAAAGGTGAGGATAAGCCGATAGAAGTTAGTGCTTTCCCACCGCATAGGTGGCTTAGAAAATAGTGACTAGCTTTTCACGACCCTTATCCAACTTTCCCACCGCATAGGTGGCTTAGAAAATTTATGACGCACACCCTGACGCCAATTCAATCTTTCCCACCGCATAGGTGGCTTAGAAATCAAAAAACCAGCGGCGAAACCTGACCATCTGCTTTCCCACCGCATAGGTGGCTTAGAAATAAAATGTTATGCTCTTTTCTTACCGTTCTAACTTTCCCACCGCATAGGTGGCTTAGAAATTTTTCATAATATAAAGGGTAATAAAGATTCGCTTTCCCACCGCATAGGTGGCTTAGAAAGCTGTCCCATCGTTTGGTCGCGGCAAGTAAGGCTTTCCCACCGCATAGGTGGCTTAGAAATTAGAAGTCAGGCAGTCATTCCGTGCTTTGTGCTTTCCCACCGCATAGGTGGCTTAGAAAGTTTCTGCACCAACGCCATGCCAGTGATTAAACTTTCCCACCGCATAGGTGGCTTAGAAATGATGTGCACGACGAGCAAAGTTACTTATCCATCTTTCCCACCGCATAGGTGGCTTAGAAAGAGGATTAATCGTGACGCCCCTTATTCAAATGCTTTCCCACCGCATAGGTGGCTTAGAAAAAATAACGACCAACGCTAAACCAAAATTTATCCTTTCCCACCGCATAGGTGGCTTAGAAAATCGCCCTTGCTATGTTGGTCTTGACCTTGCCCTTTCCCACCGCATAGGTGGCTTAGAAATTGTCCCAAAGCTTGCGAACTGACACCGTGTTCTTTCCCACCGCATAGGTGGCTTAGAAAGCCCTTGTTGTTTCTATCCCAGATAGTATGCTCTTTCCCACCGCATAGGTGGCTTAGAAAACCCCAAAAGGCGGTAGCGTCTTGCCGTCAACCTTTCCCACCGCATAGGTGGCTTAGAAATTTTACGTCCAAATAGGCGCTGATTAGCGCACCTTTCCCACCGCATAGGTGGCTTAGAAATATTGCCAGTGAGGTTGCTGGCTCGTTTGCAGCTTTCCCACCGCATAGGTGGCTTAGAAAGGTCAATGCCCATCCTCTGATTTTTCTTTCACCTTTCCCACCGCATAGGTGGCTTAGAAAAAGTTCAGGTTCTTGCCAATCTGAGATTGAATCTTTCCCACCGCATAGGTGGCTTAGAAAACGCGCGCTCTGAGTTTAGCAGCTCGCAGATTCTTTCCCACCGCATAGGTGGCTTAGAAAAATGCTGATACGTCGTCTGACAAATCGGCATTCTTTCCCACCGCATAGGTGGCTTAGAAATTCTTTTGACCTTCAAGTAATTGAACTAGATTCTTTCCCACCGCATAGGTGGCTTAGAAAAACCGTCAAAGTAAATATTTAGGGCGTCGTCACTTTCCCACCGCATAGGTGGCTTAGAAATAGCGCCCAATGATAAATAAGGACAATACATCCTTTCCCACCGCATAGGTGGCTTAGAAAACTCGCGACCAACTTCAAACGTTGCTGCAAACCTTTCCCACCGCATAGGTGGCTTAGAAAGTCACGTCGGCGTTCGCTCAGGTGGCGATACACTTTCCCACCGCATAGGTGGCTTAGAAATCTGTTTGTTCAAGTTTTAAGTAATCGTTGTACTTTCCCACCGCATAGGTGGCTTAGAAAAAAGCAATTGTTTCATAGGGCAATCTTAATGACTTTCCCACCGCATAGGTGGCTTAGAAACTTGCGCTGCTCAATAGATGTCAAGACGGATACTTTCCCACCGCATAGGTGGCTTAGAAATGTTCACTTAAACGATTATATGGAATTTACTACTTTCCCACCGCATAGGTGGCTTAGAAAAGAAGCAACCGCAAGCGTTAAACCAGCTCCGGCTTCACCACCGCATAGGTGGCTTAGAAATTTTCGACCTGCAAGCGTCAATTGCAAAACGTCTTCACCACCGCATAGGTGGCTTAGAAAAGTTTCTATTGCCAGTTTTAATTCATCAGCCTCTTCACCACCGCATAGGTGGCTTAGAAACTGTCATGATGTCAACAAGCCGCGTGACAGCACTTCACCACCGCATAGGTGGCTTAGAAAAACTGATTGCCGCTCAAAAGCCCACCATACTGATGGGCTTTATCATAACCGCCGACTGCCGATTCAAAAAAGATTTCCGTCTATTTCAACCACTTTTGCAATACTGGTAAATGGCGAATCAGCAAACTATCCAAAATCGCGATAATGCCAATAGCAATGATAGCTGTGGGAAAAATAGCCGCAATAATGAGTAGCAACACGGCAAACGACCACGGCATGGCTAGCTGTTTTTGCGATGCGGGCGGCTGTAATCCTGCTGATGGTTCAGGGCGGCGCTGCCACCACATGACAAGTCCGGTCAAACAAATCGCAATCACTGACAAACAAAACAGCACATTGACTAAAATGCTAAAAAATCCCAGCGTCCCCATATGCAGCGCAAGACCTGCCGCCATGAATTTACCAAACGCGTTATAGTCACTAAAGCGGATATCTGCCAAGATATTGCCAGAATAACGGTCAAGATGAACGGTGCGATCGGCAAACGGACTTGTCAAATCATAACTCATAGAATCTTGGCTTAGCGTCCAAACGCCAGTGTCCCCTTGCGGTAGATTTAACTGATAGCGCCCTGAAAAGCCAAGTTGCCTTGCAAAATCGTCCACGCGGTCAATCGTGATGACCGATTGTGAATCAAGACCACGTTTTCCCGACATGGTGCCGCTCATTGGCATGGGCGTTTGTTCCAATATCCACGGCACTTCTTTGGTTTTGCCATCATTCAGCACCTCGCCATGCGAGGGCATTGGGTGAGTGCCCGAATTATCCGCCCCATGAACGTGCGGCTTGGCAGATGGCGCGGCAGCTTTTTTGTTGCCAAATGGCGATGATGACACGGGTGTTGGCTCAACGCCCCATTTTCCGGCCGGAAACTGACTCCAAGCTTGAACCATTTTACCGCCCCAAATCCCCGCCCAAGCCAATCCGGAAATACAAAAAAACAGTAAAATTATGGCCACCCAACTGCCAAGAGTGGCATGAATGGCGCGAAAGCTGAGCCGTTTTTGCCGTAGATTTTGCGCAGTCGGAATGAGCATTGATTTGAGCGACTGATTTTTTTGCCACCATAAATAAATGCCGGTGACAATCAATAAAATGGTCAATGACGCAGCGGTTTCTTGCAAATAATCGCCGGTGACCCCTAGCATTAAATCGCCGTGAAATTGGTCAAACTTATGATACCAGTTGCTATCACGGGCAAAGCTGTCGACCACTTTGCCTGAATAAGGATTAACGAGCACCATATTGTCCGCAGGAGCCGCGTCATCAATGGATTTGACTCGAAATATCGCCACCGTATCAGCGCGGCGCGGCGCGATATATTGCAGAACCTCGGCGTTTGGCACGGTATTAAGCGCGTTTTGGGCTTGAATAGACACCGCCGCCCTTGTTTCTTGCGGCGAAACGCGGGTTTGGTCAAGGTCACGACCTGTAGTATTGGCAAGCAGCACCATCGCAAGACCTGTGATTGCCAAAATTATCAAAAATGGCGCAACCACAATGCCGGCATAAAAATGCCACCGCCAAACGCGGGCATAAAACTTTGAAATTTGTTTTTTCATAATTTTCACTATTAATTTTTTACACGCAACCAACTGCCCTTTTGATAACAAACCAAAAAGGTGGATTGCAAAGCTATTGGATTAAAAATTAGGGCAATAGTGAAATTTCGGTGAGGCTCGGGTTGGTGGTCGTAAAAAAACAATAAAACGCTGACAAAGTGAGCGGTAAAGAACAGCTGCCAAAATTGCAAATATTGAGACCAGTAGCACAATTAAATCAAAGCCGCTTGCAGGCAAGCTAAACGCCATCATGGCAAGACAAATGCTGCAATCATGATTTTGGGAGGCTGATTTTTTAGAATCTGAATGGGAAGTTTGGATAGCAAAATGTTGACCATCGTCTAATGATGGGAGTGTCAGTAAACTTATATTTTGTAAATGATGATTGTTATTTTGATGGTTTGAGTTATGTTGGTCATGATGTTTTTGAGCGGTAATCACCGGTGCAAGCTCAACACAAATGCCGTGACCCGCGTATAACTCCTTGAGCCATAACGGCGCAAGCAGCGGTGACATCTGCAATAGCCAAGCAAAGCACGCCAGCAGCATCCCAAGATACATCATCCGAGGCGGCAAAGTAGCACGGCGAGCAACTGAAAATAGGCGGCTTATCATAACTTGGGTCTAAATGAGCAAGATGGCAAATTATAGGACGTTTATGGAGCAAGCTCAATGATTAGTTGAGTTTGGTGGGCTTGGATAAGACTATCGATAGGCTAGTCTCAATTAAAACTTACTCATAAACGACAACAGTTGTCGTTTTAAAATAGCACACTATTGTTCTAAGTTTTAAAACTCGTTATATTAAGGTCAATTTTAATAGTTATAACGGCGCGACTATGAGCAAACCCCAAAACCCTTATACTGATAACAGCTTTGTATCTTCAGAGCTCAAAACTATCCTTCATTCCAAACGCGCCAATATCTATTATTTATCGCACTGCCGAGTGATGCAAAAAGACGGCCGTGTGCTTTATCTCACCGAAGATGACAAAGCCAACTTGTTTTATAACATCCCGATTGCCAATACCACCTCGATTTTATTAGGAACCGGAACGTCCATTACCCAAGCTGCGATGCGATTGCTGTCGCAAGCAGGCGTTTTGGTTGGCTTTTGCGGCGGTGGTGGCACGCCTTTATTTATGGGCGGTGAGCGTGAAGTGTTTGTTGAATGGCTGACCCCGCAAAGCGAATATCGACCAACTGAGTACGTTCAAGGTTGGCTAAGTTGGTGGTGGGAGGATGACAAGCGCCTTGCTGCCGCTAAACTGTTGCAACACGCAAGGCTTGCTTATTTGCAAACCATTTGGAGCAAAGACGTTGATTTAAAACGCGCAGGCTTTGATAGCAGCCGTGATGATATCAAAGCGCTTATTGATAATAACAGCCGGCAAATTAATCAGCAAATGGAGGTCATGCATTTATTGCAGTTAGAGGCACGCCTAACAAAAAGCCTTTATAAACTTGCTGCAAAAAATACTGGCTATGATGGCTTTACTCGCGACCACGAGGGCATTGATAAGGCCAATAGTTTTTTAAACCATGGCAACTATTTGGCTTACGGATTGGGCGCAACGACCGCTTGGACGCTTGGAATTCCGCATGGCTTTGCCGTCATGCATGGTAAGACGCGGCGCGGCGCTTTGGTGTTTGATATTGCGGATATTATCAAAGATGCTTTGGTTTTACCGATGGCATTTATTTGCGCCAGTGAAAATATGAGCGAGCAGGAATTTCGCCAAGAGTGCTTAAATATGTTTACCAAGCATCACGCGCTTGATTACCAGTTTGAGGTCATTAAACAAATTGCCCTCACCAAAACTTGGGAGCATTAAATGATTGTCACCTTTATCTCTCAATGCGAAAAAAAGTCGCTTAAACGCACGCGGCGTATCCTTGATGCTTTTGCCAACCGTATTGGTAGCAACGTCTGGCAAACGGCGATTACTGAAGATGGGCTAAATACAGTTAGGCAACTGCTGCGAAAGTCTGCCACCAAATCTACCGCCGTCAGTTGCCACCGCAATAAAACGCGGCAGCTGACCGAAGTGGTTTGGATTGTCGGCAACAAGCGTAAGTTTAATGAAGTTGGGATTGTTCCTGTGAATCGTACCAAACGAAATATTTTGCATAGTGAATGGGAAAATGACTGGACGTATGCCAGTAGTATCCAAATTATTGCTACTATTGCTGCTCTACTTCATGATATCGGCAAATCTACCAAAGGTTTTCAAGATAAGCTTATCAATCGCAGCAAACTTGGTGATCCTTATCGCCACGAGTGGATTTCCCTTAAATTATTTGAACTTATTATTCAAGATTGCAACACGGATGCTGAGTGGCTCAATCGATTTATTAATCTATCTGAATGGCTAAATCATAAAGATATTGAAAAGCAGTTTACGACTTTAAATTTAGAAGATCCGGTTATTGGGTCTATGCCGCCGCTCGCTCAGTGGGTCGCTTGGCTTGTTGTTACCCATCACCGCCTGCCGCCGTTAAATGAGGTATTTTTATCGCGAACCAATATCCAAAGAGCGACCGCTGCTACCAACGCTAACCTTGATATCGAAGTCACGCTTTTTAACTTTTATCAGGGTTTAAAACCTATCGACTACTGGGTAAAAAACCGCAATTCTTTTTTTGCTAAAAAAGATGGCGGAATGACCGCAGCCCAGCGGCAGCGTTTTTGGAGTTTTGATCAGCTGGTAATTCATAGCTTAGTGTGGCAAAAAACCATCAAACGCTGGGCAAAAAAGGCGCTCAATGATCCGGCATTATGCGCCTTATCTGAGTATCATCAGCACGAGCCTATTAGCGATCCAATCTTGATGCAATTATCTCGCCTTTGTTTAATGGTAGGCGATCACAATTACTCAAGCTTAAAACCTAATGACCCCCGAAGTATTACTGTTAAAGCAACCTTTAGCGACTTGGCAGCCAATACCGCAAAAACTGCGGCAAACGCTAACTCAGTGATTAAGCAAACACTTGAAGAGCATCTTATAGGCGTTGGCTCATTTACCGCACATTTTGCTCGCGTATTGCCTATTATTGCAAGCCAGATGCCGCGATTAAAAGATCACGATCCTTTGGTGAAGCCGACCGCAAATAAGCGCTTTAAATGGCAAAACAAAGCATTTTCACTGGCGCGTGATTACGCTGAAATTAGCCGAGATCATGGGTTTTTTGGGGTCAATATGGCGTCAACAGGCGCAGGTAAAACCATTGGCAACGCTCGGATTATGTATGGTCTGGCCGATCCTAAAAAAGGCGCGCGCTTTACCATTGCGCTTGGCCTTCGCGTTTTGACCTTACAAACGGGACTAAGCTTTCGCGAAAATCTAAACTTAAAAGGCGATCAGCTGGCCATTTTGGTTGGCGGCAGCGCTCATAAAAAGCTGTTTGAAATGAGCCATGATCCAACAACTAAAGCGTTTGATAAAATCCTTCAAGAAGCCGACACGCCTTATGACTTGCAAGCTTTTGGTAGTGAGTCAAGTGAAGCGTTGGTTGATGAAATTGTCGATAGCGATATTGATTATAGCGATTTTGATGGTCTAAATCTTGGTACAGTCATCAGTAGCGCCAAAGCCCGCGATTTGTTATTTGCCCCTATCGTGACTTGTACTGTTGACCATCTTATTCAGGCAAGCGAATGTAAGCGCGGCGGTAAATATATTACCCCTATGCTGCGACTGCTTAGCAGCGACTTAATATTTGATGAGCCAGATGACTTTGATCAAGCTGACTTGCCTGCCCTGTCTCGGCTTGTGCATTTGGCAGGACTGATGGGAACGCGGGTACTGCTGTCCTCGGCGACGCTCACCCCCGATTTGGTCACAGGATTATTTGAAGCTTATCTGACGGGTCGCGAGCTATTTAATCACAGTCAAAACAAGCCTGCGCCGCAAGTGGTCTGCGCGTGGTTTGATGAAAATGAAAAATCTATCAACGCCGCGCAGTGCAGCGAAATTGATAGTTTTTATGACAAGCATCAAGCATTTAGCGAAAAACGTGCGGCTTATTTAGCCAAACAGCCTATCAGACGACAAGCAGAAGTTTTGCCGTTATCTCTTAGCTATAGCAATGATAAAGATAGGTTTTATAGCAAGCTTGCGCAAATTTTAGTAGATAACGCTCATAAGCTTCATCTCAAGCACCATATCACTTATGAGCCTACAGCGAAAAAACCACCTAAAACCGTCAGTATTGGTCTGGTACGTATTGCCAATATTAATAATATTACGGCAATTAGCAAGCAGCTATTAACAACCGATAACGTACAAGCTCCCAGCAATACTATGGTTCATGTGGTGTGTTATCACGCAAGGCAGCTTTTATTATTACGAAATAGTCTTGAAAACAAGCTCGACCGGATTTTAGACCGCAGTAATCCTAGACTGACTATTATTGATCATCCTGAAGTTCAGCAAGCAGTCAACAGCCACCCGTCGACGAACCATATTTTTATAGTGCTTGCCACCCCTGTGGCTGAAGTAGGCCGCGATCATGATTATGATTGGGCGATTGTCGAGCCGTCATCGATGCGCTCAATCATTCAGCTGGCTGGACGAATTTGGCGGCATCGTCCGGATAAAGTCGCGGATACAACCAATATGTTACTGCTGCAATATAATCTCAACTATTATAAACGTCATGGTGCAAGCTCGCCGGTATTTACCCGGCCAGGGTTTGAAACTAATGACAGTCGCCCTGACAGTTACGACATCAACAGCCTTATTCCTAAGTGGCAACTGGCGCAGATTGACTCGCGACCCAGAATTATCATTTCAGCAGATGATGCGGTTAATGAAAAAACGGGCAAAGTTGCCACGCTTAGTGGGCTTGAGCACGCCGTTATGCAAAAGCTATTAAACAATCCCAGTCTAAATTATGTTAATGCGTACTGGGATGGCGAGGCAAACTCGCATCGGGCGCATACGCACTTGCAGCAAATCACCCCATTTCGGGCAGGAACGCCACAAGAAGACTGGCTGCTAATCCCGCGACTGGTTCATGACAGCGATGATACGGACTACCCAAGCCATGGTATCGACGCTTATCTTAGCGAAGACGTGTTTGAAAAGGGATTACGTCAAGCCAGCACTCACAATACAGAGGTGCAAGCTATTGATATGACCTTTAATCACCCTTTCATTCAACCTTGGCTGACCACGGACATCACCTATGAGCTGAAACAATTACAGCAGAGCAATCTTGATAAAAGCTTGCGTTCATTAGCCATCACTTATCTGTCGGTATCGCTTGAAAAAAGCAGCATTAGCCAAAGTCGCGGCTGGGCGTATCATCCGTTTTTTGGGTTTATGAGACAGGGATAACGGCCTAGATACCAAATCGCACGGCTATTACCGCGCGATTTGATAAGCCACCTATGCGGTGGGGAAATTTAAGACGTAATAAAGTACTAGTATTTCTAAGTCACCTATGCGGTGATAGTTGAATATGATAGCTAAATAATATTAACTAATCAAATATAGTTAATATAAGGTGGTAATTAAGGTATTAGTAGGTTGACAATTAATGGATAAAGCAGTAAAGTATCAATTAAGCACTTAGCAAACTAGATAAAAAACTCACTATTGTAAAGTAAGTCACTTTAAATAGTTTGCTAAGCGATTCGGATGACGTTCTTGGTATGACTGTTGGTCGTTAGGTAGTAAAATTAAGGATGTTATTAATTTTATTTGACTGATTTTAAAGCTAAAAATAGGAAGCTACTTCTCTAAACAAAATACCTATTTTAGTAAGATAGGTCACTTTGAATAGAAAGTTAGCTTTCGCGGATAAAGTTTATCGTGTGAACTTTAGTCGTCAGGTGGTAGGGTTGATTATGATTGGCGTCAAATCAGCCCTATCTTACCAATTAATCTTAATATCGTAAATACCCATACGATTTTTACTCGTATGTCTTTTTTTGCCCTATAAAAGAGGGAGGATAGAATAATGGAAGATAATAGCTATATAGATGTCAAAGACGCCGTTCAAGCATTCTTAACCAGTCAATACGATAAAAAAACAGAAAAAGAGCAAAAACAGTTAGCTCAAGCTATTGCCGATAATGACTTGGTCAAAATGGGAGCGCTAAAGCAAACCCTTTTGGATGCTCAAGAAAAATATAGTAAATCCACTTGGTTGGATGACGCGGCAACTCGAATGGCAAGGCAATTAAATTTTGGCACACACATCTCAAAAGGGATTCACCCTGACGCCAAAGGCGATAATATAAGCTTTGCTGCCTCTACCAAACTGCCTCATACCATCGTTGGCACGCACTCTATTGATAGCGGCTATATTGATGCTAATGGTAATGCCGCTGCTCTACCTCTAGCGGCGTTTTTTGATTTTGCCGTGACGGACAGTATAAAAATAAGAGACCTTATTTTGTCGGACAATAGCGATTTTATTGATACGCTCAGTCAAGATAAAAATATCGCGCAGCAAATGCATCATATTTTTAAAAGCGCCTTACAAAATACGATAACTGACCCTGCCACTCATGAGCGCAATAAACAAACCTTATGGCCATTAAATGCTTATAGCGCCAATGATTTAGCGGCGCTAAATTATATCAATATTATTCCACTTTATCCGTCAGTGCTAACCTTTACCGTATATCAGCGTATCAATCATCTTAAGTTTTCTGACGAGAATAAGCTTGCGAAAAGCAACCGCTTTAAAGCAACTGCTGAGCACAAGCCTTACGTAAATATAAACGATTTAGCCACGGTTCAACTGGGCGGCACTAAGCCACAAAATGTCAGCCTACTGATGAGCAAGCAAGGCGGCCGCAATTACCTACTGCCCTCACTTCCGCCAAGCTTAAGCTTTAAAAACAGCAATTTTAAACCCTCCAAATTTGCCAAAAGTATCTTTTCGGTCGCCCTTGCAAATAAAGTCAATCCCATCTTACAAGATATTTATGACGTGGTGAAAAGTAAGAAAAACCCTTATACCGTCCGAGAGGCGCGGCAAAAAGCGATGAATGAAGTTCTAAATCGTTTGTTTGAATTTGCAGCTTACATGCGCGATGAGCTGCCTGCAGGTTGGACGATTGATTATGAGCTTGATGAGGTGGAGACGTTTTGGCTCGACCCTAATCGCGCTGATTTACCTGAGCAAGCAGATTGGCAGTCGCGGCGCAATGATCCCAATAATGATTGGAATACAGAAATCGTGCGCCGGTTTGCCCGATGGATCAATGAGATTTTGCAGGTCAAATTTGACGATAAGCGCAGCGACTTTGCTGATCCTGAGCATCATCAATGGGAGCGCGATATTGAAGCTATGCAAAAGCAGTATGAGCGCGCAGGAAAAGGAGTGTTTTTATAATGATACCACCCATTAGCCCCGCTAAAAAACGATCTCGCGTGACGGCATCAAAGCAGACTCATGAGACAAATGAGACAAATGAGACAAATGAGACAAATGAGACAAATGAGACAAAGGGAAATGATAAGTCCATCATTGGCTATTTATTGTTTAAAAAGGTGGTCATTGAGGGCGCAAATGCCATTTCAAGCCCTCTGACTTATGGCTTTCCTGCTGTGACCGGGTTTTTGGGCAGTTTTCATGTCATGTCACGTAAGATGGCAGAACATGATGAGCTAAAACAGTTGTCGCTAGGCGGCGTTTTGCTTGCTTGCTACGAATGTACGCCGCACGTTTACCGCGATCAACCCTATAGCAACTATACCTTTAATCAATCACGTAACCCAATAAAAAAAGATGGCAAAACCGCTTCTATCATTGAAGAAGGCAAATGCCGCTTGGTCATGAGCTTTGTGGTTGAGGTTTTAGCTGATAGCAAGCCGGCATCTGATCGGATAGACAGCTTAAAGGTGCAAAGCTTACAGTGGATTCAGCAGCAGCGTTTGGCAGGCGGCAGCGTGTTTGGGGTCGATCGCGTCACTCCCGTTCAGTTTTTTGCCCGTGATGATGTTGATGCCGTTGTGCCGCATTTACTGCCAGCTTTTGTACTTATGGAAGCAAAACAAGATTTTAGTGAAATTATCGATGCGGTGCAGACTGACCATCCAGACGCCACACCTTTAGACGTGTTAATCGATGTTTGCGCTTTGCATCATATTCCAGAAACCAAAGCAAGTGGCGAGACCAAATGGTCAACGATGTCACGAAAATCAGGTCATGGCTGGCTTGTTCCCATGCCGATAGGCTATCAGGGCATCTCTGATGTCTTTGACGCCGGAATTATGCAAAACGTTCGCAATCCTAAATACCCAAGTCAGTATGTCGAGGCGGTTTACAGCCTTGGTAAATGGGTCTATCCGCAGCGATTGGGAATCAATAGCGAATATGATCTGACAACAGCCTTTTGGCGATATCACTATGACGCCGCTGATCAGCTGTATCTTGTCACCCAGTCATCAAGCAGTTTGCCTATTTAACCATTCATCATTTTAACCTTCATTTTATTTAATCATACCCAAGGAGTCACCTTATGAGTAAGCCCGCCCCTCAACTAAAAACGGCCTCTGTTCTTGCCTTTGAGCGCAATCTTGATACCTCCGATGCTTTTTTTGCGCAAACAGACAGCCAAAATAAAAACCCTCAAGCCAAACCTGTCACCATTAAAGAAAAGTCGGTTCGCGGAACGATCAGCAATCGTCTTAAAAATACCGTGACCAATGACCCTGCTAAGCTTGATGCTGAGATTGAAAAAGCCAACTTACAACGGGTAGACTCAGCCGCTCTTGATGAAAATAGTGATACCTTGGTCGTTACTTGGAGCTGTAAAGTCTTGCCATTTACAGGAAAGCCTTCAGTTTGTAACGATCAAGACTATCAGCAAGCCCTGCAATCCACAGTTCAAGACTATTTAAATACTGAGGGCGTAGACGAATTATCGCGCCGCTATGCAGCTAATATTGCCAATGCGCGCTGGTTGTGGCGAAACCGAGTTGGTGCTGAGAGCATCAAAGTAGAGGTCAGCTGTGATATTAATGGCCAAAATCATAGCTTTGAATTTGATGCCAAATCAATCTCACTCAAAGACTTTAATACAGACAATGCTAAAATCGATGAACTGGCAAAGCTCATCACCCAAGGTTTAAATGGTGACGCTTTTGTAATTTTATACATCAAAGCTTTTGCAAAAATGGGCTACGGTCAAGAGGTGTACCCTTCACAAGAGCTGGTGCTTGATACCGGTAAAACCAAGTCCAAAGAGCTGTATCAAATCAATGGCAAAGCTGGAATGCACTCACAAAAGATTGGTAATGCCATCCGCACCATTGATGATTGGTACCCAAATGCTGAGTTTCCAATCGCCATTGAGCCTTATGGCGCAGTCACGACACTTGGCACAGCCTTTCGTCAGCCGAAAGCAAAAATGGATTTTTATACCTTATTTGATAATTGGGTGCTAAAAGGTGATACGCCTGATATTGACCAGCAGCATTATGTTATGGGAGTATTGATTCGCGGCGGCGTATTTGGTGCTAGCGGTAAGGAGTAAGTTATGACTTGGCTTACTCATTTTCAAGAAATTACCATTCTTCCAGACCCTGACATTGCACCTTACTTTATTTGGAGTAAGTTATTTACTCAGTTGCATATTGCTTTAGCAGACGTTAAACATAATCATGGTATTGATACTATTGGTGTTAGCTTCCCTGATTATCATTACGATGATAAAAAAGAGCAATCCTCTAAACTTGGGCTAAAGCTACGTGTCTTTGCAACCAGTCAAAAGGATTTAGAAACTCTAAATCTTGCTAAATGGCTGGATAGGTTGACTGATTATGTTCATATTAAGGGTATTAAAGAAGTAGGGGAAAAGGCAACAGGATTTGTCAGCGTCCGTCGCTATCGCTTTAAGCCTATCGATGTGCAAGTTCAGTCACTTGCTCAAAAGATGCAGGTCGGTACTGATGAGGCGGCAGCAATTGTTGCAAAACGCAAACCTGAAATGAAGCTGCCTTTTATCAGAATGTTTAGTGAAAGCAATCGAACGCATTATCCATTACAAGTCTTGCAAAGGCCTTATGAAAAAGAAATAACTGGTAGTTTCAATGTGTACGGTATGAATGGCATGTCAGATCAGGTCACCGTACCGCATTGGTAAGCTGTCGTTACGCGCGACCCAGAAAAAGGGTGTAAAAACCCTTTTTCTGCACTATTTAAAAATTTACATTAAAATCAATGAGTTATGACAATGAAGAAAATGGAGGGTAAAAGAAGGGTTTTTGCTGTCCAGCCATTGGTATGACTCACTTTTTTGAGGTATAATTCCTCTTCATCACCGCATAGGTGACTTAGAAAGTTTTCATCGGTTGATTTATACGGCAAGAACTCTTCATCACCGCATAGGTGACTTAGAAAGGAAAAGAAAAGCCGCGCATCTGACCGAATCCCTTCATCACCGCATAGGTGACTTAGAAAACGACGCTCTATTTTTAAGCAGTACAAGATAGCTTCATCACCGCATAGGTGACTTAGAAAGGTGACGGCTGACCCAAGCCAGTTGTATCAAGCTTCATCACCGCATAGGTGACTTAGAAAGTGGCTGAATATGGGTAACGCTGCATTGCAGCCTTCATCACCGCATAGGTGACTTAGAAATGCATGATTTGCTGTTGCTGCTGCTCACTGGCCTTCATCACCGCATAGGTGACTTAGAAATTGCGCGTCCATTGAGGGCTATACGCGCATCCCTTCATCACCGCATAGGTGACTTAGAAAAACTTTGTAACCCGCCACGTCTTTGGCAAATTCTTCATCACCGCATAGGTGACTTAGAAAACAAAAAAGCCGCTGACGACGTGGAAATCGAGCTTCATCACCGCATAGGTGACTTAGAAATTACCTGTCGATCTCCCAACCCGCCATCGAGCCTTCATCACCGCATAGGTGACTTAGAAAGTTTGTGTGACAGCAGAGGTGCTATTACCACTCTTCATCACCGCATAGGTGACTTAGAAAACGTCAAATGAATTCACAATCTCACTATCATCCTTCATCACCGCATAGGTGACTTAGAAATGAACCAACGGAGCGCGAACCGGAAGCCGAAACTTCATCACCGCATAGGTGACTTAGAAACACCAAATTAAAGCTATACCAATAAAGACTTTCTTCATCACCGCATAGGTGACTTAGAAAAAGTAATGCAACCATGAGCGAATATCGCCTGTCTTCATCACCGCATAGGTGACTTAGAAATCGGATTGGTTTCAAGCTTCAATTCAAGCGCTCTTCATCACCGCATAGGTGACTTAGAAATTGCTCACACCCTACTACGTGAGTATTACAAGCTTCATCACCGCATAGGTGACTTAGAAATCATTATTTTAACTCCTTAGCTCTATTATACACTTCATCACCGCATAGGTGACTTAGAAACACGGCGCAACAGCGGCGGCAGGGTATGTAACCTTCATCACCGCATAGGTGACTTAGAAAGGATTTCGCGCCCTTGAGCGTCTTTTTTCTTGCTTCATCACCGCATAGGTGACTTAGAAACAAAACACTGGTCATGGGTTTGGTCAAATCACCTTCATCACCGCATAGGTGACTTAGAAAATGTATAGCCGCGATTGTTAATGCTCACGGGACTTCATCACCGCATAGGTGACTTAGAAAGTAATCGCAAGTCCTCAAGCGTTTTGATGTGGCTTCATCACCGCATAGGTGACTTAGAAAACAGAAACCGTATTTCCGGCGGGCGGTAACGGCTTCATCACCGCATAGGTGACTTAGAAATACCAAATTCAAACCCCGCAAGCCCAGTGTTTCTTCATCACCGCATAGGTGACTTAGAAATGCTCAACGTCTAAGATAATCATGCTATAGCCCTTCATCACCGCATAGGTGACTTAGAAAATTTCAATCATTAGAAAAACACCTCTGAGTAACTTCATCACCGCATAGGTGACTTAGAAAGGTCACGTAGAGAACAAAACCAAAAACATGGACTTCATCACCGCATAGGTGACTTAGAAAGCGGTGACCGCTGTTGAGGGTGAGCATTACAACTTCATCACCGCATAGGTGACTTAGAAAACGTTTGCGAGTTTGTCAGCCCAAGCGCTGCACTTCATCACCGCATAGGTGACTTAGAAAATCACTGCGACCCGTAAAACGCTCGAAAGCCACTTCATCACCGCATAGGTGACTTAGAAACAAAGCAGCAGATTGATATTGTTTTGGTTGCTCTTCATCACCGCATAGGTGACTTAGAAACATCACAACAAACGACCGCGTACCATCGTTTGCTTCATCACCGCATAGGTGACTTAGAAAGAGCCGTGCGCTTGACTTGCGCCGCGCAATACCTTCATCACCGCATAGGTGACTTAGAAAGCTGCCGCTCAATGTGCCGCTAAGCGAGCAGCCTTCATCACCGCATAGGTGACTTAGAAAATCCGTAATTTTTAACGCCTCGGCTTTGGTCATCTTCATCACCGCATAGGTGACTTAGAAAACGTAAAATTAACGCTGGACGGTGTGACCACCCTTCATCACCGCATAGGTGACTTAGAAAAAAACCCTCGCAGGTCGGTTTTAGCGACAGACCTTCATCACCGCATAGGTGACTTAGAAAGATAAAATCAGCGCCAAGTTGCGAGCTAATCTCTTCATCACCGCATAGGTGACTTAGAAAGTCGGCGACCAGCTTTTAAACAAGCTGAACCTCTTCATCACCGCATAGGTGACTTAGAAAAAACGCGCTTATCCCGTTGAGAATACTTATGTCTTCATCACCGCATAGGTGACTTAGAAAGGCCAAGTGACGAAACAGTAAGTTACTTAATGTTCTTCATCACCGCATAGGTGACTTAGAAAGACCAATGACCGATGACAAAGTAAACTTTGAGCTTCATCACCGCATAGGTGACTTAGAAAAGTATTTTTCATTCTCTTTATCTATTTCTGCCCTTCATCACCGCATAGGTGACTTAGAAAAAAACAGCTTAGTGCCAACTGGTTGAAGCTTACTTCATCACCGCATAGGTGACTTAGAAAAGTGCTTAATTACGGTCATTATGACCTCCTTTCTTCATCACCGCATAGGTGACTTAGAAACAAAAATTATAGATAAGGTTCATCTAATGATGCTTCATCACCGCATAGGTGACTTAGAAATATAAATCCAAAAATCACTTGAGGCAGTATGTCTTCATCACCGCATAGGTGACTTAGAAAATCATTACTGACAGTTAGCCCACTTAGTTAGTCTTCATCACCGCATAGGTGACTTAGAAAATGGTCGCAGCCACAATGGGCAAAGCCAAAATCTTCATCACCGCATAGGTGACTTAGAAAGCAATAGCCAAGGCTTATTGCTTTCATCAAAACTTCATCACCGCATAGGTGACTTAGAAAAGTCCAGCATCTCTCGCATCAAGCACCAGTTACTTCATCACCGCATAGGTGACTTAGAAAATCAACATCGGGCAAGGATAAGCTAACTATGTCTTCATCACCGCATAGGTGACTTAGAAAAACATCCCAACCACCAATGTTTTGATTAAAGACTTCATCACCGCATAGGTGACTTAGAAATTAATTAAGAACCTAGACCATCTGATACATAGCTTCATCACCGCATAGGTGACTTAGAAATAGATGCCGGAGCGCCGCAACTTGCCGATGCTCTTCATCACCGCATAGGTGACTTAGAAACTCGTCGTCATAGTAATCATAACAAGTATTATACTTCATCACCGCATAGGTGACTTAGAAATTGAGCGCATCGCTAACAAGCTTATTGCCGCCCTTCATCACCGCATAGGTGACTTAGAAAGCCATAAAGCGCTTGCCATAAAAAACGATGTAACTTCATCACCGCATAGGTGACTTAGAAATTGGTGCTGACTGATACTGCGACGCCTGTCGCCTTCATCACCGCATAGGTGACTTAGAAAAATTGCTTGCCTTGCTAAAGCAAACGCATGACCTTCATCACCGCATAGGTGACTTAGAAAGGTAATGAGTCGCAGCCTTGGTATAACGTTAACTTCATCACCGCATAGGTGACTTAGAAATCGGTCGCACCGGTCTTGACGTCGCTTGAGATCTTCATCACCGCATAGGTGACTTAGAAAAGCACGCGCAAGGATTTCAAAGCCTTCTGCGGCTTCATCACCGCATAGGTGACTTAGAAATTTAGGGTATAAGTCAGCTTGGAGTCTTATATCTTCATCACCGCATAGGTGACTTAGAAAAATTGCTTGCCTTGCTAAAGCAAACGCATGACCTTCATCACCGCATAGGTGACTTAGAAATTAGCAGAAGATTGGATGTTAGTTAAATAAGGCTTCATCACCGCATAGGTGACTTAGAAATTTTGAAATGCTCATAAGCCCGACCGAGTATTTCTTCATCACCGCATAGGTGACTTAGAAATTGCACCAAAAAAGAAGCTGAAATTAGCTTGACTTCATCACCGCATAGGTGACTTAGAAAGCGCCCACGGTCACGATATTTAGCCTTGCCATCTTCATCACCGCATAGGTGACTTAGAAAAGTCAATAAAATCACTTATCTCTCATTATCAACTTCATCACCGCATAGGTGACTTAGAAAAAGGAGGAGCAGGACACTATAAGCGCCACTATCTTCATCACCGCATAGGTGACTTAGAAAATCACGCTAAGCTAAGAGAGTCAAAATGCCAACTTCATCACCGCATAGGTGACTTAGAAATTAACGCGCTCGATCTCTTTTTCGCTTCCTGTCTTCATCACCGCATAGGTGACTTAGAAATTAAGGCTAACGGCATCAAGCAGCCACACGAGCTTCATCACCGCATAGGTGACTTAGAAATTAGCCAGCTATATCCTGAGCAGTTTGTTAAGCTTCATCACCGCATAGGTGACTTAGAAAAAAGGCTTTTGCTCATAACCGCGCCAGCAATTCTTCATCACCGCATAGGTGACTTAGAAATATACCCTAGGCTGTGGGGCGTGGCAGTTGTTCTTCATCACCGCATAGGTGACTTAGAAAGTGATGCGTTCACATCCGATATGTTCACAATTCTTCATCACCGCATAGGTGACTTAGAAACGATAGATGTCGTCATCGTACCCGATAGATGTCCTTCATCACCGCATAGGTGACTTAGAAACTAACCTTTAGCGCGTCCGTCACTTGGATTGCCTTCATCACCGCATAGGTGACTTAGAAAAGTCTGCAATCAAAGCCTTTGAAAACTGCGAACTTCATCACCGCATAGGTGACTTAGAAATATAAAGCAGTGGGCGCTTTTGTGGTCAGGCACTTCATCACCGCATAGGTGACTTAGAAAGTGCCACAGCCTTTTGTTTACGACTACAAAAACTTCATCACCGCATAGGTGACTTAGAAAGTGCCACAGCCTTTTGTTTACGACTACAAAAACTTCATCACCGCATAGGTGACTTAGAAAGTGCCACAGCCTTTTGTTTACGACTACAAAAACTTCATCACCGCATAGGTGACTTAGAAATAAACGGTCAAGACCGCTGGATTGGGTACTACCTTCATCACCGCATAGGTGACTTAGAAACTGATAGACAGAGCTTAGGGTCAGCCATCATTCTTCATCACCGCATAGGTGACTTAGAAAAGCAATGGGCGGAACTGTGGCAAGACTGCTTGCTTCATCACCGCATAGGTGACTTAGAAAATTACTGTGCCAGATGCAAACAAACTGACCTCCTTCATCACCGCATAGGTGACTTAGAAACTGAAGATATTGAAGCTATTGCAGAGTATATTCTTCATCACCGCATAGGTGACTTAGAAAGCAATATATGCGAAGTCCGTAGTATAAAAACCCTTCATCACCGCATAGGTGACTTAGAAAGACACCCTATCACCATAATAAATCACGCTAACCTTCATCACCGCATAGGTGACTTAGAAAAAGTAGCCATAAGCGCCATTCTCTAACGTCGTCTTCATCACCGCATAGGTGACTTAGAAAGTTGCGCGTTGCTGCTCGTTTTGAATTTCGTGCTTCATCACCGCATAGGTGACTTAGAAAGCCTTGGTCTTTAATGACCTTGGCTGCATAATCTTCATCACCGCATAGGTGACTTAGAAATCAACCGATGCCGCATAATCAATATCAATTTCCTTCATCACCGCATAGGTGACTTAGAAAATCAATCGCAGTCAAAATGGCGCGATTTGAGACTTCATCACCGCATAGGTGACTTAGAAAACTACGCGATTTGGGTAACGCTGCCAACCAAGCTTCATCACCGCATAGGTGACTTAGAAAGGACTTTTCAGCACCGTCAACGATGGCGTCAACTTCATCACCGCATAGGTGACTTAGAAACGACCTCAATCCTGAGCAATACGGCGAACTGGCTTCATCACCGCATAGGTGACTTAGAAAATAAATAGATATTGAATATTGAGCGCATGGCTTCTTCATCACCGCATAGGTGACTTAGAAAGCATCAAGTGACGTGCTGGCTTTGTCGATAAGCTTCATCACCGCATAGGTGACTTAGAAATCTTGGCTGGGTTTGCGCCGCGTTAACGGCGCCTTCATCACCGCATAGGTGACTTAGAAATCTCTAGCATTTACTGCTAAAAACCCAATCCTCTTCATCACCGCATAGGTGACTTAGAAAGCGTACGGCATTGACCTTGATAAGCTTGCTGCCTTCATCACCGCATAGGTGACTTAGAAAAGTAACTTGCCACTTATCCAGTGATTATGCTGCTTCATCACCGCATAGGTGACTTAGAAAAACTTGCGTAAGTATGCCGCAAATCATACAAGCTTCATCACCGCATAGGTGACTTAGAAAATGCTCGTTGAGGAGTCGCAGTTTGTTAAAGCCTTCATCACCGCATAGGTGACTTAGAAAGAATAAAAACGTTAAAACCAACATCATCACTGCTTCATCACCGCATAGGTGACTTAGAAAAGTTGGAACAATTCGCGTAGGTGATATTTGTACTTCATCACCGCATAGGTGACTTAGAAACCCACCTTCATTTTTCAGCTTCCACTTGATTTCTTCATCACCGCATAGGTGACTTAGAAAGTAGTTTTGTTTTTGATACATTGACAGCTTTATCTTCATCACCGCATAGGTGACTTAGAAATTTGAGCAGGCAGAAAGCGCGATACAGGCTACTCTTCATCACCGCATAGGTGACTTAGAAAAACTTGCGTAAGTATGCCGCAAATCATACAAGCTTCATCACCGCATAGGTGACTTAGAAAATGCTCGTTGAGGAGTCGCAGTTTGTTAAAGCCTTCATCACCGCATAGGTGACTTAGAAATCAGTCCTGACCACTGTTGGTATGAGAATGTCCTTCATCACCGCATAGGTGACTTAGAAATGAGAGTCGTGACCCAACAGGCGCTGATGCTACTTCATCACCGCATAGGTGACTTAGAAAAGCTTTGTCATTGTCGAACGCCCAAACTAGTTCTTCATCACCGCATAGGTGACTTAGAAAATCACCCGCGAGCGAGCGGCTCAAATTAAGCACTTCATCACCGCATAGGTGACTTAGAAAAGCCTGTCTTAATTCTGCGTCTTTAGTTAAGCCTTCATCACCGCATAGGTGACTTAGAAAAGTGACGGCAAGCGGATGCACTCAGCGCCGACCTTCATCACCGCATAGGTGACTTAGAAAGCTCAATCACAGTGTCAGGTATCAAAACAGAGCTTCATCACCGCATAGGTGACTTAGAAAGAAAATGGTAAACAAATTTTTAAGATGTTTAACTTCATCACCGCATAGGTGACTTAGAAAAAAGGCTACGACTACGGCGGTCATTTTGCGCCCTTCATCACCGCATAGGTGACTTAGAAATGCTCAGTATGCAGCAGCAAAAGCCCGTTGCTCTTCATCACCGCATAGGTGGCTTAGAAAATGGAAAAACCTTTTTTTATGGGCGTTCCCTTCTTTCCCACCGCATAGGTGGCTTAGAAAAAATTGGATAATGCCAGCGCCGATGCCTTGCCCTTTCCCACCGCATAGGTGGCTCAGAAAACAAGGCGCGGTGCATTCTCAATTACATTAGGCTTTCCCACCGCATAGGTGGCTTAGAAACGAAGAAGTGGGAGAATATCCCACCCCTAGCCCTTTCCCACCGCATAGGTGGCTTAGAAATGTTGCCGCAAACCAAAAAAGCCATGTTAATAGCATGGCTTTTTTCATTCTCACAAGCTTATTGAAGTGCTCAAGAGCGCATGCTTGTGCTTGGACGTTATGACAACCTGCTACTGATGGTCAGTGAGCGCGGAGTGCTGCGGCTATAGCAGCACTGACAAGCTTGCCACCTCGACAACTCACTTGCGGTTTGTGGCATGATAAAACCCTACCCCCACGGCTTAGGAGCAAGTTATGGCGATTTTAATTCTTATTGGCTTATTGATTAAATTTTTGCTTATCGGCGCGGTGCTTTGGGCAGTATTTGCGGTCATAATGATTGTCATCAGTATTATTGCCAAGATTCTTAAAATTTTTTAATAGCCCCCATTTTTTAATACCAACTGTTGCTGCGTTTTGCTTGTTAAACTTAACTTTGCCAGTTATCCGCTTTTAGGTAGCCGCACCTCAACCACCAATCCTGAGGCGCCATCTTGCCGATTGAAAACCCGAACCGCACCGCCATGCGCCGCCACCACCGCATGAGTGATGGCAAGCCCTAAGCCGTAGCCACCAGTTTGGCGATGCCGTGCCGAATCAAGACGCACAAAGGGCTGAAATATCCGCACCAAATCCGCCTCATCAATTCCCGACCCTGAGTCCGTAACGGTTATTTGCAAGCTTGGGCGCGCTTTAGGCGTTCTGATTTTATCTAACTTAACGGTTATCGCAAGCTCATTTGGGGTGTGCATAAAGGCATTGCGAATGATGTTTTCAAAGGCGCTGCGCAACTGGTCAAAATTGCCCATAACGATGGCGTCAAAAGGCGGTGGCTGCCAGTGCCACGCGATTTGTTTTTGTTGAAATTCAAAACAGACATCTTGACCTATCTCACTGATAAGTTGCCCCATATCAACCGGCTCCCGACCGTGGTCATCAAGGCTATACTGCTGCATCTGCAAGGATTGAATGCGGATAATTTGCTCAATCAAATCATTCATTCGCGCCGACTCTTTATCAATCCTATCTAAATAGCGACCGGCATTCGGAGCAAAATCGCGGGTCAACTCGGTGGCAACCTCAAGCCGTGCCAGTGGTGAGCGCAGCTCATGCGAGATGTCACTGAGCATCTGCTTGCGGGCGCGCTCGCTGTCATTTAAACGCTGGCTTAACAGCGCCACATCTTTAGCAAGCTGACCCAATTCATCATCACCCAAGGTTTCAAGGCTTGAATGACTTGAATAGTCGCCAACCAACAAGCGGTGGACGCTGTTTTGGACACGGCGAATTCGGCGAATGAGCGTTTGACTGAACCAAAAACAAACCAAGCCGCCAAAAATAACCACCATCGCTAGCCGAACCGGCATATTGCCGCGCTGAAGCTCAAGCACATCTTTAAACAACAAATGCGGTCTGAGCTGAATAATTCGCGTTTGACCATCGGGTAACGTGAGGGTTTGGTCGGCAAGCTCAGGGCGGCTGTCCATATCGGCAATGGCGCTGTAAGGCGGTAGCGGCTGCCAAATATCAGCAAGCGAAAACGGCTTCGGCGCTGGCAAAAAGTCATGATGCTCCGGCACTCGTCGTTCAGCAGGCGGCAATGTGCTTTGATGCGGACTGCCCTCTTTGCCGCCACCGCGACCGCCCGACCTGCCCTCACGAAAGCGGTAGCGAGGAAACAGCATCTCGCCTTGACCGTCAAAGACGCGGATTTGGCTCATCAGATAGCGGTCACTGCGATACAGCCGCCTGACCTCCTCATCATTTTGCGCCATGAGCGCTTGAGTTAAGGCGGCGCGTTGAATGACTAACTTATCAATTTGCTCGTCCATTTTACTGGCAAGGGCGCGCTGATTGAGCTTGCGCTCAGCAGCAACCGACAAAATAGACGTCAGCAAAATCATAAGTAACAAGCTTAAAAACAGCCGCCAAAATAGGCTAAGCTTTGGGTTAATCCGCCAGCGTTGCCATTGAGATGGGAGAGTCATTAGATTACCAACTGATAGCCTTTACCGCGAATTGCCTTGATGGGGTCATCATGAAACGGCTGCATTTTTTTACGAAGGCGCGATACATGAACATCAAGGCTGCGGTCAAAAGGCTGCAGCTCGCGCTGAAGGACGTTTTCTGACAGCCAAGCTTTACTCACCACCTCGCCTTTTTGGCTCAATAGCGCCCACAACAAATCAAACTCCGTTCCCGTCACCTGAAGCGGCGTCCCATCCACCTGACAGCAGCGGGTCACCTGATTAAGCTGCAACCGGCTTTCAGGAAGCAAATCATCAGGCGGCGGCGCTTGGGTACGTTTAATCACCGCGTTAATGCGCGCAAGCAGCTCTCGCGGGTTGCAAGGCTTGGTGATATAATCATCAGCGCCAAGCTCAAGTCCAATAATGCGGTCTATCTCCTCACCTTTTGCAGTGAGCATAATCACCGGCAACTGGCTGATGCTCGGCAACTGTCGCAAAACGCTTAACCCATCAAGCTTAGGCATCATAATATCCAGCACCAACAAATCATAATGCTGCTTGCCAAGCTTATCTATCACCGCCATGCCATCAAAAGCGCAATCACAGCTAATCTCATGATTTTGTAAGTATTCTTGCAAAAGTTGGGTCAACTCTTCATCATCATCGCCCAATAAGATTTTTGGCACGCCTGCCCCCTTTATGTTTCATCACGGATGGTTCAGCAACTACCATCTTGACCAATCCTGCCTGCTAAACCCAATCTCATTATAGCTTTTTTTGGACTAAGCAAGCGTCTTTTACCGCCGCCTTTACCTTTCTTAATCTTTCATAAAAGATATTAACGCCCGCTTTTTTTATGATAAGTCCTATCAAATCCAACCTGAAATTTGCAAAAGGTCCTTTATGAAAAAACTTCTCATCAGCACCGCGCTTATCACCTCAGCCACTTTGGGAATCACTGCCTGTTCAAGTGTTAACGCTGCCACCGACAGCGCACCAATTGCCAAACCAAGCGCCATGCATCAAGACAGCGCTCGCCAGCATAAGCGCTTCTCAAATCATGCCGGCAAAAAGCCATTTGCTGAACTGAACTTGAGCGCCGACCAAGAGGCGAAAATCAAAGCCATCATGCAAAAAAATCATAACAACCGCTCTGAAAACTTTGAAGCGCTAAAAAATGAACGCAAAGCCACGCAAGCTCAAGTTCAAAACCTTGCCAACAGCCCAACGCTCAATAACGCCGAACTTAACCGCTTAGCCAATGTTGAAGCTGAAAAAACCCGTCAGCGTTTTGTCAACCGCGTTCAGATGCAGCGTGAAATTGCGCAAGTTTTGACCCCTGAGCAGCGTCAAAAATTAGCCACCATGAAATCTGAGCGCCAAAACAATCGCGCAAACCACGCCCAAAAACGCTCGCAACATGCAAAATATCAGTCAAAATCTACCGCCAAGCAATAAATCAATCTTTAATTAAAAAGATTAAAAGCTAAAAAAAGCGCTCGAATTGAGCGCTTTTTTATCACAAACTTCCTGCAAATTAAGGAGAGTTATTCTAAAACTTCCTCCTCGATAGGCATTTCTAACCTATCACTGTCAGCAGGGGCATCACTTGGGAACAGTGGCGACTGACCACTCATCACCCCAAAAATCAGCTTACCAAACGTCGCCCCGCCGCCTTCTTTATAGCGCGCCAAAAGCTGTTTGCTGTAGTCTCTTAAATCAATGCTTGTTGCCGCTGTCGGCGTCTGCTGCGCTTTTGGCAAATTGACAAAGCTGCTTTCGCGGTTGAGCGGTAAAAACTGGCTGAGCACATCAATACTTATAAGACTATCCGCCTGATTGGGCACCTCTGTCGTCTGCGTGCCGCCAAAACTGTGCGCTTGTTGCCAAATCAAGCGCTTTTGCTTATCAAAGCCGTAAAAGCGCTCTTCAATATCCCCTGATTTTGCAATAATATTGTCTGTGGCTGCCATCTCTTTGATAGCGCTTAGCATCAGCTGCATCAATTTTTTGCTATTAAACGAGGTGGCGATTAGATTTGACGGGGACTCAATACTGCCGGTCTCAGCGCTGATTAATTCTGGAAACTGCTTGCTCATCAACTCATAAAAGGTAGTCAGATAGGTTTGATAATTTTGAATTTGGGTGTTGGGACTTTGCTGCTGCCGAACAATCATTGCGCCTGACTGCATCACTGACAATTGATGACGGGGCAAGGTAAAGTTAAGCTTACTTAAATCGGTGGGCGCCATATAGCTAAACTCGCTTGCAGGCATGGCAGTAAACATCTTATCAAGCGCGGTAAAGTGATTTTGAATCAGCGCTTTGCCAAAGCCTTTAGGTAAGCTGCCATCATTTAAATCAATTCTTAGCCATTTGTTTTTCCACTTTAGCCCAAGCTTTTCATCAAACAATTGCGAGGTCATAAAAGCGGCATTGTCTGCCCAAAGGTACAGTTGACCTGATTTTAAATCGATATAAATGGGCTGATTAAGTTGGCTTTGATGATTTTTGCCGTGATATTGCACCGATGCCAGCAGCGTCATTTTTCCCGATAGCGGCTGATAGTTGCCTTGAGCGTTCAGTGATAAGGGTTTGAGCCCATACTCGTTAAGCAGTTGGCGTTTTTTAACATCGCTTTGGCTTTGCTTGAGCGGATAGTTATCAAACATCTTGATAAGCTGAGCGTATCTTTTGTCCGCCGCTTGCAGCTCGCCGCCTTGCTGTCTGAGCCAAGCTTGATAAGCCTCAAAACAGATGGCGTAGTTGGCTTTAATTTGACTGCGCCGTACCTCAAAGCGCGCATCATAAACGTCCGTATTTGCCGCTTCTGCTTGCTTTAAGAGCCCAATATAAGCATTATCATGAACAGTCTGACAATGAGTATCAGCGCTTGAGGCAACCGCAAGTGATTGCTGACTTGTCATGGGCGCTGCAATCTCAATGTTGCTATGATAGCTAAACGACTGCTTGCGCTGTGCTTTGAGCGCATTAATTACCGTAGCTTTTGGATTGGCGCTTGGCAATTGAGCGGCTGTCTTGACGCCGTTTGTTTCAGGCATCGTTTGGCAAGCGCTTAGCATCAGCGCAGCAAACGGGAGCAGCAATGAGGCGCGCAAATTGGGTTGAAGCGTCATAATCATATCCTTAAAAAAGCCAAATGCTGGTCAGCCAATTTTTATCCATTTACAGTTGTCAGTCATCGTTAAGCCGCGATTAATCCTCACTAGGAACATCATCAATCACGATGTTGCTTGAATAGTCCTCTGTCAGCCCCTCTTCTATAGCCGCCTCTTCTAAACCATAATCCTCGCGGGCATATTGAGCTTGACGTTTGCGGTATTCATTTTGGTGAATGCGCTCAAGCCAAGCGTTGCCATCGATTGCCGCTTTGTTCTCAAAGGTTTGTAACAATAGCGGGGCAAGCTCATGACGGCTTAAATCCTGCTCGTAACGCGATTGGCTAATCATCTGGTTTTGGATGTCAAATAGACCGCTGCCAACGTCTAAGCGCTGCTGCTTGCCAAGCAAACGATTATTGGCGTCCAAGTAATAATAATTGCTGTTATTAAAATCAATTGGCGCAATCGCTTCAATCAACTGCAGCAATGACCCCACATCAGCGCTTTGATAGCCTTGGTTATAAAGCGCCATTTTGGCTAAAATATCTTTCAGCGCTTTATTTTCCTCAGTGTTTTTTGGATTGGCTTGAATATAGTCATTGAGCGATTTGGTTAAATATTTAACCATTATTCCAATAACTTTACCGCTAAATTTGGCATCGGCATTGATTTTTATGGCACGAGTGGCGCGAAGGTCTTGGGCAAACTTATCCTCGCTAATATCAACCGGCGTAAAATTTGTCGCCTCAAGCTCATGGATACTGGCTAAAAATGCGTTGGTGACGGCTTCATAAATAAAGCTCGTTGGCACACCGCCGCGCATTTTTTCGGTTAAATGAAAATCCACCGTTTTTCCCGCCAAGTCTTTTGGCAACAGCGCCTCATCGGGGCTAACCAATGCCACAAGCGGCATCATCGCGGCAGGGTCAACGCGCAAGCGGTTGCTGCTAAAGTCCACCGCGATGGGCAGCTGAATTGAGGAGCTCATGGTGGGTGCAAGATAGTCATAGCTTAAAACGCTTTGGATTTGCTTGTGCTTAGGGTCAAAGCGGCTGAGCGTATTGATGGTCAAATATTGATTTTGGTAGTGATTTTTAGCAGCGATTTGCTCAGGGCTGCGCTTCAGCAAACTTAAAAAGTTGGGCAGCATTCCGAAACTTGCTTCATTATCTGAGCTTGCTTCTTGATTGCGCATTTCAGCATAATCTTGCAACAGCTGAAACGGATTGACATTGGTAATGCCAAAGATGTTGCGCTCATCATCCCCTGTAATGCCATAATCATCAGGGTCTAAATCGTCCTCTGAGATTTCCTCGTCATCACTGGCTTGAGCGACATCTTCAATCACCTGCTCCGCGTTATCGTCGTCCTCAAAAGCGCTCATGCTACGCTTAATACGATACAAATAAACGTCCAACAAAGATTTAAAAATGCTGTCAGCGCCTTGGTCAATGCTGCCCTCGGCAATGAATGGCGCGCCATAAGAGCGAATTTGACTGCTTGACCAATGCGGCGTCGTTAAATGCTGACTCATGGCAGAAAGCAGTCGAAGCTTGGCTTGCTGCTCGCTATTGACCGCGCCCGATTGAGTAAAAAGGGCTTGATAAGCCGCTGTATTTTTAGGTAAGACCTCTTGAAAGGCTCGGCGCTGAGCCGCTGTGGTGGCATTATCCGTGCGACTAAAATCAATCAACGCTCGGTTTTGCGGTGCAGTTGCCATTGGCGCTGACTGACAGCCTGTTAATACCAAAAGCACCGCGCTTATGACAGCAGCAAGGCATGACTGGTGAATCGTGCGCTTCGATAGCTCAAGTTGCTGCGGCAACTGCGAAAGATTGTCAGCGCGCTCTGAGCGCTTTCGATTCAATAATCTCATAACCATCCTTAGTCGTTGCCGAACAATCGCTTACTGAATTTAAAGCTTAGTTATAGCATGTTAAGTTACAATTAGGCAATTTGTAAGTAAGGTTAAGATACAAAATTAAATATTTAACAGCATTAACTGAAAAATTAATTTTAGACAAAAGTTAATCTTTTTTTTGATGCTATGCTAACCTTGCTAAACTACAGTTTTAATTTATTTACTAAGGCAGGCAATTCATGGGATTTAGATTTCGCAAAAGCATCAAGCTTGCGCCCGGTGTCAGGCTAAACGTCAGTAAAAAAGGCATTTCAAGCGTCTCTATCGGTCGCAGCGGCGCTCGCGTCAACATTGGCAAAAAAGGCACTCGCAGCACCCTTGGTATTCCCAAAACCGGCTTATCTTATTCCAGCTACCGACCCTATCAACAAACGCCTGATCGAACACGCCAACCAACTTCACAACCGCGATTGCCTGAGCAAAATGCAAGCCATCACCGCGCGGTAAGTCTGCCATTAATTTTGGGCATTTTTTTACTTCCCATCGTTTTTGCTTGGTTCACCCTTCGTCAAGGTCATTCCACCTTAAGCCGTGTGCTAAGCTTTATTTGGCTGCTTATCTTTATGTTAGCTTGGCGATAACGTGGCGGATTTTTGGAAAAAATGCTATGATATTGGCTCAAAAGTTTGATTAATAAATAAGGCGCAATTTGCCTTATTTTTGTTTTTAGCCGGCTTTATGTTTTTGATAATGTTGAATTATTATTAATATGAGCGCAAGTTAGCAAAAGAGCGATTTATGGCATTTGTTCATCTAGGCATTCATAGCGAATATTCCATCACCGACTCTATCATCCGCATTAAGGCGCTGGTAAAGGCGGCAGCGGCGGACAATCAGCGCGCGCTAGCGTTGACCGATTTGTCCAATCTTTATGCCACGGTGAAGTTTTATCGCGCCTGCCTTAGCGCAGGGATTAAGCCGATTATCGGCAGCGAAATCATTCTTGATAACGAAGACTCGCGGTTGATGCTGCTTGCCATGGACAATACCGGCTATCAAAATTTAACGCGGATTGTGTCTTTTGGCTTTACTCACGGCCGCGCCAATCCGGACAATCGCGGGACGCCCATTGTCACCCGCGAGCAAGTCCTTGAGCATAGCGAGGGCGTGATTGCGCTATTCACCGAAAAATCAGAAATCGGTCAAGCATTAATCGGCTCGGCGCCTGAAAAAGCAGATGAGCTGATTGTTGATTGGCAAGCAGCATTTGGCGACCGGCTATATTTGGCAATTAAGCGCACCAACCGCACCGGCGAAGATGCCTTTATTCATGCGGCAATTCATTTTGGCGCGCGTCATCAAATTCCTATCGTTGCTCATAATGACGTTCGCTTTTTAACCCAAGATGACTTTGACGCTCATGAAGCCCGCGTTTGCATTGCCGGCTCTTACGTTTTGGCCGACCCAAATCGACCAAGATTGTACTCAGAAGAGCAGTATTTAAAATCGCAATCACAAATGACGACGCTGTTTGCTGACATTCCGCAGGTGATTGACAATACCGTTCGCCTCGCCTCACGCTGCAACGTGATATTAACCCTTGGCATTAACGTATTGCCGGAGTTTCCGGTTCCTGAGGGCGAAACCATTGAGTCCTTTTTTCGCAGTGAGTCCAAGCGCGGTTTGGATAAGCGCTTGCAAAAGCTGTACCCAAAGGAGTCTCGCGATGAGACTTGGGAGACGGTTCGCGCGCCTTATGATGAGCGGCTTGAATATGAGCTTGACGTTATTTTGTCCATGGGCTTCCCCGGTTATTTTTTAATTGTGATGGATTTTATCCGCTGGGCAAAAGCCAATGGCGTCCCCGTAGGTCCCGGTCGCGGCTCAGGCGCAGGGTCACTGGTGGCATATGCGCTGAACATCACTGACCTTGACCCACTGCATTACGACTTGTTATTTGAGCGCTTTTTGAACCCTGAGCGGGTGTCAATGCCCGACTTTGATATTGACTTTTGTATTGATGGTCGCGACCGCGTGATTGATTACGTGGCAAATACCTACGGTCGCGAGGCAGTATCGCAAATCATCACCTTTGGAACGATGGCGGCAAAAGCGGTCGTCCGCGATGTGGCGCGCGTTCAGGGCAAATCCTACGGTCTTGCCAACAAAATGTCCAAGCTGATTCCCAAAACGCCAGGGATTACCCTTAATGATGCCCTAGAGCAAGAGCCGCAGCTGAAAGACTTGATTAAAAATCCAAGCAACATGGATTATGAGGACGCCCTTGAGATTTGGGAGATGGCAATCAAGCTTGAGGGCGTTTGCCGAAACGTGGGCAAACATGCCGGCGGCGTGTTGATTGCTCCTAATAAAATCACCGATTTTAGCGCCATTTATTGCGATGAAGACGGTCACCGCGTCAGCCAATTTGACAAAGACGACGTTGAAGCGGTCGGTTTGGTTAAATTTGACTTTTTGGGACTTCGAAACTTAACCGTCATTAACGCGGCGGTCAAAAACATCAACGAGCGCCGAAAAAACGAAAATCAGCCTGAGCTGGTGTTAGAGGACTTGCCGCTTGATGATAAAAACGCCTATAAACTGCTGCAAGAAGCCAAAACTACCGCCGTCTTTCAGCTAGAAAGTATGGGAATGAAAAAGTACCTCGCCAAATTGCAGCCAAGCAATATCGAGGACGTCATCGCCATGTGTGCGCTGTATCGACCGGGACCTTTGGATGCCGGAATGGTCGAGATGTACATCGACCGAAAGCATGGTCGCGAAGAAGTCATTTACGACCACCCAAACCTTGAGCCGATTTTGGAAAACACCAATGGCGTTATCGTTTATCAAGAACAGGTGATGCAAATCTCGCAAGTTATGGCAGGCTATAGCCTCGGCGGCGCGGATATGCTCAGGCGCGCCATGGGTAAGAAAAAGCCGGAGGAGATGGCAAAGCAGCGCGATATTTTTGTCACCGGCGCGCTTAACCAAGGCATCGATGAAGCCACTTCCGGCGGCGTGTTTGATTTGATGGAAAAGTTTGCCGGTTATGGCTTTAACAAGTCGCACTCAGCAGCTTATGGGGTGCTCGCCTATCAAACGGCGTATTTAAAGCACTATTATCCGGCAGAATTTATGGCGGCGGTCTTAACGTCTGACATGAACAACACCGATAACGTGGTGTTTTTTATCAATGATTGCCGCGAAAACTTTAATTTGACCGTTGCCAATCCGTCGGTGAATCGCAGCCAGTGGCATTTTGTTGCGGACTCTAAAGACAATATCATTTATGGCTTGGGCGCAATTAAAGGCGTTGGCGAAGGCGCGGTTGAATCTATCGTTGAAGCTCGAAAATCGGGCGGCGCATTTAGCGACTTGTTTGACTTTTGCCGCCGCGTTGATATGAAAAAGGTCAATAAACGCACCCTAGAAGCGTTGGTTCGCGCCGGCTGCTTTGATGATTTTGCCAAAACTTTGCGACCTGACTTACCAAGTGACGCCGCCTTTAGCATTCGCGGCGCGCTCATGAGCCAATTGCCAAGCGCTGTTCAAGCCGCCGAGCAAGACCGAAATAACAATGAGCTTGGCATCATGGATTTGTTTGGCGAAATGGCAAGCGTTGTTGCCGCGCCGCCCCTGCCAACCGACCCCGAGCTGATTTGGAATGATAAAGTTCGCCTAAAAGGGGAAAAAAGCACCCTTGGCTTATATCTAACCGGTCACCCCATTGACGAATACCGTGCGGAGCTGAGACACTTTACCGGCGGCAGCACCTTAGCCACGCTCACCGACACCGGCTACAATGGCGGCTGTTATTTTGCCGGTCTTATTATGGACATTGCCAACTTTGGCAACCGCTACGTGATTACGCTTGACGATGGCACGTCACGCCTTGAGGTCAGCTGCTACGCTGAGCGCTTTAGCCGCGTCAAAGAGCAGCTTAAAGTTGAAGAAGTCGTCATTATCAAAGGCAGTATCCGCGAGCGCGATGGCAGACTTTTTGCTCGACTTGATAAGGCTTTGAGCATGACTGAAGCGCGAATTCGTTGGCTTAAAAAAATCAGCTTTTCATTAAAAAGTGATGACATTGAGCGGTTATTAAACTTAAAGCCGTTATTAAAATCAGCGCAACGGCATCTTATTCCGCAGCCAAGCCAAGCGCTCGATAGCGATAGCGAGGATTACGGCAACGATGACGCTTATGACTATTATAACAATTATGACAGCAGCGCGATGCCGCCTGATATGGCAGATGCAGGCGATGTGATTGAGCATTCGGCAGTGGCGAGTGCCGCGATTGCTAAGCCTAAGATTATCAACGACAACTGCACGCCGTTTGAGCTTTGCCTTATTGAAGACTTTGCCAAAGCTACGGTTGAGCTGTCAGAGCACTGGCGCGTTTATCCGAATGATGATAACCTAATGGCGCTAAAAGCCATCATTGGCGATGAGCAGTTGCAATTTCATTATCATTAACTATTAACTATTAACTATTAACTATTGTCTTTTTACTGGAACCAGCGCTGCTTGCAAGCGGCGCGATGAGGACGCTTTTCATGACTTCAGAATCTAATTTTAATCCTCAAGACCTTATCAACGATGAGCAGTTTGAAGACATGCGCGATTTGCTTGACGATGACTTTAATGACTTGGTGCAAACCTTTATTGCGGACAGCAAAAAACGCCTGACCGTCTTACAAGACGCTTTTGCCAACCATGATAACGCTGCCGGATTTGAAGCAGCTCATGCCATGAAAGGCGCCAGTGCTAACCTTGGCGCTGAGCTTTTAATGAGGTTGTCGGCGCAATTGCAAGAAGCTTGCCGCAATCAAGACCTCAGCAATCAAAAATCAGCTTTACAGCACCTTGAGCAAGCGCTTGATGCAACCGAAGCTACCATTTTAAAGCGTTTAGGATAAATTATGCCCAGCGCAAAAATCCAGCTTGCGGATTATTTAAATGCCGTTCAAATTGTGATGGTAAATACCACCTTGCCTGCCAATATTGGCTCAGCGGCTCGCGCCATGCAAACGATGGGGCTGTCAAATTTAATCGTCGTTGACCCAAAATTGCCCATCGATGACACAAGCGCGGCGCATGCAGCAGGCGGCATTGATATTTTAACTCAAGCTAAAATCTGCCCAACGCTAAGTGACGCCATTCAAGATTGCCAATTGGTATTTGCGGCAAGCAGCCGAAGCCGCCATTTACCGCGTCCTGTCGTCAACCCAAGCCAAGCAGCGGCCCTTATTGCTGATTTTATCGACCATCAACCGAGTAAAACCGTACTAAACATCGCCATTTTATTTGGTCGTGAAGACCGCGGCTTGACCAATGACGAGCTTGCTGCTGCCGATTATCATATTCAAATTGATGCCAACCCTGATTATCCGGTGCTGAACGTCGCCTCCGCCGTTCAGGTCATTGCAAGCTTCATCTTTACTTATTTGCAAAGCCATGTTAATAATAAAGCCGCTGATAACTTGCAAAATGAGTCATCACCTACGATTCAAACTGTGCTGCGCCAACACTGGGATGAGCCGGCGATTACTCAGGCGCAATTGCAGCAGCTAACCACCAGTATCACCAAGCTTATGGTTACCCGCAATCTTGCCGACCCTAATCATCTTCGCGCCCTGCCATCAAGACTGTCAAGGCTAGGCTCTCGCCTTCAGCTTGACCAAAAAGAATATCAATTGCTCAGCGCTTTAATCGCTAAGCTTACAAAAGACTAGCAAAAATTTTTGGTAATTTTAAAGTTAATTTCAAAAAACTATCACAAGGTAGCTGATAGTGGCAACCTTAATTCACAAGGAGTAAATCATGACTTGGAACGTTTATTTATCTGGGGAAATCCACAGCGATTGGCGCGAGCGCATCATTCAAGGCGCAAAAGAGCACAACTTGCCGATTAGCTTTACCTCAGCGGTCACCGACCATGATGCCAGTGACGCGGCTGGCGACGTTTTGGGCAAAGATGACAATGGCTTTTGGCGCGACCACAAATCCTCAAAAGTGAACGCCATTCGCACCAAAAATCTCATTCAAAAATGTGACATTGCCATCATTCGCTTTGGCGATAAATATAAGCAGTGGAACGCCGCTTTTGACGCCGGCTATTGCGCCGCCCTTGGCAAGCCTTACATCACCTTGCATGCCGACGACATTATTCACCCGCTAAAAGAAGTGGACGCGGCGGCGATGGCTTGGGCGCAAACCCCTGAGCAAGTCGTTGAGCTGCTCAAATACACGGTAAGCGACAACTAAGCTTTAGACGTTACCGCTGTTTAAAGCCAAACAGTTTTCATTAAGGCGCGTCATCTTAAATTTGAGGGTAATTGATAAAAACCATCACGATTTAAGGCGGCGCGTCTTAATCTTTGCAATTCGCCTTTTCTTATCAACCTTGCCTCGCTATACTTCATGATACAAAGCTTATAATTAAAAATTTGCCATCAAAATTAAGATAGGATGCTTTATGTCATTGCCAACCGCCCTTTTCAAATCTTTGTTGTCCATCAAAAAGGACTTAAAAGACGACATTAACGCCGTGTTTAGCCGCGACCCTGCCGCTCGCAACAGCCTTGAGGTGCTGCTCACCTACCCTGGCATCCATGCGCTCATCTTGCACCGCGGCGCGCACAGCCTTTGGCAGCATGACCACAAGTTTGCCGCGCGCGCCATTTCTTACGGTTCACGAATGATGACCGGCATTGAAATTCACCCTGCTGCCAAAATCGGTAAGCGCTTTTTTATCGACCATGGCATGGGCGTGGTGATTGGCGAAACGGCAGAAATCGGTAATGACGTGACCTTATATCACGGCGTCACCTTAGGTGGGGTGTCTTGGAACAATGGTAAACGCCACCCTACCCTTGAGGACGGGGTCATTGTCGGCGCTGGTGCTAAAGTCTTAGGACCTTTCACCGTTGGAAAAAATGCCAAAATCGGCTCAAATGCGGTGGTGGTCAAGCCCGTTCCGGCAAACGCCACCATGGTCGGCAGCGCCGCGCGGATGATTTCTGACCATCATGATGAAAAAGGCAACCCAATTGCGCTCAAAGTCAATGACGCCAAGCAGCAAGAAAAAGCCGCGGCAACCGACTTAACTATTAAATCGGCGGCAAAATCCAAAAGCAACTCTGCCCGCGAAACGGCGTTCCAAGCTTATGGCATTGACCCATCCTCACAAGACCCCGTTGCCGAAGCTTTCACCAAAATGCTTGAGCATATCCGCCAGTCCGAAACGCGCCTTGACCAACTGCAAGCCGCCATGTGCAAACTTGACCCAAGCTTTTGCAAAAAAGAATACGACAAGCTTAGCCGCTCTGATTTGGACATCATCGCTCAAAACGATGGCGCGGCAGACGATACGCTCTAATACTTTATAACGATTGCCGAGGCATTTTGCGAAACTTTTAGTTTTTGCTATAATAACCAAAACAACTGACTGTTTCGCACTTTACTCAACCGTTTGATGATAAAGGTAGGCTCAAGCCTGCCTTTTGTTGTTTAGGCGTTAGTTAGGCAATTGCCGCTGAATAGCAAAAATTTACCTTAATTCTACCAAAATTTTGTTGGAGAAGACCGTGATTACCCTAAGTCCGCTCAAACGCCGGATTACTTATGTGACCATTTTTGAGATTTTAGCGATTTTGCTCTCAACACTCATTTTGATGTGGCTTAGCGGCGGCGACGCGCAAAACTCGTTTCCGGTTGCGGTCATGGTGTCGATTACCGCGGTCATTTGGAATTTTATTTATAACACCGGCTTTGAAAACCTTGAGCGCCGCTTAAAAATTACTGAGCGCACCGTTTTGCTTCGCAGTATTCACGCCATCGTTTTTGAATCGGGGCTTTTGCTATTTTGTATTCCGATTTATATGTTTTGGTATAACGTCGGGATTTGGCAGGCATTTGTGATGGAAGCGGCGCTGCTGCTGTTTTTTTTGGTATATACCTTTGCATTTACGCTGATTTTTGACAAAATTTTTACCTTGCCGTATCAGCAAGAACAGCTAGATGCTCAAACATATTCTTCGTAATGGTAAAGTTTTAACCGCTGTGATTTGCCGTATCACTTCTTAGACCCAATTCTGCCAAACCGCAAAGTTCATGCGTTTTTAACGGATAACGATTGGCTAAAATTATCCAAGATGGCGTTACGGCTATTTTTACAAGCAAAATATCAATATCCATCGTCACCAAATTTTGCGGATTTTTTGGCTCGCGGCAGCGGTTACAGCATTTCTCAATGGCTTTAAGTTTTTGTTCAAGCTTGCTTAACGGCAACGGCTGAGCCAAGATCAAAACCATGGCTTGATTGGTATAATCAGGCTTTGGATTGGCTTGGGTTGAGGTAAAGTCAGGATTGACGAGCAAATTTGAGGCGCAAATTTTGCCAAGCCGCAAAAGCTCTTGATGGGCAATGTCAAAATAACGACCCGAATCATGATTGCTGCCAAGCGCTAATATTGCCCCATCGACAAGCTGTTGAGCCATGGCGCTTGGGTCGCAAATTGGCAAATTTTGCAAGGTGCTTGGCAGCCGGTCACCATGAGCGGTCATAAAGTCGAATCAGCAGCAGCATCGTTGGCATTATCGTTGGCATTATCGTTTATCGTATTTTCTTCCTCAGTTTTTTGCTCCAAAGCCCCATTATTTTCAAGATAAGACTGCTCAGGTCGCGCGTATCGGGTGATTTGAACGCCAACCGCATCAGCGGTATCAATTGCCGTGGGCTTAGCTATGCTTAGCGTGACTTTCTTGCAAGGATATTTTGATAGCAGCTTTTTGGTAAGCATGGCGGCTAAATGCTCTAAAAGTTTGGCTTGAATCTCTTTACACCATGCGCTCACATCATCACAAACGGCTTTATAGTTGAGCGCATCGGCAACATCATCGGACGCCGCCGCCGCTGTAACGTCGGTTTCAAAAGCAATATCGATGAGCAGCGGCTGGTTGATGGCGCGCTCCCAATCATAAACGCCAATGACCGCCATGACTTTAAGACCTTTGACAAATACCACATCAGAGTCGGTTTGAAACATTCTGTATTTTCCTTAATTATTTTTCTTCTTAATGATGATGGCAATTATCATAATCTATCACGGCAAAAGTCGCCATGCTATTGTGCAATTTGCACCGAATTTGCCAACTTTTTGGGTCGATGTCGCCACAAGTCGATGCTAAACAGCAGCAGGCCAAACCAAATCAAACCAAAAACAACCAAGCGGTGGCTGTCAAACGGCTCATGATAATAAAAAATGGCTAAAAAGAAAATAAAGGTCGGCGTTAAATAATTCATAAAGCTTAAAATGCTGTAGGCCACAAGTTTGGTTGAATAGTTAAATAAAAGTAATGGCACCAAAGTAATGGGACCTGCCAGCATCAGCAGCCAAATATTTGAGGTAAACCAAAAGCTCAGCTGACTGCTTGCCACCCCCGCCTGCCAAAACCACCAAATACAAATCGGCACAAGCATTGCCGTTTCAACAAACATCGCATCAATGGCGGTAAGCGGGGTTTGCCGCTGAATCGTGCCGTAGGTGCTAAAGCTTATCGCCAAAATCAGCGACACCCAAGGCAGGCTGCCAAGCATGACCACTTGGATAATGACTGACACAAGCGCAAAGCCAATAGCCACCCACTGCAAAGGTCGCAGCCGCTCTTTAAACAGCACCATTGAGAGCGCCACGCCTACCAAAGGACCAATAAAGTAGCCCAAGCTTGCCTCTAAAATATGGTCATGATTGACCGCCCAAACGTAGGTTAGCCAATTGGTGGCGATAATTAGTCCTGAAATAAAGGTCAGCGCAATCCATTTTGGCTGCTGCTTTAACACAGAAAGCCACTGCCAACGCCTTGCCGCAACAATCACCACAAGCAGACAAACGAACGTCCAAATGATGCGATGACCAATGATTTCAACGGCATCATAATCAGTTAACTGCTTAAAATAAAGTGGAAAGGCACCCCAAATAAAAAAGGCACCAAGCGCGGTAATGATACCTCGGCGCGAGGTTTGAATGGTGGTGATGGGTTTTTTGGTGACGTTTTTGGAACTCATAAGGCAAAACAACTTGTTATTACAAAAAATAAGCCAAGCTTGAGATTGACCCTCAGCTTAAGCGCAATCGCTGTCCTTAGGCGAAAAAGGCAAAAGCAATGCGCCAGCAAACTTGTGCCAACCCATTGCTTTTTTGCGGCAATCCTATGCCGTAACTATGACTATAACTGGCTTGATTTATAGTCGATTCATTTATGGTCGCGAAAGAAACAATAAGCGACCACTTAATGCTATAAATTAGTCTTCAGAATTTACTTCAATATTCATTCCCACTTGATTTGCCAACTCCGCAAACCCTGGGAAGCTGGTATTGACCGTTTCAACGCCTTCAATGGTGATGGGTTTTGAGGCACGAAGGCTGGCTACGGCAAAGCTCATGGCAATTCGGTGGTCATGCTGTGATTTAATATTCGCCCCACCAAAAATAGGCGCACTGTTGTCCACATGATTGCCAATGACTTTGGTCGCCTGACCGTGGCTGCCCTGACCTTCAATAATCAGCCCATCTTCAGTAACGGTGCACTCTACGCCAAGCGCTTTTAAGCCATCTGCCATGACGGCAATGCGGTCGGATTCTTTAACGCGAAGCTCTTTTGCACCAGTTAAAATGGTTTGACCTTCCGCGCAAGCAGCAGCGATAAATAAAATTGGGAACTCGTCAATAGCAAGCGGCACAAGCGATTCAGGGATTTTAATACCAACTAAGTTCGATGAGCGAACGGTAATATCCGCAACCGGCTCTTCACCAACGTAAGTTTTATTAGAAAGCTTAATGTCCGCTTGCATCAATTTTAAAATATCAATGATGCCAGTTCGAGTTGGGTTGATGCCTACTTGGGTTAGGGTCAATTCGCTATTTTGGCTAATAGCAGCGGCAACAATAAAAAACGCGGCTGAGGAAATGTCCGCAGGGACTTCGATATTGCAGCTTTTAAGCGTTCCACCGCCGGTTACGCTAATCTCATTACCTTTCGTTTTAACTTCATAGCCAAACGCTGAAAGCATGCGCTCGGTGTGGTCGCGGCTGACTTCCGGTTGGGTAATCGTGGTCGTACCTTCCGCCCAAAGTGCTGCAAGAAGCACTCCTGATTTCACTTGTGCAGAAGCAACTGGCATTTGATAATTGATGGCGGTTAATGGCTTGCCGGCTTTACTGCGACCGGTGATGCTCAAAGGCGCCGTGCCCTGTTGACCGGTGCTTTGAATCATCGCGCCCATTTCACGTAAAGGTTTTGCAACCCGCTCCATCGGGCGTTTGTTTAAACTGGTGTCACCCGTCAACACGCTATCAAAGTCTTGCGCCGCCAAAATCCCCGCAAGCAGGCGCATACTGGTGCCCGAATTTCCCATATATAGCGGCGTTTTGCTTGGCTTTAAACCTTTCATGCCAACGCCATGAATGACCACATTACCCTCGTTAGGGCCTTCAATGCTTACGCCCATATCGCGAAAAGCTTGTAAGGTGGCAAGCGCATCTTCACCTTCTAAAAAGCCGCTAACGCGCGTCGTGCCCTCAGCAAGACTGCCTAGCATGATGCTTCGGTGCGAGATGGACTTGTCTCCGGGCACGGTGATGGTTCCAGAAACGGTGTTGCTTGGGGTAATATGATAAGATGCTGACATGAAAGAGGTATCCGTATAAGGCGTGCTGGCTAACATATGGCCAAAATGTCTCCGTGCGGCTTGCGCGCGGCCCAAAAGTCCCATCAGGGCGGTTGAATCATTATTAATAATCAGTTGTCGCAATGTCGCTAAATAATCGCGGTATTCATCAAGGGCGCTAATCAGCGCGGTTTTATTGGCAAAAAAGATGTCGTGCCACATTTTTGGGTCACTTGCCGCAATCCGCGAAAAGTCCCGAAACCCGCCTGCAGCATAGCGAAAAATATCTAAATTGTCATTGTGGCTTGCCAATTGCTCAACCAAATTAAAAGCAAGCAGGTGCGGCAAGTGACTGGTATGCGCCAAAATCGTATCGTGGTGCGCCGCGTTCATCGTCATGACCGTTGCCCCAACCGCTTCCCAAAGCGCCACAACCTGCTGAACAGCTTCAGAATTTGAGGTTGGAAGCTCACAAACAATCACACTATGATTGACAAATAAAGTCGCTCGGCGGGCTTGGTAGCCTGAATTTTCTGCCCCTGCAATCGGATGCGCCGGCACCAATCCTGACGGCAAGGTTTTAAAGACTGCCGCAGCCGCTTCAATGACATTGACTTTGGTGCTACAAACATCACTAATCAGGCAATTTTCACTTAAAATGCCATTTTCCATTGCGTTTTTAATATCGGCAAAAATGGCATTTACCGTTTGCACCGGCGTGGCAATGACAATCAAATCAACGTCTTTAGCAACCTCAATAAGCTGACCACTTCCGGCATCTAAAAGCCCATGCGCCATTGCTTCATCAAGGCTTGGCTGATGCTTGTCAACCGCAACAATTGAATGGCTTAATCCACGGTCTTTAATCGCTTGCGCCAGACTTGCCCCAATTAAACCCAGACCAATCACGCAAACCTTGTTAAATAACGGTTGGTTTTGTTCTAAGTGCTGCTTTGAATCTGGCGAACTTTGCATCGTTGGCATGACCTTTACCGCTGTTGTTACCAATTGTTGTTACAAACTGTTTTTATAAGCTATTGTTACAAATCATCATTATTTAAAATCGAGCGCAGCGTATCAATCAAGCGCAAATTGTCCTCAGGCGTTCCCACGCTCACCCGAAGCCAGTTATCAAGACCATAGTTTTGCAGCGGTCTAACGATGACCCCTTGAGCCAGCAGCGCCTGATTAACTTTTGAAGCATTTTCAACCTCAACCATAATAAAATTGGCAGCCGATTTGATAAAGCCAAGACCAAGCGCGTCAAACTGCGAGCCAAGCCAGCGGCGCTGCTCAATATTTGCTTGATAAGAGCGCTCAATAAAGGCGCTATCGTCAAGTGCAGCAGCGGCGGCAGCAAGACCAAGTCGGCTGACATTAAACGGCTGACGAACGCGGTTGAGAATTTCAGCAACACTTTTAGAGCTGAGCGCGTAGCCAATTCGCAGCCCTGCCAGCCCAAACGCTTTTGAAAAGGTGCGAACAACCACGACGTTAGCAAACTCATCAAGCAGCACTTTATGGTTGGCAGTTGGGCAATATTCAACGTAAGCTTCATCAATAACCACAAGCACGGATGAGGGAATTGCTTTGATAAAGTTGCGAATATCAGTAACTTCCAATAGCGTTCCCGTTGGGTTGTTTGGGTTAGCAATAAATACCATTTTGGTGTTGCTATGTTTAATGACCGCTTGCGCCATGGCTTTTAAATCATGAGCAAAATGCAGCGCCGGAACTTCAATTCCGCGCGCCCCTTGAACTTTTGCTAGCATGCCATAAACAATAAACGCAAATTGGCTATAAACAATAGCATCTTTGTGACCAACAAAACTTCGCGCTAGTAAATCCAAAATATCATTGGCGCCATTGCCAAGGGTGACTTGGCTAGGACTAACATCATAAACATCAGCAAGCTTTTGCTTTAAACCAAAGCCATTGCCGTCCGGATAGCGCGCAAGCTTAGCAAGCTCTTGGGTAATCGCAAGGGTGACAAGCGGCGAGCTGCCATAAGGATTTTCATTACTGGCAAGCTTAATCACATCCGTTACCCCCATCTCGCGGGTCAGCTCCTCGATGGGCTTGCCGATTTGATAAGGCGCCAACGTCTCAATGCTTGAATACGCCGAAGTTATCGCTTGAGCCTCTTTTTTTGGCATATTAAATCCCTAATTGGCAAATGAACATAAGCTGGCAAGTGGTCAGACGCTATAACAATGCTATTTTGTATCAAAAAACAACTTACAGCACCGCTTTTGGGTACGAGCCTAAAACGCGAACTTCTTTAACCAGTGGTCTGATATCGGCAATTGCAGCGCTGACATTGGGGTCATCAATATGACCTTCCATATCAATGAAAAACACGTAAGCCCACTTGTTCGGGCGCTCAGGTCGTGTTTCGATACTGGTCATCGACACGCCGTGATGCGATAGCGGTTTTAAAATTTCAATCAGCGCGCCGGCTTTATCATGAGCTGAAACTACAATCGAGGTTTTATCCTGACCTGACGGCGCAACGGCCTCGTGACCGACAATTAAAAAGCGCGTGGTGTTGCTTGGGTTGTCCTCAATGTTGCTATAAAGCTTATGCAAACCATATTCAGCAGCAGCAACGTCCCCTGCAATGGCAGCCGAATGCCACTCATTTTTAAGGCGGCGGGCAGCTTCGCCATTGCTTGATACGGCAACGCGCTCAACGTTTGGAAAATTCACATCAAGCCAGTGGCGACACTGAGCAAGCGACTGCTGATGCGAGTAAATCCGGCTTAAGCCATCGACTTTGGTATGTTCAGCCACCAAAAAGTTTTGGTGAATCGGCAATTCTACCTCGCCGATAATTTTTAAACTTGAAGATAAAAAGCCATCAAGGGTATGGTTGACAACGCCTTCAGACGAATTTTCAACGGGAACGACGCCATACATTGCCGTTCCTGCTTCCACTTCGCGAAATACGTCAGTAATGGTGGTTAATGGAATGGTGTCCGCCGCTTTACCAAAATGCTTTAAGGCAGCAGCATGGGTAAACGTGCCAACAGGTCCTAAAAAGGCAATGCGCTGCGGCGCTTCTAGATCGAGGCAAACGGACATAATTTCGCGGAACAGTCGCGCCATTTTTTCATCAGCAATCGGACCCGTATTTCGTGCCATCACTGCTTTTAAGACTTGAGCTTCGCGCTCAGGACGATAAAAAATAGGGTCTTTATTGGCTTTTGGGTCTTTAGCAACTTCATCTTTTTTAACCATTGCCACTTGCTGAGCCAATTTGGCACGGTTATTAATCAGCGTTTGAATTTCGCAATCAACGGCATCGATTTTTTGGCGCAATCGGGTCAAAAACTCTTGGTCAGTTGAGGTGTTGCTGGCAGCAAGTGAGTCTTGGTGCAATGATTCTGATTGTGGCGCTGCTGGCTGCTCGCTCATGTCTGATAATCCTTATTGGCTCGATTACTTTTTAGGGTGTTTTTAAGATAACTTCCGTGATAGCGCTTGGCGGGTTACCCAAGCATCATCCTACTATAACAAAATCTAAACAGCGTGCCCATACCATCGCAAGCAATTTATTTAAAAGTCTGTCAGCCATCAGCACTGCTCTTGACCTAAGCCCTATCAACTGTGCTAAAGTTAGGACAAGCTTTGGCAAGCTACGGTTTTGCGTCATTCATTTGATAACAAGACCATTTAATAAAAATCACTTTATAAAAAACTATAACCATGAGGACAATCAATGAGCGCTCTTGACCAATTAAGTACCATGACCACCATCGTTGCCGACACCGGCGATTTGAGCGCCATTGCGCGGCTAAAGCCCGTTGATGCGACCACCAACCCAAGCCTTATTACCAAAGCACTTATCCATCCGGACAACCAAGCGATGCTTGCCGACACCATGAACCGCCACCAAGGCGACGTTGATGCGGTGATTGACGCCCTCACCGTTCAAATTGGCTGCGATATTTTGGCACTTATTGAAGGTCGCGTGTCAACCGAGGTTGATGCCAGATTGTCTTATGACACCCAAGCGACCATTGATAAAGCCCTTGAATTTATGGACGCCTATCAAAAAGCGGGCATCGACCCTGAGCGCATTTTAATTAAAATGGCAGCAACATGGCAAGGGATTGAGGCGGCGCGCTATCTTGAATCACAAGGCATTCATTGCAATTTAACGCTGCTGTTTGGTCAGCATCAAGCGGTTGCTTGCGCCGATGCCGGCGTGACTTTGATTTCACCCTTTGTTGGTCGGATTTTAGATTGGCAAAAAAGTGAGCAAAATCGCCAAAATATTCCTGCTGCCGATGACATGGGCGTGCAATCGGTCAAACTCATTTATCAATATTACAAGCAGCACGGCTACAAAACGCAAGTGATGGGCGCAAGCTTTCGCTCGGTTGAACAAATCTTAGCGCTTGCCGGCTGCGATTTGCTCACCATTTCTCCTGATTTGCTTGATGAGCTTTCCCATCTTGACACCACCGTCAGCCGTCAATTGTCGCCGAATATGGTCAGCACTAACGCGATTGGCGAGCGCTTAAGCTTAACCGAAACGGCATTTAACCAAGCTTATCAAGAAGATAAAGTGACCCAAGCCTTACTGCCAAAAGGTATTGACGGCTTTATCAGCGCCCGCGAGCAGTTGGCGCAAACGCTTGCCGCAATTCGTAGTTGATATTTTTAATGCAACTTTCATAACCATAAAAAAGCGCTTTGAAACCTTTTTATCGCAGTTCAAAGCGCTTTTTTTGATTAAAGTTCTAATTACTTATCGTTGTAATACGGTATAAATTGGCACCGGAAAATTACCGTGAAGGTCGATTAAATCAAGCAGCACCAGCGCGCCAACCACTTCATGATTTGCTGATTTACAAAGCTCGTAAGCGGTCATTAATGTGCCGCCCGTTGCCAAGATATCATCGACCAAAAGCACGCGCTCAGGCGGCAAGTTATTTTGCATCTCAAGGGTGTCTTTGCCATACTCGAGCGCATAAGCTTTATTAGCAACCGGTGGCGGCAGCTTCCCCGGTTTTCTAAGCAAAATCATTCCTTTACCCAACCGCCCTGCCAAAAGGCTTGCAAAAATAAAGCCGCGAGCTTCAACTGCCCCAAGACAATCAATCTCATCAATCAAGCCGCTTGGTAATGCGGCAAGTAACGCATCAATGACCTCGTTAATGTGGCTTCGCAGCAGCGGCGTGATGTCATAAAAATCAATGCCGGCTTTCGGAAAATCGGGAACGGTTCGGATGATTTGCCAAAATGGATGGTCGGGATGCTCTAGCTTAGTTGGTGTTGCCAAAGCCATATCGTCAGTTATGCTCATAGTTAACCTTTGTTTTTGATGGTACTGCGCTCATTTGAATAACTTGGTAGTAAGGCGCTTGAATGATGCGATACCAAATTATCAATTTATATTTTAGCATATTGAATTGACTTCACAGGGCAACAATAATTATTTTTAATAATAGCGGGTCAAAATCCCTTATTTTCTTAATTATAGTGAGGCGACAGGTCTTATTTTTTACTCCTTTTAAACCAAAAACCTTGATTATGAACTCATCATCTCAATATACAGCTGTAAACTAAACTCGCAAAAGCCGCGTTCTATGCTAAACTACGAGCGCTTTTTGCGCCCTTTGGGCAATATCTTTGATGGTATAGATAGGATTAAAGTATGAGACGTTTTGAATGTATTGTCTGCGGCTGGATTTATGATGAAGCGCTTGGCTGCCCTGAAGAAGGCATCGCCCCAGGAACGCTTTGGGAAGACATTCCTGAGGACTGGACGTGCCCTGAATGCGGCGTGGGCAAGCTTGATTTTGAGATGGTTGAGATTTAATTAGGGAATCTTTATGACCAAAACTGCCCATGATGACAGCGGTCAGGAAAAAACAGCCTTTTTTCCAACTCCTGATTGGCAAAAATTTGGGGCGCATGACTGGCGCGCCTCTGATTTAAGCGACCATCTGTTTCAAACGATGATTGATATCGGTGATGGTATTGAGCTTTGCGTTGAGGCGGGCGGCAATCCTGACAACCCGCCGCTGCTGCTCGTCATGGGACTTGGCTCACAAATGGTCTTTTGGCCGGACGATTTTATCAAGCGCTTGATTGACGCCGGATTTTTTGTGATTCGCTTTGACAATCGTGATGTTGGGCTGTCCTCAAAAGTGCAAATCGAGGGCTTACCGCAAGTCAGTCAATTTAAAATGATGCTAAGAGTGCAAGCAGGACTGTCCAATAAATCAAAGCAAGTGGCTTACAATTTAACGGACATGGCAGAAGATACGGTTCGGCTGATTAAAGCGCTCAACCTTGGTCATACGCATTTGCTTGGGGCATCGATGGGCGGTATGATTGCCCAAATCGTCGCGGCGCGCTACCCAAGCTTGGTGGATAAAATGGCGCTGCTATTTACCACCACCAACCGCGCCTTTTTAAGACCGCCCAAAGCGCGGCAGCTTTATACGCTTATTAATCGTCCTGAAAGCCACTCAGAGCGCGATATTATTCGCCATAGCGTTTGGTTTATGAAAGTGGTTGGAACGCCCGGTCACGTGAATGTCCGAACCGTTCGCGAGATTGCCAAGCTTCGCTATCAGCGCAGTTTTCACCCCCTTGGCGCGGTTCAGCAGTTAAACGCCATTTTATCGTCAGGCTCCATCAGCCGCTTTAGCAAACAAGTCAAAGCACCAACGATTGTGATTCACGGCAGCAAAGATGGCTTGATTCCGGCGTCACAAGGTCGCGTGGTTGCCAAAACCATTCCTAATGCCAAATTTCATCTGATTGATGGTATGGCGCATGACATTCCGGCGTATTATCAGCCGTATTTGACCGATTTAATTCGCAATCATTTATTAGGCTAAATCTTAAAAAAAGCCATAATTGCTGTCATGGCTTTTTTATTGCTTTGCTTTTTATTGTTTAGCTTTTTTATTACTTGAAAATCAAAAGCTTTAAAAATCACAAGCAACTTCAGCAAACTTTTTATCAATACACTGCTTTTGACCATTCACCGTTGCCACCCAAGCCTTACCTTGATTAAAAACAAACGACGGCGCGCCAAGATAGCTGTTGGATAAATCAGCAACTTCCCCTGAGTTTTGAAATGAAAACGGCACGACCAAGTCGCCACCTAGGTTTAAAAAGCCCCACTCATCAGCAATACGAACCGCCGCCAGACCTTCAGAAAATGGACGAACCTCATCAAATGAATAGGTAATCATAATCGTGCCCTCATCATCAACAAAGCCCCAACGACCATCTTGCTGATGCGCTTGCAGGGTAGTAAAAGGCGGCTTAGTTGGCGCAGTTGGCTTTTGCTGAGCTTGATTTGGCGTCACGGCTTCTTGTGAATTTTTAGAAGGCGAACTATTTGGTTTATTGCTTGCCGCTAAATTTTCTAAGCTCTTATTTTCTAAGTCCTTATCACGATATTTTGTCGGGTCCGCCGTTGGGTTGCCATTATTATTCACCCAACTGATAGCCTTGCCTTTATAAACCCTTGCATGACCATCATTAAAATCATCAATATTACTGATGGCTTTTGAAAAGGGCACGACCGTTTGATTACGGGTATTAATCACGCCAAATTCGCCGCCTCTTTTGACCACGATTTTACCTTCTGAGGCGGCGCGAGCGAAGCTGCCCCCTTCACTAATGGTATCATACATCGGCGGGACGACCTCGCGACCTTGCAGATTGACGTAGCCGACCCGATTGCCGCGTAAAACAGGCAGCAGTCCTTCAGCCAAGCGCTTGCCATCAGCGCGCTGATAGCCCATCAAATCAACCACGGTTTTACCGCGATTGTCAATCAGTGCCACCGGCGCCCCATAATCTTTAGTTGCCAAAAAGTAGCCGGCACTTGCGGTGCAGCTGACATGCTTAAAATAGCTTTTGGGCAGTTTACAACTGGCAGCTTGGGCAGTCATACCCAGTGGTACTATCGTTGCTATTAAGGTTAAGCAAGAAAACAAAGTTAAACGTTTAATAGCCGCCGCCTCCAAAATTTGGTTATAAATCAAGGCGCAAGCTTAACAAATCCGTCTTTTATTGCCAACTTAAATTGCAAGCCAATTGTGACACAAAGCTGTCGAGTTCAAATCAATTTTGTTGCAGCGGTTATGGGCAAATTTTTACTCAGCGCCTTTTTGCCGGTTAAATAGCGCATTTAACACAATCGCGGTTAACGTTGCCGTACCGATGCCGCCTAAATCAAAGCCGCCCAAATGCAAGCTGAAATTGCCCGTTCCCATAATGACGGTGACCGCCGCAATGATTAAATTGCTATTTTTGCTAAAATCGATATGGCTATCGATCCAGATTTTCGCGCCAGCAATAGCGATCAAACCAAACACCACAATCGACGCGCCGCCCAAAAGCGCTGGGGGAATGGTTTGGATAATCGCGCCAAATTTGGGCGATAAACCAAGTAAAATCGCCACCAGTCCGGCTACCACAAAAATCGTCGTGCTATAGACTTTAGTCACAGCCATGACGCCGATATTTTCCGCGTAAGTGGTCACGCCCGTTCCGCCAAACCCTGCTGAAAAAACAGTGGCAAAACCATCAGCAAAAAAGGCGCGACCCATATACGGCGTCACTTTGGTTTTCGTCATGCCCTCAACCGCCTTAAAATGCCCTAGATTTTCGGCAATTAAAATAAAGGCAACCGGCGCAATCAGCACAATGGCACTCATGTTAAAGCTTGGGCTATGAAACGTGGGTAGCCCAAACCAAGCGGCATTACTTACGCCACTAAAATCAATCGGCGCGCCAAGTCCAAGCACGTTGGTCATCACAAAATAAACCATATAGGACAAAATTAAGCCCACCAGTAGCAACAACCGGCGCAGCATACCACGGGTAAAGACCGCCACACCACTAATCAAAAGCACGGTCAGCACCGCCATCCAAGCATCAAATTGATTTGCCGAAACGCCTTGAATGGTTACAGGAGCAAGATTTAACCCGATAATCATCACGATAGCGCCCGTCACAATCGGCGGCATCAAGCGCTCAATCCAGCCCGTTCCGGTTTTCATGACCAACAGCCCAACAGCCGCGTAAATCAGTCCGCAAACCATAATCCCGCCAAGCGCGATATTTAAATTGGCGTTAAATCTCGAGCCTGCATAAGCCGTTGCCGCAATTACCGGACCAATAAAGGCAAAGCTTGATCCCAAGTAACTTGGCATGCGACCGCCGGTAATCATAAAAAACATCACCGTGCAAAACCCTGACATCAAAATTGCCAAATTAGGGTCAAACCCCATCAACAGCGGCGCAAGAACCGTTGAGCCAAACATCGCAAAGGTGTGCTGAAAGCCAAGCAACACGCTTTTGCTTGGCGGCAAATACTCATTAATGCCAACCGGATTTTTATCCAAGTCACCAAAAAAAGGCCGCCAAGTCGGAAACCAGCGGCCATTGTCAAAATCAGGATTGTGGTTTGTTAGCGCTTGCGGGGCAAGGTCTTGCGCCACTGGGTCAGCATTTGAGGAAGATTGGGGGGGCGTCATAATAAAATCCTATGCAAGTTGGGGTTAACGCGATTATCACCCTGCTGCCAATACTTACAGGATGTTACACAGGCATCAACGCTGAGCATCTTAACGGAAATTATCCGCAAACTAAAGCGTTTCTTCTTAAGTCAAGTTGACTGCCAAAGTCAAATTTGCGTCGTCAACTGACTTTGAAAAAACAATCCGCTCGGAAAAAATAAATCGCTACTTTGGCATAGGTTTAATTGGTCGTATCGTTTATACTTTCTATAATTACTAAAAGTTTAGTCTTAACTAACTTATAATTTAACTCATAGTTATGACCGTTTAAGCAGCATTTTATCTTGGTACAATTCGGCGTTATAATAGCGCTATGATATTGATTTTTAGGACAAAATAATGATTAGTGTTTTTGATTTATTTAAAATTGGCATTGGACCCTCAAGCTCGCATACGGTAGGCCCTATGGTTGCGGCAAATTTATTTTTACAAGCGCTTAGCGAGCAGGCAAAACTTGATGACGTTAACCACATTGAAATTGAGCTGTTCGGCTCCCTTGCCGCCACCGGAAAAGGTCACGCCACCGACACGGCTATTTTGCTTGGGCTATTAGGTCACAAGCCTGCCACCATTGACACGCAGTTGACCGAGCATTATTTAGCGCCGATTTTTGCTGACCATCGCCTTAATTTAGCCGGCAAGCACGATATTGATTTTAATGCCGACAACGACATTCATTGGTATGGCGATACCGTAATGCCGTATCACCCAAACGCCTTGACGCTGCATGCTCGTTTTAATGACGGCTCAAGCTATCAGCAAACCTATTATTCAGTTGGCGGTGGTTTTGTCATTAATGAAAGTGACGCGACCACGCCTGAAGAAGACCACGCCGCGCCAACGATTGCCTCCATCCCCTACCCATTTAACACCGGTGCTGAACTGCTTGAACAATGCCAAAAACACCAACTGAACATCAGCGAATTGGTGCTTGCCAATGAGTGCCATTACCGCGATGAAAAAGACGTTTTGGACTATTTGGATTCCATTTGGCAGGCCATGCAAGATTGCGTTCGCCGTGGCTGTGAAAATGATGGCACGCTGCCCGGTGGTCTTGAGGTCAAACGCCGCGCTCAAGGGTTATACTTACAGCTTTGCGCTGAAAAAGAGCAACATCTGAATAAAAACGACAAGCTTGCGGCGATGGATTGGGTCGATTTGTACGCCTTAGCCGTCAATGAAGAAAATGCCAACGGCGGCAACGTGGTCACCGCCCCAACCAACGGCGCGGCAGGGATTATTCCGGCGGTGATGCATTATTACCGCGACTTTTTACCGGCTTATAGTCTTGAGGGCGCTCGTAAGTTTTTGTTAAATGCCACCGCCATTGGCAGCTTAATTAAAGAAAATGCCTCGATTTCTGGCGCTGAAGTTGGCTGTCAAGGTGAGGTTGGTTCAGCTTGTGCGATGGCGGCATCGGCACTGGCTGAAATCATGAATGGTGACGCGGCAAAATGTTTGAATGCCGCTGAAATTGGCATTGAGCATAATCTTGGCTTAACTTGTGACCCTGTTGGCGGCTTGGTTCAAGTGCCGTGTATCGAGCGCAACGCCATGGGCGCGGTCAAAGCCATCAACGCCGCCCGCCTTGCCTGCCGCGGCAATGGTCAGCATTTTGTCTCCTTTGATAAAGTCGTTGAAACCATGAAAAAAACTGGCGAGGACATGAACGACAAATATAAAGAAACCTCGCGCGGCGGTCTGGCAGTCTTTGCCGACAATCGCATTTTGACGGCAAATCAAGGCGTTTCAGTGAAATACAGTCAATGTTAGCGCTATTATTATTTACCCCTTAATTTTTGCAAAAAAAAGACCTTTAACTCAGTTAAAGGTCTTTTTTTCAATCATTTAAATGCTTAAAAACAGATTATTCAGCCGTTTTGGAAATCACTTTGTTTAATAACCAAACGGGTTTTACCACTCCTGAAACAGGGTCAGCAACCGCTTCTTGACGAACGTCTAACACATAACGGTAGTTTGGCTCATAAGTAAAGCCTTGAATGTCGCCATTTAACGTATTGAAGTTTTTTTGATGGGTTTGGCGGTACTGCAAACATTCAGATTCAATCATTCTGCCGTTTTTGTCCGTAAACTCACAAATGGCTTTTCGCGGCGCAATCTCAACGTTAAAGCTTGGGATATTCACCACCTTGACGCTCACCGGTTTACCATCGACAACCATAGCACGTTCATCGTTCAAATTCATGGTCGAACAGCCTGCTAGGGTCAAGGTTGCTGCTAAGGCTGCCATCACTAATGTTTTCATTATTTTATCCTTATATTATTATCGTTACGCTCAAAAAGCGCTTATTGATGTTTTTTTATACTTTTTATGATGTTAAAAAGCGGTAGCCAGTGCAAGACTGCGAAAGGCTAACCGTGAGTTAGGACAATTTTGCTGCCTACTCACTTATTACCTCATTTTGCCGTGGTACGATAATTAGTATAAGGGTCGAAAATGACTGGGCTCTATAACTGCTTTGTAACGTAACGTCAAGGTTTGCAACCTAAAGCCCAATCATGTTATAAACAATTTTGGCTTAACATTTAGCTTAACGTTAGTTAACTGCGATAATCAGCATTAATTTTGACGTAATCGTAAGACAAATCACAAGTATAAACCGTATCTGACGCCTCCCCGCGACCCAAATCAATGTGAATGGTGATTTCAGGTCGGCTCATGACGAGGTCGCCTTGGCTCTCAGAATAGTCGGAAGCAAGACCACCATTTTGACAAATCATCACCTCATCCAAGCAGACATTGACCTGTTCGGTATCCAAATCCTCAAGCCCTGCATAACCAACCGCCGCCAAAATCCGACCCCAATTGGCGTCACTGGCAAAAAAAGCCGTTTTTACCAGTGGTGAATGCGCCACCGAATACGCCACATCGCAGCACTCTTGCGAGGTTTTGCCACCCGTAACTTTCACGGTGATAAACTTGGTTGCGCCCTCGCCATCACGGACGATTAATTGCGCCAATCTTAAAAATACCGATTGCAAGGCATCAAATAGCGCGTTGAAGTGCGGATGGTCTTGACTGTCAATCGTTCCTGAAGCACTTTTCACCGCTTTGGTGGCGATGAGCACGCAGCAATCATTGGTTGAGGTGTCGCCATCAACGGTGATGCGGTTAAAGGTTTGCTCATTAATGGCGGTGAGCATGGCTTGAAGCGTTTCAGGGGCAATATCGGCGTCCGTGGCAACGAAGCCAAGCATCGTTGCCATATTGGGGCGAATCATTCCTGAGCCTTTAGAAATGCCGGAAATATGATACGTGGTGCCGTCAATTTCAACTTGCCCGCTTGCAGCTTTGGGAATGGTGTCGGTGGTTCGGATACCGTTTGCCGCTGCAAGCCAGCCATCCGTGCTTAGGCTTGCAAGCGCCTTATCCAAACCATTGACAATCGCTTCACTGTTGAGCGGCTCACCAATCACCCCCGTTGAAAATGGCAAAATAGCCGCGCTAGTCACGCCTGCTTTTTGTGCTAAAGCCTGACAAACCGCTTCGGCGCGAGCAAGACCGTCAGCGCCTGTTCCGGCGTTGGCATTTCCCGTATTAATCACCAAATAGCGCGGCGCTGCCTTTGCAATATGCTCACGTAAAAGACGAACCGGTGCGGCGCAAAAGGCATTTTTGGTGGTAACCGCTGCCGTTGAGCTGCCTTCTGCAATCTCAATAACGACCAAATCATCACGATTTTGGTAGCGAACCCCTGCCGCTGTGGTGCTTAATTTTACGCCATCGATGGCAAACATGGTTTTGGGAGTTGAAATATCACCGACCGCCATAAACATTCCTTCCTTAAAATAAAAAAATTAGAAAATTAGAAAGTTAAAGTTAAAGTTATTGATAAAAACGAGTGGTTAAAACTTAGTTGCTAAACGCCTATTTGCTAAAGTCAAAAGCTGACCAAATCGGCGCGTGGTCGGACGGCTTTTCCATTGCCCGCAGCGGATAGCTGATACCAGCGTCAATACATTTATCACTTAAATCATCACTGCATAAAATATGGTCAATTCGCAATCCGCGCTTTGGGTCATCATTAAAACCGCGACTGCGATAATCAAACCAACTAAAATAATCGCTACTGTTTGGATAATGCAAACGGTAGGTGTCGGTAAGCTGCCTTGACAGCAAATCTGCGTACCACTCGCGCTCCTCCGGCAAAAATGAGCATTTATTATTTTTAAGCCAACGCTTGGCATTCACCTCACCGATGCCCACATCAATATCTTCAGGAGCCACGTTCATATCGCCCATCACCACAAGCGAGCGCCCCTCATTTTTAAGCTCATCAATATAACGCATCAAATCGGCATAATAAGCGCGCTTCATCGGAAACTTGATGGGGTGCTCCAAGCTTTCACCTTGCGGAAAATAGCCGTTTAATACGTCGATTTCGCGGTTTTGCAGCTCATATCTTGCATGGATAAAGCGCTTTTGGGCGTCATCGCCCTCCCAAGGAAAGCCTTTTTGCACAAAAATAGGCGCAGTTTTTGACAAGAGCGCCACCCCATAGTGCGCTTTTTGACCAAAATATTCCACATGATAACCAAGACCTGCGACATCGGCTAGCGGAAACTGCTCATCATGAACCTTGGTTTCTTGAAGCCCTATCACATCAGGGTCGATGATGTCGCGAACCGCCTCAAGCTGATGCTGGCGCGCGCGAATACCGTTAATATTAAAACTCATAAATCGGGTCATGAAACATCCTATTTTAAAGTGCTGTATTGCTGTTGACAGGTCGCGGTGATTAATTTTAGCCCGCGCTGTATTTTTGTGCTAAGTTAATTTATCTTAATCCGCAGCATGATTTAATTTTACCCCATCAACCTTATTTTAAGAGAAACCAACCGATGAGCAACGCAACTTCTGCCCCTGTTTTTGCTACAGAATATCAAATTTATATCAACCATACTGACGCCGGTGGCATCGTTTATCATGCCAACCATTTGGTGTTTTTTGAAAACTGCCGCCGCGATTATTTGACCAAAATTGGGCTAAACACCTATTTTTTAACCAGTGAAGAGGGCAATTTACAACACTTTGTCGTCAGCCAAATCGACATCAAATATCAAAAAGCCATTTTACTTGATGAGCGGATAACGGTTCAAATTGACCACATCGACATTAAACCTGCAAGCTTAATTTTTCATCAAAGCATTCATCGAAAAGAGGCTAAAAAAGGCGCATCAACGTTATTAAGCCGCGCCAAAATCGTTATTGCTTGCGTTGAAAATCAAGCCAACACAGACGCAAATTCTGCAAGCGGCAATATTCGCCCCATTCGCGTACCAAAAGTGCTTCATGATACCATTCAAAACACGCTCAATCAGCACTGATTTAATTATTAAATGCCCATCAAGCAAAAAGCCTGAGCGAAATTGTCGTCAGGCTTAGTAGGCAAAATCAATGAAAACACTGAGCAGTTAGCTGATTCTATTCACGATATTGAGCGGTAAGCGCTTCATAATTTGACCCACAAGCGACCATGGCAGACTTGGAACGCAAGCTTCATCAACTTCAGCTTCAATAGCCGCAACAATGGCATTGGTTCCGGTTTCAGCATCCACCTGAAACGGTAGCGGTTTGGCATTGGTATTGATTTCGGTTCGGATGTAACCTGGATAAATGGTGGAGACTTTAATCGGCAAGTCATTTAAAAGCATATCAGCGCGAATACCCTCTGCTAAGTACGCAAGTCCGGCTTTCGTTGCCCCGTAAGTGGTCATGTGTTTAGGAAGACCGCGCATTGCTGACATGCTTGAAATCACCACCAATTGCCCTGCATTTTTGGCGCGAAAATGTTGCATTGCCGCCTCGCATTGAGCAAGGGCGCCAATGAAGTTCACCTCAGCGGTCTTGCGGTTGGTTTCAAAGCGACCTTTGCCAATTTGGCGACTCTCGCCAATTCCGGCATTGACAATCACTTTATCGATTTGCCCAAACTTATCGGCAAACTCTTTAAACACCCGAAACACCGCATTGTAGTCGCTGACATCAAGCGCCAAATATTCAATTTTAATATCAGGAAACTGCGCTAACAGCTCAGCTTTTAGCTGCTCAAGCCGGTCAGTTCGGCGCGCACAAATCGCCAAATTATAACCAAGCTTAGCAAAAACTCGTGCCATGCCCTCACCGATTCCTGAGCTGGCACCAGTAATCAATACCGTCTTGCCGCGACCTACTTTGGCAATTTCCAGCCCCTTTAGGTAGCGCTCCGGCAAAATGGCGCCAAAAGCTTGCTCGCGACCATGCTGCGCGGTATGGGTCAGCTTACGGAGTAATTTTTGTTGCATAGCAGTTCTTTTTCATCCTCAACTTTATTATCTTTAATCTGATGCGCTGACAACAGCAGCATAAAAAAGTATAGTTTTATCTAAGATTGCTAGACTATTGTAAATACGCTTGCTTGTAAATACTGATATTGTTTCAAGATACTTTAAGGAAAAATAAAAAGCGTCGACCGTTGCGCCAACGCTTTAAAACCATAAAAAATGAACCATGGTTTATCATTAATCAGTAAAAAATCCTATTTTAGCAAGCGCTGAGCACTCTCAATTTTACCCATCAATTCAGGAATTTTATCAATCGCAATATTAATTCCCGCTTCCGCAGCTTGCGCTAGTCCTAATTTTTCAGCAAGCGTGGGCTTTTGCCGTGATTGCAGCGCATAAACCTCATGCTCTGCCATTCGCTCTAAGATATAGCTGTCGGACGTTTGTAGCCGGTCAACCAAATTTAAATGCAGCGCGTCCTCACCGTACCAATGCTCGCCGGTGGCTACTTTGTCCAAATCAAGCATGTTGCGATAACGATTGACAAAGTCTTTAAATAACAAGTGCGTTTGCTCAAGTTCTTCTTGGTATTTGGCGCGGTCTTTATCATCATTTTCGCCAAACACAGTCACCGTCCGCTTATAGTCGCCTGCGGTGAACATTTCATAATCAACATCATGATTTTTAAGCCATTTATGAAAGTTTGGTAGCTGAGATACCACCCCAATTGAACCAATGACCGCAAACGGCGCGGCGATAATGGTATCGGCAACGCAGGCCATCATGTAGCCGCCGCTTGCTGCCACCTTATCCACGCAAACGGTCAGTTTTAGTCCGGCATCTTTAAGCCTTGCCAATTGCGCCGCTGCCAAGCCGTAGCTGTGAACCAAGCCGCCGGAGGACTCAAGGCGAACGATAACCTCATCGCCCTTATTTGCCGTACTAATTAAGGTGCTGATTTCATCTCGCAAATGCTTAACGGCTGTGGCTTTCATATCGCCATCAAAATCCAACACAAAGACTTGCTGATTGCTGTCTTCTTTTTTGGCTTTATTCGTCAGTTTTTGCTTCAAGCTTGATTTGGCTTTTTTGCTAAGCTGCTTTTCTTGTTGTTTTTCCTGTTGCTTTTTAAAAAGCTTGAGGGCTTTTTTGCCTTGAGTAGCTTCAACTAAGTGCTCTTGGCGCTGATTTTGGACTTTGTTGAGATGGGTAACTTTAAGCTCAACCGGATTTTTAGGGGCAGGTGACAACATTGATTTATCCTTATCATAACTGGTGAGATTTTTTCAAAAAATTTTACTTAAAAAATTAATGGCAAATAATATGCTTCTGCGAGCGCAAGATTGCAAGTAAGATTTGGTGATTAATTGTGGCAAAACTCATCGCTGCCTAAGTTTTGCTTATCTACCCATGATTATCCGTACAATTTGCCAGCGATTGAGCTTGAGAGTTGTATAACAGGGGCACATTAGGCATAATACGCGTTTAGATTTATTTTTATCGCTATGGCAGCGGGGCTGCGATGTTGGCATATTTTGGTAAGATTTTATCAAAATGGGTCAATTGGCGACTTTTGAATTGGGCTTAAAACTGGAACACAAACGATGACGCAAAGCAATCAGACACCAAAAGATTTGATAACCACAAGTGAAAACCGCGATGAATACTGCGGCGCGGTGAATGAGCGCTTGCTTGATAAAACCATAACTATCGTCGGCTGGGTGCATCGTCGTCGCGACCACGGCGGCGTGATTTTCTTAGATTTGCGCGACCGTGCGGGAATTTTGCAGGTCGTTGTTGACCCTGATACCCCTGAAGCCTTTGCCACTGCTGATGCGGCGCGCCCTGAATACGTGCTAAAAATTACCGGTCGTGTCCGCCGTCGCTACGAAGGCACTGAAAACCCAAATATGGTCAGCGGTCAGGTTGAGCTTTTGGGCAAACAAATTGAAGTGCTTGCTAAATCTGAAACGCCGCCGTTCCCGCTCAATGATGACAATACTACCGCGTCTGAAGATTTGCGTTTAAAGTATCGCTATCTTGATATGCGCCGCCCGCAGATGCAAGACCGCATGGTCTTTCGCGCTCGCGCAACCTCAGCCATTCGCCGTTATTTAGATGACCATGGCTTTTTGGACGTTGAAACGCCTATTTTGACCCGAGCCACCCCTGAAGGCGCTCGCGATTATTTAGTACCGTCACGAACGCGTCCGGGTAACTTCTTTGCCCTGCCACAATCACCGCAGCTCTTTAAACAGCTATTGATGGTGTCAGGATTTGACCGTTATTACCAAATCGCTAAATGCTTCCGCGATGAAGACTTACGCGCTGACCGTCAGCCTGAATTTACCCAAGTTGATATCGAAACTTCTTTTTTAACCGAAGAAGAAATCATGAGCCTTAACGAAGGCTTAATTAAGCATTTATTTAAAACCATGCTTGATGTTGATTTGCCAGATTTTCCGCGATTGACTTACGCGGAAGCCATGCGCGATTACGCGTCAGACAAGCCCGATTTACGAATTCCATTAAAACTGGTCGATGTGGCTGATTTAATGAAAGACGTTGACTTTAAAGTCTTTTCAGGTCCTGCCAACGACCCAAAAGGTCGCGTTGCTGCCCTTCGCGTTCCTAATGGTGGCACGCTTAGCCGAAAGCAAATCGATGAATATACCAAGTTTGTTGGTATTTATGGCGCTCGCGGCTTGGCGTATATTAAAGTTAATGATGTCAGCAAAATTAATAACGGCGTTGACCAAGACTCAGGACTTCAGTCGCCTATTATCAAAAATATGACCGATGAGGTTCTTGCCAATCTTATTGAACGTACAGGTGCTGAAAATGGTGATATCATTTTCTTCGGCGCGGACAAAGCTCGCGTGGTCAATGACGCCATGGGCGCGCTGCGTCAAAAAATCGGTCTTGATTTAGAGCTTGAAACTTGCACTTGGGCGCCACTTTGGGTCACCGATTTCCCAATGTTTGAAGAAACGGACGATGGCAAATGGACGTCCATGCACCATCCATTTACCAAGCCAAAAGGCTCAGTCAGTGAGCTTAAAGACAGCCCAGAAACAGCGCTATCTATCGCTTATGATATGGTACTTAACGGAACTGAAGTTGGCGGTGGTAGCCTTCGTATTAATACCCTTGAGATGCAGCAAGCTGTCTTTGAAGCGCTTGGTATTGATGAAACTGAGGCCAAAGATAAATTCAGCTTCTTACTTGATGCGCTAAAATTTGGTGCGCCGCCGCATGGTGGCTTGGCATTTGGCTTAGACCGCTTAATTATGCTGATGGTTGGCGCAAGCTCAATCCGTGATGTGATTGCTTTCCCGAAAACCAAAACTGCCGATTGTCCATTAACCCAAGCGCCTGCTGAGGTGGATAACAAGCAGCTTCGAGAGCTTGGCATTCGCGTTCGTGAAAAAGCCCAACCCGAATAAGGCTAAATAAAAAGCTAGATAAAAGGTTAAATAAATCAGTATTATGTGGTTTTTTGCAGTAACAACTAGGGTTTGTGACGCCTCATGAACCCTTATCAGATTTTTAAATTTGTGCCATTGTCTGTGCTTCAGATTTTGGCACGGTTGGTTGCTTGGCTGATGCTTTTTTTACCAAACTTAAGCATCACGCGAACCATCACCACCAATTTGGCGTTAATCGCGCCAAATCTTGACCACGCTAAAAAACAGCAACTCATCAAAGAAATCATCCAAAACCAATGCTTAAGCACGGTTGAATCGGTAAAAAGTTGGGCAATGCCGCCGGATTGGAGCATTGCTCAAATTAACGACGTTCATAATATCGAGATTTTGCAACAAGGTCTTGCCAACCCAAATGGTATGCTTGCCATTGTCCCGCACCTTGGCACGTGGGAAATCATGAACGCTTGGCTGAACCAATTTGGCGCGCCAACCATCATGTATAAGCCCGTTAAAGGCAAAGTGACCAATGACTTTGTGCTTCAAGGTCGGCAGCGCTTAAACGCCACATTGGTACCAACGGATGCTACAGGCGTTAAAGCCATTTTTAAAACGCTCAAACAAGGCGGCTTTAGTATTATCTTGCCTGACCATGTCCCTGAACCCTCAGGCGGCGTTGTCGTACCTTTTTTTGGTATTGAGACCCTCACAAGCACCCTTGCTTCAAAGCTTGCCAGCAAAACGCGCTGCGCGTTGGTTGGTTTATCTTGTATTCGCCGCGATGACAATAAAGGCTTTGATATTTTTTGCTATCAACTTGATGACCCAAAGCTTTATGATAGAAAAGCGGACATCTCAAGCGCCGCACTCAACGCTGAAATGGAGAAAATGATTAACGCTTATTTTAGCCATTATATGTGGGGCTATCGCCGGTTTAAACATATCCCCAATCTTGGCAATCCTTATATCGCTTCCTCTGATGCGTTAACCGCTTTCCTTCAAACAAAACCCTAAATTTTTTGGCAAAAGCTTCATTACGGTAACGATACTCCTAACATTTAAGCAGCTTTATTCGTGGGTAAATCATGCTAAAATAATGCCGTTTTTAGCGATTTTGAGAGTATGATGCCTGTGCCCAACCCATTATCTAATGAGACCCAAAACATAGCTGGTAATCAGCGCTATATCATCTGTATGAAATGGGGCACTAAGTATGGGTCGGAGTTTGTTAACCGGCTATATAATATGGTTCGTCGCCATTTGACCTTAGAGTTTCAAATGGTCTGCCTCACCGATGATGACACCGATATCCATCCCGATGTTAAATGCTTTCCAATCCCTGAACTTAATCTGCCTGCCAATCTTCCTGAACGCGGCTGGAAAAAGCTGACCACGTTTAAGCCTGAATTGTACGGCTTAAAAGGCATGGCGCTATTTTTAGATATTGATATTGTTATCGTTGATAATATTGACGGCTTTTTTACTTATCAAGCCGCTCATGATGACAGCGTGGTGATTATCCGTGATTGGAAAAAGCCGTGGCGAATGATTGGTAACAGCTCAGTGTATCGCTTTAAAGTTGGAATGAACACTTATCCTGACTTACTTGCCAATTTTGAGCGCAATTTTGAAACCATTCGCCAAGAAGTCCGCCACGAGCAGGCTTATTTGTCCAACTATCTACGCGAGCATCACCACCTTGAATATTGGGATAAATCGTGGTGCGTCAGCTTTAAATATCAATGTATGGCACCGCCGCTGCTTAACTTTGTTCGCGCCCCCACCTTGCCTGATGGCGCAAAAATCGTTATTTTTCATGGTGAGATTAACCCACCTGACGCCATCACAGGCGGCGGCGGTAAATGGTATCGGCGGGTTTTACCAAGTCCTTGGCTTATCGATCACTGGAACTAAATCTTACTGTTATTATTGGAGCCCGCTTTGGCAATCCCTCGTTTTGCTGAATTTATAATTGATGATAACGTCATTCAAATCAATGCCTTTGATTCGGCGAGCGACTCTGAAAGCCTGAACCAATTACCAGTCAATATCATAGCTTCCGGACCTTCTATAGCAGATATTGGCTTTGCAAGCGAGCAGCTTGCTATGCCCACGATATTTGTTAACGGCAGCATCAGCTTGCAAGGTCAGTATAATTTTTGCAATATTGCCGGCTACGTCATCAGCGATGCCCGCTTTATTAGCCATCAGCAAGATATTTTAACGCAGTATTATCACGGTCAGCCGCTTTATGCTACGGCTGCGGTTTTTGAATCTATCGCCGCGCTTTATCCTCAGCTTATGCTAAGGTATCATAAGGCAATGCGGCTCTTATTTCCGGTTGATAGACCTTGGGGCGTAAAAGCCAATCAGACCTTATTTCAAAAACTCAATTTTAAAAATACTTGGCTTAATCGCAAAAAGCCGCTAATTTCATTTGCTAGCGATCCAAATTTTGTTATTGATACCAATCATAAACCTGCACCAATTGGCGTATCACTCGACGTCACTCACGGCTTTGTAGAAGCAGGAACGGTTGCTTATATCGCAGCCCAACTTGCTTTTAGTAAAAAGGTAGGGGCAATGCATTTATTCGGAATTGATTTATTAAATAGCGCCCTACCAAGATTTTATGAAAATGCACAAAATCAAGCACCTTCTAAACTCGATAAAGCCATTTTTGAGCGCATCGTGCCCTCATTTAATTTGTTAACCGAAGTTTATCAGCAGCACGGCGTTGCCGTTATTAACCACTCCCCCATCTCCAAAGATTTATTCACGTCGTTGAAGTCTAAGCCTTTAAAATGACTTTGAAAATCTCAGTTTTAACTATGATCGCCGTACTAAAGCTGATAAAATCGCCCCACTTAATGCTATAACTTGGCTTAAATCATCACGTTAAAGTCATAATCATTAAGTTTGGGTAAGTTTAGCCATAGGCGATCAAGAGGTACTATAGTCAGTTCACTTTAAAAGAGTTATGGTTTGGATGAATGTCATAAAACAGCTTTGATAAGTCATTTTCTATCCAACCTTGTCTTAAGAATTTTACTTGAGCCCACTTGTTTTCGATAAGATTTAAGTCAGGACTGTAAGGCGGCAGCCAAAGGATACGATGACCATGACGGTTGAGCAGTTTGGCAATGCGACGGTTTTTGTGAAAGGAGGCGTTATCCATAACAATCACACATTTGGTTTTAAGGCTTGGAATCAGTTTGTACTTGCACCAGTCATAAATCACCCGCCAATTGACGTTCTTTTCAATGAATTCTAGCGCAAACAAGGCCTTTTGATATAAAGCTCCGATGACGTTGGTACGTTTTTTGCCTTGCCAATTGTCGCTGTCGATACAGGGCTTACCTATCGGTGCATAACCATATGGTCTTATCGTTTCATGCTCAAAGCCACTTTCGTCCATATAAACGATGGGAAAGCCTTGCTGTTTGAAGCACTGAAGCTTGGCTTCAAACTCAGCTCTTTTCATCGGGCAAGCGTTTGGGTGTTCTAAGGTCTTTTTTTTTGCTGATTCCCAAGCGCTTTAATGCCTCACAAATCCCTGAGGCACTGCAGTTCAAGCGGGCAGCACGTTCGTAATGATAGCTGTCGGGATAGTCTTCAACGTCTTTACGCAACGCATCATCGGGTATCTTTCGCGCGGTGACATTGCGAGTGGTTTTACTGTGAAGCCGCTTCTTCCACTTTTGAATGGTGGTCGGGCTGATGTCATAAAATACGGCAGCTTCAGCAAAGGTCATGCCTTTATCTAAGCTTTTAAGCACTTGTTTGCGAAAGTCTAAGGAATAGGTCATGATTCATTGAGGTGTTAGTTAAGATGTTTTATTTTATAACATTTTTAGGGTGATTTGGCTATATCATGACAACATCGCATGCCGATTTTCAACATATCAACGATACCGACCGCTTTTTGGTGTGCTGCTTTTATACCCAAAGTTATTTGGATCATGCTAAAGCATTAAAACAAACGTTAGATGACTTTAAGATCAGCTATTATTTTAAAGAAGTGAAAGATGCGGGATACTGGGAAGCCAATACTCGAATTAAGCCGCACTTTATTTTAGAATGTTTGCAAGAATTTCCAAATAAAAGCATTTTATATTTAGATGCTGATGCGCGAGTCAAAAAGCCGCTCGACTACTTTAATCATATTACAGCTGATGTTGCATTTTATAATACCAAAGGCATGCCTGAGATGTCACATGATTATCTCGCCAGTACGCTATTTTTTAATAACACCGAAGCCACCAAACAATTGGTTGAGCAATGGATTCGTGAACAAGAACACGGCAAGCGTACTCAGGTCGATCAAGACAGTCTTGATGCCGCGATGCAAAAGCTTGAATCAGCGTTAACTGTTGCGCCGCTAAGCGCGGGATACATCAAGATTTTTGATAAAGATTATCAAGGTGATATTTATATTGAGCAGTATCAAGCCAGCCGCAGTCAAACTAAGCTGCGCCGTAAGCTTATTCGACGGCGAAATAAAGTATTCGCAATAGTTTTCATTCTATTACTTTTAACTGCCACTTTATCTATCATTATTAAATAAAAAACTTGCCTAGACAACAAGAGCTATCGTATGAATAAATTTCATTTTTTTATTAGTAAATATATAATTTTTCATATATATCTATATATTTAGTAAGAATCTAAAAAAGCTAAATTTATTGAAAGTAGATATTTCTTACTCTTAAAGACCGTATAGCTCGAATTGTTTCTTTCTTTATTTTATCCAGAATATTGTCTTTCTTGTTTTCAAGTTTTTCATTATGATAGATTGAACTAGGAAGATTTGTATTATTAGGATTTAGAATAGAGTCTTGAATAACAATGGCGGGTTGTAATTGAAAAACAGGTAATTGCTTTTTATGTTTGACTTGGTTAAACATCAATATATCTACAGGATCAATGTTTTCGATGGCTTTTAAATAATTGATCATGTAACGACATCCTTGGTTTGATAGAATATATCCTCCAGTACCTAAATTTTTTCCTAGAAGCTTGTAAATTTTTCGATTTATGCCTTCTATTCTCATTGATCTAATGCTAAACTCTGCTTTTCTGTGAAACTTTTCCAATTTTAAAATATCTTTGCCTTTTAGCCATTCGTTATTATTTAAGAGGTAATCAGCATTTTTTCCTAAAAATATATCGTCCTCAAAAACTCCTATGTAGTCTAGATTATTGTCTATTGCTCTTTGCCATAAGCTTAAATGACTCAAAAGACATGCTAGTTCTTGATTACTTAACTGTTCAGTTCTTTTCTTCTCTATAGAAAAGATATTTAGTATACTATCATTATCTATAGGCTCAATAGCATTGAAAAATTCAAAATCAACCTTGTTTTTAGCAAACTCATTCTCTATATGATTTCTTCTATCATTGGCAGATCGCAAACTGATGACATAATTTTTAATCATAAAATCTCCCCTCATCAACACTTATTATTACACACTGTTCTATGCTATATCACCTGAGCCTATAATAAGCTATTTCACCAATATAGTCATAGTAAAAATCATTAATATATAGGCTAAACAGATAGGATAAGAGGTATGTATCTAATGCCTATTTTGAAAAAAAGTGCAAACACCTTATTATATAGTAAATCTTGGAGACTCTCTTCATTATTACTGATTTACTTCCTCATTTGGTCCATCGCCCCTGCCTTTCTTGCCAGCAGCCCTCCTATTGACGTGGCTGAGGGCATCAATTGGGGCAGTGAATGGCAGCTTGGCTATTATAAGCACCCGCCCTTCTCCTCTTGGGTATTATTTAGCTTTTATCAACTCTTTGGTCATGTTGGGCCTTATCTGTTAAGCCAGCTTTATGTCATTTTGACACTAGTTTTGGTTTATCGGCTTGGTCGCAAAGCTCTATCACAAGACTTGGCTTTTTTAGGCAGCATTCTGACGCTAGCGGTGCTGTATTACAGTTATCCGAGTTTGGAATTTAACCATAACGTGGCGCAATTTCCGATTTGGGCGGGGCTGTACTTAACCTTTTATAATTCGGTGACACGCGGTAAGCCGAGCGATTGGTTGCTGTTTGGGGTTATCGGCGGTCTTGGGATGCTCACCAAGTATCCGGTGATTTTTTTGCTTATTCCCATGGCGATTTATTTGGTGTTACCAAAACAATGGTCACTACTCAAAAAGCCCTATCCTTGGCTTGCAGCTGTCATAATGTTGGCGGTATTTGCGCCGCATTTGTATTGGCTGATCACTCATGACTGGTTGCCGCTCAGCTACGCCGGTGGTCGCTCTGAGGAAGCGGATGCGATGTCGGGTATCTTGGGTGGTCATTTAAGCTGGCTTCGCTTTGTCGGTGCGCAAATCACGGCTCACATTCCGCTTATTATCATGCTCCTGCTGTCTTATAAGTCGCTTTTGAAATTTAAAGACTATAAAAAACAGTGGTCAAAAGAGCTGGCGCTGATTTGGTATCTTTGGGCAGCGCCGCTTGGGGTATTAATTGTATTAAGTCTTGTTTTTGGCTTGGGACTTCGCGATATGTGGGGCAGTCCGATGTGGTCGCTGTCGGGGCTACTTGCGGTATCATTTATCGCCCCAAGCGCGCAGGCAATGGCGTTAAAAAAGCTGCCGCGAGCGCTATTGGTTTGGCTTGCCTTAGTCACCGTATTGATGCTGGTTTATGTGGGCGTTGGCGATAAGCTGCGTCACCAACCCTCACGGATGCAGTGGCCCGAGCAAGCCATTGCCGAGCAAGCAAACGCCACTTGGCAATCCATAAGCAGTTGCCCAATGGATAGCGTTTCAGGTGACCGTTGGCTTGGATCACTTGTGGCGATGAACACAGGGTTTCCATCGCAAATGATTTCAGGACCTGCCGCTCATTCACCATGGATGACTTCCCAACGCCTGCAAAATCATGGTACGCTTGTCATTTGGCAAAACGGCGATGAGGTTGAATTGCCCTTACTGCAAGAATTATCCGTCATTGACAATGCCGATTTTGAAAACAGTTTTGATAACAAGTTGCTTAATACTTCATCCAATCAGCTCATTAAAAAGCAAGGTCAATGGCAAATTGCTTGGCGCGACCCAAAAGCCAAGTCGCCGCTGATTATTGATTGGGTCGCTTTTGTGCCAAGCCGCTGTTTAAAATAAATTGTTAACGATGAACTGCCTTTTCTTTGAATTTTTTGGGTTACGAGTTTTTTCATGATTGAGTCGCCGCCTTATTTGTCGCTTATCATGCCCGCTTATAATGATGCTCAGGCGCTAAAGCTGTTTTTGCCGCAAGTTTTTGAATTTACTCAAAATCTAAGCTTGCCTGCCGATTATAAAACGCCGTCAAGCTTTAAAAGCTGTGAGATTATCATCGTTGATGATGGTAGCCATGATGATTTGGTTGGGGTTGTTGAACAAGCCATTGCCAAGCTTCCGGATAATACGGCGCTCAAATTGCTGCGATTGTCGCGAAATTTTGGTAAAGAGCCGGCTTTAAGCGCCGGAATTGATGCCGCAACCGGCGACATCGTTGCGATGATTGATGCCGATGGTCAGCACCCTTTGCCGGTACTTGGGCAAATGCTGGCTATGATTGAAAACACCGATGTCGATATGGTCGCCGGAATCCAAGCCGACCGCCCAAGCGAAAGTAAGCTTACGCGCGCCTTTAAAAGCGGCTTTTATCATTTTATCCAAGATGGTCAGCGCTACGAGATTCGCCCTAATGCCGGTGACTTTCGGGTGATGAATCAAAAGGTGGTCAAGGCGCTGCGGGCGCTTCCTGAGCGGCAGCGCTTTATGAAAGGGCTTTATGCTTGGGTGGGATTTAATACGGTTTACTTGCCATTTACCGCTGACAATCGTGATACCGGCGAAAGTAAGTTCAACTACGGCAGTTTGTTTGAATTGGCGCTGGTTGGCATTACCTCGTTTTCGCAAAAGCCGTTGCGGCTGATTTCACGAATCGGATTTTTGGTGTCGCTATTGGCGTTTTTATACGGTCTATTTATCGTTGTCGATACGCTATTGTTTGGCAGTGACGTTGCCGGTTGGGCGACGGTGGCAGCAGGGATTATGTTTTCAACCGGAATTCAGCTGGTTTGCTTGGGGGTAATTGGTGAATACATCGGCAGGCTGTATGAGGAGGTCAAGCAGCGACCGCTTTATTTGGTGACGGAAACCATCAGCAGCGGTGACCCTTTAACCAAGGTTGACCGACCACCTCCGCAACCGCTTGATATTTCTAGCCCTCAATGATGAAATCTTTGTCCATTAAAGCGCCAAACCAAGCCCTTTGGTTTTTAATCGTTGGGGCAGTCGCCGCAGGAGTGCACTTTGTCGCGCTGATTGCTTTGGTCAGCCTATTAAAGATAACCCCTGCCTTGGCAAACGTTGGCGCTTTTTTTATCGCGTTTAGCATAAGCTTTTTGGGGCACTTTCATTTCACCTTTAAGCCAACCACTGCCGTACTTGACAGCCAAACAAATAACGGCAACAATACGACAAGCAAAGGCGCTTGCTGCCTTTATCCCGATATTTTACGCCGCGCCCCTTGCAGCACAATTAACAATAATAATCAACGGCATCACCTAAGCGATTGTACTTTTTTACGATATCAAGGCGTCATTGCCAAGCCTTCATTGTCGACTAAAAAACCCTCGCCACTTCACGCTTTGCTAAAGTGGTTTGCCAGTTCAGCATTGGGGTTTTTGGTCAATCAGGCGCTATTTGTGACCTTGCTTTATGGCTTTGGGACGCGCTACTACCCGCTGATTTGGTTGGTGGTCACAGGCATCATTACGGTAATGACCTTTACTTTAGGTAAACTTTGGGCCTTTAACCATGACTAACCCTACAAATCTTCAAGAAAAAAAAGACTCAGGTCGCGCTATTATTATCAATGTCGATGATTTAGGACTATCCCCTGCGGTGACTCAAGCGGTACTGCGCTTAGCCGGTCGCGGTCTTATCGGCTCAACAAGCTTTATGGCAGGGGGCAGCGTATCAGCCGATGAGGTGCAATCGCTTCGTGAGGTGAAAGTCGATATCGGGCTGCATTTAGATTTTACTGGCATTTTTCCAACACCGCTTAAGCGTCCGCTTCCGGCGTTTATGACTGCAAGCTATGCCAGACAACTTAACAAAGCGGCTGTCAGTGAGGCGATCAAACAGCAATTCGATGTTTTTGAGGATACCTTTAGCCGCCCGCCCGTATTTGTTGACGGTCATCAGCACGTTCATCAACTGCCTATGATTCGTCAGTGTTTAATTGACGAAATCACGTCACGCTATAATGCTGACAATCTACCAAGCGCTCGGATCACAACCCCGCTAATCCGAGATACCAAATCGCAAATCATCTACCGCTTAGGCGGCAAAGCTTGGCAGCAACTTTGCGCTCAGCATCACGTCAAGACCAATGACTATTTTGCCGGAGTTTACGATTTTAACGCAGAGCGCCATGAGTTAAAAGCACTTTGGCAGACGTGGTTAAGCGCCGCCCCAACGACCAATTATTTGGCAGCAGGGCTTCATATGTGTCAGCCTGAACTTGAGCCGCTTGGCACTTACGCGCAATATGGCAGCACCACCCCTGCCATTCATTCTGTACCGCTAAGACTGCCGCGAAATGTGGTAACGACACTCATTATGTGCCATCCAGCAGTTCCTGATAATAGCTGGAATGACGAAATTAAAGCGGCTCGCGAGCGCGAATTTGCTTGGCTGATGAGCTATGAGTTTGAACACTTGTTAGAAGATTTCCAAGTCCGCCTAGTAAAATGGTCAGAAATCGCCGCTTAAAAATTTAGCCTTGATACAAAGCATTTAAAAAACAAAAAGCCCTGCGTCATGCAAGGCTTTTTTTAATTTTTAATCAACAAAATATCAAATTAAGACTTTTTGTCATCGCTCTTGTTTGAGTCATCAGAACCATTACGGGCTTCTTTAATCATTTTTGACCCTGACTCCATCAAGTCAGCGGCTTTGTCGATAGCTGCGCCCACCAGTTTTTTTGCTTTATCGGTAACATCTTCAGTTAGTGACTCATCATCGCCGTTTTTGTCGCCAGCGCTGTCTTTATTATTGCTTTTGTCATCTGATTTATCGTCTTTTGATGCGTTGTCTTTTTTGTTTTTATCGTCCGATTGGTTATCAGAACTGCTTTTGCTGTCTGACTTATCTTTGGTATCGGCGTTGTTGTTACTGCTGCTGTTTTTATCGTCTTTTTTATCGGACTTATCAGAAGTTTTATCTTGTTTATTTTTATCTTGGTTGTTTTTATCTTGATTGTTATGAGCGTTGGTTTGCGCGCCCGTGGTGCTGTCGTTTTTTTTCTTGTCGTCATCGTTATTTTGGGTGTTGTTATTCTGACTCATGATATTACCTCTTATGTTGTTATTGTGGGTTGAGTGCCCATTAAGAATAAAAGGTAATGGCAAAGCTGTCTGTATATGCTGCGTTTCAATAGGTAATGATCTTTATCTTTTATTTATTGCAGTTAAAAACGTCATTTAAATAAACAATTAAAAAACGACCACAATTATCTTATGGTCGTCTTTTAGATATACTTTTTAAGCAAAAAACAATTGCGTCCAATTATTTTTGCTGGGGTTCAAATTTTAGCTGTTGTTATTATTGTTGTTGTTGTCATTTTTGTGGCTTTGGCGACCCGCTTCTCTCGCCTCTTCTGAGGTGAACTCATGAGCCGTGCCTTTTTCATGAGCCGCTTTACCGCCTTCGCTTGCGATTTCGCGCTGTTTGTCTGGATCCATGCTTGCAAAACCGCGGTTTGAGGTATCGCCGTGGTTGCCGCCTTGATTATTTGAGTTACCACCACCGTGATTACCACCTTGGTTGTTACCGTGGTTGCCGCCTTGGTTGTTATTTGATTGATTAGTCATGTTATACCTACCTTAGTTTATTTTGATTGTTCCATCATAAGTTTATTTAGATATATCACGTTGTTAATAAGAATCAGTTTCAAAGCTAATTAACAACGATTCTCATACTAATGCAGATTTAGGTAATTGTAAGTAAAAAAACATGAGTAATCAGTAAGTTATGAGGCTTTCAGGTTATTTTATACCCCTTAAAGGTAAACTAATATCGAAAAGTATAACTATGTTCAGCAACTAAAGAAGCCAAGACAATGCTTGGCTTTTTTAGCTATATCAAACAGTGTGATAACGCGCAGTCAATTTAGTCAATAAAGCTGAGCCAATGCATATATTTGTCATTGCGACCATGAACCACGTCAAAATAAAGGCTTTGCAGCTGCTCGGTCAGCTCGCCGCGACCACCATTGCCAATCACGCGGTCATCATATTCGCGGATTGGGGTAACTTCAGCAGCCGTTCCAGTCATAAAAATTTCATCAGCCAAGTAAAACTCATCGCGGGTGATTCGGCGCTCAACGACTTTAATGCCCAAATCATTGGCAAATTCGATGATGGTTCGGCGGGTGATGCCATCAAGCGCGCCGCCTGCCAAATCTGGGGTGTGCAATTCGCCATTTTTTACCAAAAATAAGTTTTCACCAGAGCCTTGGCAAACGTAGCCTTGTGGGTCCATCAAGATGGCTTCATCATAACCGTGGCGGGTGACTTCTTGGTTTGCCATGATGGATACTGGATAGTTGCTTGACGCTTTGGCTTTACACATGGTGACGTTGGGCAAGTGGTGAGTATAAGACGAGGTTTTAACGCGGATGCCGTTTTTGATGCCCTCTTCGCCAAGGTACGCGCCCCAATGCCAAGCGGCAACCATGGCGTTGATGCTGTTGCCACGTGACGATAAACCAAGCTTTTCAGCGCCAACCCAAATAAGCGGACGGATATAAGCTTCGGCAAGACCATTTTGTTTCACGATTTCTTTTTGCGCGTCTTCAAGCTCTTCGGCGTTAAAAGGCACGTCCATTTGAAAAATCTTGGCAGATCCCAAAAGGCGCTCAGTGTGCTCTTTTAAGCGAAAAATGGCAGTTCGGTTATCCGCCGTTTGATACGCGCGAACGCCTTCAAACACCGCCATGCCATAGTGCAAGCTGTGGGTTAAAACGTGGATTTTGGCGTCGGGCTGGTCGATGATGTCGCCATTCATCCAAAGCTTGCCTTGTTGAGTTGCCATGTTCATGGTGTTGTCCTTATTTAAGCATTACGATAGATTGCGATTGAGCTTAGGCTCAATTCGTGGGTTGATTATAGCACTGAGTTTTCAAAAAATTGCATTCTTTTAGTTTTAAGGCATAAGGCTTTTATTTATGCAAAAAAGTGATTCAAATATCCATGTTAAATTTTTACGGATTATTCATGCTGCAAACACCCATCAAGTGCTGCCATTGGTCTTGAACGAGCGCTCGGGTTTCCGCCCAGTTTGCTTCATCAACCAACAGCGACTGCTCGGAGAGCGCCAGCTGATGAATGGCGGCGCGAAGCCGTAAATAAGCATCGGTTAAGTCTTGGCAAACCTGTTTCGACCAAATATTAAGCAGCGCCACTTCCTCAAAAATGCGAACGTTATCGCTCCATTTGGTCAAGCTTAAATGTTCATGGCTGTAAGCCAGCACGGCAAATTGCGCTAAAAATTCAATATCAACGATGCCGCCAGCGTCCTGTTTTAGCTGAAACTTGCCGGCAACTTGCGCGGTTATCGGCGTTCCTAAATGCGTTTGCATTTTAAGGCGCATGTGGGTGACGTTACTGCGGACGTCATCAAGCGTTCTTGGCAGCGCAAGAACGCGGCGGCGAATGTCACAAAAGCGCGCGGTCACCCGTCTGTCACCGCAAATGGCGCGGGCGCGAACCAAGGCTTGATGCTCCCAAGACCATGCTTTTTCTAATTGATAGGTTTCAAACGCATGGCAAGACACCACCATCATTCCGGCGTTTCCTGATGGTCTAAGACGCATATCAACTTCATAAGCGCGGCCGTCACGGGTTTGGGTGTTCAAATAGGTCATCAGTTTTTGGGCAAGGCGGGCGGCAAACTTCATTCCGCTAACTGAGGTTTCTCCTGTGGTCAAGCCTTGCTCTTTGATTTTGTGCAAAAATACCAAGTCCAAATCGGACGAGTACGACATTTCAAGACCGCCAAGCTTACCATAACCGATAATGGCAAATCCGCAATCCGCTTCGGTAACTGGGTCGCCGTCTTGACCAATCGGATAGCCGTAACGCTTAACCAATTCGCTAAAGGCGCGCTCAAGAGTAGCCTCAAGGACGACCTCAGCAATATAAGTTAAGGAATCCGACACTTTCATAATCGGTCGCTCGGCAAGAACGTCACTTGCAGCAACCGCTAAAACTTGATTTTTTTTAAACAACCGCAACACGCTGAGTAATTCTTCTTCATCATTTGGCTCAACCCGAAGCAATTGTTGGCGTAAAATGTTGCGAAGTTCAATCTTATCTGGCAGATGCCGATAGCGCTGCTGCAAAAAGGTATCAAGCAGCACCGGATAGCGCGCCAGCTCATTGGCAATCCAAGGGCTTGCTGAAAGCATCGGAATCAGCGCTTTGGTGGCGTTGGGGTTTTCAGCAATCATCACCAAATAAATCGAGCGGCGACAAATGGCTTCCAACAAGTTAATCAGCCTTGGCAGCGCGGTATTGACCAAACTAGGCTCAGGCTGGGATAACAGCGCGTGAACAATCACCGGATATGCGGCATCAAGGCGCGATTTTGCCTCGCTGCTTAAGCTTTTTACCATTTTTGATTGTAAAAACTGCTCAAGACGCTCGCGGTTATCTTGCGTTAAAATATCATTAAGCTTCTCGGGCTGCTCCTTTTTATCGTTCAAACTGACCATTTCATCATCAGGAAGCTTGCGTTCGGTGACCATTTTATTAAATGGCACGCTGACGTTGTGGCGATGCTCATCAAGTCGGTTCAGCAGCGCCTGCCAGTTCTCAAAGCCAAGCGTGATGGCTAAATTATGCTGCCATTTATCATCTTGCGGCAAGCGCTGTGATTGTTGGTCGTTAATTGCTTGAATGGCGTGCTCAAGCCGCCGTAAAAACCGATAAGCGGCGGCAAGCTGCTTAAACGTTGCAGTATCTAAATAATCAAGCTCATTAAGCGCCGCCATCGCTTCAAGGCAAGCTTTGACTTGCAGCTGCGGATGCCGACCGCCATAAATCAGCTGAAATGCCTGAACGATAAACTCAATATCGCGAATACCGCCGGCGCCAAGCTTGATATTATCCAAGTCCTCACGCTGAAGCACTTGGTTTTGAATTAAAGATTTCATCTCACGAAGCGCAGAAAACGCGCTGTAATCCACATAATAACGAAACACAAACGGCTTAATCAGTGCTTGTAATTCCTCACAAAATTTCGGCTCAACTTGACCGACCACGCGAGCTTTAAGCCAAGCAAAACGCTCCCAAGCTCGACCATGATTGCAAAAGTATTTTTGCAGCGCTGCCAGATGAATTGCTAAATCACTGCCCTCACCCCAAGGTCTGAGGCGCATATCCACCCGAAATACAAAGCCATCCGCGGTACAACTATCAAGCAGCTTAATAATCCCTTGACCCCAACGGGTCATAAAACGTTTGTTATCAATACTTCTTGTGCCAAACGCTTTATCACCATCAGTGTCACCGCGACCTTGATGAACCAAAATTAAATCAATATCGCTGGATAAATTGAGCTCATGAGCGCCAAGCTTTCCCATGGCAATGACGGCAAGCTCATCAAGAACGCGCTTGCCTTTATCGTTAATAAAATAAGGCTTGCCGTACTGCTTAACGAGCGCCTGATAGGTATAAGTTTTTGCAAAAATAACGCAGCCATCCGCAAAGTCGGACAGCTCATCGGTTAACTGCTCAAGGCTGATATTGCCAAGCGCATCCTGCCAAATCCAGCGCATCATGAGAAGCTTTCGCAACTGCCGAAGCCCTTTCATGACCCCTGATTCATCTAGCTGCTGATAATTGTCATCTAAGGTATAATCTTGAATTAAATCATCAATTTGCTGACGCGTTAACGTTTGACTTAGCGGATAACTGCGTAAAAATGTCTGGCAAGATACCGTTTTTGATTCCCAAATCTGTTGCGCAAATTCACTGGCGGTATAAAGGACGTTGATTTCGTGCTCACTTGGCTGACCGCCGAGCGTTAAGGCTTGGGTATTTGTAATTTTGTTATTTTCCATTCAGTTTTTCCAAACGTTGGGTTTGTTTGATGCAAATCACTATATCATGAGCCGCGCGCTTTTCGGTAATCGCCATTGATGCTATGATAAGCTGATTTTATGGATTTAGGTTTGATTATGACCACCGCCCCGCTGCTGCTTATCACCCATGACCCAAGCCATCCGCTAGCAATGATGGCATTTCGTTTTGCCAAAGCGTATCTTGAAAGCCATATCAGCCAAAAAAACGACAATGAAGAAGGTAGCAGTCAAGACACGGCTAACGAAAATGATGCTAAGCTTGCCGTCTTTTTTTATGGCAATGCAGCGCAAACGGCAAATCGCTTGCGTTGGCAATCGGCAGAAATAACTGACATGACCAAGCTTTGGCAATCTCTTGTTGAAGAGTACCACCTTGAACTTCCCGTTTGCGTCAGTACCGCGCTTAGCCGCGGCATTAGCGATAGCGATAACAGCCGCCGCCATGAGTTAATCGGTGATAATTTGGCAGCGGGTTTTAGCTTGGTCGGTCTTGGCGAGCTTGCCACCTTAATGAGCTCGCGCCGCTTGCTTCAGTTTTAATCTGCCAATTTACTAAGGATTTTTTAATAAGGATGACGATGAGCATTTTAATCAAACTGCGAACCCCAACTGAGCTTGCAAGCTATGAGGGCTGCGCGCTTGCGATGACGCTTGCCACCTTTGGTCATCCGGTTCAACTGTATCTTGATGCTGCCGTTTTTAACATTTTGATGAATCCAAAATCACGGCTTTTTGGCATGGTTCAGTCGCTTGAGCTGTACGATATGCCCAAAGCTTGGCTGCCGGCGGACGTGTTTAGCGGTTGGGTTTTGGGGATGCTTCCGCAAGATTTGGCGGCGCAATTGACCCTTGAGCCTGAAGTCATCAATGGCAACGACTTTTCGCAAATTTTAACGTTTTAACCGCTTAATATTTTCATTAAAAATCAAAATCAAAGCTTAGGACAATCATGGCGACGTTATACCAAATTTACAGCCCAATGGACACGCTCAGACGCCACGTTATTGAGATGAAAGCAACTTGGCAAGACGGCGACCACATTTTATTGCTTGGCGATACGGCTACCTTTATCGATTGGTTTGGCGAGTATTTATCGGACGTTGATATTCGCGGCGTGAGCGCCATTTATGCGCTAAAAGATGACATCGACGCGCTTCCTGAAGCCATCAAAAGCCAAATCGATATTGCAAGATTTACCGCGCTATTGACCGATAGCGATTGGGTTTCACTTTGTACGAAAAACACCGACATTGATAAAGTGGTGACCATTGCTTTATGAGTGCGTTAACTATTGAACTCGACAGCGACGGTCATTTACGTGACCACACGCTTTGGTCGCCAGCAGTTGCCCAAAACCTTGCAGATAATTTAGAAATTACCCTGACCGATGAGCATTTGGCAATCTTGCAACAAGTCCGCGCGTTTTTTGTTAAATTTCATCACCCGCCTGCCACGCGCCCACTGATTAAATGGCTTTTGCAAACCATGCCGGATGCCAATATCAGCAATCAAAAGTTGCAGCAATTATTTAACACCGGTTTGGTTGCCCGTCACGTGAACCGCTTGGCAGGGCTGCCAAAACCGCCAAACTGTTTATAGGGCGCTTTTTTTATTGCAAGCTATTTTGGGTCGTAAGGCGTCAATACCTCATAGCCAGTGCTGCGACCCTCATCGCCAACAAAGCCTTGCTGCCGCCAAACTTCATATAAGCAAATCGCCACGCTATTGGACAAATTTAAGCTTCGAGACTCCGGCAGCATCGGCAACCTCAGCCAATTTTTCGCGCCAATATCCGCTCGAATGTCATCAGCAAGACCCGCCGTTTCAGAGCCAAACACCAACGCGATATTGGCACGGCTTTCATCTTGACCTTTAAAATCAAACTCATAAAATGGCAAGCTTTGTTTAGTAGTCAGTGCAACAATCGTTTGGCAGCCAGTGGCTTGCAGCGCTTGTTTTGCCGCGACCCAATCCTCGTGAATTTGCAAATCAGCAAACTCATGATAATCAAGCCCTGCCCGCCGCAGTTTTTTGTCGTCCAAATCAAAGCCCAGCGGTTTGACCAAATGCAATACCGCACCAGTGTTGGCGCAAAGCCTGATGATATTTCCTGAGTTGCTTGGCATTTTTGGCGCAACAAGGACAAGATGAATGCTCATAAGCGGTGACTCCTTAAGTTTTATGGTAACGGTGAAAGCGTTTTTTGCTTAAAGTTATCAAAAGTTACAGTTTTTGAGCAATAATTACATTTTGATACTAGGAGGCGTTTTTAACTTTCACTATGATGTCTGTAACGGCTCATAAAGATAACAGGTCGAATAAAAGCAACACCACTAAAAGCCATGCAAAATTTTGACGCTCTTTTAATGTTTTTATCGTCTCAAATTGCCGTTTATTTCAACTTCCATTATTGACTCCACTTTTTTGAGGGTTTTACTATGAAAAAAGTCATCATTGCATCATTAGCCGCTATGTTTGTATTGACCGGTTGTAACACGTTTAAAGGTCTTGGCAAAGACGTTTCAAGCGCTGGTCAAGCAGTAACTGGAACGGCTCAAGAAGTTCAGAACAAAATCTAAATTTAGCAATTTTTGTTAAATTTGATAAAAGACTTGCCAAGTTGGTAAGTCTTTTTTTGTGCGCTATAAAAACTCGCGTAAAATCTGATTTAAGTATCTTGCCCCAAGTTCAGTTGTTTTTAGCATGGTTGGGTCAGGGATAATCAAACCTTTAGCCACCAAACGCTCAACAATGTTAGAAATACTGCCAAAACTCAGCCCCGTTCGGGCGCTAAACATCGACCACAGCGTCCCGCTATCAAGCCGTAACACATTAAGCATAAACTCGCTTGCCAGCTCCTCTTGAGCAATAGCTTCAAAACCGACCATTTTTGGCGCGCTGCCGGTTTTAGTAAAGCTGACATAATCTTTAGGAAGCCTTGATTTGCTAAATCGGTAAATGCCGCTTGGGGTGCTGATTTTACCATGAGCGCCTGCGCCAATCGCCAAATAGTCGCCAAATTGCCAATAGTTGATATTGTGACAACAAGGTTTATCATCGCGACCTGCCCAAGCCGAAACTTCATAATTTTGGTAGCCCAAACTTAAAAGGCGGTTACGACCTAAATCTTCAATGTCTGCAAGCTCGTCCTCATCCGGCAAAATCGGCTGATTGCGGTAAAATACGGTGTTTGGCTCGACGGTCAGCTGATACCATGACAAATGGGTTGCGCCAGCATCATGCGCGGTTTGGATGTCAAAAAGGGCTTGAGTTGCACTTTGGTTTGGCAAGCCATGCATCAAATCGACGTTGACGCGACGAAATCCAGCTTTCCGAGCCGCTTTTATGGCGGAGAGGGCATGATTAGCCTGATGAATACGCCCTAAATCACTTAATTTGTTATCATCAAAACTTTGAACCCCAATGGATAAGCGGTTGATACCAACGTCCAAATACTCGCTAAATGGCGCGTGCTCAAGCGTTCCGGGGTTGGCTTCCATGGTGACTTCAATGTCAGGGCTCAAGTCAAAGCACGCTTGCAACCCTAAAAACAAACGCTGATATTGCGCGATAGGCAGTAATGAGGGCGTGCCGCCGCCAATAAAAATGGACGTTATTTGCCGGTTTTGCGTCAAAGGCTGCTGCGATTTGGCATCCAAAAGCAGCGCATCGACGTAGTTATCAAACATATTAGCGCTCATATTATTGGGCATTTCATGCGAGTTAAAATCGCAATATGGGCATTTTTTAACACACCATGGAATATGAATATAAAGCGCAAGCGGAATGCTGGCAATATCAAGGTTCGATGAGTTTTCTTTATCATTGAACAAAAAAGTTTGCGCAGCGCTTAGGTCAAAATCAGTCATAGTTAGATGAACAGCTTTATTTAATCATAAAAAATTAGCGCTAGGATAACGAGTTTGCCTTTAAATTAAAAGCGGCGCACTCATAAAAGTAGGATGGTTGTAAAAAGAATTAACAAAACGAATTAGCAAAATCGCTTGGCAATAAATAACAGGAGTTGGCGTGAATTATTGGCTGATAAAATCTAACCCAAAATGCTTTAGTATTAATGACTTACAACATATGGGAACGGACATGTGGGATGGCGTTCGCAATTACCGCGCCCGCAATTTTATGCGCGATGAGATGAAAGTTGGCGATAAAGTGATGTTTTATCATTCAAGCGCCAAGCCTTCAGGGGTTGCCGGCATTATGACGGTGAGCCGCGAAGGTTACCCCGACCCGACGCAGTTTCACCCTGAGCACCGCCATTACGACCCCAAAGCCACTGAGGATAAGCCGCGCTGGTTTATGATTGAGGTTGAGTTTGAAAAGGCGTTTCGGGACGTTGTTCCGCTTGAGGATTTAAAAACCCTGCCGGAGCTTGAGGATTCGTTACTGCTACGCAAAGGCTGCGAGCAGTTGACGGTGATGCCGTTAACTGCCATGCACTGGAATGCGATTTTGAACCTTGCCGAAGATTTGGGCGTGTTAGAAAACGACAGATAGCGTTTGATAGCGCTTGATAATAACACTTGATAGTGACTTGGCTGGTCAAAATATTGACATGCTTTGCTGACTTCATTACCATCATAACGTTGATAACCTGTCTGATTCATCATTGAGCGGACAGGTTATTTTGTTTTTGGCGTTTAAAATTTTGGTAATGAGCTAATTTTAAACGCATCACTGACTTACTTTAAGTTGTCACGATTATGACTGGGTTTACGTTTACAAATTTTAAAGGCTATAGCTTGCGCTTAGGCGTCTTGGTGTTGCCGATTTTAATCACTCAATTTTGCCAAGCGGCGCTTGGGGTAGTTGATGCGATTATGGCAGGCCGCGTATCTGCTCTTGACTTGGCAGCGGTGTCCATTGGTTCGGGGATTTGGCTGCCGCTATTTTTACTGGCAACCGGAACGCTGATTGCCACCACGCCTTTAATTGGCGAAGCGGTCGGTCAAAACAATCATGACCACGTGCCGCACATCACTCAGCAGTCGCTTTGGACGGCCGCGGTTATTGGCATTTTGGGATTTATGATTGTCAATATCATGCCAAATGTCTTGGGATTGATGGGCGTTCCTGAAAATATCCAACCCAAAGCGGCGCAGTACCTTCATGGCGTTGCCTTTGGTTTTCCGGCAATTGCCGTTTATGCGGTGCTTCGCAGCTATTGCGAGGCGCTTGGGCGACCTGAGCCTGTGACCATCATTAGCATTATCGGCTTGCTTGCCAATATTCCACTCAACTATATTTTTATTCACGGGCTTTATGGTATGCCAGAGCTTGGCGGCGCAGGCTGCGGAGTGGCAACGGCATTGACCCTTTGGATTAACGTGTTATTGCTCGCCACTTATACGGCGTTTTCAAAGCGGCAGCAATTTGCCAGTACCCGCTTTTTTTACAGCTTTGCGCGCCCAAATCGCGAGCAAATCAGCAAATTATTAAAGCTTGGCATTCCGATTGGCGTTTCTATTTTTTTTGAAGCGAGCCTGTTTAGCCTTGCCTCACTGGTGATTAGCCCACTTGGGGAGCTTGCTGTTGCCTCGCATCAAGTGGCACTTGCGGTGACCTCGCAGCTATTTATGGTGCCAATGTCGGTGGCAATGGCGCTGACCATTATGGTGTCTAACCGCTTTGGTGAAAAAAACCTTACCGCGCTGCGCCATGTCCAAAAAACAGGGCTGATTTGGACGATTGTTATCGCCATTATTTGTATGGTTGGGGTTTGGCTGTTCAGGCCTCAGCTTGCGGCTGCCTTTACCGACAACCCTGAAGTTCAAGCCCAAGCCATGTACTTGCTTATTTTTGCGCTTGGTTATCAGCTTTTTGATGGCTGGCAGGTCAACATTGCAGGAATTTTGCGCGGGATGCAGGACACCACCGTGCCGATGTGGCTAACCTTATTTTGTTATTGGTTAGTGGCGTTGCCGCTTGGTATTTATTTGGTACGCTTTACCGATGTTGGCGCGCAAGGGTTTTGGATGGCACTGGTCACCGGATTATTTTTAGCTGCCATTTTGCTTACTTTGCGGCTGCGCTATCAACAAAAGCGCCTGAATCTTGCTTGGGAAAAATCGGTTTAAGGATACCTTTTTAAAAAAGCGGCGAAAACTCGTGGCTTTTTTAGCTTTCACTGTCGTTAAACACTTTTCTGAAAATGAAAAAAAGCAAAAATCTTGCGATGGTGATGCCAAATTGTGCAAAAATGTGTAAAATTTCCAGTTAACAACTGTACATCGATTGCTCATTGCTATTAATATAGGTATGATTAGCAATCGCATCATCACTATTTTGCTATACCGTTATTTACTCTTAGAATAAGGCTTAAGACCATTATGGATATCGAAAAAATCCGCACCCTCATCGCACTTATGGAAGAAAACGAGCTGGTCAATCTAGAAGTCAGCTCAGAAGATGAGCATATCAGCTTAACGCGCCATTATGAAGCCCCTGCTCCTGCGATTATGGCAGCGCCTACAGCAGCGGCAGTTGCTGCCCCAACAGCAGCCGAGACCAAATCAAGTGCAAAAGCGGGTAGCGTTGAGACTTCGCCAATGGTTGGCGTATTTTATGCCGCCCCAAGCCCAAATGACCCTCCTTTTGTTAAAGTCGGTCAAAAAGTTCAAGCCGGTGATACTTTAGCCATCATCGAAGCCATGAAAATTATGAACCATTTAGAAGCCACCCAAAGCGGTATCATTGACGAAATTTTAGTCAGTAATGGCGAAGTGGTTCAGTTTGGTCAGCCGGTCATTCGCTATAAAGCTTAATATTTGTTGATTTACTTTATATGTTGATGCGGAAAACGAAATTCAGGCGAAATTAATTTTCGCCTCATTTTTCTAGCTTCGCTTACCAAGGATGACCCCATGATAAAAAAACTGCTCATCGCCAACCGCGGCGAGATTGCCCTTCGCATTGTCCGCGCCTGTAAAGCGCTTGGCATTGAGACGGTCGGCGTTTATTCCACCGCTGACGAAAACCTCATGCATCTGCGTTTTGTGGATGAAGCCATTTGTATTGGCAACCCAAACGCCAACCAAAGCTATCTTAATATCAACACCATCTTAACCGCCGCTGAGATTACCGGCGCAGACGCCATTCACCCCGGCTACGGTTTTTTATCTGAAAATGCTGAATTTGCTGAGCAGGTTGAAGAGGCAGGATTGACCTTTGTAGGCCCAAACGCTGACCACATCCGTTTGATGGGAAATAAGGTCTCCGCCATTAACGCGATGAAAAAAGCCGGCGTTCCAACTGTTCCCGGTTCTGTTGGCACAGTGAACTTACATAACGCTGAAGAACAAGCCAAAAATATCGGTTTTCCGCTATTGATTAAAGCGGCAGCCGGTGGCGGCGGTCGCGGCATGCGCGTGGTTGAGCGCTTTGATGAGCTGATTGGTCAAGTTCAAGCGGCAAAACAAGAAGCCGAGCTTTGGTTTGGTGACGATACCGTTTATATGGAGCGCTACCTACAAAACCCGCGCCACGTTGAAGTTCAGGTGCTCGGCGATGGTAACGGTAACGCGATTCATTTATATGACCGCGACTGCTCACTTCAGCGCCGCCATCAAAAGGTACTCGAAGAAGCCCCTGCTCCTGGCATTCCTGACGATGTCCGTGAACCCATCTTGCAAGCTTGCGTTCGAGCTTGTGAATTGGTGAAATATCGCGGCGCCGGAACGTTTGAGTTTTTATTTGAAAATGATGAGTTTTTCTTTATTGAAATGAACACCCGCGTTCAGGTTGAGCATCCGGTCACCGAGATGATTACCGGAATCGATATCGTCGTTGAACAGCTTAAAATTGCGTCAGGTTACGGCTTATCATATCACCAAAGCGAGATTGAAATTCAAGGTCATGCCATTGAGTGCCGGATTAACGCTGAAGATGCGGTAACCTTTAGACCCTCGCCCGGCAAGGTCACTCAGCTTTATAGCCCAAGTGGTGCAGGCGTTCGCTTTGATTCGCATCTGTATCCAAATTACGTGATTCCCACCTATTATGACTCTTTGATTGGCAAGCTCATTTGCCACGGTCAGACGCGCCGGCAAGCCATTGCAAAAACCTTGCACGCCCTTGATGAGTTGATTATCGCTGGTATTAATACCAACATTCCGCTACACCGCGATATTATTTTAGCGGATGATAACTTTGTCAATGAAGCGCAAAACATTCATTATCTTGAAAATGAGCTGCTTCGGAAAAAGCAAGAAGAGCTAAAAAAAGCTGAAGCGGTTTAGTCGTTAGTTATTTAAATTAAAAACCACCTAAAAAAGGTGGTTTTTTTGGCAAACTTTTTAATTAACTAAGTTAAATAAAACCAAATCATCTTGGTAAAATCCGGTGAAAACTCATAAAACACTCTGCCCCCTGCTCGTCTGCACACCACTGCATTTTATCACCCTCATGCTGCAAAAACGCCACGAATGCTTCCCCTGATTGGTCAACTTGGCTTCCTGAACAATCTTTTTCATTGTTATCATAAACCGTTCTAATGGCAATGATGGGCAGACCTTCATCACGATGAGTCACTAAATAATGACCATACGTCCATTCTTTACCGCTGACTGTCCAAACTTCATTGTCAGGAGCAAAATTATAAAGCTCGCGGCATTGGTTATTGGCAGTGATTTTTGGCGGTGCTTTTAAATCTTGAGCTTGATTGTCTTTAGAAAGCTTTGCAAATTTATCTTGAGCCTTTTTTTGGGCGTCTTCCAAATCCACTTCCCATTGACCGGCAATGGCAGGACTAATGTGGGTGGTGATGTTCGTTTGGCTGGTCGGGACATTTGCCGCAGGAAGAGAGGATAAAATAGAAGCGAGGGTAAATGATGCTAAAGAGAGCGATTCCATAATCAGCCTTTTTATAACTTTTATTGAAAACTGTTTGTTTTTTTAAATTTATCAATGATGACTCTTAGCCTAAAGTTTTAAGCGGCAAAACTCAAGTAATATTATGCTATCACGAGTCAAGCCGCTATTGGCTGTATTGCTTATTAGCAAACATCCCTAAACGCAACAACGCCATGATGACGACTCACCATGACGTTAAGTTTCTAACCAAGGTTTTATTCAGATTAAGCAGCGGTTGATTGCGGTGCTTGGGCAAGCGCGGACAAGGCGCCTTTGAGCATGGCAGAAACGGTGCTGCTACAAGTGCCAATCCCTGAATAAATGTCACCGTCGATATTTAGCTGAATATAAGCGGCGGCATTGGCATTGGTTTTATTATCACGGTTGTTGTCATCATCGATGCCATTGCCGCTGTTATGCTGCGGGTTGATGGCATGCTCTGAATAGTTGACTACCTGAATGGCTTTGCCGGTTTGCTTGGCAAGACCATCGATGAACGAGGACAATGGACCGTTTCCAGTACCGTTAATGCTGATGGTGTCCTCATTCATTTTTACTTGACCATCAAAATTCACCTCGCCGCCTTTGTTGGTCACGCTATAATCGAGCAATTCAAACTGACCTTGCTGTAAATAGGTGTCTTCAAAGGTTTTTAAGATTTCATCGTTTTGCAGCTCGCGAGCGGCGGTTTCAGCTTGCTGCTGAACGACTTGGCTAAAGTCAATTTGCATCCAGCGCGGTAAATTAAAGCCATAGTTGCGCTGCAAGATATAAGCCACGCCGCCTTTGCCCGATTGGCTGTTAATGCGAACCACGTCTTGATAGCTGCGACCAATGTGGGCAGGGTCAATCGGTAAGTACGCCACATCCCAAAGGTTTTCGGTCGCCGCTTTATTTTTTTCATTGTAATCAAGCGACTTTTTAATGGCATCTTGGTGCGAGCCACTAAAGGCGGTAAAGACCAAATCGCCGACATACGGGTGGCGCGGATGCAGCGGTAAGTTGTTGCACTCGCTGACCACTTGCACGATTTCGCTCATGTTACTAAAATCAAGCTCAGGGTCGATGCCTTGGCTAAATAAGTTCATCGCCATGACCATAACGTCCATGTTGCCGGTGCGCTCGCCGTTGCCCAAAAGCGTGCCCTCAATGCGGTCTGCGCCGGCAAGAACACCCAATTCAGCGGCGGCAATGGCGCAGCCGCGGTCGTTATGGGTATGCAGGCTAACGATGATGTGTTGACGATTTTTTAAATGGCGACAAAAATACTCAACTTGGTCGGCAAAGACGTTTGGCATCGAGGCTTCAACGGTTGCCGGCAAGTTAATAATCACCCCTTGACCATTTTGCGGCTGCCAAATGTCACAAACCGCGTCGCAAACTTCAACGGCATAATCGGTTTCGGTTTGGCTAAAGCTTTCTGGTGAATACTGAAAAATCCACTCGGTTTCAGGGTATTTTGCCGCGTATTCTTTTAATAAGTTCGCTCCAGTAATCGCAATGTCTTTGATTTCATCACGGTTTTTCGCGTAAACCTTTTCACGCTGAATCTTACTGGTTGAGTTATAAACGTGGACAATCGCGCGGCGAGCCCCTTTTAAGGATTCAAAGGTTCGGGCGATTAAATGCTCGCGAGCTTGAACCAACACTTGCAAGGTCACATCTTCTGGAACGTGATTTTCTTCAATCAATTTGCGGGTAAAGTCAAACTCGACCTGCGCCGCTGAGGGGAAGCCAATTTCGATTTCTTTAAATCCTACATCAACCAGCGTTTTAAAAAAGCGCATTTTTTGCTCAATGGTCATCGGGTCAATCAGCGCTTGGTTGCCATCACGAAGGTCAACGCTTGCCCAAATTGGTGCTTTTTCAATGACTTTGCTTGGCCAAGTGCGGTCGGTAAGGCTTGGCGCAAAGGCAAACGGGCGGTATTTGCGGTAATCAAAAGCGGCGTGTTTTGGGGTGACTTTTTGCGTGGCAGGTTGAGCTTGCGACATAATCAATCCTTAGTGAGGTTTAATACAAAGGTTAGCATCTTTAATGTCATTATAATAGCAAAGAAGCTGAGGGGAAAATCAGCTTTTTAACGTATTTTTTAGTATAATTTTAATTATTTCCCCTATAATAACTATTAAAGATAGCTTTTTTCACTACTAAGATGTATTTTTATGCCAAATAACCTTAACAAAGCCAATATTGACCTTGATACTACCGACAAGCGCTTACTAAAGCTGCTGCAAAATGACGCTCGAATGAGCATCACCGAGCTTGCTGAGCGCGTGAATTTATCCGCAACGCCTTGTGCGCGGCGGCTGAAACGCTTGGAGGATAGCGGCATCATCACCGGTTATCAAACGCAAACGGATGCTGAAAAATTGGGCTACCCATTAGCTGTTTTTATCGCCATCAGTATGGACAGGCACACCGCCGAGCGTTTTTCGCAATTTGAGCAAAAAATCCAAAGCTTTGATGAGGTGGTCAGCTGTAGCATTGTGACGGGGCGAACCGAGGATTATCTAATTAAAGTCCGCGTCCGTGATATGGCGCATTATGAGGAATTTTTACTGCATCGATTGAACCGTATCGAGGGCGTGGCGCAAGTTCATACCAGCTTTGAGCTTCGAGAAGTGTTTAGCCGAAGCGTGGTTTAAGCAGTTATGGGTTTAGTTTGCCGATAAAACCAAATCACCAGTAGTAAGCTAATAACAAGACAGGCAGCAGCAACCATTAGCCCTAAATTAAAATTGTCGCTGTTGCCGGCAAGCCAAACGGTAATTAAAGGTCCTAAAAATTGACCAACGCTATAAGCAAGGGTGGCAACGCCCATAAGTAAATTGGAATATAAAGGATTGATATTTTTAATCAATACCAGCGTCATCGATACAATGCCGGCAAAGGTCAATCCTAAAATAACCGCGTTGCCGTAAAGCCCAAAGGTCGCCGGAAAAATGATGGGAAATAGCATGCCGACTGCTTGCAACAGCGTTAGCCCAATGAGGGTTTGGGTTTCGCCAATTCGCTTGGCAAGCGCGCCCCAAAGCGGGTTTGACAGCATGGCAAAAATGCCAACAATGAGCCAAATCATCAGTCCTACTGAGGTTTGCTCCGGTAAGCGGTGGGTTGCCATCACCGGTAAAAACGTCGCTGAGGTAATATAGCCAAAGCCTTCTAAGGCATAGCTTAAGCAAAGCAGCGCGACCATTTTGCCGTGACCGGAAATTGCCTCAAACAGCGCGCGCTTAAAATTAACGTAGGTATTATAAATAGATAATTTGGTGGTAGCTTTTGGCAACACTTGCGGTCGAATGGCAATTAGCAGTAGCATTACCGGCAAGCTAATCAGGCTAGCCATAAGCCAAATCGTATCAAAGTGATACTCAAGCGACAATAGCGTCCAAGTCAGCACCGCCGAGGCGCTAATCCCCGCGCCGATTCCGGCGTAATGAATACTTGAGAGCACCGAGCGCCGCGGCGCACTTAAATAGCCAAGCACCAAGCTTGAGCTTAAAATCATGGCAACGCCGCTTGCCACCCCTGCAATCGCCCGAATCAAATACCAAGCCCACAACGCCAAATTTGGTGTCGCAAGTAAACTTGTGGTGATAATGCTTATCAGCGCCCAAAATATTAAGGACGGCCACGTCAAGCGCTGCGGCACAAACATGGCAATCAATGCCCCAAAAAAGTAGCCGATATAATTGACTGACGCAAGCGCGCCTGCGGTTTGGGTGCTTAATTCAAGCTGAGTGATAATGTCAGGCAAGGTTGCGGTAAATAAAAACCGCCCAAACCCCATCACCACCGCCATGGCATAAAGGCCAATAAAGGCAATGGCAACTTCATTAGTAATTTTTAAACGGCTAAAAGTTGGGGTCGTCATAACGTTCTAGGCAATCGCAAACCGGTAGCCAGTTGCGCTCACAATCCTTGTGATTAAGGTCAAACCAAAAAACTGTTTTAAGATACCAGTTTTGGCAACTCGTCATCTTGAGCTAAAACTTGAATTCGATTGTCGCTAAACATATCCATATCAGGGGCAAGCACCTGCAAAAAGCGGTCAAAATAGAGCATTTGCTTGGCAAGCAGCGCAAAATCGCGCGGAAAATGAATACCATGACGCTTGCCGACTTCAACAATTTCAAGCATCATTTTATTTAATTCATCGGCTTGCTCTTTGGTGTTAAATGGCTTGCCGCTAGTAAAGACTTTTTCTTCAGCAGCAACCGTTTGCATCATTTTGGCAACGTCATTTGCTAGCGCGTCAACATCGACACTATCTTTATCATAGGTCATTTCCATATCAACCATCGCTTGCGCCATCGCTCGGTAGTCGCTATCTTGCAGCGCTTGCATCATCGCAAGGCAGGCGCGCCAGCTTTCCGCTTTTAGCGTTCCGACAATGCCAAAATCCAAAAAGCCGATTCGACCATCGTTCAGTAGCATCAAATTGCCCGCGTGCAAATCGGCATGGAAGCTATTGCAAAGCATCAAGCTTGCAAACCACGTGTTGAGCGTGTCCGCCATCACTTGTGCAGGGTCGCTACAATATTGGCGCATCGCGGCTTCATCAATCATCGAGACGCCATGCAGTCGGCTCATGGTCAATACACGCTCGGTGGTTAGCCGCTCGATGACTTTTGGGGCAACCACGCGGCTGTTGTTTGAAACGGTTAAAAACTGCTGAAAATCGCGGATGTTTTGCGCCTCAGCAATAAAGTCGGTTTCGGCAAGCATTCGCAAACGAATCTCATCAATAATCGGCGCAAGACTTGCAAAGCGCATTGAGGGCATGAGTTTTTCTAACACTTTGGTGGTCAAATGCAGCACGCCCAAATCCGTTTGCATGATGGTTTTCACATCCGGTTTTTGAACTTTAAGCACCACCTCATCACCGTTTGGCAACTTAGCGGCATGGACTTGAGCAATCGACGCTGAGGCAAGCGGCGTTTCCTCAATGGATAAAAACAGCCCATCAAGCGTTTTACCGTCCGCTTCCAATTCTTCTTGAAGCACTTTTTTGATATAGCTGAACGGCAGCGGCGTGGTTTGGTCTAAGCAGTCTTGAAACGCCATCACGTATTGGCGCGGAAACAGCGACGGCGTACTGGCAATAAACTGACCGATTTTGATATAGGTCGTGCCAAGCTGCTCAAAGGTTTCTTTTAGCAGCATGGCATCCGGCTTTTCGCCTTGAGCAACCCGAAGCAGCGACAATCCGGTCACACTTGCGGTTTGGCGGACGCGATTGGCAACATTGAGCGTATGCTTGAATAAATGCGGTCGATGCAGTTTCATAATTGTTATGCTCTAGGTTATTTTAAATCGGTTTTCAAAAAGGACTTTTAGCTGCCATTAGCGCTGACAAGCTGAACAATTCAAATCTTTTTTATAGCCCATCACTCGCTGCTGCATTCGCAAACCATCCCATAATAGCAGCTTATTGGCAAGCGGATTGTTACCCAGCCCCAAATATTGCAGCGCTAAGTTGGCTTGCAAATTTCCCATAATGGCGGTGGTGCTGGCAAGGACACCAGAATTGGCGCAAGTTCGGTCGTCGTCACTGATACTATCACCAAAAATGCACTGATAGCAGCCATTATTTTGGCTCGGCTCAAACAGTGCCAATTGACCTTGAAAGCCAATGGCAGAGGCGCTTAGCAGTGGCAATTGATAACGAATGCTTAAGCGATTGCTCATATCACGGGTGGCAAAATTGTCGCTACAATCAAGCAGCAAATCAGGCATTTTGCTGCTAAATCGAGTTAAAATCTCAATGGCGTTATCATCGGTTAAGCGCTCGGTACTGCCATGAGCGTTAATTAACGGATTAATGTCGTTAAGCATTTTGGCGGCGGTGAATGCTTTTGATTTTCCAATATCTTTTGGCAAAAACAGCGTTTGCCGCTGCAAATTGCTCATTTCAATCTCGTCATCATCAATCAAATGAACAAAGCCAACGCCCGCCCGAACCAAGGTTTCCGACGCCGGACAGCCAAGACCACCTGCGCCAATAAGCACCACTCGCGCCGATTTTAACTTGATTTGAGCATCAATATCCCAGCCCGACAGCAGCACTTGCCGCGAGTAGCGTAGCAGCTCATCATCGCTTAGCTGATTAAGTTTTTCATTATCCGTCATGAGCGTCCCCTATCCCTGACCCGCGTTTTGCCAAACACCAAGCGTTACCCGATCGTTTTGCCCAAAATCTTGCAGCGTGGTTATGGCGGCAAATCCGCGATTTTCAAACAACCTGCGGACGCTTGACCCTTGATCAAAACCATGCTCAATCGCTAATAAACCATTATTTTGCAAAAAATTCGGCGCACTTTGAACGATAGTTTCAATATCGGCTAGACCTTGATTTTTTGCCGTCAGCGCGGTGATTGGCTCGGCGGTTAACTCTGTTAAATGGCTGTCCATCTCATCGATATAAGGCGGATTTGACACAATCACATCAAAGCGCGAATTTTTATCGTTATTAAATGCCGTAAACCAAGAGCTTTGAATAAAATTAATGCAAGCATCATTTAACTTAGCGTTTTTTTCAGCAATGATAAGCGCGTCTTTTGAAATATCCACCGCCGTGACTTGCCAATTTTGCAGAGATTTTTCAGCAGCAAGGCTAATGGCAATACAGCCCGACCCTGTTCCTAAATCAAGCAGCTTTGGCAAATAGCTTGGCTCATGATTGTGCTTAGCCCAATTTTTTTCAATCCAGTTGAGCACCGTTTCTACCAAAACTTCAGTATCTGGTCTTGGGATAAGCGTATGCTCGTTAACTAAAAATTCATGCCGCCAAAATGCTTGCTTTCCCGTTAAATAAGCAAGCGGCGTGCCGTTTTGCATCTTTTTAATTCCGGAATAAAACTGCGAAAGTTCTTCAGAATTCAGCTCGTAATCATTTTCCGTAATCAGCGCCGTTGCCGATTTGCCCGTGACAAACAGCAGCCAATCGGTAATCCAAAACTTAGGCAAGTTTTGATGAGCCGCGCCCTCAATAATGGCTTGGGCTTCCTGTTTAATCTGCCGAATACTGGTCATAACTGCCCTTTTTACCCTTTATTCAGCAGCTCGCGGCGGCTCGTTGGTGTCGGTAAGTAACGGATTGGCTTGGGTTAAATCGTCATCATCGTCATTGCCGCCGATAACAATATATTTATCCGCCAAATAAATCAGCGCCAAAATCGGCAAGCCAATAGCAAAGGTAAAGGCAAAAAAGAACGGATAGCCCATATTATCAACGATTGTCCCTGAATAGCCGCCAAGAACTTTGGGGAACAAAGTCATAAGCGAGGAAAAAATCGCATATTGAACAGCGGTAAAGCGAATCGAGGTCAAAGCCGATAAAAACGCTATAAATACCGCGCTGGCAAGCCCTGCCGCTAAGTTATCGGCAATCACCGCCAAATAAAGATAGCTTAAGCTTGCTGGATGATAGGTCAAAAGGATAAATAGCAAGTTGGTCGCGCAAGCTAAAACTGCGCCAACCATCATCGCTTGCATCATGCGCATTTTTTGCGCCAAAATACCACCCAAAAAGCCGCCAGCAATGACCATAATTACGCCAACCAATTTTACAGCATTGGCAATATCGGTTTTGCTAAAGCCCATATCTTGATAAAAGACGTTGGAAATCACGCCTGCCACAATGTCCGAGACGCGGTACAAGCCAATAAGCGCGAGCAGCAACAGTGCTTTTTTACCATAGCGGCGGAAAAAATCGGCAATCGGCTCAATCCAAGTGCTATAAGCGACCTGTTTTTGCACCAAACCAACTTTAACCAAAGCCACGCCAATCATCAGCGCTGCTGCTAAACTGACCATCAAATGAATCGTTTCAAATAAAAAGCCTAATAAAACGCTTTCGGTTTCAGGAAGCAGCGCACCAAAATTGGCAAAAACCATCAAAAAACCAATGACCGACAGCGCAAAAACCGCGACCAAGCGACTGTAATCAGAGGTTTGCCGCGTTTCGCGAACTTGATTGGAAACTGGCTCACGAATAAGCAAGGTCGTCACCACGCCCACGCCCATCACCGCTGCCATAATAAAGTAGGTATTGCGCCAAGCTTCATAGCTGTAAGCGGCTTCGGTTGAGCCAAAAAAGTCTGCCAAATATAGCGCCCCTGCTCCTGCCACAATCATTCCAAGGCGATACCCTGCTGTGTACATTGCCGACAGCACCGATTGCAGACTCGTTGGCGCAAGCTCAATTCGGTAAGCATCGACCACGATATCTTGCGTTGCCGAGGAAAACCCAAGCAGCACCGCGCCAATTGCCATCAGCGTTAAATTGTCACTACTGATCGGATTGACGCTTGCCATCATACAAATGGCTAGGATAATCAGCACTTGCGACACCAAAATCCAACTGCGCCTGCGACCTAACAGCTTATTTAAAATGGGAAACGGTACGGCGTCCACTAAGGGTGCCCAAATAAACTTAAAGGAGTAACCAAGCGCCGCCCAACTAAACATGGTGACCACGCTGCGGTCAACGCCCGCCTCGCGAAGCCAAAGCGATAGGCTTGAAAAAATCAGCAAAATTGGGATTCCGGCGGCAAAACCAAGCAAGAGCATAATAATCGCGCGCCGGTCAAGATAGGCTTTTGCCGCGCTGCCCCAAGATTTTTTCTTAGAAGCAGAAGGAACAGGATTTACAGCAGTCATAACATATCACCAAACCATCAAAACTAAAGCCGCTCCCTGCTTTTGGCAAACCATCCTGATGCCAGTTATCGCGAGCCGACCGCAAAATGCAATTATGGTACTTGAGATTATCTGGCTTGACTAGCGGTCTTGATTATTTTTTTCTGACTTCCCTTGACTGCCCCTCAATATCATTCCCTAACCTTGCTTAGTGTAAGTTTTCGTGATTTGAGCTATCAGAATTATTAAAAACTTAATGTAGTCTTTGATTTAATCAACATACTTTTAAAAAAAATTTGCTAAACTTATTATTTGCCGTGAAATAAAAAATATGAATAAGTTATTTTAAAAATTTATAATGAAACCAAGGTAATCACATGCTCTATCCCATCGCCATCCGTAATCAAGACCAGCAGTTTATAGGTATTTTGCCTGATCTGCCTGATTTAACCATTTTTGCTGACAATATTGCCGAGGTTATCAGTCAAGCGCGATTTACTGTTATGACTCATTTATTAGCGCTTTATGCTCAAGGTAAGCCGCTGCCAAATGGCAGTGACATTAGCGACCACTTATCTCCCTCGAATCGACCAAACCCTTTTGCCGGAGTTACTTGGGCGATTATCAGTATTGATGCTGCGCGCATTGAGGGAACCACGGTGAAACTATCGATTGACCTGCCAGAGCCGCTATTAACTCGCGCCCGCCATTATCTTGCTAATCAATCCCAAATGGAATGCCCTTTACCTACTCACTCCCAAAACCTTAATGAGCTGATTACTAAAGCCCTACAAGCTTATTTACCGTCCTACCAAAACTCATAGCCCAAGTTGAGACTCGTAGCAAAATTGCAATCGCTATTGCCTGTTAGTAGAACCAGCCTATTATTATTTTATATTCCAAAATAGTATAAATTGATACCTATCTATTATATACAAGAATAATAGATTTGCTTTAAACTACCTTTTTGCTGCCACCAACGGCAAGAGAGCTCAGTAAAGCGCCAAATGGCAGCAGACCGTTTAGGTTTGATGGACTTGTAGCATTTATTTTTTAGCGTATTAGGATAATTTATGGCAATTGATATGGTGGTCAATCAGCGGCATCTACAAATTCAGCTCAAGCAGCTAGAAACAGTTTGGCATACCGTGGTTAATGGCTACAATTTAAGCCAAGCGGCGCTCGTCCTGCACACCAGCCAATCAAGCCTATCTAAGCACATTGCAGCACTTGAAAATCAGCTTAAAACCGAAGTATTTGTCCGCCAAGGCAAACGCTTAACTGGATTGACTGAAATGGGAATGGCACTTATGCCGCACATTGAGTCCATTTTTGCGGAAATCCGCACCATTGAAAATCTCAGCCTTGATTTTAACAATCCCAATACCGGAACGTTGACGATTGCCACCACACACACGCAAGCGCGCTATGTGTTGCCCGAAGTGGTGAAAATCTTTAAAGAGCGCTTTCCAAAGGTAAACCTTATCTTGCAGCAAGCCGACCCTGAAACCATTGCCCAAATGGTCATCCGTGGTCAAGCGGACATTGGTATTGCCACCGAAGCGCTACTGCATAACAGCTATTTGCGCTGCTATCGCTACTACGACTGGACGCATCGGGTCATTGTTCCAAGTGACCACGAGTTGGCAGGGCTTGAGGATATTGATTTGCCAACGCTTGCCAGCTACCCGATTGTCACCTATCACGGCGGCTTTACTGGTCGCGGCGCGATTGACAAGACCTTTAGCGAAGCAGGACTTGAGCCGGATATTGTATTAGCTGCCCTTGATGCTGACGTGATTAGCACCTATGTGGATGCAGGACTTGGCATTGGTATCATTGCCGAGATGGCATTTGACCCCAATCATTATCAAAATTTAACTGCCATTCCAGTCAGTCATTTTGGGCGCTTTACCAGTTGGATGGCGGTTCGTGATGATGCTGAAATCCGCCAATACGGTCGCGCGTTTATGGAACTCTGCCAACAGCAATTTGATAAAAAATAACGTCTTTTTAATGCCAAATTTAATGCAAATGACGGTGCAGTCGCCGTTTTTTGTTATCGATATTAACAATTGCCTTTATTTCTAAGAAGGTCGCCGCATTATAGTGATTACGGTTTTTTAACCGATAATAAATAACTAGTGAGGTGACCTATGTCTGAGGACAATCCCAATTCTACCATTCCTATTTCATTTTTAGATTTAGCGCCCGTGCCACAAGGCAAATCAACGGCTGAGGGTATTTTTCAAACGGTGGCGATGGCAAAATGCGCTGAAGCCGTTGGCTTAAATCGCTATTGGATGGCAGAGCATCACAATATGCCAGGGATTGCCAGTGCGGCAACTGCCGTGTTGCTGTCGCATATTGGCAGTCAAACCAAAAGTATTCGCATCGGCTCAGGCGGGGTCATGCTGCCAAATCACGCGCCACTGACCATTGCCGAGCAGTTCGGAACGCTGCAAGCGCTTTATGGCGACCGCATTGATTTGGGACTTGGTCGCGCCCCTGGCACGGATGGCGCAACTTTTCGTGCTTTGCGGCGGCAAATGAACGACGCCGAGCGCTTTCCGCAAGATGTTCAAGAATTACTGTTTTTTTTGAGTAATGACACTGGCTCAAGTCCCGTTCAAGCGATTCCGGGGGCAGGGTCAAACGTGCCGATTTGGATTTTGGGGTCGTCATTGTTTGGCGCAACGCTTGCCGCCCATTTAGGGCTGCCTTACGCGTTTGCCTCGCATTTTGCGCCGCAAATGATGAGCCAAGCTATTGCAGCTTACCGCGATAACTTTCAGCCATCGAGCTATTTGCAAGCACCTTATGTCATGCTTGCAGCAAATTTGCTGCTTGCCAATGATGATGAAACCGCAAAGTATCACTTTACGTCAGCTCAGCAAAGCTTTGTACGACTGCGCCGAGGTGAGCGCGGTCAGATGCCAAAACCTGTCCGTGATATGAGCGAAATTTGGAGTCCAAGCGAAAAAATGATGGTGGATAAATCCTTATCGGTAGCATTTGTTGGTGCGCCTGAAACCGTTCAGCCAAAGCTTGCTGACTTTATCGCTCGCTACCGTCCTGATGAACTCATCGTTACTGCCAACGTCTTTGACCAAGAGGCAAGGCTTACGTCACTAAAACTCATACCAAAGTTAAATTTGTTTACTTTACAAAGATAAAGCGCGATTGCATACTTAATAGTAAGCTTTTATTGATAAACTTTATTGGAGTGCTTACTATGGAACCTGCCCCTGTCATTGGCTCAACGATTTTTATGTATATCGCTGGCTTTGTGCTGCTGCTTATTATCGGTGGTTATTTAACCTATCGCATCAGCCCAAGCCGCAAAAAACGCTTGGAAGAAAAACGCAATATCAGTGACCGCGATACCGACAGCCGCGTTTAATATCAGCTTGATAACCGCCGCCAATGCAACATTGACGGCGTTAATTACTCTTTAAAATAAATTAAAAAAATAATAACTGCATTATTTTAACAATAACAATTTTTTATCTAAAAAGCTTAAAGAAAAAGGTCACCAAGCTATAACTTGATGACCTTTTTCTTTTATAAGTGGTTTTCTGAATCTAAAGCTTCAAACAAACACCATGCCATCTGTCGTTTCATGAGCCTTAATATCAACTTGATAAACGTCGCTAAGCGATTGGCAAGTCATCACCTCGCTAGGCGTACCTTGAGCCACCACGCGGCCTTGGCTTAATAGCACGACTTCATCGGTGTAACGGTGGGCGTGGGTCAAGTCATGCAATACGACCAAAATGCTTTTTTGGCGCAGGCGAACCAAATCATGAAGATAGCGCAGTAAAAAACGCTGATGGCGGATGTCTAAATGGTTGGTTGGCTCATCAAACATCAAAATTTCGGTATCTTGCATCAGCGCGCGAACGATGGCAAGGCGCTGCTTTTCACCGCCCGATAAGCTTTGAACGCGTGAATCAAGCAAGCTTACTAACTCAAACTCTTGCAGCAAGTGCTTAGCGCGCTTGACGTGGTCTTTGTTTGGGCGCTGATACCAAGCTAGATTTGGTGACACGCCAAGCAGGGCATAATCAAGGACGGTCAGCGGTAATTCAAAGCGCTCATGCTGACCAACCCAAGCGATTTTGCCCGCTTGTAGTGCTTCATTTATCGGCTTCCCTTGAACGCTGATATCCCCTTGGGTGCTCAGCCCCAAGCTTGAATGCTGACCTAAAATGCTGTGCAGCAGCGTGCTTTTTCCTGCGCCATTAGGACCAATAAACGCCACCAGTTTTTGCTTGGGCAAGCAAAGCTTTTCAACATCAAGCAGCAGCTTTTGACCTGATTGAATCCGGATATTATTAAGCGTTAACAGCGCGTCATTTGCTATCATAGTCATTACCAAATCCTTGTTTCATGTCAAATTAGCGGCGTGAGCTTTTAACAAACAGCCAAATAAAAAAAGGACCGCCCAAAAGCGCCAAGACAATGCCAACCGGAACATCAACCGGATAAGCCACATGCCGTGCCATACCATCGATCACCAAAAGTAGCATTGCCCCAAGCCAGCCCGACCAAATCATAAGGCGCATCCGACCGCCACCAAATAAAATCGCTAGCAGGTTTGGCACCATCATGCCAATAAAACCAATCACGCCAGCAAGCGATACTGCTGCTCCGGTCAACAATGCCGAGGCAATCACCACCAAGCAGCGCGTTGCCCCCACTTGAATGCCAAGCGATTTGGCCGCCGTTTCGCCAAGCATCAAGCCATCAAGCTTTCGACCAAGCGGCAATAAAATAGCTAACCCAAGCAGCATGGAAATGATGGAATATCGCAGCGGCACAAACCCCGCCTCCGCCATACTTCCCGACAGCCAGTTGGTTGCTGAGCGCAGCACCATATCATCGGACATGAATAAAATCAGACTGACCACCGCCGCACAAAAGGCGCTAATAACAAAGCCCAAAATCAGCAGCCCCATTTGACCGCCGCCCAAAAACCGATGACACGCCAAAATAAACAAGCAAACCAGCACACTTCCGGTAAAAGCAGCAAGCGGAACGCCAATACCGCCAATGCCAAAAGCAAGTACCAAGACAACGCCAAGCGCCGCGCCACCTGAGGTGCCAATCAAGCTTGGGTCAGCAAGTGGGTTTTCAAACAGTGCTTGCAATGCGGCGCCGCTAACCGACAGTGCCATGCCAACAAGCAGCGCCGTTGCCACGCGGGGATAACGCAGCTGCCAAATGGTCTCATCCAAATGCAGCGGATTTGACCATTCCCCAAAACCAATACCAAGCCCAAGCCAAATCAGCAGCAAGGACGCAAGCGCCGCGATGACGTAATAAATGCTGCTTTTGTATTTTTTACGGCTGACAGGAAGTGCTGCCGAAAGCGTGTTTGCTGAATTTGCCATAACCAAACCGATTGCATCAAAAATGAAATTTAAAAATTATAAGATTAAAAACGGTTGTTTATTGTCCGGCAGCATTGAGCTTTTTAAGCACCTGCGGGGAGTTTAATCCATAGCGTAAAAAGCTGTCCGCCGGCCAAAATTGAACGCTGGCTTTACTTGCGGCAATTTCAGGGCGCTTGCTAAATCCGGCAACACCACCAACCACCTTTTGGTTGTGGTCAGCAATGATGATAACGTCAGGCTTAGCAGCAAGCCAACCCTCGCGTGACATCGGCTTCAACCCCGACACATTCGCTGCATTGATGCCCCCTGCTCGGCGGATAAGCTCATCACCGACCGTCCCTTTTCCGGCAACGATGCGACCGTCATAACTTAATACATAACGCTTTTTGGTGGCTTTCATCGGCTGCATTTGTTTTAGCCACGAGGCGGCAAGCTGATTGCTTTGCGGCTTTTTGCCGACATAGCTGCCGATGGTTTGAATACTATTGGCAAAAGTTTTTACATCTTCCTTGGGCGCAACGTTGACGGCTTTTACTTTTAAACCGTTTAAGCGCTGATAAATGCTTGCCGGCTGAACCATGTAGCTACCAAGCGCCAAATCTGGCTTCACCGCAAGGACGGACTCAGCCGTTAAATTGCGGTGCATTCCCACCGCTTTTACGTTTTTTAAGGCAGGATTGTTGTTGGTGGCGTCTTTACCGACCAGTTTGTTGGTTGCGCCAAGAGCAACGACCACGTCCGCCACATCAGGGCTCATCGCAACGATGCGGTCATAAGCTTGCGCGGATAAGGTTGGCGCGGCAATTAAACTTGCAACAACAGCGGCAGGAATAACTTTTGAAACCGTAGCTTTTGATAAATTGATAGAAAAAAAAGAGTTGGCGCGAGTCACAATAACGCTCCTTGTTGGTCACACAGTGTTGCCCAAACCGCGGTCTTAAACTTTGTAAGCCATGAAACCGCAGCTTTGGGCAATTTTAAAACGATAAATTTACTTCTTTATTTTGTCTTAACTTAACACTTACGCATTTGCCGCTTTTGGCAGCTCGCTACTTTCGGCAGCGTGATTGATAGCAAACTTAGCAACCAAATCTTGAGTAATGTCCTGCCAAGCTTCAAGCTCAGGATTGCCTTCCATGCGCTGACCAAACACGCTAAAAATGCTCACGCCTTTATCATCAAAGCCTTCAATACAAGTTACAATGCCGTCAACCGTTGGACGCTTCACGCACCAAACTTGAGCTAGCGCTTTATCTTTTAAATGCAGGGTAAAGTTATTGTGGTTTTTATCTAAAATATTGAACCAATCGCCCATGCGTTTGAGCGTTTTTACCGTTCCGGTTTGGATTTGTACCAAGCCACTGTTGCCAACAAAAGTCATGATTGGGCATTCAATATCACGCGCTTGTTCAAACATCGCCTCAACCGCTGCCGTTTCAAGCTTAAAAGTCATGCCCTCAGGCGCTTGCGAGTAGCTGCTTGCGCGGTCAACTTTTAACTTTTGCAATAAACCATGAAACTCATGAACGTCCTTCATCGCAAGCCAATTATTTTGCAATTCCGACTGCTCGGCGTCATCAAGAGTTTTAAGCTGCCAATCTTTTGGCGCATCAGCAACGTCAAGCTCGATGCTGTCTGCATCTACCGATTTTGCTTGCTCAGCAATCATCTCTTGCCAACGCGAAATAGCATCATCGCTTAGCTCACGAAGATAAACCTTGTCAATTGCCGCACCCGACTCATTAAAAAATTGAATGCTGTATGACGGCTTATCTCGGCTTAAGTCGGTAACGGCAAGCATGTGCTTCCAGCGCCACATAAAAAAGCGCAAATCCAAACCGCCAACGTTCAAGGCGATGCCCATTTTGTCACCAAGCTTAAGGTTATGATAGGCGGCAGTTTTTTCATGAACCGCCAAATCGTTACGAACGATGCTTTCAACCTCGCCAAAATCTTTAAACTGCTTTAATACCGACTTGCAGTCACTACCGATATATTGGCTGAACGGCGCAGCAAGGAGCAATTCAAGCTCGCTGACGCCAAGCGCTTTTGCGCCTTCGGTCGGAAATAGCATGGGGCTACTTGCTTTTTGGTCTTGATAGCGTTGCCAAAGGGCGGTGTCTTTTTGAGAGATAACAACAGATTTGGTCATGGCGGGCTCCTTTTTAGATGAAATATCAAATCAAGGATGATTATGCCGAACTTTTTTTTATTTGTAAACGAGAATAATTATAATTTAATACTTGATAACTATTCTTATTTATATTAGCATAGCGCTACTTTGTTTCTGATTCATTACTACTCGTAACGCAATTGAGCTGCCATTTTAGAAACCTCTAAGCCGCTCAGCGCATGATTTTTTTATGGCTTTCATGATGACTTCTTTATTTTCTACCGCCACCCCTGATTTACCTCGCCGAGCTTTGAGCGTCGCCATCATGACGGCTGTTGCTATCGCTGCGATTCCTGCGCAAGCCGACACGATGCATAGCCATAGCTTAGCGCCAAGCACCAAACTTGATACGGTCGTTGTTACGGCAACCAAATCAAGCAAAACACTCAATGACGCCCCCGTTGCCGTTCAGGTTTTGGACAAAAAAACCCTTGATGACAATCAAGCGCATACGTTAAAGGACGCGCTCAAGCTGCTTCCAAACGTTTATTTACGCCAAATTCACGGCAAAACGGGTTATGAAGTGGTGATGCAAGGCTTTAGCGGTGACCAAGTTTTGGTGCTGATTGATGGTCTGCCCATTACCGCAAGTACTGGCTCAACGGTCAATCTTAATCAGTACTTGAACATGGATATTGAGCAAATTGAGATTGTCCAAGGCGCCGCGTCCGCGCAGTTTGGTAGCGCAGCCATGGGCGGCGTGATTAACATCATCACCAAACCGGTTGATAGCCTGCGCGCTCATGTCACCGCCGAGCTTGCGAGCAATGGCAAGCAAAACCCATCGGGAAAAAGTATTGATGCCAACAAGCGCTTTGTTGAGGCAGGGATTGAGGGGGCGCTAGATAAAGGCGACCAACTTCGCAGCAGACTTTCTGCCTCCTACCTAGATGATAAAGGCTTAAGCCTTGATACAGATGGTTGGTCACGCTTAAAAGACGCCAGTAAACAGGCGCAAGTGACCGCTCGCCTTGATTTTACGCCTAGTAATATGGCAACCAAAAACACCCAAGGTGCGCTACTCAATAACTCAAAATATTGGGCGGAAGCCACGCATTATAAAGAAGATGACACCAGCCGCTTTAGCCTTTATGTGCCGCCGCTGCACTTACCGCAGCAGCGCGAGGAAGCCATCACCAAAAACCGCTTTACCGTTGGTGGTCGCTCGGATATTCATTTATCCGCAAATTCCGAGCCATATCAACTCTTGATTCAAGGATTATTTGAAGATTATAAAAGTCAGTCAGATACTTTTTCAGACAATGAGCTGACCTCTGCTCGCGATACCGACATCACCACCGCCCTTGCGCAAGCTCAGCTTGATTTGCCTGAACTTAAATTATCCGATAAGCACACCCATTTGCTGCAATTTGGCGTTCAAGGTCAAAAAGACACCTTAACCCAAACCAAAAATCAAGTCAGCGAGCTGGTCCGCGATGAGGTCAGCCGAACCGTTGGCGAGGTTTACGCGCAAGATGATTGGCTCATTGGCAACAATCTTGAGGTGTTAACCGGCGTTCGCTACCAAAACGATGAGGACTTTGGCGACCATTTTGCTCCCAAAGTTGCCTTAAAATACAATCTGATGGACAACCAAGGTCGCGACCATGTGCTGCGAGCAAGCATTGGCACAGGCTACCGCGTTCCCAATTTAAAAGAGCGCTATTACGTCTTTGACCACAGCAATTTGGGCTATAAAGTGATGGGAAATCCAAACTTGCAGCCGGAAACCTCAACCAGCTTTCAAGTGGGCTATCAAAGCCAATTAACAGACAAATTAAGCCTGAATGCCAATGGCTTTTATAACGATATTAAAGACTTAATTCAAACCGATGACAGCAATGCTTTGATTGAAAATGGCATCTCAATTTTTCAATATACCAACGTCGATAGCGCTTACACCTACGGCGGCGATGTCGGGATTGATTGGCAGGCGTTAGACAATGCTAAAGTTCAAGCCAGTTATGCTTATTTAAAGACTCACAATAAAAGCGCCGACAGTGAGTTGACCTATCGCCCTAACCACAAAGCCATGATTGCCGTTGATTATCAAATTAATGATAAATTGCAATTTATTCCACAATTGACGTATGAGTCAAAGCAGTTAATTAGCACAGAAAATCAGTCCTACTCGCCTGCCTTTTGGAATTTGGACAGTAAGCTGAATTATCAAGCCAATGATAAATTAAGTATTTATGGCGCGATTAATAATATTTTTGACACTCAGCGCGATATCAAAGACCCAAGCGACTTTAGGCCTATTGACAACCGCGAGTGGCTCGTTGGCGCAAGCTACCGTTGGTAAGCCAAACTTGATTATAAAAATTTATAACTGCTCAACCCGCACTGTTTTTTAGCCTTTTGACTTTTAGGAGATAACTATGATTGATGCAAAAACTAAAACTTTATCCAAGACTTTAACCCTAATCATGGGCTCAGCTTTACTGGCAAGCTTGTCCGGCTGTGGTGGTGATGGCAGCAGTGATAATGGCGGCACAACCATTACCCCGCCAAGTACAACCTCGCTATTTACTCAGTCGGCTACTTGGAAAATCACCAACCTTACCAAAGGCGCGACCACCTGTTTTGATTTTGACGCTCAAAAAGAAAGCGACTGTACAGGAAACACTTGGGACGTTAAATTTGAAAACCAAGAGCGCGGCGTCAAGCTTTGGTCAAATAGCGGCGCGTCCGGCGCCGGAAAAGGCGGCGTGTTTGGGCTGATGGATTGGAGCGAGCTGAAAGACTATAAAAACGCCACCCTCGACCCTGCAAGTAATAGCGACATCAGCTTTCTTTATAATGAAGATAAAAACGGTGGCATCTTTAACCAAAGCCCATGGTACGCTTACAGCTTAAACGACGACCATAAGCTTTATCCGAACAACCGCGTTTATCTCATCACCACGGACAATACCAGCGCGGAGGCTGCAAGCTCAGTACAAATGCCGATTTATGCCATTCAGATTACCAATTACTATAATAAAAAAGCCGAGGGCGGATTTCCAGAACTGCGCTGGATCGACACTGCCATGCCAAACAATGTCAACACTCAGCAAATTGACGCCTCAAGCCCGACCGACTGGACATATTTTAACTTACAATCGGGCAAAGTCGTTGATAAATCAGGCGTTTGGCATATGGCCTTTAAACGCGACAGCATTATCTTAAACGGTGGCAGCTCAGGAACAGGTAAAGTCGGCGCTTATTTAGCCGAAGCTTCAAAAGCTTACTACGATGATAAAGGCGAGCCTATTAAAGCCAAATTTATGGCGGACAATAAAACTGAAAGTCTAATAGCCTTACAAAATATTCAAGATTTCCAAAAGCCTGGAAGTGCGACCGGATGGGTCACGGATAAAACAGGGTCAAGCTTAAGCCCTGCTGCGACCGGCAACTATCCAAAACTAGATTATGGCTTGTTCAGCTATGACGGCGCCAATCATCAAATGGTCGCTAATCCTGGTAAAGGCGCGCTCATCCGCTCAGCTGAGGGCAACAGCTTTGCCAGAATGCGTTTAACAAAAATCAATTATCCTGATGCCACCTCGACTGCGGCAACCTCTTGGGACTTTGAATTTGATATTCAACCTGCAAGCGCCACTGCGGCAAAATAACTCACGCATGGAATTAAAAAAACCGCTCATCCGTGGGCGGTTTTTTTGCAGAAGATGGGCTACATTAACCCCATTGCCCGAAGTACCGCCGCACCAATTGCCATACCAAACATGCCAACCACCGTGGTAAACGCCAAAATATTTGCTGCCAAGACATCATTGCCGCCCATCGCTTTTGCCATCACATAGCTTGCGGCAGCGGTCGGTGCCGCCATCATCAAAAACAGCACCCCCATATGAATCCCTTGAAGCCCAAATAAAAGCCCTACGGCAATGGCAATGAGCGGCGCAATCACAATCCGACCAATACTTGCCTGCATCGACAACCCCGAGGGCGCAAGCATCGTGCGCCAATCAATACTGGCTCCGGCACAAATCAGCGCCAAAGGCAAGGTGACCGACGCCAACAAATCGCCGGTTTTATGAATCACACTGGGAACGGGGGGCAAATTTAGCGCTTTATAAGCAAAAGCCACCACGAGCGCAATCATCAACGGATTGGTAATAAGCTTGTTAAGAATCAGTTTTGATTTGGTCAGCCACGTGTCCTCAGCCGTTTTAAACACTCGGCTAAGCGCAATTACCGCCAAAACATTAAATAAAATGGTCACCAGTCCCATATACACCGCGCCAATGCTCAAACCCTCTTCACCATAAGCATTAGCAACGGTGGCAAGACCAATAATCGCCATATTACTGCGAAACACGCCTTGAACAAAAACGCCTTGGTCGGTGGGATTTTTGATAACCCTACGCGCGTAAACTTCCGAACCAAAAAACAAAATAAAGGTGACGACGCCCCCTGCCGCAATCAGCTGAACTTGCTTGCCATAATCGACCTGACTGTCCACCACGCTAAAAAACAGCAAACATGGCAGGCAGTAGTTAAATACAAAATTGGAAGCTTGGTCAACAAACGGCTTACTTGCGGCGCCGCGGCGCTGCATAAAAAAACCCAACCCCATTAACATAAGGTTGGGCAAGATAATCGCAACCGCAAAAACAATAGCATCAATCATAATCAGGTCAACGGCAAGAACGTTTTTTAAGGCTTATTTTTAAAGACTTAAAAACGCAAAATAGCTAAAATTGAAAAAATGGCAAACGCTAGAATATCATAGCGCCTGCTATCTTTACTATTTTTTTACCCATTTGCCCTCATCATTTTTATGATAAACCTTTTCAACCGCTGCCCAAGCGGTAGCAAACTGCTTAGATTCGTCATCATATTCTTTGGCGGCGCTGTTAAATGCCGCGCGAAAAATCTCTTGACCGTGCTTTGGCAAATGGTCTTTTACTTTATCAGGCAGGTCGGATAAGTTGTCGTAAGGCATAATTAGTTTCCTTGTTTATTTTAAGCTTAAGAGTTACAGCAAGCTTTTATCTTGACAAACTTATCCCCTATCGAGCGTTACACTTGGTAGTGAAACCGTTAACAAGGTTAACTGCCAAGCAGCGCCTTTGCCTTTTTTTGCTTTTTAATGGTCATCGCAAGCAGCTGAATGGCAGCAGGAGTCACACCGCTGATTCGGCTGGCTTGAGCAAGGCTTACCGGTCGGACTTTGGTAAGCTTTTGCACCACTTCATTAGACAGCCCTGAGACGGCGGCAAAATCAAAATTGTCCGGAATGGCGGTATTTTCCAAGCGCTTCATCTGAGCAATGTCTTCTTGCTGACGGTCGATGTAGCCTGCGTATTTGACCGAAATCTCAATTTGCTCGCCGACTTGCTCGTCAACTTGAGAATCGGTCAGTTGAGCAATATCATTAAAATGAACTTGCGGTCGTTTTAACAAGTCAAGCGCATTGACTTCTTTGGTCAAAGCCTCGCCGGTTTGCTCACTAAACGCTTTGCCAAGGGCGTTCATTGGCGTTGCCCACAAGTCTTTTAGGCGCGATTGCTCACTTGCAATGGCATCCATTTTTTTCTCAAAAGCAGTCCAGCGCGCATCATCAATCAGCCCAAGCTTACGCCCAATCACTGTTAAACGCTGATCGGCATTGTCCTCACGAAGCAGCAAACGGTATTCGGCGCGACTGGTGAACATCCGGTACGGTTCATTGGTACCATGGGTGATTAAGTCATCAATCAACACGCCCAAATACGCTTGGTCGCGGCGCGGCGTCCAAATCTCAAAATCAGGGTTGTCTTGGGTGACAAGCGCAGCATTCACGCCGGCAAGCAAGCCTTGAACGCCTGCTTCTTCATAACCGGTTGTGCCGTTGATTTGCCCTGCAAAATAAAGCCCATCGATGGATTTGGTTTCAAGCGTTGGCTTTAAATTTTGCGGGTCAAAATAATCGTATTCAATGGCGTAACCGGGTCGCGTGATATGCGCGTTTTCCAAGCCTTTCATGCTATGGATAAATTCAAGTTGAACGTCAAATGGCAGACTTGTTGAAATGCCATTGGGATAAAGTTCATGCGTGGTCAAGCCTTCAGGCTCAATAAAGATTTGATGGCTGTCTTTGTCGGCAAAGCGGTGAATTTTGTCCTCAATTGAGGGGCAATATCGAGGGCCCACGCCTTCAATTTTTCCTGAAAACATTGGCGAGCGGTCGAGATTTTGGCGAATAATGTCATGGGTTTTGGCGTTGGTATGGGTGATGTAGCAGTTGACTTGGCGCGGGTGCATGGCGGTGCTTCCCATATAACTCATGGTCGGCAGCGGCGTATCGCCGGGCTGAACGGTCATCACGCTAAAATCAACGCTTCGGGCATCAATTCGCGCGGGCGTTCCGGTTTTTAAGCGCCCAACTGGCAAATTCAGTTCTCGCAGACGGTCAGCAAGCTTAATCGCCGGCGGGTCACCTGCACGGCCGCCTTTAGAATTTTCAAGACCAATATGAATCACCCCGCCCAAAAACGTTCCGGAGGTTAAAACAACCGTTTGGGTGTTAAAAATAATGCCGGTTGAAGTCACGACCGCAGTGGCGCGACCATTTTCTACCAAAATATCGTCAGCCGCTTGCTGAAAAATGTCTAAATTGGGCTGATTTTCAAGCGTTTCGCGAATGGCGGCTTTATATAAAATGCGGTCAGCTTGCGCTCGCGTTGCCCGAACCGCCGCGCCTTTTCGGCTGTTTAATACCCGAAATTGAATCCCAGATTTGTCGGTTGCCAGAGCCATTGCGCCGCCAAGCGCGTCAATTTCGCGAACCAAATGCGATTTGCCAATGCCGCCAATGGCAGGGTTACAGCTCATTTGACCCAGCGTTTCGATATTGTGGGTCAACAAAAGTGTCTTTGCGCCCATTCTTGCTGCCGCAAGCGCGGCTTCTGTTCCGGCATGACCGCCGCCGATAACCACCACATCGTAGGATTTTGGAAATTGCATGTCGCCTCGCTTGCTAAAAACGCTTGGGGTTAACTTCTAAAGATAACGTCAGAAAATTAAAATCAGCCGATTATTATAGCAATAATCATATTGATATTTTAGGTTTTTATTTGCCGTTGCCGTTAAGCTTACTTTTTTAAACTTAGTTTTTTAAGCCTAGCTTTTAAACTTGAAGAATTTCAAAAATTGCTCAATCAAGATAACGGTATGATTTGGTCGCTTGGTGAATTGCTAATGATATGCTGACTTCCCAAACCTTCAGGATTGTTAGATAAATAGCGCTCCATTTCTTTCATAGCTGCGTCATCACCCGTTGCTAAAATGGCAGATTTGATGGCATCAACGGGCGGCAAGGGTAAGTTTTTAAGTAAAGCCAAGCGTTGACGGTTATCCCCATGATGAATAACCACATCAATCAGCGCACAAACGTCAATGGGCAAATCGGGCGTATTTTGCGCAAGTAGCGCCAAATGGTAAGCGCCCGTGCTGTCTTGGTCAACGCGGATTCGCTGCTCAATGGCTTGATAGGTCGCTTCGGTTGCGCCGCCTGCCACGCTTAATTGGTGAATGCATTTTAGCGCTGAATTTGGCTCATTGTTTGCCAAATCAATGATTTGCGCTGAGACTTTTTTGAGCGCTTCACGGCGGGCGTCTGTACTTTGGTCGGTCATAGCAGTCCTTTATTGTTAGCTTTTAAAGGGCTTATATGGGGAAATTTTTGTTAAAAACAACATGACTGTCAACTTTAAAAACTCAAAAAAAATCAGCCCAAACGTTAAGCTTGAGCTGATTCCTTTTTTATAAAACTATTAATTAAAGCTTTTGTTAAGCTTCTGGGCTATTGGCTTCAATCAATGGCTTTAATTCGCCCGATTGATACATTTGTAAAATGATGTCCGAGCCGCCCATCAGCTCGCCATTGACCCAAAGCTGTGGGAACGTTGGCCAGTTGCCCACTTTTGGCAAGGTCGCGCGGATTTCAGGGTTTTCTAAAATATTCACAAACGCAAATGGGCGACCAATTTGGGTCAATACGTCAACGGAGCGTGCTGAAAAGCCACACTGGGGAAACTGCGGCGTGCCTTTCATATACAAAATAACTTTGTTGTCGCGGATTTGGTCGCGGATTAACTGTTCGATATCGGTGTTGGTTTGGTCAGTCATAATTACTCCAAGATAAAAAGGTGGTTGACGCAAAAAAGCCGCTAAGCTTTAATCGCGTTTGGGGTTAATAATACCACGGCTTGCGCCATGATGCCCTCTTGTCTGCCGGTAAAGCCCAATTTTTCGGTAGTACTGGCTTTAATACTGATGTTTTTGATGTCGGTTTGCAAGTCACTTGCGATATTGGCGCGCATCAATTCATTATATGGTGCAAGTTTGGGACGCTCACAAAGCACGGTAATGTCGGCGTTACCAATTTGATAGCCTTCTGCCAAGACTTTACCATAAACATAGCGCAGCAAAATTCGCGAATCAAGCCCCGCGTTTGCCGCATCGGTATCGGGGAAATGCTGACCGATGTCGCCCATAGCAAGCGCCCCAAGCAGCGCATCCGCGAGCGCGTGCAAAATCACATCACCGTCAGAATGCGCAAGCAAGCTGTGACTGTGCTCAATATGAACACCCGCCAGTACTACATATTGCTGCTGAGCGCCGCTGTTATGAAACGCATGAACGTCAATACCTTGACCGATTTTTATCATTATACCTTCCTATAAAAACTTACCTATAAAACCTCAGGGCAGCGCGGCAAATTACCGCTTCGCGTTTACCTGCCTGACTGATTAGCTGTTATAATATCGCGCTTATATTACCATAAGTCGTTGAGCAAATTATGTCTGTTATCTCCTCATCTTTCCAAGCGACCGAAAATCATGCGCTAAGCCAAAACTCTACTGCCCATCTGGCATTAACGCTTGCGGATATCCCAAATCCTTCAAGCACCCGCGTGATTGTTGGTATGTCAGGCGGCGTTGACTCATCGGTGTCGGCGGTACTGCTGAAACAAGCCGGATTTTTGGTTGAAGGCTTATTTATGAAAAATTGGGAAGAGGACGACGGCACGGAATATTGCACCGCGATGGAAGACTTGGCGGACGCTCAAGCCGTTTGTGACAACATCGGTATCAAATTGCACACCGCAAACTTTGCGATGGAATATTGGGATCGGGTTTTTGAGCACTTTTTAGCCGAATATCAAGCGGGTCGAACGCCAAATCCTGACATTTTATGCAATAAAGAAATTAAATTTAAAGCGTTTTTGGACTTTGCGTTAACGCTTGGCGCCGATTTTATTGCCACCGGTCACTACACGCGCCGAAGTGTCAATTATCAAAATAACAATGGCGAAGTCGTCGCGCAACTGCTTCGCGGTTTGGATAACAATAAAGACCAAAGCTATTTTTTACATGCGGTTGGCGGCGATAAAATTGCCAAAACCTTATTTCCGGTGGGCGAGCTTGAAAAGCCCGTCGTTCGTCAAATTGCTGAAGCTCATGGGTTAATTACCGCTAAGAAAAAGGACTCAACCGGAATTTGCTTTATCGGTGAGCGCCGCTTTAAAGATTTTTTACAGCAATATTTGCCGGCAAGACAAGGCGAAATCATCACCGACGACGGTCAAGTTATCGGTCAGCATGACGGTCTTATGTACTACACCTTAGGTCAGCGCGGCGGCATTGGCGTTGGCGGCGTGAAAAATCGTCCGGAAGAACCTTGGTTCGTCCTCGCAAAAGACTTGCAAAATAACCGTTTAATCGTCGGTCAAGGTCACGACCATCCGATGCTTTTAAGCAACACCTTAACCACTTATAAAATGGATTGGGTCGAAAATAGCGCGCCAAGCGCGATTTTTTCAGACCAAGGCTTAATTTGCACTGCCAAATCGCGCTACCGTCAACCTGACCAAGCTTGTACCGTTTTTGCGGATAATGAAGATGGCAGCCAAGTCCGCGTGGTCTTTGATGAGCCGCAGCGCGCCGTCACCCCAGGGCAATCGGCGGTCTTTTATCTAGGCGAGGTTTGCTTAGGCGGTGGGGTGATTTCAAAAATTGACGCGCCTTGTGGGTTGTGAGCGGCTAAATTAACTACTAGCGCTTTGTAATTGCCCAAAACTGCCAAACTCTTGCTATAATCTCCTAACCTTTTTACCCATCCCCAACCGTGATTTTAAGGACTTTTCATGACCGCAATGAGCATGACGACACTTACCGCCCTCTCCCCCATCGATGGTCGTTACGCCAGTAAGGCCGACAGCTTGCGACCTTATTTGTCTGAATTTGGCTTGATTAAAGCGCGTGTGACCGTTGAGGTACGCTGGTTGCAATCGCTCGCTGACCACAGCGACATTAGTGAGCTTAGCGCATTTGACCCCGCCACCAACGACTTTTTAAACGCCATTGTCGATAACTTTAGCGAAGCTGACGCCCAAGCCATTAAAGACATCGAAGCGACCACCAACCACGACGTTAAAGCGGTGGAATATTTTATTAAAGACAAATTTCGCGGTCAAAGCGCCCTTGAATCTTCTCTAGAATTTATCCATTTTGCTTGCACCAGTGAAGACATTAACAACTTATCCTACGCCTTAATGCTCAAAGACAGCCGCAACATCGTCTTAGATAAAATGCAGCAAATTATTGATAGCATTAGCGATTTATCCATTACCTTTGCCGACCAGCCGATGCTATCGCGGACTCATGGTCAAACGGCAAGCCCAACGACGCTTGGTAAAGAAATGGCAAACGTAGCGTATCGCTTAGCGCGTCAAACCAAGCAATTTTCCCAAGTGGAGCTGCTCGGCAAAATGAACGGCGCGGTGGGTAACTATAATGCCCATTTATCCGCCTACCCTGATATTGACTGGCAATCTCACGCCGAAAGCTTTATCACCGAGCGCTTAGGGCTGATTTTTAACCCTTATACTACTCAGATTGAGCCGCACGATTATATCGCTGAATTGTTTGATGCGGTAAAACGCTTTAATACCATCTTAATCGACTTTAACCGCGACATTTGGCAATACATTAGCCTTGGCTACTTCAAGCAGCGCCTAAAAGAAGGTGAAGTTGGCTCATCGACCATGCCGCACAAAGTTAACCCAATTGATTTTGAAAACTCAGAAGGCAACTTAGGCGTTGCCAATGCAATGCTTGCCCATTTAGGCGAAAAATTGCCCATTTCAAGAATGCAGCGCGATTTGTCCGACTCGACGGTACTTCGTAACATCGGCGTGGGACTTGCCCAAAGTATGATTGCTTATGATGCTTGCTTAAAAGGCATTGGCAAGCTTGAAGTGAGCCCCGAGCGCTTGCTTGCCGATTTAGACGCCGCGCAAGAAGTCCTTGCCGAGCCGATTCAAACGGTGATGCGCCGCTACCGCGTTGAAAACCCGTATGAAAAGCTTAAAGCTTTAACTCGCGGTAATGCGATGACTCGCGAAGCCATGCTCAGCTTTGTCGATAGCGATGAGTTATCAGCTGTCAGCGATGCCGATAAAGCCCGCCTTCGCGACTTGACTCCTGCAAGCTACACCGGAAATGCTGCCGAGCAAGCCAAAAACATCAAAAATTTAATTAATAAATTATAAGTTGATAAGTTATAAATTTAATTTTTAAAACCTAGCGAATTTAACTTTATAAAGGGCGTGACCAAATTTGGTTGCGCCTTTTTTTATGGCGTAAAAAACTGCTTTATCAAAAGTCATGTTAACTATAGTAATTTTATGTGAATTTAGCTTGCCTAACTTCACAACAATGATACGACAATTGCTTTTTATTCTCGCTATGATAGCAAGACCCATAATAACAATGACTGGCAAAAGAACAACTTATAACAAGGCTGCCAGTATTTATAGCAATAAGAAATGGACTTATGAAACGACTTATTTTTGACTTAGACGACACATTGTGCCGCACCAAGGATGGTGATTACCACAATTCCGAGCCTGATTTTGCCATGATTGCAAAGCTTCGCGATTATCACCGCCAAGGCTTTACTATCGTATTGCATACCAGTCGCAATATGCGCACATTTTCAGGAAATGTCGGCGAAATTAACAAAAACACTTTGCCGATTATTATTGATTGGCTTGCCCGCCACAATGTACCTTACGATGAGATTTACGTTGGCAAACCGTGGTGCGGCTTTGAAGGCTTTTATGTTGATGATAAAGCCATCCGCCCTGATGAGTTTTTAAACTTGTCTTATCCGGAGATTTGCAAGCTATTAAGGATGACGCCATGATTATTATTCACTCATCCCGATTTGTAAATGCCGAGTTTGAAGCCGAAATTGGTTTAATTCCGCCGTGTATGCTGCCGATTGGCAATAAAAAAATGCTTGAACTGCAAGTTGCCAATTTTAAAAAGCAGTTTCCCCATGAAAAAATCATCGTCACTTTGCCAAAAACTTATAAGCTCACCATCAATGAGCAAGCCGTCATTAAAGAGCTTGGCGTTAGCGTTCAGCGCATTTGTGATGATTTAAGCTTTAGCGAGGCGATTTTATATCTGCTGAATGTTGAAGCAGAAAACGGTGACGATACGGTTCGAATTTTGCAAGGCGACCGCCTGCTCAATGACATTCCTGATGCCACGGACTGTATCGCTATCGCCGGTGCTTGTAGGCAAAGCGATTGGTACGACCGCTATCAGCGCCAAGATAATGAGTCGCGCTGGCTTGGTTATTTTGCCTTTGCCTCAAAAACCAACTTAGTAAAATCATTGGCATTATCCAGCAAAAGCTTTCCGGCAGCGCTTGCCCACTATCAAGACAGCCGCAGCCTGAGCGAGGTTCAGCCAGCTAACTGGTACAATTGCAGCCATGTTAACAGCTATTTTGAGGCGCGCTCGAGCATCACCACTCAGCGCTCATTTAACGCACTTACCATCGAGTCCGGCGTCGTCACCAAAACCAGTGACAACGATGTCAAGATTCAAGCCGAAGTCTATTGGTTCAACAACCTGCCGGCAAGTTTGCGCCGCTTTACCCCGCAGTTTATTGACAGTGGTCGCTTGCAAGATGGCGTGACCACCTATTATTGCTTAGAGTTTTTGCCGGTGATGCCCTTGAATGAGCTTTACGTTCACGGTCGCAACCCAAGATGGTTTTGGCAACGGATTTTTAGCTTAACCAAAGATTATTTTGCTATTGCGGCGAATCCTGCCAGTTTGACTAAGCTTAATTCGGCAAGCTTTGAGGCTGCTCTTGATAACTGCCTTGAGGATTTATACCGCAAAAAAACGCTGGGCAGGTTGACCACTTATCAAGAATCAAGCCAAATTGATTTAAGCGCCCCTATCTTTTATCAAGGAATAGAACTTGGCTCAATTTTGGATATTGCCAACGATTGTATCAATCAAGTGCTCAAATTGCCACGCTGCCCGACGGTGATGCATGGTGATTTGTGCTTTAGCAACATACTGTTTGATTCGCGCGGTGGGCGGCTCAAGCTCATTGACCCGCGCGGTCTTGATTGTCATAACAACTTTAGCATTTTTGGTGACACAAGTTATGATTTGGCAAAGCTTGCGCACTCGGTCATCGGCATGTACGACTTTATCATTGCAGGGCGCTTTGAGATTTTGCCCGATGAGCAGTCCGGCGGTCAAAGCCGAATCATTCATTTCGACATCGATGAACGCTTGGCGCAAATTCAAGACGACTTTTTAGCCACAGAGTTTATCAGTGGTATTGAGGTCGGTGACATCATGCCGGCGGTGGTTTTGCTATTTTTATCGATGTTGCCGCTGCATGCCGACCGACCCGACCGCCAAAAAGCCATGCTTATTAACGCTTATCGGTTATACAAAACTTACGTTTATCAAGGTCAAAACCAAAAAACAGTGGCATTTCGCAAGCTACCGCTTAACGAGCAAATTTATAATAACGAGGTTTTGGAAGGTTGAGGATTTTTTATGATTGTTATTCCAATGGCGGGGCTTAGCAGCCGCTTTTTTAAGGCAGGATTTGACGTTCCAAAGTATCAGCTGACCATTCATGATGACTTTGTATTTGATTTGGCGCTCAAATCGTTTGAGCGTTATTTTGCAAGCGAGCTGTTTGTTATCGTCCTTCGTGATGTGTTTGATGCCAAAGCTTTTGTTGAATCGCGGCTAAAAGCGCTTGGCGTTGAAAATTATTTGATAAAAGAACTTGATTTTGAGACCCAAGGTCAAGCAGAAACCGTGCTTTTTGGCATTGATAGCCCCAAAATTGACGATGACGAGCCGCTGTTTATTTTTAACATTGATACCTTTCGCTATGACTTTGTCAAACCTGACTTTTTAGCGGATTGTTCCGGCTATTTAGAAGTTTTCAAAGGCGACGGTGACCATTGGTCATTTATCGAAATTGACGATAATGATAACGTCATTCGAACCACTGAAAAACAGCGCATCTCCAACCTTTGTAGCGATGGGCTGTATTATTTTGCCAGTAAACGGCTTTATATTGACCTGCTTCATCAAGCAAAAGCGCAAAATCTCTTGGTTAACAATGAGCTTTATATCGCGCCGATTTATAATTTGTTGATTGAGCAAGGAAAAAGCGTTCGTTATCACTGTATTAGCGATGATGAAATCGATTTTTGCGGAACACCGGATGAATATCATACCTTGCTAACCAACGGCTTAAAACGAGCGCCATTAAAAAAGGCAGTTTAAAGGACAGCTTCTCAAAACAAAAAAAGCGGCAAAGTTAAGCCGCTTTTTTAGTGCACGATTAAAATATTAAGGATAAATCAAACTCATGGTCACCTGCTCGGCGGCAATTCGAGCAAAGCTATCACGCTTAAGCGCAAGTCTGTTGTCGGCAGCATCAAGAAGCGATTGGTCAGGGTTGTTAAGTTGCCAATGCTCATTTAATAAGCGATACCAGTCCTCGTGACTGACGCAGTTGAGCGCCATAAAATCATCACCTTGAACCCAACCGTATTTGGGGAAGCTTAAACCAAACCGCTCAAGGTCAAGAACGATAAAATGCTCGGCTAAAAATCGGTTGTAGCCGTTTAAGATATCGTCGTCGATTTGGTTATAGTGGCTTGGCACTTTATAGCCGCGTGATTTGGCGTATTTGATGGCAATGTGCTGCTCGACGGCAAGCTTGGTTCGAAACTGATTGTCAAAAAATGCCGCGTCATCATCGTGATTATGGCTTTCAAAATAAGTGGCGTTTTTCTCACTCATCGGCTTGACCGACCAGTATTCTTGAAGCACTTTGCGTTTGCCAAACTGAACCCAGTCGCTCACATGAAACGCCATATGCTCATAAACGTTTGGGTCAATGGTAAAAAAGCTGGCTACCGCAATTGGCGAGTATTTTTTATTGTTTTTCTTGCGTTTTTTTGTCCCGATTTTTTTGGCTTTTTTAGATTGTGGGCTTAGCGTTTGGCTGTCCGATTGCGGCGCTTTTTTAATGGCTTTGACGTAATCATCATAAATAGCAAGCAAACTATCTGACGTTAAAAAGCTGTCCGCGCGCAGCTTTAAAGCGTATTTGGTGGTGACCAGCGCCATTCCCGCAGCGGTCGAGGTAATTTGGCGGTTGACGTTATTTGGGGTATCGTAGCCAAATTTAATGTTCGGCAGCCCGCCTGGGTCAGGGTTTAAAATCAAGCGGTCAACGCCAAGCTTGGCAGCGGTGTTATAGTCGCTTGGAAACTCAAAGCTGTTCCAAGTGGATAAAATGACTTTGGCATTTGGCAGCGCTTTTTTGGTTTGCGCCAAATTGTACAAAAAATCTGTACCATCGGTTGCTCCCGAACCAAGCTGATTTGGGTCGATTTGACCTTGAAAAACGATGGTTATCTTTTTACTTTTAATCATGATTGTCCTTAATAGTGATTATTCTAAGTCAATTTATCTTGTTGTTAGAAGAGTAGCAAAAGCGACTTCAGATGGGTTTTTTAAGCTCTAGTTTTTAAGCTCAAAGTTTTGGCTCAAAGCTTGATTCTATTAGCTTCATAAGCCCAATACTGTTCGCAATCTGTAACGCCTGACAATCAAATCACCATTAAGGTCAAAAGTTAAAAAAATAAATGTTTTTTCATGGTAAAAATTAATGCTTTTTGCTGCTATTTTTATCATCGTCCTCATCATCGCCATCTGGAATGATAGCGCGAGCGACGGCGGCCGTGCCTTTGACCACGCCTTTGGTGGTTTTATAAGCAACTTTAACCGGAACGGTCACGACTTTATGAACGCAGCCTTGAATCAATAAAAAGCTTGCAAGGATGGTAATTAAGGATAGTTTTTTCATAGCGTCCTAGGTATGATGTTCCCATCATTATTGTGATGATGGCAGATTGGATTTAGTCAGCCATCATAAACGATTTCTTAAGCTTGTAACACCTGCTTACAACAAATTCAGCGGTTTATTTTGTTAATTCCCTTGCTGAATTACTGAATTTGGTTATTTACTTTTCGTTGGAAACTTTCATGAGCGCCTACCCCCTTTGTTTGCCCAAATCCATGTCTAAAGAGCAGTTTTTATCAGAATATTGGCAAAAAAAGCCGCTGCTGATTAAAAACGGCTTGCCTGCTTTGGTCGGTATGTTTGAGCCTGAGGATATTTTGGGATTGGCGCTTGACGAGGATGCCTCCGCACGGCTTATCACGCAAGCGGATAAAAAAATCAATGGCGCGCCGCAGTGGCAAGTCAAAAAAAGCCCACTTACTGAAAGCGATTTTGAAAACGTACCAAATCTTTGGACGATTCTTGTGCAAAATCTTGAGCAGTGGTCGCCAGAGCTTGGTACGCTTTGGCAAGCATTTGACTTTATTCCGCAGTGGCAGCGCGATGACATTATGGTGTCGTTTGCACCAAAAGGCGGCTCAGTGGGCAAGCACTATGACGATTATGATGTCTTTTTGGCGCAAGGCTTTGGTCACAGACGCTGGCAGCTTGGCAAGGTTTGCGATGAGACCACCGAGTTTGTGGCAGGCGAGCCAATCCGCATTTTTGATGATTTGGGCGAGATTGTCTTTGATGAGGTTTTAGCTGCCGGCGACGTGCTTTATGTGCCGCCAAAATGGTCGCATTTTGGCGTCGCTGAAGATGACTGTTTGACCTTTTCGTTTGGCTGTCGCCGCCCAAATTTGATGCAAATCATTGATAGCCTTGCCGATGTGGCAACCAATGACCCTGCCCTTTTTGTACCGATGATATTGCCGCAATTAAGTCAGCCTTCAGGAGCGCTTGAATCTTCAAGCATTGACGCTATCCGCGCGCAATTGGTTGAATTATTAACCTCAAATCAAGGCGCAAACTTACTTCAACAAGCCGTTTGCGAGGTGGTCAGCAAGCGTCAATATGAGGCGCTCGTTCCTGAAGAGTTACCAACGACAGATGAGCTTGTTGGCGCAATCACTGATGGCGCAACCTTAAAAGCCGACTTTAGCAGCCGTTTGATTTATACAACGATTGATAATGAAACGGTGATTTTTGCTAATGGTCAGCGCTTGGACGATATCAGCCCTGCTGCCGCTCAAGTATTAATTCAGCTTGCTGACGGTAAGGCGCTTGCTCTTGAGGATTTATCCGAGGTGGATAGCGATGAGGTCATGGACTGGATTGAAAACGGTTGGGCTTGGGTTGATGATGGCGAATTAGAATAGTTCTAAATTTTCACAAGCGCTCAAAAACAAAAAAAACCGATGATTTTACCATCGGATTTTTGTTATTTTCGTCTTACATGATGTCACTAAATTTACGAAACCAAGCTTCAAAATGAATGAAAACTGGCTCATAATCAACACGATGCGAGTCAACGCTCATCAATTTTTATAACTTTTTATAATAAAAACCACATAAAATAAGGAGTCAATCATGCCGCGCAATAAAACTGACGAAACTACCAAAATGGCGCCAAAAGACATCAACCAAGACAATTTAGCAAAAAAAGACCAACAGCGAACGGACGATTCAGCACTTGATATGATGTGTGGCTTACATGAACATGAAGACCATGATGAGGACAATAATCAAAGCTCATCTTAAGCTATTGTAATTCTTATAAATAAAAAAGCGCTTATATTAAGATAAGCGCTTTTTTCTGCGGTTGCGTCGTGGTTGGCGCTTCTCCGGCAGCTTATCTGACGCATAATTATAAAAAAAGGCGGCAGACAGCACGATAACGATGGGAACAAACAACGCATTGTAGCCAACTTTGGCAAATAAAAACGCGCCAACTGTACCGCCACCGCAAAAGCAGTACCAAATAATGGCTTGAAAACCAAGGGTCGGTTTGCTGATTTTGCGACCGGCAAGCCAATTGCCAATCGCCGCACCCATATCCGAGGTTAGCCCCGTTAAATGCGTGGTTCGGATGACCGCGCCGCTATAGGTAGCGACCATGGCGTTTTGCAGTCCGCAAGCCATTGCTGCGGCAAGTTGACCTAAATAATCATGCTCTTGGTATAAAAAATAGCTGACAAGCAATAAAAATGCTTCGATATAAAGCGCCCGACCATAGCTTTTACCAAGCTTTAATGAGGTTTGACCAACCACGAAGCCGCTTAAAATTGCACCGGTTAAAAACGACAATATCGATGCGCCGATAAACAAAAGACTTTTGAAATCTAAATGAGCAATCGCCGCTGAAAACAAGCTCACGTTTCCGGTCACGTGCGATACCGAAAGCCGAGTAAACCCCATTAGCGCGGCGGTATTGACGCAGCCTGCGCTAAAGGCAAGCACCGCCCCGCCCCAAAATATCCATCTTGATAGTCTGGTAATCATATATCGACCTTGCTTTACCGCCCAAAACGGTCTTATTATAACCAAAAAAGACAGCCCTTTGGCTGCCCTTTGGTCTTATTGCTTGAAAAATACTGTTAAAACGCAACGGTTTTTATCATTGTCAGTCTTATCATTATTCAGTATCATCAAGCATCAATTGCGGGCTAATTGCGACGGTGTTAAACCCAGCATCCACAAATAAAATCTCGCCGGTAATTCCAGATGCCCAAGGCGACAATAAGAATAGCGCGGCATTGCCAACCTCTTCTTGACTGACGTTGCGTTGAAGTGGGGCAATTTTTTCACTGATATCCAGCATTTTACGGAACGATTTGATGCCACTTGCTGCCAATGTTCGGATAGGTCCTGCTGAAATGGCATTAACGCGGATGCCTTCGCCGCCAAGAGAGGTTGCCAAGTAGCGGACGCTTGCCTCAAGGCTAGCTTTTGCCATTCCCATAACGTTATAGTTCGGCAATACCGAGATGCTGCCTTCATACGTTAAAGTCAGCATTGAGCCGCGGCGTTTGGCTAACAGCTCGCGACCGGCTTTGGCAAGGGCAACAAAGCTATAGCTTGAAATGTCATGGGCAATTTGGCTGCCCTCGCGGGTGGTGGCGTCGGTAAAATCGCCGTCCAACTGGTCCATGGGTGCAAAGCCAATCGCGTGAACGATACCATCAATGCCGTCGCCCCAATGCTCGGCAACTTTATCAAAGCAGGCGTTGATGGAATCATCGGATGCCACATCGCATTCAAGAACCAAATCTGCGCCAAACGCTTCTGCTGCCATATCGACGCGCTTTTTGATTTTGTCGTTAGGATACGTTAGCACAAGCGACGCGCCCTCGCGGTGCAAAGCTTCGGCAATCGCCCAAGCGATGGATAATTTACTGGCAATACCAGTCACGACAAAGCGCTGTCCTTGAAGTAGCATAATAAACCCTTATAAAAGTAGAAGAATTGAATGGTCGCTTTTGATTATACACGATTCAAAATTAAGTAAACAGTCGTAAACTTATGGCTTTTGATGGTCAGCTGCAAATTTTGTCATAGTTAATTTTTACAAATGTTATATTATAACAATTTTCAAGCAAATGGTAGGAAATTGCCTAAATTTCACGTATAATCAGCGCAACTTTATGATTGCAAGCTTATGCCAAATGGTTATTATCCATTTGGTTAAAAGCGATTTTTACCTTCTGGACGGTTGATAACCTTATGAGTAGCACCCTAACTTTAACCTCCGACTACCAAGAAAGCATCGATTCTTACCGTCAGCTCATCAGCTCAACGGGCGAGGATTTAGAGCGTCCTGGTCTTGAAGATACGCCAAAGCGCGCGGCAAAAGCCTTTGCCCATTTAACCCGCGGCTATCATCAAGACTTAACCGAAGTGGTTAATGATGCGGTGTTTCCATCGACCAACCGCGAATTGGTTTTGGTGCAAAATATTGAATTTTACTCACTTTGCGAGCATCATTTGCTGCCGTTTCATGGCGTGGCTCACATCGGCTATCTGCCAAACGGTCAGGTGCTTGGGCTGTCGAAATTTGCCAGAATTGTCGATATGTTTGCGCGCCGATTGCAAATTCAAGAAAACTTAAGCGAGCAAGTGGCGCAAACCATCATGGACGTCACCGGCTGTCGCGGCGTTGCCGTGGTGATGGACGCCGCCCACATGTGTATGATGATGCGCGGCGTCAATAAGCAAATGTCAACGACCCGAACCACCTCAATGCTTGGCGAATTTGTCCATGACAATCAAGCGCGAAACGAGTTTTTAGATGCGGTTCCTAAGCGTAAACCGGCGTTTTAGGGAACATTTAACGCCATTTTATCTGTGTAATTATAACGCTCATACTAAAAGGACACAAAAGTGTCCTTTTTTTTCGTGTTGATTTTGACAAGATAGTTTGAGTATTTGTTTAGCGTTCTATGTTATGCCTTTTTCTTTTGCATAATTCTATAAATAGATTTTAACTGCACTCACTATAAATTAAATGATTACAACAGCATCGACAAGGATTTTGTGATGACTTTATTTTTATGCAGCACTTGCGGAACGTCTTATCCAAAAAGCGACGCACCGCCCAAATTTTGCCCCATTTGCGATGACGAGCGCCAATTCGTGCCGCCAACCGGTCAAGAGTGGATTACCTTTGATAAATTGATTGAGTCGCATTCTAACCGCTGGAAACTTCACGAGCCCAATTTATTTGAAATTAAAACCCATCCTGAATTTGCCATTGCTCAGCGCGCGTTTTTGATCCAAACCCCAAGCGGCAATATTCTTTGGGACTGTATATCGCTGCTTGACCCCGCCACCGAGCAAATCATCCGCGCGATGGGCGGTTTAAAAGCCATTGCAATCTCGCACCCACACTACTACACCACCATGCAAGATTGGGCGCAGGCGTTTGACGTTCCGGTTTACCTTCATGAGTGGGACAAAGATTGGGTCATGCGCGAGGACGATCATTTGACCTTTTGGAAAGGCGATACTTTTGACTTGGGCGATGGCTTGACGCTGCTGCGCTTGGGCGGTCACTTCCCCAGTGGCACGGTGCTGCACTGGCCACAAGGCGCGGACGGTAAAGGCGTTCTGATGAGCGGCGATATCGTTCAAGTTGCCGATGACGTCCGCCGCGTGTCCTTTATGTGGAGTTATCCAAATATGCTGCCCTTATCTGCTGCTAGCGTTCAGCGCATTGGCGATACCTTGCAGCCTTGGGAATTTGACCGAATTTACGGCGCGTTTGACGGCAAAACGGTCAAGACGGACGCCAAATGGGTCATTAACCGCAGCGTTGCCCGCTATATTGAGCTGTTAAACGGTTATCAGCATTAATTTTTAAAGGCTAAGCGTTTTGAGGTTTAAGTTTTTTACTTGATTTGATTTAACAGGCAAATTAATGCTTTTTGGTATCGCCTGCCACTTTATCCATCACCGCAAATAAAACGCCTGAAATCACAAAAGTCATATGAATGATGACTTTCCACATCAGGCTATTGGCATCCGCATCGGTCAAATCTTTGGGAATGTCCATAAACGACTTTAATAAATCAATCGCAGAAATGGCAACGATTGCGCCGATGACTTTGAGTTTTAGCCCCGAAAAGTCAATTTTGCCCATCCATTCGGGGCGGTCTTCATGGTTGTCGGTATCAATCTTGGAAACAAAAATTTCATAGCCGCTAAAAATGATGATAATCAACAAATTTGCCACCAGCGACATATCCACAAGCGCCAAAATTCCAACGATAACGTCAGCTTCGGCAGCAACAAAAACGTGCGTCGTCATGTGCCAAAGCTCTTGCACAAACTTGACAAACAGCAGCAAAATGGCAATCACCAATCCCACGTAAAACGGTGCAATCAACCAGCGGCTGTTAAAAATCGCCTTTTCTAGCGCAAACTCCACTTTTTTCAGCATGACAATCTCTTTATAACCCGCTTTTGATATTAAAAAAAGCGATTATAATTGAATTTAGCCGGCAAAAAATACCATTATTGTTACTTATTAAGGTCACTTTTGCGCTGATTAAAGCAAGGCGTTAAGAGCTAACACTTGCCTTAATCAGCGCTTGGGTATAAGGATGGGTAGGATTATTAAAAATACGTTCCGCCTTGCCTGCCTCAACGCAAATGCCGTCTTTTAATACCATCAGCGACTGACAAAGCGCGCGAACGACGTTTAAATCGTGGCTAATCATCACAAAGCTGATGCCAAAGTGTTGTTGAATATTGCGAAGCAGCTTGACAACCGTCACCTGAGTTGAGCTGTCAAGCGCGGACGTTGGCTCATCAAGGATGATAAGTTTGGGCTTCATGATAAGCGCTCGGGCAAGGGCAACACGCTGACGCTGACCACCCGACAATTCATGCGGATAACGGTGGATAAAATCGGCAGAAAGTTGAACCGTTTGCAAGCTGTCAATGACTTGAGATTGCCGCGCAGCTTTATCAATACCTTGAGCAATTAAGCCTTCTTCAATGATTTGCAGCACGGTCATTCGAGGGTTGATACTGGCAAAAGGGTCTTGAAAAACCATTTGAATTTGGGCGCGAAATTTACGAAGCTCGGACTTGCCAAGCGCTAACATATCTTGATTATGAATGCAAATTTGACCATCAACTTTTGCTTGATTGCTTAGCAATCGGCAAAGGGCAAGCGCGGTGGTGGTTTTTCCTGACCCCGATTCACCAACGATACCAAGCGCTTGACCTTGCGGCAGACTAAACGTTAGGTCTTTTACCGCCTCAAACCAAAGTTTCACCCCACCAAAAAAGCGCTTTTCTATCGGATAGCGGATGGTCAAATTTCCGACCGTTAATACGGAATTTGAGTCATCAGTGATGGTTAGCGCATTGCCAAAATTTTGATTTATCAAAGCGCGAGTATAATCCGCTTTGGGATGGGCAAAAATATCTTGGGTTGCTCCCGACTCCACCACGCGACCTTGACGCATGACAATCACGTCATCACTATAGCGGCGAACGAGGTTTAAATCATGGCTGATTAACATCATTGCCATGTCGCGCTCGGCTTTTAAGCGATTTAATAACGCTAAAATCTCATGCTGCAAGGTCACATCAAGGGCGGTGGTCGGCTCATCGGCAATCAAAATGTCCGGATTTTGCGCCAATGCCATGGCTATCATCACCCGCTGACGTTGACCGCCGGACAATTCATGGGGAAATCGCGACAGTTTGTCACTTGGATTATTGATTTGAACGTCGGTTAATAAATTGAGCGTTTGCTCGCGCCAGTTGGCTTTTGGGATTCCGGCAAGTTTTAATGACTCGGTGATTTGTTTGCCAACCGTATGCAGCGGATTAAGCGCCGTCATCGGCTCTTGAAAAATTATGCCAATCCGGCGACCGCGAATGCTTTTAAACAGTTTTTCGTGATTGTCAGCATCATTAATGGGCAATGCGCCGACTTCATCTAATTGAACTTTTCCTGAAATATTTAGGCTCGTTGGTAGCAGCCCAAGCAATGCTAAGCTGCTAATTGATTTTCCTGAACCGGACTCACCAACGATGGCAAGCGTTTCACCTTTTTGCAAATCAAAGCTTAAATCCTCCACCAAAACAGTCTGATTTGGCGTTACAATTTGCAAATTTTGAACGCTTAATATAAAAGCTTGGTCATAGTTTATTGTTGAATCAATTAGCTTCATTATGAGCGCCTCGGGTCAAACGCATCGCGAAGCGCTTCGCCAATAAAAATCAGCAAGGACAACACAATGGTCAAACTAAAAAATCCGGATAAGGCAAGCCAAGGCGCGTCTAAATTGTTTTTACCTTGAACCATCAGCTCGCCAAGCGATGGCGAACCAGGCGGTAAGCCATAACCTAAAAAATCAAGCGCGGTTAAGGCAACAATGTTAGCGGTCAACATAAACGGCAGCTGCGATAAGCTTGAGGCAAGCGCGTTGGGCAAAATATGGCGAAACATGATTTGCGGGTCACTTACGCCCAAATTACGAGCCGCGCGGACATAATCAAAATTGCGCGCCCGCAAAAACTCTGCCCGAACCAACCCCACAAGCCCCATCCAACCAAAAAGCAGCATCATGGCAAACAAAAGCGTAATGCTTGGGCTAAATAAGCTGACCAAAATGATAATCATAAACAGCTGCGGCATCCCGCCCCAAACTTCCATAAAGCGCTGACCGGCTAAATCCACCCAGCCGCCGTAATAGCCTTGAACCGCGCCAACCACAATGCCAATCACCGCGCCGGCAAGCGTTAACGCAATCCCAAACAGCAGTGACACACGCATGCCATAAAGAATCCGCGCCAAAACATCGCGACCTTGGTCGTCGGTGCCAAGCCAGTTTTTCGCGTTGGGCGGCGCAGGATATGGCAATCCAAGCTCAACGTTGGGCGTTTGGTCAGCAAAGGCAATCGGCGGCATGACCAGAAAGCCTTTGGCAGCAATCAGCTCTTGAACGGCAGGGTCTTTATAGTTGGCTTCGGTTTCAAATATCCCGCCAAATGCAGTTTCCGGATAGGCTTTGGCGACTGGAACAAAGTAGCGGTCATCAAATTTAACCAGTAGCGGCTTGTCATTGGCAATGACGTTTGCTGCCATGCAAATCACAAAAATGACTAAAAACAAGATGAGCGAGATGACGCCCAAACGGTTTTGCCGAAAGCGTTTGATACGAGCTTGCCAAATCGGATTTAAACGGCGTTTTTCTAAGACAAAATTTTGAGCAGTTTTAGCCATCATTAGCGACCCTCAAAATCAATTCGCGGGTCAATCAGCTGATAGCTGACATCGCTAATGAGTTGCAGCAGCAGCCCAACCAAGGTAAAAATAAATAGCGTTCCAAAAATCACTGGATAATCACGCTGAACAATCGCTTCAAACCCCAAAAGCCCCAAGCCATCAAGCTTAAAGATAATTTCAATCAAAAAATTGCCGGTAAAAAATATCCCAACGATGGCAGACGGAATCCCCGCGATAATAATCAGCATCGCATTTCGAAACACATGACCGTAAAGCACTTGCCGCGACCCCAAACCTTTGGCGCGAGCGGTCAACACGTACTGCTTGCCAAGCTCCTCTAAAAAGCTAAATTTGGTCAAATAGGTCAGCCCTGCAAAGCCGCCAATTGTGCTTGCCAGCAGCGGCAATGCCAAATGCCAAAAGTAATCTTTAATTTTGGCAAACAAGCTTAACTCTGCAAAGTTTTCAGAAGTCAGACCTTGAAGCGGAAAAATATGCCAATAGCTGCCCCCTGCAAAAAATACCAAGAGTATCACCGCAAATACAAACACCGGAACGGCATGACCAACTGCAAGCAGCATTGCCGTGGCTTTGTCCATCATCGAATTGTGGTGAATGGCTTTATAAATACCCAGCGGAATGGCAATCAGATAAATGAGCAAAGTGCTCCAAAGCCCAAGCGATATCGACACTGGCATTTTTTCAAGGATTAACTCGGTAACCGATTGACCTTTAAAAAACGACTCCCCAAAATCAAGCTTGGCATAATTTTTTAGCATCAGCCAAAAGCGCTCGGGCGCAGATTTGTCAAAGCCATATTGCTTATTAATCGCCGCGACCATGTCCTCAGACAAGCCGCGAGTGCCTTGATAGGTGCTGTTGTTGCCGCTACCGATATTGCCCTCAACCGCGCCCATTTTTGCTGCTTGCTCAATTTGCGCAATTTGCTGCTCGACAGGACCACCAGGGGCAGCTTGCACAATCACAAAGTTTGCCAGCAAAATCAGCAGAAGCGTTGGGATAATCAGCAGCAGCCGTTTGATGATATATCGTCCCATAGCGCCGTCCTATCGTTAAATCAAACCCAAAAAAATAAGCTCAAAAATTGTTTTTAAGTTCCCGAAGCGCAGCAAATACCGTCAATGGCTTATCATCCAGCAATGGTGTTTTAGCGCTAACTCCGGCAATAACGCTAGGCTCAGTGGTTCGCAAAAACACATTAACCGCGCATTCATGAGCCAAGCTTACCGGAAGCGTTGGGATACCTTGCGCGGTTTTGGCTGTTGCATCGTTAAGCGCGTCTTGAATGGCAATATTGTCAGGTTCAATCGACAGCCCAAAGCGCAAATTACTTTGGGTATACTCATGCGCCGGATAAAACAAGCTGTCTTTAGGTAAGCTTGCCAATCGCGAAAGGCTATCAAATAGCTGCTCAATCGTTCCGGTGAATACCCGACCGCAGCCACCGCTAAATAGCGTATCGCCGCAAAAGACGTGCTTTTTGCCCTCGATATCAAGAACATACGCCAAATGATTTGCGGTATGTCCTGCGACTTCCCAAACTTGCCCCGAATGACACCACGCATTGACCGTACTGCCTTCTTTTACCGATTGGTCTTGCTCAACGCCATGTTCATTGTGGGCGACGATATGGGTCATCGGAAAATGTTCTTGCAGCTCCGCGACGCCGCCGGTGTGGTCATGATGATGATGAGTCACCCAAATCGCAATCAGCTCAAGATTATTGGCATTTAAATACTCAATCACCGGTGCTGCCTGACCGGGGTCAATGACAATGGCTTGGTGATTGCTTGGGTTAATGAGCGTCCAAATATAATTGTCATTAAAGGCTTTGATGGGATAGATTTGTAAGCTCATATCGTCTCCTAATCGTGATTTTTTAAACTGATTTTTAATTTAGCAAAATTTTATTTTAACAATATAAAATTAGTGACTTTTATTTTAAATCGGCTTTTACTTTAAATAGTCGTCTACGCGCGCTGCTGCTTGTTTATCCGACCACCAATAATCAATGCCAATGGCGTTACTTGGCAACTTATCGGCGTGACGGTACTCATCCCAATAAGCCACCGTCGTGGTGGTTTTACCATAAAGCGGCACTAAATAATGCCCTGCTCGCAGCAATCTGTCCAAAACTTTGGTATAAAGGATGATTTCGTCGCGGTTTTTGGCGTTATTAAGCTTGGCAATCACGCTATCTATCGCCGCGTTTTTGATTCCCATGGTATTGTTATTTCCCACTTCATCCGCCGCCGCGCTGCCCCAATATGCGGCTTGCTCAGTACCGGGCGATAAGCTTTGCGCAAAAATATCGGTCGTCATATCAAAATCATAGCGGCGCATTCGCTCATAATATTGCGCGGTATCAACTTGCCGCAATTGAACCGCAAATCCTAAGCGCTCAAGATTGCGCGCATAAGGCAAAATCACCCGAGCCAGCTTTTCATCGCTCATTAAAATTTCAATGGCAGCGCGCTTACCATCAGGTTGATAAAGCTGCATATTTTTATAAAAAAATCCGGCAGATAGCAGCAATTTTCGCGCTTTTAGCAAATTATCACGGTTAAAGCCGCTGCCATCGGATTTTGGCGACTCCCAAGGCGTAAGCACCGCTTTTCGCTGAATCGGCTCAAGCTTGTCCAAAAGTGGCGACAATACGGCAAGCTCAGCGGTTGATGGCGTACCCGTTGCCGCAAGCTCTGAGCCGTGAAAATAACTTTGCAAGCGCTCATATTGGTGGTGAAAAAGGGTTTTATTCATCCATTCAAAATCATAAGCCAGCGTTAAGGCTTCGCGGACGCGAATATCTTGAAATATCTTGCGCCGCTGATTCATAACCAGACCCTGCATCGCTACAGGATTGGCGCTTGGGATGGCTTCTTTTTTAATGAGACCTGCTTTTACCGCCGGAAAATTGTAGCCGGTTGCCCAATTGGCGGCTTTATTTTCAGGGCGAAAGCGATATTGACCGGCTTTAAACCCTTCAAAGGCAATCTCATCACTTTGATAATAGACAAATTTAATGGTATTAAAATTAAATCGACCATGGTTTGCCATCACCTGCCAGCCCCAATAATTTGGGTTACGAACATAGCTGACCGAGCGCCCCGCCTCAACGCGACCTAATTTATAAGGTCCACTTCCCATTAAAGGCGTTAAGCTGATTTTTTCAAAATCTTTATCAATCGAGGATTTGGCAAAAATAGGAAACTGACCAACGGTTAATAAAATCTCTTTATTGTCGCTTGAGGCAAAGTTGAATTTAACGCGGTGCTTATCAAGAGCTTCGATACTTTTAATGTCGCCCAAATAACTGCGAACAAACATGGGACCACGGGTTAATAGCGCCTCATAAGTGGCTTTGACATCTGCGCTTGTCACCGGCGTGCCATCCCAAAACCGCGCCTTTGGGTTGATGTGGTAAATAATCCAGCTGCTATCATCAGGGTCAAAGGTGGCACGGGTGGCAAGCTGCGGATACATGGTAAAGGCTTCGTCAAGCGAGCCGGTCATCAAGGTATCATAAAGATAATCGGTGCCAATCATCGGAACGCCGGTGGTCATCCATTTGTTCGCGGCGTTAAAGGTGCCGCGAGCCTCAAGCGATAACGTGCCGCCAATGGGCGCGTTTGGGTTGGCATACGGAAAATTGGACGCGTCACGATATTTTGCCGTGCTGTTGTGACCGAGCGCGGTCGTGGTAATGGGCGCGGCAATCGCAATCATAGGCAAAGCGCTTGCCGCCATCAATACTAAAGGCAGCAAACGCTTTGTTAATGCGGCGCTCATGCTAGCCATGTTTTTGTTCAAACTTTTGCATAAAGTCAACCAGTTGTTCAACCCACTCAAGCGGAACGGCGTTATAAATGCTGGCGCGCATTCCGCCAACTTCGCGGTGACCTTTGAGGTTTAATAGCCCTGCTTTTTCTGACTCTTCTAAAAACAGCTTATCAAGGCTGCTGTCTTTTAAAGTAAACGGCACGTTCATGATTGAGCGGTGCTCTTTGGCAACGGCATTGTGATAAAAGCTGCTGTTGTCGATGGCATCATAAAGCAGTTTGGCTTTTTGCGCGTTGATTTTGGCAATGGCTTCAACGCCGCCTTGTTCTTCTAACCAATCAAACACCAGTCCCGCCAAGTACCAAGAATAGGTCGCAGGGGTATTTGACATCGATTCTTTTTCGGCTTGGTGCTCGTAATTCAGCAGCATTGGGCACCACTCGCTGACCTTACCAAACAAGTCCTCGCGGATAATGACGATGGTCAAGCCAGCAGGACCAATATTTTTTTGCGCGCCGGCGTAAATCATGGCAAATTTGGTAACATCAACAGGCTGCGATAAAATACACGACGACATATCAACAACAATTGGCGCATCAACTTTTGGCGGCTCAAAGATTTGTAAGCCGTGGATGGTCTCATTCGCGCAGTAGTGAAAATAAGCGGCGTTGTCGCTGAGTTGCCAATCGCTTTGGTCAGGAACATCAGTAAATTTACTGTCTGCGCCGCTTGCCGCTTGGTTTACTTTGCCAAGTCCTAGATTGGCGTAGCGCTCAGCTTCTTTAATGGCTTTTTTTGACCACGTTCCAGTCACCAAATAGTCCGCCGTCTCGCCATTTAATAAATTTAGCGGAATGGCAGAAAACTGCAAACTTGCACCGCCTTGTAAAAACAGCACTTTATAATTGTCCGGAATAGTCATCAATCGGCGCAGTTTTTCTTCGGCTTTTTTGGTGATGGCAACGTATTCAGCGCTGCGGTGGCTGACTTCCATCACCGACAAGCCGCGACCTTCCCAATCAAGGAGTTCAGCTTGGGCACGCTCAAGAACGGCGGTTGGTATTGCCGCAGGACCCGCGCAAAAGTTAGCAAGGCGATGTTGAGAACTCATAATTTTTCCTTATTTATATCAATTTTTAGTATGGTGAATAATTATAATGGCGTTGAAATTTGTTGCCAAAAGCGGCGCTTGGCATCGGCATCTGCTAGCATATCATCTAATGTGGGAAGCGGTCGAATATTTGGGTGGCTGATTTCGGATGGCAGCTTGGTCAATGCAGCAACAAAAACATCCTCTTTGCTGCTGCAAATGTTAAAAATATGACCGGCAAGCGAAGCTTCCGCCAGCATTTTATCACGCATGCCATTACAAAGCGGAAAGCTAAACGCGGCGCTTGATAGCTCTAAGTTTTTGATAATATTGCGCCACAATATCGCTCGCTCATCGGTCAGTGCCTCAACATCAACCAAAAGCACCCAATCGCCAACGGATACCGTATCTAAGGCAAACGGCGCAACTTGCGGGTTTTGTTCATCGGCTTCGGCTGATAGTTCGGCTTGGGTTAACTCTTCATTATCAATGCTATCAAGATTGGCGTTATCAAACTCGCTGTCAATTTTAGCTTCATTGTCAAAGGGATTATCAAGAGGGCTAGTTATACTGTTATTAAAACCGTCATACGCCAAATCAATGCTTGGCGCGCTTACCGAAGCTTCTAAAATATCGTTTGTCACAACTGGCGATGGCGCAACATGGCTGACTAGGGTTGTAATCTCGTCGATACTGGGTAACGTTTCGCTCATTACGAGCGTTTTTGTACCGCGCTGAACCCAAGGCATGACGCCCATCATGGTTAAGATTTGCCGCTGCTGCTGTTGCTTGAGGTGCTGCAATAACTGGCGCTTTTGGTCATCATCTACCGAAGCAGCTTGGGTTTTGGCAAAATCTTTCGTCTCACTCATATTATGCCACCCAAAATCCATCACCTTAATTGCAAAAATTGAATCACTCAATCGGCTTAAAACAGCTTAGATTTGCCCACCCAGCGCAGTGCCAGTAGCGTCAGACAGTCAAACTCATCTTGAGTGATGATGGTGTCATGAAGCATCAAGGTGTGCAGCGTTCCAAGCCAATTTGAATAGCTATTATAAGCGATTTTGGCAGGCTTTTGGCAAAACGAGGAGTAACAAATCACGGCAATCAGCTGTAAGCTGTTCAGCTTTGCCGCCACCAACAATAACCATTGCAGCTTGGCGTCCTCAATATCATCCAAGCTGACCGACATCAATCGTAAATACTGCCGAAATGCTTTGATTTTTTCTGGAAGCTCTTGTTTTAAAGCCAAAGCTGAGCGTGGCAGCTGCTTTGATAAGGCAAAGGCCGATAAAATTACCATCGTTTGCTCAAAGACTGGCAGTGGCAGCAAAACAGTATCGGACGGGTCAAGCTGATGCAAAATATCATCAATGGCAGTTTGCAAAAGGTTATCAAAATCGCCGCTGTCCTCGCCTAGCGCCTGAATTAACGCTTGATAAAATGCGGACAGATGAAGCGCTTGCCAAAGCGGCAGCATTGGGCAGTCATTTTTAGGAAGGGTTAAACGCTCATCGGTTGATGATGCTTCAAGCCAAGCAGCAACTTCGCAAGTTAGCAGCACTACCAACTGCTGCTTTAGTAGTGTTAACAAACCGTTTTTATAGCGCAGTGCCATCTCATGCGCTTTTTTTTGTTGAAAATAACGCTCGGCATCTTGGTGAGAATGCGACTCAAGGCTGATTTGATGTAATTTTTCTACGCTACTGCTTGAAATATCCATTTTTTGCAATTTGCCAACGGCGCTTATAATCAGTGCGCTATCAAGCCGCCTATCATGCCGCGCCACGCTAATGAGCAAATTTTTATCAAACGGGTGTGCCAGTATCGGTTTGGCAGTTTGCCGGCTGTCCTGCCAAATCTCGCCCAAACTATAATGATGCTCCATTGAAATCATGCGGCTTTGATGACAAAGCATTGCCATTTCAATCATCGCAATAGCACCAAGCGGATGATGTAAATGGTCGAGGATATTTTGCGACAGTCCAATGCAGTTGATATCTTGCAAGGTAACAGGGCAGTTTTTATCAATCTCAACATCTAAAGGCGCAGCAGCAGGGTCAATGGTTTTAGGGTAATGCTTTGAAAAGATATCGGTTTGCAAGCGACCATCGATGATGACCTCGTGAGTGGGTTCAAAGGTGAGTTCTTGCTTATTAATTTGGCTAAGATTAGGGTTAATTTTTTCTTTGCTTAGGCTATTTTTTGAAGCTTGCGCGAGGATAACGCCCCAATCGCCAAGGCGGCGCTGCTCATAAATGGCTTTGATTTGCTGATGTTTTTTTTGCTGCGCCCTTTGTTTTTGCAACGAAAACTTTTGCGACTCGACTGAATCAATCGCCTGCATTCGGGTCATTAAGCTTGGGTGGGTCGCAAACCAAGAGCTGTCGCCCAAATCCGCGCCACTACTGGCAAAGAAAAAATGGCTTAAGCCGTGGATTTCAGCGGTATTTGTCAACCGTGAGCCGATGGGGTCTTGGGCAATGGCTTTGAGCGTTGCCAGCACCGCAGGCGAGCGCGTCAGCTGAATACTACTGGCATCAGCAAGCAATTCGCGCTCGCGGTTAAAGCTACTTTTAATAAACTGAGCGCAAGCCATACTCGAAAAGCTTAAACTGTGCAGCATCAGCCGACCAACTTGCAAGGATGACGATTCAGATGAGCTAAAATCTAAAGCCGAGCTGCGCAATTGCGGCACTGAGCGCGATTGCCAATAGTTGACCCACTCATCATGGGTCGTAAATTGCGCCGTTGCTAATTCTGCTTTGCGAGCGGCGGCGTCAATATCGCGCTGATTCGGTAACGGCTGATTGGGTGAATAGTTTGCCGCTGTTGACGCCGAAAGCGGGTCACTCCAATCATAAAGCAGCTGCAGTCCTGCCAAAAGCACCAAAAGCTGTAAGTTAAATTGCGCATCGCCCTGCAAAATATGGCTCATTTCATGGGCAATCAAACCATAAAGCGCCTCATCATCAAGCTTTTCAAGCGCGCCCTGAGTAACCACAAGCACCGTATCGTTAGGGTCACGACCAGCAACAAAGCTATTGATGCCAAGCTCATTGGGCAAAATATACAATAGCGGTAGCGGAATACCGGCAGCAATTGCCATTTGCTGAGCGGTTTCAAAATAACGCCGATAAATGAGTGGAAAATCGCGCTCATTTTTTACCGCGATTTGCCAAGCACTAAAGCGCACCTTTGAAGTTGATTCGTCTTGCGCCACCTCACTGCTTTTTGGCAGCGCGTCATAACTTTGGTCAATAAATAAGCGCACCGCCCCAACCCGCCGCGCAACCGCCCGACCACCTGCTTTTAAGCGCTGATACTCAATAACACTGCCAAATAAAAAACTGCCGACAATCCAAATGACAATCGCCACAATAACCCAAGCATAAACGCCGCCAGTCAGCCACATGATGAACCAAGCAATGCCAAGCGTTACCGCCAAATGCGCCAGCACCACCAGCAAAAATAGCCCAAAAAGCAACCAACTGCGTTGACGGCGGCTACGCTGCTGCCGAAAAAAATCAAGATGCGCTGATTGCTGACGATTGACCGCCATCTTTTCACATTCCTTTAATGGTCAATGCCACAAAAAACGAAAGCTTTAAATCATGCCCGTGACAAATCGACCGTTGGCGCGCGTGTAATTTCGGCTTTATCCGCAAATTGCAGCATTGAGAGCGCCCGAAAGCCAAACATTCCGCTGATAATGGTATTTGGAAACGTCTCGCGGTCATTGTTATAAAACATCACGCTGTCATTGTAATGCTGACGGGCAAAGCTGATGCGGTTTTCGGTATTGGTCAGCTCCTCCATCAAATCTTTAATAATACTGTCGGCTTTGAGTTCCGGATACGCCTCAACCACCGCTGAGAACTGCCGAAGCGCTTGGGTTAGCGCCTCCTCAGCTTTGGCAAATAGCGCCATATGCTCGCTTGACTCAGGGCGATGAGCGCTTGAATTTTGCAAGCTTTGGGCATGATTTCGCGCCGCAATCACCCGAGTGAGTGTCTGCTCTTCATGCTCAAGGTAGCGCTTGGCACTATTGACCAAATTAGGAATCAAATCATGACGGCGCTTTAACTGAACATCGATTTGCGCAAAGCCGTTTTTGGCTTGGTTACGCGCCCGCACCAAACGGTTAAAAATCATCACGCCCAAGATTAAAACGGCAATAATCATGCCTAAAACCAGCCAAAAAAAGGTCATCACGCTGCGATTCTCCGTTTAGTTCTTATTTAATATTTGCCATGTTATTTGCTATTTTTGCTTATTACTATTTTAACTGATATTGATAAGTAAAACTTATAATTACCCAAAAATTTGGCACAAAAAAACCCGCCAGATTGCGAGTTCATCATTAACTATAAAAACAGCCAAATTTTAGGCAAAAAAAAGCGACTCCACTAGCAAATCCTCGGCACACATTAAATCTATCACCGTTGCTACCTTCCGGTCCTGGCGGGGTTCATAGAACAATGTTGCGAGGCTACCAATGGAGCCACCGAAAATGATTATACAAGGTTTTGCGGTTATTTCAAGCCTTATTGCGCATTTATTGCTAAATTTCAGTTATTAGTGCCATTTTGTTGACAAAATCATCATAGATTTTCTGTCAAAATTTGATATTTTAACCTAAATAATTTGATATAAAATTTATTAGGAGACTGTCATGACCCCTCACTATTTAACCAAAGGGTTTTTTGCCTTAGGAGCAGCAAGTTTATTATCAGTAGCAGCAATGAGTGCCCAAGCTGCAACTACGGGTTACGACCAAATCAGCTTTCAAAGCGAAGTTAAAGAAGAAGTTGCCAACGATGAAGTTCGCGCAAGCCTTTATAAAAAAGCCCAAGCCACGGATGCCAAAACGCTTGCCAAGCAGTTAAATACCGCGGTCAATAATGCGATGGCAATCGCCAAACGCTACCCAACTGTCACCGTCAGCACCGGTCAGCAAAGCACCTACCCGCGCTATGACAAAAACGACAAAATCATCGGCTGGACAGGTCAAGCCAATATCGACCTAAAAAGCACGGACTTTGCGGCAACCAGTCAGCTGATTGCTGATTTGCAATCCACCATGGTGATGGACAACTTAAACTTTGGCGTATCCGACAGCAAAAAGAACACCATTGAACAGCGCTTGATGACGGAAGTATCACGCGCCTTTCAAAACCAAGCCAAAAATTTAACCCGAGCTTGGGATGCTCGCAGCTACCGTGTGGTCAATGTCAATCTAAACACCAACAATAATAACTATCCGCGACCGATGTATAATATGGTGGCGGCAAAAGTAGAAATGGCGGATGCTAGCGTTCCAAGCCAAAGCTTTGAGTCGGGAAACAGCACCATTTCAGTTACCGCAAATGGGACGATTGAGCTGACCAAATAATCGCTTAAAGTTATGGTTAACAAAGCAGTCTAAATTTAGGCTGCTTTGTTCATTTATTTAGTTGCCAATCAACGCGCCAAAGGGGTCTTTTGGTGCCGTTTGCTGTTTTTTAGCGGCTTCAGCTTTATTGATATTGTCTTGGCGGATTTTAAGCAGCACTTTTTGCGGCCAAGATAAGCGCTCGTAGGCTTGTAGCTGCTCGGCAAGTTTTTTCTTATTTTGCAAAACGGTCGTATTTTGAATGACATAAACCACTTGCGAGACTTGCGAAATCGTTTGTCCGGTTTGATTAGTAATTGCCGCGCTCAGCGTATGCTCACCTGGCATCAAATCAACGGTGGCAATACTGGCACTTAGCCCTTGTGCCACCGCTGCGCCATCGATATAAATGGTCACGTTATCGCCAGATTTAAGCGCAGGTTTGACTTGCAGAGTAACCACGATATTTTGCGCAGGTCGGCGGTAAGCTCGCGCCGCACTAGGCTCAGTCATCGTCAGCTGATAGTTTGGGCTTGGCGCTTGCGGTTTGCTTTGGCTGCTGTTTTCGTTACTGGCTTGAGCGTTGTTGGTTGAAGTACTTTGAGAACTGTTTTGTGAGCTGGTTTGATTATCGACTTGCTGAGGCGGCGCGGGTTGGTTTGCTGGTTGATTATTTAGCGCTTGGTTGGTTGTCGAATGGTTTGCGGTACGGTTATTTAACAGCGCGGTACTTTCAGAAACGGCAACAGGGCTAATGGTTTTGCCGGCTTGACTTTCATAATGCTGCGGCGTGTCGGTAAAGGTGATGCGACCGTTTTCATCAACGACTTTGTAAATAGAGGTTGCCATTGCCGAAATACTAACGCTTGCTATCAAAGCTACGCCAATGCCTTTATATAAGCTTAATTTTGCAAAATTTTTCATTTAGGGTTTCCAAAACTTTAAAAATTTGTTTAACTTTATAACTCCTATTATGCGGTATATTTTTTAAAATAACAGTCTATTTTAAAATCAGGATAATAAAAAAACCAGTCAAGATGGCTCTCAACTGGTTTTAGCGGCTTTAAAAAGTTAAAGATTAGCAGCTGTAATACATATCAAATTCAACTGGATGAACGGTGATATTTAAACGCAGCACTTCTTCTTCTTTTAAAGCGATAAAAGCATCCAGCATGTCTTTGGTAAACACATCACCTTTTAACAAAAACTCATGGTCGTCTTTAAGCGCTTGCAAGGCAACTTCCAAGTTTTCAGCAACCGTTGGGATTTGCGCTTCTTCTTCTGGCGGCAAATCATAAAGGTTTTTGTCGGCAGCTTCTCCTGGGTGGATTTTGTTTTGAATGCCATCAAGTCCTGCCATAAGCAGCGCGGCAAAGGTCAAATATGGGTTTGCCGCAGGGTCAGGGAATCGGGCTTCAACGCGGACGGCTTTGGGGCTTGATACGTGCGGAATTCGAATTGACGCTGAGCGGTTCGATGCCGAATAAGCAAGCTTAATTGGCGCTTCATAGTGCGGCACAAGACGCTTATAGCTGTTGGTCGATGGGTTGGTGATGGCATTGAGCGCGCGGGCGTGCTTGATGATACCGCCAATAAAATACAGCGCATCTTCTGAAAGCCCTGCGTACTCGTCGCCTGAAAAGATATTTTGACCGTCTTTTGAAATCGACATATGAACGTGCATTCCTGAGCCATTGTCACCAACGACCGGCTTTGGCATAAAGGTTGCGGTTTTGCCAAATTGATGAGCAACGTTATGAACGACATATTTTAGCTGTTGAACTTCATCGGCTTTTTTAACCAAGGTATTAAACGCCACGCCAATTTCAAGCTGACACGGGGCGACTTCATGGTGGTGAACTTCGATGCTGCCCTCGCCGACGATTTCTTCTAAGCGCTCACACATGACCGAGCGCATATCTTGGCTGCTGTCAATTGGTGGTACCGGCATATAGCCGCCTTTAACACGCGGGCGGTGCCCCATGTTGCCCCACTCGTAGCTGTTATTGGTTGACCAAGCCGCTTCTTCAGCGATGATGGTGTGGCTCACCCCTGACATGGCAATTGACCATTTAACCTCATCGAATACGAAAAATTCAGGTTCAGGACCAAAAAACGCCGTATCGCCAATGCCGGTTGATTTTAAATACTCTTCAGCGCGGCGGGCAATCGAGCGCGGGTCGCGGTCGTAGCCTTGCAGGGTTGATGGCTCAATAATGTCGCAAGTAACCACCACGGTGACCGCATCAAAAAACGGGTCGATAAATGCCGTCTCTGTATCCGGTCGCAAAATCATGTCGGACGCCTCAACGCCTTTCCAGCCGGCAAGCGATGAGCCATCGAACATCTTACCGTCTTCAATCACTTCTTCATCAATGCTTGACGCCGGAAAGCTGATGTGGTGCTCTTTGCCGCGGGTGTCAGTAAAGCGAAAATCTACCCATTTGGCATTTGACGATTCGATAAGCGCTAACAATTTATTCGACATAAAAAACTTTCCTCGTGAGGGTCATGGCGGGGCAAATGATGGCAAGTAAAATTCAGCACCAAAATTGGCAACCTAAAAATTTGCATCTATTTTAACAATGTTTGCGAAAAATTGCTTGAGCTGTGAGGATAACTTTTTAAAAAATTGTGATTAAAAACGCAATCTGGCTAATTTTTGCTAAGCTTTGAACAATCTTTGCAATTGTCGTTGGATTTTGCGCGGCAGTTTTCGCTATAATCAACTTGCCATCCGCGCATTAAAAAATAATACCAAAAGCCAAACATTCAGGGCAATCGTGCTAAGATAGCTTAGATTTAGCGCTGATGCCTTAGATTTGACGCTGATGGCTTGGCTTTAGCGCAACAACAAACCCTTAATTAAAACTAATAACCCTATCTACACCCAATCGGCTTTTGCCTTTTCCAACGTTTCAATCAGGTTGACAAGCTTATGATTTTGATGATCGATAATTACGACAGCTTTACGTACAACATTGTACAGTATTTTGGTGAGCTCAAGCAGGACATCACCGTTTGGCGTAACGATCAAGCAAATATTGCCGATATCAAAGCCCTCAATCCTGACGTCATCGTCATAGGACCTGGACCTTGCGACCCCGATCGCGCGGGCATTTCGCTTGATATCATCCATGAGCTTCAAGGCGTGATTCCAATTTTAGGGATTTGTTTGGGTCATCAAGCCATCGGTCAAGCGTTTGGCGGCAAGGTCATCAAGGCAGGGCTTGTGATGCACGGTCGTTTGTCCCAAGTTTATCATAACAACCAAGGCGTCTTTTTTGACCTTCCCAATCCTATCGAAGCCACACGCTATCACTCCCTCGTTGTCGATAAAGACAGCCTGCCCGACTGCTTTGAAGTGACCGCTTGGACGCAAAATACCGATGGCAGCATTGAGGAAATCATGGGATTTCGCCATAAATCGCTGGATATTGAGAGCGTTCAATTTCACCCTGAATCCATTTTAAGTGAAGCCGGCTATCAGCTTTTAAATAACTTTTTAGCCGCGCATGATTTAGCGGTGTTAAATAACGATGAGCTGCCACAAGTCGGCTAAATGCTTTTAACTTAAAAAGCGATTCAACTTAAAAGCTATTTTTTAAAGCTGCTAAAAAATAAAAACGAAGTGACTGTTTATGAGTAATAAGAAAACAACCGCGGTTGACGTCGCGGCATTAAGCGATGACGACATTCATAAGATTTTAACCACCGCGCTCGACCGGATTTTTCAGCATATTGATTTAACCTTTAATGAGATGCACGAGGTGATGCTTATCATCATGCAAGGCAAATGCAGCCCTGCCATGATGGGCGCAATCTTGACTGGCCTGCGTATGAAAGGCGAATCCATCGATGAGATTACCGCTGCTGCCACCGCAATGCGAGATTTGGCGGACAATATCGCCCCAAAAAATTGTGCGCATTTGGTTGATATTGTTGGTACAGGCGGCGATGGCGCTAATTTATTTAACGTGTCAACGGCTTCAGCGCTCGTTGCCGCTGCTGCCGGCGCTCAAGTTGCCAAACACGGCAATCGCGGCGTTTCGACCAAATCAGGAAGTTCGGATTTGCTTGAAAAAGCCGGAATCAGTTTAAACTTAACCCCAAAACAAGCGCTTGCTTGCATTGAAAATCAAGGCATTGGCTTTTTATTTGCCCCCAATCACCACAGTGCCATGCGTTATGCCAATCCGGTTCGCCGCGAGCTTAAAGCGCGAACGATTTTTAACATTTTAGGACCACTAACCAATCCTGCCGGCGTTCCAAATTTAGTCATTGGCGTATTTACCGCAAGGCTTTGCGAGCCTTTAGCCAAAGTTATGCAAAATCTTGGCGCGCGCCATGTGATGGTCGTTGGCGCAAAAGATGGCTTAGATGAAATCAGTCTTGCCACCGCCACCACGGTTGCCGAATTAAAAGACGGTAACATCCGCGTTTACGATTTGCTACCAGAGCACGCCGGAATCGACTCGCAAGCCTTGGTGGGTCTTGATGTTACCTCCCCTGAGGACAGCTTAGCGCTTATTTCAGCGGCGCTATCGGGCAATTCAACGGATGATAAAAGCGTGTTAAAAGCCCGAGACATGATTGCGCTTAATGCTGGCGCAGCAATTTATACCGCAGGAATTGCACAAAGCTATGCCGACGGCGTCAAAAAAGCGCAAAGCGTTATCAATAATGGCTTAGCGCTGACCAAGTTGCACGAGTTGGCAAAATACTCGCAAAATCTTGCTGCCGTTTAGTTTTATTTTTTAAAATTTATTCAATTTGAAAATTTGGGCACCTGCCCTTTTGGAAAAATTATGACCACCAAATCATCAAATCCTGATATTCCCTCGGTACTTCAGCGCATTGTTGCCACCAAACACGAGGAAGTTGCGGCGGCAAAACTGCAAACCTCCCTTGAAGATATTGAAGCTCAGGCAAAAAAAACCCTTGAGCCACGTCGCGGCTTTGCCAATGCCTTACGATCGGCAAATTTAGGCGTGATTGCCGAAATTAAAAAAGCCTCGCCGTCAAAAGGGATTATCAATCATAACTTTGACCCGACTGCTTTTGCCAAACAATACGAGACTGCAGGCGCGACTTGTCTGTCAGTATTAACCGACCGCGATTATTTTCAAGGCGCAGATGAATATTTGGTTGCCGCTCGCGCCGCTTGTAAGCTTCCGGTACTTCGAAAAGACTTTATGGTCGATGAGTACCAAATTTATCAGTCGTTTGTTTTGGGCGCGGATTGTATTTTGCTGATTATGGCGTGCCTTGATGATGATACCGCCAAGCGCTTGCACGAGGTCAGCACAAGCCTTGGCATGGACGTCTTGATTGAAATTCATACCCAAGAGGAGCTTGAGCGCGCGTTACTATTGCCAAAATCTAAGCACAATATTTATGGCGTCAATAACCGAAACTTAAATACCTTTGAAGTGGATTTGCAAACGACGCTTGATTTAAAGCAAAACCTGCTTGCCAATCTTGCCCGTGATGAGGAACAAAAACCGCTCATCGTGACCGAAAGCGGTATTCATAGCGCGGATGATATCCGCTTGATGCTTGAATCCAACATCAATCTGTTTTTAATCGGTGAGCAGTTTATGAAAACTGACCACCCCGGCGCGGCGTTACAATCTTTACTTGAATCGGTCGCGGTGCGGGCGTAACCTTTTTATTTGAATAGTTTTAAATGATTTTATTTTTTTCTTAACTGACAGTTTATTCTTATGGCAAATTCGTTATTTTCAAAAGACATGCAAGACCAACTTAAAGCGCTTAAAAGTGAGCTTAGCCGAGGTCGCGACACCAGTAACAGCAGCGATGGCGACCACCAAAAGCCCACTGAGCCAGTTGCCCTTCCGACCCAAAAACAAGTTAAAAAAACCGTCAAAAAGCTTGATAGCGAGCAATTAGACGATGATAAAGTCTTGTTTATGCAAGCCATGCATGGTGTTAATCCTTTAGCGGATAAAAATGTCCGATCACCTGCCGGTGGTAGCACTTCAAAACCTGATGCAGCAACGCTATCAAAACGGGCAGCAGCTCAAGGCGGCGAAGACAGTCAGCTTGGCGCAGGGCTTTCGGACATGCAGGCGCTATTAAATCCGGTTTCAGGCGAAGCTTATTTGTCCTATAAACAGCCAACGCTACAAAATAAAATCTTTACTCAGTTAAAGCAAGGCAAATTGCGCTGGTTTGATGCCGTTGACATTCACGGCTGCACCATTGATGAGGCGCGAACAGCGATGAGTCAGCTGCTCTCGCAAGCTAAGAAAAATAACGAAACGGTGGTTAAAATCGTTCATGGTAAAGGCACCGATGCGGTATTAAAAACCTGCATTAATGGCTGGTTGCGTCAATTACCTGAAGTACTGGCATTTTGCTCCGCTCCTGCCAAAGATGGCGGTAATGGCGCGGTTTTGGTCTTGCTTAAAAAGCAAAAAACCGACACGCCGAACACTAAATAAGCGTTTCAATTCGTATAAAAAAGGACGGCAATTGCTGTCCTTTTTTGGTATTGGTGATTAACTATTTTTCATGCTTAAACTTTGGAAAGCGAAAGCCTTTATGAGCGCGTTTATATTGACGTTTATGAAGCGGTTTTTTGCTGTGCTGCTTTAATTGCGCCGCTTTTGCGCGCTCATCGTAGCTGATATCGGTGACATAAGCGGCGTTTTCCACGGCTTCAATTAAATCTTTTGGCTCATCCCTTAGCTCTTGATGGCTTTGATTTTCAGCATTTTGCCGCTTGTCATTGTCAAATTTTGCTAAATTTGGCGGCGATGTTAAAGGCGCGGCAAGGTGTTCTTGATGGCTTTGTTCATCAACGATTAACTGCTGAGTGGGCAGCGCATGTTCAACATCGTAATTTGCCACCTTTTGCAGAATATCGACAAAAATAATATTTTGTTTATTATAAAATTCAGCAATACCGCTGGCATTGACATAAGCTTGCAGCTGAATGACATAGCAGTCTTGACGCAGCTCTAGGATATTGACCTGATTCCACTCCTGATTGGTCAAATAGTGCTTGTCTAAAAAGGTGTCTAAGTCTTTCACCATCTTAAAAATAACTTCAATATCTGCGCTGCGTTTGATATAAATATTATGCAAAAAGCGGAACATATCGCGAGCAGCAAAGTTTTCAATTTGCATCGATGAAAAATCACCGTTAGGAATGGTGACAATGGTTCGCGCCAGCGTCCGGACGCGCGATGAGCGAATGCCAATGTCCACCACCGTGCCTTCATAAGTACCAAATTTACAATAATCGCCGACTCGAACCGGTGAGTCGGCAACAACGACCACACTGCCAACTAGGTTTTCAATAGTTTTTTGCGCCCCAAGTGCCAATGCCAAACCACCAACCCCAAGCGCGGCAATTCCGGTTGTTAAATCAAAGCCTAAATTGCCAAAAATGACAATCGCGGCAAAAATAAGCAGTATGGCTTTGACGATTTTTCGCAGCAGCGCCAAAATAGACACCCGCTCGGTATAGTTTTTCTTATAGCTGATATTTTCAGCGCGGGTAAAAATGGCATCAATGACGCGAAGCAAAAGCCAAGTGAGCGCCAGCCAAAGCGCAATATCGGTAAAACGCTTGACCGGCTCGCGAAGGGTGACTGAGACGCCCGCGTAAACCATCACCTCCGACAGCGTGACCGCAACAATCACTACCGCAAGGGGCAAAATGACTTTATTGGGCAGGGGCAGCGGCGTTCCACGAACGCGCGGATAAGCAAATTTAAGCAGATGAAACAGCAGCCAAACGACAATATACGTCGATACAAAACCGCTAATCGTCAAGCCAAGCGCCGCCAATAAGTCGTTAACTTGATAGCCAAAAAATTTCTTGTCTTCTAAAGAAGCCACCGAGTATTTAGAGACCAAAGTTGGTTTGGTGTGCTCAATCACCTCAGGAATTGAGCGTAGCGTTTCGTTGGAAAACTGCCAATATTGACTGCCGTTTTTTGCGGTTTTGCGCTCAAGCACCAATGGAACGCTTTTATCGCCGATATTGATACTGCCAATTTTTTCTTGGTCGGCGGGCAACTGGTCGGTTAAATTGCCCTCAGGGGTGTTATTAATCTGCAAATCCGGCTGAAATCTGCCGCCTGCATCAAGGGCTTGTTTAAATTGGCGCATGACCGTTGCCGGATTGTCCGCTTTAGACAAGTTTAAATAATTACTGGCAAGCAGATAGTCATTATCCCCAAGAGCGCTGATAAAGCCTTGAACCGTATGACGCGGCGTATCACGACCAAACGGGTCGGGCGGCAATTCAGGAGCGGCATCCTCAGCCGTCGTCCCACCAAGACCAAGAACACCGCCCTCTGCCGCTAAGCTTGCACTCATTCCCAACTGAGCGGTTAAGAATAATGCGAGCCAAAATTTTGAGCCAAATGCGACTTGTAGCAGCCTTTGAATGACAATCATAAAAGTACGAAAAAACCAAGTAATAATATTTATGGGCGACCAAGATGTTAAGGGGGGCAAAACAGACCTCATTTGTAATGGTAATTTAAAACCTTTATTTATCTTAAAGCATTAAAAGCGAAATAAATACCACCTTTCAAGATGATCCAAGTGACTTAAATGCCACAGTTTGTTACTTTTGTTTTAATTGATAACTTTATTTTGCAAAACTGCCATTTAACTCACCAAAACTTACTTTGAATCAAATTCATCTTACCTTGAGGAAACATTGGCTTAATAAAGGTTTTAAAAACCGTTCCTTTTATGGATAATGGGCAGCTATTTTTACAGTTATCAGTTATTACAGCTTAACTGGCATATTTTGGCGTTTTAATTACAGTGAAAGACTTGAGGTAGGGTTATGCAAACATCGAAGCAAGAGACATATTTACGTTATAGCATTGCAAGCGTATTAGGAATGGTTGCGTTATCCGCTACCGCCGCCGAAATTGACAAGGCGGAGGGTACATTGCCACAGGTGGAGCTTGACAAAATTACGGTTACCGCCACTCGAACGCCGACCAAAATTAGCAACACCATCGCGCAATCAAGGGTCATCGATAGCGAAGAGCTTAAGCGTTATCAGGGTCAAACCGTTGTTGACGTATTAAGACGCCAACCGGGATTTAGCATTAAACAAGACGGTGGTTTAGGTCAAAGTAGCAATTTCTTCGTTCGTGGCTATGACAGCAAACGTGTATTAGTACTTATTGACGGTATTCGTTACGGTTCAATGTCAACCGGACAACCTGCCCTTGCCCTGCTTCCTACCGATCAGATTGACCGCATTGAAGTATTATATGGTGCCTCAGGATCGAGCATTTATGGTGCGGACGCAATGGGCGGGGTTATTCAGGTTTTTACTAAAGGCGCAAACGCTGACAAAACCAACTTTTCAGTAACCGCAGGTGCAGGTTCAAACGATCACTATATTTACGGCGGAAGCGCACAATTTGTTGGGGATAATGGTGGAAAACTGAGCCTATCAGCAAACCGTAACCAAACTAAAGGTATCAGCGCCATTCAATACGAAACTGGAAATAATAAAGATGATGATGGTTTCGTTAGTAATAACTTCTCATTAAATGCAAGCCTACCTTTGACCAAGGAAATTAGCGTCGGCGCTACGGGACTTTTTGCAAAATCTACAACCGATTTTGATGATTATAGCAATAAACCTAACGCAAAAATCCATCAAAAAAATGGCGCTGTCTCTGCATTCTCGCAATACGATAAAGACAAGTTAACATTGCGCCTTACCGCAGGTGAAAGCCTTGACAATATTGACAATAAGTTAGGGGATGAGTTTAAAACGAAACAAAGACAAGCTAATTTATTAAGTATTTATAAACTTCCTATTGGTCAACTGCAATCAGGGGCAGAATGGCTTAAGCAAGGTATTGATTTTAATGACAATACACCAAAAAATGGCACAGACAGTTATAAAATCTCTGACCGAACCATTAAAAGTGTTTTTGCAGGCTATCAAGCAAACCAAGATAGCTACGACTTTCAAGCCAACCTGCGCTATGATGATAACTCTCAGTTTGACGATGAAACTACTTTTAGTTTAGGTTACGCGGTGAAGCTTGCCCCATCACTGCGCCTTGGCACGAGCTTTGCGCGAGGCTACAGAGCACCATCGCTCAACGACTTATATATCAATAGCTCGTATTATGTGCCTAATGAAAATTTAAAGGTTGAAAAAAGTAAAGATTTTGAAGCTTTTATTGAGTCAGCAACTGATCTACAACTGACAAGGCTAACGGCTTTTAACAGTCACGTTGATGACCTGATCGATAATGATCAGGATCCTGTCACCAAAAAATATAAAGCGGTGAACCTCGACAAAGCTAAACTGACCGGATTTAGTTTAACTTCCGACTGGCAAATCGATCAAATCTTATTTGGTGGTCACTATACTCGCACTGAAGCTGAAGAACAGCGCGGTGCGAACAAAGGTAAGCAGCTTGTTTTTCGTCCAAAACATACAGGACTTGCCTATGTCGGCTATCAAGCGCCCAGTTTTGATATTAAAACCGAGGTTGAGCACATCGGTAAAACTTATACCTCAGCGGACAATAGCAGCGCTATGGACGACTACACCCTTATTAACATTAGCGGGAATTATTACATCACCCCAAATTTAACATGGTCAAGCCGCATAAATAACTTGACCAATAAAGACTACACTACAAATGAAGTTTACGGCACGCGTTATAACCAAGACGGCATCAATTTTTTCACCGCGTTAACCTACAACTGGTTTTAGTTTTTAATCAAAAACTTCTACATTTAAAAAAACCGTCGCTTTTAGACGGTTTTTTTAGCCTCAGCAAAATCACTGGCAATAGGTGACAAAGCCAATTTCATCCTTTACAATATTCTGCGCCGAGAGGTGTTGCGCCAGTAGATTTTTCTGCTGTCAGGCTCGGAGGGACGGCTTTTAGCGGTCAAAACAACGGCACCTGCGTTTTAGTCTTGTTATCACCTTGCGATAGGAGCAATTTATGGACGCAGTGTCAAATATCCCCTCTGCCCACATCATCGACCCTTCATTTACCGATTATAAAGTTGCTGACATCAGCCTTGCTGACTACGGTCGCCGCGAAATCAGCCTTGCAGAAGCCGAAATGCCTGCCCTTATGGGACTTCGCCGCCGTTATGAAAGCGAGCAACCATTAAAAGGCGCTAAAATCGTCGGCTGTATCCACATGACGATTCAAACTGCGGTGTTGATTGAAACCCTAGTTGCCCTTGGCGCGGAAGTTCGCTGGACGTCTTGCAATATTTTTTCAACCCAAGACCACGCGGCGGCGGCGATTGCTGCGGCTAAAATCCCTGTGTTTGCTTGGAAAGGCGAAACGGAAGAAGAGTACGATTGGTGCTTACGTCAGCAGTTGTTTGTTGGGGGCGAAGAAAGTGGCAAGCTTTGGGACGCTAACTTAATTTTAGATGACGGCGGCGATTTAACCGCGCTGATTCATGACAAATATCCTGAGCTTTTGGACAATATCCACGGTATTTCTGAAGAAACCACCACCGGCGTTCATCGTTTAATCGACATGCTCAAAAAAGGCACGTTAAAAGTTCCTGCCATTAACGTTAACGACGCCGTTACCAAGTCCAAAAACGACAACAAATACGGCTGCCGCCACAGCTTAAATGATGCCATCAAACGCGCCACCGACATGTTCTTAGCCGGTCGCCGCGCTTTGGTCATCGGTTACGGCGATGTGGGTAAAGGTTCAGCACAAAGCCTGCGCCAAGAAGGTATGATTGTTCGCGTTTCAGAAATTGACCCGATTTGCGCGATGCAAGCTTGTATGGACGGCTATGAGGTGCTCTCGCCTTACATCAACGGCGACAATACCGGCGGCGCAGACAGCATCAACACCCGATTGCTGCAAGATACCGACTTGATTGTCACCACCACGGGCAACTATCACGTTTGCGACAAAAACATGCTAGCAGCGCTAAAATCTGGCGCGGTGGTTTGTAACATCGGTCACTTTGATACCGAAATCGACACCCAATTTATGCGTGACAACTGGCGCTGGGTCGAAATTAAACCGCAAGTTCATCAAGTATTCCGCTCAGATGACGACAGCGATTATTTGATTTTGCTGGCTGAAGGTCGCTTGGTCAACCTTGGTAACGCTACCGGTCACCCCTCACGCGTGATGGACGGCTCTTTTGCTAACCAAGTTTTGGCGCAAATGTACTTGTTTGAACAAAAATTTGCTGAACTCCCTGTCGATGAGCGCTTTGATAATTTATACGTTCGCGTGTTACCGAAAAAGCTTGACGAAGAAGTTGCCGCGGCGATGGTTGCAGGGTTTAACGGCACATTAACCAAATTGACCGATGAGCAAGCTGAGTACCTTGGCGTAAGCGTTGATGGTCCATTTAAGCCTGAAGAATATAAGTACTAAGGAGCGGTAGTGAGTAAACCTGCTTTTTCGTTTGAGTTTTTTCCGGCAAAGACTGAAGTTGGTCATGAAAAGCTGCTTGCCACCTTTGATGAACTCAATGAGTTGTCGCCGGCTTATTTTTCGGTGACTTATGGTGCAGGCGGTTCAACGCGCGACCGAACCCTTGATATTGTCAAAGCGCTGATTGGTCGCAGCAATACGCCGATTACGCCGCATATTTCATGTATTGGCGACAATAAAAGTCAAATTGCTGAACTGCTTGAATTGTACCAAAGCTTGGGAATTAAACGTTTGGTCGCGCTTCGAGGTGATTTGCCGTCAGGTCAGGTGGGCATGGGCGAGTTGCCTTTTGCCGTTGACTTGGTCAAATTTATCCGCGAGTATTCAGGGGAGCATTTTAACATTGAAGTTGCCGCTTACCCTGAAATGCACCCGCAAGCGCGCAGCTTTACGTTTGATATTGACAACTTGGTGAACAAATATAACGCTGGCGCTAATGCTGCCATTACGCAGTTTTTTTACAATGCGGACAGCTATTTGTACCTTCGCGACGCCTTAGAGCAGCGCGGGATTGATACCACTAAAAACCCATTGGTCGCCGGAATCATGCCGATTACCAACTCAAGCAACCTGATTCGCTTTGCTGACAGCTGCGGGGCGGACATTCCGCGCTATTTGCGCCGCCAGCTTAGTGACTTTGGTGATGATAAAAAAGCCATTCGTGAGTTTGGTTTTGAGGTGGTTTATCGGCTTTGTGACCGCTTAATTGCCGAGGGCGTTCCTGCCATGCATTTTTATAGCATGAACAAGGTCGAGCCTAATAAGCGTTTGGTGGAAGCGTTAGGGTTGGTTGCTTAAGCTTTGCTAAAATCTTTAATTTTTTAAAAACTGGCGTTCAATGGGCGCCAGTTTTTTTTGGTTTAGTTATTTTTATAAGTAAGCCATTTAAAAGGATACTTAGAGCTTTTGCTAAGTTGAATAAAGATGATACACTTAGTTAAAAACGAACATTATTTCACAATAATATCCAGATTGATTCAATTATAATATATAATTAAAATTGCAGCCTAGTTTTAGATGGTATTATCAAGTTTTAATGAAAGGATAGCTTTATTTTGCGCCGGTTTTTTTATTCCCAAAGTTTAGAGGACGCGCCTGCCCTGTCGCAAGAAGCGTTATCACGGTTGCCGATTGGAACCCAGATTGAGCTGACGCCCCCTATTTTTCATCATTGGGGCAAAGTGCTTCGCGCCCGTATCGGTGATGACGGGGTGTTATTCGATGGCTTTGGTGGCGAAACGGTCGTTAAACTCAAGCACCTTGATAAAAAAAGTGCAACGGTAGTAATCACCAAGCAGTTAACCATCAATCGCGATGCCGAAATAACGACGATGGTTGGGCTTGTGATGAGCCGCGGCGAGCGCATGGATTATGCGATTCAAAAGGCAACGGAGCTTGGGGTAACGGCTATTTGGTTATTAACCAGCCAGCATGGCGAAGTGAATTTAAAAGCCGCTCAAGTGGCTAAAAAACTGGCGCATTTACAACAAGTTGCGATTGCTGCTTGCGAGCAGTGCGGTCTTAATCGCGTGCCACTCATCATCGCGCCAATGCCAGTTGAGCAGTGGCTTAAGCTGAGTCTTAATCAGAACAATGAGGACAGCTTCATCAGCGAAGCTCAGCTTAGCCCTATTGCTGTGCCACTGTACCGTGATGCTTATTATCAGGTTTTAAACGGTAGCGCAGCAAGTAAACTGGTCTTAAGCGTTCCAAAAGATGGTGAGCCGATGTTGCCAAAGTCGCTTTTGGAGACATTAAAGCAAGCAAAACCTTATATTCAGCTGTTGATTGGCGCTGAGGGCGGCTTAAGTGATGAAGAAATTAGTCTTGCAAAAGAACATGGCTTTTTACCTTGGCAAATTGGCGAGCGCGTGCTGCGAACTGAAACCGCGCCGGTCGTTGCCCTTGCCACGTTACATGCGCTTTTACTGGCTCAAATTTGCATTAATCCGTTAACGCCATGACAAAAGGCTTAAGACAAATCGCTGCGATGGCGTTTTATATTTCCTGATTTTTAGACGGCACAGTGATAAGTTGGCATGATGACTTTTAATCCTCTTTCGACCCGTAATAAGCAGGCGCTGTTAACTCAGCTTTGCGAAAAATTTGATGATGCCATTTTAATTTTGGACGCTCAACTGCGCTACGTTTTTGTCAATCCGGCGTTTGAAATATTGATGGGCTATGACCAAGACTTTTTATTAGGTCGACCCTTAAGCATTTACAATCAGGCGTTTTTATCCACTCACGAGCAACAGTCTCTCAATACCATCATTCAAAACTTAAGTGGTGACAAAGTTTATCAGTCCAATCTGACCTTAGCAACGCGCTATGAACAAAAAATCAATTGTCAGCTGACGTTTTTTAAAACCGATATTGAAAATGTCCGCTATTATGTGGGGGTTATTCGTGACGAGTCCCTCATAATAGAGCAAGAAGCCAAGCTCAATCATTTAAGCAATTATAACCAAGTGACAGGATTGCCAAACCGTAAAGTATTTTTAATTAAAGCTCGCGAATTATTGGCAAAAAGCGCTCAGGAAGCGGTGATTATCCGCTTGAATATTGACCGCTACCGAATACTGCTTAGCAGCTTAGGCGCTGACACCACCAATTTTCTTATCCAACAGTTTGCCCAGAGGATTCAAGCGTCAGCACTAACGTCTTTGCAATGTTTTGCGCATTTTGGCGGTGATGATTTTGGATTATTGTTTGAGTTTGACGATGCCGAACTTGCTCGGAACGCCCTTAACCGAATTATGCAGATTTGCGAGTGCCCTTTTGTGGCTTATGAGCATGTGGTTCATTTGCATGTTTCCGTTGGGGTCAGCTATTCTCCAAAGCATGGCAGTGAGGTTCAAGAGCTTATGACCAAAGCTGAACGCGCCTTACTGCACGTCAAGCAGCACCATGGCGGCGATGATGTTCATTGGTATCAAGATGATTTAGATATCGCCACGGGTGACACGTTAAAATTTGAAGTAGAGCTGCGCGCAGGTCTCACTTTGGGGCAATTTGTGCCTTATTATCAACCCAAAATTGAGCTGGCAACGGGAAAAATCATGGGCTTTGAAGCCCTCGTTCGTTGGCAGCACCCAAAACAAGGGCTGTTAACCCCTGCATTTTTTATTGATGCCATTGCCAGTTACAAGCTGTCCTTTGAGCTATTTCAGCAAATGGCAAGTCAAATCACTAAGCAATTACAAGACTGGCAGCAGCTTGGGCTATCGCAGCACATTTGCATTAATGCTGACGCTACCGAATTTAATCAAGATAAATTTTTTGAGGTGGTCAGCCGACTACTAGCCGACCATCAACTGTTAGGGCATCAGCTGCATATTGAAATTACCGAGTCCTCGTTAATGCTTAAAGACACCGCTGTAAAATCGCGGTTAAAAGCGCTTAAGGACTTAGGGGTGTGTTTGGCGCTGGATGATTTTGGCACCGGCTATGCCTCGCTCAGTTATTTACAAGAATTCCCGTTTGATTTTATTAAAATTGACCAAAGCTTTATTTCTAAAATCACGGTTGAACCGGCGCAAATGGCAATTGTCAAAGCCATTTTAGATTTGGCAAAAGCTTTAGATATGAAAGCGGTTGCAGAGGGTATTGAAACCGAGCAGCAGCTCGAGGCGCTCGTTAAGATTGGCTGTAGCTATGGTCAAGGCTTTTTATTTAGCCGACCGGTCACGGCAGAAATTGCCACCCAAATGCTCCTTGAACAAGAACAAAAAAGGAATAATGACCCGTCATCGCTCTAAGCGCAATCGTTTTTATATAAAGTAAGTCATTGAAAAAACATAATTTTTTATTTAAACCGTTTTTTTAATAACGGAAAACTGCCAAAAGATGCAAGGCGCGATGATGACTTATCAGTTTGAGCGCCTATCTTGTATAATTTGCCCCGACCTCCTATCTTTTAATCATTACCGCAACAAATTTTACGCAAATTGGCGTAATTTTTTTAACGGCTATTAACTTTTTCTACAAAATAATGATGAAAGAAAGGATATCCTATGCAATATAAAGCGCCCCTTCGCGACATTCAATTTGTGATGCATGAACTGCTTGACAGTGAAAGTCATTATCAATCTTTGCCAGAATTTCAAGAAACCGACCGCGATTTGATGAACAGCTTGTTTGAAATGGCGGCAAGCTTTGCTGAAAATGAGCTGTCCCCGCTTAACCAAAGCGGCGATGCTGAGGGCTGTCACTTTGACAATGGCGTGGTCACCACCCCAACAGGCTTTAAAGCCGCGTATAAAGAATACTGCGAGCTTGGCTTTCCGGCGCTGTCCGCTGATGAAGCGTTTGGCGGTCAAAACTTGCCATTTTCCATTTCAACCGTTATTAATGAGATGATGGGAACGGCAAACTGGTCATTTTCCATGTATCCAGGGTTATCGCATGGCGCCATCCAAACCATTGAGCACCACGGTACCGACGCCCAAAAAGCCACTTATTTAGAAAAAATGGTCACCGGCGAATGGTCAGGAACGATGTGCTTAACCGAAGCTCATGCCGGCTCGGACTTGGGAATTATCCGAACCAAAGCTGAACCGAATGCCGATGGCAGCTATCAAATCACGGGGCAAAAGATTTTTATTTCGGCAGGGGAGCACGATTTAACCGACAACATCATTCATATCGTCCTTGCGCGACTGCCAAATGCGCCAAAAGGCACCAAAGGCATCTCCCTATTTATCGTTCCTAAAATTTTGATCAATGACGACGGCAGCTTAGGCGATGCCAACAAAGTGACTTGCGGCTCAATCGAGCACAAAATGGGAATCAAAGCGTCCGCCACTTGCGTGATGAACTTTGATGGCGCAACCGGCTATCTGATTGGCCCTGAAAATCGCGGTTTACAATGCATGTTTACCTTTATGAACGTTGCTCGAATTGGCACGGCGGTTCAAGGGGTAACCGCCGCTGAATTTGCTTTTCAAGGGTCGCTCAGCTACGCAAAAGACCGCTTAGCCATGCGCGCCTTATCGGGCGCAAAAGCTCCTGACAAAGCTGCCGACCCCATTATCGTTCACCCTGCCGTCCGCAATATGCTTTTAACCGAAAAAGCCTTTGCCGAAGGCGGTCGCGCCCTTGTTTATTACTTATCGCACTTTGCCGATACTGTTGCCAAAGGCGAAGGCGAGGCGCGCGAATTTGCCGACCAAATGTTATCGCTACTCACCCCGATTGCCAAAGCGTTTTTGACCGAAACCGGATTTGAAGCGGCAAACCACGGCGTCCAAGTTTATGGCGGTCACGGCTTTATCAGCGAATGGGGAATGGAACAAAACGTCCGCGATACCCGAATTGCTTGTCTTTATGAGGGCACCACCGAGATCCAAGCGCTTGATTTACTCGGTCGAAAAGTGCTTGGCTCACAAGGCAAACTGCTTGCCAACTTTGTGCAAATCATCCAAAAGTTCTGTGAAGACCATTGGGACAATGACGCCATGGGGCAATTTGTTAGACCGCTTGCCAAACACGTGAAAGAATGGGGCGAGCTGACCACGCGCATCGGCATGCAAGCGACCGAAAACCCTGAAGCTGTGGGCGGCGCGGCGGTTGATTACCTTTACTTTAGCGGCTATGTGACCCTCGCCTACCTTTGGGCAAGAATGGCACTTGTTGCCCAAATGGCACTTGTTGCCCAAACGGCAATTGATAATGGCTCGGAGGAAGCGGCGTTTTATGATGCCAAAATCAAAACCGCTCAGTTTTATTTTGCCAAACTCCTGCCGCGAAGCAGCACTTACGTTCAGCGAATTGCTACCGGCGTTGAGCCTTACATGAGCATGGACGTTGAGCAATTTGCATTTTAAATGGCGATTTTTAAAAAGCGCCTGTAACTTTAAAACAACTTTAGACGTCGGCAGCCATTTCGGTTGCCGTTTTTTTAGCAATTTCTTTGAATAGCCAGTCACGAAGCGCTACATAAAAGCCGGCTTTGATTTGCTACTATCTTAAAAATGCTTTTCATTGCCACAATAAATAATTATAACTTATTAAGGAGTTCTTATGGCGGACTATAACGCACCTTTGCAAGACATGCGCTTTATTTTAACCGAAGTTTTTGACGCACCCAGCTTTTGGCAAAATAATGAAAAACTGGCTCACGTTGATATTGAAACGGTCGATATGATTTTAGAGGAAATGGCAAAATTTTCTAAAAACGTGCTGCTTCCCATCAACCAATCCGGCGACGAGGAAGGCGCAAAGTACCAAGGCGACGGCGTGGTGACAACGCCCACCGGATTTAAAGACGCTTATCGGCAGTACGCTGAATCGGGCTGGGTTGGTCTTGGTGGCAATCCGGACTTTGGTGGTCAAGGTTTCCCCAAAATGGTCACCATGCTGACCGAGGAGATGATGTTCACGACCAATCAGTCGTTTGCGCTCTACCCCAACTTGACCGTTGGCGCGACGATTTGCTTAAACGCGGCGGCAAGTGACGAACAAAAAGCAAAATATCTAGAAAATCTATATTCAGGGATTTGGTCGGGAACGATGTGCTTGACCGAGCCGCACGCCGGAACGGATTTGGGGATTATTAAAACCAAAGCTACCCCAAATGACGATGGCAGCTATAGCATTTCAGGAACCAAAATTTTTATCACCGGCGGCGAGCATGATTTAACCGAAAACATCATCCATTTGGTGCTTGCTAAAACGCCAAACGCGCCAGCAGGCTCAAAAGGCATCTCACTATTTTTAGTGCCAAAGTTTTTGGTCAATGACGAAGGCAGCTTAGGCGCTCGCAACAATGTGGCGGCAGGGTCGATTGAGCACAAAATGGGCATCAAAGCCTCTGCCACTTGCGTGATGAACTTTGATAATGCTCAAGGCTGGATGGTTGGCGCAGAAAATACAGGGCTGTCTTCGATGTTTATCATGATGAACTATGAGCGCGTGACCATGGGGCTGCAAGGTCTTGGCGGTACCGAGCTTGCTTATCAAAATGCGGCAAAGTATGCCCTTGAGCGTGGTCAAGGTCGCAGCGATACCCAAATTCAAAGCCCTGAAAAGCCTGCCGATGCCATTATTTATCATGCCGACGTTCGCCGCATGCTGCTCAATGCCAAAGCCAATAGCGAGGCGTCGCGCTGCTTTGCGATGTATGTGGCAAAACAGCTCGATACTGAAAAATTTAGCTCCGATATGGAGGCAGCAAAAGCAGCAGCAACCCGCGTGGCGCTATTAACTCCGATTGCCAAGGCGTTTTTAACCGATAAAGCGCTTGAGGCAACCGTTGATTGTCAGCAGGTTTTTGGCGGTCACGGCTACATTAAAGAATGGGGAATGGAGCAAATCGTTCGCGATACCCGAATTGCGCAGATTTATGAGGGCGCAAACGGTATTCAAGCGCTTGATTTTTTAGGTCGAAAAGTTGCCAAAAATGATGGCAAGTATTTGCTGAACTTTTTAGATGAAATCCGCGATTTTGTGGCGAATATGAGCGCAGAGCATGCGATTAAATCAGCCACGCTAAAATCTGCCGACACCATTGAAAAGCTTACCAAAACTGTACTTAGTCATATTGGCTCGCGTAAAAATGAAATTAACGGCTGCGCGGTTGACTTTATGCACGCGGCGGGATATCTGTGCTACGCCTATATGTTCGCGCGAATGGTTGAGGCAGCAAACGGCAAAGACGGCGCGTTTTATGACAATAAAGCCAAGCTTGCCGATTACTTTGTGGCGCGGATTTTGCCACGGCTTGAGGCACACGCGAAAATGGTTGAGGCAGGAAGCGATCCAATTATGAGCTTTGATTTAAGCTATTTTAATCCAAGCAACCATTAAGCAGGATAAACGCTTGCGCTAACTTGGAATTAGGCTATTACTAACTGTTGTTTTTAATTGGGGTGGCAATTCTTTATGGTGCAAAGGCAAATTTTTTAACCTGACTAAATTTACGATTAACCTTAAACCCTAAGGACAGCAGTTGCTGTCCTTTTTATCAACTAATGTTTTTAAAATAAAGCTACTAACAAAATAGTTGAACATTTTTAAGCCATTCCGATTAGAATACGGGAAGCTTTAGCGGTCAGGATGACTCAAAAGCACCCCTACTTTGAGGATTAACGTCATTAACCAGCAAGGCGTCAACAGGACGTCAGCATTTCATAACGACATGAATAACGATAATAGGTGTCCAGTGTCCGAGATAAAACGCATTTTACAGCAGATTACGGCGCTCAGTGAAGTTCCTGAAGCTTCCGTGTTAAAGCGCTTGGTTGATGAGCTGCGGTCGCCTGATAAAGAAGTTGAGCTTGCCAATGCGCGCATTCAAGAGCTGATTGATGTCTTAACGGCGCACCCTGAGTACGCTGATGGGCTTGCAAGCTTTGTGCTCAAGCTGATTATTCAGTATCGCCAAATTGCCTTATTTACTGACACCGGCATTATGTCCGATCAAAGTTTTTTTAGTGGTTTGCGCCGTTTGATTGGGCATCGCTTTTTACCGCTGCTTCCTGAGGACGATTCAGTGGTGGAACTGGTGGCGTTTTTACTCGACAATCACTTTGATGAGCGCTGGCTTGCCAATATCTACCCTGAAAAATGGGATGATCTTATCGCCTTACTTAAAGTGAGCGATGAGCATTTGCATTTGGTCGCCACGGTTAAAAATAACATTTTAAATGCCATCGTCATTTTATCGTATCGCATTACAGGCGTTGGGCTGCATCCAGATTTGATGGAGTCTTATCCGCAGATTTTAAACTATGCCGCCTCCTTTGTGGCACAAAACCAAGAAGCGGTTTTGTTTGTTAACCAATACCGCGAGGCGCACGAATTAGACACGCTAACGGATATTATTCCCAAAGAAGCGGTTGATCCTGCGCCGCTTTTGGTGATGCTTGAGCAGTGTGAAGAGATTGTTGCCACCGTTCGCAAGCGTATTTATAAAACGGGGATTTCGATTCGCGCCACCAACATGATGCTCAGGCTTGACCAAAGCCTTCAGCGGATGCGCATTTTAACTGAGTTGCTGACTTACGACCCAAAAAAACGCGATAAAGCCATTATTGAGTTGATTCAAACGCTGATTATTGCCGCCAATCGCCGCTATAGCATCATGTATTTGATTGACAACAATACCAAGCTGTTATCCAGAAAAGTCACTGAAAACGCCAGTCGCCGCGGCGAGCACTATATCAGCACCGATAAAGCCGGCTATCGCCGCATGTTTAAAATGGCAACCACCGGCGGCTTTGTCATTGCGTTCATGGGAACGACCAAAATTTTGGCGTATCAATTGGCACTTGCGCCGATGGGTCGCGCGTTTGTGAACAGTATGATTTACGGTTTGGGATTTGTGTTTATTCACATCATCCACGGCACGGTAGCGACCAAACAGCCTGCCATGACGGCAGCGGCGATTGCCTCAACCGTATCGAGCAGCTCGGGCAAAAAGTCGCATCAATTAACCAAATTATCTGAATTGATTGTCGATATCATGCGAACCCAGTTCATCGCCATTATGGGAAATATCATGATGGCAGCGCCGGTTGCCTTTCTTATTTCGTTCATTTGGCTGCACTCTACCGGCGCGCCGATGATTAATACCGACAAAGCGGCGCATTTATTGCACGAGCTTGACCCGTTTCACTCCCTTGCCCTGCCCCATGCTGCCATTGCCGGCGTTTATTTATTTTTATCAGGACTGATTGCCGGCTATTATGACAACCTTGCCGTTTACAATAAGGTCGGGGCGCGCATTAAACGCCACTGGCTCGTTAAAAAAATGCTGTCCAAAACTTGGGTGGAACGATTTGGTGATTTTGTCGAAGCCAACCTTGGCGCGATTATGGGCAACTTTATTTTTGGGATATTTTTGGGCAGTACCGCAACCATTGGCTTTATTTTTGGGCTGCCCATCGACATTCGCCACATTGCCTTTTCATCCGCAAACTTAGCTCACGGTTTGTTTAACATTGGCAGCGACCAAATGAGCGTGTCCTTGGTGCTGATTTCGCTGTTGGGGTTAGCGCTGATTGGTTTGGTGAACTTGATGGTCAGCTTTACCTTAGCGCTAATCGTTGCGCTGCGCTCAAAAGATGTGAAAATTTTAGAATGGGGGCGTTTGGGCAAGCTGTTATTTGCCCATGTAATCAGCCAACCTTCTGATTTTTTATGGCCGCGTGAAAAGCCGATGAAATACGCACGAATCAACAGCCAAGGTCATATGATTTTTGAAGATGTGGCGCAAAAAAATGGCAAGCCCATTCCAAGCAATTATGTGGTCAGGCGCTTATCCGACGTTCAAGTGACCACGCAGCCGATACCGACAGCAAAAACCACCACCGACATTCATTACCATAATGATATCAGCCCAACGTTAACGGAAACGCAAATCACGACCGCTAACGACAGCCCAACGCCCGTCAGTGACGCCCCAAAAATCGTGGTTGATTTAGATGACGGGTTAACGGATAGCGAACTTAACAGCGCCCCGCCTTGTGATGATATTCAATATGAAAGTTTGGCAGCGCAAGCCAATGACCCAACGTGTAACGCCAAAACGCCCCTACCTAAACCAAAAAAGCCGCCTAATTTGCCTGACTGATTCAGGCAAATTGGCAGCTACAAAGCGCATAGTGGTTAAAAAGAGCGTGACCGTTAAGACAGCGCTAAATCACTGTTATTTTTTATTGGTTCGCGGCTTTGGGCATTTGGCGCTTGAGGTGATGGTTTTTTCGTCCTCTAAGCGATAAGCCACCAAATTATTGCCCCAAACGCAGCCGCCATCAAGGGCTTTGGCATACGGCAAATCGACTTTGGCTTTTAGCGCCGCCCAATGCCCAAATAAAATCTTGCGCTCACGCGGCACTTGCCATTCAAACCACGGCAAAAAGTCATCCGGCATGGCATCATCGAGGCTTGAGGTAAAGCTAAATTCAAGGGTGCCATCCTGCTTACAAAGGCGCATTCGGGTAAAATAATTGGCAATGGCGCGCATTTTGGTAAAGCCGTTGATGCTGTCCGTCCAGTCATCAGCGCTATTGCTGTACAAATGCGGCAGTAATCGGTCCAGCTGATTGAGGCTGCTTTTTAGCTGAGCTTCCAGTTGCCGAGCGTAACTTTCAGCGTCGCTAATTGACCAATGCGGCGGAATTCCGGCGTGAACCATCACCGTTTTGTCATCAGGATAGGCAAGCAGCGGCTGCCGCCTGAGCCAATCAAGCAGCTCATCACAATCCTCGGCTTTAAAAATCGGCGCCGTCTTGTCTTTTTTGCGGATTTTAACCACGCCGCGCCAAACGGCAATTAAGTTTAAATCATGATTTCCCAGTATCACTCCTGCCGCGCCGCGCTCACAAAGCGCTTTGACATCGCGAAGGGTGTTCAGCGAATCCTCACCGCGAGCGACCAAATCCCCTGCAAACCAAAGCTTGTCTTGTTCAGGGTCAAATTTTAAACTTTTTAACAACTGCTGATAAGCCGCGTGGCAACCTTGCAAATCTCCAATGACGTATTGATGACGAAAACTCATAATCTCTCAATTTTACCGATGAATTTTTTATAAAGCGGCAACGATTTACCGCTTTTTGATATGAATGGACTATTTTTCTTTTTTTGGGATAAAGCTACTCTTTTCAAGGCAAGCGCAGTGATTAGCGTCGTTATCAAAGCTATTTTTCAATACCACTTATCAAGATTACTCACCAAGGGTATCAGCATCTTTTGGCAAGCTTTGAATATGATTGCTTAAATTGACAAAATCGCGGACGCTAAGTGTTTCGGGTCGCGCTTGCGGGTCGATTTGACAAGCTTCAAAATCCGCATCGCTAAGCGTTGGCAAAAGCGATGCGCCTTTAAAAATAGCGCGCAAGGTTTTGCGGCGGTGGTTAAATGCTTCTCGGACGATTAAGGCAAATAACGCTTCATCGTTTGCAACGACCGGTTTATTTACAAATGGCGTTAAGCGAAATACCGCGCTGGTGACTTTTGGCGGCGGATTAAACGCGCCCCTTGGCACCGTTAGCAGATAATCGGTGTCGCAATAATACTGGATAATGACCGACAATCTGCCGTAAGTTTTGCTGCCAACCTCTGCAGTAATGCGCTCAACCACTTCTTTTTGCAGCATAAAATGCATGTCTTTGATGCTGCCTGCAAAGCTTAATAAATGAAATAAAATCGGCGTTGAGATGTTATAAGGCAAATTTCCCACAACGCGTAATTTGCCGCCGCGCGCTTTAGCAATCTCGCCAAAATCCACCGCCATCGCATTGGCTTTGATGATGGTAAAGTCTGGGTGACTGTTCGCGCCAATTCGGATTCGCAAGCTGTCCGCCAAATCACGGTCAAGCTCAACCACGGTCATGGCGTCAACCTCTGCCAATAGCGGCTCGGTCAGCGCGCCCATTCCAGGACCAATTTCAACCAAATTGTCTTGAGATTGTAAATGAATGCTGTCAACGATTTGACGGATGATGCTTTGGTCATGTAAAAAGTTTTGCCCAAAGCGTTTTCGGGGTTGGTGCTTGGCAGCTTTAAGGCTATTTTTTAGGGACTGAGCATCAAAAGGCGATTGGGTCATAACAACTCTTACTGGCGGTGATAAAAGGCTGAGCGGCAAGTTTTTGCTTAAAAGCCGCCACAAAAAGCAATTATATCACAGCCAAAATCCGCGCGCCTAAATGATGCTCCATGACAAGGCGTTAAAATAAGAAAAAAGCTTTTTTAAATCGCAATGCGTTTATTTGCCATCTCATCTGCCATCAATACCGCTTGGTATAAGCTTGAATCGCTTGCACCGCCACGACCTGCCAAATCAAGCGCCGTGCCATGGTCAACTGAGGTGCGAATATACGGCAGCCCAAGGGTTAAATTCACCGTATCGCCAAAGCCATGCGATTTGAGCACCGGCAAGCCTTGGTCGTGATACATGGCAATCACCACATCACAATGGCTTAAATGGCGCGGGGTAAATAAGGTATCGGCAGGCATCGCCAGTGAAATGTCCGCGCCGGCATCAATAAACTGCTGCAATACCGGATTGATGATTTCAATCTCCTCCATGCCCAAATGACCCCCCTCGCCGGCATGCGGATTTAGACCGCAAACCAAAACGCGCGGTCGCAGTAAGCCAAATTTGCTTTGCATATCATCGATGACAATTTGCACGGTTTTTCTAACGTTGTCTTGAGTAATGGCAAAAGGCACGTCTTTTAAGGCTAAGTGAGTCGTTACAAGGGCAACTTTCATTACTTGGTTAGCAAGCATCATCACCACTTTTTGGCAACCGCTTTGCTGCATAAAAAATTCAGTATGACCGCTGAACATCGTTCCATCAAGCAGCTTAATTCCGGCATCAATCAGCGCCGATTTTTGCAAGGGTCCTGTAACAATCGCCGCGACTTGATTGCTTTGTGCCAGATTATGCGCAAGCTCAAGCTGTCTTAGCACCATTTTGGCGTTTTCGGTGTTAATCAGCCCTGCCTCAACGTGATTGGCAGTTGGGACATTGAGCAGCACAAAATCGGCGCTGCCAAAGCTTGGAATATCGAACTGCGGTGCGGTGGTTAAATTCACCGTTTGCCAATTTGGGCATGCCGCCAGTGTGCCACTTGCCATCAACTGCGCGGCGCGCTCTTGCATTGCGGCATTGTCAGCGGTTACCCAAATCGGGCGATTCAACGTTTTAAACTTCCCACTTTGGGCAAGCAGTAACACAATATCCATGCCAATTCCGGCAGGCTCGCCGGTGGTAATTAATAAAGGCAACAGCTGGGTCATATCCACCTCTTTAAAAACAAGTTATGAAATAACAAACATTAATAACAATATATTTTTTATAATAGTTTAAATTAAATAATTATTATGAATAAAATCAAAATCCTAGTTCTTTATAATCCCAAAAACAGCTGCCGCAATTGTGTAATCAGTTGCAAATGCTAATTTTAAAAGACGAAGACTATGCTAAACTCATGCTTTTGATTGTAGCATCAAAAGCTAGGATAATCGTATAGAATTTAGGTTATCCTGCAAACCAAAGCTTGACAGAAGATTTTGCCATTATGACCGATAAAACCACCTCTGAGGACTTGTTAAGTCAGCAGCCGCCCCACAACATTGACATTGAAAAAGCGCTGCTTGCCTCTTTGATGAGCATTGAGGAGTCGTTTGATAAAATCGCCGATATTGTCACTAAAGATGACTTTTATGCGGCGCGGCATCAGCATATTTTTGCTGCCATTGCCCATTTAGCCGCGGTTAATGAGCCTTATGATACGGTCATGGTTCACGATTGGCTTGAGGGTCAAAAGCTGCTCAAGCTTGCCGGCGGCGACAGTTATTTGGCAGACATTTTGACCCAAAGCCCAGCGACCCTTTTTAACCTCACCGCTTACGCCCAAAGGGTTCGCGAGCTGTCCACCTTGCGCCAACTTATCAAAACCGGCAATGAGATGCTCAGCCTTGCTTACAATCCAAAAGACCATAGCGTCAGCGACATTTTAGACAGCGTTGAGGCGTCCGTTTTTAGCATCAACGAGCAGCACAACAAACGCGCCGAGCAGCGTGGTCCTGTGGGAATCACCACGGTGCTAACTAACGTTGTTGACCAAATTCAAGAGCTTAAATCCAACCCCTTTGGCCTAATCGGCCTGCAAACACCGTTTACGGAGCTCAATAACAAAACCCAAGGGCTGCAAAAAGGCGATTTGGTCATCGTTGCGGCCAGACCGTCGATGGGAAAAACAACGTTTGCAATGAACTTAGCAGAAAGCGTTTTATTTAATGAAAGCCTGCCCGTCGTGGTCTTTTCCATGGAAATGCCCGCTGAATCCATCGTTATGCGGCTATTGTCCTCGTGGGGCGCGATTAACCAGACGCACTTGCGCTCAGGACAAATGAGTGAAGATGAATGGGCAAAAATGATGAACGCCATTCAGCATCTTCAGTCCAAACACTTATACATCGATGATAGCACCGCGCTGCCACCGTCTGAATTGCGCTCACGCTGCCGCCGAATCGCTAAAAATCACGATGGCAAAATCGGCGCGATTGTCGTTGATTATCTGCAATTAATGAAAGTGCCAAGCCTTGATGGCAACCGCGTTGGCGAGATTTCTGAGATTTCACGAAGCCTAAAAGCGCTTGCCCGCGAGCTTGAGTGTCCCGTTATCGCGCTATCTCAGCTCAACCGAAGCCTTGAAAACCGCCCCAATAAACGCCCGATCATGTCCGATTTGCGCGAATCAGGAGCGATTGAACAAGACGCCGATTTGATTATGTTTATTTACCGCGATGAGGTTTATAACGAAAACTCTGACCAAAAAGGCATTGCTGAAATCATCATTGGTAAGCAGCGAAATGGCCCTATCGGAACGGTTCGCTTAGCCTTTGAGGGTCAATTTACCCGCTTTACCAACTTAACCCCTGATTATTATCAAGGGGCAAGCTTTGATGATGAGTAAATTATTACCTTTTTACCAAATTCCTATTCACCCCTAAGCAGGATTGTAAATTGCGCGGATATTTCAGCCTTTGACTCCTGATTGCCAATCGATAAGAAGTAAACTATGCGTACTGCAACCATCACCATTGACCCTGCGGCGATTTCCCATAATTTAGGCGAAGTCAAAAAACTGGCGCCAACGTCGCGTATTTTAGCGATGGTCAAAGCCAATGCTTACGGTCACGGCGTTGCAGCGGCGCTGCCGGCGTTACAAGATGCTGATGGTATCGGGGTTGCCACATTTGCCGAAGCACTTGAGGCGAGGCAGCTTGGCTGGTCAAAAATCATCACGCTAATTGAAGGGGTATTTTGTGTTAACGAGTGGCAACAAGCTATAGATGAGGATTGCTGCTGCGTCATTCATCATCAAGCTCAGCTTGATTGGGCGCTTGATTGTCGCCCAAGACCAGAAAGTGCGTCACGAACGGTTTGGCTTAAATTTAACACCGGAATGAACCGGTTAGGCTTTAATGAAGCTGACATTATTAAGGCGGCAACTCAGCTTCACGAAGCCGGTTATGATTTGGTATTGACCACCCATTTTGCCAATGCCGACAGCGTTCAAAATCATCTTAATTCTCAGCAGCTCAAACGCTTTTGCAAAATACTTAACCATTTAAAAAACAATATCAGTACCAAAATTCAAGGCTCGCTTTGCAATTCTGCGGGGATTATCAACTTTGCGCCGTATCATTTTGATTGGGTTCGCCCCGGAATTATGCTTTATGGCGGCTCACCGGTCACCGACCAAAGCGCAGCTGAGTTGAACTTAAAACCGGCGATGGAATTTAGCGCCAAAATCATGGCATTACGAACCATCCATCAAGGCGAAGGTATCGGCTATGGCGGTCATTTTATCGCCCAAAAAGACACTGAGGTGGCACTGGTCAGCATCGGTTACGGTGACGGCTATCCACGCGGCGTGAGCGATTTGGCGGTGGTTTGTTTGCACAATCATAGCGACAATCAGCGCTATTTTTGTCCGATTGTTGGTCGCGTTGCCATGGACATGATGGTGATTGATGTCAGTCATATTCAATCAGCCATTGCGCTTGACAGCAGGGTGGTACTTTGGGGACAAGCGCCGCACATTGATGAGGTAGCAAGGTTTGCTGATACCATCAGCTATGAGCTGCTTTGTAGGCTTAGCTTGCGACCAACGCGGCAGGCGGTCAGTGCTTAACTTATTGCTTAACTTAGTGCTTAAAAGCCGCAACTGGCTTTTACTAAAATTGGGCGTTTACATTATGATGATTTACGCTATACTAAAAGTTTGTCGTCAACTTTCAAAAGCCTGTGATTAACGCGGTTAGGAGGTGACGTTTTAACAAAGCTTAATTGCTAGGACTGCTATGAGTTTGCGCCACTTTTTAACCTTATCCGATTTATCCAAAACTGAACTGCAAGAGTTAATTAAAAGAGCTTGCGAGCTGCGTAAAATGCAGCACGACGGCGTGATTTATCAGCCGTTTGTTGGTCGAACGCTTGGCATGATTTTTGAAAAATCATCAACCCGAACGCGGATTTCTTTTGAAACGGGCATGGGGCAATTTGGCGGTCATGCGATTTTTTTATCGCCAAAAGATACCCAACTTGGTCGCGGTGAGCCGCTTGAGGATTCCGCGCGGGTGATTTCAAGCATGGTTGACATCATCATGATTCGCACCTTTGAGCATGAAAAAGTCGAAACCTTTGCTAAATACTCAAGCGTTCCTATTATTAACGCCTTAACGGACGACTTTCACCCCTGCCAATTGCTTGCCGATATGCAGACCTTTTATGAGCATCGCGGCAGTATCGAAAATAAAATCGTCACTTGGGTGGGCGATGGCAATAATATGTGCGCCTCCTACATGAATGCAGCAAACTTATTTGGCTTTGAGCTGCGCGTGGCAGCCCCCTACGGCTTTGAGCCTGACCCTGAACTTATGAAGCGCTTTTCGCATTGCGTGAGCTGGGTTGAAAATGTTCAAGACGCGGCAAAGGACTCTAACCTTATCGTTACCGACGTTTGGGCAAGCATGGGTCAAGAGTCTGAGCAGTTGACAAGGGCGCGCCGCTTTGCGCCGTATCAAGTGACGCCGTCCTTACTTGATAAAGCTGCTCCTGACGCGCTATTTATGCACTGCTTGCCAGCCCACCGCGGCGAGGAAATCTCCTTTGATATGCTCGATGACCCACGCTCGGTGGTTTGGGATGAGGCTGAAAACCGCCTGCATGCGCAAAAGGCGCTCATGGAATTTTTATTAAAAGATAAGATTAAGTTGGCTTAGAATTATCATTTATCAACATGATTTCCAATAAAAAAAGCAGCGTTTTAATCCGCTGCTTTTTTGTGTTTAATTTTTTTAGTTAAACAAAACTAGCGTAAAATCGTCTCAACCCCTGCCGCGCTTGCTTTTAACAATACATCAGCTTGATTGGCGGCAAAAATGCCATTACAAACTACGCCAACGATGTTATTTAATTTTGCCTCAAGGGCGATTGGGTCACTAACATCCAAATCATACGTATCCAAAATCAAATTGCCATAATCGGTGACGAAGCCTTCACGGTAAACTGGTTCGCCGCCAAGCTCAACCAACTGCCGAGCGACATACGAGCGCGCTTGCGGCAACACTTCAATGGGCACAGGAAAAGCACGACCAAGCACCTCAACGGATTTACTTTCATCCACCATGCAAACAAATTTTCTTGAGGCAGCGGCGACGATTTTTTCACGGGTCAGCGCCCCGCCGCCACCTTTAATCAGCTGCAAATTATCGTTCACTTCATCGGCGCCATCGATGTACAAATCAAGCGTTCCGGCAAAGTTTAAATCAACAATATCAATCCCAAGCGCTCGCAATTTTTCCTCAGTGACTTTGGAGCTTGCCACCGCGCCTTTAAGTTTTACCTTTGGCAATAACTCAATCAAGCAGTTGACCGTGCTTCCTGTGCCGACCCCTAAAATCATATCGTCTTCGATATAGCTTAAGGCAGCTTCGGCAGCGGCTTGTTTTTGAGCGTGCTGATTACTCATCATTTATCCTTAGCCAGTTTGCGATAAACGGCGTTTGCAAAGTCACAAACCGCCTATTTTATAACTGATGATGTCTGATTGCCAATGCTAATTGTGCAAAAATAAGATTCGTTAACTTGAAAAGTTGCCTAAAAACTGGTAGCAACTTAGAAAAATCCATAACCTAGGGTAAAAACTGCAATTGCGCCTTGCAAGATAACAAAAATGAGCATAGGCTAATCTTTTTGCTTTGATAATGAGGAGCCGATATGTTGTCGCACTGGGTTCGGGCTATTTTGCAAGCCACCGTTTATGATGTTGCCATTCAAACCCCCCTTGACCGCGCGCCAAAACTGACCCAGCGCTTTGGTAACGACATTCGCTTCAAACGTGAAGACTTGCAGCCGGTGTTTTCCTTTAAACTTCGCGGCGCTTACAACCGAATCAGCCAATTAAGCGACGAGCAAAAAGCGCGCGGCGTGATTTGCGCCTCCGCCGGCAACCATGCTCAAGGCGTTGCCTACTCTGCTCGTAAGCTTAATTTGAACAACATCATCGTCATGCCCACCACCACCCCAGATATTAAGGTGAACGCGGTAAAAGCGCTTGGCGGTCACGTGGATTTATTTGGCGACAGCTTTGATGATGCCAACCGCTACGCCATGCAGCGCGCCGAAAACGAAGGCTTAACCTTTATCCCGCCTTACGATGACGAGCTTGTCATTGCCGGTCAAGGGACGATTGCGCTTGAGTTAACCCAGCAGTGGCGCGACATGGATTATGTGTTTGTTGCCGTTGGCGGCGGCGGCTTGATTTCAGGAGTCGCGGCATTTTTGGGCGAAGTTGCCCCGCACGTCAAAGTCATTGCCGTTGAAGCTTCTGAAGCTGCAAGTTTAAAGGCGGCGCTTGAAGCGGACGAACGCGTTCGTTTGCCGCAAGTGGGCTTATTTGCTGATGGCGTGGCGGTGGCACAAATTGGCAAACTGCCATTTGATGTCGTTCGGATGCAAAAAAGCGACGGCTCAGGAACGGTGGTTGACCCTGAAGTGGTCACTTGTACTAACGATGAAGTTTGTGCGGCGGTCAAAGACGTTTTTGAAGAAAATCGCAGCATCGTCGAGCCGGCAGGAGCGCTTGCCATTGCCGGAATGAAAAAATATATCCAAACGCATCATTTAAAAGATAAAAACTGCGTGGGCATCATTTGCGGCGCAAACATGAACTTCGACCGCTTGCGCTATATCGCTGAGCGCACCGAAATTGGCGAGAAAAAAGAAGCCATTTTTGCGGTCACCATTCCCGAAAAAACCGGCGCGTTTTTGAATTTTTGCCGAAGTTTGCAGGGTCGAAACATCACCGAATTTAACTACCGCGCGGACAATAACCTATCGCCTGATTCCATGGAACCTGCCGCCATTTTTGTTGGTATTGCGCTAAAAGACGGTGAAAACGAGCGCCAAACCATCAGCAATCAGCTTGCCACTGACGGCTACACCGCTTATGACTTGACCGATGATGACATCGCCAAATCGCACATCCGCCACTTAATCGGCGGTCATGCCCACGTTGACAATGAGCAACTGCTTAAAATCACGTTCCCTGAACGCCCCGGAGCGCTGCTCAGCTTTTTAGAAAAACTGGGCAATGACTTCAACATCACTTTATTTCACTACCGCAATCACGGCGCAGCAGAAGGTCGAGTGTTAGTTGGCTTGCAAGCCTCGCCTAGCAACTCAAGGCAGCTTCAAGACGCGCTTCTTGATATCGGCTATCAATGCACCGTCATCAGCGACAATATCGGCTATCAGTTGTTTTTAAAGTAGTATAATAAGCAGTTTGTTAGCCGTATCGAGTGATGCTGTTGAGGAAATATGAAAAATATTTTAATGATTGTTGTGGTGTTAGCGGTTGCAATTTTTGGTTATCAAAAATTTCGCAACAAAACCGAAGTTCATACTACCCCTGCTGACGTTTCAAGCACCCCTCAATTGTCAGAAATGATGCTTGAGGAAGTTGATAATATTCCGCACAGCTATAATGACAACAGCACCGCTGAAAACGCCGCAATTAATACCAAAGCGGCATCGGCTAACTCAGCAACCTCCCAATTTAGCTGCGATGGTCGCAAACACTGCTCGCAAATGACCTCTTGCGCGGAGGCGACCTATTTTTTACAGCATTGCCCAAACACGCAAATGGATGGCAACGGCGACGGTGTTCCTTGTGAAAAGCAGTGGTGTAAATAACCTTTTTAATGCCTTTTAGCCTTAGGCGCTCTTTTAATTTGCAAATAAAACCTCATTATTATTCAAGATGATTTTTAATACTGAGGTTTAAATGACCAATCAGCGCCATAAAAATAGTGACACCCTACCTGCCAAAGTTCGTTTGGACAAATGGCTTTGGGCAGCGCGCTTTTTTCGAACCCGAACCCTTGCTAAAGAAGCCATTGACAGCGGTCGCGTTCATTTTGGCGGCAGTCGCGTTAAAAGCAGCAAAGAGATTGCCGTTGGTGATGAGTTAACCATTCGTCAAGGTTCGGCCACCGCGATGACTGAAAAAGTGGTCATCGTTGAGGCATTATCTGTTCAGCGCGGCAATGCCACCGCCGCCCAAGTGCTGTATTCTGAAACCGAAGAAAGCATCGAGCGGCGCGCCTATTACAGCGAGCAGCGCAAACTTGCCAACCTTGCCCGCCCTGACAACCGCCCAAATAAAAAACAGCGCCGAGACTTGCAGCGCTTTAAAGACAGCCACGATTAAGTCGAAATTATGGCAATAATTCAGAAGAAACTTGCCATTTTTTGGATTAATCGGTAGGCTAATAGCCCAACGATAGCATGCAAAGCGGTTGATATTTTTTAACCTATTTTTGCATGTTTTTTTATTAAAAAATTTAGGTGAGTTATGCCCATTAAGACCTCAACGCCCTCCTCCGTCCTTTTGGTTTGCCTTGGTAATATCTGCAGGTCGCCGACTGCCGAAGAGGTGCTGCGACAACAAGCGGCAATTGCAGGGATTAACTTAAAAGTGGATTCCGCAGGGACTGGCGATTGGCACATTGGTCATGCCCCCGATGAGCGCTCGCAGCGCCATGCCAAAGCTCACGGTTACAACTTAAGTAAACTGGTGGCAAGGCAGGTCACGCCCAATGATTTTTATGACTTTGATTTGATTTTGGCGATGGATGAGCAAAATTTAAAAGACTTGCAAGCGATTAAAGATACCCTGAGCGAGGACAAACCGCTTGCTAAACTGGCAATGTTTAGCGAAGAAGACCCAACCTTTGGCGGCGCTGACGTTCCTGACCCGTATCACGGCGATGGCGACGACTTTGAAGCGGTCATTGAGCGCGTTGAGTCTGGCGCTAAAGCTTGGATTGACAGCTGGCTGATTCATTAGTTTTTCAGCCCAGTGGTTAAAGATAGTAGTTATAAAGCAAAACAGCGTTTATGATTTGATAGTGGTTTTATAGGTCGGTTTATGACTCAAGCTTTGTGTTCTCATGACAGTATTTCCCCCACTTTTTGCGCCTCTGTTCTGAGCGCTCAGCAAAAAACGGCGGCAACTGAAAACGATTTATCTAAGCTCAATACCATGGCGCTGTCTTGTCAAGCGGCGCAAGTAGTCACGCTTACTTCTGAAGCCGCACTTGCAGATTTTTTTGCGACTTTTGATGACAAAACGCCGCTGTTTGTCTTATCTGGCGGCAGCAATGTGTTGTTGCCAAACTACCTTGACGCGGTAGTTTTGCGACCTTTAATAAAGGGGATTAATACCCTTAGCCAATCAGCTAAGACTATAGAAATCGAAGTCATGGCGGGTGAAAACTGGCATGAGTTGGTAAAATTTACCGTTAACCAAGGTTGGTTTGGTCTTGAAAATCTGGCGCTCATTCCAGGGCTTACAGGGGCAGCTCCGGTGCAAAATATTGGCGCTTATGGCGTTCAGCTTGAGGACTGCCTAACCCACGTTCACGCCTTTCACCTGCCAAGCCGCTCTTGGAAAACCTTGTCAAAAGCTGATTGCCAATTTGGCTACCGTGATAGCATTTTTAAACGCGAGCCAAACACGTGGATTATCACCAAAGTTGGCTTTAAGCTGCATAAAGACCCAAGCCAAGTGCTGACCAATTATGGCGATGTGGCGACAGTTGCCCAAAGTTTGGCAGAAAAAAACGACAGAAATGCTCCTACGCCTATTGATGTGATGAACGCCATCATTGATATTCGCCAGCAAAAACTTCCTGACCCCAAAGTTTTGGCAAATTGTGGCAGTTTTTTTCAAAATCCGGTGATTCCGCAAGCGCAATTTGACAAGTTAACCGTCCAATTTCCAAACTTGCCGTCGTACCCGATGCCAAACCATCAAGTTAAGATTGCAGCAGGTTGGCTGATTGAGCAATCAGGGCTTAAAGGCAGCGGTATTGCGCCGATTTTAACCCATGCAAAACAGGCGCTGGTGCTGACCAATCACGCGCCATTTTGCGCAACCCAAAACGAGGTTGCCGCCGCCCAAGATTTTATTATCCGTCAAGTTTTTGATAACTTTGGCATTACGCTATCTCGTGAACCGGTTTGGGTCAATAGTGATGGCAGTTTAGGGCAACAAGGTCATGCGCTTTAATTCACAAAAACCGCAGGTTAAAGCAACGCCATTTTTATCCAAGCGGCTTTGGCGCTATTATTTGCGCTCTGCGGAACGGGCGATTAAAGTTTTTAAGATTATTCACGTGGTTTTTGTGGTGGGAACGACCAGCATTATTTTAATCATTGCAAGCTTATTTACCCCGTTATTTTCAAAATCGGTACTGTTTATTCTCAATCATTTGCCAGTCCCCAAAATGACGGGCGCTGCCATCAGTTCGCCCCCAAGCGCTTATTTGGTTCTTGGCGGTGGTTTGACCAATGACCATGCCAATCAAGTCATCCTCAATAGCTTTACCTTAAATCGCGCCCGAACCGCCGCCGCAGCTTATCATAAGTTACCGCTCCCTGTGGTCATTAGTGGTGCTGAAGCGCCTTGGATTGAAAAATGGCTGCTAGAAAATGGGGTGACGGGAATTATCAGCGAAAATGCCAGTATGAACACTTGCGAAAACGCCCGATTTACTGCCAAACGCATTCCTTTGCATCATATTTACCTCATTACTGACGCTTATCATATGGCACGGGCTCGAAGGCAATTTGCCCTAAATAATATTAACATCACACCAATGGTCGCCCCCTTGCCAAATGCCCTTGATTGGCGCGAGCCTGCCCAAAATTTAAGCCACTCGCGGCGCGCCGTTTATGAGCTTGCCGCCTACCTTCGCGATGTCTTAAAACCGCAAGCAGACTGCCGCAGCGCTGATGAGGTGAGCTTCAATGAGCTTAAAACCCCGCGAACTCAAGGCGTCAAAACTTTTTAATTGTTCTGCAATTGCCCAACTAAGACGGTCACGTCAACTTCAGGATAATTCTGATTTTCCTATTAAATCGGCGTATAATAGGGGTAACTGCCAGTTAGGGAGTTTTGTATGCTTAGTATATTTTTATTAATTCCGCTTAGCCTGATGCTGTTTGTGGTGGCAATTTGGGCGGTGCGCTTTGCGGTAAAATCCAATCAGTTTGAGGATTTAGATAATGCCTCGCAGCGGGTCATTTTAGATGACCGCCAAGAACGTCGGCAAACCTTACAAGCCTTTGAGGCGGTTCAAGACCACACCTCAGCAAAAACTGATGACCAAAAGCCCCAATAACCTTCTTTCAATGGTGGTTACTCGCCAAGTCTGTTAACTCTTAGGAGTGTAGTGATGACGTTAGCATTAGTTTTTGCCGCGGTATTGATGGGCTTTTTTGGCTCACCGCATTGCCTTGGCATGTGCGGTGGTCTGGTGAGCGCCTTTGGGCTATCCATGCAGGGCGTATCGCCTGCCAAGCGCCGAGCGTTGGTGGCAACTTATCATTTCGGGCGACTGCTTAGCTATGCAAGCCTTGGCTTAATTGCAGGATTGGTTGGCACGACGGTATTAGCGCCATTGATTGCAGATAATAATTTGCCAAGAATTTTATTGGGATTGGTACTGGTTTTTGTTGGTTTGGTGATGCTAGGGGCGCCTTTTTTAACCAAGCTTGAGCGGTTAGGAATGAAGTTTTGGCAGCTGCTTGCGCCGATTCGCCAAAGGGTTTTCCCACTGAATACTTACCCAAGAGCGCTTGGCGCAGGACTGCTTTGGGGCTTTTTGCCTTGTGGTTTGGTTTATGGCGCGCTTTTAATTGCTGTCGTTGGTCATAGCCCATTAACCGGCGCGGCGCTTATGTTTGCCTTTGGTCTTGGCACCGTTCCAATGCTCGTGGCTACCCATGAAACGGTCGGTTGGCTTCGCGGTCACATCGGGCGCTTGCGGCTTCGGCAAATGAACGGCGCCATCATGATGCTCTCAGGCGTTGCGGTCATTGCCGTTCCAATTGCGATGAGTAATCTGCATGGCGGTCATGGGGCCCACACTGATCATTCTCAGCATTTACCCGCCATGACTTCTGATGGGGCGCCTTCTTCTCACTCAAATATGAGTGACATGGATATGAGTCATGACGACCAGAGCCATCATCACGATATGCCCATGGAACATCACCATTAAACCGATTTAAAAGAGCAGTTAATAAAAAAGCCTTCAAATATCGAAGGCTTTTTTTGGCTTACGGCTGCCACTGCTCAAGCACAAGTTTCATTTTTAAATGTGCCTCAAGCTGCGGCAAATTAAAGGCATCATCTTCGCTTACAAAGCTAATGCTTACCCCCGTTTGTCCCGCGCGACCCGTCCTGCCAATGCGGTGAACGTAATCGTCCGGCTGGTCGGGCAAGGTAAAGTTGACCACATGACTGACATCATCCACATGAATACCGCGGCCAGCAACATCGGTTGCCACCAAAATTTTGGCTTTGCCGTCTTTAAAGCGCTGCAAGTATTTTTCGCGTTTTTGCTGAATCACATCGCCTGAGAGCATCACCACGTTATGATGATTGAGCTTTTGATATAAGCGCTTTACTTGGTCTTTGCGATTGGCAAACACAATCATTTTTTGCATGCCCGAATCATTAATAATGCGCTCAAGCGCCGCCAGTTTTTGCTTTTCGGTCAATAAATAAAAGTGCTGCTCAACCAACTCACTGGTTTTATGTTCAGGCTCAATTTCAACAAATTGCGGCTCAAACAGCCAGCGATAGGCAAGGTTCATCACATCTTGATTAAAGGTTGCCGAAAACAATAAGCTTTGCCGGTCGGTATTGGGCGGCATCCGATTGACCAGTCGCTTAATATCGGGAATGAATCCCATATCAAGCATTCTATCGGCCTCATCAAGAACCAAAACCTCAACGCGGTCTAAAAACACCAATCCTTTTTGCGTTAAATCAATCAATCGACCCGGCGTTGCCACCAAAATATCCACAAAATCGCGCTCAAGCTCTTGCTGCTGAACATCATACGTCGTACCGCCCATCACGCAAACGCTATGCAGCTTGGTATATTTGGTCAACGCTTGGCAGTCTTCAAAGATTTGCAGCGCAAGCTCGCGCGTTGGTGCCATCACGACCGCTCGCGGCTCACCCAAATAGCGCGGCTCATCCGCTAGAAATGGGCGCTTTAGCAATGCTTCAATGATGGTGATTAAAAAAGTGGCGGTTTTTCCAGTTCCGGTTTGCGCCTGCCCAATCGCGTCTTGATGAGCAAGGGTAAAGGGCAAAATTTGTGCTTGAATGGGCGTAAGACGCGCAAACCCTAAGTCTGCCACCGCTTTTAATGATGGCTCAGACAGCGGCAAATCAGTAAATGTGCTAAATTGATTCAAAAAGTTATCCTTCTACGTTGACCACGCCCTAGCAATCTATACCAATCAGCTTTACAAAGTATGGTCATAAAAAAAGCCAAGTCTCACTATTTTTTAGCCTAAAAGGTTAAAAAAGTAATGGACTTGACTTAGTATAACAGCAGTTAGGACTTTTGGTTGATGACTTACGTCACCATGGGATAAAAACCCTAAATTTATTATTATTTTAGTCTTCGATTTTTCTAACCTCTTCAGCCTGCAGACCTTTTTGACCTTCAACTACGGTAAATTCAACCTTTTCGCCGTCTTTTAGTGAGCGGTAGCCGTCACCTTGGATTGCGCGAAAATGGACAAAAATGTCTTCACCGCTGTCGCGTTGGATAAATCCAAAACCTTTAGAATCATTGAACCACTTAACCGTACCTTGTTCACGAGCTGACATAATATAACTTCCTAAAAAATATGCTTAGTCCTAACTTCCTTTGCGGTTGCATGTTAGGGCGCTGAGGTCATGAAATCAGCATTTAAGACAGTGCATCTTATCTATTAAATATACGCTAAAGCCTATCTCAATACCAAAACACAAAAGCTTAAATACTCAGTGCCAGTTCACCAAAGCTGTGACCGAAAGTCGGTCAGTAACAAACTTGTGATGTTTATGGCTTAAAAAATATCATAGCATGGGAATTTAGTAACATAAAGCCTTTTCACACAATTTTTAAGCAAAAAGTCATTTTTCATCACCTTTTTAGCCATTTTTGCAACCAATTTGCTATGATATCCTTAATAAAGTTTAACTTTCATTGACCCCTTTGTTACTTTATTGTTTCTTAATTTCTTTTTTATCGTTGAGTTTTTTATGACTTCCCACCAAACTTCCGCTAACGCTAATTCACTTGTATCTCACAAACGCTTATTGTTAATCAATGGCGTTAATCTAAATCTTCTTGGTAAGCGTGAGCCGCATATTTATGGTCATACCACCCTTGCTGATATTGAAGCCGCGCTGATTGCCCGCGCCGCCCAATTTGGCGTTGAAATTATTTGCTGTCAGTCCAATCATGAGGGCACCTTGATTGATGATATTCAGCATTTTGGGCTGCTTGGCGATACTCAAGTTGATGCGGTGATTATTAACCCTGGTGCGTTTACTCATACTTCAGTCGCCCTTCGCGATGCGCTGCTTGCGACCCAAAAGCCGTTTATTGAGGTGCATTTGTCCAATGTTCACGCCCGCGAAAGCTTCCGGCATGTGTCTTATTTAAGCGATGTGGCAACTGGGGTGATTTGCGGATTGGGGCAACTTGGCTATCAGATGGCGCTTGATTACTGGTTAAGCGAGCTTTACGGTGCAGATTTAACGGCTTAATTTGTTGATACTTAACTTTTTGATATTGTAAGCTTTCTAGTCGTAATTTTTAGTATACTTCCCCCTTTATTTTAAAAATAACGATGTTTTAACCGAAGCATAATGGAATATCCAGCAGCGCTTGATTACAATAAGTGCAATTTTTGAGCTACTTTTAATTTACCAACCTTGCGCTAATTTTTAAGGTGATATGAATGGCAAAATCGTCCGGAAAACGCTTTATAAAATTGGCGGGAATGACGGCAAGCATTGCTGGCAAAGCGGCAAAAAACTCTTTAAAGCATCTGTCGAGTGATGAAGAAAAGCGCTTACAAGCGCGCTCTGAATTGCTTCAAGACGTAGGAGTGCAAATCGCCGATACGCTTGGCGAGATGAAAGGCGCAGTGATGAAAGTCGGGCAAATCGCTTCGCAATATAAAGACGTGTTTCCGGCAGAGGTGGCAACTGCGCTTGAAAAACTGCAAAAAGATGCGCCGCCGATGCCATTTTTACAAATCAAAGCCCAAGTTGAGCGTGAGCTTAGCGCGCCGCTTACCGAGCTATTTTTGGATTTTGAAGAAACGCCTTTTGCTGCCGCCTCCATCGGTCAAGTTCACAAGGCAACCTTGTTGTCCGGTCAAAAAGTGGTGGTGAAAGTTCAATACCCCAACGTGGATAAAAACTGCGACAGTGATTTAAAGCAAGTTCGCATGGCGCTTAAAATCGCCGGCGTGTTAAACATGAGTCGCGAGCTTCAAGAGCAGCTGTTTCATGAGATTCGTCAAAGCCTTGAAGATGAGCTTGACTATATTAAAGAAGCGCAAAATATTCGGGTATTTGGTGCGTTTCACTCCCGCGATGAGGGCATTATTATCCCGCGGGTGATTAGCAGCCACTCGTCCAAACGCGTTCTGACCTTAACGGAGGAGCGCGGCGAAAGCCTTGCGGTTGCCGCTACTTGGGACAATGCCATCAAACAAAAAATCGCCCGGCACTTATTTCACTTTACCGCAGGGCAGCTGTTTGGTTTATACCGCGTCCATTGTGATCCGCATCCGGGCAACTTTGCCTTTAAAGAAGACGGTAGCGTGATTGCTTATGATTTTGGCGGCATTAAAAGCTATAGTGACCGCGAGATTCAGCTGTTTTTACGCTTTGTTCGCCATGCCGTGAACCGTGATGTGACGGCGCTTGAGCAGGACTTGCGGGCGCTTGGGATTCGCCGTGAGGACGACAGCCATATTCCGGCAGAGTTTTATGACACGTGGCTGGATATTGGTATGAAGCCGCTATCCATTCCCCCTGCAGGAAGTGGTGAATTTAATTTTGCTAAAAGCCAAGTCCACCATGAGTTTATCGCTCAAATGCGTAGCGCCTTAAAATATTTTAACCAATTTCAGCCCTCACCCATGACCATGATGATGGACAGAACGGTTTCTGGACAATATTGGAACTTGGTTAATTTGGGTGTAACTATAGATTTATCGCCCCTTGTTTATGAGTATTTGAACCGTCATAAGATTGATTAAACGTGAAGCGCGTGACCACAACGGTCGCAAAATACCGCATTGACAGCGTGACCAAATTTTCCGCAGTTCGGGCACGCAATGGGGTCAAGCTGAGGTCGCATATTTCGCGCCAGCTCTGAGGTGAAAATCCCTGTGGGTACGGCAATAATGGAATAACCGGTAATCATCACCATCGTTGCAATCGCCTGCCCAATCGGGGTTTTTGGTGACATATCACCATATCCCGTCGTCGTCACGGTCACCACCGCCCAATAAATCGACACCGGAATACTGGTAAAGCCATTTTCAGGACCTTCAACAACATAAATGACCGCACCGAAAATGGTGACCAGCAGCACCAATGATAAAAAGAACACGGTGATTTTTTGTTGACTGGTTTTTAACGCTGCGGCTAAAAATCCGGCTTGCTGCATGTAGGCTTTAAGCTTAAGCACCCGAAACACGCGCAAAATCCGCAAAATCCGAACGACAAGCAGATATTGAACACCCACAAACATGAGGCTTAAGTAACTTGGCAGCACCGATAACAAATCAACGATGCCAAAAAAGCTGAACATATAGCGCAAGCGATTTGGCGCAGAAAACAGCCGAAGCACATATTCAAAGGTAAATAAAATGGTAAAAAACCATTCGGCATAAAAAAATATCGTGCCAAATTGCAGCCGCATGATGAGCACGCTATCGAGCATGACGACCGCAACACTGGCTAAGATTGCAATAAGCAATATGATATCAAACAGCTTGCCAAGCCTTGTGTCCGTACCCTCGATAATAATATGAATGCGCTTACGCAACTGGGTGATACTATCAGCCTTGGACTGCTTCATAAATGTCAATGCTTCATCAAAGATGGCGGCAGTTTGATAAAAAAAGACAACCTTAAAGATAACTTGGTTGCCTTTATTTAATCCGCCCAAAAGTGGTTTATAATATCAAGCCTTGCATTGCCTAAAGCGTTATTTGGACAATAGCAATTGGCAATTATTTAGAAAATATAGTGTAGCAAACTTCAGCTTTTAACAACACTCCTTCATTCAAAGTTGCAGCGTCGCACGTTATTTTATTTTAGTTATCGATTAAGGATAAGTTATGGCAGGTCACTCCAAATGGGCGAACATCAAACATCGCAAAGCGCGTCAAGATGCGGTTAAAGGTAAGATTTTTACCAAAATTATTCGCGAAATTGTTTCCGCTGCTAAGCAAGGTGACCCTGACCCTGATAAAAACCCGCGCCTGCGTGCCGCTGTTGAAAAAGCGCTGTCGGTCAACATGACCAAAGACACCATCAAGCGCGCCGTTGAGCGCGGTGCGGGCGGCGGTGAGAATGACAATATGGAAGAGGTCAGCTACGAAGGCTATGGTATCGGCGGCGTTGCGGTTTTGGTTGAAACCATGACCGACAACCTCAACCGAACCGTGAGCGAAGTGCGCCACGCCTTTACCAAGCATGACGGCAACCTTGGAACGTCAGGCTCAGTGGCGTATTTATTTAACAAGCGCGGTGAAATCAGCTTTAGCGATTTGTCCCTTGAAGACGAGTTGATGATGACCGCCCTTGACGCCGGCGCAACTGACATCGAAAATGACGGCGAAACGCTCACCGTCATCACTGAAGTCGATAACTTCGGTCAAGTCAAAGATGCGCTTAACGCTGCAGGGCTTATTTCTGATAATGCCGAAGTCACCATGTCACCATCAACAAGCGCCGTGATTGACAACATCGATGACGCGCAAAAAGTCATGAAGATGATTGATATGCTAGAGGACTTAGATGACGTTCAAGACGTTTATACCAACGTAACCTTTTCTGATGAGGTCATGGCGCAGCTTGAGCAATAATTAACAACCAACCAGTCAATAAAAAAGCCTGAGAATTTTTCAGGCTTTTTTTAGGTTTTACAAAAATTACCTTCAAGATTTAACAAATAGCGCTTTTTATCAACGCCGCCCGTATAACCGCCAATGCTGCCGTCATGAGCAATGACGCGGTGGCATGGAATAATAATACTGAGCGGATTTTTACCATTAGCGTTGGCGGCGGCGCGATACGCTTTGGGGTTGCCGATTAAATGGGCGAGATGAGTGTAACTTATCGTTTGCCCAAACGCAATCGATTGCAGCGCTTGCCAAACGCGCTTTTGAAATGCCGTTCCAAAGCTGATATCTATCGGTAAATCAAACGCTTGCCTGCGCCCAAAAAAATAATCCTTTAATTGCGCCGTTGCCATTAACAAGAGGTCTTGATTAGCCTCATTTTTTGTTAGCTTGTCAAAGGCTATGAAGCTTTTATCCGTATTTTGATAAGCTTTCGCCAAATTAACTTTTGTAATAGCGGTTTGCTGCGATATATTGTCCGCCCAATCGCAAATTACCAAACGACTGCTATTACTGCCCTGCTTTGCCGCCAAAATCAGCGCCGTATCAGCAAGCGGCTGATTTTTTGGGGCAAGGTTTGCCAAACTAACCGCGGTGACGGTAATCATAAGCACTGTTACTTCTCATCGGTTTCAAACAAGGCTTCAACAAATTGTTTGGGACTAAAGGCGCGCAAATCATCAATCGACTCGCCAACGCCGATAAAGCGAATCGGAATATCGGTCGTTTCAGCAATGTTAAAGACCACGCCGCCTTTTGCCGTGCCATCAAGTTTGGTGATGGTAATTCCGGTTAACGGTACGGCTTGGTTAAAGATTTCAACTTGGTTAATCGCGTTTTGACCGGTTCCGGCATCAAGAACAATCATGCCTTCGTGCGGCGCAGTCGGGTCAGCTTTTTTCATCACGCGGACGACTTTTTCAAGCTCCGCCATCAAGTAGGATTTATTTTGCAGTCGCCCTGCCGTATCGGCAATTAGTACATCGATATTTTTAGCTTTTGCCGATTGCATGGCATCAAAAATGACCGAGGCGCTGTCTGAGCCGTGACCTTGAGCAACCACCGGAATGTCATTGCGCTCGCCCCAAATTTGTAGCTGCTCGGTGGCGGCGGCGCGGAAAGTGTCCCCTGCGGCAAGCATGACCGATTTGCCTTCGCTTTGCAGCCGGCGGGCAAGCTTACCAATGGTGGTGGTTTTGCCAACGCCATTGACCCCAACCACCAAAATCACAAACGGTTTTTTACTGCTGTCAATCTCAAGGGGTGCTACTTTTGGGGTCAAAATGTCGACCAATTCACTTTGCAGCGCTTTATAAAGCGAATGCGAGTAAATCAAATCGCCGCGAGCGGTTTGCTCGGTTAAGCTTTTGATGATGCGGTTGGTGGCGCTAACCCCAATGTCCGCCACAAGCAGTTGGTCTTCGACCTCCTCAAGCAGTTCATCATCGATTTCTTTACCACCGATTAAGATATTGACCATGCCTTCAGCAAGGTTTTTTCGTGATTTGGTCAGCCCTGATTTCATGCGGTTAAACCAACTGCCGCTGTCTTTTTCTTTTTTAGCGGCAGCTTGCGACTCTTTTAACTGCTCACGAGCAGCTTCCAAGTTTTGGTTTGGCTGAGCGGCAGCTGAACCCTCTTGAGCGGGTTTTTGCGTGGTCTTTTGAGTATCACCCAGCTGAGCTTGCAATGGCATTTTTGGAATGACGGGCGCAGGTTTGGCAGGCGCGATTTGAGTTTCCGCAGCGCTATTTTCGGCGGGGGTTTGTGCGGCAACAATAGGCGTTCCTAACGCAAGCGGCTCACTGCTGTCATCTAGCCCCTCTTTTTTATCATCATTTGTTTGCTCATCAATTATCGCAACCGATTGCACCGGCAAGCTTGGTAGGGTAATATCATCGTCATCATTATCATCAAGGTTGCCATCTAAATTGATGACGACGCGATTGGGGTTGTTGACATTATTCATAAGCCTGCCCTAAAAAATAATTTTACAAAAAAAGTTATTATAAGTGTTTTGACTTGACGGTGTTATTTTGATAACTGGCGTTAAAGCTCAGCTACATTTAGGTAGTTTAGCACACATCTTTGGCGATATTTTTCAACCAACCGCTTTTTAGTGCTCATAAAATATCATTAAAGTAAGCTTTCTTTAAGATTTGGTGACAAAACAATGACCTTTATCATATAAAATTTCGTTAAAGTCATCTAGCCTTTTATTTTTTATTGGCAATTTACTTTCAAAATTTTAACCAAAGCGCTTTTTAGAGGACTTAAGTTATGCTTAAAAAATTCGTCGCTGCTCAAGCTATCTTTGTGATGTCAGCTGCCTTACTTATCACGGGTTGTAGCACCACTCAAGAATTTCGCCCGACCGCAAGCGTTATGGTTGGCGCTCACAAATCGTTATAGTTGTTAATTATTATCATTGAAAAGTCTAATACTTAAGAGCCTAATTTGTCTTTTAGTCAGCATTTAAGAGAATCATATGCCGTTATCTGTTTCATCTCGAGGGGGCGCTGTGATTAGCATCGCGCTGTTATTAAGTGCTTGCCAGACCACACCAATCGCAACGCCACCTGCGCCAACACCTTTGCCCAAGATAGAAACCGCTCATTCCAAACCCAGCGCTGAAATACCTACTAAGAAAGAAGCGGCGACCGATTTGGGGGCAGCGCTTGTTAACGACTTGTCCAACCGCCATGAGTACCAATTAGAAAACGGCTTAAAGGTCATCATTAAAGAAGACCACCGCGCCCCTGTCGTGATGACGCAAGTTTGGTATAAGGTGGGGTCAACCGATGAGCCAGTGGATAAAGGCGGCATCTCGCACCTACTTGAACATATGATGTTTAAAGGCACCAAAAATGTCTCAAGCGCAGACTTTGAGCGCTTGATTGCCAAATTTGGTGGGGTCAATAACGCTTTTACCAGTTATGACTATACCGGCTATTATGAGCTGTTTCCGGCAAATCGCTTGGGGCTAGCCTTGGAGCTTGAAGCCGACCGAATGACCAACCTATTATTTGATGCCGCAGAATTTAAAAAAGAGCACCAAGTGGTCATGGAGGAGCGCCGGCAACGCACCGATGACAACCCGCTAGCAAAAGCTTATGAAGACTTTCGCTTAAAAGCATTGCCCGACAGCCCCAAAGGCGAATCGGTCATTGGTCCTATGAAAGAGCTTGAAAGCATCACCTTAAATGAGCTTAAAGACTGGTACAAATTGTGGTATGCGCCCAATAACGCCACCATCGTTATCGTTGGTGATGTCAAACCAGAAGCCGCTTTAGCCGAGGTTAAGCGCTATTTTGGCGGCATTGTAAAGCAAGCACTGCCCAAGCGCCCAAGCGTGTTGCAGCGTGGATTTCGCGGTTATCAGCATATCGAATCCAAGCAAGCGGTCGAAGTTCCGGTGCTGCTGATGGGCTTTAACGTGCCAAGCTTTGTAACCAATAAAGACAAAAAAGAAATCCTTGCGCTATCACTTGCCCAAGACGTTCTTGATGGCGGACTGTCAGCAAGGCTTGAAAAACGCTTGGTTCGCGACCAAGGCTTACTGACTTCGGTTGGCACGTCTTATGATTTGTTCGACCGTGGCGATGGCTTATTTTTGGTTCAGGCAACGCCGCGCGAGGGGGTCAGTTTAAAACAAGCCCAAGAGGCGATTTTAAGCGAAATTGACAACTTAATTGCGGAGCCTATCCGTCCTGAGGAAATCAGCCGCGCCAAAACCAGTACGCTAACCTCACTGATTTACGCCCAAGACAGTGTTCAAGGGCAAGCGCAAATGATTGGCTCACTTCAAGCCATTGGTATTGATGACAAAATTCTTACTCGCTTACCTGCCATGCTCGATGAGGTTAGCACGCAAGATATCAAGCAAGCGGCGCAAAAATATTTGGTAGAAAACAACCTCACGGTGATGGATATTATTCCCAAATAAGCCAAAAACTTACTATTTAAGCCCCTTTTGATAAAAAAAAGACTGCTGCCATGCCAAAAATGATGAAAAAACAATTTGTTATCAAAGTAATTGCTCTAAGCTTGCTTTTAGCGGTAAGCGCTGCCGCGACTGCTGAAGATGGTCGCGGCGTTCAAAGCAGTGCGATTGATAAATCAGCCCCCATTCAGGCGCTTGACACCTTATCAAGTATCAAAAATGCTCAGCCGCTGAGTGTGACGGTGCCAAAAATTGACGAGTTTACCACCAAGTCAGGGATTAAAGTGCTGCTTGTGCAAACGCCTACCCTGCCCATTGTTGATGTGGCGCTACGCTTTAACGCCGGAAGCGCTCGTGATGGTGACATTCGCCCTAACGGCTTTGGCATTGCCGGAATGACGGCTGCCATGCTGACTCAAGGCACCAAAAGCTTAACTGAGGACGACTTTACCAAAGCTGCTGAAACGTTGGGAATTAATTTAAGCAGTATGGCATATCAAGATATGTTTATCGTGTCGCTGCGAAGCTTATCCGATGACGAGCATCTGCTTCCTGCAGCTGACTTAATGGCGCAAATGCTGACCGAGCCTAACTTTGACAGCACCATTTTAGAGCGCAACAAGTCGCGGCAACTGGTCGGGCTCAAACAGCAAAAACAAGACCCAGCTTATTTAGCGGCGATTGCCTTTAGCGACGCGCTTTATGGTGACCACCCCTACGCGCACCCAGCTGCCGGAACGCTTGAGACGGTTCCGACGATTAAGCGCGAGGACTTAACCCAATTTTGGCAGCGTTATTTGGTTGCCAATAACGCCTCAATGGCAATCACCGGCAATGTCACGCGCGCCGAGGCTGAAGCGCTTGCCAACCGCCTCACCAAAAACTTGCCCCAAGGTCAAGCCGCAAGCGCGCTTCCTGAACCAAAGCCGCTCACTGAACCTAAGCGCATTCATATCCCGTTTGACAGCACCCAAACCACCGTGCTTATGGGTCAACTGGGCAACAAACGCGCCACCAACCCCAAAGCGCAACAAGAGCAAACCAATTTTGCCGTAGGAAACGACGTTCTTGCCGGCGGCGATTTTAACGCAAGGCTGATGACCGAAGTTCGACAAAATTTAGGCTACACGTATGGCATTTCAGGCGGCATGAGTCCGATGCTCACGCGCGGACCTTATCAAATTAGCTTTTCAACCCGCAACGACAAAGCGCGAGCGGCGATTGATGCCAGCTTAAAAGTCATTAATGACACCTTAAAGGACGGCATCACCCAATCTGAGATGCAACTGACCAAAGATGGTCTTAAAAACAGCTTTCCAATGAGCTTTTCAAGCAACGCTGCGATTAACGGTCAGCTTGGTATGATGAATTTTTATCAGCTGCCAAACGACTATCTGGCGAACTTTGAGCAGCGAATTAACGCTGTGACGTTGACTTCTGTCAACCAAAGTTTAAGAAACAACCTGCAACCTGATAAATTTTTAATCGTCACGGTCGGTAAAAACAACCCTTGGGAAAATAAAACTATTCCTAAAAAGAAAAGCAAACGATAATTGTCTTTTTATCTGGATATTAATAGGCAGCTGATTATTGGCGTTAATTCTTAACGCTAATTTTGACGTCATACTGCAGCCGCTCAGGCTTATAAGTTGCGCCATTATAAGACAAGCGCAGCACGTGCTTATCGTAAGAGGTTACGTGATAAGCACCATTGGCAAAATCATAGTACTTAGGCGTCACCAAAAGTGCTTCGATTCGGTCATCGTTGACTTCAACCGTCAGCGTTTGACCGCTTTGAGGGTATAAATAATAATCGCAATAATCATCAACCATCACCTCAGCACTGCGCTTGATGCTTTGCCGACCCACTTCTTTTTCTAAAAGTTTAGGGCAAACATCATCACGCTCCGAGGCTATTCTTGCATGAGAATTATTGATATTGTCTTCAATCGCCGCAATATCTTTTTGCCGTTGTTCGTTCGTATCAAGCTCAGTATTTTTTTGGGATTTTGATAGGGGCGACTCACAAGCAATCAACAACAATATCAACACGCCAACTGCTATTGGCAAATGTTTTTTCATAACCATCACTCATAACTCTAGCGACAACGCCTATTGCAGCTTGCCGTTAACGTATAGCATTTAAAATGAATCATCTTATATCGTCATTACAACATATTTTTTGGCAAGATGCTTATCTTAAATGAAAATAGTTGGGAAATGCTCAGCAGCTTTATAAAATACCTGATAAAAGTTTATAAGAAAATCAAGATCATGTTATTAAGATCATATTAATAGCGGCAAAAGTTACTGATCGAATGCTCAAATCCCCATTTGCGATAGCCTTGGGTATCTAAATGGATAGCTCCGGTTGCGTAAAGTCCTAAACCAAAATCGTAGCTCACCCCTTGATATTGCCAAAATTGGCAAAGCTTTTCTTGCAAACTGGTTAGCTGCCACAAATCACCCTCCGATTCTGGCACCCAAATATCAATGGCGCCTGCGGTCAAATGCTTACTTCCTGCCGCCCCGCCTGCACAGCTGTTTAGCGCTGGACTGCGATACACTGAGCGAATTTCAGTGCTAGCGGGCAAGATGCCTTGCCGTTTTAAGTCAGCATACAACTTTAAGGTAGGAACCACATTTGCCCAAAGATATTCCGGCGGCAATTGAAACGGCTCATAACCGCATTTTTCCCAACTTCTTGCTGTCGTCAACAGCTGATGCAGCGGCGGTACATTATTAGCTCCCAACTGTTGCGCCAAATAGCGCTGATAACTGCCCACTTGCTGCGCTCGGTAACGATCACTATTAAGCCAACTGTTAAATTCCGCCGTTGCTTGATTGTGATGATAGCTCGTTTCATAAGATTGGCTTTTAATTACAGCAGCGCGACCTTGACTTACCGAACTTGGGACAGGCTTTGGGGAGATGCGTTTTCGCTCTTCGATGGCGATGTTTTCCTGTGAAGCATAGTCACGCTGCTTTTGTTCAATCAATGCTTGCAAACTGTCTGTACTCATCGCGGAGACTTTTGGCAGACTGCTGCGAACCTTAAGCCGCTGCTCAGAGCTGTCGCTTAAAATTACAGCTTGGGCAGGCAATATGACCCCACTTAGCCCTGCCATCATTAGCCCCAAGCCATAACGCTGCCATTTAGAAATACTTATTAAAGCGACATTTTTTGCCAGCTTAACCCCAGTTACAACCTTCAGATCAGGACAAATGCTGTTTAAAGAAAGAATACTCATCACGAATTACTGCTTAGTAAAATTGCTAGAATAGTAGCAAATTTTCTTGTCAGGAGTAGAATTATCCTAGAAAATTCGGCAAAGGCTGAGTTTTTATAACAATATTCTAAAGATCATTAATGATTTAGCAATGATCCTCAGTAAATGTTACTTAATTATAATTAAGGTTAATTTTTCCATTGTGATATTTACTATCACTAAATTGCTGATAACTACGGTTAGCTAGTCATAGCTAATGCTGATGCCCAATCGTTTTTACAACATGATCTTATAATTTCCAAATAAAGAAATTAAATAAATTTTTTAACGCAGTTTTTAAGCTAAGTTATTATTATACAAGCCTTTATTGGTAAGGCAACCGCTCAATATCCCAAAAAATTCAATTGTTTTAGCACCTAATCAAGCCAGTTTTAAGACTTGTTTTTTACAAAAAATTGCGTTAATCTCTTTTCTAAGTAATTTTAGTACACAAAATATACAGTTCTAACCCTTAACTTTTCAATTAATAATATTCAAGTCAGAACCCAATTGTATAGTGAGTTCCTAGATTTCAAAGACACAACTTAATTAACGCTTTTTTACAAAGATCTTTTAAAAAGTAATTCGTTACTCCGTTGATTAAGGCTAAAGCTTTGAAAATAACCATCTAACTTTATAGCATTTTTTTATTGGGCTTATCGCTACGAACAGAAAACTTTAAGCTGTTTTTAGCGATAATGACATGAAAAACTTAACCACACTTAAGCGTTTAGCCGAGCTTACTTTAGATCGGAATTCAAATGAAAAGCTTTAACCGTTAATAAAGCCCAGCATTTGAATAGTAGCTATGATGATCAGATTTTTTGTTTTGGTGTCATTGACTGCTTTTAAACGTTTAAGTTCAAGTGACGAGGTATTTATGAGTAAGCGTCTATCTGGATTAATGGCTCTATCGATGTGTGTTATGCTTGGCACGACTGCTAATGCTGCCGAATCAAGAATCACATTGAGCGGGTCGCAAGATAACGCCCATATCGATCGGGTCTTAAATGAATTGACCCGCCAACATGATAATGCGTCAAGTTTGGTCAAGTCGGCACGAAAACCCACATCGTTAGCCCTTAACAGCACACTTTTGGCAAGCGATACCAGTCAAGTTAGCAATGATACTGATGTTCTTGAGCGCTTAACCGCTGTGGCGTCAAACTCGGTCAGTAAGTTTAAACAAACAGGGCTTGCCTCTTGGTACGGTCGCCAATTCCACGGCCGTAAAACCGCAAGCGGCGATGTATTTGACATGAACGGCTTAACCGCTGCTCACCGCTCGCTACCTTTAAACTGCTACGTAAAAGTCACCAACAAAGACAACGGCAAAAGCGTGGTAGTCAAAGTTAATGACCGTGGTCCTTTCCATGGCAACCGCGTGATGGACTTGTCCTACGGTGCTGCCAAACAGCTTGGAATTACCAGTAAAGGGGTTGGTAACGTCTCTATCGAGCGCGTTTCAGGACCTTAATTGATCCAAAACCATTCAGAATATTAAAAAAGCGCCTAAAGTTTGGGCGCTTTTTTTGGTTTAAAGTAATTAAGTTAAATCAAATCAAATATTAACCGTCAATTTCAAACGCGCTTTGAATCGCGTCATCAAGGCGGTCAACGGCAATAATATTGATTTTGTTAAATGGCGCTGTATTTTTACTTGGGGCATTGGCTTTAGGAACAATGGCATGGGTAAAGCCATGTTTAATGGCTTCTTTAAGGCGCTCTTGACCATTGGGAACCGGTCGAATTTCCCCTGAAAGCCCAACCTCACCGAATACCGCTAAGGATGACGGTAGTGCTTTTTCTTTAATACTTGAAGCACAAGCCAGCAGTACCGCCAAATCTGAGCCGGTCTCCAATACTTTAACGCCGCCGACCACGTTGACATAAACGTCCTGACCACTGGTGTGAATACCGCCGTGACGATGCATGACCGCAAGCAGCATTGATAGCCTTTGATAATCAAGACCAAGTGCCATCCGCCGTGGCTGAGCTTGACTGTCGTCAACCAAAGCTTGAACCTCCACCAAAAGCGGTCTTGTACCCTCGCGGCTCACCATAACAATCGAGCCTGCAACCGGCTTATCATAGCGGCTTAAAAAAATCGCCGAGGGGTTGGCAACTTCTTTGAGTCCCATATCAGTCATACCAAAAATGCCCAGCTCGTTGACCGCGCCAAAGCGATTTTTGACGGCGCGGATCATTCGAAATCGTGAGTCCGATTGACCTTCAAAATAAAGCACCGTATCGACCATGTGCTCAAGGACTCGCGGTCCTGCAAGCGTGCCCTCTTTGGTCACGTGACCGACCAAAAACAGCGCCGTTCCGGTTTGTTTGGCGTAGCGGGTCAACATCGCGGCTGACTCACGAATCTGGCTGACGCCGCCGGGTGCGGATTGAATGGCATCAGTATAAATGGTTTGAATGGAATCAATGATGGCTATCGCTGGCTGCTCTTGAGTGAGCGCGGCGCAAATGGTCTCAACGTTGGTTTCTGCCAAAACGCGCAGCCTGTCAGCGGGTAAGTCCAAACGCTTAGCACGCATGGCAACTTGCGATAGCGACTCCTCACCGGTCACATAAAGCGCGCTTCCGGCTAACGAGTCGGCGCGAGCCATATTGGTTGCCGTTTGCAGTAAAATCGTCGATTTGCCGATGCCAGGGTCGCCGCCGATCAGCACCACCGACCCTGCCACCAAACCGCCGCCAAGAACACGGTCAAACTCGCTAATGCCAGTTGGCAGTCTGGTATCTAAGGTGACGCTGACGGCGTTCAGCGGCATCACCGCGCTTTGGGTTCCTGAATAGTTCTGATTGCGAGCGCCGCCTGCGGCTTTTGGTTTGCCCGCGCTTTTATTGTGATGCGGTAAGCTCACGTTTGGGGCTTCCACCAAACTGTTCCACTCGCCGCAGTCAGTACACTGACCTGACCATTTGCCAAAATGCGCCCCGCAGCTTTGACAAACGTAACTGCTCTTATTTTTTGCCATAATTTGATGCCTGATGCTATTAACTGACAAAACGCCCAAACCTTAACTCGGCTGAGCGTTTTTTCGTTGAAAAGAATACCAATATTAAGGATTGAGATGGGGGCGAAAAAGGTAAAAATCTAGCAAAAGCGTAATAAAAGCCCTGATTTAAAAACTAAAAATAACTTATTATTAAGCCTGAAAATCCTTGCCCAAATAAACGCTTTTGACCAGCTCGTTATTTAAAATATCGTCCGCTGAGCCTTCAGCAATAATGGCGCCTTCAGAAACAATATAGGCAGTCTCGCAAATATCGAGGGTTTCACGGACATTATGATCGGTGATTAACACCCCAATGCCGCGATCTTTTAAGGTCAAAATGACCTCTTTAATATCGCCCACTGAAATCGGGTCAACGCCTGCAAATGGCTCATCAAGTAAAATAAACTTAGGGTCAGCGGCTAAGGCGCGGGCAATTTCGCAGCGGCGACGCTCGCCGCCCGATACACTCATCCCAAGCGACTTTCGCACGTGGTTTAAATGAAACTCGCCGATTAATTTTTCAAGCTCGGCTTTTTGGGCGGCGACATTTAAGTCTTTTCGAGTTTGCAAAATGGCTAAAATATTATCTTCGATGCTCAGTTTTCGAAAAATTGACGCCTCTTGCGGCAAGTAGCCAATGCCCGCACGCGCCCGCTCATGCATCGCGTATTTTGACAAATCCGTTTTGCCAAGCGTCACCTGACCCTTATCCATGTTAACCAATCCGACGACCATATAAAAACTGGTGGTTTTTCCGGCGCCATTAGGTCCTAACAGCCCGACCACTTGACCTTGCTCAACGGAAAAAGAAACGTCTTTGACCACCCAACGCTTACCGTAGCGCTTACCAAGATGACGCATGGTCAGCTTTCCTGCAATCTGTGGCTCTGCCATCGATGGCACTTGAGAGGTCAAAACTTGGTCACTCATCATTTTTTTACTCTATTGTTTTTGCTTTACTGTTTTTACTCTTTTATCCTAACGGACGCCGCGCTGATTGGTGCTGTTATTGGGCGGAAAAACAAGCTCAACGCGCTGACTGTTGCCGGCGGTAGCTTCAACGTCACCGGCTTTTAAGCTGTAACGAATCACGTTGCCGGCGAAGCTTGCGCCATTTTGCACAAGGTGCGCATTTCCGGTTAGGGTGACAATGCCGGTAACCGCATTATAATCTATGCGATTGGCTTGACCTTTTGCTAAGCCTTTTTCTTGAGTAATCACCTGCTGCATGGTCGCAGGGCGACCGGTGGCAACGGCAGAATCAATGCTGCGATTTTTTGATAAGTCGACCGTGATGTTGTCGGCGGTCAATTTCAGCGTCCCTTGGGTGATGATGACGTTTCCTGAATAACTGGTGACCCCTGTGCGCTCGCTATAGGTGGCTTTATCGGCAAGCAGTTTAATCGGCTGATTGGCATCCGACGGTAACGCGTGGCTCACTACCGGCAAACTTAATATCAATACCATCGGTAACGCTTTGGTCAGTTGCAGCATAACTGGCAAGTTGCGATTGGCAAAAGTAGAATATAAGGTCATTAATGGCGTCTCAACTTAAAAATAAAGGCGAAGCATTTTGATTATCATAACAGCAAATCAGCTCAGCTGAGTTAAAATAACGCTTTATCTTTGCGATTTGGGGGTGAAAAAGTGACGGCAATATTGCCAAATTCATAATCGCCCGTTTCCAAATTGGCAGTCATGCTTGCCGCTTCAAATCGGTTCATGCCCTGCTCGACTTTGACGGGCTTATCGCTGAACACTTGGCGCGATTTGGTATTGCCTTTTAGCTCTGATCCGGTCACTTTGATTGGCTCGCTATTGCCTTGACCGGATTTGTCTTGACTGGTCAAGGTAAAGCCGCCGGACAATTTTAAATCGCCGGATTGCTGATTAATTGCTGCAGTTCCTGCCTGAATTTGGTAACGCTGAGTGGCGGAGGGCTCCCAATTCATGGTGATTCCCGACATCTCATCTTGATTGGTTTGCGGGTTGTGCGAGATAGAATCTGCATTGACTTCGTATTCCGTTTCCCCTTGCTCATTGGTTTGAACTGCTTTGATATCAGTCGCCTCATAATCGACCTCAGAGGGTTCAATATTGACCGGCGGCGCAATTTCGCCATGCTGATGGAAAAACCAGCCGGCAATTGCTGCAATAATGAGCGCCAAAATGATTAAGATTCGAGTATTATTCACAAAACGTCATCCTAAACGCGCGACTTTAAAATAAAGTTAGCAATAAATTCCTCGTAATGACCGTGACCTTTTAAAATCAAATCACAAACTTCACGAACGGCACCAAAACCGCCGGCTTTGGTCGTCACCATATCGCAGCGGTTAATCACTTCTTGATGAGCGTTTGGAACGGTGGGCGCAAAGCCAACCGATTGCATGGCTTTGATATCCGGTAAATCATCGCCCATATAAGCGCAGTCGGCTAAAGTCAAATCTAGGCTTGCCAAAAGTTCGGTTAGCGCCATAAGCTTATCGTCACGACCTTGAACGACAAAATCAATGCCAAGCTCTTCGGCGCGCTTTTTAACCATTGGGCTATGACGACCGGTAATAATGGCAGTTAAAATCCCAAACTGAGCTAATGCCTTAATCCCAACGCCATCTTGAACAAAAAAGGCTTTGGTTTCAATACCATGGCTGTCATAAATAATCTGACCATCCGCCAAAATACCATCGACATCTAAGGCAAGCAATTTTACCTTTCCGGCTTTTTTTATTAAATCTTGCATAAAACTCTCGTTATCATGAAAACTTTAGTTATCATCTTTATGTTGACTTCCTCCCCTCCCTAAAGTGAGGGGATTCCTTCTGCAAGACGGTCAAGCCCGACCGCAAGAATGTTCCTTGCCGCGTTAACATCGCGGTCATGAGTGACACCGCACCCACAAGTCCATTTTCTTATTCCAAGCGCCTGACGCCCCTTAGGGCTACTGTCACCGATTTGGTGACAGCTGGAACAGGTTTGGGTGGTGTAGCTTTCATTCACAATCTCAAAATGGCAACCTGCATGCTTGCATTTATAGTCCAATTGCCGTTTCAATTCAAACCAACTGGCATCGTAAGTTGATTTAGCAAGATTGGTTTTCTTATTTGTGAATGATTTTGATTTTACGTCACCGGCCACAATCAGCGCATTGTCTTTAACCAATTGCGTGGTGAATTTATGAATGATGTCTTTACGGGTATTTTTAATCTTGGCGTGAATGGCGGTTACGCGTTGTTTATTCTTGACACGTTGAGCCGTTGCTAATTTTGCCGCCCATTTTTGAGTTTGTTTAATGGTCAGCTTATCGCCATTTGAGGTAGTTGCCGCTTCTTTAAGCCCTAAATCAATGCCAACTTTACCGCTACCGCTTTGGATTTTGGCGTCAGCTTTGGCTTTAACCGTGATGCAAGCGTACCATCGACCTCTTGCGTCTTGAACTAATTCAAGGGTGTTTAGGTCATACAATGCTAAATTATAGCTATCCCAAAGCTCAATAATCAGCTTTTGGCCTTTGGCTAGTGATAACTGAATGGTTGATTTCAGCGCTTTCTTACCGCTTTGGCGTGTGGCGAGGTGTTTGATGGCACTCTTTTTAAACGGAATCCAACCCAAGCTTTTTTTGTCTGATTTAGGATTATTGGTTCGCCATCTTGATTTGGCTTTTTTAAACTGCTTTCGGCTTTTGGCGTGGGTTTCACTAACCGCTTGAATGGTTTGCGAGTGCAATCCTAAAAATTCGCCTGAGCCTTTGGTATATTCAGCCAAATCGTAAGCGCTAAAAAACTTGCCAGTTCGTTGTAAGTGCTTAAAGCTTAACTCATTGACGTAGTTCCAAACAAAGTTGACCGTGCCGCTTAATTGAGTAAGCGGCAGTGCGTGTTTGTCTTTAAGCCGAAGTTTAAGGGTTTTCATGGTTTGATTTTGCTAGGTTTGGTGAATTTTAGCAAGCTTAAAGCCGCTTTAAACGTCAACCGCTGTCGCCTTATATCCATGCTTAGAGAGGCATGGATATAAGGCGAGTTTGGATAAAAACTGCTAGAAAGCACAAGCCCGTTAAGTCACGCCGGCTTTTAATAAATCATGAACCGTAATAATCGCCTCAAGCTTGCCCTCAGCGTCCATAATCAACAACTGACTGATGCCATTTTCATTCATCAGGCTCAGCGCATCGGAGGCGCGCATGGTTTTGTCAATAGCTCGTGGATTTTTGGTCATCACTTCAATCATCGGGGTAGCAAGCGTGACGCCGCGCTCAAGGCTACGGCGCAAATCACCATCGGTAAATACGCCGACCACTTTATCCTGATCATCAATGACCACCGTCATGCCAAGCCTACCGTGAGTCATGGTAAAAAGCGCATCATGAAGCGGCGCCACCTCAGCCACTTTAGGTAAGTCATCGCTTTTTGAGTGCATCAAATCTGCCACACGGGTCAAAAGCTTGCGACCAAGTGCCCCTGCCGGATGCGATAAGGCAAAATCTTCTGAGGTAAAATTGCGAGCATGAACCAAAGCAACGGCTAAAGCGTCCCCTAAAGCCAGCGTTGCCGTTGTGCTTGAAGTTGGCGCAAGGTTTAACGGACAGGCTTCTTGAAAGTTGCCAAGCGTTAAGGCAATATCAGCCGATTTTGGGAGCATGCCGCGCTTATCACGGCTGATGCTAATGAGCGGGATTTGTAAGCGCTTGATGACCGGAATTAATGTTTTAATTTCGTTAGACTCGCCTGAGTTTGAAATCGCGAGCAGAACATCGCCTTGAACGAGCATTCCTAAGTCACCGTGACCCGCCTCTCCTGGATGCATAAAAAACGAGGGCGTTCCCGTTGAGGCAAAAGTTGCCGCAATTTTCCGACCCACCAGCCCTGACTTTCCCATTCCTGTCACCACCACCCGACCTTGGCATGCCAGAATGATATTGCAAGCCTTGGCAAAGCGCTCATCAATTTGATCCATTAATAAATCAAGGGCGCGCTTTTCGGTGGTGATGGCTTCAATGGCCGCTGAAACATACTGCTCAGCGCTCAGCTTAATAGGGTCTTGGGTCATGGGTTAGACTCACTTAAAGGTGCTGTTAAAAATCGGTTAACCTAAGATAGTCTTGATAAAAACTATTTTTCTCGACAAAAAAAACCCACTTATCAGCAGGTCCTTTGTGAATTGCATCATTTTTTATGATCTTACAATAGCATAGTCAGCTGTCACTACTGTGAGGCTTTGTTTAACTTTTATCAATAAACAAAGCGCTTAGCTGTTATTGTTGTTATCAAAACCATTGTCAAAGTCGTTGCTGCCGGATTGATTGAATCCTGAATCGTCCGAACCTTCAAAATTGCGATCACTACCGCCGAAGCCGCCGCGATCAAAACCGCGATCACCGCCAAAGCCGCCGCGATCAAAACCACGATCATTGCTACCAAAGCCACTGCGATTAAAGCCACTTCGGCTTGAGGAGAAACTGCGGTCTTCAAAGCCTTGTGAGCGATTGTCAAAACCGCCACCCATGCCACTTTGATAACCACCGCTGATACTTTGAGCGGTCATTCCACTGGCGCCCGCGCCGCTACCACGAGGGTTTCTTGCAGGGACTACCGTTGAAATCGCATGTTTATAAACCATCTGACTGACGGTATTTTTTAGTAGTACTACATACTGATCAAACGATTCAATCTGACCCTGAAGCTTTATGCCATTAACCAAAAAAATAGAAACCGGAATTCGATCTTTTCGTAATGAGTTCAAAAAGGGGTCTTGTAGGGTTTGTCCTTTTGACATGAGAGCGCTCCTAAATAGAATATCGTTATATTTTAATGATTATTTATTATAAGTAAAATTAAAGTATCATGGCGTTGATAAATTGGCGCTGATATCAATAACAAGAATTTCATAAATGACCCATGTACCCTTATCAAATTTTTTATTATCGCAAGGACTTAATTATAAGATAAGTACATGTTTTTATAGTTATTATTTGAAAATACTCATTATATCATCTGCTATTTTTATCGTTTGCCATACTCATAATATCGTAATCTATCATCATAATTGCAATGTAAGTTTGTGGTCATTATTGTTATTATTTCTTAAGCTGGCTTTCTCTAGACCTTAGCAACTCTTGCTTGGCTTCCGTCATCGTTGAAAAGGTTTTTATGCTACTGCCAAGCTTTGGCAGCGAAGTTAACTTACGCAGCCATGTAAATTGCCGTTTTGCTAACTGCCTTGTGGCATATAATGCCTTATTTTGCATTTGATGACAAGCAACGGCGTTTTGAAGGTCTTTTTTGGGCAATAGCGCTTGATCTTTTTGAAAAAGCTTTGAATGGCTTTTTTCTAAATCAAAATCAAAATTTTGGGCGGCAAATGCTTGATAAAATTGCGCTTTATCCAAATGCGGCAAGTCAAAAATAGAATGATTGGTGACGACTAAATATTCAAGAACCTGCCGATAGCCGACGGCGCGCATTGACGGCATGTTTGGGGTTAAAGGGTATCGGCGCAGCAGCTCAAGCACCTCATCGATAAAACCATCTTGCCACATGATGTCAAGGCGCAGTTGAATGCGCTCATGAAGCCAAGCGCGGTCTGGCATAATGGCAAAAATATGCCAATCTTGGTTAGGATGATTTGCCAATGCTGATTTTGGTTGCTGCTGCCAAGTGCTCATCGGCGTTTTGGTTTGTAAATAAACCTCAACAGCGCGGGTAATGCGCTGAGTGTCGTTGGGTTTAAGCCGTTGATGGGTAATTGGGTCAACCTGTGCTAGATAGTTATAAAGCGCCCCGATACCCTCGCTTTGCCGCCAAGCCTCAACGCGATTGCGAATGGCATCATCACTGTCGGGAACGGCAGAAATCCCATCAATCAGCGCCATAAAATACATCATCGTGCCGCCAACTAACAGCGGAATTTTGCCGTTTTTATGAACTTGGTCAATTAAAAGGCTGACATCTTGAACAAACTGCGCCACGCTATAGCTTTGGGTGGGGTCAATGATATCAACCAAATGATGCGGATAGCGCTTAAGCTCATCAGCGGTCGGTTTTGCGGTACCGATATTCATATCGCGATAAATCAGCGCTGAGTCCACCGAAATCAGCTCAAAATTGTCGGTATCATAAAGCTCATAAGCCAGCGCCGTTTTTCCGCTTGCGGTTGGCGCTATCAAGCAGACGACGCTATTTTCACTAAGGCTGCTGTTATTAAGGCGGCTAAGCAGATTTTTATTCATAAGACTCAATTAGTTTTATTCTGTTAATTTATCGAAATACTGTCAAGCGGCGCGGCTAACATTAAACCAATTAATTCATCCGTAGTCAGCGCTAAAAATGATTGCTTTAATAAATCTTTAGTTAGCTGTTGCAAATTGGCTTGGTCAAGTTGTTGATTGATACTTAGCAAACTATTGTTATGAAAAATACTATTGGCGTTAGCACTAATTAATAAAAACTGCTCGCCGGCTTGAATGAGAAACCAAGGCAATGGCGCGCTAATTTTTGAGCTGTCTAAGTTTTCAGGCTTTTTTTGAATAATGGCTAAACATTTTAGCGCGGTTAAATTTTGGTAATTTTTAGCATTTTGATTGCTATAAAAGCTATTTGCTAGCGGCGGGGCTACTGAACCTGCTTGATATTGCTGCCTTGGCGCTTGAACTTGACGCGAATTTATAGCCGTAGGCGAAATTCGGCGCTCATAACTTTGATAAGTGGTTGCCGTTTTATTGTTACCCAAACTTTTAAAATTATCTGAGTAATCTTGCTCGTCTTTTTTCACTTCTTGAGCCTGAATTGGCTTTAAAATCAGCTCAACATTGTGCCGTAAATGCGCCAAAATATTGGCAAGCGGGCTGATTTTGATGCGCTGCTTTGCCGGATGAACGTTGATATTTATCCAGTCACTTGGCAAGGTAAAATACAGCGCAAACCCTAGCCCTGATGGCAGCAGGCGCTGAGCAATTTTTTGCAGCTCGCTGCTAATCACTTGGTCTTTAATTAAGCGACCATTAACATAAATCAGCTTTGGTAGCGTTTCGTTTGGTAGCTGCGGCAATAACCAACCTTCAATGCTTGCGTTATTAGGCAAAGCGTCTAGGTCACTGGCAAAGCTATTTTGCGTTAAATTGGCTAAATCAACAAAAATAGGCTTGGCAATTGGTTCAAGATTAACCCCAAGCGCTTGCTCAAGTCGCGATAACGGCAGTTTTTGACTGTTCTCACCCACCGCCGGCAAGCTTAAGCGCAGTTTTTGCTCATGGCTCAAAGTCAGCTGAACGTCCGCGGCTGCCAGTGCCACATCACGAACGATGGCTTCAATATAAGAAAATTCGGTCGCAATAGATTTTAAGTTGCCACGGCGTGCAGGAACGTTAAAATATAAATCTTTAACACTAACGCAAGTACCTTTGGGATGAACGATGGGCGTTAAAACTGGTGAGTCATTGAGCACGCCTGCCACGCTAATTTTGCGACCAACGCCGCTGTCATCTGCCGAGCTGGTTAACTCAAGCCGTGATACCGCAGCGATTGCCGCTAAAGCTTCCCCGCGAAATCCTAAAGTATTAATACCTTGCAAATTGGCAACGTCGGCAACTTTACTGGTTGCATGGCGGGTGATTGCCATGACCATATCCTCAGGCAGAATTCCTGAACCGTTGTCCGCCACCGAAATCATGCCCATGCCGCCTTGGGTGATACTCACGTCAATCTTAGTCGCGCCGGCGTCAATGGCATTTTCAAGCAATTCCTTGACCACGGCAGCAGGTCGCGTGACCACCTCCCCTGCGGCTAATTGGTTAATCAGCAGCGGCGATAGTTTCTTAATTCGCGGTAGGCTTTTAGAATTTACCATAGCTTAAGTTATCAAAGCTTAACCGTTTAAGGTCGTCAAATCATAGCCAAAAGCTTGACCAACTTTGGACAATCGCAAGAGCGCTTGGCGCGATTCTTTATTTGCTAAATTGTCACCTTTAACAAGGTCAATAAATAACACCGGCGGCGGCAAATAGCTGTCGGCTCGGTTTGCCCATTCGATGATAATCAGCGCATTTGGCTCATCAAGATACTCATCAAAGCCAATAAATGACAGCTCCTCAGGGTCTTGCAAGCGGTACAAATCAGCATGATAAACCGGCAATTTTGAGCCGTCACTTTGCTTAATTTGGTAAGGCTCAACCAAGGTATAGGTTGGGCTTTTAATCGCGCCTTGATGACCCAAAGCTTGCAGCCAATAGCGCGTGAGCGTCGTTTTTCCTGCGCCCAAATCACCGGACAGCCAAACGCTGCCTTCAAGTCCCATGGCGGCTAACTTTTCGGCTAAGCGTTTGGTATCTGCTTCAGAATTTAGCGTAATCGCTTGAAAATTAGCGCTGTTGGCAACATTGTCATTATTTGCCATCAAGCGCCCCTTTTTCATCAATATCGTTATCAGGAGCATCAACAGCAACTTGAATGCTCACGGTTGGATTGATAAAGCGCTCGCCTTTGATCAATTTTTGGTAAAGCTCAGGGTCGCCCCATTCAGCGCAAACTTGCGAGCTAAATTCAAAATCCTCTAAATTAAGCTTGCCCATTTGCGCGTTGTCAACGTCTTCATTAAAGCACTGAGCGTAGCCGGTTGCCGTTTCGTGAGCGATGACCGAGTAAACGTTAACGTCCGCCTCGCCGTTTTGCATTTGCGTTTGCTTTAAAATCTCGCGCGCCCAAAAAAAGATAACTCGCGAAAACTGCTCGGCTGATGGCGATACCGGCAGCGAAATCCAGCGCGCGCTAAATTTTTTACAAGCGGCAATGTACTCTGAGTCGTCTTGATTCCAAAAGCAAATGGCATGGTCAAAGCTGTCAATCAAGTCTTTGATTGAAGATTTAAGCAAGCCAAAATCATAAACCATCTGACCGTGGTCTAAGCGGTGCGCCTCCAAAATTAGCTCAATCTGATAGCTGTGACCATGAATGGAGTGCTTGCAGCGCTCAGAGCTACAGTTGCGGACGATATGGGCGTTTTCAAATTTAAAAAGTTTACGTATTCGCATAATAATGTTAATTGAACCAAAAAGTAGGCGCTGAAATCTTGCAAAATCATTCATCTTTCAGCCAATTTTTTATTATAGCAAATCAAAGGCGCTTCGTAAGCAAGTAGTTATGACCGCGAGTGTTAAGCAGCTCGCGGCGCAAACATAATGATTGCCATGCCAAGCAGCGCCACCCCTGCGCCAATCATATCCCAAGACGTTGGGCGGATGCCGTCAACTGCCCAAAGCCAAACTATCGCCATCAAAACATAAACGCCGCCGTAAGCTGCGTAAACCCTGCCCGCTGCTGTTGGGTGCAGGGTCAACAGCCAAACAAACGCCATTAAGCTTAAGATACTAGGAATCAGTAGCCAAGCCGATTTGCCCTCGCGCAGCCAAAGATACGGTAAATAGCAACCGATAATTTCGGCAAGTGCCGTTAGCGCAAACAGTCCAACCGTTTTTAATTCCGTCAAGAGTGCTGCTCCTAAATGCTGATTGTACCGGCTAAATACTGAACGGCGCGACCAGAAATAAGAACGCGCTTACCGACCACAATGCATTCTAAGATGCCACCGCGAGATGACGCTTGATACGCGATTAAGTTATTTTTCCCAAGGCGATTTGCCCAAAACGGCGCAAGTCCGGTATGAATCGAGCCCGTTACCGCATCCTCATCACCGCCATTTGCCGGCCAAAAATAACGTGACATAAAGTCGTAGCCGTTTGGCTTATCACGATTATCAGATGTTGATGGACAAGTGACCACGACATCTCTTGGCGCAAGCGCTTTTAGCTGCTCATTATCACGGCGCACCGATAACACATCGGCTTCATTTTCATAAATGACAAAATAAGCTTGATTGTTGACATAAACCTCAACGGGCGGAATTGATAATCCTGCTCGCAGTTCCGCCGGAATCTCATCGACTTTTTGGGGACAATTATTGGGAAAATCCATTTGAATTTTGCCATTATTGAGTCGAACAACGATAAACGTCCCCACGGCTTTGGCGCTAAATTTAATTTTCGTTAATTCAAGATTTTTGTTAAATAAAACAAAAGCCGCAGCTAAGGTAGCATGACCACAAAAATCAATTTCAGTGAGCGGTGAAAACCAACGAATTTGATAACTATGGTTATCGCCTGATTTATCTTTCACCAAAAATGCCGTTTCTGATAAGTTATTTTCCAAAGCTATGGACTGCATTAGCTCATCGGTCAGCCAATCTTCAGTGATGATGACCGCTGCCGGATTGCCTTTAAAAACGGTATCGGTAAAAGCATCTACGACATTTATTGCAAGCTGCATTATTCACCCCTTAATCAGCCTTCATTAACCGTTAAAATTATTGAGTTTAGTAGCTGTGACATTATAGCTGTTTTAAGCTAAAAATTTTCGCTGAAACACAGCTGATGGCATTTTAAAGGTCAACAAATTTTATTTTCAAAATGGCTTAAAAAACAGATAAGTTGAGAGATTTTGCTAGAGCGCCTACAATAGCGGCGGCAATAACGCGGCTGCTTTTAAAATAACAGGTAAAGAGGAAGTTAAGGTGATTGGGACGCTATGAAACAACTGGCAATGCTTATATTTGTGGTGCTGGGCGGCATGGCGCTGGCGCTTGAGGCGGCGATTTTGGGACCGCTTGGCGAGCGTATTGGCAAGCTGTCGGCGTCATTGTCCATTTTTCTGATTGGTATTTTGGTGTTCAGTATCGCCATGGTTATTCAACGGCGCAGCTATATTTTAAAGCTTGCTAAATTGCCGCCGTGGCTACTTTCAGGCGGCTTGGTTGGGTTTGCTTACACCCTTGTTTTGGTGGTGGCGACGCCGCTTGTGGGCGTTGGCGCAACGATGGTTGGGATTTTATGCGGTCAAATTACCGCAAGCCTTGCCATTGACCACTTTGGCATTTTGGGAACAGAAAAGCGCAAGGTGGACAGTTACCGAATCATCGCGCTTGGGCTGATTTTAGCAGCACTTTGGCTGATTTATTAGGCAAATGCTTTTAAGGATAATGTTAAATGTTGGACTCTTTGGCGATTTTTACCTTTCCTTTATTGCTTCTTGGCGGCTCGGCAATCGCGGCGCAATCGGCAATCAACGGCGCGCTCAGCTTAAAAACCGATTTGGTCACCACCGCTTGGCTTGCCAATGTTATTGCTGCCATTGTTTTATTTTTTTTGGTGATATTTTTTGAGCCACCACAAGCGGAAACCATGTTTACCGTACCAATTTGGCAATTGTCCGGCGCGTTATTTGGCTGCTTTTCGATGGCAGCGATCGTGGTTGCTGTTCCAAAGATTGGCACGGCAGCAACCATTGTGTCCATTATTACCGGTCAAATTGTAATGGGGCTATTGGTGGATCATTTTGGTTGGTTTGGCAATCCGCAAATTCCGCTTGGCGGTAAGCGCCTTGCTGCCGTTGGACTGTTAGCGGCGGCGCTGTATTTTATTTATTTGAGTAATACCAAAAAGATAAAGAGCTAATTATCTTACTCTTTTCATTCTTTCACCAATCCGTCTTCCTCAACGCCGCCACTTAAATACGCCAAATACGCCTCATACTGCTCAAGAACATCATCAATCACTTGCTGACGGCTTAGCCCCATCAAATCATAGCCACCCGACCCAGTTTGGGTGGTGACCTCAAGGCGATAATAAACATCAGTATCGGACGCCATTTTGCCGCTAAAGGTCGGCGCCGGCTTTGGTACCATCGCCACTTGATAATAAAAATCGTGGATACTGTCGGCGGCGACCCGAAGCAGCGGTCCTGAAGGGCGATTGGGGTCGATGGTTGAGACGCTTTGGTCGTGGTCGGCATTTTGGCGCTCGGCATCGTAGCCTTGACCGCGAAACTCTGCCGCCACGTCATCAAGCGCCGGTCGAACCACGCGCTCTAAAAACTGAACGGCTTCGCGTTTGGACGGATAAGTAAGCATCTGCCCCAAGCGCTGCTTCCATGAGCGTTCAGGAATATGACCACCGCTTGGGGTAATGGTTGCGCGCCGAAGCACCGTGCCTTCTTGTTCAGCACGTTCAATCCGCAGCGCCTTATAAAATGAAATCATCACCAAATACGCAATAATCGTTACCGGCAACGCAAAAATCAGCGTGGCATACTCCATCGTAATGACGCCGCCGGCAAGCAGCATTGAAATGGTCAGCACCGCCGTCAACACCGCCCAAAATATCCGCAGCCATTTAGGACCATCTTCGCTTGGGTCAGGGGTTGACGCGGAAAAATTGGACATCACCATCGCTCCTGAGTTGGCACTGGTGATATAAAACAAGAGTCCTGAAAAGGTCGCAAGGGCAATCAAAAACGTGGCTGCCGGAAACATTCCTAACAGTGCATACCAACCATGCTCGGGGCTTTGAATGGCAAGCTCAGCAAATTCGCTATTGCCTTGTAAGACTTGATAAAGCGCTGAATTACCAAAAAAGGACACGATAATAAAATCACAAAGCACCGGAACGGTAATCGCGGCGATAACAAACTCGCGAAGCGTTCGACCGCGCGAAATCCGCGCCAAAAACACCCCAACAAACGGTCCCCAAGCCAGCCAAAATGCCCAAAAAAAACAGCGTCCAACTGCCCATTCATTCGCTACTATCCGGAACATAAACAAAGGTTTTCAGCATTCGCGACGGCAACGTCACCAAAAAATGACCGATATTTTCCACCAAACCATTGAGCAAAAATGCCGTTTGCCCTGCAATGAGGATAAACGCCATCATGGCAACGGCGCTCCAAAGGTTCAACTCTGAAATCCAGCGGATACCGCGGTCAACGCCGGACGTCGTTGCCGCAATGGTTAAAATTACCGCGCCAACTACCAGTGCAATTTGCAGCGTTAAGCCTTCGCTAAAGCCAAAGAGCGTTGCAAATCCTACGTTTAGCAGCACCACGCCAATTCCCATTGTGGTTGCCACCCCAAACACCGTTCCTACAAGGGCGATAATGCTAATGCCATGACCAAGCGAACCTTTAACGCGCCTGCCAAATAGCGGATAAAGCGCGGCAGCGGTTTCAGGCTCACCCGATGGCGGCATCAAATACTGAACCACAGGTCCCGTGACCGAAAAAAACAGCAAATCAATGCCAACGCCTGCCGCAAATAGCATCGCCCCACGTTGCCAGGCCATATTGCGGCCGTGAATCATCAGGACCTAAGCGAACGCTGCCGGCTTTTGACAGCGCCACCCAAACCACAAAAAAGATGACCAGCGCCATGGTCAGCACATAATACCAACCCAAATTGCTCGCAATCCAATTGACCACCAGCTCCATCGTTGCGCTTGCTTGAGCTGGCATGACCATCGCCCAAACCGAAAACGCCGCAATAATCACCGATGATACAATCAAAACGCTCCAGTTAACCTGCGTCGTTTTGGTCAGCGACAACTCCCCTGCGCCTTTTCCCAAATCGCTTTTGGAAACCGGAACTTCATCTTCAAGCGTTTTGTGCGGTCGCGTCGTCCCGCCAAATCGGCTGCGCTCAAAAGGGGTTTTTGGCGGCGTGGTTTTTGGAATGTCGTTATCAAGGTTGTCATTATTGGGTGGCTGACTCATGGGCATCGTCCTTTGTCTTTAACTTTGATTTGACCTTAGTTTAGCGCAAGGCGGTCGGTCAAGTTCAGACCGCAACTGTTGCGACTGTGTTGCGCAATGTATAGAAGTATTGAGGGCGGCAGGTTGAAGTTAAATTTATTAAGGCGCTCATTTTATTTAAGGTAAAAAATTTTTTGCAATTTGGTCAATAATCGAAATTTGATTAATCCTTACTTCCCAATCGCTTTGGGTTGGGTGCGGTAGCGGGTCAAGAATTCTAAAATCCTGCTGCTTGCTATTTTCTTGAAACTTACTTTTAAACAATTCGATAAAATTGGTCGCGGTAAAGCCGCAAGGAATAATGATTAAAGGATTATCTCGCGGCGTTTGAATCACCGCATTAAGCCTTGTTGCAAAATCTGCAAACATTTCTGTTTGACTAAGCTTAACCAGCCAATCCTCACTTGCCAAATTTTGACCTAAATTATTTCGAAAACTTGCCAACTTCTCCGCTTTTTGTTTGTCATCAGCGCTCAAACCACAAGGATAAAACGCCAAATTCATTGGAAAATGGGCGCAGTTCATAATGCCAAGTTCAACGTACTTTTTTTGCTCGATATTGCAGCCAATTGGCAAGTGATTGTCAAACGCTGCCAAATAACCTTGCTTGGTAAAAAACTGCGTCAACTCACAAGCTGCCTCCCCTGCTGCCGGATGCTTGTGAATAAACTCATTGATATGCGGCGATTCTAAAATTAATAAGACGTTTAGTTTGTTGGCATTAATAATCAAATCACCAACTTTATATTTTTCCATTTTATTGTCCTTTTTTGAACTGTTTTTCCCTTAAAACTGCCCTAATAAAAAGCTTGCAATACCGATTGATATTGCAAGCTTTAACAGTGAACCAAACTTTAAATCAGCGGTTTAGTTTGCCGGAAACTCAAGCAAGCGGTCGCCATCTTTGTCTTGGATTCGAGTTGGCATGCCGATGTTATTGAGCAAGTTGATAAACGGTTTGGGGTCAAGCTCTTCAACGTTGACCATTCGACCGGCATCCCACTCGCCCGTGGCAATCAGCATCGCTGCAGCAACGGGCGGCAAGCCTGCGGTGTATGAGATGCCTTGGCTTCCCATCGCTGCAAACGCTTCCTCATGGTCAGAGATGTTGTAAATAAACACCTCGCTGTCCTCGCCATTGATTTTGCCTTTGACTTTATCGCCGATGCAGGTTTTGCCGGTGTAATCAGGGGCAAGCGAGCTTGGGTCAGGAAGCACGGCTTTAACGACTTTTAATGGCACAACTTCCAAGCCCTCAGCGGTGGTAACTGGCTGCTCGGACAATAGCCCTAAGCTTTGCAGTACCGTAAAGACGTTGATGTAATGGTCGCCAAATCCCATCCAAAAGCGGATGTTGGGAACGTCCAAATTTGCCGATAACGAGTGAATCTCGTCATGACCGCTTAAATAGCTGTTTTGAACGCCAACGACCGGCAAATCATCGGTACGCTTAACTTCAAACATTTTGTTTGATTGCCACTGGCTGTTTTGCCAAGAATAAACCGTTCCGGTAAACTCACGAAAGTTAATTTCAGGGTCAAAGTTGGTGGCAAAATAGCGACCGTGGCTTCCGGCATTGATATCGATAATGTCAATGTCCGTCACCGAACCCTTATCCATCATATCATAGCCAATCTTAGCATAAGCGTTAACCATTCCAGGGTCAAATCCTGCCCCCAAAATCGCCGTGACGTTATTGTCCGCGCAAAGCTTGCGACGCTGCCACTCATAGTTGCCATACCAAGGCGGCGTTTCACAAATCTTGCGCGGGTCTTCGTGAATGGCGGTGTCAATATAAGCCACTTTGGTGTCAATACACGCCTCAAGAACGCTCATATTTAAAAACGGCGAGCCGACGTTAATGACGATTTGAACGCCGGTATCTTGGATTAATGCTCGCAGGGCTTCGCCATCTAGGGCATCAATTTGATGAACGTTCAAAGTTGCCGGCTGCTTAAAGCTGCATTTATCGGCAACGCTTTTGGCAATGGCTTCACATTTTTCAAGCGTTCTTGAGGCGATATGAATCTCGCCTAATACGTCATTATGCATGGCGCATTTGTGAGCAACCACTTGCGCAACACCGCCTGCGCCGATGATTAGGACATTTTTTTTATTGAAATTGGTTGGTTGAGTGCTCAAGGCAACAATCCTCCTTTGTGTTTTTGCCACCCGCCAGAATTGCGGAAAAGTTAAGCAAAAACGTGTGAATAATATGCGTGAATTAAAAAGGAAGACCGAGGAAAACCCACGCACCCGTGACGACAGCTTCGCTGACCGGCGCAATTATAGCAGTTTGCGCGGCGGTTGATAATTGGTTTCACAAAAAATCATCACCGCCGCTTGAATCATTAACTTGGAAAAATCTTCATTAACTAAGACAAACTGGCTTTGTAATCTTGATAGTCAAATTGCCGTTGAATATCAATGCTGCCATCAAGTCGTTTAATGACGATCGCTGGCATGTTGACGCCATTGAACCAATTTTTCTTGACCATGGTGTAGCCTGCGGCATTGCCAAAGGCGATTTTATCACCGATGTTTAACGCTTCAGGAAGTTGATATTCGCCAAAGATATCCCCTGCTAGGCATGAGCGACCGTAAATGATGGTGTTATTTGAGTTTTCTTGGTCGTCTTTTCTTACCGCATTAATATCGACCGCTTTACCATTTATCGCGGCAATCGGCGCAGATTCACGGTAAATCAGCAAATCAAGCATATGTGCTTCAATCGAGGCATCAACGACCGCGAGATTTTTCTCATTGGTCATGGTGTCTAAAACGGTAGTCACTAAACATCCTGCACCGTGAATACTTGCCTCACCGGGTTCAAGATAAACCTGAACGCCAAATTTTTCGCTAAAGTCTTTTAAGCGTTTGGCTAACTTTTCAAGCGGATAATCAGGTGCAATAAAGTGGATTCCGCCGCCAAGGCTTACCCAATCAAGCTTTGCTAAAACATCGCCAAAGCGCACCTCAATATCATCAAGGCTTTTACTAAAGGCCTCAAAACTGTCATTTTCGCAGTTGTTATGAATCATTACGCCGCTGATATTGCCCAAAACCGCGCTAATTTTATCTTTATCATGCTCACCCAAGCGGCTAAACGGTCTTGCAGGGTCGGCAATGATAAAGGATGAATTGCTCGTTTTTGGATTTAGTCGTAAGCCGACCGGAATATTCTTGGCTTGAGCTTTGTCTTTAAAGGCATTCAATTGAGAAATGGAGTTAAAAATGATTTTGTCGGCGTAAGCTAAAACTTCGTCAATTTCATTTGCACTGTAAGCCACGCTATAAGCATGAGTTTCTTTTTTGCTTAGGCTAGTTTTGCTGTTATCTTTTAAATTGTTGCCAAAGGTTTCAAATCCCAAGCGAACCTCATTTAACGACGATGAGGTCGTGCCGTGCAAATACGGCGCCATCGCCTCAAAAACGCCCCAAGTGGCAAAGCATTTAAGCGCAAGCAGCGCTTTTGCCCCCGACAACTCGCAAAGCTTGGCAATGATTTTCATATTTTCCACAATCAGCGCTTCATCAAGTAAGTAGTAAGGCGTAGCAATTGTAGAAATATCGACGTTAAGGGAAGTTTTTTGAGTCATAATAGGCTCTCGATGATTGCAAAAAGTAACAGTTTTGGCGACCGATTGGGCAATGACGGCAGCGCTAAGTTGCGCTATAGTAGTCGAAATCCTTAACAATTAGAATAGCTATGACCACCGCTTTTAACGATTTTGATGGTTTAAATCAGTCTGTTTTTGCCAATCTTGAAGCGGATGCTCGCGCCGTTCTTGAGTTTTGGTTTGATAAGGATCATCAGCCGCTCTGGTTTGTGCAAAATGACGACTTTGATAGCCAAATTCAAGAACGATTTGGCGACCTTTGGCAAAAAGCCTGCCTTGCAGAATGCGCTAATTGGCGGCGGCATGAGGATATTAAGGCAAGTCCAGAAGAATTAGCATTACTTAATCTTGCCGGACGCTTGGCGGAAATCTTAGTTCTTGACCAGTTTTCACGAAACCTAAATCGCAACCAAGCCGCCGCTTTTGCTCAAGACCCAATGGCGCTTATTCTTGCTCAAGAAGCCGTTTGCCAAAAGGGTTTTGCCACCCTTCCCATGCAGTGGCGCAAATTTATGATTTTGCCGATGATGCATTCCGAATCTTTGCTCATTCATAAAAACTATTTGCACTTATTTGAACAGCTAAACGACCCTGAAACGCTTGATTTTGAGCATCGTCACGCCGCAATTTTAAAGCAGTTTGGTCGTTATCCACACCGAAATGCGGCGCTCGGTCGTAAGTCAAGTGAGGCTGAACTTGAGTTTCTACAACAGCCTGATTCATCTTTTTAATGAGATTTCAAAAGTTAGGGCTAAAAAATCGCGCTTTGGCTCAATGTGTTGCTGTTTTTTTGTCTTTTGCGCTTATTGGTTGTTCGGAAAATGTATCGCCAAAAGTTACCAACGATACCTATTCGGCAAATGAACTTGCCACAGATGCTATCCACTACGCCCCAACTGCGCCAAACTATAAGATTAATGCCAACTATAATGAGACTGACCACAGCATCAGCGGTAATTTAACCGTTAGCTTTACCAACAATCTTGGCAAACCAATGGATAAGGTGTTATTTAACGTTTGGGCAAATGCGCCTATTTTTGGTAGTAGTACGACAATTAAAAACGTTCCGGTAAATGGCAAGCCTACCAAAGCTTCGCTTCAAAATACCGTTCTCACAATTCACGATATTGCTATCAACAATGGCGAAACGGCGACGGTTGACTTTACTTTCAACATTAACATTCCAAAACGAAAAGACCGCTTTGGCTGGGATGCTCGGCAGGTTTCGCTTGGCAATTGGCTACCGATATTAGCCGTTCATGACAATCACGGTTGGAACACGCCGCCTTATATTGATTTTGGCGAGTCGTTTTATTCGGTGACGGGCAATTTTGACGTAACGATTACCGCGCCTGCCGATTTAGAAGTTTTAGCAACCGGAAAGCAAATTTCTAAAAGCAAATTGGAAAATTGGCAAACGATTCATTTTTTAGCGCCAAAGGTTCGTGATTTTTTTGTACTATTAAACACGCCTTTTAAAAAAATGACGGCAAAAATTGGCGATGTGAGTGTCACGGTTGCCTACCGACAAGGTGAAGAAGAAGCTGCGGCTAAGATGCTGACCACCGCAAAGCAAGTGCTGCCGAAGTTTGAGGCTTGGTTTGGCAATTATCCGTGGCAGACGCTGATCATTGCCAGCGCTGATTATTCAAGTAACTTCGATGGTGGCATGGAATATCCGACTTTGGTCACGATTAATACGCCGCAATTACCCGATGATGAAGCGCTTGGGGTCACGGTCGCTCATGAAATTGCCCATCAGTGGTTTTATAGTTTGGTCGGAAGCAATGCTTACCGCGAGCCGTGGCTTGATGAAGCGCTGACCACGTTTGCTTCTTATGTAGCCGTTTATGATACGACGGATTTTGCTTGGATTAAAGATAGCAATTCCGGCTTTTCAATCACTGCCTCTATCGATGAGTTTACGAAAAACGAGGACAGTTACGGTCAAGTCATTTACGATGATGGCGCAAAGATGCTGAGCCAACTGCATGATAAAGTTGGCGATAAAGTATTTTGGCAAGCTTTGCGGTGCTATTTTGATAAAAATCGTTTTAGCATTGCAACCACGGCTGACTTTATCCGCATTTTTCAAGAAGAATCCAAGCAAAACTTAAAGCCATTTTTTGAAAATCAGGGCGTGATTTTAGAAGAAACGCGAGAATGATTTGACGTAATTTAGTTTAAATAAATACTTAGGCTGTTTTAAACTAAACCGTTAACTTAAAGACTGCTCAATGGCTAACCGAACGGGGCGATAACTACGCCGATGCTCCGGCAAGACGCCAAATTGTTCAATGGCTTGTAGGTGCGCTTTGGTTGGGTAGCCTTTGTGTTTTTCGATAAGATAATTTGGGTGCTTTTGAGCAAGCGCAATCATCGTTTGGTCACGGTAAACTTTTGCCAAAACACTTGCCGCCGCGATACTGGTTTGGCGAGCGTCACCTTTTACCCAAGCTTGAGACTCAAGGGTTAAGCGCGGATTTTTTAATAAATTTTCATTTAAATCAGGGCAACGGTTGCCGTCAAATAGCGCTTGAAGGTTAATTGGCTTGCTAGTTTGATGAAGCAGCTCATCTATTATCGCCTCAACTACCAGCGCCATTCCACTCATCGTAGCTTGCAAAATATTGATTTGGTCGATAACGGCTGCCGGAATATTCGCGATAACAAAACCTACGGCTTCATTTTGAATCAGTGGATAAAGCTGTTCGCGCTTTTTTTCGCTCAATTTTTTAGAATCGGTCAGCGTGGCAAGTGATGTGTTTTTTAAGGGCGCCTCTTCAATCAGTCCTGACCAAGCAGACGGCAATATTGCAGCGGCAACGGTGACGCTGCCAAGTAGGGGCCCCCGACCCGCTTCGTCAACGCCGATTTGCCAGTGATGTTGTGATTGAGCCAATTTTTCAGGGTTCATTCTGCCAAAAATGCTAATAGGCGCTGCTAGCGTTACACGCGTGCCTTTAATAGCAATATGTTCATACTGCTGATTGATAGAACTCATCGCGGTCATAGAATGCCTTAATTATTTGTTGTAAAACCAAGCCTCAATGACGCTTGTTGCAGGGCTTTGGCTGCTTAGCTGTTCAAGATTGCGTTTGGTTTCTCGTAACGCTTGCTGCTGCTGATTATAGTTTTCAGGCAAGAGTAATTGGCTAATTTCTTGGCTAATTGCGGCGGCGGTCGCTTGCTCTTGAATCAGTTCGGTGACGATAAACTGTCCTGCTAATATATTAGGCAATGCAACAAAGGGCACTTTGATTAGTCTCTTGGCAATTTGATAAGTGAGCGCATTTAATTGGTAAACCACCACCATTGGGCGCTCAAGCAGCATCGCCTCAAGCGTTGCTGTTCCTGACGCTAACAAAACAATGTCGGACGCTGCCATGATTTGTTGGCTCAGCGTTGGCGTTTTATCATCAAAAATAACGGCAATCAGCGCTTGCAATTGCGGTGCTTGTTCTTGAATAAGGTGCTCAATCAGCGCCTGATGGCTTTCATCAACGGTTGGAATGACAAATTGCAGCTTGGGATGAGTTGCAATCAATTTTACCATTCCCGCCAGCATTAACGGCAAAATCGCGGTAATCTCGCCGCGACGCGACCCTGGCATGACGCAAATCAGTTGAGTCAACGGGTCAAATTGTGCCTCTAAGCCATATTTTTTACCATGACTTTGCCAAGTCAGTTGGGATTGCTGTTCACTTTTTGATGAGGGCAATAATTTTGGCTCAATATTATGCAACAGTGGATGACCGACGCAAACTGCCGGATGACCGTGGCGCTCATATACCGGAAGCTCAAACGGAAACAAGCACAACACCAAATCGGTGGCTTTTTTTATGCCATGAATCCGCGACTCACGCCACGCCCAAACCGAGGGGCTGACGTATTGAACGCAGAATACGCCTTTGGGTTTTAATTTTTTGGCAACGCGCAAATTAAAATCGGGGGCATCAATACCAATAAACCAATCAATTTTGGCGCTATCAAAAGCAGCTAACAGCTCGCGGCGCGCTTTAAATAAATCGTTTAACTGACCGGCAATCTCAACCAATCCCATCACCGCAAGCCTTGAGAGTGGAAACAGACTGTTTAGCCCCTGAGCTTGCATTTTTGTGCCGCCAACGCCCACCCAAATGATATCGCTACAAAGGTTGTTCATTTGCGCCATAAAGTCTGCGCCCAAGCTGTCGCCTGACACCTCTCCTGCCACAATACCGATGACTAACGGTGAAAAATACGCCGGCGTAGTTATCTTATTCGTCACCTTGTTTATTAAGCCCGATTTAGTTAGCGCTTGCGTCATTGCAACATCTCAATTTTAAACGGCATTTTTTAACCAACTCTTGTTTAAGCCCACAAATGGGGCAATAAGTATAACAAATTATTGCAGGCTGCATTCCAGTTATCAGTCAATTATCCTCACTGCGCCCTTGTCAATCCTTGCAATTCGCCGCATAATGATTGTTCCTATAACTTAGCTAGACGATATAAATCATGACGATACCAGCGATGAACAATGCAGAAATTGATGACGTGAACATTGAACAATTCATCCCCCTAATTACCCCCGCCGCGCTCAAAGCGGAGCTGCCGCTGTCCGAAGCGGCTTACGATACGGTACTCAATGGTCGCAAAACCATTCAAAATATTTTGGACGGTAAAGACAAACGTATATTTGTCGTGATTGGCCCATGCTCAATTCATGACCTTAAAGCCGCTCACGAATACGCCGACCGCTTGGCGGTTTTGGCAAAAGAAATTGAAGATACCATTTTTGTGGTGATGCGGGTTTATTTTGAAAAACCACGAACGACCGTTGGCTGGAAAGGCTTAATCAACGACCCAGATATGAATGACAGCTTTGACATTGAAAAAGGGCTGCGCCTTGCTCGAAAATTGCTGTTGGATTTGAACGAAAAAGGGCTGCCCTGTGCCACTGAAGCACTCGACCCCAATACGCCGCAGTACATTCAAGATTTAATTAGCTGGTCTGCCATTGGCGCTCGCACCACCGAAAGCCAAACCCACCGCGAAATGAGCTCGGGGCTGTCCTGCCCTGTTGGCTTTAAAAACGGTACGGACGGCGGCATGACCGTTGCCGTTAACGCCATGCAAGCGGTCAAAGCCGGTCATAGCTTTTTGGGACTGTCCGCTGACGGTCAAGTCTCCATTATCAAGTCTAAAGGCAACCCTTATGCCCACGTTGTCCTGCGCGGCGGCAATGGTAAGCCAAACTACGATGAAACGGCTGTTGCAGCCGCTGAAAATGAGCTTGAAAAAGGCAAAACCAGCACCAAAATTATGATTGACTCAAGCCACGCCAACTCGGGCAAAGACCCGTATTTGCAGCCGATGGTCATTCAAAACGTCGCCGAGCAAATCCAAAACGGCAACAAATCCATCATTGGCATGATGATTGAAAGCCATCTAAAAGGTGGTCGCCAAGATTTAACGGCTGACTTATCCGCCCTTGAATATGGCAAATCAATCACTGATGGCTGCTTGGATTGGGAAAGTACCGTTGAGGCGTTACACAACCTTCGCAATACCATTAAAGACGTGTTGCCAAACCGTTAATTCATTGTGATTTTCTTAAATCTATAAAAAAAGCCCATTTTTATTAAGATGGGCTTTTTGTTTGCAATGTTAAATAGTTATAATTTTCAATCGTTTGATTTTAGAACACTTTCCAAGCTTTCAATCACGTTTTTGGATTTCACTTTAGATTGCAGCGCCTCAAGCTGCGCTTTAGCAACTTGCTTATAATCGTCTTTTAACGTGTTCCAACGCGCCAGCACCTGAAGGAGTCTTGCTGCTAAAACCGGATTGCTCTCATCAAGGCGTGCAATGACGTTGGTGTAAATTGCCAAGCCCTCTTTTGACCATAAAATCGTTGGCTGACCCGTCATCGCGCCGATGACCGCGCGGATGCGGTTTGGCGTTCCCCAATCAAAATCTGCATGCGAAAGCAAGCGCTCAATATCAGAAGTGGTCGCAAAGTCACTTGCCGCTTGAACGCTAAACCACAAATCAATGACCAAGGCATCATCAGCAAAACGCTGATAAAAATCACTTAAATAATCATTTGCGCCACCAACGTGATGATTGACCATCGCTTTGAGCGCGCCAAAACGCTCGGTCATGCAGCTTGCGGTTTCAAACTGATGTTTTGCCCAATCACTGGCGTCTTTAATATTTGCTTGCAGCGCCAAATCAAGAATGACGTTGCGTAGTGCCCGAGCGCCCATTGCTTCAGGACTGTCCGAATACTCAGTAATCGGCAACGCTTGATAAAGCTTGCTCAAATACGGCTTGAGCATATCGGCAACTTGCTGATAAAGCCCATCACGAAGCTGCTTGACCGCTTTTGGGTCATAATCTTGGGTGATGGCAGCGGCAAGCTCTTGCGCCGATGGAATGTCCAAAAGCCTTGCGGTCAGCATAGCATCCTCTGCCGCAAGCTTTGGAATGGTATTTTCAAGCGCGGTTAAATAAACCTTTGGGTCATGATTTTGCAATAAAATCCGATTGACCAGCATCTGGGTGACTTGCCAGCGATTAAAGCCATTGGTTTCATAAGTCAACAAAAACGCCAAATCGTCATCTTGATAATCAAAATCCAAAATAACCGGCGCACTAAAATCACGAAGCAGCGACACAATCGGCGCGCTATCGATATTGTCAAAGGTAAACGTTTGGCTTAAATCCTCTAACAATAACATCCGCTCAGCGATGATTTTTCCGGTATCTTTGTCAAACAGCGCGGTAGCAACGGGAATCGGCAGCGGCTTTGGCGCATTAAATCCTGAAACGTGGCGCGTGTTTTGGCTTAAGGTGATGGTCAGCGTTTTACTATTGTCATCAAAGCTTTGCGTTCCTGATACCACCGGCGTTCCGGGTTGGCGATACCAGTCGATAAACTGCTCAATCTTGGGATTGTTAATACTGAGCGCCGATAAAAAATCCTCAACGGTCACCGCTTGACCATCATAACGGCGGAAATACTCATCCGTTCCGGCACGAAAATTGGCTTTACCAAGGGTATTGGCAATCATTCGCACGATTTCAGCGCCCTTTTCATAAATGGTAGTGGTATAAAAGTTGTTGATTTCAACAAAGCTTTCAGGTCGCACCGGATGCGCAAGCGGTCCTGCATCCTCGCTAAATTGATGCGCTCGCAGCATTGCCACATCGTCAATACGCTGAACGGCGCTTGATTGTTGGTCGGCAGAAAACGACTGGTCGCGAAAGACGGTAAAGCCTTCTTTTAAACACAGCTGAAACCAGTCGCGGCAGGTGATTCGGTTGCCTGTCCAATTGTGAAAATACTCATGAGCAATCACCGCTTTCACATTAAAGCTTCGGCTGTCGGTTGTCGTCTCGGGGCTTGAGAGCACGCAAGCGGTATTAAAAATATTTAAGCCCTTATTTTCCATCGCCCCCATGTTAAATTGGCTCACCGCCACAATCATATAACGGTCCAAATCGTAAGCGCGACCGTAATTGACCTCGTCCCAAAGCATCGCATCTTTCAGCGCCTGCATGCCAACATGACATTTATCAATGTCCGAGGCTCTAGCAAACAGTTCAAGCTTAACTTTGCGACCTTCGCTCGTGGTAAAGCTGTCGGTCAAGACGTCCAAATCTGCAATCACGCAAGCAAATAAATAGCTGGGCTTTTTGGTGGGGTCATGCCAAACCGCAAAATGGCGGCTGCTATCGCCATCAACTTTTCCTTCCTCAATCAAGTTGCCATTAGCAAGCAACGTTTTAAAGCGCTTATCGGCTTCAAGGCGCGTGGTAAATACCGCCAAAACGTCCGGACGGTCAGGATAATAGGTAATCTTGCGAAACCCTTCCGGCTCACACTGGGTGACAAACATGGTCTCATCGCCGCTTCCTGCAATATAAAGCCCTTCAAGCTCGGTATTGGTTTGCGGGACGATTTTGACCAAAATATCAAGCTGAACCTTATCAGGGGCGTTGTTAATCACCAGCTTTCCGGCGGACAATTGATAATCATCATTTGATAATTCTTTACCGTTCATGGCTATGCTTTGAAGTTCAAGCGCCTCGCCAAGCAGCACCAAATCACCTTGATAAGCGCGGGTCATCTTAAGCTGACTTGCAACCGTTGCAAAATCATCAAACAGCTTAATGTCCAAAGCTACCGTTTCCACCGTAAAGCTTGGCGGCTGATAATCTTTTAAATAAATCTTTTGATTGATTGGCGTTGGCGCGTGCGGCGGGACGTCCGGCATTTCAACATCAACAATGGGCGCGTCATTTTCGGCGATGGACATGAGTGTTCCTTAACTGATTATTTAATGGCGGTTATTTTGCAAAATTGGTAAAGAAAATGCTTATCTTGTTAAACGCAGTAACAAGTTTTGTTCTATTATCCCTGAAAATGCTCAAAAAAGGCAAAGAAACTACCAAATCGTAACGAAGGTTGCCAATTGCATATTGTAATTATCGGCAAACTTTGACATCATTCACAGTAATGCTACTTACACAACGTAACATTGATTTTCCTATGGGCAATTATTGCCCAATTGTTTATTATAAGCGGTTCTACAACAACAAAACGAAGTTAATTTTTAGGAGTGTTCCATGTCACTAATTGCTGCATTGTCAAACCATGCGATTACCAAAATCGCTGCTCTTGCTGTGTTATCAAGTGCCGTTGTTTTGACCACCGGCTGTCAAACCAAACGCGCAACCTCTGAAGTCGTCGTTGCTCCGCTTGGCATTCCAGGCGGTCAAGTTGGCTATACCGGCGCGGTCGTCGTTGACAACACGGCAGGTGTTTTAAACGCTGCCAACAACTTGCAAGCTGTGGTTTATTTTGCCTTTGATAGCAGCGAAATCACCTCGGATTCGGCAAGTGTCTTAAGCCAACATGCCAGCTTGTTAAACTCAAACCCAGCCGCAAGCGTATTAATCGCAGGTCACACTGATGAGCGCGGTAGCCGTGAGTACAACATGGCACTCGGTGAGCGCCGCGCCCAAGCAGTCAGCAGCTATCTTGCCGCCCAAGGCGTCAACCCTGCCAATATTAACGTCATCAGCTATGGTGAAGAGCGTCCTGCGGTTAACGGTACCACCGAAGAAGCTTATGCGCAAAACCGCCGCGCTGAGTTGTCTTATTAATTGCTAAGTTGTCAATCATAAGTTGCCACAACTTTATGGCTCAGCAGTTTAACCATTGCTGAGCTTTTTATTATCCGTTAAAAACTCTACAACCCTGAATTTTATCATGAATAATTCTATTCAAAATAAAGCAATGATAACTTTAGAACAAACTAAATTTTATCAGCTAAATGAAAAGGCTTGGTGCGCGGTCGCTACGTTGCCAGATAGCCATGAAAGATTGACAAAAACCCTCTCACCTAGTCAGCAAAAAAAGCAGGCGCGACAACAGCAACGACTTGGGACGCGCAAGCTGTTAAGATTACTGCTTAACCATCTTCATATCAAAGATGAATTGGTAGAAACGAGCTTCCCCTACCGCTTAAAAAATATAGGAGCGTTTGTTTGCTTTAGTCATTCAGAAAATCAAGTTGCCGTAGCCATGAGCCATCAAAGACCTATTGGGCTCGATATAGAAGCTCAAAATATCTCGCAGCAAGTGGCTAAGCGCTATTACCATCCAAACGAGATTGCGCAGCTTTCGAAGCTTGATGATTGTTATAAACAAACTATCAGTCGGTTGCTGTGGCAGATCAAAGAAAGCATCATTAAAATTGAACAACTCACCCTTGCTCAAGGCTTAGGAAAAGACTACTCCGCTTTAATCCCTCCTATTCAAGTTGCACTTTCAAGCAATCTTCAATCGTTTACTTTACCTATGACTTTAATGAATTTTCATGCTTATGAAGTTTGCATTAAATTAGATAGAAACTTAACTATTATCTATTAGCTTATTTTACCACCAAAAAAAAACGACCCCGAAGGATCGTTTTTTATTACTAAGCTAAATGATAGTGATTAGAAACGGTAAGTTGCGCCAAGTTTAACGATTGGCAACCACTCAAGTAAAGATTTATCTTCTAAGGCATCCTTAATTTCTTTAACAGCAGCTGGGTTATCAGCTTTAACATTTGCAGTGGTTTTTCCCATATAAGCTGCACCTAACTCACCAAAAACACCAAAGTTATTAGTAATATTTGGGCGGAAACCGATTGTCGCATAAGGCGCTAGTTTGTTACGATGCTCTAATTCAGCCGATACACTACCGACTCCAACTAAATCGCCACGAGCAGGATCATAATCAGCGTCTGATCCAGTTGGCGTCCCAACAAAGTATTTTTTGCCATCTACAGGATAATAAGCATTGTCGCCAGCATCTTTGGCATTAGCTGTTGCTGTAATGTCGTTATCAGGAACGATGATGCCTGCACCCACAGTAAACCAGTTCGCAGCGGGGCGCAATTGAACACCTAAGTACGGGTTGCTAAAATCTGTATCGACGTCATAATTTACGCCTTTCGCGTCAAAGTCGCCGCCGAAAAGGTCAGCAACATCGCCACCTGCCCAACCGGCTTGAAGTTCAGTTTTTTCGTTTAGACCCCAACCGATGTTTGCGCCATAACCAAGCGAGCCCACTTCAGCACTGATAGCTGCTGGATGCGTTACCGTTTGGAAGAAAGTTTTAGTACCGCCAACGACAGCAGCAGGCGTGCTACGGATTACGCCAGCGTCAGTAGTTTGGTAAGCGGCAACTGGCTCTACTTGATAGGCAACAGGCTCAACTTCATAAACAACAGCGTCGTTGTCATCAACAACCACTACTGGCTCAGCAGCCAATGCCGCCGATGAGGCTAAAACTGCTGCTGCAATAGCAGATAATTGAATAGCTTTCATATTACTCTCCTAAAATATAAATGATCAGAACCACAATAAAACGATTATCAAAGTTATCATAAACAATCATTTTGTTGAGCAAATTAAAACAAGTTTGGCGCTAAAAGTCATCCCTAAAGCTAAGGTTTTTATTTGCCATTGTGTAAAGATTACGGGAATATTGTAATAATTACTTCTTAATTAACGATATTAGCACATTTTTTGTTACAAATAAGCAATCTTTAAAGATTTTTGACTAAGCAGGGTTACAAAGTCATAAATATCTGCAACTCTTTCGCAGAATAATCTAAAATCGCTAGAAATTCTAGAGAAGTGATAATAATTACTCTTTTCAAATTATACCTTTACTCAAGCCTTTATAAGCCGTAAATGCGCTCTTATTGTTATCCGCTATAAAAAACAAATACTGTTTTCGTTGCTTATATTACTATTATGTTACTCAAACGTAAGGTTAATTTACCTTATATTTAGTTATATTCTTTAACCCTTAAGAATAAACGACTATCCAAACCCAGTAACATCAGCTATTATCTAATTTGATGATGCAGTTTCTCTCGATTTAAGCCTCAGTGCTGCTCTCATCGGCACATTTTATGCCGGTGTTTTATAATAATTGTTGACGAATGACCGTTGTTTGTTTTATATCTGTCTTGAATTTTGTTGATCTGATAGCTGAGCCTGTCGTAAATTTTGAGCTTTAATTGGTTAGCCAAGCGAGTATTATTATGCCAAAAGTGTCTTCCATTACCCGTGTGCTAGAGATTATCGAGGCAGTCTCGTACTCTCAAACCCCACTGTCACCACTTGAATTGTCGCAAGCGCTGAATATTCCAAAACCAACGGTGCATCGCTTGATTCAAAATTTGGTCGAAGAAGGGTTTGTGAAAGTAGATATTGGCGGCGGCATCACTCCTGGCAGACGCGTTCGTAATTTGAGTGTCGAGCTTTGGCAGCAGCGGCAATTTTTTAATGAGCGTCAAGCGGTATTACAAAAGTTGGTTGATGATATTAAAGAGTCTTGCGGTATCGCTATTCCTTATCAAATGTCGATGACCTATACCAACCGAATTCAAACTGAGCTGCCCTTACAGATTTATTTGCCGATTGGCACTAAGTCGCCAATGTGGTGCACCTCAAGCGGTAAGTTATATCTAAGCCAGCTTCCTGCTGCCCGTCGCCGTAAAACGCTGAACAATTTAGGCTTAAACAAATTTACCAAAAACACCATCGTTGATATCAATGAGTTAAATGCTGAACTTGACCGGATTGCAAAAACGAAAGTCGGTGTGGATAATGAAGAATTTATCTCGGAAATGATTTCGGTATCCGTGCCCATTGTTGACAAAAAATCGCGCTATTTGGCGTCACTTTATGCCCACGCGCCGACCATTCGGGTTAGCCTTGAAGATATGCTCAGCTTTGTTCCAAGGCTTCGTGAGGCGGCAGCGGACATTCAAGATTTAATTTATGAAATGCAAGACTAAATAAATTGCAAAACGGTTAGCATCCTGAAATTGGGTGCTCGCCTGCCGGATAAGGGTCGGTAAAATGACGGTTAACATAGCAGCGACCTTCAAAGGTTAAGCAGTCTTTGAGCGTTCGCGACCAGTTGGGGCGTTTGTCTTTATCAATTAATAGCGCGCGAACGCCTTCTTTAAAGTCCGGATTTGCCGAGCAGTGCAGCGCCACATTGGTTTCTAAATGTAAAATCTGCTTAAAAGACAGCATGGGAACTTTATAATATATTTCAAACGCGAGCGCCTTGGTGACCGGACAGCCGCGGCGATAGCTATTAAGCGCCTGCTTTGTCCAGTCATCTTGAGCAAAGTCGCTTGAGATGGCAGCAATTTTATCATCATCTTGTAAAATCGCATCGATATCGGCAAGGCTACCGCTGTTCATAATTTGTGAAATAGCTTGCCAATATCGCGCAAGTTTACTTTCGATAAGGGCGGCTTTAGGTAGTTGGCTGAGCGCTTGGCTGACCAAACCGTGAGCGGTATCGGTACTTTTTGGGTTGGTAGCGCTTTGCCAGTTGGTTGCAACAAGCTTTTGAATGACCGTATCATAATCGCAAGCCAGCGCAAACTCTGCTAGATTTCCCAAAATCAAATCGGCAGCCGTTCCGCGAGCGCCCGTTAATCCCAAAAACAATCCCGTTTTTGCCGGAAATTTTTGCAAAAACCAACTTCCAGAGGCGTCAGGAAATAATCCGATGGTCACTTCGGGCATGGCAAATTGCGTTTTTGCGGTAACAATTCGGTGACTGCAAGACGCAAGCAGTCCCATGCCGCCGCCCATGACAATGCCATCACCCCACAAAATAATTGGCTTGGTAAAGCCGTGCATTTGCTGAAGCAACTTATATTCATTACCAAAAAAACTGGTGGCGTATGGATTTGGCAACAGCGACTTATCTTTCATGCTGTCATAAAGCTTTCGGATATCACCACCTGCACAAAATGCTTTGTCGCCACTGCCCCTTAACACCACCGCAACCAAGCGCTCATCTTGCTGCCAATCGCTTAGCGCAGCGGTCAGTAAATGACACATCTCAACGCTCAAAGCATTCAGTGATTTGGGCGAATTGAGCGTCATTATTCCCAATATATGACCACAATCGGTCTTAATTTTTTCAAAAATTACCACATCGTTCGCCATTTTTTGAAAGTCATTATTCTTGGCAGTCATCATTTATCCTTTAACTTAACGCATTAAATCGTAGCAAAATTAGTTATTTAACATCAATTATTTAGCAGCAGTGGCACTAGGCTTATCCTGCCGCTGCTTTTTTCATTTTTACCATGCCAAAGCTTGCCATAAGCAGCGCTAAGACTTGAACAAATAACAATAACCCGACCGTCATTGACCACGCGCCTTTGGCAAACGCAATGCCGCAAAGCCAAGCGCCAATCGTGCCGCCGGCGTAATAGCCCATGTAATAAAGCCCTGAAGCAAGCGAGCGCCCCGATTTGACATTGACCGCGATATAGCTGATGGTCGCCGCTTGGGTGATAAACACGCCCGATGACATGATGGCAAGCCCTGCAATCACCCCCCAAAGCGGCGTCACCAAGGTAATTAAAACACCTGCCATCGACATAATCACTGCCGCGCGAACGGTTTTTGCCGCCCCAAATCGGCGCAGCAGCTTGGTTGATAACGGCGTAATCACTACGCCAATCAAATAAACGGCAAAAATGTTGGCAAGCGCGCCGGTTGATAACTGATAAGGCGCCGCAGCTAAATGCAAATTGATAAAAGTAAAGCAGCCAACGAGCGAAAAAAGCACGCAAGCGCCAAGCAGACAAGCGGTGATGACATAGCGGTTGGTCAAATGGGATTTTAGCGTTGCCATTGCCGAGCGAAAATTGGGGTTGGGAACAAATTTTTTGGATGCCGGAAGCGTTTTGGCAACCCAAGCTGCACCAACCAATGTCATCAACGCCATCACAAAATAGCCGTGCCGCCAGCCGATAAATTCGTGCAAATGCCCCAGTAAAAAGCGCCCTAAAAAGCCGCCCAAAACCGTTCCTGACACATAAAATGACATCAGCTCAGTGACCGCGCGACCCTCAAACTCCTCGCCGATATACGCCAAAATCACCACGGTAATCCCCGGAACGGATAAGCCTTGCAAAAACCGAAACAGCGTCATCCAGCCAATGCTTGGGCTAAAGGCAATCAGCGCGGTTGGAATGGCTAAAAATAACAGCGCCCCGACCACCAAAACTTTGCGACCAATGGCATCCGACAGCATCCCCAAAAACGGCGACATAATTGCAATCGCCATTACCGTTGCCCCGACGACCACCCCTGCTTGCACCTCGGTTGCGGACAAATCACTCATCAATACCGGCAAAATGGCTTGAATCGAGTACACCTGCAAAAACGCAAACATCCCAATCATGCCAACGGTCAGCTTGAGCAGCAATGACGGCAAGGCAGAATTGGGAACATTGTTTGGTGCGTTTTTTGACGTATTTAAAGACGCGTTTTGCGGATTGGACGGACTGTTAGATGAGTTCACAAGGATTCTGGCTATATTGGTCGCGGTGATAAGTCGCTTGAGTGATTGAAAAGTAATAATTTTAACGGTTCATAAGAGCCAATAACGTAAACTTTAAATGATAAGCGATTTATATAATATCACAATAATGAGTGTTTTTAGGGGGCAAAGTGTGATTCATTAAAAGTAAGCGCGTGGTGAATAGTAAGACAAACCCTCAATTTGCCATAATATAATCGCAACGCAATACCCCGCTTTGCTAACAGTTCGCCCCCCCCTTATTCTCTTTATAATGAAAAAGTTATCGTAAAACCAAACCAATAAAAACAACCTTAGGAGAATAACAATGAGCGATTCGATTACGGATTTAGGGTCAGGATTTTGGAATATCCGCGGCTCGTTTCGGGTGGTAGGCGTTATCGATGTGGGCGCTCAATGCTCATTGGTGCAGCTCAACTCCGGAAATTTTATTTTTTTAGACAGTTATACGCTAACAGATGACGTCCGCGATGAAGTCATGAAGCTTACCGACAATGGCAAAAAGGTCGAAGCGGTGCTTAACGTCCATCCCTTTCATACCACCCACGGCGCGCAAATGGCAAAGGATTTTCCAGAGGCAGCCTTTTTTGGCAGCCGCCGTCATCATGAGCAAGTCCCTGAAGTTAATTGGGCGGAGGAGTTGGTTGAAAGTGACGCGGTCACCAGCCGCTATCCGGAGCTTGAATTCTCCTTGCCAAGAGGCATTTATTACATTGCGCCCAATGACAACGTTCACACTGGCTCCTTGCTTGCGTTTCATCCTGCCAGCAAAAGCCTTCACGTCGATGACACCTTTATGACGCCGCCAATGAAAATCCTTGACGCACTCTTGCCCGAGGTGCTGTTAAGCCCGACGACCAAAGCCGCCCTTCTTGATGAGCCAGACGCCGGCAAGCAGTATTGCGACTGGGCAATGGTTATTACTGATAAATGGGGCGATACCCGCAATTTTTGCGCGGCGCACACGCACCGGATTGAATTTAAAGCGGGTGAATTTGGGCAGGCACTGACTAAAGCCATTGACAAAGCCCGACCGAAACTTGAGGAAGCTGAATAAGTTTTAAAAGCTATTAAACAATAAAAAGGCTGTCAATATGAGCAGCCTTTTTGTTTACTTGTGTTTTTTTACTTTTGCCCGCTTACTCGCAGCTTGCCTTTCCAGTTCTATGATTTATCGCGCCATTAGCAGCAAGCAGCTGCTGCATCTCAACCAGACCACGCGTGCAAGCGTAAGAATAAGCGCCTTGGTTGTATGACCCCATACTTTTGTCTTTGGTGGTGGCAACCAAATTTGGATTCGCGCCTTGCGACAGCAAGTATTTTACCGTTTCAATCCGGTTGTTACTTGCCGCTACCATAATTAGCGTTTCGCCGTCGCTCTCAACGGTTTGGTCATTTAAATCGACCGCGCCTTTTGACTTTAAAATTTGATGAATTTTTTTGACGATATTGGTATTTTTACCCAGTACGGCTGACTTCATAACATTATAAACGTCGCCTTTATCGGTCGCATAAACACTTGCGCCTTGAGACAGCAAATAATCAACCATATCCTCATAGCCAATAAACGCTGCCCAGCCAAGCGCGGTTTGACCCAAGCTTCCGGTGTCTTTGGCTTCCAAATCTTGACCGTTTTGGGCCATATATTTGACCGTTGCCAAATCACCGCGTTTCACTGCATCAAACCAAGCGGCATCCGCGCCTGTTGATGGCTTATTATAAAAAATCCGATGCGCTAATTTATTTTTATTGGCGATATCGGCATTTTCAACATCGCTAAAGCGAAATCCAGATTGCGGCGTTGGCGCAGCGCTTACCGATGCTACAGCTTGCACAGCGGCATCTTTTTTGACGTTCTCATCAGTGTTCATTGCTGAGCAAGCGCTCAATAGTGCTGCACCTGCCAGTATCAAAGCGCTTATGTTTAAAGTCTTGGTCATTACATTGCCCTTTTTTAAGTTAACCTATTTTTATTTTTATAGCAAAAAAGTTAATTATAAGTTAACAATAACCTTGCTGTAAATCAAAAATATTCAGCTATTTATTAAGCCAACAATGCCGCAAGCTCGGCGTCATTTTGGACAATATCGGCAAGGCTATAGCGGTCAAGAACGCCAATAAATGCTTTGAGCGCCTCGGAAAACACGCGCTTTAGTTGGCATTCAGGGCTGATCACGCAGCCGACGACTTCTTGATAAATCAAATCGGATTTAGGCGCTACAGACTGCCCAAAGCACTCCACCAACTCAAAATCCGGCTCAATTTGCCGAATCAGCGCGCCCAAATTAATATCTTCAGGGTTTTTTGCCAAGCGAATGCCGCCGCCTTTACCGCGAATGCTTTCGATATAGCCAAGTTTCCCTAGTTGATGAACAACTTTGGTTAAATGGCTTTTTGAAATGTGATAACTGTCCGCAATATCGCTGATGTTGGCAAGCATGCCATCTGCCGGAACGACCGCCAAATACATAAGCGTTCGTAGCGCAAAATCACTATAAGTGGTCAATCGCATAAGCTTCCCAACCTTTTTAATTTGTTTATAAGCCCGTTTTTAGCAAACGATGCCATTGCCATGACCCTAGCCAAATAGCCCATCGGGTCGCGGTTTGGCAAGTATCGGCAAATAATAACGGCAAAACAGCACAAAGCAGCCAATCCAACCTGCCTGCGCAATCATTATCCACCATAAATAATGGCTGCTATCGACAAGCGGCAACAAGGATCGGCTCACGAACACCAGCGCCATTAACAAAAACATCACCGTCACCGCGCGCGGCGGCGTATGAATACTGCGACCGGTGTGACCAAGCGAGACCCGCGTCATCATCGCCACCGTCATCATCCCAATTCCTGATACCGCAAGGGCATGAACAGCAAGGCTATGACTAAAACCAAGCCACGGCTGCACCGCAAACAAGAAAAAGCTGATGCACATGCCTAAAAATGCCAAAAACAGCGACCAAAGCAGCGGCTTTTGCCAAATGTTTGGATGATACCAACCCAAAAGCCGCTTGAAGTTCACAAGCCCCACCCCAAGCGCGGCAATACTGAGCAGATACGGATTAGCATAAAACACATCGACAAGAAAAAACACCAAAAACAGCAGCAAACTTGCAATATCTTGCCAGCGGCTATTTTTTACTTTTATGGGGGCAGGCAGGTCAGGACTCAATCCACGCTCAATAAAAAAGGGCACAACGCGGCGACCAATGGTCAAAACCAGTCCAATAATCAAATAAAACCCAAGATAAATGCCGATTTTACTTAGCGCCATATTGCTGCTAAAAATGCCCAAATAACAAAGCCCATTGGCAAGGGTGAGTAGCGCAAGCTTTGCTAAAATTCCCAATTGCTTATATTGCTTGACCGCCAAAACTGCTCGAAAAATCGCCCCTGCCATCGACAGCATAAATAAGCCATCAAAAATAAGCGCCGCAACGAGCCAAACCTGCGAGCCAATCGCCCCGCCAAAATCAACCCCAAAGCCAAACAGCAGCCAACCAAGCCTTGCAAGTAGCCAACACATAAAAATGCCAAGCAAGCGATAGCCATAAGGCATCATCTGCCCCGTCCAAGTCTTCACCGCCGTCAGTAAAAACCCTGCCACTACCGCGAGCGCATAACCAAAAATCATCTCATGACCATGCCAATAAAATGGATTCAGGATATTTGTATCAATCTTGCCGTGACCGGTAAAAATAAACGCCCAAGCCGTCATAATGACAATGGCAAAAAGCCCTGCAGCACTAAAAAAAATCCGAAACGCTAAATTTAAAATCGGGTGCGGCGAGCTTGGCGGCTTAGACGGCAGGGAGATGGATTGCATGGCGATTGTCCTTAAAAAACAACGATGATTACCAATAGATTCATTTTAAATGAATGTTATATAAGAAGCAATGATTACTCAAACACCGTGATGAGCCCTTGACTCCCTAAAGCGGCATTGCTTAAATAGCGGTAAAGGAGAGCACTATGACCGCAACTGACGACAGCAATACCACCAAAAAACGCCAAATCATCAATCGATTTTTGGCAAAGCTGACCCGTGATGACCCGCAAATGTATTACGCGCCGACCGCGGAGGTGGCTCGCGCTTTATTTATAATGATAAAAGAGCATCATAACCGCTTGCCCGTTGAGGAGCAGTTGCTGGTAAAACATTTAACCAGCCGCGATATTGAAATGATTTTGGGATTTCATCATTGATTTTTTAATACTGATTTTTAAACAACCTATAAAAAAGACCAGAATTGCGCTGGTCTTTTTATTAAAAATACAAGATTAAACTTTATTTAACTGCGGATTAATCCCTATTTAAAATGGATAATCGCGCGGCTCATGCTGAACCGAAATCCAATGCAGTGTGGTGAACTCGTCCAGTACCCACTCACCATTAAAGCGCCCGACGCCAGAGTTTTTCTCGCCACCAAAGGGCACATGGTTTTCATCATTGACCGTGATGTCATTAATGTGGGTCATTCCAGCTTTAATACGCGAGCAAAGCGCAAGCCTTTTTGCAGATCGTTGGTAAAGACCGCGCTTGATAAACCAAACCTCGTATCGTTGGCAATCTCAAGGGCGTCGATTTCGTCTTTGGCGCGGATGATACCGACCAAAGGTCCAAAGATTTCATTTTTTGCCAAATCCATATCGCGGGTAACGTTGGTGAAGATATATGGCGACACCAGTTGACCGTTGATGTCCCCTTCAAGCTTGACGGTGGTACTCCCCGACTCTTTCACCAGCCAATCGATGATTTCGTCTTTTCTAGAATCAAAAATCTCAACGACTTTATAAAGCACTTGAGCGCGCTCACTTGGCGTTTTTTGCGCCCAGTCGATTTGTGCTTGCTTGGCGACTTGATAAGCGCTATCTAACTGCGCTTTGGTTGCTTGCGGAATTTTAACTAAGGTTTCGCCGTTAAAGGGATTGGTATCGACATTTTCGCTGTCGTCCTCGCCTTTTTCCCAGTAGCCGGCGATATATTGCAAATGAAAATCTTAATAGCGGTTTTTGGTAGCGGCGTTTTGGCTGCTGTTATTTTGCTTGTTGTTATTGTGGTTATTGTGGTCGGTCATAATTTATCCTAATTTTTATTAAAAATATGATTACAGCTTTTCTTAAGGCTCACGAATTTTAGGCTAACATAGCCGCTTGATTTCTCATCTGATTTTTTGCAGAAATGTGTTTACAATACGTAATCTTAAGTCTGATTTAAAACCAGGAACCTTTTTATCATTATGACAGAACCACGTTTTTTAAAGCCGCAAGCAAATTCACATCAAGACACCAAAACGCATCTGCTTGAGGTTGGCTATCAGCTGCTTGCAAAAAAAGGCTTCTCGGCGGTTGGACTTCAGCAAATATTGACCACCGCCGGCGTTCCTAAAGGGTCGTTTTACCATTATTTTGCTTCAAAAGAAGCCTTTGGCGAGGCGATTATTGAGCATTATTTTTTGCAATATCAAAACAAGCTTGATGAGCTTTCTCAAACCCAATCGAGCGCAAGTCAGGCACTTTATCAGTATTTTTTAAGATGGTACGACACTCAGCAAAGCAGCTGCGATGTGGATAAGTGCTTGGTGGTAAAATTAAGCGCGGAGGTTGCCGATTTGTCCGAGGCGATGGCAAATGCGTTAAATTTTGGCTATGAGCAAACCATTCACTGGCTTGGCGGTCAAATCGAAATTGCCATTAACGCCGGCGACATGAACCTAAAAAATGACGCGGACAGTCAAGCAAAAAGCCTTGCCAAACGCTTATATTTTGCTTGGCTTGGCGCAAGCTTAGTCACCAAAATCAGTCGTTCAACCGCGCCGCTTGATGAGGTTTGGCAGATGACTTGTGAAGCCTTAAACCTTTGATCAGAATTGTAAAATTAATTGCAAAGCTAACTTCGTGTTTTGCCACCACACCCTTTGAACCAATGTTTGTTTTTTATAGCGACTTTTAGTCTTTTTAGTTTTGTTAATCAATGACTCTTAATTCAGCAGTTTTTTGTAAAAATTACTAGACGACCGGTCTAATTTTAGTACAATGCACCGTATCAAAGATTTCTGCACCCTTTAAGAATTAGGTTAATTATGAAAAATTTCCAATATTACAATCCGGTTCGAATTGTCTTTGGCGACAATCAAATCAAAGAGCTTGCCAATTTAGTGCCGCCTGAATCACGGGTGCTCATCACCTTTGGCGGTGGCTCGGCAAAAAAACATGGCACGCTTGATGAGGTCAAAGCCGCGCTTGAGAGCAATGGGTCGCGCGAAGTCTTTGAGTTTGGCGGCATTGAGCCCAATCCTGAATTTGACACGCTATTAAAGGCAGCGGATAAGGTCAATGAGCTTGATATTGATTTTATCTTAGCGGTCGGCGGCGGCTCGGTGATTGATGGCAGCAAATTTGTGGCGTTGGTTGCGTCTTTAACCGATGACGGTAACTCAAAAAAAGTATCGCGTGAAAAAGCTTGGCAAGCGCTGACCAGTCGTTGCCGCAATTTAGATTCTGCCATTGATTTGGGCGCGGTGCTGACCATTCCGGCAACGGGGTCAGAGATGAATTCTGGCGGGGTGATTAATGACAGCAATCGCCAAGCCAAACTGTCCTTTAGCAATCCGCTCGTTTATCCTAAATTTTCTATTTTAGACCCAACCAAAACCTTAACACTTCCTGAGCGGCAAGTGATGAACGGCGTTGCGGATGCGTTTGTTCACGTGATGGAGCAGTATTTGACCTATCCGGTCAATGCTAAAGTTCAAGATGCGTTTGCCGAGCAGCTGCTTAAGATTTTAATTGAGGAAGGTCATACGGTTTGCCAAAATCCTGAGGATTTGGAAACTCGCAAAAACATCATGTGGTCGGCGACGATGGCGCTCAACGGCTTGATTGGAACGGGTGTTCCGCAGGATTGGACGACGCATATGATCGGTCATGAGTTGACCTCGCTGTTTGGCATTGACCACGCGCGGACGCTGACCATTTTGCTTCCTGCCGTCATGCATGAGCTAAAAGCCAGTAAAAAAGGCAAACTGCTGCAGTTTGCTAAAAACGTTTGGGACTTAACCGACGACAATCAAAGCGATAATGACAAAATTGATGCTGCCATCGACATGACCGAAGCGTTTTTTCAATCGCTTAATTTGCCGGTATCTTTAAGTGATGTCAATCTTGACGCCAGCATCCTTGATGCGGTCATTAATCAGCTTGACGCCCACCAAATGACCGCTTTGGGTGAACATGGCAGCAATGACTTGGCGGTATCGCGGCGGATTTTGCAGCGCGCGGTTTAATTTTAAACTTAAAAACAATAACTATCTTAAAAAAAGGATAACTCATGAGCTTTATTAACAACAACAGCCAACAAAATCATCAGCAAAATAACCAACAAAACCGTCAAATCAAGCTTGCCAGCCGACCTAATGGCGAGCCAAGTTTTGATAATTTTGCTTGGGAAACCAGCCCTATTCCAAAGCCAAAAGATGGTGAAATGCTGCTTCGGACGGTTTATTTGTCGCTTGACCCTTATATGCGCGGTCGAATGAGTGCAGCAAAAAGCTACGCTGAGTCGCTTGCTATTGGCGATGTGATGCTTGGCGCGGCAGTTTGCCAAGTGGTTGACTCCAACCTTGATGGTTTTGAGGTAGGCGATTTGGTCGTTGCTAATGCCGGTTGGCAGGATTACAGCGTAAGCTGCGGCGCAGGCGTGGTTAAACTTGATAAAAATATGGCGAACCCCTCTTATGGCTTGGGCGTTCTTGGCATGCCAGGGTTCACAGGATACATGGGGCTGACCGACATTGGCAAACCTAAAAAAGGGGAAACTTTAGTCGTTGCTGCTGCTACAGGACCTGTTGGTGCAACCGTCGGTCAAGTTGGAAAGCATTTAGGGCTTCACGTGGTTGGCGTGGCAGGTGGCGCAGAAAAATGCGCGTTTGCGACAGATGAGCTTGGCTTTGATGACTGCCTTGACCACCAAAGCGCGGACTTTGCGGAAGCTTTGGCAAAAGCTTGCTCCAATGGTATCGATATTTATTATGAAAACGTTGGCGGCAAAGTCTTTGATGCGGTGTTGCCGCTTTTAAACGCTCACGCTCGGATTCCGGTTTGCGGCTTGATTTCTCAATATAACGCCACTTCCTTGCCGGATGCTCCTGACCGCTTGGGGCTACTCATGGCAACGATTTTACGACAGCGCTTAACGGTTAAAGGCTTTATTATCTTTGAAGAATACGGCGAGCACTTCCCTGAGTTTTTAGCCACCATGACAGATTGGGTCGAATCCGGCGTTGTCAAAACCAAAGAGCATATCACCGATAGGCTGCAAAATGCGCCGCAAGCGTTTTTTGATATGTTAAAAGGTGATAACTTTGGCAAAACGGTGGTTAAAGTTGCTGATGTTCAATAGCTTTATAAATAGTAGCTTTATAAATAGTAGCTTTATAAAAATAACGTTTAATAAATAGCTTATAATAAGGATAACTGATGAAAATTTTAATGGTATTAACCTCACACGAGCGCCTAGCCGACACCGGCAAAAAAACTGGCTTTTGGCTTGAAGAGTTTGCCGCGCCCTACTATACCTTTTTAGATGCTGGCTGCGACATTACGCTTGCCTCACCCGCCGGTGGTCAGCCGCCACTTGACCCAAAAAGCGATGAGCCTGCCGCACAAACCGACGCGACCCGCCGCTTTAAAGACGACAAAGATACTCAAAACAAGCTTGATCACACCAAAAAACTTGCCGAAGTTAGCGCCAAAGACTTCGATGCAGTATTCTACCCCGGTGGTCATGGTCCCCTTTGGGATTTGGCAGTGAGCCTTGATTCCATCGCGCTGATTGAAGATTTTAACACTCAGCAAAAACCGGTTGCCTTTGTCTGCCATGCCCCTGCCGCCTTGAAAAACGTCAAATCAGGGGACGACTATTTTATTAAAGATAAAAAGGTCACCGGATTTAGCAATTCTGAGGAAAAAGAAGTTGGACTTTATGATGAGGTGCCATTTTTATTGGAGGACATGCTCAAAGATCGCGGCGCTCATTATGACAAAGGCGCGGATTGGTCATCGTTTGTACTTACCGATGGCAATTTGGTTACTGGTCAAAATCCGGCGTCATCAGAAGATACTGCTAAAGCACTGCTAAAAGTGCTTGGTCAATAAGCACTTTTGAAATACGACCCTTAAAATGAAAGCATTAAAAAACATAACCAAGCGTTATGTGGTGATTAAAAAATTGTGATAAAATAGCCCAAAACAGTCTTGGGCTGTTTTTTTTGCCTTTTTAAATGCCAATAATTACAAATCACGTATTATCAGCGCCAAGATTTTACTTAATAATGGAGTTGACTTCTAGCCAACCGATGATGTAATCATGAGTCAAGAATACCAGTTCAAACCCCACGAACGCCCCATCATGGTAGGCTCTCCTGCCAACCCTGACCATCCGACGCGCCGCAAGTTTTTCTACCTGATGATTGGTATTTTTATCGGTCTTACCGCAAGCTTTCAAAATGGGCTGTTGGTTGCCAATCTTAGCCAAATCCAAGGCGAGCTTGGCTTAACGCCGGTTGAGGGCGGCTGGATTTCGGTCGCTTACAACATGACCAACGCCTGTATTACCATTTTACTGTATAAAATCCGGCAGCAGTTTGGCATGTCGCTGTTTAGCAAAATTACCATGTTTTTTTTGCTGGCGGCAACCAGTTTGCAATGGCTTGTCAGCAGCGGCATTATTGAAACGTCCTTTGGTGCTTGGGTTGAGCCGTATTATTTAGAAATGGTGGCGCGCGGCTTTAGCGGTATTGTGGCAAGCGCGATGACGGTATTGTCCATTTTTTATTGCTTGCAAGGCATGCCGACCGCCAAACGAATTAGCGGCTTGATTTTGGGCTTTGGCTTGGTTCAGTTTGGCATCCCGTTATCACGGATTATCTCTCCTTATTTGGCGGGTGATGGCTCACTTGATACTTTATTTTTATTTGAATTTGGCTTGGTGCTGATTTGCTTTAGCCTGATTAATCTGCTTGAACTTCCTGCCGGAATTACCGAAAAAGTCTTTGAAAAGCTTGATATTATCAGCTTTGGGCTATTTGCCATTGGTATTGCGGCACTTTGTGTATTTTTGGTTCAAGGTCGCATTTTGTGGTGGACGACGCCTTGGCTTAGCATTCCGCTGATTATTGCGGTGGTAACCATTATTCCGGCGCTTTGGATTGAAACGCACCGCAAAAACCCGATGCTGCAAGTTCGCTGGATGCGCAGCCGAACGATTATTGCCTTTACCATTACCGGTGCAGTGATGCGCATTTTGTTGTCCGAGCAAACCGTCGGCGCGGCAGGACTGCTTGCCAATTTGGGCTATGGCAATGACCAACTGATTACCTTTTATGCCGTGGTTTTAGCAGCCAGTGCGTTGGCATTGGTCACGAGCATTTTTACCACCAATGCGATGGATTTGCGCCGACCGGTGATTTTTGCAGTGGCGCTCATTGCCGTTGGCGCTTGGATTGATATGGGGTCGTCCTTAAATTCAACGCCGTCGATGTTTTATTTTAGTCAGTTTTTAATTGCCTTTGCCGCCGTTTACTTCATGGGACCTATGGTGTTTGAAGGCATGTTCCGCGCCATTGCCAATGGTCCTGCCTACATTATCAGCTTTTCGGTGATTTTCGGGATTTCACAAACCATTGGTGGTCTTGCAGGGGCAGCCGCCATTCAAGCCTTTACCACCATTCGAACGCAAATGCATTACGCGGATATGGTAAGCTCGCTCAATCTTGGCGATGCAGGGCTTGCCGCAAGGGTTGCCGGTGCTCAAGGGGCGCTGTCCGGTCAAATCACCGACCGTGCTCAAGCAGGAAGCACGGCGATGGGGCAAGTGCTTCAAGGCGTTCAGCGGCAAGCAACCGTTGCCGCCTATGATGATTTATTCTTTATTCTTGCCACGATTGCTACCATTACCGCGCTGCTTTTATTAATGAACTATTTATATTACCGCTATCATAAGCGCAATCCTTTAGCCAAAGAGCTTGCTGCGCTTGCTAAGATGAGAGCACGTGATTAATCAAACCTTTTTTATAATGACTAAAAATTTAGGAGCAAGTCATGAGTGAACCCTCTCCCCGCGAACCGGCAGACCCTCATGATGACCGCGCTACAGTCAATGAGCTGCCAAAATCAAGTGACAACGCCGAGCAAGCCGCCAATGAAAAAATGGCAGAAGACAGCCTAAAAGCCGATGAAGCTGCGCTTGAAAACGACACGCCGATGCCGCCAAAAGAGCCGATTGATGAGCCTGCCGGCTGGTCGCCGAAGAAAAAATCGATGTTTAATTTGGTGCTGTTGATTGCTTTAATTGCCATTGGCGTAGGCTTAATTTTATACGCTTGGCGGCTGCCACCCTTTACCCCAAGCGTTCAAAAAACGGACAATGCCTTTATTAAAGGTCAAACGACCATCATCAGCCCGCAAGTTTCAGGGTATGTGACCGAAGTTGCCGTTGAAGACTTTGCACAAGTAAAAGCCGGTGATTTATTGGTAAAAATTGATGACCGAACGTTTCGCCAGCAGCTTGAGCAAGCTCAGGCAAATATTGAAGTGGCGCTCACCAACCGCTCAAGCAACGAGCAAGATACCGGAACCAGTGAGGCGCAAATTAAAGCTCGGGAAGCGGACGTTTATAGCGCAAAAGTTAGCGTTGACAGCGCTCGTGAAGACGTCAATCGCTATCAAGGTTTGGTCGCCATTGGCGCTGTGGCGCAGGCAGAAGTTGCTCATGCCCAAGCGCAATTGGCAAAAGCAGAAGCTGCCGTTCGCCAAGCCGAAGCTAACTTGCAAGCCGCAAAAGAAGCCGGCAAAAAAACTACCGGAAGCCGAGCCTCACTGGATGCCAACATCAAAAACGCTGAAGCTGGCGAAAAACAAGCCAAAATTAACCTTGAAAATACCATCATCCGCGCTCCTGAATCTGGTCAATTAAGCCAAGTCAGTGTCAAAGAAGGTCAATTTGTCAACGCCGGAACGCAGCTGATGTACATCGTCCCGCGCGGCGTTTGGGTGATTGCCAACTTTAAAGAAACGCAAGTGGCAAATATGAGCATTGGTGAGCCTGCAACCGTTCACGTTGATGCGCTTGGCGGCGTGAAATTCCGTGGTCACGTCAGCAACATCTCTCCGGCAACGGGAAGCGAATTTAGCGCAGGAGCGGCTAACCCTGCCACGGGCAACTACATTAAAATCGCTCAACGAATTCCAGTTCGCATTGATTTGGATAAAAATCAGCCGCGCCTAGGCGAGCTGCGACCGGGGATGTCGGTATCGGTCAATGTTGATACCAAATAACGACTTTGAAATAAAAGCATAAAAAACCCTTTAATAGCTTATTAAAGGGTTTTATTGTTATCAATTAAAAAACGAGTTCATTTTAAAAATTAAGGCAATAAGCGCTCAATATTCCAAGTTGAGTCTTGCTGATTTTTTGAGTAAACAATCCGGTCATGCATTCGGTTAGCGCGACCTTGCCAAAACTCGATGTTTTCAATGGTGATTTCATAACCGCCCCAAAATTCAGGCGTTGGCACTTTATCATTTTCGGGGAACTGTTTGACCAATTCCTCAAACTTTGCTTGCATTATATCGCGATTTTCAACCACGCCACTTTGCGGCTGACTGACCCAAGCGCCCACTTGGCTGTCATGCGGTCGTTTTTGAAAATAATCGGCAGATTTTTGCGCGTCAATCTTGGCAATGCTGCCACTGATGCGGACTTGACGCTCAAGCTCATGCCAAAAAAACAGCGCCTCAGCGTTTGGATTTTCGCTGATATCTTGACCTTTCGCACTGTCATAATTGGTATAAAACACGATGCCTGTGTCCGTCACCTCACGAAGTAGCACGATGCGAACCGAAGGCTTCATGTCCGCGCCGCAAGTGGCAAGGCTCATGGCATAAGGCTCTTGAACCTTTTCTTCAAGCGTTTCCTTCATCCAAGCATTAAACAACTCAAATGGCGACTCTGGAACAGATGCTTTATCAAGCTCGCCTTTTTCATATGACAACCGCTGGTCGGTAAAGTCCATTTTCATAAATTCGCCTTTTTATTAACGTGACTAAATCAATCTAATGAGTAATATAAGCCGATTACGATAATTTTGCCATTACTTATTCAAATTAGCTATCAAGCTGCTGCTTAATCTTCGCCGCTAACTCATTGGCAATCACATCACATTCAATCTCATCATCAGACTCGACCATAACCCGAATCATGGGCTCCGTTCCTGATTGACGAATTAACAGTCTGCCACGACCTTCAAGCGTCGCTTTGGCGTTATCAAAAGCCGAAACCAGTTCTGGATAAGCAAACGGGTCTTGCATTTGCGATAAACGAACGTTAACCAGCTTTTGCGGTAATACCTCAAACCCTGCGGTCAAATCACTAAGCGCCAAATCACGCTCTTGCATGACTGCCAACACTTGAAGCCCTGCAATGATGGCATCCCCTGTTCGGCTTTTATCTAAGCATAAAATATGCCCCGACGGCTCACCGCCTAAAATCCAGCCGTTGGCTTCAAGGTCTTGCATGACATAGCGGTCGCCAACTTTAGCGCGGCAAAAGTCAATTCTGGCGCGGTTTAGCGCAAGCTCAAGCCCCATATTGCTCATTAACGTTCCGGCAACGCCAACCGCTTTAGTTTGACCTTGAGTGGCAAGAATAAATAAAATACCGTCGCCATCAACCAAACTGCCTTTTTCGTCAACCATGATGATGCGGTCGCCGTCACCGTCTAAGGCAATCCCAACGTCAGCGTTATAATCAACCACCGCTTGTTGTAAACCCTCAGGATGCGTTGAGCCACATTTTTCGTTAATATTAATGCCATCAGGCTTATTATTAATGGCAATAACAGTCGCGCCAAGCTCACGAAGGACGCGCGGCGCCACGCTATAGCCTGCCCCATTGGCACAATCAACGACGACCGTTAAGTTTGACAAGTCATACTGATAAGGAAAGCTGCCCTTACAAAATTCGATATAGCGACCTTTGGCATCATCAATGCGATGATTCTTACCCAATTGTGCAGGGTCAATAATAGGCATAGCAACACAATTTGAAGCATCATTTGCCATAATCGCATCGAGTTTTTGGTTGATGGCATTTTGCATGTCATCGCTGATTTTTTTGCCATCGCTTGAGAAAAACTTCACCCCATTGTCAAAATAAGGATTGTGTGAAGCGGAAATCACCACTCCTGCATCGGCATGAAAGCTGCGGGTTAAATGGGCAATCGCTGGCGTTGGCAGTGGTCCTAACATATGAACGTCAACCCCTGCCGCGTTAAAGCCAGCTTGAAGTGCCGCTTCAATCACATATCCTGAAAGCCGCGTATCTTTGCCAATAACCACACTTGGCTTTTTGCTCGTGGCACCATTTTCAACCAACACGCGACCGGTCACATAACCCAGTTTTAAAATAAAATCGGGGGTAATGGGCAGCTCGCCAAATTTACCGCGAATGCCGTCGGTGCCAAAATAGCTCATAAAATATCCTTGGATTATTATTGTGCTTTAAAAATATAAAAAATCGTTGTCATGAGTACCAAGCCACGAAACGATTGGGCTGCCTAATTTTACAAAAAAAACAGCCAACAACATACTAGTATTGTTGGCTATTTGTATCTTTTATCGCCAAAATCGACCGCTTATCGATTGGCGCTTGTTATTAAGGACTTTTTATTAAACGCGGTAGTTCGGCGCTTCTTTGGTAATTTGAACGTCATGAACGTGCGACTCTTTCATTCCCGCTGATGTGACTTGAACAAACTGCGGTTTTTTGCGCATCTCCTCAATAGTCGCGCAGCCGGTATAGCCCATCGATGAGCGCAAACCGCCGACCAATTGATTAACAATTCCGGCAACAGGACCTTTGTAAGGGACGCGGCCCTCGATACCTTCAGGGACAAGCTTTTCAACGCCTTCTTTGGCATCTTGAAAATAGCGGTCTGATGAGCCATGCTGACCTGACATTGCGCCCAAGCTTCCCATGCCGCGATAGGCTTTGTAGTAGCGACCTTGGAACAACTCAACCTCTCCTGGGGCTTCTTCTGTTCCTGCCATGAGTGAGCCGACCATAATACAAGACGCCCCTGCAGCAATGGCTTTTGCTAAATCGCCTGAATAGCGAATACCGCCATCAGCAATCAATGGGATGCTGTCTTGAAGCGCGCTTGCCACGTTGTCGATGGCAGAGATTTGCGGAACGCCAATACCAGCAATGATTCGGGTGGTACAAATTGAACCCGGACCAATACCAACTTTAACCGCATCAGCGCCCGCATCACGAAGGGCTTGTGCCGCGTCACCGGTGGCAATATTGCCGCCAATCACTTGAATTTGCGGGAAGGTTTTTTTCACCCAATTGACTTTATCAATCACACCTTTTGAGTGACCGTGAGCCGTGTCAACCACAATAACGTCAACGTCAGCAGCAATCAGTGCTTCAACGCGAGCTTCGGTGTCCGCCCCTGTTCCCACTGCCGCGCCAACCCGCAAGCGACCTTGGTTGTCTTTACAAGCATTAGGATTGTTTTCAGCTTTGGTAAAGTCATTGACGGTAATCAATCCGCGCAGGCGAAACTCATCATCAATGACAATGACTTTTTCAATTCGGCGCTCATGAAGCAGCTTTTTGATGTTCTCATTGCTCTCGCCTTCATGGACGGTAACAAGCTGCTCTTTTGGAGTCATGATTTGACTGATGGGCAATGCCAAATTGGTTTCAAAACGCCAATCGCGGTGGGTGACGATACCGACCACGTTGTCCGTGCCTTTTTCAACCACCGGAACGCCTGAGATGTTGTTGTCTTGAGTGATTCGTAGCAGCTCACCAATGCTCATTTCAGGGTGAACGGTGATGGGGTCAACGACCGTTCCTGCTTCAAACTTTTTGACACGGCGAACTTGGGTGGCTTGCTGAGCAATGTCCATATTTTTATGCAAAATGCCCAAACCACCAAGCTGCGCCATGGTGATTGCCATATCTGACTCAGTCACGGTGTCCATTGCGGCTGAAATCAGCGGCAAATTGAGCGTGATGTCTTTGGTCAATCGGGTGGTTAAATTTGCGGCTTTTGGCAACACTTCAGAATAAGCAGGCAACAACAAGACATCGTCAAATGTTAATGCTTGATCGACAATTCGTAACATAAAATCCCCTAGCAGTGGTTATTTTGAGCGGTGGGAACTCAGACGTTGCTAAGCCGCTATTTTAAAAATAACGCAAAATTGTGCCGCTACTTTCAAAAGTGACGTTATCCCTTAAAAATAACGCCACATTATACCAAAAAAACCAGCTTTCCGTTTGATTTATTTTATATCCGCGCAACTTTTTTGCCGTTTTTTTTATCGCAAATTTTTTAGCAACAAAGTTTTAATAAGCGCTTTGGCAAATTCATGACGCGCGCCGCCAAGTCGTTCCGGCTCGGCTGTCCTCAAGCTCAATGCCAGCGTCTTTGAGCGTTTGGCGAATCTCATCCGCTCGAGCAAAGTTTTTATCAGCTTTGGCGGCGGCGCGCTCGGCAATCAATTGCTCAATGGCATCATCACTTAAGCCATTGTGATTACCGCCAATGCTTGCCTGCAAAAATTGCTGCGCCGATTGCTGCAAAATGTTGAGCGGCTGCGCCAATGCTTTTAATAATTGCGCTTGCTGCCACGCTTTTTTAGTATCGCCTTCTTTAATGGCTTTATTAATATCGCGAGTCAGCCCAAACAGTACGCTGATTGCCGCCGAGGTATTAAAGTCATCATTCATCGCGGCAATGACATCTTGACCGGCTTGACTTTGCCAAGCGTCTTTACAAATATCTTTAATAGCCGCTTCATCAATGTGGCTATCTTGCCCCTGTTGCTCAGCGGTTTTTAACGCGTGGTATAATGTACTTAGGCTATTATGAGCTTCGGTTAACGCGCTGTCCGAAAAGTTCACTTGACTGCGATAATGACTGGATAATAAGAAAAAGCGAATGGTTTCGGGGTGAAACTGCGCCATCACCTCGCGAATGGTAAAAAAGTTGCCCAAGGATTTGGACATTTTTTCGCCATCAACATTGATAAAGCCAACATGCATCCAATTGCGGGCATACTCACAGCCCGTTGCCGCTTCGGATTGGGCAATTTCATTTTCATGATGCGGAAACTGCAAATCGTGACCGCCGCCATGAATGTCAAAGCTGTCGCCTAGGCAGTGCGTTGACATTGCTGAGCACTCAATATGCCAACCAGGGCGACCTTGACCCCAAGGTGATGACCACTGCGGCTCATCAGGCTTAGCGGCTTTCCAAAGCACAAAATCAAACGGATGGCGCTTATTGTCATCGACATCAACGCGAGCGCCTGCCTGCATATCCTCCAAATTGCGCTTGGACAATTTGCCATAACCTTCAAAGCTATCGATGGCATAATAAACGTCGCCATTGTCTGCTTTATAAGCATGATTACTGGCGACAAGTTTGCCAATCATTACTTGCATCTCATCGATATACTCAGTCGCTCGCGGCTCAGCGTTGGGTGGCGTGCAGCCAAGCGCGGCGGCATCTTCATGCATGGCGTTGATAAAACGGTCAGTCAGCTCATTGATGCTTTCGTTATTTTCAATGGCGCGGGCGATGATTTTGTCATCAATGTCGGTGATATTGCGGATATAATCGACGTCAAAGCCCAAGGTGTTAAGCCAGCGAACGACCATATCAAAGGCAACCATCACCCGAGCATGACCAATATGACAATAATCATAAACCGTCATTCCGCAAACATACATTCCCACTTGACCGGCTTTTAGCGGCTCAAAAACGCGCTTTTTGCCAGTTAATGAGTCATAAATCGTCAAATGGTTCATGGCGTCGGCAAGAGGGTTGGTCATTAAATTCGCCTTTTAAAATCAATGCAGTTCAGCGCGGCTATCGCGTTATCATTGCAGTTAGGGTTGATAAAGTGACCGCTATCTTAGCGAAGATTGCCAAAAAATGCCACAATAGCACGCCTTACTTTCAATTGGTGATTAAAATTACGCACAACGATAAGGAAAAATTATGGGAAACCGCTTAAGTAAAATTTATACCCGAACCGGCGACGATGGCAGCACCGGAGTGGCAGATGGCAGCCGCGTCAGTAAAGCTGACCTGTTATTTGATGTGATGGGTGATGTTGATGAGCTGAACTCGCAACTTGGCTTGGTTCGCGCCTTATTAAATGATGCTCAAAAAAACGCTACCCTTCCTGAGCGCGTTTTTAACGATAACGAAAATAAAAGCGCAAAATTTGCGCAAAGCTTAACCATCATTCAGCATTTATTATTTAACCTCGGCGGTGAGCTTGCCATGCCTGAATTCGTTGGGATGACGGCGGCGCATATCTCTTGGCTTGAGCAGCAAATCGACGCCATGAACGCTCATTTGCCGCCGCTTAAAGACTTTATTTTACCGACAGGGTCGCTTCTTGTCAGCCAACTTCACGTAGCAAGAAGCATTTGCCGCCGCGCCGAGCGTCAAGCCGTTCGCTTAAAAAATGCCAATCCGAACGCCATCAGCACTCCTGCGCTGCAATTTATCAACCGCCTATCCGATTTTTTATTTGTGGCGGCAAGATTTTGCACCGATTCTGCGCAAACTCGAGAAGTGCTTTGGGACAGTCAAGTGCTGAGCGTTTTTGATGACAACTAATCTTTGAAAAATGGTTTCTAAAGATATTTTGCAGAAAATAAAAAAGGCTTATCCATGTAAGCCTTTTTTAGTTATAAAGCAATTAACTTAACTGATTAATAAGTGCCATTTTCTTCGATGATGACCATGTCGATACTGTCATCTTTTGGCGCAGAAGGTTGCGGCTTGGCAGCAGGTTTACTTGGATTGGCGCTTTCAGAATTGCTGCTTGTCGCTGAGCTGTTTGAGCTTGAAGATTGCGAACTTGAGCTTTGATTGCTTGAGCTGTCATTGTTACTTGAGCTTGGCTTTGGCGCTTCAGCAGGTTTTGATGGCTGAGCCGGTCTTGCAGGAGCGGCAGGTTGAGCCGGTACCACCGGTCTTGGCGCGCGAACGACCGGCGCTGAGTCTTGATTGCTGCTTGATTGCGGCAAGCTTTGGCTTTGATTATCGAGCGCTGATTTGAGCATTGAGCTTGCGATCACATCAGCGGCTGCCGTTAGCAATGGAGGGTTGCTGACAATACGAACTTGGACTTGACCATTTTGCGTCCCCACAATATAAGTTAACGCATCATCAATCATGGTATTGCTGCTCATTCGAACTTGATCTTGAGCAACTTGCGCTTGAACGGTTGGGTGACCATTGTCAGCATTGAGCTGGTTGGTTAAAAACACATCTTCGCTGGTTAACACCACACTCACCGCTGCCTGACAAGTGGTGATGCCGTTATTATTTGCCGCCTGAATCATTGTGATGTTGTTAATTGCTACCCCTGTTGCATTGATTTTATTGCGAATACTTCCCAAATCAAGACTAACATCAGCTTCACTGGCATAACTTGAGGCAAGCGACTGCGACTGCTGATATAAGGCGTTTTTAATGGCATTTTTAAGGCGGTCTTGAACCAATGGGTCTTGACAACCCACTGCCGGTGCAACCTCGCTATTGTCCACAACGACTGTCTCATCAGAAACGTCTGCCGGCTTATCAGCTTTACTACAACCGATAAGCGCCATGCCAGTCATAACTCCTATTCCTGCTATTTTTGACCACATGAGTGGTGATTGCTTCGCTGCGCTCATTATCCCTTGCTCCTAAACTTGTCGATAAATAAAATGAAGCCATTATACGGAATTTATAATCTTGGGTCATTACCCAAACCAATTGATTCCATATTATCTTATCCAGTAAACTAAGCTTTATTCGCTTGAAATTTCAATTTGCAATGTGATCCGCCTCAGCGCGCAATTAGGACATCAGCATGATTGCACTCAATCGAACTCAGCTGTTAGGGCATCGCGGCGCACGTAGTGAAGCGCTTGAAAATACTTTATTTGGCTTTGAATACGCCAAACGGCTTTTGCTTCGGGGGCTTTCTGGCATTGAGTTTGATGTTCAATTAACCCAAGACAATCATTTGGTGGTATTTCACGATGATACGCTGCAACGGCTTTGCGGCAATCAATCAAGAATTGACCAATTGACCTTAAAAGAAATCCACCGGCAACTGCAATCAGGTCACCCCATCATCACCCTTGAAACCTTAATTCAAGTCCTCAATCAGGCAGAAGCGGTGACCGCAAATTTTAGTCATATTGAGCTTGAAATTAAAACCCACAATCGAACTTCCTACCAAAATTTAATTAAAGCGCTTAATACCGCGTTCATTGGTGCAGAAATTCACAACCTACCGATTGTTTTGACCACGTTTGACGATCAATTGCTGTCGCGATTACAATGCCACGCTATTTTAAAACAAGTGCCACGCGGATTATTAATTCAAACACCCGAAGCCTTAACCCATGCCGCAAACCGCGCGCTTCAACTCGGCTGCCAACAAGTGGGCATTTATTACCCCCTATTAACCCAAGCCGTAATTCTAAACTGTCATCGCTATGGTCTAAAAGTGAGTGCTTGGACCGTCAACGATATTGAAGTCATTAAAACTTTGGTGCTTTGGCAAGTTGATGTTGTTATCACCGACATTCCGGCACAAATTTTGTAGCGGTTTTCTACGACTTATCATAAAAAAACTCCTCTAAAACTCTGTCGAATAAAAGCTTTTTTAATTACAAATTGCGCTAAATCCTGAAAGGTATCAGGGTTTTAGTTCAACCTCCTACTAAAATTCATACAAGTTATTGTTATTTAGTAATATTTTTATGAATAATAAGCGTTCACTTTCTGAATCAATTGCGGTAAGATAAGGGCTGAAATCAATACCGCTAGGGATATTATATGATTGCAAAAAAAGCAATGGGCTTGCCACTTAAAGGCTTGCGATTGGCAATCCAATCTGGTGATGCATTAATCCAAACTGCTGGGACTCAGGCACTGCGCCTAAAGTCGTGGCTTGAGGACAAAGACGCACCAAAAACTAATCTGCAGCCAAAATCCAACTTATCAACAAAGGCAAGCAGTTATCTCAATAAACCGTCAACGGCGACTGAGGTCACCATCAGTGAAGCCATTGACATTCGTGAACTTGAATTTAAAAAAGCGCCGATTAACTGGATTCCAGCAACGATTTTGGTTGCAACGCCACTTGCTGCTGCTGTCATTACCCCGTGGTATCTACTCACTCACAAAGTCAGCTTACCCGTTTGGGGCGCGTTTGGCTTTTTTATGGCGTGGACGGGGCTTAGCATCACCGCAGGCTATCACCGCTTGCTGTCGCATCGCTCCTATAAGGCGCACCCGTTTGTTAAAAACTTTTTATTAACCGGTGCCACCCTTGCTATTCAAGGTTCAGCGTTTGATTGGTGTTCAGGTCACCGAACCCACCACCGCCACGTTGACCACGAAATGGACGACCCGTACTCAGCCAAGCGCGGCTTTTGGTTCAGCCACATCGGTTGGATGCTAAAAAACTACCCAAGCGGTAAGTTTGATTATAAAAACATCCCTGATTTGACCCAAGATAAAACGCTGCAAATTCAGCACAAATACTATGGTCTTTGGGTACTTGCGGCCAACATCGGTATCGTCGGCGCGGTAGGTTGGTTGTTAGGTGACGTTTGGGGAACGTTGGTGCTTGCAGGGCTTCTGCGCTTGGTGCTTACCCATCACTTCACCTTTTTTATCAACTCCTTATGTCATATGTTTGGCACGCGACCTTATACCGACACCAATACCGCGCGTGATAACTTTATCCTAGCGATTTTCACTTGGGGTGAAGGCTATCATAACTACCATCATTTCTTCCAATACGACTACCGAAATGGAGTGAAATGGTGGCAATATGACCCAACCAAATGGCTGATTGCAGGATTGTCAAAAATCGGTTTGACCAGTGATTTACGAACCATTGATGACGCCACCATCAAGCATGCTGAAGTTCAAATGCAGTTTAAACGCGCCCAAGAGCAGATTGACACCGTAAGCACCAGTGGTATTGATTTGCCTCAAGCGATGATTCATTTCCAAGAGCGTATCAAGCTTGAATTTGAGGCGTTCACGCAAACGGTTGAAGAATGGCAAGCGCTAAAAACTAAGACCATTGAGATGAAAAAGACAGAGTTTGCTGACCGCTTGCATGAAGTTGATGAAAAGCTGAAGCACGAATATGCGAAAATTGAGCAAAAAATCATTGCCCATAATGACAATTTAAAAATTGCCTTTCGCTCATTGGGCTTTGACCAAAAAGCTGCTTAATCCTTAATTTAATCCGCTTTTCTCCTCCCTCTAACTGACACGGTTAGGGGGATTTTTTTATGTTGCTTTTTATAGCCAGTTTTTTCGTCCGATTGCTGCTGTGATATAGTGGTAAAAAAGTAAGGACAGCCATTATGAATTACCAAAACACTTACGTGAATCTCGACCCAAGACTATATCACCGTCAGCCGCCAACGCCGCTTGATTCACCAATACCGGTTCATTTTAACCAAAACTTAGCAAAAAAAATCGGGTGGTCTGATGATGATGACTTAATGAAGCATTGGGTTGAAATTATTGGTGGTAGCTACATTTCAGATGGCTTTTGCCCGCTTGCCATGGCATATGCCGGTCATCAATTTGGGCAATGGGCAGGTCAGCTTGGCGATGGTCGCGGGCTGCTTTTGGCGCAAGTGATTGATAACCACGGCAAGCTTCAGGATTTGCATTTAAAAGGCAGCGGCTTGACCCCGTATTCGCGGATGGGCGACGGTCGGGCGGTACTTCGCAGCAGTATTCGCGAGTATTTGGGTGGTCATGCCCTCACCCATCTTGGCATTGCCTCATCAGAAGCGCTTGGTATCGTTACCTCAAAAACGCCGGTTCAGCGCGAAACGCTAGAGTCAGGAGCGGCGCTGATTCGCGTGGCTGATTGCCATATTCGCTTAGGTCATATCGAGTGGATTGCAAGCTTTGCGCCGGATTTATTAAAGCCCTTTACCGATTATATGATTGCCACCTATTACCCAGAATGTCAGTCCGCGGACAATCCAGTTTTGGCATTTTTAGAAAATGTCGTTAAAAATACCGCGCGCTTGATTGCCGATTGGCAGTTAATCGGCTTTGCTCATGGGGTGATGAATACGGACAATTTGTCCATTACCGGCAGTACGCTTGATTTTGGTCCTTTTGGCTTTATGGAGCGCTTTAATCCGGCTTGGATTAACAACCATTCCGACTTTACCGGTCGTTATGCTTACCAAAATCAGCCGGCGATTGGGCATTGGAATCTAAACGTTTGGCTGCCGCATTTTATGCGCTTATCCGGAATAAGTAGGCAAGCGCTTGGCGATACTTTAGCCCATTATGAGCCGACTTTTATGCAGCGTTATCAACTGGGGCTTTGCGATAAAATGGGACTGCCTCACAGTGAGGAAAGCTTAAGCTTGGCTTTTGATTGGTTAAGCTTGTTGCAAGATTACCGTTTGGATTATACCAACAGCTTTCGGGCGCTATTAGCACTTATTGACCCTGATAAATTCACTTTTGAGGCGCAATTACTTAAAACGCTTACTCAAGAAATCGAAAATCAAGGCGATAAGGCGTTGCAATCTTGGCAGGACTGGCAATCACGCTATCAAGCGCTTTGGCACAATCTGGCTAAAAATGAGGTTATCAAGCGCTTAACAGCGAACAATCCGGTTTATATTTTGCGAAATGACATGGCTCAGCGCGCCATAAAGGATGCTGAAAACGGTAACTTTGATGAGGTTGCCCGCTTATTTGAACTCTTGAGTCAGCCGTTTAGCGTTCAAGATATTGCGACAAGGCTTGATTGCACGCCACCAAACCATGACGCGCCGCCGCTTGCGATTAGCTGTTCGTCTTAATTTAAAAAAATATAATATTATCAATAGCTTACAATTTTAGGTAGTAAAATTTTTTATCGTCTAATTTTCGATTATCATTGCAATAATCGTTATGTATTATAGTTTTGTATATTAATAACAGTTCACTGGTCAGTAAATTATTAACAGTGCTAGAATGAATGGCGATTGGCTTTTCGGGAAACGGGGGCGAATCGCCATTCAAGGTTGCGGCAGTAGTTAAGCGCTCGCGTTATTTTTATGATTTTAACCATGGCACTATTATTATGACCGATATGACTGACGATAAAAATTTAAATTCAGACCATCCGAATTCGGATAAAGAGCAGTTTGAACAAGCTGCCCTGCATTATCACGCCCACCCTCGCGCCGGTAAAATCTCGGTTACCCCCACCAAGCAGCTTGCCAACCAACGCGACCTTGCCCTAGCCTACTCGCCAGGGGTTGCCGTACCTTGTCTTGAAATTGAAAAAGACCCGACCCTTGCGGCAAAATACACTGCCCGAAGTAATTTGGTTGGGGTCATCACCAATGGTACGGCGGTGCTTGGGCTTGGTAATATTGGCGCTTTGGCATCAAAGCCGGTGATGGAAGGCAAAGGTGTTTTATTTAAAAAATTTGCCGGAATTGATGTTTTTGATATTGAAGTGGCGCAAAATGACCCCGACAAATTTATCGAGGCGGTTGCCGCGTTAGAGCCGACCTTTGGCGGGATTAATTTAGAGGATATCAAAGCGCCTGAGTGCTTTAAAATTGAGCGCGAACTTCGTAAACGCATGAACATTCCGGTGTTTCATGACGACCAACATGGCACGTCCATTATCGTTGGGGCTGCCCTTTTAAATGCCTTATTGATTGCCGATAAAAAAATCGAAGAGATTAAAGTGATTTGCTCAGGCGCAGGCGCTGCGGCGATTTCATGCCTTGATTTACTTTGCGCGCTTGGCGTTCAAAAGCAAAATATCTTTGTGGCAGACTCGCGCGGCATCATTTCAACCCATCGTGATAACTTAGATGAGTCCAAACAGCGTTATGCTCGCGACACCGATGCCACCACCATTGAGGCGCTTATCGATGGTACAGATATGTTTTTAGGGCTATCGATGCCCGGAATTCTTACCACCGATATGGTCAAGCGCATGGCTCGCGACCCGATTATTTTTGCACTTGCCAACCCAACTCCTGAGATTATGCCCGAAGTTGCCCATTCGGTGCGCCCAGATGTCATCATGGCAACGGGGCGTTCGGACTACCCAAACCAAGTGAATAATGCGCTTTGTTTCCCTTATATTTTTCGCGGCGCGCTCGATGTTGGCGCAACAACTGTTAATGAGGGTATGAAAATTGCTTGCGTCCGTGCGATTGCGGCTATGGCTCATGTTGATGCCATGTCAACCACCACGCGCGCGAAAACTGATGACACTAGTAAACGCTTTGGTCGCGATTACTTAATTCCAAGTCCCCTTGAACCAAATTTAATCATTGAGATTGCCCCTGCGGTTGCCAAAGCGGCGATGGATTCTGGCGTTGCCACTTTACCCATTACTGATTTTAAAGCGTATCGTCAGCAATTGTCCGAATTTGTTTACAACTCCGCCTTTGTCATGAAGCCGATTTTTGCTCGTGCCAAATCTGAGCCAAAACGTATTGTTTATTGTGAAGGTGAAGACCAAAATATCTTGCTTGCCGTTCAAGTAGTGGTCGATGAAGAGCTGGCTAAGCCGATTTTGGTTGGTCGCCCTGCCATTATCGAAAAAAATATCAAGCGCTTGGGACTGCGCCTCAAAGATGGCGAGAACATCACTATCGTCAATCAAGACAACGACCCGCGCTATAAGGATTATTGGCAAGGCTACTATGAAAAAAATAAACGCGCAGGTGTCAGCCCTGAGCTTGCCCGCCGTGATGTTCGCCGAAAAACTTCCCTTATCGGCGCACTTTTGGTAGAAAATGGCGCAGCGGATGGCATGATTTGCGGAACATATAGCCATTATCATTTGCACCTGCGCTATATCCAAAACGTTATTGGCAAAAAAGCGGGGGTGAAAGACTTTTACGCCATGAATGCCGTGCTTATGCAAGACCGCAACATTTTTATTGCCGATACCTATATCCACGATGATCCAACTGCCGAGCAATTGGCGGAAATGACCGTTCTTGCTGTTGCCCAAATGCGCCGCTTTGACATCACCCCGCGCGTAGCACTGGTGTCACATTCCAACTTTGGCACCTCAGACCGTCCAAGCGCGGTCAAAATGCGCAAAGTTTACCAGCTTTTAAGCGATATGGACGTTGATTTTGAATTTGATGGCGAAATGCAAGGCGATGCGGCGCTTAACGAGCGTATTCGTTTGGATGATTTACCATCAAGCACCCTTAAAGGTTCCGCAAATTTACTGATTTTACCATCTGTTGATGCGGCAAACATCGCTTTTAACTTGCTAAAAACGGCAACACAAAGCGCCTCGATTGGTCCTATCCTACTTGGTGCAAACAAACCCGTGCATATTTTGACCCCATCAGCAACCGCTCGCCGCGTCGTTAACATGACCGCGCTTGCGGTAACCGAAGCCCAAGATTTGGAAAATGCTCAGCATTAAGCTTTAGCATGGTAATTATCAAAATTTACCTTAGCCAATATCGCAAGATGTTGGCTTTTTTATTCTAAAAGCCTTTAAAATAAGCCATCAAAAATAAAGCTTAAAAATGAAGCTTAAAACGAACTGAGGTCAGTATGAAAGTTTATTTGGTAGGCGGCGCCGTTCGCGACCAACTGCTTGGACGGCAAGTCAAAGACCAAGACTTTGTGGTGGTTGGCAGCACAGTCGATGAGATGCTTGCGGCTGGGTTTTGCCAAGTTGGCGCTGACTTTCCGGTATTTTTACACCCAAAAACCAAAAATGAATACGCCCTTGCCCGAACCGAGCGCAAACTTGGTCATGGCTATCAAGGCTTTGCTGTGTTTGCCAGTCCCGAGGTGACTTTAAAAGAGGACTTACAGCGCCGCGACTTGACCGTAAACGCCATGGCAATCGAGGTCAAAAGCTTAAGCGACCCCTCGCCGCTTAACGGTCGCGTGATTGATTATTACGGCGGTCTTGAGGACATTAAAACCAAAACGCTGCGTCACGTTTCAAGTGCCTTTAGCGAAGACCCATTGCGAGTGCTGCGAACGGCGCGCTTTTATAGCCGCTATTTTTCACTTGGCTTTGCTATTGCAGACGAAACTTTGGCGCTGATGACCTCACTGGTTGATAGTGGTGAGCTTACCCATTTAAGCCGTGAGCGCATTTGGCAAGAGTCAAGCCGCGCTTTGATGCAAGACTCACCGCAAGTTTATTGGCAATGCCTTGATGATATTGGCGCAATCAAAGCGCTTTACCCTAAGCTTTTTAAGGCTTGGCAGCAAAATAAGGCGGCTAATCAATTAAAACGACAAGTTCTTAGCAGTCTTAAACTTTCCCAAAGTTTTCAGCTAAATTTGCAGCAGCGCTGGGCATTACTAATGAGTAGTTTTAGCCCGTCCTCATCCTCAGAATTAGAAGATGCGCTTGTCACTATCCGAAGCTTCGGCAATCAAAATAAAGTTCCTAAAAATGTCACCCAATTTGCGCTTTGGCTTGTCACTCATGAACAAACTTTAACCAATTTTGATACGATTAATGCAAGCCGCTTAGCAGATTTTATTCAATCAGTATCTTTGGATAAGCACCCTGAACGCTTTATTGAGCTGATGAAAGTAAAGCAAATTTGGCAATTGGCAGGTCAACAAATCAAAATATTGCAAGCAATTGAGGACTATAACAGCATCTCGATTAAGGATATTGACCCCAATTTACAAGGCGCGGATATTGGCGCCGCGATTAAACAAGCAAGGATTGATAAGATTCACGCCAAGCTTCATGATGCCATTTGAAATGAACTCGCCAACTTTTAAAACAACAAATGCGCCGGTTATGTTGGTCACGGGCGCGGCAAAACGAATCGGCGCGGCGATAATTTGCGCGGCGCATCATCAAGGTTACCGCGTCATTATCCACTGCCATCAAAGCGAACAAGACGCTTTAGAATTAGCAAAAAAATTGAACGCCAAACGCGATAATAGCGCTGCGGTTATTAAAGCTGATTTGACCGTGGTTAATTGTCCGCGAAAACTTAATGATTTTGCGCAAATGATTATTCGCACGTTTGGCAGGCTTGACGTACTAATTCATAACGCTTCGCGATTTTATCCAACACCGATTGGCGATATTACTCTGCAAAACTGGGATGAATTGATGCTAAGCAATGCCAAAGCGCCGCTATTATTAACTCAAGCGTTACGCGCTGAGCTGGCAAAAACCAAGGGCTGTATTATTAGCTTACTTGATATTCACGGACTTCAGCAGCCATTTTTAGGCTATACCGTTTATAATATGGCAAAAGCCGCTCATGCTATGATGGTCAAATCTTTAGCGCTAGAGTTTGCGCCAAAGATTCGAGTGAATGGCATGGCTTTAGGGGCTAATATTTTGCCTGAAGATGACAGTGACCAAGCGCTAAGCACCCTAGAAAAGCAGCAGATTTCTCAATCTATTCCGATGCAGCGCTTGGGAGTGCCAGAAGATGTTGCCGATTGCGCCTTATATTTAGCAAAAGCCAGTTACATCACAGGAGAAATCATCACGATTGATGGCGGTCGCAGCCTTACCATAGCAGGCGGCTTAGCTTAATCAACGCTTAACTTTTACTTGATAATTTTAGAAAATCAGGTATCATAATGCTTCTTCATTAGGGCCTATAGCTCAGTTGGTTAGAGCAGAGGACTCATAATCCTTTGGTCGTAGGTTCAAGTCCTACTGGGCCCACCAAACATTCTAAAAAAGCAAACCCTTACAATCATTGACTTGTAAGGGTTTTTTTATGTTCTAAATTCATGATGCGTAATAAAAAAACCCAACGCTGCCACTTCCTGCAACGTTAGGTTCGGCTGAATCTACATTATTTGCCAAATTTAGAACGCAGTTCGGCGATAATTGCGGTATTTAGGCAACCAAAAATTCGTTTTTAAACGTTTTTCTAGGTTTTCTGCAGTGACCGGTAACGCTAACTTGTCTTCAACAGCTTGGTGAGCAACGGCATAAGCAATTTTTGTGCTGATTTCTCTGATAAGTTTAATCGGCGGCAAAATTGCTCCAGGCGCTTTGTCGTATTCCATAGAAATGTCTGCAAGGGCTTGACTGGCTGCCATCAGCATATTGTCACTGATTCCGGTCGCTCGCGCTATCAACGCGCCCAAACCAACGCCTGGGAAAATATAGCTGTTATTGCACTGAGAGATCTCGAAAGTTTGACCTTCAAACGTGGTGTGCGCAAAAGGACTTCCTGTTGCAATGATGGCGCGACCACGGCTCCAGTTGGTGATTTCTTGCGGGGTCGCCTCAATTCGTGAGGTTGGGTTTGACAGTGGCAAGATAATTGGACGCTCAGTATTGTCACACATTGACTCAATTACTTCTTGCGTGAATAACCCTTTTTGACCACTTACGCCAAACAAGACGGTGATTTTTGCTTGTTTGACCACCTGTAGCAAACCAAGTTTTTGGCTTTTGTCCCAATTTTCGATATCGGCTTCTTTTTGAACTAATGGTTTTTGGAAGTCTTGAAGCTCAGTCATTGCGTCAGTCAGTAGACCATAACGATCAACCATAAATACTTGCTTGCGCGCCTGCTCTTCGCTTAAGCCTTCGCGCTGCATTTGACGAACAATATGTTCAGCAATACCGCAGCCGGCTGACCCTGCCCCTAAAAAGGCAACGCGCTGTTCGCTTAATTTTTGACCGTTATTCAAGCATGCCGCAATCAAAGTTCCCACGGAAACGGCAGCCGTTCCTTGAATGTCATCGTTAAAGCAGCAGATTTCATCACGGTATCGGTTTAATAATGGCGTGGCATTTTCTTGAGCAAAGTCCTCAAATTGCAACAACACCTCTGGCCAGCGGCGTTTGACGGCTTGGATAAATAAATCCACAAACTCGTTATACTCTTCGCCTGAAATGCGTGGGTTTCTCCAGCCCATATACATCGGATCATCAAGCAATTCTTGATTGTTCGTGCCCACGTCCAATAAAATTGGCAAACAATACGCAGGGCTAATGCCGCCACAAGCGGTATATAGTGCCAATTTACCGATAGGAATCCCCATTCCGCCAATACCTTGGTCGCCAAGTCCCAAAATGCGCTCGCCATCGGTCACAACGATAACTTTAACTTTTTGTTTGGTGGCATTTTGCAGCATGTCATCGATTTTGTGACGTTCAGGATAAGAAATAAACAAACCACGTTTGCGGCGGTAAATCTGCGAGAATTTTTCACAAGCTTGACCGACCGTTGGGGTATAGATGAGCGGCATGATTTCTTCAATATTCTGCTCAACCAAATGATAGAACAACGTTTCATTGGTATCTTGAATATTGCGCAAATAAATATGCTTATCCATATTACTGTCAAAAGATTTTAGCTGATGATAGGCACGAATCGATTGCTCTTCAATGGTTTCAATGGTGTGCGGCAATAATCCCGTTAAATTAAAGTTATCGCGTTCCTCTGCTGAAAAAGCACTGCCTTTATTAAGTAGCGGGGTTTCAAGTAAAGCAGGTCCTGCAAAGGGAATATATAACGGGCGTTTGGTTTGCATAATAAAATCCTTTTATTAAAGATATTAGGTTGGGGCGTTTTTCTTGGGCGCTATTATACATAGCAGCGGCAGTTTTTTCTTAAGTAATATCACCTTTAGGCAAAAATCAGCCTGTAAAGCAGCTTACTTAAGCTCAACGAAATAGGCGTGGGAGCATTAATAGCGACGTAACGACGTAACGACGTCATCAATCACAACGCTAGGTCAGGAAAATTGCTGTTTTAAAAATATTGCGGCACGCCATTTTAACAGATGCTTTACGCTCAAGCTACCAATCTTAGCAGCAATCGCTTTAATAGCATTAAGGCTTGCTAAAAATAAACTATAACAATAATTTTTATCTCACTTCTTCATAAAACATTCAGAGTTTACTCGAACTTTAGGGCAATAATTGAGCCTCCATAAGCGTTAACTGCGAGTACAGTTACACAACTCCTGCCAAATGATGCACAGTTGTTAACGTTGCCCAGTTCAAACCATGGCAGACTAAAGCTTAAATTTGCCTGTTTGAGTTCACGCATATCTAATTAAATGATTAAAAATCAGTTTGTTATTGATGAGGAAAAAGTGTGACTTCAGCCAACGACTCTCGCCTCAAGGCGCAAGCGACGTATATTCAGCCAAAGAACCTGAGCAAGGTGTTATCTTGCCACCAAAATTATGCTTTATTTTTGGACATTGATGGCACGCTAGCCGAATTTACCCTTGAGCCAAAAGACAGCGTGATTCCAAAAGAAACGCTCAACCTTTTGCAAAAAATTCAGCAGCAAGGCGTCAATGTTGCCGCCGTGACCGGTCGCAGCTTGGTTGAGGCGCGGCAAATGCTTTTTCCTGTCAAACTGCCTATCGCGGCAACTCATGGTTTAGAAATTGCCTTTGATAGCAGTCTGCACGACAAAAGCAGCCATCAAACCCCGACTTTAATTAATAGCGATGAGCTTATCGCGATCAAGCGCGCTATTTGTTCAGCCTGCCTGCCTTATCCAACATTGAGAATTGAAGATAAGCCTTACTCCATTGCCTTGCACTTTCGAAAAAGCCCTAACCTAGCCGATAGCGCCTATCAAATTATGACCGCCCTATCTCATGACTACCCAAATTGGGAGCTAAAATCAGGAAAGTTCGTTTGGGAGCTGCTTCCCAAAGGGGTCAATAAAGGCGCAGCGATTTTAACGCTTTTAAAAAAAATGCCGAACTATCCTAACCTTTGTCCCATTTTTATCGGTGATGATGTCACCGACGAAGCAGGATTTTTGGCAGTTCAGGGCGAAAGGTTGGCTAAAAGCGATACGATAAAAAACTGCAGTAATATCAATGGCATTGGCATCAAAGTTGGTAGTGCGCCGACCTTTGCGCGCTACTATTTGCAAAATATTGATGAAGTCACCAACTTTCTTAAAAGCTTTTTAACCTTTTGCCAAAGCAGTTCTCAAAAACCAACGTCCTATTTTGCTAAAAATACAACCAAGCAAATCACAAGGAGCGCGATATGAGCCGATTAATTGTGTTGTCCAATCGCGTGAAGCTTCCTGACAATAAGCCCATGGCGGGCGGTCTTGCTGTTGCTTTAAACGATGTTTTAATTGAGCACCCTGCCATTTGGATGGGCTGGAATGGCGAGATTATTGAAAGTAGAAATTCAGATAAGGACAGTTTGAACCAAAGCGCGGTCAATCAGTTTCACGAAGTTCGCCACCCCATTAGTGCCGATTTAACGCCGACTCAAGCGAATATAAGCTATGTCACCACAGCGCTTAGCAGCAAGCAGTATCAGCATTTTTACTGCGGATTTGCCAATAATGTGCTTTGGCTTATGCTTCATGGAAATACCGAGCTGATTACTCAAGACCCAATGGACTTTGCCGGCTGTCAAGCGGTCAATCGGCTTTTTGCTGAGCAGTTAAGCCATATTGTCGAGCCGGATGATGTGATTTGGGTTCATGATTATCATTTTTTAAGTGTCGCCTATTACTGCCGAAAGCTTGGGATTAAAAACCGGATTGGCTTTTTTTTACACGTGCCCTTTGCCGCGCTGCCTTTTTGGCAATCGCTGCCCCAAAGCGCTGAATTAATTACGCAGTTAGCAAACTATGATTTAATCGGAGTTCAATCACAGCGTGATAAAGCCAACTGTTTGGCTGTATTCAAGCACTATTTAGCAGAGCGCCTGCTAAGCGTTAATAATACCAAAAACCAGTTAACATTCAGCCTTGATGATGCTTGCCATAAGTTGACGCTTGATGCTTACCCTATCGGTATCAATGTCGCCAAAATTCAGCAAGAGGTTGAAGATTTAAGCCCACTTCAGCAAACCGGTGATGAAAAATCTAGCGCTCAGCAAATCATTGCCGTTGACCGAATTGATTACTCAAAAGGTTTATTAGAACGGTTTTCAGCTTATAGCAAGTTTTTGCAGTGTTATCCTGAGTATCAACAGCAGCTTAATTTATTTCAAATTGCCTGCCCAAGTCGCTTGGATTTACCCGTTTATCAGCGCCTTTATGACAAGGTTAAACAAGCCGCCGGTCAAGTCAATTCAGAATTTGCTTTAAAAAACACTAACGTAGATGATTTAACGTCGTACTGGCAGCCCATCACCTATAGCGAAACGGTGCGAAACCGGACGGCGCTGATGGCGGCGTTTTGGCAAAGTGATGTGTGTTGGGTTAACTCCTTAAAAGATGGCATGAATTTGGTCGCTAAAGAGTATGTCGCTGCGCAAAATCCGCAAAACCCGGGGGTGCTGTTGCTGTCTTGCTATACCGGCGCGGCGGAACAAATGACCGCAGCGGTCATCATCGATCCAAACGACCCGCAAAGCATGATAAACGGCTTAAAGTTAGCGCTAACCATGCCCCTTAGCGAGCGAAAAGCACGCCATCAAATGCTGCTTCAAGGCTTGAAAAATAATGATTTAGAACACTGGCAGCACAATTTTTTAAAAGATTTGTGCCCCAAAAATAGTAATTTAAAAAACAACTCTCTAAAAGACAGCGGTTTTGAAGCTTGCCAAAACGAAACTGCTTGAAATAAAGTTAAGGTTAATAATTTTATAAAAAAAGACCGATAACAATAAAAATTTAAAAATAGCTAGGAAGCTTTTATGTCACTTGTTACATCAAAAGGCGCTATATCACAAGGCACTGCCAAAAATTTGTTATTAACCCAAATCAAAACTACGATTACCGGCGTATTTCCTACCGAGGCAAACGCTAGCGCGGCAACCGTCATGACCGATGAGTTGCGGCGCAAGATTTTAGATATTTTGGTCAGCTTTAGCGAGCAAATCCCTCACCCTGCAAGCGGTACAAACGGTTCAGGGTCGCAAACGCTGATTCGTTGGCAGATCTTGGCGTTTGTTGCAGGGCTTGATTTGACGATTGCCAAATGGTTTGAGTCGCACCTTGACGCATTCAGTATTTTAAAGGAAGTTGGCGATATTAAAGCGCAAGGGCTTTGGGCAGTTTGGGCAGCTGAGGGGCATCCTGACCCGATTCGCTTTGAGAGCGGTAAGATTTTTGGGACTAAAGCGTGGTGCTCAGGAGCAAATATGGTCGATTTTGGGCTTTTGACCTATCGCGATGATGCCGGACAATCGCAACTGGTCATGGTCGATATGGCGCAGTCTGGGATAGCTATTGATAATGGCGCTTGGCAAGCGGTTGGAATGCAAGCGACCGATACCGCAACCGTTCAGTTTCACGGCGTCCCTGCGCGCCTTGTCGGCAGTCCAAATGCTTATTTAGACCGGTTTGGATTTTGGCATGGGGCGGCAGGCGTTGCGGCGTGTTGGTTTGGGGCGACAACAGCAATAGCAGACTATTTGTTAACTGCTTTTGCAAAAAAGCCGAACCCTTTTAAAGCGATGTATTTAGGACAAATTGCGACGGCGCTCGCAGTAAATCAGCAGTATTTTTATGACGTTGCTGACTTGATTGACACGAAACCAAACAGCAATCATGAGCTTATGATCCGGCAGCTTCGGGCAAATACCGAGCAAGTCGCGCGGCAAGCGTTAGACACCGTTGGGCAAGCTTTGGGCGCAGCACCATTTTGCACTCAAGCGCATTTTGCAAGGCTGTCAGCGGATTTGACCGTTTTCATTCGTCAAAGCCATGGCGCATTTGATTGGCAGCGCATTGGTGAGCTTAGCGCGCAAAGTCAAAAAGCTTTAGGTTCAAACGAACATCAGGAGCGCTTATGGCAACTTTAACGGCAACAAAATCAGCGTTTAATGAAAACGGTGCTGACTCAGAAAGCCTTTTAGTCAATCCTGATGCAACCCCGCTTCATCCGATTGTCGGCGACCGCGTCATTAAAGGCGATGGCACAAGTTGCGAGACGTGGCAAAACTGGCAAGGGCTTCATAATTTGCCGCGATTAGACGTCACAAAGCACTTTGCACCGAACAAGCGTGTTTGTATTTTTGCGCCGCATCCTGACGATGAAATTTTAGGTTGCGGCGGTCTGCTGCAACAGTTGGCGGCAAATGATGTTCCTATTGTCATCGTTTATGTGACGCGCGGCACACAAAGCCATCCTGACTCTAGCATTTATCCGCCAAATAAGCTTGGGACTATACGCCCGCAAGAAAGCGCTGCTGCTCTTAATGCGTTAACCATTGCTGGAAAAGTGACCACGGTTAGCCTTGATTTACCGGACGGTGATGTGATTTCAAATCAAAGTGAGTTTACCAAAAAGCTGAGCGCGATTGTCCGTTCTGATGATATTTTGGTGACGCCTTTTGTTCATGACGGTCACCCCGACCACGAGGTAACGGGGCAAGTGGTGGCAAACTTTGCCAAAGCCCATCATCTGCCTTGCTATCAAGTGCTGATTTGGGCGTGGCATTGGGCAAGTCCAAATGACCCGCGAATCCCTTGGAAAAATGCCCTTCGGCTTGATTTAACGGACAATCAACTTCAGCGAAAATCAACCGCCATTTCATGCTTTACCAGTCAAATTACCACCGACCAAAGCACCGGAAACCCGCCGATATTATCCGAAATCACCATTGCCAGAGTCAGCCAACCTTGGGAGGTGTATTTATATGAAGCCTACGATTGATACCATCACGCCCATGAATCTTGCCAATCAGTTAAACGCGGCGGAAGCCATAAAAGACGATGGCGCGACGGCAAATTATTCAGAAGCTTATTTTGATGCGCTTTATGAGGGCAATAAAGACCCGTGGCACTACCAAACCCGTTGGTATGAAAAAAGAAAACGGGATATCTGCTTGTCGCTACTGCCCCAAAGTCAATATAAGCGCGGCATTGAACTTGGCTGCGGTAATGGCGTGTTTAGCGAGCTGCTTGCAAGCCGTTGCCAAAGCTTGGTCAGTATCGATGGCAATCGCCAAGCGGTAAGCTTAGCCAAACAGCGCTTAGCCAAAGCCTATCATGCTAAAGTGATTCACGGCATTATTCCTGATATATTTTCAACGTTGCCAAAAACACTTTTGCAAAATGGCGCGCCAACCAACAACAGTTTGCAACCAACTTTTGATTTGATGGTCATTAGTGAGATTTTATATTATTTATCAGCAACTGATATTGATATTGTGATTGCTTGGGTGCAAAAGCACTTAGCAGTAGGTGGGACGCTGCTTTGCTGTCACTGGCGCTACGAGATTGATGGCTTTGACATGACCGGCGCGCGCGTTCATGAGCGCTTGCAAAATGCGTTTAACTTGCCGGCGAGCATTGAGCCAAATCAAAAAACGCCACAAGCGGTGTTCACTCATCAAAGCTGCCTTGTTGACCGCGACTTTTTGTTGGACGTTTGGCAAAATACGCTTTCTTCAGTCGCTGAGCAAGAAAACTTGGTATAAATTTGGATAATTTAAGATTAATATGAAAATTGGTATTGTCATTCCGGCGCATAACGAGGCGCTAACGATAGCGGACTGTTTGGCGGCAATACAAACTGCCATTGCGCAATTGCCGGACTCTGTTGACGCTTATCCGCTTGTGGTTCTTGATAATTGCAGCGATGACACGCAAAATATTGTTAAAGCTTTGGGCGTCGATTGCTTATCTTGTAACTATCGCTGCGTGGGACGGGTGCGGGACTTTGGACTTCGCCATGCGATTGATAACGGCGCAACTTGGCTTTGCTGTACCGATGCGGACTCGACAGTAAGCAAAGATTGGTTGGCTCAGCAAATCAATCATTTACAACAGCCAACCGATATGATTTGCGGTGTGGTAAGCATCGCGGACTGGTCACATTTAACCGCAAAAACGCGCGCCCACTATCTTGCGCATTATCAAGACATGATGGGGCATCGCCACATTCATGGCGCAAACTTAAGCTTTAGCAGTCGCGCTTATCTTGCGGTGGGCGGTTTTGAGCCCATGCCTTGCCATGAAGATGTGAGTTTAGTTAAAAAATTTGAAAATCAAGGCTTTAACCTCATTTGGAGTAACCGCGTTCGGGTGACCACAAGCAGCCGGCTAGAAGCGCGAGCCGCAGAGGGCTTTGCGGCGTTTTTGGCAAATTTAGAAAAAAGTAATTCATAGCAACAATTATAACGTTTTGCGAAAGTTTAAAATTTGCCCCCTGACCACCTGCTCAATTTGTTGCCAATCAGCAAGATTATGACGAGAATACTGCACACTGAGATCTAATGCCATCTGTGGCTCTGAATCGAAGAGGTGTTGACAAGGTGGGCTTGGTACAGCTCTATTACTACACTTTATATAAGTTGTGATTTGTCCCATATCATCTCTTTGAATAAACACATCTTCTGCATCAATGTCTTCACGCCATGATTTATTGGTCTTCGGGTCGATACCTGGCGGTGCGTAAACTTCCAATCCGTATTGATCATTGTCAAGCTTTGCATATCTATAAACGGGGTGTACGTCACTTGCACTAATCGTTCCATCCCCCATACGGTGAATCCCACCTGCTCCATGATATCTGTCTCCAGATGAGACGTTTACCGATACCCAAGGGCTATCCGGTAAGTTCTTTTCTTCATCATAAGCGCGTTTGATTTCCTTATTGCTCTTATCAAGCATGGTGTTATCGGTATAACGCACATCAAAGCCAAAGCTATTAATCTTTGAATCATAGCTACGTGTAGGTTTTGGACCCTCCCGTTTTTTGCCCCAAGCAGGGTCACCGTCATACTCAACTAGATGTACGAGACTCTTCGGTAGATCAACGGGAGTACCGCCTAAATCCCCAATATAGTTTGTAGAAAACACATCGCTACAAGATGCCATGAAGGTCGAGGTCATCACCATAATCATTACCTGACTTAATTTTTGGATAAACATTGAATACCTGAATAAATTGAGAAGCGACTATGTTTGGTTTTTATTGCTAGGTAGTTTGATTAAAAATACCCAAATTTACCTTTGCAAATTTGACATAAAAGGTCAGTAATAAAAAGCTCCTAACTCATATTAGAAGCTTTTTTATTTAACCATTGGGCTTATTACAACGGCTCAAGCTTTGATTACAAATTATGAATGATATTGCCAAGCGATAAGATTTCTTCAAGCTCGTCTTCGGTGAGCAAACCCTCTTGTCGAACCAAATCAGGAACGCTCACCCCGCTCATCAGCGCCTGCTCGGCAATTCGCGTGGCATTTTCATAGCCAATATGCGGCACAAGCGCGGTGACAATGCCGATGCTGTTTTTCACGTGCTGCGAGCAGTGTTCTTTATTCGCCGTAATCCCTTGAATACAAAGATTATCGAGTATGTGAATGGCTTTTTGGAGCATGCGAGCGTTATTGAGCAAATTATAAATAATGAGCGGCTCCATCGCATTTAGCTGAAGCTGACCGGCTTCCGCTGCCATGGTGATGCTCATATCCGTTCCCATCACTTGAAACGCCGTTTGATTAACCGCTTCCGGAATTACCGGATTGACTTTACCGGGCATGATGGAGGAGCCAGGCTGAACGGCGGGGAGGTTAATCTCGCCAAGTCCGGTTCTTGGACCACTGGACAACAGACGCAAATCATTGCTAAGTTTTGACAGTTTAATGGCAAGGCGACGAAGGGTCCCTGAAAACTTCACAAACGCGCCCATATCCGAGCTTGCGGCAATCAAATCTTTGGCTAAATGAATGGGCAATCCGCTGATTTGGGTCAACTCATTAACCACCGTTTCGGCATAGCCATTTGGCGCGTTAATCCCTGTGCCAATTGCCGTTCCGCCCAAATTCACCTCGCAAAGTTGATGACAAGAATGGTTAATCTGCGCCACCTCCCCGCCCAAATCACTAGCAAAGGCTTTAAACTCTTGACCAAGGGTCATCGGAACGGCATCTTGCATTTGCGTTCGCCCCATTTTTAGCACCTCAGCAAACTCATCGGCTTTTTTTGCCAAACTGTCTTGAAGCTGATTTATCGCATCTTTTAACGGTTGAGCGGCAAAAATAACCGCCAAGCGCGCCGCACTTGGATAGACATCATTGGTTGATTGCGATTGATTGACATCATTATTGGGGTGCAAAAACTGATATTGACCAAACTCAAGTCCCATTTTAGCAAGCCCGATATTGGCAATCACTTCATTGGCGTTCATATTGGTTGACGTCCCCGCCCCGCCTTGAATCAAATCAACGATAAACGCCTCGTGATGCTCCCCTGAAATCAGCTCTTCACAAGCCTCAATAATGACCTTAGCCTTGTCATCGCTTAGCAGTCCATGACGCTGATTTGCCTTTGCAGCTGACAATTTAACCATTGCAAGCGCGACGACCAACTCTGGAAAGTGGCTGATAGGAACGCCGGTAATATGAAAGTTTTGGTGAGCGCGCTGAGTTTGGATACCGTAGAGTGCATCGGCCGGAACGTTTTGCTCGCCAAGCAAATCCGACTCCACCCGAAATTCAGGAGGGTTATCTAAAGCCGTGGTCAAATCAACATCTGTCAAAAAAGAATCTTGCAACTTATTTATGCTGCCGCTGTTACTGCTACTTGTTGTTGGGGCTGCAACTGCCATAATACGTCCTAATTAAAATATGAATGCCTTTTGATAATAGCACTTTTGTAGAGCCAAAATGCTCGGTACTGTGTGATAAATGTAGGCAATTTAACAGCTAAATGAACACGACAAACTGCGCCAACCTTCTTTAAAATTTGCTACCATAGTCTTTTGAGTGTTATTGATGATATTTTAGGAAAAACTATGGCAAAAAACGCCCTACAAGCCCAACTGTTAAAAGCCGGACTGGTGGATAGCAACAAGGCAAAAAAACTGAACAAACAATCGGCTCACGCCAAGCGCACCGGCGACGACGCGGCGACTGAAGCCAAAAAAGCACTGGCTGCCGCTCAAGCTGAAAAGGTTGCCAAAGACCAACAGCTCAACCAAGAAAAACAGCAGCAGCTTGAACAAAAAACCCTTGCCGCCAACATCAAACAAATGATTAAGCAGCATCAAATTGCAGATACCGCAGGCGATGTCAGCTATCAGTTCGCCGATAACAGTAAAGTCAAAAAAATCCATACCACGCAAAAACTTTTTGACCAAATCGTGTCCGGTCATGTGGTGATTGCACGCTTAGATGACAATTATGCGCTGCTGCCCTACCCACTAGCTGAGCGCATCAATGACAAAATGGAGGGCTTTATCGTTGTTTCAAACGACAAAAACAGCGCTGAGGTCGATGAAGATGACCCGTATGCCGCTTATGTCATTCCGGATGATTTGATGTGGTAACGGCTAAATTTAGCGTTAAATTAACAACTAAACACCCCTCGTTAAATTTTAGCGCTTTTGCTATGCTTCTTAACACGGATTTATAAACTTTGATTCGGAAAAGGTCTTAGCAGTGTCGTTATATCAGCTCAAATCAGGGTTTCAACATCAGCTGCGACCTATCAGCAATCACTTGGTAGCGATAGGCATCAGCGCAAACCAAGTGACCATTAGCGCAGTGGCGTTAAGTGTTGGAACGGCAGTTATTATTGCGCGCATTGATTGTGACCATCAGCGCCGTATTTGGCTGATATTGCCGTTGTCCTTATTTTTGCGAATGGCAATGAACGCCATTGATGGCATGATGGCACGCGAGCACAAGCAAGCAACCAAACAAGGCGCTATTTTGAATGAAGCCGGCGATATCGTTTCAGACTGGGCGCTGCTTGCCAGCTTTCGGGCGCATTTAACGCCTGATCAACAATGGCAGTTATCAAGTGTTCAAAAATTAAGCCTGATTACCGAACTCATTGCCATTGCAGCTGAAAAAACAGCAGGAGCGCGCGCCAATCATGGACCGTTAGGAAAAAGCGACCGCGCTTTTGAAATAGGTATCATCGGTACATTGGTTGCCCTAAATGCGCCTTTAAAACCCATCACTTCCTTGTTATTAGCTATCAATCAATTACTGCTCATTAAAACCAGTCTCAATCGCCTTGCTTTTATCGCCGAGCATTATTTTAATCATTTCCATCCGCCGCCATTGGCAATCGCTCAATCAAAGCCCTTACCGTTTTTTAGCCCATCGCAAGGAGGCGATATGCCAAATTCATCAACTAAAACGCCGCCAATCATCAGCGAACAAAGCTGCTTTAACGCTTACGATGGCACGGCGATTTATTATCGCTATTGGCTAACCATGCCTTTATCCGAGCTAAAAAATAGCCAAAACGCGCAAAAACAAGTCATCCTAATGCACCGAGGTCACGAGCATTCAGGGCGATTAGAAGACGTGGCGTTAGGCTTTGTTAACTCAGGCTACCAAGTTTTTGCTTGGGATGCTCGCGGCAATGGTCGCTCAGGCGGCATCAAAGATTATGCCAAAAGCGTGACCGAGCTTGAACGCGATTTGGACGATTTTGTGCGCTTGGTGGTTAAAAAATCAACCATCGCCATTGACAACACCGTCATTGTCGCAAGCAGCATTGGCGCAACGCTTGCCGCAGCTTGGGTTCACGATTACGCGCCTAATATTCGCGGCATGATTTTGGGAACGCCTGCCCTGCGCATTCGGCTTTATTTGCCGTTTGCCCTGCCAATGCTCAAAGCCGCTCGCAAGCTTAACCTGATGCCGCGCGTGTCAAGCTATGTCAAAGCGCAAGTATTAACCCACGACAAAACCGCGCAAGCCGAATACCAAGCCGACCCGCTGATTTCAAGCAGCATTTCAAGCGACTTGCTGATTGACACCCACGCCACCGGAAAGCGGCTACTTGAGGACGCCGGCGCAATTACCACGCCGACCTTTATCCTTTGCGCGGGCAAAGATTATGTCGTGGATAAACAAGCTGAACGCGAGTTTTTTGAAGGTATCCGCGCGCCTAACAAGCGTTGGAAGCTTTATCCTGACAGCTTTCACGCCATTTTTCATGAAACCAACAAGGCTGAGATCATCCAAGACTGTATCAATTTTGCCGAAACGCTGTTTGACGCGCCTGCCAAAACCGTTGATTTAAGTCAAGCTCATAACGACAGCGCGAGCAAGGATACCGTCGATAGGCTTGCCATTAAGCCATTTAACCCAAGCTTTGCCCTCACCCGACTTGCCATGCAAAAATTCGGTCATATCAGCGATGCGATTGCAACAGGGCTTGAGCATGGCTTTGATTCTGGCAGCTCGCTTGATAAAGTTTATGACAATCAGCCTCGCGGCAAAAACGTACTTGGTCGCGCCGTTGACAGATTTTATTTAAATAATATTGGTTGGCAAGGCATTCGCATTCGCCGTCAGCATTTATTGGAGCTTGCTAAGCTTGCCATTGATGACTTAAGTACAGATAAAACTCCCCTAAAGCTGCTTGATATTGCCAGTGGCAACGGCTATTACGTGATGGAGCTGTTGCAACAATTTGCGCACATCAGCGCCGAACTTCGTGATTATGACGCTCATAATATCAAGGTTTTGCAAGAAAAAGCGCTTGAGCATGGCGTAAGCACGCAAGTCCAAACACTGCAAAAAGACGCCTTTTGTAAAGACAGCTATTTAGACCCATCTGAATTTGATTTGGCAATCGCGTCAGGCGTTTTTGAGCTGTTCTCAAGCAATGACTTAATTATGACCGCGCTTGAGGGCATTTATCATAGCCTAACTGACGGCGGTTATTTCATTTACACCAATCAGCCGTGGCACCCTGAACAAGAATTTATCGGCAAAACGCTCACCAACCATCAAGGTCAAAGCTGGCTCATGCGCTGCCGCTCGCAAGCTGAAATCGACCAATTGGTGCAAAAAGCAGGATTTACCAAAGTAGCGATGCGAATCGACCATTTTGGCATTTTTACGGTTTCGCTTGCCAAAAAAGACAGCTGCGCGATATGACGCCTTATCAAAGGGTCTTGCTATTTTCAGGCGGCAGCGTTCGATTTGGCTATTATTTGGGCAGTTATGCCGCGCTTTGTGAGTTTGGTTTGCCGCCCGATTTGATTTTAGCATCTTGCGGTGGCAGTTTGGCGGCGCTTTTGGTGGATATCGCCCCTGACCCAAAAGACTTACGCGACCTATCGCGAAGCCGAGCCCTTTATCACGCCCTTTGCCAAAATCAGCCCAATAGCACAAAAAACCCGTTTAGCATGACCAATCATCGTCATTTATATCAGGCGTTAAAGCGCTACTGCTTAAATCAAAACCGAAGCCAAAGCTATTTAAACCAAAAGCTTAAAAAATTTGCCGATTACCGCGCCGCTGACTGCATGGAAAGCTTGCTTGATGAGCTAACAAACCAAGCGCTATTTACCATTGATGACGATTGGCTAACTCCGCTGCTAACTTTAAAAGCAAATTCCAATGCGAAAACTATTCCAAAAGCTCCAGATATTGCCATTATTGCCAGTCGTTTTTATCAACCGAATAATGAAACCAAAGCGACGACCCTATTAAAAACGCGAACCCCAAACTTTTATCTTCAAGAAGTGCTTTTTGCGCCAAAAGCTTTAGCCAACCATCCTTTGCTAATGGCAATGACCTGCCCGCTGCATCAAGCCGCGCCCAACCGAATTGCCAAAAGCATTTACCCCGTTTTTGATTGGCAGTTTGAACACGCCGTTCGCGCCTCTATTGCCGATATGTATTATTTATCACCGATTTATATTGATGATTTGGGTTGGTCGCTTGGCGGGGTGATTGATTTAACGCCCATTGAAATGGCAGTGACACTTGGCAAAACGGTCTTTGCCGAAACCAAAGCCGATTATGACCCAAAACTTGCCAGCCCTGCTATCAAGTACGTTTTTGGTTTTGACCCCAATCAGCGTTGGCAAAATGTTTATCAAGAATTTGGCGACTCTTTAGAACATAACGTTCACTGGCTGCCTTTTGCCGACCAAGTTGCCGCTTTAAATGGCAATTATATGGCTAAAAAATTTCGACCGCTATTAGGAAAAGTTGAGCTGAATTATCCAAGCTATGATAAGTTTGTTCAGCAAATGACGGCGCAGTGGCAATTTGGCTATCAACGAACTGCGGATTATCTTAAAAAATTATCTTAAAAAATTACCTTAAAAAATTAGCTTAAAAAGGACAATTCACTTGCCTGACAATGATTTAGCCAATCCGCCAAGCGTGCTAATTTTTGGCGGCACAAGCGGGATTGGTCTAGCACTTGCACTTCGGCATTTGGCAGACGGTTGGCGCGTTACCGTTGTTGGCAATTGCTTAGATAAAATTAACAAAATTCGTAAAACTTATCCCAATATGCAAACGCTACAATGCGATTTAACGTTAACGTGTCAGCGGCGGCAGTTGTTTTATCAGCTTAAAAATGACACCAAGCCTTTTTTTAATCGTGTGATTTATTCAGCGGGTTGGTATCTCAACGAGCGCCAATTACAATTAAATAGTGAGGACAGCCATAAAATGCTGGCGATAAATTTGCAAGCGTTTAACGATATGATGCTTTGGGCAAGTGAGGTGCTGACCGCGCAAGCAAATCATCAACCTTTAAATTCAAACTTGCCAAAACCTGCCATAATTTGCCTCGCCTCTATCGCCGGAATAATGACTTACCCTTACGCCAGTCTTTATGCGCGCTGCAAACACGCCATGATTGCCACTTGTGACGCTTACCGATTGGCGCTGAAACCTTTTAACATTCAGGTCAATTGCATTGCCTCAGGCTACATCGATACCCAAAGCCTTCGCAACTTAAATCATGGTGATGCCAGCCACAAGCCGTTTATTATCAGTGAGGCGCTCGCAACCGATTATATGATGACCGCCATTAATGACGATATTAAATTGGCGATTTTTCCAAAGCCCATGCGCTACCTTGTTCAAACCTTAAACGCCCTCCCCAAGCCTTTACTCAACTTTCTTATGAAAAAACGCTTGGATAAGCCTGCCAATAAATAAGGGTAAATAAAGGCACGCCAATCAGCAAACTGTCCACGCGGTCTAATATGCCGCCATGACCGGGCAACAGCGCGCCCATATCTTTGACCTGATGGCGGCGTTTAAATGCCGAAACGAGCAAATCGCCGCAAATCCCCGTCACCGCCAATACATAGGCAACCCCAAAGCAAACAAGCGCTCCAAAAGGCGTCAACCAAAGCCCAAGTAGCGCTGCTAATAGTGACGATAACAAACTGCCAAATACCGCCCCTTCAATCGTTTTATTGGGGCTGATCGTGGGCGCAAGTTTTCGCTTGAACAAGCGCTGACCCAATGCTTTTCCGCAAAGATACTGCGCAATGTCGTTAAATTGACTGGCAAACAGCACAAACAATATCACGCCATGCTGATGATGATAAAGCGTCAAATGATTGAGTAAGATTAAGCTTAAAATTAACGTAAAAAATAGAACCGTTAAAATTACGGTGAATAACGTATGTTTTTTCGCAAGGCGATTGCGAGAAACCCTGAACATCTCAATGCCGCCTTGAGCCCCCATTAAAACAAACAACCCATCTAATAGCCAACGATAAGGATAACTACCTGCCGCATTTTGCCATTGTGACCATAAATAGCCAGAAAATAAGATAACAAGCAGCCACCACCATGAGCGGGCAATTAAGTAAATCGAGGAAAATTTTTGATGATTATCAGGCAAGCGCAGCCACTGCCAAACCACAAAATTGACAGCTAAAATAATGACAATAAACTGCTGGTCGGAAGCTAAGTCTGCGGTCATTGCCTTTAACCTACCATTAATTCAACAGCAAAAAAGCGGATTAAAATCACAATTTCACTAAACTTAAGCTTTATTATACGGCTTTCAATTAAAAAAGGCGCTTAGCGAACGCCTTTTTTGCCAACGCTTGCAATCAGCGCGACCATCACCATTCCCATGATGATTAACATCAGCGACATCGTGTGCGCAGCTTCATAATTGAGCGCCTCGACCTGCTCATAAATAGCGATGGATACGACCTTGGTTTCATGCGGAATGCTGCCGCCAATCATCAAAACGACGCCAAACTCACCAATGGTATGGGCAAAGCTGACCAAGCTGCCAAGGATAATGCCGATTTTAACTTGCGGTAAAATCACTTGCCAAAAGCAGCGCAACCGGCTTGGCTCAAGCAAATGCGCTGCCTCAAGCATACTTTTTGGCAAGCGCGCGCACTGAGCGTAAACCGGCTGAATGTAAAACGGCAACGAATAAACAATCGAGCCAATGACCAAGCCTTCAAAGGTAAAGGTCAGCGCGCTTAAATGATGACTGACAAGCCATTTGCCAATGCCATAATTTGGGCTAAATAGCAGCAGCAAATAAAAGCCAATCACCGTTGGCGGTAGCACCAGCGGCATGGCAATCACGCCCATCAGTAGCACTTTGATACGCTTGACAATCGTGGTGCTACTTGGCTTAGCAAGCCAATAGGCAAGCGGAGTGGCAAAAACAAGCAAGCAAAGCGTCGTCACAGCAGCAAGCTTAATGCTTACCCAAACGGGGGCAAGCATTTCAGCCGCAACCACCTGCCCTATCATTATAACAACACCTAATGTTTACCTAAAATAAGCCGTTAGACCTCATTTCAATGGCAAATAACCGGCTTTGGCAAAGTAGTCTTGACCTTTTGCGCCAAGTAAATAGTTGGTAAAGTCGGTGGCAACTTTGCCCTCTTTTACTACGATGCCGTCTTGCAAAATCGCCGGATAAGCGCTTTGCTCTAAAACGTAATATTTATCAGCAGGTGCGTCCACGCCTTTGACTTGCGATAACGCCACAAAGCCATAATCAACGCTTCCAGTGTGCGCGTATTGAAACGCTTGACCGATATTTTCCGCCTGAATCAGCCGCTTTTTGGCAACCAAGTTATCATAAGCTTTTTGGTCGCTCAGATACATTTTCGCTGCCGCACCATACGGGGCAAGGTCAGGATTGGCAATGGTAAATTTATTGCCGCTGTCTTCGGTGACCAGTTTTTTCAGCGAGTCAGGGGTAAAATCCGTTAAAGCGTGTTTGGTGCTGTAAAGCGTTAGCTGACCTTGAGTGTAAGTGAATGGCATGCTTTTGTCTTTAAGCATGCCACCTGCAAGCTTTGCCGGAAAATCTTGGTCAGCCGATAAAAAGATATCGTAAGGCGCGCCGGCTTCAATTTGAGCAACCAGCTTTCCTGAGGAGGCAAAAGTAACGTCAATTTTTTGATTGGGAATATTATTATCAGCTTTATAACTGTCGATGATTTCCGGCAACACGTCCGATAAGTTGGCGGCGGCGGCAATGCGGATTTCCTTTCCTTCGGTCGGCTTAGCATCCTGCGCAGTTGCGTCTTGGCTTTGCTCTTGTTGGTTAGGCTGTTGCGATGACGTCTGCGTAGTTTCTTGCGTAGTTTGGTTAGCAACAGGGTCGCTTGGTGCTTCAGTTTTGCTACAAGCGGTTGCCATAACCCCAACAGCGGCGCTCAAACCAATCATCAATAGCTTTGATGGTTTGGTTACTTGTGCGGTTAATAGTTCGCAATCAGCTTGGGTCATCGCAATCGTCCTTAATTTCGATAATTTTATGAATTTTTAATCAGCAAAGAGTCGATAATCGTTCTATTGTGCCAAAGCACTTATTATAATGATACTTAAATTACCAATTTAATTATAATTTTAAGAAAAATAGTTATATCGACCAATTTTTTAACCATTGTTGCTTAGCCATTTTGATGGCGCATCAGGATAATATTCTTGCTTCCAAATTGGAATATCTGCTTTGACGGTATCCAAAATCCAGCGGCAAGCTTCAAAAGCGGCATCTCGATGCGCCGCCGAAACGCCTATCCAAACCGCCACATCGCCAATCGCAAGCGCGCCAATTCGGTGCATGGCAACGGCATTGACAATATCAAATTTTGCTTTGGCCTCAGCAATAATCAAGCGACCTTGGTTAATCGCCAAGTCCTCATAGCCATAGTAGGTGAGGCGCTGAACGCTACTGTCATTGTTATGATTGCGGACGCGACCATCAAAGCTGACCAGCGCCCCGCTTTCATCATTAATTAGCGCGCGTTTTAATCGCTCTTCATCAATCGGCAAATCTAGCAGCGCAAAGCCGTCATTAATAGCAAGATGATAAGCGTCATCAGCGCTACGTTTAATTTTCATTGCGCCTTGATGAACGCTTTTTTCAATATGATTTTGCATGACCGTTATCCTCGTTTAAGCTTAACCACCAGCAACAGGGCTGATAAATACAATACTATCACCGTCGTTAATAGCATCGTCCCATGAGGCAAAATAGTCGTTGATTGCCACGCGCAGCAATGATTGCGGCAGGCTTAACTTATGCTTTTGCCGCAGCATTTCATAAAGTGTGCTCAGCGAGGTATTTTTATCGATGGTCAGCGTTTCATCATTGATTCCGGCGTCATCGGCAAGGCTTGTAAAATATAAAATAGTAATTTGAATGGTTTCTGCGCTCATAGTCAACTCCTTTTGTGAAAACTTAAATAGTTATATGACTTTTTGCGCTATTTATCGCCGCTCATTGCATAATCCGATTTGCCACCAGTTTTTTGCAATAGCTGAATATTATCAATGACAATATCGTGCGATAGGGCTTTGGTCATGTCATAAATGGTCAAGCAAGCCATGCTGACGGCGGTTAAGGCCTCCATTTCAACGCCGGTCTTATGAGTAACTCTGACGGTCGCAGTCACGCTGATGGCAAAGTTTTTATCATCAAAGTCAAAGGTCAAACCAATCTTATCAAGCGGCAATGGGTGACAAAGTGGAATAAAATCGGCGGTTTTTTTCGCCGCCATAATTCCTGCAATGTGCGCCGTTTGGGTGATGCTGCCTTTTTTGGTCATGCCATCGGCGGCTTTGATTTGCGCGTAAATTTCGGGTAAAAAACGCACCTGAGCTTGGGCGGTCGCCTCGCGCGTGGTCGCTAATTTGCCGCTGACATCGACCATTTGAATGTCGCCTGACGCATCTAGGTGCGACAGTTGATTGGCGTTTTGATTGTCGCTGCTATTTGACTGACTGGTATTTAATTGACTGCTCATAACTTTCCAAAATTATAAATCTTTTAATGATAATTTTTTTAATGCTATAAAAGCTTGGCAAGCGCTTTTAAAGTCAGCTTGGGTGTTAAAGTTTGCTAGCGGCTGCCAAGATTTTGGTGCATCGACTGCGTCAGCCTTTGGCATGATAAATGGCATCACTCGGCGCTCACTACTATCAAGGTATGTCTTTAATTCGTTTGCTAATCTTAAACGATAAGCGCCCAATAACGGCAGAATTTTATGCTCGCTATTTAAGCAAATGATATCAGCTTGATTTGTATTATTTGCCGAAGCAACTTCATCGCGCAGTTTTTCCCAAAGCATCTTGGCTGAAATCAAACTGTCACAGCTCACTACCAATAGCCAACCATCATCAGGCAGCTCTTTCAGTGCTTGCATCGCGCCTAAAATCGCGACCAACGCCCCGCCCTGATTTTGGGCTTGAGCGCCTTTTATTTTGTAATCGCTGATTTGCTTTATATTTGTGCCATCACGGTTTTTTACTTTATCGAAAAAACCTTGACCATTATCTGCAATCAAAATCGGGCAGTTAAAAGCTTTTGCAGAATCAATATGATAATCAAGCAGCGGCTCACCATTTGGCAAGGTTAACAGCGCCTTTGCTGACCCCATCCGCCGTGATTGACCCCCTGCCAAAATAACGATAGCAACAGGCTTCAAAAGATTATCATTTGCCAACATATTATTTGCTTTAATTACGCTGATTAATGGCTTGGATTTTCACCTAAAAAGTGGGCGACAAAGTTACAAGGTCGGGTTCGGTTATCCAGTTGCTCTTTTAAAATACCTTCCCAGCCCGTTCGGCAAGCGCCCGATGACCCCGGTAAGCAAAAAATGCCGGTATTGTTTGCCATTCCGGCAATGGCTCGCGACTGCATGGTTGACATGCCAATATCGTCTTTGGAAATCAAGCGGAACATCTCGCCAAAGCCATCAACCAACTTATCAAACAGCACGCTGACCGCTTCAGGAACGCTGTCGCGCTTATAAAACCCAGTGCCGCCGGTGGTGATAATGGCGTGGATGTTTTTGTCAGCAATCCAAGCGCTAATGACGGCGCGGATTTGGTAAACATCATCGGTGACCACTTTTCGGTCGGCAAGATTGTGACCGGCTTCGGTTAAGCTGTCGGCAAGATATTTTCCTGAGGTGTCCTCAGCCAAAGTTCGGCTGTCGGAGACGCAAAGCACGGCAATATTAAGCGGTAAAAATGGCGCTTGGAGCTTACTCATTGGTGATCCTTTTTTATGTTTTTTAATGAAGTCTTTCTTATGACTTTTAACCGCCAATGATGGATAAATTGGTCATCATTCCGCTGTTGTTATCGTGCAAATGGTGGTGCTCAGGTTTGATTGGCATCAGATTTTGCAGCGCATTTATTAATGGCTGCGGATTATCCTGCTGCAAAAAAGGTCGAATATCATAGTTACCTTGGTCAAATAAGCACAAATGAACGCGGCCGTGACAGCTGACCCGAAGCCGGTTGCAATTGTCGCAAAAATGGGCAGCATAAGGGGCAATAAGCCCAATCCTACCTAAATAATCCGGATGCGAAAATTCAATGGCAGGACCATCGCTTTGACCTCGGATTTCTGCCTGCCAGCCGCGCTCAAGCAGATAGCTTTTAACGCGGTCGGCGTTGGCATGCTGCGCAAAAAACAGCTGACTGTTGTCACTGGTCTGCATAAATTCGATAAAGCGATAGGTGACCGGTCGCGATTTAACAAAATCAAGGGCGTAAATCAGGTTATCAAAGACCGTTTCTTTCATCAAAATGCTGTTGATTTTAAGCTTAATATCGGTGCTTTCAAGCAGCATTTCCATATCTTTCATGAGCATAGGTAACGTATTCATGCCGGTCATTTGATGAAAAATATCAGCATCAAAGCTATCAATGCTGATATTCAGCTGATTAAGTCCGGCAGCTTGCCAGCCTGCCAAATGCTTGCCAAGCTTATAGCCATTACTGGTCATCGCAATGGTGTCGATTCCGGCAGTTTGGCGAACGGTTTCGATAATTTGGGTAACGTCTTGGCGGATGGATGGCTCGCCGCCGGTGATTCGCACTTTTTTGGTGCCAAGCATGGCAAAGCCTTTCACCAAGCATTTGATTTCAGGCAAGGTCAGCTCGTCTTTGGCGCGAACGCCTTGATAACCGTCAGGCAGGCAGTATTCACAGCGAAAATTGCAAAAATCGGTGATGGAGAGGCGCAAATAAGTCAGCTGCCGCGAAAATCCGTCGGTAAGCGCATCAACCGTTTCGGACGCTGGAGCGATTGCACTCAACTTTGGCGAATCAACGCTTGCGCGAACAGGCGTCGGCACAAATTGCTGAGCGGTGTTGGCAGTTGGGCGCTGATACGTCATCATTCACATCCTTGGTTGATGGCAGGTTCGTGGCAGTTATAGTTAACCATCTTACATATATAAGGTTTTTTAAGCAAAACTCCATGGAAAAGGCTGAACTACTACGTCACTTCCTGCCTTTAGGCTTCCTGAATCCTTATCAAGAACGATAAAGCAATTGGCATCGCTGAGCTGCTTGATTCGGTGCGACTGCTGATGGGCACTGCCTTTGACTTCATAATTGCCCAAGCCATCTTGGGTCAAAATACCGCGCTGAAAGTCTTTGCGACCGGCGGCTTTTTTAATGTCGCAAGTCAGCTTGGCTTTTATCATCAATGGCTTTGGAATGTCGCAAGTAGCTGTCCCTGACAGTTGCCAAAGCGCCGGAATGACAAATTGCAAGGTTCCTACCAGTGCCGATAACGGATTACCCGGCAAGCCAAAATATAAAATCGGTGCTGAGCTGTTTTCTGCCGATTTTGAGCGCTTTAACTCCCCAAAAACAAACGGCTTCCCCGGTTTCATGGCGACTTTATAATGGTTAATTTTGCCGACTTCTTCGATGACCGGCGTTAAAAAGTCATAATCACCAACGGAAACGCCCGCGCTTGAGACCAAAACGTCGCACTCGGTTGTCGCTAATTTTATAGCGTTAATGGTGGCGTCTTTATTATCAGGAATGATGCCATAGTCTTTTATATTGATAGGCAAGTCAGTAAGTAAGGTCTTGATGGTTGGCGAGTTGCCGTTATAAATCTGCGCTAGGCTCTCAAGCTTGCCACCAAGCGCCACAAGCTCGTCACCAGTAGCAATCAGCCCAACGGTTAACGGTTTAAAAACTTGAACTTCCGCTATTCCTAAATTGGCAAGCAAGCTGATATCGGTAGGATTTAAGCGTTTTTGGGCGCTAAGAACCACCGCGCCTTTGGTGATTTCCTCCCCTTGGCGGCGGATATGGTTATCCACGCTTGGCAAGTCGGTGACGGTAATATCATAAGGTTTTGATTTGTCGATGTGATGGCGAATGGTGGCAAAATCGGTATTTTCTTGGATTAAAATGCGGTCGCAATCGCTTGGAACGACCGCACCGGTAAATATCCGAACGCCCTCACCTGACTGCAAATTGCTGGTAAAGGCGCGACCGGCTTGCGACTCGCCAACAATACTGATTTTGGCATCTTTGGCAATCGTCGACCCTTTGGCAATCGCATAACCATCCATCGCCGATAAGTCCTGCCGTGGCACATCAAACGGCGCGGTAACATCGACCGCCAAAATATGATTAAGACTATCAAGTAGCGGAACAGTAATAGCTTGGCGCTTGTTCAGTGGCAAATCAGTTTGGTTATAATCATCAATCCGCGCGCTAATCGCGGCAACCAGCGCTTCCATCGTAATCATATTTGGCTCTTTTTATTTGTTTTTTTTAAATAAGTTTGCTTTTTTCTTAATCATCTAGCCAGCCATTTTTTTGCGCAAATTCAAGCTGACTTTTGGTATCAATATCATAGCAAAGCTTTGGATTGGTTAAGGTTGCAATTTGGCAAGCGTCCAAACTACGAATTAGCACACGAAGCCCTTTATCGCCTGAAAGCTTATCTTGCCACTCCATAAGCTTAGCATAATCAATGGCAATAGGAAGCCCAACAATATTAGCGCGCGGGTCATCAAGATTGGCAGAGGCGTTACAATCTTTTGGATAACGGCTCGCTGCGACGACTTTTTTAACCGCTAATAGTTTTTGCAGAAAATCGCTGTTTAAATGAATTTGGTCAATTCCTAAAATTAATACGCGGTTAATACCAAAGCTTTCTGGCAAAGATTTAAGCATTTTTATCCCTAAATTTAAGCTTTGACCCATGCCTTTTTCGGGAGCCGGATTGATAACAATGTAATTGCGATTCGATAATTTGCTAAGAGAGGTTAAAACATCAGCTAAATTTTTGGATTGGTTTTGACTGATGATAATGATGGCAGCAGGGTTGGTTTTTAGCGCGGCTTTGGTCATCACTTCAATTAATGGTTGACCATGTTTGCAAAGTAGCTGCTTTGGCGTTCCAAGTCGCGTGCTTAACCCTGCCGCTAGAATAATGACGACGTGACGGGAAGTTGGCACTGCATCTTGAAATTCAGTGGTCATTGTTTTTTTGACCCTCTTCCATTTTTATCAAATCACAATCATGAATAACCGCGCTCATTTGCGCCATGATGCTAAGGGCTAAGGCTTCAGGACCATCGCCGCCAAGCTTAAGACCAATGGGGAAATGCAGCTTTTTAATCCCTTGGTTAAAAATTTCAGGAGTTAAACTTGCCGTTTTAATCTCGCCAATCAAGCGCTCAGTTCGATATTTGGGACCAAGTTGACCTAAATAATGATAATGATTTGGTTTGGCAAGCAATATATTAAGCCTTGCTCTATCTTGACTTAAGCTGTGCGACATGACGGCAATTAAGGCATTTTTGCTTAAATCAAGCAGCGTTTCGGCATCATCAAGTGAAACGCAAAGTACGTTATCAGCCGCCGAAAATCGTAACCTTGTTGCATAATGCGCTCGGCTATCAATGACGGTCACGTGCCAATCTTGCATTTTAGCAAGGCTGACCAGTGGCATCACGTCGTTTCCTGCACCGCAAATTAGCAGTCGAATTTGCGGTTTTATTTTTTGAATCAGCCAAGTGCTTTTATCCACTTCACAATGAATAAAAGGTTTTTTATCAAATTTTTGCGCATTAAAATCGGTTAACTTCGGCAATAATTTATCGCCAATAACTTGCGCTTTATCTTGACTATTTATTAATCTATTTTCATCTTGCGATAAATCATCTAAGCAAAACCGTGTTCCGATAGCAAACTTTGGGTTATTTGAATCAATAACGGTGGCAATCGTTTTAGATAATTGCGATTGCCGGACGTGCTCAATTAAGCTTAAGAAAGGTTTTGCGGCAGTTAACCGCTCAAATAACACGTGAACGCGACCGTTGCAGCCAAGACCAAAGTTTAACGCTTCATCGACCTCGTCGTCGTCATCGTCGCTGTTGCCCGTTTGGTAAATTTGAACGGTTGCGCCGGCTTTGGTGAGCCAAAACGCTTTTTTGATGATATGCGGCTCAAGGCAGCCGCCGCTGATCATACCAACGGAGCGACCATCTTCGCAAATGAGCATCATCGCACCAACTTGCCGATAAGCTGAGCCTTCAGTTTTCACCACCGTTGCCAAAACCGCGTCAATGCCCTCATTTCGAGCCGTTTTGGCAAGGCGTAAAATATCGCTAACTTGGTTCATCAGCATTCAGGAAGCTTGTCAAGTAAGTGCTCGATTTTAATAGGAAACTCACGGATACGGACGCCAGTTGCGTTATAAACTGCGTTGGCAATCGCTGCTGCCGCCCCCGAAATCGCCGTCTCACCAATGCCTTTAATGTGAATGGGATTGGTATATTTATCGTCCTCATCGAGCAGGGTAACGTCAAGCTGTGGCACGTCAGCATTGACCGGAATATGATATTCTGCCAAGTCATGGTTACAAAGGCGACCGGTACGTTTGTCGTGAACGATTTCCTCCATAAGCGCTGAGCCTATACCAAAGACCATGCCACCATAGCATTGGGACGTTGCGGTTTTGTGGTTTAAAATCCTGCCGGCGGTAAAGACGCCGGTCATTCGGCGAACGCGAATCTCGCCGGTAACGCGATGAACGCCAACCTCAACAAAGTTTGCGCCATAGCAAGCTTGGCGGTAGTCTTTTTGGGTTTTCCCTGGTTTAATCGTGCCAAGGGCGCTGATTTTATTGTCATCAAAATGCGTTAATATTTCGCTTAAATTTTTGGGTGAGGATAAATCGATTGGGCTAGTTTTATGGCTGTCTTGGTCTTGTTTTCCTTTGTTATCGTTAGAGAGCTTATTAAGCGCATCTTTTGCGGTTTCGGTTGCTTTGTTGATAATTTCAGCTGAAACGATTTCGGCTTTTTCTTTAACTGCTTGTTTTAACTCATCAATCATTCCAGAGTGATTTTGCTCATTCTCGTCAGACTTTTGAGCCGTACCGTTATCCATAGTGAGGCTATCGCTTGCAATACTCGCACGCTCGGCAATCAGTTCGCGAAGTTTTTGACAAGCTAAATAAACACTGCTTCCGGCACTTGCGGCGCCAACACTACCGCCTGATCCGGATGCCGGTGGCAAGTTGGTATCGCCTAAATTGATGACGACGTGGTCAAGCGGTAAGCCAAGCATTTCAGCGGCAATTTGCGCAAGAACCGTATAAGAGCCCGTGCCAATATCGGTCATATCGGTCTCAATGACAGCTTCAATGCCAAGCGGCTTTTGGTCACTTAATTGCAGGCTTGCTCGGGCTTGCGACTTTTGCAAATTGTTGACGCGGCAAGCCACCGCCACTCCCATGCCAACGAGCCAATCGCCATCGCGGGTGCTGCAAGGGGTGGGTTGACGCTGATCCCAGCCGAACTTTTCCGCGCCAACTTTCATACACTCCACCAAGTGACGGCTTGAGTAGGGAATGTCTTTACTGGGGTCTTTTTTGGGTTCGTTTAAAATCCGCAATTTAATAGGGTCAAGGTTCAGCTTTTCGGCAAGCTCATCCATCGCGCATTCCATGGCGATTTGACCAACCGCCTCCCCTGGCGCGCGCATGGACCCTGCCAGCACTTGATTCATCCGAACCATTTTATAGCTGATTTTGCGGTTGTCCCCTTGATATAAAAACGGCGTGGACTCCGCGGTTGGCTCATAAAACGTTTGGTCAGGCAAATTGGTAATGATGCTGTCGTGAATAATGGTATGAATTCGACCGTCCTTGTCCGCGCCAAGTCCGATGCGCTGCTCGGTGTTGGAACGGCGAACGGTGGCTTCCATCACTTGCGGTCGTGACATAACCACCCGAACCGGTGCGTTTAATTGTTTTGCAGCCACGGCAGCGGCAATGAGTTCAGGGGCAATCCCAAGCTTACTGCCAAAGCCGCCGCCAACAAATCGCGACACCAAGCGAACGTTATCGGGCTTTAAATCAAGGGCATCAGCAACTTGCTGCTTACAGGACGCCAGCATCTGATTGGCAGTATAAAGGGTGATGTTGTCGCCATCCCATTTGGCAATGGTCGCGTGCGGTTCCATCGGCGAGTTGCTTTGGCTTGGTGTGATGTACCTTTTATCAATGCTAACTTCTGCATCTTTTAGCGTTTTTTCAGGGTCACCTTGGATTTGGGTCGGCACTTTGGGCATGCTATGCGCGCCCATTTTTTCTTTAGCAAAATTAAATGCGCCGTTATCTGTCTCATCTTGATATTCAATTTGAACTAATTTTGCCGCCTCGGTTGCTGCCTCAAAAGTTTTGGCAACGGCAAGGGCGACCGGCTGACCATGATAAACGATGGTATCGGCGCCTTGTGATGGCGACTTTTTCTTGCCGCCTTGCTGAGGATGGCGGATAAATTGCTCAAAATCGATGACGATATCCACAACGTTTGGCAGTTTTTTTGCAGCATCCGTATGAATTTGCGAAATTTTGCCTTTGCCAATGGTTGCACAAACCAAAACGCCAAACAGCTCATCGTTAAAGCGGTATTCGGCAGCATATTTGGCGTGACCGCTGACTTTTAAATCACCATGTAAGCGGTTGACCGGCTTGCCAACTTCAGGATTTGGCGTTTGACCAAGCAACGTTGGCACCGCCTCGTCCATGGTCAGCGTTTTGTGCGGCGCAAGTTTGTCATCAAGAAGCGATTTAATCTCAGAAATAGATGGCATAACGCGCTCCTAAGGCAAATTCAGATTGTCAGGTTGGACGGTGGTGTCAATCGCGGTATTTTTACTGGCACTGATGGCGCGCTCAATCGCTTGGATGATTAAGCGCTTGGTTAATGGCACTTTAAAGGCGTTTTGCTCGGTGGTTTTGGCGTCATTTAATAGTAAGTCAGCAGCTTGAGTGATGGCTTCGCGCTCGCCTTTTGAGCTCATTAGCATTGCCTCAACCGCCCTATTGCGCCACGGCATCACCCCAATACCACCAAAGGCTAACTGAACGGTGGTCAAATTACCCTCATTATCAACATCGATAATCGCCGCAAGCGACACGAGGGCAAAGGCATAAGAGGCGCGGTCGCGAACTTTGTCGTAAGTTTGCATACCACTTACCGGTGGCGGCAAAATAATATGCGAAATCAGCTCGCCAGATTGCAAATTGGTTTCGATATTTGGGGTATCTTTTGGTAAGCGGTAAAGCTCATCAAGGCTAAGCGTTCGCGAGCTGCCATCGGCAAGTTGGGTAATAACTTTGGCATCAAGGGCGCGCATTGCTACCGCCATATCTGAGGGATGCTGAGCAATGCAGTCATCACTTACACCCAAAATGGCAAGCTTTCGGCTCTCGCCTTGAATCGCAGGGCAGCCAGATTTGGGAACGCGTTTGTTACAAGGACTATCCGGCTGATAAAAATAATAGCAGCGCGTCCGTTGCAGCAAGTTGCCAGCGGTCGTGGCTTTATTACGCAGTTGCCCCGATGCGCCTGCCAATAATGCTCGTGATAACACCGGATAATTGGCAATAACTTCAGGATGGGCTGCAAGGTCACTATTACTTACCAATGCGCCAATTTTTAACTCGCCAGAATCCAATTTTTCAATTTGACTCAGTTCTAAATGAGTGATATCAACAAGTTTAAGCGGCGTTTCAATTTCATGCTTCATTAAATCTAGTAAATTGGTGCCGCCCGCGATAAACGTAGCATCTTGCGCCGCGCCATCTTTAGTTGCTGCACCTATATTATCAGGACGCTGATAAACAAAAGGTTTCATGATTCAGCTCCTAACTTATTTGCCGTTTGGTTTTGTGTATTTTGACGCGAATCTTGCTTGGGATTGGCGTTGCTTGCAGGAGGTGACCAAATTTGCAGTTTGCTTGTTGTTGAAGGGCTTGATGTTGCAGAAGTTGCAGCATCAGTAAACTTATCCTCAATTTTTACCAAGCCTTTATTGGCTAATACTTGATAAATCGCCTTGATGATATTGGGATACGCCGAACAGCGGCAAAGGTTTCCGCTCATGCGCTCGCTGATTTCTTCAATGGTAATTTGTGGGTTTTTTAAACTTGAGGTGACGTGACTTGACCAAAGCTTAGCAATCTCATCCATCATTGCGGTTGCTGAACAAATCTGCCCCGGCGTACAATAGCCGCATTGAAAGGCATCATGATCGATAAAAGCTTGTTGCAGTTCGCTAAGCGAATCCGGCGTACCGATGCCCTCAATGGTGGTAATCTCATCGCCGTCGTGCATGATGGCAAGGGTCAAGCAGCTGTTAATGCGCTTGCCGTTGATTATCATGGTACAAGCGCCGCATTGACCGTGGTCACAGCCTTTTTTAGCACCGGTTAAGTCAAGATGCTGACGGCAAACGTCAAGCAAACTGGTTCTTGGGTCAAGGTCATCAAAATGATGCGCTTGACCATTTATCGTTAAGGTCAAATTTGGCATGCTGGCATCTCACAGGCTGGCAATATTTTTTGTTATCACAGAATTTACTAATCGTTATCGATATTCTTTTTTATCATATCGGCTTTACGACAGTTAATTTTGCCAATTGCGTTGAGCTTGCGTGATATTTTTCGACCGTTAATCAGCAGTTTGGTAACGTTGGTTAAAAATTGTGAGTTTAAATGAGAAGCGTTTAGGATGAGAAGCTATTGGTCAAAGATTACGGATTTGAATAAAAAGTCACCCGATTGCCACGTAAAAACCCGCCAAGTCCCAAGCCATAACGCTCAGCAACCAAAACGGCGGTACTCGTTGGCGCAGACATGCCAATCAGCCACGGAATATCAGCGCGGATGGACTTTTGAACCAGTTCAATCGATAGCCTTGAGGTCATCACTACATAATCAAGCGTTACGCCAGTTTTAAGCAGCCAGCCAATCAGCTTATCAAGGGCATTATGACGACCGACATCTTCAAATAAAAACAGCTGACCGTTATAAATGGTTGCTGCCGCATGAACCGCGCCGGTTAACTGGTGGGTAAATTGGGAATCGTTAATGGCTGAGCGAACAGTTAATAAGGTTTCAAGACTTGGTTTTGACGTCGTTTTAACGATAGGTTGCAGCTTTGGAAGCGCTTGATAAACCCCCGTCATCCCGCACATGCCGCAGCCCGTTCGCCCTGACAGCAGCCGCCTTTGCGCTTGAATGCGTTGATGGCAACGCTGATTTAAGGTCAGCTCAACCAAATAAATGTCATAATCGCTTAAATGCGCTAAATCACTATTTTCATCAAATTCAGCTGACGTGCTTATCGTATCAGCAAGCACCGTCAAATCGACAATCGGCGTAATTTCCCAATCTATTAAATCCGACTTTTTTGAAATAAGCCCTTCGCTAAATAAAAACCCAAACGCCAGCTCGTCTAACTGGTTTGGACTTGCCATCAAAATGGCGTAATGAATGCCGTTAATGACAATGGCAATCGCCGCTTCAACGACTAAGCTTTCGGCGTTGTCGATTTTTTTTACTGGTTTTTCTACCTGATTTCCCTGATTATCGTCACAAATATGCTTTTGGGTGACATGCTCACGACTTAGCGGCGCAATTTCTGTTGCTACTAAGTTGTTATTTTTAAGTTTTTGATAGTCCTTCATATTAGGCACTGACGCCTTGTTCTTCACAGCACGAGATGCTGACGGTCATTGACTTATAAGCCGGCGTTCGCGACTCAGGCGCGTGACTGTCAAGGTCGATTAAATCATTACATTCTGGATAATAAGTGGCAACCGACCCTGCCGCGATGTCCATTTTGGTTAATACTAAAGCTCCAAGCGTTCGTATATTTCCGCTACTGTCCTCACGCGTGACCATGACGCGCTCGCCCTCATTTAAGCCTATCCGCGCCATCTCGTCAGGGTGCATAAACAGCACGTCTCTTTGGTGCGTCTGCCGATAGCGGTCTTCAAAACCAAAAATCATGGTGTTAAATTGGTCGTGGCTGCAGACGCTGGTTAATTGCCAAACTGAGCCGTGATTTACCGTTTGCTCAATTTTGGCGGCGCGGTCGGCAACTAGCGTAATCGGATGGGTTGGAAGCTCAAACTGCGCTTTGCCGCTTTGGGTTTTCCATGAGCGATGGCGCGCTGGATGGTATAAATGAAAGCCGCGCTTGTGCTCACGGATTTTGGCATTAAAGTTTTCAAAACCTTCAATCGCTTGGGCAATATAATCGCGAGTAAAATCAAAATCGGTACTCATTTTTTGCCAATCAATTTTTGATTTTTCAGCATTATCAAGTAGCTTAAGCGCAATTCCAGCGATGATTTCAGCCTCTGATTTTAAATGCTCGCTAATGGGTTTTAAATGACCTTTGGTCGCGACAATTTGGCAAATCGAATCTTCAATGGTGGCAAACTGCTCGCCGTATTCCGTTACGTAGCGCTCAGTTCGGCTCAGGCACGGCAAAATAAGGCTGGTTGTTGCCGGATAAAGCATCGTTTCGTTATCAATAAACTCATGGTTAATCCTATCGTTTTCAACAAGCCATTTTGCTATTCCAGTTAACAGCGCCACATCGCCGCCCACGCGAATTTGAATCACGTTATCGACCATCTCATCGCTCATTCCCGCCGCCATGTGCGTGGGCTTTTGCGGGTTGCGAAATGCTTTTAAGCCTTGCTCGCGCATGGGATTAATAGAAATAATCTTACAGCCCTGTTTATGAGCATGAGCAAGCATCTCAAGCATTCGTGGGTGATTGGTGGCAGGATTTTGCCCAAACATTAAAATCAGTTTGGCGCGCTCAAAGTCCTCTAAAATAACGGTCGCTTTACCAACGCCAAGCTGCCGCGCAAGCATCACCGAGGTCGGCTCATGGCACATATTTGAGCAATCGGGCAAATTGTTGGTGCCAAAGCAGCGCACCATCAATTGATATAAAAACGCCGGCTCATTGGTCACCCGACCTGAGGTGTAAAATAGCGCCTCATCAGGATTTGCCAGTTTTTTTAGTTCTTCCGCCACTTTTGCAAAGGCATCTTCCCAAGAGATGGGCAAATAGCGGTCTTGCTTACTATCATAACAAAGCGGTTCGGACAAACGCCCTGCATGCTCAAGCTCATAGCCTGACCAGTCTTGCAGTTGGCTGACTTTGTTTTGATAAAAAAACTTGGCATCAGCCGTTCGACTTGTCGTCTCGCTTGCCAAGACTTTGATGCCGGTTTCGCAAACGTCAAGCGTTTTATGGGTTTTGTGGTCAGGCCAAGCGCAGCCTGGGCAATCAAAGCCGCCATGGGGCTGATTGCTGTGCAAAACGCTGACACTGCCGCGCAAAAAGGATTGATAATCCATCAGTTTTCGGCTTGAGGCAACGAGGCTGGGTGCGAATAAACAGGAATTTGGCGCATAAGCTGACCTTTTAAAATGGGTGAATGGCAATAGGCAAAACCTTGACTTCCTCCCCTCCCTAAAGGGAGGGGATTCCTACTGCTAGACGGTCAAGCCCGACCGCAAGAATGTTCTTTGCCGCGTTGATATCGCGGTCATTGGTGACACCGCACCCACAAGTCCATTTTCTTATTCCAAGCGCCTGACGCCCCTTAGGGCTACTGTCACCGATTTGGCGACAGCTGGAACAGGTTTGGGTGGTGTAACGCTCATTCACGATCTCAAAGTGGCAACCTGCATACTTGCATTTATAGTCCAATTGCCGTTTAAGCTCAAACCAACCTGCATCGTAAGTCGATTTAGCAAGATTGGTTTTCCTAGAAGTGAATGATTTTGATTTGATACCGCCGACCACAATCAGCGAATTGTCTTTAACCAATTGGGTGGTGAATTTATGAATGATGTCTTTACGGGTATTTTTAATCTTGGCGTGAATGGCGGTTACGCGCTGTTTGTTCTTGGTACGCCCCGCTATTGCCAGTTTTTTAGCCCATTTTAGGGTTTGTTTGACAGTAAGCTTGTCGCCACTTGAGGTAGTCGCCGCGTCTTTGAGTCCTAAATCAATGCCAACTTTGCCGCTACCGCTTTGGGCTTTGGCGTCAGTTTGAGCTTTGGCTTTAACCGTGATACAGGCGTACCATCTACCCCTCGCGTCTTGAACCAGCTCAAGAATATTGATTTGATATAAGCTTAGATTGTAGCTGTCAAACAATTCAATAATCAGCTTTTGACCTTTAGCCAGTGACAGCTGAATGGTTGATTTAAGCGCCTTTTTACCGCTTTGTCGTGTGGCGAGGTGTTTGATGGCACTCTTTTTAAACGGAATCCAACCTAAGCTTTTTTTGCCTGTCTTAGGCTTATTGGTTCGCCATCGAAGCTTGGCTTTTTTAAACTGCTTTCGGCTTTTGGCGTGGGTTTCACTAATCGCTTGAATGGTTTGCGAGTGCAATCCTAAAAACTCGCCGCTACCTTTGGTATATTTGGCTAAATCGTAAGCACTAAAAAACTTTCCAGTTTTTTGTAAGTGCTTTAAACTCAACTCATTGACATAGTTCCAAACGAAATTAACTGAACCGCTTAATTGCGTAAGCGGCAGTGCGTGTTTGTCTTTAAGTCGAAGTTTAAGAGTTTTCATGGTTTGATTTTGCTAGGTTTAGTGAGTCTTAGCAAGCTTAAAGCCGCTTTAAACGTCAACCGCTGTCACCTGATATCCATGCTTAGAGAGGCATGGTTTTACGGCGAGTTTAGATAAACAAAAAACTATGACTAAAAAGCTATGAATAAAAGGCATTAATGTTTAAACTTTTCAATTTTTATTGAAAAAATAATTTTAAAAACAATCGTTTTACCTTAGGCTTTTTTGCAACCCTTGTAAATAAAGAAAGACCGATAGCTACAAAAACCGTAATAAAGCCTTAAATTTAGCTACATTGGCATTGAGCTTAACGCTTAACTGGTTTATCCTGACTACGTCGCAACCCTTAATGCGACTTTTCTTTTGACGAGTTATCTCTCTTTTTTTGGCATCACCGCGCTGTGAGGCTATTCTTATTTATAGTGATAGCGTCTTTATCAAATTTTAGAAATTTATAAGAGAAATTTATGTTTAATCATATCGAATATTATGCAGGCGACCCGATTTTGGGCTTGGTCGATACCTTTGTGGCGGATGAGAACCCAAATAAGGTTAACTTGGGCATCGGCATTTATTACGATGAGCTTGGTGGTTTAAACGTTCTTGAGTGCGTAAAAACTGCTGAACGCCGCATTGCTGACCCAATTTTACCAAGACCGTATTTGCCAATGGCAGGGCTTCCGGGTCACCGCTTGGCATGTCAGCAGTTATTGCTTGGTAAAGACTCAGCCGCCCTCAAAGAAGACCGCGTGGCTACCATCGCCACCATCGGCGGCTCAGGGGCGCTCAAAGTTGGTGCCGAATTTATCCATCAGTGGTATCCAGATGCCAAATGCTACGTAAGCGACCCAACTTGGGGCAACCATATCGGCATTTTTGCCGGTAGCGGCATGGAAGTTGGCAAGTATCCGTACTACGACACACCAACTAACAGCGTCAAATTTGACGAAATGAAAGACTTTTTTAGCAAGTTAAATGCCCATGACGTGGTTTTATTGCACCCTTGCTGCCATAACCCAACCGGAATGGACTTGACCCATGAGCAGTGGGATGAGTTGCTTGTTTTAATCAAAGAAAAAGAACTTATCGCGTTTATGGACATTGCCTATCAAGGCTTTGGCGAGGACATGGACGAGGACGCTTACGCGATTCGTAAAGCGGTTGATTTAGGCTTAAGCTTATTTATCAGCAACTCTTTTTCTAAAAACTTATCGCTTTATGGTGAGCGCGTTGGCGGCTTGTCGGTCGTTTGCCAAGACAGTGCCGAAGCGAATTTGGTCTTTAGCCAATTGCAATTGACCGTTCGTCAAATCTACAGCAGCCCACCATCACACGGCGGTCACGTGGTCGATATCGTGATGAACGATGAAGCACTTCATGAGCAGTGGCTTGGTGAAGTTTACGCCATGCGCGACCGTATCAAAAAAATGCGCTCACAATTAAAAGCAGTGTTGGAAGAAAAAGTTCCTGGTCGCAATTTTGATTATTTAACCCGTCAAAAAGGCATGTTTAGCTTCACAGGGCTTACGCCAACTCAAGTTCAGCGCCTGCAAGATAAGTTTGGTATCTATATGATTTCAAACTCAAGAATGTGCGTGGCAGGACTTAACGATAGCAATATCGATTATGTGGCAAACGCCATGGCTGAAGTCTTGCAAAACGCGTAAGTTAACTAATGACTGCTTTGACCGCTAAGCCCTCAGCGCCCTTGCCGTATTGGCAACTGTTTGCGTTTACCCTTGCTGGGTTTTTGGTGATTATGACCGAAACCATGCCGGCAGGACTGTTGCCGCAAATCAGTGCGTCGCTTGGCGTGTCAAAAGCGTTGGCAGGTCAGCTGATTACCCTTTATGCGCTTGGCTCGGTGCTTGCTGCCATTCCACTCATTGCGGCAACGCGAAGCTGGAATCGGCGGCGGCTTTTGCTGGTTGCCATTGGCGGCTTGCTGCTGTTTAATGTCATCACTGCCCTATCGACGCATTATGGCATCATTCTCGCGGTTCGTTTTGCCGCCGGAATGATGGCAGGGGTAATTTGGGGGCTATTTCCTGGTTACGTGATGAGACTTGTCAAAGATGGCTTGCAAGGTCGCGCTTTGGCGATTGCCGGCGTCGGTCAGCCGATAGCGTTTGCCGTTGGCGTCCCGCTTGGCACTTGGCTTGGCGGGATATTTGACTGGCGCGGCGTGTTTTGGGTGATGTCCGCCTTAACTTTGATGCTGTTTTTTTGGATTCGGTTGTTTATTCCTGATTTTGCTGGTCAAGCCGCAAGTCAGCGCTTACCGTTGAGTCAAGTGGCTAAAATTAAAGGCATTTGGGCAATTTTATTAACGCTATTGTTTTGGATTTTGGCTCACAATACCCTTTACACTTATATTGAGCCGTTTTTAACCTTATCAGGACTTGAAGCGCGCGTTGATGTTGTGCTGTTATTGTTTGGCGTTGCCGCGTTATTAGGAATTTGGCTGACAGGACTTTTGGTTGATAAATATCCACGGCAGTTAACGCTACTAAGCTTGGCAACGTTTGTGATTGCGGCGCTTGCCTTAGGCTTGTTCGGTGATGTTAAGCCCGTCGTATTTATCGCGGTTGCCCTTTGGGGCGTGACCTTTGGTGGCGCGCCAATTATGCTACAAACCGCCCTTGCCAATGCAGCTCGCGAAAATACCGATGTGGCGCAATCGATGTTTGTGACCATCTTTAATATTGCGGTGGGTGGCGGCAGTTTAACCGGTGCGATATTACTCAATCAGTTTGGCGCGGTGTCCTTCCCTTGGGCGGTGCTGATGTTGGCAGCCGCTGCGCTTATGATTGTTTGGTCAGCACGCCGACATGGGTTTCGGTCGCGCTGATTTTTAAACTTTTAATAAAATTTTTTAACCCTCTAGCGACAAGCGACCGTTTTGCCGGACTTGTTAATACAAACCGGTTCGCCATTTTTAGTGCTGACTTCGGCAACGCCTTTATCAAAAACGAAATAAGTCGCCCCTAAATAATTTACCCCGAGGCGTTGAACGTTGTCATCAGCATAGCGAAAGGGGATGACTACTTTATGAGCGCCATTAACAAAGCCCCAATTTTTGCCTTTGAGAACGCCTGCCAATCCTTCAGAAAAAGGTCGGACTTCATCGTAAACTATGGGTATAGCAACTTTGCCAGTTTTGGTAATAAAGCCCCATTTCTTGCCTTTTTGAACCGCCAACAACCCTTCAGAATAGCCTTCATTGCCGCCAAGGGTTCCATAAACATTGTCATAAATCGGCGCAACAACTTCTTTTCCTGAAGCGTCAATCACGCCATATTTTTGCGATTTTGCGGAAAATACAACCGCCCGACCATCTTTAAAGCCATCAATTGTCGCGTATTTATTAAACGGAACGATGATTTTGTTATTAGTGTCAATAACGCCAAATTTACCGTTTTTCTTGACGGTGATACGACCGCTACTGACTGCATTTGCCCAAGATTCATCGTATTTATTATCCTCATCGCCAACGCTGTCATAAACGGTCGGAACAACCAGCTTACCTTGGGTATTGAGGTAGCCGATTTTGCCATTTTTGGAAACAGGCAATAAACCTTCGCTGAGCTCCCAAGTTCCAACCTGATCAAAGCCTTTTAAGCTTGCAATCACTTTACCTTGCTTGTTTAATAAGGCTTGCGACTGATAATTTTTATCCATGCCAACAAAAATATTGGCATCACTTGTACAAAGCGTTTCACTAAAGCCGGTTTTTGGCGGTTTGCAGTCATCGTCACTATAAGCAAAGGCTTGCGAAGTTAAGCCAATGGTCAAAATGGCAGCAAATAATGGGGCAAAATGCAGTTTCATAAGTATTCCTAACTTTTTGAAAAATTAATCAACATAAATTGAATTGATTATTATAACAAATTGGCTCATTAAATATAGGCAAAAGTTTATTTGTCAATACTAAAAACTTAAGGCTAAATATGAACATTCTCCTCGCCCCCGACAGCTTTAAAGAAAGCCTTGCCGCCATTGACGTTTGCCGCGCCATTGAATCAGGATTTAGGACAGTTTTCCCAACTGCCAACTTTACTCTGCTGCCGATGGCAGATGGTGGTGAGGGTACAAGCGAGGTGCTTGCCTTTGCACTTGGTGGCAACTGGATTGAGACCGTAGTTCATGACCCGCTATTGCGACCGATTCGCGCACGCTACTTAATGCTTACCAACAAAACGGCGGTGATTGAAACGGCAAGCGCTTGCGGATTGCCCCTACTTGCAGGTCATGAACGCAATCCTATGCTCACCTCAAGCTTTGGTGTTGGCGAATTAATCAATGCCGCTATTGATAACGGCGCTGAGCGCTTAATTATCGGACTTGGTGGCAGCGCAACCAATGACGGCGGCGCAGGAATGCTGCAAGCGCTTGGAATGAAGTTTTTTGATGATAAAGGTCAACTGTTAAAAAGTGGTGGCGGCGCGTTAATAAACTTGGCGCGAATGGATTCGAGCGGTTTTTTACTTAAAGACATTCCCATTGAGGTAGCAAGCGATGTCATCAACCCGTTATGCGGTCAACTTGGTGCAAGTTCAGTTTTCGCCCCACAAAAAGGCGCAAGCGCAGCGGACGTGATTCATTTGGACAATAGCCTATCCAACTTTGCTAACATCACCCGTAATTACGGTTATCCTGACTTTCAAAACACCCAAGGCGCAGGCGCAGCAGGCGGTCTTGGCTTTGCGCTGTTAACCTTTTTAAATGCCAAACTGCAATCGGGATTTGACATTGTCGCGGACAGCGTTCAACTATCAGAGCATATTAGCCGCGCTGATTTGGTCATCACTGGCGAGGGCAAACTTGACGCCCAAAGCCTGATGGGAAAAGTCGCGGTTGGTGTTGCCAATTGTGCCAAAGCGCAAAATAAGCCCGTCATTGCCATCTGCGGCGGCGTTGATGACGGCATTTATCAGCAAAATCATGATTTGGATTTGCCATTTGAGGTGATTTTGCCAAGTATTCAGCGGCTTGACTTGCCGGATATCGTCTTTGCGTCAGCGTTTGACAATATTCAACTTACTGCAAAAAACTTAGCCGCCGCGCTGAAACTTGGTAGCCGGATTTTTTAACTTGCTTACCAATTACGCGATATAATGATTCGTTTAATGCAAATTTTTGAGAGTCGTTATGAGCAGCAACCCCGTCGTCGTGGGCTATACCTTTTTGGCGCTTGCCATTGTTTTTGAGGTCAGCGGAACGACGTTTTTGATGAAATCCGAGCAGTTCACGCGGCTACTGCCAACGCTTGCGACCGCCATACTTTATGTTTTTTCGTTTTATTTTTTGACCCAAACGCTCAAAACCCTTCCGCTTGGCATTGCTTACGCCATTTGGGGCGGCGTGGGTATTGTGTTGACCGCGCTCATTGGGCTGATTGTGTTCAAACAGCGCTTGGATTTGTTTGCCATTATCGGCATTGTGATGATTGTCGGCGGCGTTTTGGTGATTAATTTATTTTCTAAAACGGCAGGGCATTGATTTTATTTTATCTCAAGAACGCGAAGTTCATTGTAGCTTACCGCTTTTGACCACGTTGCGGCATCAGTTGGCACGGCTTGGTCATTGGCAATCATCGTTGCCGCGCTAATCCAACCGGAATGACCAACGATAAGCTTTGGCAAATTTTTTTCATTATCAAAGCTTGCTATAAGGTTTTCAATTCGCGCAAAAAACTCGGTCAAGTTTTCGCCATTATCCGGCGCAAAATTTGCAAAATCAGCGCACCAAGCATCGATTTGCCCTTTATCAATATTTTGCCAAAACCTGCCATCCCAATCACCAAAATTAATTTCCATCAATCGCGAATCAATATGACAAGTAAAACCACGAGCTGCTAAACACGCGCCAACTTGCCGCGAGCGCTGCAATGGACTGACCCAAATCACTTTTGGTAAATGATGTCGGCGGACAAAACGGGAAATGCGATTGGCAAGGCGTTTAATTTTACGGCGATTAACGGTTAAGTCTGTCTGACCAATGCAGCGATGTTGCGCGGCAATGGGCTTTGGGTGTCGCCAAAGATAAAGCGTTGTCATTTTATTTTTGCCCATTAATTAAATGGAAATGTCGCGGCAAATCCTGCATAAATGGCAATCTCGCTTAATTGCTGAGTCGCCCCAAGACCATCACCGGTGTAGCCGCCAAGCCGCCGTTTGAGCAATCGCCGAAAATAATCGGTCGCGGCAATTGCCAGAATGACGGCTAAAATCCACTGAAAAAGGCTGATATTTTGCAGCGTTTTTGGAAAAATAAGCATTAATAACAACAGTGCTATCACAAGCCAGCTGCCCGCTACCAATGCCTGCTTGAAGCTTAATGATTGCGCCATCGGTTTTGCGCGGGCATGCTCAATATCGCCGCCATAAGACAACAGCGCGATGAGGCTAATGCAGCAAAGCCGCGATGCGCCGTGGGCAATTATTAAAGCGATGACTGCCAAAACAGGCGGCAAACTGGCAAGCAAGACAATTTTTGACAAAATGGCTAATCCCAATCCCAAGACGCCAAACGTACCAAGCCTTGAGTCTTTCATAATGGTCAGCGCGCGCTCGCGGGTGTAGCCGCCGCCAAGACCATCGCAAATGTCAGCAAGACCATCCTCATGAAATGCACCCGTCAACCGAACGCCAAATGCGGTACTGACTATCGCTGCAATCAATGGCGTAAAAATTAAGCTGACAAGCCAAAAAATAACCGCGCAAAGCACGCCAACCAACAACCCTACCGCCGGAAAATGGCGGCTGCTTTGGTGCAGCCAATCGGGCTGATAGTTTGAAATACTTGGTACGGGGATTCGGGTTAAAAACTGAATAGCAATTAAAATAAGCCGCCATTCATGCTGCAAGGTAGCGACAAGCCCGACCGATGATTTTTGCGGATTTGCCATTAATGAGCCGGTACCGATTTTTCGCTAACGCCGGCTTCACTAAAGCTTGCCATCTCATTCATAATCACGCAAGCTGAAACCAGTAACGGATAAGCAAGCGCTGCGCCGCTACCCTCACCTAAGCGCAAGTCCATTTCTAAAAGTGGTTTGGCATTAAGCAGTTTTAGCATTTCAATGTGACCGGCTTCAGCAGATTTATGAGCAAAAATAGCAAATTGAGCCGTATTTGGCGCAAGATGCTCCGCAACTAACAGCGCGGCGCTTGCAATAAAGCCATCAATGAGCAAGACTTTACGCAGGCTTGCGGCTTTTATCAGCGCCCCTGCCATCATCGCAATCTCAAGACCACCAAGCGCGGCTAAAATCTCAAACGGCGATTTGGCACTCTCATATCGAGTTAGCACTTCGGTTAAAATGGCTTGTTTTTTTGCTAAACCCTTATCATCAAGCCCCGTTCCGCGACCGATACAAGTTGCTATCGGTAAATTGCCCAATTTTGCCAGCAGCAAACTTGCAAGCGATGTATTCCCAATTCCCATTTCGCCAACAATAAGCAAATTGCCGTTCATATTTTCAGCAATGGTCATGCCCTGATTCAGCGCGGTTTGGCATTCCGCTGCTGTCATTGCAGGCTCAGTGAGCGCATCGCGGCTGCCCATTCGGACTTTGCAATCAATTAAGTTTTTATGGGGCGCAAAGCTTGCATTGACACCGGCATCAACGACTTTTAAGCCAATATGATGCTGCCGCGCCAAAACGTTAATCGCCGCGCCGCCATTTAAAAAGTTTTGTACCATTTGCGCCGTTACTGCACTTGGAAACGCTGAGATGCCATGTTTTGTTAACCCGTGGTCAGCAGCAAACACGTAAATTTCGGGATTGACAATCGTTGGCGTGGTGGTGCCCAAAATCATCCCAAGCTGAAAGGCAAGCGTTTCAATCCTGCCAAGCGAGCCTTGCGGCTTGGTTTTATCATCAAGTTTTTGTTGCAGTTTGGCAGCAAGGTTGGGGTTATCAATAGCAGCAACCGTTGGGGCAATAAAAGCAGTCAAAGGAACATCCTAAAAGTAAAATAAAAACGCATGCAAAAAAGCCACTGCCAAAGTTGAAGTTGTACTTTGACAGTAGCCTTTTATTAACCACTAATCACCAAATCGGTCAGCATTAAATGGTTTAACATCAACCAATACGGGTTTTTTATGAATCAGCTCTTCCATAATTCGCCCCGTGACAGGACCTAAGGTAAAGCCTTGATGACTGTGACCAAAGGCAAACCATAAATGCTCATGCTTATTTGCCGCGCCAATCACTGGCTTCATATCCGGCATACAAGGTCGCGACCCTGCCCAAGCTTCGGACTCGACCGCCTCATCAAGCGGCAAAATCCGGCGCGCAAATTTCAGCACCGTTTCAAGCTGACCGAAGTTTTTCGGCGCGTCCATCAAGGTCATCTCAGCGCCCGTGGTGATGCGAATGCCCTGCTGAAAGGGTCCCATCACAAAGCCTTTATCCATATCAAACATGCTATGATGGATGGAGTTTTTATTATTAATAATAAAATGCTGATGATAACCGCGCATCGGAAACAGTGGTAAATCATAGCCTAGCGGCCTAATCAAATGATTTGACCAAGGTCCTGCGGCAACGACCAAATCATCGGCGTTAAAGTGTTCACCGCCGTCGGTCGTGACTTGCCAGCCGCCCTCAAATTGCTCAAGGCTCGTTACATCAAGCGTTAATAATGTGCCGCCGATGTCCTCAAAATTTTTGGCATAAGCTTTCACCAAAGCACTTGGATTAGAAACTTGCCACGAGTTCAGCCAGTGAATTCCGCCAACAAAATCATCAAAATTGGCATTTGGCTCTAAAGCTTTGAGCTCGTCAATGCTAACCACTTTATGCTCAACGCCGACCTCTTGGTCGCGAACGGCTGCTGCAATTGCGGCTTTTAACGTCTCCTCTGAGCGGTGCAATTGCAACCAACCATCACGCGAAATCAAGTTATCCGCGCCGGACGCCTCAATCATGACTTGATGCTCACGGGTACAATGCTCAATCAGGGTTTGCCATTCTTTTTCGATTTTGGCAATTGACTGCGGCGTTGAATATTTCCAATATTGCAAAAGCGCTTGCGAATATCGAAAAATCGCTGGCAGCCGGTAGCGAATGTCGGTGCCTTGGTTGGGCAATACCCGAAAAATCTCCGAAATCTGGCGCGGAAAAGGATGGGTATGCACCGCCTCACGCTGAATGAGCCCTGCATTACCGTACGACGTTTCTGACCCTGGCAGCTTTTTGTCGAGCAGCAGTACCTTTGAACCATTTTTTTGCAAATGCCAAGCGATGGACGTTCCCACCATTCCTGCCCCAACCACAATCACATCATAGCGCATATCTGACCCTTTTTATGACTTTAAGCTTATGACATTAAGCTACCAAAAAAATAACGCCGCGCCTTTTTTGTTGCTGCGTTACGATATAGAAATAGTGATAGTAACGCTAATATTAAAAATAATAAACCTCTCTTAACTAATTTTTTTGATTAAGCTAATTTTTAGCTATAAAATTATATCAAGACAAAACTTATCATTATGATAAGAATAAATTTTTAAAAACTTATGACTTATCGCCTTTAAAGCAGCTCATCGACCATCGCAATTACCGCCTCAGTCAATGCAAATTGGCGAATGTCGGTCAGCATCGTCACATCAAAATTATGCACAAAGGCAAAGGATAAATTGCGCTCGGGGTCACACCACGCTGATGCGCCATTGTAGCCCATATGTCCAAAGCCAAGCTTGCCGTTATCATTGCAAACTTGAAACAAGCGATGATAACCCAGCCGCCAAGTCATGTTGGTGGGCATGACTGCATCTTGACCGTCCACTTGCGGCGTTGATAATTTGGCAAAAGTCGCGCTATCTATCAGCGTTTTATCCTGCCAAGTTCCGCCACTTGCTAGCATCGCATAAATGATGGCAAGGGCTTTGGCACTGGCAACGCCATTGACCGCAGGCATGACCGATTGCAGCGCATCGGGCGCGTAATAATTAATCCCCGCGCCATTTGGAATGAGCGCCGCTTTATAGTTTTTTAAATTCAGCTTACTTTGGTTAAAGTATAATTGGCTGATTTGCGCCGTATTAAGCGGTTTATCAAAACTTGCAATGCCATTTTTAATAGCAAGTTCTTGCCAACAAGGATAACTTGGTAGCCTCTCAAACGTGGCAAGCGTCTCTAAACTTTCAGCTTTGAGCACCGGCTTTCGGCGTTTTTTGGCAGGCGACTGTGCCGCCGCCATTGGTGCAAAATCTTTGGGCAGTTTAGCGACAAAGTCGACCTTATCACTTGGCACGCCAAAATAGCAGCTGCTACTGATACCAAGCGGCTCGGTCAAATAGGTTTTTAAAATCTCTTGAAAAGGCTGATGGGTTGCTGCTTCAATCACGCCGCCAAGCACCCAACCGTAAACTAACGCGCTGTAAGCACTGGCATACGGCAATTGGCTATCAGGCATCGGCTCAGGAATGGTTAGCGACATTGCCGCGACTTTTTGCAGCATCAATGACCAATCCATCATTGAGGGCGCGTCAATCTCAAGGCTGGTAATCGCAAACAAATTGGCTTGATGCGACAACACCTCACGAAGGGTAATTTCTGCTTTGCCATTCACGCCAAAATCTGACCAATAACGGCTAATCGGCGCGTCATACTCCAAAATGCCATTTGATACGAGCACGTGAATAAGCGTTGCTAAAACCCCCTTTCCCGCCGAAAAATTCAGCGATAACGTATCAGGCTGCCACGGCAAATCGGGACGCGCCAATCCTACCGCCGCGCTTGCCAAACAAACGCCATCTTGATAAACCACCACCGCCCCGCCCGCCGGCGCATCATCAAGCTGTAACTGGGTTAATAAAGATTGTAATCGGTCTTGAATGGCAGAATTTGGTAGTGCGGTCATGAAATTACTCTTAAATTATGGCAAATTAAATATTACCAAAGCTTAAAACAAAAACTTATGTTAAATAACAATTTTGAAGAACTATCTTGGCACCAGCAGCCGGTTATAAACTTCATCTTCAAGTCCTGTTAAGCCATGACTGCGACCGCGCTCCATTGCCGTATCCATTTTGCGACCGCGAAGCCAACCTGCCCGAAGCGCGGCAGCGGCGCCAACGCGATTGCCAGATTTGCAGTGCATGGCGATTTTTTTACCATGATGCTTGCGTAAAATCCCATCAAGCACCAAAATATTGAGCTGCTTTAAGTCCTCCGCATCACGAATCGGCAGCGATTCATAAGCCATTCCGCTATTTTCAACGACCGATTTTTCATCAAATGTAAGCTCATCTTCCGGCTGAAGATTAATGACCACTTTAATGCCCGCATCAGCAAGATGCTTAACTTTGTCCTCATCAAGCGCACCGCAAACCACGGTCAACTCATCAGGTCGAAAGTATGGCGTTAGCACCTCACTAAGCGCCACCCCATTGTCACTATCAAAGCTATCAGCATTTAACTTAGCGCCAGCTTGCTCGTTTTGACGTGTTGAGTTTTGTGGTAACTCATCGTCGAGATTTAGATTTTCAGTCGTCATAACCGTCTTAACGTTAATATTTATTTAAAAAAGAAAGGAAAAAAAAGAAAAAGACCAGTTATTATAACCGGTCTTTGTTATTTTAGTCGCTTAGTCATTATTATCATGGTCATCGTCGCTTTCGGCGATAATGTGCTCGTCTGCAACTTTTTTATCAACAAGTTTAATCACACCTGCCAAATGCGGCTTGTCGTTTTTGGCATTATAAAGTCCAAAGGTGCACTTATCATCGACTTTTTCAAGCTGACTAATAGGCTCACCAATCAGCTCAACTTCTGACGGTAAAAAAATCGGCAGCTTAAAAGACACTCCAGCGGTGCAAGCGTCCGGTAACTCGCCCATGAGCGCCAAGCATTTTGCCTTTGACCACATACCATGAGCAATCGCTTTTGGAAAGCCAAACGCTTTTGCTGATAACGGATGCAAGTGAATTAAGTTAAAGTCGCCTGAAACAAAAGCATAACGGCGACCGATGTCTTCAGGAACTTCAAAAATATCGTGAACGCCTTTTTCATCAACCAACGGCTTTACCGTTACTTTTTTTGGCTTATTACTGCTTGTGGTTGGCTTTTTACCGCGCGCCAAATAGGTGGATACCCCCTCCCAAATCACATCATCTTGCGATTTAACTTGGGTCACAAAGTCAAACTGCTGACCTTGGGCATGGTCACGAAGGTTGGCAAAATGCACCGCCATCGAAACCGTTTCGCGCTCGCCAATTTGGCGGTACTGAGTCACGCTATTTTCAACGTGAACCAACCCAAGCATGGTAAAGGGAAACGGCTCTTTGACCATCATGTTCATTTGCAGCGCTTGCGACAGCACGGCAAAGTAAGTGATAGGTACTTTACCATCAGCTTTAAAGCCGCAAATTTTGCGATAATCCTCAAGGTTACTTTGGTCGATATGCAAGGTATCTACAAAATAAGTAGCTTGTGGCAACTCATCTTTATCGGCTTGCGCTTCGCCAATCGGCAATAAGCTTTTGATAATATTGGCATAAGTGGTGTGCGCTTTGGGCAGCGCATCATAGTGTTTGTCTGACATAATCTATCCTAAATCCAGCTTAAATAAGCCATCCGTGTTTTAACTGACCGTTTATTTTCAATGAACCGCAAGGTTAAAAAACCAAAAAAATTTTGACCCGTAAGTTTAACAAAGTTAACCAATAAAAGTTGTGAATATTAACCAATTATTTTTTATCCATTTATTTAGGTTATTTAAAGTTGTAACACACAAAAGCCGCCGTTGGGCAGCTTTGTGGTAACTTTTGACAATTTTTTGGTAAATACTTATGTCAGCTTAATATATTTTATATTAAAATCAAAAGCTTAAGCACCAAGTAAACTTTGACCACAAACGCGGACGATGTTGCCATTAAGACCGCCGGATGCCGGTGAGGCAAGCCAAGCGATAGTTTCGGCAACATCAATAGGCAAGCCGCCTTGGCTTAATGAGTTCATGCGGCGACCGGCTTCACGAATGGCAAACGGAATAGCGGCGGTCATTTGCGTTTCGATAAATCCGGGGGCAACCGCGCTGATGGTCATGCCTTTGTCATTGTTTTCAAGCTGTTTAGCGGTTGCATTTACCAGTCCAATCACGCCGGCTTTTGAGGTTGCGTAGTTGGTCTGCCCCATATTTCCGGCAATCCCTGCAATGGACGACACGCAAACAATGCGAGCGTTAGCATTTAACACGTTATTGTCGAGTAAATAGCGATTAATTTTAGCAATGCTGGCAAGGTTAATACTTATCACCAAATCCCATTTTTGATCATCCATATTGGCAAGGGTTTTATCACGGGTGATGCCCGCATTATGGATAACCGCATCAAGACCGCCGGTACTTTTAACCGCTTCGGCAATTTTCGTGCCAGCATCATCACTGGTGATATCTACCAAAAGCGCCGTACCTTTAAGCTCGTCCATCAGTTTTTTTAAGTCGTCTTGTTGCGCTTCAACATCCAAACCAATCACGTGAGCGCCCTCGCGCGCCAATACTTTAGCAATCGCCTCGCCAATGCCGCGACTTGCACCGGTAACGAGCATGGTTTTACCTTGAAGCGGCTGCGTCCAATCCACATCGATATGATGTCCTGCTTGAATATGAATCACTTGACCGGAAACATAAGCGGAGCGCGCTGAGGTAAAAAAGCGCAAGGTTGAATCAAGGTTTTGTTCCGCACCTTTAGCAACATAAATCAGCTGCGCGGTGATGCCCCGCTTAAACTCTTTGCCAACCGAGCGCACAAAGCCTTCAAGGGCGCGCTGAGACAACGCCGCATCAATATCATCTAAGTCCTCAGGTGGTCGTCCCAACACAATCACCCGACCTGACATTTGGACGCGGCGGGCAACCTTATGAAAAAACTCGTAAACTTGCTTTAAATCATCGGTATTGGCAACGTTGCTGGCGTCAAAAATCAGCACTTTAAACTTAGTCTCATCATCTGTCGCCGTTTTTGCGTGAATCCCTGCGCCATCAAGCGCGCTTTTGATACTGTCACCGCTATTCGCAAAAACTTCGGCTTGCAGCTTTGATAACACACCGGTTATCGCTTGACTTAAGCTTTGGTCACCACCATTTGCCCGACCAATCAGCACGCTGCCACGAACCAAACGCTGACCACTTTCAAAACGGTCAAGCTCAACCGGAAGCGGTAGTCCTAAATTTTTTGCAACTTTTTTGCCAATTGAGGACTGAACAAAATCACCATAACGGTCTGACATAATTTTTTTCCTAATCTAATTTGGTAGTTATTATTAAAAAAGCCCATGTTCGCTAGACAAGCAGCAATCAATTTTACGACAGCCAACAATTATAAAGAATACCACCGCCGCACTTTATTGCGATTTGGTAAATTTGCCATCATCAAAGTGCTGTTGGCAAATATTATGGCTAGCCGTATCAGTCAGCTTTAAAGCCCAAAGCTTGCCAAGCAAATCAATTAACCATGCTAAACTATTTTAAATCGGTTATCAAAAGCTAATGGTTTGATAATTTACAGTTATCAATAAAGCTTATTTGCCACTTAAGCGTTAATCAATCAAAGCGAAAGTTTGCTAAAGATATACAATAAACTTAAAAAATTTGATTATGATAGAGAAGATTTTACCCAGACGAAAACTCGGTCTTATCTTGTTCACCGTTTTATATTTTTCATAAGAGCAATAATTAAATAAAATATTTTTAAGGACATCACCATGAGCGATAAAAAAAATACCCCTATCGTTGAAACTACCGTATTAAAAGGCTCAGAGCCAACAAAGAACAACAATAATGACGTTAAAGATGCTCAAGACAACCACCAAAATGATGACGCTCATTTTGATTCTATTGCCGAGCTTGCCCGCGCCACCGAAATCGTCGATGCTGATGGCAATCCGGTGAATCAAGGCGCAAGCGGTGATAAAGATGAAAGCGACGCCGCTAAAAAGGCGCGCCTTGCCGATGAGCTTGCCCGCGAAAAACAGGCGGACGCCGAAGCCGCTAATCCTGATTTAGCCGCCGCTCATACTGCAAACACGGAAGCAAAAGACCAAGATAGCATTAAAGCTGATGCCAATAATCAGCAAAACAACGCGGATAAAGACAAAGCTGACAAAAACAATGCTAAAAAAGAAGACACATCTGCGTCAAAAGCTTCTGATAGCCAAGATAACAAAACTCAAAACAGCCAACCTCAAGATAATTTGCAAGATGCTGCTGCCAAAGATAATAATCAAAACAGCAAGCAGCAAGCAGCCGATGACAAGGCAGATGAGAAAAACGAGCCGGCAACATCGCAAGATGACGCCAAGCAAGACTCTGTCCAAAACGCTACTGATGACACCGCAGCAGACAAGTCAAAAAGTGAAAACACTCAAAACAACGACAACCAAAGCAGCGACCAAAAATCTGAGCAGTCGCAAGACAATAACAAAGCCACAACTACTCAGCCGAAATCAAAGCCAAGCAAACTCATTTCAGGTCAGCACCGCGTTGCCATCATCGGCGGTAACCGAATTCCGTTTGCGCGCTCCAATGGCGCTTATGCTGATGCCAGTAACATTGATATGCTCACCGCGGCGCTTAACGGCTTGATTGAGCGCTTTAATCTGCAAGATGAAAAAGTCGGTGAAGTGGTTGCAGGCGCAGTGCTCAAGCTTAGCCGCGATTTGAACTTAACCCGCGAGTCGGCGCTTAATACCGCCCTTGACCCGCACACCCCTGCTTATGACATTGCTCAAGCTTGCGCAACCGGAATGCAAGCCACCTTTGCTTCCGCCAATAAAATCGCCCTTGGCATCATCGACTCGGCAATCACCGGCGGCGTTGATACCACCTCGGATGCGCCAATTGCCATCGGTGACGGTCTTCGTAAAGTCATCTTAAAACTGGGCGCAGCAAAAAATAACAAAGACCGCCTAAAAGCCCTGCTTAGCCTAGACCCAAGAGAGCTGATTGACACCCCACAAAACGTTGAACCAAGAACGGGGCTGTCCATGGGCGACCATCAAGCCATCACCGCGCTTGAATGGAACATCAGCCGCGAAGACCAAGACCAGTTTGCCTTTGACAGTCATAAAAAGCTTGCCCGCGCCTATGAAGACGGCTTTTTTGATGATTTAATCACCCCTTATAAAGGCTTAACGCGCGATGACAACTTGCGCCCCGACTCAACCCTTGAAAAAATGGGTAAATTAAAGCCCGTCTTTGGTAAAGACAACGCCAACCCAACGATGACCGCTGCCAACTCAACGCCGCTCACCGATGGCGCCTCCGTTGTACTGCTTGCCAACGACGATTGGGCCCAAGAGCGCGGGTTAAAGCCACTTGCCTACATCACCCATCAAGAAACCGCTGCCGTTGACTTTATCGGTAAATCAGGCGACAAAGAAGGTCTTTTAATGGCGCCTGCTTACGCCGTTCCAAGAATGCTTGAGCGCGCAGGATTGACGTTGCAAGACTTTGATTTTTATGAAATTCACGAAGCCTTTGCCTCACAAGTATTGTCAACGCTTGCCGCTTGGGAAGATGAGACGTTTTGTAAACAGCGCTTAGGACTTGACGCGCCGCTTGGCAGCATTGACCGCGATAAGCTGAACGTCAATGGCTCATCACTTGCCGCAGGGCATCCCTTTGCTGCAACGGGCGGTCGAATTTTAGCAACCGCGGCAAAACTTCTCGACCAAAAAGGCTCAGGTCGCGCGCTGATTTCAATTTGCGCGGCAGGCGGTCAAGGCGTGACTTGCATTTTAGAAAAATAAGCCTGTCGTAAAATTAAGTCATAAAAAAAGTGGGCATCATGATTGCCCACTTTTTTATGTTTGTTTAAAATAGAAAATAACGTTTTAAAACTACATGGTGTAAGTCGCTTGCAGCCCTTCGGTTTTGCCAGCAAGCAAACGCTCAACTTCATTTTTAATTTTAAGACCGGCAGCATCGTTACCAATTTGAACCGCAAATCCTGCCGGACGATTGGCTTGTGATTTATGGTTAATCCAAACCACTTTGCCATTCATCGGTAAGCGCTCGCTTGACCCGGGTAAAGTAATGGCGATAAATACCTCAGCGCCAAGGGTTTGCGGTCGCTCTGAGGGCACAAATATCGCGCCGTTATCGACAAAGGATAAATAACTGGCGTAAAGCGTAGGAATGTCTTCAATTTGGCAGGTCAAAATCCCGCCACGACCGGGCATTGCCATAACTTACTCCTTGTTTATTATTGCTTTATAAAATCTGAATGATTAGCAAAAATCCAGCGGTCTAAAATGCCGCTAATACTGCCATCAGCTTATCATAAGCCACTTTTTCTTGCACATTTTGTTGAAGGGCAATTTTTGTGGTATCAATCTGCGCTAAAAACTGCTGAATGGCGTCAAAACTCGGTTGATGCTTTTGTAAAATATTGTCAAAATCAATATCTTGCTGAACACTTGGCAATCCCAAAAGAACCCGCTGAATGTCGCTCATCATAAGTTTACTTAACTCAATAAACTCCGTCAGCGAAAGCTCATTTTGCCAATAGTCGCTTGCGGCAATCACGCTGCGTTTTTTGCTAAACAGCGCTTGCCACGTGGTCAACCAAAGCGCGCGTTTGCCATACCAAGGCGACTGCGCCAAAGCTAGTGCCGCAAGCGGTGCGCCACAAGCAATATTGATTAACTGCTGAATGTCATCATCGGTTGCTGCCATTTTTTGAATGACGCCACCCAGTGCTTGGCTTACAAATTCAAAAGCTAGCTTGGGGCTGACCTGCTGAATCGGCAGCTGCTGCAATCGGCTGTTGATGGTTGGTAGCAGTTTGGCTTTGCTGTCGGTAATCAGCATTAAATGAACAAAATCTTGCGGCTCTTCAAGGGTTTTTAACAGCGCATTAGCCGCCGCCATGGTCATTTGCTCAGCGTTATCAATGACGCAAATTTTTAACCCTTGACCACCTTGATAAATAAACGGCTGAATGGCGCGAATGTCATCGACCTTGATGGTGGCATCTTTGGGCTTAGCGGTTTTTTTGGTGCTGTCGTCTTTGGCTACCACGTTAGGGTCTTGAGGGTCGCAAGGCAGCTTGGCAAGCGGCAGCACTTGTAGATTAGGATGTGTTCCTGATTTGAGCCAATGGCAGCTTTCACAAACCCCGCAAGCGCCCATCGGATGGCTTGCTCGCTGATAGCAAAGCAGCCAAGCTACCAGCCGCCAAATAAAGGCGCGCTTGCCAAGTCCCGCCATTCCTGAAGCAAGCAGCGCATGCGGTAGCGGCTTGTTAGGATTTTGCGAGCGCGTCGTTACTTGCTCCCAAAGCGCGGTTTGCCAAGGCAGCAATGGAGCAAAGTAAATGGCACTGGTTTGAGTGGCTTGATTTTGCATAAGAGTTACTTAATATTTTTTACTTAGGCTATTTTTCTTGAATAAAGCTTAAAAACTCAGCAAGCGGCATGGCATTGAGCCGAGCTAAATCCTCCGCCGTATCCACGCCAGCAGGAAGCTGTTTTTTAGCCTCGGCAATAGCAATTTGACCGCCATTTTCCAAAATCCGCAGCTGCTCTAAGCTTTCAAGCCTCTCAAGCGGCGTTTGCTCCCAAGTGACAAATTGCTTTAACAAGCTGACGCGATACGCATAAAGCCCAAGGTGGCGATAGGCGTTTTTTGGCGCGACTGCGGTTGGTGCAATTCCCAATACTTCATCACGATAGCAGGGAATCGGCGCTCGGCTAAAATACAAAGCGCGCTCAAGGTTGCGCTTGTTTTTATTGACGGTTGCCTTGACGACTTTAACGACTGACGCTCGCAAAAAGCTGTCCCTATTCTCAATCGGCTCATAAAGCGTTGCCATGACGCTGTCATTATCATGGGTAAGCAGCGCTTGAACCTGCGCAAGTAGCAGCGGCGGCACCAGCGGTTCATCGCCTTGCATGTTGATGACGATGTCGTTGTTATCCCAACCTTTAATAGCAGCAACTTCGGCTAGTCTATCCGTTCCTGAGGCATGACTAACTTTGGTCATGACCACATCAAAGCCGGCATCGCGGCAAACGGTGGCAATGCGCTCGTCATCGGTGGCAATACACAAATCATCAGCAAAATCTGCCATCTGCGCTTTTTGCGCGACCCATAAAATCATCGGCTTGCCATGGATATCAAGCAGCGGCTTGGCAGGCAGTCGTGAGCTTTGATAGCGCGCAGGGATGACGATATGCGTTTTAGTTGTCGCGTTATGGGTTTCGTTACTCATCAGCCGCTCCAATTGTTATTTTAAGTTAAATGAATTGAAAATTTTGCCAAGTCTTTTTGCAATTTATCATAGCAATTTGGGCTTAATTGAGCGCTCACCGGAAGCTCCCAAAGCCTACTTATCAAACCAACTAACAAGTCAAAACTTTCAGCGCCGCTTTGTGAAAACTGCGCAAACAGTAACGCGCGAATTTTTACCGCATCTTTACTGGTAACAATGATGGGATAATTTTGGTAAGGCTGCAAGTCGGCAAGGCTAAAGTCATGATGGTCAGGAAAAGGATGCTCAATGACGTTAAAGCCTAGTGCTGTAAGCGTTTCAAAAAAGCGCTTAGGATAGCCAATACCGCTGACCGCGTGAACGGTATCACCGGATTTTGGCGGGGTAATTTGGTGTTGTAATAATTGCGACTTTAAAGTGGCATCGTGAACCCTATCGGATAACAGTATCGGCGATACCTTATCAGGAACTAAAGTCATGACAAGTTTATTATTAGCCTTGTCAGCTTGAGAGTTAGGCTTTTCATGATAAATAACGGTCGCATCTTGTAGCCGCGATAACGGCTCACGCAAAAATCCGGTTGGCAGCAACTGCCTATTGCCAAAGCCGCGAGCAGCATCCACGACAATCCATTCAATATCGCGACTTAAAGCAAAATGCTGCAAGCCATCATCAGCGACAATCAGTTGAATATCCGGATGCGCGGTCAGCAGCGTTTCAATGGCTTGCTGACGATTGGGACAAACGGCAATTGGCGCGCCCGTCACCGCCGCAATCAAACATGGCTCATCGCCAACCTCACTTGGCAGGCTCACCGAACTCACAAGCGCGGGCATCTTATCAGTATCGCTGCCGTAACCGCGACTGATGACACCAACTTTAACCTGCTTTTTTTGCAAAAATTGCACGAGGCTGATAATAAGCGGTGTTTTACCACTGCCGCCAACGGTGATATTACCGATGACCATCACCGGAACAGGAGCGCGGTAACTTGCTAAAATGCCAGTTTGATAAAGCTTGCGCCGAAGCCAACTGATGGCGCCATAAAGCCAAGATAACGGCAACAAAAACCAAAGCCAAACGGCTTTATTTTGCCAAGCTTGGGTAATTTTTGTTTCAAGGCTCATGGCAGCAACCGTTATTCAAAATCGCGGGCGTACATTTGCGCATAAGCCCCGCGCTTTGCCATCAGCTCGTCATGCGTTCCAAGCTCGACAATGCGCCCTGCGTCCAGCACCGCAATTCGGTCTGCCGACTCAATGGTGGTCAAGCGGTGCGCAATCACCAGCGTCGTTCGGTTTTTCATGACGTTATCAAGCGCTTTTTGAATGTAATGCTCTGACTCATTATCAAGGGCACTGGTGGCTTCATCCAAAATCAAAATCGGCGCGTCTTTAAGTAGCGCTCGGGCAATCGATAGCCGTTGCCGCTGACCGCCGGACAGTTGCAGCCCTTCAGCGCCAATTTGACTTTGATAACCTTGCGGCAATTTCATAATAAAATCATGAGCAAAGGCGTCTTTTGCGGCTTGCTCAACTTCTGCTTGCGATTTATTGGCAAGGCTACCATAAGCAATGTTGTTAAAAACGGTGGTATTAAATAACACCACTTGCTGATTGACCATGGCGATTTGTGAGCGCAAGCACTGCAAGGTGATGTCCTCAATCGGCAAACCATCAATGGTAATTTGACCGGTTGAGGTGCTAAGCGTTCGCGTCAGCAAGTTAACCAGTGAAGATTTTCCCGCCCCCGAGCGCCCAACCAAGGCAATCGTCTCACCCGCTTTAATATCCAAAGTAAAGTCTTGCAGCGCCACCGTTTTATCTGGATAAATCAGACTGACATCCTTAAAATCAATCGCGCCTAAAATTTCAGGGCTTAAAATGCCGCTGTCTTGCTCCTCTGGCTCATCAAGCAGCGCAAAAATTGACTCCCCTGCCGCAATGCCTTTTTGCAATTTTTGGTTGACGTCGGTTAATGAGCGCACCGGTTTGCTTAACAGCCCTGCCGCGGCAATGTACGAGATAAACTGACCTGCCGAAATGTTGTCAATCACCGCTGGTCGCAGCGCAAGCCAAACCACCACCGCCATTGCCATTGCCATAAGTAATTGAACGGCAGGCGTATTAATGCTGTTGGTCACCACCACTTTCATGCCTTGGCGCAAGTTTTTTTTGGAACTGGCATCAAATCGGCGCGACTCATACTCCTGACCGCCGTAGTTTTTGACCACGTGATAGCCGCCAATCACCTCATTGGTGATGTGGCTGACATCGCCCATCGTTTCTTGAATGCCTTTGGACAATTTTAAATAGCGCTTTGAGGCCTTTTGAATGAGCCATAAAATCGGTGGCAGCACCACAAATAAAATGAGCGTCAAGCGCCAATTGCTATAAAACAAAAAGCCAATGAGACCGATGACCGTCAAGCCATCGCGAAGTACGGTTTTCATCGACTCAGTACTGGCAGCGGTCACCTGCTCGACATCAAAAATCAGCTTGGAGGAAATCGTCCCTGCCGGATTGACCAAATAAAAAGCGCTTGGCAGCCGCAATAGCTTGTTAAAAATCTGAACGCGAAGCTCATAAACCAAATTGCGCGACACCAATGCCGAATAATAATTGCCCAAAAAGCTGCCAACGCCGCGAACAAAAAACAAAATGACAATCAGTGCCGGAAACCAATCTTGCTTACTTTGGTCGTTATTATTAATGGCATCAGTGATAAACTGTAAAAGCTTGGCAATCCAAATCTCGGTGGCAGCATTGATGGCAAAGCCGATGATGGTTAACGCAATCGCCCACCAATACGGCTTAAGATAGCTTAATAGCCGCAAAAGCGTCTTATGCTTTGGCGGCAATACCGCTTCAATCAGCGGGTCTTTAGTCATATTTGGTTGGCTCATAAAAGCCTCAAATCAGTAAGGTACAACAAAAAAGGCGCTTGGTTCAATGACGTAGCGTCCAGTATTATCAGCCCGTCACGCCTAAGTGCTCAATTAACGCGGCAAGCTCATCAGCGCTTTGAAAAAAAATCTCAACGCTGCCTTGACCGTCTTTTTTATGCTTAAGCTTGACTTCAGCGCCAAGCGTTTCGGTTAAACGCTCAATTAAGCGCTCCGTGTCGCGATTGCGAGCGGCTTTGGCAGGAGTGGTCTTGGGTTCAGGCTGCAAGATGGATTTGACCAAGCGTTCGGCTTCACGAACGGTCATGCCGCCATCGATGATTTTTTGGGCGATAATCGGCTGCTGCTCAAGCGATAACGCAAGTAAGGTTCGCGCATGCCCCATATCAAGGGCACTGGTGGCTAAGTGGTCTTTGACGGTGTCGTGAAGCTGATTGAGCCGAAGTAAGTTTGAAACGGTCGTTCGCGCTTTTCCCACCACATCGGCAATCATGGCGTGACTCATGCCAAATTCAGTATGAAAGCGCTGTAAGGCGGCGGCTTGCTCGATGACCGATAAGTCCTCGCGCTGAATGTTTTCAATAAGCGCCAACGCAATGGCAAGCTCGTCGGATAAGGCGCGCTCAATTGCCGGAATGTCTTTTTTTCCTGCCATTTTTGCCGCCCGCCAGCGCCGCTCACCGGCGATAATCTCGTGGGTGACGTCATCGCGGCTTTTGTCCTCCGTGGCAAGCAGCGGTCTGATGACAATCGGTTGCATGATGCCGTGCTGCTCGATGGACGCGGCAAGCTCGCTAAGCGCCGTTTCGCTCATGTCGCGGCGCGGCTGATATTTTCCTGCTTGCAGGCGCTCAACGTCAATTTGAATCAAGCTGACTTGGTCATCGCCCATTTCAACCGGTTTTTTGGTAGGCTTAGCGGCTTTTGGCGAGCGGAGTTGGCGCGGGTTTGTTTCGGCTTCAGGCAAAGCTTCCTGCGAGTCGTGATCATGGCGCAGCGCCTCACCTTGTAGCGCGGTGGCGGTGATTTGCTTTTCTTTTTTGATTGACCCTAATAAGGCGTCTAAGCCCCGATTGGCAGCCAACCCTCTTTTTTTCGCCATGATTTGCTATCCTCAACTGTTAAAAAACTGCCCATGTCAGGGCGCTTTTTCATTTTTATGCCGTTTTTGAATGAAAATAAGCCCTAAAATGCTCGCTGATTATACTTGATTTTGCAAGCTTTGTTTGATGACCTCACCGGCAAGCTTTTGATACGCTTTTGCGCCTTTTGAGCGTTTTTCAAACGCCAGTACCGGCATGCCATGAGCCGGCGCTTCTGCCAAGCGGATATTTCTTGGAATATGCGTTTTGTACATGATATTGCCAAAATGCGCCTCAAGCTCGTTTGATACGTCATTGGCAAGGGTGTTTCTGGCATCAAACAGCGTTCTGACCACGCCTCGGATGTGCAGCTTGGGGTTTAATTCGGTCAATCGATCAATGGTTTGTGACAAGTCGGCTAGACCTTCTAAGGCATAATATTCGCATTGCATTGGGATAATGACGCCATCGGTTGCCACCAACGCGTTGATGGTTAACAGGTTTAAGCTTGGCGCGCAGTCCATAATCACAAAATCATACGGCTTTTTTTTCGAGGTTGCTTGGTCGTCAATCAGTGCTGCCATCGCGTTTTTCATCAATTCATGACTGTTGGCTTGACCCATCAAAGTGATGTCCATGCCGGCAAGCTCACGGTTGGCGCCGATAACGTCAAATCCTGCAGGACTTTGGTGAATGGCGTCCATCAGCGGCACGCCGTCAAGAAGCACATCCGCCATGGTTTGCTCAAGGCTATTTTTATCAAGTCCGGTGCCGGTTGTGGCATTGCCTTGCGGGTCAAGGTCGATGAGCAGCACCCGCTTTTTTCGCGCCGCTAAGCTTGCGGTCAAGTTTACCGCTGTGGTGGTTTTCCCCACCCCGCCTTTTTGGTTGGCAATGGCTATGATTTCCATACATGTACTCAAATTTATTGATAGAGGACGCTAACCGCGCCTTTTTATGCTGTAAGCTTAGTCATTTTTTGGCGATAATTCAATCAAATGGCGACTGTCATTTAAGTTTGGCACCAAAAGCGCGGTCGTTGTTATTTGCCAGTCATTTTGCAAGGCTTTAATTTCATCCGCACTTGGCGCTTTGCCTTTCATCGCACAAAGTTTGCCATCTGTTTTTAAATACGGCTTGGCAGCTGCCACAAAATCCTCAAGGCTTGCAAAAGCGCGCGCGGTAATTACGTCATACTGACCTGAATGTGCCTCAATCCTTGCTGCAACCGGTGTGACATTATTAAGACCAAGCTCACTGCTGATTTGCCGGATAAAGCGAATCTTTTTTTGGTTGCTATCAAGGGCGGTACAATGGCGATTGGGCTCGCAAATGGCAACAATCACTGACGGCAGCCCCGCCCCTGTACCAATATCTAACAAGTCACCTTTGGGCAATTGCGGTATAATGGCCAAGCAATCGATGACATGCTTAATCAGCCCCTCAACTGGGGCGGTAATCGCGGTTAGATTATACGCTTTATTCCAAAGCAATAAGCCATCTAAATAATGCAGCAATTGGGCAAACTGCGCCTCGCTTAAGTCAAGTCCAAGCTGCCGGCTGCTGTCTTTGAGCATTGCTGTCAGGCTATCGGCGTGATTGCCAAGCTTGGCAAAGGGCTTATTGATTTGAAATTGAGGCGCAGCAGTCATATCGCAAGTCCTGATTGGGCGTGTAAACCCGCCATTTTATCATGCACGCTGCGTATTGAATAGTTGCAGATTGCCCCAATGTCTTTTGCCGCGATAAAACCTTAATCATTGACAATTTACGCCTTTTTTAATTGTAAATTTTATTACTCCCAAAGTTATTTTCTTTGAGCCACTTTACCTGAGCGCTAAGCGATTTATGACTAAAACCACTTCTGCCAAAACCATTGATACCCCAATATCACCCAAAGCCGCCTTGCCGCCAGCAGTCGGCGCTGACGAGAGCCGCACTACCAATTCGTTACAACAAGAGGACGTCTTTGAGCGCTGCCAGATTGCAGCCGATAAGCTCAAACGCTATAGCAAGGTCAAAAAACTGCCAAAAACCACCCAAAAAGCGCCGGCGCTTGATGTGGGATTTGGGCAAAAACGGGCGGTAAAAGCGCTGCAAACGGCATTTGATATTAAAGCCAACGGCTATCACGTGTTTGCTGCCGGTGAAAATGGCTTGGGAAAACGCACGATTATCACAAGGCTTTTGCAACAAAGCGCAATTCATGAGCCAACGCCTGATGATTGGGCTTACGTTCATAATTTTACCGACCCGCGCGAGCCGATTGCAATTTGCTTGCCAGCAGGTCAAGCGCTCAAACTACAAAATGAGGTTGATACCCTTTGGCAAAATGCAAAAAAACGTCTAAGTCAGCGCTTTCGCAGCGAGCAGTATCAAAGCAAAATCGAAGCCATCAAAAACGACACCCATCAAAAAGAAAGCCAAGCTTATGAAGAGTTGAGCGCTGAGGGCAAGCAGTTTGATTTGACCTTGACCTTTCGCGCTTTTGATAACAAAGCCATGTTTGTTCACCCAAGTCAGCTTGAGGACGCCGTCGCTGACAAAGACGCCAAATCAACCGTTGACCCTGCAACTGACGACCTAGAAGCCGCGCCCATTGACCAAGATGCTTTAGACAGTTTAGAGGTACCAAACGCGCAATTTGCTCAAAAAAACCACATGCAAAAACGGCTCAATCAATTGACCATTGAGCTTGAAGCGCTTGAAGACGCGGCAAACGATGCTATCGAAGCGTTGCACCGCGACATTGCCAAGCGAACGCTGTCGCCGCTCTTTAATAAGTTGCAAAAGCAATTTGCCAAATTACCTGCGGTCACCACCTTTTTGCAAGCGATGATGGATGATATGGTCAATCACGTCGAGCGCATCGTTAATGCCGATGATGAGGAATTTATCGCCGGCGTGTTTGATAAAACCCCAAGCCGCTACGCCGTTAATGTGATGGTCAGCCACAAGGCAAAAAGCGGCGCGCCGATTATTTTTGAGGACATGCCAACGCATTTTAATTTGCTCGGTCACGTTGAGCAAATCACCCAACTTGGAACGGTCACCACCGACGTCAGCATGATTCGCGACGGCGCATTGCACCGCGCCAACGGTGGCTATTTGCTGCTTGAAGCTAACTCATTACTTGAGCATCCTTATGCTTGGCAAGGGCTAAAGCGCGCGCTGCAATCGGGCAAGATTAAAATGTCAAGCCTTGAGCAAATGCTGACCTTAACAGGAAGTTTATCGCTTGCGCCAAGCCCGATTGATTTGGACGTCAAAGTCATTTTGCTTGGTGAAGCTGACATTTATTACGAATTGCTTGAGCTTGAGCCAGAATTTGACGCGGTATTTAAAGTTCGCGCGGATTTTCACGATGATGTGGCAAGAACCCTTGAGCATGAATTAGCGCTTGTTGCCAAAATGGCAGACATGATTAACGCTGCCAATTTACTGCCCTTTGACAATACCGCGCAAGCTGCTTTGCTTGAACATTTAAGCTTGCAAGCCGAAGACCAAAACCGCTTGAGCCTACATAGCGACCTACTGATTAAATTGCTTCATGAGTCAGACCGCCACGCCAAAAAGCAAAATGACGCCATCGTTAGCGCCCGCCACGTTGAGCGCGCCATTGTTGATATGGATGAGCGTTCAGGATACCTTCGTGATTTGTATTGGGACGAATTAAAAGGCGGTCAGCAGCTCATTAACACCAAAGGTCTTGCCGTCGGTCAAGTCAACGCGCTTACCGTCGTCAGCTACGCCGATAGCGAATTTGGCATGCCGGCGCGATTAACAGCGGTCATTCAGCCGAATACCGGATCAGGCGATATTTTGGACATCGAGCGCGACGTGGATTTGGGCGGCAGCCTTCACGCCAAAGGTATGCTCATTATGACCAGTTATTTGCGCGCCTTATTTAGCCAACATCACGCCTTAAACTTTAGCGCCTCTTTGGCTTTTGAGCAAAGTTACGCCCACATTGACGGCGATAGCGCCACTGTCAGCGAAGCTTGCGCGCTATTGTCGGCGCTTGCTGATGTTCCCATCAATCAAGCCTTTGCCATCACCGGCTCGATGAATCAGCTTGGCGAAGTTCAAGCGGTCGGCGGCATCAATGCCAAAATCGCCGGATTTTTTGACGCTTGTGTCGAGCAAGGCTTGACCGGTGAGCAAGGCGTGATTATTCCCATGGCGAATATCAGCCAACTCATGCTCCGCGACGACATTATAAGCGCAGTAACAACGGGGCAATTTCAAATCTTTGGCGTCAATACTTTAAGCGAGGCGCTGCGGCTCATGACCAACATTCCTATTGACACGCTCAATAAAAAAGGTCGCTTCCAAAAAGACACCCTATTTGGCAAAATCTTGCAGCGCCTTGAGCTTTGGGATGACAGTTTGGACGATGAAGAAATAGAAGATAAAGGCAACAAGAAAAAGAATAAGAAAAAAGGCAAGTCGAAACAAAAAAAACCTAAAGCTGACCCGACAGCTTAATATAAAAGCAGACCGGCAAGCGGCGGCTAAGCTTTCATCATTGCCGCCGCTGCGCTTTTCTGCCATGATAATTGACGCATAATGTTAAAAAGGTAAGCAATGAGTGATTTCAATTCTCCTGAAGCCCAAGACCAAGTGAGCCAAGCTATTTTAGAAAATACTGATTTAGAAAATACTGAGGACACGGCAAGTCGTCACAGCGCCGCCACCACCGCTCGGCAGTGGCAAGTGTTATCACAGCTTCAGCGCAACCGCTGGGTAGGAACGGCGCACATTTATGAGCAGCTGAAACTTTCAGGGTTTGATATCAGCCTGCGCACCGTTCAGCGCGACTTAAACGCCCTAGCTAAGCGCTTTCCCATCGAAAAAAATAACGCCAATCCGCAAGGCTGGCGCTGGAAAGATGACGCGCCGCTTCAAAGCTTACCGCATATGAATTTATCGCAAGCCGTTGCCTTTAACATGGTTGAGGCAAATTTGACTCAATTACTGCCGCCTGCGATTTTAGATGAGCTGTTTCCGTGGTTTGATTTGGCGCGCCGGCAGCTTAAAAACAGCAAAGTCACCCACTCTTGGCTTGATCGCGTCCGTATTGAGCCTGCCACTCAGCCGCTTATCGCCCCTGCTATTGACTTGGACAGTAAAGATCACATTTATCATGCGCTATTTTATCAATTGCAAATCCGCGCCGACTACACCCGAAGCAATCACACGAGCGCCAGCGAATATATCTTAAATCCCATTGCCATCATTCAGCGCGGCGTGATTATTTACTTACTTGCCACCCGCGTGGATGACCCCGACGCGGTCATCCGCACCTTTGCCCTGCACCGCTTTACTTGCGTTGATATTTTAGAGACTCCCGCGCAAACGCCGGCGGATTTTCAGCTTGACCGCTTTTTAGATGCTGGCGTCATGGGATTTTCGCATCCCCTACTTAGTCAGCTGCCCCATCACGGCGAAAATACGCCCGTTGAGCTGCATTTCACCGCAAGAGCCGGCAGAAGCTTGACCGAAAGTAAACTTAGCCCTGACCAACAAGTTATCACCAACGACGATGGTACACTTAGCATTAAAGCCACGGTTAATTTGACCTCACAGCTGGTTTGGTGGCTTCGCGGCTTTGGCAAAGGCTTACTTAGCGCCAAACCCGACGCCCTTTATCAAGCGGTTCTTGACAGTCCCCTTGATTATTCCTCAGCGCCTGCAGAACATTTATTTGATAATGATAATTTAGACCACAAAAATAACGACAACAAAAGGGAAGAATAATGCTCGAAATAAAAAATAAAAATTTGCTTTCAGACAGTTTAAGCAATCTTGGCTTAACTTCCGATATTTTACTGTTTGCGTTAAATTATGATTTTACGCCGCCCGAGAGCAAAAAAAAGAGTATTTTGCAACGGCTTAAAGAAAACCAAGGCGAGATTGACCTTGATTTAAGCTGCGTGCTTTATGATGATGCTTGCCTGATTCAAGACATCGTTTGGTTTAAAGAACTTCGTGACAAGTCCGAAGCCGTCCGCCACCAAGGCGACAGCTTAACCGGCAAAGACCGCGGCTTTGAGGCGATGTATCACGCGCCACTTGACCAAGAGCAAATCCGCATTTATTTAAGTAAACTTCCTGCCAATATCACTAAAATTGCGCTGATTGCCAGCTCCTATTTTGGTCAAGATTTTAATCAGGTAGATAAAGGCGAGATTCATTTAAGTGATGACGAGGGCAACCTTGCTTTTGAGCTTGATTTAACCTCTTTGGAAAAAAAATGTCAAATGCTTTGGGTTGCCCAACTTGAAAAGCAGGTTGATGACTGGCAATTGACCATGCAAAATTTAACCTTGACCAACAAAGACATCCCCGAAGCGGCGCATTTCATCGGTCGCGAACTCGCCCGAGCGCTAAGCCTTCCCGAATCAGGCTAGAGTTTTAGAAAAAGTTAGAAAAATTTGCCTCAATATAATTTCGCTAATCAAGCGACTCGCCGCAATTGGGGCAAAAGTGCTTTTTTTTAACCTCAGCTTCGCGAGCCTCAAGCGCCTGTTCGCGCAGTACTTGCAGCACGATATCTTGGGCTTGTTCTTTATCCAGCCCCAATTTTCGGCGGATATTATCAATCCTCATTTGATTTTGCACCAAATCAAAATCACCATCCATAAGCGACTCGCGAAATTCCTGCTCAAGCTCCTCGCGGCGCGACGCAAGCTCATTGGCAAGCCCAGTTGCCAAAATACCCGCCGGAAGCGCGGCAAGCCCCACCCCAAGGATGGTAATCAGCGCCCCTAATATTTTCCCTGCCGTCGTGATGGGCGTCACATCGCCATAGCCGACCGTCGTGAGCGTGACCACCGCCCACCACATGGCTTTAGGAATGGATTCAAATTCTTCGGGCTGAGCGTGATTTTCGACCAAATAAATACCGCTTGATGCCGTGACAATCATGATGATTAAAATAAAAATCACCGCTTGAAACGAGCCACGCTCTTTATTAATGACCACCAATAAAATCCGCAACGAGGCAAAATAACGGGTTAACTTTAAGATTCTAAACAGTCTTAAGATTCGTAAGAAGCGCAAATCGATGCTGACAAAATAATTTAAAAACGCAGGCGCAATCGCCGCCAAATCAATCAAAGCGGATGGACTGGTCAGCCACTGCCAACGCTGCCGCCACGTTGTATGGTCCGGTTTGGCTTCCGCCACGCTCCAAAGCCTGAGCAAGAATTCTACCGAAAATACGGTAATCGAAAAATGCTCGAACGCTTTAAAATACGCTTGATAAGGATAGTACCAACTATCAACCGACTCAATAATCACTGCCGCGACATTGGTCATAATCAGTACAATTAAGAAATAATCGACATAGCGGCTCAGCCAGCTGTCATGATCATCATTTTGCAAAATGTCATAAACAAACCGCCGAACGCGCTTTAACAAACGCATAACTTGCCTTTAATGAGTAAATAAAATCTAAACACGCAATTTTTAATCGGTTAGGTTAAGCAAAATTTAGATAGTAAATGACGATCAAAGTTAACAGTAAGCCTACCGTAATGGCAAGGCTGATCTGTAAGATGCGCTGCTCCAGCCGTGAAGCCGCACTTGAGCGCTGACTTGCCACTAGCATCATACCACAATCAGGACAACTGCCGTTTGCTTGGTTTAGTTTGACCATAGACCGCGCATTGCTACAGCGCAGCGGCGAGTTACTACAATATCCTATCATGGCAATTCTTATCCTAAGTGAGCTTTAACATATTGGCTCTTTTATTAGCCTATAAACGTTATAGAAATTTTGTCACTGTAAAAAAAATTTCTCAAAAGCGCAACCCACCCTTACATAATGTCAAAAATCTTATTAGAAACAAATGCTTGCAATATTTCTAGTTTCTAACTAAATCACTACTGTTTATAAGGATTTTGTATTATAATGATACTATGGCGAAAGCGACTTTACTCAGTCTCTTGCCAGTTGTTGGTTTAAACCTTGTTGTTATCCCCAATGAGGGTTAAAGATGATCAATCACGTTAAGGATAAAATGATGAAACTACAATCCCTAGTTTTAGCAGCTGCCACCACCCTTGCCATGACCTCAGCCTTTGCTGTTCCCGCCGGAACTTGGACGGTTGGCGCAGGCGCTCACTACGTTGACCCAAAAAGCGACAATGGTACTGTGACAGTTCCAACAAAACCTACTGCTACTACTTTAGCCGTAGATGTTGACAGCGATATCCGCCCAACCCTTACTGGCGAGTACTTCTTTGCCGATAACCTCGGGGTTGAGCTACTTGCTGCGATTCCTTTTCATCACGACATTACCTTAACCGATGCAACCGGCGCGGAAATCAAAGGTCGTACTCAGCACTTACCACCAACTGTCTCACTTCAGTACCATTTTGACGGCTATAACATGCCAATGAACGTCAAGCCTTTTGTTGGCGTTGGTTTGAACTACACCACGTTCTTTAAAGAAAGAATTTATACGGGTGACGACTTAAATATCAAAGACAGCTATGGCGTTGCCGGTCACGTCGGTGTTGACTTCCCCTATAGCGCGACTGAAGCGTTCCGAATTGATGCGCGCTACATGGACATCAAACCTGATGTTGAGCTAAACGGTGCAGACATCGGCTCTGTTGACATTAGCCCTTGGGTTTATGGCGTTGCCTTTGTGAAAAGCTTTTAATTAATACGCTAAAAACCGCTTAAAAAATCAAATAAAAAGCTGGCTTGATTGCTGGCTTTTTTATTGTTTGCCTTTTTATTGTTAAAAATTTTAATAAAAAAAAGGCTATCCGAAGATAACCTTTTTTTTATTAAAATTTACGCTTAAAGCAAGATTTTACGCGGATCCGCCAACAGCTGAGTCACATAACGGGTAAAGACCGCCGCGTCTGCCCCATTAATCACACGGTGATCATAAGATAAGGACAATGGTAGCATGAGGCGAGGCTCAAAGCTTTGGCTGGCTTCATTCCATTTTGGCTGAATGGTCGCCTCTGATGCACCCAAAATTCCAACCTGTGGCCAGTTAACGAGCGGCGTAAAGGCAGTTCCACCAAGCACACCTTGGCTTGAGATGGTAAAACTTGCACCTTGTAGATCTTTTGCGCCAAGCTTTTTATCACGGGCTTTTGCTGCAAGCTCGCCAATTTCAATGGCGATTTGCTTGATGCCTTTGTCCTGAGCATTTTTAATGACCGGAACAATCAAGCCATCATCGGTTGCAACGGCAATCCCCATATTTACCGACTTTCGTAAAATCAGTTGGGTATTGTCATCACTTAAATGACTGTTAAAGCTTGGGAACTGAGTCAAGGCATAAGCCGTCGCTTTAACGATAAATGCTAAAATGGTTAGACCAATACCTTGCTTTTTCAAGTCGCCTTTAAGCTCATTGCGCAAGCTTTCAGTGTTGGTGATGTCAGCCACATCAAACTGGGTCACTTGCGGCAAATAAGTGTTTAAATTCAGCTGCGGAATCGATACTTTTTGCAAGCGGCTTAAATCAACCGTTTCAGTCTCACCCCAAATATCGCTGTTGCTCATATCCGGAAGGCTTGGCAGTCCCGATCCTACCGGCACGCTGCCGCCAACTGATGCGGTATTTTGCGCGGTCATCCGCGTTTTAACGAAAGCAAATAGGTCTTCTTTTAAAATGCGCTCATTTAACGCTGAACCTTGAACTTGGGTAATGTCCACCCCAAGCTCACGGGCAAGTTTACGAACCGCAGGTCCTGCATAAACATCAGTAAGTTTGGCATTAACTTCACTTTCGCTAAGCTTTTGTACGCTTGCTGATTGGCTTGTAGCGGCAGGGCTTGAAGATTTCGGCGCAGGGGCTTGCTTAGGCTCGCCCGTAGTTTGCTCTTGCTGTGGTTTATTATCTGATTTTGCCGCGGCTTCTTGTGGCTTAGGTGCCGCGGCTTCTGAGTCGCTACTGCCCTCGCTTTTAATGACAATATAGTCTTGACCATTGCTGACCATATCACCATTATTCACAAGGATTTTTTCAATGATACCCGCTTCAGGAGCAGGAACTTCAACCGAAGCTTTATCAGATTCAATCAGTAAGATTGCTTCGTCTTTCTCAACGCGATCGCCAACGCTGACCATAACTTCAGCCACTTGCGCCTCATCAACCCCTAAATCTGGCAATTGATGGGTGCTTGATTTTGCTGATACCGCTTGGCTTTTCTCAGCTTTTGGCGCACTTGTTGTTTTGCTCTTTTGATTAGTGGCTACTTCAGAACTATCGGCGCTACTTTCTTGTTTTTCCGATGCTTCTTCTGTACTAGCCACTATGTCATCACTTGCACTGTCATTTGAATCATCAGCGCTTTCCACTTCAATCAGGGTCATACCCTCACTGACCATATCACCAACATTGACGTTGATTTTGGTGACTTTTCCGGCAGCTGAGCTTGGTACTTCAACCGAAGCCTTATCAGACTCAAGCAGTATAATGTTGTCGTCTTTGGCAATGGTATCGCCAACATTGATCATAATTTCGCTAACTTCAGCGCTTTCTACACCCAAATCGGGGGCTTTAATTTCCATCCTAATTCTCCTTGAGTGTCAAAATTATTCTTTGATGTCGTCAGCGTCAAGTAGCGCTGCATCTGCTGGATCTTCAGCACGACCTTCGCTATTGATTTCATCATCATCTTCAACGACAAATTCAGGGACTGGATTAGGATTGACTTTATCCGGCGCTGGTGCATCTGGCGAATGGTCAAATTGCGGCTGCTGATGCCAAGCGGGTGGATGATCAATGTCGATATTGAGGCTTGAAATGGCATCTTTTACCAAGCGCATTTCAACTTCGCCTTCATCAGCCAAGCGCTTTAAGGTCGCCACAACAATGTGCTCAGCATCAACGTTAAAGAAGCTGCGCAGCTGTTCACGGGTATCCGATCTGCCATAACCATCCGTCCCAAGGGTGGTATAGGGACGATTGTCAGGGAGCCAGCCACGGATTTGCTCAGAATAGTTACGCATATAGTCAGTTGCGGCAACGACGATACCTTCGTGCGGGGCTAATTGTTCAGTGACCCAAGGCACACGCTCTTCCTCCATAGGGTGCAAGCGGTTGTAATCATCACAAGCCATACCATCACGGGTCAGCTCGTTAAAGCTGGTTACGCTCCAAACGTTGGCAGTAATGTTAAATTCATCTTTTAAGATTTTGGCGGCTTTTTGAACTTCGCGTAAAATCACGCCCGAGCCGAGCAGTTGAACTTGGCTTGAACCATTGTCTTCTAGCAAGTACATGCCACGCTTGATGCCCTCTTCAACGCCTTCTGGCATGGCAGGCTGCTCGTAGTTTTCATTCATCAGGGTAATGTAATAGTAAACACGCTCGCCCTCGCCATACATTCGGCGCAGACCATCATGCATCACCACAGCAAGCTCATAACCAAAGCATGGGTCATAGCTTACGCAGTTTGGAACGACGTTAAATAAGATTTGTGAATGACCGTCTTGGTGCTGCAAGCCTTCGCCATTAAGAGTGGTTCGACCAGCAGTTGCGCCAAGTAAGAAGCCTTGAGCTTGACAATCCCCTGCTGCCCAAGCCAAATCGCCCACGCGCTGAAAACCAAACATGGAGTAATAAATGTACAAAGGAATCATCGGCAATGCGTTCACTGAATAACTGGTCGCCAAGGCAATCCAAGCACTCATTGCGCCGGCTTCGTTAATTCCTTCTTCTAACATGTGACCGTCGATGGCTTCTTTATAGCCCATCAAGGCTTCGTTATCTTCAGGGGTATATTTTTGACCAACGGCTGAGTAGATGCCAAGCTGACGGAACATGCCTTCTAAACCAAAGGTTCGCGCTTCATCAGGAACAATTGGTACAACGCGGTCTTGAATGTCTTTGTTTTTGAGCATCGCAGACAGCAGACGCACAAATACCATGGTGGTCGATTGCTCTTTGCCATTACTGCCTTTTAAGATGCGATCAAAAATGGACAATTCAGGAATATTAAGCGGAATGTGACCGCTGCGGCGGGTTGGCAAATGACCGCCTAACGCTTCGCGGCGACCTTTAAGGTATTTCATTTCAGCCGAATCTTCATCCGGACGATAAAACGGTAGCGTTTCTAACTGCTCATCGGTAAATGGTAAATCAAAACGGTCGCGGAAATAGACCAAACCTTCTTTATCAAGCTTTTTGATTTGGTGCGATTTATTGACCGCTTGAGTTTGTGTTGATAAGCCGTAGCCTTTAACCGTTTTAACCAAAATAACGGTTGGTTGACCTTTAGTTTTCATAGCCTCACTAAAGGCAGCATAAACTTTTACTGGGTCATGACCACCGCGATTGAGTCTAGTAATATCCTCATCGGTAAGCTCTTTGGTCATTTCCTCAAGTTCAGGATATTTATTAAAGAACTCTTTTCGAGTAAAGGCAGCATCGCGAGCTTCATAAAGCTGATATTCGCCATCTACTGCTTCTTCCATTCGGTATTTTAAGACGCCGGTATCATCATTGGCTAGTAAGTTATCCCACTTGCCACCCCAAATGACTTTAATCACGCGCCAGCCAGCGCCGCGGAACACCGATTCAAGCTCTTGAATGATTTTGCCATTACCACGAACCGGACCATCGAGCCGCTGAAGGTTACAGTTAATGACCCAAATTAGGTTATCCAGCTTTTCGCGACCAGCAAGTGAGATTGCGCCCAAGCTTTCAGGCTCATCAGTTTCGCCATCGCCTAAGAATGCCCAAATTTTACGACCTTCGTCTTCTAGCAAATGGCGGTTTTCCATATAACGCTGAACGTGGGCGTGATAAATTGACATGATGGGGCCAAGTCCCATCGATACTGTTGGGAACTGCCAATAATCCGGCATTAAATAAGGGTGCGGATAGCTTGATAGACCGTGACCGCCAACTTCGCGGCGGAAGTTTTTTAGCTGATCTTCGGTCAAGCGACCTTCTAAATATGATCGCGCGTAAATTCCCGGTGCTGAGTGACCTTGATAGTAAATCATGTCACCACCAAAGTGGTCGCTTGCGGCACGGAAAAAATGGTTAAACCCCGTTTCATAAAGGGTCGCGCTTGACGCAAAAGTCGCTAAGTGACCACCTAAATCATCATCGTTATTGTTCGCGCGCATCACCATAGCAAGCGCGTTATAGCGAATTAAGGCGCGAATTTTGCGCTCAATCGCCAAATCACCAGGATACATCGGCTCATCTTCTGCCGCAATGGTATTGATATAAGCGGTATCCAAACGGTTAAACGGCAATCCTTCTTGAACCGCCATATTATAAAGCGCTTTTAACAAAAACTGCGCGCGCTCTTTATCTGCATGCTTAATCACCGACTCAAATGCACTGAGCCACTCTTGAGTTTCGGTGCTATCAGCATCCTTATAATAGTTCATTGATATCAATCCTTGTTTATAAATCACTTCTGAGCTATCCCAGAAATGCGGGACAAAATAAAGCCACAATACGGCAGATCCGAGCATTGCATCCGTGCTCAATTGTATCGTATCTGGGTTCAGCTAATAAACTTTCAGCGGTCAAAGCTACTATATTGACAACTATTTGTTGCACTTAAATATCGCTAAGATTTGTTCAAATTGCCTTAATCTCTCACTGGTACTAATATTTGGTCAAGATTATGTTGCGGCAAAACATCATAGCATATTGTCAAAAATAAAGGGTAAGCGCTACAGCGCCTACGTTTGAGTTCAGCTAGCTTAACACTGTTAGTATTAGGGTCGCAATCTTTTTGCGATTGCTCAGACTATTATAGAGTGAAAAAATGCAATGGCTTATAGCGGCGGCTAAATATCAATAGCTAAATTATTTCCAAATAAAATATTGTTGGAAATTTTGTTAGCCATTGAATTACGATTTTTTAGCCAATCATCTAAAAAATATTACCCTTTATCTGAACAAAGTCAATTTGATAGCAAATTTTTGTTACTATAGTTTACTTATTGTTCTATAAATGTTAGATTATATTACAACAATTGTTTATAAAGTCTAATTTCATACTGTACTTTTCGGACTGCTTATTACTTGAACAGCTTTCGTAAAGCAGAAATAGGAATATTATGTTGAATCTTTTGAAACCTTACATTCCTCTGCAAGTTGCTAAGTATTTTCCAGTTTTCATCGCTATGTCATCTGGATTGGCTCATGCTACCCCGACAAATATGGGAGTTTTTTCTGATACGTCATCCTTGAGTTTACCAGGTGGAGGGGCGGCTGCCGTTACTGGAAAATATACAACAGCTGGCGGTGCTACAGGAACATTTAAGCTGACTCGAAACAGCGCTACCGGTTATGACGGTGCTGAAATAAAGCAAGAAAATGGTTCTGTAAAAAACGGTTTAGAGATAAAAAATAGAGTAAATCAAGCTAGCAACAACGACCAATTTAATTATACTTTTGAGATTACCCCTAACAAACCTGACGATAAAAACTTTATCCATATTATCAAAATAGCTCAAGCAACCTACGATACAACCGGAAACTCAGAGCCTGCTAAACAAACTATCAGCTTTCAAACGCCGCTAATTTCGTTTCATTCGATGTCAGCCGAGGTAAGTAACAACGAGTCCGTCCCATATCACTACAACGCCATGGGCGACTATATTACAGGAACTAAAAACCCCAACAATACCTTTACCGATAACTCTAATGCTTCGGGGCAGCAGCTGCGTCAAGATGATAGCGGTGAGCCTGAAAATAAACTGTATTATTTTAAGCTTGCTGATTTAAAAGGGGCTAACTCAAGCCCTTATACGATTAGCACTCCGATAGGGTTTAAAGCGAACAAAAAAGGACAGCTCCCCAACCCAGTAAATTTTAATAATTTATTAAAATCCTCAGCTCAGCCTACTACTTATAAAGATTTGGCAAGCAATTTTTCTATCAATAGCGGCGGTACCTTTGTCAGCTATGGCGTAGCAAACGCTAATAGTACCTACGTTATTTCGATAAACAACGCCACGCAAGCCACCGTGAATTATAAAGGCATCATGAACGGGCATATAGGGGGTAGTGAAGTGGGCGAAACTTACAATGAATGGATTACCTTCGGGGTTGCGAGTGTTCCCATTACGGATTTTTATTATACTTTTTCAGGATTCGTTTTTAATGACAATGGCGGAATAAGCGATAGCTTAGCCAATAGTAATGAGGTTAACGCCCCCTATAAAAACAATGCTGCATTTTTTAATGGTAAAAAAGACAGCAATGAGCTTGGTATATCGGGTATTACTATTGCTTTAACGCAATGTAACAACCCATCAACAGTCTTGGCAACTGCTATAACAGGCACAGATGGCGCTTACAGTTTTACAATACCGAAAACAGTAATTGCAGAAAATACGGATATCTGCCTATCAGAAGTGACGCCTCCGGCATTATTCCCTATCTCAACTACTGTTAGTAAAATACAGAGAACCGTCTCCACAGCAACCCCTTCATTTACTAATCTAGATTTCGGTCACGTTGCTAACAGTAATGCGGCCTTAGTCCTCAAAAAATATCATTACGTTCATGATTGCAACACCAATCTTGACTATTCTCAAGTTCCTAAACAAGCTACTTCAGCCTTAGTCGGTTTTAGTATGGCAAGTATCAGTAATGTTGAAGCTGGAAAATGTATTGCTTATCAAATAGAAGCTTATAACCGCGCAAACTTAGACCTTACTCAGGTGCAGATTTTCGATACCTTAAATAAAAGCAATGAGGGTCAATCGGTTTTTTATGCGCCGCTGCCCACAGGCGTAACTTCTACTCTATATTCACTCGCGAGCACAAGTAGCCCAACTATTGGTTTAAATGAGCACGGTACGATTATCTCTGCACCGTTTGACTTACAAGAATCACAGCAAAACAGTCCTAAAATGTTATTTTTTAATTCCAAGTTCCTCCCCAAGTTAGAGTGATATCTAATCAATTGTATATTATTAACCTACTCATGATTCTATGCACTTAAAATCCAAAATATAACCGTTAAGATTATTTTAATGACCATTTGTCGGATTTTTCATTTAAATAACAAATAATGTTTGTTAAAAATTGCCCGCCAGTTCTATAATAGTTTTGTTACGTTGCTTACATAATTTATACGTTATGTTAATTTATATAACATGGCGACCGCATCGCTCAGGAGTTTATGATGTTTGCTCAGTATAAAAAAATATTCCTCTTAGCTGCTATTACAATTAGTGCTTCAATGACATCGGCAGTTGCAGCCGATGCGCTAAAAATGGAGCTTGTTGCCAACAAAGTGGTTAAAAGCGCTGATGGCAAGACAAGCTATACCTCCGTTCGCAATGCCCCTGCGGGCACGGTAATCCAATATAAAGCTACCTATACCAACACCATCAATCAAAATATCGATGATTTACTCGTAACCCTACCAATTCCTGCCAACATGACCTTTAACGGCGAAGCATTTCCGAGCACCGCTCAAGCCACAACAGATGGCAAAAACTACGCCAACATGCCATTGATGCGAAAAGTTAACGGCAAGATGGTAAAAGTACCTTTATCAGAATACAAAGCGTTGCGCTGGAACATAAAGCTACTTCCTGCCAATAAATCAGCCGACGTTTCTTTAAATACTATTGTTAATTAAAAATTTTTGATGTTGTACCAAAAAAACCTGTTTTTAAATTACCTAAATTTCGGAGTCTTTGATGAAAATTACCTATTTTACCCCCTCACTTCTTGCGGTAGGCGTGGTTAGCGCGCTAGGATTAAATAGCGCTTTTGCGGCTGAAACTAACAACACTACCCCGACCGCATCGGCAATTGAAAACATTGCCACAGCAGTATATAAGGTCGCAGGTAAAGACCAGCCTGAGGTTCAATCAAATAAAGTCACGGTAACCATCAATACAACAGCAAACTTTAGCTTAGTATCAGCCAATAACACTGATGCTAATAAAGATGTAAAGGTCGCTCCAAAGGGCACGAGCACATTTACTCATAAGCTATCAAACGATGGTAACATCAGCGACACTTATACCATTAGCGTCAAAGCCGATGACGATGCTAGCATCGTAACGCAAACCCCTGATTATAATTTAAGTCTAGCAGACAATATCAGCTATACCATTACAGGTAAAAACGGTGCAGCGCTTACCCAAGCTCAAATTGACGAGCTTACGGCATTAGGGCAGTCAGCAACTGGCACTATAGCAAATAATGCAGCAATTAAACTTCCTGCTGGTACGGAAGCAACACTAAGTTATAATGCAGTGACCCCAAACACTCAAGAAGGTGGTAATTTTGGTGTTGGCACAATCAGTGCGACAAGTTCGATTTTGACCTCTACCACGCTTGTCAACGAAAACCAAACACTGGTTAGTCTGCCCGTATTTAAGATTGAAAAAACCGCCGCCTGTCAAAGCAATACGACCTGTTCAAGCTTCGATGTAAATGCTACGGATAAGACGATTGACTATACGATTAAAGTCACTAACGTTAATCTTCCTTATAGTGTTGCTGCAAATGTCTTTATTATCAGAGACGTACTGCCAAAAGGTCTGACCCTTAATGGCAACGTCACGATAAATGGTGCTCCTGCTAGCCAAATTAACTCTGCAGGTATTGATGCTAATGGTAGACAGATTATTAACATTCTTGTGCCAACCTTATTGGTCGGTAGTGATATGACAGCGACCTTTAAAGTTGATGTCAATCCTGCGGAGCTGACCGATAAAAACAACTTAGTCAACCATGCCGACATCTATGATAGACTCGGTTCACTTGACCTCTTACCACCGGATCTTACTCCTAATGCGCCAGATGGCTATGATGTCTTTGATACTACCGACATCAGTAACCCAAATAAAAAGACTTATCTAAAGCCAGCCGTTGAGAGCAACGAAGGTAAAGACAGCGCCCCAACGATTACCCTTACCAACCGCAACCTAGCGATTACTCCAGGCACAAGCCAAGAGATTCCGCTGAAAGATAGCACAGTGACTTACGCTCACACCATCACAAACAATGGTAATGCTACCGAAGGCGGTGCGACGCGTCCGATTACCATTACAATTACCGACCCCAGCAGTAGCGCTCCGCTTACTATCACAAACGTATATTATAAAGAGCCTAACGGTCAACCTGTAACGGTAACTCTTGACCAAAATGGCTCAATTACCTTACCCAACACTGTCACTATCGCGCCAGGTGCAACTATTGAAATCGGCTATAATGTGACCTCTTCTGGAACAAATTCAGCTACTGAACTTAATTTATCTGAAGTAAATACAGTGACTGTTGCCGCTGCAAATGGTGGCTCATCAAATAACGCTAGCAATACCACCACTATTAAAGGGTTGCTGTTAAATAAACTGGCCGCTATTTCAACAGACTGTAGCGCTGTGCCTGCCGCTAGCGCCTACTCAGCTACAGTAACCGGTACTGCGAAACCAGGTGATTGTATTTACTACCAAATCACTGCAACTAACGGCTTTGGCAGCTTAGATATGACAGATGTTACTATTTCCGACTTAACCAATCAGTGGAATGGCCAAGCCAAATATAAGGCAGCTTCTGCGATTGCCTCTACAGGTGGAACTAATACTGGTCTTTCAGGCTCAGGTGCGACTGAAAAGGTATCAACCACTTTTGCGACGCTGAACGCCGGCGCTTCAGGAACATTGACATTTGCTGTTGAAGTTAAGTAGACCGTTTTAGTTTTTATATCAACAACTCTCAAGCTTGAAGCTTAAGCTTGAGAGTTACTTAACCTTATATTTTATTGGATAAGAAATATAGACCAGATATGACTAAATTTGCCATCACTCTGCCCAAGCCGTATGTATGCGTTCTGAAACTCTCGACGCTATCATTTGCTATATTATTTATCCAATCAAATACGTCAGCCGCTGCTGGCTTTAACTCTGCATCACCTTTTATTGATAACATCGCCGATGCCAGCTATCATGTTGCGAAACAATCGGCTTTTTTCACCGCTGATTCTAATAAAGTTCGGGTGTTAGCATCTCAGCTACCTAAGTTTGGAATAAAGTTATCGCAAGCACCTTTGGAAACGGTCGCACCGGCAACTTACGCTGAATGGAAAAACACCCTTAGTAATACCAGCTATAGCACCCAAACTATTGATTTATCACTCATTGCGCCAACATCAGTATCAAACGCGCTCATTTACCGAGACTTAAACAACAACGGCAAATTTGACTCAGGCGAAGAGCTCAAGCAGATTACTTTAGGTCAAGGCGAAAGTATAGATTTTATTGTTCAGGCATTAATCAACCGCGATGCCAGTGACGGCGACACCGCCGATATTAAAATCGGGGCTACCGTCCTTGAAGACCCAAGTGTCAAAGCGGCAGTTACCGACAGCCTTGTCGTGGTTGCCCCAAGCATCAACTTTATGACTGACGATTGGCAAATCAAAAAAGACAATGTTCAAATTGGCAACAATGTCTTTGTTGAGGCTAGTTTTGCTCAGTGTAATGCCAACCCAAATAAACCAGACCAAGTTTGGGTTACCATTACCTCAGCTAAAACCAAAGATAAATACTCCCTTAAAGCGATTGAAACGGGTAACAATACGGGCAAATACCGCCTGAGCGCGGTCACTGAAAATAATGCCAATGCCATTAATGATAAAATCATTCAAACCTTATCAGGGGATACGTTATCCGTTGACCTTGTGGCTTGTATCGACCCATCAGTTGGGCTAGACGAGACGCCAAAGCCATCAGACTTTACCTATATCAACGGTTATAGCGACCAAGTTAACGTAGCAAATGAAATACCGCAGCTTAAAATCCAAAAAGACGCCGACGTCAAAGAAGCTGATATTGGCGATTATGTCAACTACACCATCAAAGTTAAAAACGACGGCGCAGCGACCGCTTATGATGTCAATTTAAAAGATGCCCTGCCGCGCGGCTTTAGCTATGTTCCAAACAGCGTTCGTGTTGATAAATTGCGCTCAAATGAATTTAAAGCGATTGGTAAATATCAGGTATTGCAGCTTGGCAACTTAGATGCCGGCGCTGAAAAAAGCATCACTTATCGCGTCTTGATTGGCGGGGCGGCGCTTGGTGGTGACGGTATCAACCGAGCTGTTGCCACGGCTCGCGATAACAAAAATAACGCCTTTACCTCCCTTGAAGCCCAACGACCCGTAAAGGTAGGTCGCGGCGTTATGAATACCGATGGGGTCATCGTCGGTAAGGTTTATCACGACATTAACCGTGACGGCATTCAGCAAAAACAAGATGGCGAAATGGGCGTTGCCGGCGTCCGTATTTATATGGAAAACGGCAACTTTGTGGTCACCGATAGCGAAGGTAAGTTTAACTTTTATGGCGTCAGCGCCAAAACTCACGTGTTAAAAGTTGACCGAACCACTTTGCCGGAACAAACTGAACTTGTTACCCAAAGTAACCGCAACGCAGGTGACGCTGGCAGCCGCTTTGTGGATTTAAAATACGGCGAATTGCAGCGTGCGGACTTTGCGATTGCCGGCGGTCTTGGCGACAGCACCGAGCGCTTAAACGAAGTCTTAATCGCTCGCGCCCGCTTGGTCAATGCCAAAAACGATACCCTTGAGCAAGCTATTAAGCGCGAACTGATTCTTGAACCCGATTACAACCGCAAGCTTGATAACATCGATGCTTACGGCTGCAAAAGCAATGACGAGTTAGAGACTTCCATTACTTGTGATTCAGCCATCGTCCGCGATTTGGCAGCCGAGCCCAATACCCCTGCCCGCTTAAGCGTTAACACCATCGCGCCACCAAAAGAAGTCGAGCTTGAAGAAGTTCTTAAAAACGTTCCTGACAACAAGGTACGCTTTTTAAACTTGACTGAGGGTGACCAAGTTGCTTCTTTTAAACAACTGGTTCAAGTTCAAGCACCGCTTGGCGCAAACTTTACCCTTTATGCCAATAACAACGTCGTTCCCGTTGAAAAAATCGGTAAAACCGCCGAGCAAGAAAAACAAAGCGTCACTGCCTTTGATTATTATGCGGTTGAACTCAATCGCGGCATCAACACCCTTCGCGGTGTGGCGTTAGATGTCAATGGCAAGCTCATTTCTGAAAAGTCCATCACCATCATTGCTCCTGATGCCTTGCAAGGTATTGATTTTGACGCGCAAAAGCAACTGGTTGAAGCTGATGGCGTCAGCGAATATCAAGTGGTGATTAAACTTAAAGACAAAGACAACCGACCGTTTATTGCCTCAACGCCGATTACCATTGATACCAATATTGGTCGTATCAACCTTACGGATAGCAACAAAGACCAAGCCGGAACGCAAGTGATGGTCAATGGCGGTGAGCTGCTGATTCCGGTGGTTGCGCCAAGCACACCGGGTAAAGGCGAGCTTATCATTAAAGCCGGTGACACCAAACAAACTATCCCGCTACAATTTACCGCCAAACTGCGACCGCTGATTGCTGTTGGGGTTGTTGAGGGCAATATTTCTCTTAAAAACTTTGATAGTAGTAATATCACCAGCGCTCAAGGGGCGTTTGAACAAGAGCTTCATGAGTTTTCAAACAGTGATGACCACGCCGCCAGTGGTCGCGCGGCGATGTTCCTAAAAGGTAAAGTTCGCGGCGATTATTTATTAACGCTGGCTTATGACAGTGATAAAAAAGGCGAGCGCTTATTTCGTGATATCGAACCGGGCGAATATTATCCGGTTTATGGCGACTCTTCAGCAAAAGGCTTTGACGCCCAATCCACCAGCAAACTTTATGTGCGCTTAGACAAAGGTCGCTCGTTTGCGATGTTTGGCGATTTAAAAACCCAAATTGACAACGATGACGGCATCAAACTTGGTCAATACAACCGAACCTTAACCGGACTCAAATCACAATTTGAAAACGATAAAACCAAAATTACCGCTTTTGCTGCCGAAACCAGTGCCTCGCAGCGCGTCAATGAAACGCGCGGTCTTGGTGTTTCAGGACCTTACCCTTTAGCAGATAACTTTGACGCTGTTTTTGAAAACTCTGAAACCGTTGAGGTCATCACTCGTGATGCCAATAACGCCGGTCGCATTATTCGCCGCGAAACCTTAACCCGATTTGCCGATTATGACATCGACCCCATCAGCAAAAGCTTGTATTTAAAAGCGCCGATTGCCAGTCAAGACTTTGATGGCAACCCCATTTATCTTCGCGTTACCGTTGAGGTTGACAATGGCGGCGATAAATACTGGGTTGGCGGCATGGCTGCAAAACAACAACTGACCAAAAATATTGCTATCGGCGGCAGCTATATCAACAGCGATGACCCGCTCAATAAAGAAGAGCTTGCCAGCATCAACAGCGTCATCAAATTTAATGACAAGCTTAAACTGATTGCTGAATTTGCCAAAAATAAAGCGGAAAACCCCAATTATCAAGCCAGCAACCAAATCAATGCTGATGAGCTTACCGGCAATGATGTCAAAGGCGACGCTGTTCGTGTTGAGTTGACCTTTGATGACAAACAAACCCGCGCCAAAGCCTACTATAATGATGCGGACAAAGGTTTTGTTACCGGCGCATCCCCGATTACTGCCGGTCGCACGGAGTCAGGACTTGACATCACCCATAAGCTTGCCAACGATAAAACGGCGCTAAAGCTTGAAGGCATTTACAGCAAAGACCACACTACAGAAGCCAGCCGCCAAGGTATCCTTGCCAGTATCGAGCAGCGCTTAAGTCAAAACGTGGTTGGCGAAATTGGCATTCGTCATTATAAACAAGAAGCCAACTCTGCGCGCAACACCCAAGGCGCGGTAGTGACTGAAGGTTTAACAAATGACACGACCTATAATGACAGCATCATTAACCAATCGGCATTAAATAACAGCTCTGAGCGTGACATTGAAGGCACCACGGCACGCGCAAGAATCACCGCAAGATTGCCTAAATTTAACAAATCCTTAGTGTTTGCTGAATACGAACAAGACCTTAGCCACAGCGACCGAAATGCCACCTCCATCGGCGGCGAAACCGCACTGGGTAAGCTTAGCAGACTTTATGCCCGTCACGATTTAATCAATAGCCTATCTGGAACTTATGGCTTAGATGACACTGAGGAGCGAGCGCGAACGGTCATCGGCTTTGATGCCAGCTACATGAAAGATGGTAGCGTTTATAGCGAATACCGCGCCCGCGATGCCATCAGTGCCCGCGAAGCTGAAGCCGCCATTGGACTTAAAAACAAATGGTACGTTCAAAAAGGCTTAACGCTCAATACTTTACTTGAGCGCATCGAAGCGCTTGAGGGCGAAAAAAATACCACCTCAACGGCAGCAGGGTTCGGCGTTGAATATCTTGCCCATGACAATTATAAAACGTCAGCGCGCTTTGAAAAACGTTGGGGCGAGGCTAGTGATACCTTACTAGGCAGTGCCGGAATTGCTTACCGCGTTAACGATGACATCACCCTGCTTGCCAAAGACATTTATTCCAAAGTTGACTATAACGATGGTCACCGAACCATCAACCGCTTTCAAGTGGGCGGCGCTTATCGTGATGCGGCCAGCAATAAGCTTGATATGCTCAGCAAGCTTGAATACCGCTTAGACGACAATGCCACCGGCGACGACCCTTACCAAAAAGACGCCCTGATTTGGTCATGGAGCGGCAACTATCACCCAACGCGGCCGCTGACCTTATCAGGGCACTACGCCGGAAAATACACCAAGTTTAGCGCGGATAACATCGACAGCAACAACACTGCTCACGCCGTTTACGCTCGCGGACTTTATGACTTAACGGAGCGCTGGGATATTGGGTTGCAAGCCGGAAGCTACTGGAATCAAGCTGCCGATGATTTATCGTACATGCTTGGCGCAGAAGTTGGCTTTAGTCCACTGACCAACCTTTGGCTGTCACTTGGCTATAACTTTATGGGCTTTCAAGATGACGAAATTGCCTATGACGACACCACCCAAGAAGGTGCTTATTTTAGATTGCGCTTTAAATTTGATGAAGACCTATTTAATCGCAAACCTTAATTTATTAAGACCAAAATTTGCGTTAAGATAAGTGAAATTAAATGTTATGAGTAAAATAAGGCAGCAGTTATGGCAATTAAAAATAACACCAAAGTGTTTAAACCCATAAACCAACCGTTGATTATCGGGATATCAGTGGCGATTTTTTGCACTCCCGTCATTGCTGCCACACCAAAAACGCCCTCAAATTTTTATCAACGCGCTGAAATTGGCTATAAAAATGCCCTTATCCGCGATTTAAAACAGTATCAGCAAAGTGACAATGCGCTTGAGCGTTACGTCGCTTATCAAGCTCAAGGCTGGCTTACCTTTGCCAATTATGAGCAAAGCCAAAACCACAAAGCGGCAGCTATTAAAGCGTTTGATAACACCCAAAAGCTGTTTGATATGCTCAAACAACATAAAACGGTAACGCTTGAACCATCGCCCTTTTTGCCTGACTCGCGTCCTATCGTTCGACCTGATTTATGGGCGACGCTGAACGCATTAAAACAAAGCGGCGCAATCGATATTGCCCCGCGCGAGATGGCATTAAGCGAAGTCGCCTTGCTTTGGAGTCAAGACAATCAGCACTCGGCTAAACAAATTGGCGCTCAGCTGCGAATGGTTGACCGCTGGCTTGAAATCGCTCGCGAAGCGTTTGTGAACGCTCACGACTCTAGCGACAACGTCCGGCTTGAGGCGCTTATCAATTCTTATTTTAAACAATACAGCACGCAGACGCCTCCTCAGTCATCAACGCCCTTTAGTTATCAAAGTGCTTTGGCACAAGAGGTAAATCTAGGCGCGCCAATTCCGATGCCAACACCAACGGTAACTTATCGAGTGGTTTATTAAAACTACTGTTTTTTAACGCTTGGTAAAAATAGGGGTATAAAAAAACTGGCATTAAACCAGTTTTTCTTTAGCACCAAACGTTTACTTTACGCCCAATTATTTTGCTTTGCGTGGCAATTTTTCTGGCAAATAGCAGCGCAAATAAGCAATCGATGCGGTATTGGCTTCTTGCAAATAGTTATCAGTGATGCTGCCATGATGGCGATAAGACAAGGTGAAAATACCATTAACGATGCTGTAGCCCACCAATAAAATGTCTTGGATATCTTCAAATTTTGGCATCTCGTAACGCTCGGCTAAACGTTGATACACCAACTGAACGATTTGATGGTCGATGTCTTCACCAAAGCCATCACCCTCAAAATCAGGGGTGTTGGTGTCATAAATCAGCTTGGCTTTGGTCTGATCGGTGTGGAAAATTTGCATTGATTTTTCAATAAGCGCGGTCAAATAGCCCTGCCAGCGGTCATAATCGCCCGTTTCAACCGTTGCCAATACCTCTAAAATCTCAATGGCATTTAAAAAGCGCAGCGCCAAAAAGATAGCTTCGATATTTGGGAAAAAGTGATAGGCAGAAGCTCTTGGAATCCCTGCTTCTTCACAAACATCAGCAAGGCTAATATCATTGATTGCACGAGTTTCGCTCAGCTTTTTTGCGCCCATCAATAGCTTTTGACGGCGAATGCGACCTTGTTGACTGGTGAATTTGAACTTATTTGGCACAAGCTTGCGCGCAAGTTCTGAATCGACCAATACATCTTCGATTTTGTTGTCGTCTTTATACTCACTCATTAGAAACCTCGTCGTATGAAGTCTGACTTATCTTCAGACTTTTTGATTTGCGTTTTGACACTCGCCCAATATTTTTATTCTAAGGTCAGTAAATGCTACTGACCTTATCATAAAAATGAAGCATCATCGTTACTTGATTTATATCAAGGTTGCCCCATGAATCTTCAAGGTCTGTCACTTCGTAATATAAAAATAAGCGATTACGATATAACAAATTTGCTTATAATTCATAAAGCTTTATTTTAGCGCGTATGATACCATGATCTGTTGCTTTATCGGAAAAATCCCACTTCAAATGATCATTAAAATAATCTACCTGCTCAACCTGACCTTTGGCAAATTTACTGCTGGCTAAAAACTCTTCTGACACCATCAACTGATCGATCACCTCAGGGACGCCTTGATAAATGTGCGAATACGCCACTTCTTTCATCGCATCGACCCGAGCTTGAACCAAAGCGGCATCAAAAAGCGCCACATCGCGCAGGCTTTTATCATAATTCACTTCGCTAGTCTCGCTCATCAATTGCGTGGTCACACTATTGGTCACATCATTCATATCCCCAAGCAAGATAAGCGGCTCACGCGTGTGCAAAAGGCGCTTGATAATCGTCATCCGAATAGCGGCTGCTTCCGCCGCTCGCATACAAAGGCTGCGCAGCTTTGCCCGAACTCGAATATTTGGGTCGTGCATATCCTCTAACAAATCACCATTTTCATTCCGTAAAAAATAAGCGCGCTTACTTTTTAAATGGGCGGTCACTACCGTTATGGGCATTCCGAATACCTCAAGCCGTAAAAATAATGGCGGTCGCATAAACGTTTGATACAACCCAACATCAGGAACTTCAATAACCGCCTGCTCAGGGACTTCGGTTAACAACAGCTGATCGAGGACAGAAAAGCGGGTCAACATGCCGACCGCCGGCGTTTTTTGCGCGCCAAGCCCTTTGGTAAGTAAGCTTTGCGGATTATTACTTGCCAAAGGCGCAATCACTTGGTCAGAATTAAAACCTAAGTTTTCGCCAAGTTTTATTAGGACGTCCTCATCCCAGACCTCCTGAACCGCTAAAATGTCCGCCCGAACAGGCGCCAATAACGCGGTGAGTCCTGTCAGTTTTTTTTCAACTCTTGCTCACTATAAGGCGGCGTATTTTCATAATATGAGCGATTAGCCTTAGCAAAATTTAATAAGTTTGCTGTCGCAATCGTGAATATTTTATTATTAGCCGATAGCGACCCTTGCAGATTCGAATCAATGCTCATGAATTACCTTTTTTATTAGCATTTGAATTAATTTATTTTAATTATATTAAATAAGAGCCAAATCGCTATTGAGGAGCAAATTTCAATTAACCAATTTAAAGATGCAAAGCGATCATGATCAATCAGCATTTCATTATACTTGAATATGACTGGCATAGAATAGCGTCGATATTAGCCATTCAAAATGGCTTTAAAAAAGCTTTCAAAGTCACCTTTGAAAGCTTCAATATACCATAAGCTTAATTGATTTATAATTATTTAATTTCAATAATGCTCTTCTAATAATTAAATCATCAACCTTATTTAGTTTACATAAAAAGAAAATTGCTTTTCTGCTGCGGCTGACTTAGCTGACGCGATTCCAAGCATCACGAGAGGCAAGCCTTGCATGTTCCCAAGCAAGGCGCGAGTCGCCTTTCACTTCATCCCAAGATCGGCGCAAGTCAGCTTCGTGGTCTTCAAAGCGCGCGCCTACGGGATATCGGGCACGATTGGCATAGCCTACGGCGTACGCTGGGTGCAAGTCGCGGTCGAACTCATAGTCAGGCTTGTAATAATCCGCGTTGGCATATTCAGCCCGCCAATAAGCTTCTTCACGGGTCGGATCAATAGCCTCTGCCGCTGCATGACCAACGCCGCCGCCAACAATTGCACCAATTGCGCCGCCAATAAGCGTTCCTAAAGGTCCTGCTGCTGAACCAATTGCCGCGCCTGCCGCGGCGCCGCCAACGCCGCCGATGCCAGTTCCGACCGGATGTGATCCAGGCTCGCTGGTAATGGCATCAGCATTTAAGTCGCGGCGCGACTCATCAGACATGACTTTGACTTCATCGCGATTAATTTCATCATAACGGCTCATTGTTTTATCCTTATTAAATTATCAAAATTTAAACTTATTTTTCATTGTTATAATTTTCGATTTATAGGTTATTTTGCTTAATAAATCGCCTTACCTTTTAAAGTATAAAAAAGCATTCATCCAATAACTACTTTCTTTATGTAAGTTATGTTCTTAGCAGCAGTTAGTTAAGTTACTATTTGTAGCAAATTGATTGTAGCAAATTAGGTTGCGCATTGGTTTTCTAAAAAATAAATCCATAATTTAAATAAGAGTTTTCTAATGAGATAATGGCATTAACGCGCGCTCAATTGCCTGATGCCATTTTTGTAAGCAATGTTCGCGTTGGTCACTGCTCATGATAGGTTCAAAAATGCGCTCTTCTTGCCAAGCGTCTTGTAAGGTCGCCTCGTCATAAAGTTTGGTGCTAAGCCCTGCTAATAGCGCCGCACCTTTGGCAGTGACTTCGGTGTCTTTGGGTCTCAGAACAGGAACGCCAAGCAAATCAGCTTGAAACTGCATGAGTAAATCATTATTTGCAGCCCCGCCATCAACACGAAGTTCGGTTAGGGGCTGCGGGCTGTCTTTTTGCATGGCAATCAATACGTCATAAGTTTGATAAGCAATGGCTTCAAGGGCAGCGCGAGCAATATGGGCTTTGGTGGTGCCGCGCGTCATCCCCGTAATTGCGGCGCTGACATCGGAGCGCCAATAAGGAGCACCAAGACCGGTAAAGGCGGGCAATAATACCACGTCTTCGCTACTTTTGACTTGCCGCGCTAACTTTTCAATATCGCAGCTCTGATTGATGATACCAAGATTGTCGCGAAGCCATTGAACAATCGCCCCTGCCATAAATACGCTACCTTCTAACGCAAAGCTCACTTGACGATTGGGTTTATTTTGCGCAGTATTTAATATCCTTTTTCCGGATTCAACGAGCATTCCAAGCGCGCGATTTTCAGATTTATGGGCAACTTTTCGCTGCCAAGCAATGGTGGTCAGCAGTTCATGCTCGCTGACTTTGGGCGTATCGCCAATATTCATCAGCATAAAGCAGCCGGTACCGTAGGTGTTTTTTGCCATTCCTGCTTCAACACAGTTTTGCCCAAAAAGCGCGGCTTGCTGGTCGCCCAAAACCGCTTGAATGGGAATGGGCTTGGCAAAAAGACCAGCCTTGGTCGTGCCAAATAGCGCGTCCGACGGTAGCACTTTTGGCAAAATGGGTTTAGGAATACCAAAATAATTACAAAGCTCATCCGACCATTGAAGCTTGTGAATATCAAATAACAACGTCCGGCAAGCATTGGTCACATCAATGACGTGCTCGCCGCCGGTCAAATTAAAAATCAGCCAACTGTCAATCGTCCCGACAGCAAGCTGACCGCTTGTCAACCGCGATTGAACTGCCGGAACGTTGTTTAATAGCCAAGCAATTTTGGTGGCGCTAAAATAAGCATCGAGCCGAAGTCCAGTTTTTTGCTGAATGTCGTGGGCATCGATAGCGCCCTTTGAGCTGTCTTTTGAAGCTTGACTTAATTTTTGGCAAAGCTTGGCGGTTCTTTGGTCTTGCCAAATGATGGCGGGGGCTAAAGGCTTTCCGCTGCTTTTATCCCAAACCACAATCGATTCGCGCTGATTGGTGATGGCAATGGCGCTGACATCGGTGGCAAGAAGCCCTGATTGGTTAATAACGTCGTGAGCGCAGCTGATTTGCGACTGCCAAATTTGCATGGCATCTTGCTCAACGAAGCCTGATTTTGGCGTGTTTAAGGTGGTCGGCTTTTGGGCGATAGTCATGGCGCGGGCGTGGTCATCGTACAAAATTGCTCGGCTTGAGGTCGTCCCTTGGTCAAGTGCTAAGATATATCCGCTCATGCTGCCTCCTTTTGGTTATTTTTTAATTGTTATCATTTTTTAAGGGTATTTTGGCTCAACCCATAGCATAAGGTGCTATTCTTTACAAGTCATGCGGGTAAACAATTGAGCATTGACCCGTCATGATTGGAGTTTTAGAGTATAGCGCGAATTAAGGCGCAACTTACAAATCAGCAAAAACGGGCAGCTTTGTCGTCATTTTAGGATAGTGGTTATGAATCGTGGTGGGTCATTTCAATATCAAGTGCTCGTTGCAGCGCTCGTCATGTTTTCTCAAGCGCAAGCGGCAAACTTAGAATTGCCAAACGATACCAGCCCAATTACTGATATTGCCGAAACTAATTCGGCAGTGGTACCGACTTCCACAGCCCTAACTACACTCATTGACCCTGCCACCCATCTTACGGTGAATAACAGCTATCCGGTTGATATTCCAAGCTTTTTAAGCCTTGAGCAAGCTCAGCAAATGCTCTTACAAGTGTCGCCCAAACTTGCGGCAAATCAAGCCAATATCGCGGCAAGTCAATTTCAATCGGACGCACTAAAAACCCTTGATAAGCCGTTTGTCTTTGCGCAAGCCTCTGCCAATGCTTATCAGCTGCAAGAAGATATTGATTTATCGACGTTAAAAAATGGCGTGGCAAACGGCATCAATCAAGCCCAAAATGGCGCGGTTGACCTGATTCCGCCCATGGTTGATATTCCAAACTTGCCCAATTTTGGCGATTTGGTTGGCGATAAAATCCCCGATAGTTATGAGTTTAAACGCTCAGGGACAAGAACGTCAGCAGGGCTTGGCGTAGCGTGGCCGATTTATACTGCAGGTCGAACCGATGCGGCAGTGGCGCTTAGTGAGGCGCGGACGACCGAAGCACTTGCTGATGAAATTTTGGATAAAAACGAGCTTTACCAAACCTTAATCGAGCGCTATTTTAAGGCGCAGCTTGCCATTATTGGCGCGTATTTGCGCGATGATGCTTATCAAACGCTGCAGCAAACCGACCATTTGGCAAAGCGTTTATTTGAAGAAGGCTTTATTTCCCGAGTTGAGCGCTTAGAAGCCCAGTCAGCGCTTGCCGATGCTAAAAGCGCGTCAAACAACGCCGACAATGATGCAAGGCTTGCCATGATGGCGCTGCAACGACTCTTGCGGACGCAGTACCGAATCAAGCCGACCACGCCGCTATTTGTCTCAAGCAAACCGCTTGCTGATGTCAGTTATTTTCAAAATTTAGCGCTAAAAAATCATCCTGCCCTGCAAAAAGTCGCTGCCAAACGCGCTCAAGCCGAGCAGCTGCACGCGCTATCGGATACAGGGCTTAAACCTACCGTGTTGATGTACGGCTACAGCCAAATTGAGGAAAAACCCAGTTGGCTTGCCGGCGTGTCAGCAAGTTGGAAGCTTTGGGGCGGGATTGACAAATCGGCGCTAAATGCCTCAAGCAGCGCCAAAATCCGCCAAGCAGATTTGACCGCCATTGAGGTCAGCGACAATTTATTGTTATTGGTCGAAAAAAACTGGCACGATGTCAACAACGCCCAATCGCGCTACCAAAGTCTGCAAAGCAACGTTGATTTGGCAGCCGAAGTGCTGCGACTGCGCAGGCTTGGACTCGAGGAAGGCGTCAACACCACGGTTGAGGTGGTTCAAGCGCAAACGCAATACTTAAAAGCTCGAACCGAGCAAGCGCAAGCAGCAAATGATTACGTTCAAGCGTTAGCCGCGTTAATGCAAAGCTGTGGCACGCCGCTTGACTTTAACCGTTATTTAGCTGCTGCTGACATTCATTTGCCAACGCTTTATCAAGCGCCTTAATTTTTCTTGATTCATTTTATCATTTTTAAGCTTTAGGACATTTTGCCATGCGCGACCAAAATACTGACTCAGATAACCTAACTGATGACATGACTAAAGCTGATGAGATATCACCGGAAAACCCTATCAATAGTTCAAATGATACGCCCTTGAATAAGCCTGAATCAGAATCACCACTTAAGGACGAAAGCGTTCCAATTGACGAAGCTGCTACTCCTGTCACCACGCCCTACCCACGAACCGCTGAAAAAAAACAACAAAGCAAAGCGCTGATTAAAGGCATTCTTATTGCGCTGATTCTATTATTGATTTTAGGAATTGTCGCTTATGGCTTATTGCAAAATAATGATGAGCCAAAAAGCATTGCTAATGTGTTTCACAAATCAAGCGAGCAAAGCGCGCAAACCATTACCTTTCAAGGTCAAATGCAGCTTCAGCAAACGTCCATTGCTGCCAAAGTTGCCGGTCGCATTGCGCAAATCTTGGTGACCGAAGGAGACATGGTTGAAAAAGGTCAGCAGCTCATTGAAATGGACTCCCCTGAAATCAATGCCAAAATCCGGCAAGCTGAAGCTGGCAAACAGCTGGCGCAAAGTCAGCTTGATAAAGCCAATAACGGCGCAAGACCGCAAGAAATCGCGCAGGCAAAAGCCGCTTGGCAAGCCAACAAAGCTGCATCCGATTTGGCAGCAAATACGTATGAGCGCATCGACCGGCTTTATGAAGAAGGTTTGATGGCGCGGCAAAAGCGCGATGAAGCTTATACGCAATATTTGGCAACCCAAGACCAAACCGAAGCGGCAAGGCTTCAGTTTGAGCTTGCGCAAGAGGGTGCTCGCTCTGAGGATAAAGCGGCGGCAAGCGCTCAAGTTGCCCAAGTTGATGCCAAGCTTGAAGAAGCCATGGTCGCAAAAGACGAAGCCAATCTCAAAAGCCCCATTTCAGGGCTGGTCGATACCATCATTGTTAATGCCGGTGAGGTCATCGGCGAAGGCGTTCCGTTGTTGACCTTAGTGGATACCAATCAGCAATGGGTGGTTTTAAACGTCACCGAGCGCTATTTAAGTCAGTTTGCCATCGGTCAGCAGTTCACCGGCACGATTCCAGCGCTATCGACGCCGGACAAACCTTTTTCCCAAATCTTTACCGTATTTGCAAGCTCTGCCCTTGCCGATTTTGCCACGTGGCGACCGACCAATAATGACGACGGTTTTGACGTTCGCACCTTTGAGATCAAAGCGCGACCCGACACGCCTGACGCCCGCATCCGCTCGGGAATGAGCGTGGTGGTCGAAGCCAAAAAAGTTACGGACAAGTCGCGGTAATTGATATGACAAAATCAGCAACCGGTTCAGCATTTAGCAAAAGCGCTGCTTTTGAAGGTCGTTTTTTACGCAAAAATCCGTGGGATTTGGCGATGGTTGTTTGGATTCCGCTCATGACCATTGGGCTGATTTGGTGGATATTTTCGCAGTCGCAAATTACTGATTTGCCCGTTGGGGTGATTGACGACGACCACGGCGCGGTTGCTGGTACCGTGGTTCGCTATTTGGACGCCAGCCCCGACATTCGCGTTGAAAAGCTTTATCATAGCCAAGAGGACGCCAAAAACGCGCTGCTTACGCGTGAAATTTATGCCGTTGTTATTATCCCTAATAATTTTACTGCCAATCTTTTATCCAAAACGCCTGCGCCCATCACCTTACAAGTCAATGCGCAATACGGAACACATTCAGGAATCATTCAAAAAAGCGTCCAATCGGTGGTCGGAACGGTTTCCGCAGGCGTTGAAATTCAGCAGCTTATTAAACAAGGCGTGTCGCCCTCGCAAGCAGCCATTGACTACTCGCCCATTAAGGTAAGCCGAGTCAGCTTATTTAATGAGGCGACCAATTATCAGCAATTTTTGGCATCAACGGTCATTCCGGCGCTCTTACACATTTTAGCGATGGTGATTGGCGCAACAACGATTGGTCGCGAGCTTCGAGACAAAACGCTTGGTCATTGGGCGCAGTTTATTGCTGGCAATCGGCAAAATCCGCCCTATTCTTACCCTATAAATCTAGAAAAAAGAGTAACCCAAGCTACAAAAAAAGTTTCATTTTTTACCTTAATATCAGGGCTGTTAGGAAAATACGCTTGGCAAATGCTTGCCTTTGCAATCTGGGCAGCGCTTGCCACTTGGCTTGCCAGCTATCAGCATCATTTGGCGTCGTCGTCCATTTTGCTGACCTTTGGCGCTCAAACCGTTTTACTTTGGTTGTCGTTTTGGCTTGGGGCGATATTTACCTTAGCAGCGTTTTCATTGCGAACGGGGCTTTCAGCGACCGGCTTTATTTCTGCGCCCTCGTATGCCTTTGCCGGCGTGACTTTTCCTTATATTGCCATTAATAAAAGCGCTCAGCATTGGTCGAATGTGCTGCCGTTGACCCATTACTTAAAGCTGCATATTGCGCAACTGCAAATGGCAGCGCCCGCCCTGCTATCATTGCCGATATTTTTTGGGCTTAGTCTTGCGGCGATTATCGCACTGCTTTTGACCACGTTGCTGACGCGCCGAGCATTGGTCAATCCTGCTCGTTGGGGGGCGCGCTAATGACAACTCAAGGCTTTTGGCAAAGCGCGATTTCAACGCTTAAAGACATTGGTCGCGATAAAGGCGTTCTGCTGATGCTGGTCATTGCGCCCATTATTTACGGTTTTTTTTACCCGTGGCCGTACTCATCCGAGGTCGTCAATCACGTTCCAGTCGGCATCATCGACTATGATAACAGCAACTTATCAGCAACCCTTATCCGCTATGCCAGCGCCAGTCCGCAACTTGATGTCAAACGCTTTGCCAGCGAAAGCGAAGCTCAAGCCGCCATTTTTCGCGATGATATTGCCGGATTTATGGTCATCCCAAGCGGTCTTGAGCAAAACGTCATGGCACAAAAAGCGGCAAGCGTCAGCGTCGTTGGCAACGGCAGCTATTTTATTTTAAATAAAAACGTTCAATTTGGCTTTTTAAAGGCAGTCGGAACGGTTTCAGCTGGCATTGAAGTCAAAAAAAGCGTTGCCAAAGGCGCGTATTTAAAAACTGCTGCTAAGCATACCCAAGCCATTCCGCTAAATATCATTCCCCTTTATAACAAAACCGAAGGCTACGGTGCTTATGTCGTTCCTGCCGTGGCTATTTTAATTTTGCAGCAAACCTTGCTGATGGGCGCAGCAATGCTCATTGGAACGTGGTTTGAGGAGCGCCGGCACAATTCGACAATTCGCGGTTGGCTTGGTCGCATTGCGGCATTAAGCGCGATTAGCTTTGTGATTGGCTGCTTTTATTATGGCTGGGCATTTAGCTTGCACCATTATCCGCATGGGGCAAACCTAGCCGGAAGCTTATTGTTTTTGCTGCTATTTTGTCCGACGGTGGCAACGCTTGGCTGCGTTCTTGGGCTTTGGTTTAAAAAACGCGAGCGCAGTTTGCAGATTTTGATTTTCAGCTCATTGCCGCTGTTTTTTATCAGTGGTTATCCTTGGCCGGTCAATCAGTTGCCGACCTTTTTGCAGGCAATCCGCTGGCTTGTCCCAACCACCCCTGCGATAAACACCTCGGTTCAATTGAACCAAATGGGCGCAAGCGTGATGCAAGTGGCAAACGGCTTTTATAGTTTGGCAGCGCTTTGGCTACTTTATTGGCTATTATTACTGTTGTTTTTGGTGAAAGATAAGCCTGAGAAAAATTTTTAATAAAAAAAAGCGCCTAACTTTAGACGCTTTTTATTCATCGGTTTAACTGCCCAAAAAAATTGGACTAAAAAATACGGTTTAAGCCATTTAGCGCGGCAACGCGGTACGCTTCTGCCATCGTGGGATAGTTAAAAGTGGTATTGACAAAATATTCAATCGTATTGTTGCATTTCATCACCGCTTGACCGATATGAATAATCTCGGAAGCGTGGTTGCCGTAGCAGTGGATCCCCAAAATCTCAAGCGTCTCGCGGTGGAATAAGATTTTTAATACCCCTGAGCGCTCGCCGATGATTTGCGCTCGCGCTAAGTGTTTAAAAAACGCTTGACCCACTTCATAAGGCACTTTTTCATCGGTCAATTCTTGCTCAGTTTTGCCGATACAAGAAATCTCAGGGATGGTATAAATTCCCGTTGGCACGCTTGACACGGGCTCGGCATCGTGGTCGCCAACCATAAAGGCAGCAGCGCAGCGACCTTGGTCATAAGCGGCTGACGCAAGCGATGGCCACCCTATCACATCGCCCGCCGCGTAAATGTTTTCAATTTCGGTGCGGTAGTTGTCATCGACTTTTAATTGACCACGGCTATTAGCAGTCAAACCAATCGCTTCTAAATTTAAGCCGTCGGTGTTTCCTGAGCGACCATTTGACCACAAAATAGCGTCTGATTTGATTTTTTTGCCGCTTTTTAGGTGCAAAATGACATAATCATCGGTCGTTTCTAAATGGTCGATTTCTTCATTATTGCGGATAACCACCCCAAATTGACGGAAGTCATGGGCAATGGCGTCGCTAATTTCGCTGTCCAAGTAGCTGAGCAGTTGGTCTTTATTGTTAATCAAATCAACTTTATAGCCAAGACCGGTAAAGATAGACGCGTACTCACAACCAATCACGCCCGCGCCATAAATGATGATTTTTTGAACGACGTAATCCATTTGCAAGATTTTATCCGAGTCAAAGACGCGCGGATGATTAAAGTCTAAAATCTCGGGGCGGTACGGTCGGCTACCAACGGTGATAATCGCCTTATTAAAGGTGATGGTTTCAAAGGTATTTTCGTCAATCTCAATGCTTAGCGTGTGCTTATCCACAAAGCTTGCCCAGCCGTGGATAACTTCAATTTGGTTGCGCTCATAAAACCTAGTGTGGGTGTTGACCTGACGGCGAATCACTTCACGAGCTTTAGCCAAAACGATGTTTAGCGGCACTTGATGGTAGTCCATCGCTTGGGTGAACATCTGGTCGCGGCGAAAGTTAATCAAGTTAAACACCGATTGCCGAAGCGCTTTACTGGGAATCGTGCCAACGTGGGTACAGTTACCGCCAACCTGCTCGCGTGGGTCAATGACTGCCACTTTTTTGCCCGCCTTGGCAAGCTTCATTGCCGCCGCTTCCCCTGCAGGGCCCGCCCCCAAGATGACCGCATCATATTCAAAGCCGTGATTGTCCGCTTTAATACGCTGAGAGTCTTTGGTGTAGCTTGATTTTACATCAATGCGAATGCCATCAAGCGGACTGATGAGGCTTGGGTGATACAGCGCGCCGCTGCTTCCTGCCTGAGCTTGGGTTTGCTTAATATTTTCCGCTTTGGTTTGCTCTTTGGTCGTTTCAGGCGCAGTTTCGGGATCAATACCGTGGTCTTTGTTAGAAACTTCGGTATTTGGGTCGGTGTTCATGTCGTTGGTGGTGTCGCTTCCGGCGTGGTCGCCATCTTTACGTTTGCTAGCCATCATGTCCTCGTCATTTCTATTAATAATTAATAAATGGTAATTGGTTTTGTAGCAATAATTGACTACCCAATCCGGCGTTTTAGTCCCGTCATTTGCAAAATTCGCGTGGCGATTTCTTCAACGGACATCTCCGATACGTCGAGATTTGGAATACCTTGTGAGATATAAATCCCTTGAATGGCGCGCTGCTCTTGTTGGCATTGCTGATAGCTTGAGTAGCGACTGCCGGCGCGGCGCTCTTGACGGATTTTTACCAAACGGTCGGTATCAATCACTAAGCCAAACAGCTTGTCTTTATGCTCGCGAAGTGCTTTTGGCAATTGATTGTCGTATAAATCATCTTCGGTCAACGGATAATTGGCCGCGCGGATGCCAAATTGCAGCGCCAAATACAGCGACGTTGGCGTTTTTCCAGAACGCGATACGCCAATTAAAATAATATCTGCCGCATCATAATGCTTTGTGCGTGCGCCATCGTCATTATCTAAGGCAAAATGAACCGCATCAATACGCTCTTTATAAGTTTCTGAGTCCACATTATCATGAGCATGACCTGAATGACAATCCGGCTCAACGCCAATTTCCTCAGCAATTCGCCCAATCAGCCCTTCATACATGTCCAAATTGCAACTTTGCGCCGAGTTAATCTTTTCGCGAATATCGGCGTTAACAATGGTATCAAACACCAGCGGTAATAGCCCATCGCGCTGATAAGCCAAGTTGATTTGCTCAACAGCGTCTTCGGCACGCTCAAGGGTATCGACATAAGGTAACACCCGCGTTTCAAACGGAACAGAGGCAAACTGACTTAAAATCGAGCGTCCTAACGTTTCCGCCGTGATTGCCGTGCCATCTGAAATAAAAAACGCACTTCTGAGCGCTTGTGAGTTATCGAGGCTTAAGGCATGGCGATTTTGAATGGTTGGACTGCCTTGATTAGATGAATACATAAACGAAACCTTGCCCAAAAACGGGAATTTAACTGCCAAGCCTTTTATTAAGCCTTAGCACGGTAATAAGCTTGATGAATAAATCAGCCCACCAAAGCAAGCGTGATTTGCATTATACGCCCATCAGCTTATTTTTACGACCCAATGTTGCGTAACACCTGATCATTCTAAGCGGTTTTAATTTATTGATTTTTTAAAAGTAAGCGTCGAGTTATCTTGTCCAATATAATAAATCGCAATTTTGCTAGTTTTAGAAGATGTTCCTAAAAAATTAAATTGAATAAAACTCAGTAAATAATAGTAATAATGAATTTGGAAACTCCTTAATCATCTAGTTGCGCTAAAATATTGAGAAAAAGCATAATTTTGACAAAATTATGCTGCCAAAACCTCAAAAAATGTGTAATATAGCGATATCATTTAGCGTTATAATCTTTCCTAAATAACCTTATTTACCGGAGTTATCATGACAGCTCGCGCCTCAGACCTTGTAATTACCCTTGATAAGCTTGGCAAAAACGATGTCGACATCGTTGGTGGCAAAAACTCTTCGCTTGGCGAGATGATTAGCCATTTATCGGATTTGGGCGTGAGCGTTCCAGGTGGATTTGCCACGACTGCCAACGCGTTTAACCGTTTTTTAACCGAAACCGGACTTCTTGACAAAATCAACAGCGAATTAAAAGCGCTTGACGTCAATGACGTGAACAAGCTTGCGGCAACTGGTAAAAAAATCCGTGGTTGGATTATCGACCAAGAATTGCCAAAAGACTTAGAAGAAGACGTTCGCCGCGCCTTTGATAAAATGAGTGGCGGTAAAGATATCGCCGTTGCGGTTCGCTCCTCTGCAACCGCTGAAGACTTACCAGACGCGTCATTTGCCGGTCAGCAAGAAACTTACCTGAACATTCGCGGCATTGATAATGTTTTGATTGCTATTAAAGAAGTGTTTGCCTCCCTTTATAATGACCGCGCAATTTCTTACCGCGTTCACAAAGGCTTTGAGCATGAAGGCGTTGCCTTATCCGCCGGCGTTCAGCGCATGGTTCGCTCAGAAACCGGCGCAGCAGGCGTCATGTTCACTATCGATACTGAAAGCGGCTTTGACCAAGTGGTCTTTATCACTTCAAGCTATGGCTTGGGCGAAATGGTCGTTCAGGGCGCGGTGAACCCTGACGAGTTTTACTTATCAAAGCCATTATTACAACAAGGTCGCCCAGCCATTATCCGCCGCAACCTTGGCAGCAAACACAAAAAAATGATTTATGGCGAAGAAGCCAGCGCCGGCAAATCGGTCAAAGTTGTTGACGTTGAAAAACAAGACCGCATGCAATTTTCATTAACCACAGATGAGCTAACCAACCTTGCCAAACAAGCCATGACCATCGAGAAACACTACGGTCAAGCGATGGACATCGAGTGGGCAAAAGATGGCGATACTGGCGAAATCTTTATCGTTCAAGCGCGCCCTGAAACGGTCAAGAGCCGTCAAGACAGCAACATCATGGAGCGCTACGTCATCAATACTAAAGATGCCAAAGTGCTTTGTGAAGGTCGTTCAATCGGTCAGCGTATTGGCGCGGGCAAAGTTCGCATTGTTGATGATTTAAGCGAAATGGACAAAGTCCAAGCCGGTGATATTTTGGTATCCGACATGACCGACCCTGATTGGGAACCGGTAATGAAGCTTGCTTCAGCGATTATCACCAACCGTGGCGGTCGCACCTGTCACGCGGCAATCATCGCTCGTGAGCTTGGCGTCCCTGCTATCGTTGGCTGTGGTAACGCCACCGAAATCCTAAGCGATGGTCAAGACGTAACCGTCTCTTGCGCCGAAGGTGACACCGGCTTTATTTATGAAGGTCAGCTTGAGTTTGAAGTTCAAACCAACTCGATTGAAACCATGCCTGAGCTTGCTTTTAAAGTCATGATGAACGTGGGCAACCCTGACCGCGCGTTTTCCTTTGCGCAAATGCCAAATGAAGGTGTTGGTCTTGCCCGTTTAGAGTTCATCATCAACCGTATGATTGGCGTTCATCCAAAAGCGCTTTTGAACATGAACACCTTGCCGCGTGAAGTGGCTCAAGCCATTAGCGAGCGCATTGCTGGTTACGCCTCACCAGTTGATTTTTACGTGGACAAATTGGTTGAAGGTATCTCAACGCTTGCCGTTGCCTTTAAAGATCAACCGGTCATCGTTCGTATGTCTGATTTTAAATCCAACGAATACGCCAACCTTATCGGTGGTAAGCTTTACGAGCCGTCAGAAGAAAACCCAATGCTTGGCTTCCGCGGGGCAAGCCGTTACGTTTCTGAAAACTTCCGCGACTGCTTTGAGCTTGAATGTAAAGCGCTTAAACGCGTCCGTGATGTGATGGGATTGACCAACGTTGAAATCATGATTCCGTTTGTCCGAACCACTGATGAAGCGCGTCAAGTCATTGAGCTTCTTGAGAAAAACGGTCTCAAACGTGGTGAAAACGGGCTTCGCGTTATCATGATGTGCGAGTTGCCAACCAACGCCTTACTTGCTGATGAGTTTTTACAATACTTTGATGGCTTCTCAATCGGCTCAAACGACTTGACTCAGCTAACCCTTGGTCTTGACCGTGACTCTGGCATCGTGTCGCACCTCTTTGATGAGCGCGACCCTGCGGTTAAAAAGCTATTGTCCATGGCGATTGAAGCTTGCCGCAATCAAGGCAAATACATCGGCATTTGTGGTCAAGGACCATCTGATCACCCAGATTTGGCGTACTGGCTCATGGAGCAAGGCATCAGCTCAGTGTCATTAAACCCAGATTCTGTTCTTGATACATGGTTCTTCTTGGCAGATGAAAAAGCTTAATTGCTCGTAGACCATTTGCTTTAAGCAACACCCTAGGGCAGAATTGATAATAACAAATAAAGTTTGTGATTTATCAATTCTGCCCTAATATATTGACCTAACATGACCAACGATGTAGGCAACTATGCAAATTTATCTTGCTCGAAATAATGTTCAAGCCGGTCCCTATACGGTGGATCAGCTCAATATCATGCTCGCGTCCGGCGAAGTGGTTCTTGATGATTTGATTTGGCACGACGGCATGAACAATTGGCAGCGCTTGAGCGATGTCACCAATAATCAATTGGTTTATCGACCTTTGCCTGTCACGGCTCCTGCTGAGACTGAAAACGACTCGATCATCACCAATGTGACCGTTTTTCCAGAAGACAACGATCCTCAAAATACTGCTGATAAAATATCGGTTGACAGGCTTTATGGCAAACCTGAGCGCCCAAAATCGGCAGATGCCAAGTTTGACATGACCACCAACCGTGAGCATCAAGCAAACTCACGCGTAACGTTATCTAAAGCCAATCCTGCCTCTGGTCACCAAAAAAAAATTGGTGATGTGGTTTTAGCGCCGGTCATGCTTCGCGTTACCGCGACCTTGATCAATGGCGTGTTATACCTTATGGCGATTTTGCCGCTGATTTTAGCACTTGGCAAAATGGATATTGATCTTACTAAATTTCAAAATATCCAAAATATGGACGCCGCTTATCAATACTCAATGACGCTCATGGAGAGCATCCCAAGCTCAACGCTGATGGTATCGCAAGTTTTAGTTTTTGGTTTATTGGCGCTTCAGCTGTTATTTATTTTGCTGCGCGGTCAATCCATTGGTAAGCTCATCACCGGCATTCGCGTTGTTGATAAAGATACGCACAAACTGCCTTCGTTTATCCGCTTGGTTGGCGTTCGCACGGTGTTGCTGCTGATTATTTATAACTTGCTGTTTTCTTATTTAAATGTGTTTGGGATTATTGTGATTGCCATTAATTATATTTTGGCGTCCAAAAGTCCTGAAAATATGGGTTGGCATGACCGATTGGCAAAAACTTGGGTCGTTCGCGCTGATAATAGCCAGCTTAAAAAATAGTTTTTAAACGGCTTAACATGCCAAATTTTTATAAAGCAGCCAAATGATCAGGCTGCTTTTTAATTCGTGCCGATTTTGATTGAGTTAACCAATTGTCAGTGCTATAATACGGCGCTTTATAATCTAAGCAATTAGCTTATAAATCTCCTTGCCATCGACATAGGGTTGATGGCTGATTAATCCGTAAGGAGTCCTTATGCGACATTACGAAGTGGTGTTATTAGTACACCCAGACCAAAGCGATCAAGTGGTAGGAATGGTTGAGCGCTACATTAAATTGGTTCAAGACAACAATGGCGTTATCCACCGCCTAGAAGATTGGGGTCGCCGCCAACTTGCCTACCCAATCAACAAAATTCATAAAGCCCACTACGTGTTATTCAACATCGAAACTGATGGCGAAACCTTAGCTGAGCTTGAAGAGCTGTTCCGTTATAATGACGCGATCATTCGTAGCCTAGTTATCCGCCGTGACGAAGCCATCACCGAAGAGTCACAGTTAGCCAAAAACGCTGATGAAAAGCGTGCTCGTAAAGCTAACCGTCGTTCAGACAACCGTCAAGACAATGACGACAACGACAACAGTGAAGACTAATTAAAGGAGAATACTCATGGCACGTTTTTATCGCCGTCGCAAATTCTGCCGTTTCACTGCTGAAGGCATCAAGCACATCGATTATAAAGATGTCGAATTGCTCAAACAGTACATCAGTGACAATGGCAAAATCGTTCCTAGCCGCATCACCGGAACGTCAACCAAATATCAGCGTCAACTAGCGACCGCCATCAAACAAGCTCGCTACCTTGCGCTATTACCGTACACTGACAACCATCAGTAATTACCGATTATCTGGAGTGACTCATGCAAGTTATTTTGTTACAGCGTATCGTCAACCTTGGTAAGCTCGGTGAAACTGTCGATGTAAAACCAGGCTACGGTCGTAACTTTCTTATTCCTCAAGGCAAAGCCCTTCCTGCAACTGCCGCAAACATTGAAAAGTTTGAAGCTCGCCGTGCTGAACTTGAAGCTGCTGAAGCCGAAGAGTTAAGCGCTGCTCAATCTCGCGCTGACGCCTTGACTGACGTTAATGTCATCATGCGCGCCAAATCAGGCGACGAAGGCAAATTGTTCGGCTCTATCGGCACTCGTGATATCGCTGAAGCCTTGACCAACTCAGGTCTTGAAGTTGACCGCTCTGAAGTGAAATTGCCAGAAGGCTCACTTCGTCAAGTGGGTGAATACAATGTTGACATCCAACTTCATCACGACGTGACCGCGACCATTTTGGTTACGATCTTGTCTGAAGATGGTGATGACAACTTTGCCGCTGACGATAGCGAAGAAGAAGACTCAGAAGCGTAAGCTTTTAAGCAGTTAATAAAAAAGCCAGCGTTATGCTGGTTTTTTTATTGATACTATTTACCTTTTACTTTAATCAACTCATTGCGAACATAAAAAAAGTCAGCAACCTAAGTTACTGACTCTTTGAATTTGGTGGAGATGGCGGGAGTTGAACCCGCGTCCGCCGGCATTACGCCCATGACTCTACATGTTTAGCTTCTGTCTTTAGCTTTAATCCGCACCGATCCGACAGTCAGGATGGTTTGGACGAGTCTTTAAGTTTGAACCCAAACGGTTAAGACAACCGCTTGTGGCGAACCTATATGCGTGCGCTTCAACTGAGTTTACCAACTATAGGTAATCGGCAACTGAGTAAGCAGCCCTTAGGCTGCTAGAGCGTAAGTTTCGTCGTTTGCGACTATAACAATATATGTTTGATTTACGAGAGGACATATACTCTCGACATGCATCATTGAGTTTCATCACCAGCGTCGAAGCCAGAACATCCCCAATTGAATAATGCATTATATAAGACTGCTGCCTTTTTTTCAAGACAAAACTTGCTGATATTACACGAAGTTACGTGAAAAATAATCTTGTTTATCAACTGCTTAGAACTTGATTGAGCCAGTTACCAATGCCTTTAATTTGTGGCAGGCAAACTTGATGCGCCATTGGATAGGTTTTATATTCAACCGGATAGCCTTTTTGGGTTAGTAACGCCGCGGCTTGCTCACCAAGAACGCAAGGAACGACGGGGTCATGAGTGCCATGTTCAATTAAGATTGGTAGGTCTTGATTGGCGGTGCTATAAACAATGTCGTCATTGGTTGCAAGATAAGTGGACAATGCCAAAAGTCCTGCTAAACGCTGATGGTAGCTAAGGGCGACGTGATAAGCAACCGCCCCGCCTTGTGAAAATCCAGCAATGACGATATTTTCAGGACGAACGCCCTGCTCGATTTCGCGATCAATCAAGTCATAAATCTGCTGCGTTGATATTTTGATTTGTTCAATATCAACTTTGCGCTCAACGCTCATCTCCAAAATATCGTACCACGCCGGCATGATATAGCCGCCATTAACGGTTACCGGACGCTTTGGGGCATGCGGGAAAATAAAACGAACTGCTAACTCACCGCTTAAGTCAAGTTCAGGAACGATCGGCTCAAAGTCATGACCGCTTGCACCAAGACCATGAAGCCAAATGACGGCGTTATTGACGCTTTTTTGTTTTGGGTTATGAGTGACAATAACGCTGTCTAAATATTTTTTATCTGAACTTGACATATTTCAACCTTAGTTTAACGGTAGCTTTTAAATTTTAGCTGCCTATTTTACCAGTTTGGTTTGATAGTTTTGGCGCGATTCACCAATTTTTCACAGCTTTGTAAGCTGCCATGAGCGCATAATCTTGCTGTTGTGCTAGGATATTAACATAGGCTTTGAGGACAGCTTAAGGACGCGGTAAATTATGACGCAAATTTTATTGGTAGAAGATGATCCAGCTATTGCTACTTCTTTAAAAATCACATGTAAGCGCGAAGGGTGGCAGATGACTTGGCTGGATCATGCTTCAAGCGTGATGCCGTATTTAGAATCAACTGAGGCACAAGCATTAGCGGCAATCATTTTAGACGTTGGGCTTCCGGACGGTGATGGTCTAAGCCTTTGTCAAAACATTCGGCAATCGGCTGATATTGGCGCGCTTAATGATATTCCCATCGTGTTTTTGACCGCCCGTAGCGATGAAGTTGACAGAATAACCGGTCTTGATTTGGGCGGCGATGATTATTGTGCCAAGCCTTTTAGCCCGCGCGAGCTTGTGGCAAGGCTCAATGCCATTTGGCGGCGCGGCGAGCGGCAATCTATCGATATGACCAGATATTCAAAAAACTCGTCCGAAACTTTAGATGAATTGACCGACAGCACCTCGCAAACCCTAGCTTACAATCAAAACCATACTGCTCAATCAAAAGGCATCACTTTTCATTGTAATTCTGGAATTTGGCAGTATCAGCCGCTTAACTATTCGTTATTTTGGCAATCGGTCAAACTTGATTTAAGCAATACTGAGCGAAAATTACTGCTCACCTTATTAAAAGCGCCTAATCAAGTCTTTAGCCGCGAGCAACTGCTCACAGCGGTCAGCGACTATCCCGACCACCGACTTGCCCGAACCATTGACAGTCATATCAAATCCATTCGCAAGCAATTGGCAAGCGTTGATGACAGCATTGATGTGATTTTTACCCATCGCGGTTTGGGCTACGGGCTTTGTCCTGCCTAATTGTTAATTGACATTTATGACTAAACCAAAACCTTCGCAAACTGAGCTGTCGCAAAAAGCCAATCCTGCTCATTGGTATGCCAAATTGCACACGGTTGGCAGCCCAAAAACTGAAGCAAAACTTAAGCGAAAATGGTTAAATTTAAGCATTTTTTTTCGCATTTGGTTGGCGTTAGCCGTGGTGTTATTGATTGCCGCAACCGCGATTTTCACCCAAATGTTTGGTTATATTCGCCCAACGGCGCATCAAGTTATTGAAGATACGCTTCTTGATACTAGCCGCTTGCTGGCAGTCAATCTGCAAGCGCCGCTTGTCAGTGGTCAGCTTTATGATAAAGACTATCAAGCAAAACTTGATACCATGTTTACAAGTTCGGAAACTGCCGATAAAAAAAATGGCAATCATTACTTATCAACGCATTTTTTACGCAGCCGAATTTATGTGACAGACGCTCAAGGCATGGTTATTTACGACTCGCTTGCCGCCCCTTTTAACGCTGAAGGTCAAGATTACAGCCGCTGGAATGATGTTTATTTAACCTTACAAGGTCAGTTTGGTACGCGAAGCACTGCCGATTTGCAGGAACGCAACAAAACGGCGGTTTATGTGGCTCAGCCCATCATTGATGAGGGCAAGCTGATTGGTGTGGTCAGCGTTGGCAAATCGGTTGCCAGTATTTTGCCTTATCTTGCTGAAACCCGCCATCGAATGCTGATGAGTGCGCTTGTCATGAGTGTGATTGCGCTACTTTTGGCAGGACTTGTGGCTTGGTGGCTCAAGCAAAGCATCACCCTTGTCACGCAATATGCCAAATCGCTTGCTGAGGATACCCAAAAGCCGCATTTTTATTTGGGAAATGAGCTCAACAGCTTAACCGATACCATTGAAACGATGAAGCACCGCTTAGAAAATAAAGGCTATGTTACCGATTATGTCCATACGCTGACCCACGAGCTTAAAAGCCCGCTGACTGCGATTCGCGCCAGCAATGAGCTGCTTGAAGATGGCAGCTTGGACGATGAAGACCGCTTGATGCTCAGTCAAACTATCAACGAGCAAAGTATTAAAATGCAGCAATTGATTGACCGCTTACTACTACTGTCGCAAGTTGAACAGCCAACATTTAAGCTCAATCAGCAGCCAACGGATTTGTTAGCGCTTATTAATAGCTTAATTAAAGACAATGGCGTGAAGCTTCAGCAGCAGCATTTAGCGCCGATTAAGCTTAATATCGATGGCAAAAATTTTTTAAATCATACGAAAATGAATTTGCCGCCATTATTGGTGCTTGCCGATACATTTTGGTTGACCCAAGCGCTGCAAAATATCATGGATAATGCCATTTATTTTGCTAAATCCATCGTCAGTATTGATATTAATAGCAATATGAGCCCTCAAAACAAACCCTTGGTAAGTCTTTGCATTTTTAATGATGGTAAAGCTTTGCCTGATTTTGCCTTAGATAAAGTATTTGAGCGCTATTTTAGCTTATCGCATCAAAGCAGCTCTAATAGCGCGCCAAAAAAAGGCACGGGGCTTGGTCTAACCTTAGTCAAGCAAGTTATCAACCATCACGGCGGAACGGTCGCTATTGATAACGCAAATTATCAAAACCAAGACGGCGTGATGGTGACTTTGACGCTGCCTTTAATCAAGCCCTCTAAATCGCCTAAGCCATCTGCCAAACCTAATCAAGCTTCACTTTAACAGGGTTAATTTTAAAACGATAAAGGCTAAAAATTAACGTTAAACAATCGCCTCAATGGGCGGGATAACATCGGCATTTTGACCACGATGGCGCAAATAATGGTCAAGAATCACAATGGCTAGCATCGCCTCAGCAATGGGCGCGGCGCGAACACCAACGCAAGGGTCATGGCGACCTTTGGTCAGCATATCAACCGCTTGACCTTGGGTATTGATGCTTTTGCCAGCGGTGGTGATGCTTGAGGTCGGCTTGAGCGCAATGCTGACTTTGATGTCTTGACCGGAAGAAATGCCGCCCAAAATACCGCCTGAATGATTGGCAGTAAAGCCAGTCGGCGTCAGCTCATCACGAGCGCTGTGACCAAACTGCTCAGCAACCGCCATGCCATCGCCAATTTCAACGCCTTTTACCGCATTAATACTCATCATCGCGTGGGCAATGTCAGCATCTAAGCGGTCAAAAACCGGCTCGCCAAGACCCACCGGAACGTGGCTTGCGATAATCTCAAGGCGCGCGCCGCAGCTTGTGCCCTCGCGGCGAAGATTGTCAATAAGCGCTTCAAATCGCGGAATGGCATTTTCATCGGCACAAAAAAACGGATTACTATTAACAAAATCCCAATCAATATTTTTGGTGTCTTTAATAGCAACTTTTTCATTGCCAATTTGGGTGACGTGACCGTGAATCTCAACGCCTAAGCGGTCGAGCAGATACTTCTTCGCAATTGCCCCTGCTGCCACGCGCATTGCCGTTTCGCGAGCTGAGGAGCGACCGCCGCCGCGATAATCGCGAAAGCCAAACTTCATGCTATAGGTATAATCGGCGTGACCGGGGCGAAAGGTGTCTTTAATCTCGCTGTAGTCTTTAGATTTTTGATTGGTGTTACGAATCAACAGTCCAATCGACGTTCCGGTGGTTTTGCCTTCAAAAACGCCTGAAATAATTTCAACGGCGTCATCTTCGCGGCGCTGGGTCGAGTATTTTGACGTCCCCGGTTTGCGTCTGTCCAAATCCACCTGTAAGTCCGCCTCACAAAGCAAAAGCCCGGGTGGCACGCCATCAACGATTGCCAAAAGCCCTGCGCCATGCGACTCACCACACGTCGTTACCCGAAACAGCTGACCAATAGTATTTCCTGCCATGACCATCCTTTTGTATTATTTTTCAATTATAAATTGCTCAAATAAAAGGCTAAGCAACCTCTTATCGCTTGCCGTTTCAATTAAAGTGGTCGCTCGTTGCTGTCAAGCAGTCGAACATAGCGCGCAAACAGCTCACGATACTCCATCAATTCATCAAACGTGATGGCAAAAATACCATGACCACCATGGGCGAATTTTAACCATTCAAATTGAATTTCAGGATAGGCTTGGCAAAGTGCCCATTCGCTATCGCCCACTTCACAAACCAAAAGCCCTTCAGGACTTAAGTAATCGGGGGCGGCAAATAAAATCCGATGCACCAAATCCAAGCCATCTTGACCAGCGGCTAGCGCATGCTCAGGCTCATGTAAAAATTCTGGCGGCAAATCTGCCATCACTGCCGCATCCACATAAGGCGGATTGGTAACGATCAGCTCATATTGATGATCGGCGGGCAATTTAGCGAACAAATCGGACTCAATCACATTGACTTGATGCGCCAAATCATGATGGTCAACGTTAACCATCGCCACCTCAAGCGCGCCTTTATCAATATCAACGGCATCAACGAGCGCGTCAACAAACCGCGTCGCCAAAGCAATCGCAATGCAGCCCGATCCGGTACACAAATCTAAAATCCGCTCAGGCTGTGACAACTGTTTCATTTCAAGATTATGATCAAAAAACTCTTCAGCGCCATCGCCATTTTGAATCACCGGCTTGGCTAAATCGGTCACATCAAAATAGGGGTAAAACTGCTGCCGAATCAGTTCGGCAATAGGCGATCTTGGAATTAAAACGCGTTCGTCCACATAAAACGGCAAATCACAAAAATAAGCCAAATTTATCAAATAGCTAAGCGGCTTGCGCTCAACTATCCGCGCCTCAAGCAAGCTTAACACCGCTTGTTTTTCAGAATGGGTCAATCGGCAATCAAGCACCTGCTCATTGGCTGACCAATCGAGCGACAAACAGTGCAGCACTAAGGCTGAGGCTTCAGCAAACTCATCGGTCGTCCCTTGAGCGACCACCACATCGTAATTGCGCAGCTGCGTCACGGCAAAGCGAATAAAGTCACGAATGCTAAACAGTTGCTGGCGAGCTTCATCAAGCTCACGCGCTAAGTTTGCCGCCGGATGAAAGCTGTCTTCTGCCGCCTCAAACAGCGTCTCGCTTTCTAAATTAAAGTCATCATCAGAAGCAAATTGCCGCTGAAACTCTTCAGCGCTCATCGTTTGGTGATCGGTCATATCAACCCTTATATAATTAAGCCTTAATTGGCTGAGCAATTTAGGTTCTACCCTAATAACTGCTATGCGCCTTATATTAACCAAGCATTATAAACGCAATTAAACTTATGCGCCAATGAGTCGCAAAATTTTGCCAGCTCAACTTTGCTAATCTTTCTTAATCTTTCGCAATTATGCTTATTTTATAAGCACTTATCGCAAGCCTTACTAAAGTATTTCTTGATCACAACTGACCGCGTTATAAAAGATGAATGGTAAAAAAAACTGTATCAAAAGTTTGCGATAGCCTGCAATTATGCGCATAATATCGGCATCAATCCTAATCGATGGTGATTAACCTTATGAAAATAAAGCCACTTATTACTGCAATTACCGTTGCTATTAGCAGCTCTATCGCCGTATCCAGTTTTGCTGCCCCCATTGATTCTAAAAAAATCAACGCCAAACCTTCAAGTTTAGCCGTCAAAACCAGTCTTGAAATTAAAGAAAACAGCACTGCTCGAGCCGTTGCTATTGCTCAAGCTGAAGACAATCAGCTACCTACCACCGCTAAAGCAAAAAACAACGACCGCTTAAATCAGCTGATTGAACACAAACAAAAAGCACCAACCGCAGCCACCATAGCTGCCCCCACGGCGGCAGCGGCAACTGCGGTCGCCTTGCAAGATGACCAATCCGACGGCTTTGACGACATCACTGACGGGCAAGTGGTCGCAGCGGTAAGCCCTGAGCAAAAAGCAGACACTGGCGCTGCTGCCGCTGCCATCAAAAGTATCGAGAGCATTGACGGTAAAAAACACACCACCCTTAACCTATCAAACTACGCCAAACAAGTGAATAACGCCGTCTGGTCGCCAAATATGAACCGCAATACGGCAATGACGATTAAATTGCAAGCGCTTCTTGATTGGAATCATGCCTCCCCAGGTCCTATTGATGGCGGTTGGGGAATGAACAGCAAAAAAGCGCTGATGAATTTTCAAAACATGAAAGGACTCACGCCTACCGGCAATATGGACCAAAAAACGTGGGACGCCTTGATTAAAAACATTCCTGCCAATAAGCCTGTGTTGGTCAGCTACACCTTAACTGAGGAGGACGTTAACACCAACTTTGCGCCAATGCCTGCCAGCGCCGAAGCCAAATCCAAAATGAAAGGGCTTTATTATGAAAATATCAAAGAGATGCTCGGCGAGCGCTTCCATATGGATGTTCGCTATTTAGAAAAACTCAATAAAAATAAAACGTATAAAGCGGGCGAAACCATCACGGTATTAAATACCCGTGACCCGTTAAATCAGCGTATCACCCGCGTCGTTGCCAACAAAGCGGACAAAACCCTTTACGCTTATAATGGTGACAAGCTGGTAGCCACTTATCCGACCACCGTTGGTAGTGACAGCACGCCATCACCGCAAGGCACGTTTAAAATCGTCAACAAAGTCAAAATGCCGTGGTACAAAGCCACCGTTGGCTCAGGTGACCAAAAACAAGTTCATATGCTGCCGCCAGGTCCGAACAGCCCTGTTGGGGTGGTTTGGATGGGATTGTCAAAACCGTCTTACGGACTTCATGGCTCACCAAAACCTGAAGGCATCAGCCGTCAAGCGTCAGCTGGCTGTGTTCGCTTGACCAACTGGGACGTTTTAGAAGTTTACGCCAACATCGATAACGGCGCGACGGTTGAGTTGAAATAACTGTTTTCTTGTCTGATAAATTTTTTAAAACAAAAACAGCGCCACTGAGCGCTGTTTTTTTAATGAGGAATTTTGGCATTTATTAAGCGTTATAACCCTCTTCATTACCTGTAATGCTGCCGACTTTTTTAGTGAAGAAGATACCGGCAGGAACAGCAAGTAAGAACCCTGCCCCAACTGCCATCCAAATATGAGGAATTTGATTAAATCCGGAAATAAGGGCGGCAATAATAAGAAGACCAATCAATACAGTTGCTGCCATAGAATAGATTACTGAAAATAAATGCCAGTTCATAATGCAATCCTCATAGTGGTTGTGGGTATAGCTTATTTATAACTTAATTCCTTATAAAAAGTAAGTTTTTGTTGTAGACTTGTAAGACAGATAAACAAAATGACAGTCATTAAAAACCATGCTAGTATTGGGGAGTTTATTGAGGTCTTGGCTTTTAGCGCCGTCTTGGGCGATTTTTACCTTTATCCTGTTGCAAACTTAGCGCCCTTTTTTATAGCCAATCCTTTTATAATAGCGCCTTGATTTTTCTTCTTTTGATTGGTAAGCGGCGCTGACATGACTCATTTAAACCCTACCTTTTTGTCAGACATCACCAGAGTTATTGATAATCCGAGCGCTTTGAGAACGGACATCACTTATCAGCCCCATCAGCTGACCGATGATGACTTTTATCAAACGGTTTGCCTCGCCGCCCCGCTATCCCAACCAATCCAGCAACCCTCAAAGTCGGCAAGCACTGGCGCTGATCCTAAAAATAACGCAACCGAACATCGTGATAAAATTGCAGATTCAGCCACAGATAACGACTTGCTTGATGAATCTAAAAATGATGCCGCGCCGCAAACTATTGAGGCAAAAAAAGAAAGCCGACTTGAGCGCTATAAGCAGTTTTTAGCCGAAAAATTTAGCAATCAAACGATTAACCATGCCGAAGTTCGCGTTTCTATTGAAGCCGGAGCGCTACCGAACAAGTTATTTTTCGTCATGAATACGTTATCAGCCATTATCGCCAGCTACGGCTTAATTGCCGATTCAGCAGCGGTGGTGATTGGGGCGATGCTCATTGCGATGATGCTTGGACCGATTACTGGGGTTGCCCTTGCCATTATTGATTATCGAATGCCGCTATTAAAAAAGTCGCTGATAACTTTGATTGCCGGTGTAATTTTGGTGATAGCTGTGGGATTTATCATTGGCAGCATTCATTCAGCGTCGCCAACGGTTTCTAATGAGATTTTGTCGCGAACCGCACCGACCTCAATGGATTTGCTGATTGCTTTAGCCGGCGGAACGGCGGGCGCTTATGCCATGGTGTCGCCGCATTTGTCAGTGGCGGTGGTTGGGGTGGCAGTGGCGACCGCTTTAGTGCCACCGCTTGCCGCCAGTGGCATTTTGCTGGCTCATGGTGAGATACAACTTGGCTTTGGGGCACTGCTATTGGCGCTGACCAACATTTTAGCCATTCAATTTACCAACGCCTTGGTGCTTTGGGTTTTAGGATTTCGGCGCTTGGTTGAGGACGATTATCAATCGGGAACGTATTTGACCTTTTTACGAAGAAACGCCATTCCGCTGCTGCTGCTTGTTGGTCTTGGCGTTTATTTAACCCTCAATTTAAATAAACGCGCGCAAAAACAAGCCTTTGAAAACCATGTTAAAACCACCATCAATCAGTATTTTGAAGCCGATGGCAACGTGCTCACCAACACTCAGTTTGAAAATATGGATGACTATCAAACCATCCGCGCGGTGATTCGCGGGGAAACCAGCCCAAGCTCCAAAGACGTTCGTCAAATCGAAGCCATTTTGCAGCGCGACATTGCCAAAGACTTTCCCAAAAACCTGCCAGTAAAATTGCAACTGCGCTATCTTCCGGTGCAAGTGATTGAAGCTGACCCGTTTATCAAAGAGTCGCTTGATAAAACCGATGCGTCAATTTTAAGCAATTGATACAAAGCATAGACGCTTAACGGCATAATAATTTTTACCCATAGTCAGCTTGGGCGAAATTCTTACAAGCGATTGGCGATTGTGCTAAAATTGTGAGCATTAATTTTTTCAGCCCTGTTTTTATTTTTTAAAAAATGTTTTGATGGTTAAACTATTAACCCGCCTATTTCGTTTTTAAGGAGCTTTTGTGAGCCAGCCTTTTCGCGCCGACGACATCCGCGCCGCTTTTATCCGGTTTTTTGAAAGCAAACAGCACACCCACGTGCCCTCATCAAGCTTGATTCCATTTAACGACCCAACGCTGCTATTCACCAACGCAGGAATGAATCAGTTTAAAGAAACCTTTTTAGGGCTTGAGCCGCGCGATTACACGCGGGCGGTGACCTCGCAAAAATGCGTTCGCGCAGGCGGCAAACATAACGATTTGGATAACGTTGGCTACACGGCGCGCCACCATACCTTTTTTGAAATGCTGGGCAATTTTTCTTTTGGTGATTATTTTAAAAAAGACGGTATTGCCTATATTTGGGAATTTTTAACTTCAAAAGACTGGTTAAATATCGATAAAGATAAGCTTTATGTGACCGTTTATCATACCGATGATGAGGCATTTGACATTTGGCACAAGGATATTGGTTTACCTGTCGAGCGCATCATTCGCATTGGCGACAATAAAGGCGCACCGTTTGCTTCTGACAACTTTTGGACGATGGGCGATACCGGACCTTGTGGACCTTGTACTGAGGTATTTTTTGACCACGGCGCGGACATTGAAGGCGGTTTGCCTGGCACTCCTGAAGAAGATGGCGACCGCTATATTGAGATTTGGAACTGTGTATTTATGCAGTTTAACCGCCAAAAAGACGGCACGATGCTGCCGCTACCAAAGCCTAGCGTCGATACCGGAATGGGGCTTGAGCGCATCAGCGCCATCATGCAAGGCGTCCACGGCAACTATGAAATTGATATCTTCACTCAGTTGATGGATGCCGCTGCTGATATTTTAGGCATCAACAACGAGCAGCAAGCGTCACTCAAAGTCATTGCCGACCATATCCGAGCGGTGGCGTTTTTGATTGCTGATGGCGTCATGCCAAGCAACGAAGGTCGCGGCTATGTACTGCGCCGAATTATCCGCCGAGCGGTTCGTCATGGCAATAAACTTGGTGCGGCCGGCGAATTTTTTTACAGAATGGTCGCGCCCCTTGGCAAAATTATGGGCGATGCTTATCCTGAATTGCTTGAAAAGCAAAACTTAATTGAAACTGCGATTTTAAAAGAAGAAACGCAATTTGCGAAAACGCTAGCTCAAGGTTTGCGATTGCTCGCCACTGAGCTTGATTCGCTCAATTCTGGCGATGAATTGTCTGGCGCGGCGGCGTTTAAACTTTATGATACTTATGGCTTCCCGCTTGACTTGACCGCTGATATTACCCGTGAGCGCGGTATTACCATTAACGAGAGTGAGTTTGACGAGCACATGCAGGCTCAACGCGCCCGCGCTCGGGATGCCGGTAAATTTGACGTTGATTATAGCCAAGTGGTCAAAGTTGATTCGCCAACCGAGTTTTTAGGTTATGAGCGCTTAACGGACAATAACGTGACCATCAGCGCCCTTTATAGCGATGGCAAAGCGGTGGATAGCTTGGCTGAAGGCGCTGAGGGCGTTTTGGTATTGGATAAAACGCCGTTTTATGCTGAAGGCGGCGGTCAAGTTGGCGAGCTTGGGCAAATTCATACCGAATCGGGCGTTTTTGACGTTCAAGATACCAAAAAATCCGGTCAAGCCATTATTCATCACGGCGTGGTCAGCATGGGCGAAATCCGCGCTGCGCAAACTGCCGATGCGCAAGTTCAATCTAGCATCCGAGCTGCCAGTGCCAAAAACCACTCAGCAACGCATTTGCTTCACGCCGCCTTGCGCCAAGTGCTTGGTGATAGCGTCACCCAAAAAGGCTCATTGGTTTCAAGCGAGATTTTACGATTTGACTTTTCATTTGATAAGCCGGTCACTGAGGCGCAAATCAGCTTAATTGAGCGCTTGGTTAATGAACAAATCCAAGCCAATACGAAAGCTTGTAGCCGTTATATGAGCATTGATGAGGCGATGGAAGCCGGCGCAATGGCGCTATTTGGTGAAAAATATGGTGACGAAGTTCGCGTGTTGACCATGGGCGAGAATACCATTGACGGTAAACCTCAACCATTTTCCATTGAGCTTTGTGGTGGGCTTCACGTTGAGCGCACCGGCGATATCGGTATATTTAAAATCATCAGCGAGTCTGGCATCGCTGCCGGAATCCGCCGAATTGAAGCGCTCACCGGAATGGCAGCGGTCAAATACTTGCAAGAAGGTGAGCATCAATTAAGCGCCCTTGCCAGCCGCCTTAAAATCAAACGCCCTGAGATTAGCAAGCGCATCCAAACCATGAGCGACAAGCAGCGCGAGCTTGAAAAGCAAATCGAGCGCTTAGAGCAAAAGCTTGCCAGCAACCAAGCGGCAAATCTCATGGACAGCGTTCAAGAAATTAACGGCACCAAAGTGCTCATTAGCCTCTTATCTGGAATCGACGGCAAATCCATCCGCCCCTTGATGGACGATGTCAAATCTAAACTTAGCGATAGCGTAATCGTTTTGGTAGGTGATAAAGACGGTCAATTGGCAATGGCAGCAAGTGTTGCTAAATCTTTGACAGGTAAAGTTAAAGCCGGTGACATCATTCGTCATTTGGCAGGTGAGCTTGGCGGGAAAGGCGGCGGCAAGCCGGATTATGCTCAAGGCGGCGCCCCAAAAGCGGATAATACTGAGGCGGCTATCAATAACCTCAGTAATTGGCTAAAACCGCAACTGGAAGCTTAAAGTTAAGCCATCTTAAATTTTAAAGTAATAAGAAAAAACAGCTCATTTTACACGATTGGTTATAAGCGCTATGACCAATCGTCATTAATCAGGGTAAGGCTGCCGCTTAAGTTTTTTGTGTAAATATGATATAAAGTAGCTCGCAACTTTAAGCTTATTTTTTTAAAGCTTGTCATTGCCACAATCATAAGGCGTCTTTTGATGCCCTTTAAGCGACGTGATTTTTACAATTTGGGGGCAGGATACCGCATTGGTAGTCCCTGCCACCTTAATGATTTATAGGTAACTTTTTATGGCGTTAATAGTCCAAAAATATGGCGGCACCTCCATGGGCAGTATCGACCGCATCAAAAACGTCGCCAAACGCGTTAAAAGCTGGCACGACAACGGTCATCAAGTCGTCGTTGTCGTCTCTGCCATGAGCGGTGAAACCAACCGTCTTATTGACCTTGCCCGCCAAATCAGCACTCAGCCTGACCCGCGCGAGTACGACCAAATGGTATCCACCGGCGAGCAGGTGTCCATCTCCTTACTTGCCATGGCAATCAAAGAGCTTGGCATCGGCGCTCAGTCCTTTACCGGTCGTCAAGTGGCGATTAAAACCGACAGCGCTCACACCAAAGCCCGAATTGAAGCCATTGATGATAAAAACATCCGCGAACAGCTCGATGCCGGTAACGTCGTTATCGTTGCCGGATTCCAAGGTATCGATGACAATGGTAACGCCACTACTCTAGGTCGCGGCGGCTCAGACACCACAGGGGTTGCCCTAGCAGCAGCTCTAAACGCGGATGAATGCCAAATTTATACCGACGTTGATGGCGTTTATACCACCGACCCACGCGTCACCTCAAAAGCCAAAAAGCTTAAAAAGATTACCTTTGAAGAAATGCTTGAAATGGCAAGTCTTGGCTCAAAAATTTTGCAAATCCGCTCAGTTGAATTTGCCGGAAAATATGGCGTGCCCCTGCGCGTCTTATCAAGCTTTGATGACAACATCGATGGCAGCTTTGATGACGACTTTAAAAACAACGTCGGCACTTTAATTACGATAGATGAAGGAGACAACATGGAACAGGCAATCATCTCAGGAATCGCCTTTAACCGCGATGAGGCAAAAATCGTGGTTCGCGGCGTTCCTGACCGCCCAGGAATTGCATCGGCAATTTTGACCCCGATTGGTGATGCCAACATCGAAATTGACATGATTGTCCAAAATCTTTCTGCCAATGGCACCACCGACTTTAGCTTTACCGTGAACCGCGCAGACTTAGAAAAAGCCATTAAAGTCGTTAATGACAAAGTGAAAGACGAAATTGGCGCCGCTGACGTGTTAGGCAAAAGCGATGTGGTCAAAGTGTCTTTGGTCGGCGTTGGTATGCGCTCGCATGCCGGCGTTGCCAGTAAAATGTTCCAAACCTTAGCTGAAAACAACATCAATATTGAAATGATTTCGACCAGCGAAATTAAAGTGTCCGTGCTCATTCAAGAGCAGCACCTTGACGCGGCAGTAAAATCACTACACACCGCCTTTGGTCTTGACCGTCAAGATGGTGAAAGCCGAGTTGCCAGCTGATTGCTACTTGACAGCTTTTTGTGATACGCTCCTTATCAGCATCACAATATTTTTTATAAAATTTGCCGCAGCTTTTAGCCATTTGTGACTGCCGAGGCGCGAAGTTTTGACCCTGATTGGCAAAAAGCCGTGACAGGGCTACTTACGCCCCCTATAATAAAGCCATTATTTGAGCTAAATAGAGGTTAGTTTTTGATTTTACGAAGTTTACTGATAATATCAACCAAAGTTCGTTAGAATTAAAAGCCGGTCTCAAGCCATTGTTAGCGTTATAAGATGGTGGCAAGATAAAATTGGCTCTAGGCGATATTCTAAAAAATTGAGATGTCATTTATGATTGATAATTTGTTGATGCGACATAAGGAGTGTGACGCATGTTAATACTGACGCGCCGTGTGGGCGAAACTTTAATGATTGGTGATGAGGTCAGCGTAACCGTCCTTGGCGTTAAGGGCAATCAGGTTCGACTTGGCGTCAACGCACCAAAAGACATCGCCGTTCACCGCGAAGAGATTTACCAGCGGATTCAACACGAGCGCTCCGTACAATCACAAATGCAGCATCTGGAACAAGGCGGCTTTGCGCCCTCTTTTGATGATGAAGACTACTTTAATCGTTAAGTCACACTTTGGGCTTTTATTTCAACCTATCCTATCGTGAGGTTATCGCGTTATGAGCATTCGTCAAACTGATGTCTCAGCCCTACTTAATGGTCTGCAAAAAAAAGCCATTGGTTTTAATGATGTCATCAAGTTCATCGATGACTGCTATTATTATACCCCAACCCCCTTTGTTAACGGTCATCAGCACAACCTTGCCGGCGAAAACGAAAACAGCGCTAAGATTTTGGGATTTGCCAAACTGCGTGGGCTAAATAAAATTGATACGTTAACCTTATTTGGTGAGCATTTTGAAGCGGTAAGAAATACGCCAAACGGCACTGACCACGCCAACATTCGCAACTTTTTGCATTGGGGCTGGGAAGGTGTTTTAATGCAAAAAAACCCACTGGTTGACCGCGCGGATTGGGATGCTGCTGACCACTCGCACCCGATTATGAAATTTATTAAGATGTTTGCGGTTTAGCTTATTGTTAGTACTAAAGTTAAAACGCTAAAATGAAAGACCAAAAAAAGCTGCCTGATGCTCAAGCAGCTTTTTTTATATCAACTTAAAACCTATTTGTTCATTGAATTAGCGTTATTGCTTATTGCGAAATTTAAGCGGCTGAATGGCGCCTTTTGGATTGGGCAAATTGGGATAATGCTGATCATGCTCAACGTCGCAGTCCGCGCCGACAACCGAGCCGTCCTCTCTTATTGGTTTATGAATAAATCCTGTTCGCTCAGCAGGCGGCAAGTGCTCATGCTCCCAAACCATCACCGCTTGCATGCACGTTTCGCGCTGCTCAGGGGTGACTTTGCGACCGTCCGCCCATTTGCCAATCTCAATGGCGAGTCGAAATTTTTCGACAATCTCAGGGGTCAAGCTTGCTAATATGGTTTGTTTGTCCATGGTTCTCTCCAATACCCGCGCCGCAGTTGGCTTGCTTGCTTGCTTACTTTATAAATAAATAAATAGATAATTAATCATCCATCATATCATCATCCATATCCATGCCAAACTCCTCAGCGTGAACATTCCAGTGAAGCTTAATTCGGCAAGCTTCATAAAAGTCAAATCCGGGCGGATGAAGCAGGGTGAGCTTATCCGGATGCTTTCGGATATACAGGCGCTGATTTTTTTCAAGCGGAATACTGGGCTTGCCATCGGCGCTGACCATCGGCTGAGTTCGGTTGTCCTCGTGGATGCGGATGCTGATTTCGCTGTTGCCACTCACCACAATCGGGCGACTCGATAACGTATGCGGGTACATGGGAACCAAACAAATGGCATCCATGCTTGGGTGAATAATAGGTCCCCCGCCCGATAACGCATAAGCAGTTGAGCCGGTTGGCGTGGCTGCAATCAAGCCATCACTGTGCTGACGATAAACGTTTCGACCGTCAATTTTCATTTGAAAATCAATCATATGCACCGACTTTCCGGCATGAAGCACGACATCGTTTAGCGCCATGTCCTCGTGAATGACGTTTTTGCCCTCGCGGATTTCCATGGTTAATAAAAAGCGGTGGTCAAGCTGATAATCGCCCATCAAGACTTGACGCAGTTTAAATTCAACATCGCTTGGGCGAACATCTGCCAAAAATCCTAAGCGACCACGGTTGACGCCAAGCACTGGAACGCGGTATCGGGCGAGCGCTTCGGCGGCGTGCAAGATTGAGCCATCACCGCCAACCACGACGACCAAATCACAAATCTCGCCAATAAGACTGCGCTTGACCACTTTGACCCGCTCAATTTCGGTAAAATCAAGCGTTGGCAATTGCGCGGTCTCAGTGTCCATAATCAACGTAAGATTCATCTCGTTGATGGTTTGGGCAATTTGCATCAGACTTTGGGTGACGCTGCGTTTACCGGCGCGGCCCATAAGACCGATACGCCGGAACGCCGGATTTTTGATGGCGTGAAACAATTCAGACTCGTGAAGGTGAGGCAATCGCTCGGACTGCGCGAAGTTTTCCATAAAACGACTCGGCATAAGCGTTAACATGCACGGTTAAAAGACGTCACAATGATAACGATAATTGCGCCTGCAAACTAGCATAATTTATCAATCATTACTAAGCGCTACTGTAAACTTGTCAATCAGCCCCCATATCATAACCAGTAACGCTGACAAGCCAAGCAAGCTTAGTGATTGATTTTTAACCCTAAAGCTTGCTTGATGGGTGCTCACGCAATCGCTGTTGACAATTATGGCGGTTTTGCTAAAGTTACCAATATTTCTTCAGCGTTTAATTTAGTCAACATTTTGAGCGTGTTTTTTATTATCTAAGGATGTAATCATGGCAAATCCTATTGTCAGTCGGGCGGAACTGGCTGTTGGCGGTCGACCGATGAGCGTCAAGGGCGTGGTTCAAAAAACCTCCATGCTGCTTGGCTTATCTGCGGTATCTGGACTGGGTTTTTTCTTTTATGCGTTAATGGCAGGGCTATCAAGCGGCTTTATTTATATGGCGTCGATTGGCAGCATGTTTGCAGGCGTTATTGTTGCTTTTTTAATTATGTTTAAGCCGCAAATGGCAAAATCATTGGCCGTACCTTATGCGCTGCTTGAAGGCATCTTTTTAGGCGGCATTTCAATGATTTTTATGAAAATGTACCCAAGTGTGCCATTAACTGCACTTTGCGCCACTTTTGTGACAGCCGCGGTGATGCTTGGGCTGTATCGTTCAGGAATCGTGAAAGTCAACGATAAGTTTCGCTCAATCATGATGTCAGCTATCTTTGCCATTATGATTTTGTATGTGGTTCAGTGGGGCTTTGTGCTGTTTGGTTCAAGCTTACCGTTTTTATTTGACGGCGGTATGATTGCTATTGGCTTTAGCTTATTTGTGGTGGTCATCGCCTCCTTTAGCTTGCTGCTTGATTTTGACAACATCGAGCGCGGCGTTGCGGCAGGCGTTTCTGAAGATTACGAATGGGTCTTTAGCGTGGGCATTTTAGCAACCCTTGTTTGGATGTATATCGAATTTTTACGTTTGTTAAGCTATTTACAAGACTAAGCTTTTTCATTATCGCTTATTAATTGCAATTAAAAAAAACCGCCTAATATTGGGCGGTTTTTTTATGGTTTATAAAAAAATAACGGATTAAAACAGTAAAAAATGAACGGCTAAGCACGTTTTAACCGAAGAGCATTTAAGACCACAACCAAGGAGCTTAGCGACATACCAATCGCCGCAAGCCAAGGCGGAACGTAACCAAACACCGCCGGAATCAATACGCTAAAATTGTAAGCAAGCGCCCAGCGAAAGTTTTGTTTAATGATGCGCTCGGTTTTGTCAGCAATACGTTTGGCGGCGCTCACCGCTTCAATTTGACCATTTAAAATAATGCTATCGCTTGACACTTGCGCTAAGTCCGCCGCCCCTGCTATGGACGCTGAAACGTTGGCAGCACCAAGCACTGGCGCATCATTAATGCCATCTCCAACCATCAGCACAATGCCGCCTTCTTGCTGAATGGCTTTGATATGCTCAACTTTATCGCTTGGCGATAAGCCGTTAAAGGCGCTATCGATGCCTAAGTGATTCGCCATCACCAAAGCCTGCGGGCTTGGGTCGCCGGTGAGCATAAGCGTTTTAATTCCAGATTGTTGCAAAGATTGCAGCATGTCCAAAGCATGGTCGCGGACTTTATCATTAAAATAAAACACCGCTTGCGGCTGCCAAATGTTGTCAATATTTGCTGACAATACCACGGCAAGGCTTGCTTGGTGATGGCTTAAATCAACCACGCTTTGCGGCGGCTTTGAACCGCCAAGGGCAAAGACCTCGTGACCTATTCGGTAAGTTATGCCGTCAATATTCGCTTCAACGCCGCCTGCCGGATGGTGAATTAAGTTTTGGGTGACCGGCAAATGGTACTGATAAGCGGCGGTTAACAGCGCATGGGCAATTGGGTGACGGCTGCCTACCTCTAAGGCAGCAGCAATGGCTAAAAACTTGCCTTTTTGTTCATTGCTATTTTTTACCGCATTTGGCTGAACAAGCTCGGTGGTCAATAAGTTGGGTTTGCCAAAGCTTAGCGTTCCGGTTTTATCAAACGCTACGTGGGTGATTTCGGCAAGGGTTTGCAGCGTATGACCGCGAGTGACCAAAAAGCCGTAACTTGCCAGCCGGTTGGTGGCAACGGTAAGCGCAATGGGGGTGGCAAGCGACAGCGCACAAGGGCACGTCGCCACCAAAACGGCAACGGTTGCCCAAAGCGCTTGGTTTGGGTCAACGATGTACCAACCGATAAACACCAAAGCTGACAATACCAAAACTCGCGCCACAAACCAGCGCGCAAGCTTGTCCGCCTTTTGCGCAAGTTTGGGCTTTTCGCTCATGGCGCGGTTCATCAAGCGGTCAATCAAGCCAATTTGGCTGTCTTTTGGCAGCGCGGTAATGAGCATCATAAACGGCTGACTGTCATTTTGCGCGCCGCCAACGATATAATCGCCTTGGTGTTTGACAATCAAATCGCCCTCGCCGGTCAATAAACTTTGCGACACCGTTGCCGATTGGCTTAATAAAATACCATCGCTAATAATTTCCGCGCCTGCCTCAATCAGCACAACGTCGCCCACTTGCAAACTTTGGGCGGTAACCATGTCTTTTTGCCCGTCGTTTTTTGTCGTTGGATATTGTTGCCAAGCATTTTGCCAGTCTTGAGCGATTTTTTGCGATAAGGCTTTGGTTGCCTCATCAAGGCTTGCCATAAAATTTGCAGCGTTGTTATTGTTGTCAGTGCTGTTATTTTGACTTACCAAAAGCTGTTGTAAAATTTGTGCTGCTGCCGCTTTATCCTCGCCAACTTTTTGCACCAAAACCGGTTCTAAAACGACCAAATCGTTTGCCATACTCGCCGCTTTTAGCCTTGCGTTGTGCTCAATATAACGCCCTGCCAAAAGAAAAAATATAAACATGCTGACCGAGTCGAAATAGGTCTGACCATGACCGACAATCGTGGCATAAAGGCTGGCAAAAAAAGTGATAATCAGCGCCACACTGACCGGAACGTCCATATTGACTTGGCGCGCGCGAATCGCTGACCACGCCGAGGTAAAAAAGGGCACGCCGGAATAAAAAAACACCGGAACGCTGACAAACAATGACACCCAACGAAAAAAATCACGCTGAAACACCAGCATATTGCTGTATTCACCAAAATATAGCGCCACCGAATACATCATCGCTTGCATCGCCCCAAGCGCGGCAATCCCCAAGCGCAAAATCATTTTGCTGTTATGGCGGGCGAGCATTGCTTCATGGGTGTCTTGGCGATACGGCTTGGCATCGTAGCCAATTTCATTAATGACCGCTAAAATCTGACTGATGGGCAGCTTGGCTTCATCCCAAACCACGCGCATCCGCTGACTGGTTAAGTTGACTTGGCAGCTCTCAACACCGTCCAGTTCATAAAGGCGTGACTCAATCAGCCATGTACAAGCGGCGCAGCGCAAGTTATTCACCGACAATTCAGCGACCGATAAGCCATCTTGAGCATAGACAAATTGCGATTTGATTTCATCGTGGTCATAAGCTTCAAGGCGGCTGATTTCGGTGGGCAAGCTTGCGGTGCGGTTGATTTCGGAGCGGTCAAGATAATACTGCTCAAGCCCCGCCTCCACGATACTTTGCGACGCCAGTTGACAGCCCAAGCAGCACATCTCACGCTGTGACCCTAAAATCGTACTAAAAAATGGCGGACTTGGCACCGGATCGCCGCAGTGAAAACAATGACCCTCAGGGGGCAGCACCAGTCCTTCAACCAAAGTGGTGTCAAACGAAGATACAGTCGCAGGGTTCAACATACGCTTACGATGTCCTTTATACAATCGAAAAACAGCTTACGAGGATTTTTTGGATAAGATGATTGATTATGATGCTGCTTTTTTTAGCAATATCAATGCCAGCGGCAAGCTTAGCGGTGACGTCCATCATCGTATTTATGATGAGTTTTAATCTGTTTTATTCACCTTTTAAAACCATCAACCAGTATACACCTTTATATAGTTGCAATCTTCAAACGCTTGCGTAACGCAATGACAAGGATAATAGATTGAAAAAGTTATCAATTTGCGTCATTATGAGGCATTTTTTTAGCCCCAATCGGTATTCCTTCAGTGCAAAATCTGCCAATGACCCCTGCTTACTTAAAAAACTTACCTAAGACCAATTCACCAAAAAACCAGCATGGCTTAATTTTTGGCGGACTGCTGCTTATCGTCGTTATTATTGGCATGGTGCTGTTTGCCTTATATTTACTTAAACTTGACCGCACCATTACCCACAAATTTGAGGGCAAGCGTTGGGACATTCCGGCGAAAGTCTATTCGCAGCCCTTAGAGCTTTACCAAGGCGCAAGTGTTGATAACAACACCATGACCTCTTGGCTTGACCTACTCAATTACCAAAGCAGCAAAAATTACGATAAAACCGGCAGCTTTCACAAGTCCGGCAGCACCTATTTTATTCACACGCGCGGCTTTACTTATAGTGCCAATGATATCGACCCTGAACAAGTGATAAAGCTGAGTATTGAGGGGGGTAAGATTAAAAGCATTCAAAGCACCAAAAAAAATAGCTCAGGGGTGCTTCGATTAGAGCCGGTAAATATTGGCGGCATTTATCCAGACAACAACGAAGACCGAATGGTGATCTCCTTAGAGGACGTTCCAAAGCCATTGATTGACGCCTTGATTGCCACCGAAGACCGTAGATTTTATGAGCATCACGGCGTATCGCTTCGTGGGATTGGTCGCGCATTTTTAAACAACTTTACCGGCGGCTCAAGGCAAGGTGGCTCAACCATCACTCAGCAATTGATTAAAAATTTTTATTTAAATTCCGACCGCACCTTTAAGCGCAAAGCCAATGAGGCTTTAATGGCGGTGCTTTTGGAGCTGCATTATACGAAAGATGAGATTTTACAAGCCTATTTAAATGAGATTTATTTGGGTCAAAATGGCAAACGCTCCATCAATGGCTTTGGCTTGGCATCACAGTTTTATTTTGATAAGCCGCTTAAAGAGCTGCGAACTGACCAGCAAGCGCTGCTTGTTGGCATGGCAAAAGGTCCAAGTATTTATAACCCGCGCCGCCATCCTAATGACTCTAAAGCCCGCCGCAATACGGTGCTTAACAACATGCTGGTGGAAGGTTATTTGTCCCAAGAAGACTATGATGCCGCCATTAAAAAACCGCTTGGGGTTGTTGATAAACCTGCCGATGGCAAAAGCCGCTTCCCTGACTTTTTAGACATCGTCAAACGCGAGTTAAACGAAGTTTATTATTCAAATGATTTAAAAAGCGAAGGCTTGACCATCATCAGCACCATGAATCCCATCTCGCAAATGGCAGCCGATAACGCGGTCAGTAAAAAGCTGGGCGAACTTCGTAAACAAAGCAGCAAAACCAAAGGGCTTCAAGGGGCTTTGGTGAGCGCCAATCCTGAAACCGGCGAGCTGGTTGCTGTCGTTGGTAGCGGCAGTGAATTTACCGGATTTAACCGCGCGGTTGATGCCAAACGACAAGTGGGGTCGCTACTAAAACCGGTCATTTATATGAGCGCCCTTGAAAGTGGTCGCTATAATTTAGCAAGCTCGGTCGATGATTCTCCTATCACGGTCAATCTTCGCGATGGTGGCGATTGGACGCCGCGCAACTATGACGGTCGTGACCATGGGTTTGTCCCCCTCACCACCGCGCTGTCGCAGTCTTATAACCAAGCTGCCGTTCGGGTGGGCATGGAATTTGGCATTGATACGTTTGCCAACCAGTTAAAACGCTTGGGCGTTAAAGAAAATATTCCCAACTACCCCTCAGTGCTATTGGGTTCGGTCAATTTAAGTCCGATGGACATGCTTGGGGTTTATCAAGTGTTTGCCACAGGCGGCTTTCGAACTCCCATTCATAGTATTCGCACCGTGATTGACAACAAAGGGCGAATTTTGCAGCGAACAGGGCTTAACACCAAACGCAGCATCCCCCCTGAAACCAACTATTTGGTCAATTATGGCTTGCAGCAGGTCGTTAAAACCGGAACGGCAAGGCGCATTCAATCCCTTGGCAGCAACCTTAACTTAGCCGGAAAAACGGGAACGACCAACGACTTTCGCGATGCTTGGTTTGCAGGTTACAGCGGCAATTATGTCAGCGTGGTTTGGGTAGGCCGCGATGATAACAAATCCATCGGGTTAAGCGGCGGCTCAGGGGCGCTTCCGGTTTGGTATGATTATATGAACCGCTTGAAACTTACGCCCGTTGCCCTTCCTGAACCTGAAGGTATTGAGTGGCTTTGGCTTGAAAACAACTCAGGAAAACTGTCCAATGAGCGCTGTCCGGAAGCGCGGTATTTGCCGGTATTATCTCGCTATCTTCCTGATGAAGCCAGTAGCTGCGCGATTGCCATGTACCAACAAGACCGCGCCCGAGCGCAGATGCAGTGGCAGGGTCAGGAGCGTGAAATCATGGAACAGCGCCGCCGTGAAGGGCTTGATAACGATGAGAATTTTGAGGATTCTGACAATCAGCAGCGCAACATCCCGATTGATGGCGAACAAATTCAGCGCCAGCTTAAGCATCTTTACCGGCGCGCTTTTGAATTGTTTGAATTGCAATAACAGCGTTTACAAATAATCGTACGACATAATAATTTTTTTATAAAAGGGTTTCATCATGGCATGGCAACAACTGCATTTACAGTGTAAAAAAGATGATGTTGATTTGGCAGAAAGCTTACTACTTGAGGCAGGGGCGTTATCCATTGCCCTTGATGACGCCGGCGACCAGCCACTGTTTGAGCCGCTTCCGGGGGAATCGCCGCTTTGGGATGAGGTGATTTTAACCGCCCTTTTTGATGCTAATACCGAAAACGGCAGTCGATCCGTGGTGGAAGCCCTAAGCCATGAGGTTGCGGCTGAGAGTAACGCCAGCCGATTTTGGGTCACAGGACTTGAGGATAAAGACTGGGAGCGCGAATGGATGGTGCATTATCAGCCTATTGAATGCGCCAATAATTTATGGATTGTTCCCAACTGGCTCACCCCGCCGAATCCTGATGCTGTGAACATCATCATGGACCCAGGGCTTGCTTTTGGCACCGGCTATCACGCAACGACAAGGCTTTGCTTGGATTGGCTTACTGAGCAGGATTTAACCGATAAAGTGGTCATTGATTACGGCTGCGGCTCAGGGATTTTAGGAATTGCCGCGCTGCTTTTGGGAGCAAAGCAGGTTTTTGCTGTTGATATTGACCCGCAAGCGGTGTTAGCAACCAATCAAAACGCTGAGCGCAATCAGGTCGCCGATAAATTGCAAGCCTTTTTGCCGCAAGACTTTGATGATTTTAAAGCTGACCAAAACCTAGCTTTAGTTGACGTCATCGCCGCCAACATTTTAGCCAAACCGCTTATCGGACTTGCGCCGTATTTTGCCACCCTCATTGCGCCAAAAGGCAAAATTGTCTTGGCAGGGCTGATTGAGTCGCAAACCCAAGACGTCAAAACTGCCTATCAACCTTATTTTAGCATCGATAATAAACACGCCTTTAGCGCTCAAGAAGACCAGCATTGGCAGCGGCTTTCGGGGACATTTACAGGGTAGCAACAAATCCTTACATCTGTTACGATAGGGAGTCAGCATAAGTCCGCTGACTCAATCTGGATTGGAAACTATGAGCTCCCCGATAAAATCTCAATGTCCGCATTGTCAAACTGTGGTCAGTCTGCCACGCTTAGCGTTAAATGAGGCGCGCTCAACGCTCCACTGTGAGCAATGTGGCAATGTCTTTTTAGCCAATGATCATCTGATTGTCCCCGCTAAGGCTTCTAGTAACGAAGATGATCTTTTGATCCATGATGACATGGACATTGAAACCACCGAGGCGTTTCAGGATTATCACTCTATCGATGACATGGAAGCTTGGTTAAATCAGCATGAAACTCAATCCAACCAAAACGATCACTCAGCCGCGCCAAACCAAGAACCTTCCTTAACAGCGCCTAACCGTCAATCTACGAACTCAATAAAAAAAGAAGCGGCACATTTTCAAAAAGCCAACAACCTTGCCAGCAATCAACGCAACAGCGCCGCCGAAAATGCTTGGCTTGAAGACTTATTACAAGCGCAAGCCAACAGTGATCAACCCCAAGCCGTTCATCCCGACGACCCAGAATTGACGCAACTGCTCAGCGACATGGGAATGAAAACAGACGATGCTGAGCACCTTGAAAAACAGCGCCAAGCTAAGATTGCAGCCCGCTTAAGACTTGATGACCAACCTAAGCGGCAATCGATAGCGACCTTTTTATGGGCAATTGGTTGCGTGGTACTGGGGTTATTATTAGCCGCGCAGTATGTAATTTTTAATTTGGATTCGTTAATTAAAAACCCAACTTATGCGGCAAGGCTACAAAATTTATGTACCATAGCGGCTTGTAGTTTGCCCCATGCGGATATTGCAAAGATTGCCATCAGCGAACCGCAAATTCGGGCAAGCAAAGTTAAGTCTGCAAAAAAATTTAGTGACATTCAAGCCACCCTAATCAATCAAAGTGATGACCCTCAGCTGTTGCCAAATATGAAAGTTCACTTGTATAACGACACTACATTGGTCGGTGAGTTTATCGCCCGACCTGAAGATTATGTGTTAGCTTACGAATCACAATTGGGGGCAAACCATCAAAAATCCATCATGTTTACTGTGCCCTTAAATAAAACTTACCTAAATCAAGTCATCATTGAGCCTTTTTATTAAAATCAGCCTGATGACAAGCTTCGCTACCACCCTTTTTTGTTTTTGACGATACCCTTATGCCAAATGAACTTCAATCTTCTATAATAGTCACTGACGAGTTAACTGCCTTACCGCTTCGTGATCATGTTGAGCGCGTTGTTCGCGACTATTTTGACGCCCTTGATGGGGAAACCCCAAGCGATGTTTACGAGTTGATTTTACAACAGATTGAATTGCCGCTACTTACCGTGGTTCTTGAAAAAACACGCGGCAATCAATCCAAATCGGCACAAATTTTAGGGCTGAACCGCGGAACGCTGCGCAAAAAGTTAAAAAAATATCAATTGATGGCGTAATATCATTTTTTGAATACTGGCACGTTTTGCTTTATGATGCGGCTTTAATTTTTTTAACAACCCTTTTTATACGCTAAACGCTGATTTTAAATTTTAAAACAGCAAGCAAGTTTTGCTTGTTAACATTGACCTGCCAATTGTTTTGGCGCTGTTATGGAATAATTTTATGGCTACCACACCGCTTGCCCTACTCTCGGTCTCCGATAAGTCCGGAATCGTTGAGTTCGCTCAAGGTTTAATCGCTTCAGGGTTTGGCTTATTGTCCACGGGTGGCACGTACCGCTTGCTCAAAGATAACCATGTTGCCGTTACTGAAGTTTCTGATTACACCCAGTTCCCTGAAATGATGGACGGTCGGGTGAAAACCTTGCATCCCAAAATTCATGGCGGTATCCTAGCTCGCCGCGGCATGGATGATGCGGTGATGAGTGACCATGACATTCAGCGCATTGATTTGGTGGTGGTCAATTTATATCCCTTTGCGCAAACGGTTGCTAATCCAAACGTCACCATGGCAGATGCCATTGAAAATATCGATATTGGCGGTCCTACCATGGTTCGCGCTGCCGCTAAAAACCATGCTCATGTGGGTATTGTCACCAGTCCTTGCGATTATGACCGCGTTCTTGATGCCTTAAATGGCGGCACAGCATTAAGCGATGAGCTGCGCTTTGATTTGGCAGTAAAGGCGTTTGAGCACACCGGGCAATATGACGGCATGATTGCTAACTTTTTAGGTCAAAGAGTTAATAAAGAGCATTCTGTTGACGCCTATCCAAGAACGCTCAATTTGCAGTTTACTAAGTTAGAAGACTTGCGTTACGGCGAAAACCCACACCAATCCGCCGCGTTTTATGTGGAAAGCCAAAATAGCCACCATGAAGCCTCCATTGCTACTGCCCAGCAATTGCAAGGCAAAGCGCTGTCTTATAACAATATTGCCGATACTGACGCTGCCTTAGAGTGCGTTAAAGCGTTTAGCGCGCCTGCTTGCGTGATTGTCAAGCACGCCAACCCTTGCGGCGTTGCCATTGACCAAGACCAAGTTAGCGCTTATAAAATTGCCTTTAGCACCGACCCTGAATCCTCGTTTGGCGGCATCATTGCGTTTAACCGCCCCTTAACGGTGGCAACCGCGCGCGCCATTATTGACAATCAATTTGTTGAAGTGATCATTGCCCCAAGCTTAGAAGATGGCGTGCTTGACATCACAGGAACAAAGAAAAACGTCCGCGTTTTAGTCTGCGGTGAGTTACCAAAGCCTGAAGCTCGCGCTGCCCAACTCGATTTTAAGCGCGTCAATGGCGGGCTTTTGGTTCAAGAGCAGGATTTGGGACTCATTTTGCCAAGCGATTTAAAAATCGTCACGGACGTTCAACCAACCCAAGCACAAATTGACGATTTGCTGTTCAGCTGGTCAGTTGCCAAATACGTTAAATCAAACGCCATCGTTTATGCCAAAGAGGGTCGCACCATCGGCATTGGCGCAGGACAAATGAGCCGCGTCAACTCCGCTCGAATTGCAGCAATTAAAGCCGAGCACGCAGGACTTATCACCAAAGGCGCGGTCATGGCCTCCGATGCGTTTTTCCCATTCCGTGATGGCATTGACAATGCCGCTGATGTGGGCATTTCGGCGATTATTCAACCCGGCGGCTCGATGCGCGATGACGAAACCATTGCCGCCGCGAACGAGCACGGCATTGCGATGGTCTTTACCGGAATGCGCCATTTCCGCCATTAATTTTTACCGCTTATAGTTGTAAAAATAGTTATAAAAAAAGCCACTTAATCGTAAGTGGCTTTTTTAGTTTGAGATTAACACAGGCAAATCTTAACGACGCTTAACGACCTTGAGCACTTGCCATATTCGCCTCGTTAACTTCAACTTTATGAACCACGCGCAGGTATTCCAGATAATCTTGCAATTGGTCTTGACCTAAATTATCACGAATAATTGCCGCAGTTTGCGCTTTTTCAAGGGCTGACAGTTGCGATTGCTGTTGGGTTTTAATCGCGTCGCCGATGATTAAGGTTGCCCCCATCTCAGTCTGACTTGCCATTGCCGCCACGCCATCTTTTGGCGCAGGTTGACTAAACGCCAAGCTGCGCTCTTTATCAGTCAATAGCGTTGATTGACGGTTGGTGTCCCCAAGCGCCTGAAATGCGATGCCTTGCTGATTGATATCATTTACCGTTTTAATTTTGGCGGCGATATCTTTTGCAGCTTTTAAGGCAAGCGCACTGGCTTTTTGCTGTTTGAGAACTTGAGTGATGTTTGCTTTAGCCTCAGCTAAACTTAGTGCTTTGGTTGGGCGATAACGGCTCGGCTGAACCCAAACGGTTGATTTTCCGGTATCAATGCCGGTAGTCACCGACTGGTCTTGGATAACAAACTCATCAAAGGCTTGCTTAATCACCGCCGGCTGCGACAGCACTGACGTGTTGTTGTCTTGCGGATAATCTTTGATGCGTTTTAACGGAACATTTTCTTGGCTGGCAATGTCCTCAATGCTAAAACCATCAGCCGCCAAGTCGTTAATCGCCGTCACTTTATCAGCAAATAGCGCTTGCTGCTTATAAGTTTTGGCACGTTTTACCATCTCCTCGCGGACACTGTCCAAACTTGGCACTTGGCTTGTGCCTTCGCTGGTTACCATAAAGATTTGATAACCAAATTGAGTTTTAACTGGCTTTGAGGCTTGATTCACCTTTAAGCCATTAAGCGCCTGCTCGACGGCGGCGGCATCACGACCAAACACCGCAGGGTTAAATTGCCCAATCGCGCCGCCACTTGCTCCTGATGGGTCGTCGGATTCGGCTTTGGCAAGCGCTGCAAACGATTCACCCTTATCAAGTCTTGCTTTAATCTTATCAGCGCGCGCTTTAGCATCGCTTCCGGTCAATAAAATCTGGCTGATTTGACGCTCATCCGTCATCCCAAGTCCTTGCTTAAAGCTTTGGTATTGTTCGTTAATCTCGTCTTTGCTGACCTCATTAACTTTAATCATCTCAGGGGTCAATTCAATATACGCCAAATCTACCATTGCCGGACGTTTAAGCTCGGCTTTATTGGCATCATAGTAGCTTTTAATCTCAGCATCACTTACGGTCACTTGCTGCTGATAGTCTTGCCAATTAAAACGATGCAGCCAAATATTTCGCGATTCAAGTTGCAGGTCGATCAACTGACTGACCGCCTTCATGGGATAAATGGCGGTGCCAACGATACTGGCGTTTAATTGATCAAGGCTTAACTGGTTGCGAAACTCCGCAAATAGCTGCTCTTTGGTCATGCCGCGCTGACGCAAAAAGGTGGCAAATAAGTCGTTAGAAAAGTTGCCATTTTCATCTTTAAAGATTACCTCTTCACGAAGCAAGCGATTGATGGTTTCATCGGACACGGTCATGCCAAGCTTTTTAGCTTGCTGCTCAAGGAGCGCTCGATCCACAAGACCGCGCAGCACCTGCTCATGAAGGACATCTTCATTAAGCAAACTTGCATCCTCAAGATTTTCTAAAATCTCCGAGCGCCGATTGTTCACCGCGCTTTGATACTCATTTAAGCTTATGCTGGCATCGCCAACTTGAGCGATTTGGTTGGGATCAACCCCACTATGAAAGTAGCTTTCGATTCCCAATAAAGCCAGTGGCGATAGGCATAAAATCAGTAAAATCCGACCCGGCCAGCTTTTTAAAAAATCGCGCAATTTATCCATAGTCGTTCTGCTTATTCACCTAAAATTGATAAAGTAATGATTGTTGATTCCCGTTCAGCAGTTAGAGTTTCAGGATTATCGTTGGTACCAACTGCTCAAGCAATCGCCTATGATACGTGAATTTTGGCTAAGACTCAAAATATTCACCCAAGCTTTTAAACAAATTTTTGTCATAAAAAAAGCACCTAAATCAAGGTGCTTTTTTTAAGCGTGTTTTAAAAGCCGTAAGCTTTTAGTTTAAACGCTCTTTTAAGTTTTTACCGGCTTTAAAGCTTGGTACTTTGCTTGCAGGAATAGACAGCTCTTCACCTGTCTTTGGGTTACGCCCAGTACGCGCTTTACGGTCTTTTACCGTAAAAGTACCAAAGCCCACAAGTGAGATGGTATCGCCCGCTTCAAGCGCTTCACCGATACTCTCCATCATCGCATTAAGCGCGTCCCCTGCTTGAGATTTGTTCAAGCCGCTTTTTTCGGCAATGCTATCAACGAGTTCTGACTTATTCATAAAATTTCCTTCAAAGTTAAGGTCGGTAATCAACGCTCAAGGCAGGCATTGTATCGTTGTCAGGGCTTTTACGCAATAAAAACCATCATAGGATTATTTATAACTGACAGTTGAACCTAAATGCACGATTCGCGTTATTAACGCCTTTATATCAAGGCTCTTAGGCGAGCGCAAGCAGTTTTACACTTTTTTGGCGGCAAAACTACGCATTCGACACTTATCGTTACGCAATTCCTCTGTAATTCAAAATTAAAGCTGCTAAGTGGAATCCGCGCTTTTGCTTTAGAAAGAGGATTTGGCATTGTTTATAGTTAGCGCATCTTTTAAAATAGCGCCCATTTTTTTAAAGTAAATGACGCCACGCCAAAACATCCAAAGCGTTTTAAAACAATTTATTAACTGACAGGCGTTGCAATCCTTTTTATGATGGCAACAACGCTAAGATTAGCTGATGGTTTGAGTCGCCCTTTGCTGCTTAAGGTGATAAAGAAACTCAAACGATGGCTTATAAACTTAGGGAAAAAATTGGAAAGTATTGTAAGGTTTTGAGAGATTTTTAATCATTTTTTAATCATAAAAAATAATAATGGATGGAATTCATGAAGCGCTCAACATTGTCTCACTCGTTTTTAAATATTGTTTTGGTGTTCATTGAGTCGGCGCTCACGCTGCTATTAAGACTCGATCCTGCGCTTCGGCGCGCCGCCTACCCCCTTGCCAAACAAGGTACGAGGGTAAGTTTGCGCTTGTATTTACCGCATATTGAGGTGTTTGCCACCTTTAGCTATAAAGGCGTTTTGCTAGATTTGGCGACGCCTGAAGATGACTTTGAGCCGGATGTGGTGATCAATGCTTATAGTTTGCAAGTCTTGCTGGCGGTGGCAACTCATGATGCCCAAAAAACCGAAAGCTTGCAGATGCGTGGTGATAGCGCCCAAGTTCAGTTGGTGAAGCAGTTTATCACCCAATTAGGACTTGGCAGCCTAATCCACAGCGTCATTAACCGAGTCACAGGCAGTAAAGCCCCTAAGGCTAGTGATAGTGAAAAAGCAGAAAAAACCGAAAGCTATAAGCGCAAAATCAGTGAGCAGCAAGCGCAAATTAGTCATTTAACGATCAAAAACCGTGAGCTCGAAACGACGGTAAAAGAACTTGAAAGCAAGCAAAAAATGTTCATGATAGCCACAATCGTTATGACCATTATCGCGATCATTGCCATTATTGGCTGGGTCATGAGCTGATTTAAGCGGGCTTTGATGAACAAAAAAGCGCTGAGGCAATATTCAGCGCTTTTTCTTTAATTTTATCAATCTTGATCTTCGGTTTACCTTATCGCCTATTTCTTCAACAATCTTGACTAATTTAGTCAGGATTTATATAATAACAGTACGGAGCAGTTTATCAAAGCTGATAGCAACGACTATTCTAAGCATCATATTGATAAGCCTTTTTAATCTTTGGATAAACTGTTAGAGCTTGTTTAGTTTGGAGAGATGATATGCGCTTAACCACCAGAGGCAGATATGCGGTGACAGCATTGCTAGATTTGGCGCTGCAAACTCGTCAGCAAGACGGTGCGGTGTCGCTATCTGATATTGCCAAACGGCAATCTATTTCGATCTCTTATTTGGAGCAGCTGTTCTCAAAGCTTAGAAAGCGCGGTCTTGTAACCAGTATTCGCGGCGCCTCGGGTGGTTATTACCTAGCTAAGCCATTGGATGAAATTGATGTGATGAGCATCATCTCAGCTGTGGATGAGTCGGTGAATGCCATGCAGTGTGAGGGTCGCGGCGATTGTCAAGGCGGAACGATGTGCTTGACCCATGATTTATGGTGCGCGCTTTCTAATCATATCGAGCAGTACTTGAAAAATATCACCTTAGCACAATTATTAGATATGGAAAATGTACAGTCAATCTCAGAACGACAGCATCTTCCAACGATGATGAAAGACATCAATACCATCACTTTACCGACCAGCGAGGCAAACCCAGCATGAGCCAACATTCCCATTTAATTTACTTAGATTACGCCGCGACCACCCCGGTTGCCAAATCTGTTGCGGCCAAAATGAGCGAGTATTTGACCTTTGAAGGGGTGTTTGGAAATCCTGCATCACGCTCACATGGGTTTGGCTGGCAAGCAGAAGAAGCGGTTGAAACAGCCCGTCAGCAAATCGCGGATACGATCAATGCTGACCCACGCGAGATTGTTTTCACTTCAGGGGCAACAGAGTCTGATAACTTAGCCATTAAAGGGGCGGCGCACTTTTATCAAGGTCGCGGCAAACACATTATTACCAGTAAAATTGAGCATAAAGCGGTTTTAGATACTTGCCGAGCGCTTGAGCAAGAAGGTTTTGAAATCACTTACCTTGAGCCACAAAAAGGCACAGGACTGATTTTACCTGAACAAGTCAAAGAAGCGCTTCGCGATGATACGATTTTAGTCTCACTGATGATGGTCAATAACGAGCTTGGCACGATTACCGATGTGGCAGCCATTGGCGAGATTACTCGTGAGGCCGGCGTTATTTTTCACGTTGACGGCGCGCAGTCCGTTGGTAAAATCCGTGTTGACCTTGAAAAAATGAAAATCGATTTAATGAGCTTTTCAGGTCACAAAGCTTATGGTCCTAAAGGCATTGGCGCGTTATTTGTTCGCAGAAAACCTCGCGTTCGCTTAAAAGCTGAACAGCATGGTGGCGGTCATGAACGTGGCATGCGCTCAGGAACGCTGGCTACCCACCAAATCGTTGGGCTTGGCGCGGCATTTGCTTTGGCAAACGAGCGCTTTGACGAAGATCACGCTCACGTTAGCAAACTTCGCCAAAAGCTTTGGGATGGTCTGCAAGACATTGAAGAGATTTATTTAAACGGGGATTTGGATCACAGCGTTCCGAACATCATTAACATCAGCTTCAACTTTGTTGAAGGCGAGTCGCTGATGATGTCACTGAAAGACTTAGCCGTATCGTCAGGATCAGCTTGTACCTCAGCCACCCTTGAGCCCTCTTACGTACTTCGCGCCATTGGGCGCTCCGATGAACTTGCGCACAGCTCGATTCGCTTTAGCTTTGGGCGCTACACCACTGAAGAGGACATCGACACCGTCATCAGCCAAATGCATGGCGCGGTGGATAAGCTTCGCGCGCTCTCGCCGCTTTGGGATATGTATCAAGAAGGCGTAGATTTAGATTCGGTTGAATGGACTGATCATTAATAAGGAGAACTCTCATGGCTTATAGTAACCAAGTAATTGACCATTATGAAAACCCACGTAATGTGGGAAACCTTGACAAAAACGCCAAAAATGTTGGTACTGGAATGGTTGGCGCGCCCGCTTGTGGTGATGTGATGCGCCTACAAATCCAAGTTGACGACAACGGCATTATCGAAGATGCCCGTTTTAAAACTTACGGCTGTGGTTCCGCCATTGCCTCAAGCTCATTGGTCACTGAGTGGCTCAAAGGCAAAAGCTTAGAGCAAGCCGGCGAAATCAAGAACATGGACATCGCAGAAGAATTGGCACTACCGCCAGTAAAAGTTCACTGCTCAGTCCTAGCTGAAGACGCGATTAAAGCGGCAATTAGCGATTATAAAAGTAAGCATACGGAAGCTGCCGAATAAAGAAGCCGCTTTAGGTCATGCTTAACTTTTGACCGTTTTATCATACCGTCTTGCCATCATTGTCAGGGCGGCTTGGGTGACAATAACCAAAGTTTTTGTCACCTTTATTTTTAATAAGTTCTATCCTAAAATTTTATAATGAGACAAATTAAGGAGTTGGCATGATTGAGATGACAGAACGCGCCGCTCAGCACGTGCGCGACTTTTTAGACAACCGTGGTCATGGTGAAGGCATCCGCGTGGGCATCCGAACTGCTGGTTGCTCCGGATTGGCTTATGTCCTTGAATTTGTGGACACGCCAGACAGCGCTGATACGCGCTTTGAAAGCCATGGGGTAAGTATTTTTATCGACCCCAAAAGCTTGGTTTATTTAGACGGTCTATTAATGGACTATGAAAAAGAAGGTCTAAACGAAGGCTTTAAATTTACCAACCCCAATCAAAAAGGCGAATGTGGCTGCGGTGAGTCGTTTACCGTTTAATGTTTAATCCCCATACAGCTAAGGTTACTTTTTATGGCTACCATGAGCGCGCCGTTTGAAAATTATTTTACCTTGTTTCGTCAGCCCATTCAGTTTGAGTTGTCGCAATCAGAGCTTGACAATCAGCTTCGGCAACTGCAAAAACAGTATCATCCTGACTATGTCAATCAAGAGGATATAAAAGCTCGGCAAGCGGCAGAACAAGCCTCAGCGGTCATTAACCAAGCTTACCAAACGCTCAGCCACCCCGATAGCCGAGCAGCGTATTTACTGACTCTTGCCAATCAAGGTCAGAATTTAGAGCAGTCCATTGCTGATATTGAGTTTTTAGATGACGCCATGCAGCTGCGAATGGATTTAGACGATGCCATTGATAGCAGCGATGCGGCAACTCTCACTGCTTTAAAGCCACAAATAGATGCCCGCCTGCAAGCGCAATCCAAGCGTTTTTTATTGTCCTATGAGGCAGGCGATTGGGAGACGTCAATTGATGCGACCCAAAAGCTGAAATTTTTGGTGAAGCTTGCAGCCGATGTGGCGCGTGGACTTGATTCGGTGACCAGCCAAAATAGCGATGACGACGATTTATACGTTTGATAAAAGGCGCTTAAAAAAGGAAGTTAAAATAAAGCGCCTTATACCGTATAATTAGCAGGATTAAAATTGCAACACTGAAAATTTAAGCTGAAGAGCTAGGGAATCAGGCTCCTTTCGCCTGAGGTTATTTATTTGTTATCTGAGTGATGATATGTCTTTATTACAAATTGCAGAACCCAACCAAAGCAGCAAACCGCATCAGCATCGCTTTGGGCTTGGCATTGATCTTGGAACAACGCGATCATTAGTCGCGGTGGTTCAATCGGGAAAAGCAAGAGTACTAAATACCGGTTCAGATAGCGATAAAGATACGCTGTTGCCCTCGGTGGTTTATTTTCCAAAAGAGGGCGCGCCGATAGTTGGCGCAAAAGCGCTTGAGTATGTCAGCGATGATCCACAAAACACGATTATTTCGGCAAAGCGCTTTATGGGTCGCAGCAAAACGGATATTAAGTTCTCGCATCCTTATCAGCTTGAGGGCAAAGATGACGCCATGCCTGCCTTTGTCACCCATCAAGGGGCAAAATCGCCCGTTGAAGTTTCGGCGCGGATTTTAGCAGTATTAAAAGCGCGCGCTGCTGCTGCCCTTCCCGATGACAGCATTTCAGGCGCAGTGATTACCGTTCCGGCATATTTTGATGAAGCTCAGCGCCAAGCAACCAAAGACGCTGCCGAAGCTGCTGGAATTCATGTGCTTAGGCTATTAAATGAACCGACTGCTGCTGCCGTGGCTTATGGTTTGGACAAACCAAAAGATGACCGCGAGCATTATTATTTGATTTATGATTTGGGCGGCGGCACTTTTGACGTGTCGATTTTAAAGCTCAGCGATGGCGTGTTTGAAGTGCTCGCAACTGGCGGCAATAGTGCGCTTGGTGGTGATGATATTGACCGACTGCTTGTCAATTGGCTGATTAAACAAGCCGGCATCGATCCAAAAGATGTCAGCCTTCATGACAAATCAGTGCTCGCGCAACAGGCAAAAGCATTCAAGCAAGCGCTAACCGACAATGACAGCGTTGCCGTTACTATTAATGTTAATACTCAAGCCTTTAACGGTCAATTAACCCGCGCTGATTTAGTAGCGATTGCTGCCCCTGTCAGCCGCCGAACGATTAGCGTTTGCGAGCAAGTGCTTCGTGATGCCAAATTAACCGCTGACAATCTTGATGAGGTCGTTTTGGTTGGCGGCTCCACCAGAATGCCCGCCATTCAACACGTCGTCGGTGATTTTTTTGGTAAAGAACCGCTTTGTAAATTAAATCCTGACGAAGTTGTGGCTTTAGGCGCAGCGCAAACCGCAAATCAGCTGATTAATAAAGACAGCAGCAATTTATTATTGCTTGATGTGACGCCATTGTCGTTGGGACTTGAAACCATGGGCGGCTTGGTTGAGGTAATTATTCCAAGAAATACCCCGATTCCCGTCAAGCGCCGGCAAGTTTTTACCACCTATCAAGACGGTCAAACCGGAATGGTGATTCATGTCGTTCAAGGGGAGCGCGAAACGGTGGACAACTGCCGCTCGCTTGGTCGTTTTGAATTGTTTGGCATTCCGCCGATGAAGGCAGGCTTTGCGCGAATTGAAGTTACCTTTAGCATTGATGCCAACGGTCAGCTCACCGTCAGCGCCCAAGAAACGACCACCAAAACTGAAAGCCAAATCGAAATCACTCCCTCTTATGGCTTATCCGACGAACAAAAAGAGCAACTGCTCATCGCCGGATTCCAAAACGCTGAAGCAGATAAGCAAGCGCGCTCGTTAATTGAAACCAAAGTTGAAGCCAATCGCGAACTGTTAGCGCTTGAATCGGCATTAAAAGATTTTGGTCAGCTATTAAGTGATGACGAGCAAGCGCAATTGCGTGAGCAAATGAGCGCCCTTCAAGACGCCTTAGCTTTTGACAATGTGAGCGACATTGACCAAAAGCAAGCAAGCTTAAAACCGTTTAGCGATGCTTTTGCCGCCAAAATTATGAACCAAAGCGTTCAATCAAGCCTTGCCGGAACCAGCGCTAAAGACTGGTAAGCCCATTGAATCGACATTGCTATTTTATTTTAAATATTTTAATTCATTAAGCCGGATTGTTACCATGCCAAAAATCACTATTCTTCCCCATCACGAAATTTGCCCTGAAGGCGCTGAAGTTGACGTCGAGTCCGGCGGCAACCTTTGCAAATCGTTGCTGGCACAGGGGCTTAAAATTGAGCACGCCTGCGAGATGTCAAAAGCTTGTACCACTTGCCACGTGGTGGTTCGTAAAGGCTTTAATAGCTTGGAGGAAATGGACGATATTGAAGCTGACCTTCTCGACCGAGCTTGGGGACTTGAGCCGGATTCACGGCTATCTTGCCAAGTCATCGTTGAAGATACAGATTTGACAATTGAAATTCCCAAATACACCCTCAATCACGCCAAAGAAAATCATTAATTTTTATAATGACTTGCTTTATTTTGCCTTAATTTTTTTAATAACCGCTTAGCGAATTCGGCTTTGCGGTTGTTTGTAGTTGGATTCTAAAATATCGACTTCAACGTGGCTGCTATAAACATCAACATTGATGAGCGGATTGCCATCGACGATGATTTTTTTGGCGTATTGAGGAATTTTTCCGGCGGTTAGCGACTTTTGCATATTGGCACGAGCTGCTTTTGAGGAAAACAAGCAGTCGCCTGAATCTTCAAAATCGCCTTTATTAAACTCATAAAAATTGGCACGGTCTTGGCGCAAAATGCCGGCGACGGTCGCATTACTGTAGTTTTGGGCAATTGATATGCCTTTAGAGTTAACTTTATCGCTCGGCGATATGCGAGCGGTATAGCTACAAAGATAAGCGGCGGAAGCAGACAGTGAATAAAACAGCGTTGCCATCAATATGAGACAAATTGCGCGATTAGCTTTCATGGCAGGCTTCCTTGTGATGGCTTGATTAAACCCACGCCTTATAAATAACGTTCAGTAGTCATTAAAATAGTAAACAAATACTGTTTTTTTAGCAACTGCTAAATGGATTTTATTGGCTGGTCGCTATTCTTAGCAGTAATTTTCTTATTGATTAAGACATTAGGTTATTGTCTTCCTTATCATTTTCTATACTAGCGCGCTGCTCTTTTTCAAGACGCTCTAAGGCAAAATTTAAGCGTCTTTTAATCTCTTGATAATCGTAATTTTTAATGTCTTTAAAGTTTAAATGCAAATTAAACCCAGGCAAGGTGTGATCCATCCACTTAGACAGCTCGCCGCGCTGATTGTTAGGGTCAAGAACCTGCCAAGCGGCGACTTTTTCATCAAAGCCTTTAAGATTAAATGTCCCTGCAAACTCGCACTCATAATCATGGCAAATGTAGTCATAAGTGGCTTGGCTGATTAAAATTTCGCTTTTTCCGGCTGCGCTTTCAAGCCTTGATGCTAAATTTGCCTCTTTACCAATAATGGTGAAGCTCATTCGGTTACTGCTGCCAAAGTTGCCAACGTGACAATAGCCAGTTGAGATGCCAATGCGAACGTAAAGCCCCTCAAACCCCATCAAGCGCCAAGTTTGCCGAAGGCTGCGCATCTCGCGGCGCATATCAATCGCCATGGCAACGCAGTCTAGCGCATCTTGGCGTACCCCGCGGCTGGTTGGTTCACCAAAAAAACAAACCATACCATCACCGATAAACTTATCCAAAACTGCCCCATGACGGTTGGCTATTACGGTCATACTTTGCATATAGGTATTTAAAATTTCAGACAAATTATCCGCACTTAAGCTTTCTGAAAGCTCGGTGAATCCGGCGATATCTGAAAACATGATGGTTAATTTGGCGCGTTTATTAGACACGACCACCGGACTGTCGGTTTTGACAATCGGCTGCCAAATTTGCGGCGGCACAAAGCGGGTCAGTTTATTAATCACCGAAACCATGGTCGTGAGCCGCTCGCGTGACCGGCTGGCGGTTTTAAAATAGCGCTGATAGCTTCGATTCACTTTCCAATATTGCCACAATATCGTGCTGATACTGATAAACAATACCGTTGGTGGTAAAAATCCCTCATTACAGTTCGTATATTTGCCGTTTAACGTGATACTCACGTAATAAAACATCAAGCTGGTAATTACCGCAACGCTGACAAGCTTTAACCGATCCTCACTCTCGCTGACAATCACCCGAAACCCTATCAACATAGCAAGGCTAAGTGAAATCACGCTACAAAACTGTGACAACCCGATCATGGTTGCCAGCAAAATAACAACGATATTGGACGTCCAAAAGCTTGGGGCTCGGTAGTAGTTATACACCAAAATCATGATGCTTGGCAAAACGACAATCACCAAGCGCGCCATCGAACTTGGGCTGAATTCAAAATATAACGCTGAAAAAATGCCCGCAATAATCAGCACAAACGCTTCAGGATAGTCAAATCGACCCTTAGCATTGCCGGTTGCTTTTAACCCATAAACCTCAATTAGCCGGCTCAAAAAAGACATGATTGGCATCCGCTGCAATAAGAAAATGGTCAATAATTATAGGTTTTCTCAAGAAATAATTTAACCATTTTAATCACAAGGAACCATACGTTTCAACCGCAATGATCCTTAATAACTACATCCGCCAATCAAATGGCATTTGGTGGTGACCGCGAAGCGCCATCATGAGCGCCTGCTGCATTTGGGTTAAAATCTCTTGCGAATACGGCACGGCAGGAACGCCCCAAACCGGATTTGGCCACTGGCTGTCGTTTTGATAACGGACGATGTGATGAAAATGCAATTGCGGCACTTGATTGCCAAGGGCGGCGACATTCATTTTATCGGCTTGAAAGGTTTTGGCAAGCTGACTTGACAGCCAACTTGACTCGCGTAAAAACTGAGCTTGATCCGACTCGCTTAATTCATAAAGCTCTTTGACCCCTGAGACGCGCGGCACCAAAATCAGCCACGGAAATTGGCAGTCGTTAATCAAGCGGCAGGTCGATAAGGGAAAATCTCCTACCAAAAAACTGTCGGCGGCAAGCTTTGGGTGCAGTTGAAACATAGTGTCGATGGCTCATTTTAGTAATTTTAGCTAGTTTAGCAAAATTCCTAAGTTTGGCATAGCACCTTAATCCTGACTTAACCGCCTTTAGCTTTAACTGCCGCCAATTAAACCGAATCCGTAATATTTTCATTAAAATAATTGAGTAGCTCGGTTACCGTGTCAACTCGGGATTGCGCCGTGGTCAATTTTTCTGAATTACTAAAGCGAATGGCTGAGGCGCCGTTCATTTTAAAATGATTGGCATCAGATTGAATCAGTTTAATAATTGCCAACGCTTCAACAGGCGTATCCGGCGCAAACTCTAGGGTAACGCTTGAGGTACTGGCATCGATTTTGTTAATTTTTAACGGTTCAGCCAATAGCCGCAACTGATGAACGGCAAATAGCTGGCGGGTTTGCTCAGGCAACACGCCAAAGCGGTCAATCATTTCGGTGCGAATATCAATCAGCGCCGCTTTGTCCTCAGCATTGCTAATGCGTTTGTAAAACAACAGCCGCTGATGAACATCGTGTAAATACTCCTCCGGAATAAGCGCGGAAGCATGCAAATTAATTTCACTGGTTAAAGACAGCGGCGAGCTTAAATCCGGCTCACGACCGGCTTTAATGGCTTTGGTGGCGCGCTCAAGCATGTCCATATAAAGGCTAAAGCCAATCGCTTGCATGTTACCGCTTTGCTGCTTGCCTAAAATCTCCCCTGCCCCGCGGATTTCTAAATCCTCACTTGCCAGCATAAATCCTGCGCCTAACGTATTGGCGCGCTCAATGGCATGAAGGCGGCGTTTGGCATCACCTTTTAAGCCTTTAAGTGATGGCACGAGCAAATAGCAATAGGCTTGGTGATGGCTGCGACCCACACGACCGCGAAGCTGATGCAGCTGCGCAAGCCCAAACTTATCGGCACGCTCAATGATGATGGTGTTGGCATTTGGAACGTCAATTCCGGTTTCAATAATGGTGGTACAAACCAAAACGTTAAACTTTTTATGGTAAAACTGCTGCATGATTTGCTCAAGCTGACGCTCTTGCATCTGACCGTGAGCCACACCAACGCGAGCCTCTGGCACCAATTCGCGGATGGTTTCTGCCATTCGCTCAATGCTTGCAACATCGTTATGCAGCAAATAAACCTGACCACCGCGAAGCAATTCGCGCAAAATTGCCTCCTTCATCAGCGCTTCTGTTTTTTGCATGACAAAGGTTTTAATTGCCAATCGGCGCGCAGGCGGCGTGGCGATAATTGACATATCGCGCATGCCCGACAGCGCCATATTCAGCGTTCTTGGGATGGGCGTTGCCGTCATAGATAGGCTATCAACGTTGGTTTGAATCGCTTTAATCCGCTCTTTATGGCGAACGCCAAAGCGGTGCTCTTCATCAACAATCATAAGTCCTAAATTGGCAAATTTGACATCCGGCTGCAATAGTTTGTGCGTGCCAATGACAATATCTACTTTACCGTCGGCTAAATCGGCAAGCACTTTTTCTTGATGTTTTTTGCCGCCAAATCGCGATAACGACTCAATGCGAACCGGCCAATCGGCAAATCTGTCCAAAAAGTTATCTTCATGCTGACCGGCAAGCAGCGTCGTTGGCACAAGTACCGCCACCTGATAACCGGCGCTTACTGCAATAAATGCCGCTCGCATGGCAACTTCGGTTTTGCCAAAGCCCACATCACCACAAATCAGGCGATCCATCGGCTTATTTTGCTTCATATCATGCATGACCGCATGAATAGCATTGGCTTGGTCGGGCGTTTCTTCAAAGGCAAATTGACTGGCGAACAAATCGTAATGCGCCATGTCAATGTTAAAATGAATACCCACTTTAGCATCGCGGCGCGCTTGCATGTTTAACAGTTCGGCGGCAACGTCATGAATTTGCTCAAGGGCTTTTTGCTTGGCTTTATCCCATTTGCCGCTACCGATTTTATGCAACGGCGCAAGCGCAGAGTCGCCGCCACTATAGCGGCTAATCATATTTAAATTGGCAACGGGAACGTAAATGCTCGCGTCATCGGCATATTTTAAATGGATAAATTCTTGCTCGCCCTCACCAACATCCAGCGTAATCAAGCCATCATAGCGACCAATACCATGCTCAATATGAACGACCGGACTGCCCTCGGTCATCTCGGTCACACTTTTGACCAAAAATTCCTCAGAAACGCCACTTTGACGGCGGCGGCGCGTTTGTAGCACTTGCCTGCCAAACAATTGCGTCTCGCTAATCATCACCAAACGCTCAGGGACAAACACCCCGCGCTCAATGGGCGCTACCGTCAAGCCAACGGTCGGCAAGCCACGACTTTGACTAGTGATGTCATTTTCAGCTAAAAATTCTTTAAAACTTGGGTAAATTTTGGTGTTAATTTTACCTTTAAACAGCTCGGTTAAAATCTCGCGGCGACCTGCCGTTTCTGCGACAATCAATATCGGCGCGCTTAAATTTTCCGCTAAAAAATCCAAAAGCGCGGCAAGCGGCTCAGCTTTTTGATGATTTACCGGCAATTCTGGCGGCGGCAAGGCAGGTAAGGTAACCAAACCTTGAGCGCCTTCTTTTGCCTCAATTATCTTATCATCAGCGCCCAAAATCACGCGCGGATAACCGTTTAAATATTCATTAAGCAAGCTTGATGGCAAATACAGCAGCTCAGGCGGCAAAATGGGCTTGTCGATATCATGGCGGCGCTCTTCATAGCGGCGCTGAATTTGCGACCAATATTCCGCTTGGTTTTCGCTAATCAGCTCATCGGTAATCAGCAGCGCATCTTTTGGCAAATAGGCAAACAAATTGCCCTCCGCCTGCCAGTTGTCTTGGTCAAAAAATAGCGGCTGATAATACTCCAAACCGCTACTGGCAATCCCCGACATCACATCTTGATGCAGCTCAAACTTTCGGCTACTGGTGTTGGGAAACATCGCGGCAAAATTGGTTCGAAAGGTTTCGCGACCCTCATCAAGTGGAAATTCTTTTGCCGGCAAAATTTGAAACTGTTTAATCGGCTTTGAAACATCTGGCAGTTTGTGCAGCAGCGACAACGACTCTTGGCGAATGTTGTCATCTTTGCCAGCAATAATATTTGCCAAATCCTCTTGGGTGAGCGTCCTTTGTGTTTCTGGATGAAAAAAGCGAATGCTATCGATTTCATCATCAAATAAATCAAGGCGCATCGGGAACGGCTGCCCCATCGCAAAAATATCGACGATGCTACCGCGAACCGCAAATTCCCCCGGTTCAAACACGTTGTCAACCGCTCGGTAGCCCGCTTTGGTCAATAGTTCGCGCTGATTGTTAATATCAAAAGTATCACCAACCTTTAAGTCAAAATGCTGACCGATAAGCCAACTTGGCGGCGCAACCCGTTGCATCAGCGTTTGAATAGAAATAAGTAGAACGCCGGAGGTTGGCATTTCCGTTAATAAATTGATGCGCTCGCTGACGATATCTTGATGCGGCGACAGTTCATCGTAGCTGAGCGTCTCCCAGTCAGGGAACACAAAGGCATCAACGCCGCAAAAGGCAAGCTCGGTTTCGATTTGATTAAGCTGATTTTGGTTGCGAGCGACCACCACTTTTAGGCGCTTGTCCAACTGCCAAAGGTCAGTATTGACAAGGCTTGACAGCCATAAGCTACCAACCGCGCCATAAACTGGGGCAAGCCAGCGGCGCTCATTTTTGATAATCGGAAAAAGTTGCTCGTTAATCGGAGCAAAGGCAGCAGTTAAAGCAGAGATAGGCATAAAGGTTAAAAATTAAGATAATAAGATTAAGAACTATTATACGAAAGTCTTGGCAATTGACCAAAACGATTGCCGTAACGGTTTGTGATTGCAAAAGCCCGTTAAACACGCTTTCATAGTAAAAAATCCCAGTGAGGACTGAGATTTTTTATAAATATAGACCAGATTAAATCAGCGGCTTATCACTTGCAATCATGCCGTTATTATCAGCATAAATATACATTCCAGAATTCAGCGTCAAATCACCAAAGCTGATTTCAATATCGGTTTGACCTTCATCACGGCGCGTTGATTTGCGCGGGATACAGCCGATTGCCATCACGCCTAAGTCCATTTCTGCCATCGCATCGACATCACGGACGCAACCGTAAATCACCACCCCTTCCCAACCGTTTTTGACCGCAGATTCGGCAATCATATCGCCAAGCAGGGCGCAGCGCATTGAGCCGCCGCCATCAACGACCAAAACTTTGCCATTGCCATTATCGTCACGACCGTTTGAGCCAAGCAGGGATTTGACGCGGCTGTTGTCCTCAAAGCATTTTACCGTCACGATTTGACCGCAAAATTTGTCTTTACCGCCAAAGCTATAAAACGATTTACCCTCGATATTGGGCAGGCAAACTTGCGATTCTGGGTTGTCGTCCAACAAATCACAAGTTACAAAGTTATCTTTGGTCATCTTTGTCATTGATTTTGCTCCATGCTTTTTTTATTGAGATTTATTTAATTTTTTACCAAAATCTTAGTAAAAATTATCGACCATAACATAGCATAACTGCCGCCAATCGCCTAATGCTTTACGCGGGTCATAGCCAGAAGTTGCTTATTTTCGATGATATCCACGGTCGGATACGCAGTTTCGCGGTATTTGCCACTTTCATAAACGGCTTGGGCGCTCATTGCCATGGCGATAGCTACCCTTTGTGCTGAAATGGGTCGCAGCGGCAGGGATTCTGACACCAACGGCGCAATTAGCGAAAAGGCTTTTTGGCTGATGCTTTCAAGCGGTCGACCTTTGTGTTTGCCAAGCAGCAGCGAGGGGCGAAAAATCACCAAGCGGCTGAAATTAAGCCCAATAATTGATTGCTCGGTTTCTGCTTTCACCCGATTGTAAAAAAAGCGGCTGCGCTTGTCGGCATTCATCGCCGACAATAAAAAAAAGTGCTGAACGCCTTTATCGCGGCACAATTTGGCAAAAGTGACGTTATAATCATGGTCAACTTTAAAAAACGCCTCATCGCTTCCGGCTTGCTTTTTGGTCGTTCCAAGGCAGCTGAACGCGTCCGTTTTTGCGTCCGCGCCAACGCTTGCAAACACTTCTGTTAAATTGTCAAAATCATTAACCTGATAAAAGCGCATCCGGCTATTGATAAAGCGCGGCGGGCGGCGGGCAATCACAATCAAGGTGTCATAAAGCGCGCCGAGCTGCTCCACCAAATGTTGACCGACCAAGCCGGTCGCCCCAATCACAATCGCTTTTTGCCGCATAGCTTACTCATCTTTGTGTCATTAAATTACCAACAGTTTAGCACTGTCAGGATTCTATCAGCCCTTTACGTTACCTTATCTCAAAACATTTTGGGCATGATTTATTGTAAAAGAGTTTATCAAAGCGCGCACTTTTTGCTGAATTATTTTTTAATCTTACAAGGTTAGACTCTTTTTGCAATCTTCGCGTGATTGGTCTTGAAATATATTGTTCTTAGGCTAAGAATTTGCTAAGATAACCGGCTTTATACGCTAGCGTTGCTACATATTCCCAGCAGCTTTAGCACCATTGATGAGAATCATCGGCATCATTTTGACGAGACGGCTGCTCGTCGGCCTTATTGGTTCACTGAATTTTGCAATCAACCTTTATCACTTTATCTTCAAGGAGATTCGCGTGGCTAACTCTGCTCAAGCTCGTAAACGCGCCCGTCAAAATACCAAACGTCGTCAACATGCGGCATCACAGCGTTCAATGGTTCGCACTTATCTTAAGCGCGTTGACGCTGCAATCGCCACTCAAGATTACGCAGCGGCGACCGAAGCTTACAAAAAAGCGGTTCCTGTTATCGACCGTATGGCTGACAAAGGCATTATTCACAAAAACAAAGCCGCTCGCCGTAAGAGCCGCTTGAATAAAGCCATCAAAGCTTTGCAAGCTTAAGCTTACCTTTAAAAGCTATAGTTTTTAACAACGATAGCTTTGACAAAAAAACCTTACCAATCGTGTAAGGTTTTTTTATGGGCTTCAGCTTTGCAGTTTTTTAATTTATTTAAAAATACCCCAATTGACCTCAGGCGGTAATAGTAGCTGCCGAGGCTCAAGCCCAAGCGCTAAATAGCGGTCCAACAACCCCTTGATAGGACGAGAATAAACTTGACCGCGCCAAACAAAGTGTACGGTACTTTGAAAAAAGGGCTTGTCGTCAAACCATAAAAACACCCCTTCCATCATCTTTGGCCAATCGTTCCAAGTGATATTTACTGAACCCAGCATCACCGCTAAGAATGCCGACAACAGGGTGTCGTGGCTAACCGCCAGCATTAAATGACCGTGATTTGGTTGCTGCTGATAAAACAGCGATAAAATATCAAGCGCGCCTTGATAGCTGTTTTTTGTGCCTTCAAGATTGCCTTGTAAAAAACGGTTGATAAAGTTGAGGACGCCGATTTCTTTAAATAGCGGACTTGCAATTTCAGGGTCAATGACCAAACTGCCCGGTTCGACCAGTAGCGGCTGCGGCGCGATATGCCGGCTCAGCCCTGCCCCTTCTTGCATCAATTGCGCCGTGTCAATACAGCGCATAATTGGGCTTGAAAGGCTATCCACATCCATCGAGTATGGCAAATTCCCTGAAAGCCAGCACCCCCAAGAGCGCGCAAGAACGCGACCTTTTTGGGTCAACGGCAGCTGCGAGCTTGCAAAGCCATGACCCTCAGAGCGCTCGCGAATGGAGTGACGGGTGAATAAAATCAATGGCTTGTCCGCCGGCAGTAGCGTCACGGACGGTATCATGCTGTCAGGAAGGTGCTCGGGCGCAGCAGCACGGCTTTGGTGCAAGCTTGCTATCGTTGGTACGTGACCATGAGCGTGGGGATGGTTTGAAGTCATGGTTTAAGACTAGCAGATTTTTTGGCTAGGGTGAACCAATGACAAGTTTTGTAGCAATCAATTTTTACGGTGGCGTGTGAATATTATTTATCCATAGCTTTTAGATGAGAAATACTCAAATGTCCTATGCGAAGATTTTAATACGTATCTATAAATAACGATGCAGGTGATTAAAAATATATCTTCCTCCGACAACTCACCTGACCATCTTAAAGCTTTCATACCGTCAAGCTCAAAAATATCAGTTTGATAACCATCCACATTTATCTTTAGCCTATCACCTAAAGTTTGGCGGCATTCAAAATTTCTATTAGAATTAATCAACTTGTTTTTTTTAAAGATAAAAATCGTATTTTCATCTATTCTACCTATTAACCTTTCCATGAAAAACCAACCTTTCAGCTTTCCTTGATAGCAGGCTTGATTAAGATAATTTTTAATATGAAAGTTTCGCAGGAAATAGTCAACGGTTATCTTAAAATATAAAGCGCCGTTACGTACCAGCTCTAAACTGCCTATCTCAGTACAATATAATTTATACTCAGTTGTCATCATTCTTGTTTTCTATAAAGCTAATACCGCAAATCTATCTTTAATAACGGGTATTAATTAACATCAAAAAAAGCTGAGCCTTTCACTCAGCTTTTATAATCCTCTTTAATCCCAACTAAATCCCTGCCAAAATCAAATTTAGCTTCGCCAATGGGTCGCTTGCGGTCGTAATGGAGCGCCCAATCACCAAAAAGTCCGCACCATCATGAAGCGCTTGCTTTGGCGTACAAATCCGCGATTGGTCATCGCTACTGTCTTCAGGTAAGCGAATGCCAGGAGTGACAAGTTTAAAGTTTTGACCGCAAAGTGACTTGAGCATTTTTGCCTCACGAGCTGAGCACACTACCCCATCAAGCCCTGCATCACGAGTGAGCATCGCAAGTCGGCTCACTTGCGTATCAAGCGCATCATTCACCCCAATTTGCGCAAGCCCCGCCTCATTCATCGAAGTGAGTACGGTAACGGCAATTAATAGCGTTTGATAATCCCCATCAACAAGCGCTTTTTTTGCTCGCGACATCGCTTCAAATCCTGAACTGGCATGAACATTGACCATCCAAACGCCCAATTCTGCCGCCGCCTTGACCGCTTGCGCGGTGGTGTTTGGGATATCGTGAAACTTTAAATCCAAAAATATCTCAAAGCCCCGATTTTGCAGGTCAGTAACAATTTGAGGACCGCAGCGGGTAAACAGCTCCTTGCCAATTTTCAATCGACACAATTTAGGGTCAAGCTTATCAGCTAGCGCAATCACCGCCTCTTTTGTCATATTATCGAGTGCCACAATCACAGGTGAGCTAACAGAGTTTGGGCGCGAGGGAGTCGTGTTCATATTAAAGTCGCTTTAAGTAAAGAGTAGAAAAATAGCATTATCGATAGATTAAGACATTTGATACAAAAAAAACGCTGATTGAAAATACTCCAATCAGCGTTTCATCACTTATGCCAAGGCATTGTCATTGACCGCTTCCCGAAGCGCTTTGCCCGGCTTAAAATGCGGAATGGCTTTTGCTGGAACCGGAACGCTCTCACCTGTTTTTGGATTGCGACCGGTTCTGGCGCGGCGATGATGCAAGCAAAAACTACCAAAACCGCGAACTTCAACGCGACCGTCATTGGCAAGAGTATCAATCATCAAATTTAAAATTTCGCGAACCGCATCATCAACCACCACCTCGGTCATGGTGTCGCAGTTGGCACTTAAATTATTAATAAAATCAGACTTATTAATCGCTTGTTGCATTGTTACGCTTACCTTATTAAATCATGAGTATTATCGTTGTCAAAACGTCATGAGCCGATTTTGACACTCTAGATGGTGATTATTGCTTTATACTTCGGGGTGAAACCTGTTATCAACTTTAAAATAGCTTTCACTAAAAAATAGTTTTTATAAAAGTTAATGCGATTTCAACCACTTAGTCCTATTTTACATTTCGTTACCCAATGTTGCAAATAATAGCGTGCAATTTATAGGATAAAAATCATTTCAAAATAGTTTTAGCCATAAAAATGCCGATTTGGACATTTACCACCACAAAAAAAAGCGACCGAAGCCGCTTTTTTTATTTTTTCACTGACTACTTAGCAATTATTGCATTTGCTCTTTGATTAAGTCACCAATGGTTTTTGGCTGAGCATCTGCTGACTGCTGAGTGTTGCTGCTCAAGTCTTTGATGGCTTGACGCTCTTCAGCTTCGTCTTTAGCTTTGATTGACAAGCTGATGCCGCGAGACTTACGGTCAACGCTGATGATTTTTGCTTCAACGTCATCACCAATATTTAAGTGTTTGGTGGCATCTTCAACGCGGTCACGTTGAATTTCTGAAGCGCGAAGATAACCTTCAACGTCATCAGCCAATTCAATGACTGCGCCTTTCGCGTCAACTTCTTTCACTTTACCCGTGACGATTGCGCCGCGGTCATTAGAAACAAGGTACTCATTGAACGGATCTGAGCTTAACTGCTTGATACCAAGGCTGATACGGTTGGCTTCAGCATCTACAGACAATACCATAGCTTCTACAGTGTCGCCTTTGTTGTAGTTGCGGATTGCATCTTCGCCAGACTCGTTCCAAGAGATGTCTGATAAATGAACTAAGCCGTCGATACCGCCATCAAGACCGATGAAGATACCAAAGTCAGTGATTGACTTGATGGTGCCTTCGATTTTGTCACCGCGCTCATGTTTTTTGTCAAACTCATCCCAAGGATTGGCAAGGGTTTGTTTGATACCAAGGCTGATACGGCGACGCTCTTCGTCAATGTCAAGAATCATCACGTCGATATCATCACCCACTTGAACCACTTTTGATGGGTGGATGTTTTTGTTGGTGTGATCCATCTCTGATACGTGAACCAAACCTTCGATGCCCTCTGAGATTTCAGCAAAGCAGCCGTAATCGGTCAAGTTAGTTACGCGGGCTTTAACCACGCTGCCTACTGGATAGGTTGCGCCAACGTTATCCCAAGGATCAGTGCCAAGCTGCTTAAGACCTAAGCTTACGCGGTTGCGCTCACGGTCAAACTTCAATACTTTAACTTTTAGGTCTTGACCAACTTCAACCACCTCAGATGGGTGCTTGATGCGGCGCCAAGCCATATCAGTGATGTGAAGCAAACCATCAATACCGCCTAAGTCAACAAACGCACCGTAATCGGTTAGGTTTTTGACGATACCTTCAACTTCGATACCTTCTTCAAGCTTGTTTAACAGCTCTTCGCGCTCAGCTGAGTTTTCAGCTTCCATTACTGCGCGGCGGCTAACCACAACGTTATTGCGCTTTTGGTCAAGCTTGATTACTTTGAATTCAAGCTCTTTACCTTCTAAATGCGTGGTATCACGAATCGGACGAACATCAACCAATGATCCTGGCAAGAATGCACGAACTGAACCGATATCAACCGTAAAGCCACCTTTTACTTTACTTGAAATGATGCCTTTGACAATCTCATCGTTGTCATAGATTTTTTCAAGGACATTCCAAGTTTCAACGCGCTTGGCTTTTTCACGAGACAACAAGGTATTTCCCATACCGTTATCAACCGCTTCAACCACCACGTCAACGCTATCGCCAACTGCTACTTCAAGCTCGCCTTCGTCATTTAAAAACTCTTCACGAGCGACGATACCTTCAGATTTAAGGCCGGTGTCCACAGTAATCCAGTCGCTATCGATAGCAACAACCGTTCCGGTAATAACTGAGCCACGCTCAATATCAAGACCTTGATCTTCAATGCTCGCTTCAAATAGTTCAGCAAATGATTCCATTATTTCTACCTTTGTATAGCCGTAGCCTGTCCAGCACAGTACGGATCAAATTTATGGCACTATAAAACGAGATACTGGTTTTTTATTTTATCTTGCCATATAAAAAAGCTGTTGCTAATAAGCTTATCAATTTACTAGCAGCAACTGTCTTTAGCAGCAAATACCCTTGGATTGGCAATAGCGCTTAATGGTGGTATAAACTTCGGTTGCATCCAAGTTTGAGCTGTCAATAATTAGCGCATCAGCAGCAGGTTTTGACGGCGCGGTAGTTCTTGTTTCATCGCGAACATCACGAGCTTGAATCGTTGCTAAAATCTGCTCAAAATCTGCGCTTTGGTTATCGTTTTCAAGCTGAATCACGCGTCTTTTGGCGCGAGCTTCCGCGCTTGCGGTCAAAAATATCTTCACTTCAGCATCCGGAAACACTACCGTTCCCATATCGCGACCATCTGCCACGAGTCCTGAGCGCATTGCCATATCTTGCTGCAATCTTAACAAAGCAGCGCGAACTTTTGGAAATACCGCCACTTGAGAAGCAAAACCGCCAACTGTTTCGTTACGGACTTGGTTGCCAACAATATCTCCATTAACAACGATATCCACGCGGTTTGAATTACTATTTGGCTCAAAGCTGATTTGCAGACTTTGCGTTAATTGCTCAAGTAACGCTTCATCAAGAGCTTTATTCGCATCGCCGCTCAACAATCCAGCTTCAAAAGCTTTTAAACCAACGATTCGGTAAAGCGCTCCTGAATCAAGCAGTTGATAGCCCAAATCTTGCGCCAATCGCCAAGCTGCTGTCCCTTTTCCTGCACCGCTTGGACCATCAATACAAATCACCGGAAAGCGTTTTGATGGTTGGGCGTTTAGCGAGGGCAAAGACATGGCAAATAACCGTTAATAAAAACCTTGAGGCTCATTCAGCACTTACAAATGACAAAACTGAGCGCACTGTCATTTTCGTAGTCAAATAGGGCAATATTATAGCATAAAAAATATCGCAATCACTAGCACTTAACTGATGTTTTTATCTTTAATTGTAACGGCGACGCTAGCCAATGACGCTTGCTTTGCCGCTTTCGCAGCTTGCCGTCGTTGTTTAAAAAACTGTTTTAATAAACTTGCACTTTTTTCGGCAAGTAAGCCATCATCGACTTGCAATTGATGATTATAAAAATCTTGACGGCTTAAATCCATCTGACTGCCGACCATTCCTGCGCGCGGCTCGAAAGTTGCAAAAACCAATCGCGAGGCACGAGCATGAATCAGCGCGCCAATGCACATGGTGCAAGGCTCAAGGGTCACAAAAATGGTTGAGTTTGGTGGTAGGCGGTAGTTGTTTAAGTGATTGCAAGCGGCTCGTAGCGCTACAATTTCAGCGTGGGCGGTGGCATCTGATTGTTGAATCGGCGCGTTAAAGCCTTCGCCAATGAGTTGATTGTCATGAACAATCACCGCACCCACCGGAACTTCGCCAACGGCTGCGCCCTGCTTTGCTAAAGCTAGCGCTTGCCTCATCCAATAGACGTCTGTCATTGACCAAAATTTTTGCTCGGCACAATTATCTGGGAGCATAAATGGTGATAAATCTTTGACCATTACTGCGGTAACTGCCAATCTATCGGCGTTTTGCCGTGTTGGATTAAATACTCATTGGTTTTAGAAAATGGTTTGCTGCCAAAAAACCCACCACGATTGGCAGCGAGCGGTGAAGGATGAACGGCAGTCAAGATTAAATGCTTATCGGTATTGATATATTTACCCTTTTTTTGCGCGTGACTGCCCCACAAAATAAACACCGTATTTTCAGTTTGTTCATTAATCACATCGATAACCGCGTCGGTAAATTGCTCCCAACCGATGTCTTTGTGGCTATTTGGCGTCGCCTCTAGCACGCTAAGCGAGCTGTTTAACAACAAAACGCCCTGCTTTGCCCAATAGCTTAAATCGCCATGCTTTGATGGTGGAATGCCAATATCATCTGCCATTTCTTTTAGGACGTTGTTCAGTGATGGGGGTTTGGGAATCGCTTTTGGCACTGAAAAAGACAATCCCATCGCTTGACCGGCTTTGTGATAGGGGTCTTGACCTAAAATCACGACCTTAACTTTGGATAACGGCGTTAAATCAAAGGCATTAAACATCAAGCTTGCTGGCGGATAAATCGCCTCACCTTTTTGATAAGCTTCGCTTAAAAACGCGCGGATGTTATCCATATTGCTTGAGGTCAGCTCATCTGCTAACGCCGCTTTCCAATCTTGCGGCAAGCGAACTTTGTCTAAAATGGCTTGTTTTTCAGCCGCTGATTTTTCATGGTCATCAAAAAGTGCCGTCATAATTTTGACCTTATTTTATTTCTTAGGATAAATTTTTTTGTTATTGATATTATATAAAAAAACGGCTACTGGCGTAACCGTCTTTATAATTACTTATTTTTTAAGCCAGCGATTCTGAGTCTGAATGCGGCTCATGCGTTTCAACAACGGTAAGAACAATCCGGCTGTCTTTATTGCCGCGCTCGCCTTGCGCTTTGTCACTATCCGCCTCATCTTTTGGCGCAAGCGTTAAATGAACCACACCGCCATTGACCAACTCGCCAAACAAAATCATACTTGCTAAAGGCTTTTTGATTTCATCTTGAATCAAGCGCTGCATCGGTCTTGCGCCCATCAAGCGGTCATAACCTTTTTCTGCCAAATAGTCGCGAACCTCATCGTCAATTTCAAGAACGACTTGTTTGTCGTCAAGCTGAGCTTGCAGTTCAACCAAGAATTTATCCACCACCGAGATAACCACGGTTTTATCCAATGGGTTAAAGTGGATAATAGCGTCTAGGCGGTTACGAAACTCGGGGGTAAATACTCGTTTTAACGCCTCACTATTGTCGCGGCTGTGATCTTGATGGGTAAAGCCCATTGATGATCGGCTGATGCTTTCCGCGCCTACGTTGGTCGTCATAATCACAATCACATGCTTAAAGCTTGCGACCCGACCGTTGTTATCGGTAAGCGTCCCATGATCCATGACTTGCAACAATAGGTTAAAGACATCAGGATGCGCTTTTTCAATTTCATCAAGGAGCAGCACACAATGTGGATGCTGATTGATTTTTTCGGTCAAAAGCCCGCCTTGATCAAAGCCCACATAGCCCGGAGGCGCGCCAATCAATCGCGAGGCGGTATGCGCTTCCATGTACTCTGACATATCAAAGCGAACCAATTCAACACCTAAAAGACTTGCCAGCTGCTGCGAGACTTCTGTTTTCCCAACCCCTGTAGGTCCTGCAAACATGAATGAGCCAATTGGTTTGTCCGGTGCTTTCAATCCTGCTCGCGACAACTTAATGGCGTCAGCAAGGGTGCTGATTGCCTCATCCTGACCAAAGACTAAGCGTTTTAAATCGCGCTCTAAATGCTCAAGGATGCTCTTATCATCGGTTGAGACCGTTTTAGGCGGAATTCTGGCAAGCTTCGCCACAATAGCTTCAATATCGCTGACGCCAATAACGACAGGGGCAGTTTTACCTTTGGATTTTGACTTGCCTTTCGTGGCTTTTTTAGCGCTTGCCTCATTGTCAAAGTCTGGCTCAACAAAGTTCAAATTTTGATTGTCGCTGTCAATAGCAGCCGTTTCTTCGCCTAAATCAGCCAGCAGCTCATTTTCTGCTTTGATATCGTCTTCAATATCTTGAACTTCAGGAATTACCCCAAGGCGTTTATAAGCGCCCGCCTCATCAATGACATCAATGGCTTTGTCCGGTAAAAAGCGCTCGTGGACATGTTTGGCAGACAATTCAACCGCGCTAACTAACGCTTCATCGGTATATTCAACGTTATGAAACTCTTCATAGCGTGATTTTAAACCGCGCAAAATGTCAATGCTGTCTTCAATGCTTGGCTCTTTGATGTCGATTTTTTGGAACCGGCGCGACAATGCATGGTCTTTTTCAAAAACCTGCCGATACTCGGTAAAGGTCGTTGACCCTACGCAGCGCAGCTCACCGTTTGCCAACGCAGGCTTGATAAGGTTTGACACGTCCATATTGCTGCTCATGGACGACCCTGCACCAATAATCATATGGATTTCATCAATAAATAAAATCGCATTGGGTTTTTGTTTGAGGGAATCCAGCAGCGATTTCATGCGTTTTTCAAAGTCGCCGCGATATTTAGTTCCGGCAATCAGTGCGCCAATGTCAAGGCTATAAATCACGCAGCCGCTTAGTGGCTTTGGTGCTTTGTCATTGATAATCAACCAAGCTAAGCCCTCAGCAATCGAGGTTTTACCGACCCCCGGCTCCCCAACAAGCAAAGGGTTATTTTTGCGGCGGCGGCAAAGCACTTGCGCAGTTCGCTCAATTTCCGCACTACGACCAATTAAGGGGTCAGTTTTGCCTTCAGCAGCGCGCTGATTTAGATTGGTGGCAAACTCGGTCAAGGGGTCTTTGCCCCCTTTTTCAGAAACCGCTCGGCGCTCGCCACTTATCGGTCGCGCTGGCTCATGGCTTTCGGTTTTACTTTGACCATGCGATAGGTACTGGGTCAATTCAAGGCGGCTGATGCCCTGTTTTTTCAGCAGATAAACCGCATAGGTATCATGCTCTGAAAACATGGACACTAAAATATCTGAGCCTTCAACGAGACGACCACCGCCAATCGACTGAACATGGAAAATCGCACGCTGCAAAATCCGATCAAAGCTTTGCGTCGGCTGTGGTGATTGTTCCACATTTTCATCAAGGGTCGGCGTGTGCTTATTAATATAAGTCTCAAGCTCAGAGCGCAGGCTTGAGATATTGGCATTACACGCGGTCAGCGTATTTGCCGCGTGGGTGTTTTCAAGAAGCGCCAGCAACAAGTGCTCAACCGTCAAATATTCATGTGACTTTTGGCGTGCAAGCGTCATGGCTAATCGTAAGGAGACTTCAAGATGACGACTTAACATAGCGAATTCCTATAAGTTGTTCCTATTGCTATCATGATTTTTGACCATATGACCTTCATGACAACCATAAAATATCTTTATTAATAATAAGCAGATTTTAGCCCATGGGTTAACTATCATCACACCATGATAATGGGTCTGAGTCAATCAATTAACCGCTGCTAAAATGTATCAAAGATTTTAAGAAGAAAGCTTTTGTTGATTTAAAAGCCGCCAGTGCTCGGCGCTTAGTCAAGAATGGCAATAAAAAGCGGGAAGTATTGTCTTTTATATAGGGAGTATAAGTAAAAAATCAAGGTAACGGCTTTTGGTTATTCACCTTGATGCGGCTCAATTTGTGTAAGTAGTGGATACCCTTCACGGTGAGCCAGGCTATTTACGGCTTTGGCTTTGGTTTCGGCAATGTCTTTTGGATAAATGCCGGCAATCCCTTTACCGTTATTATGGACAGTCAGCATAATTTCAACCGCCCTATCAAGCGAGTGCTTAAATTCTGCTTGCAAAACATAAACCACAAATTCCATCGGGGTGTAGTTGTCGTTATACATAACCACGGCATACATTGGCGGTTTGGCAAGCTCAGGCTCAGCAACCACAACGTCAGTTTGCGGTGTTGAGTGTGGCACGCCTTCTTCATGAGCGCGCGGAAAATTTGGAAATTGCGGCGCCGCAATGGGCGCACTGGGTAAATGCCAGTCGCCAACGGTGGGTAAATGCCAGTCGCCAACGGTGGGTAAATTCTGAGAAAAAGTCGTTGCCGAACTGTTTTTTTTAGCAAAACGCAGGCAACAAGATTTGTTCAAAGTGATAGTCATAAGCTTTTATTTGATTACCTTAATTTAATTTTTTAATCATGCCATTAAATATAAGCCTGAAAACGAAGATGACCCTTTAATGGGGTCATTTTGGCAAAAGCTAAACACAAAAACAGCTATCTGTCTTATTTTTTAGCATCTGCTTTTTCCGCCGTCTTTTTATCTGAACTGTCTTTTTGCTTTGCTTCACTCTCAATAGGGCTTTCGTCAGGATTGCCTAAATCAAGTAGCGACAACGGCATATTGTCCACCATATCACCAAGCTTCCAATCATAAAGCTGTTCAACTTCTTGTTTTCCCGCCTCAAGGGTGAGTTTAACTTGCAGCGGTTTAAAGCCTTTTGGCATCACAAAGCGACCGCGAATACGAACGATACCTTGAATGGTATAGCTTGGTGGGTCAAGCGGAACTTCAATAAAATTGTCTTTATCTTGCAAAGTTAAGCTGACTTTTAAATTTTTAGCTTTACCATCATCGCTGAGCATGCCCACATCAAAACCATATTCAAACGCATTTTCAGGGAGCGGTTCGATTTTTGCGCCAAGCACTTGCAGCGGCATTCCGCCTTTGTCTGCAAGTAGCTCAGCATACAACTCATTAAGCTGCATGACTTGTTTGTTTTCAACTTTAAGCTGACTTTGGTCGTGGCGCAATTCATCTAAATTGGCAAGGCTAATCGCCAGCTCTTGCTTGGACGTTTCCACTTGATTGCTTAAAACTTTATTAGTAATTTGCAAGTCTTTCAACTGTTTTGCGGTTTGTTCACTGGTGCTGACCACTTTTTGCGTTTCTGCCTTAATGGCATGATAACCGCGCTGATAGCCAATTTTATGACCGAGCAGCAATGCCACTATGGTGCTGACCAAAACCGCAGCGGCAAATAAAGCAAATAATCCTGTTGCTGCACCACGTTGGCGGTTGGCAGGCAGCCTTATTGACTGGGGTAAAGCTGAGGCGTAAGAAGATAAAGACTTAGGCTTTGGGGTCACCGGTAACGAGCGCGGCGGCAAACTTTGCGAGCATTGCAGGTGGAGGTCAGTCTTAACACGCATCTTAACAGCATCTCATAACAGGAAAAAGGCGAGACATTATAACGGAAATCAAAATCAATACCTAGCTGCCGCCTGTAATCAGACAAACACTTGCGCAAAGATTCTGTAACAAAGAAAGATTATCATTATCAATTATAACATCTAACTGCCTTTAAATTAACCTTTGAAGTCAAAATTTAACCAGCTTGCCCATTACCTATAGCTTATTACCTATAGTTTAATAAGGGCGTTTTAACCATCACAACTAGGGTACAATCGGCGCAAAATCTAGCCCAAGCGTTTCATTTATGCCAAACATCACGTTCATATTTTGAACCGCTTGACCGGCTGCTCCTTTGACCAAGTTGTCTTGAACCACAAGAACGGTCAATTCCATTCGCTCATTGTCTTGATGGATTGCAATGCGTAAGCGGTTGCTGGCGCGAACGCTTCTTGTATCCGGAAGCATGCCTTTTGGCAACACATCGATGAACAATTCGCTTCGGTAGTTGGCTTCAAAAACTTGCTGCCAATCCACTTTTGTTCCTGCTTCGGTTAATTCTAGGTGAATTGAGCTGAACATACCACGAATCATCGGCACCAAATGCGGCAAAAAGCGAACGCTATGCTCAAATTGACTGCCAAGCAACTGAGCAATACCTTGCTCAATTTCTGGTAAATGGCGATGACCTGCCACGCCATAGGCACTAAAATTATCTGCCGTTTCAGCAAAATTTAATGACAGTTTGGCTTGACGACCTGCTCCTGAAACCCCTGATTTGGCATCAATCACAATGCGTTTGCTGATGAAGCGCTCAGACTGCTCATTTTGCGCCTCAATAATGGGTTTTAGTCCCAAAATCGCAGTCGTCGGGTAGCAGCCAGGATTGCCAACCACCAAAGCGTTAGCAATTTTTTCACGCGACACTTCAGGCAAACCATAAACCGCCGATTTAAGCAGTTCAGGGCAAGCGTGCGGCTGCTGATACCAGTGCTCAAAATCACTTAACGACTGCAAACGAAAATCAGCTGCCAAATCAATGACTTTCACCCCAGCTTGAGTCAATGCTTCAGCTTGCTTCATTGCCACGCCATGCGGGGTTGCAAAAAATACCACATCGCAAGCTTGCAATTTTGATAAGGTATCGTCGCCAAGGTCACTAAAAACAATGTCTGAGATACCGCGAAGGCTTGGAAAAATACTGTCCGCACGGACTCCGGCTTCACTTCTTGAAGTGAGCAGCTCAAGGCTCACGTTTGGATGGGCAGAAAGCAACCGGATAAGTTCAACTCCGGTGTATCCTGTTCCGCCGACAATCGCCGCTTTAATCATAAATTGTCCTTTTTAAATCATGGCGTTAACCTGCCATTAAACTGGCAGGTCATGCTTTTTTTAAATTTGATAGTTGTGAACCGCATCAATAAAGTATTTGGCATGGTCGGGATTGACCCATTGAGTAATGCCATGACCCAAATTGGCAATATAGCCGGTCTTATCACCAAGCGCATAAGCACCATCTAGCATTGAGCGAACTTCACGCTCTATGGTGGCTTTCGAACCGTAAAGGGTGGCAGGGTCAAGGTTACCTTGAATTGCTTTTGGCTTTTGCAATTTTTTGCGGGTTTTGGTCAGATGCCGTTGTCTTTCGGTCAGCACGCGGCGGGCGCGCTCAAGTGGCATCGTCCAATCAAGCCCTAACGCATCGGCTTCACTGTCCGCTTGAATGTCAAGCCACAATCCACCACCTTTGGTGAACAGCACCACCGGAACATGCGGATGACGCGCTTTTAATTCTGCCACAATACGTTTGTTGTAGTTATGAGAAAATTCAACAAATTGGCGATGACCAAGCGCGCCGCCCCAACTGTCAAAAATCTGCACCACTTGAGCGCCGGCATGAATTTGTGCGTCCAAATAGTCGGTCACGGCAACGGCAACTTTATCAAGCAGTTGATGTAAAAAATCAGGCTTACTATAAAGCAGCTCTTTGGTATAGCGATAGTCTTTTGAGCTGCCGCCCTCAACCATATAGGTCGCTAGCGTCCAAGGGCTTCCTGAAAACCCAAATAACGGCACTTGACCATTAAGCTCTTTACGGATACTGGTTACCGCGCGCATCACATAATCAAGCGAATCATTCACGTCCAAAACTGGCAATTGCTCTAAATCGGACTGCGTGCGAACGGTATATTTAAACTTAGGACCCTCACCCGTTTCAAAATAAAGCCCAAGCCCCATCGCATCAGGAATGGTTAAAATATCGCTAAATAAAATCGCCGCGTCCAAATCATAACGGCGCAGCGGTTGCAGCGTCACTTCGGTGGCGCGAGCGGTATCTTTACAAAGGCTTAAAAAATCACCCGCTTCCGCGCGCGTGGCTTTATATTCTGGTAAATAGCGACCCGCTTGGCGCATCATCCAAACCGGCGTGGTATCCACCGGCTCAAAGCGCAGCGCCCGTAACAAACGGTCGTTTTTTAGCGGCGCAAAATTATGCTTTGGGGAATTGTCATTATTGGTATTAAGGGTAGCGCTCATCTAAGCTCTCCAAAGGGACGCAACATTTGCCATCCATCATTTATTAAAAACTACAACCCATGAAAAATAACAGTCAATAACGGTTAATAACAGTCAATAAAAACCATCAAAATATATCAAACCGTTATGGCAAGGTTATCACGGTGAACCATCACCACCCGTTCTTCTTTATTGCCAAAAATTTTGCCAAAGTGTTCGGTGCGCTCACGAGCAACTCGGCGCGCGTCATTGGCAGCAAAATTTACCTGACCGACGGCTAAGCGCTTATTGGTGTCTTGGTGAACAATCTCAACCACATCGCCTTCGTCAAAGTCACCGCGAACCTCAACCACGCCGACCGGAAGCAAGCTTTTATGATGCTCAATCAAAGCTTTTGCGGCGCCGGCATCGACAATCAACGTTCCGGACATTCGTAAATGAGCCGCAAGCCATTGTTTGCGCGCAATCATCTTATCTTGATCATTGGTGGTCAGTAGCGTTCCGACAGCCTCTCCTGAGACCACGCGGGTGATGACATCATCAATAGCGCCGCTGACGATTACCGTTGGACAGCCGCCCATCGCCGCCAATCGTCCGGCGCGAATTTTGGTGGTCATACCGCCGCGACCCAGTTTGCCGCCATCGCCGGCGATATCAAATAAATAATCTGCCATCGCCCGCTCTTGACGAATGAGGCGAGCATTAGGATTGTCACGCGGATTGTCGGTAAATACGCCTTCTTGGTCCGTTAAAATGATATATAAATCGGCGTTAACCATTGCCGCTGCCATTGCCCCAAGCGTGTCATTGTCGCCAAATTTAATTTCATCAATGGTAATGGTGTCATTTTCATTAATGACCGGTAACACGCGCCACTCTAACAGCTGCGTCAACGCACGAGCCGTATTTAAATAACGATTGCGGTTGGACAAATCATCGTGAGTCAGCAGCAATTGCGAGCTTTGAATGCCGTATTGAATCAGCGCTGACCACCACGTTTCAATCAGTCCCATCTGACCGATTGACGCACAAGCTTGCAGCGCCGCCAAGTTTTTAGGGCGCTCCTCCAAGTCCATGCGAACGACGCCCTCGGCAACTGCGCCTGAGGACACCAGCAGCACTTCCATGCCTTGATTGTGCAGTCGGGCAATTTGTTTTGCCCAATTATAAATGGCAGTTCGATCAAGACCGCGACCATTATTGGTTAATAATGATGACCCTATTTTAACAATCACCCGTCTGATTTTAAAATCGCGTGATTGCTGAATAAATCTTGCTTCGTCGGTAATTTGCTCCGAATCAACTGCCATAATAACTCCTGTAATCTGACATTTGGATTAATAAAAACTTTAGTAGCGGCGGTTTTATTTTACAATAACCACTCTAAGCCCAAGCCACTGCAAAACGCCGCAACGCTTAAGGCACATAAACCACTTCAACATCGTGATTGTCGTCATCATCGTCAAAGTCGCTTGACAGACCTTCACGCTGAGCTCGGCGCATCTCGCGGTAAGCTTCGCGCTGAGCTTCGGTATTGCGGCGAACTTCCGCCTCAAGGCGCTCAAAACGCTCTTTTTGCGCTTCTGCAAAAATAGGGTCTTCTTCTTCGCGCTCGCGTTCGCGCTCAATTTCATTCATTAAATGATATTTAATGGCATCAACGCCCTCCCCAGTCAGCGTTGAGGTTCGAAAAACCATTCCAGACCAACCAAGCTCAGCCACGATATGCGTACAAAGCGCATTTAACTCAGCCTCCTCCACTTGGTCAATTTTATTTAACACCAAAATTTGTGGCAAATCAGCAAGCTCAGGGGAGAAGCGCTCAAGCTCATTAAAAATGATTTGCGCATTAGCAACAGGGTCGCTGCCATCAATCGGCGCAATATCCACCAAATGAAGCAGTCGGCGCGTTCGAGCCACGTGCTTTAAAAAGCGAATCCCAAGCCCTGCGCCCTCAGAGGCGCCTTCAATCAGCCCTGGAATATCTGCCATAACAAACGAGCGGTGACGACCAATATCAACCACGCCTAGATTTGGTACAAGCGTGGTAAATGGGTAATCAGCGACCTTTGGTTTTGCTGCCGACACTTGGCGAATAAAGGTGGACTTTCCGGCGTTGGGCAGTCCAATTAGCCCCACATCAGCGACGACTTTTAACTCAAGCTTTAACACTTTCAGCTCACCTTCAAACCCTGAGGTGGCTTTTCTTGGCGCTTGGTTGGTTGAGCTTTTAAAATGAGTATTGCCAAGACCGCCATCACCACCTTTTGCCACAAGCAGCTTTTGACCAATTTCAGTCAAATCACCAATGACTTCGTCGGTTTCGGTGTCAATGATGGTGGTGCCAATTGGTACGGGTAAATAAATATCGTCCGCGCCTTTTCCGGCGCAGTTTTTACTGTGACCGTTTTCACCGCGGCGCGCATCATAGCGGCGCGTATAACGATAATCGACCAAAGTATTGGTGTTGTCATCGGCAATCACAAAAACACTGCCGCCGCGACCACCATCACCACCATCAGGACCACCGCGCGGGACGTATTTTTCTCGGCGAAAACTGACGATGCCATTGCCGCCGTCTCCTGCTTTGACCGTAACCACGGCCTCATCAATAAATCGCATACTACGTTCCTACTTTTTAACTCTAGTGGTTTGTAAAAAATAACGATTGCCCATTATGGCAACAACACCCGATGACCAAACGGACTATCGGGTGTGATTATAACCAACGCTAACTTGCAAACGCTTTTTCAAAGCATAGTCATCAATGCTTTATAATCAAGGTTTGATAGTTTAAATGCTATCGATAGCGACACAAAGCCGTTACGCAGGAAGTTTTGCGTAATTAATCCCTGCCATTTGTGCAGCTAAGCGTAACACTTGGGTGCTGTAACCCACTTCGTTATCATACCAAATATAAACGGTGGCATGGTTATCAGTGACAATCGTTGCTTGAGCATCAACAATGCCCACGTGCTTGGTGCCGACAAAGTCTGTTGATACCGCTTCGGTAGAGTCGGTATAAGCGATTTGTGATTGCCACTGGTGACTGTTGGCGATACCTTTTAAAAACTCATTTAAGCTTTCTGCGCTTTTTGGGGCAGTTTTTAAATTAAGGTTTAAAATGGCAAGGCTCACGTTTGGCGTTGGTACGCGAATGGCATTACCGGTCAATTTACCGCTTAATTCAGGAAGTGCTTTACCCACAGCTTTTGCCGCGCCGGTACTGGTGATAACCATGTTAAGCGCTGCACTACGACCACGGCGGTCCGCTTTATGATAGTTATCAATTAAGTTTTGGTCATTGGTAAAGGCGTGAATGGTTTCAACGTGACCGTTGTCAATGCCAAATTCATCATTAAGCACTTTTAGCGTTGGGGTGATGGCGTTGGTGGTACAGCTTGCCGCGCTGACAATTTTGTCCTCACCAACGGTATCATTATTAACGCCAAAAACGACGTTTTTAATATCGCCACTGGCAGGAGCGGTCAACAATACCTTTTGAACGCCTTTTGACGCTAAATGTTTGCCAAGTCCGGCTTCATCTTTCCATTTACCAGTGTTATCAATCACAAGGGCGTTATCAATGCCATAAGCGGTGTAATCGATTTCGCTTGGGTCGTTGGCATAAATCACCTGAACAAAGCGGCCGTTAATGATGATGCCGTTGTTGTCTTCATCAACTTTGGCAGTGCCGTTAAAGCTGCCATGAATGGAGTCGCGCTCAAGTAGTGAGGCGCGTTTTGCCAAGTCGCCGGCAGCCGCAGGACGAACTACGATGGCTTTTAATTGTAAACCACGAGTGGTTGAGGCTTGCGACAATAGCAAGCGGGTTAAAATACGACCGATGCGACCAAAACCATAAAGGACAACATCCGTTGCGCCGTTTTGTTCGCCTTTTTCAAGACCTGCTAACGCTGTAGTAATGTCCGTGTTGTTTGCAATCAATTGACCCACATCAATGCTTGCTGATTGGATGCCGGCATCACTGATAGCGCGAACCATAGCTAACGTGTCATTAATGTCAATGGCAGCTGCATTTTCTTGACGCGTGGCGGCTTTTTGATGCAATGCCAACACTTGATTGACTGATGCAGCATCAATGGCTTCGCCAAATAACGTCACTTGAACGTCGTTGTCATTATAAAGCTTGTTTAAAAGTCCCATCAACTCAATGGCTTTTTGCTCTTGGTTGTTGTAGTTTGACAAATGGTTTTGATGCAGTTGACGCAAAGATTCAGCTTGACTCACAAGAAACATCCTTTTGATAATCGGTTATGAGGGGCGAACAAAGGGGATAGCACAAATTTGGTTGTCACATGAGTCGCGACAACCAAAGCAATTTGCAAATTGACTAGATTTTAGCGTAATTCCTCACAATTAGCCAGTTAAAATCAAAGCCCTTATCGATTAAGGCGACAGCTGAACCGACTGCCCTGATTGCGGCGTTAAGGTAAAGCTGGTCAAGTCATAACCTTGCTGCTGAGCAATCTGGCGGTATTTGGTATAGGTTTCTTGGCTGATGTTTGGGGTTCGCGCCAACAGCCAAAGGTATTTTTGATTGGGCGTTCCCACCAAAGCCGTTTGATAATCCTCATCGCGAGCAAGCACCCAGTAGTCCGCGCGACCAACCGGCAACCAACGAATCCACGAGGGCAAAAAGCTAACTTTAAGCTTACTTCCTGAAGCATCAACCGGTTTGGCTTGACCTTTTGCACTCATCATTGAGCCATCATTTTTGGCGCAAGCATTCAATACTTGGATGCTGCCATTGCTATTGGGCGTATAAGTTGCCGTCACATCGCTGGCGCATTTTTTTTGAAACGACATCGGCAGCCGACCAATTTCAAACCACGTTCCGGCGTAGCGTTCTAAATCAACACTATCAACAGTAGTCGGTATTGAGGCAGGGTTATAAATAATGTCGCTTGGCTTAGTATCAATTATCGTGGGTTGCGTTGCGGCACTATTTTTGGTCATTGGCACGTTTGGGGTTGCCGCATAAGCCGTAAACGCCGCAAGTGGGATAATGATGGCAAGGGCAATAAAGGTATGTTTCATTAAACTGTTCATAAATACTCGCTCAGGAATGCTTGCTTGTGGCGGCTGATGATATGCCGGCTGATTGGCTAATACCACAAAGTCTTGGTTATTATTAATATGGTTGTTATTAGTTACGGGTGCAAACGTCAAGCTGTCATCAATGATTTGTGTTGGCGCCGGTTTTTTATCCATTGCTTTGGAATCAGGCGATTTTTTATAAGTTGATGCGGTTTCATAATCAAAATCAAACGCTTGCTTGGGCTGACGTTGCGGCGCTGCCGACTTTATGGTGATTGATTCTAATAACGTTGGCTCAGCCGCCAACTTATCAATATCTGCCACTGTTAAGATATTAAGCTTATCCTCCTCACTTTCTAGTAGCGCCAACGCTTCTTGTTTGAGCTTATCCAGCTGATTGCTTTTTACTGCCTCAAAAGCAGCAGCTTGTAAGCTGACATCATCAATTTTTTCGATGTCTTCCATTGAAGTAATGCTTGCCACGGTTTTATCGGCAAAGTCTTTATCTGCCAAGAGCGAGGAGCGCTGAAATTTGGTATTTTGCGCCGGTCTTCTATAGCCAAAATTAATAATGGTCGCGCCAACTTGGGCTTTACTTGGGTCAGGTTTTTGGTGGTCAGGGTCGTCTATCCTGCCCTGCTCGCCATTGTTATTACTATCGTTATCGCCATCAACGATGAGCTCTTGATGATTGCGCTGATAAGCTGCCATCAACTCTTGAACTTCTTGTTCATAAGTGGCATCGTTAGACGCAAAACGGTCACGAGTTAGGTAGCCGCTGCGGGCAAGATAAGGGCTTGGTGGCGTAGCAGGGATAGCCTGAGAACCAGTTTCCTGGATGTCAGACCACTCTGACCACGGTAACTCATTGGTTGTCATATTACACCACACTTATTTATTAAATATTATTTACTGATTCTAAATATTAATAAGTGGCGTTAGTAAACAGCGTCCTTTAAAAAACCTTAATTTCACAGGTAACGGCTGACCTTATGCTAAACATTGCTGCTACGAGTCACTTTATTAATTCATAATCTATAATAGGGACGCGGCATTTTATAAAACAGTGCAGCAATGTAGGAAAAAGCAACGGTTTGTAAGCAAATCAGGCTGTATTCAGAATTTGGAATACACTGTAACGGCTTTGTAATTCTTAATTTTGAGTTCGCTTTTTTTGTTGGTTTTACTAAAAGATAATGAATGTTATTCAATTTTTTCTAAAAACTGCCGAATCCCTGCCACAGCTATGGCACCAAAATCTTGAGCAGCAGCCAACTGCTTTGGCGACAATCCGCCTAAGGCGATAACCGGAACATCAGCAAGCGTTGCAAGTGTTGACCACGCCTCCCAACCCAGTACCGCCTCATTGGGGTGTGATTTTGTGGGCAGTACAGGAGCCAGTAAAATGGCGATGACAGGTGGCAGCTGCTGCGACAGTCTTAATTTTGCAAGAGTGTTGGCGGCAATTATGCTGACTTCATCATGACAACTGACAATCAAAGGATAGGTAAAGTTTTGCAGCTCAAGACTACCATAATTTTCGGCTAACAATTCAGATTGCGATAAATGCCCTGCAATAAGCTGTGGCAGCGCTTGGCACTCCTTGGCTAAATCTTGGGCGACAGCTACCGGCAGGATAGCCTTAAGGTCAGAGCGCTGATTGACAAGCTGCTTTGCCAGTATCGCCTCGTTATTTTTATTGTGCCCTACAAGGCAGGCTTTAGGACGAATATAAACCCAAGCATTTTTTGGTATGGCGGTTTGGTGATAATCAAGCCACGTAAAAGCGTGCTCAAATTCCGTCAATGGCAACGTAATTGCTAAGTGCGGAGGCAAAGTCAACCACGCCAAAATCGTCAAATTGGCTTTAGGCAAGGGAAATTTATGCGCCAATAGCTCAGCTTTGTTTGCCCAAATGAGCGGCTGATTTTCAAGACCTTGGGTTTTTTGACCATACTTTGCAAACTGACTCTCAGTTAGGCTAATTTGATAAACGTGAAGGCAAACGCTTTTATCCTCGTAATCATGGCAAATCCTGCCAAGTTTTAGCGGCTTATTTTGATAAATATCCAATCCGGTTTCTTCAAGAACTTCACGGCAAAGCGCCTCAGTTGCGGTTTCATTTGCTTCAATTTTGCCACCGACAAATTCAAACAACTCGCCTTGGTGCTGATGGCGGCTGCGATAGCCTAATAAAAAATCGTCCTGATAGCGAATCACGGCAACGGCAACGTGGACCACTTGATTTGGTTTGAAATTTGATAGCATCATAATAATTTAACTGTAAATTGAGAACTAAACGGATTTTATAATAAAAACGCAACCATGATTTAATATCGCCGTAAAAAAAACCTGTTATACGGTTAACTTATGTTTACATAACTTGATGATTATTTTTTATTAAAGGCTTGCTATTTTTAAAATTCTAAATGATAATAGTTATCGTTAACTTAGAACTCAGGGCAGCATGATCCGCTAGCCACTGATGAATATCAGCAAAGCATATTTTAATCACTGCTAATCACCAAAGGAATTCGTCATGAGCCTCGTCATTTCTCGCTACCTAAACTGCCGCGAAAATCGTTTGCCAACGCTGCAATCTCAACATTTATTTGCGCTCACTAAAGAAGTACGCATTGAACATGAGGGCGAAGAGTACCGCCTACGCTTAACCCGTAACAACCGCTTGATTTTGACCAAATAACCCTAACTGAATAACTGTAAGTGATGGTTGGACAATCTTTCAGCCCACTTTAGCAAAACAAAAACGCCTAAGCTTAGGCGTTTTTTTATTGGGTCAATTTTAGTCAATTAAAACTGCCAGCTGTAAACCACATCAATTGCATTTTCAGCAGCAGAGGTGGCTTCAATATAAATGCGCCGCGTCAACTGATATCGAATCGATAAGCTGTTTTGGGCATTAAAGACGCCAACGCCGTAGCGGATATACAAATCGGGAGTCACGTAGCCTGTGACATTAACGTTGGTGTCTTCACTGTTGCCCGAAGCATCGACGGTCAAGCTTTGCAAGCCAAAGGCTTTACCGATTTGATTGGTAAGGCTGCGCGTACCACTTAAGCCAAAGCTGAGCCCTGCGGCGGCTAGGTTGTTGGTCACTTCGGACTTAAAGCCTTGCTCGCTGATTTGGGTGGCGCTCTTATTGTCAATTCGACCAGTGACCAGCGCATTCATAGCTTGCTGCTGAGTCAGCCCTGCATTGTTAAAGACGATGATATTTGGACTTTCGGTGTTGCCTTTAACGCGCAGCCCAACGGTTTTGCCACTGATTTTTTTGACCGCTTCAATGCTTAAGTTAGGCTTCATCACGTCACCATTAAAGCGTACTTGACCGTAGTTGAGCTCTAAGCCTTGTCCAAAAATATCAACGTTGGTTCGCCGTGATACCTGAATGACGCCTTTAGCATTCATTACCCCTTGACCTTTTTGAGTGATATTGAGCGCCCCTGCCAGTGGGATAACCGCGCCAAAACCACGGAAGTTCACATCGTCGCCTAAGTCCACACCAATATCGGCGTTGATTGACCACGGTTGAGTCACTTTTAACACATCTTCAATATTACCGATCAAACGGCGATCCAAAACCACGGCATCTTCAGTTTGCGTGACGATGTCTTCACTGGCTTCAGGAGGTCTGATGGTGGCAGACGGCACACTGACCGCGCCTTCGATATTGATGTAGCGATCATTTGGGCGGACGATAATGTCAATATCTGGATTGACTTCAGCAAGCAGCAATGGCGGCTGAGTCAGCACCAAACGCTCGCCTTCAATGCCAATCTTAGCTTGCAGCTTTTGTTGCCAGTTAACGCTGCCGGTCAGTGTTCCTGTTCCGCTACCGCTGTTAAATTTACCCTCAATCACCGCATCTGTGCCACGAACTTTGGCGGTGGCGTTGACTTTGGTTAAATTAATCGGCAGATCAAGCATGGCAATGCGACCGTTGTTTAATTTAACATCACCGTAAAACTGCGGCTTGGTTAAGCTGCCACCAAGACCGCCCGCCATGGTCATGTTGCCCTCAAGCACGCGCATTCCGGGGAAAAAAGGTTTAAAGACAGCCAAATTAAGCTCATTTAACACCAATGCGCCCGAAATCGGTTTTTCCGGCTTATAAGGGTCAACGACCACCTCAGCATAACCGCGCGCCCCTTGACCGGTGTTGATATCAGAGCGCAGCTTTAACCCTTCCGGAACAGAAACCGCAATCAAGGACACGCGCTGATAAGGCAAAGTAATCGGGGCAGGGTCGCCATCTTGGATCAGACCGATTTTGCCATTGTCAGAATAAAGGGTGGTGTTGATGGTCGGCGGTCGACCTTTTTGCCAACCAACAATCGCGCGACCATTGATTTTGCCTTGCCAACTGATGTCGTCAGGTAAAAACACCGAAAACAATGACGTATCCAGCTTTTGTATCGCCAAATTAACTTGACCTTGTGAGCTTGAAGCAATGAGGTTTTCACGAAGGCAAAGCTTGCCCGATTGGTCCTCAGCTTGCCAGCAGTGGGCAGCAAGTTTAACTTTCAAATCACTGGTTTTGCCACTCTTGCTTTGCGGTAAATTGACAATCAATTGCGCCGGTTGCAACTGATCGAGCGTAGCAAATTCTGATTTTAATTGCCCATTACCGATCGCCCCTGACCAAGTCAGCGACTGGCGATCAAAGCCGCCTTTGAGCCGCGCCATGACAGCAAGCTTTTCGTTTTTCACATCAAGATTAACGGTGTGATCTTGTTCCGTACCATCAAAGCTTAAGTCTATGGCGTTAAAGCTTTGATTTGCCACATCAAGACCTTCAGCGTGAACGATGAGCTGACTGGGACTGGTGGCTAAGTTGACAATTTTGCCGCGAATTTGACCTTCACGTAAAATCAGCCCAAACAAAGACAAGCGCTCACCAACAAGGTCGATGTAAAGCGTTGGCAGAGCTTGACCAGTTGGCTGCAACAGCGTTATACCGCCGGTGACTTTACCGCCAAGCTTTGGTGATAATTGATCAAGGCTGGTGATATTGATATTGGCTTTTAGATTTTTGGCGTTACCATTTGCCGTTAGATAATTGTTTCCTAAGCGAATGACTAGGTTATCGGCATCTAACTGCTCAATTAAGGCATTAATTTGCTGGTATTGCGTTGCCGCTTCTTGGGCTTTGAGCTTGTTAAAGTAAGCTGCCAAATCCTCTGGTAGGTGTAGTTTGGCGCTCAAGCTGCCTTTTGCAGATAAGCTTTCGCCTTTAACCGTCCCATTTAGGTTGAGATTGTTTAAATTGATAATTTGCTGATCTTTACCCCAACGACCATCGCTGGTTAGCGTTCCGGTGATCACACTTGGGGTATCTTTTAAAAAGTAGCCCAAGTTAAAGCGATCCATAGTGGCGTTAAGATTCCAAGCAATGCCGTTTTGCAGATTAACTGTTCCGGTGGCATCAATTGATCCTGCGGCGCCTTGGTGCGATAGGCGCTCAATCGAGATGTTTTGCGTATCGCCTGCTGCTTTTACGCGAAGCTTGCCGGCGGGCAGTTGATCGGCAGCTACTGTGCCATCAAAATCAACGGCAAATTTTTGCAGTTTTCCTGAATCCTGACTATTTTTCGGCGCAGCTTGCCACTCACCGCTCGTTGTCAAATCGCCAGAAACAATCGCGGCATTGTTGGGCAAAAAACACCCCAAGTTAAATTGGTCAAAATGACCTGAGATGTCCCAACCAATGTTGCGCCGTAAGTCGATCTCACCTTTGGCTTGAACCGCTCCTGCTTCGCCTGCGTAATTTAATTTTTTGACGCTCACAAGCTTTGGCGTTCCTGAGGCAGCAATAATCAAATGACCTTTAGGAACATCTTTGGTGTCAACGTGACCGTCAAATTTGGCATCAAAGGTGCTTAGTTCACCGCCTATAATATCGACATTGCCCTCGCCAAAACCGGTGATCTTAATGGCGCGATCGTCTTGCGAGGCATCAAGAACGGCGCTTAAATCAGTGTTGCTAAAAGAAAAAATATGGCGCTGACCGCGAGCGCGACCTTTACTGATATTCAGCAGGCGACCGCGAGCGCTAATGCGACCACTTAAGCGCTCAAGTGGTAAATCTGCATTGTATTTTTTGGGCAATAAGCCTTTGGTTTGCGCGTCAATCTGCCACGTTAACGGCGATTTTTTGTTGGCAAGCATGATGCTGCCGTTACCAGATAAGTGACCAACAATGCCATTATAATCCAAATGATTGATCGTAATGTTGTCGCCAGATTTTTGCGCGCGGACGTTATAAATGCCTTTTGGCGCGGCGTTTAATTTATTGATATTGGCATGAGCATCGACAGACAGCTTGCCACCGCTAACAATAACGCTTGCGCGACCGCTTGGGCTATCAAGTTCACCAATATTGGGCAAATTATGACGAACAAGCTGCTGCCAATCGGCATCGATATACCAAGGTGCAGGCTGCTTTGATTTTGCCGAAACATTACCGCGAATCAGCTTAGCATCGATCTGCTCGCCATCTTTTTGGCGCAAGTTGGCATTGATTTGGGTATTGCCAACGGTATTTTTTTGCTGATAGTGAAACGCCAATTTGCCGTTTAAATAGCGCGGGGCATAGACTTTATAATCCGCATAGTCTTTTGGAATCGCATCTTGCAGATTAAAGCGATTACTGGTCGCGGTCACATTGGCATCAAAGCTGTATTGCCAATCAAGAGTCCCTTGAAGTAAGACATTGCCTTCAGGAACGCGAGCCTCTAATCGATCCACTTTTAGCTGCTTGTCCACCAGTACGGCGCGACCTTGATAGTGACCTGAGGGAATGTCTTTGGCAGAAAGCTCACTATTAATTCGCAAGCGAACTTCAGAAAGCACCCCATCCGCGGTCAAAAGACCACTTTTTAACTGAATATTTTGCGACTCTAAATAAGGAATGAGCACCTCATCCCAGCGCAATTTGGCTTGGAACGGCGTACCTTTATCAAGGGCTTGAACGACCACCTCGCCTTCAACATCGCCTTCATTATAACGGCTTTTGATTTTACCAACCGCGCGCTTGAGGCTTCCGGTGGCGGTGATATTTAGCGGGTCAATATAAACTTTTTCAAGGGCGCTCACCTCAGCAATGGCGCTCAAATTCAGCGGATAATCCCCTTGTAAATCAATATCACCTGCAAGGGCACTGACCTTAACCAGCTCACCATAATGCAAGTCGCCGCGACCAACCGCAACTTTGCTGCCAACCCACGTCAAATCACGAGCCTTAATGTCATGAACCACGATTGGGTCGCGGGTAACTTGTTTATAGACAACGCGATTTACTTTTGCGTTGTCAAAGCGCAAATTGACCGGAAGTTTGAGCGTTTTATAATCGTAAGGTTCATCGGTCGGTGGTTTTTTATTAATAATTTCAATGATATTAATGTCTGCTTCGCGCAGATGAACTTCTTTAGCAAATACTGCCCGCCAGCCGATTTTGACATAAGCTTTGTCAATCAAGACTTCTAAATCGTCAGTGGCTTTAATATCAATATCCGTGATCCAAAGCCCTTCGCGAAGATTGCCCTCGCCATATTTAAAGCTGATGCCAGCCTCAGAACCGATTTTGTCTAAAATAAACTGAGTGCCGCCATCCGTCCCTGCCATATAAAAAAAGATAGCAATCATCAATGCCAAAACTATGGCAATCAAAATGAGTAGCTTTAATAAAAAGGACAACGGAAACCAATGCCGAACCATCCGCGCATCACGTTGAGCCGGATCGTCGTTTGGATTAGGGTTTGGCGGCGGATTGGTGGGCAACATGACTCTCAACTACAGTAAAAAATGACGCCCAAAATAATGGGCGTTACTGAGGTTCAACAACCAACATCAAAAAAAGTGTGATGTTTTAATAGTTTGATGATGATAACGTAAAACTTCCTATAAACAAATCTTAATCCGCCCTTTTTATTTACTTAATTTTTCGTTACAAAATATTAAAGCGGCGAGCCGATAAAAAAGTGTAAGCGAATTGGAATGTCATCTTCGCTCACGCCTGCGGCAATATCGGCGCGAACCACCCCAATGGGGGATGCCCAACGGATACCAACACCAACGCCAACTTTCGTTTCTGTTTCAAAGTTTTTATCATAGGCATTACCAACGTCCGTAAAAACAGCCCCGCGAAAGCCCGGTTTAAACTCATAGTTATACTCAGCGCTACCAACTGCCAAAATTTGACCGCCGGTTAAATAACCCTTTTCAATGGGCGACAGGCTGTTGTAGTCATAACCACGGATACTTTGATCGCCGCCGGCAAAAAAGCGCAATTTGTAAGGCACATCATAAAAATCATCTGCCCAAATATAGCCGGACTCCAAGCGACCGAGCACTTGGTGCTTTTTGTCCTCACCAAAGGTATAAATTCCGCTTAAGCCGGCATGCAAAATTGCCAAGTCCGTATCACTCGCCACGCTTTTTGACCCCGCCTCAATGCCATAATACTGCCGATAACCGCGCGTGGGGTTGGTGGCACTGTCAGCGGTGGTTTTGCTCATGCCATAGCCTAACAGTAGCGCTTGCTGGCGCGGCTTTGAGGAGGTAAAGCGGATGGGCAAATCTTTAAGCTCAGCATCATCGACGCCAGTTTCAAGCTCATCTAGGCGGTAACGCACAAAATAACTACGGTCCCAACCGCTGTCTTTGTGCATATTTCGCGCAAGGGCAGCTTTGAGCGTTTTGGTTGATAAGTCAAAGTTGCCCTCGCCTTGGTCGATCAGCTCTTCTTCATAAGTCACTTTAGCTTCAAGCTTATCATTTAAAGGATGCGATAGTGGTCGGCTGCCATAGATGGCGGCACTTTTATTGATTCGTGACAACGCCGCCTCAGCGCCAGCTTGATAGCCTTGTTTATTGATTAAGTTGTAATCAATTTTGGCGGTCGCTCGAACCCCCGTATCCGTACCATAACCAATCCCCACTTGGGCATCCCGCGGCTTGTCAGCAGAAACGAAGACATAAAGGGGGACTTTTTTATCAGCAAAAACCTGTTCAGGGGTCTTTTTGTCGGCAAGTTTTGGCGGCACGAAGTTGTCATTTGGGCTTAAAGGCTCATCATCGGGGAAGATTTTTTTAGCAATGCTGCTGACAGAATCGCTGATTTTGCCCAAAATGCTGTTGCTTTGACGCTTTTTTTCATCCAAAACGCGGTCATTAGGCAGATTGCTTAAACGATTGGCTTTTTGTTTAACCGCAAGCAGTTTGTCATGGGTAGCCTCATCAACTTCGAAGTTAATGGGCGTAATGTCTGCGGCATTAACCCGATCGCCACTATTTTCCGCCACTTGGTTCTCAGAAAGTTCACTGGGCAGGGCTTGGCTGCGGCGGTCGTTGACGTCAATATCATTACTGGCAACCAAGTTGTTGGCATCAATATTGTCTGAATTATCACCATCACTACTGTCTGCGGTTGTGCTGTTGTCAAAAGCTAAAGTGGTGGCTTTACTGCGCTCATCAGGTGGCAAGATGGTTTCGACGTTGACGGTGTTAAAGTAGCGCGTTGCTGATAAATCATTGCTTAACTTGGTAACGCTTGGGCGATAAAATGGGTCGTTTTCACGAAACGCAACCAGTTTTCGCAGCAGATTTAAATCAACCGGCAGTTTTTCAGGGTCAGCGGTCAGCTTGTGGTTTTCTTTATCGTAGGTATAAAATACGACATCATCAAAGGCGTAGCGTTTACCGGTATCATAAACCACTAAAATGTCTGCCACATTGTCCGGCAAGATAATATCTACCGACTTATTTAACCACTCTTGGTCAAAATAACCATAAGTGCTACTTAAGCTTTCAAGCGCCGCTTTGCTATTTTTATAAACGCCGTGATCAAATATTTCGCCGGCCTTTGGCAACAGCTCTTGTTGCAGCTTAATAAATTCAGCTTGGGTTGCCCCCTCACCGCGAACTTCGTAAACCGGATTGTCCTCAACCTTTACCGGTTCGCCAAGTTTTTCAATAATCACATCAACGGTGTCCGCACTGGATTGGCGCAGCCGCATGGTGACGTCGTAATAACCCACGGCGCGTGCCGCATCAAGGGCGGTTTGCCGAAGCCGTGGCAAAGCCGCAGTAAAATCAGCTACCGATTGCACAGTGATGTCATCAAGGGCAGCCTTAATATTTTTAATCGGTTGTAAGCTGTCGTCGGCTTTGATCAGCCGATTTGAATCACCAGCTTTATTGGATTGGAAATAAACGGTCGTTTCAACATGGGGCAGCGCCATATAACCGTCATTAAAAAACCGATTGTATAAGCGCTTGACCAGACTTACTTTTTTTCGCGCTCGCGGTTTAGGCTTTGCCGCTTGTTCAATGCTGTCGCTCACCGCTTGCGTTTTATCATCAGCTTGATAGTCGGGCAAATAGTCATCGGGGTTTAGCGACTCTAGGTTTTGATTGTCTGCCGATTGCGGCAATTGCCCTGACTGGATTTGCGCGGTCAATTCACTGGCGGAGCTTTTGTTGCTGGGTGCAGCAGCGTTATTTTGCTGTTTTAAGGCAGCATTTGGATTGGCACTTTCTGTAACACTGGTTGCTAAATCAGCCTGACCGCTGCTGACGGCGTCACTGACTTTAATAGGTCTTGACATGACCTCAGCCGTTTTGCTGTCATTAGTAATGCCTAAGGTTTCTAAATTGGTCGGTGCCGGCAACGCGGTTGCATCTAAACTGCGGTCAAAACCTTGTGGCGGCGTAGAGCTATCAAGGGTTGCAATGGGTTTGTCAAAGCCATTGTTAAGCTGATTTTTCGGATGGAAATTTTGACTGTTGGCAATTTCGCGCTCAATTTGCTCAGGGGTTAAGGTTTGATAGCCTTGACGCTGAGCCTCTTTGGCTTGCTGCCAAAGCTTACTATCTGAGTCGTCATCAATGGTTGCGGGCAGCGGCGGTGATTTGTTTGCTGATGTGCTTGACGCAGGCGCGGTGCTGACTGCTGCCATCGTTGGGGCGCTACTTAGCCCAAGCGTTAGCCCTGCAATAGCCGCGGCAAGCGCTGATTGAGAAAAATTGGGCGTGCAGGCGCGATTTGGGCGATTGGGGGCTTTTAGGTTGCCGCTCATGATGTCATACTTCCTGTGGTTTCTCGAAATCAGCGCCCCAGCGTTTTAAGGGCATAAAAATTAAGCTTACAAATCATAACTGACATCACTTTTAAATCATAGCGTTTGCCGACACTAATTGTGTTACTGGTTTTTAATGGTTCATTTTTATCTTGCCGCCTGTTTTTAGGAGTTGTTATGGCAAATCAGTTTGCGTTATTTAAACGCCGCCGCTTTAGTTCGATGTTTTTTACCCAGTTTTTAGGGGCGTTTAATGACAATGTCTTCAAGCAGGCACTGATTTTGGTGCTCACCTATACCGCAGCCAGTCAGCTTGGGGTGGCGGTCAGTATCTTAAATAACTTGGCAGCGATGCTGTTTATTTTGCCGTATTTTTTATTTTCAGCCTTAGCCGGTCAGTTTGCCGACAAATTTGAAAAATCCAAGCTGACGCGATTGGTCAAGCTGCTTGAAATTGTCATCATGGTACTTGCCGCTGTCGGCTTTGTATTTGAAATTTACAGCTTGCTGTTTGTGGCGCTATTTTTGATGGGAACGCAATCTACCTTTTTTGGTCCCATTAAGTACGCTTATTTGCCGCAAGCCATGAAAGAGGACGAACTGGTTGGCGCCAATGGCTTGTTTCAAATGGGAACCTCGCTTGCCATTTTGCTTGGGATGATTGTGGCAGGGCTGCTCACGCAGCTTGCAAATCCGCTCTACTGGATTAGCGTTGCCGTCCTTGCTATGGCAGCGCTTGGCTATTTTGCGTCGCGCTTTATTCCTAATATGCCCGCCATGCAGCCCGATTTAACAATTAATTGGAACATCTTTACCACAAGCTTTGCCACGGTTCGCTATTTATATTCCCTGCCGTTTTTGTTTTTTATTATTTTAGGCAACAGTTGGTTTTGGTTTTATGGGGCGACATTTTTGACGCAAACGCCTGAATTTAGCAAGGTCATTTTGTTCGGTGATGAGTCGGTGGTGATTTTTTTACTAACGCTGTTTTCAGTTGGGGTGTCGATTGGCTCGCTGCTTTGTAAAAGTTTGACCAAAAACCAAGTGAGCCTTAAGCTATTGCCCTTTGGTATTGCCGGATTGAGTCTGTTTGCTATTGATTTGTATTTTTCATTATCAGCGCTCAACATTAGCGCTACAATGACGAACGAAAGCCCTCTTTTAGGAATTGGTCAGCTGATGTCAGAACGCGGCAGCATTCGGGTATTTGCCGATTTATTTTTATTAGGCTTTAGCGGCGGGCTGTATATCGTGCCGCTTTATGCCGCCATGCAAGCTTACGCGCCTGTCAGTCATCGCGCGCGCATCGTTGGCGCTAATAACATCTTTAACGCCATTTTTATGGTCGGCTCGGCGATTTTTGCTATTGTTATTCTTAATATGATTCACCTTGATTTGCCGCAATTGTTTTTGGTCACCGGAGTGATTAATATTATTTTTGGGCTGTTTTTGCTTAAAAAACTGCATCATCATATCAAAGCGGCGGTGATTCAAACTCATGAGACGCTGATATAGCTGATATAAAAGACCGTTTGGTGTTAACCCTAAAAAGTGATATTAAAATAAAACCATGATAAAAAAGTGGTTATAATCGTTTGGACTTTTTAAAAAATATGAGCAGGAGCTTGCAATGAGCGTACGATCTTTGACCAAAGTTGATGAGTTATTGCTTAGCGTTGACAAAGCGCTGCGGGCGGTGGTGCCAAACTCCAACCCATCAACGCGACCGCTTCCGGTCACAAGCACTAAATTACCAAGCTTAAGTATCAAAGAGTCGCGGCACGTGGCAGGGCTGATGCGGATTAATCATACCGGTGAGGTTTGCGCTCAAGGGCTGTATCACGGTCAGGCATTTAGCGCTAAAAATGATGCGGTCAAGCAAGCCATGCAGCACTCTGCGGACGAGGAAGTTGACCATTTGGTATGGTGCGAAACAAGGCTTTCTGAGCTTGGCAGTCACCCCAGTATTTTTACCCCGCTTTGGTATGGGATGTCGTTTGGGCTTGGGGCAATAGCAGGGGCGATTTCTAATGAGTTTAGCTTGGGCTTTGTTGCTGAAACCGAAGCCCAAGTCAGTGAGCACTTGCAAGACCACATCAAACAGCTGCCACCGCAAGACACTCGCTCCAAAGAGATTTTGGCGCAGATGGATATTGAGGAGTTGCACCATCGGCAGCTTGCTTTAGACAACGGCGGCTCAGCGCTCGCGTTGCCGGTGCGCTTTGCGATGCGTTGGATGGCAAACGGTATGAAAGCGACCGCTTATCATTTATAATTTTTTAGCAGAAAATTCACAAGGTTGCCACTTAAGGGCTATACAGCACCGCATAATATTTGCTACGGTAAGGCGATGCGCCATCACAACAGACCAGACGGACTTGGTTTATTGTTGAATAATCCGTGAAGCGTTGATTGTTTTTGTTTGCCGTGACTTATTTTTATTGCGGCAACCCCCTTGATTACTAAACCCGATTTAAGGTTGTTATATTTATGAATGTTCACTCCCAACCCTCTTTTGCAAATCAAAAGTCGCTGACGATCAGTGCCCTTGCGGCAGCTTGCGCGATTGCCTTTTCCGCTCCCAGTATGGCGGCTGATACCACGGATGCCAGTGCCGTGCCCTCCGCGGTTGATTCAAGTCAACGCGTCATTCGCCGAGCCGCCTCAAGTCCTGCGCCTGTTGCGACGCCAGAGGCTTCAAGCGAGGTTGACGAGCGCCAAGAGCAAAATACAGCTGCCAATCTTCATATTTCTTTATATGAAGCTCCGGCAACAACTTTAGCCAAGCCGCCCGTTGTCGCAACCCCAACCCTGTTAACTCAAGCGCCGCGCCCCATCCAAGCCACAACTCCTCCAGTCAAGGAGCCTGAAATTCAAACGGAAGTTCGAGTTTATCAACCCGCGCCAATGACGACGACAGGGGTTGACATTAGCGGCGGTCAGCTTGCCGGAATCCCTGCGCCAAAGCTTAGTGTTTCAAACATCAGCTTTGTGCAGACAGTCTTGATCCCACAAAAAACAGGACTTGGCACCGATAAAATTGACGTCAGTCTTCTTGATGACTTTATTAAGCAAGTGTCACCAAACGCGCGCCATTATCCACCAAATTTCCCAAACCGTACTCAGCGCTATTATGCCCGCGAAAAAATTAAAGTATTCACCGATTGGATTGAGCCTTATGCCAAAAAGCCGGACGCGTCTTATGAAGTGCTCCTTCGGGCGGCAAAATTAAATGGTATGGGTCGCAACTTAGACTTAGGCTCAGACTACGCGGTTCGTGGTGGTCAATATGTTGACCGCGCCATTAAGCTTAAGCCAGACAGCGCTGAGGCTAACTTTTTATATGGCATGATGCTCTCAGAAGGTGGCGGCTTTAAAGAAGGTCAAAAATACCTTGATCGCGCCGTTAAACTTGGCTACTTAGAAGCTGAACAAAGCCTTGCTCAATCTGACTTGTTAAGCGATAAAAAATCACAAGCCCTAGAGCGACTACAACGTTTGCAGCAGCAGCATCCTGAAAACACCCAAATTCCAAAACAAATTCAATTGATTGAGGAAGGTAAATACTACATTTGGGACTTGCCTGCCCCTGGCATTAATTTAAAGCTATAAGCTTACTTTGATGCAAATTTTTAATCGATTGATGGTTCAAAAAGGCGCTCTTATTTTAAGAGCGCCTATTGTTGCTTGTACGCTGATATTTACACTATCGGCTTGCAGCACAATCAAAGTCAACAAACAGCCTACAGCCAAAACCATTACCGCTCAGCGCGGCAACATTGTCACTGACAATAAACTTAGCAGTCATACCGCATCGGCGCTCTTATCGGCAGGACTCAATGAGCAAGCTTGCCTTAAGCATTTTGATTTGTGCCAAGCGCAACTGTCCGACAGCCTACTCACTGACCGCTACCGGCAAGCGCTAGCCGTCTTTGCCGAGCTGCACTACGCCAAAGCGCGCAGCCTTATGGAAAGTCGCGACTGCCAATCGGTGTTGGCAAGACCGCCGATTGACCCCTACTTTGCCAATGCCAAACCTAGCGACAAAGAAGCTGAGGAGTTGCAGCAAAGCTCACAACTATGTTTGCTTGATTATCAATCAAGGCTCATTGATGCCATTAAAACTAGTTATACCTTTTTATTTTATGACAGCCTTGAGCATGATTTTGAAACTAAGAGCGCTCATTCAGTCTTAGAAAAACGCCACAATTCAAGACTACCCACTGAGCTTGACATTCAAACTCAAGACATTTATAACGCCGCAAGCAACGACATCATCACAAGGCTTTATAAAGAAAACGCCAATCCCCATTATCAATTTGGGGATAGCACCAGTTTTACGGTCAATTATTTGCCAACGACCATGACCACCAGCGCTGATTTAATCGCTAACGCCCCTGCCCCATTTAGTGACCCAACAAAGCAAATTAAGGTAATGACGCTTGCCTCAGACCACTATAACCTCAATGTTTTTTTGCCCAACGAAAGCAACTATTTGCAAAATGCCCAAAAGCAAACCTCAGCGCTAAGCGATTTGATTTCTGCGTATGAGCTTAGGCTGTCAGGGCTCAACTCCATCAGCAAACGCCCCGGTCTTGGGGTAAGTCTGGTGGCATCCTTAGATGACCGCTACACCACCACCATTCGCCAGCTTTTGGTGTCAACGCTTTCAGGGAAACTCAGCAAATCAAGCCATAGTGATGAAGACCCTGCCGCGCGAATTTATCCCACCGGTCATTTACTGATGACAGGATTGATTCAGCCGAAAGGCGACAGCGTCCTTGATGTGCTTGCCAGTAATGATTTGGACATTCATCTTTATAACCCGTATCGCACTGACAGCGTTCATATTTTAGGTGAAGATTATCCCTTATCTGCCAACTTTTCGGCAAGTTATGGGCTTTGGTTGGCTGAAAACCAGCTTGATAGTGTGGGCTATTTAAACCTACTGACCCGCCAGCAAGAAGCCAGCCTGCCCAAGCTGTTTATGCTTGAGCCTTATGACCCAAGCAAACGCGTTATCATCATGCTTCACGGGTTAGCCTCAAGTCCTGCGGCTTGGGTCAATTTGACCAATGACATTTTTAATGATGAAATCTTGCGCGACCATTACCAAGTTTGGCAAGTGTTTTACCCGACCAATTTGCCGATTTTAGAAAACCGCTACCAAATCCAAAAGTTGTTAACCGCCGCTTATAAAAAAACTGACCCAAGCGGCAATCAGCCATCAAGTAAAAACAGCGTCATCATCAGTCACAGTATGGGCGCGGTGATTGCCCGCTTGATGCTGTCTAATGACAATTTGGCGCAGCGCTTTGATGAGTTGCAAGACAGCGACGCGCTGACCAACGCCAACAAACGGCAAATCAATACCCTGCTAAAGACCGCCTTTAGCTGTGAGGAGCTTGGCAAGCGCTTTGAGCTGACGCCGTTACCGCAAGTCGATACTGCCGTATTTTTATCCGCACCGTTTCAAGGGACAGATTACGCCGATAGATGGTTTACGCGGGCGCTTCGGCGCATCATTTATCTGCCGCTTAACCTCATCAAAACAGTAACGGACAATCTAGCTGCCATTGCCACTCAAGGCGACTTGGCGCAAAATCCTTTAGGGGCGCTGTATTTGCAAAATGGCGCAAGTCAATTAAGCGATAAATCCTCATTTATCAAACTGACCCGCGATGTGAGCATTGATAAAGGCGTTACTTACCACTCCATCATTGCCAGTAATGATTCGGACTTGACTCAAGGCATCGCTCAGCTTCAGCCAGAAGGCGCAAAGCTTGATTTGTCAAAAGCTGACAAAGAGGTGGATAAGACCGAAACGCTGAAAAAACTACCCAGTGAGCCGTTAATTGCCGCGGTCACCGTGGACAATCGCTTAAGCCAAGCGTTAACCGACCGCTTATCCGATGGCATTGTCCCGTATAACAGCGCGCATTTGCAGGGCGCAGCAAGCGAAACGGTCATTTCAGGGGGTCATAGCATTCAATCCAATCCGCAAACCATCTTAACGCTGCGGCGAATTTTGCATGAGCAATTAAAAAACAAACCTTAATATTAAAATCAGCCCTAATTTTCAGGGCTTTTTTATTGGCATTTTTTTATCTGCGCTATTGGATTTCCACTAACTGTTTTTTCTGCAAAACTCCACAGTTTTATCATTGAATTAAGAAGATTTTCTAAATAATTATACTTAAATTCAGCGTTATTTTTTCAATGCTAAATACTGACTTTAAAGTTTGTTTCAGTGTTTTACAGTTACTTGCACCGTAATACCAATGGGCGCATACTATATGCCATATCGGTTCAGGGTCAGCTTAATATTTTTCTTAAAAAGTTAGGATTACAAGCGCGCTATCAATTTATAAATTATGTAATTTAACTTAACTTAACACTATCCATACAAAAAGGCGAGTTTAATAACATTTTATAAACTTTGCCTTAAATTCTGCCTAGTGCGGCTGCCTTGACCAAACCTGATAATGCTTTAGTCAAAACGATTGCTTACTGATATTTTGACCAAGCTTACAATTAAAGGTAGCTTTTTATGTTTGCAACAGTGATTAGCCAGCTTGATGCGTTAATTTTGGCACGGATTCAGTTTGCGTTTGTCATCTCTTTTCATATTGTCTTCCCCGCTTTTTCTATTGGTCTTGCCAGTTGGCTGACGGTGCTTGAGTTTCGTTGGCTCAAAACTGGCAAACCCATTTATGCCGAAGTTTATAAGCACTGGGTCAAAATCTTTGCTGTGGTGTTTGGTATGGGCGTGGTGTCCGGCGTGGTGATGTCGTATCAATTTGGTACCAACTGGGCGGTGTTCTCCGACCGCGCTGGCAACGTGTTAGGACCCTTACTTGCTTATGAGGTGCTAACCGCGTTTTTCCTTGAAGCGTCATTTTTGGGAATTATGCTGTTTGGTTGGGGTCGGGTTAGTAAGCGGATGCACTTTGCGTCAACGGCGATTGTGGCGGTGGGAACGCTGATTTCTGGATTTTGGATTTTATCCGCCAACAGCTTTATGCAAACGCCGCAAGGCTTTATGGTCGGCGCGGATGGTCTTTTATACCCAACTGATTGGCTCAAAGTCATTTTTAACCCATCATTTCCATATCGCTACGCGCACATGATTACGGCAGCATTTTTGTCGACGGCGTTTGTGGTTGGTGGCGTTGGTGCTTATTATTTGCAGTCCAAACGCCACAGCGAGCACCGCGCTCACGGTCGCGTGATGCTTGGTATGGCGATGGTGATGGCGATATTTATTGCGCCAGCGCAAGTGTTGATTGGGGATGAACATGGCTTAAATACGCTTGAGCATCAGCCTGCTAAAGTTGCTGCGATGGAGGGCATTTGGGAAGATGAAACAGGAGCAGCTTTACGGCTGTTTGCCATTCCTGACCAAAAAAACCAAACCAACAAATATGAAGTTGCCATTCCTTATGTGTCGGGGCTGATTTTAACCCACTCTTTTGATAAAGAAGTTAAGGGGCTTAAAAATTGGGCGCCTGAAGACCAACCGCCAGTAATTATCGTATTTTGGGCATTTCGGATTATGGTTGGCATCGGGCTGTTGATGGTGATGGTGGGGCTATTTAGCGTTTATAAATACTTTAAAAAGCAGCAGTTTGATAAAGACAGCGTTTGGTTTCATCGAGCTTGGATGATGATGATGCCGATGGGCTTTATTGCGCTGTTATCGGGTTGGTTTGTCACCGAAACCGGTCGGCAGCCCTACACGGTTTATGGGGTGATTCGAACGGCAGAAAGTATGTCACCACTTGCCGCTCAGCAAGTGGCAACGACGCTGATTGGCTTTATTGTGGTTTATGCTTTTGTCTTTGGTGCAGGGACGTTTTACATTTTGCGGCTGATTGGTCAAGGTCCAAAACCCTATGACGACCCAAGTGAGGATAACTTCTATGAGCATTCAGTAACCGAAGGTCAAGGTCGAACGCTCAGCGGCGACCAAAGCGCCGGCGAAAAAACCGAGCAGCACGCCGGCGATTTGGACGCGCCTGCTGAAGATGTGGACGATGGAGGATTACGCTAATGTTTAACTTTGGTGATGTGCTAGATTTGCCGCTGATTTGGGGCGGTCTGATTGCCCTTGCTGTCTTTGTTTATGTGCTGCTTGATGGTTTTGATTTGGGCTGTGGTATTTTATTTCCCTTTGCCGGTTCTGACAAAAACCGAAGCCGAATGATGAACTCCATCGCCCCATTTTGGGATGGCAATGAAACTTGGCTGGTTTTAGGTGGCGGCGGCTTGTTTGCCGCGTTTCCGGTGGCTTACGGCATCATTATGACGGGGCTTTATTTGCCCGTGATTTTTATGCTGTTTGGTTTAATCATGCGCGGGGTGGCGTTTGAGTTTCGCTTTAAGGCATCCTCAAAACGCTACGTTTGGGACTTTTTCTTTTTTGCAGGCTCGGTGGTTGCCGCATTTTTCCAAGGGGTGATGCTTGGGGCATTGGTTCAAGGGTTAGAAGCCAGTAACCGGCTTTATACCGGCGGTCCTTTTGATTGGCTCAGCACCTTTTCCATTGTTTGCGGAATTTCGCTCATCATCGGTTATGCGCTGTTAGGCTCAACGTGGCTGATTATTAAAACCGAGCACAAATTGCAAGTTTGGGCGCGCAAAGTGTCTAACTGGCTGCTTATCGCCTTGGTGCTTGCGATGGTGGTGGTTACGGTATTTATGTATTTTTCAGACATCGATGCGCTTGAAGGTTGGTTTAGCTTGCCGGGGATTTTGTACCTTGCACCGATGCCGATTATTGTGGTCGTGCTGTTTTTTCTTATGCGCAAAGACTTGTCCACCGAGCGCGAATACCGACCCTTTTTACTGACCGTGGCGCTATTTTTGATGGGTTATATTGGCGTTTGCTTTGCGGTGTTCCCGCACATTGTGCCTTATCAAATGACCCTTCATGAAGCAGCAGCGGCAGATACTTCGCTATCGTTTATGCTCATTGGCGCGGCAATTATGCTACCGATTATTTTAAGCTATACCGGTTATGCGTACTATACGTTTAAAGGTAAAACGGACCATGAGCACATGTATTAATTGTTAAATTAAACGAGGTGATTATGAAACGGTTATCAAAAAAACAGTCACAATGGGCTTGGTTTATCGGGCTTTATTTGGCAGGGTTTTTGACCATTTTTAGCATTGCGCAAATTATTAAATGGGCAATGGGCGTTTAAAGCTTTAATCTTTTTTAAGGTTAAAAACAAAAAATCGCTGAAACTTAGCTTCAGCGATTTTTTTATTAAGAAAAAAATTAATAAGAATTTAGCGACCTTGATGCTCAGGATTTTTGCTCTGAACAAAGTCATTCACTTCTGCTAAGCGCTCAGGCGTGCCAACGTCAATCCAGTTGTCTTTGATGATGCTCCCTGACACCTGAAACTTAATCATTGCTTTTCGCAGCAGCGGCGCAAGGGGCGCGGCTTGACCATGAACCAAGCCAGCAACGATTTTTGGCGACATGACGCTGATGCCTGAAAAGGTAAATTTATCGCCGCCTGCAATCAGCTGCTCGCTGACCAAGCCATTATTTAAGGCAAAATCGCCGCCATGATTGTGAGTTGGGTTGTCAATTAATAGCAAATGCGCTTTTTGGTCGGGGCGCAATTGATAATCGGTTAAGTTGGCAAAATCATAAGTCGTCCAAACATCAGAATTCACCAAAATAAACGGCTCGTCTTTTAATGCCCCTGATTGCAGCGCTTGAAAAATCCCGCCCGCCGTTTCAAGCGGCTCATCTTCGACTGACCACGTTAAGTTGACGCCAAATTTTTCACCATCACCAAGCGCGCTTACAAGCTTGTCAGCAAGCCAAGAGGCGTTGATGGTAATGTCAGTGATGCCAGCGGCTTTTAACGCTTTGATATGCCAAACAATCAGCGGCTGACCAGCTACCTCAACGAGCGGCTTTGGCGTGGTATCGGTTAGCGGTCGCAATCGTGTGCCCTTTCCTGCCGCCAAAATCATCGCTTGGGTGATGCTCATAATGCTACCTCCTACTTTATTATTATTTTAAGTCACTAAATTTTTGCTGAAAAATGGGTAAAATTTGTGATTGCAGCCACTCTGAAAAGTCAGAAATCACCGATTGCAATTGACTATTGCCCTGATAATTCAAATCTGCTTTTTGCAAATAATCAAGCTCAATCACCAAATCACGCATCACCTTTGGCATATCTGCCAAATAGCGGTCTTTGCCATCGCGCTCGGACAATCGGACAAAAATACCCAGCACCTTTAAATGGCGCTGAACGCCCATGATGTTGACTTGGGTTTCAAACTCAGCAGCGGTTTTGGTGGTTGGCATATGGTTATCAATAAGCTTTTGCCAAAAATCAGCCATCCATTTTTGCACCCAACTTTCAGGAAAATCGATATAGGCATCGCGAACCAGTGACACCAAATCATAAGTATAAGCGCCAATGACCGCATCTTGAAAATCAATGACTCCAAGGCTGGTTTTATCATTTTGGTTTTGCATCAAATTGCGGCTGTGATAATCACGGTGAACGATAACTTGCGGCTGAGCGCTAATCGCGGCAATCAGTTCTGACTTCAGCGATTGCCAAAGCGCGGGCGCGATCGTTACGCCCAAATATGGCAGCAGCCAATCGCTAAATAAATCCATCTCGCGATTTAACAGCTTGGCATCATAATCAGGAATTTGATGCTTTTCTTTTGCAGTCTTAACAGGGATTTTTTGCAGCTCAATCAGCGCCGCCATCGCCCATTGATAATAGCCATCGATGGCTTGGTCGTTGGCATCAACCAATAAATGAGCAAACTCCACCGCACCAAAATCTTCCAATACCAAAAACCCTTGCGGCAAGTCTTTGGCAATCAGTTTTGGTACGTGAATTTTTGCGCTCATCAATTCAGCAACGTTGACAAATTGCGCCATGGCTTCTTTATCCGCTGAGGAGTCCATGACAATGTAGCTGATACCATCACTGCTTAAACGGTGATATCGGCGGGAGCTTGCGTCCCCTGCAAGGCTTTGAACGCTAAAGTCGGTGTCAGCAAACACCGACTCAAGCCATGTCAGCAATGCCGAATCAAGCGCGTTGTTGTCGTTTAAAGAAGTATTTAAGGATAAAGGTTGGGTCATAACGGCATCACAAAAAGTCAATCGGAATATCGGTCAGCGCAATTACTAACGAACGACCAAAATAATGATAATTTTCAAAAATTCTTGTTAAAATAGCTCACCTTTTAACGCATGATGGTCAGCTTTGCTATTAAGCGCCGTATTGATATTTCACGTAAAATACCGATAGTCTGACTTAAAACTGCGATAAAAAAGTGCTCAATAGTGTAGCTGATTTGCTTTTTTTTGACTATGATAAGTCGTCAAGATATGTAAATTGACGCAAGATTGTTGTCATCACGACTTTTTGCCTTTGCCTCATAGGTGTGACCTTGTTATATTCTCGGCTTTATCAAAGCATTCGCTTGGTTTTATTTGGCTCGCTTGCGGCAGTGGCTTTGAGTGCTCAAGCGGCAACCCCAAACGGTGATCAAGAACTGCCCGCGCCAAAATCCGCTGATTTGAGCAATCAAAAATTTGGCAACAGCACATCGCAAACGATTTCCTATAAAAACAGCCGAAGTGTTGCTAATCGCGCTTTAGCCAATCAGATTACGCAAAATGACGCCGCTGCAAACGATGATTGGCATGAGCGCGCCGTCACGCCTGTTTCGGTAACGGCGATTAATGATGCTAATAATATTAGCGCAGCCGGCAACGATTTTGCCGCTGACAACGCTGACAACGCTGATAGCGCTGATAACGCTGAAGACTCTGAAAACGCGGTCGCCAACGCCACGCCGGCTTTAAATAATCATCCCACTGTGCCCAAACCTTCACGCGCTGAACAAAACATGGCGGCTGGCCCTGACCGTGACAACCAGCGCCTTAATGTCAGCGATGAAAGCATTCAAGAAAGCTTAGCACGGCTTGCTGAATTTTATGAATTAAAGCCCAAAGCGGCAGAAAATACGGCGCCGCAAGTCACTCAAAACGGCGCAAAAGTGCTGCCCAAGCTTGGCAATAATTTAACCCTACTGCGCCGAAATGTTGACACCTCCGAGCGCTGCGAGGGTCAATGGGTTTATCCGCAGCCGAACCCCAACTATCAGCGCGCCGTTGCAGAAGCCGGCGGTCAAGTGGGCAGCATGAACACCGCAACCGGTGCCAATAGCCAAGCGCCGATTTTTACTGAATCCGATTATGGCTACTATGACAACGTCGATTACGCCGAGCTTGCCGGAAACGTGGTCATCAATCAAGGCAGCAACCAAATCGCAGCGGACAAGGTCATTTTAGATTTGACCACCGGTGTTGCTAGCGCCCAAGGCAAAGTGCTGTTTACCGACAAAGCGATTGGCAATCAAGTGACGGGCGATTTGGCACAATTTAAAGATGGCAAGCTTAATATCAGCGAAAAAGCCAGTCAAGGCGGCTTGATTGGCGTCGCTGACAGCTTAGCTTATAGTACCGAGTCGGGACAATCGACCGCTTATGGGGTCGCGTTTGCAAGCGTCCCCTTGCAAGCTCACGGCTATGCTAAGCGCTTAAATCACCCAAGTGATACCCAGTATGAGCTTGATGAGGTGATGTTCAGCACTTGTCCGCCGACAGATAGAAAGTGGCAGCTTGAGGCAAAAGGCATTGATTTAGATACCGAAACGGGTCGCGGAAAAGCTTACGATACCACTTTTCGTATTTTAGACGTTCCGGTATTTTATCTGCCATATTTTAATTTCCCCATTGACAGTCGGCGCACCAGTGGCTTTTTGCTGCCAAGCGCCAGTATCAGTAGTGAAAGCGGTCTTGAGGTGGATATTCCCTACTACCTCAACCTTGCGCCAAACTATGACGCCACCTTTAATACTCACATTTATACCAATCGCAACCCGATGCTGTCAGGCGAGTTTCGTTATTTGACCGATGATTTTGGTGAAGGGATTATCAACGGCTCCTACTTGCCAAGCGACCGTAAATATAACGACGAAGACCGCAGCAGCTTATTTTTTGACCACTATTGGGCCTCAAAAAACATTCCAAGGCTCAGTGGCGATGCTAAATACAGCTATGTGTCGGATGCCGATTATTTAAACGATTTTGATACCCTTGGGCTGTCCAAAAATACGCTCAATTTGCCGCGCCGCGCCCGCGTGAATTACTATAATGATTTTGTTGATGGCGAATTAAAAGTCGAAACTTTTCAGACATTGAACGCCATTATCAATAACGGTGAGCCGCTACAAGACAAGGATAAGCCCTACTCAAGACTGCCGCAGCTGCAATTAAATTATCGATTGCCATGGTTAACAGGATTTGATATCACCGGCGTGAGCGATTCAGCGTATTTTAAAAAGTCGATTGACGATGGCTCAGAAGCCGAAAAAAGTGGCGTCCGCCTTTATAATAAAATCAGCGCGGCTTACCCCATTGAGTCCGCTTGGGGCTATGTCAATCCAAAGCTGAGCCTGCAGCACCTTTATACCTCTTATGACAAAGACAGCCTTGAAGATAACGATTTAACCAAACAAGATGGCAGTCAATCGGTGTTTGTGCCCCAAGCCAGCATTGATGCCGGATTGCATTTTTACCGCTCAGGGTCACCATTTGGCAAATTTGACGACTCATTAGGGGGCTATCAGCTGCTGAGCCCGCGCTTAAAATATACCTATTCGCCGTATAAAGACCAAAACGACATTCCTAACTTTAACACGCGGATTGCGTCAATCAACTACGAACAGCTGTTTTCGGACAGTTGGTTTTTAGGTCATGACCGCCTGCAGGACTTGCACGCTATCACCCCCGGAATTAACTATCGTTACATCGACGCAACGGGCGTGACACGTTTGGATGCTAGTATTGCAGAACAGTTTTATCTCGATCAAGGTCGCGTGACCTTAGATGACGATAAGTCGGTGTTTGATGCCTCCTCATCAGGAATGGTCTGGTCGGCAAGTGCTCAGCCTTATAATAATGTTTGGTTGGATGTCAGCGGCGCGCTGAATCACCGCTATGATTTAAACTTTTTTACCACTGAGCTTCGCTATCAGCCAACTGAAAACAGCTTATTTAACGTGGGATTTGTCAAACGTAAGCTTGATGACAACACCAATCAATTACCATTAACGGCGCTTACCGGCTCAACGATTTTTCCGATAAATAACAACTGGCGGGTGCTGGCTCAAGGTCAATATGACTACCGCGAGAACAAAATGCTTGATGCCTTAGTTGGCGTTGATTATGAGGACTGCTGCTTTGGCTTTGCCGTTTATGGCAGGCGCTACTACAACGATTTAAACACCAGCGATGAGCCGACCCAAGCCATTATGGCGGAAGTTCGGCTCAACGGTCTGGGCAGCGGCAGCAGTCGCTTGACTAAACTGTTATCCGAAAAAGTCTTAGGATTTGAGCCAGTTCAATCGGCTTGGAAAGATTAAGCGCTTAACTTTTTAACGTTAAGTAATCACAATTTTTGTAACCGCTCAGAGTTACTTTTGAGATATTTAGAAATTTTTGAATGACCATCCGATGCGATGACATTGATGAGGAGCATCATGAACGTTTTTTCACCTTCAAAGGCTATTCTTGCCGCCTTGGTTAGCGCCGCGTTATTCAGCTCAGCGCAGGCAGCTACGGTTAAATCAAAAGCAGCAACGACAAGCGCAAACAATCAAGCAACCAGCCGCTTAAGTGCCGCAACCAGCGCGGATGGCGTCATTGCCATGGTCAATGATAATGTTATTTTAAAAAGCGATTTGATGGCTGCCATCGCCCAAACTCAAGCGCGAGCACAGGCGGCAGGACAACCGATTGCCAACTCGCCGCAACTGCAATCAGAAGTATTAAACGCCCTGATTTTGCGCGAGTTGCAATTGTCCTTTATCAATCGGGCAGGACTACGCCCCGATGAGGCGGCGATTAACGAGCGCTTGACTCAAGTTGCACAGTCTCAAGGCTTATCAAGCTTAAGCGAATTGCAGCAAGCCCTTGACCGTCAGCAGCCGAGTGGCTATGCGGCATTTCGAGCGCAGTTGATTGAAGATGCGGCGATTCAAGCCTTGCAGCAGCGCCAAATCAACAGCCGAGTTCGCATTTCAGAGCAGGATATTGATGCGTTTTTAGCCTCCCCTGAAGCAAAACGCTTAAGCCAAAGCGAGTATCAAACCATTCATATTCGCGTGCCTTATATTGATGATTATAACCGCCTATCGACTGCTCAACGTGATGAGGCGATGCGCGTGGCTGAAGAGGTTCGTCAACGCCTACAAATGCCAAACGCCGATGTTAATGAAATTATTAAAAGCACTCAAGGTCGCTATCCGCTCGAAATTCAAGGCGGTAACATGGGCTACCACAAAGCTTCTGCTTTACCAACCGAGCTTGCCGATGAAATCGTTAAGCTTAATGTCGGCGCGGTCAGCGCTCCGCTGATTACCCCTGAAGGCATTGACATCATCAAGCTTGCGGACAAAAAATCAAGCGACAAAGTCATCATCCCGCAGTGGCATACCCGTCATATTTTGGTAAATGTTGATGAGTTGCAATCGGACGCTTTAGCCGAACAAAAAATCAATGACATCTACGAGCAATTGCGCCGCGGCGCTGATTTTGCTGCGCTTGCTTCGACCTACTCTGATGATGCCGGTTCTGCCGGTCGCGGCGGCGATTTGGAATGGGTCAACGAAGGCGATATGGTCGCCCCCTTTGAAGCCGTCATGAAAAAAACACCCGCCGATGACTTTTCAGCGCCATTTAAATCGCAATTTGGTTGGCATATCTTAAAGGTTGAAGGCACACGCGATTTTGACGCCACCACCCAATACCGTCGAAACCTTGCCCGCCAAGCTCTTTTTCAGCGCCTAGCGCCCCAAGCCAAAGAAGACTGGCTGCAAGAATTGCGAGCGGCAGCTTATATTCAAATCATTGACTAGCTTTTAACGACCAGTTAACTAGATGAAAAAGATGACTGATGGCAGTCATCTTTTTTTTGCGGAATAAAAAATCTTTTAGTCGCCATACAGGGCACCAACTCATTAAGTTAATTGAATAATCAACTTAAAATCAACAACTTAATCACAAGAAAAAACCCCGAACCTAGGGCGATGGGTTCGGGGCTTGGGCGCATCTTTTTGTTATTATTATTATCACTTCCCTGCGGACTTATCCTAAGTCGCAATACGGATTTTAAGATAGCGGGCTGAGCTATGTTAAAATCCATGCCTCAACACTGCATCCTTGCTTATCCTTGTGCTGATAATGGATATTTTATAACAGGTGATTGATATCAGCTAGACGCTAAAAACCCTAATTATTGTAAGCTTTTGCTTACAAGACAATAGTTCGCAGAATTTGTAACGATATGGCTGACCTTAATCCGACTTTTCTTGTTGATGCTCGCAAGATACGGCGACACCCTCTTTTTTTCCCGCACAAATTTTTTCCTCAGCGGCATAAAAGTCATCAATAGTTGCTTTTTCGGCGTTTTGCTCTTGAGCACAAATTGATTCGGGTTCAAATTGTAGCACCGTCATCACCGGAAAATGGTCAGAGCCGATGCTTGGCAGGCGCTTAATTTCAACCAAAGTAAAGCACGGACTGTGAAAAATATGGTCAAGTGCCCAGCGCAAAAATGGATATTTGGCGTGAAAGGTATTGACAAAATCACGACCTATTCGCGGGTCAAGCAGCCCTGAGATGCGCTGAAATCGGCGTGTGGTTTTGGACCACGCCACATCATTTAAGTCGCCGGCTAAAATTGCTATTTGATTTTGCGACTTAATATGTCGCCCAACCATCAGCAATTCAGCATCGCGGGTGGTAGATTTGGCAGCCTCCGTTGGGCTTGGCGGCATAGGATGCAGGCAATATAGCCAAACGGTTTGACCATTGTTAAGTCTAATTTGGGTGTGAATGGAGGGAATATCATCAATAATTAAAAACTTCACTTGAGGGTCAATCAGCTTAAATTTTGAATACAAATGCATGCCGTATAAGTTATCCAGCGGCACTTTAACGCTAAATGGAAAGTCCGGCTCAATCACCGATAGCGCATTTTCCCAAACTTTATCAGTTTCAAGCGTTAGTAAAATATCAGGATGCTGCTCGGTGACCAAATCAATCAGTGCTTGTTTGTTGACATTAGACGTTAACACGTTCGACACCATAATGCGAAGTCGATGGCGATTATCCCTGCCATTTTTTGCGCTTTTTACCTCTTTTTGCCAAATCCGCGTGTATGGCAGCACCATTTTAAGCTGAAATGCCAATGCTGCCACCAACGCGGCAAGTAGCAGCCAGTGCCAAAATGTAACGTCTTGCCAAAAAGCAACTGCCACCATGCCAATTAGGCTTGCGGCACCCAACCATAAAATCTGTAGCCTTGGGAAATCAACGCCGCGAATCCACCAAAAATCAAGTGGCAATAACCCCCAAACGGTCACAAAAATGATGCCGCCTGACATGACCTCTAAGATAATTGCGATAAGCTCTGTATCCATAGATTGCCTTATAAGTAAAAATTAAAGCTGAGTAATTTTTGTTTATTATAATTTAGAAATTTATGCTGAAACCTTTTTTCTAATCAAGCCCAGTTTAGTTAAAGTCATCCGCAGTTGCGCTAAGCGGTTTTTTAACCACATTACTTTATTGCCCATTGTCAGCTTATTATGAGCGCCATTAGCAGCGCATTCTTTTAATAACCAAAATTTAATAACCAAAAGTTTTTCGGAATTAAGCCATTATTGATTAAAATTGACTCAAATGGCGTGAAAATGGCTTGCAATTTAGGCGCTTTCACGGCATTGTAATCGGTTGAGATGGCAATACTTCTGGGTAAATTAAGGACAACACGTCATGAGCAATTTGAAAGTAGGCTTGGTCGGCTGGCGCGGCATGGTCGGCTCGGTTCTTATCGAGCGGATGCGCGAAGAAAATGACTTTGCAGGAATCACGCCGGTATTTTTTTCGACCAGTAATGCCGGTGGCACAGCGCCAAGCTTTGATGGCATCGACACGGGAACGCTAAAAGATGCTTATGACATTAAAGCGCTGAGTGATTGCGACGTGATTATCACCTGCCAAGGCGGCGACTACACAACAGACGTCCACAAGCCCCTTCGCGATAGCGGTTGGAATGGCTATTGGATTGATGCAGCAAGCACCCTACGCATGGCGGACGACAGCATCATTATCCTTGACCCTGTGAATAAAAACGTCATCGATGAAGCGCTAAAAAACGGTAAAAAAGACTTTATCGGCGGCAACTGCACGGTGTCACTGATGCTGATGGCAATCGGTGAGTTGTTCAATAAAGGCTGGGTTGAGTGGGTCAGCGCCATGACCTATCAAGCTGCCAGTGGCTCGGGCGCGAACAATATGCGCGAGCTCATCAATGGCATGGGCGTACTTCGTGATGCCGTTGCCGAGGAGCTTGCCAATCCTGCCAGCGCCATTTTGGAAATTGACAAAAAAATCGCGCAAACTCAGCGCTTGGATGATTTTCCAAAACAGTATTTTGGCGTGCCGCTAGCCGGAAGCCTCATCCCTTACATCGACTCGCAGCTTGACAACAAGCAATCGCGCGAAGAGTGGAAAGGCGGCGTTGAAACCAACAAAATCTTGGGCAACGATGAAAACAGCCAAATCGCCATCGACGGGCTTTGCGTTCGCATTGGCGCAATGCGCTGTCACGCTCAAGGCCTGACCATCAAGCTTAACAAAGACATTCCTTTAGAGGAAATCGAAGACGCGCTTAAAAATAGCGGCAACCAGTGGCTTGATGTGGTTGAAGACACCAAAGACGCTGCCATGAACCGTTTAACCCCAGTTGCGGTCACCGGAACGCTTACCGTGGCGCTTGGTCGCTTGCGGAAGCTCAACATGGGCGGCGAATATCTGGGCGCGTTTACGGTTGGCGACCAACTGCTTTGGGGCGCGGCTGAACCGCTTCGCCGGATGCTCAACATCATCCGCGAGCAGCAAGCGTAGTTTTTTTAGTATAGTATTTTCGCTTTATTGGGCGTAAAAACTTATTGGCAAAACCGTATTCAAAAAGGCAGCATTAAGCTGTCTTTTTTGTTGCCACTGCCTGTTGACCAAGCGGTAAATACCATCGCACGGCAAGCGGTGCTATAATTCAGCTTATTTTTAAAAGATAGCGATGTTGATATGCAATTTACCCTTCATAAAACGGCAAGCGGTGACACGCGAGCGCGCCGTGGTACAGTTCACTTAAATCACGGCGACGTTCAAACCCCTGCTTTTATGCCGGTTGGCACGTATGGTACGGTCAAAGGTATGCTGCCGCGCGACATCCATGAGATTGGCGCAGAGATTATCCTTGGCAATACCTTTCATTTGTGGCTGCGACCAGGAACGGAAGTGATTGATAAATTTGGCGGTTTGCACGACTTTATTCATTGGGATAAACCGATTTTGACCGATTCTGGCGGCTTTCAAGTCTTCAGCCTTGGTGCCATGCGTAAAATTACCGAAGACGGTGTTCATTTTAAATCGCCGATTGATGGCGCAAAGGTGTTTTTATCGCCTGAAAAATCCATGCAAATTCAATACAGTTTAAATTCTGACATCGTCATGCAGTTTGATGAATGTACGCCCTATCCTGCCACCCATAGTGAGGCGAAAAAATCGCTTGAATTGTCGCTGCGTTGGGGCAAACGCTGCTTGGATGAGCATCAGCGCTTAGAAAGTAACAACGCGCTATTTGGCATTATTCAAGGCAGCATGTACCCTGATTTGCGTCAGCAGTCGCTTGAGGGCTTGCTTGAGATTGGCTTTGATGGTTATGCCATTGGCGGGCTGTCAGTTGGGGAGCCTAAAGAAGAAATGATTGATGTGTTAGATTACATCCCCGATGACATGCCAAGTGACAAGCCGCGCTATCTGATGGGCGTTGGCAAGCCTGAGGACATCGTTGAGGCCGTTCGCCGCGGTGTGGATATGTTTGATTGCGTCATGCCGACCCGAAACGCTCGCAACGGTCATTATTTCGTCACTGGAAACATCGACAACGGCGGCATCGTTCGTATTCGCAACAGCCAATACCGCTTGGATGAAACCCCGCTTGACCCTTATTGCGACTGCTACACCTGCCAAAACTTTAGCCGAGCTTATTTATACCATCTGAATAAATGCAAGGAAATGCTTGGGGCGCAACTCGCCACCATTCACAACCTGCGCTACTATCAGCGCTTAATGGCAGCAATTCGTGAGGCGATTGACAATGACCGCTTTGATGAGTTTGTCAGCGACTTTTATGAAAGGCGCGGTCAAGACGTTCCAGAATTGAATTTACGCTAGCGAATTGCTTTAAAAGCTAAATTGAAAATTTTTACTGTTAGCAATTAAAAAAGGCTTAATCAAATTAAGCCTTTTTTATGAATTAAGCTTTATAAAGTTAAGGCAACTCTTCGGGCAGTTTTTCAAGAGGTAAATCGGGGTGCTTCATTAAATGAATGATTGCCAGTGCTAAACCGCCCCAAACCAAGATGATTGCTACCGCCATCAATACCATTGCTGATGAATTCATTTAAACCTCCTCGCCTCGACCTTTAAGGGCAGTTAATAATAATGCGCCAATCGCAAAAATCACCACGATTCCCCAACCAAAAATCAGCTGAGTGAGCATCGGATAATCCCCGTAACCTTCTGTTAGCAAGGATTTTAAAGTCAATACCAAAGCAATCAATAAGGATATGGGGGTGACGACGGTCAACATAAACACCCAAGTTTTGCCAAGTTTAATGCTTGAGATGCGATTGACATGCTCAATAAGTGCCGGAATAACCGAGCGATTAAACCAAGTAATCCAAACGATGGACAATAGCGCCCCAACCACGATGCCGATATTGTTCGCAAAGTTGTCAATAATATCAACAAAAGTAATGGCGTTTTTGGTGGAAAATAATACAATCGAAATCAGCGCGCAGCTGCCGCCAATGATGGTCACGGCTTTATTCCGCGACCAGCCGAATTTATCTCTAAACGCCGCAATCGGAACTTCTAAAATACTAATAATCGAGGTGATGCCAGCAATCACCAGCGAGCCAAAAAACAAAAATCCTACAAGGTCGCCGCTGCTGCCCAAGCTTGAAATCAGCTTTGGAAAGGCAATAAACGCAAGACCAATACCACTTCCCACCACCTCAGCAATCGGAACGCCTGTTGCTTGCGCCATAAATCCTAACGCCGCAAAAACACCGATTCCGGCAAGCAGCTCAAACGACGAGTTGGCAAAGCCAACCACCAACCCCGATGCCGTCAAGTTGGCATTAGGTTTTAAATAAGATGCAAAGGTCAGCATGATACCAAAGCCAATGGACAGTGAGAAAAAGATATGACCATAAGCGGCAAGCCAAACTTTAGGATTGGTCATCGCGCCCCAATTGGGGGTAAAAAAGGCATTTAACCCATCAACTGCCCCTGGCAGTCTGAGCGATTGGAAAACAAGCAGACAAAACATGACAACCAATAGTGGGATACAAATTCGGTTGGCAAGCTCAACGCCTTTTTTGACGCCACCGTATAAAATAATCAGCGCCAATGCCCAAACGATGACCAAGCCAATAAACAACTGCGGTACAAACGCCGCTTGCAGACTATCGGCATTTTGCAAGTAAGTATTAAAGAAAAACGCTTCGGTGTCTTGACCCCACTGCTGACCGAAAGAGAACACCATAAAGTTCCCCGCCCAGCTCAGCACGCTGGCGTAATAAATCGCCACCACGGAGCAGACAAGCACTTGCCACCAACCGATGGACTCTGCGGATTTAATCATCCGCCGATAAGCTATCGGCGCCCCGCCACGATATTTTTGACCGACAATGTAATCTAAAAACAGCAAGGGCAATCCGGCGGTCATCAATGCAATCAAATAAGGAATAACAAACGCGCCCCCACCATTGTCATAAGCCACATAAGGAAAACGCCAAATGTTGCCAAGACCAATGGCTGAGCCTACTGCCGCTAAAATAAATCCTGAGCGACTAGACCAACTCTCTCTAGGTTCTGCCACAACTCTCTCCTTAAAACAAAGTAAATAAACACAAAATTAAAAATGTTACTTGAGGAACAGGGCAAACCGGAAATCAAATTTACATTCATAATTAGGTAATAAGAAAGTTACCCACCTCCTATTTACCGTAAGTTTCTGTTAACTTTGCAGGCTTGTCAATATAATGATATAAAAAAACCATAACTGATTGTCATGGCTTTTTATAAAATGGATAATATTTGGACTATTTTACAAACTATTGTGGGAGTTTAGGAATTAACGAACCACCCCGCGGTTGCTTTGGGTGAGCGAGTCAATCAGCATTTGAACTTTTGGCTCTTTTGGCAACAGCTCATTTTGCAAAACTTCTAAAGCTTGTTGGGTAGTCATTCCCGAGCGAAAAATCACTTTATAAGCTTGTCGCAGCACCTCAATCGTTGCCGCTGACCACTCTTTTCGGCGCATGCCCTCAACGTTCAGCCCATGCGTGTGGGCAGGATTTCCTGATACCATCGTAAAAGCCGCCACGTCTTTTAAAACCAAGCTTGCCCCGCCAATTAAGCTATAATCATCAACGCGGCAAAACTGATGGATGCCTGAATTACCGCCGATAATGGTATGGTTGCCGATATGGACGTGACCGGCGACACCGACATTATTGGCTAAAATATTATGGTCGCCAATCATACAATCATGAGCAATATGCGTGTTAACCATAAACAAATTGTGACTGCCAATCTTAGTCAGCCCGTTGTCTTGAACCGTACCCCGATGTAGGCTACAAGCTTCGCGAATGGTATTGTTATCGCCAATTTCAAGCCAAGTACGCTCGCCATTGTATTTTAAATCTTGGCAATCCTCACCGATGCTCGCAAATTGATAAATGGTGTTGTTTTTGCCAATTTTGGTAAGCTTGGATACCACCACATGGCGCAACAGGGTCGTTCCTGCGCCAATGCTGACCTCATCGCCGATGATACAATAAGGACCAATCACCGCTAAATCATCGATGGTGGCAGTGGGTGAAATGAGTGCCGTTGGGTGAATCTGACTCATAATACAGACCTTGATATCATCGGTTGTTAAAAAGATACGTCAAGCAAGCAATCATGACTGAGCTTGGCGCGCAATCATCACTTCAGCGCTGGCAGCAAGCTCATCTTCGACATGAACGCTGCAATCAAACTTATAAATACCGCGCTTTTGCATTTTGAGCGTTGAGCGAATAATCAGTTGGTCACCGGGAATCACACGGCGCTTAAAGCGGACTTTATCCACCCCTGCAAACAAATACAAATAACCGTCTTCTGCGGTCATCCCTGCGCTGATAAATCCAAGAACGCCTGAAACTTGCGCCATTGCCTCAACCATCAACACCCCTGGCATAATCGGCTCATCGGGAAAATGACCATTAAAAAACTCTTCATTTATGGTCACGTTTTTAATGCCCGTAATGCACTCGCCCGGCTTACAAGCGACCACTTTGTCCACCAGCATAAATGGATAGCGGTGCGGCAAATAGTGTTTTAGCGTATGGTAAGTTAGCGGTAGCGTTAAGCCTTGTTCCGCTAAGCTTTTGATATCATCGTCAGTTAAATTTTTAATGTCATTGGCGCTCATAAAGGCTTCCTTGCTATGGCAGGCTAAGAGTAAATTGGCAATCTGTTATTTTAAATCTTAAAATTTATTGAGCAATTTTAACAATAAATCTTAGCTTGCTAAAATGCTAGTTAAAATATTTTTTATTTAACTACTGATTAAAAAATCAGGTTAAAATTTTAAAGTTTTGCGTATTAAATTTTGTGATGACTACTTAAGTTTATTTATCACCAAGTTTGCGAAAGCGAACCGCGGCGCGGCGCCAATTTGGCGTTGGCATGGCAGAGGTTCCCGAGGAATAAGCCCCTGCGGTTTTAATCGACTTGGTCACCATGGTCATTGCTGATAAAGTCACATCATCACAAATTGTAATGTGACCATTAATCCCAACGGCTCCGCCAATAATGCAGCGTTTGCCAATGGTGGTGCTGCCGGCAATTCCCGTTTTGGCGGCAATCGCAGTGCCGTCGCCGATTTTGACATTGTGAGCGATTTGCACCAAGTTATCAATGATCACATGATTGCCAATGACCGTATCATCAACCGCGCCGCGATCAATACAAGTCTGGCTACCGATTCGCACATGATTGCCAATCACGACCCGACCAAGCTGAGCAATGCGCTCCCAACCAAGCTTGCTACGGTCATTGGTCGCGGCAAAGCCAAAACCTTCTGAGCCGATACTCACGCCAAAGTGCAGGCGAACAAAATCACCAATAATGCAGTGATGGGCAATCGTCACATGAGATTTGATGACGGTGTGCTGACCAATAGTCACGCCATCTTCAATAACGACGTGAGCATCAAGACAAGTTCCATTACCAATAACAACGTTTTCACCAATGACGCAAAACGCACCAACGCTGACGTTTTGACCAATGACCGCGCTGTCTGCGATTACCGCTGATGGGTGAACATTGCCGCCATTTGGTTGATAGGCAAACAGCTGACTGCTACTGGCATACGCCAAATACGGATCGGCAACGACCAATGCCGTACTGGATGCTGGTACTAACGCCTCATGCTTTGGTATTACTAAAATGGCAGCAGCACGGCTATTTTTAATGCTTGCTTCAAACTGGGCGCTTGATAAAAAGCTGATTTCATCAGCTTTAGCATGAGATAAACTGCCCACCCCGCAAAGCTTTTGGTTCAGCATAGCAGCGCTCAGCTTGGCTTTATTTAGCACCGGTTGGCGCTGCTCAATTTTTGCAATCAGTTGTTTAAGGGTTATCATCATTTAATAGTATCAGTATAAATAACAATCAAGCCCAATCGTTGGGCTTGAACTTTTATCCTAAATGACTGGGCTTAGAAAGTGCTACCAATCTGAAACTGAACGTGTTCGGTTTCATCACCCTCTTTGTCACCGATAGGCATGGCATAACTCAGCGAAATGGGACCAATAGGGGTATACCAAGTGATGCCCGCTCCGGCACTAAAGCGCAAGTCTTTATCTTGAGTCAAGAGCGGAATACCTTTATTTTCGCCAGAAACTGGATCAACAAAGGTGCGATTTTCTTTATCGGTAGTATCAAAAACCTGACCGCCTTCAAAGAACACCACAGGGCGAACTTGATCTGCCCAATCGCCTTTAAATGGCATCGGTAAAATCAGCTCAGAACCAAAGGTCACCAGCGCGTTTCCGCCAACTTCTTCATCACGAAGTCGATCTAAACCATTGATCGCATCATAATAAGCTTTAGATCGTGGTCCAAGACTTGAAGACTCATAACCACGAACCGAACCGTAGCCGCCGGCATAAAAGTTTTCATAAAACGGTAAATCGTTACCATAGCCAAGCTTGGTATAACCGCGAGCCACCCAGTCTTTATAAATTGGGTAGTATACATTACCACGATAAATGACTTTTTGGTAGCTGGCATCCCCTAAACCAATGGTGGCATCAACGGCATGACTCATGCCTTTGGTTGGGAAAACAGGGCGATCAAGGGTGCTATAATCCCAGCCTAAGAGCAAGTTGTAGGTGTCATAGTCATTTTTAAAGCTGCCGATGCCTTTGATTTGTTCGCCATTGTCATTGGTATACGTTTCAACGCTACCGCCATCATCAATGATTTGTTGAACGTTTGATACGCCCAAGTTACGACCGCCACGAACGGTAGTATTGTCATAGTTGAAGCCTGCGCTAACGCGTTTGGTTTCATCGACCGGATAGCTGTAGTTTAAGGTCGCCCCATACGAGTCGGTGACATAGTTGCTGACGTTACGGTCATCGTATTTGGTATTGCGGTAATAAGCGCTGACGCCTTGTGATACGCCATTTTCGGTAAAGTAAGGGTCGGTATAGCCCAAGCTATATGAGTCGCGCGTTTCTGAGCGCGATAACGCCGCTTTTACGCGGTTTCCTGTTCCCATAAAGTTATTTTGGGACAAATCAACCTGAAAGGTCACCCCGCCGCTTTGAGAGTAACCGGCTGCAACTTGAGCGCTTCCTGAAGGCTGCTCTTCGACCGTATAATTCACATCGACTTGATCGGGCTGGTTTGGAACCGGTTTGACATCAACGTTAACCGTTTTGAAAAATCCAGTTCGCATCAATCGCGTTCTTGACAGCTGAATTTTTTCGTTCGATGCCAACGCCCCTTCTAACTGACGCATTTCACGGCGAAGGACTTCGTCTTTGGTGCGAAGGTTGCCGTTAAAGTTAATTCGGCGAACGTAAATAGGCCGCGCAGGATCAATGTAATAATCGATATCCACGACGCGAGTTTCATCATTAATTCTTGGTACAGGGCGGATTTGCGCTAAATAGTAGCCTTCATTGCCATAGCGGCTTTTAAGCGCGGCAGTGGTGGCGTCAAGTTTGGCTTGCGAATACTGCTCATTTGGCGCAAAAGTGACCAGATTTTGCAGCTCACTGGTTTCAAAAGTAGGCTTTCCTAAAAAGTTGATTTGCCCAAACTTGTACTGCTCGCCTTCGCTGATGCTCACTTCAATAAAGACGCTGCGCTTGTCTTCGCTGATGTTTAATACCGCATTATTCACATCAAAACGTACAAAACCGTCATTAAGGTATAACGCTTTTAAATTTTCAAGGCTTGCGGCAAGCTTTTCTTTGGCATAGCGGTCAGACTTTGATAGCAAGCGCGTCCAAGAGGACTCTTTCACCGCAAAAACATCTTTGATTTTTGAATCACTAAAGTGCTTATTGCCAATCACGTTAATGTCAACGACTTTGGCAGGTTTGCCTTCAATAAAGCGAATATCAAGCTTAACGCGGTTGCCATCAAGTAGCGTTTGGTCAACTTCGATGTCGCTATTATAGTAGCCTTGGCTGATATATTGCTGCTGAAGCTCGTTAGCTACCCCAAGCAAAGTGGCTTGCTTTAACACGTCACCAACTGCAAGCCCTGCGTTTTTTAAGCCTTGAGTTAAGCCTTCTTTGGGAATGAGCTTATTGCCTTCAAAGTTTACCTCAGCGATGATGGGGCGCTCAACGACCTCAAAAATGAGCTTTGAGCCATCAACTTTGCTTTGGATATTGGCAAAATTTTCGGTGGCATAAAGCGCTTTAATACTGGCAGCTAAGCGCTCGTCGTTAACGGTGTCGCCAACAGAGATGGGCAAAACGGGATAAAGGCTGTCGGCGGTGAGTCGCTTGAGCCCCAAAAAGCTGATGTCTGATACCACAAAATTGGCGGCTTGAGCCGGAACACTCAAGGCTGCCACAAGCGGCAACACCGCCGCGCTCATAATTAAAGGCGTTCGCATAAACACTGTCCGTCAAAAAAACTTGGCTTAAATTAAGGCAAAACGTTTGGCTTGTAAAGCCCCAAGCTTAACCGAAATTTTGGAATGTCCAACAGCCAACTAAAAAACCAAAATTGTAAATTATATAAAACGTAGCATAAAATAAACTAAAACTTACCGTTAGTATAGTGCTTAAAACTAAAGAAGAACTGACTTTTACATTAAAATAATTGGCTCATGCTAAGGATATGCCGCCCAAAGCGCCAAGTTATCATTGCTCGCTTAAAATCAGCCCAATACGAAGATTAAAACAGGCGACTAATATCATTACCAATTGCTAACACCATGAAACCTGCCAGCAAAAGAAGACCAATATTTAGCCCGACAAGCTGAACGCCCTCAGAAAGCGGTTTGCCGCGAACATGCTCGATGACATAATACACCAAATGACCACCATCAAGTACCGGAATCGGCAGTAAGTTTAACACCGCAAGGCTTAAGCTAATCAGTGCGGCGGTTGATAACACCATTTGCCAACTGATGTCAAAGCTTTGCTTGGCAACTTTAGCAATAGTAATAGGACCTGATAAATTTTCAAGACCAATCATCCCTGAAATCATTTTGCCCATGGAGCTGAGCGTCATCACCGCAAGCTGCTCAGTTTTGGCAAACGACTGAACTAAGGCTTCACCTGCGCCATATTGAACCGTCGTTTTATAGGCATCGGGAATAACAATGTCCGTTTGCGCGACCATCGCGCCAATTTGACCGTAAACGTGCCCCAAATTGTCTTTTTTACCCTGCGGCATGATTTGTAAATTAACCGGCTGATTGTCTCTCATCACTTGAACATTGAGCAGTACTTCAGGATGGTCGCGGATAATTCGCGTGGCGCTAAGCCAATCGTTAATGGGTGTGTCATTAATGGCGGTGATGGTGTCGCCGACTTTTAACCCTTGACGCGCCGCTGCCCCATCGGGTGCAAGCTTGCCAATGACAGGGGCAATTTTTGGCTGCCAAGGGAGCATCCCAAAGCTGGTGAGCGCATCAACGCCGTCTTTTTCTTGCATAAAGCGATTGATTGCCACCGGATAAGTCGTTGCATGGCTGTTATCCGGCTTTAAAGTGACGTTGACGTTGGTGGTCTCGCCCATTTTATCGGCTAAGCGGTAATTAATGGCTTCCCAAGTTGCCACCTCATGACCGTCAATAGCTACGATGGTGTCGCCGACCGGAAGCTTTGCCACTGCTGCCGGAGAGTTTGGCAACACCTCGCCGATTTTGGTGGCAAGCTGCTCTGAGGGCGTCAAAAACAGCACCCAAAATAAAAAAATGGCAATGACAAAATTCATCAACGGCCCTGCGGCAACCACGGCGATTTTTTTTAACGGATGCTGACGGTTAAACGCCAAATGCTGCTCGTGCTCGGCAACCTCACCCTCACGCTCATCAAGCATTTTGACATAACCACCCAAAGGAAGCGCGGAAATGCGGTAATCAATGCCGCTTTTTTTGCTCGTCCAGCCAAACAGTTTAGGACCAAAACCGATTGAATACGTCAAAACCTTAATGCCGCAAAGCCTTGCCACAATAAAATGTCCCCACTCGTGCAGCGCCACCAGTGGTCCTAAAATCAAAATCGCGGCAAGCAGTGTCAATAAAAACGTCATCATAAAGCGTTATCACCCTTATCATTGACCAAGCAGCAATTTATGGCGCTGCCTGACTATAGTAGCGCTTTTATTGTGGCATCACTGCGCTTTTGCAATTAAGTTTTGCGCAAGATAGCGAGCTTTGGCATCGATGGCTAAAATATCGTCGATATCGGCGTTTTTTGGCAGCGTTTCAGGCAATGACAACAGCGTTTGCTCATTAATTTCGGCAATTTGCGTTAACCCAAGCTGACCATTTAAAAACGCCTCAACGGCGATTTCATTGGCAGCATTTAACACAATAGTCGCGCCATTTCCAGATTTCATCGCCTCGCGAGCAAGCTTTAAACAAGCAAATTTTTGCTCATCAGGTCGGATAAATTCAAGCGCGCTTAACGTAAATAAATCCAACGGCGGAGCGCCGCTGTCGATGCGATTTGGGTAAGCTAAGGCATGAGCAATCGGCGTTTTCATATCAGGGCTGCCAAGCTGAGCTAAAAAACTGCCGTCGTTATATTCCACCATCGAGTGAATAATGCTTTGCGGATGAATGGCAACGTTGATTTTATCTTCAGGCAAATCAAACAAATAGCAAGCTTCGATTAATTCAAGACCTTTATTCATCATTGTTGCTGAATCAACCGAGATTTTTTGCCCCATGGACCAATTGGGATGATTGACCGCCTCGGCAACATTTGCTTTTTGCATTTGCGCAAAGCTTTTATTTAAAAAAGGGCCACCGGACGCCGTCAGCCAAAGCCTGCGAACGCCAAAGCAGCCTTGATGAATTTGAGCGCGCTCAGATTGAATTTGCGTAGGCAAGCATTGAAAAATAGCGTTGTGCTCAGAGTCGATCGGCAACAGCGTAGCATGGTGCGATTTTACCGCATCAATCATCAATTGCCCTGCCATCACCAGCGCCTCTTTATTGGCAAGTAAAATGCGCTTTCCAGCTTTGGCAGCAGCAAGTGTTGATGGCAGTCCTGCCGCGCCAACAATGGCGGCAACCACAATATCTGTTTGGCTGTCGGTGGCAATATCAATCAGGCCTTGCTGACCGCTGACAATGTCAATATTTAGATGATTGCCCTTAAGAAGCTTGGCAAATTCATCGACATTTTCTTCTGGAACGCAAACGCGCTTGGGGCGAAACTTTTGGCAAAGCTCAAGCAATTTATCCAGCTGATGATACCCTGACAAGGCAAAAACGTCATAAGATTCAGGGTGCGCCGCCAATATCGCAAGGGTGCTGTCCCCAATAGAGCCCGTTGCCCCAAGAACGGCGATTTGCGGCTTTGTCAATTTTTTATCACTTATCATCAGCGCTGCTATCTCATTGATTAAATTTTATTTTTAGCTAATTTTTTAATAGTTTTAAACAGTATCGGTTAAAGCGTTAAAATGCCAAAATGCTGCAATGCCCAAAAGCCAAGCGCAAAAATCGGCATGGCAGACAATAGCGAGTCAATGCGGTCAAGAACGCCGCCGTGACCGGGCAAGATGGTTCCTGAATCTTTGACGCCGGCTTGCCGCTTGAGCATTGATTCAAACAAATCGCCCAATACTGATGCCAAAATGGTCATGGCGGATAATGCCACAAAGCTGATAAGCGCAAGTCCTGACAGTTGCAATTTAAACACGCTAATCACAATAACAACGAAAAGTCCGGTAACAAGACCACCTGCCAAGCCTTCCATGCTTTTGTTGGGCGACACGCGCGGCGCCATTTTGCGGCGACCAAGTTTGCGACCCACAAAATACGCGCCGCTGTCCGCACACCAAACCAATAAAAACACGTAAAGCAGCCACCAAGGCGACAACTGCCACAAATCAAACATGGCAGTAATGGCGGCGGTGAGAACGATAGCACCGATAACGGCAAGTTTTTTATCGTACCATGTCGTCTGATTGGGGAAATTTTGCACCCAAATCAGCGCAAACAGCCAAATGACCACGGATAACGCCCACCAAACGACCCAAGAGCTTGGAATCGACAATGACACCAAGGTCAGCACCAAAACTAATGCCACAAATGCCCAAGGTTGCTGCCAATGGGGCATCAGCTTTGACCACTCAAACGCTGAAATTCCTGCGCCAACTGCCAATAGCGGCACTATCAAAATAGGTGAGCCACTTGCAAATAAGGCAATCCCTACAATAATAACCAATACGATGGCGGTTTTAATCCGTTGCCACATCAGCGCACCTTAACGATATCCTTAAAATTTGCCATTATAGCAGCTAATTGCGCTGCTGCTGAAATTGAGCGGCAATTCGCTTAGCTTATGTTAAGGTCAGCTTGGGTCGGCTTGCTGCTGTTGAAGCGCGACTTGTTCGCTGGTTTTGCCAAAGCGGCGCTGACGCTGAGCAAACTCGGTGACCATTGCCGCAAGCTCTTTATCGGTAAAATCTGGCCAAAGCGTTTGGGTAAAAAACAGCTCTGCATAAGCCGACTGCCACAATAAAAAATTGGACAAGCGAAAATCACCGCCGGTTCGAATCAGCATATCCACTGGCGGCGCATCGTTAAGCTGAACGTGCTGCCCTAAGCTTTCTTTGTTAATATCGTCAAGGGTAATTTCACCGATTTGAAGCTTCTCGGCAAGCTGTTTTGCAGCATTTGCCAAATCCCACTGACCGCCGTAGCTGATGGCAATCACCAGTGACATTTTGGTGAACTGTGCCGTTTTTTCTTCAGCAGCCGCCATTTTTTGCTGCAAATTAAGACTTAATTTTGAGCGGTCACCAATAAAGCGCAGCCGAATTTCAAACTGCATCATCCTTGGCAACTGCTCATCAATGGTCAAAGACAGCAGCTGCATTAACAGCGCAACTTCATTGGCAGGGCGTTGCCAATTTTCACTGGAAAAGGCAAATACGGTCAACACCTCAACGCCCACCTCGCGGCAATACTCAACCACAGGGTCAAGCGCGTCTTTTCCGGCAATATGACCGCCACCACTTGCCAAGCGGTGCGCTTTGCCATAGCGGTTGTTGCCATCCATAATAATAGCAATATGGCGCGGAAGAACGGTGTTTGAGTGCGAAGTTGGTAGAGTCATAAGGGCAGCTTTTAGTGGTAAAAATTAAAAAGTGAATCAGTGGTGGACATTGCAATTATAATAAAGCTTATTAGCTTCATTAAAAAGTTCAGGCGCGAATTTTCATTAATTTATCATAATTAACCTAGCAGCTTGATTTAAAAAAACAGCCAATAGCACCAAACTATTGGCTGTTTACCAAACAAGTTAACAGGCGTTTTAATAAAAGCGAAAGCTTAAACTTCCATCAAGTCCGCTTCTTTTTTCTCAAGCTTGCTGTCGATGCTGGCGATATATTTATCCGTCAGCTTTTGGATATCATCACCCGCGCGGCGCTCGTCATCTTCTGAAATTTCTTTTTCTTTTGCCAAGTCTTTGATGTCGTTCATCATATCGCGGCGGATATTGCGAATCGAAACGCGGCTATTTTCCGCTTCACCGCGAGCCAATTTTTGCATATCACGGCGGGTGTCTTCGGTTAAAGCTGGCATTGGAACGCGAATCACATCGGCGGTCATGGGGTTGAGTCCCAAATCCGCCTCACGAATCGCTTTGTCAACCGCTTGAACCATGGTGCGGTCAAACGGCTGAACCAATAGCGTTCTTGAGTCTTCAACGTTAACGCTGGCTACTTGATTGAGCGGTGTATCTGAGCCATAGTAGCTGACCATAACGCCTGACAGCATCCCAGGGTGGGCGCGGCCGGTACGGACTTTACTAAAGGTATTTTCAAGCGCCTCGATGGTTTTTTGCATCCGCGCTTCGCCGTCTTGCTTAATCTCTTTAATCATCATAAATCCTTAATGTTAGTCGGTTAACATTCATTTATTTAACATTTAAAATTAATCTTGAAAAAATTTGCCAAAGGCGGCGTTAATGATAAACGCGAGTGCCTTCATTTTCGCCCATCACGACATTGAGCAGTGCATTAGGCTTATTCATATCAAACACTTGCAGCGGAACATTGTGCTCGCGGCATAAGGCAATGGCGGTTAAATCCATTACCCCAAGCTTTTGCTCAAGCACTTCATCAAAGGTCAGACCGTCGTATTTGACCGCATCGCTATGCAGGCTTGGGTCTTTATCATAAACGCCGTCAACTTTGGTGGCTTTTAAAATCAAACCGGCTTCAATTTCAATCCCGCGTAAGCAAGCGGCGGTATCGGTGGTGAAAAATGGATTTCCCGTTCCGGCAACAAAAATGCAAACCTCACCGTTTTTAAGGTAGCGGATGGCGTTTCGGCTGCTGTAGCTTTCGGTCACCTCGCCAATCGGCAATGCTGACATGATTCGCGTTTTGATATTTCGGCGCTCAAGCGCATCGCGCATGGCAAGACCGTTCATCACGGTGGCTAGCATTCCCATTTGGTCGCCCGTCACGCGACCCACCAAGCCCTCTTTTTGTAATTGCGAGCCGCGATAAAGGTTACCGCCACCAACCACGATGCCGACCTGAACGCCAAGACCGCAAAGGTGAGCGATGGACAGGCTCATTTTGTCCAAGACCTCGCTATCAATGCCCATCCCTTTGCCGCCGGCTAACGCCTCGCCTGAAAGTTTAAGCAAAATACGCGCAAATTGGGGATTTTTGTCAGACATGAGAGCACCTTTTTAAGAAAATAACAACCACGATAAAAATAGATATCAGCCAATTATCCAATTCCAAGCTGCATGATGCCGCAAGCAATGGTAAAAACCATGCAAGCGATTTCGCTGTGGGCAGATAAATTGCGCCAATTGTAGCAAAATCTGCGTTGATTTGGCGCAAAATTTTTGCCTTTAGCCGTCAAAGCTTGCAAACAAATCGTACTCACTGGCTTCATCAATGGTTACGGTTAAAAACTGACCGGCTTTAACCGAGCCATCAATGTCATCCACATAAACATGACCGTCAATTTCAGGAGCATCAGCAAAGCTTCGGCAAATGGCAATACTTTCCTCCAAATCAATTTCATCGACCAAAACGGTTAGCGTTTTACCGACCTTTTCTTGCAATTTTTCAGCAGAAATGGCTTGTTGCAGCGCCATTAAGCGCTCATAGCGCTCTTGCTTAACATTTTCGGGAACAGGATTTGGCAACGCGTTCGCCACCGCGCCTTCAACTTCGGAATAAGTAAACGCGCCCACGCGGTCAAGTCGCGCCTCTTTGAGCCAATCAAGCAAATATTCAAAGTCCGCTTCCGTCTCCCCTGGAAAGCCAACCACAAAGGTAGAGCGAATCACAATATCAGGGCAAAGCTCGCGCCACGCCTTAATCCGCGCCAGTGTATTTTCGCTATGCGCCGGTCGTTTCATCGCTTTTAATACGCTTGGGCTGGCATGCTGAAAAGGAATATCCAGATACGGCAGCAGCTTTTTTTCACTCATAAGCGCGACCACATTATCCACATGCGGATAGGGATAAACGTAATGCAAGCGCACCCAAATACCAAGTTGGTTTAGCGCTTGACACAAATCAAAAAATTTGGATTTAAGCGGCATACCATTCCAAAAGCTGGTTTTGTACTTTAAATCAACACCATAAGCTGAGGTGTCTTGCGAAATAATGAGCAATTCTTTCACGCCAGCGTTTTTTAAAGCAAGCGCTTCATTCATCACGCTATCAATCGGGCGCGATACCAAATCGCCGCGAAGGCTTGGGATAATACAAAAGGTGCAGCGGTGGTTGCAGCCCTCTGAAATCTTAAGATAAGCGTAATGGCTTGGGGTCAGCTTAATTCCCGCGTCATTGATTAAATCAATTTTTGGGTCATAAGTTTTATCCAAACTGACAGGTTTCGGAACATGCTTTGATACTGCGGTAATCACCTCGTCATAAGCATGAGCGCCCGTCACTGCCAAAACTGCCGGATGCATTTCGCGGATTTTTTCTGCCTCTTTACCTAAGCAGCCGGTCACAATCACCTTGCCATTTTTGTTAATCGCCTCGCCGATGGCATCGAGCGACTCTTGAACTGCTGACTCAATAAAGCCGCAAGTATTGACCACCACCAAATCTGCGCCGTCGTAATCTTTGGCAACTTGATAACCATCGCGGCTAAGCTCGGTGATGATGCGCTCGCTATCGACCAGCGCTTTTGGGCAACCAAGCGACACAAAGCCAATTTTGGGCGCGCCATTTCCTGACAATGCCGCCGCCAAATCCGCGCCCTGTTCCGTCCTAGACTGGGCGCTTTGCCCAATACTGCGGTTTTGGTTGTGATTGGCTTTATGATGATACGGCGTATCGCTGCTTTTTTGTGGATGAAACATCGTCACGCTGTCGGTTAACGGCGATTGGTCATTTACGGTTTGGCTTTGAGGATTAGACATGGCGAACCTTGATTGCAAGTGAGTAAAGCTTGGCGCATTGTACGTTTTTTTTAATTCAATCGCCACAATTTATTCGCTAAGCACTTGATTTAATGCTTAAAATTGGGTGGAAATTAGCAAATTAAAGGCGGATTTCAGCGTTTTTGAGTAGTTTTCAACCAAAACCAAACCCTCACTTTTTGAAAAAAGTTACTTTAAAAAATATTTTAATTTCAATATTTTAGCAAAAAATTGCTAATTATTTTAAAATTAATTGCAAAAAGGGCTTGCCAAGCATTTAAAACTCTATATAATGAGCAACCACTGAGACGCACTACCGAATCAGTTACTTATCTTCTTGCGATGACTTCATATCGCTGCTAAGATAAACTGACAAATGGGGCTGTGGCGGAATTGGTAGACGCACCAGATTTAGGTTCTGGCGCCGAGAGGTGTGAGAGTTCGAGTCTCTCCAGCCCCACCATTTTTCGATAGTGACGCTTAGGTAAAACTCCTGCTAATTAGCAGGTTTTTTTATGTCTAAAATTTGACCTTTCCCACCCTTATCCCGCTCCTTTTAAAATTGTCGTAAGTCTTCAATAATCTTGCTCATGCTTTGATAGCGCTGCGCTTGCCGTTTTGCTAAGGCTTTATTGATGATAAGTTGGTATTGTTGATAATCAACTGGCAATGTTGGAATTGGGTTTTGGCAGTGAGCCGTCGCCCAAGCTTTCGCATAATTTGGATTTGACTTATCAATGCTAAAGGCGCGCTTTGCCGTCAATATTTCAAACACCATCACCCCAAACGCATAAATATCACTTTGCAAGCTAAGCCCGCCTCCCTGCCAACATTCAGGCGCTAAATACGCGGGCGTTCCAGAAACGTTTAAACTTTTGTTATCGCTAAGTTGCTTTGATAACGCAAAATCGGTTAAGAATAATTGCAGCTCGTCTTTACTATCATCAATTAAGATATTGCTTGGTTTTATATCGCCATGAATCCAACCGATTTGATGAAAGCTGTTAATCAGTTGAGCGCTTGTTAAAATTAATTTTTGCTTTTGTTCAAAACTAAGCGGCAGCTTAATTTGCTTATTTAATGAACTTGCAAAATAAGGCATCACCAAAAATTCAAGCTGATAAGTGTTCTCTAAAAAAATAAAGCTACTACTTTTGACAGCTAATAATTTTGGAACGATTTTTGATAATTTTTCTAAATTTGATAACGTTTTTAAAATAGTAATTTCGTGGGACAGTTCAGAAAAATTTTGCGGTGACAATGACCATTTAATCATCACGGTTCCAAAGTCTAAATGCTCCGCTTTACTCAACCCTTGATAACTTGAAAAATTATCCTTTTGCTGACCAAGGCGTTGATGGCAGATATTTAAATAACCAAAATCGTGAAATTCTTTGGTTAACGTTGGCAAAAGTTGAGCGGCTCTATATTCCAATTCAGCTTTTGAATTTAGTTTTTTTATTTCTAAAGCCTCGTTTTGCTGAATAACATTTTTGTTCATTATTGCGATTACACTTTGGTTAAAATTGCAGTTAAAGTCCGCTATACTATAAGCCAATTTTTAAGTCAGTGAGGGATTATGAGCTTCAATCCAGTATTAGAAGGCAGCGGCAATATTGATTTTAACGCAAGCCATTACGCCCTTCCCGCGCCTATTTTGGCGCTGCTTGAAAACTATTTGGCGCAGCACGTGACCCCAAAAATCAGCATTGACCCCGAGCAATTGGCCTATCGCTGGGTTGGCGGTCAAACGGGGCATTTAGAGCCGCTCACGGTCAATTTATTTGTGAGCCTTGATGATTTGCAAGGCATCGACAAGCAAAAAGCCAAGCTTGAGCAAAACACGCGCCAGTTTTTAAAAGGCTACCCTGCCAACCACGTGCTGATGACCGGAACGCGCGGCGCGGGCAAATCATCGCTCATTCGGGCGCTACTTCATGCCTATCACAAAGACGGCTTGCGCGTGATTGAGGTCGCCCGCGATGATTTGCTCGTGCTGGATAAAATCCGCGCCGCCATTCACGAGTTGCCTAACGACTGCCCTTGCCGATACATCGTTTATTGCGATGATTTGGCATTTAATGGTCAAGATGAAAGCTATCGAACCCTTAAAAGCGTCCTTGATGGCGCGCTCGATTCTGAGCAAGACAAGCTTTTGGTGTACGCCACCAGTAACCGCCGTCATTTGCTGCCGCAGTTGATGAAAGACAACCTTAACATTTATAACGGTCAAACCGACGAGGTCAATCCTTACGAAACCATTGATGAGACCGTGTCGCTGTCCGACCGCTTTGGCGTTTGGCTGTCGTTTTATCCGATGAATCAAGAGACCTATTTGCAAATCGTGGCGCATTATTTAAGCCAGCAAATTATCAAGGATACGGCGGATAAAAAAATTGCGCTTGATGAGGTGATTGCAAGCGCTAACGATGGTCAATTTACGTTGACCGACTCGCTAAAATCGCAAGCCTTGCGCTGGGCGTCGGAGCGCGGCGGTCGCTCAGGTCGCGTGGCATATCAGTTTAGCCGCTTTTGGATTGGTCAAGCCAAATTATTGCTTGATGATGAAAGCTCTTGCTAAACTTGACCTAAATACTCTACGGTATCAACAGCTTTTGACCCATCAACCAAATATTGGGCAAAGTCTTTTGCCAGCCAAAGGTTGCCTTGATAAGCCTGCCTAGTATCCAAGCGAATGGTTGCCATATTGGGTGTGGCGCTTGTTTCATCATCAAAGCCTTGATAGCGCGCGCTAAAATGGGTCAAGATTAAGTTGTTTACGCCAAAATTTTCAGCCGCACGCCCCACTTCAAGCGCGCTGCTGTGCATCGGGTCAAAGTCCAAATTTTTAGCTTTTATTTTTGCCAAAATATTGCTTGAATAGGTCGCTTCGTGAACTAATAGGTTGCTATCGGCAAGCGTTTTTGCAAGTAAGCTTGGCGTATCATTATCCCCTGCTACAACAATTTTAGTTTTTATTTTTTCGGTAATTAAATAGTCATTTGCCTTTAAAATTTGGTTGTTTTCAAGGGTGACATCAAAACCTTGCTGAAGCGTTCCCCAAGTTGCGCTCGGTGCAATGCCATTTTCAAGCAGTTTTTCTTTATTCAGCATTTTTTTAGTCACAATCTGCGAAATGCCAAAACCAAACGAGGCAACGCGGTGCGAAAGCGCATTAATATCAATAGTTACTTGATGATAAGGACTAAAAGGTAAATCGACGGTTTTGTCCTGCGCAAGCAAATCTTCAAGCGCTAAAAACTCAATGGCAAACGGAAAATAAAGCTCGGTGGTTAAGCTCAGCGCATCCAAAAACTTGGCAATAGCTTTTGGTGCAATTAAAGTTAACGGTGCGGTTCGACCGGACATTGCCGCGCTTGCCAGCAGCCCCGGTAAGCCGTAACAGTGGTCACCATGAACGTGGGTGATGCAAATCGCGGCAAGCTGATGAACGGACAAGTTGGTTTGTAGCAGTTGATGCTGAGTGCCCTCGCCGCAATCGATGAGCAGCCACGGTCGCTTTTTTTTAGCGCTATTATCAAATGGGTTCAGGCATTCAACCGCAAGCGCAGTGACGTTTCGCGATTTGGTGGGAACGCCTGCCGATGTTCCTAAAAACGTTAATTTCAGCATAATTTTACCGATATTTATCTTAGAACAAATTAAGGTGATTGGCAAAGTAGCACTTGACCCGAATTGTCCAATTGCCCCCCATTTGCTAGGCACTGCTTGACGACGTTTGACTCATGCGCGCGCCAACCGCCGTAAAAGCTGACCGCGCATAAAATGGCGACCAATAATTTTTGCAGCCAAGACTTAACATCAATCGGCGTCGGCTCGGGCAATTTGCTGTCGTTTATGTTGTCGTTTGGCGGTGTTGGCGGCTTTGAAAAAACTGGGTCCTGCATAATTGTCCTTTTTCCATAAATTTTTGATTAAATTTAACGAAACGTCAATTTGCCGCCTTTTTCTTCGGCTTTTTGAAATGCGTCGCGGGCTTGACAGCGTTTCATCCAGTTTAAAATATTGGCAAATTGGGCATTGTTAAAAGGCGCTTGGGCATTAGCCGCTGCTGCCGCAAAATACATCTGAACGTCCGCCGCGCTAAAACCTGCTCCGGCGAACCAATGATTGTCATTTAAGTGCTGCTCCATCATTCCAAGCATGATAGCCAAATTGCCCGCAATCATGCTGTGCTCAACCTGCTTTTGAATGCCTTTACTAATCGGCTTTATGAGCATCGGCGATTTATCAACGACTTTGGTAAACACAAGGCGCATCACCAAGGTCGGCATCAGCGCCCCTTCAGCAAAATGCAACCAAAAGGTGTAATTTTCCCAAGCCGTTTCATCACTGTCCTCAGGTTTAAACTGATGGTCTTTATCAAAATGCTTGAGCAAATATTCAATGATAAATCCTGACTCAATCAGCGGCTTGCCATCGACTTCTAAAATCGGCGCGTGACCTAGCGGCTGGATGTTTTTAAGGCAATCGGGGGCAAGATACGCTTGATTGCGCTCATAGCGGCTCAATTTATACTCAAGTCCCAACTCTTCTAACAACCACAAAATCCGAAATGACCGCGATTGGCTTAAATGGTGAAGTTGCAGCATAATAAAATCCTAATAACTAAAAATCAGGTTAAAAAGTAATTGCTTTGGATAATAGCGCAATCGTTTGGCTTTAACAGCTTGCGCCAAAGCTTTGGTTACGAAAAATAATATCTGGCAAGTCAGGGGGCACGATTTACAGTCGAACCTTTTTGCACTTTTTTTACTTTTCTAAAGCGATAAACGCGAAGCAAACTTTTGACGCGGTACTTTTTTATCCGCCTGCGCGTTGGAAAGGTTGCCACTTGCAGCTCGCCATAGCCTTGCAAGCGGTTGTCACGGCGGCGCGACCAATAGCCAAGGGCGCTGTCAACAACCATAATCATCAGCGCCACAAAAATCAGCCCGTACATAATAACCGAGCCGCCCTCCTCAATGCTTTGATGCAAAATGGTCAAAGAAAAAATAAACAAAAATATCGGCTCAAGATAGCAAAGCGTCCCAAATAGCGACACGGGCAATTTATTACTGGCGACCATCGTTAAAGACATGGCAGCGGTGCTTAAAATCCCGAGTAGCGGCAATAAATACCAAAGTTTTGGCGCGGCTGCAACCAAAGTCACGCCGCCTGATTGCCCCAAAATAAAAATAACGATAGGCAATAATAAGGTCAAATCGGCAAGAAGTCCGGTAATCGACGGAACGGCAAGCTTTCGGCGCATCAAATAATACGGCGGATAGCCCAAGCAAACAAACAAGGTTGCCCACGAAATATGCCCAAACAGCCAAATATCATAGCCAATGCCAATCGCCGCGCAACTGGTTGCAAGCCATTGCAATCGGCTCATGGCTTCATGGTAAAAAACGCGACCAATCACGATCATCACCAGTGGGTATAAAAAATAGCCCAAGGTCACATCAAGCCCTAAGCCATTGACCGGTCCCCACATAAACAGCCAAATTTGCGCCCCCAAAATCGGTGTTGGCAAGATAAATATCAGCCAATCTTGGATGGAGTTAAGCTTTTTTAAATAGTTCTTGACTGCTGACCACTGCTTTAATAAGGTGATCAGTGCCACTAAACTTATCAGCATCATAATAATGCGCCAAGCCGCAACTTGCGTTCCGGTCAAGGGCTGCAAAATCAAGCCAAATAAAAACAATACCGAAAATAAAAAATTTGCCAACACCGCTGCCAGTGAGCCTTGAGCGGTTGGGTTATTGAGCATAACTTTTGCCTTAATTTAAAAATTTTTACCTAAAATAAAAAAGCCTCAGACGCGCGCCGTCCAAGGCTTTTATTACTATTAAAACTCAAGTTATCCTTAACTGAATTAACGCCGCGGCTTATTCACGCTCTTGAGCTTGCGCGGCGCTGGCAATATCGTCAAGGTCCGTGCTAACGTCTGGCTCAATCTCGGCAGTAAACACGCCATCATCAATTAAGGCGTCAATTAACTCATCCTCATTGTCCTCGCCCTCAACACTGGCAATGGAAACGAGGTTTTCATCACTGGCAAGTCTAATTAAGGTCACCCCTTGAGCATTGCGACCATTATTTGCAATATGTTCAACGGGCGTTCTGACCAATGTGCCTTTATTGGAAATCAAAATCACGTCATCGCTTGGCGCAACTTTGACCGCGCGCACCAATTCGCCGTTACGCTCACTGGTTTTAATCGCAATCACCCCGCCGCCGCCGCGATTTTGGGTATTAAATTCATCAATAAAGGTGCGCTTACCAAAGCCATTTTCACAAGCAATCAAGATTTCTTTAGCAGCGTCATCAATGACGACTAATGATTTGATACTCTCGTCGTCATCAAGGCGCATTCCGCGAACCCCGCGAGCAGTTCGACCCATTGAGCGCGCATCATTTTCATTAAAGCGGATGGCTTTACCGCTTGATGAAAACAGCATGACCTCTTGGCTGCCATTGGTCAGTTGAGCGTTGACCAGTTTGTCACCATCATCAAGGCTCAGCGCAATCAAACCATTGGAGCGGATATTGGCAAATTGCTCAAGCTCAACCCGTTTTACGCTACCGTTCGCCGTCGCAAAAAATACAAAATGGCTATCGCTGTCATCACGCTTTTGTGGGACGGGCAAAATGGTGGTGACCGTTTCATCAGCATCAAGGTTGATGAGATTCACCAGTGGTCGACCGCGAGCGCCACGACTGGCAATCGGTACTTCAAAGCCGCGAAGGCTAAAGACGCGACCGTTATCGGTAAAGCAAAGCACCGTATCATGGGTTGAGGTGACCACCAAATGGTCAATCACGTCATCTTCTTTCATTGCCGTGGCGGATTTGCCTTTGCCGCCGCGTTTTTGCGCCACGTAATCATCAATGGGCTGAGTCTTGGCGTAACCGGTTCGCGATACCGTCATCACGACCGTTTGCTCAGGGATTAAATCCTCACGGCTGAAATCTGCTCTTGAGTCAACAATATCGGTTCGGCGCTCATCGCCAAACTCATCGCGGATTTCAATCATTTCATTGATAATAACCGCCATCAGCTTGTCAAAATCGCCTAAAATCGACTCTAAGCGGTTGATTTCAAGCAGCAAGCTTTTGTATTCATCGCTAAGTTTGTCTTGCTCAAGACCGGTTAAACGGTGCAGCTGCATTTCTAAAATGGCGTTCACTTGGTCAAGCGACAAACGGTAGCGCGATTGGTTTTCAATCAAGCCAAACGGCGCTTTTGGGTCTTCACCTTCAATAAAATCAGGGCGAACGGCTTGGCTTCCTGCCGCTTCAAGCATGGCAACCACACTGCCGGACTGCCAAGTATTTCCTAGCAAGTTTTCCCGAGCCTCACCGCGGTTTGCCGACTCTTTAATCGTGGTAATAATCTCATCAATGTTGGCAAGAGCAACGGTTAAGCCTTCAAGCAAATGACCACGAACGCGCGCTTTATTTAATTCAAAAATCGTTCGGCGAGTGACCACTTCTTGACGATGGCGAACAAACGCAGCGATCAGTTGGCGCAGGTTTAACAGCTTTGGCTGACCATTATCAAGAGCCACCATATTGATACTAAAGCTCGATTCAAGCGGCGTTTGCAAAAATAGATTGTTAACCACGACTTCCGCGTTCTCGCCGCGGCGCAAATCAATGGCAATTCGCATGCCGTCTTTGTCCGACTCATCGCGGATTTCGCTGATGCCTTCAAGCTTTTTATCGCGAACCAGCTCAGCAATGCGTTCAATCAGTTTGGCTTTGTTTGCCTGATACGGCACTTCGGTGAATACGATACGCTCGCGGTCACGGTTGACGCCCGAGTCACTCATCGGCTCGATATGGTAGCGACCACGGATATGCAGGCGACCTTTGCCAGTACGATAAGCATCGACAATTCCTGAACGACCATAAATGATGCCGCCGGTTGGGAAATCAGGTCCTGAAATATAAGTCATCAGCTCCTCGCCCGTGATTTGCGGGTTTTTGGCGTACGCCAAGCAAGCATTAATGACTTCGGTTAAGTTGTGCGGCGCCATGTTGGTTGCCATACCAACCGCAATTCCGGTGGCACCATTGACCAAAAGGTTGGGAACTCGCGCTGGCAGCACACTTGGCAGACGCTCTGAGCCGTCGTAGTTGTCTTCCCAATCGACGGTATCTTTGTCCAAATCGGCAAGCATTTGATGGGTCAATTTGGTCATGCGAACTTCGGTATAGCGCATCGCCGCCGGTGGGTCATCGTCAATTGAGCCAAAGTTACCTTGACCGTCCACCATCGGATAGCGCAAGCTGAAATCCTGAGCCATTCGCACGATGGCATCATAAACCGCGATGTCGCCATGCGGGTGGTATTTACCGATGACATCACCCACCACACGCGCTGATTTTTTATAAGCTTTGTTGTAGTCGTTTGACAGCACGTGCATGGCGTACATCACGCGGCGGTGTACCGGCTTGAATCCATCTCGCACATCAGGAAGCGCGCGCGAGACAATCACGCTCATCGCATAATCCAAATAGGACTGCTTTAGCTCATCCACAATGGCAATCGGACTGACCGAGTCACTCATAAACACTCCTTTCCTCATCAGTATTTACAACCAAAGACGATAATTCTCAAAGCTTAATCAATAATAAAAGCCCTCAATCAGCCGCTTTTATCGAGCTTTTTTGCCTTTAAAATAATGATGATTTTAACGGTAAATAAAAGAGTCTATTTTAGCACAAATTTGCCAATTTAGCGACATTTCAATGCCGATAGCACTCAGCTGAGCGCTTGATTTTGAACGCGTTAAAACCTTTTTTATAAAAATTTTCCATAAAAAAAACTGCGACACTTTCGCAGGCATTTTTCTTCATCAATAATGATTACTATCTATGCTCATGGCAAATTTTATTAAAACTACACTATTCCTGCGGCAAGTTGCAAAATAGGGTCAATGTCACTAACCTCTTGTTCAGCGCTAAGCGCGGTGACGGTATGGGCTGATTCGGCTGTATTTTGAGATGGGACTTGCAATAAACTTTCGTTTTCCACCCAAATAAGCCTATGCGCTAATAAAACCTGCAAATCTACTTTGGGTAGCATTGCCACACAAACCTGTTGACTTATGGGGTCATCGCGTTGAAGCAACAGTAAAAACTGGCGCTCGCGACCTTTTAAGTTTTGAGCCGCGCTACTTGCTTTTTTTGCACCCAATTCTGTTAACTTAATCGCGCCAAAGGGTGATGATAATGTAGTCATAGGTCACTCCTTTTTTTACTTTAAACTGCAAAACCCAATCTAAAATCCCCCCTATTATAAAGGTTCAAAAAACTGATGCGTCTTAAATGATTCTTATTACTAGACTTAATATTATAATCTATATATTCAATATCACGCAAATAAAAATATTTCTTCCTCATTATGTTCAGTAGTAACTATCATTAACTTTAAGAGTTTATCTACCAATAGACATTTAAAAAAACTATAAAAAAAGGGACTGATATCAGCCCCTTTTTTTAACATTTGTATAGTCAAATACAATCATTAACTGGGATTGGTTTGTACCTTAATAAAATTTTGGTCAAAAAACTCGCGCGTCGCCTGCGTACAAGCAGTACTGGCAAGTTGATTATGATAGCTGCTCAATACAGCAGCTTGAGAAGCTTGCGCTGCCTCCATGTCTGACTTACCCGCAGCTTTTGCTTGCTGATACGCGGCGGTGCTTGTGGCGTCAATCGTCTTGGCAAATTGCGCTTGCACACTATCAACGACATGATTCACCTGCCAAGTATTTGCTGAGGCGCTGCCAATCAAGGTCAAGCGGTTATTTGGGCGCGTTGTTTTATTGGTGGCATCAACATCAAGAACGGTGACGTTTAAGCTTTTTTTAGGGTCTTGCGCAATTTGCTGCAAAATTGCCGTCATTGACCCTGTATTTAGGTCATAAAATACCGTTGGGTCTTGGTTGCCACCGCAAATAAAGGTCGGCATCGTTGGCGCATAGCCGCGCAAATCATTGGCTTGCAGTGATTTACGAAGCTCATTTTGCGGATTTTGAATTGGAAGCACTCCTGTACCCGCAAGTAACGGGTCAGGATTTTTTTCTACGTCCATCAAATACTGAGCGCGGTAATCGGTTCGGATGAGATAGTTTTTATCGGCAAAACCAAACTTTCCGGCAGGAGATATGGCATCAAGCGCCGGAATGCTCGTTGGTGCAGCTTGAAACAGTGCCGTTTGCGGCAATTTGCCATTAATAATTAAATCGTTAAACTTACCTTGAGTCGGCAGCATCGTTTCATTGTAAGGTTTATTAAAAATATCAGAAAGCTGATTATAAATCTTTGGATTTGCCGGCTGTAAACTTCGCGCAATCAATGGCGCAAACGCCGTTGCCCCAACGTTGACATTGCCGCCAAATATCGCATCGCCAAACGCCACTAACGCATAAGGTCCTGAAGACGGCGCAAGGGCAGTGACTGGGCGATGTTGCGATTCAAGCAATCTTGCCGTTGCCATTGCCACATGACCGCCTTGTGAATAGCCGGTTAAAAATAGCTTTCCTGAGTCTTTCACCATTTGATACGCCGGATTGTTCGCGCTTTTTTGCTCATTTAAGATTCGGCGCGCCATATCAAGCGCCGTGACCATCTCACCTGATTGCTGCTTTGCATTGAGATACGGATGATAGTTTAAATTCGACTTGTCGTAACCGGCATAATTGGGAACGACAACGATATAGCCTTGAGCGGCAAAGTTTGCTGCCATCAAGGTCGCTCGAAACCCAGCTTGGTTTTGGCCATTTCCCACTTGGGTAAAGTCATAGCTTTGTTCAGTTGCCGTGCCATGAGCGTGTAGTAATAGCGGTCGCTCGCCTTGACAATCGCTACTTGTACCACTTGGCAGCATGAGGGCAGCGGTGGCGGTGGTCGGCTCGCCTGCTGACCCTTGAGTTTGATAGCTGAATTTTTCAACGACCACGCCGCATTTGGCATCAGGAGTGACCGCTTTTCCCACATCAGAAATTTTTGCTAAAGCGTTATCGATACCTTTTGCATCAAAACTGCTGATGTTCTCTGGGACATTTGGATAATAAACGATGTTACTGTCGTCATCATTACACCCTGTTAACAGCAAACTGCTCACAATGGCAACTGACAAGGCGGTTAAATGAAACTTGGGCGAAAAAAAAGTAATATTTGGCGTCATGGTCGCTGTCCTTAGCAAACGATTGTTAAAATTATTTTGTTGCGCTTACCTTACTTTTTATACGCCAATTGTTGATAAAAAGCTACTGCCAATTGTGACACGGCGTGATACCATGACGCCGATTTGATAACTGGTTTTATATTGTTATGACACAAGCCAAAACGCCTAGAGCTGACCGCAGCTTTGACCCTATCGCCGACCATTTTGAAAAAAAAGTTTATGGCAATTTAAAAGGCGATATCCGCCTTGCCGTATTGCGCCGCGATATTTTTGCGGCGATTGAACGTAAAAGCGCCGAGCTTGGGCGAGCGCTTAAAGTGCTTGATGTGGGCGCAGGACTTGGTCAACTGGCGCTTGAGATAGCAGCCATGGGTCATGACGTTGTTATCAATGATATTTCGCCCAATATGATTGCCAAAGCCAAAGATAAGGCGCAAAAGCTTGAATTAAAACCAATCCGTTGGTACGTTTGCCCTTATCAAGACCTTGAAAGTGAACTGGCTGATGAAAAATTTGATATGATTTTATGCCATGCGCTGCTTGAATGGCTGGCAAAACCTTGGGAAGTGATGGACTTTTTTGATGAAAGGCTTCATCAAGGCGGCTTGTTGTCGCTGTGCTTTTATAATCCGGCAAGCTTTGATTATCGCAATTTAATTATGGGTAATTTTAATTTACTCGACAATCAAAACTACCAAGCGGACAATAAAAAAAGCCTAACGCCCAATCATCCGGTAGCAATCAGCGAGGTCAACTCTTGGCTTGCGGCGCGCAATTATCGGATTAAAACGATAAGTGGTCTGCGCGTGTTTCACGATTACGCGCCACTTAAGCGCGGCGGTCATAACGACCCAAGCGCGGTAATCGCAATGGAACTGCGCTATTCCAACCAAGAGCCGTTTAAATGGCTTGGTCGTTATTTGCATATTTTAGCTCAGGCTCAGGCTCAGGCTTAATTTTAATATCAGTCAGCAGCGCGGTCATATTCTGACCATGTGGTGGCATTAACATTTTTTTCATCAAAAACAACGACGTGCTCAAGCATGGGAATGATACCGATATCTGAGCCTATCGCATGATTGTGATGGCTTGGGACGAGTGCTAACACCATTTGACCATCATTAAGCTCAAGCCGGTACAAATAATTGGCACCGCGAAACACGCGACCAACGACTTTGGCGGTTTGCGAGCTTGCATCATCGTGAATGATGTCATCGGGGCGAACGAGGACTTTAATCAGGGTACCGTTTGGATAATCGTAATGGCAATATTGCGGCTGACCGTTTTGGTCAGGAACTTCTAAGCGCCGGTAAATGTCACCAAGCGCCGTTGCCACGTGACCGTCTTGAATGACGCCGTCAATCATCGCGCCCTCGCCAACAAATTCGGCAACAAACGGGCTTGCCGGCTCATGATACAGCTCGCTTGGCGTTGCCCATTGAATGAGTTTGCCGCCGTGCATCACCCCAACTTTATCGGCAATGGCAAAAGCTTCGTTTTGGTCGTGGGTGACCAAAATTGCGGTGGTTTGCGTTTGCTTTAAAATATCACGAACACTCATGGCAAGCGACTCACGAAGCACCACATCAAGGTTGGAAAATGGCTCATCAAGCAAAAGTAGTTTGGGCTTTGGCGCAAGCGCTCTTGCCAATGCCACGCGCTGCTGCTGACCGCCGGACAGCTGACTTGGGCGTTTGTTAGCGTGGGCGGTCAATCCAACAAGCTCAAGCATCTCGGTTACGCGGGCTTGTTTGTCTTTTGCTGACCATTTATTTAAGCCAAACGCAATATTTTTAGCCACGCTTAAATGCCCAAATAACGCGTAATCTTGAAATACCATTCCCATATCGCGCTTGGCAGGGGCAATTGCCACGGCGACGCCTGCGCCTTGGTTAGTCAAACATTTACCATTTAAGCCAATACTGCCAAATCGCGTCGGCTCAAGCCCAGCTATAGCTCGCAGCGCGGTGGTTTTTCCGCAGCCGCTATAACCCAAAAAGCAGCCAATTTCCCCTTGCTGCAAGCTTAATGATAAGCCATCGACCACGGTAATATCGTCATAGCCAACCATCAAACCAGTAACTTCAAAATACGGCTTGTCAGTTTGAGCGGATTTTGCTGCTGCATTGTCATCCAACGGCGTTAAGCTTGGTTTTACCGATTGGGATTTTGGCTGATTAAATAGCGGCTTTGAGGTCGCTGCTGTATTGATAAATTCAGACGTCATAAGCTGTACCACTATTGTATAAAATAAAATGCATAAAATAAAAGTTAAGCGTCAAATTTGTACACCTCAGCTGCCTTTATCGCTTTGCCGAAGCAGCACCCAAACCGGAATCAAGCCCACAAGCACAATCAGCAAGCTTGGCAGCGCAGCTCGACCCCACATGCCCTCGCTTGTCATCTCAAATACCCGAACGGCAAGCGTATCCCAACCTTGGCGGCGGGTCATCAAGGTGATGGGCATCTCTTTCATCACCTCAACAAATCCCATCAACAGCGCCGTCAGCACCCCCGGACTTAAAATCGGCAGCACCACTTGCCGCCAGCGCTGCCAAGCACTGTCACTTAGCAAAGTTGCCGCCGCTTCTTGATTGACCGTCAGTCGTGACAGCTGACGGTCAATTGGCTGAAATCCCACCGTCATAAAGCGCGTTGAGAGCGCAAGCAGCATCACCGCCACACTTCCCGACAATACCGGAAGCTTGGTAATGCCCTGCTCAATCAGCACATTATCCACCCAAGCAATCGGAATAAATACCCCAACTGCAAGCACCGTCCCTGGAACGACGTAACCCAAATTGGCAAAGGTGGCAAGGACTTTGGTCAACTTATCCGGATATTGGCGCTTAATCCAAGCAATAATCACCGCAAGTACCGCGATAAACAATGTCGTCAGACTGGCAATGACAAGGCTGTTGGTCACAAAACCAATATAGCGCGCGTCAAAATCTTGCTGAAAGTTCAGCGCCGTCCAATACACCAATTGCAAAAATGGAATTAAAAACGCCACCAAAAACATCACGCTGCAAATGGTGGTTAAGAGCAACTGCCCCGCAAGATTAACCTCAAGGCGACGATTTGCGCCTTGAACGATGGTCGCGCCGCGCTTGGCTTGCCAATATTGCTCCACCAAAACGACGACAAACACCATCAAAATCAGCAGGGCTGCAAGCTGAGCTGCCGTCGTTAAGCTAAAAAAGCCAAACCAAGCTTTATAAATGGCAGTGGTAAAGGTGTTGACATTAAACACCGACACTGCGCCAAAGTCAGCAAGCGTCTCCATCAAGGCAAGCAGCAAACCGCCAATCACCCAAGGCATGGCTTGTGGCAGCGCCAGCCTAAAAAACACTTGCCGGCGACCAAGCCCAAGCATTTGACCGGCTTCAATTGCCGTTCGACCTTGCGATAAAAACGCTTGGCGCGCAAGCAAATACACATACGGATAAAACGCAAAGGATAAGACAAGCCCCGCGCCCCAAACGTTACGAATCGAGGGAATGGGCGTCATGATGCCAAAGTCGCGCATTGCGGTTTGTAAAGGTCCACTAAAATCAATGATGCCAACAGAGACAAACGCCAGCACATACGCCGGAATCGCAAGCGGCAACATAAGCGCCCAAGCAAAAAACTTTTGCGCCGGAAAGCGGTACATGCTCGTCACCCAAGCAAGTCCCGTCCCCAAGCTTCCGGCGATAAGGCTGACCATGATAAGTAAAATCGCGGTATTTTTAATCACCTCAGGAAGCACAAACTCGCGCATATGCCCCCAAATATCAGCGGTCGGCTGCGTCCAAGAAAACAGCACCACCAAAATTGGGATAAACATAAACAACGAAATCAGTCCTAAGACTGATTTCGAGGCGGCACCTTGGGTTAGCAATTTAAACTTACCTTGAGCACGACCAACTTTGGTCATGCCTAAAGGCAGCTTAGCTCGTTTTGGTAGAGTCATCATGACCGAGTTACCATATCATTGTTACCATATCACCTGCATAAACTTTTATTATATGCCGATTTAAGACTTATTTGTAACCTGCTTTGTCCATCATTTGAATAGCTTGGGTTTGCAGAGCGCCAAACTTTTGAACGCTGATATCATCTTGCTTAAAGTCGCCCCAAGATTTGAGCAGTTCTGATTTATCGATACCCTCTTTTACAGGAAATTCTTTATCAGAGCTGGCATAAAGTCCTTGAGCTTTGTCAGACGACAACCATTCCATAAGCTTAATCGCGCCTTCAGGGTTGCTTGCGCCTTTCACCACGCCTGCGCCCGAAACGTTCACATGAGTTCCGGTGGTACCTTGGTTCGCCCAAAAGATTTTAACTGGAAAATCAGGCTTTTCATCAACGATTCGACCATAGTAGTAGCTGTTGGCAATACCAACTTCACATTGACCTGAAGCAATTGCTTCAAGCAAATTGGTATCATCGCTAAATACGTCAGTGGCAAGGTTATCCACCCAACCTTTAATAATTTGTTCGGTTTTTTCAGCGCCTAAATGCTCAATCATACTGGCAACAAGTGATTGGTTATATACCTTTTTTGACGTCCGCAAACACAATTTGCCTTTCCATTTTGGGTCAGCCAAATCAGCGTACGTTGATAGCTGCTCAGGCTTTACTTTGCTTGGGTCATAAAAAATCGTTCGCGCGCGCAGTGACAATCCCGTCCAGTTGCCTTCAGGGTCGCGGTATTTGGCAGGAACGTTGCTCTCAAGAACTTCTGATTTCACTGGCTGAAGCAATCCTTCTTGCGCCGCTTGCCAAAGGTTTCCTGCATCCACCGTTAAGAGCATATCGGCAGGGGTATTTTTACCTTCTGCTTTTAAGCGCTCCATCAAAGGTCCTGAACTGTCAGTAATCAGCTCAGCCTTGATGCCGGTTTCTTTGGTAAATTGGTCAAGAAGCGGCTTAATGAGCTGCTCATTTCGTGATGAATAAATGGTGACCGTTTGCTTATCATCGGTTGGGGCTGCGCTATCCGCGCCTGCCGTGGTCGTAGGCGCTGACTCAGTGGTTTCTGAGCTCGTTTCAGGGGCTTTATTACAACCGGTCAGCCCTAGCATTAAGCTGACAACGGCGATCGATAAGCTTGACTTAACCGATCCAGATGGCAATGATTTTGATAACAGTGACGATGAAAAAGTGACGCCTTGCGACATGATAAACTCCAAAATAAAAACCGATTACCGCAAAAAATTAAAAACAACTGATCGCCCAGTCCAAATCTAAAGCTCAATTTAACTTCGGCGCAATTTTGAAACCAACATACTAATAGAAACGATAGTGGTTATCAATCTATTTAAGGACAAAACCTATAAAGCAATACCTCAATAAGCTAGGATTATGATTTCAGTTTCAGCTTTAAAATTATGGGCTGTTGAGCAGCCACTGCCCCAAAATCGCATTGACCGCCGCTTCCGTTCGTAAAATCCGCGAGCCAAAGCTGACCGCTTGGCAATTATGCGCCGCTAAAAGTTCAATCTCGTAATCAATCCAGCCGCCTTCTGCACCAATAAACACGACATCGGGCAATGTACTTTGATGTTGCAGACATGCCTTTAAGCTTATATTTGCATAAGGGTGCGCCACGATGGCATTTTTCGGCTTTAATGCCGCAAACTCATCCTCAATAAACGGCTTAAATCGCGGCTTTAAGGTAATAGTTGGCGCTATCGTATCGACGCCTTGCTGAAGCCCTTCTAAGACAAACTCGTCCAAGCGCTTGAGCATCGGGCTTTGCCAATAGCTTTTTTGGCTGCGGTAGCTGTTGACCAAAATAATATCGCGAACACCAATGGCGGTCATGTCCATGACTAAGCGGCGCAACACTTTGGGTCGCGGCAATGCCAAAACAACAGTTAAATCAAGCTTAGCAGGTGGCGGCTCACTAAGCATAAGGTCAGTTAACGTGATGGCGTTTGGCAAAATATCTTGAATAACTGCCAATCCCAAGTTGCCACCAATTTCACCGATTTTAATCGCGTCGCCGATTTTGGCTTTGAGAACTGTTTTAATATGCTCAAGTTGTAGCGTATCCGTGATGGTGGCGCTTGAATTTTGAATTTGTGAGCTTGGCAATAAAATACAGTTCATGAGGTCGGCTCAAGCACTTGATTAATAAAATTAAGCTGGTCGGTTAGCGCCGATTGCTGCGATTTTGCTAATGCCTCGCCTGCTTTTCCTGCCATTTCGGCAAGCTTTGGCTGAGTTAACCACGCCACTAGCTGCTCAAATAAGAGTTTTTGCTCGGCATCATTAAAATTGGCATTGTTAAAATTTTTCGATAACGTTTTAACATCATCATTTTTTGGCAAATTGTCTATGGTGATCGCTTGATAATGGTCATTATTTGGCTGAAATAATGCGCCAACTTCCGCCAATTTATCGACCACTTCTTGGCAAGAATAGGTAAACTTTCCCATTAAAATCGGCGTGGCAACGCTTGCCGGCTCCACCGGATTGTGACCGCCAACATCAACCAGCGAACCACCAACGAGCGCCACATCAGCGCTTTGATACCAATGCATCAGCTCGCCCATCGAATCGGCAAGATAAACTTGCGTTTTTGCATCCACCGCTTCATTTTGACTGCGCCGCGCTATCGTAAAGCCATTACTTTCAATCATTTTTGCCACCTCATCAAAGCGTTCAGGATGACGGGGCACAAGAATGAGCAACGCATCCATTCCCAAATTTAAAAGCTCACGTTGAAAGTTAAGCGCGATTTGCTCCTCGCCGTCATGCGTGCTTGCAGCCACCCAAATCGGGCACTTTGTTGGCAATATTGGAAATTGAACGGTATTTTGGTTCGTATTTGCTTGCGGCATCACCCATTTAAGCGAGCCTGCGGTAACGACTTTTTGACTTTCTGCGCCAAGCTTACAAAAGCGCTCGGCGGACGCGGCATCTTGCGCGATAATCAAGGTTAAATTGTCCATCATGCTTTGACTGACCGCTGCAATTTTTTGATAGCGCGTAAATGATGATGCTGACAGTCGACCATTGACCAAAATGCTTGGGATTTGTCGCTTGGCTAAAACTGCCAAAATATTTGCCCAAAGCTCCGTTTCTACAAACAGCGCGGCAATGGGCTGAACGTGCGCCAAAAACCTCTCAATCACCTTTGGGCTATCGACCGGAACAAAGCTATGGCTTAGCTTTCCGCTGTCAATTGCTTTGGCAAATCGGCTTGCCCCGCGCGCAAATCCCGTTTGCGTGGTGTTGGTCAGCCAAATCTGGTAGCCTGCCGCCATGAGCGCGTCAAGCAGTGGCGCGACGGTGTTGGTTTCACCAAGCGATACGGCGTGACACCAAATGACGCCTTTTGCGCCTGCGTTCGGCGCTCGGGGATAATGATGACCAAATCGCGCGGCAACTTCCGAGCGGTAATTGGCATTTTGATGTGAGCGCTGCCAAACTTGTAAGCGATACAGTGGCTTTAACACCCCGATTGCCGCTTGATAATACCAAGGCGGTCGCTGAATTGGGGTTATTTTCGTGGCTGCTTTCTTGCTCGTAGAAGGCTTTGGCTTAACATTTGAAGTCATATGACAATTTATTTAATCCTAATTAAAATATTATACAAAAATCACTAGCAAAATCGCTGCCACCACAAGCCCCGCAATGAAAACTTGATAACGCTTGATGCTTGTTTGTTCCTGCTTTTGCGAGGTCAGTAAAAGCTCAGCTTGCTGCCACTGCGACTGAACGGCAAGCGCGTCAGGGTGACCATTTTCTGCCGCTTTTTCAAGCCAAAATTTACCTACCGCCAAATCTTGCGGCACAAATAACCCTTGATAATACAATTTGCTGAGCAAACGCTGAGCGCAGCTGTCCGTTGCAGCGGCTTTTTTTATGATTTCTAAAGCGCTCTCTACTCGCGCCTCGCTGTCTTTAATTAATCCCTCGCCAAGCAGCTCATACATGGCAAGATACAGCATCGCTGCGGTGTTGCCGTCTGTTGCCGATTGCTCAAGCAGCGCTAAGGCTTTGTTTCGTGCGCTTAAATTTGCCTCAGAGAACGTCACCTCACCGCGTGGCTTTTTTTGCTTGGCAATGTGGCGCTCAAACTGGTCAAGGATTTTGCGCGCTTGTTGATAGTCGCTCACGCCGCCGCTTTGCGCCACCTCAATGTTATCCATATCGCTCATCAACTGCACAAAAACTTCGGGGGTTGGGGCGACAACTTTAACAGGTTTTGGCGTTGTGGGCTTGCTGATAGGAATTTGATTTGGCGGCGATTGCTCGGCGCTTTGGTCGATATTTAACGGCGGTTTTTGGGAAATACTTTCCGCAATCGGCACAGATTTTGGCAGATTCTGATTAAATTCAGCTTCCGCGTTAGTTTTAATAAGTTGAGTTGCTGCAAGATTGTCAGGAGGTGAATTATTTATCGCAGAGTTATTTATCGTAGAATTATTACCAAACGCCTGCTGAGATTGGATTAAGTTTTCACTCAACCGCGTATTATTGTTTTTTTCAAAATCGTTTTTTAACAAGTTTTCTTTTTTTGCTAAAACTAAATCCGCAGATAAAGGCTGATGGCCAAGCTGATTGAGAACGTTTAACACACCTTGATAAAGACCGCTGGCAATCGGCTGAGTTTGCACCGCTTGAAAAGGTCGGTCAATACTGCCAAACAACCGCAATCCTATCGGCTCAAGGGCAAAAAATAAGGCGCCATTAATTCCAAACGCCATTTGCTGATAAAAGTCATCATGGTTTAAGACAAGATTCGCCTTGCGGCTTTTTAGGTCAAACGGACTGAACCAATGCCCAACCAGCCCACTTTGGGCTTGCAGCACGCGACCGGAATAAAACGCCAAAAACAGCAATAACTGCCGATATGTATCATCGGCGAGAATGAAAGCTTCTAAGCGGTGGTTTTGGATCATATCGCGGCGGATTTTACTTAAGAGCGTATCCACACGCTGCAAGCTGTCAAGCGTTTCATCAAGGCGGCAGTAGCGAACTTCAAGCTCATAAGCCATGCCCCCTGCAATCGGACGCTTTGCCAAAAAATCCTGCCAATAGCCTTCCGCCACGTAATCCAAAGTCGTTTTTTGTGCCGCCGGTGTTTGCATATCGCTATCAAATCCTTAAAACGCTGAACCACTATGCCATTTTTCGCCAAATTTGATAGCCTTTATCGCATTTTTTACCCTAAAAAAGCAAGCGCTTGCCCAATTTTTAGGGTTTTGTTTGGGTAGTCTTGGTGGTTTTGGCATTGTTAAAGCAGCGGACTCATTAACCGAATGACATTGTCAAACAAATCTTTTGCCGCGCTGCGTTGCCGCCATTCCTCAAGCCCTAAGAATCGACAATTTTGCAAATAAATCTCTTGGCAATCAGCAATTTGCTTGACCATTGGTTTGCTATAAATGGCAAGGCTGACTTCCATATTTAAATAAAAACTGCGCATGTCGATGTTGACCGTACCAAATAAGCAATAATCCTCATCAATCACCACCGTTTTGGTATGCAAAAGCCCTGCTTTAAATAGCGCAATGGTCACGCCTGCTTCAAGCAGCTCTTGATAATACGCTTGCGAGGCATGCTGAACTAAAAACGAATCGACCTTTTCAGGGATAATTAAGGTCACCTCAAGACCGCGTTTGGCGGCGGTGACAAGTGCGCCGCAAAGCGCCTCATCGGGAACAAAATACGGCGTGGTGATTTGAATTCGCTTGTTCGCGCGATGAATGATAGTCACCAGAGTGTTATAAATCACGTGCGAAGTCAGATGCGGCGCGGAGGGAATCAGCTGCGCTGTGACATTATCAACCACCGGCATCGGCGGCACCAAAACGGCACCGGTCGGCGCGGGGGCAATTTGCATCATTTTAGCATCGCTTAGCACCCGAACGCGGCGGTTAATGTCATTAATGGTCGGCTGCATGACATAAAGCTTTCGCGTATAGCTGCTGACCCGTTTTTGCAGCGCGTTGAGATTGTCATTACTCTCCGCACTAATATCGGTCACCACCACCTTCGCCATCGCCGTAGCAATGCTGATGGACTCATGGCTAACGCTGCGAATCATGACATCAATCCACTGCCCCACGGCTTTATCTTGTTTAAAAAACTCAGGGTCAACCAAGTTAAAACTGCCGGTATAACCGATAAACTCATCAATCACCACAATTTTACGGTGATTTCGCAAATCGGTTCGCTTAAACAGCGTCTTAAAAAGCCCAACCGGCAACGATTGATGAACCACCACGCCCGCTTCAGTCAACTGCCGATGGCAAGCGCTGTTAAAAAAGTTAAAACTGCCCACACTATCGACAAGCAAATGGCATTCAACGCCGCGCTTTGATGCCTCCATCAACGCCTCAAGAACATCAAGCACGCGACCTTTGGGATAAACGATATAAAACTCCATCAAAATCGTGCGCTCAGCACCATTAACATCATCAACCAACTGACTAAAAATCACCTCAGGCGAGGTCAACAGCTGCATCTGATGCCCTGAAAAAACCCCAAACCCCGTCCCACAAATCCCAATATGGCTCACCCCTTGATAATTTGCCGCCACCAGATTTTGACCTTGGTCAAACACCAATTGCTCACGCTTTGCCATATCATCGATTAACAGCTGCGCCTCCTCCATGCGCTTACGATAGCGACTACCAATCATCGGCTCACCCACCAAAATGTAAGCAAGCAGCCCAACCAGTGGCAACACATATAAAATCGCCACCCAAGCAATCGCTACCCCTGTATTACGCTGAACCGACACAATTCGCAGTGTCATTAAAATCATCATTGACATGTGCAGCAGCCAGCCATAACCGGCAACATCGCTCCACGACCATGATGTTAATGGCTCAGTTATCGACCAAAATTCCAACCTCATCTCCAAGATTACTTTTTATGGTTATCCATCAAACAATAAATTAAAAAAAACGGCAAACCCTACAAAAATTTCGCTGAACTCCGCAAACGCTTATAGTATAAAGACTTTAAAACACCATAGCGTAGCTTACTGTAACGTCAACCTTGAAAAAATTACCTGAAAAACATGATTAAAATCAAAGCTATCTCATTTTTATGCAAAAAAATTTAAAATAATATTTGACACGCCTTAGCAAATGTATATAATACACACCCACAGAGCGGGTGATTAGCTCAGTTGGTAGAGCGTCTGCCTTACACGCAGAATGTCGGCGGTTCGAGCCCGTCATCACCCACCACTTATTAGCAAGTGGGTTCTTTTAGAACAAAATGCTAAGCGACCTAAGCAGCGGTAGTTCAGTTGGTTAGAATACCGGCCTGTCACGCCGGGGGTCGCGGGTTCGAGTCCCGTCCGCTGCGCCATATTTAAAACTTAGTTAGCTTTTAATTAAGTGCAAAAGTTTCGACCTCAAGTAATGATTTGCTTGAGGTTTTTTTGTGCTTTTAATTTAAGTAAACCCCTGATTTATATACCTTTATTTTCTTTGTTCGGGTAGTCAGTTTGAATCACTGAAGTTTTCTTTCAATGTCAACACTAACTTTGATTGCAGGGAGTTTGCTTCTTTAAAATCGGTGACCATTTGGTGACCAAAATTGTTAAATACGAGCACTTTTTTATACATTTAGCAAATTAGCCATAAAACTTAAAAAACAGCCTTGTCAGTGGTATACAAGCTCGATTGCAACTCCCACAATTCTTTAAAAACCCCATCAACGCGTTTTAATTCTTCAGGAGTTCCATCTTGAACCAAAACGCCCTTATCAATCACTAAGACCCGATCTACGCCATTGATAGATCCCAATCGGTGGGTAATCATAAAGCTCAGCTTTCCTTTAGACAGCAGTTTAAAATCCTCATAAAGCTTCGCTTCAGACTTTGGATCGATGGCTGAGGTTGGCTCATCCAAAAGGATCATAGAGGTTTTGGCATTCAATCCGCGCAAGATGGCTAATCTTTGCCACTGACCTCCTGAAAATTCAATACCGCCAAATGATTTGCCGACCAAAGTATCTAACGAAACATCAGCAGGTAATCCAAGCTCAGATTGGATTTTATTATCATTAAAAGAGGTTGTTTTGCTCAAGCTAATATTTTCTTTAATCGTTAACTTAAATCTAAAAAAATCTTGGAACACCGCGCCAATGCATTTTCGCAACTCCAAAACATCATATGAGCGTATATCCTGACCGTTAATTAAGATTTGACCTTTTGATACGTCCCAAAACCTGCAAGTTAAATGTACCAGCGTTGATTTTCCCGCGCCATTATGACCAACAATGGCAATAGACTCGCCAAGACTTGCTGAAAAACTAAGGTTATAAAGAATATAGTTTTCAGATTTTGGGTATTTAAAACTTACATTCATAAACTCAATAGTTTGTATTTTATCAATTGTCAATTCGCCATTTTTAATATCCTCTGAATAGTCTAAAAATGAAAAGTACTTTTTAAAATAGTCTAGTATTTCATAAAGCAAAGCGCTGTGCTGTATCAAGCCATCCAATCGATTATTTAAGATTACTATGGACTGTAACAGCACAACGATTGATGACGCGATAATGGTCGCTGCTTTGTTTTGCTCATAAAGCGAAAATAACACCAAACCGATCACAAAAATGGAAATCAGCTGAAACGGTATTGGCTTGATAAAGATATTAAATTGCGCTTTTTTAAGCTCACTATAAACGCTTTGAAATGCCTCACTATATTTATCTATGAGTAATGGATATGCCCTAAACAAATGAATATCTTTTTGAGCCTCTTTTGAAAAAGTAATTGAAGAAAAATAGTCCATCAGTCGGCTTTGCTTTCCGGTTGTCATCAATGCTTGCCAGCTAAAGGATGCCACTTTAAAATTGATATAGGACAATGGTATCGCCGCGAGCAAAATAACGAAAGGAATCCACCATTTAATTGCAAATAGCATGAAGGATAACGCGGTTACCGTAATCAGCTCTCTGGCGATGGTGACTAAATTCACTGAGAAATTGGTAGGTCTAAATTTAGATTGGTTTTTTAAAACGGCGACCGCATCTTGAATGTCTACATCTTCATAAGCTTGCAAGCCATGAAAAGAGGCATTTTTTTTCATCAATTGCGTGATTATTTTATTGGTGACCAGCTGATTGATATGCGATTGTAGATAGCTGATAAAAGGATTAAGCAGCGTAGGCAACAACAAACTTATGCCCCAAATTGCGATAACAAAAATGATAGAATTTTTCGTATCATCGTTTTCAAAAAGTGAAACCAGCTGACCAGTCGCAAAAACATTTAACGCTGGCATGATCCCAACCACAAATAAACATAGCGCCATGGCGATATTGTAGTTAGGGCAAGCAGAAAAAATTTCTTTAACTGATCTAAAAAACAGTCGCATCTTTTTATTCATTTGTCATATATTTTTAATAAGAATTAATGTAATTTTGCAAAATAACTGAGCTATATGGAATAAGTCGTTCGTTTATTATTGCCAATCCTTTATTTACAACACAGCCCAGCTTACGCCTTACTCTTTAAATAATCTCCCAGCCAAACCAAAAACTCATCGCTTGTCGTTGACACATTCAATCGTAGATAGGTCGAAGGTTTTGCCTCTGGGTTAAATAAATGCCCTGGAGCGACAAGCCAACCCTCATTATAAGCGTCTAATGCTAATTGTCCCGTATCTTGCTTGGTGTCCACCCAAATAAATATCCCTGACTGCGTATGCTCCGGATATTCAAGACCAATTTTAGGTAGTGCTTCACGTAGTCTTTGATGCGCTAAATATAAGTTTTGCTGAACTTTTTTAATCTGACGTCGATACTCGCCATGAGTCCATAGACGATGGACGACCCGCTCACCAAGTTCTGGCGTATTTGAATTACTTAATATTTTAATGCGTATGACATCATCAATAAATTTTTCAGGGCAAACGAGCATTCCTACACGCCAACCTGATGCCATCAGTTTTGAAAATCCTGTGGCATAAAACACCCGCTCGAACTGATCAAGACTGGCATATCGTAGCGCTTGACCGTTTGGCACCAGCGAGGCATATAAATCATCTTCAAAAATGTAAGCGTCATATTTATGAATCAAATTAAGCACTTGATGCGCTCGGGCAGGATGCAAATGATAAGACGTTGGGTTATGAAGGACACTATTGGTTAAATACAATTTTGGTCTATACGCTGCAAACATCTTTTGCAACTGCTCAATATCAGGGCCTTGATGATCGCGATCAACCGCGATGACATTTAAGCCTTGCTGCTGCAGGGAGCTGGATAACCAATACCAACCTGGGCTGTCTACCAACACCGTGTCACCAGCTTGGGTAAGCAGCTGACTGACCATCGTCACCGATTGCGAGACGCCGGCGGTGGTCACAATGTTGTCAGCACAGGTTTGCAGCCCTAGTGTATTTAAATGCTGTGCAAACTGCTGACGCAGCGGCAAATAACCTTGGATATTTCCGTAGTTATAAATAAAGTCGTCAGCTTGCTGGGTAACCTGCCGGATTGCCCATTCCATTTTGTCATTGCGCACCCAATCGTTTGGTAGCGTTCCTGAGCCTGGTGAAAGGTGATGCGGAGTGTTGTTAAGGACTTGTAATAGCCAACGTGTATCTATGACTGGATACTTATTTATGCGCTCATTTTTAGCGTATTGGTGGCTCGATCTTAAAGCCGCATTGACATAGTAGCCTGAGCTGGGTTTGGCAATCAAGATATTGGTTGCGACCAATTGCTCATAGGCCTGAGCGACTGTAAAGCTTGAAATATTTAATAATTTTGCCAATTTTCTGACCGATGGCACGCGCTGATTAGGCAAATAAATTTGCCAATCGATGCGCTGCTGAAGCCATTCAGCGACGGCGGCGGTTTTCGTTAGATTAGGATTCAAGCGATAGCTGCTGTCCATAAAAAACCTGTTTTTTATTAAAATTAATGATTGGTTGAACCGTCATGGTAAAAGCAACGATACAGATTGTTTGCTAGAAGCAAAAATGTATAGGTACTGTCATGGTCAATTAAATTATAGTTTGAATTGTTTATAACTGTCAAAACGATCAAGGTGAAAAATAATGGGGTTTAAAAGCAATACACCGTCAGCACTAATTCTACCTACCATGCCAATTTTAATGCTAAAGCGTTTAAGTGAGCTAAAAAACAACACGCTTAACGCGTTCATCAATCATAAGAAATCAGGATAACCATATGACGCCTTTACAAACGGCATTAGCTATCTTAGTGACCTTTATTTGGGGTGTAAACTTTTCATTTATCGCTTGGGGACTTGAAAGCTTTCCGCCACTGATGCTGACAGCAATGCGATTTTTCTTTACGGCTGTGCCATTGGTTTTTTTCTTAAAGCCGCCTAAGTTTAATCGGACGCTATTCATCTATGCCATTGGCACCTTTGTCATGCAGTACGCTTTTGTTTTCACAGCGATGCATCTAGGCGCGTCGGCTGGGCTTACCGCACTGCTATTGCAGATTCAGATTTTTATCACGGTACTTTTGGCCTATTTCATGCTGGGCGAGACCGTAAGCCGTTTGCAGATTGCCGGAATGGTATTTGGCATTTTAGGATTGACGACCATTACGCTTAATCTTGGTGGCGACATGCCGCTGACGGGCTTTATTTGTATTTTGATTGCGGCTATTGGTTGGAGCTTTGGCAACATTGCCTCAAAGCAAATATCAAAGCAACCTACCAAACAAGCATCGCTGCAAAATCCTAATGTATCGACGGTTTCAACTACTGATAATAAAACTAAAGCATCGGCATTATCTGCTCTATCACTGGTGGTTTGGGGCGGACTGATTGCCTGCGTAATTTTAATGCTATCTTCTTTTATCTTTGAAACTGAGGCTTGGCAATTGGCAACGTTTACGCAAGCTTCGCTTAAGTCTTGGTTGTCGCTTGGCTTTATTGTTTATATCTCAACCTTAATAGGATTTGGACTTTGGGCGCATTTATTGGCTCAAAATACAGCGTCCAAGGTTGTGCCATTTGCTTTACTTGTGCCGATATTTGGAATGATCACCTCGGTGCTGCTACTTGGGGAGAGCGTAACGTGGTGGAAGATGCTGGCAATGGTGTTCATTTTATCAGGTTTGGTACTGGCAAATGTGAAAATCAGCCGCGCTAAAAAACTGGCTCACCCATAAGATCATCTAGATAATTTTATGATGAGCTCAAATAAAATCTATTTATTCAGTTTATTAAATAAGGAAACTTATATGAAAATGATATGTCTTGACGTCGAAGGTGTTTTGTTTCCCGAAGTTTGGCAAGCGATTGCAGCAGAAACTGGAATTGCTTCTCTTAAACTTACTACTCGCGATGAGCCAGATTATAACAAACTTATGGCTGACCGAATTACTGCTTTAAATGCTGAAGGCATAAGATTTGACGATCTGATTGCTTGTGCCACTCGTATTGATCCTCTACCTGGTGCAGCAGAGTTCTTGTTACGGTTACGACAACGCTATCAAGTCTCGCTAGTCTCTGATTCTTATTATGAATTTCTGCAACCACTTAGCGTGAAACTAAGTATGCCTGCAATATATTGCCATAATTTAATTCGTGCAGAAGATGGAACAGTACAAGGTTGGCAACCCAGACTCATTGACCAAAAACCGAAATGTGTACAAGCCTTTCAAAAACTTGGTTTTGAGATTTTTGCAGCAGGTGATAGTTTCAATGATATTGGTATGCTAGACGTTGCAAATCGCAGTGCTTTTATTCATGCGCCAAAACACATTTCAGCGTTGCGACCCGATATTCCCGCCTGCAAAGACTACAAGGAATTGGAGTATTTCATTAATCAAGAGAACTGGTGTCATAATCACTAATCTAATAAGCTAAGGATGAATACAATCATCCGGATATCTTCGATTTTGATTGCTGATGCTAGCGATAGTGTTCATTCGGGTTTATCTTCTAAAAATTTTATAGCTGATTTATACATACAGGTCTGTATACATCTATTATTAAATGGTCTATAATGAGTTATAAATCATTCGTAAAATAGGCGTTATAAGCGTATGTCAAAGAAAAAAGAAGATATCTTGAATACTGCCATAAAGCTGTTCAACGAATATGGCTTCGTTAATGTAGGGATAGACAAGATTATTAATGATTCTAACGTGGCTAAAATGACCTTTTATAAATACTTTCCATCTAAGGATGATTTGATTAAAGCCTGCTTGTTAGAACGAGATAAGCTAATTAGAGCCAGTATCATGCAGTCATTAGATTCCTGTGACAACGGCATAGCTAAGCTAAAAGGTTTATTTGATTGGTATGAAAACTGGTTTAAACAAAAAGACTTTTTTGGCTGTATGTTTGTCAAAGCTCATGATGAGCTAGCTCAAGATGCGCTTTTAGTCACTATCATTATTGATCATAAAACTTGGTTGACAAATACTATCGCTATTTTATTAAAAGATATAAAAACTGAGTTATCAGCTTCGCAAATTAGAATCATTCTAGATGGTGCTACTGTGAATGAAAATGTATATGGAGACAATGCGGCGATTGTAGAGTCGTGGGCATTGGTTGAAAAAATTTTGAACTGTGATTAATGAGATTTACGTACCCTATAATTGAGGATATAAAATGCAACTCGAGATTAATGTGGTCGACGCTTTCACTGATACCGTATTTAAAGGAAATCCAGCCGCCGTCATTATCACTGACAATTGGTTATGCGAAGACTTAATGCAATCCATTGCAATGGAGAACAATTTACCCGAAACCGCTTTTTTAGTTCCCGATGAGTCAGATGAACAAGGGGTTTACCACATTCGCTGGTTCTCTCCGACGACTGAAATTGCTTTTTGTGGTCATGCTACTTTAGCATCAGCTTTTATTTTATTTAAGAAAAATCCAAATTTAAAAAGTATAAGGCTACTCACTAAAACTGTTGGGGAGTTAACCGTTGTCCATACAGAGTCTGGCGAAATTCAAATGGACTTTCCCAACACTAAGCCGAAAAAGGTTGAATATGTGCCTAGTGTATTACTTGAAGGATTGTCTATAGCTCCTATAGAAGTTTACCGAAATGATCAAGCCTACTTTGTGATCTATCATTCTGAAAATGATGTTCTCACTGTTAAAAGAAACAATGAGTTGCTTAAACAACTAGCCCCTTTAAAGCTAGTTGTAACATCCCTTTGTGAAAATGAAGATTATGACTTTATTTCTAGATACTTTGTTCCAGCAGACGGTGGAGTTGAAGACCCAGTAACCGGATCAGTCCATACAGGGCTTGCACCATTTTGGGCAGAGCGTTTAAATAAGAATGATCTGATAGCTTATCAGGCGTCGAGCCGTGGCGGAGTACTTAAATGTATCGTGAAAGACGATAGAGTTCTTATATCCGGTAACGCTGTACAGTATTTAACAGGGTTTATCAATGTCTAATTTTTTATAGGTTAAATAAAGGTCATCATATGTTAAACGTTAAAATATAGCTCGATGAATTAAAGTAGCATGTTTTTTATTTATCATGACCATCGTTATAGTACCTAAAAATTAATATGAGTAGAAATATATTATGATTAATGGGAATCAGAACCTTATCTTAAAACAAAATACTTTAGGAATTATCGGTGGCATGAGTTGGGAAAGTACCGAAAGCTACTATCGTCTAATCAATGAAGGGGTAAAGGCTAGACTTGGTGGATTACATTCAGCAGATTTGATAATTCGTAATCTAGATTTCGCACCAATTAGTGAGCTGCAAGCAAAAGATGGGTGGGAAGAAATGGGCAATATATTGGCTAATAGCGGTAAAGATTTGAAAGCCGCTGGTGCAAAAGGGTTGATGATAGCCACCAATACCATGCATAAAGTTGCAGAGAATGTGAGAATTGCTACAGGTTTGCCATTAATTCATATTGCTGATGCTACAGCACAAGCTATCACTCAAAAAGGCTTAAACAACATTGCGTTATTGGGCACTAATTTTACGATGACCCAAGATTTTTATAAGCAACGTTTGATTAATGCAGGTTTGACAGTAATGATACCTAATGAGGTAGAACGAACAGAGATACATCGTATTATCTATGATGAACTATGCCAAGGACAATTGCTTGACAGTTCACGTCAGTACTATAGTGAAGTCATTAAAGACTTAGAAATGCAAGGAGCAGAGGGTGTGATATTAGGCTGCACTGAGATTGGTCTACTTATTAGTCAAGAAGATAGTCTTATTCCAATATTTGATACTACAGCCATCCATGCAGCCGCCGCGGTCGATTTTTTACTTATGAATATTTGATTTTATGATCACATTTTTAATAGTCCTCCAAAATGACTAGGCGCTGTTTATTCACGAACCTGACCGATTCTGTACGTAACAAAGCCATTTGGAGCAATCATGTTTATTCCTCAATCTTTTAAAGAAAACGACTTTGCTAAGATTAAGTTGTTTATTAAAGAGCATCCGCAAGCGACACTTATTGCTCAGACGTCTTGCGGGCTAGAAGCTTGCCATATCCCAATGTATTGGCAAGATGATGGCAGTAAATTTGGCAGCTTGTATGGTCATATGGCTAAAATCAATCCGCTTAATAACAACGATAATACCACGACGCCATGGTTGGTTATATTTCAAGATTCGGGACATTATATCAGTCCTAATTGGTATCCTAGTAAGGCGGTGACTCATAAAGAAGTCCCCACTTGGAATTACCGCAGTGTGCATATCCGCGGTGACGTCAGCTTACTGACAGCGCATCATGAGCTCATTGATATCTTATCAAAGCAGACTTTTGAGTTTGAAGCCCGTCAAGAAAATCCTTGGTCACTTGAAGACGCGCCGGAGTCTTATATTCAAGCGATGTGCGGAGCTATAGTCGGAATCCGCATTAATATTACGGACGTCCAAGCCCAGTTTAAGCTGAGCCAAAATAAAACAGATGATAATAGATTAGGTGCTATCGCAGGTCTTAAACAGCTTAAAACTGCTAAAGCAGATGAGATGGCAAGATTGATTGAAGATGCAAAATAAACTTAGTTTGTTCATGAAAAAAGAACGCTTTGCTATTTGGCGTTTTCATTTTCCAGAGGGTGCAGATAATTCTGGCTTTGTCGGTTGGCTTGCTATGTATCTCAAAACCCAGTTTGGGAATGGTGTTTTTGTAGTCTGTAGTCAAAACAGTGCCGACGGTGGTATTTTTGACTACTGGGGCTGTCCATGGTCACTACGCGATGAAGTAATTGATGCAGTGCAACAACTGGTAGATAATCGTTAGCACATAGCTATCTTACTTTATATTTAACTATACAATTATCAATTAATATATTACTTATTAGAGCCTTTTTGATTACCATTATTAGGTTATAGACTAAATCAACCAAACTAATGATAGGAATAAGCTTCAATGAATTTAGCTTTATTTGATTTTGATGGCACTATCACGCATACAGATGCTTTCACAAAATTTATATTTTTTGCTGCTGACAAGCAACGCATAAAAAGAGGTAAATTATTACTACTTCCAGAAGTCATTGCCTATAAAACTCGCGTAATAGGTGGCAAACGTATCCGACATAAAATATTTAATTTCGCTTTTAAAAACACGATTGAAAATGAAATAAAAATAAAAGCTTTAGAATTTTCTGAAAATATCATCCCAAGTTTAATCAGACCGCAAGCTATGGATAGAATCAACTGGCATAAAGATAGAGGCGATGAGATTAGAGTCGTGTCTGCATCATTAGATTTGTATTTAGTGCCTTGGTGTAAGCAACATAATATAGCGTTATCTTGTAACGAAGTTGAAGCAATTGGAGGCACTATCACAGGTAATTTTATAGGTCACGATTGTAGTTCGTACGAAAAAAGAAGAAGAGTTGAAAATGCCTATAATTTGTCTGATTTCACAAATATCTATGCATATGGTGATACTTCCGAAGATAAAGAATTGCTTAAACTTGCTAATTATCCATTCTATCAATATTTTTAAGACATATTATTCGGTGCTAATAAGCAGAAGATACTCCTATAACAGACGTTATGATAGCCATAAGATAAATGAGTTTAAGCATAAAAATTATCTTGTCTTCTGTATAAAATCAGAAGGACATTGACCAAAAAAATCTTTAAACGCGGCAGTATAGTCAGTTCACTTTAAAAGAGTTATGGTTTGGATGAATGTCATAAAACAGCTTTGATAAGTCATTTTCTATCCAACCTTGTCTTAAGAATTTTACTTGAGCCCACTTGTTTTCGATAAGATTTAAGTCAGGACTGTAAGGCGGCAGCCAAAGGATACGATGACCATGACGGTTGAGCAGTTTGGCAATGCGACGGTTTTTGTGAAAGGAGGCGTTATCCATAACAATCACACATTTGGTTTTAAGGCTTGGAATCAGTTTGTACTTGCACCAGTCATAAATCACCCGCCAATTGACGTTCTTTTCAATGAATTCTAGCGCAAACAAGGCCTTTTGATATAAAGCTCCGATGACGTTGGTACGTTTTTTGCCTTGCCAATTGTCGCTGTCGATACAGGGCTTACCTATCGGTGCATAACCATATGGTCTTATCGTTTCATGCTCAAAGCCACTTTCGTCCATATAAACGATGGGAAAGCCTTGCTGTTTGAAGCACTGAAGCTTGGCTTCAAACTCAGCTCTTTTCATCGGGCAAGCGTTTGGGTGTTCTAAGGTCTTTTTTTTTGCTGATTCCCAAGCGCTTTAATGCCTCACAAATCCCTGAGGCACTGCAGTTCAAGCGGGCAGCACGTTCGTAATGATAGCTGTCGGGATAGTCTTCAACGTCTTTACGCAACGCATCATCGGGTATCTTTCGCGCGGTGACATTGCGAGTGGTTTTACTGTGAAGCCGCTTCTTCCACTTTTGAATGGTGGTCGGGCTGATGTCATAAAATACGGCAGCTTCAGCAAAGGTCATGCCTTTATCTAAGCTTTTAAGCACTTGTTTGCGAAAGTCTAAGGAATAGGTCATGATTCATTGAGGTGTTAGTTAAGATGTTTTATTTTATAACATTTTTAGGGTGATTTGGCTATATAAGCACTGTGACTGCTATAGCCGAACTGAAAGGCAATATGAGTGATAGGCAGCCCTTCACTAAGCGCCTCTAACGAATAAAGCAATCGCGCTTGTTGTCGCCATTTCCCAAAAGAAATACCTGTTAATTTTACAAATTGACGTTCAAAAGTTTTTGCTGAGATATGAAGCTCGTTTGCCCATTTAGGGATAGACCGTGAATCGGTAGGGTGATGAATCAAATACTCACAAATATTATGATAACGAGCGTCCTTAGGCCAAGGAAGAAGTAAGTTCAAAGACGTTTGCCGTTTTAGCGCTTCTAACAGTAAATTTACTAACAAAGTGGCATAATTATCATTTTGATAATCAACGGGAAGTAACGTTGTTTCTAATATCAGCTCTTTAAGAAGAGGTGAAACATTAATAACGTAGCTCGTATTAGGCATCTCTGTACAGATAGCGTCCGTTTTAATGAATAAACTACGTACTTTAGTATGACTTCGCATCACCACAGTATGCTCTTCTTGAGCCGCGAGCCAAACTGCACGATTTGGTGGGATCAGCCACCTTCCAGCAGCGGTTTCAACCAACAAAGTGCCAGAGATAGCATATAAAAGTTGGGCGCTATTATTATGAGTATGGGGCGCAATAACGTACCCTTTAGAGTAATCTACAGCTATTCCATGCACTGGCAGTTGCGAGAATTCAAATTGGCTTAACTTTTCTGATTGTTCTATTGTTTTGCTCATGATTGTCTTTTTCTCTACATATTTAGCTCTATTATAGATAGTAAGTCAATTATATAAGCGTCTACTATATCAATCTATTCTTGATTATTAGAGCGTTTGTTATGTTAATTGACCCAAGCCACAAATATATTGCCTATCTACGTGTCCAACTTACAGATCGCCACTGGCCGGATCAGACGATTAAAAAGGCGCCAATCTGGTTATCTACTGACTTAAGAGATGGCAATCAGGCGTTATTTGAACCGATGAACCTTGCTAAAAAGCACCGGTTGTTCCAAAAACTGGTGCAAGTGGGCTTTAAAGAAATAGAGATAGGCTTTCCTGCCGCCTCACAAATTGATTTTGATCTTTGCCGTCAGTTGATTGAGCAAGATCTAATCCCTAGTGATGTGACCCCTATGGTGATGACGCAATTACGTCATGATTTAATCGATCGCACGGTTGAGAGTATGCGCGGCGCTCGGCGGGTGATTGTTCATTTATATAATGCCATTGCGCCAGCTTGGCGTGAGATAGTTTTTAACTTATCTGTCGATCAAATTGAGCAGTTAGTGCGCGATCATGTCAGCTATTTAAAAAAGCGCGTCACTGATTTTCCAGAAACAGAATGGGTATTGCAGTATTCACCCGAGACGTTTTGCATGGCAGAATTAGAGGTGTCTTTGCAAATGTGTCATGCCGCAATGGATGAGTGGCTCGAAAATGATACTCAAACCATGATTATAAATTTGCCCACTACCGTTGAGGTCAGCACAGCAAATGTATTTGCAGATCAAATTGAGTGGATGCATAGACATCTAAAGCGACGCCAGCAAGTTATTTTATCCGTTCATCCTCACAACGATCGCGGCACTGGAGTGGCTTGTGCTGAGCAAGCTTTACTTGCAGGTGCAGATCGTGTGGAAGGTTGTTTGTTTGGTAATGGTGAACGTAGTGGTAATTTAGATTTGGTGACGATTGCATTAAATATGTATTCCCAAGGTGTTCATCCAAATTTAGATTTTTCTGACATTTCAGGCTTAGCATTAGCAGTTGAGGAATGTACGGCAATTGCGCTACACCCCCGTCATCCTTATGCTGGGGATTTAGTATTTACCGCATTTTCAGGATCTCATCAAGATGCGATAGCTAAAGGTTTTAAACAACAAAAAGACGATGCGCCATGGCGCGTGCCGTACCTACCTATTGATCCTAAAGATATAGGGCGTACGTATGATGGTATTGTTCGCGTGAATAGCCAGTCAGGTAAAGGAGGTATTGCCTATTTATTGGAGCAAGACTATGACATTCAAATGCCGCGCCGGATGCAAGTTGAATTTAGCTCAATCGTACAAAAACAAGCCGACAGTGCTGAAGCTGAGCTGACAGGTCAGCAGCTTTGGGAGTTGTTTACTCAAACATATCTACACCCTGAATTGTCTTCAGGCATCTATGGTTATCAGCGACATTCATTGTTTGAAACCTCATCATCTCAAGAAATTGTACTCAACTTAAAGTCTGCGCAAGGTAAGTATCGGCAGGTGAAGGGTCACGGAAATGGTCCTATTGCCGCAACTTTGAATGCTCTATCTATGAAAGCATCTGTGATGTCGTATGAAGAACGCAATTTAGGTAAAGGCAATGATGCCGAAGCTATTGCTATGATTGAGTTGTCGGTCGCTGATCTACCAGGCACCTATTTTGGTGTAGGTATTCATACCAACAGTACCACGGCAGCTATCCTTGCGGTTTTGAGTGGTTTGGCGCGGATTGATAAATTAAATTAGTGAAGTTTGCTTAGGGGGGGGGGAGAAGAAACGTTCATCATCTTCTAGGCAACTACTTTTGGCGATGCGGTACAATTTTTGGAGAGTTAGAAAGTATATTAAAGCTCTTCTAAATACCTCTATTTAGAATAAATCGTATAAAATATATACTAATAAATGCATAATTTTTATACTACATTAGTGACCAAAATTAGGGTATTTAGCTTGGAAAATAACTTTAAATTGTGCTAAATGTCATTTAATATTTTATCCCGTACACCTTTACACGTAAAGCTTTGTAGGTTAAAGTAGCTTAAGATATATTAATGAAATCTTGCGGGTCTAGCCTGTCACGCCGGGGGTCGCGGGTTCGAGTCCCGTCCGCTGCGCCATATTTAAAACTTAGTTAGCTTTTAATTTAAGTGCAAAAGTTTCAACCTCAAGTAATGATTTGCTTGAGGTTTTTTTGTGCTTAGATTTTATATATTAAGCTTTATTGACCTTGATATACCACTTCGGCTGCATGGCTTCAAAATCTTGGCGCTCGTTCAATGGCAAATAACTGGCAGAATCTAAAACAAAAGACTGACCATCGATACGCTTAAAAACGACCCAATGCCAAAAGCTAACACCATCATCTACGTGATGCTTAATCGCTAATAATGCTAAATTTGGTAGCGCCTCCCAAGACTTAAATGCTATCTCGCTATGGGAAGCTTGAAACCCTAAATAAGCTAACAGCTTGCGGACATACTGCGTGTCTGACCAAAGCGATTTATCAGAAGCGTAAACTCCCAAATCATTAGCAATCGATTTCATTTCCGAATAGCTTTTACCGGCGATATTGGCAACTGACGCAATGCCGCAGCCGGTTGCTTCTTCTTGAATGACAGATTTTATCATTTCTATTTTCTCATTCACGATTTTATTCTGTTGCAAACTCAAGATTAGCTTTATAACTATCAATAAAACACAGTCGGAAAGTAAACAAAGGGCGCTGTACCATTTATAACAATAATATCGTTAAACTGCCAAAATAGCTTGTTTTTAGATAAATAACTGGTAATGAAAGCAGTGAAAACAGTCACCATAAATTGTAGTTTTAGCATTATTTTTTTATACTGTCATGAATTTCTGAGCTTCAGGTAACCCTATGCACTGCGATGTCTATAAATTCCCGCGCCATGATGATATGTACGTCTATATCGCCCGCCCTGACTATCCAAATGATACCGACGAATTAAAAGACTGGCTTGGCGTATTACCGCAAGACCTGCGAAAAACACTTGGTACGGCAAAGTTTGTCATGCATTTGGATTTGAACACCACACCAAAACTTGCGCGGGTTGATAAAGCCGAAGTCCTTGAAAAGCTTGCTACTCAAGGCTACTTTGTTCAACTGCCGCCACCTGACGTCTTGCGCCGACAAGCTGAGCTGCGCGCCCGTGAGGCTCAAGATAAAAAATACGATTGAACGAGAGTCAACGGTAATCTGCCAAAAAGTCGAGGCTAAGATACACAAAGCAAAATACATTTTGCGCAAAAGTCGTGATAAACTAGCGGCTTACAAGTGGCAACCGGTCAAAAATCGCCGCGAGCAATGAATAACAGTAGGTAGCTAAACACGCATGGATTGGTTAAAAAGTATTTTACAAAGCTTACCGCTTGATACAATCAGCGATATTTTGGGCGAAATAGTCATCTGGTGGAGTCAGATGGTCAAAGGGGTTCCACCTGATGATTTGCCCATGTATTCTTATGTTGGCGGTTCAATTATCGTTCTTGCGCTTTGGACACTGGTGGCTCGGATCATGCCAAAACCTCTTGGCGGTATGACTTGGATCATGATTTTTGCGATTCTACTTACCCCCGGCTCAGCGCTTGGGGATCCTAGTATGCTCGCCCCTGCCAGCATCAGTGTGGTTTATGCCCTTATGATGAAAGACACGGCATTAGCAATCGATAGCGCCATCCCTATCTTAGTAGTATTGGTCGTTGGTATGTTTATCGGTTTTATTTGGCAGCTGATTCGCGGGGCATTTGAATCAAGTCTCGCTACCGCCCGAATCCGCAGTAGCGAAGATGCTAAATCTACGATGAATCTATGGCTAGGAAATTATTTAGCACGCTATAATCATTCAAAAGACACAGGATTGCTCTCTAAATTTCCCATCACCAGAACTAAAACCGCCGTAAGCTCAGCCACTGAGTCAGCTTCCATTAAAAGTCATGACAAAAAAGCAGAGTTGAATGCAAAACAAGAATCTCAAGCCGCTGAATTAAAAAAAGAGCAAATGAACGTTGAAATGGCGAAAAAAGACCTTGCTGAAACAGCAGACATCAAAAAGCCATTATCTAAATCCGACAGCGTCGAGATAACTAAAAAATAGTAGCTTATGACCTTTTATTAAACTGAGTCATTAAGCAAAAGCAAGAAAGGATCTTATAAGATGCCTTTTTTTATGGATGAGTTAAAGATTTAAATGCGCCATAAAAAATCAGCCACAAATTGCGGCTGATTTTATCAAAGTGATTTAACTCTACTTATTAGCACTTTGGTTTAATAAACGGGGCGATTCCAAGCATCATAGATAGCAGGTCGCGCTTCTTCCCAAGTCAATCGCGACTCACCACGATGATTATCCCAATCATTTGCAAGGCTACTTTCAATCACTTCAAATGGCTGGTCGCGACCGTAGCGTTTGCGCTGGGCATAGCCATAAGAATAAGCATTACGGTAGTCGGTATCATAATCATAACTTGGGTTGTAATACGCCGTCGTCGTATACTGTGATCGCCAATAATTGTCTTCGTCAGTATTGCCCTCAAAAGCGTTACCAAGAGCATTTCCGGCGCTTGCTCCTACCACTGCACCAACGGCACCGCCTGCCAGCGACCCAAGAGGACCCCCTGCGGCGCCCAAAGTAGCTCCTGCTACAGCACCACCAACCATTCCAGTTCCGCTAGCAACTGGGTTTGACTCTTTTTGAGTCTCATTTGGGTCAGTTGGGTTTACTGCTTCGCCAACTTCTTGACCACCTGCGCCGCCCATGGCTGCACCGGCAAGACCACCTACCACTGTCCCGACGGGACCAGCAACTGAGCCTACGGCGGCGCCTGCGGCTGCCCCGCCAACAGCTCCGGCACCACTTGCCATGGAATGCGGTTTTTCGTGGGCTTCTTGAGGGTCAGTTGGGTTGACCATTTCGCCGGCTTCGTGACCGACTTTACTTCCGGCCATCGCACCAATTGCACCCCCTACTACTGTGCCAACAGGACCTGCTGCTGAACCTACTGCTGCCCCTGCGGCTGCCCCACCAAGAGCGCCCGTTCCAGTAGCCACTGGATGCGGCTTATCTTCATCATCATGAACCACACCTGCCACATGGTGACGCTCAGTTGTATTGGTATAATGCGGATATTCACGCGGCTCGTAAGCTCTTCCTGCCATTCGAGCATCGGTTCTGTCCCAACCATCACGAACCATATCACGGGCTTGTAGCCACGTCATTTTTGAAGCGCCTTTCACTTCGTTCCATTTGCGCTCAAGATCTGATTCTGCATCTTCAAATCGCGTTCCTTCTGGATAATGAACTCGTGAAGCGTAACCTACGGCATAAGCAGGGTGATAATCGGTCTCATAGCTGTAGTCAGCGTTATAATAAGGTCTGGTGGTGTGCGTTTCTTGCCAGTAATCGTACTCAACGGTTGGATCAAGCATTTCGCCGGCTGAGCTGCCTGCAACGCCCCCAACAACTGCGCCAATCGCGCCACCAATAAGCATGCCAAGTGGACCACCAACTGCGCCAATCATTGCGCCTGCTGCCGCGCCACCTGTACCACCAATAGCCGTTCCGATCGGGTGCGAGCCCGGTTCACCAGTGATAGGATCAGCGTTATTATCGTGAGCTACGTTATGCTTGTTATCCATAATATTTTATCCTTCTAAATTTTTGAATTTTATAGTTTTCTAAGTTATTTACAGGATTTACTTCAATCTTGTGCCAACGCCTACTTTAAAAGAGCAATCGTCTGGAACACGGTTTAATATAGCAGTATCTCATTATAAGTTTGTGGCAAGTCGCTATAGCTAACATAGTAGTTGCGTAAATGCAGTTACGCGATTGCATTATATTGTTAACTAAAATCTAGTAGTAAAACTGACAAAGTTTTGCTTTTAATCAAAAGGCAAAACTAGTTGTCAAAAAAAGCGCAAGCGGTTAATTTTAAAAATTAATTGTTAGTCAATCATCGACTTTATAAAAAATTATTGTTAACCTAACGACCATCGTTAAATGGATGTAACTTTTAGTTTCATGGGTTTAAGATGTCATTGTTTTAAATTGCAAATTGTGACCTGAGATATTTATGATGAGAACACCTCTTTATCTTGCTCTACTTCCCGTTTTGTTTTTAGCAGGATGCGCAAGCCAACAGCCAACCCAAGTGCCCCAAAAGCCGGTTCGTAACGCCAACGTTCAAGTTACAGAAAGCCAAACCATTCAAAAACCAAAACCCGTGGTGGTAAAGCCTGCCACGCCCGCCCCAAAGCCTGAGCCAAAGACTTATTACTCAAGCTTTGAAGACTGGAAAGCAGACTTTAGCCGTAGGGCAATTGCCTCAGGACAAAGCCCATCCGAAGTTCAGCGCTTGCTGGCGTCAGCGACTTTAAATCAGCAGGTCATCTCATTAGATTCAGGTCAGCCCGAGTTTTCTAAGATGCCTTGGGATTATGCCGATTCTGCTGCCTCTGATGGTCGAGTGAGCACCGGTCGCCGCAAGTTTTCTGAGCAAAGCTCTTATTTATATAGCTTGCAATCACAATACGGCGTCAATGCTGAGATTATCGCCGCAATTTGGGGTATGGAATCGTCTTTTGGCGCGGTCACGGGCAACAGCTATTTGCCAAGCGCGTTGGCAAGTCTTGCTTATGATGGTCGCCGCCGTGAGTTTGCCGAATCGCAATTACTTGCTTTGATGACCTTGCTTCAGCGCGGCGATGTGCCGTGGTCACAGCTTGATGGCTCTTGGGCAGGAGGCATGGGTCAAACGCAGTTTATTCCTGCCACTTGGCTTAAATTTGGCGTTGATGGCGACAACAACGGTCATAAAAACCCATGGTCCACTCAAGACGCCCTTGCCTCCACCGCCAACTATTTAAGCAAGTCAGGCTGGGTTCGTGACCTTGCGCCATTTTATGAAGTCAGATTGCCGCCAAGTTTTGATTATTCAACCGTAGGCTCAAAACTTCCTGCAGCAAGATGGGCGGCGCTTGGCGTTGACACCATTGATGATGTGTTTTTAAATGCCAATACCCAAATGGAGCTTTGGCTTCCTGCCGGTAAAGATGGTCCTGCGCTACTTTTAAGTCCAAATTTTGATGTGATTAAGGTGTATAACAACTCCTCAAACTACGCGCTTGGGGTCAGCTTATTAGGTCGCACCATTGCCGGTCAATCAGGACTGCGCACTTCGTGGCCACGTCACGAGCGACCGCTGTCAACCAGTCAGGTCACGCAGCTACAAAACCGTTTGACCCAAGCTGGCTACGACACCAAAGGCGCGGACGGCATCATTGGCACCAACACCAAAAAAGCCTTTCAGCGTTGGCAGGCAGATAACGGTCAAATCCCTGATGGCTTTATCTCTCAGCGCAGCGCAGCGGCCTTGACTTCTTGGTGAGCGCCATGGCGGTTGCCATTTTTTCTTAGCCGCTATTGGCAAGAGCAAAAAAGTCAATTTTTACAAAAAAAGCCCTAAAATAAAGGGCTTTTTTATATTAGCTCAGCATTTAATTTGCCACCCCTTCTAGCACTTGCAGCGGAAAGGTAATCACATCAAATGCCAAGGCAAAAGGCAGTAGCACCAGCTTTTGCGCGCCACTTTTATTATTTGTCGCTGGTTGCTGCAGCGTCATCGTATAAAAGCTCACCAAGTAAGGTCGGCTTAATTGCCGATACTGACTTTGAATCATGGCTAGGTTATTTACAGGTGGATAAATAACACCCTTAACCGGAACGCTAAAGCAAAAGCGCTGCGCCAAAATGCGCTCATCACTGGTGGTAGTGCAATCTTTGCCGCCATTTTGCAAAAAAAACTGATAATCACGGCGACTAAATTCATCTTTTAATTTGGCATACGACAGCTTCATCGTTCCTTGAAAATGACCATCATTGTTAGGCACTAAAAACGCCATATCGTTATCCACTTGGATATTTTTTGGCGTCAAATTGGTCAATAGCGTGGTCATTTGCTGACCACCATCGGTCAAAACATAGCTGTTGTTATAGCCCACAATCACCATGCTGGCACTGGGTAGATTGGGCAGACTTTGCGCTGGTCGACCAAAGGCAACGATATTGTCTTCACTGATGACTGTTCGTACCGTTTTGGTCGCCTGCCGGTCAGCTTCAAGTAAGGCACTGGTGGCGCAACCTGAGGCAGTTAAAATGGCAGCAATGGACACCCCAATCACGGCTGATTTGGCAAAAGGTAGTGAGTTTGTTTGTTGGCAAGCTTGAGTAGCTTGCATGTCATTCTTTTTTGATGGTTTTACAACCGCTGAATTGTTTTTAGTGGCTGCTGCCTGTTTTGGACTGTTATTTGCTATTGGCATGATACGACCTCCTTGTCCCATCAACGACTCATATTCGCTAACCGAGTCGTCATTTACCTATTTTACTTATGATAAAATCACCAACTGGCACAACTCCTATCTTAGCATCAATCCTAAAGTTAAAATGATAATCATTCAAAAATTATATTCATACCAACCAGCCAAGAAACCGCAAATTATATCTTTGAGAATACTGATAAAGCGCAAATTGGTAAAATTATTGCCATTAACGCGCCGAACAGCTTGTAAAAAAGGCGCGAACCTTTCATAATAAATGCGGTTTTTCAGGAGAGCGTTTTATCTGTTATTTAAAAAAAGATAAGACCACCGAAGGCGCAATCACCCTAACAATCGCTCAGGTCACCGGACTGAAATTACCCTTTGCCAATGCAGCTTATTTTCTGCATTTTTTTATGGCAACACCAATCTGGAGAGTGGTTTCAAACGAAACCCACCGAAGGGAAGAAAATACCACTCGAAAGACTGCCTATTTTTTGGTAGTATCAAGGGTATTGAAAATCTCAGGTTAAAGGACAGATAGGGCAAAAGATGGGCTGATTGAGCATCGGCTTGGCTTTTGGCTTATTTTTTTTGGACTATTTTGCGCCGATTTGAGCGCCTTGACACAATCAAAGCTGACTACGCTCTTAAGATTGCCATAAGGATTTGTTATGACGGAAGCTTCTACCCCTGCCCCACAGCGCACGCCCCTTTATCAGTCTCATGTCGACAGCAGCGGAAAGATGGTCGATTTTTCAGGCTGGGAATTGCCGATTCATTATGGCTCGCAAATCGATGAGCACGAAGCTGTCCGAACTGATGCCGGCATGTTTGACGTGTCACATATGGTGGTGGTCGATGTCACCGGCAAAGACAGCAAAGCTTGGCTACAAAAGCTACTTGCAAACGATGTCAATAAATTAAAAACCGTTGGTAAAGCGCTTTACTCGCCCATGCTCAACGATAATGGCGGCATTATTGATGATTTAATCGTTTATTTGTCAAACGAAGACGAAACAGCGTACCGCATTGTCTCAAACGCCGCCACTCGCGACAAAGACATGGCGCAATTTGAAAAAGTCGCCAAAGACTTTGAGGTAAGCTTAAATGAGCGCTTAGACTTGGCAATGATTGCCGTTCAAGGTCCAAATGCCATTGCAAAATTGACCCAAGCCAAGCCTGAATGGAAAGAAACGGTTGACGGGTTAAAGCCGTTTGTTGGGGCAGATTTGAGCAATATTGAAGGTGACAACTGGTTTGTTGCCAAAACAGGCTACACCGGTGAAGATGGCGTTGAAGTCATCATGCCAAACGAAGCTGCTCCTGAATTTTTTGAACTATTAAAACAAAACGGCGTGAAGCCTGCTGGACTTGGCGCTCGTGATACGCTTCGAATGGAAGCTGGCATGAACCTTTACGGTCATGATATGGATGACAATGTCAGCCCTTATGAGTGCAACATGGGCTGGACACTGGCGCTCAAAGATGACCGCGACTTTGTCGGTCGTGAAGCACTGGTTAACAACCGCAAAGCCTCACAAGACAACAATACGGCAATGAAGCAAGTCGGGCTTTTGATGACCGCTCGCGGTGTCCTTCGTGAGGGCATGACCGTGACCATCAATCAAGGTACGGAAAATGAGCAAACCGGCATTATCACCAGTGGTACATTTTCACCAAGCTTGAAAAACTCTATCGCTATTGCCCGCGTTCCTGCCAACGTCACCAAAGACGACAGCGTTCAGATTGATTTACGCGGTAAAGGCAAGTTTGTTGATGTTCGCGTGATTGATTTGCCTTTTGTTCGTAACGGCAAGCAGCAATTTGACTAATTGATCCCGCTAATCAAAATTTTGATTGCACGGATTGACTTTTTTTATTCTCTTTATCCTTAAAGGAGCCCCCCATGAGCAATATCCCAGCCGACCTTAAATATGTTGCAAGCCACGAGTGGTTACGTTTAGAAGACGACGGTACGATTACTGTTGGTATCACTGACCACGCTCAAGACTTGCTTGGCGATGTGGTTTTTGTTGATTTGCCAGACGTTGGCGACAACATCACCGTTGATGAAGAAATCGCGGTGGTCGAATCAGTAAAAGCGGCTTCTGACGTTTTTGCGCCTATCAGCGGCGAAGTGGTTGCCATTAACGAAAGCTTAGAAGATGACCCTGAAATCATCAACTCTGACCCATACGGCGATGGTTGGTTCTTTAAAATGAAGCCTGAAAACATGGCAGATTTTGAAGCGCTAATGAGCGCTGAAGACTACGAAAACGAGCTGTAAGTTTTATCGTTTTCATCATGCTTTTTTAATGTCTTATTAAAGTTTGGGCAAATAGTATCTAAGAATAGTATTTGCCTGCGCTAATCCGTCAAACTGGCGTTATGTTTGTCAGCAAGCATTGCGCTAAGCCTTCTTGTCATAGCCTAACCATTCACTATTTACTTAAGCGTTTTATTATCGCGGAGTGAGTTATGAGTCCTGATGACAGCCGCCTTACGCCTACCTTAAAAGGTCAGGACTTTGAGGTCTGCGTTCAAAATGACAATGTGCATCTTGATGCTTTTCGCGAAGTGATTGAGTCGCGCCGCGCCGTCCGCAAATTTACCAAAACGCCAATCCCTGATTCGGTCATGCAAGATTGCCTGCGCCTTGCTATGCTTGCGCCCAATTCAAGCAATTTACAGCCGTGGGAGTTTTACGTTATTGATAGCGCTGACAATCGCGCCTGCGCCATCAAAAACTGCATGAATCAAAACGCGGCAAAAACTGCAGCAAGGCTGATTGCGGTGGTGGCAAGAACCGATACTTGGCAGGACAATGCCAAACGCCTCTTAAATGAGTATCCCATCAAGCCGCCGCCCAAAAAAGTCAAAGACTACTATAATAAGCTTGTGCCACTGGAGTTTTTTCGAGGACCTTTGAGTGTCATGTCGCTTGCAAAATGGGGTGCGACCCAAACCATTCGGCGTTTTAAACCAATAAAATCACCCTATTATACCTTTGATGAGGTTAAAAATTGGGCAACCAACAATACGGCGCTTGCCGCTCAAAACTTAATGCTGGCACTGCGAGCGCACGGCTTTGACAGCTGCCCGATGGGCGGCTTTGATGAACCTGCCATGAAAGCGCTTTTAGGTTTAGGCAATGAGCATCATATCGTGATGATGATTGCTGCCGGCAAGCGTGCGGACAACGGCATTTATCACGACCAGTTTCGAATCACTTCAAGACAGTTTGTATTTCACGTTTGATTGAATCAATGCCTCATCGTTGAGTGTTGATGTTTTATTTTTACAAGGATTTTTATGACCACTGCAAAAGCCCCTGACTTTGACTCGTTCAAAGGCTTATTTAATGAAAAAGAGTTTGTCTATCGTCATTTAGGCTCAGACGAAGCTCATCAAGCGGTGATGCTCAGCGCCATCGGCTATGACGATATGGCAAGCTTTATTAATGATACCGTTCCAGAAGCCGTCCGACTGCATAAAGAGTTGGACTTGCCACCTGCGATGAGCGAGCATGCCGCGCTTGCCAAACTTCGCGCCATGGCAGACAACGTAACCGTAAACAAAAGCTACATCGGTCAAGGCTACGCGCCGGTTCGTATGCCGGCGGTCATTCAGCGCAACGTCCTTGAAAATCCGGGTTGGTACACCGCTTACACGCCATACCAAGCGGAGATTTCTCAAGGTCGATTAGAAGCCCTGCTCAACTTTCAGCAGGTTTGTATTGACCTCACTGGTCTTGAATTTGCAGGAGCGTCATTGCTTGATGAAGCGACCGCCGCTGCTGAAGCCATGGCAATGTCAAAGCGCGTGAGCAAAAGCAAATCCAATAGCTTTTTTGTCGATGAGCGCGTTTATCCGCAAACCCTTGATGTGATTCAAACCCGTGCCAAATATTTTGGTTGGGATGTGGTCGTTGGTGATTTTGAAACCGCCAAATCCGGCGATTATTTTGGCGCCCTGTTCCAATATGTGGGTAAAGAAGGCGACGTTCAAGATTTAACCGACGTCATCACTGAAGTTAAGAAAAACAAAACTTACGTAAGCGTTGCCAGCGACATCATGAGTCTTGTGCTGCTTAAGTCGCCTGCCGATATGGGCGCAGATGTGGCGCTTGGAAGCACTCAGCGCTTTGGTATCCCGATGGGCTTTGGCGGGCCGCACGCTGCTTACTTTACCTTTTTAGACAAAGCCAAACGTTCAGCACCTGGTCGAATCATTGGCGTATCAAAAGACGCTCAAGGCAATACCGCGCTTCGAATGGCACTTCAAACCCGCGAGCAGCATATCCGCCGCGAAAAAGCCAACTCCAATATTTGCACCTCGCAAGTGCTACTTGCCAACCTTGCTGGCATGTACGCCGTTTATCATGGTCCTGAAGGCATCAAGCGCATTGCCACAAGAATTCATGCAATGGCAACGGCGTTTGCTGATGTGATTAAAAACGAAGGCGGCAGTGAACTTCGCGTCGTTCACGACCAATTTTTTGATACCGTATTGGTCGATTGCGGCTCTGAAAAACTGGCGACGCAAATTTTTGAAAATGCCGATAATATTGGCTACAACTTATGGCGCGTAGGCGACAGCAAAATCAGTGTGGCATTTAGCGAAATCAGTGATGCCGCTGACTTTAACGTGCTGACGCAATTGTTTGTGAACAAAGCTTTTGATTTACCAAATGAGGCTCGCGTGTCACTAAGCAGCGAGCACTTGCGGACGGATGACATTTTGACCCATCCGGTGTTCAATTCGCATCATACCGAGCACGAAATGCTGCGCTATTTAAAATCGCTTGAAGATAAAGATTTGGCGATGAACCGCAGTATGATTCCGCTTGGCAGCTGTACGATGAAGCTGAACGCCACCAGCGAGATGCTACCCATCACGTGGCCTGAATTTGCCAACGTCCATCCGTTTGCACCGCGTGACCAAGTTACCGGCTATATTGAGATGATTGACAGCTTGCAAGACCAATTAAAAGCCATCACCGGTTTTGATGACATCTCCATGCAGCCAAACTCAGGCGCGTCAGGGGAATACGCAGGGCTACTTGCCATTCGCCGCTATCATGAATCGCTTGGTGAAAACGACCGCAACATTTGCTTAATTCCAAAATCAGCCCACGGTACCAACCCTGCCACCGCCATGATGATGGGAATGCAAGTGGTCGTGGTCAATACCGATGACAATGGCAACGTTGATATTGGGGATTTGACCGCCAAATGCGAGCAGTACAGCAAAAACTTAGGCGCGCTCATGATTACTTATCCCTCAACCCACGGCGTCTTTGAAGAAGGTATCCGCAAAATTTGCGACCTCATTCACAGCCATGGCGGTCAGGTGTATATGGACGGCGCCAACATGAATGCTCAAGTTGCCATCATGCAGCCTGCAGAAGTTGGCGCAGATGTGCTGCACATGAACCTTCATAAAACCTTTTGTATCCCGCACGGCGGCGGCGGTCCTGGCATGGGACCTATCGGCATGAAGTCGCATTTAGCGCCGTTTAAATCAAGCCACGTTATCTCACCGGTATTTAACGCGCCAAAAGACTGCTCAGCCGTGTCTGCTGCACCTTATGGCTCAGCCAGTATTTTGCCAATTTCATGGATGTATATTGCCATGATGGGTCGCGATGGCTTGCTTGAGGCGACCGAAGTTGCGCTATTAAACGCCAACTACATCGCCCATCAATTAAAAGACGACTACCCTGTGCTTTACACGGGCAAAAATGGCAAAGTCGCTCACGAATGTATCATTGATATTCGTCCACTAAAAGACGAAACCGGAATCACCGAAAGTGATATTGCCAAGCGCTTGATGGATTATGGCTTCCACGCGCCAACCATGAGCTTCCCTGTTGCAGGAACGCTGATGATTGAGCCGACCGAATCGGAGTCTAAAGAAGAGCTTGACCGCTTTATCGATGCGCTAAAAGCCATTAAAGCTGAAGCCTTGAAAGTCAAATCTGGTGAAAATGGTTGGTCACGTGAAGACAACCCACTGGTCAACGCGCCGCACACCGCCGCAATGATTACCGCTGAGGACTGGTCGCATCCGTACAGCCGCGATGAAGCCGCCTTCCCGCTACCTTACGTTCGCGCGCATAAGTTCTGGCCGACCGTTGCCCGCGTTGATGATGCTTATGGCGATAAAAACCTCATGTGCTCATGCCCTGGCATCGAAAACTATATGTAATTCAGCATAACGTAACGTTTTGATAAATTGCCTTCAAGTCAGTCATGGCTTGAAGGTTTTTTATTTTTTAATTTAATTTTTGTTATGATAAATAAAAAGGCTGTTGAAAAAAGGACAATTATGAGTAAAAACCGCGTCATTTTAATTCATGGATTGCATCAAAACGCTTGGGTGATGACCCCGCTTGCAAGGCGCTTAAATCAGCAAGGCTTTTATACGCACCAATTTGGTTATAAAAGCCTTAAAAACAATATCATCACTCATAGTATCGAGCTAAATAATTGGCTTAAAGCCCGTCATGACCCCAATCAAGCGCTTGATTTGGTTGGTCACAGTTTAGGCGGCTTGATTATTCGAGATTTTGCGGCAAGGTTTCCGCAGTGGCAACTTGGTCGCGCGGTAACGCTTGGCTCACCGCATTTGGGCAGCGTTTGCGCGGATTACGCTTGGCGGCTGGCGCCAAAACTCGTTGGCAAATCGTATTTGGACGCACTTGATGGCACGATTGCGCCGTTTGATAAGGATAGATTGTGCTTAGGAGTGATTGCAGGAAATAAGCCGCGCGGTTTGGGGCAGCTGGTTTTAAAGTATCATCAAAAAAAGCAAAGTGCTGAAAGCCTACTTTCTGAGCAACTCAGCGAACAATACAGCCATGACGGCACGGTTTATTTGTTTGAAACCCGTCTTGAGGGCGCCGCTGACCATTTAGTTTTGCCGGTATCGCACACCGGAATGCTCATTGATAAAACGGTGGCGATGCAAACGGCATATTTTTTACAACATGGTCATTTTAACCACTAGCATTTTGATTGGATAAAAGCCCCATCCCTGCTTGCAGCTGTGATTTATGGTTTTGAATGACGGGCAGCAGTTTTGATTTTACCCAATCATGACGCCAACCTAACAGCCCTTCTGGAAATTCAGTATCAGCCTTATCTAGCGCAACAAACTCATAAAGCTCATGAAGCCATTTTTTGCGCATAAGAATATTTTTAGGAACCCCTAAAGCTTCAGCTTGAGCTTTGATAACCTCTTGAACCGCATTATCAAGCGCTTTATCCTTTGAGCGATACGGCGCGACGATTAAAGCTGGTTGGTCAGCCAAGGCTATTTTTTTAGCATTTTTAATGACGGTCAATAATTCCTCACCATATAAGCGAATCATACTTCGGTGCATCGTCGTTTTATGAGCAAGTTCGCGCAAATTACTTGGCTGCTCGTTGATAATCTCACGGACGGCTTGTTTTTTAATCACAAAGGTTCGCGGCTGATTGGTCGCCCTTGCCAGCGCCTCTCGCCAAGCGCTGACTGCCTGCAAAATCGCCAGCTGCTCCCCTGTATAGCGATAATCGGCAAGCCCTAAATAAATGTCTTCATCTTCAATATGCTGAACGTCATAAAGCTCAGCAGCATAAAGCTGACAATCTTCCCAAACGTAATCGTAAAGTCCGCGCGATTTTAGCTGCTGCTCGACCACCAAATATAGCGCCGGCAAATAGCGAACGTCATCAATCGCGTAGTCCTCTTGCTCCTCGGATAAAGGGCGTACTAGCCAATCAGACTGACTGTGCTCTTTGTCAATGTGCATGTCCAAAACATCGGCAAGTGCTTGCTGATAGCCCATTTGCAACTGCCCCGTTAAATACGACAGCGCAATTTGGGTATCAAAAATATTGGTTAAGGGCGGACAATCGGACAATAAATAAAAAATCCCCAAATCCTCGCCGCAAGCATGCCAAATGGCAATATCGACTTCGCTCACTGATTGCCAAAAATCGGCAAGGCGCAGCTTTGGCGCATCAAGCAAATAAATGGCGTTGCCGGTGTTTAGCTGAACCAAAGCAAGCCTTGGGTAATAAGTATCGCGTTTGATAAACTCGGTATCAAGCGCCACGCGACCGCACGTTGCCAAATCCTCAAGCACCATCGCTAGCTGATATTGCTCACGAACCCAAACGACCGGCATATCATCAGCAACATCCAGCAGCGCATCAATATCCGGCTCAGCTAAAGTCGTGGTAGCTGAATGTTGCTCTAAATTTTGCAAAGTTGCTAACGGCGCGGCGCTTTGGGTGGCAGTGTTGGCTAAATCATCGGTCACAAGCGGTGTCCTGAGTTATCGGGAAAATTAAAAAATTGAGTTATCAATAGAAATTATAAAAAAGAGCGGTTTTGCAGGGCTTGACCAAGGGTCATGCTGTCAAGATATTCAAGCTCACCGCCCATCGGCACGCCTTGAGCAAGCCTTGTGACCTTCTTAACATGCCGACCGACCGCTTCGCTGATAAAGTGCGCGGTCGTTTGACCCTCAACCGTCGTTCCCGTTGCCAAAATCAGCTCATCAATCGGCATTTGAGTGACGTAATGAACCAGTTGGTCGATGTTTAAATCGTCGGCGCTGATGCCATCAATCGGCGATAAATGACCGCCGAGCACAAAATAGCGACCGCGATAATTGGCAGTTTGCTCGATTGCCATCACGTCCGCTGCCGTTTCAACGACGCAAAGCTGGCTATCGTCGCGCCTTGGGTCTTGGCAAAGTGGACAAATCGCCTCATCGCTTAGGCTATGGCAGCGCTGACACTCATTGATGCCGCGCATGGCTTCATCTAAAGCGTGGGCTAAGGCAATGCCTTGCGGGCGCTTTTTGGTCAATAAGTGCAGCGCCATGCGTTGGGCACTTTTTTGACCGACCCCAGGAAGAACGCGAAGCTGATTGACCAGTTGGTCAAATTTGGCAGTAAGCAATTGGACATCCTTTTTTTGGTAAAATTTACCATGAAAAGTCACGGATTAACCTTAAAAATGGGGTCAAATCACGCAAATAACAACCCCAAAACGGCTTGCTTGATTGCCAAATTTTACGTTAAAAATCGTGTTAAATCGCTCTTAATTGGCGATTAAAACAAGCCTTGCATTCCTGGTGGTAATCCCATGCCGGCGGTCGCTCCTGCCATGGTTTCTTCATACAATTCATCCGCTTGGCGAACGGCGTCGTTAATGGCAGCAGCAATCAAATCTTCAATCATGTCCGGCTCATCTTCTAATAAGCTTGGGTCGATGCTGATACGTTTGACCACGTGGCGACCGGTCATGGTCACTTTTACCAAACCGCTTCCGGCTTCGGCGTGGACTTCTTTGTTGGCAAGCGATTTTTTGGCGCTCTCAACGTTGGTTTCGACCTTTTTTTGCATCGCTTGGGCTTGCTGCATCAATGCTTGAATGTTCATAATGCTCTCTTTTTAATAATTAATTTTAGTAACTAAGGAATATAAATCAACTAAAAACGCTCAATTATAACGCGCTCAAGCCAATCTGTCTAAACCGCGCGCCAAATCTTTAATGATGTCGTCCGCGTCCTCAAGACCAACCGACAAGCGAATTAAACCATCGCCCACGCCCGCTTCAAGGCGCGCCTCAGGGGTTAAGCGAAAATGCGTCGTCGTTGCCGGATGGGTAATCGTGGTTTTGGCATCGCCTAGATTATTGGTGATTGAAATCATTTTGGTGGCATCAATGACTTGCCAAGCGGCGGATTTTTCATCCAATTTATCGGTAGCTTTGACTTCAAAACCTAAAATTGCGCCAAAGGCATTTGGCATATGATTTTGCTGTTCGGCAAGTTTATGCGAGGGATGGCTTGGCAATCCTGAAAAATGAACGTGGCTAACACGGGGATGATTGACCAAAAATTCAGCGACTTTATTGGCATTGTCACAATGAGCGCGCATCCGTAGTTTGAGCGTCTCAAGCCCTTTGGTCATGACCCAAGCGTTAAACGGGCTTAAGCTGATGCCTCCTGAGCGAACTACGGTAAACGCTTCTTGCATCAGCGCATCGCTACCAACGAGCGCGCCGCCTAAAACCCGACCTTGACCGTCGATGTATTTGGTCGCTGAATGAATGACAATGTCCGCGCCCAAATCAAGCGGTCGTTGAATGGCAGGAGTGGCAAAGCAGTTATCCACAACCAGTAAAATACCGTTTTTGCGGCAAAGCTTACTTAAAAAACCAATATCACAAATTTGCGCCAAAGGATTGCTTGGACTTTCGCAATAAATGACTTTGGTATTGGGTTTTACCGCAGCTGCCCAAGCGTCGTTGTCAAAGCAATCCACATAGCTGACTTCAACGCCAAATTTGACCATATAGCCGTTAAATAAGCCAATGGATGAGCCAAACAGCTGATTTGCCGCCAATAAATGGTCGCCTGACTTTAAATAGGCTAAGCACATGGTCAAAATTGCGCCCATTCCCGACGCCGTTGCCACCGCGCGCTCGCCATTTTCAAGGGCAGCCAATCGACGCTCAAAGGTGCGAACGCTTGGGTTGGTGTGGCGCGAATAAACGTTTCCGGTTTTGGTGCCATCAAAATGGGCGGCAGCGTCGCTTGCGGATTTGTAAACGTAAGAGCTGGTGGTAAAAATCGGCTCGGAGTGCTCGCCCTCATCAGTTCGGTGTTGACCTGCGCGAACGGCAATGGTTTGCATGCCGTAGTCTAGGTTTAAATCTAAGGCATCATTTTGCCAGTTTTCATCAAGGGTGGGGTCAAATTGCGAAGTCAAAGTAAAATTCCTAAATTTCGGCAGAAGTTGTAAAAGAAAAATAAAGCGAAAAAAGCGGTTCAATAATTGCCCAATATCATAGCACGGGCATCAGTCTGCGACAGCTAAAACGTACAAAATTTTGCCGTCATTGGGTCGCAAATGAAACCCCATTAATAATTTTATGACTTTGATTGAAATCTCTAAATGATTTTGGCGAAGCGTGACTAAGAAAATTAACGTATTTGCCATAGGCACAAGCTTTAAGTCCTGTTAAGCTTAGCTGCGCTGGCGAAATGTGCGCTTAGCTCTCATTAAAAAACTTTGTATTTACCCAATGATAAGGATTGTCATGACCTCGCAAAATGCTTCCGTAACTAATATTCAAACTCCTAAAACCGTCAGCTTTTTGGGGCTTGGCGCGATGGGATTTCCAATGGCAGGGCATTTGGTTGGCAAATTTGACAGCGTTTTGGTTTGGAACCGCAGTTTTGATAAAGCCCGTCAGCATGAAACCGAGTTTGGCTCAACCGCCGCCGATTTTGAAACGGCGGTCAGCGCTGACGTGATTTTTTCTTGCGTGCCAACCAGTCAGCAAACCGCTGAGCTTATCGAGCGCGCCAAGCCTTATTTAAAAAAAGGCAGCGTTTGGGTCGATTGTACCAGTGGCGTCCCAGAAGCGGCAAAAATGGCGGCACAAATCTTGCAAGAACTTGGTTGCCAGTTTATTGACGCGCCAGTTTCTGGGCAGACCATTGGCGCCATCAACGGAACATTAACCGTCATGGCAGGCGGTGACAAAGCCGCGCTTGATTACGCCTACCCTGCCATTGATTGCTTTGCCGGTCGCATTGAGCATGTCGGCAAAAGCGGTGGCGGCTTTGCGGTCAAAGCGGTGAACAACACCTTATTTGCGGTGAACAGTTGGGCGCTTGGCGAGGGTTTGTCCGTATTAAAAGCGCATGGGGTCAGTCCGAGCGCAGCGCTTGCTTGCATTAATCATTCAAGCGGTCAAAGCTTTGCCTCAAGCGTTACTTTCCCTGACCGCATTGTTAACCGCAGTTTTCCAAAGACCTTTACCTTAGATTTGATGGCAAAAGACTGCGGCATTGCCACCGATTTGCAGCAAGAAGCCAAACTTCCTGCGCCCGTGATGGCGCAAGTGGCAAGCTTTATGCGCGCCGCGAGCAATCAAGTAGCCGCAGGGTCAGCCGATTTTTCCGAATTTATTAAATTTTTGGAACAGTGGCATCAACAAGAAATCAGCGATGATTTTGAGGCTTAAAGCCAAGCAACCAGCAACCCAAGTAAAAAGGTAAGTTTTCATGTCGATGCTCTACTCCGTCTTAAATCGACTTTGGCACTGCTTGGCGCTTCTTCTGCTGCTCTTACTTGGGGCAAATTTGAGCGGCTGCCAAGTGCTGCCTAAAGAGCCGCATTTGCCTAAAAGTATCGCCTTATCGGCAAGAGCTGAGGCGCTTTATCAAGGTGATGCTGCTTTACCTAGTGCAAAAAAAGGGATAGCTCAAAGCTCAGTCAAGAGCAATAATACCGACCTTGTGGCTGCCATCAGCGAACAAAATAACATCCACCCTGACTTATCCGGCTATTACCCCATCGTCACCGGCGCGAATGCATTTGCGGCGCGAAGTATTTTGACGGCAATGGCAACCAAAAATATCGATGTTCAATACTATATTTGGCACGATGACCAGTCGGGGCAATTGCTGCTTAAAGACTTATGGGAGGCAGCGGAGCGCGGCGTCATCGTTCGATTGCTGCTTGATGATTTTAATAACAACGCCGATTTTGACCAACAGTTGCTGCGCTTTGCACGCCACCCAAATATTGCCGTTCGCATTATTAATCCGCTTATGCACCGCAAATTTCAAACGCTGAACTATTTAACTGGACTGCCACGAATCAATCGGCGAATGCACAATAAAAGCATGACCTTTGACCGGCAAATTACCATCATCGGCGGTCGCAATATTGGCAATGAATATCTCAGCAACGACCAAAAAAGCCAATTTGCCGATTTGGACGTGATGCTCATTGGCAAAGTCGTCACGGATATTGATAACAGCTTTAATAGCTACTGGTCAGCGCCGATTTCTTTTGATATTGAAACGCTTGCAGAACCAAAGTCCAATGCCCCTAAGGATTTTTTGGTAGGGCTTGATAAGCTTGGCGAGGCGCAACAAAATAGCGGCAAAAACAACTTAAAGGTTTATAAAACGGCAATTGAAGACTCCTCCATTGATAAGGATTTGATTAACAAACAAGTGCCATTTCGCTGGACGGACATGCAGTTTTTAAGTGATGACGTTGGTAAATTGACCAAAAGCGCGCCGGTGGAAACTAACTTAGTTCATCAGCTGCGAACGCTGCTTGGGCGACCCTCCAAAGAGCTGACGATTATTTCTTCTTACTTTGTTCCCACCAAAAATGGGGTGAATACTTTAATTCAGCTTGCCAATAAAGGCATTAAAATTAAGATTTTGACCAACTCATTTGACGCCACCGATGTGACCGCGGTTCATTCAGGATATAGTCAATGGCGACCCAAACTTTTGCAAGCCGGCATCAAAATCTATGAGCTAAAATCAACAGCAAGTGAAGAAAAACGTGAAAACAAGCTTTGGAAAGCGCGCAGTCAATCGTCAACGAGCCTTCATGCCAAAACCTTTGCCGTTGATGACCATCAAGTATTTATTGGCTCTTATAATGTCGACCCGCGCTCGGCTAATATCAATACCGAAATGGGGGTTGTCATTAATGATGACGATTTGGCGCGGCAGTTGCACGAGGCGCTCAGCAATGATTTGCTCAATCAGGCTTATGAAGTAAAGCTTGCCGCTGACGGTCAATTAAAATGGCACACGATTGAACATGGTCGTCAAGTGGTCTATGACGCCGAACCGCAAGTGGATTTGATTGACCATCTTTGGCTGAGCATCATGTCATGGCTGCCCATTGATTGGCTGCTGTAGTCGCTTGATGGATTGAACTCATGTTACTTACTTAACTGGGGTTATGTTGCACTTAGCTGCTTTTTGGATGTGTGATTTATTATGCCTTCTCGATCTCAATATGCCTTAATGTCCTCCAAAGACAAAAACATGGTGATGTTTGTTTGTTTTAGCAGCGCCGTGGCTTTTTTCGACTTTTTGATTTATTTATATATGGCGGATATCGTTTCAGCCGCCTTATTTCCAATTATCGCAGAAGCGCGGTTTGCGAAACTGCAAAGCCTAGCTTTATTTGCGGTAGGTTATTTGGCAAGACCGCTTGGCGGGGTGATTTTCAGCCGCTTTGGTGACATTAAAGGTCGCAAACCCATTTTGCTCATCAGTATTTTGGTGACGGCTTTTAGTATGCTTGCCATGGCTTGCTTGCCGACGTTTGCGCAATGGGGCGTTGCTGCGTCCTGTTTATTTATTATTTTGCGGCTGATTCAGGGCATGGCGTTTGGGGTATTTGTACCGCTGGCTTGGATTTTTGTGGCAGAACACGTCCCTCGGCAATATTTATCACTCGGTTGTAGCTATGTGACCGCCAGTTTTTTTGTTGGGGTGCTCTTTTCTAATCTGTTTTTTACCTGGCTAACGGGCACCATGACCCCTGAACAACTGATGGTGAATGGTTGGCGGCTGCCTTTTATCGTGGCAGCGGTGCTGAGCTTTTTGCCGCTTGTCGCTTGGCGATTTATCAATGAAACGCCGTTTTTTGAAGCATTGATTCGAGAGCGAAAATCCCCTTCTAAACCTATCAAGTTATTGTTTAAGCACTGCGGTCAGTCAGTATTTATTGCGATGATGCTTACCATGGTCATTTCAAGTATTACCACCGTGGTGGTGCTGCTGCTTCCTGATTTAATTGAAATTGGCTTTACCATCGATAGTGACTTATTCGGTTTCGCCCACAGCTTAGGCATTGTGTTCATGATCTTTGGCTGCGTATTTTATGGGCTGATTTCGAACTATCAAAATTATGGTAAAGTACTCATTATCGGCTCAGCGCTGCTGATTGTTCAAGCTATTGTGTTTTATTACCATTTACAGTCCGGCGGCGATTATGTGTTGATCATGTATGCCCTGCTTGGTTTTTTTGCCGGCATCGTGGGCATGGTTCCGGCAATTTTAGTGCAATTATTCCCAACCAACGTTCGCTTAACCGGTCTTGCCATCTCCTATAATGTGATGTATGGCGTGATTGGCGGTGTTGTGCCATTCTTTTTGGGCTATGCGGCGTTATTTTTAGCGTTTGCTCCTGCACTTTATATGGTATTTATCGGCGCGATTGGCGTCATTATGGGGCTTTATTTTTATCAATTGCCAGAATTTAAGCGGATTAATGAAGTCATTAATGATTAAAAAGTCTTAACTTTCGCTTGCCAATTTTAAAATTTAATCAAATATGTAAGGTATCCCGTTCATGCTCATGTCCCAAAAGCGCCTATCAATTGCCCCAATGATTGATTGGACAACGGCTGATTTTCGCTATTTTGCACGGCTGTTTAACCCAAACGTGATACTTTATACCGAAATGATCAGCACCGGTGCGATTTTAAAGGGCAGTCGGGCGCGGCATTTGCGTTTTGATACTCTTGAGCACCCCCTTGTATTGCAGCTTGGCGGCGCGGATTGTAGCGAGATGACCGAATGCGCCGTTATTGCTCAAAATTACGGCTTTGATGAGGTCAATATCAATGTCGGCTGCCCCTCCGACCGCGTTCAGCACAATAAAATTGGCGCTTGTCTTATGGCAGAGCCAAAAACGGTTGCCAATTTGGTTAAAGACATGCAGGCAGCAGTTGATATTCCGGTGACCGTCAAGCACCGCATTGGCATTGACCACTTTGACAGTTATGAGTTTATGCGCGATTTTGTGGCAACGGTTGCCAGTGCCGGCTGTCAGCATTTTATCGTTCATGCCAGAACCGCTTGGCTGCAAGGCTTAAGCCCCAAACAAAACCGCGAAATCCCGCCGCTGCGTTACGAGGAAGTTTACCGCTTAAAGCAAGAGTTTCCGGAACTTAAGATTGAAATCAACGGCGGTATTGAAACGATTGAGGATATTAAAGCTCATTTAAACCACGTTGACGGGGTCATGATTGGTCGCGCCTTTTATCATAACCCGTATTTGCTTGCCGAGGCTAACCGCTTATGGGGTGAGCCTATCCCAACGCGCTCCGAGATTTTAACCAAGCTTTATCCGTATTTAGAGTCAAAAGTGGCAGAAGGCGAAGTTCTTGCCACCATGGCTCGCCATTATTTAGGATTGTTTCAAGGGTTAACGGGCGCTCGTAAATGGCGACAAGCCTTAAGCGGCAAGCCAAAGCTGACGATTGCTGATATTAAAAGTGCGGCGGATGACGTGTTGGCGCTTAATCCGGACGCTTAATTGTAAGGTTAGGCTTGCTGCAAATATTGTAGCATTGCCGCGCCGTTATTGATGATATGCAGCAGCATCGGCAACAGCAGCGAGCCGGATTTAATGCGTGCCAAACAAAAAATCAGCGCTAAAATTACAATGGTGCTCATCTCATAAATGCCGTATTGCAAATGAATCAGCGCAAAAATAACACTGGTCACCAAACTTGAAATAACCAAGCCGCGCGGCGCTTCAAACTGCTCGTTAATGGCTGACCAAAGCAGCCCGCGAAATACCAACTCTTCATAAATGGGCGCAACCACCACCATCACTATGACCAACAGCCAAACCGAATTGACTGAGGAAAATAACGGGTCAACGAAATCAAGCGGCGCTTTATCAAGCAGATAAGTCAACGCTTGACTGCCAATCATAAAGAGCAGCAAAATGCCAATCATGGCAATGGCAACTTTAAGATTAAAAGGCTTTAGCGCCAGATAATCGCCAACGGACTGCTTTTTTAATTTTAAAATCAGCCAAATCAGCAAGGTTAATATCAGCGCGCTGATAACGATGGAAGCACTCACCACCGTACCGTTACTGCTTCCTAAAAACAGCACCTCATCCCAAGCTAAGTGAGCTGAGTTTGTCAGTAGCCACTTCCCTGCCAAAAATACACTTGCCGTTTGGGTGACAAAAAACAAAATGATTGTTGCAACAATCAGCCCAATGACGCCAAACCTTGAAAACAAAGGCTTTGGCGGTGCTATATCTGCCGCTGATGGCGAACCACTCATCAAGCAGATTCCAGATCAGCGCGGTTTTTATTTGTAGCGGCACTTTGTGAGGCTAAAATTTCAAGGACGCGCTTTGAGACCGATTTTGGATACTCAAGCGGGAACATGTGACCGCCGGCGTGGGTTTCAAAAGGGATTTTTAGCCTTGCATTCATTTTTTGTGGAAACTTTTGCTTAAAAAAGACGCTGTCTTCACCAATAATCAGCTTAACCGGCGGCTTTGGCGCTTTATTTGGGGTCAGCCAATACCATGAAGGGTTGGTTCGAAATATCGCCACTTCATTTGCCTTTGGAATTGCAAGGGTGACTTTGCCGTCGGCGCGCTCCTCTAACCCGTGATTGATATAGCCTTGAAAACTTTCGTCGGTAAAGTCTTTAAAAAAGGCTTTGTGACGCAGTTTTTGATAAGCATCGTCACGGCTGTCCCAAACGTCGCGGCGGTATTTTGAAATTCCTGACGGCGATATTTTGTCCATTAAGCGGTGGTTCATCAGCGGCAGACGGTCAAGAGTTTTTGCCAAATGCCAAACCAAGCTTTTATGACCATAAATCCAAGGCGGATCTAAAAGTACCGCTTGGCTCACGCGATTGGGCGCTCGGTACAAGGATTGCAGCGAACACATGGCGCCAAGCGAATGACCAACGACAACGACCGTATCCACGCCATGCTTTTGGCAAGCGCTTTCAATACTGTCAATCACTTGCTGAGTAAGACTTTTCCAGTGGTTGTCTACGGGATAATCGGGCGTTGCGCCGAGCATGGCAATGCGCTCAATGGTAAAAAACGGCTCAAACGCCTCAAAAAATCCAGCTTCCACGTAAACGGCACTGGGCATGCCATTGGCGTGAGCAAAATGTAGCACTGGCTTTTGGGTGAGTTTTGATTTGGGCAGATTGGCAAAGCTTTGAGGGTCAATCGTCATAACTACTCTTTTTCATCCGTGAATTGTTTATTAAAATTTGGCAATAATAAGCCTGCCGCCAAATTTATTTTGACGGCAACTTAGATTGAAACATCGCAAGTTAACGCATTTGCGCGTTATTGTCTTCCTTTGGCAACACATCAAGGCTTAAATTTGCCCCAAACCCTGAGCCCATTTTTACCGCAAAACGATCCATAAACAATTGAAATGGATCCATCGGCGTATAATTCACCACATTGTCCAGCTTTAATTGGCGCTCAAGGCTTGAGATGCTGCCGGTTTTATCCGCAAGTCCCAACGCAATCGACTGCTCGCCGGTCCAAAACAGCCCTGAAAATAGTTTATTTTCTTCAGGGTTTTTCAGCCGGTTACCGCGACCTTGTTTGACCGCATTAATAAAGTGCTTATGGGTATTGGCAAGCACCGATTCGACGTGTTTTTCTTCATACTCTGTCAATGGTCGCGACAAGCTTAAAATGTCTTTATACTCGCCAGCGGTGATGGTTCGGTCTTTGACGCCGACTTTATCCATCAAACCTTCAATATTATAGCTTGGCATAATCACACCAATGGAGCCGACCAAGCTTGAGGGATTGACATAAATTTCATCAGCCGCTGAGGCGATATAATACGCGCCCGATGCCCCCATATCGCCAATAACGGCATACAGTTTTTTCTTAGGGTATTCTTTTTTAAGCTGCATCATCGTTTGCCAAATTTCATCGGACTGAACCGGTGAGCCGCCGGGGGAGTTAATATCCAAAGCAACCGCTTTTGAATTGGGGTTTTCAAACGCCCTTGTCAGCGCTTTATTGATATCATAGGCATTGGCAGGGTCGCCGCTGCTGATTGTGCCTTGCAAATCGACCACCGCCAAATGCGGCTGAGCATTGTCGCCGCCGAAGCTGTCGAACCCGCCTGCTTTTGGGCTGCTGCAACCGCGACCAAGGGTCAAAAATATCAATAAAATATAACCAAAGGTCAAAAGTTTAAAAAATATTCCCCAACGCCGAGCGCGGCGCTGCTCCTCAACGCTTGCCAGCAAGGTTTTCTCAATCAACCGCCACTCTTGACCACTTGGCGGCGCAGCAACGGGCTGCAAATTGTTATTGGTATTATTAACGTCATCGGGGCGTTTGTTAGGGTCAGGTGGCCAGTTCGGCATAAATTTTCCTAAAAAAATCAGTAAAAAAAACAAAATTGTCAATCAGTATGGTGACAATTCAAGACAGGTTCAATAGCGAAACGGTGAAATCTTTTTAATCATCACAAAAAATACCTAAGGTGGCAACATGGTCAACGCAGCTTCAAATGGCTTTCTATCATAAGTCACTGCTGAACCAATGGCTAATTTGTTCAAGGTTTCAGAAGAAGTTTGTGAGCGGCTGTGCCCTACCCAAACACTTTTGCCCTCATAATGAGCTTGATTGGGGCAAAGCAGCTCCCAAAGTTGCCAGTGATAAGGATGTCGGCTGCCGTCTAAAATGAGCTGATACGCTTTGGCTTGGCGGTTAGTAGCGCTCGAATTACGCATTTGCAGCGCAGCTTTTGGCGATGTTTTAGGATTTGCTAAGTTGAAATAAACAATTTCAATGGCAGCTTGACTACTAATTTGAATACTACAATCCCAAACTCGGCTATCGTTAATTTCAAGCCAACCTGTCAGCGCTTCAATGCGAATTGGGCTATCTGTTAAGCTAACGCTACCATCTGCTTGCCAAACTTTTCCCGACTGGCAGCCTTGAGCAGTGATTGCGCCTTTTGGCAAATCATTAATCATGCCAGCTTGCCAATAATTATGGATAATGAGTTGCTCACTTAATTTTGCAGCAACGGCAGGTAATAATGGCAACGAGCTTTGCGCTGATAATTCAACGTGAGCCGCCGCTGATTGAACCACCAAACCATCAAGACGCGAAATATTTAACCGCTGTAAATTGTCCGTTAAAGTGGCGCTAAGCACTTCGGCGCTTAACTGACTTGGTCGCGATTGCCAAGACTTATTGTCAATGGCTCGATGGTCAGCCAAAATAAGCCAACTGATTTGGCGCGTAGAATCATCTTTTGATACTACTGGATACTGCAACAAAGCGGCGCTTATTAAAGTATCGCCTGTCGGCAAAACATATAAGGTCGGCGTCGATAGCAGCGCTTGATTTTGCGCACTGACCGTCATTATTAACAAAAATAACGGCGGAATTGCCAAATAACGACCAATCAGACCGCGCGGCAGCAGCCAAGGCAGCAATAGCAAAACTGTAATCAGCAGCAAACTTGGCGTCATGGCAGTGGTCAGCCAAGCTTGCTTTGCCCCACCAAGTTCCGTTAGCCAAGCAATAAGCTGATGAAGCTGTATCAGCATTTGAGTGATGAGTTGCCAAATCTGGTCGGCGGCGGCAGGTGATACTAAATAAACCACCCCTGCCAATAAATTGAGCGGCACCAATAGCCAACCAAACAAACCAATGGCAAATAGATTAACTACCAATCCCCAAAGCGACACCTTATTAAATAAAATCAGCGTAACAGGCAATAGCGCCAAAAACAGCCAACCTTGCAGCTTGAATAAACTTATAAAGGCTTGCCAAGTTCGGTTACGCCAAGCTGAATAAATAGTGTCCCCAGATTGTATTTTCGCCCGTTTTTCCTCATAAGCCAATAACAGTGCCACCGCAATAAATGACAACCAATAGCCGGCTTGCCAAAGCATCAAAGGGTCAAACCAAGCCATCACGACCGCAAGCGCTAAGAGCACTTGCCGCGTTGAGATGGGCAGCAGCGTCAAGCGAACCAATCCTACCAAAAGCAGCGTCCAAGCCGTTCTTGCTGCCGGAACATCAAAGCCAGTAAATAGCGCATATAAAAAGGCAGCGGCAACCATCACCAAAAACCGCCATTGCCACCTTGATAGTCGCTGATAGCCTTGTGTCCAAAAGCGCTCAATTAATTTGCTCACCATTGCCGCTAAAATCAGCGCCAAAAACAACACGTGCGCTCCTGAGATGGCAAGCAGATGCGAAATCCCTGCAATTTGGTATAACTCTTTGGTATCACGATGAATTAAACTGCGGTCGCCGGTCAGTAAGCTTAAGGTCACCGCCCGCGCTTGCTGCTGCTCTTTTGAGAACGTATCCCAACCTTGGTAGAAATGCTCGCGCAGTTTAAAGCGACCTTGATTAATAGTTTGGCGAAATTGTTGTAAAAACCCCTCATCGGTTGACGGTTGCCAATTTGTAATCGTCAACTCACTGACCGCTTGAATTTGCGCTGTGCCATCAATATGCCGCGAGCGCAGCCAACGATAGCTGTCAAACCCTGACGTCGCCTCGTTTGATTGTTCTAAAGGCTTAATGGTCAAAGTCATTAACCGGCGCTCGTTTGGCATTAACGCATTGAGTTTTTCGGCAAGATTATCCCCGTCATTTTGGCGTTTTTTTTGCAAATTTGATAAAAACTTCGATGTTGGCTTTGATGATTTTACAGGCTGATTAGGTTGAGGATAAGCTTGCAGGAGCACGCGCTTTGGTTCGGCTAAACTATTGGCTTGCCAAAGTGAATTGTCATCAAGGGCGTGCTTTGCCAATTGATTCAGCTCAGTTGACGATAATTTTTTTGTCATTGGCAGCATGGCTTCAATGACTGCCGCTTGCCGATAGCCGGTGTCCTCGGTCATGACGCTATCGCTCAGCGCTTCAATTCGGACTAACGCCTGAACACGATGGCTTTGAGTGATTTGCCGCTGCTGGGCGGATTGATGATGGTGGATAACTTGCAAAATGCTGATTACTATGAGCAATATCGCAAGCCCAATCTGCACGATTTTTTGACCTAACACTAAAAGCCTTTGGCTTTTATCAGCACGACAAACACTCAATGGCTTACGATATTGCAAAATCATCATTATTAAAGCAATTGCAATACCAATGATCGGCAATACTGACGGCGCTATCGTACCAAGCCAAACACTTTCAGGAACGCCAATATCTGTAGCCGCACTGAGTGCCGCGAGCATGACTGCTAATAAGGCGATTCCTAATAACCAAAACAAGCGCGCCCCTTAGCCATCATTGATAGCTCTTATTAATTACCCCTTTGCCTTGATTATTAACCGCTTGCTACTATTGGCATTAATAAAGGCTCAAAACAGCTATTTATAGACAATTATCAACAAAAAGTCGAGCACTTTTTATTAGGCGCATAGCTTTCAAAGGCATATTATCTTATACTGAGTCTAATCATTAAAATTGCCTACTTTATTGATTTTCTAGCCAGTTTTTATCATTCATACCAGCAAGTTAAGACAATTCATGCCCAAAAAACGCCTTAAAGCCATGCTTCCGACACCTGAAAAGCTGATGGAAAGCCGATCCTTAAAGTACTTTGCGCCGCATTTAGCCGATGCAAGGCTTTGGCAATTTAACCGCAAAAGCCTGAATAAAGCCGTTTATATCGGCGTATTAAGCGCTTTTTTCCCATTGCCGGGGCAGATGCTGCTGGCACTTATTGGTGCGCTGATTTTTCGGGCCAATGTGCCGATGGCGCTTGGTTTAACGTGGATTACCAATCCGGTGACGACTTTGCCGGTATTTTATGCTGCGTATTATGTGGGCGCGACCATCTTAGGCGAGCCGATGATTAGCCTGCGCCTCATTGGGCGGATGATTTCAGATTTTAGCTTGTGGATTTTGGCTGACGGCACAAACCCTTTTGTCACTTACCAAGGTTCGGTATCCATTGCAGCGTTCTGCCTAGGGCTGGTATTGCTTGCCATTGTGACTAGCATCATCTGCGGGCTTGCCTTTAATGCCATCTGGCGTTATCGAACTGTCGTCACGTGGCAAAAACGGCAATTTGAAGAAAAAAAGCGCTTATCGCGAAAATTAAAAAACGATAAGCGCCAGTTAAATGATTAGCCCATTAAACCATTAGTAAGACTCCCAGTGACCATTTCTTAATAACAGCTGGCGGTCGGCAAGCTCGGCAAGACCTCTGTCATGAGTCACCATCAAAAGCGCAGTTTGCATGGTGCTTTGTAGCTCGGACAATAACCCAAATACGCTTTGAGCGTTGTCATAATCCAAGTTTCCGGTTGGCTCATCGGCTAAAATAAGCGACGGCTTGGTCACAAGGGCGCGCGCAATAGCAACACGCTGACGCTCACCACCCGACAGCTCGCCGGGTCTATGGTCAAGTCTATGACCAAGACCAACTTTTTCAAGCAAATCAATCGCCTGTTTACGGGCGCTATCCACGCTCACCTTTGGTCGCATCAGCAGCGGCATGGCAACGTTTTCAACGGCAGTAAACTCGGCCAATAAATGGTGAAACTGATAAATAAATCCCAAATACTGATTGCGCATCGCCCCGCGCTCAGTTTCGTTCATTTTATTTAAGCATTGACCGTGAAGCCAAACCTCACCGCTGGTTGGGGTATCAAGACCACCAAGCAAATGCAGCAAGGTGCTTTTTCCTGAACCACTCGTACCAACAATCGCGATGCGCTCGCCGGCGTTGACCGTTAAATCAAGACCGGTCAACACTTGGGTATGAACTTTGCCCTCATCATAGACTTTGCTGATATTGGTAGCCGTTAAAATGGCGCTCATAGCAACCTCTTTTTTTTAGATAATCTTATTAATTTCTAAGCCCAAATTACTCATAGCGCAGCGTTTGCGCCGGCTGAATTTTTGCGGCTCGGCGCGCCGGATAAATGGTTGCCAAAAAGCTTAAAACAAACGAGGCGGTGGTAATCAGCACCACATCAAGCGCGCGCAGTTGCGAGGGCAAATAGTTGATAAAATAGGCATCAAATAAATGCAGCCCAAAACTTTGGTTGATAAAGCCTAAAATATCACTGATGGTCAGGGCAAAAATCACCCCCAAAATCGTTCCGGCAACCGTTCCAATCACGCCAATGACCACGCCTTGAACCATAAATACTTGGGTAATCAGCTTTGGGGAGGCGCCAAAGGTTTTTAAAATGGCAATGTCCGCTTTTTTATCGGTTACCAGCATCACAAGGCTTGAAACGATATTAAACGCTGCCACCAAAATGATTAAAAATAGCAATAAGCCGACCATGGCTTTTTCCATTTGAATCGCGCCAAACAAATTGCCATGCGTTTGCGTCCAGTCACTCGGATAAAGCTGGTCGGGGGCAATTTGCGCCGCTTTTTGGGCGGCCATTGGTGCATTAAAAATATTATCAAGCTTCATGCGAATGCCTTGAGCGCCATCAGGAAGTCTGAGCAGTTTTGCCGCATCATTCATCGGGATAAATGCCATAAGGCTATCAACCTCGGGGCTGATACTAAACACGCCGGACAGTGTAAAACGTTTAAACCGTGGAATGACACCTGCAGGTGATGGTGATGCCTCAGGAAGCACCAGCGTGACTTTGTCGCCCACTTGCAGCCCTAATGAGCGCACCATCTCTTCACCCAAAACAATATTAAAATCGCCACCTTTGAGCGTATCAATACTGCCTTCGGTCATATGATTATTAATGATGGAAACGTCTTTTTCATATTTTGGGTCAACACCCGTCACCATAATTCCGGCAACTTGACCATTGGCTGTCAGCATCCCTTGCAATTGAATAAAGGGCGCAACGGCACTGACCTCAGGGTCTTTTTTAATTTCAGCCGCCAACCCTTGCCAGTCACTAATGACCTCGGTTGAAATGACCGTTGCTTGCGGCACCATTCCTAAAATCCGCGTTTTTAGTTCACGGTCAAAGCCATTCATCACCGACAAGACCGTGATAAGTACGGCAACCCCAAGGGTCAGCCCAATCATAGAAATCAGGGAAATAAAGGAAATAAAACGGTTACTGCGCTCGGCTCGAGTGTACCGCAATCCAATAAATAACGCTAAAGGACGAAACATAGTCAAACTCTTTTACCAATAACTGCCAATTGCCGCTGATTGAGCGGTGCAGCTTATTTTGACAGGCTTTTTATTGAGGGCGGCGCTTTTGATGGCGCATCGCCAAAATGGGGACAGTTTGACACAGTTTACGCGTTCTGTGCCAATCATTCGCAAAAACTTTTTGCACAAAAGCTGCACTTTGGTATTATTTTTGGCAGCAGACTTGCTATTATCAGTCGACATACCTATATAAGCTGAGTAAGATCGCAACATTTGGGATTTTTGACCACTATTTTATAGCCAACTTTGATGGCAGTTAACGTCAAACGTTTGGGCTGACTTAATTTTTGAGTGACTTCATGACCATCAATTACCAATATAAAAACGTGCAACCGCCTACTAAAGTGGCGCTAACCGATGACCAAACTGTAGGTCACGCTGATCATTGGCGGATTTTGACCGATGATATCAGCGAAGATGTCCCCAATTGGCTGTCGCAAATGATTGATCGCGCGGTTATGCCAAAAGGTCTTAATAACCAAGTCAGCGCTTATGATAACCGTTTACTCTTGTCTGAAAACGCCCCTTGCCATATCAATCAAGTCCTTGCCATGAAAGAGGGTAAGCCTGAGCGCTTTATTAATGCCTATCCTTGCATTAATGGAGCTTATGGCTTACATTGCCAAATTGAGCGCGTTATTGTCAATGACAACAGCCTTGATGCTGTGTTGCGTTTAAAATCTACAGACGGCAGCATCATTTATGCCTTTGATCAACTCTACACCGTCAACCGCCATCTTTATCAACAACAAGAAACTTACTTTGTTAATTTTAGCGCTTGGGTTCATGAAATCACCTTGAGCAACAAAGATGAAGTCATCGTTGTTGAAGACCAAGAAGCCATTCGCTATCATCGGGCATTTAATGATATCGTTGCGGCAAACGATGGCGTGATCCCTGAAGATATTCAAGACCAAATCAAAGCTTGGCAACCTGAAACCTCAGCGCAAATGGCGCCCGTTGAAATCAATCTAGGTCATATGTGCGCCTATTTATTTGGCGACACCTTAGGTCAAGAGGATGAAGCTTGGTGCCAAGGTCAGGTATTAGGCAAACAAGAAGCTAAATTTAATGATCAAAGCATTTTGCTGTTTGATGTGGTCATTTTAAGAGAAGCAAATGCCATGCCGTTTGTCGTTCGCATGGGCGCGGTTCACAACCAAGCCAATCAAGCCATTGAAGTCAACGATTATATTCAAGCCAATATTTGGCTCCAAGCAGCCATTTATAAAGAAAATCAAGAAACTGCCAAATCGCAAGCCAGCTAGTTTCAACTCAATAAAAAAGCGTCACAATATTTGGACGCTTTTTTATATTTAACTTCAAACGGTTACGCCATTTCGGTCATCGCATAAACTTGTTTAAACAGCTGCTTTTGTTCGCTGCTTGGTTTGGCGGTTTGAAGTGCCATCAATTGCGACATATCGCCTTCAACGCGGATTTTGCCACTCATAAATGCGCCCATGACTTCATTGACATCAAAGCCACTAATTAGGCTTTGTAGCGTATCTCGATCAAGGATTAAGGTGGTGGTGGCATTGTCGTTAAAACCTTTGTGCAAGTAGCCTTGACTGTAATTGGCCTCAACGTCGCCCTGATCATCGGTTACTTTTAAATTGATATTCATATCAGCAAGCGCCGGCGATAAGTTCAATTCGCCCGTGTCTTTAGCAATTTGCTCCGCTTTTGCAAACCATTCATCGGTTAAAAATACTGCCATTATTATGTCCTCATCAATGTTAACTATGGTTCAACCAACCCCCTAAATTTAGGCGTCAGCTGCTTATTATGACTGGGATTGCCGCTTAAAAATACCAAAAATCATGCGCTCTTGCCAAATTACAACAAACCTTAGGTACGTCTTGACTTCAAAGGTTTGGCGAGTTGTCTGGTAAATCCTTACTAATTGTATTGATATGTTACTTAAATTTGATATGATAGCAAGGCAATTTTAATTTTAAATCGAAACTGAAATTTTCCCTTAACATCAGGGATTGATAGGCGTATCATAAGTAATTATGAGAATTATGAAGCAGTTGGTTCAGATAGCCTTTTGATATTACATGACTTTTTAGCAACACCTTGATTGTCATATTAACTTAAAAGCCGCTTTTTTCTGCTCATAACCATTTTATTTTTGACTTTTATTGTTAAGCTTTTACCAAAATAATCGGTTCAGAGGCTTTATCTGCCGATCAGTTTTACTAAAATGACTTAATAAATAGTTTGTATTTTGGCGCATCCGTTTGATGATATTTCGTTAATATTGCGTTACAATACCTTAAACAGAGTCGGGAGTTTTAACTAAAAATTACGTAATTGTGTGACTGTCAGCCGCCGCTAGCATCCTTCTTCGATTGCTGAGCCCATCATCACTAAGAGGCATGTTAATCACTTATAGCATTAAGTTGTAAATGAATTGAGTTGGCGCATTTTCTTATCAAGCAAAGCCGTTTATGACTGTTCAATCCCCCAATTGGTCGATGCGTTTTTATAAAGCGCCCATGAGTTGACACTAAGACCAATATGTAAACAGACAGTTAAGCCGATATTTGCAAAGTTAAGTAAAATTGGACATTGGCATCTGGCGTGAACGAGATAAAAAAGTGGCACTTTGGCTTTTTTATCGAGCATTAGTTAATTCTATTGATAATTCGGGCTGTAAAGGAATCATCCAATGAGTTTACAAAACACAGCAGTCGCCCCTATTGACCGTGAGTACGAAATTACTATCGTAAGATTCTTTACGATTATGGCTGTCGTTTGGGGCATCGTCGGCATGAGCATTGGTGTGTTCATTGCGTCACAACTGGCTTGGCCAGCGCTTAACTTTGATATCCCGTGGCTGACGTTCAGCCGCTTAAGACCATTGCACACCAACGCGGTGATTTTCGCGTTTGGCGGTAGTGCATTATTTGCAACCTCTTACTACGTCGTTCAACGTACGTGTAAAACAAGACTATTCGCGCCTTATTTAGCTTGGTTCACCTTTTGGGGTTGGCAAGCAGTAATTGTGTCAGCGGTCATTACGCTACCTTTAGGTCTCACTTCAACCAAAGAATATGCTGAGCTTGAATGGCCAATCGATATTTTAATCGCTTTGGTTTGGATCTCTTACGGCGTTGTGTTTTTTGGCACGCTGATTAAACGTAAGACCTCGCACATTTATGTGGCAAACTGGTTTTTCGGCGCATTTATTATCACCATTGGTTTATTGCATATTGTTAACAGTATGGCAATCCCTGTCAGTGCGTTTAAATCGTACTCATTGTTTGGTGGAGCAACCGATGCGATGGTCCAGTGGTGGTATGGTCATAACGCGGTAGGCTTTTATTTAACTGCAGCCTTCCTTGGCATGATGTATTACTTCGTTCCGGTGCAAATTGGTCGTCCGATTTATTCTTATCGTTTGTCTATCGTCCACTTTTGGGCATTGATTGCCTCTTATATGTGGGCAGGCGGTCACCATTTGCACTATTCAGCGCTTCCTGACTGGACGCAGTCTTTGGCGATGGTGTTCTCAGTGATTCTATTTGCGCCATCTTGGGGCGGTATGATTAATGGGGTGTTAACGTTATCTGGAAGTTGGGACAAGCTTCGCACTGACCCGATCATTCGCTTTATGATTGTAGCCCTATCCTTCTACGCGATGTCAACGTTTGAAGGTCCTATGATGTCCATCAAAACGGTCAACGCTTTGTCGCATAACACTGACTGGACCGTAGGTCACGTTCACTCAGGCGCGCTGGGTTGGGTAGGTATGATTACCATCGGCTCGCTTTATGTGCTGCTGCCGCGTATTTATAACAAGCCTAAGATGTATTCTATCAGCTTGATTACTACTCACTTTTGGCTTGCAACTGCAGGGACTATCTTCTATATCGTCTCTATGTGGATTTCAGGAATTGGTCAAGGCATGATGTGGCTTGCCACTAACCCTGATGGTACTTTGGTTTATAGCTTTGTTGATACCGTTGAATTCTCCCATTTCCCATATATTGGTCGTGCATTTGGCGGTCTATTATATGTCTCAGGAATGGTAGTGATGGCTTATAACTGCTACAAAACCTTGCAAATGCCTGAAGGTAAACCTGTCGATGTCGCCGATCCTACTGACCATGAACCTAGTGTTGATGAGTCACAGACTGCTAAAGTGTAAGGAGCTATCATGGCTGGTATTCCACATGAATTGATTGAAAAAAATACGGGCTTGTTGGTCATCGGTATCGTGATTGCCATCAGCTTTGCCACACTGGTCGAAATCGTACCGCTTATTTATGATCAAAAAGCTCCTGAAGAAGGCGGTGTTAACACGCCGCTACCTTCGATGAAGCCTTGGACGGCACTTGAGTTTGAAGGTCGTGAGATTTATATTCGCGAGGGTTGTCACGTTTGTCATACCCAAATGGTGCGACCACTTCGTGCTGAGGTTGAGCGTTATGGACCTTATTCGCGCGCGGCTGAATCCACTTGGGATCACCCATTTTTATGGGGCTCAAAGCGTACCGGACCTGACCTTGCTCGCGTTGGTGGCAGATACTCTGAAGACTGGCAAAAGCAGCATTTAATTGACCCGCGCTCATTGGTTCCTGAATCTGTGATGCCAGGATTCCCATGGCTGGCTACCAATGAGGTAAACGGCGCCAACATTCAAACCAAAATGCGCTTGTTCCGCGATCGTTTTGGGGTTCCTTATACTGATGAAGATATCGAAGGTGCTCCAGATGCGGTTCAAGGCGCCACAGAGCTTGATGCTTTGGTTGCTTATTTGCAACAGCTTGGTACGGCAATGGAAGGGCAGCGATAATGAGCATTGGTGAATTACAAACGATTGCGACAGTTTCAGCTTTTATTGCCTTCGTAGGTGTCGCATGGTGGGCGTATTCGCCAAAAAACAAAAAACGCTTCGAAGAAGATGCACAACTTGCGCTTGACGATGAGGTAGAGCCTACCTCATCGGATGAGACGCGCAATAAGGATAAATGATGACATTTTTTTGGAGTTCTTGGATTACCGTATTAAGTATTGGGTGCTGGTGTTTCATTCTTGGGGTCTTATTATTTGTACTAAAATACAAACCCACAGTAGAAGAAGACGGAACGACTGGTCACAGCTATGATGGTATTCAAGAATACGACAAGCCGCTGCCTAAATGGTGGTTGGTAATATTCTTTGGGTCAATTATTTGGGGCGCGCTGTATTGGGTGTTTTTCCCTGCAATTTTCCCCTCGCATTGGAAGGGTATTTCAACCGTTGAGGTTGATGGTGAGACCGTTCCTTGGACATCGCGAAACGAGTTGTTTAGTGACCTTGAGAGCAACAACAAAGTCTTTACTGATAACTTTGAAAAAAATATTTTGGCAAAGGCAGGCGCCAGTGGGGCAACGGGAACGCTAAAATCTTTGGCAGAAATGCAAGAGACTTTGCGTAAAAGTGAAACGCCACCAGCAGACCTGCAATCAAACATTGATACTAAAATCAATGAGCTTGGACCTTATGTAGAAAAGCTTGCCAATGATCCGAACGCGCTGAAAGTCGGTAGCCGCTTATTTTTGCAAAACTGTGCCGTTTGTCATGGTTCAAACGCCAAAGGTGCAACTGGCTATCCTAACCTTACCGATAATGATTGGTTATATGGCGGTGAAGCTGAAAATATTTTAACCACGCTTCATAAAGGTCGCGTTGGTGGCATGCCCGCTTGGCGTGATCAGTTGGGTGAAGACGGCGTTCGAGCGGCTTCTGAATACGTGTTGTCGTTATCATCAAATCACGGCAGCAAAGCCAATCTGCCGCTTGATAAGACGCTTGTGACTCAAGGTGAAGCAATTTTCAAACAGCAGTGCTCTATTTGTCACGGTCCAGATGGCAAAGGTATGACCGCAACCGGCGCGCCAAACTTAACCGATAACATTTGGTTGTATGGCGGTGATCGCGAAACTGTACGCGAGACCCTTCGTTATGGTCGAGCTGGGGTGATGCCTGAATGGGAAAGCAAACTTGGTAATGAGCGTATCATGCTTCTTGCAGCTTACATCTATTCTTTATCAAAGGATGCTAAAGATGACCAAGCAAAAGTTCCTGCCAGTGCTACAGCACCAAAAGCTGCCAAACCTGCAGCCGCTAAAGAAAGTTAATATTGTTTAGTTGATTCACAAAGGAGCTTAACATAAGCTCCTTTTTTGATGCGTCTTACTACTGATTGAGATAAGACCGCGGCTAAATTTACGAGCAAGCCAATATTGTTATGATATATCCGCCTAAGATTATTGTTTTTTTGAAGATTCACCCCATTTACATCTTAAGTAATGCTAAACTATATAGCCAATAAGTACCGCTTAAAATAACCGTTCATTGAGAGGATCATCACTCCTCTCAACTGACATTGATAACATCGTAACGCCAGAAGATTTCGTTTTACCGCTCTTTGTTACCCATGCCAGCAAACTGATTCTTTTTTTTAAAGAGGCAAGTTTATGTCAGCACCACAACCCAATAGAATTCCTGTTCGCGAGGTCGATTTAAACGCCAATAAACAGCGCGTCCACCCCCGATTTATTAAAGGTTTTTATCAAAACATCCGCGTCATTACCATGTACGCCCTACTGGCATTATTTTTGATTTTGCCGTGGCTGCGCTTTAATGGTCGGCAAGCCATTTGGTTTGATGTCCCCTCGCAGCATTATTATATTTTTGGGATTACTTTTTTAACCCAAGATTTTTATTTTATCGCTGTTTTTGCCATTATCGCCGCATTCTTGCTGTTCGTGGTGACTGTTTATGCAGGTCGCGTTTGGTGCGGCTATGCCTGTCCGCAAACCATTTGGACACATATGTATCAATATGTGGAAAAGTTGGTGATTGGCGACCGTAACAAGCGCATTAAGTTCGATAAAGAGCCAATGACTGCTAAAAAAGCCTTTAAGCGACTTTTGATTTATTTTATTTGGTTTGTGCTGTCGGTGATTACGGCAGCAACCTTTGTCAGCTACGTTGCCGGAACGGACTTTTTATACCACAGTTGGCAGATGATTGGTGGGGTTATTCCCTTCCCTGATTGGCCGGTTTGGGTTTGGGTATCGATGTTCATTTTTACCTTTTCCACCTACGCCAATGCCGGTTATATGCGTGAGCAGATGTGTATTCAGATTTGCCCATATGGTCGTTTCCAAAGTGTGATGTTTGATAAAGATACGTTGGTGGTCTCTTATGATTATGAGCGTGGTGAGCCGCGAGGCGCTCGCAAAAAAGGCACGCATCCGGACAATTTAGGCGACTGCGTTGAATGTACCATGTGTGTTCAGGTGTGCCCAACAGGGATTGATATTCGTGATGGTTTGCAGGTTGCTTGTATTCAGTGCGCCGCTTGTGTCGATGCTTGTAACGATATCATGGATAAAGTCGGCTATCCGCGCGGGTTGATTCGTTATACCACTGAGCGGCAATTGGTTGAAAAAGAGCCAAGTAAGCTTTTGCGACCAAGATTGTTTGCCTATTTAGCGTTGTTATCTATCTTAGTTGGCGGCATGGTTTATGCGTTGACGGGTCGCGTGCCACTTGAAATTGACATTCGCCGTGACCGCAACCAGTTGTCATCGACCAACGCTCAAGGTATGATTGAAAACAGTTATATTGTTAAGCTCACCAACAAAACCCAAGAGCCACACACCTATAAGCTCGCTCTTGAGCCGCAAGATGGTTTAAGCTTGCAGTTGCGCTTTAACGATGTGCCGCTTGAGGCGGGTGAAAGCTATGACATGCCGGTGAGTATTTACGGCGACCCTGACGTTATCGATGAGGGTCAAACGCCAGTTACCTTGACGGTCACCAGTGAAGATGGCAAATACAAAGTCAGCAAACAAAACATCTTTACCACTCAAGGTCAATAATTTTGCAAGTCAGCGCTTAGGATAAAAGCTGTCCTAAGCGTCTTTTAGACATCGGTCAAATGATAGGTAGATTATGGCAACGCAACTTCAATCCCCGAACTTTAAGCACCAAGACTCTCAGCCGTGGTATAAAAACTACATGGTACTGATTTTTGTAATTGGTATGCCGCTATTTGTGGTGGTGGCGTGTCTTTGGTTTGTCTATTATTCCTATCAGATTCGCGACAGCGTGGTTCGCGATGACTGGTATATGGACGGCAAGACGCTGTATCACGACGTCTCACGCGACAAGCTGATGTATGAGCTGGACCTGCGCGGCGATTTACAATTTGCGCCCAATGGCGATGTGGTGTTTTATTTAAACTATCCTGAGCAAAGTCTGCAATCAGGAAAGCTACTCAATGGCGACCCGCTCACCTACCCTGATGAGCTTGAATTGTCCATCTCACACGCCACTGACATTAAAAAAGACCGCGACGCCATTTTAAAACATGAAAGCGGCAATAAATACAGCGCTCATGTCGATTTGGACTCGGTGAAAGGCAAATACTACTTGCAAGTCAGCTACGATGGTAAAGACGATTGGCGGATGCAAGACGTTGCCAAATTGCCACGCTCGGAAGTTGTTTTTAGCCCCCTTCCGGTTTTTGCCAAAACGTCGTAATGCTGATTTAAAATAAAGAAAAGTTAAAACAAATAAAAAGCCAGTCAATGAAACTGGCTTTTTTTATGGTAACCCTAAAGCTGGGCTTTAAATTGCCGGATTTACCGTTGGGATTTTTTCAGCAAATTTGGGATTAAAGGTTTGTGATTTTGGCGCGGTGGGAAGCCCGATATCAGCTAAGCTTGCAAGCTGACCGGCTTGAATATTCTCCCCTTCAAACAAGCGCTCGTTGTCATCACGCTCAAGGCTTAGGTTTTCAAAGTCAAAAAACTCACGGTCGGCAAGCTGTGATGGCGCCACGTTTTGCAGCGCTTTAAAAATAGACGCCAAGCGCTGCGGATGCGCGTTGTCCCAGTCTTTGAGCATGTCATTAATAATGGCGCGTTGTAGGTTTTTTTGGCTGCCGCAAAGGTTACAAGGAATAATTGGGAAATTTTTATAGCGCGCGTATTTGATGATGTCTTTTTCTTCGACATACGCCAGTGGTCGGATTAAAATATTTTGCTTATCATCGCTTAGCAGCTTAGGCGGCATGGCTTTGAGCGCCCCGCCGTGAAAGAGGTTCAAAAAAAACGTCGCCAAAATATCATCGCGGTGATGACCAAGCGCTACCTTGGTTGCGCCAATTTGCTTAGCAAAGCCATAAAGCGAGCCACGGCGCAATCGCGAACACGCTGAGCAGTACGTTTTGCCTTCAGGGACAACGCTTTTCACAATGCTGTAAGTGTCTTTTTCCAAAATATAATGGGCAATGCCTTGTTCGTTGAGATAGTTTGGCAGCACCTCTTCTGGAAAGTTTGGCTGTTTTTGGTCAAGGTTCACCGCAACAATGTCAAAGCTAATCGGGGCAATGCGTTTGAGCAGCAGCAAAATATCAAGCAAGGTAAAACTGTCCTTGCCACCTGAAATGCAAACCATGACCACATCGCCATCTTCAATCATATTGAAGTCGCGAATTGCCCAAGACACTTGCTTGCGTAGCTTTTTTTGCAATTTTTTAAAGCGCACTGAGTCGGGGTCAGCGGCTGCCATGGCGGCTAAGTCTTGAGCATCGTCATCCATATCAAAGCTTGCGTTGTCGCTTAGGTTCGCGTCATCGGCTTCATTAAAATTTTGGCTTGGATTAAATAAGGTCGCAGCGCTCATAGCAGTCTCAACATTGGCAATCATAAAAGCTGCTGATTATAACAAATTTTGCTAAGGGGTTGAAAACATGCTGATATTATTTGCGCAAATTTGCGGCGCAGAGTTTTGTCTTGAGGGCAAGTTTGTTAAGATAAGCGTTTTTAATCCCTCTTAAAAAGTGATGACCACCATGACTGATACCGCCCAAACTTTGACCCCACAGACCCATCAAGACGACAGCGCCAACCAGAATGCCGTTGTGCTCTTGTCAGGCGGTCTTGATTCGGTGACCTGTTTGTATTGGGCGCGGCAAAAGTTCAATCAGGTGACCGCCATCAGCTTTGATTACGGTCAGCGCCACAACAGCGAGCTTGAAGCGGCAAAAGCGATTGCTCTTGACGCCGGCGTTTCGCATCGGGTGATTAATATTGATATTGCTCAGCTTGGCGGCTCATCACTCACCGACCACAGCATGACTATCCCCGATGGTGATGCCAATAAATTTGCCAGTCACGCCGCTGATAGCAGTGATGACAACGACGCGATTCCAAACACCTACGTTCCTGCCCGAAACACCATCTTCTTATCGTATGCCTTAGCCGTTGCTGAAGTCACCAATGCCAACCATATCGTCATTGGGGTAAGCTCGATTGACTATTCAGGGTATCCGGACTGCCGACCTGAATTTATTGCCGCGTTTGAGCGCCTAGCCAACCTTGCCACCAAAGCGGGTGTGACCGGTCAGCATTTATTTGTACAAACGCCGCTGCAAAACTTGTCCAAAGCGCAAACTATCGAGCTTGGGCTCAGTCTTGGCGTGGATTATGGCAAAACCATTTCGTGCTATCAGGCGGACAATGACGGTCTTGCTTGCGGTAGTTGCGACAGCTGCGCGCTGCGCCGTCAAGGATTTTTAGATGCTGGCGTTACTGACCCGACCCGCTATCAGAACTAGGCAATTTTAGATTGTTTTCACAATTGCGTAACATTCACTTTCATCATTACAGCAGCTCAGCAGTGTTAAATTTAACAAATCCTTGCTATGGTGAGAGCGTTTTTATGGTTAATAACGGTATTGAAGCTATTTTTTCTCATTCATGCCGTTCACGAGAGGAACTCTATGAAGCTGTTGCAACTCCTACCTTTAGCCGCTATTGGCTTTTTGGCTATCCCCCAAGCAAATGCCTTGGATATCAAGCAAAACAACATCAACCAATGTGTTGAAGGCGCGGTAAAGTACAAAGTAGCTGACAAAGCCACCGCCAGTAAGCTTTGTAGCTGCACCATCAATGTTCGCAGTAAAATGACCATCGGTCAGATGTGGGAAATTGAAAGCTACGCCCAAAGCAAAAAAGACCCCTCAACCCTACCTTATGTTAAAAAAATGCAAAGCGACTTGCAGCAGTGCACCAAAGGTCTTGATTTGAAGCCACCACAAAAGCCATCTTAAACCATTAATGCAAAGCTAAATTTTGAAGATTATAAAAGGTTGACTTAGGTCAGCCTTTTTTGATGCTTGCTTGTTATCACCTGCAATAACCACCACGCTCACAGATTTGCAACAGCTTACTGCCCTGACTAAGCTGATTTTTGCAAAAATTGCTTGTAAGATAACTTATGATTTATAAAAATCTCTTGACTTAATTTGTTTCATTTAATCGCTATTTCACCTAAAAATCATTGAGAATATTATGAACCAAAATAATAATTTATCAGCTAACCTTACCCCTCAACAACGCGCTAAGCATAAAAATAATAACCTCTCTCGCCACGTTGCCGTTGCCATCATCGGCGCAGGAACTTCCGGTCAAAATGCCTTTCGCCAAGCAAAAAAAACCACTGAAAACATCGTCATTATCAATCATGGCTTTTGGACGACCACCTGTGCAACCGTTGGCTGTATGCCAAGTAAGCTTTTGCTTGCGGCAGCTGAGCGCGCTTTTGATGCCAAAAACTCTGCCGACTTTGGCGTAAGCGGCGACATTAACATCGATGGCAAACAAGTCATGAAGCGCGTTCACAAACTTCGTGATGACTTTACCGGCAGCGTTCAACAGCAAGTAGCAAGCTGGGATGACGATAAAAAAATATCCGGAAAAGCGACAATTAATAAAGATGGTCTTATCGAGGTTAATGATGAAGTGATTAAAGCCGATAAAATCATCATTGCCACCGGAAGCTCGCCGTTTGTTCCTGAGGATTGGGGAGAAAAGTTAAAAGATAAACTTTTGACTTCTGATTCGGTATTTGGCTTGACCGATTTGCCCAACTCCTTAGCCGTCATTGGCGCAGGAGCGGTGGGGCTTGAGCTGGCGCAAGCGTTTTCACAGCTTGGCGTTGCGGTCACTTTATTTAACCGAACGCGAACCGTTGGCGGTCTTGGTGATGACAAAATCAATGAGCAAGCCATCGACTGCTTAGCAAAAGACTTGACCATGAAGCTTCATAGTGAAATTAAAGACGTTGGCGTCCGTGATGATGCCGCTTTTATCCGCTATAAAGACAGCAATGGCAAGACGCAAGACTGGCAAGGTGATTTTGTATTGGTGGCGACCGGTCGGCGCAACCATATCAAAGCGCTTGGCATTGAGAATTTGGGGGTAGAGCTTGATGACAAAGAGCGCCCAAAACACCTCAACATCAACACAGGTCAAATCGATGGTTTGGAAGTTTACGTGATTGGCGATGCCAACGCCCATTTACCGCTGCTGCATGTTGCAAGCGATGAGGGCTTTAGCGCCGGAAGCGAGGTTTGCCAAAACAACTCCGGCGCTTATATCCGCCCGCCTGCCCTGCCGATTTCTATTGTGTTCACTTCACCGCAAATTGCAACTGTTGGTCAGTCATTGCAAGACATTAAAGACCATAATTTAGACTTCGTTATCGGCAAGGTTGACTTTGCCAAACAAGGTCGCAGCCGAATTATGGGCGTCAATTGCGGTCTTTTGCACATTTATGCTTGTAAAGCAACCGATAAAATCTTGGGCGCAAGTATGGCAGCACCGGACGCGGAGTATTTAGCGCATATTTTAGCCATTGCCATTACCAACCAATTAAGCGTCAAGCAGCTTCTTGATGCGCCGTTTTATCATCCGACCATTTTAGAAGGCTTGCGAACGGCGCTTCGCGATATTCAATCGCAAATGAACATTCCGCATCAAGTCGAGGGCAGCGAGGATACGGGATTTTAAGCAAAGCGCTAATTAAGCTTAGGGCTCAGCGCGGATTTTGATGCTAAACTAGCCGCTCAATCTCTCAGGTTTTTTATTGTTTATAAAAGGTCACCAAATTATCATGGCCATTGCCGGTATCGCTGAATTTTTTCATGAAATTGGTCGCGATTTGTACACCAGTTTATATCTTGCCATTGGCGGCTCGCTTGAGGAAGATTCACGCGACTGGACATCACGGGCGGTTGAGCTTGCCAGCACCGCCATTAAAATCTTGATTTTGCTTGCGATATTGGGCGCGGTTTACTGGCTTGCCATTTATGTCTTGAAAAAAAACAAAGCCCGAATTCGCTTAAATGCGCGCCGATTGGCGATTATTCACTCCTGCCTGCGCTACATTTGGATTGTTGCAAGCTTGATTGCCATCATGAGCCAAATAAATATTGAACCAAGCACCGTTAAAGCCACGGCAAAAGCAAGCATTTGGGCAGGACTTTATTACGTGCTTTGGACGTCCTCGGGGCACATTATTCACAAAATTTTGCAGCACTACGGCATTAGCGCCTCCATTGAACAGCTGCTAAATAACATTTTATCGGTGCTGATTTTAATTTTGGGCGCGGCTAGTGTGTTGGCGCAATTTGGCTTTGATATTGTGTCACTGGTTGCCGGTCTTGGGATTGTCGGCTTGGCAGTTGGTTTTGCCGCGCAATCCACCCTTGCCAACTTTATCGCCGGCATCACCATTTTACTTGAGCAGTCGTTTCAGGTAGGCGATTGGATTAGCCTGAACGACAACGAAGGTCGGGTGGTGCTGATTTCCCTGCGAACGACGCATATTTTGACCCGCGATAATGTCACCGTGATTATCCCAAACGCAACCGTGGCATCTTCTGAGGTGATTAATTTAACTTCCAAAAACTTTGTGCGCTTTGATATTAAAGTCCGAATTGCCCTTGAAGATGACATTGCAGAGGCGCGAAAGGTCATTTTACAAGTCTTAACCGATGCTGATGTGGTGCTCACGCGACCTGAATCCTCGGCAACGGTGTCGGAAATTGGCGATTTTGGGGTGTTTTTTATCGTCAGATTTTGGGTGAAGCCAGCATCTGTTGCGAGAATTCCTAAAATCAAAGAAGACTTATATGAAAAAATTAAGGTCGCCTTTGATAACGCTAATATTTCAACGCCTTATCCGCACATGCGCCTGTTGATGCCAAAAGATGTGGATTACCCCATTGCCACCAAGCCATTTGCCACCACCGTTCAAGCTGCCGAGCCAAACGACAGCAAATCTTAAGTCTAAATTTTAAAGCATCTTAAACCGCGAATTATTAAAAGCAAAAGCGCTCAGACTATGGCAAGTAAGTTATGCTAAAATGACGGGTTTATAGTTTTCACCTTTATTGGTCAGGAATGTGTATGACAAGTCCCGCTCGCCCTTTGCAATCATTTATCATCACTTGCGCCGACGGTCTTGAGCTACCGCTTCAAACGGAGCTGACAAGCTTTGGTATCACCAGTGAGATTAAAAGCACTGGCCGGCTATCGGTTGATGGCAATATCAAGGATTTGTACACCATTTGCCTGTGGTCGCGGGTGGCGTCACGTGTTTTATTGCCCATTAAGCGCAAAAACATCAACACCGATTATGACGTGGCTGAGCAGCTTTACGGTTTGGCAAAATCGGTTGATTGGTGCGAGCAATTTGGCGTTGAGGACACCTTTGCCATTCGCTTGTCGGTTGACAAACGCGTGGCGGTCAATCAGCAATTTGCCATGCTGCGGATTAAAGATGCCATTGCCGACGCCTTTAACGAAAAATTTGGCGCGCGACCAAGCGTTGACAGCCGTCAGCCGGATTTTGCGATTTTTGCAACGGTCAATGACAAGCAAGCTGAATTGTACCTTGATTTGTCCGGAACGAGCCTTCATCGCCGAGGCTACCGCGTGGCAATGACCGAGGCGCCATTAAAAGAAAACCTTGCTGCTGCCCTACTTTACACTTCAGGTTGGCACGAAAAAGACCAAAAAGCAAATCAAAGCCAAGCTAAGCTTGATGCGCTTATCGACCCCATGTGCGGCTCAGGAACGTTTATTATCGAAGCGCTGTTGATGCACTGTGATTATCCGGTGGGCATTGACAAAGCAGCTCGGCAATTTGGCTTTTATCACTGGCGACATCATGACGAGGCGCTTTGGCAATCGATGATTGAGACCGCACAATCGCGATTTGAAACCGCGCTTTCACAAGCAGTAAATAACCCTGAAACACTACCATTTATCGTAGCGTTTGATGCCGATATTGGCGCGGTGATTGCCACTCAAAAAAACCTCATTGCCGCAGGACTTCAAGAGTTATTGCCGCATTTAACCATTGAGCAGCGACCGTTAAGCCAATTGCAAGGTAAATTAAAAAGGTTTATTACTGACAATAAATTTAGCCGACCGCTGATTATCACCAACCCACCTTATGGTGAGCGTTTGGGAACAGAAGACAGCATCCGACCGCTGTATCAAGGTTTGGGGCTGATGCTGCAAGACAGCTTTATTGGCTCGCCCATCACACCGATGCTTGGGATTTTGGCAGCAAAGGTTGAGCAAGCGGACGTATTGCCCATTATTGAGCCGCAAACGCTGCGTTGTCATAACGGCGCGATTACCGTTTATTTCCGCTTTGGCAAGCTTAATAAATCCAAAGCTGATAACTTAATCACTCGTTTTGAAAAGCGTGACATTCAAAGTGAGGAAGCGCAAGATTTTATCAACCGCTTACAAAAAAATCTTGGCAAATTAAAAAAACAAGCTCAAAAAGAAGGTGTGACCAGTCTTCGGGTTTACGATGCTGATTTGCCAGATTTTAAAGTCGCCATTGACGTTTATGGCGATTATGTTCACGTTCAAGAATACGCGCCGCCAAAAAGCATCCCTGTGGAAACCGCCAAAAAACGCTTTAACTTGGCGCTTTTAGGTATCCGAGAAGTTCTTGAGGTCAACCGCGAGCAAGTATTTATCAAAACTCGCGCTCGCCAATCAGGAAATGAGCAATACCGCAAGCAAAACACCACTGACAAACGCGGCAAATTTTATATTGTCAAAGAAGACGGCGCTTATTTTTACGTCAATTTTACCGACTATTTAGACACCGGATTGTTCCTTGACCACCGCAATATGCGGTCGCGCGTCAAAGCAGCCAGCAATAACAAATCGGTGCTTAATTTATTTGCCTATACTTGTACCGCAAGTGTTCACGCGGCTATGGGCGGCGCAAAAAAAGTTACCAGTGTAGATTTGTCACAAAACTATCTCGATTGGGGCAAGCAAAACTTTGCCCTTAATGGTTTAGACGTGATGGGGAGCAAATTTAGCTTTGTTGCTGCCGACATTTTTGAGTGGATTAAAAGCAATACTGAGCAATTTGACGTCATTTTTATTGACCCGCCAACGTTTTCCAATTCCAAAAAGTTTCAAGGAACGTTTGACGTTCAGCGCGACCATGCGGCATTGATTAACCGCGCGATGAACCGCTTATCAGCAGGCGGCGTGTTGTATTTTTCCAATAACTTTACCCGATTTGAATTGGATGAAAATCTGCGCGAGCGCTATGAGGTCGTTGATATTACGCCGCAGACCATTGGCTTTGACTTTAATCCCAAAAAGCCGATTCATCAAAGCTTTGAGATTCGCCATCGCTGATTTCAAATCGTTTGATGGACTGCTAAACTTTGTTTGGTTAACTATTTGAAAATGGCGCAATCGGCTTTGATTACGCCATTTTTTGTTGCTATGATAGTCAGACGATTTTTTATAATTTTTAATGATAATAAGGACAACTTATGGCGTTATCTCTTAGTAAGGGCGGCAACTTATCACTGACCAAAACCGACCCCACCTTAAATAAACTGTTAATCGGTCTTGGTTGGGATGAGCGCGCAACCTCAGGGGCGGAGTTTGATTTGGACGCCAGCGTATTTTTGCTGAGCAATGCCGGAAAGGTTCGCGGCGACCATGATTTTATTTTTTATAACCAATTAAAATCGGACAATGGCGCGGTTGAACATACCGGTGATAACCGAACCGGCGAAGGCGATGGTGACGACGAGGTTATCAAAGTCAACCTTGCGCAAGTGCCAAACGACATCGACAAAATCGTGGTGACCGTGACCATTCATGATGCTGCCGTTCGCAACCAAAACTTTGGTCAAGTCGCCAATGCTTTTATCCGTGTGGTCAATGAAGACACCGGCGCGGAAGTCGTTCGCTTTGACTTGGCAGAAGACTATTCGGTAGAAACGGCAATGGTCTTTGGCGAGGTTTACCGTCATAACGGCGAGTGGAAATTCCGCGCGGTCGGTCAAGGCTATTCAGGCGGCTTGCAAGCCATGTGCCATCAGTACGGCGTCAATATTTAGCCTTAAATTTGGTTTGCAAAATAATCACAATTTACCCTAGCAAATTTTTGCTAAATGCTTTATGTTGCAATAAAGGATTATTAAGAAAAAGTGGCTCTCATTGAGCCACTTTTTTGTAATTTTGGGCGGGAATAATTTGATGATACGCTTTGCAACCGGACAGGATTTGTCATGAGACATTTTTATTTAGACTTTATTTTTACGGCAATAGCACTTGTGGTGGCGGCGTGGTGGGGCTACTCTCACGGCGGTCTGGGAGGGCTGATTACGGCGCTGTCGATTACTGCGATTTTGGCGGTGATGGAAGTTTCTTTATCATTTGATAACGCGGTGGTTAATGCCTCGGTGCTCAAGCACTGGGACAAATTTTGGAAAATGATTTTTTTAACCGTTGGGATTTTGATTGCCGTTTTTGGCATGCGCTTGGTATTTCCGATTGTCATTGTGGCGGTAACTGCTGACCTTGGCATGATGGAAGTGGTGAATTTAGCGCTTTATAACCCTACCGAATACTCAGAAAAACTGCTCGCCCACCATGCAGAAATCTCAGCATTTGGCGGCATGTTCTTACTTCTTGTGTTCTTAAACTTCTTATTTGATGACAAAGACGTTCATTGGTTTGATTGGCTTGAAAGCCGCTTGGCAAAGTTCGGTCAAGTCGATGCCATGAGCGTATTTGTGGCGCTTGCCATTTTGGTGCTGTCATTAACTTGGGTCGATAATGCCAAAGATTCGGTCGTCTTGATGGCAGGGGTTTGGGGTATTTTGATTTATCTTGGCGTTCAAGTGGTCTCCAGTATGCTTGAGGGCGATTTGGAAGAAACCGAAGAAGCTGCTGAGCAAGGTAACGCTGCTGCCGCTGGAAGCGCCATTATGAAAGGCGGGATTGCCGGATTCTTATATTTAGAAGTCCTTGATGCATCATTCAGTTTTGATGGCGTCATTGGCGCATTTGCCATTACCAATGATGTGATTATTATCATGTTAGGTCTTGCCATTGGTGCGATGTTTGTACGTTCCATGACCATCTTTTTGGTGGACAAAGGCACGCTTGATGAGTTCATCTATCTTGAGCACGGCGCGCATTATGCCATTGGTGCCCTTGCCATTATCATGCTGTTATCAATGCGCTTTGAAGTTCCAGAGCTGGTCACCGGACTTATTGGGGTTGCCTTTATTGTTTGGGCGTTGTTTGCGTCAATCAAGCATCGAAAGCTTGAAGCAAAAACGACCCCACTTGAATAATTTTTTATAAAACGGACTGTATTTTACAATATGGTCTGTTGTTAGCCCTTATTTTCGTATAACAATTTTAAAATCTAGCGGAAAAAACGCTTAAGATTGCAAAACTTTAGCACAAAATTTGGCTTGCACAATCCCTATTCGCTCAAGTATAGTTGATTGCAGTGAGCGGAAATTTTTGACGCCAAGACAGTAAAAACAATGCGAAACCAACAATAAACTCAATTTGCTTAAAGGACATCTTATGGCTATTAGCTTAACCAAAGGCGGCAACGTTAACTTATCCAAAGAAGCGCCAGGGCTTACCAACATTACCGTGGGTCTTGGTTGGGACCCGCGCGCCACCGACGGTCAAGATTTTGATTTGGACGCGATTGGCTTTTTGCTCAATGACGCCGGAAAAGTTCGCAATGACAGCGATTTTATCTTTTTTAACAATTTAAAATCAGACAACGGCGCGGTTGAGCACACCGGCGACAACCGCACTGGCGAAGGCGCAGGCGATGACGAAACCATTAAAGTCAATCTTGCCATCATCCCAAGCGATGTGAACAAAGTGGCCGTTTGCGCCATCATTTATGACGGTCAAACGCGAAACCAAAACTTCGGTCAAGTCAGTGATGCTTATATCCGCATCATCAATGACAACGGCGGCACTGAGATTGCTCGATTTGACTTGTCAGAAGATGGCAGTACCGAAACGGCGATGATTTTTGGTGAATTGTACCGCCACAGCGGCGACTGGAAGTTCCGCGCCGTCGGTCAAGGCTTTAACGGCGGTCTTGGACCGTTAGCTGCCTCTTACGGTGTTAACGTTTAAACTTCTGCTTGCATTTTTTGCCATCAAATGCTCAAGTGGTGTTTGGTGGCTTTATTTTATTAAGATGGCTTGTTACTAAAAGCTATTATTAATTTCTTATTAAAAAGTACGATAGGACAGCATTATGGCGGCAACCTTTAGTCTGATTGGCACGATTGAACCGTTTTTACATTGCAACTTAAAAAAAGGCGACGCGATATTTTGTGAAGCCAACGCGATGGTGATGATGGAGTCGAACCTTGAGTTAAAAGGTAAGCTTCAAGGCGGAATTATGCAGTCACTCATGCGCCGCTTTGCCAACGATGAGTCGCTATTTCAGCAGCAAATCGAGGCCGTTCATGGCGAGGGCGATTGCCTGCTTGCGCCAACCCTTGATGGCGATATGCAGATTTTAGACGTAGGCGCTTGCCAATATACGCTCAGTGATGGCGCGTTTGTTGCGGCGCAATCGGGCGTTGATATCCGAGCGCAAATTCAGCGCAACCTTGGCGGCGCCATATTTGGCGATACCGGCGGCTTTATGGTGATGCAAACTCACGGTCATGGTCAAGTGGTGGTGTCAGGGTTTGGTTCGTTGTTTGAAATTGACGTCACCCCTGATAAAGATGTCATCATTGATAACGGTCACGTCGTTTGTTGGGACTCACGACTTGATTATAAATTGTCGGTATCGACCAGTAAAAACAAAGGCTTTGTTGGCAATATCATCAATTCGGTGACCAGTGGCGAGGGTATGGTATTGAACTTTTCCGGCAGCGGTAAAGTGGTCATCTGCTCGCGCAACCGCGACAGCTACCAAAGCTGGCTTCAAAGCATTCTTGGCACAAGCTCTGGTGGTCGCGGCGGTAGTAGCAACGGCTTTTTAAACAACATTTTATAAAACCTTTTTTTATAAAACTTCAAAAATCATAGCAATAATAAGGAGAAGAACATGGCAGTTAGTTTGCAAAAAGGGCAAAAAATTTCGCTGGCGAAAGAAGCCGGCGGCGAATTAAACCACGTTAAATTGGGGCTTGGCTGGGATGTGGCAACCCAAAGCGTCCCGCAAAAATCAGGACTATTAGGAAAACTGTTTGGCGGCGGCGTTGGTGGCAGTTCCATCGACCTTGACGCCTCTTGCATTATGTTTGATGCCAACAAACAGCAGGTCGATGCCGTTTGGTTTAGCCAATTGCAATCCAAAGACGGCAGCATCACCCATTCCGGCGACAACCGAACTGGCGCAGGCGATGGCGACGATGAAGTCATCAACGTTGATTTATCGCGCGTTCCAAGCAATGTCACCGCGCTTATCTTTACCGTCAACAGCTTTACCGGTCAAAGCTTTGACAATGTTGCTAATGCTTACTGCCGATTGGTTGATGCCAATAATAACAAGGAAGTAGCGCGATATGACTTATCCGCTCAGGGCAACCACACCGCACTGATTATGGCAAAGGTTTATCGCCATAATAACGAGTGGAAAATGCACGCCATTGGCGAGATTGCCACCGGTCGCACCTTTCACGACTTAATGCCGTCAATTGTGCCGTTTGTTTAAGTCGGTTTTAAAATCAGCTTTTGAATTTCAGTACCATTAAGTTTTAATCTCAGCCCACCATAAGCATGGGCTGATTTTTTGTCTCTTACTTACGACCGCGCTTCCAATTAAAGCCCCAATTAAAAGCTTTATCCATATATTGATGACCTTGAAAATATTGGTCAAGGCGCTCAACATTAATGCTGCCGTTTTGATTGACAAGGCGCGCAATCGCGCACATCGGTAAATTGCCCGCGCCTTCAGTGAGCCGCGTTTCAATCGGCGGCTGCTCCGGAACATAAATCGTCACTACGCCATCCGTCTGCGACCAGTTTGGAACGCCCTCATAAATAAAGGCAAAAATAAGCACCTCATCAATCTGCGACCAGTTGGCGCCATTGATATCAAGCCACTCGCCGCCTGCAATCTGACCGGTTCGGTCATCGCCGCGAAGGCAAACAAACGGCGCGCGCTGCAAATCACCAAAATTGCCACCAAGCGCTTGAATTAAGGTTTTGTCGCCATTTTTTAGCGAAATCATTGCCCCCAAATCCAAATCAACGCTTGCTGAGCTGCTGCTCTGTTTAAATAAATCGCTTAAGCGACCTTTTTTTGGCGCTTGCGGCGTAACGCTACCACCTTGATTCCAGTTAAGATTGATAGAAATCTTGCCAAAATTGTCACGCTTTTGCAGATTGATGGTCGATTGGTTTTTGGTTAAGGTAATTTTGCTTAAATTAACCGTAGGCGCAGGTGGCGGCGTGCTTTTTTGGGAATTTATATTTGAGTTCGCAGAATTTGGATTGATTCCTGAGGATTGATTTTGAAACGGGCTTGGCGGCGGTGTTGGTGCCGGACTGTCGGCAATTTCAACCCCAAAATGCTCGGATAACGGCTTTAACCCGCCATCAAACCCTTGAGCAATAAAGCGAAACTTCCAAGCGCCTTGACGTTTGTAGCATTCAGCTAAAATCATCGCCTTTTCACTGCGATTGGCGGCGCTCAGCGGACAGTTTAATAAAAGCGTTTGACCTTGAAACACTTGAATATCAATGTCGCCCAACTGCGCAAGCGGCTTATCACTTGAAAAGGCAATGGCAATTTTTTCGATGTCGGCGGGCTGATTGGTTAAATTGATATCAAAAAAACCATCAGCATCATGACCGCGAAAGCTGACCGTGGCATCATCAGCGCGCGTTTGATTATAAAAAATCATATCGCCATCACCGCGAACTTTTCCTGCGCTCGTCAAGCGGTAAGCGGCGCAATCAATCGGCAATTGGCTGATAATACGAACGCTAATGCTGTCATTTGGCAGCGCGGTATTGGCGCCGGCAACTAAAGTTTGGCTCATAAATTATCCTTGTTATTTTTAAAAAATTGATTCATTAAAACTTGGTTTGCCCTATAGTAGCATGAGCGCTTGGCAATTTGCTTTATTCAAAAGAAAGTTTGGCTTTGACTGTCACCCATTGGCGCAATCGACTATAATTCACTATTGGTAAACTTTTAAAATAACTTTTGGCGCAGCCCTGTAGAGCAACTTTTATGAGCAATAATTCAGCTACAAATATTCCTGCCGTTTGGCTTGCCGAGGGTCAATCAAGCCAGCGCGATATGCTGCAAAGTTTGCAAGCGCTGAAAGCCCAATCAACCTTAAAATTTACCATCATTGCTTCGCACCGCCACAACCGCCCCGAGATTTTTGAATTTGCCGATAAAGTCTATATCGAGCCAAAAGATAATGACGAAAATGCCTTACCGCGATGGCAATTTGTACTCAATCACGCCCGCGAAAACAACGTCAAGGCGCTGCTGACAGGTCGCAACAGCATCGATTATGAAGCGCATCGCGAGGAATTTACCAAAGCTGGAATTCGCTTGTTAACGGGAGCCACGTCAACGAAAAGCCTTGCGGCAATTGATGACAAATTTGCCTTTATGCAGCATTGCCAAGCTAATAACATTGCCGTGGCAACCGCTTGGCGTTTTGAAACGCTTGCTGAGCTGCAAGATTTGTTAGCCAAGCATGGTGATGAGCCACTTTGCGTAAAACCGGTCAGCGGAATTTTTGCGCAGGGATTTTGGCAACTGGATACCGGAAAACCTGATAATAAAGCCTATGACAGCTTTGAGCACTTATATTTTACCGACGATAAGAAAATCCATCTTGAGCAGTTTATCAGTGCTTATCAGCACAGCGACATGATTAAAAATAAGCCCATTCCGATGCTGCTTATGCCCTATTTGTCCGGTCAAGAGTTTTCGATTGATGTCGTTTGCGAGAACGGCGAAATTTTAGCTGCCATCACGCGCCATAAAATGGATAAGATTCAACATATTGGTCTTGATGATGCGGTGATGATGGTTGTCACGCCTTTGATTCGCGCGTTTCGCTGTGATGGTATTATCAGCGTTCAAACCAAAGCGGACGTTGATGGCAATCACCGCGTCCTTGAAATCAACAGCCGACCCTCCGGCGGTATTGACTACACCCGTCATAGCGGCGTTGATTTGACCCAAATTGGCTTTGGCTATTGGCTTGGACTTACCCCAAAACCAAATCTTGCAGCCGTTGGTCAGCAAATCAAATCCTGTCAAGTTCGGGCGATTACGGTTGGGGTGAAGGTCTAATTTCAACGGCTAAACTTAATAAACTAACACTCTTAAAAATTGACATGTTAGCGCTTTATATTTGGTAAAAATAGCCTTTATAATACGCGAATTTGGCATCAATGCCGCTTGAGACGCCCAACTTATCATGATTGATTCAAATACTAGCCCATCAAAACTTACCGTAACCCTACCCCGGGGAACGCTTTATTTAACTTATCAAAGCAACCCAAACCTTGATAATCGCTATGACATTGCCGACTTATTAGATTTTGCGCAGCGGATTAACCCAAAGCGGGCGTTTTTGTTTGTGTCCAAAGTCCTTGGGCGTCATATTCCCGTTGCCCCAAGCGTGATGCGCCGCGCCTTTAGCGATTTGGCAGGGTTGATTCCTGAAGGTTTGCCCGAGCCGATTTTGGTACTTGGCATGGCAGAAACTGCCGTTGGGCTGTCGGCAGGCGTTCATCAAGTGCTGCAATCGCGCTACCCAAACGCGCTACTGCTCAATTCAACCCGCCATGCCATTAACCACCCTGATGCCAAACTTTTAACAACATTTAGCGAAGACCACAGCCACGCCAGCCGCCATCTGATTTATCAAAGTGACGATGAGCAAACGCAAAGCGCCATTTTAAATACCAAAACGCTCATCATGGTTGATGATGAAGCGTCAACGGGAAATACTTGTCGAAACGTGGTCAATGCGCTAACAGAGGCAGGACTCAATCAGCTTGAGCAAGTACACTTGGCAACGCTCGTCGACTGGTCGCTTAACTCAGGGTCAAATGTTGAGGACACAAAAGATATTCAATTTTTTCGGCAACATTTATTAGCGGGCAATTGGCAATGGTCGGATGCGCCCAATCCTAACCCCATCATTATGCCAAGCTTAGATACCACAGCGGCAGGCTCTGAGCCAGTATTACCAACGGGAAATTGGGGACGGCAGCCAACTCTTGATAGCACCTCAGGATTTGGCAATTATTTAGCCAATTTTTGGGAAAGTTTTGCGCGCAAATTTGGCAACAATGCGACGCTTCCCAAGCGAATATTAGTGCTAGGTAGTAACGAATTTGTTTGGTTGCCATTTTTATTGGCTGAGCATTTAGATCAACAAACCTTATTACAAGACTCAGATCCTAAGGTTTGCTTTAGCGCCTTGACCCGCTCGCCGATTGCGATGGGTGGCGCGATTTCTGCAACGTTAAGCTTTCGTGACAATTATGGCTTGGGAATGACCAATTTTGTTTATAATGTCGCGCCAAGCGCTTGGGAGTTGATTGTCCTTTGTATAGAGACGCCAGCCGATAGCGTAGATGAACTTTGGCAAAATTTGGACAACGTGCTGATTGTTAGCCCTGAGCCATCGTTTTAGCTAATTTTTAACTGACCTTTAATAAACCACCGAGCCAAACCATGAGCGCGTCATTTTTTAAGTCTGATTCAAACGTTATTTTGCCTTATGCTTTTATGGATTTGGACGATACCTTATTTCAAACCAAACGCAAAATCGATGCTTGGCAACTGGCGGTCGATGACGATACGCTGACTTGCGCAGCAGTTAATAAAAAAAATGAACCGCTGAGCTTTATGAGCGCTCGGCAAAATGCCTTTGTCAATTGGCTGCTTGTTAGTACCGAATTAATCGTCGTGACCGCTCGCGACAAAGACGAAATCCAGCGCGTGAAATTGCCTTTTGCCAGTTGGCAGGTTCTGACTCATGGCGCGCTAATTGTCACGCCAAAAGGCAAGCCGCTTGAGTCTTGGCAAGAAAAAATGCAATTAGCGCTCACGCCTTTGCAAGATAAATTAAACTCGCTGACTGCCTTGATTCAGCCATTAAGTAATGAAGAGTTGACTTTTACACCGCATAACGATATTTTTTGTGGTAAGGACTTGATGATTTATTTGGCGATTAAACATCCACAAAAAGACCATGACGTGCTTGCAACTTTGGCAAAAAAGTTACCATCTCTTATTCCGGATTTTACCGATAATTTTTATATTCATGTCAATGCCAACAATTTAGCGATTTTACCTCACGCCATTCACAAAAAAAACGCCGTCAATTTTTTGCTTGAAACTTATTTAGACCCAAACCGACCGAGCTTTGGCTTTGGTGACAGCGTGGCGGATTTGCCGTTTTTGCAAGGTCTTGATTGGTATGGCATGCCGGCTCGCGGTCAGCTTCACGACCATTTAAACGCCTCTATTTAACCCAAGCGGAATAATATTAAATGACAACAATCAATGAGTTTGGGTCAGGAAGCTATTTACCAAGCGATGTCACGGTGCTGCTTGAGGTGGTGGATAAAGCAAGCGTGATGGACGTGCCAACCGCGCAAAAAGAGGCGCTAATTCAAAGCGGCAAGCGACATTATTCTGAAATGTTAACTTTGGAAACCGCACCGACGCCTGAGCATTTGGCGTTATACCAATCGGCGCTTGATGATGGCAAAAATAGAATGGCCGCCGAGATTGCCAATTTAACGGCAACGCTTACCGAAATTTTTGCAAAAGATATTGATGCCGAGCAGCCGCTTATTTTAGTCAGCCTGGTTCGGGCAGGGTTACCCATTGGCGTATTATTGCAGCGCGCGCTGAATGAAAACAAGGTTTCAAGTCGGCATTTTGGTTTAAGTATTTTGCGCGGTCGCGGTCTTGATTTGACGGCATTAAAGCTTATTTTGCAAAACTTTCCAAAAAGCCCTATCGTTTTTATTGATGGCTGGACAGGAAAAGGGGCAATTTATGATGAGCTTGCCAAAAGCCTTGCGCTGTTTAATGACCCAAGTCATGCCCACTTTAGCCAAATTTTTCATCAAGGTAACCACGTCATTGCGCTATTAACCCTTGCTGACCCTGCAGGCGTGGCTTGGCTTTCGGCAAGCTCGGACGATTGGCTGATTCCGTCAGGGCTATTAAATAGCACGGTTTCAGGATTGATTTCGCGAAGTTTATCAGCAACTTCGCCAGCAAATTTGCATCGCTGCGTGACTTATGACGATTTAATAAATGAGGATGTCAGCCTTGATTTTATAAATCAAATTGATAATGAAAGACAAAGCTTAATTCAAGCGCCGACCATTTTGCCGACCTATTCTCAGCCGCGATATGCCACCAAAGCCATCATTGATAAGTTGGCAAATCAGTATGATATTAGCAATCGCAACCGAATTAAGCCGACAATTGCGGAGGCCACGCGAGCCATTTTGCGCCGTGACCCCGAGCGCGTGTTACTTGCTGCGCCCAATCATCCAGATACCGCGCTGCTTCGGCATTTATGTTCGGCGCGCGATATTAAAATAGAGGTTTTAGGCGAGGCGCTTTTACCTTATCAAGCCGTCACCCTAATCAAACAGCGAGCATCTTAATTTTAATGATAGGTTTTTGAACAAAAACCAATTAAGATAAGCGCTAAACATTATATTTTAACTTTAATTTTCGTGATGACTGCGATGCCCGATACCCTTGCCAGCCTCAATCAGCCCGCCCAATCTTTGGTGAACGCAACGACGTTTCCCGATGAAACGCCAAACGCGCGCGCCCAACACCCCTATCAGCTTGGGGCAAGCTTATATATGCCTGCCACGCGGCAAGACATTTGGCAGGTGATTAAGCGTGATAAGTTGCCAACGATTAACAGCATTATCATTTGCCTTGAGGATGCGGTCAGTCAAAATGACGTTGATTTAGCGCTCAACCAATTCCAATCCCTGCTTAAGACTTGGCAATCAAATTACCAAAGCATCAATAGTCCAAATCAAACTATTGATTCAGACCGTAAAAACCCCATTCGACCGCTTGTGTTCGTTCGACCGCGCAATCCTGAAATGCTCTACCAACTTGCTGATTTTGAACATATTAATCTGATAGATGGTTTTGTGCTGCCAAAGGTTGATTTATTTACTTTGCCAAAATGGGTTGAAGCTTGCGCGGTTCATGATGCCAACAAGCTATTAATGCCAACGCTTGAAACGGCAGCGGTTTTTAATCCGCAGCATAATGAGGAGCTTGCTGCCGCGTTTAAAGACGCGTTTAATCAAAGCATATTTGCGCTGCGAATTGGCGGCAACGATTTATTTGCCGCGTTGAGACTGCGCCGACCTAAAGACAGTATCGTTTATGAGACGCCCATTGGCATGCTTGCTTATCAATTGCTTGGCGCGTTTGTGCCGCATGGCTTTTATTTATCCGCGCCGGTATTTGAATATCTCGACCAGCCTATGCTGTTTATGCAGGAGCTCAATCGTGATGTCAGCCTCGGTTTGGTGGGCAAAACAGTGATTCACCCCAGCCAAATTGCCCTTGTTCAACAAGCATTTTGCGTTCCAAGCAGCATTTTGGAGGAAGCTCAACAAATTTTGCACGCCGAGGCAAAAGCGGTATTTAAATTTAACAATACCATGCTTGAGCCTGCCACGCACCGCGCTTGGGCAACTGAAATCATCAATCGCGCTGCTGTATTTGGCACGATTAACGACAGCCCAAGTGATTATAAACCGTTAATATAACTAAATTTAGCAACTTAACCCGCTTAAAAACTTCTGAATCACCGAATTTACTTGCTCAGGCTCTTCAATGGTTGAGCTGTGACCGGCGCGCGCAATCACCGCAAGCTTTGAGCAGGCAATGCCAAAATGCAGCCGCTCAGATTTGATGTAAGGGGTGGCTTTGTCGTCCGTTCCTGCGACAATAAGCGTTGGCGTTTTGATCTTGTAGAGTTTTTCAAAAACGCCGCCGCGCTCAATTACCCCAATCGTCGCTCGCGTTACCCCAGTTTTATGATTGTCTTGCATTCGCTCTTGCCAAGCTTTGCACTCATTTTTACGCGATTTATCGGTCAAAAACGCGTTACCAAACATGATTGGCATCACTTTTTTACTGGTTCGGCGTATCCCAAGCCAGCGCAAACTTGCCAAAAATTTTGCATACTGCGCCGCCTTAATAGCTTCTTCAGGGTCAGCGGTCGTGTTGAGTAGCATCAACGAGTTTAATCGGTCAGGAAAATCAATCGCCAATCGCAGTCCAACAAAGCCGCCCATCGACAGCCCCAAAAAATGACAGCGCTTAATGTTCAGCACATCCAAAAGCGCCACCACATCGCGCGTTAAATTGTCCATATCGTAGCCATCTTTGGTAATCTGTGAGCGACCTTGACCACGAAAATCAAACGCGATACAGCGAAACTGATCGCTTAACGCGGCAACTTGCGAATCAAACATTTTCAAATTCCAAAGCAGACCGTGAGCAAACACGATCACCGGCTTGCTGTTATCATTGGGGGCGCTGTCTTCATAATAAATGCTGGCATCGTTCAGCTCAACTTGGGGCATAACGTCATCCTTGATCATAATTGGCAATATTTTTCTTTAGCATAAATCACAATGCCCGCTTTGAATAGCGCAATTCAAGACGAAATGAAACTTTTTATTTAAGGCAGGTAATTTTTAAGCAAGCTTTATCTTTTTTTAGACGCATGGCTTACAATTGCGGATTTTTCTTCCTTCATCAACCTGATATAGTCAGCTTAAACAAGCCGTTTGTGATCCACGCGCCCATTGCCAAAACAAGAATAAGGAATCGTTATGCCAACTGACCTTGTGACCTATCAGGTTGCCGACCACATTGCGACCATTACCATGAACGATCCGGCGACGCTCAATGCCATCAGCACGCCTATGAAAAATGCGCTGATGGCGGCACTTATTGAGGCTGATAGCGATGATGACGTTCGGGTGATTGTCCTTCAAGGCAGCAATCAAAACTTTTCAAGCGGCGGTCACATTGGTGAGATGCTTGAAAATGGCACAAAAACCGAAGCTTTGGCAGAAAAAATTGAAGCGATGGTCAGTGGCGTTGCCGAGCTGAGCTTAAAATTGCGAACCGTTTATAAGCCCATTATTGCCAAATTAGAAGGCGCGGTGGCAGGAGCGGGAATGAACTTGGCACTCACTTGTGACTTTCGCATTGCAAGCGACAATGCCAAATTTGTGCAAGCCTTTGTTAATATTGGCTTAATTCCAGATGCCGGTGGCATTTATTTATTAACTCAGCTGATCGGGGCGGCAAAAACGACCGAGCTTGTGATGCTGGGTGACAAATTGACGGCAGAGGACATGAAGCGGCTTGATTTGGTCAACGAGGTGACAAGTGCAGCTCATATTGATGATTGCACCCAACAGCTTGCCAAGCGCTTAAGTCAACTGCCAAGTAAAGCCCTTGCTACCATGAAAGATATGGTTAATACTCACGCATTTATGGGACTCAATGAAGCGCTTGATATGGAAGTTCATCAGCAAACGATGATGGCACAAACGGCAGAGTTTAAAGAAGGCATCAGCGCGTTTATGGAAAAGCGCGCGCCGAATTATCAAAATAAGTAAGCTAATTTTTGACAAGTTGATCGTAAAATTTAAGACTGACTATGAAAAAATACCTCATCGGATTTGGCTTAGCCTTGATTGCCTCAACGGCAATTGCAGACTCGTTTTGGAATCATAACGGCTCCATCATGCGACTATCCGACTACGGCAATGAGCGCGTATTTTCCTATGAGCACCCATCCGATAAAATGCAAAGCGCAGGCGTCAGATCCGGCGACGTCTTATTTAATGGTGTTCGGCGCGGCGATAAATATTACGGCACTGCGCATGTTTTTTCTAAATATTGCAATCATAGCCTGCCCTATAAAGTCAGTGGTAACGTTTATAAAGATGCCAAAGTGGTGCTTTCTGGAACCCGACCAAGTTACGATACCGGCTACAACAAAGGCTGTTTGCCAAACGGTAAAATGCGAACGGATACACTGGTTTTTACGTATATCAGCTCAGAATAATCAGACAAAGCTTGTCAATTGAATAAGGCAGCTGTTCAAAAAACAGCTAACTGGCTTCGAATATCATCAAAAAAAAAGGGCGGCTCAGTTAAATGACCGCCCCATTGTTTTATCTAAAAGGGCAAATTATGCTTGATTGACCGACTCAGCAAGGATCACATCGCCGTCATCTTTGGTAATCATCACGGTTGCTGATCGCGGCGTGCTGCCACCGGCAACCGCGCCCCACGACTCTTCTGGGTGCTGAATATTGATAAATAAGGTTTTAAAATCGGGCGTTAGCGTAATCCCTGTGACCTCGCAGCCTTTTGGTCCCACAAAAAAGCGCTTAATGGTGTCCTCAGTGGCCGTTTTTCCCATAATCGTAGCTTGATTGGCTGAAGTGATGATTGGCGCGCCATCTTTAACTTGACCGGGCAACGCGGCAAGCAACATGCAGCTGCTGGTATCGGTATAAGCGCCGTCATCGGTCTGAATCCAAAGTACGCCGCGCGGATCAAAGTACAAGCCATCGGGCGAAGAAAAGTCATTCTTCGCCGTTAATGCCGATAGGTTCTCCGCCGCTAACTCATTTGGGGCGGCAAACAAATAGATATCCCATTCAAAGCTTGTCGCGGCATGGTCGCCGCCAGTTTCTGACCAGCGGATGATATGACCGTTATCATTGCCGCGGGCTTTATTGCCGACACGATAACTGCGCGGATTTGATGCGCTTAACGGCTGATCGCTTTTCTCGCCGCGATACTTATTATTGGTCAAAGTCACATAAACTTCACCGGTAATCGGACTCACAGAAACCCACTCAGGGCGATCCATTTTGGTGGCACCAAGCGCATCCGCTGCCGCCCGAGCAAAAATCAGCACCTCATCTTGACCATAAAAAGGCAGCTCGCTATTGGTCGAATCTAAGCCATTTTGACCATAAACCAACGAGCGCCACTCACCGCGACCATCTTCATGAAACACAGCAACATAAAGCGTGCCCTTATCCATATATTTATCGCCTGCTTTTAAGCCGCCGCCGATGTCTTTATTTGACCAAAGCGCGCTTGACACAAATTTATAAATATATTCGCCGCGAGCATCATCACCCATATAAAACACCACCGGTTTGCCTTCAATGACGGGCGCATAAGCACAGTTTTCATGAGCAAAGCGCCCCAATGCCGTACGTTTTTTAGGAGCAGAACTTGGGTCAAACGGATCAATTTCGGTGATATAACCAAACGTGTTAAAGTTGTTGCGATAATCCTCGGTCGCACTTGCCCCAGAAGCCGTCATATCCCAACGCGAAAACTCATCTTCAAAAATTGCCTTGCCAGCAGCAGGCGTATGCCAAAGGTAGCCGTTGCCTGCAAAATTGGGATTAGCACCATAGCGCGATCGACCATAATTTTGAGCCGCGGTAAGCTTACTGTCATCTTGACCACGCGCAAAAACGCCTACAAAATTTTCTTCTGTGGTCAGATACGTGCCCCAAGGTGACAGCCCTGCCCCGCAGTTGTTATTAATGCCGCGCGTTTGGTGACCGGTTGGGTCAAACTTTGTCTTTACCCAATCCGATCCTGCGACAGGTCCTGACAATTGCGTCACCGTACTGCTGGTAACCCTACGATTGTATTTAGACACTGGCACCAACTCATAACCTTTTCCATTACCGCGCTTTCGAAGTTCAGCAACACAAACCCCATGACAGTTGACCTCACGGCGAACATCACTTGCCAACCGGCGCTTTTGAAAAATAGGCGCAGCGTTGTTATTTTCAAAAACCTTATACCCAAAAGGGCTAAGCTCTTCGCTGTTCACATACTCATGATTCATCACAAGCAGCCCATTGTCCGATACTTTTGGATGATACGAGCTGCCTTGCTTTCCAAAAAACCACATGCCATCATGATTGTCACCCACACGCCACTCAAACGACTCAGCGGACAGCAAGCGATCATCGCGCCAGTCCTCAAGCCCCGGCATCAGCGGCGTTCCAAGCGGCAAAATCATTTCAGCGCTATAACCCTCGGCAACGCTCATTTGTGCCGCCGTTGAATGCGCCACCGCGTTAAATTTTAGCGCCTCAGGTCGACTCAAATTGCCCGACGCTGGAATAGCGGCTTGGTTATCTCCACTGGATGGAATCAGGTTGTCGCCTTCATCATTTTGACAACCCACCAACGGCAGCGCCCCAAAAAATGCAGCAGCAGTCAGCCCCGCCCCACCCTTTAACAAGCTTCGGCGCTGCAATCGGCGGCTGATGACCGTTTGAAAGTCAAGGTTATTGGTGGGATTTGAGTCCTCAATCATTTCATGAGCAAGATTTTTTGGCGGGCTTAGTTGAGTCATAATAACTTACCTTGCAATTAGCGGGATAAAAATAGCAAATAAAAATCAGCACTATTAGTGATATGCCAAAGCTTACGCAGGGTTTATGACAGGGTAATGAAAAATTTGGAAATAAAATAAGCAGTCGCCCATAAAAAAACCCCAATCACTTTAATTCAGGGTTTTTTATTATAAGGCTAAATCTTTAAACCTGCCTTGCCGGAGCGCCCCAACGGTTCATTTCAGGCTTGGTGTCGCTTGCCAGCCAAATAATTAATAAAATAGCGCCAATTAAAGGAACAAGCCCAATGAGAATCCACCACCCTGAGCGGCTGGTATCATGCAATCTACGAACCGTCACCGCAAGACTTGGTAAAAAAAGACCTAACGCCACTAAAATATAAAACAGCCCTATACCAGAATCAAAAATAATTCCATCTAATATCATGGCAATGATAGTTAAAACAAGTTGCACAAGATAAAAATACCAATACTCTTTTCGGCGAGCGCGACCTGAAAAATTAGCATAATTGCGCAGCCCCTTTTGAAACCACTCTAAAATACTGTAGTCATCTTCAGCGGCACGATTATTGGGCGGTAAACTTTGCTGATTTTTAGTTAGGTTTAAGCGGCTATCTCTAGGGTCAATCATAGAATTCTCTAAAATACAGGGTAAATATACTTTTCTAATTTTGTTAACGAAAGTTTATTCTATATATATTTTGGCAAGAACTCAATAAATGTTTAAAATATAACTTTTAGCAACATAAAAAAAGCCCCGAACTAACATTCGAGGCTTTTTACTTTTTAAGAGCCAATTTTACGCCAATTGAGCAACATCAATCTTATCTGCTTCAGCGGTATAAGTTGCCATTTGGTCAAAATTCATATATTTATAAATCTCGCCGCCCATGCTGTTAAGCATTCCAGCATACTGCTGATATTCAGCATTGGTTGGCAATTGACCTAAAACAGCAGCCACAGCCGCAAGCTCAGCGGAAGCCAAATAAACGTTTGCGCCCTGACCTAAACGGTTCGGGAAGTTTCGTGTTGAGGTTGAAACTGCCGTTGATTTTGGCGCAATTCGAGCTTGGTTACCCATACAAAGCGAGCAGCCTGGCATTTCAGTTCGCGCGCCGGCTTGGGCGTAGATGTTGTAGTAGCCTTCATCCATCAATTGACGCGCGTCCATTTTGGTTGGCGGCGCGATCCAAAGCCGAGTTTTCAAGCTTCCTGCAGGAACTTCTTGCAAGAGTTTTCCTGCCGCGCGGAAGTGACCGATGTTGGTCATGCAAGAACCAATAAATACTTCATCAATGTGGTCACCTGCCACATCCGATAAGGTTTTAGCGTCGTCTGGGTCGTTCGGGCAGCACAGAATCGGCTCTTTAATCTCGCTCATGTCGATGACCATATCGATGGTATATTCGGCATCGTCATCTGCGCGCATCAGGCTTGGATTGGCAAGCCACTCTTGCATCGCTTCAATTCGGCGGCTGATGGTTCGGGCATCACCATAACCTTCAGAAATCATCCATTTAAGAAGCGTGATATTTGAATTCAAATACTCTTTTACCGACTCTTCAGAAAGGGTAATGGTACAACCTGCGGCACTTCGCTCAGCAGAAGCATCTGACAATTCAAACGCTTGCTCAACGGTTAGATTTTCTAATCCTTCAATCTCAAGGATGCGACCGTTAAACTCGTTAATTTTGCCCTTTTTATCAACGGTTAAATAGCCTTCTTTAATCGCTTGATAAGGAATGGCATGAACTAGGTCGCGTAAGGTAATACCCGGCTGCATTTCACCAACAAAGCGAACGCGAACCGATTCTGGCATGTCCAGCGGCATGACGCCCGTTGCTGCCGCAAATGCCACAAGACCAGACCCTGCAGGGAATGAAATCCCCATTGGGAAGCGGGTGTGTGAGTCGCCGCCCGTGCCAACGGTGTCCGGAAGCAGCATTCGGTTCAGCCATGAGTGAATGATACCATCACCTGGTCGCAAGCTGATGCCGCCGCGGTTCATGATAAAATCAGGTAAGGTGTGCTGAGTTTCAACGTCAACTGGCTTTGGGTAAGCAGCGGTATGACAGAATGACTGCAGCACCAAGTCCGCTTGGAAACCAAGACAAGCCAAGTCTTTTAATTCATCACGAGTCATAGGGCCGGTGGTATCTTGAGAGCCGACCGTGGTCATTTTTGGCTCGCAGTACATTCCAGGGCGAACGCCCTCTAAGCCGCAAGCTTTGCCAACCATTTTTTGCGCTAAAGTATAGCCGCGACCCGTATCGACTGGCTCTTCAGGTTTGGCAAAGATTTCAGAGTGACCCAATCCTAAGTATTCGCGGGCGCGATTGGTCAAACCGCGACCAACAATAAGCGGAATTCGACCGCCAGCGCGAACTTCGTCAAGCAGCGTTGGTGAGTTGAGTTCAAACGTTGACAGCACTTCATCAGAATCATGCTTGGTGATTTTGCCATCGTACGGATACAAATCAAAAACATCGCCCATCTCAAGTTTTTCAACATCGACATTTTCAATCGGCAATGAGCCTGAATCTTCCATGGTGTTAAAGAAAATCGGCGCGATTTTACCGCCCAATACCAAGCCGCCGCCGCGTTTGTTAGGAACATTTGGAATGTCATCGCCCATCAACCAAAGTACCGAGTTGGTTGCTGATTTTCGGCTTGAACCGGTTCCGACCACATCGCCAACATAAGCCAGCGGGAAGCCTTTTTCTTTTAATTTTTCAATAAATGCCATTGGACCACGGACGCCTTCGACCTCAGCGGTGATGCCATCGCGTGAGTTTTTGTGCATTGCTAGGGCATGCAGTGGAATGTCCGGACGGCTCCAAGCATCTTGCGCTGGTGATAGGTCATCGGTGTTGGTTTCACCCGTGACTTTAAAGGTAGTATAAGTGGATTTTTTAGGAACTTCTTTACGCGAGGTGAACCACTCAGCATCCGCCCAAGATTGCAACACTTCGCGAGCGCAAGCATTTCCGGCTTCGGCTTTTTCAGTCACGTCATGGAACGCATCAAAAATAAGTAAGGTTTTTTTCAAAGCGTTAGCGGCATCTTGCGCTACTTCTTTATCATCAAGGGCGGCAATCAATGGCTGAACGTTATAACCGCCTTGCATTGTTCCTAAAATTTGAACGGCTTTTTGCTTGGTGATAAGAGGGGACGTTGCCTCACCTTTTACAATGGCTGCCAAAAATGCGGCTTTTACATAAGCGGCTTGGTCAACGCCTGGTGGGATTCGGTTTTCAAGTAAATCCATCAAAAAGGCATCTTCACCGGCGGGAGGGGTTTTAAGCAGCTCAACCAAATCAGCTACCTGATGCTCGTTTAGTGGCAGAGGAACAGTCCCTAGCTCGGCACGTTCTGCGACATGTTTACGATAAGCTTCTAACACGATAGTCGTCCTCTTAATTGGTCATCGCGCATCACGTGGGGGCTTAGAATAAGCGACCTTCTGATACGCCAGATGGATAAATTATGAGTAATAATATAACGCAATTGGGCTCAAAAGTTAATGACCTACCTGCCAATTCACGCCCATAGCCAACATTTATTAAAAAAATAGATGGTATTTTTAACCAAACACCTAACGAAAAACAACCAAACCATTTAACAATCATCAGCTAAAAAGACGTAAATCGTCTCATTAAAGGTAAAAAATAAAAATAGGTATTATCAAAATTTTATTTAGTGATGATTGCTACTTGAAGGATGAAAAATAAGTCAGATATTGTTATACTTCAAGTCACTAAATTTGCTTTCCACGCTCTTATCAGCCCAATTCTCCCCGATTAAAACCTTTTTACTAATAAGGACTTAGGATAAGTCTATGACTTCATTAGCCGTTCAAACGCACGTTCCTGCCCCAAAGCCAAAACCTAAAAAAGCCATTCAAGGTGAAAAGCTGCGCGGTTATGACAAAGTTGCCAAAATTCCGATTAAAATCATCCCAACCGTTGAGGCGAAAAAAAAGCCGGATTGGATTCGGGTAAAAATGTCCTCGCCTGCTGAAGTCACGCGGATTAAAGAAACCCTTCGCGAGCAGCGCCTTTATACGGTTTGTGAAGAAGCCGCTTGCCCAAACTTGCCGCAGTGCTTTGGTGATGGTACGGCGACCTTTATGATTATGGGTGATATTTGTACCCGCCGCTGCCCGTTTTGTGACGTGGCTCACGGTCGCCCAAACAACCTTGACCCCGACGAGCCGCGCCATACTGCCGAAACCATTTTAGGGCTTGGGCTAAAATATGCGGTAATTACCTCCGTTGACCGTGACGATTTAAAAGACGGCGGCGCCGCGCATTTTGTTGAGGTGATTAATGAATCCAAAGCCTTAAGCCCAAACTGCTTAATTGAAATTTTGGTTCCCGATTTTCGCGGTCGCATGGACATCGCCCTTGACTTATTAACCGAAACGCCGCCGGACGTGTTTAACCACAACATCGAAACCGTACCGCGCCTTTATAAAGCCTTCCGCCCCGGCTCTGACTATCAGCACTCGCTTGATTTATTAAAAATTTACAAAGCGCGCCGCCCTGATATCGCTACCAAATGCGGCTTTATGGTAGGTTTGGGCGAAACTGAAGAAGAAGTTTACGCCCTGCTTGATGACTTAAAAGCGCATGATGTTGATATGATTACCATTGGTCAATATCTGCAGCCAAGCAAAAACCACGCCCCTGTTGAGCGCTACGTTCATCCTGACGAGTTTCAGCGCTACATGGACTACGGCAAAAAGATTGGCTTTTTTAGCATTTGGGCAGGTCCTATGGTGCGCTCAAGCTACTTTGCTGACCGTCAATACTACGGCGAGGATTGCCCTGCGCCAATCCGCAGTAAAAAAGCGCTTGAAGCGGAAGGCAAATTAGGCTGCTAATTTAGCTGGTATGTTTGCTAAAAAGAGGTCGCGTTGACCTCTTTTTTTGTTTTGGGCGATTTTTGTTTCAAGCTCTTTTTTACTGGATAAGTAAATTATTACAGACAGCGCTTTTGGGAAGCCTTTATAATGGTGGGTATTTTTTTGAACATTTTAAACCTTGGATAACTATTTTATCGTGGTTCACAATAATAGGAACAATAACGTGACGACCAATAGCCCCATTACCTCATCAGACCAAGCCCATCAGCTTTATCATACTTTTTATGACCCAAAATCATCGGTGAAAGCGACCTTACTTATCGTTCACGGCATGGCAGACCACAGCGGTCGCTATCAAAAGTTTGCGCAGTTTTTGGCAGACAATGGCATTGCCGTCGCCACTTATGACCAATTAGGTCACGGCAGAACGATTAAATCACGCGAGGAGCTTGGCTTTTTTGCTTTACAGCATCCGATGCAGTCGCTCTTAAAAGACGTCATCATTATGGCAGACCGCTTAAAAGCGCGCCATCCGAACGTTTCGCATTTTATTTTAGGTCACTCGATGGGGTCATTTATCGTTCGCACGGTGATGAAGCATCACGCTCAGGATTTTGCCGGTGCAATTTTGATGGGCAGCGCCGACAGCAGTTTGTTATCTAAAGTCATGTTGCCTATCAATGGTATTCTTGCCAAAGCGGCGCCTAAAAAGCCCAATACCTTTTTTGCAGATATGATGAATGAGATGTTTAACCGCAAGTTTGGTCGCAAAATTTCTAAGTCCAAATTTGCTTGGCTTAGCGAAAATGTGCAAAACGTGAAAAATTACGATGCCGACCCGTTGACCGGATTTGCCTTTACCAATAACGGCTTTTTGACTTTATTTGCGTTGATGCAAGCCGGACTCAATAAACACTGGGCAACCACGATTAATAAAAACTTTCCCATGCTGTTTGTTAGCGGCGAGAACGACCCCGTTGGTAATGGGGGTCGCGATATCAATCGCGTGGTAAAACGACTACAAAAACAAGGCTTTAATCATGTCGATAAACGATTGTACCCGAACATGCGCCACGAGCCGCTTCATGAGCAGCATTTTGAGGTCGTTTATCACGATATTTTAAATTGGCTCAACCTCATTATTAACGAAAAATAGGCGCAATTGTAACATGACGCTAAAGTTGCTAATTGCCTGTAAATTGGCGATAATAAAGCGTATTTATTTTAGATTGCAATAACGCGCTGTCTTAACCGTTAAATTACAATAATTAAAAAACCAAAGGACAAGTTATGCCATTACAACTACAACAAATTATTGATGCGGCATTTGAAAATCGCGGCGATTACAGCCCAAGTTCCATGCCGCAAGACATTCGCGATGCCATTGAGCAAGTGCTTGCAATGCTTGATAATGGCAGCCTTCGCGTTGCCGAAAAAAAGGACGGCGCTTGGGTGGTTAACGAATGGGCAAAAAAAGCGGTATTGCTCTCGTTTCGTCTGCATCACAACTACGTCATGCCCGCAGGCGACCACGTTCAATATTACGACCGCGTTCCGACCAAATTTGCCAATTGGTCAGCCGAGCAGTTTAAAGAAGCTGGCATCCGCGTCGTGCCGCCCGCCGTTGCCCGAAAAGGCTCGTATATTTCGGCAGGGGCGGTGCTTATGCCCTCATACGTGAATATCGGCGCATTCATCGACCAAGGCGCGATGGTCGATACTTGGGCAACGGTTGGCTCGTGCGCGCAAATCGGCAAAAACGTGCATTTATCCGGCGGCGTTGGTATTGGCGGGGTTTTAGAACCGCTGCAAGCCAATCCCACCATCATTGAGGACAACTGCTTTATCGGCGCGCGCTCCGAAATCGTCGAAGGCGTCATCGTCGAGGAAGGCTCGGTCATCTCGATGGGCGTTTATATTGGGCAATCAACGCGAATTTATGACCGCGAAACGGGCGAAATTCATTATGGTCGCGTGCCAGCAGGTTCAGTCGTCGTTTCTGGAAGCCTTCCTGCAAAAGATGGCAGCCACAGCTTATATGCCGCCATCATCGTGAAAAAAGTCGATGCCCAAACCCGCGCCAAAACTGCCGTTAATGAGTTGCTGCGATTAGATTAAGACTAAAACCGTTAAGTTGTTATAAAAAAGATGCTAAGCAATTTGGCATCTTTTTTCTATTATTTTTCGCGAGCCGCTCGCAGTTTTATTTTATTTCTTTATAATTTATTGATTGCTAATTTGACACCTAGATTGATTATGACTGAGCCATTGCTACGAACGCCAAGTATTCCGACCACTGACCCTGAAGCGGGATTAAAAATTACCGAGATTTTTTATTCCCTTCAAGGCGAAGCGCTGACCTCGGGGCTACCAACGATTTTTGTCCGGCTGACCGGCTGCCCTTTGCGCTGCGTTTATTGTGATACTGAATATGCGTTTAGCGGCGGCACGCGGCAATCGCTTGATGCGATTATGGCAACGATTCAAAGCTTTCCGTGCAAGCGTATTTGCTTAACCGGCGGTGAGCCGCTTGCTCAGCCAAACGCCATCGCCCTTATGAACCGCTTGCTAATGGAAGGCTTTGAGATTTCCTTAGAAACCGCAGGGGCACTTTCGGTTGCCGACGTTCCGACTGCGGTCAGCAAAGTTATGGACATCAAAACGCCAAGCTCGATGGAGTCTGATAAAAATTTGTGGTCAAATTTGGATTATTTAACCCAAAATGACCAGTTAAAATTTGTCATCATGAACCGCGCTGATTATGAGTGGTCGCGCGACAAACTTCGTGAGCACAATTTAGACAAACTTGTGGGAACGGTTTGGTTTTCGCCAATGTTTAACGTCGCCGAGGAAATTGACGCGAGCAATGTAGATGAGTTAGTCGCTCCTGAAGTGCCCATACTCGCGCGCGAGCTTGCCGAATGGATTTTGGACGACGCCTTGCCCGTTCGCTTTCAATTGCAGCTTCATAAAATCATTTGGGCAGATGCCAAAGGCAAATAGCTTAAAGTCAAAGCTTAATTTAGAGCCTAAAATCAAAACTTAGAATCAAAACTTAAAAAACATAAATCGCGCAAAACCGCAAAAAGGTAGCCCATGGTCAAACTGATTTTATTAGGACTGTTAGCCGGAGCGCTGTTTAGCTCGACGTTTATTTTAAATGAGCTGATGAGCGGTGCCGGCGGTCATTGGTTTTGGTCGGCAAGCTTGCGTTATGTTTTTATGTGGCTGATTTTGACCGTCATTATCAGCATTCAGCACGGCTTTGGTCGAATTAAAGCTTTATTTGCCATTTTTTTTGAGCATTGGCAATTTTGGTGCATCACCGGAACGATTGGCTTTGGGCTATTTTATAGCGGAATTTGCTACGCCGGTGACCACGTTGCCGGTTGGGTGGTTGCCGCGACGTTTATGTTTACCGTGGTGACCAGTCTTTTGGTCTTGGTCGCCTTTGGTCAACGCTTTGCCAAAAAATTTATTGCTTATGCGGTTCTGGTTTTTATCGGCGTGGCGCTGGTCAACATCAGCGAAGGACTTCGCGCCTCAGATGCGATTGACGCGACTGCACCCATGAGCGAGATGCTGCTTTTTGGCGCCCTGCCGGCGCTTTTGGCAGCGTTTTGCTACCCGATTGGCAATCAATTGGTTTGGCAAGTGTCTTATAATTCTCGCAATTCTCGAAAACGCATCCGCAAAATCCGCGAATTAACAGCAGCAAATCCTTTAAACGAAAACCTCCAAACTGAACCTACTACTGAAGAACCTTTACTAACTTCCCCACTTGCCCGCCTTATTGCCAAAGTCCCAAGCATTGACACTGACCTTTTGCAAAACGCCTTTAACAAAGTTTGGCTGATGACGCTTGGCAGCTTGCCATTTTGGATAATTTTAGGAGTTATTGTTCGACCTGATACGCCAAGCGCCTCGCAGATGTTTAATACCCTACTGGTGGCGCTGCTTGCCGGCGTTGGTGCGACCAGTATTTTTTTCTTTGCTCGCGAGCGCGCGGTAACCTCAAGCGAAGTTGCCGGAGTTGACTCCACCCAAGCCAGCGAAGTGGTGTTTGCCTTAATTGGCGGAATTATTTTATTAAACAACGCTTTGCCCTCCTTTATGGGCGTTTTTGGCATTGTTCTTATTATTACTGGCTTAATCTTATTTGCCAAAAATGGTTAACTTTTGCCAAATTTACCTTTATCCTTATTTTTATTAAAAAAAGCTTTGCAAATGCCAAAATATTGATTAAGCTTGCAGTATGCCGACAGGTGCCCTCCGCCTGATGGTCGTAAAACGCCGTTCGTCCCCATTCAGGGTCACGGCTATGATTGCCCCCAACCTTTTTTATCTCTACTCCTTTGGGCGTTTTGTTCAAAGGTTTTTCACGTGAGCCAATTTGACAAGAGTACTTTTGTCATTGCTTTTGCTTGGCGCTTTGTGCCGTTTGAGCATTAGGATTTTTGGCTTTAAAGATTTTGGGGCGCGCTTTTTGGTTTATTTTGATGAGCTTATGTTGCCATGATTCCCATTCATTTTGCCTCGCAGCTGCCTGCGGCGCTCACCCCTGATTTTATGATGCGTTTTGAGCCGACCTCGTTTATGTTTTGGCTTGAAATGTTCGGGATTTTTGCCTGTAGCGTTTCAGGAACGGTGCTTGCCAAACATCATAAATTTGATATGTTTGGCTGTATTTTGGTGGCGATGATTACCGCCATCAGTGGTCCTACGGCTCGTGATATTATCCTTGACCGCTATCCGCTGTTTTGGATGGTCAATATGAATTACTTAGTGATTATCACCGTCACTTCCATCGGCTTTCAGATGTTTTGTAACCCAAAAGCGCGCCACGTTGAGCCGCTACTCAAATTATTTGATGGCTTGGCACTGGCAATTTTCACCTTAATCGGTATTCAAGTGGCGCAAGAAATGGGCGCAAATATTCCGATTTGTATTTTGATGGGCGTGCTGAACATTCTATTTGGCGGTGTTATTCGCGATATGCTTTGTAATGAAATTCCACTGGTGTTGCAGCGCGAAATCTACATCACCGCAGCAATTGTTGGCGGCGTGGTTTATTTTGCCATGCAAGGCTTTGGAATCACCAACTGGATTACCGAAGCGGTCACCATGCTGATTATTTTTGTCATTCGCATGCTCGCGGTTCATTACGATTGGCGCTTTCCAGATATTAGCTTGGTGAAACGACCACAAGTTTAAAATTTTTGGAAATTTCTTGAAAAGTAAATATAAAAAAAGAGGAGCGCAAAACTCCTCTTTTTTATGGTCTTTTTTTATTTAGAATAAAGCTTAACTACAATTAACCACCGCCAAATCACGAATCATTAATTGCAAGCTTTGGTTGCCGCGCCACTCATTAATGTCCAATTCAAACAATAAATGAACGTTTTGCGCGCGGTAATCCCAAGCCTGACTGTCATAATTAAAACAAATCGCTTCAATTGGATATTGAACGTCCGGATAGCGTAGGCTTAGCTTTAAATGCTTGTCTTTTAACACTTTAAAATTAAGCACTTCAAAAATACCATCAAAAATAGGCTTGGCAAACCCATGACCCCAAATGCTGGCATTATTGATAAAATCGGCAAACGACAAGCTAAAATCTTGCGGCAACAATTTGCCATCAGTCAAAGTTTGCGGCGTAAAAATGGCGTCATCAATATCATTCATTGCCGCGTTAAACACTTCGGCAAAGGCGTCAAAGTTTTTGCGCTGAATGGTCAATCCGGCCGCCATCGCGTGACCGCCAAAATGGCTAATCAGCTCTGGATGACTTTCAGCCACATTTTCAATGGCATCGCGGATATGAATGCCATCAATTGAGCGCGCTGAGCCTTTAAGCAAGTCATCTGCTGCTGTTTTATTCACATCCGCCGGCGCAAATACGATACTGGGTAAATAATAACGCTCTTTTAACCGCCCTGCGACAATGCCAATCACCCCTTGATGCCAGTTGGGTTGGTATAAAATTAAGCTGCGATTGCTGTTATTTTGCGTTTTATCGTTGTTGCTGCTTTTTGAGGGCTTACTTTCCGAGTCATTGCTTTGAGAGTTTGAGTCTTGGCTATCGAGCGCTTCCACAATCAGCGCGGCTTCCTCACGCATTTTGCCCTCAATTTGGCGCCGTGTTCGGTTTAAGGTGTCTAATTCAAATGCCAATTGCTGCGCTTTTTGCCAATCATCGGCAAGCAAGCACTCAATGCCAATTCGCATGTGCTCAATTCGACCAGCAGCGTTAATTCGAGGCCCTAAAATAAAGCCAAAATCTTGCGCTTGCAGCTTTTCAGGAGCGCGGCTCGCTTGCTCAAGAAGCGCCAAAATCCCTAAGCAGCAACGCTTTTGCCGAATGGCATTTAGCCCATGATGAACCAAAATGCGGTTGTTTTTATCCAAAACGCCAACGTCAGCAACCGTTCCAAGCGCCACCAAGTCCAAATGCTTGCTGACTTGAGCGCTTGATTTTTGCGCGTCACGGCGAAGCTTTGCCAAGCGCCCAAGCACATAAAACGCCACGCCAACGCCAACCAAAGCTTTGCTTTGAAACGGGCAGCCAAGCTGATTGGGGTTCACCACCGCTTCGGCGTCGGGCGTTGGTTTGGTGGTTAAATGATGGTCAGTGATGACGACTTTGACGCCCGCATCATGAGCACGAGCAACGCCTGCGGTACTTGAAATGCCGTTATCCACAGTGACGATTAATTCAGGTTGGTGCAGCTCAACCGCCAAATCAACAATCTCAGGGGTCAGACCATAGCCATATTTAAAGCGGTCGGGAACGATAAAATCAACGACTGCGCCCATCTCTCGCAAGACGCGAATCATAAGCGCGGTACTGGTCGCGCCATCACAATCAAAATCACCAACGATTAAGATTTTTTGCTGAGAATCAATGGCGGCATCTAGCAGCGCAACGGCGTCATCAATCCCTAATAAATCCTCAGCAGGAAGCAGCGCGGCAAGCGAGGTTTCTAAATCGGTAGGGGCGGTAATATCGCGGCTGGCATAAAGTCGCGCAAGGGTCAGCGAGCGCTCAGCAATGGGCTGCAAAGCGTCGGGAAGCACCAAATCGGCGCTAAATCGGGGAGTTAAGGTTAGCATGGGGCTATTTTACTTGTAATTGTTATGCAGCTCAACGACTCTTTAGCCTTTGATTCATTTAATTTTTTTGGCAAAACTTAGCTATCGAAACTTACGATTTTTACAAAACCTGACTTTAGCCTTGTGCCGATTTGTGGTTTGATACAAAGCGATGCTGAAATAAGCCTGCCAGCTTTTTAAAATAACTTTTATAAGCTGGCTTTTATAGGATAACCTCGCAATAATAAGCAAAACCGTCATTTAATAAGGATAATAATATGGAAACAACTCCGTCAGTTGAAAAATTACCAAAAACCATTGACCCCAATTTAAATTTGGATGAAGTCAAAAAAGAATGCCAAGAACTGGTTAAAAAACGCGCCAAAGTTTCGGCGGGTGTTGCCATCGTTCCGGTGCCGTTTTTTGATGTGGCGGTTGACGCCGGAATGCTCACCACCCTACTTCCTGAAATCAGCGAGCGCTTTGGTTTGATTGAGGGCAACGAGTCGGCGATTGATTTGCAATCACGCGAAGTTCACTGGAAAGCGCTAAAAGACCGTGCGGTAGATTTTGCAGGGCTTATGGCAACTCGCGGAATCGTTAAAAAGACCATTCAAGGCTTTGGTGGTCGCATTGTTGCCAAGCAAGTGACCAAATTTATCCCGCTTGGCGGTCAAATGGTGGCAGCAACGATGGGCTATATGATTTTTAGAAAAATTGCCTTTGACCACATCGACCAGTGCTACAATTTAGCCAAAGACATTCAAAAAGAACAACATGCCAAAACTGTGGCGTAATGGACTTAAACTAAGTTTTTAAAATAATAGCTTTTAAAAAATACAATCATAAAAAAGCCAGCAATTAACGCTGGCTTTTTTGGCAACTGATTCTTATTAATGATTATCAGTTGTTGTTAACACTTCTGGCTCAACCGTTGAGGAAAGCGACAACACTTTATTGCGAAAATACTCGGACTTACTTTCAATAACTTTGTCCACATCTTTGATTAATTCTTTAATAGAATCATCATAAACGCCGTGATTTAGCTCGGTTTCAAAGGCGGTAAAGGGGTGCTTTCTGGTCGCTGAGCGCACATCGGTGATGCCATTTTTGGTGTAAAAAATATCAACGCGACCGTCGCTGTTTAAAACGCAGTTTAATAAGCCGCCCTCAACCATTAATTCGACGCGCTCAGGCATAAAAATATAATCAGCAACATCAACCAATTCTTTTTCAACGCCGCGTAATAGCAATGATTTTACATCAAACATAGTGACCTTCCTTAAAGTTATAATATTTTATCCAAGTTATTATTTTTGCCAAAATCTTGTTGTTCTGCTATCCATAGTACAAAAGCTTGCCGCGTATTTTAAGTGAGAAAGTGTAAGGCTACGTGAAAGAACGTTTAAATTATCCCTAAAATCGCAATCAGTTAATCCATCACTTCTACAAAATCATCATTTTGCCACTCAATACGAAACTGCCGTTCAGGAACAAGCAGTTCGCCATCTTCAAACGCTTCAGGATGCGACCGAAAATTGGGAATGGCTCGGAACTCAAGTCCTTTGGCGGATAATTCATACTCAATAATTTCCTCGCTAAAGGGCGCATAAAGCAGTACCTCAAAGCTGTCTTTAATTTGCTGGTTGCGACCAAGAAGTAAATATTGAATCGTACTATGGCTATGGACGCTACCACCAAGCGGACCTTCTGAGGTCACATCAATCACCCAATCGCGGTAGCCATCTTGGTTAAAATCGCGCGCAAATAACGGAATTAGTTTAATATAATAATCTGCTCGGGCATCTTTTGTGGTAGGCAGTTGCTCAAAACAAGCAAATTCTAATTTGGTCGCCGTTTTGGGATTGGGATTTGGAAAACTGCAAAATTCTTCTACTAAATTAGTAACAACTGACTTTGGAATGTTAGGCGCTTTTGGCGAATAGCTTGCCGCGATTGCTTGATTTGCCAGCAGCGCTATCCCCAAACTGGCAACAAAGGCAATTGCTTTTACTAAGGTGGTCATGATTGCCTCCATTTGCTGATAGCTCAGTTTTTTTATGCATCCATTCATCTAATGTAGCAAAAAAAGTGTTCATCATTGTTAGCTAAGCTCATGAGTTGCTTATCAATCCTGTTAATTTAGCAAAAAAAACGGTCTGAGCATCCTCAAACCGTTTTTTATTCAAGCTTTTATAAAATCTAAAGCTACTGGACAATATAAGCTTTTAGCTCAAGCACTTTATCACGAGTTTTAGCGGCTTCTTCAAATTTTAAATCGCGCGACAGCTGCTGCATTTGTTTTTCTAAGCGCTTGATTTCTTTAACCAATAAATCAGGGCTTCGCAAGATGCTGATATCGACATCCGGCAAATTGCTGCTAATAGCAATGCTTTGGTTGTCGTTGGCGTCCAAATCCTCGCCGGTGTCAATCTTATCGGTGATGCTTCGGCGAGCGCCACGCGGGGTAATGTTGTGCTCAATATTAAAGGCGATTTGCTTTTCGCGGCGACGCTCAGTCTCCTCAATGGCTTTTTCCATACTTGGGGTGATGCGGTCGGCGTACAAAATGGCTTTACCGTTTAAATGACGGGCGGCGCGACCAATGGTCTGAATCAAAGAGCGCTCCGAGCGTAAAAAGCCTTCTTTATCAGCATCAAAAATCGCCACCAGTGACACCTCGGGCATATCAAGACCTTCTCGAAGTAGGTTAATCCCGACCAACACATCATGGACGCCGGTTCGCAATTCATGAATGATTTGCATCCGCTCGACCGTGTCAATATCTGAGTGCAAATAAGCGACTTTGACGTCGTATTCTTTTAAATAACTGGTCAAATCCTCCGCCATGCGCTTGGTCAAGGTGGTAATCAAGACGCGCTCATCAAGCTCGCGGCGTTTGATGATTTCGGACAATACGTCATCAACTTGGGTTAAAACAGGGCGGATTTCAATTTCAGGGTCGACAAGTCCCGTTGGGCGAACGACTTGCTCAACAATTTGCTCGCTGCGTTCAAGTTCATATTGCGCAGGGGTTGCGGTCACAAAAATGGTCGCAGGCTTGATGCGCTCCCATTCTTCAAACTTCATTGGTCGATTGTCCATGGCGCTTGGCAAGCGAAAGCCATAGTTCACGAGGTTTTCTTTTCGTGATTTATCGCCTTTATACATCGCGCCAATTTGCGATACCGTCACGTGCGATTCGTCAATAAACAACAAAGCATCGGGCGGAATATAATCAAACAAGGTCGGCGGCGCTTCCCCTGATGGTCGCCCTGATAAATGCTGCGAGTAGTTTTCAATGCCGTTACAATAGCCTAACTGCTGAATCATTTCCAAATCGTACTGGGTGCGCTCTTTGATGCGCTGAGCTTCAATCAGCTTATTATTATCACGAAAATAATTCAGCCGGTCTTCAAGCTCGGCGCGGATAGTTTTGCTCGCCTCTTCAAGCTTATTTCTTGGCGTTACGTAATGCGATTTGGGATAAATGGTAATCCTTGGCACACTGCGAACCGTTTTTCCGGTTAACGGGTCAAACCACGTTATTTTTTCAACCTCGTCATCAAATAATTGAACGCGAACGGCAAGCTGTTCAGATTCCGCCGGATAAATATCAAGCGTCTCGCCGCGTAAGCGATACGTTCCGCGACCAAAATCAAGCTCATTTCGGGTATATTGCAGCTCAACCAAACGCTTAATCATCGAGGTTCTGTCAATTCGGTCACCGACGACGATATGCAAAAGCATGGTCAAATAGCTTTCGGGGTCGCCCAAACCATAAATTGAGGACACCGACGCCACGATAATGGCATCTCGGCGCTCAAGCAGCGCTCTTGTTGCTGACAGGCGCATTTGGTCAATATGGTCGTTAATCGCGCTGTCTTTTTCGATAAAGGTATCGCTTGCGGCAACGTAAGCTTCGGGCTGATAATAGTCGTAATAACTGACGAAATACTCGACCGCATTGTTGGGAAAAAACGCCTTAAATTCGCCATAAAGCTGAGCGGCTAGCGTTTTGTTATGCGCCATAATGATGGTCGGTCGCTGACACTCGGCAATCACTTTAGCCATGGTGTAGGTTTTCCCCGACCCCGTCACGCCAAGAAGAAGCTGCTCATCCATGCCAGCGTTGACACCTGCGACCAGCTTTTTAATGGCTTGCGGCTGGTCTCCTGCCGGCTCAAAATCGGTGACCATCTCAAAGGCGCGGCTTGAAATTTGCGTTCCTGAGGCATTGACACCGGTAATTTCCGCCTCCCCTTGCAATTGGGTGGCAAGCTGATTTAACTGTCGTGACGACCGTGGTTCTGGCATTCTCATAAGCAGCTCTTTTTATTGATAACTATGGATAATTTATAACAATTTTGTGATAACAATATGGGGATTTTGGTGCCAATTTAAAGGGAATTTGGCACTTTAAAGGCGTAAGTTTCGCCGCAATTTCCCCTTGTTTTTAGTCTTCTTTTTATTCTTAAACTAGCAAAACTCTAGGGGTTAAACCTCCTATTTGATTTGACTAATTACAAAGCTTTGCACAGTTAACAAAGCAATTACACGCCTACCTCACAAAGCCTAAATCAGGCTCTAGACTCAGATTGTGCTCATGTTAAGATAGGTTTTGCAATGACCGATTGGCAATGCGCTGAGCTTATAATTTTGTTTTAGCGATAACTTTTAAATAAGCAAAATCGATTGTCAATTTGAACAATAACAACAAATAAATAATAACTGGAGAAAATAATGAGAGAACGCTATGCAAGTGGAATCGATGACGACACCGCAAAAAAAATGTCTGAGCTGTTAAATGCCAACCTTGCCAACGTCATTGATTTGACCTTAGACGGTAAACAGTGCCATTGGAACTTACAAGGCTCTGGATTTATTGGCGTTCACCAACTTCTTGATGATACTGCTGAGCGTATCCGCGAGGTATCAGACGCCCTAGCTGAGCGCATTGTCATTTTAGGCGGTGAGCCAGACGGTCGCGCCAGCCGCGTGGTCAAAAACTCAATTTTAGAGCCGTACCCAACGGACATTGCGACGGTAGAAGAGCATGTTCGCGCCCTAACAGGTCGCTACAAAAAAGTTGCCGCAAAACTGCGTGAAGCCATTGATACAGCAAGTGAAGCCGGTGATGAAGATACCGCCGACTTATTTACTGAAGCCAGCCGAATCATTGATAAAGATGCTTGGTTCATCGGTGCCAACGCGCCAAAAGAAAACAGCTTTGACAACAAAAAATAAGACCTTAGGCAATAAATAAGTTTTATCAAAGTTTGAATAAGCCAAAAAAAGTCGCCTTAACTGGCGGCTTTTTTCATCGGTTAAAGATTTGATTAAATTTTTCAACACCCGTTAAGATTTTGACGGCGTTAAAGTTTTCGCATTAGGAACTGACAGCGTTAAAATTGACTCTTGAAATAAGGGATTGGCGCGAAATTCATTTTCAATCTCTTCAAATTTTTGTGCTAAATGTTGCTCCTGCTGGTTTCCTGCAATATCTACCGCTGCTACCATAAATATCTTCTGGGGTCCTACCCATTCTAAATGCAGGTAAGACACGCTGTCAATATCTGGCTTTGCAAGCAACGCTTTTAACACATAGTCATGCATGTCATCAGAAACTTTATGACCCACCAAAAAATCACGGTTACGGCTGATTAAAAATATCGCAATCGCGCCAAGAAGTAGCCCGACGATGATTGAGCCTAGCGCATCCCAAAACGGCTCGCCCGTATATGCATGAAGCCCCATAGCAATGGCAGCAATCACCAAGCCAACAACCGCTGCCAAGTCCTCAAAAAACACCCCGCGAAGGGTCGGGTTTGAGGTTTCAACCACATAACCTAGCGCGCTAACGTTTAATTTATCGCCATGCTGCTTACTTTGTCGGTAAGCTTGAACCAACGAAAAACCCTCAAGCACAAACGCAATCGCTAAAATGACAAAGCCGATGGTGTAATTGGTTTCGGTTTCAACCGCATTCCATTCTTTAATGCCGGTATAAATCGACACCACCGCCCCTGCCATAAACACGCCAAAGGCGGCAATCATTGACCAAACATACGATTCTTTACCATAGCCTAACGGGTGGCTTTTATCAGCAGGTTTGACCGCTTTTTTTTCAGCAACGATAAGCAGCGTGCCATTTCCGGTATCCGCCCAAGAGTGCGCCGCCTCGGCAATCATTGATGCCGACCCCGTCATAAACGCCGCCACCGTTTTGGCAATCGCAATCAGCAAATTTGCTCCCACCGCAATCAGTACCGTCACCAGTGAGCTTTGCGGCTTGTGAGGGCTGTTGTCCTGAATGCCCTCCCCCCGCGAGCGCGGTGCTTGGCTTTGTAGTAGGCTGGATTGTTGATAAGCCGTATCAGGGTCAGTATTTTTACTTTTAGCAGTTAGATTTTGGCTCATAATGGGTCGTGGTCTCGATTCACTATCAATACCTATAGCCTAAATCATCTTTCGTAACTGTGCAGTAGCGCTTTGGTGGCGCAAGCGTTAATTCAAACCAAAGCCTGAATTTGCCTACTCCTCTGAAGGTTTGCTGCCAAGCTCGCCCACCATCGTTGAAAAATCACAGCTTGGACGACGCGCGCGCTCCATATAAAACTTACGCCGGTCAAGAGCAGCATCAAAGCGGCACTGCTGAAGCGGCGTTTTGATTTCAAGCGGCGGAATGGCGGTCGGCTTTCGGTTTTCATCAACCGCGACCATGGTAAAATAGCAGCTGTTGGTATGGCGAATGGTTCGCGCACGAACGTCTTCGGCTTCAACGCGAATGCCAATCTCCATTGACGTTCGACCAACATAGTTGACGCTTGCTGCAAAAGTGACTAGCTCACCTACGTAAATGGGCTCACGAAACATCACTTGGTCAACCGACAACGTCACCACATAGCTTCCGCTATAGCGACTGGCACAAGCATAAGCGACTTTATCAAGCAGCTTTAACAAGTCGCCGCCGTGAACGTTGCCAATAAAGTTTGCCATGTCCGGCGTCATCAACACCGACATATACAATTCATGGTTAAGCGGCGCTTTTTTGGCGTTGGCTGAGTTATTCTGTTGAACCATAGCAATCCTTTCGTAACAGTTGAGCGATTTTTTATCAGTGTAGCGCAGATTGCTGAAGATTTGGGAGAAGTATTTTTGCAATTTTCTTAAAAATCTCATTTTTTAAAGCGAATTTAAGCTTTTTTTAAAAAATAATCTTAGAAAAATTTGGCTTTATTAACCCAATATTGCCGTTAATACCAAATTTAACCCTTAAAAACCCTAAAAAGGTAAAATTAATTTTATTGCAATTTCAAAGCCTTAATGTAATTTCGTACTTTCTTTGAAAAATTTTTGATAAAAACGCTTGACCAATTTTTTATCTTTGCTAGAATACGCCCCACTTAGCAGCAACTTTAATCCCCAATAGCTCAGTTGGTAGAGCGTCGGACTGTTAATCCGTGTGTCCCTGGTTCGAGCCCAGGTTGGGGAGCCAAATTCTAGCAAGACCTTTGAATCCTTTTGATTCAGTTATGGCAAATGCCAATACCCTCATCCACTTGATGAGGGTTTTTTTCTGTTCAAAGTTTGGTAAAGTTTACTTGATAACGCTTTTTACCTTTATTTTAGAAATTTTTTACCTTAGTGCTTGACAGCTAACAGGCTCTTAGCTAGAATGTGTCCCACATAACGAGTTGCCAAAAAAGATTTGTTATGACCACTAATCCCCAATAGCTCAGTTGGTAGAGCGTCGGACTGTTAATCCGTGTGTCCCTGGTTCGAGCCCAGGTTGGGGAGCCAAATTCAAAAAGCCTTCATCATACTTTGATGGAGGTTTTTTTTATGGTCGCTGTTTTTGTTCCTAAGTGATAGCTGCTATCATGAGACTTCATGTCGGATAAGGGTTTATTATGCTTCCTGTTCATATCAAAAATAAGTTTTCAGCGCACCCCCAAAAGGTCATGCGACCGGTCAGTATTCGCTTGTCGGAGGAGATGATTGAGATGCTCTCGACCACGGCAAGCGAGCTTGGATTTAAGCGCATTCAAGGCTTGATTCGCTTGTATATCCGCCAAGGTCTTGACCGCGACCACCAAGATTATACGCTGGCTCATGATGAGGTTTTTATCGAAAAATTGCGCAAGCACGGCGTCAGTCAGCGCATCATTGATGAGGCAATTAAGGACACGCACAACAATCATACCACGCAGCCGTTGTCACAATTGCAGGATTGAACGGGATTACGGATTCACTAAAAAATAAACGTAGAGTCTGCAAATGACGCTCACCAAACGCGCCACATTCGTTACTTACCTTATTAATTATTTATAGGTAAGATAAAGCTAAAGGCGCAATGAGGAGGCGACAATGCTCAGGCTGGTAACCATAATAACGCTAAAAAAATCAGCAGTGCGACTGCTTTTTGCCTTATCGGCTGCCCTGTTGCTTCATGGCTGCTCAACGCCGCAAGATGACCCGATGCAGCAAGCGATTCCAACGGATGTGAAAAACTGGCAAAAAAACCTCAAAGATACGCTTGCGCGATTGCCTGAAGACGAGCGTCGACTGCTTAGCCGCTATATGATTCGCATGCGCTTAAGCGAGGCTTATGAGTCAGGAGCGCTGCCACGAACCACGATTGAGCAAGCGCTCGTTCAGCAGCGCGAATATGAGCGGCTGCACCCTGATAACCCAACCGGCAAAAAAAGTCCTGTTGGCGCTACCAAAGCCGCAACCAACCTTTACCCTATTGTGCTGCTTCCTGTAAAAACCAGTACCAATGACCATTTAAACCAAGTTCGATTGCAATTTGTGCTCAGCAACCATGACAACACCCCTGTTAAAAGCCTAAAAGCAGTATTGTTGCTTCGTGACCCAAAGCTGCAATCTGGAAAGCCGGTATTGATACCGCGAACGCAGTTTGTCCCGCCGATTCTTCCTAATGACTCAGCCGTAGTGAGCGTTGATGCCAGTATCGAGGACATCAACGTGATGCGGGCAATTCAAAATCCGCAAAATGTGACGGTTTATGTTGATAAGGGCACGATTATGCTAACGGACGGTCGCGCGATTGAGATTGGTCAGCAAGACCAATAATAATACAGTAAGTAAATGCTTAAACAAAACGTTTGAATTGCCATAAAAAAAGCCCCAACTGATATCAGTTAGGACTTTTTCAATTTGGCGGAGACGGTGAGATTCGAACTCACGAAGGGCTATGAACCCTTGCCGGTTTTCAAGACCGGTGCATTCAACCGCTCTGCCACGTCTCCATAGGTGCATCATTATAGCGATATTTTTGCAGATGGCAAGCGCTTTTTTTAAAAATTTAAATTATTTTTCATCTGCTGCATTTTTGCTTTTGGAATAGCTTTGGTCAATGACGCGATTTGATGCCAAATGCAGGCACATATCAAGCAAGCGATTGGCGTAGCCCCACTCGTTATCGTACCACGCAAAAACTTTAAACTGATTGCCCACTTGCATAAGTTGTTCACCATCAATGATAAGCGATTCCGGCTGATGGATAAAGTCACTTGAAACCAAAGGCTCATCGGTAAAGTCCATAATGGTGGCTAAATATGACTGACAAGCAGCTTTGAGAGCTTCGCGGATGGCATCAAGGGTTACGCCGTCTGTTTCAAAAACAAAGGTCACATCGATGGCAGCAACGTCAATGGTTGGCACGCGAATTGAATGACCGTTGATTTTGCCTGCCATGTTGGGCAAGACGCGAGCGGTGGCAGCAATGCTGCTTGAGGTAGTCGGAATGATGTTGTATCCTGACGCTCGGGCGCGGCGTGGGTCGCGGTGAGCTTGGTCAAGGACAGTTTGGTCGGCAGTGACCGCGTGAATTTCGGTCATCATCGCCGAGGCAACCCCAAAAGCGTTATCAAGGGTATCAATCAGCGGAACTAAGGCTTGAGTGGTACAAGAAACGCTTGAGATAATCGGCAACTCGGTGGTCAACTCGTCACTGTTGACGCCCATAACAATTGACGCATCCACCTTATCAAAGGGTGCCGCGCCAATAATCACTTGCTTTGCGCCTGCCTCAATGTGCAAATTAGCCTTTTCATACGAGCGAAAATGACCAGTACATTCAAGCACCACATCGACGCCGAGCGTCTGCCAAGGCAACTGTTTTGGGTCGGATTCGGACAGCATTTGAATGCAATAGGTATAGTTATTTTTGGTCAAGCAAAGCTGATAGTCCTCGGCAGCTTCATTTTCAACAAGCCGATGACCTTTTTTGGCTTCGGTGGCAACCAATTGCGCGCTGATACCAAGGCGGCTTAATCTGCCGTGCGTGCTGTCAAATTTTAATAAATGCAGCAAAATATCAGCAGGGGCTAAATCATTAATCGCCACCACGTGAACGGCGCGACCCAACACTTCAAAGCGCTCAAGCAAGGCACGAAGAACGTTGCGACCGATTCGACCAAAGCCGTTAATGGCAATTCGTAACGGCTGCTGGCTATCGCTTGTGGCGTGGAAGGCTTTAGCAGTGGCAAAATCTGAGGTCAATTGATAATTGGCTTTTGAAAAATCAGGCATAATAAGGTCACTTTAGATGATAAGCCCAATTTCTTGGTAATATAACTTTGACCAAACAATTAAGCTTAAGGTGATTGGAAATTACGGCAATCTAGCGAAGGTTAAAGGGACAGCAAAAGCGGTGCGTTTGAGTCAATCAGCAATAAAAATCAGCGCCAACCGAATGGTGTTATAAGGGATAGCGGCATTTAGCGCCTCAAAAATGGGCTTAATTTTGACATTGCCATCATCGTCAATATCGTTGGGATCGTTTACCGCCTTGATAGTGTGATACACCGACTCGACCGCTTTCATGATGCCTGATTCTGGCATCAGGTGCGCCAAATCAAGCGTTGGCTGCTGTTTGTGAATGTCCCTAATATGGCGCATAATCGTTGATTGTGCAAGCCCTCGCACCTCAGCAATGGCTTGAATGCTCATTTTATCAAGCAAATGCTGACGGGTAATATCGAGGGTGCTTAACGATTTGTCTTTTAATTGGTTTTTTTGACCTTGCTTTTTTTGTTGTAACTTTTGCTGATCGCGGCGTTTTTTTTGCAGTTTTTCATAGCCAGCGATGGCAGCTTTGCTCGTTGTGCCACCCGATTTAATAATAAAGTTTTTTTGCAGCTGAGTTAAGTCTTTGGCGTCAATCTCCGCCAATCTTGCTTCGGCGTCTTTTGACAATGCCAAAAAGCGCTTATCGGCCCCGCGCGCTAACGGGTCAAGTTGCAGGCTCATGTCGTTAAGCCCAAGTAAGCGCAGTCCCGACAATGATTTGAGCCGTGATAGTGCCACGTAACCTTGACCAAGCTCAAAAGTTCGCGACAAATCAATCTCAGCGGCTTCAAGGGTCATTCCTTGCGATTTGTGAACGGTAATCGCCCAAGCTAAGCAAAGTGGCACTTGAACATAACTTGCCAGCACCTCACCATGCTCATCTTCAATCACCCATTCTTCAGGCTCAGCAATAATCTCGCGACCGCAATTTAAACGGACAACAGGCAGCTTTTGTGTTGATTGAGTTTTGGCTGCTGCTTTTTCTGCCTTGTCTTTTAAAGTCGATTTTTCATCTTCTTTAGTTGGTTTATCGTCGTTTTTATCATTAAAAACTTTATCATTTTCTGATTTATTTGAGGGGAAATTATTACTTTCTGAGGTTTGCGATTTGATGGCTGAAAATCCGACCAACTCGCCCATCGTGCCGTTGGATACGCCCGTTTCAGTATTGTTTTTAATAAACATCACTTTTGCGCCGATTTTTAAAGTCAAATCGTCTTGAGTTCGAACGGTCTTTTTTAAGGTGTCAATCAGCTTTTTATCGCCAAATAACGACGCTTGAAATTCCAAACTGTCCCCTGATAACGCGGCAAGCTCTTTATCATTGATTTTATTGACGTTTAAATTATGAGTATAAAGCCGAGTCCGGTTGGCATCAATGTCATGCTGATAGGTGGCTTCAAGCGCTTGGATGGCCTCAATTGTGACTTGCTGGCGGCGGATTTGGTTTAAAATATCATCAAGGCTCAGCCCCTCAGCGTCTTCAGTTACTTGCCGATGCTGCTCGCTTAAATAGCAAATGTTAAAGTCCGCCTCAAGCCAAGCCTCACTCATAAAGGCAAACTTATCGCGGTTGCTCTCCTCACGGTTGCCAATCGGCGGCAGCTGAAAAAAGTCGCCAGCCACGACAATTTGAATGCCGCCAAAGGGTTCGGAAGTTTTTCGAATGTGTTTTAAAACCGTATTGACGGCATTTAACTGCTTGGCATGAAGCATCGAGATTTCATCGATAATCAATACCGCCGTGTCTTTAATTCGGTCGGTTAAAAACGGATTTTTGGACAGCTGCGCCAAATCGCGCTCACTGATTTCATCGCGAATACCAATCCCCGACCAGCTGTGAATGGTCGTGCCGCTCATGTGCGTCGCCGCAATGCCAGTGCTTGCCGTCACCGCAACCGACACCTTTCGCGCCCGCAAATAGTGAATATATTGGTTAAGCGTATAGGTTTTCCCTGCGCCTGCTGAGCCGGTCAAAAACACGTTTTGACCCGATTTTAAAATATCTAAAGCACAAGATTGGCGCATATCGACCTTTTATTCATTCAAAACCTTGATTATATCAGCTACGCTTGATTTGCAAAGGGTTTTCCCAAGCCATTAAGCCTTGATAACCATTAGCCAATCTCTAAGCCTAAATATTGACAATGCCTTTGCACTTTGGATAACTTTGGCAGCCAAAAAATGCCTGACCTTTATTTTTGCCCGTTTTTGCAGTTCGCTTGACCATATCACCTTGGCAGTTTGGACAAGTTGGCGGATTTACTGCCGTAAATTCTGCTTTATCGGCTTTGTTAAAGCTTTGCAATTGCTCATTAGGGCTCGCATTATCAAACTTATTTTGCAAATATTCGCGGTGCTGACGGTCAGTTTGTCGCGATTTTGGCAGCCGCACTTTTTCAATTTTGTCCACAATCGCGGTCATTTGCTCATGGTTTAACATTTGCTCTTGCTTACTTTTAATATACGTTAGCATGCCTTTATTTAGCACATATTCCGGCAAGTCATCGCGCGTCTTAATTTCGCAATGCCCCATAAATGCAATGACCGAATGAAAATAGCGCAAATTTAGATTTAACAATTCGGACAGCGTTTTCATATGCAAATAATTTTGCCGCAATGGATTTTGAAATTGGTATTTTCGACCCATAATCATTTGCGTCCATTTGGCGTCGCGCTCTTGACCAAAAATCCAACCTTTATAATTTTTGGTTTCAATCACAAAAATACCAAAGCTTGAGACGATGATATGGTCAATTTGTGTGGTTCCGCCATCACTTAGCGGCAAGGTGACGTTATTTAGGCGTAAATACTGGCGGCGATTGAGCATCACCCAAGTCGCAACGCTGACGATAAGCTCACCGATTCGACCTTTAACACGCGATAGCAATGACATGACAACTCTCAACAAATCAATTAATGATAAAAAAACAGTGTGAAAAAAATAAGGAAAATTTATGGCAGCAGCGACCATTTTTTAAAAAATGCTATCATAAACAATAGTTTTTAAAATTTCAGCCCCAATTTTATCATTATTTTCTTGGATAGCTTTTATGACCGCTTTTCGCACTACCTTGGTTAACTTTGCTTTGACCGGCTGCTTGCTGATGTCAATCTCTGCCGCTAATGCTGCTTTGCCGCAAAAATGGGCGCTTGACGTGCCAAAAACCAACGTCAATTTTAAAGTGGCGTATTTAGGCTCAGGAACGGTCGAGGGCAAATTTCATAAGGTAAATGGCACGATTAATTATGACGTTAAGCAGCCAACCCGAACGACGATTAATTTTACCGTTGATGCCAACAGCGTGGATACCGGTCGCAAGCTTCGGGACAACTTTTTGCGCCGAAAAGAGCTGCTTAACAGCGACAAATACCCAACGATGACCTTTGTGTCAAAAAAAGTAAGCATGATTAACGACAAAGAAGCCAACGTGACGGGGAATTTTACCGTTCTTGGGCAGACCAAACCGCTAACCATTAGGGTTAAGCTGTCGAATGTTGAAAATGACCCTGCCACCAAGCAGCCAATTTTAAAATTTCGCGCAACTGGTTTAATTGACCGCTTTGATTACGGCGTTACCGCATTTCCAAAAGTGGTTGGTAATATGATTCCGCTGGATATTTCGGGCAATTTGGTGGCGGCAAATTAGATTTTATAACATTATAATAAAAAAGAGTGGCTAGATGCTAACCACTCTTTTTTTATGGCTTGTTTTGTATAGCTTAATTTTTGAGGAAAATTAAACCAAACTTCTCACCGCATTAATAACGGCATCAGTAGTAATGCCAAACTCTTTGTAAAGCTCGCCTGCCGGCGCTGACTCGCCATAAGTGGTCATGCCAATCACTTTGCCATCAAGACCGACGAATTTGAACCAATAATCGACATGAGCGGCTTCAACAGCAACGCGAGCGCGAATGTTGCTTGGCAACACGCTGTTGCGGTAATCAGCATCTTGCTCGACAAAGATTTCGGCGCAAGGCATAGAAACCACGCGAACGCCAACGCCGTCAGCGCTAAGCGTTTCATAAGCTTCCATAGCAAGGCTCACTTCAGAGCCGGTAGCAATGATGATGGCTTGCAGCTTGCCCTGTTCTTTTGCCAAGACATAGCCGCCTTTGGCAATATTAGCCACCTGCTCGCTGTCACGATTTTGATGCGGTAATCCTTGACGGCTAAAAATCAGCGCCGATGGATTGTTGGCAGATTTAATCGCTTCAACCCAAGCGCTTGCCGACTCTGCATCATCACAAGGTCGCCAAGTTCGTAGGTTTGGCGTGGTTCGAAGGCTGGTCAGCTGCTCAACCGGCTGATGGGTCGGACCATCTTCACCAAGACCGATGGAATCGTGGGTGTAAACGTGAATGACACGTTGACGCATTAAAGCGCTCATGCGAACGGCGTTACGAGCGTATTCCATAAACATCAAAAACGTTGCCACGTATGGGATAAAGCCGCCGTGAAGGGCTATACCGTTGGCAATCGCGGTCATCCCAAATTCGCGGACGCCATAATAAATATAGTTGCCCGCCGCATCTTCTTGTAAGCCCTTAGCGCCTTTAAATAGCGTTAAGTTTGACCCTGCCAAATCCGCTGAGCCGCCAAGCAGTTCAGGAAGCAAAGGCTGAAGCGCATTAATCGCGTTTTGACTGGCTTTTCGGCTGGCAATGTTGCCGCCGCCATTTTGACAAGATTCGATATAGGCTTTGGCTTTGGCATCAAAATCGCTTGGCAACTCGCCGTTTAATCGGCGCTCAAGCTCCGCTGCTAATTCAGGATAGGCTTTTTTATAAGCCTCAAAGTTCGCTTGCCAGTTGTTTTGCAGCGCAGTACCTTTTGCGCGACCGTCCCAAGCTTCGTAAATTTCATCGTCCAAATCAAACGGCGCATGCGTCCAAGATAGCGCATCACGGGTTAAGAGGATTTCATCATCGCCAAGTGGCGCGCCGTGACTTGCCGCAAGACCTTGTTTGTTCGGGCTTCCTGCGCCAATGGTGGTTTTACAAATGATTAAGCTTGGCTTATTGGTTTCGCTAATCGCCGCTTGCGTGGCTTCAGTGATTTCGTCGGTGTCGTGACCATCAACACTGATTACCTGCCAGCCATACGACTCAAAGCGCTGCTTGGTATCATCGGTAAACCAGCCTTCAACATCGCCATCAATTGAGATGCCATTGTCATCGTAAAAGAAAATAAGCTTACCAAGCTGAAGCGTTCCGGCAAGCGAGCAAACCTCATGGCTGATGCCTTCCATTAAGCAGCCATCACCCAAAAAGGCATAAGTATGGTGGTCGATGATGTTGTGACCGTCTTTATTAAACTGTGCGGCAAGGGTTTTTTCAGCAATCGCAAAACCAACAGCATTGGCAATCCCTTGACCCAAAGGTCCTGTGGTCGTCTCCACCCCTGGCGTATAACCAAGCTCAGGGTGACCGGGGGTTTTTGAGTGCAATTGGCGAAAGTTTTTTAAGTCGTCAATGCTAACGTCATAGCCCGATAAATGCAGAAGCGAGTAAATCAGCATTGAGCCATGACCGTTTGACAACACAAAACGGTCGCGGTTTGCCCAAGTTGGGTCGGACGGGTTGTGCTTTAAAAATTTGCGCCAAAGCACCTCGGCAATATCGGCCATTCCCATCGGCGCTCCGGGATGACCTGAGTTGGCTTTTTGCACCGCATCAAAGGATAAAACACGGATGGCGTTGGCAAGTTTACGTTCGCTAATGGGAGCTGGCATAACATGTCCTAATTGACTAAAAAACTAAAAATCGCGAATCGCTTATCAAAGCGCTATGTCGCGGCAAATTTTAGCGCTTATCTTATCATAACTACAAAAAAATAACGGTAACGCGAACCACTTTTTAGCGCGCGTTACAGTCAACAATGTAAAATATAAACGTTATTTGGCAGCAATCACCGCCGCGCCACCCATAAATGGCTGAAGCACTTCAGGAATATCAATGCTGCCATCAGCATTTTGGTAATTTTCCATGACGGCAAGTAAAGTTCGACCTACTGCAAGCCCTGAGCCGTTTAGCGTATGCACCAAATTGGTTTGTTTGCCGTCTTTAAAGCGCGCGCCCATGCGTCTTGCTTGAAAATCACCGCAGTTCGAGCAGCTTGAGATTTCACGATACGTGTCTTGGCTGGGTAACCAAACTTCAATGTCATAGGTTTTTTGAGCGCTAAATCCCATATCGCCGGTGCAAAGCTTTACCACGCGATACGGCAAATTGAGCTGCTGCAAAATATCTTCAGCTTGCGCGGTCATCGCCTCAAGCAACTCATCCGACTGACTTGGCGCAGCAATATTGACCATTTCCACCTTTTCAAATTGATGCTGACGAATCAAGCCGCGAGTGTCGCGACCGTGCGAGCCGGCTTCACTGCGAAAGCACGGCGTATGCGCGGTAAATTTCAATGGCAACTCTTTAATATCTAAGCGCTCACCGCGAACCAAGTTGGTCATGGGCACTTCAGCGGTCGGAATTAAGTAAAAATCGGTGCTGTCATTATTGGTATGATTGGTGAGTTTAAACAAATCATCTTCAAATTTTGGCAACTGCCCCGTCCCTTGTAAGCTTTCGCTGTTGACAATATAAGGCACATAGGTCTCAAGATAGCCATATTTTTGGGTATGGGTGTTAAGCATAAATTGAATAAGGGCGCGGTGCAGCTGGGCAAGTTGACCTTGAAGCACGCTAAATCGGCTTCCGGTTAATTTTGCCGCCGCTTCAAAATCTAGCGTTCCAAGCGCTTCGCCAAGCGTTGAGTGGTCTTGAACTTCAAAGTCAAATTCTCGCGGCGTGCCCCATTTGCGAACCTCAAGATTGTCCTCTTCAGACGCCCCAACCGGAACGTCATCGGCAGGTAAATTGGGAATTTGCAGCGCCGCGTGGTTGATGCGGTCTTGAAGCAATTTTAGCATCTCTTCTGCCGCTTTAATCTCGCCGCTGATGCTTTGCATCTCCGCCATCACCGCGCTTGCATCTTCGCCCGATTTTTTTAGAATCCCCACTTGTTTGGCGCCACTATTTCGGCGAGCTTGCAAGTCCTCGGTCTTGATTTGCAGGGCTTTTCGCTCCGACTCAATCGTTTGCCAAAAGTCCAAGTCCAAATCAAAGCCGCGAGTGGCAAGCTTTTGCTTTAGCGCTGGCAAATCCGTCCGTAACAGTTTGGGGTCAATCATAATCTTTATGCCTTTGTGCTTGTGATGCCAAAAATTAAATATTTAAGTTAAATTAAGCGCTCAATCACGCCAAATTAGTAGCCGCTATCATAGCAAGCTTGGCAAGATTTGACTATATTTTGCCGCGCAAGCTTTGCTAATAGCCACCAATCAGCGACGTTCTACAGTTTCTTTTACAGTCACTTTTCGGTAAGATAAGAAAATCAGCTAAGCTAACTTAAAATTAACGTTTGCAGCTTGTTAACAACTGCAAATTTTGCCCCATTTATCCGTCACCGAGACCCGTTTATGGCACTCTACCCTTATACCTTGCAGCCGGTATCCTTAAATTTGACCGAAGCCGAATTTCATCAAGCGCAATATGAGCTGTTTGCCAGCGCTCAGCCGTCATTTGGGCTTAAAGGCATCAAAGTTAAAGAATGGGTGATTATCGCGATTGTGATTGTTCTTGCCATTGCCGGACTCTTGATGGTTTCAGGATATTCAACCATCATTTTTTGGCTGATGCTTGTCGCCGTTGTTGTTTATTTAGGAATGCGAACCATTGGTTTTAAATGGTACGTCACCAAAGAATTTGACAAGCAAATTGCGGCTCAAGAAATGCCGGAGGAGATGCGCGGTCTCAAACTTGGCGTTCAAAAGCATGGCTTGGTACTTGCCATGCCGGTCAACCAAGCTGAGCTTATTGAAAATCCAAAACACCGCGGCATGCAAATGCGCGCCGCCCCAACCCAACAAGCCGTCATTCCGTGGAGCGCGGTGACCAGTTGGGATGAAACGCCTGATTATTTATTTGTGATGTTTGAATTAAAAGGTCAAAAAGGCAGCCAAATTATCCCTAAGCGTTTAGAGGCGCAGAATTTCCCCATTGCCAGTGTCCGCGACCACTTAAAAGAAGTTGTTCCCGTTCAAGGGCTGAATTTAGAAGCCATTAAAGAATAATTGATAACAATACTATTTATTTTGCAAAACTAATTTTAGTAATTAATTTATTAAACTTAACAAAGCAGCTTGATTTGCTAAACTAATACTATGTTCAAGAAGCGAAGTTCTAACCACAACCCAAACAATGACTAAAAAAGGACAAGAACATGAGCCAAGCAACCCAAACTAAAAACACCAACCAAATCGGTCTTGAATGCAAAGAGGTGGGGCAAATTATCAATAAGTTAAATGACCTACTCTCAAGCTATCATATTTTTTATATTAACGTTCGCGGTTATCATTGGAACGTCAAAGGCGCGCATTTCTTTACTTTGCATCCAAAGTTTGAAGAGCTTTATACCGCGCTACAATTGCAAATCGATGAGATTGCCGAGCGCATTTTAACGTTAGGTGGCACGCCTTATCATGCTTATAGCGATTTTGCTCAGCATAGCAGCATCAAAGAGGACAAAAACGTCCATGATGGCAACACTTGTGTTAAAGGCGTGGTCGGCGGACTCAAAGATCTGATTGAAGAGCAGCGTCAAGTGTCCACGATTGCTGCTGCTGCTGAAGACCAAGGCTCAGCCGACCTTGTGGATGCTTATATTCAAGAGCAAGAAAAACTGGTTTGGATGTATAACGCATTTTTAGGTGAATAAGATTTAACGGTATCAATCATCAAGCTAAACAATCAAGCTATAAAAAAAAGCATCTATAGGATATAGATGCTTTTTTATTTGTCATTGTTTTATCGAAAGCTTTTTATTAAATCCGCTTTTATTGAGAAATCCACTGGCGGATTTTCTCGCGCTCGCTTGGCGTGGCTTTAAGCCAAAGCTGCATAAAGCTATCAAGCGTACTATTCGTTGCTTGAGCGCTAGGCTGAACCGCGATGGTTTGCGTGGCTGAGATTTGGGCAGGCTTTGCGTCAAGCGCGGCAATCACCTCTTGGTTTTGCAGTTCTGCGTCACTGCTGCCGCCGCCAAAGACGTTGCCAAAAGCTTTATTTAACCCTGAAAAAATCCCGCCATTGCCGCTGCCTGAGCTTTGCTGACTGGCAATGATGTTGCCGTTTTGTGACACCGCTAGCGTTGGGCGTTTGGCATAGTCTTTTGCAGCGGCATAATCATTGGGCTGATTGGGCATGATTAAGCGGTAGGTTTGATTGTCCGCCATGTCCGCTGCAACACTGATATTTGCCGAACGCAAATAATCGTGCTCATCACGAGGCAAATTAAATAATCGATCATACTTTGCCGTAATGACGTGTTTTCCTGCCTGCAAGGTAAATTTTTGGGTATTGTCCTGAAACAGACCTTGTTTTAATTCTTGACCATTAATAGCCGTGACTTTGATATTGTCATCGACAAGCAACGTGACGGCAGCTTGAGCAGTCGTTAGCGCGCTTAGACTCAATATTGCCGCCGCTCGCGTTAAATTCAAGGCAGTCATTTTCATAAAGCATCCTTAATAAGCAATAAAGCTTGGCTGATGGAATTAAAAATCCAGCGGCATGGTCGTATTGACGCTATTGTCGCTTAATTTTTGATGGTCTTCTTGGGATTCTTGGGTGATATCAGCAAGCTCAGCGGCAAGGGTTTGCTCATCAATGGTACGCATGGCGTCACTGATGACCGCTTTTGAGACATTACTGCGGCTTAAGTTGGAAAACATCGGCTGAATATAGTTTAAAACATCCATCATCGCGCCGATTTTATGTGGACCTTCTTGCAATAAGTGCTCAAGAATACGCTCATCAAACTGCCAACCACGGCGACGCAGAATCGATTGAAGTAGCGCTTGCCTATCTGCCAACTCTTGACCATCAGGAACGCGAAAGCTTGGCGCTTGGGCTAAGCGCGTGAGCAAATCAGTCAATTGAAAGGGCAGCGACATCGCTTTGGTATTGGCGGCAAAGAGCAGTTGGCGCTGACCTTCACGGCTACGATTAATCAAATGAAAAAGCGCTTCTTGCCACTCGGAACTTTGCTCGATGACCTCTAAATCATCAATGGCAATGACATCAAAGGTTTCAAGTGAGGACAGCACATTAACATCGGTATGAATCAGCTCATTTAAAGACAGACAAATTGCTGATTTATCCATTTCGATGAACGACTCACAAATGGCAGAAAGCAGGTGCGATTTGCCCGTTGCCGGACTGCCAAACAAATAAAGCTGGCGAATCAGCCCCACATGGAGCTGGCGCACCGCATCAATGATTGCCATCCAACCCGGACCTGAAAAGTCGCTAAGACTGGCATCATGCTTGATGTCAAGATTAAGACTTAGCTGTGCTTCCGCCATGAATCATCAACTCAATTTTACCGCGCGGCTTTTGGCTTTATATCACCGACAATATGTTACCAAAACCACGACGCGTGTTTTAAGACTTAAAGAATCAGCCGCGACCGATTGTGCGCCTATATATACCATATTTACAAAATGACTGACAAGTCTTTTACAAAAAGACCGACTTAGCGTTTGGCAAATAAGTCCAACTGTTTGCGACCTTTATACAAATCAGTCGTTAAGTAATAAGCGTATAAATGCCTAAATAGGACATTGATGACCGCAGACACGGGCAGTGCGATAAGCATTCCAACAAACCCCAGTAAACTTGCTCCTGCCAATACCGCGAAAATGACCCAAAGCGGCGATAAGCCAATTTTATCACCCAAAAGTAGCGGCTGAAGCACATAACCTTCGGCGGCTTGACCAATCAAAAACGCGCCAACAATCAAGGATAAATGAAACCAATCTAAGCCAAATTGAAACAACCCTGCGATGATGGCAGCGATAAAGCCAAGACCAAAGCCAAGATATGGCACAAAGCTGGCTATTCCTGCCCCCATACCAATAATTAAGCCAAGCTCAAGCCCAATCAACTGCAGCTGCACCGCATAAATCACCCCAAGTAAAACCATCACCAGCAGCTGACCTTTAATAAATGCCATCAGCGCCCCATCACATTCCTCAGCAATACTGATGACCTTTCGGCTATACGCTGCCGGAATCGCCATTTTCCAAGAATGAATTCGGGCATCCCAATTAAATAAAAAGTAAAAGGTTAAAATCGGCACCAAAACGATTAACCCTGCACTATTAATAAAGCTCATACTTGAAGCAATCACTTGACTCATAAAGGTACTGGCATCGGCAATTTTATAATGCGATTGCATATATTCCAAAAAGGTTTCTGAAACGCCTTTGGGCTCTAAAGGCGGCAATCTGACCCGACCATGTTCAAGCAGCCACGTTCGCACGGTTTCGTTATACCATGTCAAAATCTTCGGCAAATACTCCCAAGCCGACTGCATTTGATGCCAAAGGGTTGGTATCAGCCACCAAAGCAACAGTGCCATGCCAACCGTAATCGCCGTATAGACCACCAAAATGGCAATCCAGCGCTTGACATAACGCGACAGCTTTCTTACCAAAGGATTAAACAAATATGCCAAAACAAAGGCAACAAAAAAAGGAATAATCACCGGCATAAGCCATCGCAGCAGCAACAGCGCAATGACAATGATGCTAACAAAAAACAGTCGCCTGAAAAATGGGTCAATCGGTTGGTGCAACATAAAAGGTTATCCTGCCAAAAAAGCGCTTTTCTTATGGTTTTAATTAAAATTTTGCCGTGAGCAAGGCTCTGGCTTGATTATCGCAGAGTTGGTGAAAATTGCGGTGAATTTTTGTGAAAAATCGCCTACTTTTCTCCAATGGCGTTATTTTTTAGCAAATTTGCAGAGTTTCTTGATATTTGCCAAGCTTACTTTGCCGTAAGTCGCAGTTTTTCGGTATAATGCGCAAACTTCTACCTAATTTTATTGTTTATCTTCACCTTTTTTAATTCATTTTTTAATTTGCGAGACAATCATGAGTGACAAGCCCTCTTTAAGCTACAAAGATGCAGGCGTTGATATTGATGCCGGCGACGCTTTAGTTCAACGAATCAAATCGGTTGCCAAAGCCACTTCGCGACCTGAAGTGGTGGGCGGTCTTGGTGGCTTTGGCGCGCTTTGCCGAATCCCGACCGGCTACAAATCGCCACTACTAGTTTCAGGAACGGACGGCGTTGGCACTAAGCTTAAGCTTGCCTTGCAGTTGAACCGCCATGAAACGATTGGTATCGACTTGGTGGCCATGTGTGTTAATGATTTGCTCGTTTGCGGTGCTGAGCCATTATTTTTCTTGGATTATTACGCTACTGGCAAATTAGACGTGGATACCGCCGTGACGGTTGTTTCAGGGATTGGTGAGGGTTGTAAACAAGCAAATTGCGCGCTTATTGGCGGCGAAACTGCCGAAATGCCCGGAATGTATCAAGACGACGATTATGACTTAGCCGGATTTTGTGTCGGTGTGGTTGAAGAAGAAGAGGTCATCACCGGTGATAACGTTGCTAAAGGCGATGTGTTAATTGCTTTAGCCTCAAGCGGCGCGCATTCAAACGGTTATTCGCTCGTTCGCAAAGTCATTGAAGTCAGCGGCATTGATGTGAATAACAGCGATAAAACCCTTGATGGCAAGCCGATTTCCGAGGCGCTGATGGCACCAACACGAATTTATGTTAACGCCATTAAAGCGCTTCAAAATGCGCTTGGCAATGACAATATCCATGCCATGTCACACATCACCGGCGGCGGTTTAACAGACAACTTACCGCGAGTTTTGCCTGATGAGTTGGCAGCGCAAATTGACACCCAAAGCTGGCAGTTTTCCGAGCTGTTCACTTGGTTGCAATCTGAGGGCAATATCGCCCAAAGTGAAATGTACCGCACCTTTAACTGCGGCGTGGGCTTTGTGATTGTCGTTCCAAAAGATAAAGCCGAGCTTGCCATTAACACGCTAAAGGATGCCGGCGAAACCGCTTGGCAACTGGGTGAAATGGTCAGCCGTCAAGATAACGCTGTGGAATACCGCTAATGGCAACCTCAAGCGATGCTCAACCTAAGCTGCGCGTTGCGGTTTTAGTTTCAGGAAACGGCAGCAATTTGCAAGTGCTCATTGATGCGATGCAGGCTGCTGCGTTGCCGATTGAAATTGTCGGCGTCATTAGCAACAATCAAGACGCTTTTGCCATTTCCCGCGCCCAAAACGCCGGAATTGATGTTGCTGTGTTATCGCATGTGGCAAGTGGCAAGCGAATGGCGCTAAAAACCTTTGAAAAGCATGCTTTTGAGCAGTTAACCGCTTGGCAGCCGGATTTGATTGTGCTTGCAGGGTTTATGCGCGTTCTGAGCGCGGAGTTTATTGACCAAAGCCCCGCACCAATGATTAATTTGCACCCTGCGCTATTGCCTGCTTATAAAGGTTTGGATACCCATCAGCGCGCGGTCAATTCAGGCGACCGCATTCATGGTTGCAGTATTCATTTGGTGACCGCTGAGCTTGATTCGGGGCAAGTTTTGACCCAAGCGCTGCTAAATGTCAGCCCAAAAGACTGCGCTCAAAGCTTGCAAGACCGCGTTCAACATCTTGAGCACAAACTGCTGCCTTGGACGATTTTGCTGCTGGCAAAAGGGGTTCTGCCTTTGAATAATAACGACTACTCACCAAGCCCATATTTGCCAAGCTTGCCGTTGAAGCTTGTGCTGTAAAAAGATTGAGTGAATAGTAAAAACCCAACGCGTTCAAGTTGGGTTTTTTATAACTTAAATTTTGATTAAAAAAATTGGTTTTTTGGTCAATTATGAATTCAAGTCATCAAAATAAAGGATGAATAACTGGCAGTTCTTCTTTATTGTTCTCTTCTTCTGCAACCAATTGTCTTGCCACATGCAAAATCAATTGCCGAAGCCAGCGGTGCGCCGGATGATGCTGCAGTAGCGGCGACCATGCCATGGTCAACTCAAACTCTGGAATAAAAAATGGCGGCTCTTTCATCACAATACTGTCGTTATTCGCCTGCATTCGGGCAACGCGTGTTGGCAAGGTCGCAATCAAATCTTTGTTTGCCTCAAGCATGGCAGGCATTTGATAATGACGGGTAAATATGCTAATTTGACGCTTTTGTCCCAAGCGCTGCAAAGCTTGGTCGATAGAACCTAAGCCACCGGATTTTTCAGGATTAACCCCAAAGCCCACGCCCATTCCCGTTTTGGAGACCCAAACGTGCTGACCTTTGAGATAGTTTTTTAAATTGAAGCGGTTCACATAAGGGCTATCGGCGGACAGCAAACAGCTAAAAGTATCGCGCCAAACCAGCACTTGATGAAAGCTTTGCGGAATTTCGTTAAAGCGGTTAATCGCCAAATCAACTCGACCCTGCTCCATGTCGCGATAAGACACATCTGATGGCGTTAAAAAATCCAAAATCACATTCGGCGCCTCTGATCTGAGCGCTTTGACCAGTTTTGGCACCAGCGTCGCTTCGGCATAATCGGAAGTCATAATCCGAAACACGCGCGAGGTGCTATAAGGTCGAAACTCCGTTCTTGGCTCTAGCACTTGGGTTAAGTCTGCCAAAATCTCACGGATTCTTGGTTGCAACTCTAAAGCGCGTTCCGTCGGCGTCATCCCCTCAGATGATCGAACCAGTAATGGGTCATTGAATAGCTTGCGCAATCGGCGTAAAATATTGCTCATGGCAGGCTGAGTGATCCCAAGCTGCTCAGCGGCGCGCGTAACGTTTTTTTCTCGAAGCAGAACATCCAAATGCACCAATAAATTTAAGTCAACCCGCTGCAAATTCATACGCTGCTCTCTTATTTAATAGTTTTGGCAGGGTAAACGTAATTTCGTAGTTCCGCTGCCGATTTGGGATGAGTAACTGCTCTAATTGTCTAAATCTCAACCTGCTGATTTTATTATACTATAACCTGTTGAAATGTTAATGGTAAAAATCATATAATAGCTAAATGTAGTCTTGGCGTTTACCAGTCACTATAGCGGCGATTGAACATTTTTTAAAAGCAATAAAGCGTGTTACTCCCCGATTTAGAGTCATATTATAGTCGTATTTAATCATTATACTATGAGTTAACTGCTCTAAGATCTGGCACGATATTTTGAATCATTATCGATAACCATTGCCTTTTTATAAAATGTTACGCTTAAAGCACTTGTAATTTTTGCCAAATTTGTTTAGGGTAGTAGCCCTGCATCAATGGTTGACTTATCAAACCATCATTAATTACAGCATTATCGCGATAATCAGTTGTCAACCGCTAAAATAATCGGTAAACTCAAAACGATTTTATCAAGCTTGCTTTTAAGACAAAAACAAAGCAAATTTGAGACAAAGCATCTCTTCTAACTTAACGCTGTGCTAAATTTTAAATCACAACTTTAAGATAGAGTAATCTTGACGCCAATGGCGCAAGGTGCGGCATGACTTTGCCGTCTAGCAGTAGGAATTCCCTAAATTTAGGGGAGGAAGTCAAGGATTGAACTTCAATACTTTTTTAAATGAGTTAGGCAAATCAGCATCAATTGAGTTTCGATCAGTCAAACTTGTGACGCGCGCCGCGTTGTCATAATAAGCATGTCAATACTTGATTTTTTGTGTGTTAACTTTAATACCTCACCAAGGAGAAGTCTAGATGTCAACTTATACATCTGCTATCGATCACATTCGTGAACTAAAAAAGAAATACGGCAACTGGGAAAACATTAGCGAAACTGATGCTGCCCGTATGATCGTTCAAAACCGTTTTAAAACTGGTTTAGACGTTGCAAAATACACTGCAAAAATTATGCGTGAAGATATGGCGGCTTATGATGCTGACCATTCAAAATACACCCAATCATTGGGCGCTTGGCACGGTTATGTTGCTCAGCAAACCATGTATGCTAACAAAAAATACTTCGGTACTACTGAAAGAAAATACATCTACCTTTCAGGCTGGATGGTAGCTGCCCTTCGCTCTGAGTTTGGTCCACTTCCTGACCAATCTATGCACGAAAAAACTGCCGTTTCTGACCTTATCGAAGAAATCTACACCTTCTTACGTCAAGCTGACGCTAAAGTGTTGAACGACTACTTCCGTGAGCTAAAAGCGGCTCAAGAAGCTGGTCAAGACACCAAAGCTATCCAAGACAAAATCGACAACTTTGAATCGCACGTTGTGCCAATCATTGCTGACATCGATGCTGGATTTGGTAACGAAGAAGCCACTTACCTATTTGCTAAAAAGCTTATCGAAGCTGGTGCTTGTGCGCTTCAAATCGAAAACCAAGTTTCTGATGCCAAACAGTGTGGTCACCAAGCGGGTAAAGTTACCGTTCCTCATGAAGACTACATCGCGAAGCTTAACGCTATCCGCTATGCATTCTTAGAGCTAGGTGTTGACGATGGTGTTATCGTTGCCCGTACCGACTCTGAAGGCGCGTCTTTGACTCAAAAAATCCCAGTATCAAATGAGCCAGGCGACCTTGCTTCTAAATACATCGATTTCCTTGAGATGGAAGAAATCACCATCGATCAAGCAAACGAAAATGACAGCCTTCTTAAGCACAACGGCAAATTGGTTCGTCCTAAGCGTTTAGTGAACGGTCTATATCAGTTCCGCGAAGACACCAACATTGACCGCGTGGTTCTTGACTGTGTAACTGCTTTAGAGAACGGTGCTGACCTTCTTTGGATTGAAACCCCAACTCCTGATGTTGAACACATCAAAATGATGGTTGATCGCATCAAAGAACAACAGCCACAAGCTAAATTGGTTTACAACAACAGCCCATCGTTCAACTGGACGCTTAACTTCCGTAAGCAAGTTATCGCTAAGTGGGAAAAAGAAGGCAAAGACGTCTCTGCCTACGACAAAAACAACTTGATGAGTGCTGACTACGACGGTACTGAACTTGACAAAGAAGCTGATGAGCTAGCTCGCAACTTCCAAAGAGATGCAGCTCGTGAAGCTGGTGTATTCCATCACCTCATCACCTTGCCAACGTATCACACTACTGCTCTTGAAATGCACAACTTGGCTAAAGGCTACTTCGGTGACGAAGGTATGTTGGCTTATGTTGCAGGCGTTCAACGTAAAGAAATCCGTGAAGGCGTTTCAGCGGTTAAGCACCAAGCTATGGCAGGATCTGACCTTGGTGATGACCACAAAGAAATCTTCTCTGGTGAAAACGCGCTTAAAGCCGGTGGTACTAAAAACACCATGAACCAATTCGGTTAATTCTCGATGGTTTAATGCTTGAAAGCTTGTAAAAAAGCCGCCTTATTGATTAAGGCGGCTTTTTTTATGACGGCTTTATTTTTAATATCAAAATCGAAAATAAAATCTTGTGAAAGCTTGCGCGCTGCCCTACGATAACAATGAGCACCTAATTATCATTAAGCCAACTACCATCAAGGGTTAATCATGCAAGAAATCGAGCTAAAGTTTTTAATCAATGAAGCCCATTTAAAAGGGCTACTGCGTCAAGTCCAAATCAAATCTGCCAAGAAAACACAAATGGCAGCGTATTATTTTGACACCAAAAAGCGCGATTTAGCCGACCATAATATTGGGCTTCGAATCCGCCAAGAAGGCAATGATTGGGTTCAAACCATGAAAGCTGGCGGCGATGGTCTAGCGGCAAGACTTGAGCATAACCAAATGCTTGATTCTCAAGACGTTCAAAATATGCTTGTCAGTCAAGCTTTGATGCCAGAATTGAACCTTTATAAAACAACGCCAATGGCAGACGCTTTAGCCAATTTTTCGTTAAAAAAACTGGCTAAGCAATTAACCTTGCAATATGTGACGGATATCAACCGAACCACAAGGCTAATATCAGACAATCAAAGCCAAATCGAAGTGGCTTATGATGTTGGGGTCATTAAAAATGGTATGGATGAGGCGCAACAGTCGCGCGTTCATGAGATTGAATTTGAGCTGTTATCCGGTGATAATGCATTTTTATTTGAAACGGCAAAACAGTGGTGTAAACGTTATAAGCTTTGCTTATCAACGATTACCAAAGCTGAGCGCGGCGGACTGCTCATCAACCATCAAGGCTTTAGCGACCCTATCACTTCCCGCGACATTTTTGTTGATTTATCCAGTGATTGCTCGCCGTTTACCTTTCTGCAAAAAGCTATTCAGCATTCATTATTGCAAATTTTGCCGAATATGAGCGCCATTGCTGAAAAAAGTTCTAATTACCGTCACTTTGAGGCGCTTAACGATGGTCTTGAGCGCCTCATTTCGGTACTTTCCATAGCGGCAAATTTATCTGTTGAGATGGATACCAACTGGCAAGCTGTCATTACCGATTATGCGAAGCACTTTAATCAGCAGACCCTTGAATTAAAACGCCTTGATAACGAGCCAAACCTTAACCGCCTGCAAAATTTTAATAGTCAAAATATTAACAGCAATGAAACCCATCAAGAGGATATACAAACGCTTATCGACAAAACCAGTAGCCTTGTTTTTCAACCAGAATTTCAGCTCACCTTATTAGATTTAATTGCCTTTACCATGCAAAGTGAAGCTCGTGCCAAAAAAGTAATATTGGCGCAACCTAAGCTTTATAAGCTCTTTGATAAACAATTGGCTCAAATCAATAAAAGGCTTAAAAAGCAAGACATTAAAGCAAAGCTTCTCTCCAAATCTTCAAGCGATGATGACGTTTTGCAAAATTTATTAATTTGGCTGAATCAGTTAAGTCACTTAAATGACATTGCCAAGCCGTTATTTGCTAAAGATGCTAAAGCTCAAGATACTGCTTACCGAGCTTATAAAGCTAAGCAAGCGCTATCAAGTTATCTAAATCAGCACTATTATCAACAATATTATTTAAAACTATCGCAAAGCCAGCCAGCTTATTTATTTCATAGCGGCTGGTTTGCAGCGCTTGCTAACCGCGAGGCTAAACGGGCTTGGCAAGCGCTGAAAGCCTTGTAGCCACCGACTTATCGAAGTGGGCGCAATTACCAGTTACTGGTCAGTTAAACCAATAACTTTCATGCGCTCATTGAGCGGTTGATAGGTTTTTTCGCCAGCCGGTGCTTTGATATTACCAAATGGCATTTGCGCCACCAAGTCCCAAGAGTCAGGAATATCAAAGGCTTTAGCAACCTCACCATCAATGAGCGGGTTATAATGCTGCAAATTGGCGCCAACGTTTAGCGCTCGCAGCTCAACCCACATGGCATACTGGTGCATTGCTGAAGTTTGCTGAGCCCAAACGGGGAATTTGTCCGCATAAAGGGCAAATTTTCCTTGCAGCGCTTTGACCACCTTTTCATCTTCAAAAAATAGCACCGTCCCTGCCGCTTGCCGAAAGCCATCAAGCTTTTGCTTGGTACTTGAAAAATCTCCATTACCGACGGCTTCTTTAAGCTTAGCTTCGGTAATGTCCCAAAGTTTTTGATGGGCATCATTAAACAGCACCACCAACCGCGACGATTGCGAGTTAAAAGACGATGGCGTGTGCAGCAAAACGCGCTCCGCCATATTAACGATTGCTTGCGGCGCAATTGGCAATTCATTTCCTAACGCATAAATGGATCGGCGCTCATCAAAGGCTTTTTGAACCGTGCTTAAGGTTTCTTGAGTCATTATCGTTATCCTTATATTGCTTAGTTAGATGAGATAAAAGTTAGATGAGATAAAACAACTTATCCAAAAAAATTATATCATTTAACTTAATTAGCAAGAATATTTGTTAATTTTTTATTACAAATACAGCAGTTAATGAAATAAAATAAAAAAAGTCTTTAAGCTTCAATAACAACCTGAGTTCCCTCAATCACCTCTTCAAAAAGCATTATAATATCGTCATTTCTTATGCGAATACAGCCGTGCGACAGCGGCGCGTCCATAGGTTCATCATCCGGCGTACCATGAATATAGATATAGCGCGAAAAGGTATCGCAGCAGCCAAGCTCATTATTGCCTTGGTTTACTCCAACCTCACAACCTGCCAGCCACAATATTCGCGTTAAAATCCAATCACGGTTAGGAAATGCCGCCCCAAGCTTAGTGTCATAAATCTCTCCTGTCGGAACACGACCGACAAAAACGCTGTTAATCGGCATATCTTGACCAATTTTTTTTGCGATAATGTGGCGACCAAGCGGCGTGCAGTTGCTACCCTCAAGGCTACCAATACCATTTTTTGCCGTAGAAACGACATAGTCTTTAATGTGGCTATCACCATGATAAACGCTTAAAACTTGGCGACCGATACTGACGACAAGATAAATTTGTGAGCGGTCATTTACTGCAGTTTTCAAAATCATTTCTCCTGTTAACCTTTAAAATCTCTAAAGTTTTCCATAAAAAAACAGAGCTCAAAGAACTCTGTTTTTCATTTAACCTAATCTTGCGATATTACTTTGATAAATCGCGACCTCGGCTGGCTTCAATGGCAAGACGAAGACCGTTTAGACGGATAAAGCCTTCTGCGTCTTTTTGGTCATAAGCGCCGGCGTCATCTTCAAAGGTGGCGATTTTTTCATCAAACAATGAATCGTCAGATTTGCGACCAACCACACTGACCGAGCCTTTATAAAGCTTCACGCGAACCGTTCCGTTCACGTATTCCTGTGATTTGTCAATCAACGCTTGCAGCATTTCGCGCTCAGGGCTGAACCAGTAGCCGTTATAAATGATTTTGGCGTAGCGTGGCATCAACTCGTCTTTGAGGTGCGCAGCCTCGCGGTCAAGGGTTAACGACTCAATACCGCGGTGGGCTTTGAGCATAATCGTTCCGGCAGGCGTTTCATAGCAGCCGCGTGATTTCATACCCACGTAGCGGTTTTCAACGATGTCCAAGCGACCAACGCCATGTTTGCCGCCAAGCTCGTTTAATTTAATCATCACTTCAAATGGCTTCATCGCCTCACCATTGATGGCAACGATATCGCCTTTTTTATATTCAAGCTCGATATATTCAGGCGTATCAGGCGCGTTTTCTGGGCTGACCGACCAGCGCCACATGTCGTCTTCAGCTTCAGCAAACGGGTCTTCTAACACGCCGCCTTCATAAGAAATATGCAAAAGGTTGGCGTCCATTGAATACGGCGATTTTTTGCTGTTTTTAGCGTAATCAATAGCAATGTCGTGCTCTTCGGCGTACTTCATCAAGCTTTCACGGCTGGATAAATCCCACTCGCGCCAAGGGGCAATGGTTTTTACTTCAGGGGCAAGCGCAATGGCGCCAAGCTCAAAGCGGACTTGGTCATTGCCTTTTCCGGTGGCACCGTGGCTGATGGCATCGGCGTTGTGTTCTTTGGCAATTTCAACCAAACGCTTGGCAATCAGTGGTCTTGCAATGGACGTTCCAAGCAAATATTCGCCTTCGTAAATGGCGTTGGCGCGAAACATGGGGAACACATAATCGCGGGCAAACTCTTCGCGTAAGTCCTCAATATAGATGTTTTTGATGCCCATGGCTTCAGCTTTGGCGCGAGCCGGCTCAACTTCCTCGCCTTGACCGATATCTGCGGTAAAGGTAATGACTTCAGCGTCATAGGTTTCTTGAAGCCATTTGGCAATGATGGAGGTGTCCAAACCACCGGAATATGCCAAGACGATTTTGTTGATTTTACTGGGGTCAAGCTTTGCCATGAATTGCTCCTGATTCAATTTTTGAGGTTTAAAAAAGGTTTAAACCTCAAAACGTTGCTTTGTAAAAAATAAAGTCATCACACCAGTTTACCTTATATTTAAGGCAGGCAAAAGTGCTTAACAGGCTAGGCGTTCAATTTGACACCGTTTTGCTGAAAATCTGACAATTTACTTTCAAAAATCGTCATTTTTGTTGACTAGGGCGGTTAACTAAGCTTGTTAACTAGAATTGCTAGTTATGTGTCAATCACTCAATCATTCCGAGCAAAAGCTTTCATATCCGATTGGGCGAAAATCTGCTATCATATCCGGCAACGATTGCCGTTACTTTTTACAACACCCCTAGCCGATTTTTGCCATTTTTCATCACCGAGCGCTAATTATGAGCACCATCACCGAGCTTACCTTACTCCAGCCAGATGATTGGCACATTCACCTTCGCGACAACGCTGCCCTTGCCACCACCGTTCCACACGCCGCCATGAGCTTTAACCGCGTGATTTGTATGCCAAATCTAGTGCCACCGGTAAAAAATGCAGCCGATGCGGCAGCCTACCGTGAGCGGATTTTAAACGTTCTTGGGTCAAGTGATATTAATGATGCTAGAAAAGCGGCGTTTGACCCGCGAATGACGCTGTATATGACTGACCATACCACGGCAGAAGTCATTGAAATTGCTGCTAAATCAGGAATCGTTCAAGCGGTTAAGCTTTATCCGGCGGGCGCTACCACCAACTCTGCTGACGGTGTCACGGACATCAACGGTCGCGCTGACGTTTTTGCTGCCATGCAAAAATACAATATGCCGCTACTCGTTCATGGCGAAGTGACGCACAATCACGTTGATATTTTTGACCGTGAAAAGCAGTTTTTAGAGGAAGTTTTGGCAAAAATGATTCGCGATTTTCCAGAATTGCGAATCGTCCTTGAGCACATCACCACCAAAGACGCCGCCGATTTTGTGTTGGCTCAGGGCAGCCACGTTGGCGCGACCATCACCCCGCAACATTTAATGCTCAACCGCAATCACATGCTGCTTGGCGGCATCAAACCGCATTTGTACTGCTTGCCAATTTTAAAGCGCCAATCACATCAAGAAGCGCTATTAACCGTCGCAACCAGTGGCAGTCCGAAGTTTTTTGCCGGAACAGATTCAGCGCCGCACCCAACGCACAAAAAAGAAGCCGCTTGTGGCTGCGCAGGCTGCTATAGCTCAGCGACCGCTCTACCGCTTTATGCCACCGCCTTTGATAGCGTGGACAAAATCGACAAACTTGAGGGCTTTACCAGTCGCTTTGGCGCCGAGTTTTACGGCTTGCCGGTAAACACCGATACTGTAACCATCGTCAAAAAGCCCATGCTCGTACCCACAAGCTTCCCCTATTTTGATGGCGGAACGCTCACGCCATTGATGGCAGGCGAAACCTTGCCGTGGTCGATTCAAGCTTAAATGATTTAAGTCAGACTTTGGCGGCAGTTGTAAAAAACTGCTGCTAAAATCCTATGGCGCGCTAACCATGCTCTCATTATTTTAAGCACTCATTAACAAAGCGATTTTTATAGCAATGACTCATAATGATGCCCCGTCAAGTTTAACGAATCAAGCATTACCAACTGACCAAACCGCACCAAAGCCTATAGCGGAAAATCAGACGGCTAATACTGAAAATTTATCTGAACCTTTAACCTTAAAATCAAGGTTTCGGCAGTTTTTACCCGTCGTCGTCGATGTGGAAACCGCCGGATTTAATGCCAAAACCGATGCCCTGCTTGAGATTGCTTGTATTCCCATCTTAATGGATGAGACCGGCGTATTTTACTTAGGGGAACCGCAAAACGCGCATATTGAGCCATTTATTGGCGCAAACCTTGAGCCAAGCGCGCTTGCCTTTACCGGAATTGACCCAAACAATCCGATGCGAAAAGCCATTGCTGAAGATGAAAAATCCGCGCTCAGACGTATCTTTAAAGTCCTAAAAGAGGTTCGCAAAGAACAAAACTGCCGTCAATGCGTTCTTATCGGTCACAACGCGCATTTTGATTTGGCGTTTTTAAATGCTGCCGTTGCCCGAACCAACAGCAAAAATCAAAATCCATTTCATCAATTTTCAGTTTTCGATACCGTCACGTTATCCGCACTTGCCTTTGGACAAACCGTTCTTGCGCGAGCTTGCCAAGCCGCCGGAATTGACTTTGACGGTAGCAACGCCCATTCGGCGCTTTATGATACCCAAAAAACCGCCGAGCTGTTTTGTTACATTTTAAACCGTTATCCTATGCTCCCCATTGCCCTAAATGAAGCTTTGGACGACGCGAAAACCAATTGCGAAAATTCCCAAACTGATTAACCAATTCCTTATATTAAACGACAAAACTAAACAGTTCTTTATAATCCTTAATCTATACTAATAATTAGGCAGTAAACTCTGCTTATTTATGAAAGATTGCTCACTTAATCGCACGGAAAGTTTGTGCTAAAGGAGGGATTTGATTATGGAACCGCATCATATTTTATGGGGAACGATTTTTGGCTATATGGCGCTAGCATTAACCATCAGCGGAATTACTTCCCTTTGGATTCGTCACCATTTAAAAAGCAATGACTTGCACCCAAAACGGGCAATTAAGAAAAAATATCTCGTTGCTAAAAGAAATCGCCAAAAAAGTCTTGACAAGAGATAACGCCCTATTTATAATACGCACCACTTCAGCAATAATGGTGAAAGCAGCTGAAGCAACTAGTCCCCATCGTCTAGAGGCCTAGGACATCGCCCTTTCACGGCGGTAACCGGGGTTCGAATCCCCGTGGGGACGCCAAATTAACAAGCTTTGCTTGTGAAGCCTTCAAAAGTTTATTGCTTTTGAAGGCTTTTTTGTTTTTTATAGTAGTTATCAGACAACCATCAATTGACAATAAAAAAGCCAGCAATAGCGCCGGCTTTTTTTAAATGATAGAAGCTGTTAAAACCCCAATTTATCAGCCATCACTACCCAAAGTAAAGCAATGATAATCAGCGCGGCAAGAACCGTTTGAATCAGAAAAAAGGCTTGGTGCTCACCAACGACCTTACTTAATGTTAAGCCAAGCGTACTATATTTTATCGGCTGAGGGTCCAGCTGCTCCCCACCTTCTTTTTGCTGATAATAGTTTTGCAGAGCATCTAAAAATTGATCACTTTCTGCCTCGCTCCAAGTATAAGGCTTAAACGGCAAAAGTTTTTTGACCTTTGGATCTTTTAGCAGCCAACGCTCAAGAATAATCGATCGCAGTGACCAGCCTTTAAATCTACGCTCAGTGGTCTGTGAAAAATCCAAGGTTTTTAAATCTTTATGCCGATCATCCATCAGCAGTTGGTTTTTTAGGTTGGTGAGCGCTTGCTCTGAGCCTTCAATATACTGATAAAAATAGCCATTACCATAGCAAAGAATCCCTGTAATCTCATTTGCTTGATTATTTTTTATTGACGATTCGGCAATATCGTTTAACGTGCTTGCGCCAGACAGCCCTGTTGAGGTAATTCGGCTGATGTAAATTAGCTGATAAAGGTCTGACTCCAAAGCTTGGGTTGAATCAGCGACCGTTGACAATGTACCTCTCCTCATTTATCGCGCCATTAGCGATATGACAGTGATATAATAAAAGACTTCTGCAATAAAATATTGATTTCATAGCAATTATCTTTATTGTATTAAATTGGTTACATCATAGGGCAGTTTAGTCATCATAGCAACTTCTCATTTGTATCTAAAGCACTAAATTGCTGTTTAGTTTAAACTATAACATTATATTCATGAATTTACATATAAAATAATCAACTTATTTATATTATTATGGTGAAAGTTCGCCAGCTCAGCAAAAATTTTAGTAATTAATCAATATGACCTTTTATTAGCGCTTTAATGATCAACTCATCTTCAGGAAACGTCAGCTTAATATTTTGCCGGCTTCCTGATACCAGTTTAATGGGAAGGTTTAACGCTTCAAAAGCACTGGCTTCGTCTGTAATGCTGATATTATTATTGGCAATATAGGCTAATGCCTGTACTAACGCCCCCAGTCGAAACACTTGTGGCGTTTGGGCTTGCCACATTTGGCTACGGTCCACCGTTTTTTCAATATAACCCTCACCGAAAGCCTGTTTAAGGGTATCAACCACGGGCGCTGCTAAAATTGCTCCGAATGGCTCATGAAATGCGGCTTGAATGACGTTATTAATATCAGCTACAGGAACGGTCGGTCTTGCGGCATCGTGGATAAGCACGAAATCATGCTCTTGAGCGCCCGCAGCAATAAGCGCGGTCACGCCGGCTTGAACAGATTGCCAACGCTCAGCACCACCAATGGCAAAGCTTACGGGAAGCTCAAAATTCAGAGTTGGGGCAAAGTCATCGCTCGCGCTAATGACCAGTAAACAGCAGTCAATATAGGCACTTTTTGCCAAACAGCGAACGCTATGCTCTAAGATCGTTTTGCCAAAAATTGGGGTGAACTGCTTAGGAAGACTTGATTGAAAGCGGCTGCCTGATCCTGCGGCAACAATCATAGGATGAATTTTAGCTGACAGCTTGGCGGCAGGTAACGCTTGAGCTAAGCGCTCTTGAATCATGGGTCAGTCCTGAATCATGAAAATTAGAATAAAACGATGGGATCGGTATTACCGATAAAGTAAATTTTTCAGCGATTGTTACCTTAGCGCTGCGGCGTTGACACCGTTGACACTTGAACAAAAGTTTCATTTGGCTTAATGAGTCCTAAATCAAGGCGCGCATGTTCCTCGACCGCCTCTAAACCGTTTTTCAAGTCGTAAACATCGGTCTTCAGCAGCTCATTGGCAAATAACTGGCTGTCATTTTTTTGCTCTTGCTTGACGATTTCAGCACTGAGTTGCTTACGCTCAAAATGACCGTTTTCACCAAACCAATATTGGTATTGCAGCCCTAAGAATACCAAAACGGCAAACGCAAATAATAAAAACTGACTAAAATATTTCATAACCACTTAAGTCAATAGATCATAATGAATGGGCAAGTAACATAATCAGAGTGCTTAGCAAAACCTTGATTTTGCTAAGCGAAACGTCTATATACAATCTGCCAAATTAACCACGAAGCCCGATAAATTCATCTTTACCGCGGTAGCTTGCGCGAATTTGCTGCTCAATGCGAAGTAGTTGGTTGTATTTGGCAACGCGGTCTGAGCGGCAAAGTGAGCCGGTTTTGATTTGACCTGCCGCCGTTCCTACTGCCAAATCAGCAATGGTGCTGTCTTCGGTTTCGCCTGAGCGGTGTGAAATGATGGTGGCGTAGCCGTTTTTCTTCGCCAGATAAATAGCGTCAAGCGTTTCTGATAACGTACCAATTTGGTTAAATTTAATCAAAATGGCGTTGGCAATGTGCTTATCAATGCCTTCTTGCAAAATAGCAGGATTGGTCACAAATAAGTCGTCGCCAACCAATTGAACTTTATCGCCGATTTGCTGGGTTAAATACGCCCAACCGTCCCAATCAGACTCATCTAAGCCATCTTCGATTGAGATAATGGGATATTGACGGGTTAAGCCAACGAGATAGTCAGAAAATCCTTGGCTATCAAAGGCTTTGTTGCCCTCGCCTGCTAGCACATATTGACCGTTTTTATAAAACTCACTTGCGGCGCAATCAAGGGCTAAATAGATGTCTTGACCGGCTTTGTAGCCAGCTTGGTCAATGGCTTTCATGATGACGGTAATGGCTTCTTCGTTGCTGCGCAGGTTTGGGGCAAAGCCACCTTCATCACCAACGGCAGTATTTAAGCCTTGTGATTTTAGCACTGATTTTAAGCTATGAAAAATCTCTGTTCCGGCGCGAAGGGCTTCTGAAAAGCTGCTAAAGCCGACCGGCTCAATCATAAACTCTTGAATATCAACGGTATTGTCCGCGTGCTCGCCGCCATTTAAAATATTCATCATGGGAACAGGCATGGTCAATGAGGTTTGACCCCGAAGGTTGGCAATATATTGATGCAGTGGCAAATTTTGCGATTGCGCGGCGGCTTTGGCAGCGGCAAGCGATACCGCAAGCATCGCATTGGCGCCCAAATTGTCTTTATTTTGTGTGCCATCAAGCTCAATCATGATGTCATCAATGCGCTGCTGTTCGCTGACATTGGTGTTCATCAGCGCCGTTCTGATTTGGCTGTTGACATTAGCTACAGCTTTTTTTACGCCTTTACCCAAATAGCGACCGCTATCTTGGTCACGAAGCTCGAGCGCCTCTCGTGAGCCCGTTGACGCGCCACTTGGGGCAGCCGCACGACCAATCGTGCCGTCTTCTAAAATAACGTCAGCTTCAATGGTTGGATTGCCGCGTGAGTCTAAAATCTCGCGAGCGCGAATGTCTTTAATTTCAGAACTGCTTTTGGTTTCTTCAGCGTACATGGTTTATAAGTATCCTTTGGTCATGCCAAGTGGTATGAGAAAAATCACAAAATTTCTAACAATCATCGCTTAAAAAGGGACTGCTCCGCGCTTTTTTAACGCAATTTGGCGCATCCTAACGGCTGCCATCATAGCATAAATTTTGTTAATCAGCGCGCTTTGGCAAAACATTATTGGCTTCAATGGGGGTTTGAAATCGGGTCAATCGTAGGGCGTTTAATAGCACCGAAATGGAGCTAAGCGCCATGGCAGCAGCAGCTATCATTGGATTTAAAAACCCAAACGCCGCTAGTGGAATCCCTAAACAGTTGTAAATAAAGGCAAAAAATAGGTTTTGCTTAATATTTTTTAAAGTGGCATTGGCAATTTTTTGCGCGGCATCAATATGCAGTAGCGACTCGCCCATCAATCGTGCTGAAGCGCTATGCTGAGCCACGTCTGTACCTTCAACCATGGCAAAGCTTGCGTTTGCTGTTGCCATAGCAGGAGCGTCATTCACGCCGTCACCTGCCATCGCCACTTTACGACCTTGCTCTTGCAGCGCTTGAATTTGCTCGGCTTTATCGCGAGGGCTCATGTGACCAAAAGCTTTATCCATGCCAAGCTGTTCAGCAACATAATTGACCACGGATTGATTGTCACCGCTCATCAGCACCACGTTAATCCCATCATTTTTTAGCGCTTGAATGGCATCAAAAGAATCCGCTTTTAAATCATCTGCCAACGCAAATGCGCCGAGCGGAACGTCATTAATGCTCACCGCCACTGTGCTTGCAATTTGCCAAGCTTTAGGCATAAGCTTTGGCAAGGTTAAATTGGCAAACTTTGCCGTTCCAACGCGAACGGTTCCTAAGTTTTCAATCACCGCTTCAATCCCTGCGCCCTTAACGACATTAACCTCACTGACTGAAAGTAGCGGCAATCGTTGCGCTTTTGCGGCATTGACAATGGCGGTCGCTAAGGGGTGGCTGGCGTGGGCTTCGACACTGGCAGCAAGCTGTAAAACTTCATTTTGGTCAATGCTATTGTCCGCCATCACCGTATCTACAATGGTTGGGCGACCGATGGTGAGCGTTCCTGTTTTATCAAGGACGACGGTGTCAATATTGCCCGCTGCTTCAAGGCTTTGGGCATCTTTAAACCAAATCCCATGGCGCGCAGCAACGCCCATTCCTGCCATAATTGCCGCAGGGGTTGCAAGTCCAAGCGCGCAAGGGCAAGCAATGACCAACACCGAAACCGCATGCATGAGCGCCGTTTCAAAAATACCCGACCACCACCACGTTACGCCAAAAGTGAGGATGGCAATACTCACGACAACAGGAACAAACACAGCGGTCACGCGATCGGCAAGCCGTGCTAGATTGGCTTTTGAGCCTTGAGCGTCACTGAGCGCTTGCACCATATCGCCAAGCTTGGTGTCACGACCCTTTGCGCGAACGCGATAAACTAAGCTGCCATTTTCAACCAAAGCCCCTGCTAATAACTCATCGCCAATTTGTTTTTTTAAAGGAACAGACTCACCCGTTAAATGGCTTTCAACGCAGTAGCCCTCGCCCTTAATGACTTTGCCGTCCGTTGCCACTCGGCTGCCTTGCTTGGCGCGTAAAATGTCACCAACTTGAACGTCTTTGAGCGCAACCTCGTGAAAATCGCCGTTGGGCTGCAACTGCTCAACTTCATCGGGGGTTAACGACAATAATAAATCAATGCTGTTTAAGCTTTGCTTTTTGGTGCGCTCCTCAAGGTATTTTCCCGTTCGCACAAAGGCAATGACCATCACTCCGGCTTCAAAATAAACGCCCGCGCTGTCATGACCGTGACCCATGCCCTGCATTAAAGTTGCCAAGCTGCCATCGCCGTGAGTGAGCCAAATATAGGTTGAATACGCCCAAATCGTCACCGTGCCAATGACCACCAGAACGTCCATATTGGCAAGACCGCCTTTAATCGACGCCCAAGCACTTTTGTAAAACGGCAGCGCCAAGCCAAATTGAACAATGGTGGCAAGTACAAACTGAACCCAAACTGGCGGCATCCACGCCATGCCAGCCCCAACCATCATCCCAAGCATTCCTGCCAAAAACGGCAGCAAACAAACCCAAAGCGCAATCAAGCGCCAAGGCAATTTTGGCGTGTCCTCATCCGTATCAAAAAGTGTCGCCTCTTCTTGCAGGTTAGCAACGAAACCGGTTTTATTGACCCACTCCAAAATCTGCTGAGCAGTTACCGCTTCTGGATTGTAATCAATATTAGCAGTTTCACCGGCAAAGTTAACGCTGGCGCTATAAATTGCAGGCTTTTTATTGAGCACTTTTTCAATTCTTGACGCGCACGCCTGACAGGTCATGCCCTCAATCGCAAGCTGTAAATGGGCGCTATCGGGCTTAGGCTGATTGCGGTCGGTAACTTTTGCGCTCACCTCAAGGTTGTCATTAACGGCAGAATTGGAAACATCACTCATGGAACTTCTCGTTTTCGTCAAAGGTCAAAATTAACACGCATTATAGTCAAGATGGTTACAACTGCCAAAATTACAATACTTAATTACTTTTGCAAGCTAACGCGGCGTTTAAACCCAAGAATGGCATCTTAAAGACAATGATTTAAAATCAAAAAACCAGCATAAAAGCTGGCTTTTTTAACTTAAAGAGTGAGTGATTCAACTAACTATTGGCAACCGTCGCGTCAAATCCGGCATCCTCAATGGCACTGGCAATTTTATCAGCGCTGGTTTTGCTGTCGTCAAAAGTTACGGTCGCCTTATTTGCTGACAAATCAATGCTCATGCTGTCAAGACCGTCAATATCCGCGGTTGCATTATAAACGCTGGTCACGCAGCCTTGGCAAGTCATGCCGTCAATATTAATAATTCTAGTTTGTTCTGCCATGATAGTTCCTTTTTTATTAATAAAGTTTTTGATGCAAAAAGACGCTACAAAATCAATGATAGCGCGGGTTTTGCGGCGCATCGATAGGAAACGGCTGAGTGACATAATCAACCATAGTAATCGCCGCGGTCAGCGCGTGAATGGTGGTTTCGTTATCATCATAGCTGACAAGTGCGGTATGGCTGACAGGGTCAAGATCAATCGCGGTCACGCCAGTGATGTTTTTTAGCGCCGTCATTACACTGTCAACCCCTTCGGGGGTATCGATATTTTCAATACTCACTTTTGCCACTTGAATAGCCATAAGCACTCCTTTTTAGTTATTTTTTTACTGCTATTATTTTTTACTGATATTAATGGGTATCGAGCTTTTCAAAGCCTTTAACGAGCGAATCAAGCTGTTGAATTTGCCGTAAAAATGGCTCAAGTTGGCTCATTCTAAGCGCGCAAGGACCATCACATTTTGCCGATTCTGGGTTTGGGTGCGCTTCTAAAAATAGCCCTGCAAGCCCTGTCGCCATTCCGGCGCGCGCAAGCGTCGTGATTTGCTCACGGCGACCACCTGCGCTATCACTTCGAGCACCCGGCTGCTGCAGGCTATGGGTCACATCAAAAAACACCGGAACGTTCATCTGCTTCATGGTGTCAAAGCCAAGCATATCCACGACCAAATTGTTATAGCCAAAGGCACTGCCGCGCTCGCACAAAATGATCTTATTATTGCCCGCCTCAAGACATTTATTAATGATATGGCGCATCTCATGCGGCGCTAAAAACTGTGCTTTTTTAATGTTAATAATCGCGCCCGTTTTTGCCATCGCTTGTACCAAATCGGTCTGCCGCGATAAAAACGCTGGCAGCTGGATAATATCGGCAACTTCTGCAACCGGCGCGGCTTGGTACGGCTCATGAACATCGGTGATGATTGGCACCCCAAATTTGGCTTTGATTTGACCAAGCCAATCCATTCCCGTTTCAAGTCCCGGCCCGCGAAATGAGGTCAAACTTGAGCGGTTGGCTTTATCAAAACTTGCTTTAAACACAAAGCCGATGCCAAGGCGGTTACAAATATCAAGATATTGCTCGGCAATCTCAAATGCCAATTCTTTTGACTCCAAAACGTTCATGCCGCCAAACAACACAAAGGGCTTATCATTGCCAATAATGATATCTTGCGTTGGGCTTTGAATGGTAAGGTGCGATTGGGCTTGCAAATCGTTCATTGAGCGTATCCTAAGCGTAATCTTGTTATTTGGATTTTTTAAACTGAGATTAAAACACTGAAATTAAAAAGAACTGAAGCTAAAAACAAATCATTGAGCGTTATTGTAGCGCAAATTGAGTTGAAAAAAAGTGCCGCGCAACTTTTGACCACAAAATCATCACCAGCAAGCTACAATCTTAAAGATAGTAAAAAACTAAAATAATAAGAAAATCTTCAATAAAAAAGGTCAGCTCGAAAACTGACCTTTTTTTGAAATGATAATAAGAACTTATTTACTGTCGTGATATGTTTTTGCCGCTTTCACAAAGCTGTTAAATAGCGGATGACCACCGCGCGGTGAGCTGGTGAATTCAGGGTGGAACTGAACCGCCACAAACCAAGGATGGCTTTGGATTTCGACCGCTTCAACCAAATGCTGCTTGGCAGAATACCCTGAAATGGTCATTCCGGCAGCTTCTAACGGCTCAATATAGCGGTTGTTCATCTCATAACGGTGGCGATGACGCTCGGTGATGGTGGTCGCGCCATAAATCCGCGCAAGTTTGCTGCCGGCAACCAACTCTGCCTTTTGAGCGCCCAAGCGCATGGTGCCGCCAAGGTCAGAGTCATCGCTGCGGATTTGCAACTCGCCGCGCTCATCAAGCCACTCAACGATAAGACCAATGATTGGCTCGGCGGTCTTTTTATCAAATTCTGACGAGTTGGCGTCTAAATTTAATACGTTGCGAGCGTATTCAATGACCGCAAGCTGCATGCCAAGGCAAATGCCAAGATACGGTACGTTATTTTCGCGGGCATAAGTAATGGCTTTCATTTTGCCAATCGTTCCGCGCTCACCAAAACCGCCCGGAACCAAAACCGCATCGGCGTGTTTTAAGTTTTCAAGCAAGCTGTCGTCATCTTCTAAGCGCTCGGCATCGACGTAATCGATTTTGACCGCCGTTTGGTGGGTAATTCCGGCGTGAAGTAGCGCTTCATTAATCGACTTATAAGCGTCTGGAAGCTCAACGTATTTACCGACCATCGCCACGGTGACATTGGCTTTTGGATTGAGCTGAGCCTCAACGACTTTGTCCCAATCGCTCAAATCGGCTTCTGGCAAATCAAGACCAAAGCGCTCGCAAATGATGTCATCCAAATCCTGTTCATAAAGCGCTCGCGGAATTTGATAAATGCTTTTGGCGTCTTCGCACATGATGACCGCGCGCTCTTCAACGTTGGTAAATAGCGCGATTTTGCGGCGGTTGTCTTGCGAGATTTGATGCTCTGATCGGCAAATCAAAATATCCGGCTGCAAACCAATGGAGCGAAGCTCTTTGACTGAGTGCTGAGTAGGTTTGGTTTTGGTCTCCCCTGCGCTTGAAATATAAGGCACAAGGGTTAAATGCATGAGCATGGCTTTGTTGCGACCAAGCTCAACTTGCAACTGACGAACGGCTTCCATAAATGGCAGCGATTCAATATCACCGACCGTTCCGCCGATTTCGATGATTGCCACGTCGTAGCCTGCGCCACTGGCTAAGATTTTATTTTTAATTTCATCGGTGATGTGCGGAATCACCTGAACCGTTCCGCCCAAATATTCACCGCGGCGCTCTTTATTAAGTACCGTTTGATAAATGCGACCACTGGTAAAGTTGTTGCTTTTGCTCATCTTTGAGTGGCGTAAAAAGCGCTCGTAATAGCCCAAGTCCAAATCCGTCTCAGCGCCATCGTCGGTGACGAACACCTCACCGTGCTGAAAGGGGCTCATCGTGCCAGGGTCGACGTTGATATACGGGTCCATTTTGGTCATGGTGACCTTGACCCCGCGCGCCTCTAACACCGCGGCAAGTGAGGCTGCCGTGATACCTTTTCCCAGTGAGGACACCACCCCACCTGTCACAAATATAAACTTGGTCATAGCTCTTCTGTCGGTCGTTGGTAAAAAAGAATTTTACTAAAAATACACAAGAAAATATAGGGCAAAATCTGAATCGGACGGATTTTAAACCTTTTCTAAAAATTGGCAGCTAAATTAGCGCTCATAAAAAAACCCACCATAACCGATGAGCTTTTAACATTAAACAAGCAGTTTATTAATTTTTAGATGACTAAAACTTATATTCAAGCCCTGCCCCAAAAGCAAAAACGTCAATATCCGATTCGATATTGGTGTAATAATTCTTCTTGCCTTTTTCGTCCACTTTGACCTTGCCAACCGCCACGTAATCAGCAGAGTTTTTGCCAATATAAGCATGAGCGGTGATGTCCTTTTTAAAGTCATACGTTCCGCCAAGCACGATTTGGTCAGAGTTTGAATCGCTATAACCGTTCAAGTTGTCGGTTTTGTTGTACTGCAAATAAACGGCAGCAGGCTTGTCAAACTTATCTAGCTTCATTTTTCCGCTAACGACCAAGCCTTTTTCAGTTTTTGAGCCTTGATACTTATAGTCGGCTTCTTGATACATCACCCCAAGCGTGAGCGGCAGTGAGGTAAATTTGTTCATATCCGCGCGCAGCGTTCCGCGAATAATATCGCCGGAATATTCAACTTTTTGGCTATCGGGCTTATTGATATCGGTTAAATCTAAAATATCAATCTTGCCTTCATTGTCCATATTTTTGGTATAAGCAAGCCCTGCGCTGATGCCTTGAGCGCCCTCAAACATCATGGAGGCGCCATAGCCTTCATTTCTCAATTCGTCCTCATTGGTGGCGTATTGCAGCGCAAGTTTCACCGGAAGGTCTTTATATTGCGGGGCAAACCAAACGATGGAGTTGCTTTGGCGAGAGTCATCAAGCATATTTAGCGCGCGAAGCTCTTGCTCATCTTTGAGCTTACCATCGCCTAAATTGTCCCAGTAGCCTTCGGTGACGGTGACATTATTAACTTCGTCCAAAACTGAGGAGTTGCGACCCACGCGAACTTCACCAAATTTTTTATTTTCAAGCCCAAGATAGGTATCGCGGCTTTTTAAAGTATGGTCATCACCGTCAACACTGACGCCATATTCAAGCTTATAGATGACGTTGGTATTGCCCGTGATTGCTTCATCGCCTTTAATGCCAATTCGCGAGCCATGCGAGTTGAGTTGAACGGCATTTTCATCATAACCGTCCAAGGTTTTCACGCTTTCATTTGGTGCAAGCTTGGTGGTCAAATCCGACTTCAAATTCACATAGTCGGTGGTTAAAAATATCTTACCGTAAACTTTTGGCTCAGCGTGAACACTGCTTGTGGCAGCAAGGATTAAGGCAGGAAGCAATAATACTTTTTTCATAAAAACTCTTGTAAATTAAAATTAACTAAAAACAAAAACTCACCCCTGTTGGAGTGAGTTTTATTATATTACCAATAAAATCATCTTAGAAGATGTATTCTAGACCGCCGCCTAAAGCAAAGACGTCAGCATCGCCAACGTAAACTGTTGGATTAGGAGTGTCACGGTTATAAGTTACGCCGTCAGATGAGTTTTGACCAACATAAGCATGAGCAATCATGTTTTTCTTAAACTTATATTTACCGCCTAGGACGATTTGATCTGAGTCAACGTCTTTTACGCCAGCTAGATTGTTTGTGCGGTTGTACTGAAGATAAACAGAAGCAGGTTTTGCAAAGCTGTTTAAGCCCATCTCACCACTAACGACCAAGCCTTTTTCTTTAGTGTCCGCACCATCAAAGTCTGCTTGTTGGTACAATGCACCTAAAGTTACAGGATAAGATACATAGTTGGCAAGGTCAGCAGTTACCGTACCGCGAAGGATATTACCTACGATATCCATATCTTTGGTATAAGCTACGCCAGCGGTAAAGCCAGTGCCTTGGTCAAACATTAAAGAGGCGCCGTAGCCATTGTTACGGTCATCGTTATCGCCTACGAAGCTTTCGTCTGCAGCGTATTGAAGGGCAAGCTCAACTGGAAGCCCTTGATATTTTGGCGCAATCCAAACTACAGAATTGTTTTGGCGCTCATCACTTACCATATTAAGGGCTTCAAGATTTTTTTCTTCTTCAAGCGTGTTGGTACCTAAATTGTCCCAAAAACCTTCGGTAACGGTTACGTTGTTGACATAATCAAGAACTGAGGTGTTACGACCAAAGCGGAATTGACCAAAATCTTTGTTCGCAAGACCTAGGTAAGTATCACGGCTTCTAAAGGTGCGCTCATCACCATCAACACCAATGCCGTACTCTAACTGATAAATCACATCAGTATTGGCAGTCATGGCTTCTGAGCCTTTAAAACCAATTCGTGACGCATGAGAGTTGATTTGAACGGCATCACTGTCATCACTAAAAGCAGTGGTTGTGCCAGCTTCGACGCCATCAAAATCGGCATTAACGTAGTCAGCTGTAACAAATGCTTTACCATAGATAGTAGGTGCAGCTTGGGCGGCAGTCACAGTTAAAGCAGCAACAGCTGAGGCTAAAAGTAATTTTTTCACGGGAGTCTCTCCACTTTACAATTTTAGTAAGGTGCTGGCGGTAGGCTGGCACCCAAAATGGTATCGTCACAAATCCTCAAAATAAATGTAACTGGCTACCGAACAAAATATAAAATAAGTATGACGAGATGTTATGACAGCACTATGAAAAAAATTAATGCTTACAAAAAAAGCTCTTTCTTCGTAACCTGATTGTAAGATTAAGCCCTTATCCTTAATACTTGTAACACTCGTTACCAAACTCATACTTCATTAATAAGCATATCAACTTTGACATAATTTGCAACATTTTTTTTGTTTTTATCTGACCTTCATAAGACTGTTATTATCAAGATAGTCAATTTAGCCTTATAAAAAAGCCTCCGTCAGTATTGACTAACAAAGGCTTGATAACGTAAAAAAGACACATTAAATCGTAAAAATCAAATCACGCAAGAACTGGCTTTTACTTTAAGGCGCGCTTGATGCAATAACGGCTCAGTGTAGCCATTAGGCTGAGCGCGACCTTTAAAAATCAAATCACAAGCGGCTTTAAAAGCAATTGAATGGTCAAAATCAGCTGCCATCGGTTGATAGTTGGGATCGCTCGCATTTTGCTCATCAACAATGTTTGCCATGCGCTTCATGGTTTCCATAACTTGGTCTTCAGTTACGATGCCATGAAGTAGCCAGTTGGCAATGTGTTGGCTTGAAATGCGCAATGTCGCCCGATCTTCCATCAGCCCAACATTATTGATATCCGGAACTTTTGAGCAGCCAACGCCTTGATTGACCCAACGAACCACATATCCCAAGATGCCTTGAGCGTTATTTTCCAGCTCTTCACGAATTTCTGCATCCGTCCAATTTGGGTCGGCAGCTAGTGGAATGGTCAAAATGTCATCGATAGTGGCGTGCGGTCGTGATTTTAGAGCTTCTTGAACGTCAGGAACGTTGATTTCATGATAATGCAAACTGTGCAAGGTGGCGGCGGTTGGTGAAGGTACCCAAGCCGTGGTCGCGCCAGCTTTGGGGTGAGCTATTTTAGCCTCAAGCATCTCTTTCATTTCATCAGGCTTTGCCCACATGCCTTTGCCAATTTGCGCATGACCTTGAAGCCCAGTTTCTAAGCCCACATCAACGTTCCACTGCTCATAAGCTTTTAGCCATGGTTGATCTTTCATTCGGCTTTTACGAACAAAAGCGCCGGCATTCATACTGGTGTGAATCTCATCACCAGTACGATCCAAAAACCCTGTATTAATGAAAATGATGCGATGACGAACTTGACGAATGGCTTCTTTTAAATTGACCGTCATTCGCCGCTCTTCATCCATGACCCCGATTTTGATGGTGTATCGCGGCAGCTCTAAGATATCTTCCGCCATGGCAAATAAGTCATCGGCAAAACGAACTTCATCAGGGCTGTGCATTTTGGGTTTAACGATATACATCGAGCCTTTTCGCGAGTTGGCAAGCTTGTTTTTACCTTTAATATCATTGAGCGATAGCAGCGGGGTGATTAAGCCATCCATAATCCCTTCAAAAACTTCCTCAAAACCCTCGCCTAAATCAACTAAAATGGCAGGATTTTGCATCAAGTGACCGACGTTTCGAAGCAGCAGCAGCGCCCGACCTGAAAGCACAAGTTTTTTGCCATCAGGGGTGATGAATTCGCGATCAGCGTTTTGTTGGCGGGTTATGGTGTTGCCATTTTTTTCAAAAGTCTCAACCAAATCGCCATTCATCAGCCCAAACCAATTGCGATACGCGGCAACCTTATCTTCAGCATCGACGGCGGCAATAGAATCTTCTAAATCTTGAATGACGCTGACCGCCGATTCCATAAAAATATCTTTGATTCTTGCTGGATCAGCTTTGCCAATAGGGCTTTTGGGGTCAATTTGGATTTCAACGTGAAGGTTATTATTTTTTAGCAAAATTCCCGTTGGCGCGTCAGTGTTACCAACAAAACCGACAAATTTACTGGGCTCTTGCAACGACGTCTTGACATCGCCTTGAGTGATCACCAATTTGCCATCAACGACGCTAAAGCCGGTTACCTCGGTGAACGAGCCGTTTTCAAGCGCAAAGTGCTTGTCCAAAAATGCTTTGGCGTAAGCCACGACCGCCGCCCCGCGTGTTGGGTTATAGCTTTTTCCCGCCTCTTGACCATTGGCTTCACTAATCACGTCCGTACCATAAAGCGCGTCATACAAGCTGCCCCAACGTGCATTATTGGCATTGAGCGCATAGCGAGCATTGAGTATCGGAACCACCAACTGAGGTCCTGCTATCTGAGCAATCTCCGCATCAATATTTTGGGTAGCGACTTGAAAATCTTCGCCTTCAGGCAACAAATAACCAATATCTTGCAAAAACTGTTTGTAAGCCGGAAAGTCAACCTTGCCATTTTTTGCCGGATGATCAAGGTGCCACTGATCAATTTGCGCTTGCAAATCCGCTCGAGTTTGCAGCAGCGCCTTATTTCTTGGCGTCAGGGTTTTGACTGCATTTTCAAACCCCGACCAATAAGCTTGCGAGTCAACGCCGACGCTTGGTAGCACGTCATTTTCAATAAAATCAAAAAGTTGAGGGTCAATGGCAAGACTGCCCTTTTGAATGCGATTGGCGATAGCTTGGCTCATAGCGGTGTCCTTATCGGTTGGCTGAAACAATTAGCGTCAATTGGCAAAACTGACGTTTTTTAGGTATAACCCCCATGATTAGATACCTAAACCTCTTAACTTAAGCCCATTTCACAAGGCGGTTGCGCGCTTATTAACTTTAAAACAGGTGTTAATTACCCAATTGTCTTGATTGATTTGACCTTATTTTTAGCCTTTTTCTGCCAGCTTCGTAAGCTAACCTATTATGATGACTATTTAATGACAACCTTAAGTCCGAATTTCAGCAGACTATTTATTGCCTAGATACAGATAAAACCCCTTATCGATATTACTTTTTGGTTATCGTTTTTATCAATAATAATATAATTTGTCTTAAAATCTAATCCTTATACTACTATCAAATTATAAAATTAACAATATATTGTCATTTTTAAAATAAATGTTGGGCTTTTATATTAATGATGTCCTATATCCACTATAGCTTTAGCGGTATAATAGGAGACACAAATTTTGATGACCAGTCAGTAAGCGCAAACTGTAAGTAATTATTGCGTTGGCTTAAAACCCTACTATTTTTCTAATTTATCGCTCATTTATCACCTATCATTGAAGTCTTTATGAATAAAACTGATCCAAATACCTCAAATTCAGCAGCCTCAAGCTATCTTAATGACCCGTTAACCGATGACAGCGCCGATATCAATCATATTAAGTCACCCATCGCCGTGGATTTAACGGCTATTTATGAGTTTTTAGGCGCTCGAACGTCGCCAAGTTGGGTTCAAGCTGCGCTTACCAATTTGCCGCTGATTATTCAAGACCACGCCAATTGCGAAAAAAAGGCGGCAGGAACGGCGATGAACTTGATGTTTCGTTATGAGTTTTCTTATGATTTGCAAAAAAAGTTGGCGCAGCTTATCCGTGAAGAAATGCTACATTATGAGCAGGTGCTTGGCATCATGAATGATCGCGGTCAAGCGTGGCAGTACCTAAGCGCAGGGCGTTACGCCAAAGGCATGCTCAAGCATAAAAGAACGTTTGAGCCTGAAGCGATGATTGATGTTCTCATCATTGGCGCGTTTATTGAAGCGCGGTCTTGTGAGCGCTTTGCGGCGTTAGCTGAGCGCATTGATGATGAGCGCCTGGCGCGCTATTACCGCTATTTACTCAAATCTGAAAGCCGTCATTTTGAGGACTATTTGGCATTGGCGCAGTCGCTAAGTGCTACGCCAATTGGTGACCGCGTTCAGTTTTTTAAAGCGGTGGAAAGCGAGCTGATTTCAAGTCCTGATTCTGAGCTGCGCTTTCATAGTGGCGAGCCGGCGGCTATTGCAGATTAATGAACTACTAACCGTAAAAAATTAGGCAATCTCTCGCCATTGCCTAATTTTGATTTGATCCTGTTGAGCACTCATTAACTCTTAGCATTTAATCCATTTTTGACGACGCCGTGCGGATCATGATCGGAAGTGATGCGCTCTGCCAATTGCGGATTGACCTTTTGCAAGGCATCTTCTGGGACAACGCCATCAAAATCATCGGCATCTGCTAAATGGTACTGCCGATTGGCTTTGATATCGTCATCAGCCATCAGCATCAGCGGCGCATCATTTTGATCTTTAACTGTCATAAGTCACCTTTTATTATTGCGGTTAACCACCGTTATTCATTGTAGCGGTTATAGCTTTTGTCATCATCTTTATCTTCTATAGGCAACACGCGAGATTGGGCATTATCAACGCTGGCATAGCGGTTATGGTCGCCGATAAATTCACTTTTTGGGATTTCAGTTCCGGTGGTTTCTTCATTGATATCGCCATCAAACGGACTACCTTCTTGGTCGCGGCGGTCAGGCTCACGGGCTGGATTGTCACCGGTATTGACGTGCTCAGTTTGCATCACCTCTGAATCAAACTTGTCGGCTCCGTTTTCAACATGGGTGTGCGCCTCAATATCACGCTCGTTAATACGCTCCTCGGTTCGAGCAGCCATCGGCGCGCGGCTGGCTTGCAATTCTTCCACCGCCATAGCGTCGGTCTGCGGGTTTTTAAGCGTCGTCTGCCCCATTCGGCTTTCAGCCGCAACGTGGGATTGATTCAATTCAGAGCCATATGCCAACTCTGAATCATGAAGGGTTGACTCATGGAGGGTTGAGCCATCCATAGTAGTATCACCGAGTCGACAGGAACCGATGACCGTTTCTTGCATGGTGTCCGTAGTTTTGCCATCCATAGGATGAGCGGTTGCCGCTGCAAGCTCTGCGCGGCGTGACTCATGAAGCGGCGCTGCATTATGATGAACGCTTGAGTGTGGTGTGCCATCTGAATGATGCGGCGCGCCTTCTGGGTCAAGTTTGTCTTGAAGCTCATTTGGCTCTAAAAACCCTGAGCCAATGACCGTTTCTTGCATGGTATCAGTGATTGGGTTTTGAACATGGGCATGATGATGGTCATAATGAACATCAGTTGCCAAACGCTCACGCTCAGTATCGGTAATTCTCGTTTTGGTTAAGTTTGGGTCGCGGGTTTCCATGATGCTATCCTTTATTATTTTAAGCTTAATTTTGATTAAGCAGTTATTGATATCGTGGTAAAGCGGTCGTCCAACTTATTTAGCTTTAGCGATAAACTTACAGTTCGCTTTTTTAAACGTTTAAAGATTGTCCTCTTTACCTAAATTAAATGCATTAAGCTCGCCTACATTTTTGCCGGCAGGCGGTAAATCTTCTTCTTTTCTTGGGTCGGAATAGACCTCGTCCGTTTCTTGTGATGGTGCTTCGGGACCTTTAATGTTAGGCAAGTCTTTGCGACCTTTGTAACTGCCGCGTGGATTTTCTACTTCTCCTACCGCAGGGTCGTCCACCACAACTGCCTCTTCATTATTGACCAATCTTGGGTCTTGTGATGAGCCGTCCGCGGCTGATTTATCAACGGCAAGTATAGGGTCGGCATCTAAGGGAACGTCTTCAGGGGGAATGCCAACAATTTTTGCCCCTGTATCTTTATTCATCATTGTTTTCTCCTTCATAATTATTTTTAAAATCAAAAATTTTAACGCTTTAACTTAAGGTTAATTATCCGTGCGCAAATCCTCATCAATAAATGGCGTTTCTTGCGACTCAGTTAACTTCTCAGGCGTGTGAACTGGCTTGTCTTTTTGCAAATTTTCAGCAAGCTTTTTTGGGCTAACATTGTCCGCCGCTTTTTTAACTTCTGAAACATTCTCAGTTTTATTGGTTTGATTGCCGGTGTTACTTTGCGTACTCATTGTTGTTTTGTCCTTTATTATTAATGATATTCTTCATTTTTATAATTATTAACACTAAGAATAGTTCTCAACTATTTTTTATTATAAAGGACATAAAAACAACTGCCAGTGGCTTGCGGTAGTAATATGTGAAAAATTGTGGGGCTTACGTTGGCTTTGTAAAATTACTTACTCCTTTTCCTAAGCTTTAATAAAAAATAATGCCCCTAATTCAAGTTGAATTAAGGGCGCTTAATTTTTTAAAAACTTTTACTATCAATCAGTTATTATCAATCAGTTATCATCAATGACGCTATTAATGGTTCTTAGCAAATGATTTTGCGCGATATGGGGGCTTTCGCCGTCTTTTGGCTGCAATTGGTGCCAATTGCCCTCGCCGTCAAGCTCCCAAGCTTGGACATTGTCTTTAAGATAATTAATCAGACCATCTTGATAGATTTGGTCAAACAGCGCTTTGTCTTCAATCGGGAACGCCACTTCAACGCGGTGGAATAAGTTGCGGTCCATCCAGTCGGCGCTGCTGCAATATAGGCGCTCGTTGCCATTATTATAAAAATAATAAACGCGGGTATGCTCCAAAAAGCGACCAATGACCGAGCGGACGGTGATGTTTTCGGACAAGCCTTGAACCTGTGGTCGCAAGCAGCACATGGATCGCAAAATCAGCTCAATTTTGACCCCCGCTTGTGAGGCATCATAAAGCTTGTCAATCAAACGGCGCTCAGTTAAGGCATTAACTTTAACGATGATATGACCGCGCTTGCCAGCTTTGGCGTTCTCGATTTCAGCATCAATAAAGCTTATTAGCGAGTCATGCAAGGTAAAGGGCGCATGAAGCAGCTTTTTGAGGTTGGCAGGTTTGCCCATTCCGGTCAGTTCTTGGAAAATTTTGTGAACGTCTTCGGACATATCAGGGTCAGCGGTAAATAAGCCGTAATCGGTATAGGCTTTGGCGTTGCCGGCGTGATAGTTCCCCGTTCCCATGTGAACGTAGCGGCGGATTTTGTTGTCCTCGCGGCGGACAATCAGCATCAATTTGGCATGAGTTTTATAACCCACGATGCCGTAAACGACAACCGCGCCGGCTTCTTGCAAATAATTGGCAACAGCAATGTTGGAGGCTTCATCAAAGCGGGCGCGAAGTTCAATCACCGCGGTGACTTCTTTACCATTTCGGGCAGCAGCAGCGAGCGCTTGAACGATTTCAGAGTTGGTTCCAGAGCGATAAAGCGTTTGTTTAATCGCTAAAACTTTGGGGTCACTAGCGGCTTGCCAAAGCAGATTGACCACAGGCGAGAACGCATTAAATGGATGATGAACCAACACGTCGCCTTTACGAATGGCAGCAAACATACTGGTGCTGCGTTCAAGCTTGTCAATATCACGGCGAAAGGCTTTGGGAATGACAAAGTTAAACGGCTGATAACGCAAGTTAGGAATGTTAAAGTCAAACAAGAGCCGCGTTAAGTTGACCGGACCATTGACGCGGTAAAGCTGATTGTCATGAAGCCCAAACTCCTCAAGCAAATAATCGCTCATGTGTTTTGGGCAATCGGTGGTGACCTCAAGGCGGACTTTATCCCCAAAGCGGCGGTTTTCAAGCTCACCCTCAAGCGCTTTGGCAATGTCGTCCACGTCGTCCGCTAAGTCCAAATCGGCGTTTCGGGTCAAGCGGAATTGATGGCAGCCGGTGACGTTAACGCCCGGGAACAATTCGCTCACATGCTCGTGAATAATGGCAGATAACATCACATGGTGTTCTTTGCCGCCGGTCAGCTCGTCAGGCAAACGGATAACCCGCGGCAGGCTTCGCGGCGCAGGAACAATCGCAAGATTAATATCGCGACCAAAGGCATCTTTGCCCTCAAGGCTTGCAATAAAGTTAAGGCTTTTATTCACGAGCCTTGGAAATGGATGCGCAGGGTCAATGCTGATTGGCGTCAATACCGGCATCACTTGCTCGATAAAATACTGCTTCATCCACGCCGACTCTTCAGGGGTCAGCTCATCGCGCTTTAAATAACGGATATCTTCAAGGGCAAGCGCTGGCAAAATATCTTCGTTCAGCAGTCGGTATTGCTCAGCAATCGCACGGTGCGCAATCACTGAGATTTCGTCTAACACCTCACTGGGGCGCATACCGTGCGGCGTGGCAGCCACGTTGCCTAAATTCAGCTTTTGCATCAGTCCTGCAACGCGAATTTCAAAAAACTCATCCATGTTGGATGAAAAAATAATCAAGAAAAACAAGCGCTCAAGCAGCGGATGGCGCGGGCTTGCCGCTTGGGCAAGAACCCGAAGATGAAACTGAAGCAAGGAGATTTCGCGGTTGATATAACTGTTTGCCGAATAGCTGCCATCATCAAAGCGCTGCCAATTGATTTCGTTTAAAGCGCTTTCATGACGGTCACTTGCTGCTAAAGCGTTGTCAGTTTTTTTCGCTGTGGATTTTTGGGTCATGCCGCGATTCCTTATCTTCTGCTATCAAGGGGTATTATTTTAGTCCCTATCAGCCGATTTGTCTTGCTTTCGCCGCAAAAAACCCCTAATTGACGCGATTTAACGCTATAAGATAAGTTTGACAAAAGTTATTGCGGCAAAATGGCGCTATTCATGCGCCGTTTAATGATGCGCTGCTTGTTTTTTAAGCGCCGATCATTGCGGTTTTTTTCGTAATACTTGGGATTGGGCAGCATACTAATGAGCATCGCGGCTTCATCACGGTTCAGCTTCGCCGCTGATTTATTAAAGTAATGGTGAGCCGCCGCATCAATGCCATAAATGCCATTGCCAAACTCAGCCACGTTTAAATAAACGGTTAAAATGCGTTTTTTATTCCACATTTTTTCAATCATCACGGTAAGCAATGCTTCCTCGCCTTTACGCAAATAAGAGCGGTGTGAGGTTAAAAATAAATTTTTTGCCAATTGCTGAGTGATGGTTGAGCCGCCGGCTGCCATTTTGCCGGACGCTTCGTTTTTTTTGTGCGCAGCTTCTATGCCTTGTAAATCAAAGCCATTATGCTGAGTGAATTTGGCGTCTTCACTGGCAATGGCGGCTTGTTTTGCTGATTTGGCAATGGCGTCGTAATCTGCCCAAGACTGAGTGACCTTACCCACCGTCAAGCGGTGCTTGAGCATAAACATGCTGTTAGTCACCGGTTGCGTTTTCCAAACCACCAATAGCCCTGCCACCATCAAATGAAACGCCACCACCAGCAGCATAACAGCAAGCAGCAATCGTTTAAAAAATTTGCCAATTAAGGTCATGAAACAAGCTTCCAAATGAGCAAGTTGCGGCTGCAATCTTGCAAAATAAATTGCGGGTATCTTACCTAATCTAGGATTGGCTGTCATTAACCGCGCACTTTCTTTATGATAGAGCGACACGTGAGCAACAAAAGAGCCAATTATGACCTTGCCTGCAACCGCAAATTCAGCCGCCACTGCCGAGCAGCTTCGCGCGACTATATCAGCACAGCTGCCGTCTATTGATAGCCCTAATAAGGAGTCGTGGTGGCTGCTTGGCACGACAGGCTGCCATTTATGTGATGTTGCTGAGCAGTTATTAAACGATTTTCAAAAAGTTTATCTCATTGACTATATTAAAGTGGATATTGCTGATTTTGATGAAGAATTAATAATGCAGTTTGCCACGCAAATTCCGGTGATTTTAACGAAAAATTCAAGGCTTGATTTTCCGTTTTCGGTACTGGATTTGCAGTGGTTGTTGTAGTTTTTTATTTTAATACATTGATACATTGATAATTTGCTTTTGGTTTTAGAAGCGCTAGCTTTGAAATACTTAAGCTTTGAAATACCTAATTGGGCGGGGTTACCGCCTTTTTTTATAGCATTTTAATTAAAATCATTTGATTAATTAATGCAAATTATCTCACTTTATGACGGTTTAGTTACGGCAACTTGGCTTTTTTATTATGTCACAACCGTTATCTGTGTAATAATCAAAGGATTCTAGCCAAATTCAGTAAGCAAAGGAGAGCTTTCATGAATCCAAGCCAACGACCGGACAAAGCCGCGCTTGCCGAGATGTTTCGCGCCTTTCTTGAGCCGCAATTTGTCATTTGCGATGCCGAGACGCAAAAGCCGTTTGAGTGTGATGGGCTGTCGGTGTATTGCGATATGCCGCTTTTGGTGGTGCTGCCAGGGACGGTTGCCGAGGTTCAAGAGGTGATGCGAATTTGCCACCGTTTTGATATTCCTGTAGTGGCGCGCGGTGCAGGAACGGGGCTTTGTGCCGGTGCCATGCCCAACCCTGACGGCGTTTTGCTCGTATTATCCCGATTTAAACATATCCTTGAGATTGACCCGCTTGCCCGCAGCGCACGCTTGCAACCGGGGGTTCGCAATTTAGCCATTAGCGAGGCGGCGACCCATTACGGCTTATATTATGGTCCTGACCCCTCCTCGCAAATTGCCTGCTCCATCGGCGGCAATGTCGCTGAAAACTCCGGCGGCGTTCACTGCCTAAAATATGGTTTGACCGTTCACAATCTATTAAAGGTCGAAATGGTCACTGTTGAGGGCGAGTTAATCACCCTTGGCAGCGAAGGTTTAGATAATAACGGCATCGATTTAATGGCGCTGATTACCGGCTCTGAAGGCTTACTTGGGGTTATTACGGAAGTCACGGTAAAATTGTTGCCAAGCCCTTCGATGGCGCAAGTCATCATGGCGGCGTTTGACACGGTTCAAGCGGCAGGCGATGCCGTTGGCGGGGTGATTGCCAAAGGTATCATTCCGGCGGGGCTTGAAATGATGGACAGCCCTGCCATTATTGCGGCTGAAGCCTTTGCTCATGCCGGTTACCCAACGGACGCCCAAGCGCTGCTGCTTTGCGAATTGGACGGCAGTGAGGCTGAAGTGATTGAGCAAATTGCGCAGGTTGAGCAGCTGTTTATTGACTTTGGCGCCACCGCCACTCGCGTCTCGCAAAGTGAAGCTGAGCGCGCGCTTCTTTGGAAAGGTCGCAAATCAGCATTCCCTGCCGTTGGTCGCATTTCCCCCGATTACTATTGTATGGATGGCACGATTCCACGAAGTCAGCTTGCCTTTGTCTTAACCGAAATGCAAAAACTTTCCGACCATTACGGCTTAAAAGTTGCCAACGTGTTTCACGCGGGCGATGGCAATTTGCATCCGCTGATTTTATTTGATGCCAACGTGGCAGGCGAGCTTGAACGCACCGAAGAATTTGGCAGTAAAATCTTGGAGCTTTGCGTCAAAGTTGGCGGCTGTATCACCGGCGAGCATGGCGTTGGCGTTGAAAAAATCCGGCAAATGGCCGTTCAGTTTAATGATGAAGAACTGGCGCAATTTCATGCCATCAAACACGCCTTTGACCCAAATGGTACGCTCAACCCTGGTAAGGGTATTCCCATTTTAAAGCGCTGCCAAGAGTATCGAACGCTTGATGCGATTAAAAACGACGCCCAACAAGGAGAGCCGGCATGACAGATATCAGCGCTCAACTGATTGAGCAAGTTAAACAAGCCGCGAGTGACGGCACGGCGCTACAAATCATCGGCGGCGGCAGCAAAGCCTTTATGGGACGAACACCAACAGGAGCGCCCATATCACTTGCCGAGCATAGCGGCATTATCAGCTATGAGCCGGTTGAGTTGGTATTGACCGCTCGCGCCGGAACGCCCTTATCACAAATTAAAGACGCCTTGAGCGAGCATCAGCAAATGATGGCGTTTGAGCCGCCTTTATTTAACGATAAAGCCACGTTGGGCGGAACGCTAGCTTGTCATTTATCAGGACCTGCGAGACCTTGGAGCGGCTCGATTCGCGACCACGTGCTTGGGATTCGCCTCATCAATGGCAACGGCGAGCATTTGCGCTTTGGCGGTCAAGTGATGAAAAACGTTGCCGGTTACGACGTGTCACGAATGCAAGCCGGCGCCATGGGAACGCTTGGCATCATCAGTGAGGTGAGCCTTAAAATCATGCCAAAACCTGCGGCAAGCTTAACGGTAGTTCAAAACATGAGCACCGAGCAAGCCATTGACACCATGAACCGCTTGTCAGGTCAACCAAAGCCATTAACTGGTGCGTGTTGGTTAAACGGTCAGCTGTATTTGCGCTTGGCCGGTGCAAAAAGCGCAGTTGAAACGACGGCTCGCGAGGTGAATGGCTCAGTTTTAGACGATGGCGACGCCTTTTGGGAACAGCTTCGCGAACATCGCTTAGACTTTTTTGCCAGTGACGCGCCGCTTTGGCGATTTTCGGTGAAAAGTAGCGCGGAGCATGTATTGCCAAGTGAAAATTGGCTGATTGATTGGGGCGGCGCTCAGCGCTGGTTAAAAGGGGATTTTAACAAAGCCGAGCTTGAAGCCATCGCTGAAAAAATGGGCGGTCAAGTCAGCCTGTATCGCGGCGGCAATCGCGATAGCGAGGTGTTTCATACTCAGCCTGAAGCGCTAAAGCTGATTCATCAACGCTTAAAACACGCCTTTGACCCCAACGCCATTTTTAATCCCGGACGGCTTTATAGCTGGATGTAATAGGAGAGCGCCATGCGAACCCAAATCAATGTTAAATATTTAGACCATCCGGATATTGATGAAGCAGAAGCCATTTTGCGAACCTGTGTTCACTGCGGATTTTGTAACGCCACCTGCCCGACCTATCAGGAGCTTGGCGATGAGCGCGATGGTCCACGTGGTCGGATTTATCTCATGAAGCAAATGCTTGAAACCGGAACGGTGAGCGAAAAATCACAAAAGCACCTTGATCGCTGCCTCACCTGCCGAAGCTGCGAAACCACCTGCCCATCCGGCGTTCAATATGGCAGATTGGCAGAAATTGGTCGCGACATCATGGAACAGCAATTAGAGCGACCGCCCAACCAAAAGCTTAAACGTTGGCTGATTTTAAAAGTGCTGCCCTATCCGCGCCGCTTTGGTTTTTTATTGCGACTTGGGCAACTTTTTCGGGCGTTTTTACCAAAAGAGTTAAAAAACCAAGTCCCAGTAAAACAAATCACCAAGCCGCGACCAACTCAGCAGCATGAGCGGCGAATGCTTGTATTAGAGGGCTGCGCGCAACCTGCCGCCACGCCTAACACCAATATTGCCGCTGCTCGCGTTCTTGATAAGCTTGGCATCAGCTTATTTGCCGCCCCCGATGCCGGCTGCTGCGGTGCGGCAAGCTATCACATGCCCGCTCATGAAGAAGGTCTTGGCTTTATGCGCCGAAATATTGACGCTTGGTGGCCGCATATCGAATCGGGCGTTGAAGCCATCGTCATGAACGCTTCTGGCTGCGGCTCCATGGTCAAAGAATACGGCGAAAAATTGCGCCACGACCCCAACTACGCCGAAAAAGCAAAGCGGGTGAGCGAAATGACCAAAGACTTAACCGAAATTTTAATCAAAGAGGATTTGGGCAAATTAGAGCTTAAAAACTCAGCAGCAAAAACGGCGGTTCATTGCCCTTGCTCCTTGCAACATGGTCAAAAGCTTGGCGGCGCGGTCGAGCAAATCTTGCAAAAAGCCGGATTTGAGTTAACCCGAACTCAAAACAAGCACTTATGCTGCGGCTCAGCCGGAACGTATTCACTGCTGCAGCCCAAGCTTAGCCAAGAGCTGTTAACCAATAAGCTGAATGATTTGAGCATTGATAACCCTGAACAAATCGTTACCGCAAACGTCGGCTGTCAGCTGCATTTGGGCAGCCGAGCGGACGTTCCGGTCAAGCATTGGATTGAACTGTTAGACCAATAGCAAATTTAAAAAAATGTACAAAAATAAGCAGGATTAGGATTTATTTTTAACCCTTAATCCTGCTTTTTTTATTGATAATCAATTGCTTAAAACGCCAATCAATATTCACCAATAAGAATCAATATCAAAAAATACATTTTCTGCTAGTAAAGCGCGCCAATTCTTGCTAGTTTGTTTCTAGGACTTCTCGATTCATAATAACAAGGATGGTTGATTATGTATGTCTTTTTGGCGCTCGCGCCTATCCTCGTGGTTCTTGTATTACTTGTCATTCTTCGGCTTCCTGCCAAAATCTCAATGAGTGTGGCTTACTTGGTGACTGCCCTTTTAGCGCTATTTGTCTGGCATGCCAGCGGCGCTCAAGTGGCAGCGGCAACCGCCAACGGCGTTATCGTTGCGCTTACCTTATTATTCATCGTTTTTGCGGCGATTTTACTGCTTAACACTTTAAAAGAAGCCGGCGCCATTGTTGCCATTCGCAAAGGCTTTATGGACATCTCCCCCGACCGGCGGATTCAAGCCATCATCGTGGCTTGGCTGTTTTGCTCGATGGTGGAAGGCTCCTCCGGATTTGGAACGCCCTCCGCCATTGGCGCGCCGCTTTTATTCGCGCTTGGTTTTCCTGCCATGGCTTGCGTGATGGCGGTGCTGATTATTCAATCGACGCCAGTATCGTTTGGCGCCGTGGGAACGCCGGTCTTGCTTGGTGTTTGGACGGGGATTGATGATAAGCCAGACATTGCCCAAGCAATTGCCCCGATGACGCCTGAAAATTACCTTTTGCAAATCACCGCAGATATTGGCTTAATTCATGCCGTCGTTGGCTTTTTAATTCCGCTGATTTTAAGCGCCTTTTTAACGCGGTTTTTTGGTGAAAAACGCTCATTTGTTGAAGGGCTAAAAGTTTGGCCGTTTGCGATTTTTGCAGGACTGAGCTTTACCATTCCTTATTATTTGGTTGCCAAATATTTAGGGCCTGAATTCCCCTCATTGGTTGGCGGCTTTATTGGCTTGATGATTGTTCTGCCCGCAGCAAAGCGCGGCTTTTTAATGCCTAAAGAAATCTTTCATTTTGCCCCAAGAGCGTCTTGGGATAAAGATTGGCTGGGAACGCTTACCGAGGAAAAATTTGATGATAACGTTGCGCCAAAATTTTCATTAATCCGCGCCTTTTCCCCGTATTTAATCGTCATTGCGCTGCTGATTTTGACCCGAACCGTTGCACCGTTAAAAGCATTTTTAACCGGTAATTTAACCAGTTTTGAATTTAGCAATTTGTTTGGCACCACCATTTCAAGCAAAGTTCAATTGGCGTATTCCCCCGGTGCAATTTTGATTGTGACCTCGTTGATTTGCATTTTATTGTTTAACATGAACGGCGGCATGGTCAAGCGCAGTTGGCGCAATTCGGCAATCACGATGGTGGCGGCAGCGCCTGCGCTGTTATTTTCCGTTCCGATGGTTCAAGTCTTTATCAATTCAGGGTCAGCAGCGGATGTGGCAAACGCGCTTCCTGCCATGCCGATTTTATTGGCAGAAAGTGCCGCTGCCGCCTTTGAAAATGCTTGGCCGCTGATTTCGCCGTGGATTGGGGCAATGGGGGCGTTTATTGCCGGCTCAAATACGGTCAGTAATATGATGTTTGCCTATTTTCAGTGGTCAACGGCAAGCCAAATTGGTCTTGATGGCAACCTTGCCGGTCAAGTGGTGGCGCTGCAAGCCGTTGGCGGGGCGGCAGGAAATATGATTTCGGTTCATAACGTCGTGGCAGCCTGCGCGGTCGTTGGTCTTATGGATAAAGAAGGTTATGTCATCCGAAAAACGCTACTTGCCATGACTTATTATGTGATTCAAGCCGGACTCATTGGTATGGGACTCATCTTTGGGCAGCTTTGGTGGTGGATTTTGGCAGTAATTTGGCCCGTTGCCTTTTTTGGCATCATGGCAATGATGTCTAAAAACGCCGCGGCTTCTGTTAAAATAGCTGAGCAAAACCGAGTAAATTGATAAATAGCGCCTTGATATAACAGTAGTAAGTGGTTTAAATATTGAGAATATCAAGGCGTTTTCTTCATAAAAATTCAGGAGTCTGCAAGCATGAAACTCAGCACCATTACCGAGATCGAAGACCTACGGCGCATTGCCCAGCGCAAGTTGCCGCGAATGTTTTATGATTATGTCGATTCAGGATCGTGGACGCAGACGACGTATCGCAATAATGAAACCGATTTTGACAAAATCAAGCTGCGTCAGCGGGTGATGGTCAATATGGAGGGGCGCTCGCTTGCAAGCCAAATGCTTGGCACACCAGTGAATATGCCCGTTGCCATTGCGCCAACTGGTTTTACCGGAATGATGTGGGCGGATGGTGAAATTCACGCGGCTCGAGCTGCTGAAAAGTTTGGCGTGCCGTTTTCGCTTTCGACCATGAGTATTTGCTCCATTGAAGACGTGGCAGCGCATACCACTGCGCCGTTTTGGTTTCAGCTTTATGTGATGCGCGATAAAGAATTTATGGCAAATCTCATCCGCCGCGCTCAAGCTGCCAATTGCTCGGCGCTGATTTTAACCGCCGATTTACAAGTGTTAGGTCAGCGTCATAAAGACATTAAAAATGGACTTTCTGCGCCCCCAAAGCCGACCCTTGCTAATATGCTCAACCTCATGACCAAGCCTGAATGGTGCTTTAATATGCTGGGCACGAAGCGGCGAACGTTTGGCAACATCGTCGGTCACGCCAAAGACGTTGAGGATTTGTCGTCCTTGTCAGCGTGGACGGCGGAGCAATTTGACCCGGCGCTTAGTTGGGATGACGTGGCACGGATTAAAGACCTTTGGGGTGGCAAGCTGATTATCAAAGGCATTATGGAACCTGAAGACGCCATTTTAGCAGCAAAAGTTGGCGCCGATGCGCTGATAGTATCCAACCACGGCGGTCGGCAATTGGACGGCGCGCCCTCCTCCATTGCGGCGCTGTCCGACATCGTTCAAGCGGTTCGCGCTGAAAACAGCAACATCGAAGTTTGGCTTGATAGCGGTATTAGATCCGGTCAAGACGTGCTCAAAGCCATCGCCATGGGCGCTACTGGCACGATGATCGGTCGGGCGTTTTTATACGGTCTTGGCGCATTTGGTGAAGATGGCGTTCGCCGAGCGCTTGAGCTGATTTATAACGAATGCGACATCAGCATGGCGTTTTGTGGTCATACCGATATTAATGAGGTTAATCAAGACATTTTGGTCAAAGGCACGTTTGAGCATTTAAAATCAGCACCGCCGTTTGTGACGCCGATTAATTGGTAAGTTTTTAAAACCAAAAGCATTACACTTGCATTTTATAATCCAACCCTGAGCCGTTATACTGTCAATTTACCATTATAACTAGTGATATTGACCTTTGTTATGACCGCTCAGCAATTATTAAAAACCGCTCCCGTTACGACCTTACTTTTAATTAGCTTTGTTGGGCTGTTTGCCTTTCAAGTTTACAGCGGCGTGGATGCCAATGAGCCTTCCACCGAGGCGCTACTGCATTGGGGCGCAAACGCCCTGCCCTTTACCATGGGCGGTGAGCCTTGGCGCTTGGTGACGAGCGCTTTTTTACATATTGGCCTCATGCATTTGCTTTTTAACAGCTTTGCTATGTACTTTTTTGGTCAAGTTGCCGAACCCATTTTGGGATCGGCTAAGTTTTTGGCGCTGTTTTTATTATCGGCAATCGGCGGTAATCTATTAAACAGCCAAATCATTTGGAACGCCATTTTAGAATCCGGCGCTCAGCCGGGGATTTCAGCAGGGGCGTCAGGCGGCATCATGGGGATTGGCGCGGCGCTCCTCATCATTGCGCTGTTTAAAATTTCGGTGAATGGTTTGCAGCTGAATTTAAAAAGCTTGGTCATCATTATGGCAATTAACTTGGTTTATGGCTTCGCCGTTCCGGGGATTGATAACGCCGGTCACATCGGCGGCGCGATTACCGGCGTCATTATTGCCGCCGCCTTTGCTTTGACTTACAAGTTTGACCCGCCCGCGCCCTCAGCTTATTTTGACCCTGTCACCAAAATCACCTATTACCCCTCACCAACGCAAACGACCAAACCAAAAATAAGCCCTTGGCAATTTTTTCCGTGGCTTGTCATTGCGCTAATTGCGCTTGGTTTTTTTGGCTGGTGGCAAAGCATTCATCAGCAAATTATTGCCGCGCTTACCATGATAAATTAAGCTATTTTGATGGTATGATGACGTTAATATTTTATAATTTTTACCCATAATGAGAGTCGATGATGACGATTTTTAACCCCCTAAGTTTTAAAATAAAAAGCCCAAAAAAAGCGCAACTTTTTGTGCTCAGCACCGCCGTTTTTGCCATGAGCGCGCAAGCGTTTGAGTTTGATAACATTCCTGTTGATAAAAATGCCCAACTTAGCGTTGGCGCAAACGTGCTGATTAACAAGAGCGCTTACGATACCGATGGCACGGAGGTTCGCGTGTTGCCGGGTGTGTTTTATGACAACAATAAAATCTACGCTCGCGGCGCTCAAGCGGGCGTTTATCTGATCAATGATGGCAGCAATCAGCTGTCGGCGTACACAGAGCTTGCCGGAAGCGAGTTTGACCCTGACGATGCCAATGGCGCATTGTCTAAGCTTGATAAGCGCAAATGGTCGGCGGCAGCAGGATTGACGTATTTACGATTGACGCCGGTTGGCGGATTTCGCGCTCAGCTTGCCACTGATATTTTGGGGCGCAATGACGGTAGCCTTGGCAGGCTCACCTACCTTGCCAAAGTCAGCAAAGACAAGCTGACCGTGTACCCAAGCGCAGGCTTTGAGTGGCACGATAGAAAATACAATGAGTATTATTACGGCGTAAGCAACGAGGAATCCGCGCGCTCAGGGGTCGCTGCGTATCAGCCAAGCCCAAGCGTGAATCCGTATGTCAGCGTCAGCGCCAATTATGACATTAACGATAAATGGGCAGGGTTTGCCAGCCAAAGCCTGAATTACTTGCCCAATGATCTGTATGACAGCCCGATGGTGGACTCACGGTTAGAAGCAAATACGGCGATTGGGCTGCTTTATAAGTTTTAGGGAGTCTAAAATTAATAAAAAAGGCTATGTATTCTACTTAGCCTTTTTTGTTTGTATTGCATGTCTAAATATTCTCTATAAAGTCTAAAGAACTATAGGATTACGCTTTAGCTTGAGACTGTTTCTGTATTTTTATGCCACCCCAACTCACAGAAGCAATCCCAAGTGCGATTAAAGAAGCACCCAAAATAAGCCCATCTGGCGGCGCTTCGCCTTGTAAGAATATAGCAACAGGAACGCCAACAACTGCCCCAACCGACCCTAGTAGGCTTAAAAGCACAGGTCCCCCAGTTTTTTGCAATAAAAACAGTAATAAGAACTGACCTGAAAAAACAAAAGCTTGGATTACAATTAAGATAAAAGGATAAAGGTTTTGATTTGGAATAGCTAAAGAAATGTTGGTTATAATACTAGTAATTCCAAGGCTAATAGCAGCTGCAATTAGCATTCCTGGAGCTAAGGCATTAGGTGATGCTCCTTGTGGCCAGCGTAGAGTGCGATAGAGATTACCAATCGCTAGCAATACAGGACCGCAAAGTGTAATGACTATCCAAAGAGTATTAGCATTTGGGGCTGAAAACTTATGAGCTGCTAATACCCCTGCGCCTAAAAGCGCTGCCGCTACTCCGAACGCTCGAGTAGATTGAAAGTACTCCATACGAAGCAACAGAGCACCCATATATGTTAATAACGGTGGTAAAGCGATAATTAGGGCAACAAAACCCGCGCCAACGTGAGGAATGGCTGAAAAGAAAATCAAGTTTGAGCCCGCTACACTAACAAGAGCTGCGATGATGTAATACTCAAAACTGCGAGCATTCAGGGGCGGAAGCTCCTTCCTTAAAAAAGATATGATCAACAGTATGAGTGAAGCACCAGCAATCGACCAAAATAAAAAAGCAAGAGGGGCTAGATTAATTTCACCTGCATATTTCGCAAGATTAGTAGAGATGCCTAGTAAAGAGCCGCCTGCTAGAAGGCACATTAAAGGGATTAACCAAGCGTTATTAGAGAAGAATTTATTTTCTGTTTTTTGCTCATCCATGAAATACCTTCTTGATAAAAATGTATCGTAGTATGAGGATATCACTAAATATCTCTATGTCAAGATAAATAGCTATCAACCTATGGTAGATTTTATAAATATATGTTCATAAAATGAAACTATTTTATTTAGCTTACTTGGTAGATCATCGTTATACAAAAATTTAGACCCCTTAAGTATCGGCTTAGATGATAACATTGCGGCAAATCTGATTCTTACAGGAGACAATTAGATGCTATCAAAAGAATCACAACAAGAAGATTCCGTGCAATATATTATTAGCCAATGGCAAAACCAAGGCTTTCATAGTGATGAGTTATTAGCGATGGAAACTATAGGGCGCATAAAGCGATTAGAAGTTATATTAATGCGCAGGTTATCTGCTAATTATAAAATTAATTATCAGCTTTCCCACTGGGAATTTGATGTATTAGCCACTCTACGACGAGCAGGCAAGCCTTACTGCTTAAGTCCAACAGTATTATTTGACAGTATGATGGTAAGCTCAGGTACTATGACAAACCGCTTACAACACTTAGAGAAAAAGCAGCTTATTGAGCGAATTGATAATCCAGACGATAAGCGTAGCTTGTTAGTTCAATTAACAACTGAAGGTATTTGTTTAATAGATAGGGCAGTTGCCTCACATATATCTTTAGAAAATAGATTGATGAGTGGTATGAGCAAGGAAGAATTAACAATAATTAATTTGCTATTAAAGAAGACCGAAAATAAGTTGTTTAATGCCTAAATCCAACTTTTTCAATTCTTTTAATGTTACTGATGAAAATCGCTTGTATGACTCTTTACGAAATATATAAATATAAATCTCGACGTTAAGATACTTTTTTAATACTCTTATTTTCAGATAGAAAACCCCGCATCATCGCAGGGTTTTTTTATTAAAAGAAAACCAAACCTACGACGGATGAACCATCTCCTCCGGTTTCACCCACTCATCAAATTCAGCTTCAGTTAATAACCCAAGCTCAACTGCCACTTGTTTCAGCGTTTTGTTTTCTTTATAGGCAGTTTTGGCGATTTTGGCAGCGTTTTCATAGCCAACATGACGGTTCAGCGCGGTCACAAGCATGAGTGAATTGTGCAAATAATGGTCAATTTTTTCTTTAACCGGCTCAATACCGACCGCGCAATGCTCATTAAAGCTGTTGCAAGCGTCGCCTAGCAGTTTGATGGATTGCAGTAAATTATAAGCAATCACTGGCTTAAACACGTTCAATTCAAAGTTGCCTGACGCGCCCGCAACGTTGATGGCAGTGTCATTACCAAGCACTTGCGCAACCACCATGGTCATGGCTTCGGACTGAGTAGGGTTAACTTTGCCCGGCATGATGGACGATCCTGGCTCATTTTCAGGGATTTTAATCTCGCCGATGCCGCAGCGAGGTCCTGAGGCAAGCCAGCGGATGTCGTTGGCGATTTTGTTTAAACTTGCTGCCAAAGTTTTTAGCGCGCCGGAGGCAAAAACTTCGGCATCACGAGCGGCAAGCGCTTCAAATTTATTTGGTGCGGTGACAAACGGCAACTCGGTCAAAGTTGCCAATTGCTCAGCCGCTTTTACCGCGTAATCGGGATGCGCGTTTAGCCCTGTGCCAACGGCAGTACCACCCAGCGGCAACTCATAAAGCCCTTGCAGCGCGTTGTTAATGCGAATCAGCGCATGGTCAAGCTGACTGACATAGCCGCTAAACTCTTGCCCCAACGTCAATGGCGTGGCATCTTGTAAGTGGGTGCGACCGATTTTGACGATGTCGCTAAACTCATTTGCTTTGCCATCAAGCGTATCGCGAAGCGCTTTTACCGCAGGGATTAACAAGCTATTAATTTGACGCGCCGATGCAACGCGAATGGCGGTTGGGAAGCTGTCATTGGTCGATTGCGCGTGGTTGACGTGGTCGTTTGGGTGAATCGGCTGATAGCTGCCGCGAGCATTGCCGGCGATTTCGTTGGCGCGGTTGGCAAGCACTTCGTTCATGTTCATGTTGGACTGCGTTCCTGAACCGGTCTGCCAAACCACAAGCGGAAACTGGTCGGTTAAGCCGCCATTGATGACTTCATCGGCAGCTTTGACGATCAAGTCGCGCTTATCATCGTCAATGCGTCCCAAGCTTGCGTTGGTGATTGCCGCCGCTTTTTTGACCAGCGCCATCGCCTCAATCATTGGTCGCGGTAAGGTTTCGCCACCGATTTTGAAGTTTTCGCGGCTGCGCTGAGTTTGCGCGCCCCAATAGGCGTCCGCAGGAACTTCCACGTTGCCCATCGTGTCTTTTTCGGTTCGGGTTGCCTGATTATTTGTCGACATAACAGTCCTCTTTTTTTTGATAATTGCCAAAAAATGGTATAAAAAACCTTTATTTTTAAAACGGCTTTTAATGTTGAATCCGCACCGCTTTGCTATGATACCATGAGTTATCACAAATATCGTTGCCATTCAAAAATGCTTTTGATAGCTATAACGATAACTATCGTATCGCAAAAATAACAATTAATCCTAAGCTTTTTGCAAAAACTGGCGCGAATGTTTAAGCAAACTTTTCAAAGGCGCGATAATGACTAACAATAAAACCATAACTTCTTCTATTAACAATGATGCTGATATTCAAGACGCGCTGATGACAAATCCGCCACGGCGCTATTTTACAAGGCAGCGGCGAAAGTTGAGTGCTCAAGAGCGCCGTCAATTTGCCCATCAAGCCCGCGTTTATCTGAATAAATTAAATTCTCGCCTGCCAAACCGCGCCAAAATCGGGCTGTATTATGATGGCTTTGGCGAGTTACCAACGCAGCCGATTTTGGATTGGTGTTTAAAAATGAATTTTTCGCCGTATTTGCCTGTGGTCGGCTCGCTTGGTCAACACGACAAACGGCTACGATTTGTGCCGATTTATCAGCATAAACTTATCACTATTCCTACCAGAATCCATAACCTTGGCATGAAGCAAAACCATCATCGCAGATTGCTTTGGGCAGATGAGCTTGACGTCATATTTTGCCCGCTGACCGCGGTTGATAGCTTTGGCACGCGAATGGGAATGGGCGGCGGCTTTTATGACACGACATTGGCAAAAAGTTATCGTGCTCGTGCTAAAAAACCGTTAAAAATCGGTTGGTGCTATGACTTTCAGCGAACGGTCACGCTAGTTCGCGCGCCTTGGGACGTTCCGCTTGATGGGGTGATTTCGCCAAGTGGATTAAGGTGGTTTTGATGAATAATAAATCTTTAGATAACCACTCTAGCGCAGAAAATGTCGAACAGCATTTGCAAGAGTTAGAAAAAGCGGATTATGAGCTGCTCTATTATAGCCAAGAGCAAACTTTTGATTCTAAGGAGCTTGCAAGCTTAATTAATGAAAAACGATTGCGTGAACTATTGGCGCAAAGTGATGCGTTTTTAAACCGCTTGAATAGCGAAATTGAAGATTTTGAGAAGCCGCCAGATTTTGAACAAAAAAAATGACATTTAAACCTGATTTAAACGCCATTTTTAAACTTAACATATTTCCTAAAGCACCATCGCCGCCACCCAGCCAAATATCAATAGCGGAATGTTGTAATGAATAAAGGTCGGAATAACGCTGTCATTGATGTGGTCATGCTGACCGTCGATGTTTAGCCCCGAGGTGGGACCAAGGGTTGAATCGGACGCCGGCGACCCGGCATCACCAAGCGCCCCTGCCGTCCCGACAATTGCCACCGTGGCAAGCGGCGAAAACCCTAAAGAAATACAAAGCGGAACATAAATCGCCGCCAAAATTGGAATGGTCGAAAACGACGAACCAATCCCCATCGTTACAATCAAGCCAATCAGTAGCATGACAAACGCTGCCATCGCTTTATTGCCAGAAAACAGCGCCGCCGCCCCATCGACCAATGGCTGAATTTGCTCGGTCGCTTTCATCACCTCAGCAAAGCCTTGCGCGGTAATCATGATAAAACCAATCATCGCCATCAATTTGATGCCATCGTTAAATACGGTATCGGCTTCGTGCCATTTGACCACGCCGGTTGCCATAAATACGCCAAAGCCAAACATCGAGCCTAAAATCAACGAGTCGGTCAGCAGTTGCACGACAAAAGCAATAATCAGCGCGGCAACAGCAACAAGCGTTTTAAATAATGGCTGTTTGGGTGCGTTTTTGGCGGTTTGGCTGAGCGGATCGTTATCGATGGCGGCTTGTTCGGTGGCTTTGTCAATACTCAATTGCGCATATTGGCGCGGCTTTCGGTAGCTGATAAAAACGGCGGTTAATAGCCCTGCCACCATGCCAAGCGCCGGAATTGCCATCGCATGAGTGACCGAAATGTTCGCCACATCAATTCCCGCCTCACCGACGTTTTTAAGCATGATTTGGTTGAGGTAAATATCGCCAAAGCCATAGGGGATAAACATATAAGTCGTAACCAACCCAAAGGTAATCAGGCAAGCTACTAGCCGTCTATCCACTTGCATTTTGTTAAAGGCAAGCAACAGCGGCGGCACAAGCAACGGAATAAAGGCAATGTGAATGGGGATTAAATTTTGGCTAAAGCAGCTCATGAGCACCAGCCCTGAAAACAAGCCGTATTTAATCAAAAAGCTTGTGCCGCCCGCTTCAATCCGCCGAACGACACCGCCTGCAAGCGCCTGCGGCAATCCTGAATGGGCAATCGCCACGGCAAACGCCCCAAGCAGCGCGTAAGATAACGCAATTTGCGCGCCGTTTTTAATGCCTTCACTGAACGCATCAAGCGTTGCGCTCATGCCAAGCCCTGCAATCAGCCCGCCTGCCATCGCCCCGATGATCAAGCTTAATACCACGTGAACCCGAGCCAATGACAGCCCAAGCATAATCACCACCGCAACCAATACTGCATTGATGGTCATAACTTCTCCCAAATTTTTCAACGCCTAGCTAGCAGACGCTCGCCCAAGCGCCTTTTACTTTTTTAAATCACTTTTTCCGTTAGCCTTACTGTTTTTTAAGCAAAGCCTGAAACAGTCGGGCGCAAGTTTACCTGATTTTTTAGCGACATCGGGAATTTTTACAGGGCTTATTTTTTAGTAAATTGGCGCAAAGTCTTATAAATTAAGGGTTAAGCAGCCATCATTTTTTATAACCAACTATTTGTTATTAACCCAAGCTTAAGCCTTGCAATTTTTTATCGCAGCACCATTTAGAGAACATGAACCACGAACTTGACTTGACAAGTCTGGTTAACGAGGAAACTATATGACTGAATATAATATTGACAATATTAACATTGATATCGATGATGAGGCGCTTGACAGCACCAAAGCCACCGATAAAACCGAGAACTACCTGCCCCTTTTAGCCCTTCGTGACGTCGTCGTCTATCCGCACATGCAAATTGCGCTGTTCGTCGGTCGCGCGCCGTCGGTCAAAGCGGTTGAGCTTGCGCAAGCCGAATACGACAGCAAGGTGCTGGTGGTCGCACAAAAAGACTCTTTAACCGAAGATATCGACCAAGACAACCTTTATAAGTTTGGCACGGTTTGCCGAATCGTCAGCACCATGCCGCACGACAGCGATGACAACTGCATCAAAGTGTTGATTGAGGGCGAATACCGCGCCCGCGTTGATAGCTTAGAAGACCATGATGACGTCTTGATGGCAAGCTTTGAGCGCGCCGATTTGAACGTCGAGATGGACGAGCGCCAACAAAAAAACACCATCAAAGCACTGATTAGCTTATTTGAAAGCTATGCCGACGCACGCCTGCGCAATGCTCGCGAGCTGATTCGCGTTGCTAAACGTATCGATGACTTGCTTGAATTGGTGTATTTCATCTCAACTCGCGTGTCGATGGATTTGGATATCAAGCAGTCGTTTTTGGAAGAAGACGATTTAAAAGCGCACATCAACACCTTAACTGAATATTTGGTGAAGCAAAGCGCCGAGCAAAATATCGAGCAAGACATCCAAGACGCCGTTCGTCAACAAATGGAAGACAATCAGCGCGAGTACTTTTTAAATGAAAAAATGAAAGCCATTAAAAATGAGCTTTCAGACCTTCATAACGGCGCGTTTGATGCGGAAGACGACACCGCCGAGCTTGAGCAGCGCTTAAAAGACGCCGACTTGCCAGAAGACGTTCGCAAAAAAGCCGAGCAAGAGTTTAAAAAGCTTAAAATGATGCCGCCTGCCTCCTCTGAGTCGTCCGTCGTCCGCAATTATATCGAGTGGATTTTGGACACGCCTTGGAACGCAGCAAGCAAAGTGTCGATCAACCTTGATAAAGCCAAAACTATCTTGGATGAAGACCATTATGGCTTGCAAGATGTGAAAGACCGCATTTTGGAATATTTAGCGGTGCAATCACGAGTGAAAAAACTTCGTGGTCCTATCTTGTGCTTAGTGGGTCCTCCAGGGGTAGGTAAAACCTCGCTTGGGGAGTCCATTGCTCGCGCAACCGGTCGCAAATTTGTACGGATGGCATTGGGCGGCGTTCGTGATGAAGCTGAAATCCGTGGTCACAGACGAACCTATATCGGTGCGATGCCCGGTAAAATCGTTCAGTCGTTGGCAAAAGTTGAAGTCAAAAACCCGCTATTTTTACTCGACGAAGTCGATAAAATGGCGCAAGACTTCCGCGGCGATCCGGCATCAGCACTACTTGAGGTGCTTGATCCATCGCAAAACGACAGCTTTAACGACCATTATTTAGACATGGACTTGGACTTGTCGCAAGTGATGTTTATTTGTACTGCCAACAGTATGGACATTCCGCCGGCGCTACTTGACCGGATGGAAGTGATTCGCCTTCCGGGTTATACCGAAGAAGAAAAAATCAATATCGCCCAAAAATACTTGGTGCCAAAAGCCGTTAAGCAAAATGGGCTCAAAGAAGGCGAAATTAAAATCGTTGATGCCGCGCTGCATAGCATCGTTCGCAGCTACACTCGGGAAGCTGGCGTTCGTAACCTTGAGCGTGAAATCAACAAAATCTGCCGAAAAGTTGTCCGTGAGTCGGTCGAATCGCACGGCGCTCGCGCTCCGAAAAAAGACGAGCGCAACCTTGTCACCGTTGACGACAGCAACATTGACGACTATCTAGGCGTTCATCAGTTCGACTACGGCTTAGCTGAAAAAGAGCCAGAAATCGGTCGCGTCACCGGTCTTGCTTGGACGCAAGTTGGTGGTGAGCTGTTAACCATTGAAGCAGCGGCAATGAAAGGCAAAGGCGAGCTGATTTTCACAGGCTCTCTTGGTGATGTGATGAAAGAGTCGATTCGCGCGGCGATGAGTGTGGTTCGCGCTCGCGGGGATTTACTCGGTATCGATTACGAAACCATCAAAAACACTGACATTCACGTCCATATGCCAGAGGGTGCAACGCCAAAAGATGGTCCTTCAGCCGGTGGCGCGCTAACGACGGCGTTGGTATCGGCATTGACTGGAATTGCGATTCGACCGGATATTGCCATGACGGGGGAGATTACCCTTCGCGGTAAAATCCTACGCATTGGCGGGTTGAAAGAAAAGCTTCTTGCTGCCCATCGCGGTGGTATCAAGCACGTGTTGATTCCAGCAAGCAATGAGCGCGACCTAGCGGACATTCCGGACAATGTCAAAGCAGGATTGACCATTCAGCCGGTCTCGACCATTGACGAGGTGTTAAAAGAAGCCTTGGTGAGCGTCCCTGACCCCATCAAGCCTGCCAAAGTCACCGTTGATACCACTAAAGGCAACGCGCTGCATAATTAATCACATAATTATTTATCTGTTTTAAAAAAAGCCGCTTATTTATAAATAGGCGGCTTTTTTATGGACTGCTCTTTTTGATAAACATTTTTTTACCAATATCTTAGAAAAGTCTATGCTATGGTCGGATAAAATAATGATTAAACGGCTTATTATCATGTTAAAAAAATTATCGTTAACAACCATAGCAGCGCTTAGTTTGACCTTTCTAGTTGGCTGTCAAACCGCACCGTTATCAAAAACTGCTAATCAAAATTCAGCAAGTCCAACTTTTAAAAACGTTAGCTTAAACGCCGTACCAAAGCCGCAATTGCTTGAGCGCTTGACCTATTACGATTGGCAATTAATTCAGGTTAAAAGCGCGACTGGCAAAACCAAACCCTTTCGCCACGACCCGCCTTTACTCATGGATATTTTCCCTAACCGATTGATGTTTCATGAAGGCTGCCACCGTTATCAAGTATTTATTAATGATGTTATCGGTCGACCTTACCTTTATCGTTTTAATAATTTTAGAACGCTTCCGGCGCAAACTTGCCAAAACAGTGACCATAGTGAAATTCGAGCCGCACTCGAGCACTTATTTGTGCCTTATGGCGATGTTGGATTTAATTTTAATATTTTATCCGAAAGCCAACCACAACCAAAAATCGCGCTGAGCATCAACAACGGCACCGCGCTTATTTTTAGCGGTAAAGCAAAGCCTCAGCAGAGCATTTCAGGGATTCCACTTACCCATGAGTTATTAGAGCGCTATAACTGGCGACTGGTTCGGGCAACAGATGCCAAGCAACAGCGGATTGACGACTTTTATCAGCCTGATGTTCCGATCGCAGCAAGCTTCTCTACCGATGAGCGTAGGCAACACTTTGGCGCTTCAGTCGGTCAGCAAGGCATAGGCGGAAGTTACGTACTGTCAGTCAATCAAACCTTGTTAACCCAAACTGACCCCTCACCCGCCATTAGCTTTGGAAAAAGATTGGATAACATCTGGCGTAAATTTGTCGTTGTGGCATTAAGACCAAGCCAGCTTATGTTAACTGAGCAACAAGCGCCATCGCAAAATAGCAATCAATTCAGCCCGCGATATTTACTTACGCAAAAGGCAGAATCAGGCGAAACCTTGGTTTGGGAAAGTGAAGTAAAACCAAAACGTTATTAAATTACCATATTAACCCTCGAAAAAGCCGAGACATACTCGGCTTTTTATTTGCAATATTCCAACCTTATTTCAACGCTATTTAATCGTCACCGTTAAATAATACGGCTTTGGCGTGTTGCTTGCTCGGGCTTGGTTTCGTGGTTGCAGCACGCGGATGGTTTGTGTTCCCGTTTTGCTTAGCGTTACCGGATTTTCACTAATATCGGGTGAATTGGTACCATAAAGTACCGGATACAGATCCTGGCTACCCACAAGCTTAGCGCTCACCTTTTGACCTTTTTTGGCATAAAACTTATATTCGCAATAATCATAGCCGATAACTGCCCCTGCCCGATTGACCTCAAAGCTGCCTTGGTTCATTTTAAGTTCTAAAGCGCCGCAGCGGTTGCTATCTTGAGCGGCGTTGGCACTTACCGTGACGCCAAATAACATTGCCGGAACAATCGCCAAACTTAGGATTTTATTAACTTTCATCAGAGCTTCCTTATTCTTATCACATCGTTTATGGAAAAATTTTTAGCTAACTCATCATAACTAAATTTGGCAGGTATTAAGAAACGATTTGTTGTGAAGTTTTTAGTCAGTCATGGCGATAGTTTTCGTAGCCGTTAAATGAACGTATGCGGCACTATGAATCTTTCACAAAGCTTACATTTATTAACTGATTGTTGCGCTTATCTTCATTTATTTAGAACTGAGCCTCGCTATACTAAAAAAGCATAACCTTAGCCAAAGTTAACCCTATCAATAACTTTAAAAAACCAATAAGAATTAGCCTTTACGGAGATAATAATGAGTAACCTTAATAAAAAAACCCTGCTAACTGGTGCCGTATTTTGCAGCGCCGCGCTTGCACTAAGTGCCTGTCAAAGCACTGAAGGTCAGCTGCATACGGGCAACCCATTAAGCCAACCTACCTTAAAATCCACGTTGAAAACGACCGATGCCAAACAAATGGAAGTGGGTCAGATGTTTTTGCGACCCGTTAAAGATGGCGTTCAGGTCTATGGTAAATTGATGAATTTAAACCCCGGTCAAACGGTTGCTATCCACATCCACGAAACCGGAAGCTGCGCGAATATGGGAAAAGCTGCGGGCGGTCACTTTAATCCTGACAATTATAAGCACTCAAACCCAAATGATATGATGGGTCATGCCGGCGACCTACCAAACATCACCGCCAATGCTGACGGCGTGGCAACACTTAACTTTGTGAATAAAAAAATCTCAGCCGCAGAAGCCGGAAAATATAGCGTCAACCGCCGCGCCTTTATCGTTCATAGCGGCGCTGATGACTATATGAGCCAACCCGCAGGCGCGTCAGGTGAGCGAATTGCTTGCGGCATTATTGAAATGAACTAAGAATTTTCGCTAAATCAGCTTAGCTATTCATAAAAAAAACCTCTTAACATTTTAAAGTTAAGAGGTTTTTTATAGACAAATCCAAGTTAAAGACTTAAGACGACCTATTCTTCAATCCATTTACCATTGCGCCAGTAAACGCCCCAACGCGTGGCTTTGCCATTTTTTTCTGAACCGACGTACTGTTCTTTGTTTTTTCGGGACCAACGTAAAATGGTTGGGTTACCCTCGGGGTCTTCATCGGGCGCGTCAAATAAATATTGAAACTTATCTTCCAATTTATCTTGGATAGGTCGCAATTCGCTCAGCTTTGGCGCTCGCGTTTCGCGAACTTTGGGGAATTTTGACGCCGCCAAAAACATCCCTGCTGCCCCTTCACGCAAAATAAAGTGGTCATCATGCTTGGTTGATTTTAAGTCCGGCATGTCGATAGGCGCCATTCGCGGCGGCGCAGGCTCGCCGGTTTTGAGCACTTTTCGGGTGTTGTCGCATTTTTGACACGCAAAATAAGGACCAAAGCGACCGGTTTTAAGCTCCATTTGACCATCGCATTTGTCGCAATCGATGGTGGGCGCATCCGACCCTGGAACTTCAAATTTGCCTTCTTCTAAAATATAACCGTCACAATCCGGATTGTTGCCACAAACATGCAGCTTTAGACCGCCATCAACGATGTAGCCGTCCATGGCGGTGGCGCATTTTGGGCAGCGCTTTTTTTCCATCAAGTCTTTGACTTCGGCAATCTCATCGCTTTCTGAATCATCAAGATTGGCAAACGCTTCAACGGGCATTAGGTTTTTAGTGCCTTTGCAGCGCTCTTTTGGCGGCAAGTTATAGCCGGTGCAGCCTAAAAATACGCCGGTTGAGCCGGTGCGAAGCTGCATGGGTCGACTACACAAATCGCAATGAATGTCAGGAACGTCCGTTGGGTCATTAGGTCGCATGCCGTCTTGGTCTTTGGCATGCTCAAGCTTGGTTTTAAAGTCGCCATAAAAGTTATCAAGGACATTTTTCCAGTCCTGCTCGCCTTCGGCAACATGGTCAAGCTTGTCTTCTAACGCTGCGGTAAAGGTATAATCCATCAAGTCTGGAAAGCTTGCGGTCAAACGGTCGGTGACAATATCACCCATTTTTTCGGCAAACAGGCGCTTATTTTCAAGCTTGACATAACCACGGTCTTGAATGGTCGAGATGATTGAGGCGTAAGTTGAGGGGCGACCGATGCCTTTTTTCTCAAGCTCTTTGACAAGGCTTGCCTCGGTGTAGCGCGGTGGCGGCTTGGTGAAATGCTGACTTGGGTCAAGCTTATCAAGGGTTAGCTTATCGCCTGCTTTGACATCGGGAAGTAAGGTGTCGTCCGTTTTGGCAGGCGGCATGACTTTGGTAAAGCCATCAAAGGTCATGGTGCGACCGCGAGCTTTTAATTCAACATTTCCGGCAGTGACCAGTAAATTGACCGATAAGTATTTGGCTGGCATCATCTGACATGCCACAAACTGCCGCCAAATCAGCTCATAAAGGCGAATGGCATCGCGCTCAACGCCTTTTAGCTGCGTTGATTTCAAATTAACGTTAGAGGGGCGGATGGCTTCGTGAGCCTCTTGCGCGTTTTGCTTATTGCCATAAACGTTGGGTTTCGCCGGAACATATTTTTTGCCAAAATTGTCCTCAATAAACCCGCGAGCAGCCGTTTGAGCGTCGTTCGATAAAAACGTCGAGTCGGTTCGCATATAAGTGATATGACCGGCTTCATAAAGACGCTGAGCCAAAATCATGGTCTTTTTCACTGAAAAGCCAAGTCGTGTGCTCGCCGCTTGCTGCAACGTTGAGGTGATAAAGGGCGCGCTTGGCTTGGACTGCGTCGGTTTTTCTTCGCGCTCTTTGACGATAAAATCCGCCGATTTTAAAATATCAAGAATACTGTCGGTTTGATCTTTATTGCCAAGCTTTAAGGGTTTGCCGTTTTGTTTGACCGCTTCTAAGCGGATATTTTCCGGCTCAGCACTGGCGCTTTTTTTGGCAGTAGCAACATGAGTGTCCGCATGAATTTGCCAGTATTCCTCAGGAATAAAAGCGCGGATTTCATGCTCGCGCTCAACCACCAAGCGCATGGCAACCGACTGAACGCGACCTGCCGACAAGCCGCGAGCCACCTTTTGCCAAAGCAGCGGCGATACCATAAAGCCAACCACACGGTCTAAAAAGCGGCGCGCTTGCTGAGCGTTGACGCGGTCGATGTCCAGCTTTGAGGGCTGCTCAAAGGCGCTTTGAATGGCTGATTTGGTAATTTCGTTAAATACCACGCGCTGATATTTGCTGTCATCACCGCCGATGACCTCTTTTAAATGCCAAGCAATCGCCTCGCCTTCTCTATCCATATCGGTTGCCAGATAAATTTTATCGGCATCTTTGGCAAGCGCTTTTAACTCTTTAATAACTTTGGTTTTGTTGGGCAGCACTTCATAAACTGCCCTCCAGCCGTGCTCAGGGTCAACGCCCATCCGCCGAACGAGCGCTTGCTGCGCCTTTTCTTCTTTGGTTAAGGTGTCATCTTTTGCCGTTTTTTTAGTGGTTTTGCCGCTGCCGCTTACCGGCAAATCACGGACATGACCGATACTTGAGCGCACGATAAAATCATTGCCCAAATACTTGTTAATCGTTTTGGCTTTGGCGGGCGATTCGACGATAACGAGCGACTTGCCGCTGCTTTCGTTGTCATTTTTTTTGCTAGCTTTGCTTGGGGTTTTTGCCATATTTGACGACACCATACTATCAATGAAGGATGACCGCATCGCCAATATAGTTGTCGTTGTAAAGGCGCGGCTGTCCAATCGTAAAATTAATAAAAATGCGGTTTAAAGCAGCAATTGCCTGTTGAGTGACGTTTTAATTGCTGCGAATTAAGTTATGATGACGGTACACTGCTAAGAGTTGCCATGTCAACCGTAAAAGCGCTGCCGGTGCGAAAGTTTTTTGCGCAAAGGCTGAAATCATGAGAGCTAGAAGCTATTTAAGCGATTGCTGCAATTGAGTTGCCAATGCCACAAGCCTTGATTTTAGCGCCAATAAATCCGGCTCAATTTGCGCCTTTTGATAATTCGGGTTGGTGTTTGGGCGAACATAATTGACATCTTCCCAAAATATCACGATGCTGTTGGCTTTGATATAAAGCGCTTTGGCAAACGGCGCGATGGTTGGCGGCAATTCCAAAGGCGTATTGTCTAATAAAAAGGCGGTTTTTTGATGCTTATCATCGCTGTCTAAAACGCGAAAATGACCATCAATCACTTGATAGCGAAGGCTTGGCAGCTGAATGTTGTCAAGAACCAAGCCATATTGCCCCATCATACCGTGACCAAGCGCCTCATCACGACCGCGAACCCAATCAGGGCAAGCAATCAGCTTTGGGTTTAAGTCAAGGCGTCTTGCCGTCATGCGCAGCGCATCTAAGCGCTGGTCAATGCCGCTTGGCTTTAAGGCGAGTATACTGCCAAGCACGAACAATGCCACAGCAATTGCAATCCAAATCCCCATCGTTTGTGCTCCGCCTCTTGCTCATTTGTTATTTAGCCAATTATAAAAGCTTAGTTATTTTCTGTTTGCCTCGATATCGCGATTTTGTAGCCAAAAATCAAGGTGCAAAATTGTTATACTGATAACGCTTTACTATCAATAGCTTGTCAATATTTTTACTGCTGAAAATAACAAGAAGGCAATCATTTTGCGCCAAAAAGGCTGCTATGATAAACCAAAACCATCGATTAGCGCAGGATTATTATGAACAAGTTATCTTGGCAATCCGCCTTATCTTATTTTTTAAGAAAATCGTTAACGACTAAAACCTCGATAATCGCCGCAAGCGCAAGCCTGTTGCTGCTTTCTGGCTGCGCCACCACCCAAAACCTCACGCCGCAGCAGTGCCAAACCAGCAACTGGCAAGACATTGGCTATCAAGACGGTTTGCGTGGTCGCTCGGGCGATTATTTTGGGCGCTATGTTAGCCAATGCGCAAGCGTTATGGGGTCAGCTCCTAACCGAATCGCTTGGGAAACCGGTCGCAAACAAGGCTTAAAAGGGTATTGTACAGAGTTAAATGCTTACAAACGAGGTCGTGAGGGCTTTGACTGGCAGCCGGTTTGTCCGCTTGAGGGCATCGAAAAGCTTGAGGAAGCTTATTCGCAAGGGCGCTATTACTATTTGCGCCAACGCGATTTTGACTCTTTATATTCGCCTTATCCTTATGGTTTCAGACCGTTTGGCTATCGCCCATTTGGTTATTATTGGTAAATAGGTAAAAACTTACCAACAAAGAAAACCTCACAAGGGTAACCTTGCGAGGTGGGAGGGCGGCGGTCTTTTTCGACCATTATTTTAGTTATTGTTATTATTATTTGACTTATAGCGCTGCTGGCGGCTCTCATTGGTATCGCTTGCGGGTTGCTATAATTGTGAATTTTTCTTTATTCATTCACAAAGGCAATTTTACTCAGTCCTGCTTGGCTTGCCGTGGCGAGAACTTGGGCAACGGTGTCGTATTTGCTGTCTTTATCGGCACGAAGCTGAATTGAGGGGTCAGTGCCTTTCGCACTTTCAGCAGCAAGGCGGCTTTCTAACTCTTCAACACTGATGGGGTCACTGTCCCAAAAGATTCCGGCGTCTTTATCCACGCTGATTTGAATGACCTCTGGTGGCTGCTCGTTCATTGAGGCGCTGGTTTTTGGCAGCGTTAGCGGTACGGTTGGGTTTAATACCGTTGCCGTCAGCAAAAAGATAATCATCAGAACAAGCATAATATCGATGAGCGGGATGAGGTTCATCTCGTTCATGCCATGAGCGTCGTCGTCACCTAGTTGAAAAGCCATAATCGTCTCTTTTGCGGATAATGTTAAAAGTTATGAGGACTGCGATACCGAATTTTGGTAATTGGTCGCTGCCGCCATGTTAGCCGCTTTAGCAGGTTGTTGTAGCGCTGTTCTTTGGGTGGTAGGCTTTGGGCTGACCTGAACCGTTCCGGCAAGCAATTCATGAGCACGGTCATTGGCAAAAAACATCACTTTGCGATTAATGCGAACGCAAAGGTTATAAAACACCACGGCAGGAATAGCTACGGCAATACCAAATCCAGTCATAATGAGCGCCTCACCTACAGGACCTGCCACTTGACCTAGTCCTGCTTGACCGCTCATGCCGATGTTGTGAAGGGCGTGAAAAATACCCCAAACTGTGCCAAAAAGCCCAATAAATGGCGCAATTGCGGCAGTCGTTCCAAGGATTGGCAAGCCGCGCTCGCTGTTGTAGCGATAGCGACCGATTTGCTGAAGCAGTGCCTGCTCTGTGGCAACGCGGCGCGCGGTTAAATCGCTTTGGTCAAGGTTCGCTTGATTTTGAATAGCTTGACTTAAATCATCAGCCACCACCGTTGATAGCTTATGGCTTTGATAAACGCGGATAATTCCGGTCACCCACGACAAGATGGAGAGCAACAGCAAAATGAAAAATAAGCTTTTGGTCACCAAGTCGCTATATTGCCAGTAACTTGCAAAGTCCATGTCAGACTCCTGTTGTTTGCCGCAAACGGCATCAATTCGGTACTAATTTGCGGCGTTATTACGGTATCAATTGGCAGTTTTTTGCCAAATATCTTAGTTGCTTGTTAATCACTGTCTTTATCAAATAAAAACTTAGGGCACTTGATAGCTGATGGGTAGGGTCACGTTACCTACAACCGGAACACCATCTTTTTTAAATGGATTAAAGCGTCCTGATTTAACTTGGCGCTGAGCCTCACGGTCTAAAATGGCATTTCCAGAAGACCTTGCCAATTGAACGCTTTCAATGCGACCTTGTTTATTCACCCGAAGCAGCAACACCACTTCAAAGGTATCACCCGATTGCGCGCCACGAGCAGCGCGGTCTGGGAAGCTAAATCGTGGCATCGATGCCCAGTTGGCATTACTCGCCGTAAAGTTAACTGGGGTGTTGCTTGCTTCTTCAGCCGCTTTTTTGGCTTGGGCTTCGGCGTCAGCACGGGCTTTGGCTTCTGCATCGGCGCGAGCCTTGGCATCGGCTTCAGCTTTTGCTCGGGCATCAGCTTCGGCGCGCGCTTTGGCGTCAGCCTCAGCTTGGGCTTTGTCAGCAGCAGCCTTTTCAGCCACCCGTTTTGCTTCTTCTTGCTGCTTGCGCTGAGCTTCACGTTGCAGCTCCTCTTGGCGCAATTGTTCTTGCTGCAAGGCTTCTTTTCTTAAAGCTTCTTCTTGTTGCTGTCTTTCTTGCTGCGCAGCTTCCGCCGCTTGTCTTGCCAGTTCTTGAGTACGCTTGCGCTGCTCTTCTTCAAGTCGCTGCTGCTTAATAAACCAGTCTTGCTCATGAATTTTTGGCTCGTCAACGGCTTCTATTTTCTCTTTAATCACCGGTTCAGGTTCAGGAAGCGGTTCAGGGGTTGGCTCAGGAAGCGGCGTTGGCTTTTCTTCAATGATAGGTTCAGGTTTTGGCTCAGGAATTGGCTCTGAGACAACCTCTTCAACGACCTCTTCGACCACAGGGTCAGCTTTTGGCGGTGGTGCGACTTTAGCCACTTCTGGTTTGGGTTCAGGTTTTTTAGGTTCAGGCTTAACAGGTTTGGTTAATTTTTGCTCTTTTTTTACCACCGGCTTTTCTTGCGGCGGTGGCAACTCAATCAGCTGAATCTCAATCGGTGGGGTCTCTGCCAGTTTTTCGATCGGCTTTGGCGTTTTTACCGTCGCCAGCGCTACAGCGGTCAGGGCATGTAAGCCAATCACGCCTGCTGCTGCAATGAGCTTTACTTTTCGAGAGGGCGCGCCAAATTGTTTCAAATCAACATTACCTTTACTGAAGTCTAAAATAAAGTAGCCCAATGATATTACAAACGATAATTATTATCAATAATTATTTTAACTGGAATTAAATTTCAGATAATACTATTAATAACAATCGTTATCATTAGCATTGAAAAAACTATGCAATTACCGTATGATGACTTTTCATTTGTAGCAATGGCGATAATTTTTCTTAGCCGTCACCACAGCTAGAAATTCGATTGCTATTGTTCAAAGTTACTGATTAAACGAGTTTTTTATGATGACTACCACGCCCCGATCCCTTCCCGCCTCTTTATTTAATAAATCTGTGATGTCTGTCATGCTCGCCTCAATATTGGCAGCAGCAGGAGTGTCAGGCTGTTCAAAGCCGGACTCCGCTTCAGGGGATAACTCGGCGCCATCGGAGTCACAAAAGAAAAATGAATCGGCAGATGCGGCATCAAACGTGGCAGATAATGATAACGTTTCTACCGCCAAAATTGATGTGGATACAGTCAAAGGTGTGGTCAGCTTACCCATCAATCCGGCACCGGTTGTGGTTTATGACATGACCTTGCTGCAAGACTTAGCGGCGCTTGATGTGGCGGTTGATGGCAAGCCTGCAAATTTAAAATTAGACAATTTAGTGTCGAAAAATCAGCCCGATCCTAAAGAGGTTGGAACGTTATTTGAGCCAGATTTAGAGGCGCTTAATGCCATGCAGCCCCAAGCCATTTTGATTGGCTCACGAATGGCAGAAAAATATGATGAGCTGGCTGCCATTGCGCCCACGCTTGATATGAGCATTGATACTACCAATATCTATGAATCCAGTAAAAAGCGCCTTCATGATTTAGGCGCGCTATTTGGTAAAAGTGATGAGGCGTTAAAGCTTCAGCAAAATATTGATACGGCGATCAGTGAAACCAAAGCCGTTACCAAAGATAAAGGTCGCGGTCTTGTGGTGATGGTCAATGGCAACAAATTGTCCGCTTATGGTCCTGACTCACGCTTTGGCTTTATCCATACCGTTCTTGATATTCCTGCCGCTGACAGCAGTATTCATTCAGGACCGCATGGTCAGCCGATTTCTTTTGAATATATCCAAAAAACCAATCCTGATTGGCTGTTTGTTCTCGACCGCAGCGCCGCAATTGGTGAAGATGGCGCGGGGGCAAAAGCAGTTCTTGACAATCCCTTGGTGGCGCAAACTCCGGCTTGGAAAAATCAGCAGGTGGTCTATTTAAGCCCAGATTCTTACCTTGCGTTTGGCGGTTATAACCAGTGGATGCAAGACTTGACCAACATCAAAAAAGCGTTTAGCAGCGCCAAATCGCCAAGCGCTTCGTAAGCGTTTGATTTAACTTAACACCGCTTTTGCCACTTTGCCTATGACTTCGTTTTATCGCAGCAGCACCAAAGATATTTTGCCTGATACAGATCCTAAAGCGTCACCGACTGTGGCGTCCTTAAGTCAGGTGAAGCTTGCTTATAAAACGCCAAGCAAGATTGCACCTTGGGTATTAAATAGCGCAAGCTTTTTTATCATGGCGGCGCTCATTTTAATCAGCCTCTCCCTTGGGGTGGCTGATTTTTCATGGTCGGGGATTTGGCAAAGTATCGCTCATCAAAGCGCAAATTCTGATACGGCGCTTTTGCTGATTAGCCGACTACCAAGAACGCTTGCCATCATTTTAACGGGCGTTGCCATGGCGGTCTCAGGAATGATTATCCAAGTGGTGCTTAAAAACCGCTTTGTTGAGCCATCGATGGTTGGCGCCACTCAAAGCGCCGCGCTTGGGCTGCTGATTGTCAGTTTATGGTTTCCGGCAAGTGCGCTGATTATTAAAATGGGGGTCGCAACCGTCACCGCAGTGATTGGGATGATGCTGTTTATGGTCATTATCCACCGCATTCCGCCAACCGATTTTTTGATGATTCCGCTCATTGGTATTGTGTTTGGCGGCATTATCGATGCCATCACCACCTTTATTGCTTATCAAACAGAAACGCTGCAAATGCTGAGCGTTTGGCAATTTGGCGACTTTTCAGGGGTGCTTGCTGGTCGCTATGAGCTGCTTTGGTTCACCGGAATTCTTTGCGTGATTGCTTATATATTGGCGGATAAACTCACCATTGTCGGTCTGGGTGATAATATTGCGCTCAATCTTGGCATCAGCCGCCGGCAGGTCACTTGGCTTGGCGTGGGTATGGTGGCAATGATGAGCGCGGTGGTCGTGGTGACGGTGGGAATGATTCCGTTTATCGGTTTGGTGGTTCCGAACATCGTCAGCCGTATGATGGGCGATAAACTCAAACGCAGCTTGCCGGCAGTGGCGCTTTTGGGAGCATCGGCGGTGCTGCTTTGTGACATCATCGGTCGCGCCATTCGTTATCCGTTTGAGATTCCGGTGGCAACGGTGTTTGGCGTCGTCGGAACGGTGGTGTTTTTATGGCTGCTGCTGCGAGCGCCAAATCGCTAATAAATCGCTAAACTGCCGCTAAATCGCTCGCGGTGCCAATTTTTTTATCAGTAATAAGATTTGCTTATGAAGTCGCCTCAACCTGAAGCCGCGGCGCTTAACCCGTTAAATAACGACCATCATTGGTCAGCAAGGCTGCTTAAACTAGCTGCGCATCCGATTGCGATTTTAGCGCTGATGCTGATCATTTCTGCGGTATTGTTTTTAACCCTTAACGTTCACGGTTACTGGGACTTTGCCCTGCCCCTTCGCGGTAAAAAACTGTTGTCGCTTATCGTGGTGGGTTACGCGATTGGCGTTTCAACCTTGCTGTTTCAGACCCTCACCCAAAACCCAATTTTAACGCCGTCGCTGTTAGGCTTTGACTCGCTTTATGTGCTGCTGCAAAGCCTCATGGTGTTTTTTTTGGGGGCAATCAGCTTCGCCAATGTTCCTCCTGTTGGCAAGTTTTTATTTGAAGTGGTGCTGATGTTTGGCGCGTCGCTGCTATTGTTTTATTTATTATTCTCCAAAGCCAATCAAGACTTAACACGGCTGATTTTGGTTGGGGTGATTTTTGGCGTTTTGTTTCGCAGTCTGTCCGCGCTGATTGCTCGCTTGATTAACCCTGATGACTTTGTGGTGGTGCAAGCGGTCAGTTATGCGCAGTTTAATACGGTCAATGCTCAGCTGTTAGGAATCACGACGGCAGTTTGCGTTATCACAGCGATCATCATTTGGCGGCTGCGCTTTCAATGTGACGTGCTGATGCTTGGCAAACCACAAGCCATCAATTTAGGAATCAACTATCAACGCTTAGCCTTTGGGCTGCTTGCCATCATTGCCATTTTAGTGGCAACGGCAACGGCGCTTGTCGGTCCTGTCACTTTTTTTGGGCTGCTGGTTTGTGCGCTTACCAATCGCCTAGCGCGGCAAATGTATCACGGCGAGCGGCTGATTTTGGTGAGCCTAATTGCCATGGTTTGCTTGGTTTTAGGTCAAGCAGTCTTTGAGCAGTTGCTTGGCATGGCAGGGGTCTTATCCGTGGTGATTGAGCTTGCCGGCGGTTTGGTCTTTTTGGCGCTGATTTTTATGATGCAGCGCCGCCGTTAATCGCCCTCCATTTATTTAATTTGTCAAAAGTACCGTTATGATTGAGCTTTCACAAATCTCGTACCAAATTGGTCAACATCAAATCCTGCATGACATCAATGTAAACTTGCCTGCATCACAAGTGATTGCCTTAATTGGTCCTAACGGCGCGGGCAAATCAACCTTGTTTTCCCTGATGTCACGACTTCAGCCGTTGCAATCTGGCAGCGTTCGCTTTGGCAATCATGACATCAGCAGTTGCGATGCCAAAACGCTTGCCAAAACCGTGGCGATGCTCAGCCAAGAAAACCACGTTCAAGGTCGTCTTCGCGTTCATGAGCTCTTGATGTTTGGGCGCTATCCGTATCATCAAGGCAAACCTTGCGCTACCGATTTTCAAAAAGTCGCTGAGATGATTGAGCGCTTTGAACTTGAGCCGCTCGCCCAGCGCTTTTTGTCGTCATTGTCAGGCGGTCAACGGCAGCGGGTGCTGATTGCAATGATTGTTTGCCAAGACACACCTTATATTTTGCTTGATGAGCCGCTCAACAACCTTGATATGTATCACACGGGCAAATTGATGCGCAGGCTTCGTGAATTGAGCCAAAATCAGCAAAAAACGGTGGTCATTGTGCTTCATGACATTAACCAAGCAGCCCAATTTGCCGACACTGTTGTGGCAATGAAAAATGGCGAAATTGTCACGGTCGGTGCGCCAAGCGAGGTCATCACCGGTGAGACCATCAAGGCGCTTTATGATGTTGACGTTACCGTTTTGCAGCACGCAGGGCGACCGGTGATTGTGGATACGGTGGCGTAATGGGCGCTTTTTTCTTCGCAAGTTTTCGCGACTTTCGACCTTTAAGCCATAAATAAACGCCCGTAACTGAAGCAATTGCCAAAGCCACACCGGTTATGGCTAAAAATATCTGATAAAGTAAATGCCCGACCCCATCACCAATATGACCCATATGCAGGGCGCTGAGCCATTGGTCTGTCTTTTGGGCAGCCGTACTTTCATCACCAAAATGGGTTCGAACCACCGCGCCGGATTTGGCATCGACTGAAATGCTTGAGGCGCCGCCTTTTTGACCGGCATCTTTATCGGTTTTAAAGCGCAGTTGCCAAACTTGCTCTTCACTGTCCCAGCGGATTCCTAATGGCTTTTGGAAAACGGCGCCGTAATTTTTTGAAGCGATTGTCGCTTGTTGGCTCAGATAATCGATGCTATTGGCTTTGGTGACGGCAAAATTTTTAGCGTCATTTGGCATCGCTTTTGATAGGGCTTGCTCGTCCTCACTTTGCTTTTGCGCAAGATTTTTTGCCTTATCCGCCTTTTTATCTTTATCCTTTCCTTTTGCCTCAAGTCCAATCGTCGCTTTCATTACGGGTTGATAAACTTGCTTGAGGTTAAATCCCACACTCGACCACGCAATCACAAAGAATATCAACCAAAGCCAAAGTCCAAACGCTTGATGCAGGTCATAATTGAGCTTAAAGGTATTGGTTTTGGTACGGATTCTCCAAGCCGGAAGCCAGCGCTTTAAAACGGAAGCGCGTTTTTTTGCAGAGTTTCGACTTTTTTTGGTCGGTCTGGGTAAGGTCAAATAAAAGCCAATAAAACAATTAAGCGTCCAAACCAGCACCACAATTCCCAAAACCAGCTTACCAATATCGCCAAGCAGCAGCTCGCGATGCAGCCAAAACACCTTCCACATCACATTTTGCCATTGCCAAGCGTCTTTATCGCGAGTTCCGATGATCTCGCCTGAATAAGGGTTGACATGAACCTCTTGAAATAAAGGCTTGGCTTGGCTTTTGTCACGGGATCTATCGACAAAAAATACCACGGACTTATCAGCTTCTATCGCAATCGGCAAGCTTGAAAAGCTATATTGGGGATAGTTTTGCACCACGTTATCGTGAAGCGAGGCGATAGGTAATAGCGTTGATTCTTCTACCCTAACACTTGTCAGACGATGATTAATGGCGTCATCGATTTCTTTATGGAAGGCAAGCAAGCTGCCAGTAAGTCCTGCCATAATCAAAAAGGCAGCCATAAAAAGCCCTGTATAGCGGTGAATCCAAAGGCAGTATTGGCGAAGGTTGATGCTCATCAGCTTTATTCTTTTAAAAAAGGTTGAAAAAGAGGTTTTTTGATCAAAGGTCAGTAGAACACGACTAACTTTTCCCCTTTGATGGTTGCAAATTTTAAATGATAATGATAACGATTAGCATTTAAAGGCTGCGCCATCATAATGATTTTTGAAGAAATTGACAATGTTTGCTACAAAATATTTTTATAACTCTGGGTTAATTCAAGGCAGGAGGTCATAAAAAAGCCAGCTTAACGCTTAAGCTGGCTTTTTTAATTGCTTTTAGAATTTTAGAATTGATAAGTCAAAGAAGCTTTAATATTGCGACCTAACTCAAAATCTGTAGCAACATCATCTGCTGGATTTAAGCGCGATGAGTGGCTGGCATAAGTTTCGTCAAAGAGGTTATAAACCCCAAGCGTGGCTTTTAAATTCTCCAACTGACGCGGTAAGTAGCTCATATAAACATCATGAACATCGTAGCTTGGTTTGGTAATTTGTTTGTTGTCGGTGATTGAGGCAACATAAGTACTGCGCCAACCTAAGCCGACTTCCTCAGTTGGATCATAGGTTAAATCCACCATATAACGATCACCTGAGTCCGCGCTGCTGCCGGTTACCGAAGGAATGGTATTGCCGGTTTTGTCGCCTTTGCTGCGAGCGCGGGTGTAGCTAAGTCCCATGCCAAAATTGTTCATTTTGTAATCCGCAGCAAGCTCTACGCCTTTGATTTTATAGTCTTCATTGCTGTTCACAGCGCCTTGACAAGTGCCGCCTAACGCCCCAGTCGCACAATCCAATCCGACTCGGCTACCACCGGCTCGAACGAACTCGATAAAGTTTTCAATGTTGGTTTCAAAGTATTTGCCGCTTAGTTGCAGCGCATCATTCGCCACGGTCAAATCGCGAAGGGTGCTGATAACACCAACTTCGGTATTTGAGCCTTCTTCAGCCTTCAGATCTTTGTTAACGAACATGTTATCGCCATTTGAGTTAAAAATGGCTTGGCTGAGATCAGGACCATTAAATAATTGCGTGTAGCTTGCAAATACTTGGGTTCTTGGGGCAATCTCGTAGCTTCCGGCAAGCGCGCCGACCACGTTGTTATAAGTTTTGCCATCAGCGATGAACTTTGGCGATTCATAGCGATCAAAGCGAACACCCGGAGTTAAGCTTAGCTTGCCATTGCGCCATTGGTCTTCTAAATAAATTGAGGTATTTCTTGCTTGGTCGTCGCCGCTTTTCACAAAATCACGGGACATTTCTGATTGTTTTTTATAATGCTCAATCCCGCTGATCAGGCGATGATTGCCAACGCTGCCCTCAATGCTGCTCACGTTTTGAATTTTGCCGCCGGTGGTTTTTACTTGGGCATCAAACTCATAACCTGGATTTTTCTCAAAATCGGAGTCACGTAAAATGCGGGTTTTGGTGTCATAAATATTGGCAGTGACATCAAACCATGGGTTGGTGGGGTTAAAGTTATAATCGACTGCAACCGTATCGCGGCGAACCTCTTGCGGGATGGGTGCTTCAGGACGGCTTGGAAAATCAGGACGGAATGGGAAAATTCCTGTTTTTTCGGTTCGGCTAAAGCTTGCGCCGATGCGATGATCGTTCGCAATTGAGGCGCCCGCTTTTAATAAGATATTTTCGCCTTTACTGTCTTCGAACAACTCACGACCATCGCCATCTTCGCCTGAGTTGCTATCACGGCGACCATAGTAAGCAAGCAAGTCGGTATTTTCAGTAGGCGCGGCAAAGACGGTGGCGGCGGTTAACCACTCATCATTGTTGCTCGCGTAACCGGCGTGAAGCTTTGCCCCAACCTTTTGATTCGGCTTTAACAAATCAGCCGCATCGACGGTTTTAAACGCAACCGCACCGCCAATGGCGTCATTACCAAGGGTGACTGAGTTATTTCCCACTGACACTTCAGCTTCTTTGAGTAAGTCAGGATCAATCGTGATGTCACCCATATGATAAAACAGCTTGCCTTCTTGACGAGCGCCATCAATGGTAACTTTTAAATTGGTATCATCAAGACCACGGATACGAATACGTTGGTTCACGGTTGAGGTACCGCCAACTGTCACCCCAGGAACGGTGTCTAGAAAATCACTTAAATGACTTGCTTGCTGGGCAGGAACATAGTCATCAACATAAATGCTATCTTCTTGGGCATCTTTACGAACTGACTTATTGGCGGTGACCACCACTTTTTGTAGTGAGGTTTGCATCAACTCATCAGCAGCTGCCACTTGCGACCAAAGCACCGCTGCCACGCCCATCGATAATACGGTTAACTGACCTGAAATCTTACTCATAGTGTCTCAATCCTGACTTTTTCTAGCAGTTAGCGTTGGTAAAACTCTTAAGGTTTCAACGCCCTTACTTTAAACAAAGTTGCAATTGCAAGTATAAACAATAATAGTTTACGTTTTAGATTCGGCGCTATCATAACCATCTGATAAGTTTTTAGCAATATTGAAACAAAATATTTATTTAAAAAAATAAGAATTTATGATAACGATTATCTTTATCATTGCATTTATAGTTGGCTTATTATTTTTAAGCCTTCATAAAATAAGCCCCCAGCTTTGCAAATTAGCAAAGTTGGGGGCTGACTTTGGCGTTTATCAATTTAGCTATACTTTAAGCAAAAATGCGCCATAATCTTGAAAAGATCAAATCGAGTCATTCAAGACCACAACCTTTTAAAATAAAAGGCACTAAGAAGTCAGCAGCTCGCGCTTCATCTTCAGCATCATAAGCGTGTTTGCCAAGCAGCCCCACCACTTCGGTCTCAAACTCAGCATAGCGCTGAGTGGTTGCCCAAATCAAAATAAGCAGCTGTAGCGGGTCGTCGATACCGATTTTGCCTTGTTGATACCAAGATTTCATCACCTGAGTTTTATCAAGCGCCCAATCTTTCATGGTTGACGACATAAAATCATGAAGATGCGGCGCGCCGCCGATGACCTCAACGGCAAAAAGCTTATGTCGGTTAGGGTGGGCAAAGGCTTGCTTTAATTTAGTTCGCACAAATTTTTCGATGACTTTTTTAGGATCGCTATCTTCCGTCATCGTGACTAAGCCGTCATTCCACTCCTCAATAATGGAGCGCAGAACCGCTTTATAGAGATTTTTTTTATTTTTAAAGTAATAGTGAATATTGGCTTTTGGCAGTCCGGCTCGATCGGCAATACCCTGCATGGTTGCCCCGCGATAGCTTTGCAGCACAAATTCCTCTTCAGCGGCGCTTAAAATTAATGCTTGATTTTGAGCGCGGATGTCTTGCTGGCTACGCGGTGCGGCTTGAGAAACGCTTTTGAGATTTTTTTGAATCATAACAATCTGTTATAGTTGATGAGAAATGACAGCCATATTTTAAAAAAGCCTGAAATATTGAAACAATTTTAGAATAAAGCGAGACAAATAAAAATATTTTTTATAAAATAGTTGACCAAATGGTCAGGTTTTAGCAGAATAGCCAATATAAACCAATTTAATTGGGATTCATATCATTTTATCAACAAAAGGTTGAAAGATGATTTTAGCTTGATTTTAAGCATTTATTGACAGAAAAGGATGTCGCTATGAGCTTTACTCTGGAGCAATTTAACTCTTTGTCTGATTCTGAGGCTACCGCCAAGCTATTGACCTGCTGCACGAGCGAAGCTTGGGCAAAGTCACTGGCGGCAAAAAAGCCTTTTGCAGATGTTGATGCGATGCTCAGCGCCAGTGACGCGTCTTGGAATGAGGCGGCTAAATCTGAAGCCAACCTTATGGAAGCCTTTGAAGGTCACCCACAGATTGGCAATGTGGATTCTTTAAAAGAAAAATACCGCAACACCCAAGCTAGCGCCGCCCATGAACAATCAGGGGCAAGCGAAGCGGATGACAGCGTTTTAGAGGCACTTGCCAAAGGTAACCAAGACTATTTAGATAAGTTCGGCTTTATTTTCATTGTCTTTGCTACGGGTAAAAGTGCTCAGCAAATGCTTGATTTATTGCTTGCCCGTTTACCAAACAGCCGTGAAACTGAGCTTGCCAATGCCGCTGCTGAGCAAAATAAAATTACCAGTCTGCGCATCAAAAAGATGTTTGACCTTGCGTAATTAACGATCATTGACGCTGTTATTTTTATTTCATTCATGACTAACCACAAGGAAGCATTATGTCAGCCACCCTATCTTCTCATATCTTAGATACTCATCTTGGAAAGCCTGCCGCAAATATCGCCGTGACTTTGCGCCGTGTTAATGACAATGGCGAGAGCACGCTGCTTGCTCGTGGCACTACCAATGATGATGGTCGTGTGACCCCAACTGATTGGGCTTTTGACTCATCAGTAGATAGCAGTGAGCAAAACATCGCCACTGGTCGCTACACGCTAACTTTTGACACCAAGTCTTATTTTGATTCACAAGACTTAAAGGTTTTTTATCCAGAAGTGATTATTGATTTTGTGGTGAGCGATGATACTCACTATCATGTGCCTTTATTATTAAGCGCTCATGGTTACGGTACTTACCGCGGCTCATAATTGCTTTTTCGTTCAGCTTTAGGCTTTTAAGAGAGGCGATTATGAGATTCATAACCTCTCTTAAAAGTTAACCTGTTATACCCTATGAACATTTTAACTCGCTAGTTCTGGTAATTTAATCTTTGTCTTAATTCATTGTTTAACTTCAATAAATTGCTTATTAAATTCTTGTCAGTGTTCGATCCCTTATACGGATCATAAGCGATCAAAAGACAGGGTCACAATAAGCCGGCAACAAAACCGCTTGTCACATTTTGCCACGATAAAATTTTTATTGCGGTAGGATGTGTCGCCGCCGTTATCACTTACCACAACCTAGCAACACAAAAGGACAATTGCTGCATGGGCGCATATTTTCTCGATTGGCTAAACCTATTTTTTCGCTGGTTTCACGTCATCTCTGGTGTCGCTTGGATTGGCGCATCTTTTTACTTCGTTTGGCTAGACATGAGCCTTCAAAAGCCACCCCAATGGAAGGCGGATAAAGGCATTTCAGGTGATCTTTGGGCAGTTCACGGTGGTGGTTTCTATGAAATTGCCAAATATAAGCTTGAACCAGAAGAAATGCCAAAAACATTGCATTGGTTTAAGTGGGAAGCTTATACCACGTGGTTGACTGGTATGTGTATGTTGACGATCGTCTACTATGCCAACGCCACTGCTTATCTTATCGACCCCAATAAGGTTGATTTTGGCAGCAACCTTGGCGCAATCGCGACCAGCTTATTGTTCCTAGGTGGTAGCTATGCCATTTATGAAATTATCGTTCGTAGCCGTATTGGTAAAAATGCCATGGCGTTTAGTGCGACAATTTTCATCTTAATGATTATCGCCACTTGGGGCGCTTACCAGCTGTTCAGTGACCGTGCGTCATTCATCCACGTTGGGGCGATTCTTGGTACCATCATGGCAGGTAACGTATTCTTCGGAATTATGCCAGCTCAGCGCGCGCTTGTTGATTGCGTTCGCCGCGGTGTAAAACCTGATGAAAAGGTTGCTAGCTTAGCATTGATGGCGCGTAACCGTTCATTGATGAACAACTATTTCACCTTGCCATTGATCTTCACCATGATCAGCAACCACTATCCAATGATGTACTCACCAAACAGCAGCTGGTTGAGTGGTTGGATGGTATTGGTATTCGTTGGTATCATTACCGCTATCACGCGTCACTTCTTTAACCAAAAACACTTAGGAAAATTCAAGCCTCAGTTCTTGATTGTTCCTGCAATTTTAACTTTAGTATTAGTTTTCTTAATGCGTCCCGCTCCTATTGAACCTGCGCCTGCAGCTCCTGTTCAAGCAACAGCTACTGGTGATGCCGCTACTGCTGAGGCAACTCCTGCGGCGGCTTCTGGCGACGATGCCACCATGGCAATCGTTCATGAGCGTTGCACCGTTTGTCACGCGGCGCAACCAACCCAACCAGGATTTGCGGCGCCACCTGCCGGAATCATCTTGCAAACTCCTGCCGACATGGCATCACATAAAGCGAAAATTGTAACTGCCGTTCAAAGCAGCTATATGCCACTTGGTAACATTACCAAAATGACCGATGAAGAACGTCAGCAAGTGGTTGCTTACGCTTCAGGGTTGTAATACCGCTTTATGTCTTTAAAATCGTTTTGATGGAATAGCTGGCTTGTTGCCAGCTATTTATTTCATATAAAACGCTTCACTTTAAGCCATCTTTGATAAGCGCTGGCGTTAAACACCATTTAAAATTAATTTTATCAGTAAATTTCAAATTTAATGCAGAATTGACTTGACCAAATTGTAAGTTCGTCATACAGTAAATGGGGTTTAAATTACAGATTTAATCATTGTAATTACTAAATCATTATTTACAGCGCGATTCTCGGGCATCCCCATATCTAATAATCCGCAGTTAATGATAATTTCAAAGTTAGTCTTCAGCAAACTGTCAAGAGTTCAATTATCTTAACCCGACTGTTTTGCTTGAACGGTCAGTCATCGATTAAATAAGACCCCTGTTTAAGCGTTTAATTCAAAACGCTTAGTTACGCAAATAGGCTCGCCAACAATAATATTCCTATGCCATGGACTGTTTTGGCAGGGTCATTGAGCCTACAACCAACCAGCAAGGATTTTTTATGACCACTCCAAAAATCACCAGTGATTTTGATCAAGACGCTTATCCGCGCGACCTTAAAGGCTATGCAGGTAACCCTCCAAAAGCAAACTGGCCAGGCGGCGCTCGCATTGCCGTTCAGTTTGTACTTAATATTGAAGAAGGCGCAGAAAACAGCGTGTTGCACGGCGATGGTCAATCTGAGCGCTTTTTGTCTGACGTGTTAGGAACGCCTGAATTTACCAACCGTCACCAGTCGATCGAATCGGCATTTGAATACGGTAGCCGCGTTGGGGTTTGGCGTATTTTAGACCTCTTTAAAGAGTATGGGTTGCCTATTACCACCTTTACTTGTGCTGCTGCTGCCGAAAAAACGCCGCACATCATTGAGCGCGTTTTAGAAGACGGTCATGAAATCGCAAGCCATGGCTTACGCTGGATCACGTATCAATATATGTACCGTGAGGTAGAACGTGAGCATGTACGCCGCGCCACTGAAATCTTTGAACGTATGCTTGGCAAACAACCTTTAGGTTGGTACACGGGTCGTGACAGCCCCAACACCCGCGAGCTTGTGGTTGAGCAAGGCGGTTATGTTTACGATTCAGATTCTTACGCGGATGAGCTTCCCTACTGGCTTGATGTCAAAGTTGAAGATGGCAGCAGCATCGTCAGAAAACCTCATTTGGTCATTCCTTACACGCTTGAAACCAATGACATGCGTTTTTCATCAAGCCCTGGCTTCACCAACGCTGAGCCCTTCTATCAGTACTTAAAAGACAGCTTTGATACGCTTTATGAAGAAGGGGCTGACACGCCAAAAATGCTAACCATCGGTTTGCATTGCCGAATCATTGGTCGAGCTGGCCGTATTACGGCGCTTAAGAAATTCTTACAATACATCACCAGCAAGCCTGACGTTTGGGTTTGCCGCCGCGATGCCATCGCCAAACACTGGTATGAGAACCATCCTGCCACTCAAGAAAACACCACCAACTGGATGTAACTCAAGGTCGGTTATTTCTTTATTGATTTTCAAAATTTACGCTTGCTATGTGCCTTCGGGCACATGGTCATCGTCTGCAAAGCTTTTATCAAATCACGCAATCAGACAACAATCAATTTAACGGCAATTGCCGTTTCCTGCTAGTGGCTAATACTGGTCCTAGCTTTTAGACGTTAACAATCAAACGATTATTAACAAGGAATAATGATAAGCAGCTCATCAAGCCACTTCCTATCAGGGATAAAGTAGCCAACGAGACTGTAAGAAAGGTAACCATATGAAAGCTAAAATCATCGCCCAACCCTTAACCAAAGAAGCATTTGCACCTTACGGCTCAGTGATTGAGCCTTATAGCAAGGACGAAGCTTGCCCTGAAAACAGCTGGGACATTAACCGTGGTTATGCCTGCCGCCACCACGCCATCTCAAAAGTAGCCCTAGATGGTGGTGAAGTTGGCTTTAGTATTTTCCGCACCAAAAAGCGCGACTGCCCTGTTATGCTTTCGGTCATGGAATACCATCCGTTTGGAACTCAAGCATTTTTCTCAATGAACGGTCAAGACTACCTTGTGGTGGTTGCAAAAGCTGGTGCCGAGCTAAAATCAGTGGATGATTTAAAAGTATTTTACGCCAAGTCACATCAAGGCGTTCAGTATGATGCTAACGTTTGGCATCATCCGCTACTTGCCCTTAGCGCTGATTGCGACTTTTTAGTGGTTGACCGCATCAATGGCGACGGCAACAACTGCATCGAATTTCCTATCGATGATTGGGAAGTTTGCGTAGATTACGAAGGCGCCTCAAGAAACTAATTGATTCTTGAGTCATAAAAAAAGCCAGTTGATCGTCAGCTGGCTTTTTTTAGTTTAGCGGCTATTGCAAAATCCGCTGCAAAAACGCCTGCGTTCGCGGATGGCGGGACAACTCAAACAGCTGTTTGGCGCTGCCCTCCTCAACAATCACACCATCTTCAATGAGCACCACATGGTCAGCAACGTCGCGGGCAAAGTTAATTTCGTGAGTGACCACCACCATCGTCCAACCCTCTGAGGCAAGCTGCTTCATGGTCGCAAGAACGTCTTGAACCAATTCAGGGTCAAGCGCCGAGGTTGGCTCATCAAATAACAATAGCTCAGGCTCAATCGCTAAGGCGCGAGCGATACCAATACGCTGCTGCTGACCGCCGGACAACTGAAACGGGTACAAGTCGGCTTTGTCTTTTAGTCCAACTTTGTCTAAAAGTGCTAAGGCTTGCTCGCGGCTTTGGGCTTTGGATTTTTTTTGGGCGACTATGGGACCTAGCATTAAATTTTCCGCCGCCGTTTTGTGCGGAAACAAGTTATAGGACTGAAACACCATTCCTGATTTGCGCTGCAACGCGGTGAGCAGTTTTTTACTGGGATTGTTACCAAAATCGACGACCAAATCGTTCTTGTCAAAGCTAATCACGCCTTGGTCGGGGATTTCAAGGGCATTTAAGCAGCGCAAAAAGGTGGTTTTCCCTGACCCTGAGGGTCCAAGAATCACCACCACGCTGCCTTTTTGAATGGTCAAATCAATGCCTTTTAATACCCTATTTCCACCAAAGGCTTTTTGAATATTAGTCACTTGAATCATTAGCGCTCCTCAATGGCGGAATTCTTATCGCTTTAACGTTTGGCATTTTTTTATTGTTAATCCTCACTTGCTATCTTGCCACATAGCGGTCAAGCCTTGTTTCAAGCTTACCTTGAATAAAGGTTAAAAATAGACAAATGCACCAATATAGGAAGGCAGCTTCGGTGTAAACCAGCATAAATTCATAGTTACGAGCGGTGATGATTTGCGCCTGTTTAAACAATTCGGTGACCAGCACCAATGAGGCAAGCGAGGTGTCTTTCACAAGGCTGATAAAGGTGTTTGACAAGGGCGGCACCGAAACCCGAAGCGCTTGTGGCAAAATTACGTGCCGAAAGGTTTGTAAATAACTTAAGCCCACCGTCGCGCCAGCTTCCCATTGACCTTTAGGAATGGACAAAATCGAGGCGCGAACTGTTTCTGAGGCGTAAGCGCCAATGTTAAGCGAAAAGGCAATCACCGCTGAGGGAAACGGGTCAAGCTTGACGCCCACACTTGGCAGCCCATAAAAAATGATAAACAACTGAACGAGCATGGGGGTTCCGCGAATGGCGGAGACATAAACCCGAGCAACTCGGTAAAGTACCCGATGCCAAAGGCTTGCCCGCGGAACAATGCGAATAAGCGCCACGCCAAGCGCAATCATCATGCCAATCGTAAATGAGATGATGGCAAGCGGAATGGAATAATAAATCCCCGCCTTGAGCATCGGCCAAAATGAGTCAATCACGATTTGGGCGCGCTCAGGCGTCATAAAAGGTAACAGGGCTAAAAAATCAATCAAACTTGCCATTATTTTTGCTGACTTATATCCGCACCAAAGAACTCTTGGCTTAGTTTGGTTAAGGTGCCATCGGCTTGTAACTGGCTCATAGCCGCATCAATCTTGGCAACGGCTTCGTCTTCCCCTTTTCTAAGTACCAACCCCGAGCCGCGAAGTTCCTCTTTTGGCGCAACCAGCTTAATTTCAAGACCACTATTGGGAAACTTTTTGAGATAATCTAGCACCGCAAGGTTGTCATTCATGGTAAAGTCCGCGCGACCTTGCTTAACCAGCTCCACCGCTTGCGCCATACCATCGACCGGAACAACGGTTGCTTGATAGCGGTCGGCAAGTTCACCATAGTTGCTGGTCAACGACTGCGCGGAGCGAAGCCCTTTGAGCGCCTCCCATGAGCTATAACGGTTATCGTCCTTGGGCGCAAGCACCACCGCGCCCGACCAACTGTAAGGCGTGGCTTTGTCATATTTGGCTTTGCGCTCAGGGGTGGTTAGGCTCACTTGGTTTGCCACCATATCAAAGCGCTTAGAATCAAGCCCTGCAAGCATCGCATCCCACTGAGTTTCTTTAAAATCAACCTTAACGCCAAGTTTGTCGGCAACGGCTCGGGTCACCTCGACATCATAGCCGGTCAATTTGCCGCTTTCATCATGATAAGTAAAAGGCGGATAAGTGCCTTCTGTTCCTACATTAATTGTACCGCCATTATTGATGCGCTCAATCAGACTGGCATCTTTTGACGACTCGGAATTGGCAGTGTCATTGGGCGTATTTTGACTGCAAGCACTGAGCATCATAGCACTTGCGGCAAAAGCCAGCAGGGTTCGGCGATTCATAAAGCGTCCTTGTTTCAAGTTTTTGGCAAAGGGTAAGACTAATCAAGCTGCAAAATTTGAGGTTAACGATTTGGTTTTTCAATTATTTTAAAAAATTTTTATCAATTAATAATGTTTAATAACTTAAACGCTTGCAAAACATTAACCTCATTGAACGATACCGTTATAGTAACGCAATATCAGCAAAACAACGTACAGAAACGGTGACTTTGTCCCAAACCAACAAAACACCAATTAGACTACCAACTGGTGTTTGTTTGTTATTAACTTTAATTTAGAGTCTTTTTAATCAACTTTTGGTTTTGCTTTGAAAAACTTTTCCTGAGTTGGCATTCATCTTTAATTCCATGATTTGATTGCCTTTGAGCAATTCAATTTCATAATAACTGGGATGAGCGTTATAATCGCGGTCATTTTTAAACTCAATTTCCATCACGCGACCGCCAAATTGCTTTTCAGCGCGGCTGATGGCGCTCATAATATCAATTTTGGCTTTCATTTGGGTTTGATGGTCGCTTATGTCGCCGCTGTCTAATCGCGAGCTGTCTTGACTGAGCACTTTTCCGGTTAGGGCATCGACTTTGATTTCGTGATTGTGGGTTGCAGAGTTAATCTCAATTTCAAAAACACCGCCTTTGGCTTTACTGTCATCGTCATCAAATTCAGCGCTAACAAGCGTGCCTTTGGCAAGCTTATTAGCAATAGCAATGGCTTGTTTTAGGCTGATTTTAGCAGCTTTTGCCACGCGAACTTCGCTTGAGGGTTGCGCGGTGGTGGCACTATAAGCACTTATACTTAAAACGCTTAACGACAGGCTTAAGAAAACTGCCTTGCTGCAAGTTGAGAGATAAAAGCTTGGATTAGAATTACGCATAACGTGGTATCCTAATGTGGTTGATTTACCTTTATCATAATAAAATCAACGCTTTTTTTTAGGATAAAAAAGTTTCATTGTGTCGCTTGACTGTGTCAAGATGGCTTTTTAAAGAGGCAATTTTTGCAGCTATGCCAAACCTATCGCGACAATCTTCTAAAGTGTTAACGGAGCTTTTAGATAACGAGTGGCAAAACCCTCACGCCACAAACGTGACGCAGCAAACCGCGCTCGCAAAAAACCATGCCCTAGCAGCGTTTTTAAGCTTACCAACACCCATTCAAACTGCCCTTTTGAAGCAGCAGCGTCTGGTTTGCATTGCTAATAATCCGTCAATTACCCTAAAAACGCTTGAAAATTTGCTCAAGCCGACAGACATCGTCGTCTTGTTTAATTATTTTATTCATGCAGAATTTTTTAGTGAGCATCCTTGTGCAAAGCGGCTGCCAAAGCTGTTATTTTTTCGGCAAATTGGCGACAGCAAACTGCATTTTGGGATGCCGCCTCGGCGCAATCATGTGGACGTTTTGACAACTATGCTCACGCAAGCGCCTGTTGGAATGATGTTTGCCAATATTCCCTATCAGTTTCCAAGTCCAAGCGCTGACCCGCGCCCTGACGATGACCCCATCACCGCGACTCGGCAATTGCAAATCCCGCCTAAGCTCAAATCTGCCTTGATGTGCCAAGACCAATGCCGCGTGTTGCCTGAAACGCATACGGTGGTGAGCGATTATCCCATATTTAGCCACATTCATTCATCAGCGCCAACTTCAGGATTTTTGCTTTATCGCTTGCTGCTATCGGCGCGCTATTTTGTTCAGCAAGAAAAAAACGCCGCGAAGCTTATGCCGCTATTGATGCTTGGGTTTAATGACGACAGCAAAACGGGCTATTTTTGGGAAGGTCACAATTGGGCGTTTGAGCGCTTTGAGCTTGCCAATCCACCTATTGGGGTTGAGCGCATCACCCAATACTAATTTGATTGACAAGATTATCAAATCGGCTGAAGCAATCCCTTCATTAAATAAAAGGCGCGTCCGGTTGATGGGCAGCTTCAATATCCGCTTGGGTTGGGGCGTTTTGAATCTTAATGGCTTGAGATTGCTCTGCTGACCAATGAATGAATCGCAATTGCGCAAACTCACTCAGCCAAGCTGCCATCGGCCAGTGCTGCCATTTGTGATAAAAGCGATTGGCGTTAACCACAATGCTGTCTAAGTGGTTGATGGGCGGTCTATGAACGCTGTGCTGCTGATGATAAACAAGGTCATTGGTTAAATAAAAGGCAATGCCAAGCTTTTTTGCCATAAATGCAAAGTCGGTATCTTCTGCGCCATAGCCGATATAGGCAGTATCAAAGCCGCCAATTTTTTTAAATTGCTCGCGGTAAATAGCAAAGCACAAACTCCAAAACGCGCCATAATCTTGACTTGGCATCACCCCTTTATCTGCTTGCTCAGCCGTATTCTCATAGCTTTGCGGCGAAAAATTAAAACGGTAGGGATTTAAAATTGACAGCCGATTGAGCGTTGCCATGGTAAGCTTGCCTTGTTTTAATTGGCGGCTCTCCATTTTTGATAGCGGTCTTGTCAAGTATCGCGGCTGCCCCATCAATAGCGCGTTTGGGTGACTTGTTAATCGGTTAAAAAAACTTTCAACAAAATTGTTGGCAACCAAGCAATCCACATCTAAAAATATCATGGCTTCATGGGTTGCCGCCGCCGCGCCCAAATTGCGATTGCAGCCAATATCAAATCTGCCATCGGCCGCGGTACTTTTGGTGGGGATTTGCTTGATATTTAAGCCAAAACTTGCCAATACCTTGGCGTCTGCATCATCATTTACAATGATGACCTCATCGGGAATGGCGCTTGCGGTGGCAAGGCTTGCCAGTAAATTGTATAAATGCGTATTGCGACCAAAGCAGGTGGTAATGACGCTTACCGGAAGTGTTTTTTGATTTACTGGTGACATAACATCCCTGTCATTGTAGCGTAAGTGCTAGCAACTAATTTTAAAATTCATTCAATATGACGCCGGCAAAACATCAAGCTGAGGCAATAGCCAATGCTCAAACCAAGATTTCACCGAAGTGCTGACAGCCAAATTATTTATCAGCGCGCTTGCTGCTTGATTGTCTCTCAAGGGTTTTGGGCGGCTGGGTAAAAGTTTGCTATCAAGCGTCATTGAATACTGCAAGAATTGTGCCCAACTCATTGCCCATTGCTGCTCAATCAGCGCGGCTGCCATGGCTTTTTGTTCGTCATGCGGTCGCTCATCGGGGAGAGCAACGAGCGGCGTTGAATAAGGAGAAGCTTGCGCAATCGCATTTAAGCCGCAAGCCATCACTAAATAATCGCTAAAAGCCAAAAATGGCGTGACATCATCGACCGTCATTGCCATATCAACCTCTTGCCGCGCCTCATTACTAATAGGTCCTAGCGATATGATCAACGCTTCTGACCAAAGCTTACGCAGCTTTGGCAGTTTATTATCAATATTTTGATGACCGCCAAAGCCTTTAATCACGGTGATTAACGCGATTTTTTTAGATGCCAATGCGGTGTTATTAAGCCGTTCTTGCTGATATTGGGCAATTTTTTGCTGCGATTGCAGGTTCACGTCAGCGCTTTTAGCCCGCTCGTTCAGGGTAATAATAAATTCATCAATACAGGGCGGCGCTTGCGGCGAAGTTAAAAAATTTAAATAAAGGCTCTTTTGGCAAACCCAGTTGGGCGTTTGAATGCTTTCAAGCGCTTTTGGAAACGGCGCAAGCAGCCCAAGCGCGCCGGCAAAGGCATTGAGGTGCGGGGCGTCATTACGATTGCCGGCAAGCCTGATGTACAGATACGGAATACTGGCAGTTCGGCAAAGCATGGCAACCTCAACGCTGACATCAATAATCATCAACTCGATATTAAAGCGCCGAACACCATCAAGCAGCTGCCAACTGCGCTGCCGGATATCGCGATTGCCCACCGGCGAATAATGCAAACAGTCGGGGAAAAAATGCCGGTCAGCTCGACCCGATAACACCTCATCGCCGCGCTCTTCTTCAGCGGCAAGTCGTACCACTTGCGACTCGTTAATTTGGGAAAAGGTGAACTCCTCGGCACTAACTGTGGTAAAAACCGTTAGTTTGTGGCGGCAGTCTTTTGGCAGCAGCCCTGCCAATTTATCCGCTTGCCGGCAATGCCCTGAGCCGTGATGATGCGCATAATAGCCGATATTCATGCTTAAACTCTCACCTCAATTATTACCGGTTACCCTAAAGCCGCCACTAAATTTGGTTGCTGTAAGTTTTTTGGTAACATTGCAACCTTGTTAATTTTTTTAGTAGCACTTGACCCTTTTAATGCGTCCTTAACTAAAGCGTCTTGGTTCACTTGAGAATAAAGCTGCAAGTAGCCATTGACCATCGCAGCAACTGAGCAAAATTCTTCAGCGCGGCGGCGACACTCAAAGCGCGAGATGCGGTTTACTTTATCAAACGCCGCAATAAATGCTTCTTTATCCAGTTTAGGAACGATAATACCCGTATTTTTGGTGATAATTTCCGCGCTTGCCCCAACATCAAAGCCAATCACCGGCGTACCACAAGCCAAGCTTTCTGCCAACGTCAAGCCATAAGGCTCATCCCAAGTGCTGGTAAACAGCATGGCGCTTGCTTGGTTTAAATAACGATTGATTTGTGATTTGGTCAAATGACCAACGTAGTCAAAATAGTTTGGCGACCCATTTTGGCCATCAGCGGCTAAGAGGGGCGCGACTTTTTCTTTAAAATAAGCCTCATTGCTTTTTGGTCCTGCAATAATCAGCCGCTTTTTGGCAGCTTTACAATATTCCATTGCCAAGTGCGTGCCTTTTTCTGGGCAAATGCGCCCAAACCAAAAATAAACCTCGTCCGCAACCCTAGCCGTTTGCGCGGTAAAGTTCTCCACCTCAATGCCGTTATAAACCACCGCTGATGGCACAAACGGCGCAAATACCTGCTGCTGATGTTTACTAACTGCGGTAAATTGCGTGACCGTTCCCAATTGCAGCGTTAATAAAGCAAGCTTTAATTGTGGTAAGTTAGGCGTATGAAAGGTGGTAAAAAAGCGCTTGCCAAACGCCTGCCCCATGAGCATGGGCACATGATGCAAGCTGTGATTGTGAATCACATCAAACGGCTCAGCGCGGTCACGCTCAAGGATGTCGCGCATTGCTACCTGATAAGTCAGATGCTGATAAACTTCCTCGGGTGTCATTTCAAACTGCTCATGCTCGCCCTCCGCAACCAGTTCTGCCACCGCCTCGCGGCTTAATAACGGCACAAGCGTTGCCTTAGTTTGGCTGTCGGCGTGCGCAAACAAAGTGACCTCATGACCCATTGCGACCAACTGATTACAAATCAGCTGCGTAATCATCTCAAGACCGCCGGCAAACGGCTCGGCAATCGGAAATAAGGAATGGGCAATAATCGCAATGCGCAGTTGATTTGAGGCGGTGGTCATAAATAAACATCACTCCTAAAAATAAAAAGATAAAAGGTCAATTTGGTACAGATTTAAAAAGTCATAACGCCGCTTAAAAGTTAGCGGCTTTATCGGTTTTTGAATTGCCGGTATTATTAAGCCTTTCTGATTTAATAAACACCTCAGAGTTTGCTGCCAGCATTTGCGCATGACGTCGGCTATAGCCAAAGCGCATAGGTTGAGCGGGCGTTTTGTGGTATTGATAGTCGGCAGTGTCACTTTCAGTAGCTTGATTTGCTGTCGCTTCTGAGGCAATGTTTGAATAATTGCTTAAAATAATTTGCGCTGACCAAAGTTTTAACACGCAAATGCTAAGCGCGGCGGCAAACAATACAGGATCGTACAACGGTGACATCGGCGACACCAGCATGGCGGTGATAAGGTTTAATCCCAACAATAGCTTTGGCAGCGCTTTGATGTTATTCATCAGCACGGCGGATTTTGATTGCTCAGCTCTCTGTTTGGGCGTGCAAATAAACGGCTTGTCGCGACCCCAAAGCACGGGCAGCCACGACAGCGCCCCAAACTCCCAAAAATTAAGATGCAGCGCCCAAACCTTTAAGCGCTGAAATATTGTCGGCAAAGCGCTTGACTTGCTTTTGTCGTTTGGATGTTTTAGCGGCACTTTATCACTTAAATACGCAACAAGCCTTCGGGCTAAAAACACCCCATAAGCGCCATAAATGGCAAACAACGGCAATAGCAATTTATCTGCGTTGACTGTGGCATTAAACGCGATTACCCCTGCCATAACTACAATCATAATCAGCTGCAAAACTATAAAAACGCCGGTGAAATTAACCCAAGCGCTCAATTGGGAGCCGTGAGCGCGCAAGTCTTTCCAGTTTAAAGCCGCTGATTTAGCGGCTCTATTTTTGGCGGTAATCGTAAAATAGCGGCTAAGTACCTGCATGTTGCCATAAATCCAGCGCTGACGCTGTTTGACCAAATCACAAAGGGTTAAAGGCAAAAGCCCAGTAGCAATCACCTCAGGGATAAATCGGCTTTTTAGACCTTGTTTGTGCATGAGAACCCCAAGTTGGGCGTCTTCGGTAATTGACGCCCCCGACCAGCCGCCAAGCTGCTTAAGGGCATCACAGCGCAACACGGCAAACGTTCCGGTGGACAAAACCCGCTCTTGGTTAAAGACTCTAAAAATATGATGATTAAAATAATGATTGAGCTCGCCATGAACCTCAATCATTCCCTTATCACGATAAAACTGCGGAAACTGCAACAGCGCATGGCTTGGATATTGCCCAATGGCTTCTGCAATCTTAGCGCGCGCCTGCGGCAAGGCTTGATAATCACTGTCCACCACCACAATATGGCTGCAAGCTGGGCTCATCAAATCAAGCGCTAAATTCAGCGCGCCGGCTTTAAACCCTTTGATAAAATCTACGTGATAAAAGCGAACCTTAAGCGCAGGATTTAGGCTTTGACAAAATTTAGCCAGCGGCTCGTAACATTCTTTTTTAGTGTTGTTATTGTCAATGATTAAAATCTCATCACCATCCGCTTTGGTTTTGAGCAAGGATTTAATCGTCGCAATTACCAATTGTGGCGGCTCAGCACAGGTCATCAATTGAAAGCTTAATTTTAGTGGCTGACCTGTCTTTGGTAATTGCTGAGCCGCTGCCATGTTCGTTGTCATTTTTTTATTCCTAAATTGACTGCTCACTAACGAAAATTATTTGTTTGAAGTTATCTTGTCTAAAATTGTAGTTATTAAGATTTGCTAATTATAGAGTTTGAATAAAGTAAGCTTTTTTATAATAGTGAATATCTTTCTTATATAGTGCTTACCAAATGTATAGAAATCAGCAATAATGTAATCCTATGTAATTAATGTAAAAATCTTTTATAAATTAACGGCTTATCGTCCGGCAAACTTTAGGCTACGTCTTTTAGCAGAAATAAATTTTTGCATGAACCAAAAAAAACGCACCTAAGACTAGGTGCGTTTTTCAATTTTAGTTAAACAATTAAAGTAAGTATTTTTCCAGTGACAGAAGCTTAAGTTAGTTCAAAATACCGTAAGCAACCAAGGCATCAGCCACGCGCTTAAAGCCTACGATGTTAGCGCCTGCCATATAGTCAATATAACCCTTATCGGTCTGACCATAACGCTCAGAAGCTTCCGCTGAACTGTCATGAATATTTTTCATGATAGTTTTTAGCTGAGCATCAACTTCTTCAAAAGTTTTGTACTGACGAACGGAGTTTTGGGACATCTCAATGGCAGATACCGCAACGCCGCCTGCATTTGCCGCTTTTCCTGGGGCATAGTGGACGCGGTGCTCGCGAACATAGTCAATGGCGTCAGCGTCAAGCGGCATGTTAGCGCCCTCAACGATGTATTTGATGCCATTTTCAACCATTTGTTTGGCGTCAGCTTCGGTGATTTCGTTTTGGGTGGCTGATGGGATGGCAATGTCCGCTTTGATAAACCAAGGCTTTTGGTTCGCGTGCCATTCGCCGCCAAACTTATTCACATAATCAGCAAGGGGTTTGCTTTGCTCTTTTTGAGCTTTGAGCCAATCAATTTTATCTTGATTAAAGCCGTTGGCATCATAAAGCGTGCCTTGAGAATCAGAAACGCTCAGCACCGTTGCCCCAAGCATGTGCGCTTTTTCAGCAGCATGAAGTGACACGTTACCTGCCCCTGATACCAAAACGCGTTTGCCATCGATGCGGTCATTTTGAGCTTCAAGCATACTTTCTAAAAAGTAAACCGCGCCATAGCCGGTGGCTTCAGTTCGCATCAAGCTGCCACCGAAACCAACGCCTTTTCCAGTTAGTACGCCGCCTGACTCGCGAGTTAGGTTTTTGTACATGGCATACATGTAGCTGACCTCACGACCGCCAACGCCAATATCCCCTGCTGGAACGTCCATGTCTTTACTGACGTACGGGTAAAGTTCGCGCATAAAGGCGTAGCAAAAACGGCGAATTTCGCTGTCCGATTTGCCTTTAGGGTCAAAATCTGAACCGCCTTTACCGCCACCAATCGGCAGTCCGGTTAAGGCATTTTTAAAAATTTGCTCAAAGCCTAAAAATTTTAATACCGATTCGGTAACGGTAGGATGAAAACGCAGACCGCCTTTATAAGGTCCTAAGGCGTTGCTGAACTGGACACGCCAGCCGCGATTGACTTGAATTTCGCCTTTGTCATTTTCCCAATTGATGCGAAAATTAAAAATACGGTCAGGTTCAGTCAAACGTTCAAAAATCTTTAGGGTTTCGTATTCAGGATGGGCATCGTATAACGGTTGAATGGTGATAGCAACTTCTTTGACGGCTTGGATGAATTCGGGTTGATGCGCGTAATTGGCTTCAACTTTTGCGATGGCCTGACTAATACTCATACGTGTTCCTTAGCGGGATAGCGGGAGGGGTGGTGCTTGGCTGCCGGGTCAATAATTTGACTAATTCCGGAGCAGATGGAAAGACAAACCCTTGATGAGGCGCAAAAGCGCGGTTAATTAAGAGTAGGCTAATGAAAAGTCTGCGGGCTCTTACTGCTGATCGCTATTTTAGCGCAAGATGCTCTTGTTGCTGGCATCCGGTATTGAGGTAGGTCATCATCAATCAATGATAACAATACGGCATGCTGAAACATGAACCTATCAAAAAAGCACTGTGCAAAATAGCAAAGCGGTTGATGCGATTTGCGATGAGCCGCTTGGCTTTTCGTATTTAATTTACACGGCTAATAAAAAATGTCAATTATTAAATTTGATTTAACCAATATTTATTATTACAAAATTTTAACACTACGGCAATATGGCTTATTACTAAGCTTACTTTTGTTGTGAACAAAAATCATCTAAAGGGATGAGCGGTTAAAAAATTGAATCAAAAGGTATTGATTGCTTTTCCCTATATTTATTAAAGAACATTATATCAATGTTGACGGCAAACGCTTATAATAATCCACCTTGGCACAAAACTATTTTTGAGCGTCACCCACAGATGGTTTGTATCCGATCCACAATCAGCTATAGGATATTTTTATGCGTACAGATTCGTTCCAGCAAATTCTTGAAGATTTAAACAGCTCATCAGCGGATGTCGAGGCTTCTGCCCTTATCTCAACCGATGGTTTGATGATTGCCTCAGCGCTGCCTACCGGTATTGATGAGGATCGGGTTGGCGCCATGTCAGCGGCTCTGTTATCTTTAGGGGAACGTGCTGGTCGTGAGCTTGCTCGTGGTGGGATTGATCGCATTATGATTCAAGGTGAGCTTGGCTACGTGATCATGACATCAGCGGGTGAAGAAGCGGTGCTAACCATTTTAGCCAAACCAAATGCCAAACTGGGGTTGATCTTCTTGGACATCAAGCGCGCATCAGAAGCCTTAGCAAAACTTATTTGATAAAATCAGCCAACTTTTTGGCATTATTGTTATAAAAAGATAGCTATTTTAAAAAAAACCATTCAGACTGTAGGGATTAACTATTTTTTAAGTAGCTGTCTTGAGGATTTATCCGCCTGTTTACTTAAAAATTTGTCTTGTCATTTAGCGCTAATGGCATAATGAGCCATTTTGGTATAATAAGGCATCAGCGTTAGCGCGTTTGGCAAAGCCACCTATCAAGAAGATAATAACGATAATGAATAAGGAGATTGTTATGGGTTCATCCCTCCCCGATGCCCAAAAACCTGAGATGCCAGCTCAAGAGCTTACTCTAAACTATCATGATGGAACGTCTCGCGTGGTTTACGATACTGGAATCGAGCGCCCCTACCCTGACGGCAAGCTGATTGTTTCAAGAACGGATTTAGGCGGTAAATTAACTCATGTCAATGATGCATTCGTTGAAATTAGCGGTTATGAGGTTGATGAACTGATTGGCGCTCAGCATTATATTTTGCGCCACCCTGACATGCCCCGAGCGGCTTATAAAGATTTGTGGGAAAAAGCCAAAGCCGGCGAAAAATGGCACGGTTATGTGAAAAACCTTTGTAAAGATGGCAGCCATTACTGGGTTTACGCTACGGTTGTTCCCAATATCCGCCATGGCAAAACGGTTGGCTACACGTCCGTTCGTAGAAAGCCGTCGCGCAGTAAAATTGATGCCGCCATCGCGCAATACGCGCAAATGAAACAAGCTGAGGAGCAATGACCATGACTTCTTACAATATGCTGATTGCCCCTGATTTTTCGCCAGAACATTTTGCAGGTTGGCATTTATTTAACACCTTGCTGCAAAAGCGCGCTAAGCTGAATATGCGCTTGAATATGCCTGCCTCGCATGCTGAGCAAAACGAGCTGATTGACCAAGGTGACATCCAAATCATCTATGCCAACCCGTTCGATGCCGCCGCGCTCATTCGCGAGCAAGGCTACCGCGCGATTGCCCGACCGATTGCCAAACCTGATGAAATGGTGATTGTCACCAGTCAAAGCAGCGATATTGAGCAGCTTGAGGACTTAAAAGCTGGCGCAACCATTGCCATGACCAACAATCGCGACGTTAAGCTAATCGGTCTGCGCTTGCTTGAAGCCGTCGATTTGACAGAAGACGATCTAAATTGGGTCATCACCGAAACCTACCAAGCAGCAGCGCGCCAAGTCATGAAAGGTGAGGCGGCAGCGGCGTTTTTCTTATCTGAAACTTACCATAACTTCTCACGACTGACCAAATCGCAATTGCAAGTGCTAATAGAAAGCGATATTGCAGATATCAGTCACGTCTTACTGGTTAAAGAGGACTGCCCTGACGCTCAGCTGTTGACGGAGGTTTTGCTTTCTTTAGGTCAAGACGCGGACAGCAAAGAGGCTTTAAGCGAGCTTGGCATGCCTGAGGGCTTTGAAGCCATGGGCGAAGAGGACGCTGAGTTTATGCTTGATTTGATGGAAACCTTATTAAGCTAGCCGCCTTGGTGACCATTTGGATAGCTTTACGCTAAATTCAGCGGATGACAGTCAATAAGGGATATCATAATGCCAGATACCTTCATCAAAAAAAGCAATGAGCGTGCTGCCCGCAAAACTTTTCGCTACTTTTCAAGAAAAGTGTTCGTGGTCCCCAATAACCGCTATTATCATGAGCAGCGCATCAACGCCGCCCTCCTGCTTAATGAAAAAGAGCCGCTGCAAGGTGCGCTTGCCGATTTTTTTTATGGCTGTTGGTATGATGTCCCTTTTGATGTGGAAGAAATTTTTGATCGCGTTAAAGACCGATTGCAACCGCACATTCAACAGGCGTTCCAAAACTACATTAACAAACTTGACTACATTAAGCTTTGTAGCGAGTTTGCCACCCGCTGGAGTGTTTTGGTGACGCCATCCCTTAACGTTGAAACCCATCGATTGCGAATCAGCAGCGATGACGCGAAAGAGATTGCTAAAAACATCACCAATGAGCTTATGAGTGCTCGTGACAATAGCGACTGGCATGGCGTTGAACAATTAGAAAATGAGTTTTTTGCGCACTGCTTGGCTTGTAATGACCGTCTTGCATTTTCTATTGTTTGGTTCAGGCTTGGCAAAAGTGATTGGCAATTTGACGCGCGCTGGCGGGACTGTCAAGAACAGCTTGAGCAAGGGTCAGCTGACGCTCATTCAGCATCGTTGCCAAACGCCCTTTAATTTGCCCAACAACTAAAGGTTCATTTGATAACAAATAAGGGAGCAGTTATGGCGATTTTGAATAATGTCGATAAAACTTATATCACCTTGACCCCAGCAGGGGTATTTGAGGGTTTTTCACAAAGTGAGCCTAGTGCCAAGCAATTGGCGCTGCAAGCTTTGTTGTCGTACCGTGAAACGATGCTAGCAGCAACTTGGCTTGAAGAGTTCCCTGAGCTTTGGCTTGAAGACTTTATTGAGCAAGGTTTTATCGAGCGCCTTTCAAGCTTTTTGCCGGCACCGAACTTGCCACTTGATCAATTTTTGCCGTATGTGGTGGCAAGCTTGTCTGGAAAGCGCCGCGCCGCCATCGCTTCAGATGAGGGCTTTTGTTTGGCGCGAATTGGCTACTCGCAAGATGAAGCGGATATGTTAAGTGTTGCCGCAGCGGACTTTTCAGGGTTTATGCAGCGACAAAAGCAGCGCGGTTGGGCGGTTGAAAGTCGCGCCATTTCTTTTTTTCAAGAAGTTGATTTGCTCGTTCCTGAAACCAGTTTTGTGTTTTTATGGATTGATAACGCCGGTTATGCGCTTATTTTAGATGGTGAGCCGCTCACCAACAACCGTGCTTTTGTCGAGCTGATTTGGGGAATTAAAACCTCAGCATTACGCTTTGCCGGCTAAGTTTTAAACATTAACTTTATAGGTTAAGTCCAAAGCCTCGTCGCCTGTCATGCCACGAAAGCCCCAACAATGTGGCGGCTGCTCATGAATAGTGATCTCAATATCGACAGGATTAATGCCAACTTTGGCTTCAATTTGTTCAAAAAGCGCGTGAATCAGCGCTTTTTTTGTGGCAACCGTTCGCCCTGCCATCATATTAATGTCAATCACCGTATAGGCATCCGTCCGATCACTGGGATAATAAAAGTCAGCTTTATCTAGCGCCACAAATCGCTGAGCGCGCTTGTCTTCAGGAAGCCCCAGTACCGATTGCAAACAGCCATGAATGACCTCTGACAACTGCGCTTTGATAGGGTTTAATTGAACATCTATACCGTAAATAACGATCATCACCACCTCGAAGATAAAAAGCAATCGACAATTATAAGCTTTTATTTGGTTAACGGCTATCTTGTATTGGCATTTTTAAGAAAGTTTTTGGTTTTTTTGAGCCAAGTTACGCTTAAGCCAAGTCGTTCTATTTGCAAATTGATTCAGCTTGGGCAAACTATGCTATAGTCATCAGCAGTATTTTTTATCTTGTTTCCCGTTAATTTATTTTCATGTCATCAGCAAAAATTATGGATTTTCAAACCTTAAAGAACAACTGCCCAACGTGGGGCGCTTACATTCATCATGAGTTTGTTGAGCAAATAGCAAAAGGCACACTGGCTGCTGACAGCTTTCGCCATTATTTGGTTCAAGATTATTTATACCTCATTCATTACACGCGGATTATGGCGCTAAGTGTCTATAAAAGCCAAACGCTTGCGCAAATGCGCGTTGGTCAAGCTGGAATCAATGCCATGCTTGATTTAGAAATTGGCATGTATTTGGGTTTTTGCCGCGATTGGGGCTTGAATATTCAAGACGTTGAAAGCGCAACTGAATCCCCCGTCACCATTGCCTACTCACGCTATCTTTTAGATGCCGCGATGTCGGGGTCATTGGCGGAGCTTTATGCAGCTATTGCCCCTTGCTTAATGGGCTATGGGGAGATTGGTCAGCATTTAAAAACCAAAGGCTTTATCAAAAATAACCCCTATCAGCCTTGGATTGAGGTCTTTGCAAGTGACGAATTTTGGCAAATTACGGCGCAAAACGAGCAACAAATCAATGAATTATTAGCCAATGCCAATGCCACAGCCAAGCAACAGCAACGATATCAGCAGCTGTTTGATACCGCGGTAAACATGGAAATTAACTTTTGGCAAATGGCACTTAATTTGACTTAAGCTTTTTCACCATTTTCACCCCGTCAACTCTCAAAACAATGACAAAGGACAACAACTATGGCCGCTTTTGATGAACACGCCAATGCCTATGACCGCTGGTTTTTGGACAATCAAAACCTATTAACCAGCGAGCTTAATTTGGTGGCGCACTTTTTGGACAAAGACAGCACGATTTTATCGGTCGGCTGCGGTAGCGGGCTGTTTGAAATGCTGCTGGCAAAAGACCACGACATTCATATCAAAGATGGCGTTGAGCCGTCAAAGGATATGGCAGAAATCGCCAAAAAGCGTGGGTTAACAGTTGCTATCAGCCCTGCTGAAACTTATGACTTTGAGCCAAACAAATTTGATATTATCATGTTTAATGGTAGCGTCAGCTATATCAGTGATTTAGAGCGTTGTATTCAAAAAGCATTTACTGCCCTTAAATCTGGCGGCAAGCTCATTTTGATTGACGTTCCTAAAGAAAGTGGCTTTGCGACCCTTTATAATCTTGCCGCCACGCTTGGCACTTGGGATCATCCATTGCTTGAGCATATCTCACCGAATGACCCCTACCCGATTGAGTTGGTAAAATCAGCAAACTGGCGCACCTCGCAAGAAAAAATCGACACCATGCAAAAAGTAGGCTTTACGGATTTTGAATTCGCGCAAACGCTGACCACCCATCCCATGTTTGCTAATGATACCGTTCAAGAGGTGGTTTCTGGCTGCGACCGCGGCGATTATGTTGCCATTTGCGGCTATAAAAAGTAAGCTCTTAAAATTTAGACAAAAAAATAGCCAAATAATCACTTATTTGGCTATTTTTATATCAGCGCCTACAAGTTAAGCGCTGATCGTTGAATCTATTACAAAAGCAATTATAGCTCGATTTGCTGAGCTTCACCTTTTTTAACCGCAAGTTCAGCGGCAACAGAAGCGATTGCCAAGTCCTGCAGTCCAACGCCAGTACCATCAAAGATGGTGATTTCGTCGTCAGAGCTGCGACCTTTATGCTTACCATTGATAACATCACCAATTGGCGTGATGTCGCTTTCTTTAATTAAGCCTTGAGCCACCGCATGCTGAGCTTCACCAATGGTGATTGACTGGGCAATTTCATCAGTAAAGACGGTAGCTGCTGCGATTAATGCAGGGTCGACTTCTTGCTTACCTTTGGTATCGGTTCCCATACAAGCAATGTGCGTTCCAGGCTTGATCCACTCTTTCATAAGTAGCGGCTCAAACGCTGAGGTGATGGTAATAATCACATCTGCTTCAGCGCCCAATTGCTCACGCTCAACAGCTTCAAATGGGATTCCTGCCTCTTCAGCAATGGCTTGCAAGTTGCCCAAGCGGTCTTTATTTTCGTTCCAAGCAACGATTTTTTCAAAGTTGCGCTGCTCAAGTGCGGCGCGAAGTTGAAAGGTCGATTGGTGACCTGCGCCAATCATACCGAGCACTTTGCTGTCTTTTCGCGCTAGGTGCGCAATAGAAACGGCGGAAGCTGCGGCAGTACGAACTGCGGTCAGATAGTTGCCGCCAACAAGCGCGCGCAATTTGCCCGTATCAGGATCGAACAAAAAGATGGTCGATTGATGGTTGGTTAAGCCCTTGGCTTCATTTCCTGGCCAGTAACCGCCAGATTTTAATCCAAGCGCTTTTCCCGCGCGATCAAACCCTGATTTAAAGCCATAAAGCGCGTCGGCATAGCCAATCGCTTCACGGATGACGGGGAAATTGTAAGCATCACCACGCGCCATCGCTGCAAATACACTTTCAACTGCGCTAAAGGCAGATTCACGATCAATCACGGCTTTACAAGCGGCTTCTGATACGATAACTAGACCGCCTTTGTTTTCCACACTCATTACAAACTCCTTGTAGTTGCTTTTACGTCGTCGATTTGATTAGTAGCCGCGACCACGTGCAGAAACAGGCCAAAGGGCTTCAACTTTGCCGTTGCGAACGCCAACATAGTAGTCATGAATGTTACAAGTAGGATCACAGTGACCTGGAACCAATTTCAATTTTTCATTGATTTTTAGAACGCCGTTTGGATCGCTAACTACGCCGTGCTCATCTGAGCATTTTACGTATTCAACGTCATCACGACCGTAGATGAATGGCAAGCCACTATCCACTGATTGTGCTTTTAGACCAGCATCAACGATGGCTTTGTCGGCTTTAGCGTGGCTCATGACTGAAGTCAATAAGAACAAGGCGTTTTCCCACTCACCGGCATCAATTCGCTTGCCATCTTCATCCAAGATACGACCGTAGTCTGCATCCATGAACGCGTAAGAGCCGCACTGAAGTTCGTTATAAACGCCTGAGTTACTTTCAAAGTAGTAGCTACCAGTACCGCCGCCAGAAACAAACTCTGGCTTAAGACCAATTTCAGTCAAAGCGTCAACGGCATCTTTAACTTGGTCGATAGCCGCTTGAGTTTTGGCTTTACGGTCAGTGTAGCTGTCCATGTGCTGCATCGCGCCTTGGTAAGCTTGGATACCTGTGAACTTCAAGTTTTCAGCGGCATCAATGGCTTTGGCAATTTCAACAACGGCTTCAGTAGTAGTTACACCACAACGACCTGCGCCGCAGTCGATTTCGATGTAGCAGTTAAGCTCAGTGCCGTTACGAACAGCAGCTTCTGATAATTCAGCCACGTTGTCAACGTCGTCAACACAAACGGTGATGTTTGCGCCAAGTTTTGGCAATTTGGCTAAACGGTCGATTTTAGCAGGGTTACGAACTTGGTTTGAAACCAAAACGTCTTTGATGCCGCCGCGAACGAACACTTCAGCTTCAGAAACTTTTTGGCTGCAAATACCAACCGCGCCGCCAAGCTCTTCTTGCAATTTTTGAACGTCAACTGACTTGTGCATTTTACCGTGGCTACGGTGACGCATGTTGTGTTCTTTAGCGTAATCGCCCATTTTTTTGATGTTGCGCTCAAGCGCATCTAAATCAAGAATCAAGCAAGGGGTTTGGATATCTGCTTCGTCCATTCCTACAACCGCAGGAACGTTAAAACCAACTTCTAATTCAGTATCTGACATTTTAATTTCTCCATGTCGTCAGGGTAATAAAGGGTAAGGTAAAAATTTTGTCAAAATGCTTTGCTAAATTAGCACTCATTCCAAGGCAATTTATCAAGGTCAACGTTACCACCAGTGATAATCACGCCAACTTTTTTGCCGGCAAACACATCTTTGTTTTTCAAGATAACCGCTAATGGTACTGCGCAGCTTGGCTCAATGACGATTTTCATATGGCGCCAAGTCAATTTCATCGCTTCAATGATCTCTTCTTCAGTCGCGGTGAAAATGTCAGTAACATAGTTGCTCACAAAATGCCAAGTCAAGTCTTTTAAAGGCACTTTTAGACCATCGGCAACGGTGTTTGGCGCATCATCAGCAATGATGTGACCGGCTTTAAATGAGCGCGCTGCGTCGTCAGCGTTGACAGGTTCAGCGGCGTAGATTTTTACGTTTGGCGCAAGGTTTGACAAGGTCAAGCAAGTTCCTGAAATCATACCGCCGCCGCCGATTGGTGCAACTACCGCATCAAGGGTTTCGCCGCGCTCTTCCATTTGCTCAAGCAGCTCGCGTGAGCAGGTTGCTTGACCAGCAATAACGCGAGGGTCGTTGTACGGGTGCACGAAGTCGCCACCAGTTTCGGCTTGAACTTTGGCGAACACTTCTTCGCGTGAGCTGGTTGATGGCTGACATTCAGTGATGATACCGCCGTAGCCTTGAACCGCGTCTTTTTTCGCTTGTGGGGCGCTGTATGGCATCACAACGTTACAAGGAACGCCGCGCTGACCGGCCGCGTAAGATAATGATAACGCGTGGTTTCCTGAGCTGTGCGTACAAACGCCATTTTTGGCTTCTTCATCAGACAAGCCAAATACGGCGTTTGAGGCGCCGCGAACTTTAAACGCGCCTGCTTTTTGGAAGTTTTCGCATTTAAAGAACATCTCACAGCCTGCCAACTCGTTTAAAAAACGTGAAGTCAACACTGGGGTGCGATGAATATAAGGCTTGATACGCTCATGCGCCTCTAACATATCGTCTAGGGTTGGGATAACCAAACCGTCTTCATTTGTAATCATAAACATACTCCTTGAAAGTTTTATTGTGTTTTTACTAAATGCTTGCAACCTTATCAAAACCATAGATTTAGAGGAAATAGCCCAAACCTAACCTGTCTTTTTTAAGCCTTGCAAATTTCAATACCGCTTGTTTTGCTGTTAACGTGTTGTAGCTTTCATACAAATGCTGAATCAATTGACCATCACAATTTGCCCAAACTACAGTCATTAAGACTTTAAGCTTTGTATTAGCGGTCATTTAAAATATTGGTATTTTACGAAAAATAGGAATTGGTCAAACAATAGCCGCTTCCTAGCGCCTTATCGTCATTGCAACAATCATCATGGCGGCTATCTTTGCTCAGGTTTAACGATTAAAACTCAGGCACAAAGTATTGGCAAGCGCGATTATTACCGAGCAATGTTTGGTTCATTTTTACAAGGGGAGGTCAGCAAGCACTAGCCACTACAATCCTTGTAAACAAAAAACCGTTTTAAAAATTATTTCTTTAGGGTGTTAACCAAATTTTTAGCAAAGTCTTCCTGACTTTTAGTTTTTCTCATCTTGTAGATTCATACAATCATACTGAGATAGAGGTGTTGCAGAGGTTATCCTGCGGAGTTGATGATGATTTTTGCGATAATCATGGCGGTGAAAACTGTTTACGCCATGTTTGTGGCAAATATAGCTATTCACCACGCCGCTGAGTTTCTTTCTCAACAGAAATTTTTACTTAACATACCGAAAATTGCGCCAAATTTCAAGTTTAATTTAAATTAAATTGATTCAGGTCATGCTAGGCTATTGCGCCCACTGCTAAAACCAACAGTAAACGCTAGAGCATAAGTTATTAAAACTGCAAGGTTTTTAGCTGATTACCGCCATCCACCACTGCCCAAGCCATAAATTAACTGTTGTCCAAAATGAGGGAGGAGCGTTTTTCAACTGATTGGGAAACGCCGCTTCTAGCCGCTGACAAGTGGGGTATTGCTGCTGAAGCTTTTGTAAATAATACGCGTAGCCGTGATAAAAAAAGCCATCCAAGATGTCTTTAGGGTCAAGACTATCTTGATGGCAACTTTTGGTCTGTCAGTTCTAAGCTAGATATCAAACCATCTCAACTTGCCGCAACTGATGATAGCCGCGGTTAAAATAAACCAAGCTTTCTTCTTGATTACCCTGTTTGATGGCAATAACGCGGCACATAAAAATGCTGTGCGTGCCCACTTGCTGAATTTGCTCAATTTCACAATCAAAGCTAACAAGCGCATCGTCTAAAATCGGTGCGCCGGTTTTAAGCTGCGACCAACTGCCTTGCTTAAATCTGTCCTCAGAACACAGCTTTGATGCAAAAGTATTAGAAATATGCTCGTGCTGAGCGCCTAACACATTGACGCTCAAGGTTTTATTGGCGACAAAATGCGCGTGCGAACGTGATGAGTGATTCATGCAAACCAGTAACGTTGGCGGCGTATCGGTGACGCTACAAACGGCAGACGCGGTAAAGCCGTGGCTGCCGCTGTCGCCATTGGTCGTGATTACACTCACCGCCGTGGTGAGTCGCGCCATGGCATTTTTAAACTCAGTTGCTTCAATCATCACTCAATCCTAACATTAACTCTTTGATTTAGCCTGCTTGGTTTATTTTGCCCAGTTCAGCTTGACAGCTCTTGACGGACAAGCTTTGCGCCCAAACTTAGCGCTTCAAGCTTACCGCGCGCAACTTGTCTTGGCAGCGGCGCCATTCCGCAGTTGGTCGAGGGGTAAAGCTTATCGGCATCGACAAATTGCAAAGCTTTTCGCAAAGTATCTGCAACCTGCTCAGGCGTCTCAATACGATGCGTTGCCACATCAATCGCGCCAATCATCACTTTTTTACCACGGATGAGTTCAATTAAATCCATGGGAACGTGCGAATTTTGACATTCAAGCGAGACAATATCGATTTTTGACTGTTGCAATTTTGGGAACGCTTCTTCATATTGTCGCCACTCAGAGCCGAGCGTTTTCTTCCAATCGGTGTTGGCTTTGATGCCGTAGCCGTAGCAGATATGCACCGCCGTTTCGCACTTTAGTCCTTCAATGGCGCGCTCAAGGGTCGCCACGCCCCAATCGTTCACGTCATCAAAAAATACGTTAAATGCCGGCTCATCAAACTGAATAATATCCACGCCTGCCGCTTCTAACTCGCGAGCTTCTTGGTTTAAAATTTTAGCAAATTCCCAAGCCAATTTTTCGCGGCTTTTGTAATGATTGTCATAAAGGGTGTCAATCATGGTCATAGGACCGGGCAATGCCCACTTAATCGGCTTGTCCGTTTGCGAGCGCAAAAACTTAGCATCGTCAACAAACACCGGCTTTTGGCAGCTTACCGCGCCTACGACCGACGGCACGCTGGCATCATAACGGTTACGAATTCGGACGGTTTCGCGATTTTCAAAATCGACGCCATCTAAATGCTCAATAAAGGTGGTCACAAAATGCTGCCGCGTCTGCTCACCATCGCTGACAATGTCAATCCCTGCGTGAGTTTGCTCTTGCAAAGACAACCGCAGCGCGTCTTGTTTGGCTTCAAGCAGTTGCTCACCTTCTAATTCCCAAGGTGACCAAAGCTTTTCAGGCTCAGCAAGCCAGGATGGTTTGGGCAGACTTCCGGCGGTTGAGGTTGGTAATATTGGTAATAACAGTGCCATAATTTTTTATCTTTTCAATTCGTTGTAAATTTTAAGCTTTTGTTATGTTGGCATTAAGCAACGATTTGCTTAACGTCATAATTTGCCGCCCAGTTTTCTAAAATATTTTGGTAAGGCTTAATAAAATGCTCTTCGGTAAATTTGCCTTGCTTGACCGCCAATTGGCTGCGCTCTTCTCTATCATAGCCCACTTGGGTGAGCGAATAATCTTGGTAAGTTAAGCTTGGCTGATACACTTGCCCTGCCGCTGAGTTGGCATTGTAAATTTCAGGTCGGTAAATCTTTTGGAACGTTTCCATCGTACTAATTGTGCTAATCAATTCCAAATCGGTATAGTCGCTAAGTAAGTCGCCAGCAAAATAAAACGCAAGCGGGGCAACGCTGCCTTTGGGCATAAAATAACGAACCCTTAAGCCCATTTTATGAAAATAGTCATCGGTCAGTGAGTATTCATCTTGCTTGTATTCCACGCCCAAAACCGGATGCTCGTTGGTGGTTCGCTGATAGGTTTTACTGGTCGAAACGCTCAAGCAAATGACCGGTAATTTGTTAAAACTGGCTTTATAAGCGTCCGAATTTAGCAAATACTGAAACAATTTGCCATGAAGCTCACCAAATTCTTTGGGCGGCGGGCAAGATGGGTTTTTATCAAAATGCTCAAGCAGCACCACGCTAAAGTCATAATCGCGAACGTAAGACGAAAAACTATTGCCAACGATGCCATCAATTCGGCTGTCCGTTTTATGGTCAACAATCGTGGTTTTGAGCATTTCAATCACTGGAAACGCGTCGCCGTTGCCCTCAACGTCCATTTGCGCTGAAATAATATCCACTTCTACCGAATAACGGTCAGCAGTTGGGTTGTCCCAACTTGCCAAGGCATTAAAGCGGTTGTTAATCATATTCAGCGTTTTACGCAAATTGTCTTCACGCTGCTCGCCGCGAGCTAAGTTGGCAAAGTTGGTGGTCAAGCGCGTGCTGTTTGCCGGCTGATAGTTTTCATCAAAACGAATGCTGTTAATCGAACAGTTAAAATCGTGACTCATGTCGTTGCTACCTTAATTTTTTAAAGTAAAACCAAAGTTGTGTTGGTAGCAATCATACCCAATCTCTAACATGAATAAAAATGGTTTAAATTAAAGATAAGATGAATGAAATTCAACTAAGAAAAAGTATCTCTGAAAGGACGTTAAAGTTAGCGCCATAATTTAAGTCAACCCAGCGCCTCACGACCATGAGCACTATTAAAATCAATATCAGGTCCTAGCGGAATGATGTGGTTTGGGTTAATGGTGTCGTGGCTTTGGTAATAATGGGTTTTGATATGCGCCATATTGACCGTTTCTGCCACGCCTTTGGTCTGATACAAGTCACGCAAATAGCCCCAAAGGTTTGGATAATCCACGATTCGGCGAACATTGCATTTAAAATGTCCCACATAAACGCTATCAAAGCGAATTAAGGTGGTAAATAAGCGCCAATCGGCTTCGGTAATTTGGCTACCGGTTAAATAGCGCTGTTGACTTAAGCGGTTTTCTAGCGTGTCCAGCGCCTCAAACAATACTATGACGGCATCACTATAAGCCTGTTGCGTGGTGGCAAACCCTGCTTTATAAACGCCATTATTGATGGCGGGGTAAATAAACGCGTTGAGCTCATCAATCAGCGCAAGCATTGAGGGCGGCGCAAAATCAATAGGATTGGCGCCAATGTCATCAAACGCTGAATTAAACATGCGAATGATTTCAGAGGATTCATTGTTCACAATGGTGTTTAATGTTTTATCCCAAAGCACAGGAACCGTGACTTGACCGGTGTAGTCCGCTTGCGCTGCAAGATAAATTTCATATAAATATTGAGCGTTAAAGATGGGGTCGGCAATCACCCCTGCCGCCGCCTTAAACGTCCAACCGTTTTCGCCCATGACAGGGTTGACAATGGATAAGCTCACCAAATCGGTCAGCCCTTTAAGCTTGCGATAAATTAAGGTTCGATGTGCCCAAGGGCAAGCCAAAGACACATATAAATGATAGCGATTTGGCTCTGCTTGAAAGCCGCCCACCCCTGAGATACCTTTGCTGCCATCTTTGGTGACCCAATTTCTAAAACTTGAGGCTTTGCGCTCAAACCGCCCCGCTTTGGTCTCATACCAGCGGTCTTGCCATTTACCATCTACAAGAAGTCCCATAGCTTTCTCCTTAGTCTGCAAAAACTGACGTCTTTAAAACTGAGATCCTATCTTTACCTCAGCCTTTAATTCAGCCTTTAATTTAGCCGATTTTCGTCTTATATTAGCGAATATTTAAGGTGAAACGCGATTTTAGCAGTTAAAAATTACAAGATAATACAGTACTTTTCATTTGACTAAGGCTTGATCTTTCGTTGTCGCTTCTATTTTAGGTCATCTATTTAAGTTTTTATATTACAAACATATTATGTTTTTTTATAGAGTTTTAGGATGCTAAAATTTAAGTAAACAGCTATCAAAAAAATAGGTAAAATAAATCCTATTCCTGCTGAGCCTAACTTTAATAGTTGATTGTTTGCGGCAGGGATGATAGAGCAACTTTAAATGTAATCGTATTTTCTGTACAGTCATTGACTGTTTTGCTACACCAATCTAAGGCTAATGATAATGACCTCCGTAATTAAAGTCGCCATCGCCGGTTATGGTAACCTTGGCCGCGGCGCCCAAGCTGCGATTAAGCAAAGTCCAGATATGGAATTAGTCGGCGTATTCAGCCGCCGAGATCCTGCTACCGTCACCCTGATTGACCAAAGCGTTCCTGTTTACGCAATGGACGATATTGAATGCTTCAAAGATGACATTGATGTGCTTATCTTATGTGGTGGCTCCAAATCCGATTTGCCTGAGCAAGCACCAAAATTGGCAGGATTATTCAATATCGTTGACAGCTTTGATACTCATGCCAAAATTCCTGAGTATTTTGCCGCCCTTGACGCTCCTGCTCAAAAAGCCGGTAAAGTGGCAATGCTATCGGTAGGTTGGGATCCAGGGCTGTTTTCTATCAACCGCTTGTATGGCGAGGCGATTTTGCCTGTTGGTGAGACTTATACCTTTTGGGGTAAAGGCTTAAGCCAAGGTCATTCAGATGCGGTGCGCCGCGTTAATGGGGTCAAATCAGGCGTTCAATACACCATTCCTTCAGAATCTGCCATGGCGCGAGTTCGCAGCGGTGAACAGCCGACCTTAAGCACGCGTGAAAAACACACTCGCGAATGCTATATCGTCCTTGAAGAGGCGGCTGATGCCGATGCCGTTCGTCACAGCATCGTCACCATGCCAGATTATTTTGCGGACTATGACACCACCGTTCAATTTATCGATCAGCAGACTTTTGAGCGCGACCACAACAAAATGCCTCATGGTGGCTTCGTCATTCGCAGTGGCGTCAGTGGCATTGCTGATGAGCAAAATAGCCAAGTGCTTGAATTTTCATTAACGCTTGGCAGCAATCCTGAATTCACCGCAAGTGTACTTGTTGCCTATGCCCGAGCAGCTTATAAAATGAATCAAACCGGCGAAAAAGGTGCAAAAACCGTACTTGATGTCGCGCCAAGCCTCCTGTCTCCAAAAACTCCTGAGCTTTTACGTAAAGAGCTGCTATAAAGCTTGCTGTTACCACAAAAACAAAAAGCACCAACAGTTCTCTGTTGGTGCTTTTTTATTCAATAGCTTTTATTTTACTATTAAAATTTAAATTTATGATGAAATTTAAGCGTTTAAAATCAGTATTTTAGATAAAAATTGCTAATAGCCCTACAATAATTTAAAAATAATCCTTGCAAAGTCTTAAAAACTTGCTAAAATGCTCATCCTAAATAGGCGTATAGCTCAGTTGGTTAGAGCGCCACCTTGACATGGTGGAGGTCGCTAGTTCGAATCTAGTTACGCCTACCAAATTCAAACCCCCAGTTTAACGACTGGGGGTTTTTTATTGCGTTGATATTATTGGCGTTTTAGACAATTAGCGGAAGCTGATTCTAAAAATTCTACTACTAACTGATTAGGGTTGAAAAACCACTGTGCCCACATTGTGCCCAAGTTGCGCCTAATCATGTTTTTACACTAAAAACTTATTCAAGCTTTTGACCTCTACTCAAGACATCGTAAAACTGATCAAAACATCTAAATTCGTAATTAGAAATATTATTTTTTAGTCTCTTGGGAGGAGATTAAAAAAGACATGTGCACTGGTATTCAAGGTCGCATTAGAAGCCGCTATAAAAAACTGGTGGTCGACTTTCGATACATGGGCGTTCGTTACCGCGAAACGACCAATCTCGTCGATACTCCCGCCAATCGTAAGAAGCTTGAAAAAGTGCTTGAAAAAATGGAGGCGGAGATTACTTTAGGAATATTTGATTATGCTCATTATTTTCCTAAAAGTGATAAAGCAAAAGAGATGATTGCACTACGAGATCGTAGAGCCTGTATTGAAACTGATATGCCGGCGTTTAAAGAGTTTTCGAAGCTTTGGTTTTCTGAAAAAGAAATTGAATGGCGCGATACTTATAAAGGCAAAATCAATGACATTTTAACGATGTATCTACTGCCACATTTTGCCAATAAGCCGCTCGATACCATTAAAAAAACAGATGTCTTAGCCTTCCGTTCATCGCTCGCCAAAGTAACGTACGGTAAGACCAAGAAACATCTGTCAGCGGCACGCATCAATTCGATAATGGTACCTTTAGGTATGATACTAAAAGAGGGCGCAAAACGCTACAAATTTGAAAATCCTTATGAGGATATCAAATCGCTTAAGCAACCAAAAGCAGACATTCAGCCCTTTACTCTTGAAGAAGTTTGGCGTTTTATTGATGGCGTTCGCCAAGATTACCGTAATTATTATTTAGTTCGGTTTTTTACCGGAATGCGAACCAGTGAAATCGATGGTCTTACTTGGGATAATGTCGATTTTAACCGCCGCGAGATTGTAATTAAGCAGGCGTTAGTCAAAGGCAAGATTGTACCGCCAAAAACGCAAGAGTCTTACCGTGCAATTGCCATGTCGCCTTGGGTATTTGAGGCACTACAAGATCAAAAAAAGGTTACTTATAAGCGCTCAGATTATGTGTTTTGCGCTCATACGGGAGCGCCTCTGGATTACAACAATGTGAATAAGCAAGTTTGGCATCCAACGCTGCGACTTTTAGGACTTAAAACGCGAAACGCTTATCAGACGCGCCATACTGCAGCAACGCTTTGGCTAGCTGCCGGTGAGAGTCCTGAGTGGATTGCAAGTCAGATGGGGCATCTCTACCACTAAAATGCTATTTAATACTTATAGCCGCTATGTGCCAAACATGACCCGCCGTGATGGCAGCGCATTTGAGGCGTTAGTTAACCGTATTCAAATGGCTAAAAAAGCTGCAGATGTGGAGAATAGTCATGAAGATCATTGATTATGACAAGCTGCTCTGTGCCCACAAACGTAGCGGTTATATCACGGCTGATGCCAATCTGATTGGCAATCAGCTAATCAAAGATTTAGGAATCCAAGGCGGTACTGGTCTTGCTAGATTTTTAGAGGTAGATGTTTGCTTTGATAATCATAGAGCAGTGCGGATTTGGGTACAAAGGCAGCTCGATAAACAGCCGGATTATCTTATAAATGAGATGCGCAATCAGCTTGAATGTGAGCTAAATTATCTAATGGCAAATTAGCTTAGACTACAAAATATTGTCAACCTCAGATAGCGAAACGTTATCTGAGGTTTTTTTATGCGTCATCTGTTGTCGTTATTCTATAATTTTATGTTGCTCAAAAAAATAAACTAAGGTAGAGTCTATATAAAAGAACAGTTGTTCGGATTAGATAATATATATGAGTAATATTAGTGAAATGAGCCATTATATAAACGTGCCTGATAATAACTTTATTGCTCATGTGCGAAAAAGTGATGGTAGCGAGCAATTGCTCTATGACCATCTAATAGGTACAGCAGAAATAGCTAAAACCTTGGCGACTAAAATTGGCTTGCCGTTAACCGGTGAGCTAATCGGTTTGGTGCATGATTTAGGTAAATACAGTCAAGCATTTCAGACCTATATCAGAGACAGCATTACCTATGATAATTATAAAAATTTAGACCTAGATGAAGACGAAGAAGCGGAGATACTGCTTAAAGGCAAACCCAAACGGGGCTCAGTCGATCATTCTACTGCTGGTGCAATTTATTTGTATCAACAATTTGAAAGTTTATCAACAAGCCGAATCAAGCAAAGTACACAGGAAAAAATTAAAATAGGTCAAGGGCAACTGCTCGCCGATATTTTGTTCATTTGTGTGGCATCACATCACAGCGGGATGGTAAACGTCGTTGATAAAGAAGGACATCGCTATCTTCATTACCGTAAGCAAAAAGAAGAAGACAAGTCCCATTATCAAGAATCGTTAACTAATGCTACAAGCAACCTTTTATTTACGCATTTAAATAAAAATTTTAAAAGCGAAACGCTTAAAGAGTTTATTAATGTTATTGCCAATATATTGATTGATAAGTCATCAACTGCTAAACAAAAAGACTTTTATGTCGGCTTTTACGCACGAATGCTATTTAGCTGTCTTATAGATGCTGACCGCAGTAACAGCATTGCTTTTGAATATCCAAGCCAAGCTCACCTTTTACAATACTCTCGTCCCAATTGGCAAACCACCATAGATAAAGTCGAGGCGCTGTATGACAGTTTTGCCGATAAAGCCAAGCATAGTCCTCCTAATCCCATCAACTATCAACGTAACCTTATTGCTCGTACGTGCTATGAGACAGGGCAAAACGCGCAAGGTATTTATACTTTAACTGTCCCTACAGGCGGCGGGAAGACGCTTGCCAGTCTGCGCTTTGCTGTCCAACACGCTAAGCGCCATCATCTTGACCGCATCATCTATATCATTCCCTTTACCAGTATTATTGAGCAAAACGCTCAAGAAGTGCGGGATATTCTGGAAGAAAAGCAAGCTGATGGCAGTTATGTTGGCGACTGGGTGTTAGAGCAGCATTCTAATTTAGAGCCTGATTTACAGACATGGCAAAGCAAGCTCATTATGGACAACTGGAATGCGCCGATTGTATTTACCACGATGGTACAGTTTTTAGAAAGCTGTTTTGGTGGCGGTACTAAAGGCGTCAGACGTCTGCATCAACTAAGCCGCGCGGCACTTATCTTTGATGAAATTCAAACCCTGCCTATCAATTGCTACTATTTATTTTGTAACGCTATTAACTTTTTGACCCGTTATGCCAACTCAACAGCGGTGCTATGTACCGCAACTCAGCCTGTTTTGAATAATTTGCCCATCGCACATAACGGCAGCCTCAACCCAGCGGTAGAGATTATCGGTAATCGCGATCAATTGGCAGAACTATTCGATACCCTAAAAAGGGTAGAGATTCATGATCATACTGAACAGTCAAAAGATTTAGACAGTATGGCAGGTTATATTAGTGAGAATTTTGCAGAATTTGCCAGCACCTTAGTCATTGTAAATACCAAAATTTGGGCAAGTCAGCTCTATCAAACCTTATCAGAAGCCCTATCTGAAGATGAGCTATATCATTTGAGCACGGGACAATGTGCACGTCATCGTAAAGACTTACTTGCGCAAATTAGAGCACGCCTAAAACAAGGTTTGCCAACTTTGGTGATCTCAACCCAGCTCATTGAAGCGGGTGTTGACGTCTCTTTTGGATCCGTGATTCGCTTCTTAGCTGGGCTAGATAGCATCGCGCAAGCATCAGGACGTTGTAATCGTCATGGTGAAATGAAGGATGAAAATGGCAATCCCACTAAAGGGCAAGTCTTTATTGTCAAGCCAGATAAGGAAAGTCTCAGTAAACTGCCTACCATCAAACTGGGTAAAGAGCAGATGGAAAATCACATTTTACCGCTTTTATCTCGACCTGAAAATCGAGATAAACATCTGCTTGACCCCGATATTATGACTGATTTTTTTAAAGTGTTTTATACAACAGATTTTGCTAAGCAGCAAATGGCTTATCCCATCAAGCAGACTGATGGCAAGTATTTTGGTAGTGATACTATATTTGGTTGGACAAGCAATAATAGTCTAAATCCTGCCGTCGATAATGATAACGCCAGTAGACTTAAAAATGGTCAGTTCCCAAAGTTATGGCAATCATTCATGGATGCAGGACGTGCCTTTAAGGCTATTGATGCCCCGACCAAAGCTGTTATTGTACCGTATGGCGATGAAGGTCGTGAGTTGATTACCAAGCTGTATGGTACACAGGTCAATGATAAAGACTTTTATAAACTGGTACGAGAAGCCCAGCAATATAGTGTGAACGTTTTTCCTTATATGTTTGATAAATTGCAGCAAGAGCACGCTATAGAGCAGGTTAGAGATACCGGTATTTTTACTCTGTCGGAGACGTTCTACGATGAGCATATGGGCTTGAATCTAGTGGGAGATGGCAAGCTTGATTTTATAGAAGGGTTTTGAAACGAGGTAAAGGTTATATAGTCGAATTAATTAAAATTGTCTTAGAAGATAAAAGGATATCAAATGTCGCAAAATATAAAACCAAAAAACTCTATCGAGTTTCTCCTCACAGGGCGAAGCGCTCTATTCACTGACCCCATTACGCGGATTGGTGGTGAGAAGACCAGCTATCATTTGCCAACCTATGAAGCATTAAAAGGCGTCTGTAAAAGCATTTACTGGAAACCTAGTATTATTTGGTACATTGATAAGGTGCGCGTGATCAATCCTATCCGTACACAAACCAAAGGCATGAAACCGAGTAGATACCACAAAGATGGCAATGATCTAGCGTATTACACTTATCTTCATGACGTGGCTTATCAAGTTCAGGCGCATTTTGAATGGAATATGCATCGTCCAGAGCTAGAAGCTGACCGCATCGATGGTAAACACTATAGCATTGCCAAACGCATGGTTGATAAAGGTGGTCGCCAAGATATATTTCTAGGCACAAGAGAGTGTCAGGGCTATGTTGAACCTTGTGAGTTTGGTAATGGTAAAGGTTTTTATGATGATATTGACGAGCTAGGCTACGGGCTAATGTTTCATAGTTTTGCCTATCCCGATGAAACGGGCATAGATGAGTTACACAGTCGCTTTTGGCACGCCGTCATGCGTTTTGGTGTTATAGAGTTTCCTAAGCCAACTGATGATTTGCAAGCCGATAGCCGTAACGGTATGCCCAATCGCTTTGTACGTGACATGAGCGCCAAAACCTTTACCCTCGATGAGAATATTGAGTCTGTTACCCGTACGGAGGAGTTGCTATGAGCTGGTTGCAACGACTGTATCAGACCTATGAGCTGGCCAGTCAAAACGAAGAGATTCAAGCTCAAGAAAGCAGTTTGATGCCCTATTATCATGTCAATCAAAACGTGCAAATTATCGTTACTATCAACGATAAAGGTAATTTCGTTAATGCTGAGGTATGCCGAGACGGCAATGGTAGAGTTAAATCAAGCTACTTGGTTATTCCGGCCACCAATGCTTCTGCCAATCGTACTTCTAAACCAGTTGCTCATCCACTATCCGATAAGCTGCAATATGTAGCAAAAGACTTTCATGGCTACAGTAATAGTGATAAAGACGATTACTATCCTCTTTATGAGCAAGAATTAGCTGCTTGGTGCATCTCTAGTTCTGCTCATCCAAAAGCGCAAGCGGTACTGAGTTATGTGCAAAAAGGAACGCTAGTCAAAGATCTATTAGCCGCGAATGTCTTGATTGCTGATCCGGATGATAAAAACAAACTTGCCTATCCTGAACAAGCCGGCGACTATCCAGATAGTATTTTATCGTCTCTCAATAAAAATCTCAAAGGAGCATTTGACCAAGGTGCAGCGTTTATTGCTTGGCGAGTCACTGCCACAGAATTGGGAAAACAAGCTGAGCATGGTCAGTCTGAAACGTGGCGAGATGCGAGCTTGTTTGAGTCATGGCAGCAGTTTTACGCCACCCTTGATAGCACCGATGGCTTTTGTTATATCACCGGCAAAGACAGTCCGCTGGCAAGCAAACATCCCAACCGCATCCTGCGTAGCGCCACCAATGCCAAGCTGATATCTGCCAATGACTTATCGAGTTTTACCTTCTTAGGGCGCTTTACCGATGATGAAAAGTCCATTAAAGCGCATGGCTTACAAGGCGCAAATATCAGTGCAGTCGTCACTGAAAAAGCCCATGCTGCCCTGTCATGGCTATTGACTCGTCAAGGACGCGAAGAAGCCGGTCAAGCGGTCGTTGCTTGGGCAGTCTCAGGTGACAAACCGCCACAGCCGACTCAAGAAATCAATGAAACTGACCCTTTCGATGTTGAAGAGAACCTTGAGTCAATCAACTTACAAGAAGAGGAAACCCATCTTTTCACAATGACTGAAGATGAAAACTTTGATGATATAAACGATGAAACAGACGATGAGCCAGAACAGAACGAAAAAGGGGAAACGACAGCAAAAGAAGAGGCACGCTCTAAGCTGACCCATAGTAATAACCTAGGTCAGACCTTTGCTAAGCACCTTAACAACACCATGCAAGGTTATCGTCAACAGCTCGATGCTCATGACCAAATCTCAATTATTACTTTAGAAGCTGCTACTCCTGGGCGAATGGCGGTCACTTACTATCATGAAACGCTGCCTGATGATTATATCGATGCCCTAGCGTGTTGGTATCAGCAGTTTTCGTGGTATGCCACTTATAAAGATGTCGAAACCCATGAGCATAAACTGACCATAAAAGCACCAACACCGAGGCTGATAGCAGAAATGGCTTATGGCTCTCGGGTATCAGATGCGCTTAAAAAACAAGTGGTCTCGCAAGTATTGCCTTGTATCGTAGAGGGAGAGGTAAGACGATTCCCGTGGCACCTCGTAGATTTATGTATTAAACGTGCCTGTAATCCATTGGCATTAAAAAACTGGGACGGAGAATGGGAGCAAGCATTAGGTGTCGCCTGTGCTTTATATCGTGGATATCATTTGCGTCAATCAGACCATAAAAAAAGGAGCTATACCGTGGCATTACAAACAGACTATGACAGCCGAGATTACTTATATGGTCGTCTATTGGCAGTGGCGGAAGATATTGAAAACTTAGCATTGCGTATAGCAGATGAGAAACGTAGCACGACTGCTCAGCGATATATGCAACAATTTGCCAACCGTCCATTTACAACATGGCGTAATATTAAGCTTGCTTTAGTACCATATGAAAAACGCTTAAGGTCAAATCGTGAAGGTTATTTGACAAAAATGGAAAACTTGATTGATCAAATCATGTATCAATTTGAAGTTGACGACTATAAGGATGATTCCGCTTTGTCAGGTGAGTTTTTGCTTGGTTATCACAGTCAAAAAATGCAAATAAAGCTGGACAAACAGCAGGCAAAAAAGGCTTTTGAAGATAAGAAGCAGTCAGAAAATACGGATGAAACTGCTTAACTTAAAATTTTGAGTAACTATTTTTAAAACTTAATAAAAGGATAAATCATGACCGCTTCTACTCAAAACTCGATCAGTAAAAAAATTGACTTCGCCCTAATCATTGGGGTAAACAATGCCAATCCGAACGGCGACCCGCTAAACGGTAATCGTCCGCGCACTGACTTTGCAGGTAACGGCGAGATTACCGATGTTTGCTTAAAACGTAAAATACGTGATCGTTTGCAAGAGTCTGACGAGAATATCTTTGTACAGTCGGATGAGAAGAAAACCGATGACTATAAAAGCTTAAAAGACAGAGCAGAAGGCATCTTAGGAAAAGACGTTCTAAATGCGAAAAAAACGCATCGTGATGAAGCAATAAAACAAGCCTGTAATCAATGGTTTGATGTTCGTGCCTTTGGTCAGGTATTTGCTTTTGGTAAAACGACTGGTGCTGATGGTGTATCTATTCCTATCCGAGGTCCTGTTACTATTCAATCGGCATTTAGTTTGCAACCTGTTGACATTACTAGCACCCAAATTACTAAAAGTGTTAACAGTGAAACCCCTAAGAAAGAGGGTGCAATAATGAGTGCAGACCGTATGGGTATGAAGCACCGCGTTGACGAAGGTGTCTATGTGACTTATGGGGCGATTACGCCACAATTGGCAGAACGTACGGGTTTTAGTGATACCGATGCCCAAAAGATAAAAGAGATCTTACCAAAGCTGTTTGAAGGCGATGCGTCATCGGCTCGCCCTGAAGGCAGTATGCAAGTCAAAAAAGTAGTTTGGTGGGAGCATAGCAGTAAATCAGGTCAATATTCTTCTGCTAAGGTTCATCGCAGTTTAAAAGAGTTGCTTGATACTACAGGCGCATTTGATGAAGACGCATTAAAGTCAGCATTAGAAGGATTAGAGCCTGAAATTATTGAAGGGTTTTAGTTTAATTTTTAGTATTTGGTACTTAAGCAAACATCAGAAATGAAGTTTGCTTAAACCTAATAATGAATCAGAGCCAAAAGCCATGCAACCCCTCTACCTATCACGCTTACAGCACTATTTATTCTGCCCGCGCCAGTTTGCGCTTATTGAGCTTGAATGCGCGTGGGAAGAAAATGTGTTTACTGCAGAGGGTCAGGTCATGCATGAAAAAGTTAACTCTGGTGGTCATGACACACGCGGTAGTATAAAGACCGTGCGCACGTTACGGTTGGGTCATGAAGCGCTAGGATTAGAGGGCGTCGCTGATGTGGTTGAGTATCACACGGATGATAACGGTCAGCAGACGCCTTTTCCTATTGAATATAAGCGTGGCAAGCCTAAGTCGCATCGCGCTGACGAGGTGCAGCTATGCGCTCAGGCATTATGCCTTGAAGATATGCATCATTGCCATGTTCCCAAAGGAGCGCTATTTTATGGCAAAACGCGTCGTCGCCATGCCGTTGATTTTGATGAAGAACTTCGGCAGCTTACAATAGATGCTATCAGTGAGTGCCGTCGTATTATTGATACTAGAATGACTCCTAAACCAACTTATAGCACCAGCAAATGCCGAAATTGCTCGCTTAAAGATATCTGCCATCCCAAAATTTTTAATAAAAATGCTAAAACGTGGTTAACTAAAAAAATAGTAACCAGCTTAGAGAGTCTTGAAGACTGATTAAAAGTTATTTGAATTAAAATATTATCCTTATTTATAGAAGGTAGAACTGATCATGCGACCTTTGAAAAATACCTTATTTGTTCAGACTCAAGGCGCATGGCTGAATAAGCAAGGCGAAAATGTGGTCATGAATATTGATTACGAAGTAAAAGGTCGCGTGCCAATCCATAAATTAGATGCGATTGTTTGCTTTGGTCAAGTCTCAGTATCTCCTGCTTTAATGGCGCATTGTACCGACAATGCCATTACTATCACCCACCTTAATAAATACGGTAAATTTCAAGCCCGTATTGAAGGCGCGGTTAGCGGAAATGTGCTGCTTCGCCGCGAACAATACCGAATCAGTGACAATCCTGAACGGTTTCAGCCTATTTGCCATAGTATCATTTTAGGAAAAGTACATAATCAACGTCAGGTAGTTCGGCGCTATTTGCGTGACTACAAATCACAATTGGATGAAAATATTGTAAATCAGCTAGAAACCACTCAAAAGCGGTTAGAGCTCGGGCTTCATAAAATTCTTGCAACTCAAAACTTAGCGGATCTACTTGGCCGTGAAGGTGAGATGGCAAGCCTTTATTTTAGTGTTTTTCCCTATTTTATTCGCAACACTGATTTTGACTTTAAAAAACGCACCCGAAACCCACCCACAGACGCTATGAACGCTCTACTATCTTTTACGTATACCTTGATGACTCACGACTGCCGAAGTGCGCTTGAAACAGTTGGGCTTGATCCGGCTTGTGGTGTCTTTCATCAATTACGACCTGGACGACCATCATTAGCATTAGATTTGGTTGAAGAGTTTCGACCTATTATTGACCGCTTTGTACTGTCGCTTGTGAATAAAAGGCAGCTAAATAAGTCAGATTTTAAACAAGAAGCCAGCGGCGCTGTTGCTTTAAAAGACGATGCAAGGCAGACTTTTTTTAAAGCTTGGCATGAGCGAAAACAGCAGCCTATTTATCATGAATGGTTTGAGGAAACAGTACCCTTTGGTCTTTTACCGCATTTGCAAGCAACCATTATGGCGCGGCATATTCGTGGTGATATTGATGCTTATATCCCATTTTTGTGGAAATAAACAATAAGGAATGTCGTTATGATGATGTTGGTCACTTATGATGTCAGCACAGCAGATGGCAATAGTGCTAAACGGCTTCGGCACATTGCAAAACAATGTTTAAATTATGGTCAACGGGTACAATATTCTGTATTTGAAATTGAAGTCAGTCCAGCCCAATGGACAATGCTAAAGGCGAAGCTTGAAAGCATCATCAATCACGATACGGATAGCTTGCGCTATTATTACTTAGGTAAAAACTGGCAGCACAAAGTTGAACATATTGGCGCAAAACCTGTGTTAGACTTAAACGATGTTTTATTGTTTTGATAAAGCTGATGTTGATAGATAATCTGACTGTAATAAGGTCGCTGCGAACCTATAGCGTACATAAAATCGCTAGAAGATTCGCATTATTATTTAACATATTGATTTTACTACTATTATTGTATAAAAATAAAATTTTGGTAAGCGCTGATCTTGCCAAAATCGCCTACAACTTAAACGTTCGCAAAATCCAAGGTTTATTCTTAACCTTATTAGCGACTTAAGTTAGGGGCTTTCGCACCCATCACGGGTGCGTGGATTGAAACTGACCCTGCGACGCTTGCTGCTTACACTGTGATTTCGCACCCATCACGGGTGCGTGGATTGAAACGCTTGAAAAGTCATAAACTTTAGACACGATGTTTTTCGCACCCATCACGGGTGCGTGGATTGAAACCCCTGACCATATCGAATGAACCGTTCTTTTTGATTCGCACCCATCACGGGTGCGTGGATTGAAACGGCAAGCCTTTGGCGTCAGGTCGAACCAGTTACCGTTCGCACCCATCACGGGTGCGTGGATTGAAACCAAACGACCGTTTTTAGCTGACCGATTTGCGTTCGCACCCATCACGGGTGCGTGGATTGAAACACTGTTTGACAAGCAATCAAGCTGCAAGTCGTAGTCTTCGCACCCATCACGGGTGCGTGGATTGAAACTTAAATGATGCGCAAAGCGAGATCGCATTAGACATTCGCACCCATCACGGGTGCGTGGATTGAAACGAGTTCGGCGCCAATACCAACACTTTTAGACCTTTTCGCACCCATCACGGGTGCGTGGATTGAAACAGCGCAACGGTGATATGTGCGCTATGCGATGGTTTCGCACCCATCACGGGTGCGTGGATTGAAACAGCCGTCAGTTGTGGTCGCAATTTGGCGGCGTATTCGCACCCATCACGGGTGCGTGGATTGAAACTTGCCTGCAATCTTGGAACGCCCTGCAAGACCTTCGCACCCATCACGGGTGCGTGGATTGAAACCCAAAAATCATCGGCGTTATAAGCTTCGCCATCTTCGCACCCATCACGGGTGCGTGGATTGAAACACTGGAACACCGACATTAAATACTACGGACGCCTTCGCACCCATCACGGGTGCGTGGATTGAAACAACACTTGCGCTATCAAAGCCGCAAAAAAGCCAATTCGCACCCATCACGGGTGCGTGGATTGAAACCCTTGTTCTCTCAAACGAGCAGCAAGTCACAGCTTCGCACCCATCACGGGTGCGTGGATTGAAACCCAGCTCACACACTCGTTCGCTGTACTGACCTCTTCGCACCCATCACGGGTGCGTGGATTGAAACGGATATACAGCGTATTGCCTTTAACGTAACTCTCTTCGCACCCATCACGGGTGCGTGGATTGAAACGTAGTGCTGGTGTTTATTGTAAGGGTGGAAACTTCGCACCCATCACGGGTGCGTGGATTGAAACATGATACGGGTGTATCTCGTAACCGTTATCACTTTCGCACCCATCACGGGTGCGTGGATTGAAACATATCCAAAAACGGCTGATAATTCATTTTTATTCATTCGCACCCATCACGGGTGCGTGGATTGAAACCTTTGCCAGAGCCCCTGCTTATAAATGACTTTATTCGCACCCATCACGGGTGCGTGGATTGAAACCAAGTCAGATAATATTGCCCGCGCTTGGCTGCGGTTCGCACCCATCACGGGTGCGTGGATTGAAACACGCCCAAGGTAGCAGCATGGCGCCAACCATTGATTCGCACCCATCACGGGTGCGTGGATTGAAACACATACTCGTCAAAACACGGATCGCCCTCAACGTTCGCACCCATCACGGGTGCGTGGATTGAAACAAATCCCCCATGTGAGGACGCTTGTCCGGTCGGTTCGCACCCATCACGGGTGCGTGGATTGAAACACGCCTTAATTCAACCAGTTAATAAATTACATGTTCGCACCCATCACGGGTGCGTGGATTGAAACTAGTCGGTCAGGGCTTTTTTGTGGTTAAAATTTATTCGCACCCATCACGGGTGCGTGGATTGAAACAATCGCGTTGGCAATTCTCGGCTCAATGCAAATTTCGCACCCATCACGGGTGCGTGGATTGAAACTTTGTTTATCGTTCATCACTTGCGAGCGCTTGCTTCGCACCCATCACGGGTGCGTGGATTGAAACAAAAGAGGTTTTCGCAAACGACAGTGCGGTAATGATTCGCACCCATCACGGGTGCGTGGATTGAAACTTAGCGCCGATATTTTGGGTGTGCTGAACGCTATTTTCGCACCCATCACGGGTGCGTGGATTGAAACTATTCTTTTGTGCCTAAATCCATCATCACACTCATTCGCACCCATCACGGGTGCGTGGATTGAAACAGGAAACTTGCCGCGAATGCGGATCATATAGCCGTTCGCACCCATCACGGGTGCGTGGATTGAAACACGTAGCAGCTTGTGAACCAAGCTATTAAGTGATTTTCGCACCCATCACGGGTGCGTGGATTGAAACTTGGCAGCACCTTCAGCATTCATCAGCTCCTCATTCGCACCCATCACGGGTGCGTGGATTGAAACCGTATAATCAGCGTTTGCAGTTAATTTTTGCCAGTTCGCACCCATCACGGGTGCGTGGATTGAAACATGGCGTAATCTTGGCGTAATAAATTGATTAATTTTCGCACCCATCACGGGTGCGTGGATTGAAACTTAGGTCATACCGAGCTTGCGGTGCCAGTGACCGTTTCGCACCCATCACGGGTGCGTGGATTGAAACCATTTATAAACTGCCCAAGGCGTAATTTTTAATTCGCACCCATCACGGGTGCGTGGATTGAAACCGCAATTAAGAGCAGACGCGGCAAGTGGCAACATTCGCACCCATCACGGGTGCGTGGATTGAAACTGTGTGGACCTATCGCCAACACAAAGACTTGCATTCGCACCCATCACGGGTGCGTGGATTGAAACTTGAATTAAGGCGTTTCGCTGCTGTGACTTGTTTTTCGCACCCATCACGGGTGCGTGGATTGAAACCTGACTATAACCAAACAAATAACGATTAGCAATCTTCGCACCCATCACGGGTGCGTGGATTGAAACAGATTATCAGGTGCTGATCAAAGAGGTGCGCTCATTCGCACCCATCACGGGTGCGTGGATTGAAACCTGACGAATTAAGCGCTATTGCTTTGATTGAGCCTTCGCACCCATCACGGGTGCGTGGATTGAAACCGTAGTCAGGACACCAAAAGTTATCAGGTTTGGTTCGCACCCATCACGGGTGCGTGGATTGAAACATGCCGTGTCTTGGAAAGATGCCGCGAATGTCTATTCGCACCCATCACGGGTGCGTGGATTGAAACAACGCATTAGCAAAAGCAAAAAATGAAACTGGTCATTCGCACCCATCACGGGTGCGTGGATTGAAACGCGCCTGGTACGCCTGTGATTAAATGTATCATGTTTCGCACCCATCACGGGTGCGTGGATTGAAACTCAAGCTGCAAAAGATGCCGCAACTGCTGCAATTCGCACCCATCACGGGTGCGTGGATTGAAACCAAGCCAATAGCTACGGACGAAAAGACACGTCATTCGCACCCATCACGGGTGCGTGGATTGAAACAAGTTGTGATAATGGCGTGTTGTCAGCAATTATCTTCGCACCCATCACGGGTGCGTGGATTGAAACATTGTACTGGTCTGCATTCACCATGCTGCTGCTTCGCACCCATCACGGGTGCGTGGATTGAAACAAAAACACCTTTACTGGCAGTCAACTGTCTGCATTCGCACCCATCACGGGTGCGTGGATTGAAACTGCTTGGAATTAGTGGAACACGCCAAAGGCGATTCGCACCCATCACGGGTGCGTGGATTGAAACATCGGTAATACTTTTTGCGGTGAGTATGTTTTTTTTCGCACCCATCACGGGTGCGTGGATTGAAACATTGTCCGGTAACGGGTCGCCGTCTACTTCATACATTCGCACCCATCACGGGTGCGTGGATTGAAACCGCTGTGACGATAAAGGTGGCAATGGTACGTGGTTCGCACCCATCACGGGTGCGTGGATTGAAACTTGCCATGTGTTACCTCTGTGCTGCTTATTTTATATTCGCACCCATCACGGGTGCGTGAATTGAAACCGAGATGATGACAGCATTGGCACATCCGGACTTTTCGCACCCATCACGGGTGCGTGGATTGAAACATTTAACCGGAAAGATTACGATTGATGGCAGTGTTCGCACCCATCACGGGTGCGTGGATTGAAACAGTCGACACACCTTTTGTTGATATGCGGAGCGGCTTCGCACCCATCACGGGTGCGTGGATTGAAACTAACGTCATTAGTCCCACCCATCACTATGATAATTCGCACCCATCACGGGTGCGTGGATTGAAACGAGATTAGATAATGCGGGGCATAAAGACTCTTTTTCGCACCCATCACGGGTGCGTGGATTGAAACATATCCAACCCCTCAAAGTTTTAGTGTAGCAAGTTCGCACCCATCACGGGTGCGTGGATTGAAACTCACAAAATCATTGTTTTGACCGCGCATAATCATTCGCACCCATCACGGGTGCGTGGATTGAAACCTTATCACGCCCCGTCATCAGGCTTTTAACATAGTTCGCACCCATCACGGGTGCGTGTTAAAATTTGTGCGGACAAACTATAAAATCGCTGAGCGCTACCATCACTTTTGGCCAGCATCCGCTCCGTAATTGCCCGAGTTAGCCGTCCATTACCATCATCAAAAGGATGCAGCGTCACAAACCATAAATGCGCGATACCCGCTTTGATAACCAAGTCCAAATCATCTTGCTTACTTGGCGGCGTATTAAACCACTGTAGAAAACGATCTAACTCATCAACAAGCCTATCTGCATGAGGTGCAACAAAATGGACGCGCTCTCGACCGTAGCCTCCTGAAACCACCTGCATAGCGCCTTGACTGTCATCTCGAAGCTGACCAACTTTAACTTTATAAAGCCCACTATAACCTTCTGGAAATAGCGCTCGATGCCAACTGAACAAATCTTCTAATAATAGCGGCTTATCAAAATAAAATGTCGCAGCCAGCATCATCTCAACCACTGCATCAATCTCTCGAGAAGCGGCTGGCAAATCATGGTCATCAACTCCTAAATGACGAGCAACAGACGATCGTACTTGATCGGCTTTTAAAACCTCACCTTCAATTTCAGATGTTTTTACCACCTCGAGAGTAACAGCATCTAATTGAGCCTCAACATTTAATTCAAACCCAAGGGTTAGCAATTTGCCAAGAAGCTGACCTTGAAGCAATCGCACTTGACTGACGAGCGGCAGCAGTTTTTTATCTGACCACTGCCACTCGGTCCAGTTCGGATGCTCATGAATATAAGTGACATGCTTCATAATAAGACCAAAATCTGCGTAAATTAGAGAGTTATTCTCCGTATATTATGCAGAGATTAAAGTTAAGAAACAAGAAAACTCATAACTAAAATGAGTCGTCAAACTGAGTTTTCTTAATAACAAAGTCGCAAATAATAGAAGAAACGGGACTGATAAGAGTAAAAAAATAAAAAGAATGAAGGTGAAATTACTAAAAACTTACTAACTATTTTCATCGTTAGTAAGTTAGCATACCTTCAAAGGCGTGACAGCATAAAATAAACTAATTGGCGCGAGCTATCTTGCTTAGACCATCGTGGTGAAATCAATGATTAGAGAACTTAAAACCTTTGTCGCCGTTTGCGAATTGGACAGTTTTGCTGCTGCTGCTAGGCAAATCAATCTGACGCAATCTGCGGTTAGCGCTCAAATAAAGACCTTAGAGGATGCCTTAGGATTACCCTTATTTACCCGCTCCGCTCGAGCCATCACGCTTAATCAGCAAGGCAGACGAGTGCTGCCTATCGCCAAAGAAATTTTAGCGCTTTATGCGACGATGCAATTGCCTTCAAATACGGATATTGCAAGCTATTATGGTCAGCTTAAAATTGGTGCTATCAATTCAGTGCAAGTGGGTATTTTACCTGAAGCCTTAAAAGCGATTAAAACCTTAGCGCCGCTCATGCACACAGAAGTTATTCCCGGTCGGTCAACCGAGTTTTTCAAGCAGCTAGAAGAAGGCAGTATAGACGCTGCCATCACGGTGCAGCCGGCTTTTGCGTTACCTAAGTCTATCGTCATCGAATCCATTATGATTGAGCCTTATGTGCTGATCAGCCCCAAAAAATGGGAATTTCACAATCTAAGACAAACTTTGGAACAGCATCCTTTTATTCATTACACCTTAAAGTCCTCCGCCAGTACAAAATTAAGTAGCTTCCTAAAACAGCAAAATATCAAAGTCAATACCATCATGGCGATCAATGACCTTGATGCTATTGTCAGGATGGTCGAGTCAGGATTAGGAGTCGCCCTAATCCCCTATGCAGGGCTTTGGATTAGGACGGCAGCACCGGTACAAGTTCACCATTTAGGAAATCGGGATTTGGTTCGAGAAATTGTGCTTGCTTATCGTTATGTCGATCGCCAACATCCCAAAATTAATGCGTTAAAGCAGGTATTATCATTGTGATTTGTTTATTATTTATTTTGAGGCAATATCATAGGCTTTACTTTAAGTCATAACTCTAGGCAGACCTTTTAATGCCTAGCTCATCTTTGGTCTTATTTCTAAAACAGCTCCCTTTTCCTGTCCCTCCTCGTCTTTATGCGGCTATGAGACAAACTTAACGACAAGCTTAATGAATTAGCCCAAATTTTTTTTGGGCTGAGAACGGATTATTTACGTTTTTCTTGCTACTTATTCTCAGTTACGATGATGAAACTTTATTTAATAGCGCAAAGCTAATGCTTAGATCTTATTAGCTCAAAGCCTTACTGATCTGACTATCTTTGAGCCTTTGCCTTACATTTTTCGATTCAAGAAAACAACAATCAACGGATTATTTGTTGTCTGAGTGATCAAAAAATGGCTAGTTCATAGAAGCTCAATGATGAACTATCACCAACTTAACTTTGGGCATTGCCGGCTATCTGACGGTGATCTTGATGTCAGTGCTAGCCTCAATCGGTACGGCTGGCGTTCCGGGGGTGGGGCTGATTATGCTTTCTATGGTATTTTCTCAAGTGGGACTGCCGATTGAAGGTATTGGTTTGATTTTGGGAGTTGACCGTATTCTCGATATGCTTCGAACTGCGGTGAACGTCGGCGGTGATGCCGCGGTGACGGTTATCGTGGCAAAAATGGAAAATGAGATGGACGTTGCGGTTTATAACGATCCGAACGCTGGCGCAGAAACGATGTTCGATGATCATATCGATGCCGATAGCGAACGTGAATTATCCGCGGTATTTAGCGATAACCTACTGGGCAGTGAGTATGACGAGATAAAGCAAAGCTCATAGCTTAAACCTAAGAAAATTATACTTTTTTCAATAACTTAACATTAAGAATCCCTAAAACTATGGAAACTACCATGCTACAAACTAACGATCAGCCGCTGATTCGAACTGAAACAGACTTACTTGGCGCTCAAGCTGTCCCTGCAACTGCCCTTTACGGTATTCAAACGCAGCGCGCTCACCAAAACTTTAACATTACAGGCGTGCCCATCAGTCACTTTCCGGAGTTGATTAAAGCGCTAGCCATGGTCAAATTTGCGGCGGCTCGCGCCAATCATCAACATGACTTACTGAGCAATGAAAAGGTCAATGCCATTACGGAGGCGTGTAAGGATCTTATTCGTGGCGAGCATCATGAGCAATTTATTGTTGACTTGATTCAAGGCGGCGCTGGTACGTCAACCAACATGAATGCCAACGAAGTGATTGCAAACCTTGGCTTGGCAAAGATGGGCTTTAAGTACGGTCAATACAGTCACTTGCACCCTAATAATGATGTCAACCGCTCGCAGTCCACCAATGACGTTTATCCAACGGCGGCACGACTAGCCATTATATTTGCAGCTCAGCCGCTTAAAGACGCCGTAGCTAACTTACAACAAAGCCTTGCGGCTAAAGGTCAAGAATTCAGCACCGTTCTTAAAATGGGTCGAACCCAAATGCAAGATGCGGTACCGATGACTTTAGGTCAAGAATTTAATGCCTTTGCCAGTGACTTAGGTGGTGAGACTGCTCGTATTGATCACAGCTGCCGACAGTTATGTGAAGTAAATTTAGGCGGAACGGCTATTGGCACAGGAATTAATGCGCCTAAGGGTTATGCGCAATTAGCTATTAATGAACTGGCAGATATCAGCGGCTTGCGCGTGCGGCTTGCCCAAGACTTAGTAGCCGCAAGCTCTGATATGGGCGCTTTTTTGACCTTTTCAGGAACGCTTAAACGCTTAGCCATAAAATTGTCTAAGCTTAGCAATGATTTGCGACTGTTGTCGAGCGGTCCACGCACCGGCTTGGGTGAAATTAACCTTCCCGCCATGCAACCGGGATCATCGATTATGCCTGGTAAAGTGAACCCCGTCATTCCTGAAGCCATGAACCAAACGGCATTTCAAATCATGGGTACGGACATGACCGTGACCATGGCAGCAGAAGCAGGTCAGTTACAGCTTAACGCTATGGAGCCGTTGATTGTCTATAACCTATTAAATAACGCTCGCATGCTAGAAAAGTCCATTCGAATGCTCGATGAGCTTTGCATTCAAGGCATTACAGCCAATGAAGCTCGCTGCGCTCAGCACGTCGAAAACAGCATCGGCATTGTGACGGCTTTGGTGCCGCATATCGGTTATGACAATGCCAGTCGTATTGCAGGTCATGCTTTGCTCAACGGCTTAGGGGTTGCTGAATTGGTGAGACAAGAAAAGTTACTAAGCGATGAGGAGCTGGCAGCGATTTTATCTCCTGATACGATGATTAATAACGTTTAAATTTTGCTTCAGCCAATCTTGCACCATGACTTAGCTTAAGAACTTTCATACTATAGGGGGGTATGGTATGATTGCTCAAGCGATAATTGATTGTAGTCTGTTGCTGAATCCAAATCAAAGAAGGTTAAAGACCGATGCCATACAATGATCGTGAAAAAAAACAAGCCATTACTCGGGTCAGGCGTATCAAAGGTCAGCTAACCGCGCTTGAGCAGGCGATTGAGGAAGGTACCGAATGCGGGGTCATTTTGCAGCAATTGGCGGCCGTTCGCGGCGGCGTCAATGGGCTGATGGCAGTCATTCTTGAAAGTTATTTAAAAGAAGAGTTTCCCGACAACGGCTCAAGAACGGATTCACAACGTAAGTCAATTGACGAAACCATCGCCATTGTAAGATCATATCTTCGCTAGTAGCTAGTCATGCTATGTTTTTTGATAAAGATTAAAACGATGATAAGGAAATGACATCATGAAATCACGTGCAGCCGTGGCTTTTGAGCCAAACAAACCCCTACAAATTGTTGAGATTGACGTTGAGCCACCGCGCAAGGGCGAGGTTTTAATTAAAATTACCGACACCGGCGTTTGCCATACCGATGCCTTTACGTTATCAGGGGAAGACCCAGAGGGCTTATTTCCTGTGGTGCTTGGTCATGAAGGCGCAGGGGTTGTCGTGGAAGTTGGCGAAGGGGTTACCAGTCTTAAGCCTGGCGATCATGTGATTCCGCTTTATACTGCCGAATGCGGCGAGTGCTTATTTTGTAAGTCCGGTAAAACCAACCTTTGCGTTGCCGTTCGGGAAACTCAAGGCAAAGGCGTGATGCCTGATGGTACCACCCGTTTTTCCTATAACGGTCAGCCGCTTTATCATTACATGGGCTGCTCAACGTTTAGTGAATATACCGTCGTGGCTGAGGTTTCCGTCGCAAAAATCAATCCTGAAGCCAACCCTGAACACGTCTGCCTACTAGGCTGTGGCGTTACCACCGGAATTGGCGCGGTGCACAATACCGCAAAGGTTCAAGAAGGTGATTCTGTTGCCGTTTTCGGTCTTGGCGGTATCGGTCTTGCGGTCATTCAAGGCGCGCGGCAAGCAAAAGCCGGTCGCATTATTGCCATTGATACCAATCCGGCAAAATTTGAGTTAGCCCGTCAATTTGGCGCAACCGAGTGCCTCAACCCAAAAGACTTCGACAAACCTATTCAAGAGGTATTGATTGAAATGACCGGTTGGGGCGTTGACCATACCTTTGAATGTATTGGCAATGTGGATGTGATGCGCTCAGCATTAGAAGCGGCTCATCGCGGTTGGGGTCAGTCCATTATCATTGGGGTGGCGGGCGCTGGTAAAGAGATTTCGACTCGACCCTTCCAGTTGGTCACAGGTCGCACTTGGAAAGGCTCAGCGTTTGGCGGGGTTAAAGGTCGCTCGCAGCTTCCTAATATGGTCGAAGATGCGATGAAAGGCGACATCGATTTGGCGCCTTTCGTGACCCATACCATGGGACTTGAGGACATTAATAAAGCTTTTGATCTTATGCATGAAGGTAAGTCGATCCGTAGCGTTATTAAATACTAAACCGCTTTAAAACGGCGAGTTCTAGCCAACAATAAGCGCAAGCAAAGTCATGAAAATTGTGTCTTTGCTTGCGCTTTTTTTTGCGACTATTGAAACGGCTAACAAGTTCGTGAGGCAGTCGCTTTGTCGCTAAAATGGCAGGATAGTTTCAGACTTATTTTGATCATTAGTGCAATTTTGTTGTTAAAATAAAAAAACCACAATAAATTAAGGGTTATTTTGTGTAAAAGTTTGCTAATGCTTTATTATTCTGTTACAACTCTTTCTAGTTTAATAATGTTTGCTAAATTTCGAAACATTTTAGGCTGATTATTGGAATTTTTAGATTAATCTTTTATTTTAAAGGACATATTATGGCTCGTTTTTATTTAAGTGCAGCAATTATCAGCGCTTGTTTGGTCAGTTTAACGGCGTGTTCAAACTCGCAAACGCTTCCAAAAGCAACGACCACTACCCTGCCAGACCATGCTAAGGCAGCAGCGTCAGCCCCTAAATGGTCATATGAGGGCAAAACGGGACCTGAATTTTGGGGCGATCTTGAAGAAGCAGGCGCTTGTAAACTTGGTGAAGCGCAGTCACCGATCAACATTCAGCAAGCTCATGCCAGCCTTGATGCCGCGCCTTTAATGAATTATAGTAAAAATGCCGAAATTCGTATTCATGACAACGGTCATACCATTGTTTACACCCCAACCACGCCAAACAATAGCATCACCCTCAATAATGAGCGATTTGAATTAAAGCAGTTTCATTACCATACGCCAAGCGAGCATCAATTTAATGGTCACGCCTACCCTGCTGAAATGCACTTTGTTCATGCCAATAGCTCAGGAAACTTAGCCGTCATCGGGGTGATGCTCAACCAAGGCGCCAGCAATCCTATGGCGCAGCAGCTTCTTAACGGCTCAAAACTCAGTGCCAAAAATAAAACGGACTTTACGGTCAACGGTATTGACTTAAATGCTCTTATTCCTGCAAAAGCTACGTTTTACCATTATGATGGCTCATTGACCACGCCGCCATGCTCCGAACAAGTCCAGTGGTTTATTGCCAATCAGCCCCTTGCCTTAGCTAAGGATCAGATCGCCATTATGACAAACTTATATGATGGCAATAATCGCCCAACCCAAAATCAAGGTTCGCGGACAATTAAGCAATTAAGCAATTAAGCAATTAAGGCTTACTTTAAGCAATTAGGGCTTATTTTAAGCAAATTAAGCAAAAAAAAGCTCAAAACCGCGATGGCTTTGAGCTTTTTTATAGGGGTCATCAAAAAAACTTTATTAAAAAGTGACTACAGCGACTTTAAATGACGATATTTTTTTGATCACCTTTTGCCCATTGAACGATATTATCAAAGGTAATTTCAGCTCGTCTCACCATAGCTTCTTCGGTGGCATAGCCAATATGCGGAAGCAAAACCGTATTGGGGGCGGTTAAAATAGGATAATCGGCAGGAATTGGCGGTTCCATATCAACACGATCCAAACCTGCCCCTGCAATGACGCCTTGGTGAAGCGCTTCTGCCAACGCGTCATTATCCACAATAGGACCAATTGCCGTATTGATTAAAAAAGCACTGTCTTTCATCAGGGCAAGCTTATCAGCGTCAATCAAACCTTTGGTCTGATCGGTAAGCGGCATATGCAGGCTGACAATATCACTTTCTGCCAATACCTCATCGAGTGACTTATACTGAACGCCTTTTTCGATCAGCTCAGGCTTTTCGCTACGGTTATAAGCGATCACCTGACAGCCAAACGCCAAGCCAATTTCGGCAACCGCGCGCCCAATATCCCCTGTGCCAAGCACGCCCAGCGTTTTGCCTTTTAAATCAAGCTGCCGATAGCCAGCTTTGGTACCGCCTGATCTTACTACTTTTTCTAAAGGAACCATGCTGCGCAGCAACGCAATGATCAGCCCAAACGTCAGCTCCGCAACCGAGTTGGTGCTGTAGCCGGCGGCATTTGAAACGCGAATGCCTTTTTCTTTACAGGTCTCTAAATCAATATGGTTATAACCGGTAAAGGCAATAGAAATGTATTTTAATTTTTCAGCAGCCGCAATCACCTCACCACTTAACGGGGTATTGGCAAGCACCAAAACTTCCGCGTCTTTGATCCGCGACTTGATCGTTTCCTCATCTAACTTACCATCCTCAAACACCAACAGCTCATGACCTTGATCGATCAGCGGTTTTGAGATGCTTTTAAATGCCTCAGCACTGATGCCTAAATATTCTAAAACTACGATTTTCATTGATTATCGTTCCTAACTTTTTTGGTCTTATTTAATAAAACAGCTAAATTAATTTTTAAGTGTAGCACTATTTAGCAGTTTTTAAAAATGACCAATCTTTGCATAAAAAAAGCCCTAGAAAAAATTAGGGCTTTTTTTATTAATCTTTAAATTTAAGAAACTTCAGAAATTTTGACATCGGAAAACTTTTTTACGCCTTTATTTTTTTTATTGTTCCAAACCACCGCCAATCCCAAATAGGTCATCACCACCGAGACAATCGGACTTAAAAGGTTCATGAACGCATAAGGCGCAAAGGCAAAGCTGCCGATCCCAAGCGTTGCGGTGGCAAATGCGCCAAACGTCGTCCACGGCATTAATGGCGCAAACATCAATCCGCCTTCACTGACAATTCGCGCCAGCATCGCTCAGCTTAATCCCACTTTATCAAAGGACGATTTGAACAGCTCACCATTTAAAATATAAAATCGCAATCGGCAACATCACCAAAGGATTAAGGTTAAAATTGGCGGCAATAATGCTTCGAGTTTCGCTGATGATCTCAAGATTGGCACTGCCTGAGCCGTATTGAATGCCAAAATAAATAAACAGCGCTAAAGTCAGTAAAAATGCCGGAACAATGGTTTGAACCATCGCTTTGATCGCCTCGTACAAATCTGCCCCTGCTGACATGGCGGTCAAGTTTGGGGTGTCCGAAACCGGCGACATTTTATCACCCGTCACCGCCCCTGAGATAATCATTCCGGCAGTTACCGGCAAAGGCACGCCAAGACCTTGACCGGTGCCAATGAGCGCAATGCCGACCGTGCCGACCGTTCCCCAAGACGTTCCGGTGCAAAGCGCGGTGATGGTGCATAAAATAAATCCTGCCGGCAAAAAGACCGTCGGCGAAATAAAGCCCAAACCGTAATAAATAATCGCCGGAACCGTTCCTGCTGCCATCCAAGCCGCGATAATCGCCCCAATGGCAATAAAAAACCAAAGCCCGAAGGTGGACTCACCAATGCTGATTTTAATCAGCGCCATTAAATCGTTAAATTTATAGCCTAATCGGCGCGAAATTAAAGTAACAAACACCATGCCAAGCAGCAAGCCCACTTGAATGGAAACGGTTTTAAACACCATAAAACAAACCACCAAGCTTGCCACAACGGACAGCAAAGCAAGGGCGGACAGCAGCACGGTTGGTTTTTTAAAGGGCGGTAAATCAGCGGCGTTCTGATCAATCAGCGGCTTTTGCCTTCTATGAATGGACGAATTTGAAATAAAAAATATGGCTAAAAAAAAACGCGCTTATGATAACGAAAAAGAATGCCTTAGAATGATGATATTACCAAATAGCATGGTTGCCAAAATGAGCCTTTAGCTACCTAATAATCAAGCTTTTGTTTTCTTTTATAAATTGATTGCGCTATGATAGCCCCCAGTTGCGACAATTAATCAAACTTATCTTGAGACTTTGCTATGACTTACCTTAACCGTCATTTTGGTTTTGCGGTATTGACTGCCCTCTTTTTGAGCGGCTGCGCGGATAAAAAGGAAGCCACAAGTGAGCAAACTGATGCCGCGCCAGCGGTTAAATCGCAAACTGCTAACGATGACCAAACAGCAAATGCCGATGCGCCAGTAGTCGCTAATCAAAATTCGGCGACCGCACAAATGCCTGATGCGGTTGCAAAAAACGCCCCAAAATTTGCCGCCGTGACCGATCATTTGGCGCTAAAAGAAGGCGAGGATTGGAGCTGGCAAGCGCTTGCAAAGCTTCCAAACATCAAAGAGTGGCATCAAAAAACACCCGCACGCAATGAATATGACCCTAATGACCCAACTTATTCTATTGGCGCTAGCTTATCAGATTATGGCGGCATCTCAGCTTATGGTGACGAGTCTCAACCACACTTAATCGATATCGGCTCTGCGCAAGGTGTGATGGATGACGAAGAAGGCAAAGAAGTTTACCGACTTGAGGATTTATTTAGAGTAAACGAGCTGACCCAAATAAGATCCAACTGCGAAACCTCTGCTGACGATCTAATATCTCAGCAGTTTTATAAATGGCAGAAACAAGGCTATCAGCCGCTTTATGTTGTAGCCATTGTCGATCATGCAAATGCCGGTACCAGTAGCGGGTTTGCTATTGCAAAAGATATGAATGAGTTTTTTGATCCTATCTATAACAATTCGGGGATTGATATCCACACTTATGATACAGAAGGCAATGATCTTGAGTGCACCTTTGAGCTTTGATTTATTTTTCAATTGATAGCTGCTAAACTGATAAAAACCTGAATCACAATTCATAATCAAGGCGGTATTATGACCCTTGCTGAAGCGCTATTAATCCGCAGCGATTTGCAAAAAACTTTAGCTCAGCTGAAATCTCGCATTGCCAATAACGTCAAAGTTCAAGAAGGCGATTCGCCAAGCGAAAACCCCAATGAGCTGATTAAAACCGCTGAAAATTTGGTTGATGAGTTAGCAACGCTTATTGCAAGGATTCACCGAACCAATGCTGCTGCTAAAATTGAGTCGGGTGAAACCATGCTGAGCCTTTTGGTGAAGCGCGACGAGCTTGAGATGCGCCATAAGCTGTTAACGGACGCGATAGAGGCGGCTCACAGCGATACCGAACGCTACAGCCCGCGCGAAATCCGCTGGACGGCAACCATTGCCACCGCGCCACTACAAAAACAAGCCGACGACATTGCCATGCAACTTCGCAAGCTTAACATCGTCATTCAAGCCCACAACTGGCAAATTCAGCTGTTAGATTGAGTTTTGCCACCCCAGATTGGAGCCGATTGGGCGAGTGTCAGACCCCGCGATGCCGCTGCAGGGGGTTTTAAATATACTGCCGCGGCTTGCTCCGCGCTGCGGGCAGGCGCAAAATCACCCATCATGCCCAAACTTATGACTTGTTATCGGTCATCTGTTATTTATCACTACCCGTCACTGACAATCGGCTTCAGTTTTATTTCATTTTTTACCTTAACGCCCCTAAATCTATGGGGCTTTTGCTTTTTTTGCCTTTAAAAAATTCAAAGTTAACTTTCTTAACCTTTCTTAATGTTTTTTCATAAAAATTGCATGTCAAATCAATGGCTTAATTTTTGAGTTTAAAATAGCGCTTGCAAATGTAACAAAAATAAAGATAATGATAACAATTATCGTTAGTAATAACACTTTTGCTTACTTAAAGCTATGTTGAGGATACAGTTGTGCCAAAGGATTTGTCAAAACTTAACGCTGAAATCAATGCTTCTACCGCGCCAAAACAGCCATCAACCCCTATTACGTTTAATCGCCATAAGTCGTCGCTGACCCAAGCGCTGATGATGGCGTCCGCCGTACCTTTAACCGCATTTTCAGGACTGGCAGTTGCTGCAGGAAATGAGGCTGCCCCTAATGCCACCTTGCCTACCATCAATGTTTATGCCGATGCTCAAACTGAATTTAAAAAAGACAAGCTTGAAAACGTCAAATATACTCAGCCGCTCGTGGACACGCCGCAAACCGTTTCAGTCATCACTGAGGCATTGATTGAAGAGCAAAAAGCGTACAGTTTGGCAGAAGCCTTGCGAAACACGCCAGGGATTACCATGCAGCTTGGCGAAAACGGTCGCAGCAGTGAGGGCGATGCGATAAGCTTTCGCGGATTTTCAGGCGACAGCTTATTTTTAGTCGATGGCATTCGTAACATCTCCCCCGTCAGCCGCGATACCTTTAACGTGGAGTCCGTTGAGGTCACTAAAGGGGTCACCGGCACTGAAGTTGGTCGCGGGGCAGCAGCAGGCGCGATTAACATCGTCACCAAAAAGCCCAAAGCATTTAACGACTCCTCCGTGACACTTGGCGTTGATACTGCCGCCAAAGCGCGCTTAACTGCCGATATGAACCAAGTTTTTGATGGTAATATCGCCGGTCGCTTAAATTTATTGTACGAAAAAGGCGATGTCGTTGGTCGTGATGAGGTCGAAAAAGAAAGCTTAGGAGTTGCGCCGTCCGTCACTTGGGGACTTGGAACGCCAACACGCGTCACCGCTGGCGCTGAGCTATTGCGCCAACGCAATGTTCCTGATGGTGGCATCTCAACGGTCGGTCTTGATGGCTACTACCAAGGTCGCACGGACTATAAGGCGTCTGAGCTTGACGTTTCAGCCCTAAACGGCAAACTTACCGCAGCGCAAGCAGCCACTGAAATCAACGCGGCTAACCAGGCGCTCAACACAGCGACAGCTATCGATAGCAACAACTATTACGGCAATAAAGACGACTTTGAAGACGTTGACAGCCAGCTTTATAACCTCATCGTTGAGCATGATTTTAACGACAAATTACAGCTGACCAACACCACCCGCTACGCTGACAGCAGTTTAAAGCGCGAAGTTTCTGCCCCTTACCGCGCTTACAACACCGCCCTTAACGTGGACAATTCAGGAAAAGTCACTGAAGATGCCGCGCTTAAAGACTTAGGCTTAAACGCCGCTGACCCAAACAGTTGGCGCGTTCGCGCGATTCGCCAAGGCGTTGACCGCAGCAACACCACGCTTGCCAACCAAACCAACATTAACTTATTTGATGTCAAAACCGGCAGCATCTCACACGACATCAGCACTGGAATTGAACTGCTTCACGAAAAACAGGTCAATCACGGTCTTGCCCGCAATCCTGACACTAATGATTATCCGTTGTTATATAACCCCGATGTCAATGCCCCACAAAGCCAAATGGAACTTAATGGCGCAAAAACCAAAGGTCAAACCAAAACGGTTGCCGGTTATGTTTCAGATACCTTATCATTTAATGAGCAATTAAAAGTAAATCTTGGGCTGCGCGCGGACAATTATCACACCACCTTTGAAGACATCGCCGCTGATGGCAAAACCAGTGAGCTGACTGACAGCGATACCTTAATCAGCTATAAAGGTGCGGTTATTTACAAACCCACCCAAAAATCTAGCCTTTACGGCAGCTACGGTGTGTCGCAAACGCCGCCTGGTAGCAGCAACTTTAGCCTTGCCAACTCAGGTCGCGGTGGCAATAGCCCCAACAGCAACCCCATTTTTGACCCGCAAGACACCAAAAGCTTTGAGATTGGCGGTAAAATTGACGTCTTAAATGACCGCTTAAGCCTAGGCGCAGCTTACTACGACACCACTCATGAAAATGAGCTTGCCGTTTTGGATGCCACCACTAACACTTATACCCAGTTTGGTGAGCGTAGCATCAAAGGGGTTGAGCTGACCGCTCAAGGCGAGATTACCCCGCGCTGGCGCTTAAACGCCGGACTGCAAACCATGAAAACCAAAATCAAAGATGGCACCACTGGGATTAACTCCGAAGGCGCATCTGCCCGTTGGTCGCCTGAATTGACCGGAACGCTTTGGAGCAGCTACGACATTAACGATAAATTTACCATCGGTGGCGGCGCGCGCTATGTGGGTGAGCAAAAACGCCAAGCTGACCCCAATGCCGATTTGAGCACCACCAATATGCCCGTCATTCCTGATTACTGGGTTGCCGATGCGTATGCCTCTTATCGCTTCAACGATGCGTTATCTGCTGACTTAAACGTTTATAATATCTTTGATAAAGAGTATATTGAAACGCTAAATAACGGCGGCGGTCGCGTCACCTTAGGCGAGCCGTTAAATGCGCTAGTCAGTTTAAAATATAAATTTAGATAAGCGCTAAAACCGCATTCACCATAAAAGTCATAACCTCATTTGGGGTTATGGCTTGTGTTATTTTCAATCGCTGAATAAAAAAACCAAAAACAAATCAAGGCGCGGATTATGCTGCAAGTCATTGAAAACGTATTGCCTGCCGATTTAATTGAGCAAATCATCAAGCGGCTTGAAAGCACGCAAGCTCATTGGCAAGACGGCAAACAAACGGCAGGCGCGGTCGCTAAAAATCAAAAGGACAACCTTCAGCTTGACCGAAGCTCACCGGAGTATGAGCAAATCGCCGAAGTTTGCTTGCAAGCGCTCAAGCAGCATCCGGTTTTTATGTCCGCCGCCTTGCCCAAAACCATATTACCGCCGCTATTTAGCTGCTATGAAAACGGTCAGCATTACGGCAATCACGTGGACAATGCCATTTTACCAAACCCTAAGACCCATCAGCTGCTGCGCTCCGATTTGTCCTTAACGCTATTTTTAAGTGACCCTGACCGCTACGAGGGCGGCGAGCTGATTGTTGAGGACAGCTTTGGCAGCCATCAAATCAAACTGGCGGCAGGCGACGCCATTTTATACCCCTCAACCACCTTGCACCGCGTCAATCAAGTGACCTTTGGCAAACGCTTAGCGCTGGTCACTTGGGTTCAAAGCTTGGTTCGCAGCCATGAGCAGCGGCAAATTTTGCATGATTTGGACATCAGCCACATTTTAATGCGCCAAAAATTGCAATCAATGGGCGCAATTGAGTCAGTCGCCCGTGAGATTGACGCGCTTAATAAAAGCTATCACAATTTGCTTCGGCTTTGGGCGGACTGCTGATATGGCAAGCGCTCAATGGCAACCACTTTGGTCACAAATCCCCGAGCAACTGGTCAGCTTGCCCGATTATGAGGCAGCGGCTCGTGAGTTTTTGCCGCAAACCATGCAGGCGTTGTTGTTTGAAAATAATTTGCAAGAACAAGACACCAATGCGGCCGCTTTAGATAAGCTGTCTTGGGTTCCAAAAGTGCTCTGCCCTGCCATTCCAAATTTAGCGTGTCATCTTTACAATCCAAACTCCGCCGCCGTGCTTGACCTTCACCTGCCGCACCCGCTTTGGCTCAGTCCCGTTGCCCATCATAAGCTTTATCACCCAATGGGGGAGCTGGCAACGCTTGAGGCGGCAAATTTATTGCAAACGCCTTGTATTTGGAGCAGCTTAGGAACTACGCCCTTTGCTCAGCTTTTGGTCAATGATAATTTGCCAAACGCCGTTCAGTGGTATTGGCAGCCGCTACCTACGACAAAAGAGCTGAGCGTAAAGCAATTGGTCGAGGCGTTTGAATTACGCCGTGAGTATAATTTGCAGCTAATTGAGAACTTGGTTCATCAAGGTGCGTCGCTGCTTATCTTAACCGTTGATGCGCCGCATTCCGGTGTTCGAGCGGTCAGTCGGCGCTCGGGCGCAAGTATTTCGCCAGAATATCAAGCGGTTAATCTGCCAGCAACTGCCCAAAAAGCCGCGCCAACTTTGGCAACATTAATGGCAGAAGCGCCAACGTGGGAGGATTTGGCTTGGCTTGTGGCGCGCTGTCCGGTTCCGGTATTACTCAAAGGTGTTTTGGACAGCGACGATGCTAAGCGCGCTCAAGCTATCGGCTGCGCGGGGATTATTGCCTCCAATCACGGCAGGCGCGTACTGGCAGATGTTTGCCCTGTTGCCCAGTGCTTGCCCGCCATTCGCCAAGCGGTTGGTGATGATTTTGTGATTATTGCGGACGGCGGCGTGCGCTCAGGAAGCAATTTGGCAAAGTTGTTGGCACTTGGGGCAAATGCAGCGGCAATCGGTCGCGGTTACATTTACGGTTTGGCATTGGCAGGAGCGCTTGGTACCGCCCACGTTATCAAACTGCTGCTTGAGGAGCTTGAAGTCACCATGGCTATTTTGGGCGCAAAAGATATCAATGAGTTAAAAAACTTGCCGTTATTTCAGTCTTGATTGCAGCGCTTTCACCTGATTATTTAAACGCTCAAGGGCGTGTTTGTAATCGGTGTTTGTTGGCTCAAGCTGACTTAATCTGCCATAGCGCAACTGCCGATAAGTATTCCTGACTTCATTAATCGCGCTTTGCAATGGCTCATTGTCGGCTGATAACGCCGCTTGAAGCCGTTTTAACCAAGCCAATTGCCCCTCAATAGCCATTTTTAATAAGTCAGGATGGGTTTTACTGATTTCTTTATTGAGCATCACCAATGATTTGTCTGCCGGATGAATATATTTACGCCGACGAAGCCAAATCATAAGGGCAATCAGCGTCATCACGATTGCGGCGGTAATAGCAAGCCAAAGGATTTGCTGGGTGATGGTTTTGATATGAAACCATTTTAACAGGGCATTGGACTGCTTATCTTGGTCGTAGCCGACGATGTCTTTTTGCCAATAGTAGCTTGCTTGGTCAGAAAGCCTTCGCAGCGATTGCAGCAGCTGATACTGCTGATAGCTAAGCTGCGCGCCTGCGCCATTGCCAAACATCGAAGCGCCGCGCGATTGGGTCAAGGCGTCCATCCCTTGCTCAACGCGCTCGGGGGCAACAAAAGCGGTCGGGTCAACGCGAACCCAGCCTTGACCCTCAAGCCAAACCTCCGACCACGCGTGGGCATCCATTTGCCGGACTTCCCAAACGTTGCCGCCACGGCTTAATTCGCCGCCTTGGTATCCTGCCACCACCCGCGCCGGAATCCCTGCCGCGCGCATCATAAAGGTAAAGCTTGAGGAGTAATGCTCACAAAATCCGGCGCGCGTGCCAAATAAAAAGCTGTCGATGCGGTCGCGATCAAGCTTAGGCGGCGATAAGGTATACCGAAAATCTGAACCATTAATCCAGCGCTCAATGGACTGAATATAGCGGACAGGGTCATTGCCAGATTGGTTAAATAGCTGAACTGCCAATTGTTTTGATTTGCCATTTCCTGAATTTGGTAAGGCTAAATTTAGCCGTCTGTCGGCATCACTTAATATCGGGTCAATGACCATTGGCGCAATTTTTAGCGCTTCATAGCGAAATTGCTGAGTGACCGGCTGCGGCGTTACCAAGGTAAAATTTGAGGTCATTGCCACATCAGGGCGCTGCGAAAACGGATAATCAAGCCCAAACAGCCAGCGCTGCTGCGTCGGCTCTAAAATAATCTCATAGCGGCTTGGCTCAAGCTTGGCGCTATCGGGAGCCGTGGCAAGGGCATTATTCAGCCAAGGCGGCGTTTGCCGGTTGGGCGACCATTGCCAAAATGCTTGCTGCTGATAGTCCGGTCGCCAAGTGACGCCATCAAAGTCACTAAACACCAAGCCGCGCCAATAAAGCTCGCTTTGGTCGGGTCGTACTCCTTTAAAATCAACGCGAAATGCCAGCGCCGTGGACTGCCCCAAATTGGCAAAATCCCCTGGCGACATACTGTCGGACACGCCCGTCGTTGCTTGATTGCCGGACAGCTGAACCGACCAAAGCGGCGGTAATCTTGGGAAAAATAAAAACAGCACCACCAAAAGCGGCAACGCTGAAATGCTTAATATCCCAAGCGTTCGCAACCTGCCGCTTCCGGCTTGGTTGCCGTCATCATTTAGCGCAATAAATGCCAAAAACACCGCTAGCGTGCCGATGATGACCTCTAAAGTCGTCATCAAGCCTTGATCCATTAAAAATAAGGCGGCAAGAACAAACAGCGATAAATTAAGCACCACGTAAGCGTCGCGCGAGCGGTACAATTCCCAAAGCTTGCTGAGCAAACACAGCACCAAAAACGCCACCCCCATATCCAAACCAAATCCGGTTTGATAGGTGAGCCAAAGCCCCAACAGCCCAAGCAAAAACCCAAACATCTGCATGCCTTGGTACAACCGCTTAAGCACTTTGGCTTGTTTAAATCGCGATTTGATAATGGGTAACTGGGCGATGATGCTAATCACCGCAAAGCCAATCAGCCAAAGCGGCAGGTGCGCGGCGTGCGGCAGAATCACCGCAAATTGCGAAATCAACACCCAATAATAAGCCGGAAGCGCCACCAGTTTTTTGATTTTGGATAACGGTCTTTTATCCGCACTATCGGCTTCGCTTAGCGCCGTAGGTTGACCCAACGCCAAACGCTCAAAGCTTGAAGCATTTTGCAGCAATCGTAAATCCGCTGCTAACTTAGGTTTTGAAAAAATAGACTTCATGGCGCTTTAGCAAGCCTTAGCAAGCATGCTTGCGTAAATTGCGCGCCTTGACCAATCGGCGCGGCAGCCGCATCCGGTAGCACCAATTGAAACGGCGTTCCCAACCGGTCAAGTTCATTGACCCCAAAGGCAAGCTGCGACAGCTTTTGCTCATGGGTGCTTGCCGGCATATCCGCATAATCCAAGCGAAACTCTTGACCAACAGGGTCGGCAAAATGCTTGGTCAGCATCCCTTGACCGCGCGCCACGTGCGCCCAAGATACCCGTGCTAGCGACTCGCCCTCCACATAGCTTGACAGCTGCTCAAAGTCATCTTGACCTTGAATTGAACGCCCACTGACCGCGCTGTCGCTCGTTTGTGCCGCCACAAACTTGGTTTGCCAATCAAAAGCCATTGGCTTTGGCGTCACCCAAGTCACTTTGGCAAAATAGACATAAGACCACGCCCGCATAATGCCAAGCGGATACGTCGATTTGATAATAAGCCGTGGCAGGGTCAGCTTTCCGCGGTTGATGGTGGGAACAGCAAGACGAACCTCTGCTTCTTTTTTAAGCTCCGGCACAAGAACGCGTGACTTGTCTTGATTCAGACGGGGGTTGTTTTTTGCTTTTGGCGCTGATTTTTCAGATTTTTTATCAACATCAAAGCTTAATAGCAGCTGCCTTCGCGGTTGCCGAGCATCATTAATCAGCTTAATGGTCACCCAAACCGGCGCGCCAACTTCTGCGGTAGTGATGTCAACAAGCTCAACTTTGAGTCCTGATACGTGAGTAAAAGTGAGGTGAAAGCTGATAAACCAAACGCTTGCTAAATAAAAAAACAGCCCCAAAACGAGGTTATTGGCATAATTGACACCGGCGATAAAGGTGATGACCAGCAAAACCGCAAACAGCGCGCCTTCTTTACTAAAAAAGATATAAACGCTGCGCAAATTGAGCTTAACGCGGTCACTTTTTGGCGCACGCTTGGCAAACCACTGCGCCATGACCGTTGATAAAAAAGGCGATTTCAAAACTTCCGCCTCCTTAAACGGGAACTTCCGCCAAAATGCGCTCGGCAATGCTGAGTGCCCCCGCCCCGCCAACATGCGCCGGAATAAAGCGCTGCCCCAAGCGGTGATTGCTCACGGCAGCAAATACCGCTTGAATGTCCTCGGGCGTCACCTCGGAGTGACCAGAAACAAACGCATAAGCTTGCGCGGCGCGCTGCAACGACAACACCCCGCGCGGTGATAAGCCATGATACTCCGAGCTCATTCGCGTTTTGGCAACCAGCCGCTGCAAATAATCGAGCACCACATCGGCAACAAACACTTGGCGAACGCCCAATTGCGCCTGCTGAACGGCGCTCACATCCATCAGCGCCGCTAAATGGCTTAACAACGCTCGCCTGTCTTCACCTTGCAGCAGCGCGCGCTCAGCTTTTGGCGAGGGAAAGCCAAGCGACAAGCACATCAAAAAGCGGTCAAGCTGCGACTCTGGCAGCGGATAAACGCCGGCTTGCTGAAGCGGATTTTGGGTGGCAATCACAAAAAACGGCACAGGCAGCACAAAGGTTTGCCCATCTTGGCTGACTTGACGCTCCTCCATCGCCTCAAGCAGCGCGCTTTGCGTCTTGGGGCTTGAGCGGTTAATTTCATCGGCAAGCAGCAACTGGGTGAAAATAGGACCTTTTCGAAAGCTAAACGTCATCAACTTGGGGTCATAAATGCTCATTCCCAAAATATCCGCCGGCAGCATGTCGTTGGTAAATTGAATTCGGTTAAAGCTTAGCCCTAATAGCTGCGCCAAGCCTTGCGCCAGTGTTGTTTTTCCCATCCCTGGTAGGTCTTGCAATAACAAATGCCCGCCTGCCAAAATGCAGCTTAGCGCCAGCTTCACGACATCGCTCTTGTCTAAAATCACCTCATTCATTTTAGTCAGCAGCTGAGCGATTTGCTGCTGACTGTTTTGATAATCGACCGCCTGCAAATCCGGCGTTGAGGTTGGCAAATGATTGTTCAGACCTTCGTCATACGACATAACAGACACCAAATTATTATTATAAAAATAAGAAAGCCGAGCTTTTTTCTTGTAGTTGTTGTTCTAAAACGGCATTTTAGCAACCGTTATTGAAAAAGATATTAAAATTGCGGTGCCGGCGGTTCGCCCTCAATAATTTCTACCGCTTCATTTTTCATTTGTGGTCGGCGCTTGAGCGTTTTGTTCACCGCCTCGCTCTCTTCAAGCGTCGGCGGCACTTCGCGCAAGGTGGACAAATAAGCAATGACATCGGCGCGCTCACGGGCGTCCGGCATGGGGTCGGCAAGCATTTTTGAGTCTGGAAGCGCGTTATCCACATCAGCAATGTAGCGGTCAAGCGTTTTAGCATCCCAAACCCAGTTTGATTCAGTGAGCGCTTTGCTGTATTTGTAATCCTTTAATAACGCCGCTTTTGCACCATAAATGTTCATCAATTGCGGGCCTTTTTTATTAAATCCTGCCTTTAATTGATGACATTGGGCGCAAGCCTCATCATAAATCAGCGCCCCGTTATCGGCATCACCTTCGGTAAATACCGGCAAGCTGACTTCAGGGCGGTAGTCTGGTGGCAGTTTTTCACAGCCACTTAACACCGTCAAACCCACTACAGAACAAAAAACTAGCCGTAACACAGGATAAATCGTCAACATAACCTTCTTAATTTATTTGGCGCGCTCTTAAGACTTAGCAACGCTCATGGTAGGGCTTGGCTCTTCAAGATAGTAGCCTTGCAAATAGCGCGCGCCCACGCTCCAAGATACCGACATGGTCGCCGCATCCTCAATATAAGGCATCAACACGGCACTGCCAAGCTCATTGGCGCGGGTAACTAAGGACTTGACCGTTTCCAAGTTCTCATGATTGTTAATGCCCTCAATATAACTGCGCGCCAGTCTTATCATATCAGGTCGAACAAAGCTTGCAATCTCAAGAGATTTGGGAGAGGTGCCAAAGTTATTGATACCCACCTGACAGCCGTTACTTTTTAGCGCTGAAAATATAGACTTAGCAACGGTTAAATGATTGCTGACGTCTTGCTCATTAAACTGCAAGGTTAAGGCAGCAGGCGCACCGCCAACGGCATTAATCAGCTGCGTGGCAACGCTTGGCAAGCGCTTGTCTGTTAAAGACGCACTGGTCAATTGTACCAATACCCTTGCCTCAGGATGACTGCGGCGAAACTCGCTTAAACGCTTACAGGCGTTAATTAAAACCCAGCGGTCAATTTTTTCGCTGAGGTCGTGGGTTTTAGCAACTGACATAAATTGATCCGGCGTTAGCACTGTGTTGTTGCTATCGCTAAGCGGCAGGCGCAAATAGGTCTCAAAAAAGTCGCTGCGATCCGTTTCAATATCATAAATCGGCTGAAACCGCAGCTCAAAGCGATTGTTGCTGATGGCATCAATTAACGCTTCGGCTAAGGCGTCATCATCGCTGTTGGCATGCTCACTTGGGTCATATAAATGATAAGCATCACCGTGATTTTTGGTGGCAATATTGACATCATTAATCGCGTCTAACGCCCGTTCAAGCAGTACGGTAGGCTCAGCAGAATTGGGATCAATTTTGACGATACCGATACTTACCGTGGTGCTTGTGGTGCGGTCATTGACCTCGATCAGCATCGTTTTGATGCGCTCGTTGATGCGAGAGGCAAGCTCAGTTAGCGCTTGGGTGGTATAATTTTCAACTAAAATGGTAAAAGCGGTGTCACTAAAGCGGCTGACCAAACCGTCCTCAGCCATCTCTTCAAGGGTGAAGCCAACTTGCTTTAAAGTGGCATCCACCCCTTGAATACCAAGGCTTGAGCTGATTTTACCAATATTATCTAAATGAATATAAAACAGCGCCCCGCGCGTTTTATCATGAATCACCTCTTGATAAAGCTTGTCAAGCTGATCTTCAAAGCCGCGGCGGTTATAAAGTCCGGTTAAGCTGTCTTGGCGTTCGGCAGCGGCGAGGCGCTTGGCAAGCTCTGCATTCAGGTCATTATTTTGCTGAATGATAATTTGGGTGACCGGCTCACCATCAAGGGTTGCCGCCGCAAGCTGTAATTTGGCAGCAAAGGTGCTGCCATCGGTGCGCCGGCTTTCAAATTTAAACTCCACCTGATCACGGCTGCCTTTTTCAAACTGGCGCAAAAAATGTTTAAAGCCTTTAACATTATCTACGCCGGCGATAATATCCACCACAGGAACGCCCAGAATATCTTCAGCACTATCAAAACCAAACATTTTTAAATAAGGCTCATTGGCAAAAATATGAATACCTTGGTCTAAATACGCCACCGCACTTTTAGAGTTTTTGATTAAAATATTGGCGCGCTGCTCAGCTTCCATCAACACATGGCGAATGGTTTTAAGTTGCCTGCGGCTGAGTACATTGGCATGTTGCAAGCAAATTGCCATAACCACTTGCGTTTCTTTGTCCGCCAACAAAGCTTTGACCATCGTGCCATCAATAACTGCCGGCAAGCCATCGCTGTTGCGACCGGTATCTGCCATCTCATCGCTCATTAAGCCCACCACGGGCAAATCAAGACCTTGCTCTTGAATCAGTCCGATGACATCGGTAAATTTTAAATCGTAAGCCTTACCAAAGACCAAAACGTCCCAAGAGTGCCGCAATGCCTTAAGCAGCTCCTCTTTGTCATCTAAAAAGCCTAAATTTACCTTGTCATAATAAGCTTGCAGCAAACCGACCAAGCGCTCAGCATAAAGCTGGTCTTCATCAATTACTAATAAGTCCAATTGGGCGTTATTTCGCATATCAGGCCTTGTTTATTTTAATCAGCTTGGGACAACGCTTTAATCAGCAATTCCACAATAAAAATAGGATAATAATTGACATAGTATAATCACTCTTGCTATGACCGCAAGCTGACAGATCAGCGTGACTTGATACTGATTAAGTTTAGTTAAAATTATGTTACGATACCATATCCTTTCGGTAATAATCAGCAACAAAACTTTATTAGCATAAAAAAGTGGCGGTTTCATTGATAAACCGCCACTCTATATATTTTTTATGGCTCAAGTGGTTATAACCGGATCACTTCAAACTGCGTGAACTCCTCCGTGCTTAAGATCACCTCTTGCAGCCGAAGCGTTTTTTGTTTGTCATTTAAGCGGATCACCACTTTATCCCCAGCTTTAAAGTGATAGGAGGGGACAAGCAAACTACAATTGGTGCCAAGCGCCTCTTCGGCAGCTAGCAACAAGGCAGGAACAAAGTTTTGTTTCCGGCTGTCGCGCTCATCCACCCGCAGCGCACAGGCAGTTGGCGAATGACCTAAAATTTGCGCTTCAGCTTCAATAAACTCATCTTCCAGTGACAACCAGCGGATCAAGCCAAGCGCGTTTGCGGGCGGTGAAGCGTTATGCTCGGTGAGCAAAAATAGATTCATAATTTGTAGGTGCGGCGGCGCTGTGGCTAAAAATTTTTCTAGCACCGCTTCTTCACCTGCTTGTGCCTCATCTAAGCTGATGGGCTCAAAAATTTGATTTAAAGGCGGGGTGATGGGCGCTATCAAATTCTGATTTCGGTTTTTTTTGGTAACTAACTGCTCAAAAGCGGCAACATCTTGAACCGTCAGCAAGCGCAGTGTTCGAAATTGCGACATCGCGCCTTGATGATTGAGTATCTCTACCTCAAAGCTATGATTTTCTGCATCTTTTTTGGGAGCCGTATCATATTGCGGCAAATAATCTAAAGACAGATCATGAAGCGCAATCAAGTCCATCAGCGCCTGCTTTCCTGCGGCATGAAAATGAATGTCGTTAAAGCGAGTGACGATGGTGGCGCGCGTTTTGGGGCTATATTTAGAAGGCGCTTTTATGGAGCGATCTAAATAACGATGAGAAATCGCCATCAAAATCTTAGTGACCAAGCGGTATTCGGTCAAGTTGGTATTCATCAATAGCAGCGTATTTTGGCGCAGCCGCAGATACTCGGCTAAAGGCTCAAGCTCAATGAATAAACAACAGTGACCATCAGAATACGGATTGATGCTAGACGCCGTTGACACGTACTCAGGGGGGTTGTGACTGTTTAAGTCCACAAAAATTCGGGTCGCCGATTGCGGCGCAAATGAAGCATTGATATGAGACGCCCACTCAGGAAGCAAGCGCTGAATCAGCAGCATACTGGGTCTGCGCATCGCAATCACATTCAAAAGGCTGTGCAAACAAATTTGGCAATACAACTGATGAATATTGATTGCAGTCTTAATGACCATTTGCATGCTTAAATTGACATGCGTAACCTCAAAGCGGCAAGCTTCGGAATACAAATGATGAATCGCTTGCCAAGACTCCGCAGGGATCTTTTGATAGCAAAGCGCAAACTCATAATGCAGCTTTTGATGAATTGCAAGCGCATGATAAATGGCACAAGCTAACACCAACGGCTGATCGTTCTCGGTACTGGGCTTAAACCAGCCCCAAACCGAAGCGTTTGAACGCTTTGGGGATTTAGACTCAGCAGGATTATTGGCAGCTTGAATGGCAAGGCGCCGCTCCCGCTCAATAACGCCATCAAAAATCGGCAACATCTGCTGATATAATGACTTGACTTGCTCGACCATCAACAGCTGCTCAGCGCTTAATGGTCCTGACTCATGAATATAATGACCCCGAAGACTGGCAATCAACTGATTGGCAGCCCCAATCACAATATCCATCAGCTTTAAGCGCAGCGCATCAACGATCGGCTTACTTTGCAGCTCGGCTAAGATGGTCTCAATTTCATTGAACTGCTCATCTTCTGGCAACATGGTTAGGCTTGCCGCCCACTGCAAAAGCTGTTGGATACTGTTCTCTACATCCTCGGGAAAGGCTGACGGCAAAGGCGCTTTTGTTATGAAATAGTCCTGAAAAGTTGATCGTTTCATGGTTCTCACTCCTTGTTCACCGTCGTTATCATCCTACTCAAAACTGACTTTCGGTGATAATTTTATTTATGATCAATAATTTATAAAAAACCGTTGCGTATTCCTTATCTTACTGTTGGCAATCATGATTTTTTTAGCACTTAGCCGCTGATTAATTAATGACAATTGCCGAATTATACTGCCGCGTTATACTAACACACCTTGACTACTATCTTAACTATTATATTGAGGTGCCCTGTCATCTTTGTAAATGTCAATGGGCACCTTAAACGGTCGGTTCGGCAGTTCTTTGACCAGCTTTGGCACCAAATATCCGGGCAGTTTTGCCAGCAGTTGCCAGTACAGCGCGCAGGCTTGCCGTTCATCGATATGAAAGTGCGCCGCGCCCGCCACCTTATCGAGCAGGTGCAGGTAATAAGGGATAACATTGCTATCAAATAAATGTTTACTCAAAGCACTTTGAATCTCAACAGTGTCATTGATGCCTTTTAATAAAACGGCTTGATTTAATAAGGTCACGCCCGAAGCTTGCGTCCGTTTTAGCGCAAGTTTGGTGGCATTATCGATCTCGTTTGGGTGATTGCAGTGAATGACCATGACAATTTGGCAGCGGCTTTGGCTTAAGCGCTCAAGTAAAGCGGCGTCCAGTCGATCAGGAATCACAATGGGCAGCCTTGTGTGCAGGCGAATTGTGGTTAATTGCGGTAGCGCTTCAAGCTTATCCAGCCAAGCAAATAAGCGCCGATTGCTCAGGCTTAAAGGGTCACCACCACTTAAAATAACTTCATTTACCTCAGGATGGGCTTGGATATACTCCAAAATCGCCGCTTGTTTTTGCGATGTTGGTAAGTTGGCTTGATAATCAAAATGCTGACGAAAGCAGTAGCGACAATGAATGGCGCAAGCTCCCGTTAAGGTTATCAAAACGCGTGACTGATACTTATGCAATAAGCCGTCGATCGGATTTTGACCGACCTCACCTAGGGGATCGCTGACAAACCCCGTCACCTCGATAGCTTCTTGAACCTCAGGGAGCACTTGCTTTAACAGGGGGTCATTGCGGTCACCGACCTTCATTTTACTAACAAACGCTCTTGGGACACGAAGCTGAAAATGTTTGGGCAGATACAGCTGGTGCTCGCTAGGATCAAGATTTAACAGCAAAAACAGCTCATTAACATCGCTTATGGCTTCGGATAATTGCGATTGCCAGTTTTTTTGTGTGATTAAATGGTTTATCATGACAGCCTAATTGCAATAAAAACCGACATTATACGCCGATTGCAATCTTGCTATCAAAAAATGGCGCATCTCGTTATTTTTATTCTGTTTATTACCCCTAGGAGTGATTTGTGGCAAGTTTTTCTACCAATGAATTTAAAGCCGGTCTTAAAGTAATGCTCGATGGCAACCCTTGCGCCATTATTGATAACGAGTTTGTCAAACCGGGAAAAGGTCAGGCGTTTAACCGCGTCAAATTGCGTAATTTGCGCTCAGGAAAAGTGCTTGAACAAACCTTTAAATCCGGCGACAGCTTAGAAGCGGCGGACGTGATGGACACCGAAATGAACTATCTGTATAACGATGGCGAGTTTTGGCACTTTATGCACCCTGAAAGCTTTGAGCAGCTGCAAGCAGACAAAGCAGCGATTGGCGATGCCGCTCAGTGGCTCAAAGACAACAGCAACGCGCTTTGCACTTTAACTTTGTTTAACGGGGTGCCGTTATCTGTCAGCGCGCCAAACTTTGTGGAGCTGCAAATCACCGAAACTGACCCTGGTGTTCGTGGTGATACCTCAGGCGGCGGCGGCAAGCCGGCGAAACTTGAAACCGGCGCGGTCGTTCGCGTGCCGTTATTTGTTCAGCAAGGCGAAGTGGTTCGCGTGGATACCCGAACCGGTGATTATCAAACGCGCGTTAACTGATTGCCAAGCTCAATCTAAGCGCCATAAAAAACGCAAGCTTTATTGAGCTTGCGTTTTTTTATAAAAGTGATTTACAAACAAGTTTATAGCTCGGGCGTGTCCGAAGCCGCGCCTTGCATGGCTTGCTTATAAATCAGCCAATATTGCACCAAGGCATTTAACTGATCTTTTTTAAAGGGTTTGGTACAGTAATCTTGCATTCCTGCTTCTAAATACTTTTCGCGCTCGCCATCCATCGCATTGGCAGTCAACGCGATAATCGGCGGCAACTCCTCAGCGGCAAACATTTCATGAAGCTTAATGGTGGCCTCAACGCCATTCATCACCGGCATGTAATGGTCCATTAAAATCACATCAAAGTCTTTTGGATGGGCGGCAAATTCCTCAATGGCCTGTTGACCGTCGGTGACCAAGGTCACGTGATGACCACAACTTTCTAACGCTTTTTTGGCGATAATGGCATTGACCGTGTCGTCCTCAACCAGTAACACATGACCGGCTTGCTCACCTTGGGTTGGTGGCTCAATCAAATCTTCATATTGCCAGCTTTCAAACTCCGCCTTTTCAAGGGTGGGCAGCGGCAGTAAGATATTAAAGGTCGTGCCCTCTTCCACCACACTTTCTGCCCAAATATGACCGCCCATCAGCCCAACAAGTGACTTACAAACCGACAAGCCAAGCCCTGTACCACCATAAAGCCGATGCGTTGACTTGTCCGCTTGGTTATAGGCATCAAAAATCGCGTCAAGCGATTCAGGTTTGATGCCAATACCGCTGTCACTGACTGAAATACAAACGGTCATATCTCCACAATAATCACTACTGTGACTGACCTCTCCTTCGGTCTCGCAAGCCGTACAATGACAGTGCGGGGCGTGCTTCACATGAATACTGACTCTGCCGCCCTCACGGGTAAACTTGATGGCATTATTGACCAAATTGGCAATGATTTGTTTTAAGCGAACTGGATCACCTTCAACGTAAGGCGACAAGGCTTCGGTATAGTGATAATCAAGGGTGAGACCGCGCTGACGGGCTTTAACCGCAAACAACCCCACCACTTCGTTACAAAGGTCAGCCAAATTCATCGGGACTTTATCAATGGTCATTTTACCCGATTCAACCTTTGATAAGTCCAAAATACCATTGATGATCGACAATAAGTGCTCAGCGGAAACTTTGATGTTGTCAACACAATCGCGCTGCTCATCGCTCAACGTCGTGTCATCAAGCATCTCGACCATGCCCATAATGCCATTCATCGGCGTTCGGATTTCATGGCTCATGTTCGCCAAAAACTCCGACTTCATCTCATTGGCATGTTTGGCGCTGCGCTGCTTGCGCTGAAGTAGCAGCGCATCTCCTGCCATGGTGGCAAACTGTTCAAGCAGCCTGATTTTTTTCTCATCAAAATCAAAATGCGGCTCAATATCAATCAAACAAAGCGAGCCAAGCTTAAACGTTTTGTTATTTTCAGTGAGCATAATGGGCGCGCCAGCATAAAACCGTAAAAACGGCTCTTCACTGACCAAAGGGTTTGGCGTAAAGCGCGGGTCTAGTGCCAAATCAGGCACCACAAATACCTCAGTTCCGGCAATGGTATAATTGCAAATGGCAATGTCCCGAGAAGTGGTGCAAATCTCCCCCAATCCAATGGGCGATTTTAAATACTGAGTTTCTTCATCAATAAAGGTGATGGTCACCATAGGCACATTAAAAAACAGCTTAACCAATTCGGTAAGACGCGAAAATGCCGGCTCTTCTTTTTCGTTGAGAACCTCAAATTCTTTCAGCTTTTTGATGCGATCTTTATCGTCAATCGCAACAGGATAAGAATATGTGCCCAATCGTGACTCCATCTATCAAATATCAACGTGATAACTTGGCTTGTTGCGATAACATTTTCAGCGCTTCACTGACCATTACCATTCCCACCACTGAGGTGACCGTTACTGCTGAGCCATAACCACCGCAGCGTAACCCACCTGCCTGACAGCTTTTATCCACCCGCGGCGGCTCGGTAGAATATACACATTTTATGCCAAATTTTTCTTTTAGCTGCCGATTGATACCAAAATCATTGCGCAGTTTTGAGCGCAGCCTTGCCAAAAGTGGGTCTTGATAACTGTCTTTTAAATCGCTGACGGTAATTTGGGTCGGGTCAATTTTGCCGCCTGCGCCACCGGCACAAATCAATTTTAACTTATTAAACCGGCAATGCAGCGCGATGGCAATTTTCGCGTCCATATCATCAACACAATCTAAAACAATAATGGGTCGATGCTCAAAAGCCGCTTGCCGCGCCGCCTCGCGACTTGGCAAAATATCGGCAACGTTGTCTTTGGTCAAAAAATCATCAATCAAATTCAGTTTTAATTTTGGATTAATTTCCCTCAAGCGCTCGCCCATCGCTGCAATTTTGCTTTTGCCAAAATTACTGGCAAGCGCAGGTAATTGCCGGTTGATGTTCGATTCAACAATCACGTCCAAATCGACAAGGGTAATCACGCCCACAGCCGTTCTTGCCAATGCCTCTGCCGCCCAAGTTCCGACGCCGCCAACACCAATTACCATAACATGAGCTTGCGAAAATGTATCTACCGCGCTTGCGCCAAATAACGTTCTCGTTCCCAAAAAACGCCGTGACTCATCTGGCGATATTAACGGTGACGAACTGCCTGAGATGCTAGACATCATAACCCAATTGCCTTTTTTATAAAGAATAACAAATTAACCATAGCGATTTATAAAACTTATGCGTTTTTATCCTCGCTTTTCTGCAATTATAAGCCAATTTGCTAAAGTTATCGTCATTAAGCCCTGTAAAAAATAGCAATTTGTTAATTGTCAGCGCTTCATGATAGTTGGTTTATAATGACCTTTAAAAATTTGCAAAATGTGTTGAGTCTTAGCTCAAAATTATTCCTAATAAAAGCTAGGCTAATGGCAGGGTTACCTTTAACGCCTCACCGCTATTTTGCCACAATTGTAGAGCAAGGTCAGCGGGAGCAACATTTAGTAACTCACTGAGACTTAATAACACCCAAGGTAAGTTTGCAGGAACATTTGGGCAGGGCTGGTCTTGGCTATTTTTAGCTTGGCACATGACTGGCGTCATATCAGGGCAATCGGTTTCCAGAACCAAGCAGCCAAGACCAAACTCAGCGACGGCCGCCGTTATGGCGCGGCGCAGTTTTTTGGCATTAAGATTGCTCACCTGACCTGTCACCCCAAGCTTAAAGCCAAGCTTAATAAAGGCTTTGGCTTCTTGTTCACCGCCGCTAAAGCTGTGGGCGATACCCCCCAGTTTTTTGGCATCATAACGGTGCGCTTTTAATAAGGCTAATGCTTCGGCATGTGCCTTTCGAATATGCAGCATGACCGGCAATTGATGAGCAACCGCTAAATCAAGCTGAGCATTAAAAAAGCGCTTTTGTTTGGCAAAAACAGCCTCCTGTTTGAGCGCATCGGTAAAGGTGTCCAGACCAATCTCGCCAATGGCTAAAGGTCGTGACCGCTCAACTCGTTTTGCCAAGTCCTCAAGATGGCTTTCGCTATGCTGCTCAATATAAAATGGATGCAGCCCCAAGGCTAAATGCGCTTGCGGTGATTGCTGCTGACATGCTAAGTGGTTCAAGGTTTGGGCAACCTGTTGCATTCGCTCAAAATGCGCCTGCAAATAACCGACCAACACCAAATGCCAAACGCCGGCTTTAAACGCTTTTGCCGCTAACGCCTCACGAGAAGCTGCAAAAATAGGCTCATCGAAATGCGTATGGGTATCAATCAGCGGATAGCTTTGGGAAAAAGAGCGGGGCAAGACGGAATCACAAGCGCTTATCATGACCACCTAATATCAGTAAACTAAATTCAAAAAAATATTTAAAAACTTTAATAACTGCTACTTTAGATAAGGGCGCTTAAATCGTGCTTCAACCGTTAAAGTTTTATTTATTTGGGGTTTCAAGGCAGCATCAAGGTGCAACCACATATCGCGGCTTGATAATGCCTTGAAGCTCATTAAAAGGGACAATTAAATCGGCAGGTGTCTCTATCGTCTCCAAAATCTCTTTTGGCTGATAAACCAGATGCAGACCGTCGTTATTTAAATACCACTGCTCAGGCGGTTCAATTGACCAATCTTCTAACAACTTAGCTTCAATGCCCTGCTCGCTCAGCCATTTGATTTTGATAGGCTTGACCGCCCTCATAACGTCATCTAAATTTGCAGTCGGCAACAAAATGTCCGTAAGCTTTAGCTGAAGCTGCTTTTGCATTTCAAGCATTATGTAGCTGAGCGCTTGGGGCGGGTTGTCCTCACGGTGTTTGTTTAAGCTGATTTTTAGATAACTGAGGGCGGCTTTGTCGGGGCTTCCGGAGGATATGTTGACAAAGTCCGTATCAACGCGCTGATACATAGGCTGAGTGACTTGCGCCGTCTCCCCATAAGCGATTTGGTTAAATAACTTGCTGACCAATTTTTTAGCGCTTTCATCTTCACTGACCAGTGGCGTTTTTGGGTCAAGAATTCGAGCAATGCTTTGCCACATGATGTGGGTCAGCCAGCGCTGCTCCGGCTCAAAGCTTAAGGTGTTTAATTCAAAATATTGGCAAACGGCAGCTTCAGGGTCGCAGTTGGGTTGACGGGCGATGGCTTGCTCAGGCTTGGCAGTAACGTTTGGCGCAGGAATATAGTCGTTATCGTCATCAAAGTTTTCAGCTGATTTAGCTTTAATAATAAGCGGCTCAGCATGGTCTTGTTTGGGGCTTGTGATGGTGTCGACTTGCTGTTCAGCGACCGATTGCGGCGCAGGCGAACAGCTAGCCAGTGAAAGAATAAAAAGCGCACTGACCATGAAGCTAAAGAGGTTTTTATATGAATCATGCCAAGCTTTCATTACGCTAAAACCCAAATCTTAGTAAGATAAGCTTTATAGTAGCGTAAATTTCTAACCAAATTTTACTAATTTTCGTAAAATTTTGCCGATATTTTCTTAACTGATTGCAAGATTATTTTTCAGTTAGCGCCCTTAGAAGGTAGCGACTTTTCAATGTGAGTGCTTTTTTTGCTGCTGCGTCTTGGAATGATTAACAGCGCCGTGCCAATCAGCGCCAGTTTTAGCCATTTGGTTTTGTTGGTTGCTGATTTTTGCTTTAAAGCTGCTTTTTGAGTCATGATGTTTTTCCGATTACCTTATGCTTATAAGATAATCGGTTTTTACGGCGTTATCGTTAGTTATTGTAAAAAACATGCCATAACCACTAGCGCCCAAGCGGATACGTGGTCATGGTCGCTCCGCCGTCATCGACTCGGGTAAGGCTTTTGCGGGGTGTCACGGGCTTTGGCGATTGGTCGCGTCTGGGGATAAGCGGATTTAGCGGCATCAGCTCGTAATCGGCGTCAACTTTGCCGTCCCAACCTTCGGTGCCACTCAGGGGCAGCTGTTTAATTGTGCCGTTTTTGTCAATGACCAATTGCAGAACGCGCATTTGGTTGTATTTGCGCTCGGTCACGCTTGCCACCGCGCCGCCGTCACGTAAAATGGTTGGCTGCAAAAAGATAATCAAATTACTTTTTTGGGTGCTGTCATTGTCTGAGCGAAACAGGCGCCCAATAACCGGAACGTTACCCAGACCGGGAACTTTTTGTTGGCGCGTGGTGGTGTTGTCGCGCATCAACCCGCCTAAGGCAATGGTTTGTTGGTCATCGGCTAAAATGGTGGTGTTAATCAAGCTTTTGTTGGTAATCAACCCGCTAGCGTTACTGGTGCTGCCGGGGACAACGGAAGACACTTCTTGCGAGACCTCAAGACGAACCGTGCCATTTTCACCAATATGCGGGATGACGTTTAAATTAATCCCAATGTCTTTTCGGTCAATGGTTTGAAAGGGGTTGTTTGATGAGTCGCCGCTGGTGGTGTAAGAGCCGGTGACAAAGGGCACGTTTTGACCGACTAAAATGCTGGCTTTTTCGTTATCTAAAGTCAAAATCGAGGGCATGGACAATAAGTTGGCACTTGTTGTCGAATCCAGCGCTTGCAAAATTGCGCCATAAAATTCGGTATTGCCTTTGCTGTCTTTGCGGCTGTTGCCAAGTCCTAATAGCGCTCCGGCAATTGACCCTGCAGCCGCGCTGACGTTTGCTCCGCCTGCTAGCGCTGCAGCAGCAAGAGAGGTGGCACTAGCGCCCACGTTGGTAAAATTCACCACGCCATAGCCACTATTGGCATTGCCAAGCGCCCATTGAACGCCAAGTTGGGTTGCATCATCGCCGGAAACTTCCACGATCGCCGCTTGAATCAGCACTTGAGCTCGGCGGCTGTCAAGCTGATTGACCGCTTCTTCAATTTCAAACATCAGCTCGGGCGATGCATTAACGATAACCGCGTTTTGGGTTTCATCAGCAATGATGCTAAAGGGTTTGCTTCCCCCTGAAACGGAAGTTTTACCACTTGCCGCCGTGAGTTGTTCGCTGCCATTACCTGCAACGTTATCCGCGCGACTGGCATCGGTTTTGATGCCGCTATCACTTGTCGTGGTGTTTCCCGTTAACGATGCCGACTCAAGCGTTGATGCGGCTCCTGAGCTGTTAATGGATTGATTGGCAAGCAAGCCGCGCAGCATTTGGGCGATGTGACCGGCACTGGCATATTTTAAGCGGAACACCCGCAGACCACTTAAGCGGCGGCTTGGGGTGGTATCAAGCTCATTGACCATTTCTTGGACTTTGGCAATCATTTCAGGGCTGCCTTTGACCAACAAACGGTCGCTTGAATTGTCGGCAATGACTTTGAGCTGATCGCTTTGACCTTGAGCGCCGCTGCTACTGCCCACCAAAGCGCTGATTAAATCCATCATGCGCTCGGCATCAACGTGACGTAGCGGAATGACCCGCAAGCTGTCATTGCTATTGCTGTCCAAATCGCGGATTAAAGTGGTCAATTGGTTTAAACTGTCTGCGCGATCGGACAATACCAAAGCGTTGAGCCCCGGAACAGCGGCGGCGTGCGCTGATTGCGGCATTAGTGGTCGGATGACGCCCAATACTTCTTCGGCTTTGGTATTGGTTAAATAAATCACCCGCGTGGTCAGCGCCTCGCCTTTACTGTCGCCGCGCAAATCAACCGAAATGCCAGATTGCTTTGCCACGCTATCCGGAACCAGTTTTATCGTCGTTCCTGATTCAATCGCGGCAATGCCGTTGACCTGCATCACCGTTAAAAACAATTGGAAAATTTCATCGCGCGACAATGCCCGATTAGAAATCACCGTCACATTGCCATTAATCCTTGGGTCAAGGACAAAGTTTTGATTGGTGATGGTCGCCACTTCATTGATAAACGCTTTGATGTCGGCATCTTGCAAATTGACTTTCCAACTTTCGGCATTGGCAAAATGACTTGCGGCTAACAGTGGTAGCCCTATGCAAAGCGGTCGTAGCACAACGAGCGCTCGGCGAACACAAAGCACTAACGGGTTTATGAGATACTGATGCAAACTTACCATGAAAATCTTACCCACTTGATGTCACCATCGGCGATGGTTGTTACGAATGTTAGTTTATAGCCTTGCTGAATCAAAACTGTTGGCGAATGGTGATGGTCTGGTCACCGCGCTGAACTTCAATTTGCGCCTCTTTTGCTTGCTGAACTTGTTGCAATACGGCAGCGTCCGCAGCAGGGCTATTTCCCACCGTTTTGCCGTTAACGGACAGCACTTTATCACCCGGCTCAAGCCCTAAGCGATTGCGAAGCCCTGTCGGCATGGCAGCGGTCACTTGATAGCCCTCTCCTGATGCCATGACGCCCATTCGGCTCAGATAGCTTGCCGGATTGTCTTGAAGTTCGCTGACGGCTTCATCGATTGCTGAAGCGGGGCTTTGCGGGGCGCTACTGTCAGCTGCCGCGCCGCTGATATCACTGGCAAGCGCAGGCGCTTCTGGCAACGTCGGTAGCGAATTTTGCCCATTTAAAGCGGTTCCTAACGGCTGATTGCTGATTGCGCCGGCGTTCATTCCGCGCTGGTCAAGCGGCAACTCTTGACGCATAGTAATCACAATCGACTTATCACTGCGGTCGGCAATCACTACGGTATCCCAATCCACCGCCACAAGCGTAAAGCCACTATCTTTTAATTCATCATTAATATGATAGTTTTTAACCTCGCCATTCACTTCCAATAATGCCGAAGAAAATCGCTCAGGGATTGCCATCATCACCCCTTTTAAGACCACATTGGGCGGCGCTGCGACAGCCTCCGAAGTTGCCGTTGGGGTGGGCTCAGCAAAAATAGTAAATAAGCTGCTATGGTCAACGACCGCGCTTTGGTTATTTTGCAAAGGAACTGGGGGCAAGTTTGGGGCGGTGGGCGGCGCAAGAATCAGCCAAATCAGCCGAGCAGCAACCCAAGCCAACCAAATGATTGCCAAAAGCAGCAACCAGCCCGAGAAGCGGTTCAGCGTTTGCAGCACGGATTGCAAAACGGCACTCAAGTTTAGGCTTTTTGACCTCATTGGGCGCTCCCTAAACTTGACAACAGCGGCTGGCGAACACTGACCACCGGCGTATCTTGGGGCGCTTGACCTTTATAATCAGGCATCGTCTCTAAAAGGCGCTGAGTTAAATTCACATCCAACATATTATCGCCATCTAAATACAAATCACCCAAGCGCTTATTTTGCTGATTGTTTAAAGTAATATGCAAAAGCCTTTGGTTGTTTTTTTGCTCAGCGCTCAAATCTGCAAACGTACTTGGCATCAGCAATCGAAACACCCGACCGCCGCTTGGGTAACCGACCTCACCGCCCGCCCAAATCAGCTGACCGCCAGCTTTGCTAAAGCCGCTAGGGTCCTCACCTTTTTTAGCCTCGCGCTTGAGCATCACCTCTTGAACTTTAATCGGCGAATTAGGCAATTGCCAATCCATCACGTGATTGAGCGTCTCAGGCGAAATTTTGCCATTCACTTCAGAAGCTTGCCATGAGGATTTACCGATAGCAACTTTGGCTTTCAGGTTTGATTGCCCAGAACTGATTGCGACGTCCGCGCCAAATTTTCCCAAAAACACCTGCCACGGTCGCCATGACCACGATGCCGTTCCTGACAATGGCACAGCGCCCACAGGCAATTGCCAAACTGCTGAGCCTTGCCAAACATTTCCCGAGACATGCTCAATATAATTTGCATTTGGCGCAAATTTTTTCATCACCCAAGCTGCCGGCATTTGCAGCAGCAAAAACAGCATGAAGAGCACAACGCCCACCAACCACCAGCTTTTTTTGGGGCGACGGTTATCAAGTGAGGTCAATTTGGGCACAACATCAGCCTTGAGGTCAGCAAAAACATAGGAAGAATTAAAAAATAAGAATAAGTTGCAATCACAAAATAGGGGTTATCATAGCAAACTCCTGCCTAATATTAATAGCAAAAAAGCCAGTATATTTTTGCCATTACAAAACTTGTAATCACAAAATATATACTGGCTTGAATCACTTACGCCCTATTAAGCGTTGGCAAAAGTGATTTGGCGAGGCGGTATTTTAAACGCTAATTTGTTATCACAATTAAACCTCAAAGTCCTCAAGACGTTGACCAGCGTCGAGCGCATCGACCAACCACGTGGGCTTACGACCGCGACCTGTCCACGTTTCTTCATGGTTTTCGGTGTTGCGGTAGCGGATATTGCGCTTTTTGGTCAACTGCTCGCCTGCTGCCAAAATCTCGCCAATGCTGGCGTCAGCGTCTTCAGCGATTTGCTCAAACTGCAAGAACGCATCATAAAGGCGTTGGTGCTGCTTTTGCTCAATCAGCTGCTGAGCATTTTGACTAAGGGCTAACAACTCATCAACATCCAAGCTTTCTAAATCAATCTTATTGTTCATTGTCGTCTCTTTTAAAGGGCTATACTTTGATAAAATAAGGCTTTAATAAAAATATATATGAATTAAAACCGCTATTAAGCTTTATTTTAAATAAAACAATAGGCATTATTTAAATTGCTTAATCGTTGCAGCCTAACATAAATTAAACCATTAATAAATAGATTGGTCTTAATGTTTAAATTGACAGAGCAATTAAAGAGCCATTCTACTTTCATCAACAATATTTTATTCAAATAGACATTAAACATTTAAAATTAATTCAGCGTTGAAAGGATACAAAAAAGCCCTGAACTGTCAGGGCTTTTTTCATATTCGTTGAAAACTTTAAAAGGGTTAAAAAGGAATGTCATCATCCGCAGGCGCATCATTCATCGGCGTTGCAGCAAAGTTGTTTTGCGGCGTGTCGTCGGGGCGATTAAATTGGTTTGCCGGCTGGTTAAACTGATTGTTTGAGCTTTGATTAGTGCCGCCTTGATAACCGCCTGAATGACCTTGATTGCCGTAATCTTGGTTAAAACCTTGGCGCGGATTATTGTAGCCTGATTGATTACCAAAGCCGCCTTGATTGTTTTGGTTATTTTGATAGTTGTTTTGAGCGCCCGTATTAGCATAGCCGCCACCTTGAGCGCCGGCGCTATCGAGCATTTGCAGGTTGTCAGCGCGAATCTCAGTAATATAGCGGTCTTGACCATTCTGGTCTTGATATTTTCGCGTTCGAAGGCTGCCTTCAATATAAACTTTACTGCCTTTACGAAGGTACTGAGCCGCGATTTCGCCTAAGCGATTAAACAGCGCAATACGGTGCCACTCGGTCGCTTCACGCTTTTCGCCTGAAACTTTATCCGTCCACTGTTCAGAGGTCGCCACTGAAATATTGGTCACGCCGCCGCCATTATTAAACTCACGGCGCTCAGGGTCTGCGCCAAGATTGCCAATAATAATAACTTTATTTACACCACGCATAAAAGTGTCCTTGTTAAATTCAATCTTGGTCAACACTAAGACTGATTTATTAATGAATGAATAAGAATTAATGCTACTTTATATAACTTTTTATCAAATATCTAGGGGGCTTTGGCTGAGCTGCGACAACGATTGACGCGAAGAATCCGTCAGTTTGGATTTATCAAGTTTTAGATAAGCGATTTGCTCTTTTGCCATCACCATCAATTCATCAACGCCATCAACTGCCAATACTTGCCGCGACCAGTCTTGAACGTCAGTATTTTTAGGAATGGTGACGGTGGTACTGGTCAAATATGGCGGCTGAGCAATCGGCAAAATTAAGAGTAAGGCTATTGCCATCACGACCGCTAACAATGCCCAAGCTAAAAGGTCGGATTGGGTGAGTAAAATACCGCCAAGCGCCCCGCCAACAAACGCCCCAAAAAACTGAGCAGATGAGCTAATCCCCATCGCGGTGGCTTTATTCGCAACCGGAGCGCGCTTTGAAATCCAAGACGGAATGGTCGCCTCAAGCAAGTTAAAGCCCATAAAATACAGCAAAAGCCCTAAAATAATCACAAATCCAAGCTGATTACCAATGGCTAATAGGGCTAAAGCGACCGTCATTAGGGCAATTGCAGCTAAAAACACTTGGCGCATTTTGCGTTTTTTTTCAGCGATAATAATAAAAGGAATGGCAATGGCAAAGCCGATAAATAAAAGCGGCAAATAAACCATGCCTTGCTGGCGAACGGTTAACCCAAGCACGTCGCTTAACTGGTGCGGCAAAATCACAAAAATTGCGGTCATCGTTAAATGCAGCGCAAAAATGCCCACGTGAAGGCGGTTTAAGTCACCAATTTTTAGCACCTCAGCCAACTGGACTTTGACGGATTTTTGCGCAAGGTTATGCTTTAACACGCGCAAAGGCGATGGGATAAAGAGCAGCAAAATCATCGCCAAAACTGCAAATCCTGCGGTCAACCAAAACAGCCCTGACATGCCAAGCGCGCCGACCATTAACGGCCCTATGGCAAAGGAAATCATGATCGAGCTTGCAATCGTCAGCCCCATGGCTGCCATGGCTTTGGTGCGCATCTCCTCACGGGTGACGTCAGCAAGCAGCGCCATCAAAACCGCAGAAACGGCGCCACTTCCGGCAAGCGCACGACCGATGATGACTTGGTAAATATCGGTCGCCGTTGCTGCTAATATTCCGCCTAAAGCAAATAAAATCAGCCCTGCAAAAATAATCGGCTTTCGCGGAAATTTATCGGCGGCAAGGCTGACCGGAATTTGAAAAATCGCCTGACCTAAACCATAAATCCCCACCGCAAGACCAATCAAAAACGGCGTGGCATGGGCATAATCGTCGCCATAAACTGAAAATACGGGAACAATCATAAACAAGCCAATCATTCGCAAGGCAAAAATCCCGCCAACGCCCAATATCGCCCGTTTTTCTACGCTATTCATAATGGCCTCACTGATGATGAGCGGCGCAAGCTGTCGCGGCTCGGTGTTGCAGAAGAGCAGATGGCATAAATCGCCATCGCGGTAGGCAGTATAAAACATTCAGCCTTTTATAGCGATAATTTTGCAGCTCAAGTGATATTTATTCTTATTTAACGCAGCGGTAAAGCGCTTGCTTGCTAAGTGGCGCTATTGAAAGCTAGGTTTAGCCGCTAAATTGCCTTTAAGTTACATTGTTACTTCTATGATGAATAAGCGGCGAAATATGCCCAATTCCCTTGAATAATCGGTAAGTTACAACCATAAAGAAGCTTGTCCCGAAGGTTAGTTTTGATGGTTGACGGCTCCCTTTAACTCAAAACTCTTTACTTTCTTAACGATTGCTTGACCATTTTACTATGATTTAATACCCATAACCGGTTTTATAAGGGTTATGGTTTGGCTTATGAAAATTACTTAATTCAAACTTAAGACTTAAAAGTAGTTTATTTTTAATAAGATTGTCAACTGTTAAATTAATAGCTGATTTTATTATTTAAACTTTTGTTAATATATTAAGTAATGAATCAGTTAACGCTCTTATTCAAAGATTGAAATTTTTAATTTTTAACCATACTTTTTTAAAATATATCTTTTCTTATTAATTGACCGAATTTGGTAAAAATAGTACGACATAGTGAAGATACTTATTTCGTTATTGAATTGAATTTTACGACAAATTAGCAATAGGATACCCAAAACCGATGGCAAATGACCATATTGCAATTCGCGGTGCTCGAACTCACAATTTAAAAAACATTAATTTGGACATTCCTCGGGATAAGTTTGTGGTAATTACCGGCTTATCAGGCTCGGGAAAGTCATCCTTAGCGTTTGACACGCTTTATGCTGAAGGTCAGCGCCGCTATGTGGAAAGCTTGTCGGCGTATGCGCGGCAGTTTTTATCGCAAATGGAAAAGCCGGAGGTCGATAGTATCGAAGGGTTGTCGCCTGCCATTGCCATCGAGCAAAAATCAACCAACCATAACCCGCGCTCAACGGTTGGCACAATTACCGAGATTTACGATTATTTGCGGTTATTGTTTGCGCGGATTGGCACGCCATTTTGCCCAGAGCACGGCGAGCCGATGGTGGCGCAAACCATCACTGAGATGGTCGACCACATCATGGCGCTACCTGTTGACAGCAAGTTGATGATTTTAGCGCCAGTGGTTCGCGACCGCAAAGGCGAGCATCAAGTGTTGCTTGAGCAACTGATTGGTCAAGGGTTTGTTCGCGTCCGTATTGATGGTCAAGTCTATGATATGGACGAGTTGCCCGAGCTTGAAAAGAATAAAAAGCATACCATCGAGGTGGTTGTTGACCGCTTTAAAGTCCGCGATGATTTGGGCAATCGCGTGGCAGAAAGCTTAGAAACGGCGCTGCGATTGGGTCAAAATATCGCTATTTTGCATCATATGGATGGCAACCCAAATCCAGAGGGCGATGACAATCAAATCTTATCCGCAAAACACAGCTGCCCTGTTTGTGACCGTGCGGTGTCCGAGCTTGAGCCGCGCCTCTTTAGCTTTAACAACCCTTATGGCGCTTGCCCGTCGTGCGATGGTCTTGGCAAACGCCAATATTTTGCTGCCGAAAAGCTCATCACTCATCATGAAAAAACGCTCAATCAAGGCGCAATTAATGGTTGGGATAAACGTCATGCCTATTATTTTGGGCTGCTGAGCACCGTTTGTCATCATTTTGGCATTGATATGGACACGCCTTGGCACGACTTACCGCATGACCAGCAAAGTCTGATTATGAATGGCTCAGGAAAAGAAGTACTGACCTTTAACTTTACCGATGAGCGCGGTCGCAAAACCAACAAAACCATGCCGTTTGAAGGGGTTCTGCCCTACCTTGAGCGCCGCTACGCGCAAACGCAAAGCAATTTGGTTCGCGATGAGTTGGCAAAATATTTAGCCGATACCACCTGTAACGTTTGTCACGGCGCGCGCCTGAACGAGATTGCACGAAATGTGCGCGTGGATAACCAAACCATCGCCGATATTGTTAAATTATCCATTGGTGACGCCGCAGATTATTATCAATCGCTCAAAATCAGCGGTCATAAAGGCGAAGTTGCCGACAAGATTTTTAAAGAGATTAATGAGCGGCTGAATTTTTTGGTGAGCGTTGGTCTTGATTATTTAACGTTAGCGCGCTCAGCTGAAACGCTATCGGGCGGTGAAGCTCAGCGGATTCGCTTAGCCAGTCAAATTGGCGCGGGGCTGATGGGCGTGATGTACGTCCTTGATGAGCCGTCCATTGGGCTGCATCAGCGCGACAATGACCGACTTTTAAAAACCTTAACGCGGCTTCGTGACTTAGGTAATACCGTGCTGGTTGTTGAGCACGATGAAGATGCGATTCGCCAAGCCGATTATATCATTGATATTGGCGTTGGCGCCGGCGTTCATGGCGGTCATGTGATAGCTCAAGGCAGCAGCGGCGACATCATGGCAAGTTCTGAATCGCTTACGGGCAAATATCTGTCCGGTGAGCTGAAAATCGAAGTGCCTAGTATTCGCCATACCGCCAAAACGATTGATATTGATGGCAAACAAGTGCCATTATCTATTGAACTTAAAGGCGCAACAGGAAACAATTTAAAAGACGTCGATTTAAGCTTGCCGATTGGGGTGATGACCTGCGTGACGGGCGTTTCAGGGTCAGGAAAATCAACGCTGATTAACCGAACGCTCATGCCCCTTGCCGCAACCGAGCTGAATAACGCCTCAACCTTGATTGCCGACAGCTTTGAGAGCATCAGCGGTCTTGAGCATCTGGATAAAATGGTCGATATTGACCAAAGCCCAATTGGACGGACGCCGCGATCCAATCCGGCAACTTATACCGGCGTGTTTACCCCGATTCGTGAGATGTTTGCGCAAACTCAAGAAGCGCGCGCTCGCGGCTACAAACCGGGGCGCTTTAGCTTTAACGTCAAAGGCGGTCGCTGCGAAACTTGTCAAGGCGACGGTCTCATTAAAGTTGAAATGCACTTTTTGCCGGACATGTATGTCCCGTGTGACAGCTGTCACGGCAAACGCTACAACCGCGAAACGCTTGAGATTCATTATAAAGGCAAAACTATTGCCGATGTTTTGGACATGACCGTTGAGGATGCGACCGAGTTTTTTGCGGCGATTCCCGCCATTCATCGCCGACTTGAGGCGCTGATGGAAGTTGGACTTAGCTACATTCGCTTGGGGCAATCTGCGCCAACGTTGTCCGGCGGTGAGGCTCAGCGGGTGAAACTGGCGCGCGAACTTGCCAAACGCGATACCGGTCAGACGCTCTATATTTTGGATGAGCCGACCACGGGACTGCATTTTCATGATATTGCCAAGCTGCTTAACATCCTGCATGCCCTTCGCGATAAAGGCAACACTATCGTGGTGATTGAACACAATTTGGACGTGATAAAAACGGCGGACTGGATTGTGGATTTGGGACCTGAAGGCGGTAAAGGCGGTGGCATGATTATCGCTGAGGGCACGCCTGAGCAAGTCGCGGAAACGGAAGGCTCGTTTACGGGGGAGTTTTTGAAGCCGATGCTTGAGCAAGAGGCTCAGTAAGTTAGGTTGTTGGGTTTGGGAAAGGCTGTTCTTTCGGGAATGGTCTTTTTAAAAAACTATCTCATTAAGTATAATAAGCTTGACGAGGCACTATACATAATATGGGTTAAATCACCCCGAACAATCGAAAGGACAAATGCAGTGTCAATTTTTCAATTATAAAAGTCAATATTAAAGTACAAAAACCAATGATGGTCGCAATATTTCCTACCATAGCAAGCCCTCCCAGAATGTCAATTATTAGATATGTTGAACTCAACAGCTCTCATGATTTATCTTAATTATCCAACCTTTCGATTGGAGGGGGCAGAGCCCAGTTAGATTACTCGAAAAATTTAGATTGGACAAGTTATTTTATCGCTTAACTGTACTTTGATTAGTAAAAAAATTTACTCATTTTGTTTTTTGCAATGTTTCAACTAGCTTAAAAGTAGTAAATATACTTAGACTTTTATTGTCGCTGTAGAGCCTCTCTAATCGACTTTTGAAATCTTCATAAGTAAAAAACATTAAAGAAATGAATATAGTAGCTTTATTTATTTTTCCTCCTTTTATATGTAATAGCCTATTTTTTTGAAATAATTTCGACTCTCTATACTTAACGAAATCAAATTGTGCTGTTTCAGGGATACAAAGATCATAATAAATATAGTAAATCCCACCAAGAAATGTTACGATAATTATAAATTCAAGCTTGCTAATCACTATGACATACCCCATTATCCTTCGTAAAAAGGTCCTACAGTCTCTTGAACAAGGCATGAGCGTACGCACTGCAGCAAAGCTTTATGATATGAGTCCCACCACTATTATTAACTGGAAAAAAGACATTAGCATCAAACCTATTGTCAGAGCACCACGCAAAATATCTACCGAAGCACTAAAACAAGACATTGCTGACTATTCTGACGCTTACTACTATGAAAGAGCGGCGCGTTTGGGCTGTAGTAAATCCGGCGTAGAAGCTGCCATGAAGCGGCTGGGCTATACCCGCAAAAAAAAGTCTTAAACACCCAAAATCAAGTTGGCTTAAGCGATTAGAGTACACCATTAAACTGAAACACTATCAATGCCAAGGCTACCCTATTATCTATATGGATGAAAGCGGCTTTGAGCAAGAAGTTATCAGAGCTTTTGGCTATACGCCAGTAGGCAAACCTTGCATCGATATCTATAACTATCAAAAAACAAAAAGAACGAACGTCATTGGGGCGCTATATCAAAAAAGCTTGTTTGCCGTGGACGTATTTCCCCATAACATCAACTGGCAAGTGGTTTACGACTGGTTTAAGAATAACGTCATTCCAAAGCTTGGTCGCAAATGTGTCATCGTTATGGACAACGCTCGCTTTCATAAGAATAAACGCATCAAAAAGCTATTAAACCGGCATGGCCATCGCATACTCTGGCTACCGCCTTACAGTCCTGATCTGAATCCTATTGAACACAAATGGGCAGAGGTAAAAAAGCTCAGGCAAGGCTGGGGTGAGAATAATCTCAATCATTTATTCAGCAATATCTGCTGTTACAAATTTAAATTGGATTGACTATAGTTTCTTCAACATTCATTTTCAATTCCTTAAAACGATAAATAAGATGTTAGCTCATTTTTATAAAGACCAAGTTTTATCAATTAGTGTTCTTAATGTTTGCTTTTATTTTTAAAATACATCGTTACATAGCCGATTAACCAAAAAGCACATATTGCTTGAAACCAGATTAGACTGTGCATGGTGATCGTCATGATATTATCAGTCTCAACGTTGTAGTGTAGTAATGACAATAAACCCATCAAGGCATACAAATAAAGCCACCAACGCCCCTTGTTCATCTGGCTTTTAACAGCCACGATTAAGCCATAGATACCGATTGGTGTCATGACGAACCAAAAAGCATCTACCAGATGAGGGGATAACCAATCAGGCTCAGGATAGTGGTCAAAATGAATCACATTATGAACATAGTGCAAAATGCTTGAGAACACATTAAGTAATACAATGAAAATTAAGGTTTTATACTGTTTGTAACGATTTATCATGGTGTACCTTGTTGATCGTCTCTAAAATATCTTGCCAAATATAAGCTCGTAGGTTGGGTTGACTGGGGAAACCCAACAATCCATTCCACATAAATTATTTCATTAGGTGTCGTACCTCGACACCGACTTACCTTATCATTCCGATTGATATTACATACTCGTAGGTTGGCGTGGAGCTTGCGACACCCAACAAAATTTAGTAGTATAAATTATCAATCATCCACTTGCAAAATAACATGGAATACCGAAGGCATTATCAAAAAGGAGCAAGCTATTTTTTCACAATTAATCTTGCTGATAGGTCGAGCGATTTATTAACCAAGGAAATTGAAACACTTCGACATGCCTTTAAAACCGTTAAACAAAAACATCCCTTTCATATCGATGCTATCGTTATTTTGCCAGACCATTTGCATATGTTATGTACTATGCCAGATAACGATGCGGACTTCTCTAAGCGCATCAAGCTGATCAAATACTACTTTTCTTATCACATTAGCAAAACAGAGCCTATTTCAAATAGCAGACGTAAAAAAAGCGAGCGCGGTATTTGGCAACGCCGATTTTGGGAACATTATATTCGTGATGAAGCAGATTATTACGCCCATATTGATTATATTCATATCAACCCTGTTAAGCATAATCATGTTAAACAAGTCAAGGATTGGCAATATTCGTCATTCCATCGATTTGTCGCAGATGGTTTATTGCCTATCGACTGGGGCAATTAAGAATATTCATTGTTGGATATAATAGTTGTTGGGTGCCGCAAGCTCCACCCAACCTACAGATTAGAATTAATATAAAAAACTCTCAACTAGACCACCTCCCTCACCACCCCCATCACCCGACCATCCACAATACGCTCAAGCTTATCCTCGATTTGGCGGCACTGAGCGTCAATATCGCGTTTAGTTTGAGCGACCACCACAAACGACCATTCGCTGGCATCATGACGGTCAAGCTCGCCGCTTTCGCAAACCGCAACGTTTGGGCTGCGACCAAAGCGCTCATGAAGACCGCCGACGCGTTGGCGTTTTTCTTTCAGGGAGCTACAACCGGGCAAGGAGATGGTGACGGTCATAATGGCTATTTGCATCTTATTTTCCCTAACAAAAGATTAAATAGATTTCACCCCAAAGTTCATCGCGGATTACAGACAACCGCACTTTGATGCTGCTATCATACCGTGAATTGACTTGAGGGGCGCGGCTGTGTGGCAGGTGTATTTTTTTATTTTACCGATTGGGCTTGGGCTGATAACGCTAGTGGCAAGCTTGATTGGGCTATTTGCCTATTTAATGAGTGATGATGACGCCACGCGCCGACCGGCGTTTAACTGGTTTCGGCGCTTGATCGTCGTGGCGTTTATCTTGCTAAGCCTTGGGTTATTTATGACGTTTGGTTATTTTTGGGGCGCTCCGCAACACGCTTAATCGCCGATTATTTTATCGTTTTTGCCAGTTCAAAAAAATAAAGCCCTTCTTTTTTTGGCGTTCCGTTGTTGCCGTCCTCAGGAAAGGCTTCGGTATTTCCCGTTGCCACATAGCCGCGCCGCTCGTAATAGGCTTGCATTTTTGGGCGACCGTTTAACACCAAAAGCTTGATGACCGCTGGCGAAGGCTTGCCTTGAGCATTTTTACGATGGTTTAAATGACGCTCGGCGAAAACCTCGCCCGCCTCAAGCATGGTATTGCCAACGCCATTGCCTTGAAGTTCAGGATTGACCGCAAACATGCCGATATGAGCGTCATCATTGCCCATCTCAACATTGATACAGCCCAAAATCTCACCGGTTTCTGCCCCACCACGCTCGCCGTTTGCCGTTTTTGGGAATACAAATAAATATTGCTTTGGGTCGTTAATAACGCCCTCAAGCTCGGCTTGGTTGGTTCGGATACCGCCGACCAAATCTGCTTCATTCGTCCAGCCTTCATTAAAGCGGTAGCAGCGATTGAGCAGCGGCTCTAAAGCTAAAATGTCATTAAGGGTGGCTTGCCGTAAAAATACTTGAGGCGTAGTCATAAATTTCCTAAAGAGTAAAAGGCAAATTGTAAAAGCGGCAAAGCTAAAATGTGCCATGCCGCCTTAATGTTAACAGTTAACTTTAAGCCAAAATCAGCTCAAAAAATCAGATTAAGATGAAATCGCGGTTGCCTGAGCAATAATATCAAATCCGGCTAAAAGTTGCGCGCGCGTTGGGGCAACACCGCGCCGAAGCAGCGCATCAAAGGCAACCAATTCTTTATCACGACCAAGGGTGCTTGCGGCGGTCGCTCGGCTGTCCTCCCCCTCATCGTCAAAATAAAACTCAATGTAGTTCAACTCGTTTGGCTGACCCATTAAAATACCGTGGTCGGGCGTTTTGGCGTGACCGCTGTAGCGCAGGCTTTTGCCATATTGCATCGTCCAAAAAAAGGGGGTTCGCTCTTTTAGTGAGTTGACCGAATGACCATCTAAAATGTCATCATTTAAAATGCTCGCTGCCGTGACCAAACCATGCTGCAACGCCACGCGCCAATGCTCAATCCGCAAACGACCCAGTTTACCCTCAGCGTTGGCAATGTCACCAAGCGCAAAAACGCTGTCTTTTAGCTGCAATCGGGCATCAACTTGAGCGCCATTTGGGTCGTTAATCTCGCCTAACACGTCAAGTCGCGGGGCAACGCCCGTTCCTAAAATCACTACGTCAGTATCAATTTTTTTACCACTTTTAAGGGTAACGCCGGTAACTTTGCCATTATTATCGCTATTAATTTCCTGAACGGTGGCATCAAATTCAAAGGTGATGCCATTTTTTTCATGTAAATTAATTAGCGCATTGCTGACGGTTTCAGAGACAATGCTACTCATTACGCGATTGTTTTGACCGATAACGGTAATTTCGGTAGCTTTTCCTGCTTGCGCAAGTGCGGACGCGACTTCCATGCCGATAAATCCTGTGCCAACGATAGCCACACGCTTGCCGTGCGTTGCTTCTTTAATCGTTTTGGCATCGTCAAGGCTTCGCAGCGTAAAAACACCATCTGAGGTTGCGCCTTTAATCGGCGGAATGACCGGCTCAGCACCTGTGGCAATAACCAAAAAGTCTGCCGTGATTTGATTGTCCGCTTTGTTGTCAGCGCCCACTACCGTGACGGTTTTATGTTGATAATCGATGTTTGAGACGCGCTGACTTAACCGTAAGTCGATGTTTTGTTTTTTCGCCCAATCATCGCCGCCAAGTTTAAGCTTTTTTTCATCAGCTTTTTCGGCCAAAAAGGCTTTGGACAGTAGCGTTCTGTCGTACGGCTCGTGGTCGTCCGCGCTGATCATGATAATCTTGCCGCCGTAGCCTTCGTTGCGCAAATGATGGGCGCTCATAAATCCTGCTGCGCCGCTACCGACAATAACGGTCGTGGTATTTTTAAGCTTATCGTGAGGGTTGTTTTTAGTAATTTTAGAATCAGTATCGACGATTAATTTATCGCCGCTATCTTCGATTTGATATTGGGTTAAGCCCTCGGTTGCTACCGGTTCAAGCAGTGAGCCGTCCTTGCTATCAAAAGTAGCATGATGCCACGGACAGACCACGCGATTGCCGCAGCGCAGACCGTCGCCCAAGTTTGCGCCAGCGTGCGGGCATTTGCCATTAAAGGCGTGAAACTCGTCATCATCGCGGGTGATTAAAATAATGCTATCATCGTCTTGTTTAAATGATTTCATACCGCCGCTTTTAATGCCGGCTTTGTTGATGGTCACTTTCATAAATCGTCCTTAGGTGGCAATGGCTTCCTGATGAAATTTTTTATTTATTGTCAATTATCAACTATTGATGATAGCAACTGCGCCATTTATCTGCTGTTTTTTTATGGTCGCGGCAAGTAGCAAATCGTAACCTCAATCATGATTTACACCTTTTTTAATTTTTTTTATAAATAAGAGCGTCGTTTATGACATTAAACCCCGAAATTCAAAATTTTGAAGTAAAAGAATTAGCCGATACCTCAAAGCTGCCGCAGCCAAGCAAACCGCCAATTTTAACGGCAAATTTTAAAACCATGGCGCAAGATTTTATCGTTGAAGAATTATTAGACATTGAATTTAGCAATTCCGGCGAGCATCTTTGGTTGCAACTCCAAAAACAAAACTTGAATACGGCGTTTGTGGCGCAAATGTTAGCCGATTGGGCACAAATTCCGCTAAAAGATGTTGGCTATTCGGGAATCAAAGACAGAAAAGCGCAAACGACGCAGTGGTTTAGCTTGCGATTACCAAAAAAAGAAGTTCCTGCTCTGACCTTTACCGATTTTTTGCAAAATCAAAGTTTAAATAACGGTGAAAAGGTCACTATTTTGGCGCAGCAGTGGCATCAAAAAAAACTCAATCGCGGCACCCATCAACAAAATCAATTTACCATCGTGCTTCGAGAAGTAAATCTTGATGACAAAGATAATAATCCAGCCGCTAAAGCTAAGGTATTAACTCAGCTTAACGCCATTGCAAAAATCGGCGTTCCTAATTATTTTGGCGCTCAGCGCTTTGGCATTGAGGGTAATAATATTGCCGCTGCTTTAAGACTTTTTACTAAACCCATAACCGAAACTAAAAAGCCGCAAAATAAAAAACCAATGAGCAAAAGTAAAAAACGCCGACCACCAAATCCCGCGCAAAGCCTTGCAATATCCGCTGCCCGCAGTGCGATTTTTAATCAAATTTTAGCGGCGCGCGTGATTGATGACAGTTGGAATTGTGGCAAATCGGGTGAGATTTTTAATCTTGCAGGGTCAGGGTCGATATTTATTAGCGAAACGCTCGATGAGGAAATAAGGGCGCGATTGATGCGCCATGACATTCACCCAACCGGCGCACTTTGGGGAACGCCATCGGCAAAATCAAGCGCCTCAATTGATAGCTTTGAAATAGATATTGTTAAAAATAATGCGTTATTAACCGAGCTTGCTTTAGGGCTTGAGCGCTTTGAGGTCAAATCTCAGCGCCGAGCGCTTCGGCTCACGTTAACTGATTTTGCTGCCCACTGGCTTGATGAGGGGGCGCTAAAGCTTACTTTTAAACTGCCAAAAGGCAGCTTTGCCACCAGTGTTTTGGCAAGTTTTGTGCAAGACTTAACTCAGCCTTAAGAAGTTTAGCGGTCAGTTAAGATTTCAGCTCGCCCGTTTGGATTAACTCATTGGCGCTTGCCACGCGGTTGCGACCTGATTTTTTGGCATGATAAAGGGCGCTGTCGGCGGTGCTGATGATGCGCTGACAAATCACATCTGCCGGTGGTTCGTTTTTAACAAGGTAGCTTGGCAGTTGCCGCTGCTGCTTTAACGCTTGCGAGAGGCGGTGGATAAAGCATAATTTTTTATTTGATGCGGTCGTTTCTTGCAAGCTGTTGGTACTCTGTGCTAGCGGCAGATTTCGATTTTGCGCCTCAAGCTGATAGCTTTGTTTCAGAAGAAGTAATTCGTCATGACTTAAGGTATAAAGCCCTAAGCTTGCAGTAATCGGCAGTTGGCGACCGTCTACAAGGCGAATCGGGTGCTCAGAAATTCGCAGTCGCAAATCTTCAGCAATGGCAAGGGCGGCGTTGTGGGAAATATGCGGCAGCCCAATTAAAAACTCCTCACCACCTTGCCGGCTGACCGTTTCATCAAGCTCAAAGGTGCTATTTAATAGCCCTCCCACCTCTCGCAGCACCAAATCGCCCGCATCATGACCATAAGTATCATTGATGTTTTTAAAATAGTCTAAATCAAGGATAATCACACTATAACTTTGCTTTTCTTTGAGCGCCATCAGGCTTTTTTGCATCATCGCCAGACCAAAGCGGCGGCTATTTAGTTTGGTCAGCTCATCTTTATTGGCATGCTCTAAAATCTCATTTTTGCTGGCATCTAAAATTACCAACAGTTTTCGAAATACAAAAACCATAAACATGGCTTTAGGCAGCGCCAAATACAAATGACTGCCGCGCCAAAAAAACGATGACGACTGCCGCAGCAGCTCAATATTTTCCCAACTGAGTTTACCATCTTTAAAAATGGAAGCGGCAATTGCATTTTCAATGGTGGTCATTTCGCTGTAGGTTAAATAATTGTAAGTATCAAGTGGAATGGAAGTAATGGTCAGTTGCCGTAAATCAGGCAGTTTCAACCCAAAATAAGGGATGATGGTCAAAAAAACGACCACCGCGACCTGCCACAAAAACGCCCACCACATATAGCGGCGGCGAACCAGCATCATCCCAAGCATCGCCCCGCCCACAAGCGACACGCCCGCCACCAAACTGCTGTGCCCCATCACCAAAATAACCATAGCAATATAAATGCTGTAGGCGGCAATCAGCACCAACTGCCACCGATAAAGCAGCAGTAAATTATTTTTAATCTTGACCAAATAAAACACCAGCCACAAACACAGCAGCCACATCAAGCTAACGCCCATCCAAACCGGCGGCAATAGCGCCATCTGAACGTAAGTACCAATCTCGTCTTGGCACAACCAAACAAACAAGCACCAAAGCCAATGCAAGCTGATTTCAAGAACCATAAATAAAGCTAACAGCGCGGCGCGGTCTTCTGCTTGCCATTCAAAAATGATTTGGGACAGTTTGTTGTGAGGTTTAAAAATGGCATTGAGCATAAACGAGCAATCACTTATCGAAAAATCAAGGTCATCGGTTACCGCTTAGGGACAGTTAGGATAATTTTAATTTAAAAATTATCCATGTAACGCTTATAAAAATAAAAGGTTGTTGTCGATTGCGCCTTATCAGCGGCTTAAAACCGTTTGGTTTATTGGTCTTTGATGGCGCAAAAGGCGCTAAAGCTTTGCCAAATTCCCGATTGGTCAGGATTTAATTTAGGGACATCGCCCAAGCGGCGCCACGGCATATTAGCACCGTGAAAGTCGCTGCCTGTTGATACGGCAAGCTTGTGCTCTAAAATACAGCGGTCAATCATTTTTCGCGTACTGATAGGCTCGCTGATACTTGGGATTTCGCAAGCATCGCCGCCAAGCTTAGCAAATTCGGTAATTAACTTTCGGATTCGGGTGGCGGACAGCTGATATCGGGTCGGATGGGCAAGCACCGCTTTGCCGCCGCAGTCGTGAATCAGGTTGATAGCGCGCTCAAGGCTTAACGCTTCAATCGCCACATAAGCCGGTTTGTTGTCCGCCAAATACTTATCAAACGACTGCTGAACCGTTTTTACAAGACCGCGCTCAAACAACACCTGACCGATATGAGCTCGACCAACCGCGGTTGGATTGCCGCCGGCTTTCGCGCAAATCTCCTGCCAAAGCGGCGCAAATTCCAAATCAAGCAATTTACTTAATTTTTCAGTCATCTGATAACCGCGAGTGGCTCGGCTGTTTTGCAGTCCCTCAAGCGTTTGCTGCATGAGTTTAGTATCGGTAAAATCAAGCGCTACCACGTGAATGATTTTAGTGGCGGCTTTATTTTTACCATAACCACCCTCAAGGGTATGCTGACAACTGATTTCAACGCCATTAATCAGCGTTATCCCCAACTCTTTTGCAGCTTTTTTTGCCAACTCAATGCCCTTTAGCGTGTCGTGGTCGGTCAATGCCAGCACATCAATGCCAAAGGTTTTGGCGCGAGCGACGACCTCCTCTGGTGCAAATGTCCCATCGGAGCAAGTGCTGTGGCAATGCAAATCTATTTTCATCGTTAAAACCTTATTAAGGCATCATTTTGCCAGTGCTTTTGGACAACAGGTGGCAAGGCGCGAATTATGGTTACCGCCGCGCGCCAAATCCTATTTTAGCCCTCATCACATTCAATTTATAGAATATAGTAAGTTATAGGATATAGTATAAGGCAGATTGTGCCGTTTGATGCGCCAACATTGCTTTTTTTATTGCCGTGCGCCGTGTAAACTATCGGCATCACTTAAGCGGGTAAGCCTTATTATGAAAGCCTTGTTAGACTTTATTCCACTCATTGCGTTTTTTATTGCCGCGCGCCACAGCGGTATTTTAATGGCGGCAGGGGCGCTACTTATCGCCACCCTCATCGTTTATGCCATTCATTTTATCCGCCAAAAAGGCAAGTTTGATAAGCAGCAATGGGTCGTGTTATTGCTGACTATTGTTTTTTGCGGCGGTACGCTCTTGCTTCGCGATGACATTTATTTGCGCTGGAAATCGCCAATTATTAACGGTATTTTTGCGCTAACGTTGTTTGGTAGCGCGTTGATTAATAAACCGTTAATGCAGCTTGCCATGAAAGATGTGTTTTTATTATCGTCATCAGGTTGGAAAAAATTAACCATAGCTTGGGCGCTATTTTTTGGGTTAATGGGCGGGCTGCATTACGTTACTGCCTTTATGATGAGCGATGAAGCTTGGATTAACTTTAAAACTTACGGCTGGATTCCAATTATGCTGGTGTTTATTGCTGCCCAATTTATGGTATTAAAAAAATACCTTAATCCTGCGCTGATGGACAAAACGGCAAAATAGCGCTTGCCTTAAAATCAGCGCTTGTTAACAAGTTAAGAGTGTCATTAAAGTTTAGCAAAATCGCTTAAAAAATAAAGAAACAATAAGGAATGATTATGTCACTATTTGTCATCATCGGTCATGACGTTGCCGGAAGCCTTGAGGGTCGAAAAGCCACCCGCGAGGAGCATTTAGCAAGGCTCAAGCAGCTCGACGCTGCTAACCGCCTTGTCATTGCAGGACCTACGCCCATCGAGCATGGCGCTCCTGAAATGTCCGGAAGCATCATTATTGCCGACTTTGACTCGCTAGATGCCGCTCAAGAATGGGCGAGCGCCGAGCCGTATTTGCGCGAGGGTATTTATAGCCACGTTGATATTAAGCCCTTTATTCAAGCCCTGCCAGCAACGACAGTCACCCAAAAATGACTATCACGCCGGCAAAAATCACTTGGCAAACGGACGATTTGGGCAATGAAGTTCCGGTATCTGCGCTGTTTGGTGACGTTTATTTTTCGAACAGCGACGGTCTTTGCGAGTCGCAATTTGTGTTTATCGACCATAACGACCTGCCAAATCGCCTTGCCAAGCTTGCAGAAAGCCAAAGCTTTACGGTCGCGGAGATTGGCTTTGGTACAGGACTAAATTTGCTGGTTCTTTGGCAGCTTTGGCGAACGCTTCGCCGTGACAATGCCAATCTTGCCAAATCACGGCTACATTTTATTACCACCGAAAAATTTCCACTGACCCAAAGCGATTTGGCAAAAGCGCTTGCCAGTATTGCCAAGCGCGCGCCTGAATTTACTGATTTGATTGATAAGCTTTTAGCCGCTTACCCGCCTTTAGTTGAGGGCTGTCATCGGTTAAACTTTTTGAAAGATAACTTAACGGTCGATATTTGGTTTGGTGACGCCGCTCAAAGTTTGCAAAACTTAGCTCAGCCGGAACATGAGTTGCCAAAGCCGTTTATTGATGCTTGGTTTTTAGATGGCTTTGCGCCGTCTTGCAATGAGGACTTGTGGGCGCAAGCGATTTTCACCCAAATTGCGCGATTATCACGAGTAGGAACGACTGCCGCCACCTTTAGTGCGGCAGGGGTCGTCAAGCGCGGATTGCAATCTGCCGGATTTTTGGTTAAAAAAGTCAAAGGCTTTGGCAAAAAACGCGAAATGATTACCGCGATTATTGAAAATGGCGACGTCAAAGCTAAAACCACGAAATTACTAAAACCACAACCGCAATCGCTGATTATTGGCACGGGCGTTTCTGGACTGATGGCGGCATTCTCGCTGGCTCAGCGCGGTCATCGAGTGACTTTGCTTGACAAAACCGCGCCCCTTGCCGGTGCCTCTGGCAATCCGCGAGCGCTGCTTGCGCCGAAAATGACGCCGATAGCATTTGTCGCCGAGCATCTGCACAGCCTAGCCTATTTTTATAGCAGCCAATTTTATCGCAGCCTTGATTTGGTGAACGCTCAGTTGCTAATTGATACTATCGTCACCCCAACCGGAACGCTTGATTTATTGACCCAATCCAACGTTGATACTGAGCAAATCAAAGCTTATCCAAATGAGATTGCCACCACCCTTGACAATGACCCCGCGCAAAATCTCAGCGGAATTTTTGGTCAAGAGTTAAGCAATAATTTATTTTTACCAAAATCGGCATTAATTAATCCGCAAGCACTTAAATCGGCAGTGTTAGCCCATCCAAACATTGAATTTAAAAAATTCTCGGTTAAAGATATTAAAGATAATGGTCAAAATGCAATGGTCACTGGATTTTTGATTGCAGATGACAACAGTGAAAATAAAAATCTTGCAAGCCTAAACGCAGATAACGTCATCATTTGCGCAGGATTTGAAAGTCACTTATTGCATCCTAAAATTTTTAATTGTCGTAAAATCCGCGGTCAGTTGTCTTGGTTTACCCCAAGTGCTGAGCAATTGGCGGCACTGCCGAAAATCCCGTTAAAATATAGCGGTTATTGCGCGCCATTTTTACCCACCAAAAAAGATGCTGATATTAATCAAGTTAATTATCCGCAAGCGCAGTTTTTACTTGGCGCAAGCTTTGATCGCAACGATGAGCGCTTAGACGTTCGCAAGCTTGACCACGAAGCTAACCGTGATAAGCTAGTAGCCGCAATTCCTGAACTTGACGCAGTGATGCCAACTGATTTTGACAACTGGCAAGCCCGCGTTGGTATTCGCGCGCAAACGCCGGATTATCATCCGCTTGTCGGCAGGCTGAAGGATAATATTTGGTGCTTAACGGCAATGGGTTCAAAAGGCTATGCGTTCGCGCCGCTTTGTAGCGAGGTGCTTGCCGACTTGATGACAGGCAATTTTGCGCCAGTATCAAGTCAAATGCTTGCCAAACTTGCGCCCAATCGCAAACGACTGCAAGTGCCGCTTCCGCCTTAACTTTCTGGCATGACTAAATTATTGGAACTGATGTTATGGAACTAATGTTATGAAACTTAAGGGCATTCAACCAAAGCCAATCGTTGCTATTGTTGTCAGTTTATTTTTGCTGACCGCTTGCCAAAAAAAGCCGGAAACCAAAGTCGAAGCAGAAACCGCTGCTCCCGTTGCCACAAGCACTCCTACCGAAGCAATCGCGGCTGACCAAGATGCCCAAAATACTGAGGTAGATTCAGCTCCAGAGCAAGCCGATACCGAACCTGCCGAGCCGCCAAAGGCTGACGCCGAAGCCGCTGCGGCAGAAAATGATGAGACCGCGGCTGAAAATCCGCCCTCACTTGCCGGCGCTCAAGTGACCGATGTTCGTTATAAAAGCGAGGACGGCACGACCATGAGCGTGGTCTTTGAAACCTCGCGCGAGGGCTTACTCAACGCCATTGTCAGCTTTGACAATCAGCCAAAACTCACCTTAACCGCCCCTGAAGGTCAAGGCAACAACCCGACCTATCGCTCAAAGGACGGCAATATTGAGCTTGTGAGCCATGATGGCGGCAGTAGTATCGATTTGATTCAAAATGGCGATATCACCAACTTCACCGCCATCAGTGCGGATGCAGCGGTGATTACTCAGTCTTAAGGAGTGGTTTTCAGGGTTAGCTTTTAAAGACCAAGCTTTTAAAGACCAAGCTTTTAAAGACCAAGCTTTTGGCGCAATCTTGATAAAAAGCTGGTTTTTTGAGCTTGCGCGGCATCCATTTCAGGAACAGCAGGGCTAGTTTCGTCGGCTTGGTTTGCCGTATTTGTTGCTAAACCGGCTTGATTTTCAGCTTGAGCGTCATTTGACATCTCAGCAGGTTGGTCAACCGTAGCCGCTTTTTGGTTGGCGCTATTATTGATTGCTGAATTTTGGGATTGTAACAGGCGCGCGTCTAAATTTGCATAGCTGTCATGTTGCAAACTTGCTGAAAATAATAAACTGACGATAATTTTTTTCACCGTTTTTATTGAAACGCCGGCGGTTGCGGCAAGTTCATTGATTGACCTTGGTGAAAGCTCAAGCGCGGTCATGACCCCAAGCAGCTGTTGACGTTCTTTTTTATTTAAGCTTACCGTAAGGCTGTCAGCAACCTTTGGCGCATAGCTTTTGATTTCAGGCTTCACCCAGTGCGCTAGACGATAATTTGCTGAGTCGTTAGCCAGCGGCAGTAAGCTTGCGGCGTGATCCCAAGCTTGTTGCCAAAGCCATTGGGTTAAGTCATAAGCTTCAGCCGCATTTAAGTCCGCACCTTGATAGGGCGTCAATTGCCACGCCAAAACGTTCATTTCTGAATGGGATTGTCGATACCAAATGCGACCTTCTTTTGGGGCAATAATTGCCAAGCACTCGCCTTTTGCTTGTAGCTGATAGCGCCCCTCAGGCTTGGCTTTTAACTGTTTAATCAAAGCAATTAATCTTGAATAATCGGTTAACGGCTTGGCAGCTGCTTGATGGTTTTGAGAGGTAGTTTTGCTCGTTTCAGCGACAAATCGTTGATTTGTGGTTGATGGCGCATTTTCGGTATGTTTAGGAAAGTCTATTGGTCGGCGGCTTTGCTCATCATCTATACTAGCCTCAGGTTGGGTTGGGCGATTTGAGGTAGCCTCTACTTCAACGTTAGCTTTTTCATATCCAAGATCACTTTGCTTTAAAATCGTGGTGACCGCCCCTGCGCTTTGCTTTAAGGCAAATACGGACGTCATCAGCCAATCATTGAGACCGTCAAGTTTTTTTAACGGCAAAATCAAGCGATCTTGATTGATCCAACCTTCATCAATATCAGTTCGGCTGACATAAAGTACCGGCTTTTGTACTTGGCTGCTAAGGAGTTTGAGGATACTGGCAGCGGCGCGAAACTCGTGATTAATCATGAATAAATCGACCTGTGGATGGTTCGCCGACACCCACTCTAAATCCGCCTCAAGCCGCAAAAGTACGCGCAAATAGCCTTTGATCATCACCTGATCGGCAGGTTTAATCCCCACCAACGCAGTTCGCAGGACTTTTTTTAGATTGTTTTGAGTAGGCATTAAACCTTGACTCATCGTGACCCCTCCAAACCGCTTAACAAAAATCTTTCAAAATGATGGCTTACTATTTATGAATTACCTTAAACGCTAACTATTATAGCTTGAATTGTCAGTTAGTCGTTATCAAACCGCTAATTTTTACAACAAAAATTGACTAATTAGGGAAAAGCCTGTCAGTTTTAAGGTTTAAACGCCCTATTGAAGTTAAGCAATATTAATGCCAACTTAGTGATTAAGAGGTGATCTTTAAGCACGGTATACCCTTAAGCTTTATTATTGGGCTTTTTGTTGGAGGCAGCTGGCATCTGACAAGCGCCGGTGCCTTGAGAGTTTACTGTCACCACCGCTCCGGTTAAGGAAAACAGCTGTTGCAACTGTGATTGGGCATTTTTTGCGGCAAGGGTCATGATGTTACCGCGGCAAGCGCGCTCCAAAACTTCCTTTTTTGCCGATTGCTGAGCCGCTTCAAACACTTTTGGGTCAACTTGCATGAGATTAAATGCACCGGTTTGCCAATCGTAAATTTCCAAATCATCCAAATAAACGGTAAAAATTTGCGACGGCGGCAAAGTGATATGAATCGTTGGCATCGAGGCGTTGCTATCGGTGTTGGCTTTGGCGTCCTCATTGACCACAGGCGGCACGACTTGAACCATTTCAGGGGCTAATTCGCTCAAATTAATGCCCGCCTCAACGCGGCCGCGAGCAATAAACAAGCCTTTTTGCTCATCCTGCCAAAGCCGCTGCCAACTGCCACGCTTTTGGCTACTGATGATGGTATCGACGCTAAATAGTACCGTTTGCAGTCGGTTTAGCTCTTGAATTTGACTGATGACGCCCTCGCGGGTGATGGTTTCAACCGGTTCGGCTTCGGGCTTTTTTTGCATGGTAACAAACGCCCAAGCTAGTGCTAAAATCCCAAGCAATAATACCAACCACGAGAGCCAAGCCACAGGCTTTTTTCTGGCAGATTTAGTTAGAATGACTTCTTTTTGTGGCGGTTGCTTTTCAGTCATGGCGCATCCTTTTTTACTTTTAATATTGTTATTTTTATCAATTTAACTCATCACTATATGAAGCCTAAAATATGAAGCCTAAAATGCGCCTTTTAAAAATCAAATTCAAGCCAAAGCTACCGATTTGCTACAATCATCCTTAAAAATTCAGTTAAAAATAAAGCGCTTATTTTACCAAGTGGCGCGGCAAATTACAGCCGATATGCCAAAAGCTTAAAAAGTCATTGCGTCTTTCGTCAAGTTTACCTACCATAGTCAGATTGTGCTTAAAAAATCCTCAAAAAATTGGGGAGATTTTTAGGTTTCGGGCATTATTTTTATCCGTTATATCTTTATCCGTTATTACTTTTTTAAGGTTCTGCTTTATTTATGAAAGCCAGTCAGTTGTTATTCGCCACGCTTAAAGAGACGCCAAGCGATGCCGATATTGCCTCAAGTCAGTTGATGGTTCGGGCAGGTCTCATCCGAAAAATTGCCTCAGGGCTTTATATTTGGTTGCCAATGGGGCTTCGGGTGCTGCAAAAAGTGGAGCAAATCGTCCGCGAGGAGATGCAAAATGTCGGCGCGCAAGAGGTGTTGATGCCGATGACTCAGCCTGCCGAACTTTGGCAGACGACGGGGCGCTTTAATGATTATGGTCCTGAATTGCTTCGTTTCAAAGACCGCCACGAGCGCGATTTTGTGCTAGGACCCACCCATGAAGAGGTCATCACCAACTTGGCGCAAGGCGAGCTGCGCAGTTATAAGCAGCTTCCGGTCACCTTTTTTCAAATCCAAGGTAAGTTCCGTGATGAGATTCGCCCGCGCTTTGGGGTGATGCGCGCTCGTGAATTTACCATGAAAGACGCCTACTCCTTTCACGTGGATAAAGAGTCGCTGGCGCTGACCTATCAAGATATGTTTGACGCTTATACACGCATTTTTACCCGTTTGGGGCTTGATTTTCGCGCGGTTCAAGCCGATACCGGCTCGATTGGTGGCTTTGCATCCCACGAGTTTCACGTTCTTGCCAGCAGCGGCGAGGACGATATTGCCTTCTCAGACACTTCTGATTATGCAGCAAACATTGAGCTTGCCGAAGCGGTCTGTAGTGACGTTCGCCAAGCGCCATCACAAGATAAAGCTGACGTTGCCACGCCAAATATGCCGACTTGCGAAATGGTTGCTGAGCATTTAGCCATTCCATTGGCAAAAACGGTAAAAACCCTTATCGTTAAAGGCGAAACGGAAGACGGCGAGCCCCAACTCATTGCTTTAGTGCTTCGCGGTGACCATTCACTAAATACCGTTAAAGCTGAAAAAATCCCGAACGTCACCTTGCCGCTAACCATGGCAACGGAAGACGATTTAAAATCAGCAGGGCTTTATAAAGGTTATATCGGCGTTGATTTGGACATGCCCGTCTTTGTTGACCGCGCGGCGGCGGCATTGTCGGATTTTGTATCTGGAGCCAACAAACCTGACTTTCACAGCACCGGTGTGAACTGGGAGCGTGACGCGGCTATTACTGACGTTGTTGATATTCGCAACGTTATCGAGGGCGACGCCTCCCCTGACGGTCAAGGTCACTTACAAATCAAGCGCGGTATCGAAGTCGGTCACATTTTCCAATTGGGCGATAAATACTCAAAAGCGCTTAACTGCACCGTTTCGGGTGAAAATGGCAAGCCAGTTACCTTAATGATGGGCTGCTACGGCATTGGCGTGAGCCGAATTATTGCTGCGGCCATCGAGCAAAATAACGACAATAACGGTATCATTTGGCCACAAACGCCCAATGTTAAAGACTCCATCGCGCCGTTTGAAGTGGCTATCGTGCCGATGAAATCCAAAGAAGATGCGGTGATGCAAAAAGCCACTGAGCTTTATGACACGTTAAAATCGCGCGGCGTTAACGTGCTGCTTGATGACCGCAACGAGCGACCCGGTGTCAAGTTTGCTGATTTAGAATTGATTGGGATTCCACATCGCATCGTGGTGTCTGACCGCAATTTGAGCGAGGGCAAATACGAATACACCAGCCGCCGCGATTCTGAAAAGCAATTGCTTAGCTTGGATGAGGTTTTGGCAATCGTTGGTTAAGCTAATATTTAAATTGCCCATAAAAAAGCGCCTGATAATGGGCGCTTTTTTTTACTTTAGATTTAGCTGAATTAACCGTACCTACTGCCGAATCAATCGGCTTGGCTTTGGCAAAAGTGTCAAATCACTGACGCGGCACGGGTTAATGTCGATACCGCCGCGGCGCGTGTACCAAGCGCGAACGATTAAAGAGCTTGGCGCAAAATATGTCGTCAAATCAGCAAAAATCTGCTCAACGCACTGCTCATGAAAGCCGTTGTGCTGCTGATAGCTTAAAATATAGCGCAGCATATTGGTGTCACTCACCAACCGCTTGGTGGTCATGGTCACCCCAAGCGTTCCCCAATCCGGCTGATTGGTCACAGGGCAATTACTTCGCAGCAAATTAGAATGAAAACAATACGTTTGACTGGCGCTGCTGCTCACCGCAATCTCGGTCAGCTCAAGCAGTGATGGGTTTGGATGCTCGGACAACTCAAGCGGCGTTTTGATATTTTTTAGCGCCTCATCAATGCAAATACCGTCCGGCTGAACCACAAGCAGCCTTGAAGTGGCATCTTCTAAGCGGAACAAATCGACTTTGACATCCGACTGCAAGCATTTTGATAAATCCTTGCTAATCAACTCCTTAACATCATCCCAACGCTCAAACTTGGTGAAGTTGAGACTGTTTAAATAAAGCTTTAACGATTTGGACTCGATAATAAACAGTGACGTTGCCGAAATGGTAAATCGCGCCATTGCCACTTGCGCCACGCCCAAACCATTGAGCCACGACACCTCAAACGCATGCCACCAATCCACACCGACCGTGAGCGCCTCAAGGTCAGTATTTGGGTTGCTTGTTAAAATGGCGTCGCGACCAACGCTCCTTGCAATTGGAAATAAAATCTCGGGGCTGTAGGTGGTGGGGTACTGGTTGGTTTGCTCCCCTAAAATGCCGTGAATACTCATGAAGTTCCTGATAACTAATAAACGGATAGATTAACAATGACTATAGCAAAATTAACCAATTAAAGGCGGATTTTTGAGCCATCGTTGATTAAGCGATAAGCAATCACATAAAAAATCACGCAAAAGGCAAAAATCGCCGCCATCGAATACCAAACATTGACGTCCGAATAGCCCAAAATGCCAAAGCGAAACGAGTTGACCATATAAACGATAGGATTTAATAGCGACACATTTTGCCAAAAACTGGGCAAGTTTTCCATCGAATAAAACACGCCGCCAAGATAGGTCAAAGGCGTGAGTACAAAGCTTGGAATGATAGAAATGTCATCAAACGAGCGCGCAAAAACGGCGTTAATAAACCCGCCCAACGAAAATAAAATCGACGTCCCAAGAACCGTAAAAATGGTCACAAACAAATGCTCAATGCCAAGCTTGGTAAAAAATAGCGCCACAATCGACACAATCAGCCCGATTGCCAAGCCGCGAAACACCCCGCCGCTGACATAACCCATTAAAATGGCGTGCTTTGAGATTGGCGAAACCAGCAATTCTTCAATGCTTGAATGAAACTTGGCACTAAAAAAACTCGACACCACGTTGGAGTAACTGTTGGTGATAATTGCCATCATGATAAGCCCTGGCACGATAAACTGCATATACGGCACGCCGCCCATCTCGCCGACGCGCGAGCCAATCATTTTACCAAAAATCACAAAATATAGGCTCATGGTAATCACCGGCGGCAGCAGCGTTTGCGGCCAAATTCGCACAATCCGGCGGATTTCTTTCACCAGCAGCGTTCGAAAAGCAATCCAGCGCTTGGCAGCATTCATCTAAAAACTCCTAATCATTTTTATAAGGCTAAAATATGAGGTTAAAACCTAGCTTTAAAAGAAAGCTACGCGGTCAGCGGCTCATCAATGCTTTTATCGACCAAGCGCATGAACAACTCTTCTAAGCGGTTGGCTTTGTTGCGCATACTGGCAACTTTAATATTTTGCTCGGACAACTGAGTAAAAACGCCGTTTAGGGACTCGCCCTCTGATAATGTCACCTCAAGGGTCAGCGCGTCCGGCTGAGCAACATCGGTCACCCCTAAAAGTTTCACTTTTTGAGTGAGCGGCTCTGCCAAATCAAATACAAAAGTTTCCACCGACAACTGAGCCAGCAAATCTTTCATATCGGTATTCACCCGAATTTCGCCGTGGTCTAAAATGGCAATTTTGCGGCAAAGCTGCTCGGCTTCTTCTAAATAGTGCGTCGTTAAAATAATCGTGGTGTTCTCTTCGATATTGATTTGCTGCATAAATTCCCACATCGAGCGGCGCAGCTCAATATCAACGCCCGCGGTCGGCTCATCTAAAATCAACAGCCTTGGTTTGTGAATCAGCGCTCGCGCAATCATCAGCCGCCGCTTCATGCCGCCGGACAACTCACGAGCCTTGTTGTCGCGCTTATCCCAAAGCCCAAGCGCTTTGAGCAGCTTTTGCGCTCGCGGTCGTGACTCACTTGCGGCAATGCCAAAATAGCCTGCCTGAGTGATTAAAATATCTTCAACCTTTTCAAACTGGTTAAAGTTAAACTCCTGCGGAACGACGCCCAAAAATTGCTTGGCTTTTGCAGGCTCTGCCAATAAATCCGTGCCAAAAATATGAACGCTGCCGGTTGTGGGCTTAAATAATGAGCTGATAATGCCAATCATCGTTGATTTTCCGGCGCCGTTTGGCCCCAGCAGCGCAAAAAATCCGCCTTGCGGAACGCTTAAATTGACGCCTTTGAGCGCCGAAAAGCCATTTTTATAGGTTTTGGATAAATCTTGAATCAGGAGCGCGGGAGTCTCAGTGTCAGTCATGGGCATCTCAATGGCGTTGGGTTAGCAAAAATTGATGTTAAAAATTCGGCTTTAAACGTAAGCAGCCTTTTAATGTGAGGCTGAAGCAAACCAATTTCAACCGCGCCGCTTGCGTTGATAATTCCGCTTTCTTAGGAGGGATTATTAAAGGCAATAAAAAACGCCTACTTTATGCAAATAGGCGTTTTTTATCGCGGTTGGGCAAGCTTAGCTTGACCCTGCAACCATATAATCAACCGCGTTTTTGACTTCTTCATCAGGAATATCCGCCCCGCCTTTAGCCGGCATGGCATTAAAACCGTTGATGGCGTGGTCATAAAGGGTGTCTTTACCCTTAGCAACGTGCGATGCCCAAGATGCCGCGTCACCCATTTTTGGCGCACCAAGAAGTCCTGACGCATGACAGGTATGACAAACGGCGTTATAAACGGCTTCACCATCACGAGGACCGTCACCTGCAGCAGGTCCTGACGAACGCGCCGTGACATCACAAGCCTCGCCACCGTCAAAGCAAACTTTACCTACCGGCTGAATCCGAGCGATAAGGTTTGGGTATAAAGCAATCAGCTTTTTGACCTGCGGGGTATCTTCAGGAACAGGCTCTTCTTCAACGGCAGGAGCCGCGGCGGCAGCCTCAGCGCCATCTTCGGTAGCGGCAGTATCGGCTGTGGCTTCTGGCTCATCGGCAGGACCATCGCTGTCTTTGGTATCTGCGGCAGCTTGGGTTTTGTCACCAAGTTTTTCAGGAATATTTTCTTTCACAACTTCCTTGCCTTCAGCCACATCTGCTACGGTTACAGGCGTTTCAGGCGTACTCTCAGCTTGGCTCACCGCGATACTAGCGATTCCTAGAATGGCAGCTGCCGATAACATAACTACTTTTCTCATTCGTCACGTTCTCTTATTACAATTACAAAGGCGGGCTTCAATCAAAACGGTTTTGCCACTGGCATCATCGGCCAAAAACCAGTCGTTGATGGCGGGCTCAATTGCAATCGGTGGTCAACAATGATTATTCTTCTTAGCATTATAAGGGAAAATTGGGTCAAATTGCCATGCCTGATTCAGCGCTAACTGGTTTTTTCTTAAAAAACTGCCAAATGCTGGATTGAGGATTGGCTTATTCAGATTTATTTGCTAAACTTGCTGGTCTTTATTTTTGCTTAAAATAAAAATTGCGCCCGTAGCTCAGTTGGATAGAGTATCGGTCTCCGAAGCCGAGGGTCGTGGGTTCGACTCCCGCCGGGCGCACCACTCCCCATAATTCTGCATTTCCTAGCGTTACCTCATTCCCCTACAGCCCTTTATTTACCTCATTTTAATTCCTTTGTCATTACCTGATAGCACCATTACAATGTTGTTAAATTTGTTGTTAAACAATTTGACCTTATTTTTGGTGATGCCATGACCAAGCGAAAAGACTACCTATTAACAGACGCAAGCGTCAAAGGCATTGCTAAGCAGCCCACACCTGACAAAGTGACCCGCCATAGTGACGGCAACAGCCTTTATTTGATTCAGCACCCCAATGGCTCACTATTTTGGCAAATCAGTTACCGCTATCAGTCCGATAAAGCCAAAGCATTAAGCCAATCAATCGAGCTTGCCAAATTGCGCCGCGCTCAATCGTTAACACAGTCCGAACTTGCCGCCTTGATGGGCGTATCGCAAGCCTGCATATCAAAGGTGGAAAGCGGTAAAGACATTCAGCTATCAACCTTGCAAAACTATATCAGGGCGTTAGGTGGTGAGGTGAGCATTATCGCTAAACTGCCAAACCGTGACGTTATATTGATTTAGCGCCCGCGCCCCATAGGTGAACCCGCACGATTTTTATACCTTGTTTTAACTTTTTAAGCACGTTCATTCATCGATACCATTTAGGAATATTCATGTCCAATAGCAGTCAGCAGCACGTTAGCGATTACGTCCATAAAGTAGCCGCAAGGGTTAAATTAGGTCACAGCTCAGAACACACCTTTCGCAAGGATTTAGAGGACTTAATCAATAATTTAGCGCCTGAGGTGATGGTCACCAATGAGCCAAGCAAAGTCACCGACTGTGGCAACCCTGATTTTTTAATCAGTAAAAAAGACATTCCTATTGGCTTTATTGAAGCCAAAGACGTTGGCAAAGACTTAAATTCTAAACTGTATAAAGAGCAGTTTGAGCGTTATAAAGCCGCCCTTGATAACCTCATCATCACCGACTATCTGCGCTTTCAGTTTTATGTCAATGGCGAGCGCGTTCATGAAGTCTGCGTTGGTGAGTTGGTTTCAGGTGTCGTTCAGCCGCATGATAGTGAGTTTGAGCGTTTGGCAGAGCTATTGCGCGACTTTTGTGTTTATATTGGGCAAACCATCAGGTCAGCCCCGCGCTTAGCAGTATTGATGGCGGGTAAGGCAAGGCTGCTAGAAAATATCCTACATCAAGCGCTTACCAGTGATGAAGCTAGTAATACCAATACTGACTTGCGCGACCAATTCAATACTTTTAAGTCTGTGCTTATCCATGACCTAACCCCTAGTGACTTTGCCGATATTTACGCGCAAACGCTGGCTTACGGTATGTTTGCCGCACGCCTGCATGATGACACGCTAGACACTTTTAGCCGTCAAGAAGCGGCGGAGCTTATCCCTAAGACCAACCCATTTTTACGAAAGCTATTTTCTCATGTTGCAGGCATCGATATTGATGACCGTATCAAGCTGACAGTCGATAACTTAGCCGATGTATTCCGTGCAACCGATGTGGCGGCTATCCTAAAAAACTTCGGCAAAACCACCCAAACCCAAGACCCGATTATTCATTTTTATGAAACCTTTTTGGCGGAATACAATCCCAAACTGCGTAAGCAGCGCGGCGTTTGGTACACGCCTGAGCCAGTCGTTCAGTTTATCGTACGTGCCGTGGACGATATTTTAAAATCTGAGTTTGATTTGGCAGATGGTATCGCCGATACCCGTAAGATTGAGATAGAAAAGCAAACGCAAACTATCGATAGCCGTACCAAATCGGGCTATAAGACCGTAAAAGAGCGGGTTCATAAGGTGCAAATCCTTGACCCTGCAACGGGAACAGGGACATTCCTTGCCGCCATCATTCAGCATATTTTTCACAGTCAGTTTGAAAATATGGGCGGCGTTTGGAGCAATTACGTTGAGCAAGAGCTACTACCGCGCCTGCATGGCTTTGAGCTGCTGATGGCAAGCTATGCGATGGCGCATCTCAAGCTTGATATGCTGCTTGCTGATACCGGTTATCAGCCGATTAACCCTAAGCGTCTGCAAGTCTATCTGACCAACTCACTAGAGGAGCATCACCCCGATACCGGAACACTATTTGCAGGCTGGCTGTCGGCTGAGGCGAACGAAGCCAACGCGATTAAGCGTGACGCGCCCGTGATGGTGGTGATTGGCAATCCGCCGTATAGTGGTGTATCAGCAAACAATAATAAGTGGATTTCAGGTTTAATTGAAGATTATAAATATGTTGATGGTGAACACTTTAAAGAACGTAAGCACTGGCTTAATGATGATTATGTAAAATTCATTCGTTATGGTCAGCACTTTATTGAAAAAAATGGTGAGGGTATCTTAGCGTTTATCAACCCGCATGGCTTTTTGGACAACCCCACCTTTCGCGGAATGCGTTGGCAACTATTAAAAACTTTTGACAAAATTTACACTATTGATTTGCATGGAAATAGCTTGAGACAAGAAGTATGTCCAGACGGTAGTAAGGATGAAAATGTCTTTGATATTATGCAAGGCGTTTCCATAAATATATTTGTCAAAACAAATAAGAAGTCAAATAAGGATTTAGGTAGAGTTTATCATTATGATTTATACGGGAAAAGAGCATGGAAATATGATTTTCTTAGAAATAACAGTGTTAGCAAAATAGCATTTGAAGTAGTTGATTTTAATAGTCCTAATTATTTCTTTAACCCAAAAGATGACACTGGGCGAGCTGAATATGAGAAAGGTCTTAAAGTAGACGATATTTTTAAGCATATTTCTTCTGGAATAGTAACGGCACGAGACAGTGTAGTTATAGATTATAAAAGTAAGAGCTTGATTGAAAGAATGAAAAAATTTAGTGACGAAAGTCTTAGTGATAGAGATATTAGAAACTGGCTGTTTCCAAATAAAAAAGATGCTAAGTATTTAGCAGGCGATTCTAGAGGTTGGAAGCTTGCTGAAGCTAGAAATAATATAAGAAGTAACAATCATGTGAAGTACGTTAAAGACTTAAACTATAGACCTTTTGATTTTAGAAAAATTTATTACTCACAAGATATGGTTGACTGGGGACGAGAGAGTTCTATTTATCACAGTGACTTTGATGATAATTTTGCATTACTAATTCCTAAAGCTCATCGAGATAGCGAATTTGCACATATTTTCATGACAAATAAAATTTCAGAAGCCATTTTTTTATCTTCCAAAACTGGCTCAAATGCCATGAATATTCCGCTTTACTTATATCCTAATGTTCAATCTGAATTGTTAGATGTGAACAAGCCAACCCGAACCCCAAACCTTGACCCTAACATCGTGGCAGACATTGCTAAAGGCATTGGCTTGACCTTTACCAATGAAAAGACGGCGGAGGCTGGCACGTTTGCGCCAATAGATATTCTTGATTATATCTATGCCGTATTGCACAGCCCGACATATCGCGAGACTTATAAAGAGTTTTTAAAAATTGACTTCCCCCGCGTGCCCTATCCGCGTGATGCCGATACGTTTTGGCAGTTGGTCGCGCTAGGTGGTGAGTTGCGCCAAATTCACCTGCTAGAGTCACCAAAGCTTGCGGCGGAGAGTAAGGCGCTTGGGCTTGGCTATCCAATGGCGGGGGACAACCAAGTTACCCGTAAAATGACCAAGACCAGCATTGGCTTTGAGCCTGACGAGGCAGACAGCAGCATTGGCAAAGTTTGGCTGAATGATACTCAGTATTTTACTAACGTGCCGCAAGTGGCTTGGGAGTTTTATATCGGTGGCTATCAGCCCGCGCAAAAATGGCTCAAAGACCGCCAAGAGCGCACGCTTGATGTCAATGATGTTAGGCATTATATGAACATCATCGCAGCGCTGAGCCTAACCAATGCCCTGATGCAGCAGATTGATACTATCGATGTGATAGGCTAGATTCGCCTGACTGTGACCTAGCTTTAAAACAAATCAAAAAAGGCAGCCGTTCGCGACTGTCTTTTTTTGTGATTTGGTGGCGCGGTCAGTGTAATGATGACGCCTAGCAGAATTTATCCAAGCTTGCCGTAATAAGAATCGATAGGCAGAAATTATTTTTGACATTTTTTTTGACATTTTTGCTCTATTTTTTCTTACAGGCTTTTACTTATAATGCTTGTAGCTGATAATCCTTTTGACATTTCTTTTGACATTTTAGGGCTAAATATTATGGCAGAACACGCTAAAGAGTGGCTTGACGAGCAAACGCTGAGGGTTATGACCTATCGGTCTGGCGCATTCACCTTTACGCTTGGCTGCTTGCCCGATAAAGGGCTGTTAAATCGTATTGATGACGCGCAGTTACGATTCAATAAAACGCCAAAAGTGGCAGAAATCATCGATGAGATACAAGATAGAGTCCTTGTAAGTAGTGTTTACAGCACGAATACGATTGAGGGCGGGGAATTTAGCGAAGAAGAAACCAGTCAAATTTTACATACCACTCCAAAAGAAATTCAGAAAACTGCTGAAAAACGGCTATTTAATCTCAAAGATGCGTTGCTATGGGTTAATCAGCGCCGTAATCCGCAGTTTGAACCTATGCTTGGCAAGCCGTTTTCATTAGCTGATGCCTCACAGCTTCATGCTTTGGTATCAAAAGACTTGAACGAGGGGCATAATCCCGTTGGGCCATTTCGTAATAATGAAAAATGGCAAAAAACCTATGTGGGTAACGTGGAATCCGGCGGACGCTATCAGCCACCAAAATGCCTTGAGGATATTGAGTATCTGCTAGAGGCTTGGATTGAGTGGTTAAATAGCCCTGCTATTATCAATCAGCACGTTATTGTTCGGGCAAGTTTGGCGCATTACTATTTTGAGCTGATTCACCCATTTTGGGACGGCAACGGTCGGACGGGGCGCTTGATTGAAATGCTTATTTTTGAACAATCAGGGTATCAGCTGTCATCATCAGCGATTTGGCACTATTATCAAAAAAATATTCATGAATACTTTGCTTTATTCAATCATTGCCGTAAACAGGCGAAAGCCAAAGCCCCCTTACCTAATCAGCCTTTTATTGATTTTGTGATGGAGGGAATGCTACAGACGATTAATGAGCTGCATGACCAATGCAATCAGCTTATTGGGTTTTTGCTGTATCAAGGCAGCTTAAATACTGCTAAGTTCAAAAAGGTGATTTCTGAAAGGCAATTTAATGTCATTATGGTTATGATGGGATTGAGTGATTTTTACAGTCCTGCTGAGCTGTTGAGAACCCCTCAAGTCAAAGCGTTATATAGCAATCTCACTGACAGGACTTTTTATAGAGACATACAATCACTGCTAGATAATGGCTTTTTGTTTGAGCAAGACGGCAGGCTGCTACTGGCAATTTAAAACCGTCTTTTTCAACTGTTTTTGTAACTACAGCTTTGGTAGATTTGAGCAAAAAAATAGAGCAGCAATAGCAAAATGTTGTTAAATATGATGTTAAAAATATTATCTACTTATCTCAAATCCTTGCCAACAAAGGTTTTAAGAACTTAGGTTGTTTCCCGCCGGGCGCACCACTCCCTATAATTCTGCATTTCCTAGCGTTACCTCAACTAATAATTTTCTTCATAAACTTCCACCGTTTCATAATCGTAGCTGTCATCATCATTAGTGGCAGCAGGCTCTTCGATAACCACAGTGTCTTCAGCATAGTCATCACGAACGCGAATGGTGCTTTGCGTGGTCGGCGCTTTTGTGGGTTCAGGCTTTGGCGGCAAGTCGCTCATACTTTGGCGGCGGTTCGCGGTTTCCCAAGTCGCGTCCATGCCGTTTGGCTCTTCAATAATAACATCATCAAAACCATCATAATGCGCCATCATGGCAACGTCCGCTTGATTTTCTTTATCAATTTCAATCATAGCGGCAATCATCGCAGCGGCACTGCCAATATCGCCCACGTTGTAGCTTTGGTTTTGATTTCCCGATTCATCGTAAGACGTGCCAATGTCATAATAAATCGGCGCTAAAAAGCGATTGCCGCGAAGCTCACTAAAGCGGCTAATGACCTCGGCGTCGATACCAAATAACGCCAGAGTGTCACTATAAATGCCGCTATTGAGTATCCTAAAAATTTGACTGGCAATATCAGGGGCGCTGCCCTCATCCCCAAGGTAGCGAATGTCCAAATAAGCGCTGCAATCCACGCGACCGTCCTCACGGCGGCTTGGCTCGGAGATGTAATCCACACCGATTTTCACGCGGCGCAGCAGGGCTTGGCTTATTGGGTCATCGCCTTGAACATTGATACTGGTGTCACGCGACCGCTTAATCACGTTGTCTTTAATCCCTTGGACAACCCAAGGCGCAATGCAAGGATTGGTGATGGTGGCGGCATTTTCGGCGGGCTGATTGTCGTCTTTTGAAGCGCTATGACCACAAGCAGTAAGTAGCGCGGCGGTGCTGACCCCCAAGCCAAGCAAGGATACTTTAAGCAAAACGACAAGTGAGCGTGACATGAACCGACCTTATTTTTTAGATAAAAAATGATATGCTAAATCAATCGGCGCATTATCGCTTATTTTACTAACACAATTCTAGTATTTAGGTGGGTTTTAAGGTTAAATCATGGGCAAGGGTGCTTTGCGACGGCACTTGATGATAGTTCAATACCAACGCATCCCCAAGCTTGCGCTGACCTGCTGCCACTTTTTTATCTATAGTAATCATGGCGATTTTTTGTCCAGACTTACTGACAATCAAATGATTGGGCTTTTGGGTAACGCGGACATCAGTAAAGCTTTGCTCAATAAGTCGCGCCGTTTTTTGTAAAGCGGGGTTAGGCTTTGGCTTAGACGTTTTGTTTTTGTCATCACCGCGCCGTTTGGCAACCAACCAAAGCGCAAGAATAACCACAATCAATATGACAAGCCACCAAATACCGTCTATCATCAATCAATCCGTCCAAATATAAGCCATTTTGAAAATCGAGGTGGGGTTATGGTAGCAGAATTATCCGCGCAAATAACGGCGCAAATTAAGCAGGCTGCAACAATGCTCAAATCAGCTAATTCAATCTGTGTGCTGACAGGGGCAGGCGTTTCTGCTGAAAGTGGTATCCCGACGTTTCGCGATAAGCAATCGGGGCTTTGGGAAAAATTTCGCGCCGAAGACTTGGCAAGTCCTGACGCGTTTGCCCGCGACCCCAAACTGGTTTGGTCGTGGTATCAATGGCGACGCCAACAAGTCATCGATAAAAAGCCTAATCCTGCCCATTTAGCCCTTGCCCAGTGGCAAAAGTCGGCGGCAAATACGGGCATTCATTTTACCCTAATCACCCAAAACGTCGATGATTTGCACGAACAAGCAGGAAGCGACGTTTCTCATTTGCACGGCAGGCTTTGGCAAAATCGCTGTAGCCGTTGTCAAAATCTATCAAAACAATCACCCAATCCAAGCGAAAACGCCAAGCAAGCGCTTGATGATAATTTGGTGTATTGTGAGATTTGCGGCGGCTTGCTGCGACCTGATATCGTTTGGTTTGGCGAAGCACTGCCCGAAACAGAGTGGCAAATTGCCGAAAACGCAGCAGCAGAATGCGCGGTGTTTGTCAATATTGGCACCTCAAGCTTGGTCTATCCGGCGGCAGGGCTTGCGCAAATCGCTCGTCAGCACGGCGCTCAAGTGATTGAAATCAATCCGCACCCAACGCCCAATACCATCGTTAATGTGACCATTGCTGCCCCTGCCGGTCGCGCCTTGCCGCAACTGCTAAAGCAAATCAGCGCCCTATAAAACAATTCTACCAAAAACCCCTACTAAAAATGGTTTTAGCAGGGGCTGTTTATTTAACTGTTTGACTAACGAAACTCTTACGCTACTGCGCTACCGCAAGGTCAACCTTGTTAAGGTACTCTTGTTTTAACGCCTCACTAATAAATGACGAGTTAAACGAGTTTTTGACCAATTTAATCACGTCCTCGCTAGTGAGCGGTAAATTTTCGCAGATATTAATGAAGTTTTGGTTCAAATAACCTTTAAAATAGGCAGGGTCGTCTGAGTTGACACTGACATTTAAGCCAAAATCGAGCAGCTGTTTGATGTTGTGCTCTTGATAATTATCAAACACCTTAAGTTCGATGTTGGAATTTGGGCAAACGGTCAGCGGGATTTGCTCTTCTTTTAGGCGCTGCATCAGCTCAGGGCTTTTGATGGATTGCACGCCGTGGTCGATTCGGCTGATTTCTAGCAAATCAAGCGCCTCATAAATATAAGAAAAATCGGCTTCCTCGCCAGCATGAGCCACCAGTTTAAAGCCTTCTGCTTTGGCTTTTTTAAACACGTCTTTAAATTTTGACGGCGGGTTGCCGATTTCTGAGGAGTCAAGACCGACACCGATAATGTCATTTTTAAATGGCAGCGCTTCCTCAAGGGTGGCAAAGGCTTCGTCTTGGGATAAATGGCGTAAAAAACACATGATGATGCAAGAGGTGATGCCAAATTGCACTTTAGCATCGCTTAGCGCTTCTTTGATGCCGCTAAGCACCGTTTCAAAGGCAACGCCCCGTGCGGTATGAGTTTGCGGGTCAAAAAATATCTCGGTGTGAATGACATTATCTTCCACGCATTTAAGAATATACGCCCAAGTCAACTCATAAAAGTCGTCTTTGGTGATAAGGACGTTGGCGCCGGCATAATAAATATCTAAAAAGGTTTGTAAATTGGTAAAGTTATAAGCTCGGCGAACATCGTCGATATCTTTATAAGGGATTTCGATTTGGTTTTTTTTTGCCAATTTAAACATCAATTCTGGCTCAAGTGAGCCTTCAATGTGTAAATGCAGCTCCGCTTTTGGCAATTTTTTTATCAGCTCAATCATTCTGCTCTCCCACCATGATTACTTTTTAAATCAGCTCAATCAGTAAAAACTTAGGTTAAGAATACCACAGAATCAGACAGCTCATTGCCCGTAGGGTCATTTTCTAAATAATAATATTGCCGCAGCAGTTGACCGATTTCATCAAGCAGCTCGCAAAGGCTGTCCTCAAATTTTTGATTGCTCATGCCGGCGACCGCTTTGTCACACATGGCGCGCCAAATGGTCGGGCTGACGTGCTGACTGATGCCACGGTCAGCGATGATGTCGAGACTTTTTTCGCAAATATTGACATAAACCAAAACGCCAGTGTTTTCTTCGGTATCCCAAACACGGTAGTCGCTAAATAAATTGATGGCGCGCTCGCGGCAGGTTAAATGATAGGCGTCCGGAATGGGCAGCTGATTTTCAATAATTAAAAACACCTCACCGCGATGACCGCGCTCAGCCTCGGTGATTTTCGCGCTTAAGTTGGCTTTTACGGTCTGATTCAACCAGCGGCTGTGCAGCATCGGCACAAACAACGCCTGACGCCACAAGCGGGCAAAGCTTGGTTTGGATTCAGTTAGATTTGGCTTTGCCATGATTCATATATCCTCAACATCGTTCGCAAAAAAAGCAAACCCAAAGGCAAAAAACATAGGGCGATAAGTCAGCTTTTATCAGCTTTATTTTAAATATGCTAATTTGGCACTGAGTTTACCACGAACCGCCGGCGCCGCCACCGCCAAAGCCGCCGCCGCCCCCACCGAAACCGCCACCACCAAAGCCGCCACCCCCAAAACCGCCGCCGCTACTGCCGCCGCCAAAGCCTGGCATAAAGATAACGCCGCCACCGCCGCCGCGACCTCCACGCCCCCCGCGACCGCCACCGCCGCGAGAAATTAAAAACAACCAAATAAAAATGGTCATAATTAAGGTCATAAAAAACCCGCCGCCAAGCGCTAGTGACCCCACAAAAAAGCCGCCGGAGGTGAGCAGCGACCCCAAAAAGCGACCGAAAATTGCAGTGATGACGTTGCCAAAAATCATCGCCATAATAAATAAAAAGATGCTCGATGGCGTATCACTGTCTTGTTTAGCGCGCTCAGCAGCTTGAGCATCAGCGCGAGCAAGCACCTCGGGGTCTGCTTTTAGCCGAGCTTCAAGGGCGCTAATTCCTGCACTCAGCCCAGCAGCGTAGTCGTTTTGCTTAAACAGCGGCGTGATATTTTCGCGGATAATGCGCTTCACAGCAGCATCGGGCAACGTGCCTTCAAGACCATAGCCAGTTAAAATATAAATATTACGGTCATTGACCGCAAGCACAATCAGCAGCCCATCATCGACATCTTTATTGCCAAGTTGCCATTTGTCCGCCACTTGCAGCGCGTAGTCAAACATCGGCAAGCCATTGGTCGTCGGCACAATCACTACTGCCGCTTGAGCTAGCCCCGACTGATAAATGTCTTGCAGCTGCTGGGTGAGCCGCTGCTTTTCACTGCTGGTTAAAATATTGGCTTGGTCAACGACCGGCTCATTTAAAATCAGTTTATCGGCATCAACGCTTTGGGCGCTTGAGGTAACTGGCGGCTTGGTTGGCGGGGGATTTACTGTCGGATTTTGCGAATCTTCGCGCTGAGTGATGGCGTCGTTGTTTAAGATACTGTCATTTAACGCGTCATTATCTAAAGCCTCACCAAGCGCTTCATTATTTTGCCGCGCTTTGGCGATGGCGACCAAATCATCAGCGCTATGGTTGCTTAGGTTTAAGCCGTTGCCCTCAGCAGCGACAGCAACATCAGAAGCCGCAAGCGCCTGCCCCATTCCGCCTAAGCTTAAGCTCAATATCAGTGCTGCTTGTACTGCTTTTGCCTGTTTCATTCGACCAAACCACCTCAAGGGCATTTTTACCAACTTATCCCTGTCATTGTCAAAAATAAAAAATATTTTCAAAATTTGTTATTTTCAAAAGCTCATTGCTCAGTTGCCAATGTCGCCAACCGTTTTTATTCAAGATTTTCTAAAAACACCAACTATTTATTATCATCCCCAAAATCAACCGTTGGCGCGGTTGAAATTTGTGCCTCATTCGCCACGGTAAAGTTTGGTTTCGGCTGCATGCCAAAGACTTTTGCCGTGATGTTGGTTGGGAACTGGCGAACCGTGGTGTTATAGCCTTGAACCTCTTGAATGTAGCGGTTACGAGCTACCGTAATTCGGTTTTCCGTGCCCTCAAGCTGCGCCTGCAAATCTTGAAATAACGCATCGGATTTTAAATCTGGATAACGCTCAGAAACCGCCATCAGCCGTGACAGTGCGCCACCAAGCTCCGATTGCGCGGCAGCGTAACGCTCCATGGCTTGTGGGTCATTAAGCACCTCAGGGGTGATATTGATGCTTCCTGCCCGCGAGCGTGCAGCGGCAACCTCAGTCAATACCGATTTTTCTTGGTCGGCGTATTGCTTGACCACTTTCACCAAGTTTGGCACCAAATCGGCGCGGCGCTGATATTGGTTGACCACCTCAGACCAAGCTGCCGTCACTTGCTCATCTTGGGCTTGCAAATTATTATAGCCGCAGCCGGTCAAACTTACCGAACCGGTCGCCAAAACAGCAGACAAAAACAGCGGTTTTAATAACTTGGCAGGGTGCTTCATTATCGATTTGCCATAACTATTGACAAAATCATGCGACATAACTTTCTCCTAATTCCTCTTAAACGCTGATGGGGCGCTTAATTTTTAATCTTTCTTATGCTGCTAATAATGGCGCGATAACTTGAAATTTACAATTCACCGTTACCAAAACACAACCGCAAGCCCCCAATTACTGACGATTTTGGAGGATTTCAGCTTATCATCAACGCCAGTTTTGCCAACCTTTTTTAGCCATTTTTCAGTAGCCTTGAGCGCGAATTTTGCGTTATTTACTCTGTATTTTGACCACAAAAATTTGAACAATAAATGTCTTATTTATAAAAACGATAGCATTTAAATCACTATAAACCTTAGGTTTAATTTTAAAAAACTGCGAGGCAATCCCTGCTTAGTTCATAACTATAATTTTTGTTATATAAAAAAAATTGCTAGTAATCAATTTAAAACTATGGCAAATTGCAGTTACGTAGCGGTAGGTTTTAGCAATATTTAGAAGCAATTAGAAGTTAAATCAATGATTTAATATGATTTTACGGCTAAAAAAGCTTAATTTTCCTAAAACCTAATGGCTGATTAAAATGATAACACCCTCCTCAAGGGTGAATAATAGCTCAACATTAAAGCAAAACGTTAAGCGTTCGAGCAAAAGTGATGGGGGTTATTTTGGCAATGGTTAGCCAGTGATAAGGCAACTTTTGCGGATAACTCAAAGGTCAATGGGCTACTTTTCACCACTTTGAGACACATTGAGGACGACGACATGGAAAATTTTGTAAATATAGTCAATGGGATTATTTGGAGTCCGGCACTGGTGTATCTGTGTTTGGGCGCAGGATTATTCTATTCCATCATGACGCGCTTTGTTCAGGTGCGCTTGTTTGGCGAAATGATTCGCTTACTGTTTAAGGGCAAAGCCAGCGCCGATGGGATTTCATCATTTCAGGCGCTTGCGGTATCGCTAGCCGGTCGCGTTGGTATGGGAAACATTGCAGGGGTTGCCGCTGCCATCGGCTTTGGGGGTCCTGGCGCGGTATTTTGGATGTGGGTCGTTGCCTTTTTGGGTGCCTCAACCGCTTATGTTGAGTCAACACTTGCTCAGATTTATAAGGAAAAAGACGCGGTCACCGGTCAATATCGCGGGGGTCCTGCCTATTATTTTGAGCGCGCTTTAAACCAGCGCTGGTATGGGGTGGTATTTGCGGTGGCGTCCATTTTTGCTTGCGGCATGTTCTTGCCCGGCGTTCAAGCAAACGGCGTGATTAATGCGGTTACTCAGGTGATGGGTGAAGGCACGGCGATGAACATTCTTGGTATGGATGTTGGCGCGATTCGCTTAAGTGCGTTAGTTATTATTCTTGTGGTATTAGGCATCATTATTTTTGGTGGGATTAAACGTATCGCGACTTTTACTGAGTTTGCCGTACCGTTTATGGCAATTGGCTATATTGCGCTTGCCCTTATCATCATGTTTGCTAACTTTGAGCGTATCCCTGAAGTGTTTGGCTTGATTATCGGCGATGCCTTTAGTGCCCAAGCCGGCTTTGGGGCGGCGATTGGCTGGGGTGTTAAACGGGGTATTTACTCCAATGAAGCCGGTCAAGGAACAGGACCGCACGCAGCAGGCGCGGCTGAAGTTGAGCATCCTGCTCAGCAAGGATTGGTGCAAGCGTTTTCCGTTTACGTCGATACGCTATTGGTTTGTTCAGCAACCGCGTTTATGATTTTGACTATGGGAACGTACAACATTCAAGGCAAACTTCCTGCCGGTGAGTTTATCGTTCAAAATGTTCCTACCACCACTGAAATCAACTCGCCTGCCTTTACCCAAATGGCAATGCAATCGGTTTATGGGGGCTTTGGTAACACCTTTATCGCCATTGCGGTATTCTTCTTTGCCTTTACCACCATTTTGGCGTATTACTACATCGCTGAAGTGAACGTGTCGTATTTGACCCGATTTATCAGCCGAAATGCCAACCGTACCGGATTAATTTTGGTTAAAATCTTAATCATGGCAATGGTGGCTTACGGTGGCTTAAATTCTGCCGGTTACATTTGGACGATTGGCGATATTGGCGTAGGCTTGATGGCTTGGCTGAACATCGTTGGTATTTTGATTATCTTCTTTGTTGCAAGACCGACGCTTACCATGCTCAAAGACTACGAAAGACAGCGCAAAGAAGGCGTTGAGCATTATGACTTTGACCCTGCCAAATTTGGCATCAAAAATGCGCCGTATTGGGAAGAGCGCCATCTAAGACGCCAAGAAGCGCTGCGCCAAGTTGAAATCGGTCGTGAGTCGTTAGACAAAGAGCCGAAATAACTTAAGTTTAAAAGATTAAGTTTAAAAGATTAGCTTTAAAAAGATTAACTTTAACGCATTACTTTCAAAAAAATCCTAAGCTCAAGCTTGGGATTTTTTATTGCCAATCATAAAGCCCGTAAAACATTCCAAATAAAAAAGTCTGCCAAATAAAAAAGCCTGACCTACTGTCAAGCTTTTTTATGACTAAAACTTAAAACTACTGTTTTGGTAGCAAGACTTGGTCAATCACATGAACCACGCCGTTACTGGCTAAAATGTCGGTTTTGGTGATGTTTGCCTTGTTGCCGCTGGCATCGGTAATCATGTTGTCCTTGCTAATCATAAAGCTTTGACCGTTAACGGTTTTGATGTCGCTATCATAAGGGATGTCTGCCGCTTTGACTTCTTGCTCTGGAATCACATGGTAGCTTAGTACGGCTTTAAGCATTTCTTTATCTTCAAACAATTGCTCTTTGGTCATATTAAGCTTGGTCAACAGCGCTTCAAACGCGGCGTTGGTTGGCGCAAATACGGTAAAGCGACCGTTTTCTGACATCAAAGTGGTGTCAAGACCTACGTCTTTGAGCGCTTCGGTTAAGATGCTCAAATCAGGCGTTTCAGCGGCAATCTCGCCAATGGTTTTTTCAGAAACGTTGGTCGCTGCAGGGTCCATCTCATCGATGGGCTCTTCAGGAACAACGGCAGGCGCAGGCTCAGCTTCAGTGGTTGAAGCAGGCGTTGCCGGCTCAGTGGTAGCAGCGTCCGTATCGTCAGCAGGGGTGGTATTGTTGCTACAAGCCGCAAGACCAAGCATCGCGGCAATCGATAACGGGAGTAAGCTTTTTTTTAGCATAATCGTATCCTTTAGGACATGGGGTTGGTAAATTAAAATAATTAAGGTTAAGGGTAAAAATAATCTCGCTTTATTTACTTCGGCATTAAAACGTGGTCAATCACATGAATGACGCCATTACTTGCCGCAATGTCAGTTTTTATGATGTTGGTGGTGCGCCCCATCTCATCCATCAATTGACCTTTTGGTGTGACCATCAACACGTCATTGCTGAGCATCACCACATTACCAACTTTCAAATCACGACTATACATTGGCATCTTGCCATTGATAACGTGATAGCCCAAAATCTTGGTCAATAGCGGCTTGTTGGCAAAAAGCTGAGCTTTAGTCATTCCGGTTTGTTGCAAGGCTTGGACAAAGGCGTCATTGGTTGGCGCAAAAATGGTAAAGTTGGCATTTGGGTTGGCAAGCACGTCCGTCAGTCCTGCGGCTTGAACCGCCTCGACAAGGAGTGAAAAATCAGGATTGCTTTGGGCAACCTGAAGTAAATTCATATTGGTTTTTGCAGGAGTCATGGAGGTCATTGGTGTGGTTTTTTTCATTGGCATCATATTGTTACAGCCACTTAGTCCGGCAACCGCAACGCTGATAATGCCAGCAACTGCTAATTTTGATAAGGTCATGATTTGCTTCCTTAATTGTTGTTGTAATCATCAATGAACGTTGATTTGATACCTTATTAACGCGTTATCACCTTGTTATAACTATTTGCATTCTTATATCATTTTTTACTAAAGTTAAATTAGCATATAACGCTAGGGCAATTATTCTACAATTGCGCTAATATTTGTAAGCCCAATATAACTTTTGTTTAGTTTCTAGCCAAAATTATGACTTTTTAAGCATTTTTACGATTTTTTCACTTATTTCTATAAGCCTTAGTCATTAACAATGGTTTTGTCTATCAAAAAAGTTCGGTATAAAGCGCCCCAATTTTCATGGTAAAATGGCAAGTATCTAGTTCTTTTTAGCTTCTTTTTTTATCTCTTCTTTTATTAATTTATCGCCTAATTTTTCTTTGAAATAAGCAGTAATTTTATGACCACAGCCACCGCCAAACCCGCCGACCAAAAATCTACGCCCACTGCCAACCCAAGCGACTTTGAATTGACGCCGCTGGACGTTTTTAACTTTAAAGCCCAGCAAATCACCGCGCGCGAGCGTTTGATTGCGATTTTAACCCAGCGCATTATGATGCTCGATGGCGCGATGGGAACGCATATTCAGACGTATAAACTTGATGAAGCCGACTATCGCGGCGAGCGCTTTGCCAATATTTCTCAAGACGTCAAAGGCAACAATGACTTGCTCGTATTGACGCAACCGGCAATGATTCAGGACATTCACCGAGCGCACCTACAAGCCGGCGCGGACATCATCGAGACCAACAGCTTTAACGGTACGCGGCTGTCGATGGCAGATTACGACATGCAGCATTTGGTTCCGGAGATGAACCGAGAGGCAGCACGAATTGCTCGCGAAGTGGCCGACGAATTTACCCAAAAAACGCCGGAAAAGCCGCGATTTGTGGCGGGTGTCATTGGTCCAACGTCAAGAACCTGCTCGCTGTCGCCTGATGTGAATGACCCTGCTTTTCGTAACATCACCTTTGATGAGTTGGTGCTCAATTACCGCGAGGCGACGCTTGCTTTAATCGCAGGTGGCGTGGATATCATTTTGATTGAGACCATTTTTGATACGCTAAACGCCAAAGCGGCGATTTTTGCGGTGACGGGCGTCTTTGAAGATATCGGTTTTGAATTGCCGATTATGATTTCAGGGACGATTACCGACGCGTCAGGGCGAACGCTGTCAGGGCAAACGGCAGAAGCGTTTTATAATTCCATCCGCCACGCCAAGCCGTTATCGGTCGGCTTTAACTGTGCGCTTGGGGCAGATGCACTCAGGCCGCATATCCAAACCTTGTCAAACATCGCTGATACTTTTGTTTCCGCGCATCCAAACGCGGGGCTGCCCAACGAGTTTGGCGAATATGACGAAACGGCGGAAGAAACTGCCGCGCTGCTTGAAGGCTTTGCTAAAGCGGGAATTTTAAACATCGTGGGCGGCTGCTGTGGGACAACGCCTGAGCACATCCGCCAGATTGCCAACATGGTTGCCAATTTTCCACCGCGCCCCATTCCCGAAATTCCGCCTGCCTGCCGCTTGTCAGGACTCGAACCCTTTAACATCACTAAAGACAGCTTGTTTGTGAACGTCGGCGAGCGCACCAACGTGACCGGCTCTAAAAAGTTTTTGCGACTCATTAAAACCGAAGCTTACACCGAGGCGCTTGATGTGGCTCGCGACCAAGTCGAAGGCGGCGCGCAAATCGTTGACATCAACATGGACGAGGGCATGCTCGACTCCAAGCAAGCGATGATTCACTTTATCAACTTGGTATCGGGTGAGCCGGACATCAGCCGCGTGCCCTTGATGATTGACTCGTCAAAATGGGACATCATCGAAGAAGGACTCAAGCGCTCGCAAGGCAAATGCGTGGTGAACTCAATCTCTTTAAAAGAAGGCTACGACGAATTTGTCGAACGTGCCAAGCTATGTATGCGCTACGGCGCGGCAGTCATCGTGATGGCATTTGATGAAGACGGTCAAGCCGACACCGAGCAGCGCAAAATTGAGATTTGTCAGCGCAGTTATGATGTTTTGGTGAATGAAGTTGGCTTCCCAAGTGAAGACATCATTTTTGACCCGAACATTTTTGCCGTTGCTACCGGAATTACCGAGCACAATAATTACGGCGCGGACTTTATCAATGCCACGCGCTGGATTACCGACAATCTGCCTAACGCCATGGTCTCAGGCGGCGTGTCCAACGTGTCGTTCAGCTTTCGCGGCAACCCCATCCGCGAGGCAATTAACTCGGTATTTTTATACCATGCCATCAAAAACGGCTTGACCATGGGTATTGTCAACCCTTCAATGCTTGAGCTTTACGACGACATTTCAAAGGAAGCGCGCGACGCCATTGAAGACGTCATGCTTAACCGAAACCAAGGTGAATCGGGTCAAGACGCCACCGAACGGCTCATGACCATTGCTGAAAGCTATCAAAATGATGGTAAGAAAAAAGACGCCAGCGCTGATTTGGCGTGGCGTGACGATACCGTCGAAAAGCGCATCGAATACGCCTTAGTCAAAGGCATCACTACCTATATCGAAGCCGACACCGAAGAAGCACGCCTAAAATACCCAAGACCGCTTGAGGTCATCGAAGGTCCCTTAATGGACGGTATGAACGTCGTTGGTGACTTGTTTGGCGCGGGCAAAATGTTTTTACCGCAAGTGGTGAAATCGGCGCGCGTGATGAAGCAGTCGGTCGCTTGGCTCAATCCTTTTATCGAAGCGGAAAAAGTCGAGGGCGAAGCCAAAGGTAAAATCCTCATGGCAACCGTTAAAGGCGACGTTCACGATATTGGCAAAAACATCGTTGGCGTCGTTCTTGGCTGTAACGGCTACGAAATCATCGATTTGGGCGTGATGGTCCCTTGCGAAAAAATCCTTGATACTGCCATCAAAGAGAACGTTGATATCATCGGCTTATCAGGACTGATTACCCCAAGCCTTGATGAAATGGTCTATGTCGCCAAACAAATGCAAGAGCGCGGCATGGATTTGCCGCTGATGATTGGGGGCGCGACCACCTCAAAAGCACATACGGCGGTCAAAATCGAGCCGCAATATCAAAATGATGCCGTCATTTACGTGGCGGATGCTTCGCGCTCGGTCGGCGTGGTCACTAAATTGTTATCTAAAGAAAACCGTCAAGAATTAATAAATGAAACTCGCGAGGACTATATCAAAGTTCGCGAGCGCTTGGCAAAACGTCAGCCCAAAGCCGCCAAACTGTCCTACGCTGAGTCCATCGAACTTGGCTTTCAATTTGACTGGGACAACTACGCGCCGCCGACCCCAAATCAGCTTGGCAAAGTGGTGCTTGAGGATTATCCAATTGCCAACTTATTGCCCTTTATCGACTGGACGCCGTTTTTTATCTCGTGGGGACTTGCCGGAAAATATCCCAAAATCTTGCAAGATGACGTCGTTGGTGAAGCAGCAACGGATTTGTTCGACAACGCGCAAACCTTGCTTGATAAATTAATCAATGAAAAGCTCATCACCGCAAAAGGCGTGTTTACCCTTATGCCTGCTCGCCGAACCGGCGCGGATACCATCACCGTTTTTGACGCTGACCCCAATCACGGCGGCAAAGCGACCTATCAGTTTGAGCATTTGCGCCAACAAAGCGACAAAGCCAGCGGCAAGCCCAACTTTAGCCTTGCCGACTTTATCTCGCCCTCAACCAATCATACCGACTATTTGGGCGGCTTTACCGTGACCATCGTCGGCGCTGAGCAGCTTGCCGAGGACTACAAGGCGGCAGGCGACGACTATAACGCCATCATGGTGCAAGCGCTTTGCGACCGCCTCGCCGAAGCCTTTGCTGAGCACCTCCATAAGCTCATCCGCACCGAATACTGGGGCTATCAGCCAGATGAGGCGCTTGATAACGAGGCGCTCATCAAAGAAAAATACGTCGGTATCCGCCCTGCCCCCGGCTACCCTGCCTGCCCTGAGCATACCGAAAAAGGCAAGCTGTTTGACTGGCTTGGCACGACGGACGCTATTGGAACGCGCTTGACCGAAAGCTTTGCCATGTGGCCGGCCTCCTCAGTCAGCGGCTTTTACTACTCGCATCCGGAAAGCGTTTACTTTAACGTCGGTAAAATTAGCAGCGACCAGTTAGAGAGCTATGCCGCGCGAAAAGGTTGGGATTTGAAAACGGCTGAGAAGTGGTTAAATCCGAATTTGTAGGATTACTTTCGTAGGCTCTACGATTATTCTTGCCCTAAAAAATGGCTAATAATTGATTATTAGCTATTTTTTTAGGTCTTATAATATTTTATTTGATTATAGCTCCTACTGAATGCTAGTCAATTAAGTTATATATTAAAGCAACAATCGCTATTGTAAGCAAAAATAACAGTTTATACTTCTCATTAACTATAATCTTATTTTTTGGTCGTATTACGAAATATCTGCTAGGATTATTGGGATTATAGTAGAATTCTATCTTATTTACTGATTCCGCAAAAGCGATTGTGTCTTTTTCTGCATTAAAAAACCTAACATCGTAATTAAACCTCCTTCATAGCATTTACCCTTTACTTCGTAAGAGAAATTAAATTTAGGCACAGCAGTCTCAGTCGTAGCTGTAAACAACGTTAAATGGTCATTATATAAAGAGTAGCTCAGCTTTGACGTTTCCTTCCGACACCACCGTTTGCTTAGAATTAGAATAATAATATCTTCTATTACTATTAAGAAAAATAATAAAAGCACTAAAATATAATTCGCTAGAAGAATATTTTCTTTTATGGATAAGGTAATCAGTAGCGAAAATATTATACAAAATAATATATATTTCATTTACTACCTCTTAAATTTTGATTTTAATCAAGTGTCAATTACAAAAAAATAACGCCACTATAGAAAAATACATTACCATTTTCCACTCTATTCATACATCTTTGTTTAATAATTTAAATATAAATTGTTCATGTAGCTTTTAGAATCAATCAGCGCTTAAAGATTTATCTTTATTTTTACGACACTTCTCCGAACAATACACCACATTGTCCCAATCCTTTGCCCACTTTTTGCGCCAAGTAAACGGCTTTTGGCAAACGGGGCAGATTTTTTGCGGTAAGTTGACTTTTTTATGTGCCATGAGTTGCCCCCTTTATCTGCCCCAACTTGGCGCACGAATCACGCCGCCGGTTTTGCTACTGATGGTATAGCCGCCACTGCCAGATAATGAGCGGATGACAAGGCTACTTCCCGATTGACCATTGATTGCGGCGTTTTGCATCGGATAAACCACGTATTTGCTACTTGGCGACAGCCTTGCTGGTTCATCAAGCCCGGTATCGCCAAGATTGACGACTTGAGCACTGCTCAGAGTCATCACCGCCGCTTGCTTACCATTTAAAAAGCCAAGCTTTGAACCATCAAGGCTTATCATTGGGCTTGCCGCGTAGCCAGTCGTTGCGATGGGAACGACGCGACCGACCTTGCCATCAGCCGTTAAATACTGCCGATACAGCCTTGGGCGACCGGCGCGCGCTTTGTCACTGACGTAAATCACACTTTGACCATCCGCCGCGTAGCTTGGCTGAACTTCGGTGCTTGGCAATCGCGTTAGCTGCGTAACCGCGCCATCACTAAGCCGCTGCTCGTAAATGTCGGCATTACCGCCCATCGTTGAGCTAAAGACCAGCTTTTGACCATCAGGGGAAAACGCCGCCGACAAGTTACTGCCGCTGTTACTCACGGTCAGCTTGGACGATTTACTGGCTTTATCATAGATAAAAATCTTTGGGGCTTCGCGCATCGCCTGCTTACTGTAGGCAAGTTTTGCGCCATCAAACGACCACGACGGCGAGTAAATATAACCGTTTAAGCGGTCAATCAATTCGCGATGACTGCCGTCAGGACTTATCGTATAAAGGCTTGATACTTTTGAAGCACCGACACCTTCTTCCTCAACATACGCAATCAAGCCATTTTTATCCGTCAGTGGCATTTGAGTGACGACTGGATTTACCATCGGCTTTGCGCTTTGCTGCGGCAAGCTTTGGCAGCCTGCTAGCATCATCGTACCAAGTCCCATTACCGCAACTATTTTGTTCACAACCATTCTCTAATTATTTTCAAAAAGTCTATTTTAGCTGATTATTTTACTGCTGCGACCCTCATTTTGACATAAAAAAAGCCCCATAAAATAATGAGGCTTTTTTAATTTTTATTTTAACGCTTATTTAGCAATGGCTTTAAAATGCGCCACTTGGTTGCTATTGGTAATAGTCAAGATAGGAACATTATTAGCATTTTTGTTTAGGGTATATTTACCATTCACCGTTGCTAAAGTTGCGGTATCAAAGCTTGCTTGTGGCTCAGGACATGCCATCATAGTGCTGATCATGTTTGACAATTGAACATTGCCGTTCACAACGCTATATTCTGCGCCCATGTTGTTACAAGTGTTGATAAAGGTCACGCGATTGCTGCCATTGCTGTTAAAAAAGCTTAACGTCAACGGTTTGGCAGGGTTAGAAAAAAGCTGAGTAACCTTGCTGCCATTAGTACGCGTGGCATCTACCAATTGCCAGTTATAAGACTGCAAGTCTTTGTTGGTGACGGGGTGAGTCACTGGCGCGGTGGTGCTTGGGGTGGATTGACAGCCGGCGGCGGCAAGCGTTCCTACGGTAAGGATTCCGGCAAATAGTGCTGAAGTCATGGTTTTCATAATAGCTCCTCAAGAGTTTTAGCAGGTGTTACGGTTATTTTTTAGCGAGCAGGTTGCAAACTTAGCTGGCATTTCTTACTTGTTACGAATAGCAAATTGAGCCGTTAGCCCAATTTTTTTCCTCAAAATTATTTAATAAAATCAGTTCATTAAAATCAGTTACTTTCAAAGTTGTTTTTATTATTCTTATTTTTTTAATTATTTAAAGATTTTTAAAAGCTTTCAAAATCATTCAAAGTCCATCAAAACAACGGTTATATTATGGCAAACTAGTTTTAATAAGTCATGGCAGGTTGTGTAGGTAAAATAATAAAATATTGTGTTACAAGTTAGCGATTTTGTACGCCCTCTTGCTCTCATTGTAATAAGCTGCTAACGGATTTGCTACAGGAGTTTGCCCGCAAAAAAGCCAAATTATGCTATAATGCAGCGACATAACTTCTCAATTTTATATCGATAATGACAATGAAAAAATCCTTAATCCAATCAAGTGATGCTTTAGACAAAATGCGCGTTGCCGGAAAGCTTGCCAGCGACGTGCTTGTGATGTTGGACGAGCACGTCAAAGTTGGCATCAGCACCGAAGCGCTGAACCAAATCGCCCACGACTATATCGTCAATACCCAACAAGCTATCCCTGCGCCGCTTAACTATAACGGCTTTCCAAAGTCGATTTGTACCTCGGTCAATCACGTGGTTTGCCACGGGATCCCATCCGAAAATAAAATCTTAAAAGACGGTGATATCATCAACATTGACGTGACAGTCATCAAAGACGGCTACTATGGCGATACCTCAAAAATGTGGGTGGTCGGCAATGGCTCAATCATGGCAGAGCGCATCTGCAAAGTGGCGCAAGACGCGCTTTACGCGGGGATGAGCGTGGTCAAAAATGGCGCTCGCTTGGGTGACATCGGCGCGGCAATTCAAGAAGTCGTTGAGCCTGAGCGCTTTAGCATCGTTCGCGAGTTTTGCGGTCATGGCATCTCGGACGAGTTTCACCACGAGCCGCAAGTGCTGCATTACGGTAAAAAAGGCACGGGGTTTGAGCTAAAAACAGGAATGACCTTTACCATCGAGCCGATGATTAACCAAGGCACTTGGCAGACCAAGATTTTGCCCGACCAGTGGACAGCAATCACCAAAGACCGCAAATTGTCAGCGCAGTGGGAGCATACCCTTGTGGTCACCGACAACGGCTGTGAGGTGTTCACCACCCGACCTGAAGAAGATTTAAGCTTTTTAAAGCAATAAGTATTGGCAAAACAAAAAAGACTACTTAGCATGAGTGGTCTTTTTTTTAGGTAAAACTTGGCGTAGATTAAGGTTAAAACGATTTTTAAATAAGTGATATTAACCAATAAACAAGGGGCGATGATGACCGAACTTACTACTTTTAAATTTTCGCCCCTGCCCGATTTATTACCAACCGACCAAAATCATTGGCAAGGATTAATCACTACTTGGCTTGAGCAAATCCACCTTGAAACCAATCAAGCGCTAGATTCCGGCGTTGGAATCCGGCTACTGGTTCCTGCTCGCGCGGCGGCTATTGATGAGCTGCTATTGGCGCTATTTTTTGGCTGTGGGTTGGCTAAATTTGATGTCGCGCTGTTTGCCGTTGGCGGTTATGGTCGCGGTGAGCTGGCGCTGCATTCGGATATTGATATTTTGTTATTAACACCATTTAATGACCATTGTGAAAATAGTGAAAATAATCAAAGCTCTGAAGTCGATAGCTTTCATCAAAAAATAGACGCGTTAGTGGCGCTGCTTTGGGACGTCGGGCTTGAGCCTGCGCTGTCGGTTCGTAATTTAAGCGAATGCTTGCAAGCGGCTCGCGAGCCGACGATTGCAAGCACCTTGCTTGAAGCGCGGCTTTTAGCCGGAAATGAAGCGCTTAAAGATACGCCAGTTGCCATGGTCGATGAGGTTTGGGCTGCAAAAGACTTTTTTGAGATTAAAATGGCGGAAGCCAAAGCGCGGCATTTACAAAATAACGCCACCGAATTTAACCTTGAACCAAACATTAAAGCCGCCCCCGGTGGACTTCGCGATATTCATATCATCGGCTGGATTACCAAGCGTTATTTTCGGGTCAATACCTTGTTTGACTTAGTTCGGCAAGGATTTTTGACCCAAAAAGAGTTTGAAACGCTGATTACGGCTGAAAACTTTTTATGGCGCATTCGCCATTATTTGCATGATTTGACCGGTCGCTGTGAAAATCGCTTGTTGTTCGATTATCAGCGCGAGATTGCCACAAAAATGGACTATCAAGCCGATGCGGATGACGCGCCAAATGCTGCCGTTGAGCGCTTTATGCGGGATTATTACCGATCGGCAATGCAAATTTCCACCTTGTCTGAGATGCTAACCAACCATTATTTTGAAACGATTATTGAGCCCAAACTTCCCAAAAATGAGCGCCCTGATAAGCGACCATTAAACGCGCATTTTAACCAAGTCGGCGACCAAATTGCGATGGCGCATCACCGCGTGTTTGCTCAGCATCCTGAGGCAATTTTGGAGATGTTTTTGCTGATGGGGCAGCATGGCATCAAGCGTGTTCGCACAAGAACGCTGCGGGCGCTTAAAATCGCCGCGCAAACCATTGATGACGCTTACCGAAATAACCCTGAGCACCAAGCGCTATTTTTAGCCAATCTCAAAGAGCAAAATTATCTGTTTCACCGCTTGCGAACGATGAACCGTTATGGCGTTTTGGGGCATTATATTCCGGCGTTTGCGCAAGTGACGGGACTTATGCAATACGATTTATTTCATCGTTATACGGTCGATGCGCACACGCTGTTTTTGATTCGGATGCTGCACCGTTTTACTGACCCCAAATATTATGAGGATTTTCCGCTGGTCAGCGCCATTTTTCAGCGCATTGAGCGTAAAGAAATCTTGGTATTGGCGGCGATTTTTCATGACATTGCCAAAGGTCGCGGCGGCAATCACAGCCAGCTTGGCGAGATTGATGCGGTGGCATTTTGTAGCGCTCACGGCATGGCTGATGCGGATGCTAAATTGGTCGGTTGGCTGACGCGCTATCATTTACTGATGTCGATGACCGCACAAAAAAAGGACATTTTAGACCCTGAGGTGGTGACCCAATTTGCCGATATCGTTGGCAACGTCACCCATTTAAATCATTTGTACGTACTGACGGTTGCTGATATGAACGCCACCAACTCGCAGATTTGGAACAGTTGGCGGGCAACGTTACTTAAGCAGCTGTACTCACAAACGCGGCGGATTTTACGAGCTGACATCGACGCGCCGACCAACCGCTTACAGATGATTGCCGCAACACGGCAAAAAGCGCGAGCGCTGCTTGATAGCCAATATCAGCATTTAAACCGTGATGAGGTGCTCAGGCTTTGGGAGGATTTGGGCGATGAGTATTTTTTGCGCGAGATTGCTGAGGACATTCTTTGGCATACCGAGGCGATTTTAAATCATCCGCCCGTTGGTCGTGCCTCGACCGCCGAAAGTGCGCCATTAATCGTTCTTCGCGAGCACCGCGAGCTTGCGCTTGATGCCATTCAGGTGTTTATTTATACCCAAAACCAAGCCAATTTATTTGCTGCAACCGTAGCTATTTTTGACCAGATGAATTTGGACGTATTGGATGCGCGAATCATCACGGCAACTCGAAACTTTGCGCTTGATTCTTACGTGCTCCTTGACCGCAGCGGAACGATATTGACCGATTTTGGCACTCAGCTTGAGTTAAAATTGCGCTTAATCAAAGCCTTTGAAAATCCAAGCTTGCCAAAATTAAGCCAAAAACGCATTCCACGCGAGCTCAAGCACTTTGTCGTGCCAACCCAAATTGATTTTGAATTTAATGAAGCCAGCAATCAGCATATCATGAGCTTGCAAACCCTCGACCAACCTGCCCTGCTTGCGCGGATTGGTCGGGTGTTTTTGGAGCAACGCATTGAAGTTCATGCCGCGCGCATCACCACCTTAGGCGAGCGCGCCGAGGATATGTTTTATATCAGTGACCAACATGATGCGCCACTTGCCGAGGATAAGCTTGACGCGCTAAAATCGGCGCTGATGGCAAGCTTAGCGCCCAACGGTGCTATTAAGAACGGTTAACTTGGCTGCGCAATCAAGCTTTTATAAATCATATCGCCGGCAAGTGGTGACAGCTCATGGTCGGCAATTTCAGGCGGCAATACTTTAGCTTCAATTTCATAATCAGCAAGCAACAAGCGACCGGCATCGATTTCTTTTTGCAGTAAGCATTGCAGGCTTGCCAATCGTAAATTGGCATCATAACGCTCGTGAATGCTTTGTAAGGAGATGGGCGATTGGGCGTGAATGTCGGGGAAAATACTATCACTTGCCAAAATGTACATCTCATTGAGCGCTTGCTCGCGGGCAAGGTCGGCTTTTTCGATGCTGTTTTGCATTCGGTTGGCAAGGCGACCTTTAAACACCATCATGACCATAAAAAATAACGTTTGAGCGGCAAAAACGCCCAAATATTGCAATAACGTGATGTGAACATCAAAAAAATTGCTGGCAGACAATATCAGCAGCGCCGCAACGGCATAAGCCACAAGCTGCCAAAGCAGCCACATCATCATGCTATTATCCCCAAACCAAAATAAGTGGCGCTCTTTGAGCAAAATTAGGCGCTGACGCGTCTGCCACCAATGCGCTTCATGCTTTTGTAACTGTTGGTAAAACTCGGCGCGCGCTTGGCGGTCATCCGAAAAAATGGGCATGATGGTTATCCTTGTGATAACAGGAGAACAGCGCCATTGCTAGCGCGCCGAATCGATGACAATCGAGCGTTTATAGCGCCCGATGATTGCAGTTTAATCGCCATTAAGAGGGCTAATTTATTACTTTGTAATTATTTCTAACGGAAAATTTTCCTTAAGTTTTAAAATTAATCTTTAATTATCATTTGTTTAACATTGTATCACAATTATAGGTGACAACCTTATGAACCACAATTTATCGCGATTACAACCCTACCCCTTTGCTAAAATGGCAAAACTGCTTGAAAATAGCGCCAAACCCCAAGCCCTGCCTGAGATTAAGCTTGGTATCGGTGAACCAAAACACACGCCACCGCAATTTGTTTTGGACGAATTACATGAAAATTTGGACAAATTAAGCCAATATCCAACCACCAATGGGCTGTTTGATTTGCGCCAAACCATCGCGCACTGGCTAGAGCGGCGCTTTTTTTTAGCCCATGTCAATCCTGAATCGCAAGTGTTGCCCGTGTTAGGAACGCGTGAGGCGATTTTTAGCTTTGTTAAAGCCGCAGTTGACCATGCCAATACTAAAAAGCCAATCGTGGTGATGCCCAATCCGTTTTATCAAATTTACGAGGGCGCGGCGATTTTGGCAAATGCTGAGCCGTATTTTGTGCCTTGCTTGCCATCAAACCAGTTCAAAGGCAATTACCGCTCAGTTTGCGCCGATATTTGGGAGCGCGCTCAGGTGGTGTTTGTTTGCAGCCCGAACAATCCGACCGGCGCGGTGATGGCAATGGACGATTGGGAATATTTGCTGCGGTTGTCGGACAAGCACAACTTTATCCTTGCCAGTGATGAATGCTATAGCGAGATTTACCTTGATGAGCCGCCGATTGGGCTACTGCAAGCTTGCGCGGCGCTTGGTCGCCATGATTTTAAAAACTGTATTGTATTTCATTCGTTATCGAAGCGCTCAAATCTTCCCGGATTGCGCTCAGGATTTGTTGCAGGGGACGCAAATCTATTAGCGCCGTATTTAAATTACCGAACCTATCAAGGCTGCGCGATGCCGGTGCCGCATCAGTTGGCATCCATCAAAGCTTGGCAAGATGAGCGTCACGTGACGCAAAACCGCGACCTTTATCGCGAGAAATTTGCGCTTTGGCAAGCTGAGCTTGGCGAGTTATTAGACTTAAAAATGCCTGCGGCAGGGTTTTATCTTTGGATTAAAGCGCCCGACAGCTTTAATAATGATGATGAAATGTTTGTCAAAGCGTTGTTTGAAAAAGTAGGAATTTTTGCACTTGCCGGCAGTTATTTATCGCGCGACGTTAATGGCGAAAATGCAGGAAAAGGCTATATCCGCGTGGCACTGGTGGCAAGTCTTGAAGAAAATTTAGAGGCTATCCGGCGCATCAAAATGCTGCTGTCAGAATAAACCCTTTGCAGTCTGCGGAATTGGTTTTAATTGTTGCAGATAATGCTATAGTTAAGTGACTTGCTGATTTTAGCCGCTTCACTTGCCATTGTAGCATCAAAGGAGACTTAAATGCCGCAGCTTGATTTCACTCAGCCGCCGTTTGATGTGCTGCGCGAGTCTGAGCGCCAAAGCCTTAAAAAAAATACCCATGTTCGCTATTTGGCAGCGGATGAAACGCTTGGGGCGGAGGATTTACAAAGCTTTTTTGTGGTGCTCAAAGGTCAAATTGAGCAAACCTTAAATGGCGACACCGTTGCCGTTTATTTGGGCGATGACCATTCAGAGCACATCAATAATAATGATTGGTTTGACGCGCGCCGGCGACCAGAAGGCGTTGCTGCTGATTATGAAGCGCCGCCGCCGACAGGGCTAAACGTGCCTATTGATAAGTTCAGCTATTGCTACCGCGCGCTTGAGGACACCCTGCTTTTGCAAGTGAATGGCGCGGCAATTGACCGTATCGGCGCGCAAAATCATTTGGTTCGGCAGCTGCTCTCAGACAAGCTTCCTGAACGGCTCAAAGCCTTGCAGCAGCGGCGAGCGCCCGATTTGCACCAAATGAGCGCTCAAGAGGAAGTTCAGCAGATTATGCTTCAGCCCATCACTGAGGTCAATTTGCTGCCGGTGCATATTATTAAGGCAACCGAGAGCCTGCAAAAAGCGGCGCAAGTGATGACCAACGCCGGTCAAAAGCACGTGCTGATTCGCCCAACGCCTTTAAATGATGAAAGCCCTGCCGATAAAAATTTTAGGCAAAAAATTGGCATTTTAACCGACACCGACATTTGCCGCGCGGTCAGTGAAAATAAAAACCCCGCCATAACGCCTTGCCAAGATTACGCCAGTTTTAACTTACGAACCGTGGACAGCGAGCAAGAAATCGGCGATGCGCTGTTAACTATGACCCGCTACCGCATTCACCGCCTGCCGGTCGTTGATGCCACCGGTTGGATTATCGGCGTCTTGGGGCAGCGCGATTTGATTGCCCATATCAGCCAACATTCACAGCTTATCAGCGTCCAAATTGAGCAAGCAACCGATTTGCCAAGCCTTTTGACCGCTGTTGAACTGATTGGGCGCTATATCCGCTCGCAGCAGCAAAATGGCGTCAAAATCAGCGTGGTCAGCCGAATGGTGCAAACGCTAAATGCGCAAGTCTTTACCAAACTTTGGCAATTGATTGTGCCTTTAGAAGTTTTTGAAAATACCTGCGTGATTGTCATGGGCTCAGAAGGTCGCGGCGAGCAAATCATGCGAACCGACCAAGATAACGCGCTGATTATCAAAGACGGCTTTAGCCATCCTGATTTGGCAAAATTTGCCGACAGCTTTAATCAGCAGTTGGCGCAATTGGGCTACCCGCTTTGTGATGGCAACATCATGATGAACAATCCGCTTTGGCGAAAACCCTTGAGCGAGTTTAAAGCGCAAATCCGCTATTGGTTTGTCAGTAATGACCCAAACCATGCCATTTATTTGTCCGCAATTTTGGATGGTGAGTATGTTTGCGGCGATGAGGCGCTTTTAACTGCCATTCGTGAGCATTTGCAAAAGGCGCATCGGCAGTCCGACCCCATGTTTGTGCGCCAATTTGCGCGAGCCGCCCTGCAATTTGGCGATATTAATTTGTGGTGGCGGCGCTTTATCCCAAGGCTTGGAAAAACGGCAAACCCGCAAATCGATTTAAAAAAAGCCGGAATTTTCCCACTGGTTCACGGTATCCGCGCTTTGGCGCTTGAGCGCGACATTTTTGTGCCGAGCACCAAAGACCGCTTAAAAGCGCTTGTTCAAGCCAACATTTTTAGCAAAGAGCGCGCCGAAACGCTGGCGGAAACTCTTGATTTTTTTATGGCTCAGCGCTTAGCCGTCGCGCTTATTACCGAGGATAAGCACGCCCGCCAAGTTGACCCAACGACACTCACCGCCATCGAGCGCGATGTGTTAAAAGAATGCTTATCGGTGGTGAAAAGCTTTAAGCTTGAGTTACGCCAACATTTTAAGCTTGAGCTGATGTAAGCTGTCCTCTTTAAAAGTTAAGGTCGCAGTGATGATAAATAAGCTCATAAGCCAGTTTAAAAAACGCAAGCTTAAGCGACCAGAATTGGCGACCATGTTTGAGCCGCCGCTGCCTGAGCAGTGGGTTGCCATTGATTGCGAAATGACGGGGCTAAATCCCAAAAAGCATCACCTGCTGTCAGTTGCTGCCATTCAGATTGATGGCAATAAAATTGATAGCGGCAATGGCTTGCACTTAATTTGCAAACCGCCTGAAATGCCCAATCGTGATACCATTGTCATTCATGGCTTGCGCGCCGCTGATGTGGCTTATGGCATGAGCTATAACGAGATGCTTGAGCTGCTATTGCCGTTTATTGGCAATCGCGTCATTGTTGGATTTTGCCCGCAAATTGACTTGGCGTTTTTAAATCCCCTCATTAAGCCGTATTTAGGAACACCGCTACCCAATCAAGTTATTGACATTGCGCAAGTTTTTGGCAAAAAAACCGGCAGTTATGACCCCAATTTTCAAGTGCCCTCGCAGCATTTAACCCAGATTTTGGCGCATTACCGAATCCCCAATCTTGGCAACCACGACGCTTACAATGATGCGCTCATGACGGCAATGGCGTTTTTGCACATGCGCTAATACTAAAAAGCCGTCACCCAGCCTTTGGTAAATTCTGCTACAATATCGGGCTATTTTTTGATCATTTAACGCCATGATGTCACCTTCTGTAAATTCTGATAACCAAAAAAATTTAACAAAATCAAGCAAGCCCAATAAAAAGCTATCGCAAAATTCAGCGCTACCCATTGCGCCTTTTGTGATTTATTTTGGTATTGGCTTTGTGCTTGCCAGCGCGATTTTTATGCTGATTCAAAGCAAGATTGCCCTCAACTCCATGGTGGTGACCGTAGTTTCGGTGATTGTTGCGGCGTTTATTGCGACCTTTAAATTTATCAAAAAACAAAAACGCCCGATGACCACTTTTGAGATGAACCGATTGGCAATCAGCGGGACGCTTTTGGTTTGGGTATTGACGGCGGTTTATTTGTTGGCGGTTTGGCTTTGGTTACTTGACGACATCAGCCGCGAGGTATTGCTGGAGATGGCGCAAGCTCAGCCGATGCCCTTGATTGTTGCTTTTGTGATGATGTTTCTTGTCACTGCTATCAGCGCTCGGCTTGGGCTTTGGGCGTTTAATCGCTTGCTTTCGCTAAAATCTTAAAAAATTGCCATGTTAATTATCAATTGAACCGCCAACTAAAAAGGAAATTGCCATGAAAGCGCGACTGATAGCCGTAGGTCATAAGATGCCGCGATGGGTTGAGGATGGCGTTAAAGAGTACCATAAGCGCATTCAGCCGATGCTTGCAACCGAAATCGTTGAGATTGCCGCCGCAAAACGCGCCAAAAACCCGTCCGATGCCAACCTTGAGCAGTACCGCGAGCAAGAAGGCGCGGCAATTTTAGCGGCCATTCATGAGCGCGAGGTGGTTTGGGTGCTTGATGTCAAAGGAAAAATGCTGTCAACCGAAGGCTTGGCGGATAAGCTTGTAGGCTCAATGCAAGACGGCTTTGATATTGCGCTCATCATTGGCGGCGCGGATGGCGTGTCAAAAGCGGTGCTTGAGCGCGCCGATGTCAAATGGTCGCTGTCGGCGCTGACCTTGCCGCATCCTTTGGTTCGCGTGGTGCTTATGGAGCAGCTTTATCGGGCAATGAGCATCAATCACAATCATCCGTATCATCGCGGCAATTAATTTTGGCAAAATTTAACTGATAAATATTAACGTGGCTGTTAAAGTAATAACAACCCAAATAAAAGCCAATCCCTTGAATTGACGACCATTTGCCCACATCAAGCGCTTATGACTCAAATCCCTGATACTCCTAAATCCCATCAGCCGCCGCTTGATTTGTCCGCGGTTTGGGAAAGCTATGGGCGAAAATCTGCCCTTGATAATACGGCAAAGCTTCCGGCGCTGTTCATTTCGCACGGCGCGCCAACGCTTGCGCTCGAGCACTCGGCAACGACCAACGCCCTTGCCAGAATTGGGCAAAACTTGCCCAAACCGCGAGCCATTGTCATCATGTCCGCGCATTGGCAATCGGCAAAGCTTGAAATCAGCAGCAACCCTGCGCCAAAGACGTGGCATGACTTTTCGGGGTTTGAAAATGCGCTTTATGAGATTCAATATCCGGCAGCAGGGCAATCACGCCTCGCTGAAACGATTGCTCAAGCGTTAAGCGCGCGCCACATCGAGGCAAGGCTGAATCCGATGCGAGCTTCCGATCATGGGGTTTGGGCGCCATTGTTGCATTTGTATCCAGAAGCGGATGTTCCGGTCGTGCAAATTTCCCTGCCGCGCCATTTTGACAGCTTTGCTTGCTATCAGCTTGGGGCGCAACTGGCTCAGCTGCGCTCTGAGCAGGTGTTAATGATTGGCTCAGGGAGTATCACTCACAACTTGCAAGTCATGCAGTGGGATGCCAAAAACTTTGATAAGCGCGCTTTGGCGTTTAAACATTGGCTGCTCAAACAGCTAAAAACCAATATTCCTGCCGCCCTTGATTGGCAGCAATATCCTGAATTTAAACACATTCACCCAAGCGATGAGCATTTATTGCCGCTGTTTTTTGCGCTTGGCGCCGGTCAGCGCGTGAGCGTCGTTCATGAAAGCATGGCGCATCATAGCTTGGGGATGGACATTTACCGCTTTGATTAGCGTTTGACTTAATTTAATACTGCTTTCATAAAAAGTTAAACCGCGATGAAACGCCCTTTAAGCAAACGCGCTTTAGACGTTAGCAAGGGCGTTTTTTTTCACCTCAAAAGCCGGCGGCGTAAACAGTCCCGCGCGCTCCATTTCACCTGCTAAGCTTAATAATCGCGCCTCGCCATTCATCCGACCAATCAGCTGAATGCCAATCGGCAGCCCTTTTTTGCTCATGCCAACGGGAACGGACATTGCCGGAAGTCCGGTGACATTTGCCAAAATGGTAAATGCCATTTTGCTTAATACCGGATGGCTGAGCCACTGAATGACGCCGGAGCGAAAGGCGTATTTTCCCATATCAAGCCCTTTATTTAAAATCTCGGCGCTTTGCATAAGCAGCTCATCGACGCGGCTTGGCGGCAATACGCCGTGTTTGACCGCAGGCGTTGGCACCGTTGGGCAAAGTATCATGTCAAATTTGTTTAATAATAATCCGGTTTGATACTGAGTATCATGCCAGCCTTGCTTAGCGCGAACCAAATCAAGCGCGGTCAGTGAGCGCCCAAGCAGTGCCATATTGTGAGTTTGCGGTTCAAGATTTTGAATTTGCTTACGACCAAATTGCCGCTCTAAGTTGTCCACGGTAAACGCCGTATGCGTGCAAACCACCACAAAAAAATCGCGCCAAAAGTGGTCGATATTGATATTTGGCTCGGCAGGAACAACGGTGTGACCCATATTTTCAAGGGCTTTGGCGGTTTTGTGCAACGTTTTTAATACCTCGCTATCCACCTCAGTATCAACGATAAGTGGCTTTTGATGCAGGGCAATGGTCAGCTTTTTTGGGGCGCGCATCGCCGCTTGTAAAAACGTGCCATCAGGCGGGGCGATGACATACGGCGCGCCAATTTCGCTGCCGCTAATGGCATCAAGCATGGCGGCGCTATCGCGAACGCTTCGGGTGATGACGTGGTCGGCAACTGCGCCATCCCAGCCTTCACCAAAATAAGGTCCCATGGGGCTACGACCGCGACTGGGCTTAAGCCCAAATACGCCGCACCACGCTGCCGGAAGTCGGATTGAGCCGCCACCATCGCCCGACCCCGCCATCGGAACAATACCGCTTGCCACCGCCGCGGCGCTACCGCCTGACGAGCCGCCGGAGCTAAAGCCTTTTTTAAACGGGTTGGTCACCGCGCCGTGGGCTTTAGGTTCGGTGGTGATAATCAGCCCAAATTCAGGGGTGTTGGTTTTGCCAAAGGTGTTCACGCCGGTAGCTTTCATGCGTTTGACGATTTCATCATCTTGTTTTGGGACAATGCAAACGCTGCGGCTGCCCATCGTTAATGGTTCGCCGGCAAAATCAAATCCCAAGTCTTTGAGCAAAAAAGGAACCCCGCAAAAAATCCCTTTTGGCAGCCCTTGTTTAATGGCGTTAAAAGCGCGCTCATCAAAACGGTGAATGATGGCGTTTAGGTTTGGATTTAACGTATTGGCTTGCAAAATCGCCGCTTCAAGCAGCTCTTTTTCGCTGACCTGTTTGGATTGAACGAGGGCGGCAAGCCCAAGCGCATCGTAATGAGTGTACTCTTGAAACATGGCTCGCCCTTTTTTTGGTTATTTTTTATTTTGAAAAAATCATAGCACAATAACTTTTACATCAGCAGTTCGCGTTTGCCACTTTTTCCCATCGAGCTGACAAGTCCGGCGTCCTCCATCGAATCGACAATTCGAGCGGCACGGTTATAGCCAATGCTAAATTTGCGCTGAATGCTTGATGCCGAAACTTTTCGCGTTTCCATCACAAAGGCGACCGCATCATTGTACAAATCATCATCTTCGCCGGAAGCGCCCGCCCCGTTACTTCCTGAGGGCGGGGTCAGCTCAAAATTGCCCGCCATGTTGTCGATATAATCCGGAGCGCCGCGCTCGCGCCAAGCATCGCAAACGCGGTTGACCTCCTCGTCACTGACATAAGCGCCGTGAACGCGATCGGGCTCAATTTGTCCCGGCCCTAAAAACAGCATATCGCCATTGCCAAGCATGTCTTCTGCGCCGCCGCTGTCCAAAATGGTTCGCGAGTCCACTTTTGAATTGACTCTGAGCGCCGCACGAACGGGAATGTTGGCTTTAATCAATCCTGTGATCACATCAACCGACGGTCGCTGGGTGGCAAGCATTAAGTGAATCCCTGCCGCTCGCGATTTTTGTGCAAGCCTTGTGATCAGTTCTTCAGCTTGTTTGCCCACTTGCATAATCATATCGGCAAATTCATCGGCAACAATGACAATAAGCGGTAGTGTTTTAAGCTTGGGCGCTTTGTCCATGCTAACGCTGTCGTTGGGTCGCCAAGTTGGGTCAATAAGCGGCTGACCGGCTTTTTCAGCGGCAAGCACTTTTTTGTTAAACTCATGCAATTTGCGAACTTTTAGCAGGCTCATTAATAAATAACGGCGCTCCATCTCAGCCACGCACCAAGACAAGCTGCTTGCCGCCTCGGTCATGTCGGTGACGACCGGCGTCAATAAATGCGGAATGTCATTATAGTTGGCAAGCTCTAGCTGTTTTGGGTCAATTAAAATCAAGCGCAGCTCATCGGGGGTGTATTTAAGCAGCATGGATAACAGCATGGCATTCACCAAAACTGATTTTCCTGAGCCAGTCGTTCCGGCAACCAGCATATGCGGCGCTCGCGACAAGTCGGTAATGATGGGCTTGCCGCTGATGTCTTTGCCCATTGCCATACTGATATGGCTGTTGCTGTCTTGATAAGCTTTGGTGTCAAGCAGCTCAATGAGGCGCACCATTTCGCGCTGTTTGTTCGGAACTTCAATACCAATATAGGGCTTTCCGGCGATCACCTCGACCACGCGCAAGGACGCCATGGACAATGATCGCGCTAAATCGCGAGATATGTTGGTGACTTTACTGGCTTTCACGCCGGCGGCCAGTTCCACCTCAAAGCGCGTTACCACAGGTCCCGGAATGGCGGTGACCACTTCTGCTTTGACATTAAATTCTTGCAGTTTAATTTCAAGCAATTCAGACAACTGCTCAAGTTCTTCTGCCGTATAGCTTGGCTCTTGGTTCGGGTCAGGTTTATCCAAAATATCAAGTTCAGGAATCGGCGTTAACTGAGCGCGGTAAGCGGCTGTTTGCATGGCTCGTGAGCGCGTGGCAAAAGAGGCATCATCAAAAATATCAGGAAAGCTTGGCTCATCAGTCATTGAATCAATAACCGCGTCATCAGATTGCCACTTTGGAACATCAAACGTAATAGACGGCTCAAAGTTGTCACTCTCATCAAGCGCTGTTGCCGGCGCAGCAGGGTTTGAGGGTGGCGTATTGGTCGGGGTCATGTCCAAAAGCCGGTTATCTTCGATGGGCTCAACTTGCGTTTCAGTAGCCCTATTTTCGTCAATAATCAGCGCGTCATCTTCCCAATCAAAATCAGCTAGCGGATCTTCAACGCTTTCAGCTATCGTTTGCAGATTATCATCTTCCTCTTGCCACTCCTCGGTCAGCTCGTCCTCAAAATCCGCCTCTGCAACCAAAACCTTAGCTTCAGCAAGACTTGATTTAACTGCCGCCGCTAAGCGGTTATGGTTCATTGCCAACTGCATTAAGTCTTCGGTGATGACGTTTTCATCATCAACCTCGGCGGCAGATTGCGGCTCTTTTTCATTTGGCGCGACCGTTTCATCTTCAACAATCGAGTAGCTAAACGAGCTACTGGGTTTTGCTGCAAAGCTAGGGGCAAGCGCCGGCTCAATCAGTCCCTCATCCACCTGAGCTGAATCATTCCAAGCCGCTTTTGGTTGCTGCACTACAGGTTCCGGCGCTTTAGTTTTATTTAAAAAAGGGTTGGTCAAAAAACTTTTAGTGGTTTTCACTGCCGAGGGGCTTTGGTTACCATCGCTTGCGGAGCTTTTGGGATTAACCGGCGGCACGGGAGTTTCGAGGTCTGCACTTTTTGGGGCAGTGGCAAGCGATGCCTGAACGCTTGCCATCAATCCTGAGCTGGCTAAAAAATCACTCAAGGCTTGCGACAAATCGCTTGGCTCAGTTGCCACCGCATCATCGGTAGAGTTGACTGACGATGCCGATTTGGCAGTGGTCAACTTCGCTTTGGCATCATCGGTCAGCTGAGAGTTTGCAATGCTATTACCATCATCAACCTCTTTAACGCCCGTTCCAAGCCAAGACCAGTTGGTCAGCCTTTGATACACGGAGCGCCAATGAATGTTAAAGGCAAACGTTGCGGTAATGAGCATAAACAAGGTCAAAAACAGCACGCAGCCCCAAGGCGTAAGTAGCTTTGCCAAGCGCAATTGCAACTCAAGCCCTGCAATGCCGCCCATCACGCCTGAGGGGCGGATCATTGCCCAATTGGGCAACCAGTTCAACAAGGTCGTCAACTGAGTCAACAAGGCACTGCCACTTAATAATAAAAACACATAGGCAACCATTCTGACCAGCCAATAGGTGGATTTATTGCCCCACCAAAGCCAAATCGACTCATAAGCCAAAAAGGCAATCAGCCACCACGCGCCAAAACCAAAGAAACTATACAGCACATCAGAAAGCCAAGCGCCCATCGCGCCGCCCGTATTGCTGACGGTGGTCATGTCGCTACTGATGTGCGACCAACTGGGATCATTGCCGGTAAAGGTGAGCAAAATGACAAACAAATATACTGCAAGCATCGCCCCAAGCAGGGTAAAAATGCCTTTTTTAAAATACTCGATGAGAAGCGCTGATATCACAAAAAATCTGCCTTGTTGATCATTTCTATTTTAGGTCAAAATGATATTAAATGGGTAACGATGCCGATTACCGCTGAGGATTGCTCAAGATCTTAAAATCGGGGAATTAAATTTGCATCACCAACCCTCAGCCTGCGAGACCAATCCCTCATGACAATTGCCAAGCGTCTCAATTACCCTTAATATAACTTCTTATAATAACAAATACATAGCTTCACGGGTGACGGTGACCAAAAGAAATCTTCACTGTTTTATTCAAACCACAAAAGCTATCATTAATTACAATAATGACAATGATTATTTTAGCAAAATTGCACTTTTTAGTAACTGCCCTTATGTTAGACTACGCCCAAGCGTTGGCTTGTCAGCAAAACAACTAAAACTACGCTCAATCCCTGCCAACCTCCGACCCAATCGACTGATTAAGGAATTTTTATGAGTACCCAAACCACCCAACCGCGCCACGAAAAACTCATTATTTTAGGCTCAGGACCTGCCGGCTATTCAGCTGCCGTTTATGCTGCTCGCGCCAATTTAAAACCGGTCATGGTCACAGGGCTTCAGGTCGGCGGTCAGCTGACCACCACCACCGAGGTTGATAACTGGCCGGGCGACGCTCATGATTTAACTGGTCCTGCCCTCATGGAGCGTATGAAGGCTCATGCTGAGCGTTTTGGTACGGAATTGGTTTATGACCACATTTGCGACGTTGATTTAACCAAGCGCCCATTCACCTTAACCGGCGATAACGGCAGCTACACTTGTGATGCCCTGATTATCTCAACCGGCGCGTCCGCTCAGTATTTAGGGCTTGAGTCCGAAGAAAAATTTAAAGGTCTTGGCGTGTCGGCTTGCGCCACTTGTGACGGCTTTTTTTACAAAGACCAAAAAGTGGCGGTCATCGGTGGCGGCAATACCGCCGTTGAAGAGGCGCTTTATTTGTCTAATATTGCCGCCGAGGTCACCTTGGTGCATCGCCGAGACAGCTTGCGTTCTGAAAAAATCTTGCAAGATAAAATATTTGAAAAAGCCAAAAACGGCAACATCAAAATCGAATGGAACCATCAAGTTAAAGAAGTTATCGGCGATGACATGGGCGTCAATGGCGTGGTGATTGAATCAACCCTTGATGGCAGCACCAAAACGCTTGATGTCTTTGGCGTGTTTGTGGCGATTGGTCACAAGCCCAATACCGATTTGTTCAAAGGTCAGCTTGAAATGAAAGATGGCTATTTAATCGTTAATAGCGGTCTAAATGGCAATGCCACCCAAACCAGTGTTGAAGGGGTTTTTGCGGCAGGTGACGTTGCCGACCATGTTTACCGTCAAGCCATCACCTCAGCCGGCACCGGCTGTATGGCAGCGCTTGATGCCGAAAAATACTTAGATGCCGTCGGCGAAGCTCAAGCCCATGACCATACTTACGCCTCAACCTTGACGGCTGATAAAGAAGCGGTAGAAACCTTTGAGCAGTAAGCCTGCCTCAGACGATTTGGAGCAAGCGCTCATTTGGCTTGCTCACAAACCTAACGTTTCAGCTAAGACGCTGCATTATCTTAGCCGCTTCGCCTTTCCTGACCCAACGCTTGTCGACCCTGACGGTACGGGATTTATCGCCTTGGGCGGCGATTTAGCCCCGAATACCCTGATTTCGGCTTATTCTAAAGGCTTGTTTCCTTGGTTTAATGAGGGTGACCGGCAAGCGTGGTGGTGTCCTGAGCCGCGCTGTATTATTATCCCAAGCGACCATTGCCCAAGTAAATCCTTAATCAAACAAGCCAAAACCTCGCGTTGGCGCTTAACGCTCAACCGCGCTTTTGCTGACGTGATTCAAGCTTGCAGCTTACCAAGGCAGGACGCTCCCCTTGATGGCGCGCACTCTTGGATTCATAACGCCATGATTGAGGCTTATCAGCGACTGCACCAAATCGGCTTTGCCCATAGCATCGAAGTTTGGGATGATAATGAGTCACTTATCGGCGGGCTTTATGGCGTTAAAATCGGGCAGATTTATTTTGGCGAATCGATGTTTCATCAAGCGTCCAATGCCTCAAAACTGGCATTTTGGGGGCTGATGCAGCTTTGCCGCCAAAGCGGTGTGGCTTTGGTGGATTGTCAACTGCCTAATCCGCACTTAATGAGCCTCGGCGCAGTTACCATGCCGCGTGCCGAGTTTTTAGCCCAATTGCCCAAGCTGATTGAGGGGGCAAATGCCCATTGGCAGTCAGCAAACTATCAGCCGCTGCCGGTCAGTCAGCTGTTAGCAGCTGAGCCTTGGCAATGTATCCACCACTAATTTTTAGTTGATTATCAAATAACCCTATGTCCGCAGATTCAGAGTTTTTACTTATCGGCGCGCTTGCTCGGCAAGCCAACACCACCAAAGACACCGTTCGCCATTACGACCAATTGGGGCTGCTCAAATCCCGAAAGCGCCAAGCAGGGTCGCGGCTTTATACCGAGTTTCACCCTGAATGTATCGAGCGCATTGAGCTGATTAAAAGCGCCCAAGCCATCGGCTTTACCCTCACCGAGCTTAAAGACAGCTTAAATGACTACTACGACGGTCAGCTGGATATTGACGAGCAGCTTATTGTCACCAAGCAAAAGCTTGAGCAGCTAAAAAAACAGCAAGCCAATATCAGCCGCATGATTGAGCTGTTGTCTGAGCGCATTGACGTGTTAAATCGCATGAAAACCGACAGCAGCTATCAGCTAAGCCATGCCGACTGTAAAAAACCCTTGTCCCGACCTTAACGGCTTATTGATACTCAAGCTGCAAAATCAAGGCATCCACTGAAGGCAAATTGGGCTGCTGATAGTAGCCTTTTCGGCGATGAATCGTTTTAAAGCCTTGACGTTCATAAAGGGTAATAGCCGCTGCATTGTCCGCGCGAACCTCAAGCATCAATTGCATGACGTTATTTTTCATAAGCGTTTCGTGAAGGGCGCTAAATAACTGACTGGCAATCCCTTGGCGCTGATAATCAGGATGCGTCCCTATCCGTAAGATTTCCGCTTGCTCAAACAAGATTTGATATAAGCAGTAACCTTTGATAACGCCTGATTCTACTGCCAACAATAAATGATAGCTGCCCTGCGCTAACAGTTCCGTGAGCGTTGCTGCGCTCCAAGCATCAACCGACTGAACGAGTGCTTCAATTGCCGCCACGGCTTGGATTTGCTGCTTGTTCGGCTTTTCAATCATTATCATATTTGAGCATCACTACCAAACCGCGCCAACGTCACTGTAGCGCGGTGGGTTTAGGTTTGGTTCGCGTAAAGGTCATGCTTTAGTTTAGCAGACTAACGCCTCGGTCAGTTGCAATCGCTCCTCGGTATAGTTCACCACCTCACCAATCACCAGCTTTTGCAGCGCCGAAATTAAAGTTTCCATCTTGGCGTAGTCGGGTTGGTTGTTGGTGGTGGGAAGTTGGATAGTTAAAGCGTCGGCATCTTTAGCATAAAAGTTTCTTCCATAGTCAAACTGCCCTGCACAAGATACTTTATGAATAGCTGACGTGACAAAAATTGCGGCGTTTTTTGGTAAATCTTGAGTATGTACCACAGCAATATGGTCATCGCCGCCATAGTCATAATTTCGGTATTTGGCAGAACCAAACATATCAATGGTCGTTGTATTTCTTGAAAATACTTGTACATCATTTCCGATAAATGCCGACACACCCTCATCAGCCTCACCTGCCGTTACAAATGGCAAGCTGCCTACTATTCTATCTGCACTTTTTAAACGCTTACCACGGGTTGATTTTCCAAATAAAGCTTCTAGGTTATAGCTTTGCCACTCCCAACTTTCAAACTCCGCCAACGCTTGCTGTTCTGCTGCCGTCAACTCAATGTCATTAAGTCCGGTCACGCTTAAATAATCGTCCAAACGCTGAAAATAGCTTTGCTCAAGCTGACCGATAAACTGTTCCATAAACTCAAAATCAGGCTGATTGTTTTTGGTGGGAAGTTGGATTTTGAAATCTAGCTCCCTTAGTTTTGAACTAGATAACTGACTACCATAATCAAAACCTGTTAGGCTTCTTCTTAAAGCGCTAGCAAGAAATGTTCCTGTAGCTTTACTCAGATTTATATCTGCAATTTTCAATATATGGACTTTCATTTCAACACTTGCTTTATATGGATGATAAAAAACTCCACCATTAGCACCAAAAAAATTCACTGTGATAAAATTTTCCGCATGTCTAGCGTTTACATTATCCACGGTATCAAAATGCCCTAAAACTCCATTATTATCAGACTTAGCTGATATTCTAGGAATATTTCCAATAGTTAATTCATTGCTAGACAAAAGCGAACCTGTACCGATAGTAAACAAATCGCCAATTCTAAACTCCCCCCACTCAACGTCGGCTAACTGCGCGTTCAGCGGGGCGGCTACTTTCCCAGTGCGTCGTCCTCACCGCGCTGCTTGAGCAAATTGCCCACCTCCCACGCCAGATAGTCGCTGATGGTCTTTTGAAAGTCCGCCAACGTCGGCTTGGTATCGATGGGCGCGGACTGATTCCAGTCACTGCCGCTTTTGGGGTCGATTGTGCCCTCATGGTAGTCTTGCTCGCCGATATAATGGCGCTTTTTCGCCCCAAAGCGCACCAACTCGACCACCTCCTGATAGCGCTCTTTGGCGTTGGCGGTGTCTTTTAGGTTATTACTGGCTTTTTTACGCGCGGTTCGGGTGTAGCCGTCATTGCTAAAGTCGATAAATTTTACGGTATTGTCGCTATGGTGCGCCTCACCGACTTTAAACACATAAATATAAGTTTGAACGCTCGACTTGCCCACAAAAATATCGATAGGCATTTTGATGCTGGCAATCAAGCTATTTTTTTGTAAAATCCGGCGGTTAAACTCACTTGCCTTGCCCGACCCTGCCGAACCTTGGATAATCACCGACGCGTAGCCTTTTTTCATCATGCTCAAGGCTTTTTCCACAAAAATCATGCCATTGCCATCAGCAGAGTACGGCGGATTTAAAATAAACGCATCGGCAGGGAATTTATCCACTTTACCCAAGCCATATTCGCCCTTAAAGTCTTTCACCGAATCCAAGTTAAGCAAATTTGAGCTGCCATCGCCCATCAAAATCATGTTTAAAATCGCCAACATATAGACATTGGGCAAAATCTCAAGCCCCAACAGCTGATTGGCTTTGATATTCAGCTCTTTTTGCTTGAGCAGCTGCGGCGAGTTCATCGTATTTTTGGCGTCCGCCAGCATCTCATTCATCGCTGCAACCAAAAGTCCTGCCGAACCGGTGGCAAAGTCCCAAACGTAGCTGTCTTTATTGACGCGCGCAAGCTTAGCAAGCAGCGTTGCCACGTAAGACGGCGTCAGCACCACATCGTTAAGCTTATCTTGGGTAAAGCCAAGCCAACCGTACATCTCATTGAACAGCTTGCCCGTAAAATCAGTGGTCAAGCCAATTTTGTAATAGATGCCCAAATCATCGATGATTTTATCAAAGACGCGTCTGAGCTGACTTTGACCCTCATTGTCGCGAATTTTGTTGATGTTGTCATTAAGTAGCGTATTGGCAAGCGTTCGGGTTATCAGCTCTTTTTTGTTGGTAGGAACGGCTTTGGCAGTTAAAAATTGCTCAATGCGCTCAAGGATAATCTGACCATCGGTCTTTTTCTCACTCACGCGCAACTTGTCAAGTTGGGTGACCGTCAGCGGCTCAACAAGCTCTTGGTCATCATCTTTGACCCCTAAGTTTGCAATGATGGTTGCTGCTACCAAATAAACGCGCTCATTTTCGCCCAAGCCTTTTTCATCGCGATAAATGTCGTTGTTTAGTTTGACAAGACTGGTATCAATCGCCCGCTCTTTTTGCTCGCGCGCCTTAAACAGCTGCTCTTGACCCAAATCAAGCTGCTTTGCGCGCTCAATAAAGCCATCAAAATGCTCTTTTGCTAAAAATGACAAATCATCGAATTGACCGATTTTTTGACCCACACCAAGGTTTGAGCGCGCCACATAATAAACGCCAAGCTCATGCTGAATGTTGCCGTAGCCATCTTTATAGCCCGTCATGCCAATAGCAATGACATGGCTGTAACTGGTATAGTGCAATAAGGCGTTGGCATAATGAACCGCGCCATTGACCGCAAAGTCTTTGATATATTTAAAATTTGGGCTGTTGTCTGCTTTTTGATTATCAACTTGACCGTCTGCGTTGAGCTTTTCAAGCTTGCCTTTTAAGCCTTTATACTCAATCAAAACAGGGTAAAAATGACCGTGTTGGTCTTTTAGCAGCAACTGCGCATCAGGACGATTGCCGCCAACCCCGCCGCCTTTGCTTTCATATTTGCTCAACGCCTCGCGAATATTATCATTTGGGCTTTCTTGTTCTAAAAAGTAGCCCAAACCATAAGCACGAAGCCAGCTGTTGGCTAAATCGGCAATGGCAGGTTCAATAGACTGTACTTTTGCAGGACTTTTTTTTACCGCTTTTTTTAAAGATGCCGTCATCGTTCACTATCCATAATCTAAAATTGACCTATCATACCCCATAACTTAGCTTTTTTGGTAATCGCAAGCCATAAAAAAACCGCCCTACTCGGACGGTTTTTTTAATCACTAGCGAACGCTTGGATTAGTCACGAACGTTGGCAACAACACCTGCGCCAACCGTACGACCGCCTTCACGGATCGCAAAGCGAAGACCTTTGTCCATCGCGATTGGGTGGATCAGCTCAACGCCCATCTCAACGTTGTCACCTGGCATGACCATTTCAGTACCGTCTTGCAATTGGATGGCACCGGTGACGTCCGTGGTACGGAAGTAGAACTGTGGACGATAGCCGTTTAGGAACGGAGTATGACGACCACCTTCTTCTTTTGACAACACGTAAACTTCAGCGTCAAATTTGGTATGCGGGGTGATTGAACCTGGTTTTGCCAATACTTGACCACGCTGAACGTCTTCACGCTTGGTACCACGAAGCAGAACGCCACAGTTTTCGCCAGCACGACCTTCGTCTAACAATTTGCGGAACATTTCAACGCCAGTACAGGTGGTTTTTTGAGTTGGGCGAATACCAACGATTTCAATTTCATCACCAACTTTAACGATTCCTGATTCAACACGACCCGTCACAACCGTACCACGACCTGAGATTGAGAACACGTCTTCAATCGGCATCAAGAATGGCTTGTCGATGTCACGCTCAGGCTCTGGGATGTAGGTGTCAAGGGTGTTCAAAAGTTCTTGAACCGCAGGCTCACCATACTTGCCGTCTTTGCCGTTTAGCGCTTCTAAAGCTGAGCCTTTGATGATTGGGGTATCATCACCTGGGAAGTCGTAGTCGTTAAGAAGTTCACGAACTTCCATTTCTACCAATTCAAGCAATTCTTCGTCGTCAACCATGTCGCATTTGTTCATGAAGACGATGATGTAAGGTACGCCCACCTGACGAGACAACAGGATGTGCTCGCGAGTTTGTGGCATTGGACCGTCAGTGGCTGATACGACTAAGATAGCGCCGTCCATTTGAGCGGCACCAGTGATCATGTTTTTAACGTAGTCGGCGTGACCTGGGCAGTCAACGTGAGCGTAGTGACGATCAGCAGTGTCATATTCAATGTGGCTGGTGTTAATCGTGATGCCACGCGCTTTTTCTTCAGGAGCGCTGTCAATGGCTGCGTAGTCTTTAGCTTCGCCGCCTGAGGTTTTTGCAGCAACGGTTGCAATTGCAGCAGTCAATGTGGTTTTGCCATGGTCAACGTGTCCGATGGTGCCGACGTTGACGTGAGGCTTGTTGCGTTCAAACTTGGCCTTTGCCATGGGGTAGTCCTCTTTATTGTTAAATCTTTAAACATCAAAGATTGTGAAATAGCTGCTTGACGGCTTATGATAGCGACCATCAAACCGTTGACGCTATGGGTAAACCTAACTTACTATCAATTAAGCTTGCAATTAAACAAGCTTGAAAAAAGCATTCTGACAGCACTAAAAGGCAACACCTCGGTGTTACCTTTAAATTCTTATTTGCCGAGATTCATAATGCTAGTCAATATCACTCAAAGCTTCATCTTTAGGTGAAATAAGAAAATCACGTATTAAAATTTGGAGCTCATATTGAGAATTGAACTCAAGACCTCTCCCTTACCAAGGGAGTGCTCTACCGCTGAGCTATATGAGCTTAATCATCATAATTAATAAACGATCCGTTAAAAATTATGATTTAAAAAAATATCACTCGCAGTAACTCTTACTGAGGTGATATGTTGTTGCTATTGCAAGCCACGTTCTTTATTGGAGCGGGCGGCGGGAATCGAACCCGCGTCATCAGCTTGGAAGGCTGAGGTGTTACCATTATACCACGCCCGCACTTTAGACTATCAAAGGGTTAATTCAAGCTTTGACATTCAAGAACGACTTTAAAAATGGTGGTGGGGGAAGGATTCGAACCTTCGAAGCTTTCGCGACAGATTTACAGTCTGTTGGGTTTGACCGCTCCCCAACCCCACCGGATTGTGATTTAACAAATCACTTGTTAAATCAATACTTCAAAAGATGGTGCCGACTGCCGGAATCGAACTGGCGACCTACTGATTACAAGTCAGTTGCTCTACCAACTGAGCTAAGTCGGCGTGATCTCTTAAAGTGGGGAGTATTCTAGCAAATATTTGATAAAACGCAACCCCTTTTTTTAACTTTTTCGCAATTAAATTTAAAATAACCATTAACTGGTTGATTGTACTATTAATTTAATTGCGATTTTTTTACTATTATTACCTTACCTTTCCTATTCTAACGGATTCTCAAGCCATCGCAAGCCATTTTTACCGCTTTCACAAGTGCTAAGGCTTTTTTGTTGGTTTCATCCCATTCGGATTCAGGAACAGAATCGGCAACGACGCCCGCTCCTGCTTGAATGTGAATTTTGCCACGGCGCATAACGGCGGTGCGGATGGCAATGGCGGTATCCATGTTGCCGTGCCAGCCCAAGTAGCCGACAGAGCCGCCAAAGACAGTTCGGCGAACCGGCTCGACCTCATCGATGATTTGCATGGCGCGGATTTTGGGCGCTCCTGAGAGCGTTCCTGCGGGGAATGTGGCACAAAAAACGTCCAAAGCGTCTTTTTCGGGCAGTATTTCGCCCTCAACGTTTGAGGCAATGTGCATGACCTGCGAGTAGCGTTCGATGAACATTTTTTCAGTTACCTTGACGCTGCCAAATTTACAAACACGACCAATGTCATTGCGACCTAAGTCGATAAGCATAACGTGCTCGGCGATTTCTTTGGTATCAGCAAGCAGTTCTTTTTCAAGCGCTAAGTCTTCTGCTTCATCTTGACCGCGTTTTCGCGTTCCGGCTAAGGGGCGAACGGTGACTTTACCGTCTTCAATCCGCGATAAAATCTCAGGGGACGCGCCAATAATATCAAAGCGTTTGTGGTCATTGAGCGTATAACCGTGAACCAAAAACAGATACGGCGAGGGGTTTAAAAAGCGCAGGGCGCGGTAAACGGCAAGGGAATCACCAGAATAATCAGCGGTAAGTCTTTGCGCCGGAACGACCTGCATGACGTCGCCTGCCAAGATGTAATCTTTGATTTTATTGACATCATCGCAGTATTTTTGCTGACCCGTTTGCGAGACAAATTTGGGCGTGGGCATAATTGGCGTACTTAAATCGGGCATTTCAGCAAGCTTATCTTCGATTTTTTCAAGCTCGCGGATGGCAGTCGCGTAACCGTCTTCGGCATTACAATCAGCATAAACGATAATCGATAGCGTATTTTCTAAATTATCAAAAACAATCACGCTCATCGACAGCATCAGCCACATATCAGGGAGGGTCATCGGGTTTGGCGCAAAGGACTCACCAACGCTTGGCTCAATCACCCGAACCAAATCATAGCCAAAATAGCCAACCAACCCGCCGCTAAAGCTTGGTAGCGTCGGCAAATCCTCAGCGGTTGGCATTTTATATTGCGCCATTAAATTGCGGATAAAGGCAAATGGGTCGTCAACAGCATTAACTTCAATATCGCAGTCTTTTTTAACCGTCATTTGACCGTCGCTAAACTGTAAAATCAAGTCGCTACCAAGCCCAATCATCGAATAGCGCGCCCAACGTTCGCCGCCAACCACCGACTCAAACAAGTACGCCGAACCGCTTAAATCACGGACTTTGGAAAAGACCGAAACGGGCGTTTGCGCGTCCATCAGACGTTTTTTCACCAGTGGCGCATGGCTAAAGCCACGGGCTTTAAAGCTTTGATAATCATCAAAAGTCATCATAGTAAAGTATCTCTAAGCCTGTTTTTGGCAAGTGAATAATCAGTTAAAACCAGTCAGCAGCAAGGCGCTTCACTGACAGCGCTTGACAGCACATGAAAAACAATAAAAAGGTGGGTTAAAAACGGTTGGCGCCTTTAGCAATCTGCTAACCCTGAGCTATCAAGCCGCTTAATTTCAAACGTTGATAGGCTGAGCAAAATTTAAACGCAATAAGGCCGACCAGTATAGCAAATCTGGCGACCTTATTGAGGGCATCAATGTCAACAACCATAAAAAAGTCAGCAATAAAAATGACTTTTAAGGCGACGCGGGCTTATTGCCAATCGCCGCAATGCTCCTTGGTGTTACATGCCGCCCATATTAAATAGCCAAATGGCAATTCCGATAATAATGACCGCAACAAACACCCAAATAAACCAGCTGCCGCTTGGCTTTTTAGGGGCGACGTTTGCAGTTGCCGGATTGTTCACCGCTTGGTCAAGGGCATTGTTGCCTTCGGTGCCAACGTCTCGAGGTGCGCCTAAGTTTGCCGTTCCGGAAAACTGCGCGGTAGCAGCTTGTTTGGCGCGTAAGATATCGGGGTCAGCTTCTTCTTGCAGCGGCGTGGTGGTCGTTTTGTCGTGCTCGCTTGCCAGCTGAGCGCTTTGGCTCAGATTATCAACAGCGGTCGGCGCGGCTTCAGGCTCAACTATCAGCGGCTCGTCAGTAGCAGTCTTGCTGATAAGTGGCTCATCAACGACAGGTGTTTGCACAAAAGATGCGGTGTCAGGAGCAGTTGGTTTTGGCGTTTTTACAAGGTGCTCATCTGTCAGCACTTGGTCTTGGGCAGGCGCTTTGGTCGTTAAAGCATCATTCATTGCCACTTCACTGGCGATGGCGGGAGTTGAACCCGCGTCTTGTTGCAAGGGATCAGGAACACTATCTTCAAGCTCTGCGCTATTGCTTGATGCCGGATGAACCTCAGAAACGTTATCAATACGCTGGTCATAATCGTTCGTTGTTGCGGTTGCTAACGGCTCGTCTGTTGGCTTATTATCCGCTACAATATCTTCTAATGGGTCGGGGACGCTCGTCTCAAGCTCAGCACTTTCAACATCGCTGTTTTCGTCACTGGCTGCCGCTGAGCGAACCTCTAAAATATCGACGCGCTCCTCGTTATTAATCACGACTTCAAGCGGCTCGGCAGTGCTATCGGTTGTGGTTTGTATTGATGCGTCTAAAGGCTGAGTATCATGAAGCGGAATGGCTTCAATCACTTCAGGCTCTAAAACGTCGGCTGACGTTTGGGCGTCACTAACGGCTAACACCTCATCAGCGTCTAAAATCTCGCTCGGCTCAATGACCGCTGAAGCGTTGTCCTGAACCCTTAACACTTGAAAGGCAAAACTTGCAAAGCTGATGGTGTCCTCAGGTTTGACATACTTTGATTGATTACTTTCAATACGCTGATTATTAATAAAGGTGCCGTTTGAGGAATCCAAATCTTTCACATAAAGCTGGTCATTTAGCACGCTTAAAATGGCATGGTTTCGCGAGACTTCCTTGCTTCCTAACACCACGTCATTGTCACTACCCCGACCAACGGATAAGCTGTCGGTAACGGTTAACGTCAAATCGCCAAGGGCTTCAGATAGCGCGTTAAGCTGCCAAGTTTCCGAGGGGTTATCGTTTGACGCTACTGCCAAATTATCAGGCGTTTGAACTGGGTTTTCATCGGTTGAAGTCATTAATTATTCTCCTAATTTTACGTTTTTGTTATCCATTTAAAGGGGATTTTTATTCTAAACGCTTATTTAACCATATATTGCGGTTTAATAATGCCGCTTAATTGTTGATATGGGATGCTAAGCGTTGGCATTCCGGCGGCGTAAGGAGCGATGGCGTAAGGCTGATAAACGATATCGACGCCCTTATCGGTTAACGTCACATTATCTGTTAAGCTAAATGGCCACGTTTTTTCATAATCTTGAATATCATCATAAAACTCGCTGACCCATTTTTTATAAGCGGCTTTTGCAAGGGCTTCAAATTTGGGTTTTTTACCAGTGATTAAAATATCATTAAGTTTGATTTGCCGCTTAAGTTTTTGGTCAAACATTAAATGCTCGCTATAAGGCAAACCATGAGCGCCGCCGGTGAACTCATAGCTGTCAATGCGAATCAGCTCAACATCGTTGATGTGACCGATATAGTTTGGGGTGACGCTTAATTGGTACGCCCAAGGCGCGTCTGTCGGCGCATCTTGAAATTGTGCTCGGCTAAAGTCGTTAAGCGCGGCTTTGGCAGCTTGGTCACTGGTAGCTGAACTTGGTGCTTTGTCGCTGATGCCATGATTAATGGCTAAATTGTTCACGCGCTTGTTAACCATGCTGTCAATCCATTTTTGACTGCTTGCTAAGTGCTGAACTTCAACTACAGGGCAGTTGTCCTTATCTTGGCAAAGCTTGACCACGTCTTTTGGCAAGCTATAATCGAGCATCTCAAAATCGGCGATAAAGTTTGCCGCAAAGCTTTGACTCATACCAAGCCCCATTGCCGCGGTAAGGCATACTTTTGCAACAAGTTTACGCTTATTAAAGGTCAATTTATTCATGTTTGCTCTGCCTCAAGTTAAGCCAGTGGATTGCCTTAGTGTAGCGCAAGATGGCGCGATAAATGTTGAAACAGTGTGATATTCGCGCAAAACTTCGTTGACAAATCTTAAAATGGGATTTAAAACGCAATAAAAAAGCATGGTTGTCAGAGCCATGCTTTTTATTTCAGCTTAAATTGCGATTAGTGCTCGCGGGTGTTGCTAAAGGTAATTTCAGGGTAGCGCTCTTGCATCAGCTGCAAATTGACGCGGGAGGGTGCAAGATAAGTCAAATAACCGCCGCCATCGATAGACAGTTGGTCGTGGGCTTTTTTCTTAAATTTAGCAAGCGCTACTTCATCATCGCAGTGAATCCAGCGAACGGTGGCAATCGATACCGGCTCAAAAATACATTGAACTTTATACTCTTCTTTTAGGCGATGCGCGACCACCTCAAACTGAAGCACCCCAACCGCGCCCAAGATTAAATCGTTATTAATCTGCGGCATAAAGACTTGGGTTGCGCCCTCCTCGGACAGCTGCTGAAGCCCTTTTTGCAGCGCTTTTGATTTGAGCGGGTCTTTTAATACCACTCGGCGAAACAGTTCCGGCGCAAAGTGCGGAATACCAACAAAGTTCAACTCTTCGCCATCGGTAAAGCTGTCGCCAATCGAAATCGTGCCATGATTATGCAGCCCGATAATGTCGCCGGGGTAAGCTTCCTCGAGCGCTTCGCGGTCGCCTGCCAAAAAGGTCAAGGCATCGGCAATTCGGACGTCTTTTTGCAATCGGACGTGCTTCATTTTCATGCCTTTTTCGTATTTGCCGGAGCAAACGCGCAAAAAGGCAATCCGGTCACGGTGGCGCGGGTCCATATTGGCTTGGATTTTAAACACAAAACCGCTAAAACTTGGCTCAGATGCCAATACTTCGCGCTCGGTGGTGGCGTGGGCTTTTGGCGGCGGCGCGTATTTAATCAAAGTATCAAGAACCATATTGACGCCAAAGTTGCCAAGCGCCGTTCCAAACAGCACCGGCGTCATCTCCCCTTTTAAAAACGCGTCAATATCAAAGTCTTCAAGCGCCATTTGCACGAGTTCTAATGACTCCTCAAAGGCTGAAAACATCAGCGACCCTAAGCGCTCGCGGACGTCCGGATAGTCGTAGCCGTCGCGGGTTTCGCTGACAGTCATCTCGCTGCCGTGACCTTTTTCATAAAAATAGGTTTTATTTTCAGTCAAATGATAAACGCCCACAAAATCTTGACCCATGCCGATTGGCCAAGTTAGCGGAATACATTTAATTTTTAATACCGTTTCAATCTCGTCAAGCAGCTCTAACGGGTCGCGGATTTGGCGGTCAAGCTTGTTGACAAACGAGATAATCGGCGTGTCGCGCATCCGGCAAACTTCCATCAGCTTGATGGTTCGCTCCTCGACGCCTTTTGCACCATCAACCATCATCAGTGCGCTGTCAACGGCGGTCAACGTCCGGTAGGTGTCTTCGCTAAAGTCGGCGTGACCGGGGGTGTCAAGCAGGTTGACCATGTGCTCTTTATAAGGAAACTGCATGACCGAGGTGGTGATTGAAATGCCGCGCTCTTGCTCCATGCTCATCCAGTCAGAGGTGGCGTGACGGTCGTTTTTACCGCCTTTGACCTCGCCTGCCACCAAAATCGCCTGCCCCCAAAGCAGCAGCTTTTCGGTCATGGTGGTCTTACCGGCGTCAGGGTGCGAGATGATGGCAAAGGTGCGGCGGCGCGCCACTTCACGGGCGAGTTTGCTTGCTGATGGTTTGGAATCTGCGCTCATAATTGTGGTTTTCGCTTAACAATCATTCAAAATTTTAGAAGAGTTAAAAAGACCATTGGGTCAATTTTTTACTGGGCGTATTGTAGCCGAATTATGGGTCAGATGCTATTTTTGCTATCAAATCATTGGGCTATCACAGCGCTAAAAAAGAAGCACAAAAAAGCCAACGCGAGGTTGGCTTTTTTTTAAAACGGCTTGATAGTTAAAAACTAATAATAGTTTTTGATTTGCTGTTGTAAAAAGTCAGCAGCCGTATCGTTAATAATCGTACAATCGACCACGCCAGTGCTTGCATTGCGGTTCGGCGTTGATTGACCACTTTTAACATGGATAGTGGTATAAACGCGACCATCGTATTCAACGGCGTTATAGCTGCCAATTAATTGATTGTTATCAAAAATATTGATTTCAGCTGCCTGATAAGCTTTATTCACGCCTAATCGAGTTAAGCTTGTACTTTTATTATAATTGCTATTGACCGCATTTTCGGTAACGCGAACCCAGTCATTAAGCTTTTTATAGCCGGTGCTATTTTTTTCGTTAAAATAAACCAGTTCACGGTCACTGTTCGTCACTGGCGTAAAACATTTTGCACCGCGCTCAAATGTTAACTCGCTTGGAATTCTTGAAAAAGTATATAAATCAGTCAAAACGCCAACGCGATTTTTGGTAACGCTATCTTTTTTATAACTGTTGGCAGAAATACCTTCTAAATCATACTCTTGATAATCTATCGTAAGCCTTGACGCATTATTCGTATTTTTTTGATAAATCGTTCGGCTGACTTGGTTTCCATTAACTATGATGTCTTTATTTTCCATAACCCCTTCAAATTCATTGGCAAGAACAATGGAACGCTCAAGCTCGTTGCCTTTTTGACCGGTGTAATTACCAACAAGACTGATTGGCTGCCAGTTGCGCTCGCCTCTTTTATACGTCGTTTGAATCCGCGCAATGGCGCTGCTGTCTGTATCAAATTGATTGACACTCAAACTCCGACCACCGCCGCCACCTGAGCCATAATAATTATCATCATCACCACAGCCACTTAGCATTAAAGCTGCGACGGTCATTGGCAATAAATAACTCAGTTTGGCAGTTGGCATAACCTTATCCTTATAAAAAGCGTTTTGTTTACGAGTCAGATTTCATTATTAATTTTAAGTTTAGCGCAATTTAACTCTTAAGCATAGGTCAAGATTGTACAAATGTTTTTAAAATGCTAAAGTATTTTGATTACAAAATTATGCTAGAGCTTTACGGTTTAGGGCTATAAATTACAAACTCAGGTTTGTTAGTCTTATTTTGACTTCACTGACAACAAGGATGAATAACAACCATGAAATCTTTATATTCAACCAAAGCCACCATCAAGGGCGGCAGACTTGGTACGGCAAGCTTAAGCGACAGCGATTTGACCATTAAAATGACTGCTCCTGGAACGGATAATAAAGGCAACAATCCTGAACAGCTTTTAGCGATGGGCTACGGCGCTTGCTTTGATGGCGCGCTTGGGGTGGTGAAAAAGATGGAAGGGGCAAGCTTTGGCTCAACGACTTACACGACGGTCGATTTGCTGCAAGGTGGCGAGCACGAATATAAGCTTGCCATTAAAATTCACGTTGTGGCTGACCATACCGATTTATCGGCAGACGAAATTCAGCGCTTGGTCGAAAAAGCGCATGAAGTTTGTCCGTATTCCAAAGCCACCCGAAATAACATTGATATTGAAGTAACCTCAGAAGTTCAAGAATAAACCTTTAAAAAAGCCTAAAGAAAAAAGAGCCTAAATTTGCCGTTTAGGTTCTTTTTGAGCTCACACATCGTAACTTGTCGCCATTCGGCAACCTGAACAATTCGCGCTATAATGATTGATTATATGACTGCTGATACGTGACTTTTATGACCGAAAATGACCACAATTCACACGCGCCCTTAGACCCAAACACCTTGCCAAACTTTGACACCATGCCAACTGTCGCCACCATGGACACAAATGGCGTGAATAAAGACGCGCCGCCATTTATTTTGGTGGATGGCTCGTATTATTTGTTTCGCAACTTTCATGCGCTGCCCAAGCTAACCACCACCAAAGGGCTGCATACTAACGCCATTCGTGGAACGCTGAACGCGTTACTCAAACTCATGCGCCGCTATCACCCAACGCATATGGCGGTGGCGTTTGATACGCGAGCGCCGACCTTTCGCCATCAGTTATCCAGTGACTATAAAGCCGCTAGGCCACCGATGCCGCCGGAGCTTGCCGAGCAAATCCCTTATTTGCACCATTTAATCAGCGCCCTTGGCATTCCGCTACTTCGAATTGAAGGCGCGGAAGCTGACGACATCATCGGAACGCTTGCCCACCGCGCGGTTGCCGAAGGTCATCACGTGGTGATTTCAACCGGCGACAAAGACATGGCGCAATTGGTCAACGACTGCGTGATTTTGGAGGACAGCTTTAGCAATAAAATCACCGACAGCGACGGCGTGGTGGCTAAATTTGGCATCCGCCCTGAGCAAATGATTGACTTTTTAACGCTCATGGGCGACTCCTCCGACGGCATCAAAGGCGTTCCGGGGATTGGTCAAAAAACGGCAAAAGACTTGCTCAATAAATACGGCACTATCCCCAATATCTTAGCCAACGTCGCCGATATCAAAGGTCGCGCCGGTAAAAATTTGGTTGAATTTGCCGAGGATATTCCACTAAATGCCAAGCTTGCCACCATCGTTACGGATTTGGACATTGCTCAAGATTGGCAAGATTTAAAAATCAATACCGACCCTTGCGCCCATATCGATGAGCTGCGCGAACTTTACACCACCCTTGAATTTAAAAATGAATTGGCATCGCTTGACCATCCCAACCATCCGGCAAATGGCGCAAGGTCGGTTGCGGACAGTCAAATGGACGCCGAATCGCAAGCGCAAATCGTCAAATCCTTGCAGCAAACAACCATTAATAACATCAAAAATAGCAAAACTCACGACAAGTCTTGGCAATTGGTTTTGAATAAATCAGAACTTGATGAACTCATTGCCAAGCTTGAAGCTCAGCCGCATTTTGTGATTGATACTGAAACGACAAGCATCAATTGGCAAAAGGCGGAGTTGGTCGGCATTGCCATTGCTTTTGCAGCGCATCAGGCGTTTTATATTCCACTTGCCCATAGCTTAGAGGACGATGATAAAACCTCTCAGCAGCTTGATTTACATGAAACGCTTGCCGCGCTCAAACCTATTTTAGAAAACCCCAAAATTGGTAAAATTGGTCAGCATTTAAAATATGACGCGCATATTTTAAGCCGCTATAGTATTGATTTGATTGGTGATATTCACAGCTCCCCAAACAATTGGGCGATGGATACCATGCTGGCAAGCTACGTTCTTAACGCCGCCGTCACCCGTCACGGTATGGACGATTTGGCGCGGCACTATTTGCAAACGCAAACTATCACCTTTGAAGATGTCGCTGGCAAAGGCGCAAAACAGGTCAGCTTTGATCAGGTTGCCATTGATATTGCTCGCGATTATGCTTGTGAAGATGCCGACATTACTTATCAGCTGTTTGAGTTGTTCCGGCAAAAGCTTGACGAGAACAATAGTAAGCTTTTGCACAAACTTGAAATCCCCATCGCGCAGATTTTATGCCAAATGGAAGCCAATGGCATTTTAATCAAGCGCTCATTTTTAAAAGAGCTGTCCAAGCGCTTTGATGAAGAAATCATTGACCTTGAAAAACGCGCTTTTGTCGTTGCCGACCAAGAGTTTAATTTAGGATCACCAAAACAGCTTGGCGAGATTTTATTTGATAAGTTGGGTATTTCTGGCGGTAAAAAAACCAAATCAGGTCAATATTCAACCAGTGAAGCGGTGCTTTCCAAAATCGACCATCCGCTGGTTGATATCGTCCTTGAATACCGAAGCCTTGCCAAGCTAAAAAGCACCTATACCGATGCGCTTGATAACGTTGCCGATGTGGACACCGACCGCGTTCACACCAGTTACCATCAAGCGTTGACCAGTACGGGGCGCTTGTCCTCAACCGAGCCGAATTTACAAAACATCCCGATTCGAACTGAAACGGGTCGCTTAATCCGCCAAGCGTTTATTGCCCCTGAAAATCGCGTTATTTTAGCCGCCGACTATTCGCAAATTGAGCTTCGGCTGATGGCGCATTTTTCAAAAGACGCCACGCTTACCCGCGCCTTTAACGAAGGCTTGGACATTCATACGGCAACGGCAGCGGAAGTTTTGGGAAAAACGGTTTCAGAAGTTAGCGCCACCGAGCGCCGAAACGCCAAAGCCATCAATTTTGGCTTACTTTATGGCATGAGCGCCTTTGGTCTTGCCAAGCAGTTGCAAATGGGTCGCAGCGAGGCGCAAGACTATATCGATCGCTACTTTGAGCGCTACCCAAGCGTTAAGCGCTATATGGTCAGCACCCGCGACAGCGCGGTCAATCACGGCTTTGTTGAGACGATTTTAGGTCGCAAACTGTTCACCCCTGACATCAACAACAGCAACCGAATGGTCAAACAAGCTGCCGAACGCGCCGCCATTAATGCGCCGCTGCAAGGGTCAGCTGCCGATATCATCAAGCTTGCGATGATTGCCGTTGATGCGGTATTGCCAAAACAGCACGCCAAAATGCTGCTGCAAGTCCATGACGAACTGGTCTTTGAGGTTGATGCCGACCGCGCGGACGAGATTGGCAAACTGATTAAAACGGCGATGGAAAATGTGCTGTCGGTGACTGCCAAAAACATGGGCTGGGATATCGATTTTGCCGTTCCGCTTTTGGTTGAAACCGACACCGGAAGCAATTGGGATGAGGCGCATTGATCGTCAATGGGTATTTAGCTTGTCGTTTAAAAAGTGGTTGTAGTAGCTGTAAAAGAAGTTTAAAAGCGTATTAAATTCATAATAAAGGATGACAATATGAACGTATTCATTACAGGGGCATCGCGCGGGATTGGGCTTGCCACCGCCAAACGCTTGGCAGCGAAAGGCATGAGCGTAGGCTTATTTGACATTGATGATAACGAGCTTGAGCGCGCCATCAATGACAAAGCCTTCAAAAAAGCGCGCGAGGACAATAAAGTTATCAAAGGTCATTTGGACGTCACCAAAGATAGCGATTGGGACGATGCCATTGCCTTAATGCAAAAAAGCTTTGGCAGCATTGACGTGCTGATTAACAACGCGGGAGTCATCGTCAGCGGCTCATTACCAAAAACAGACTTGCAAAAGCAGTTAGCTTTGATTGATATCAACTGTAAAGGCGTTCTGATTGGCTGCTATAAGCTTGCCCCGCATTTAGCCAAAAGTGACAACGGCAAAATCATCAACTTATCCTCAGCTTCTGCCATTTATGGTCAATCGGAGATTGCGCCGTATTCGGCAAGTAAGTTTTTTGTTCGCGGCTTAACCGAAGGCTTAAACATTGAATTTGCCGATTTGGGAATTAAAGTCGTTGATGTGATGCCGCTTTGGGTCAAGTCAGATTTAACCAAAGACATCAGCGTCACCAGTATCGACCGTTTGGGAATTAATTTAACCGTCGATGACGTCGCCAAAACGCTTTATAGCTTGGTCAGTAAGCCCAATGCCAAAATCCACGCGACCCACTATCCGGTTGGCATGCCCGCCAAAGTGCTACAAAAGCTGTCGCAAGTTTCCCCTGACCCGCTCATGCGCTGGATTAACACCAAAGTTGGCGCAAAATAAGCGTTTAACATCGGCTTTTAAAATATTTTTTATAAATTACGGCAATCTTTTTGGTTGCCGTTTTTTATTACACAGTTTGAACATCCTGTGACAGCTTAGCACTACTGAGCAAAGGTAATTTAGGGCAAACTAAGTTTCAAACCACCCTAAAAAAAACTGCTTTTTTAAAATAATTCAACTACAACAACTAAAAAAGGATAACTTTATGGAAAGCTCAGCTGACAATTCAAAATTGCCCCTTGACGATGATATGGACTATTTAGACGGCGAAGACGACCAAATGCTTGATTTAAATGACCCCATGCTGCACACCACGGCTGATGAACCGCTCATCAGCGATGACCAAGAGTTTAGCAACTCGCGCATTGGCAGCTCAGAGACCATTCAAGGAGAAACGCCGGTTCATCAGCAAAACATTGATGACTCACGAATCGATGAATTGCTCATTGAGGAGCATCTTGATGACCCGCGCTACCCCGACATTGTGGCTATTGCCGATAAGGATGCTGCTCAAAATAGCTTTAATGATGATTTATAGATAAAGCAAATAATAAAAAAGCACTTTAGGATTTGAAGTGCTTTTTTATTTTGCGGTGGGTATTTTAGCTGTCATTGCTTGCTTTTATCAGTGGGCTTGCTTTTATCAACGGCATTGTTAATGCGCATTTAATGGCTGGTCGGTCCAAACGTCGCGGTAACTGGTAAAATAAGTCAAAAGTAAAATCGGAATCACCAAGAATATTCCAAGTCCTAAAGTAAATAAAATAACCATCGGAAAGACAACCAAACACATCAAGCCATAAACAAACAGCGGAATAAGATTTTTTTTGCAGCCTTGAAAGCTTTTTTTCAGCGCGGTGATGGCATCAATATCATGAAGCACAATCAGCGCAGGGGCAAACCAAATCGCCATCATTAAGGGAATGGATAGCAGCATGCTCAGCAAATAGCCAATTATCAAGCCGCTGATGGAAAACTCGTGCATCGCGTTATAATTGTCAGGGGAGAGAAAAAATGCCACACTGCCCACACCGATAATCATCGGAATCATGCAAACAATCGTACCTAGCAAATACAATAACCCAAGAATTAACAGCGGCTTACCGTGCGATTTAAACCCTGAAAATAAATAATCAAAGCGCAATTCATCGCCTTGTGACTGCGCCGCTGCCCCTTTGACAATACCGCCAACAAAGATAAAAACGATGATGACCATAAAGATATTTAAAAACGGTATTGCCCCTAAAATGCCTAAAATAATCAGCAGCGTTGCCCCCATTCCGAGCCAAAGCAGCGCTTGGCGCTGAAATAGACTGAACGCTTGCACCACCCACATGACGCCGGCACTGGCAGTGCAAGCTCTTGGGGCAGGAAGTAGCCTTGGCAACATCATGCCATAATCATCCGTCGGCGGAATATTTGGCGGCAGCGGCGTTGATGCCGCTCTTTTTTGCAAATTAAGTGAAGATGTTGGTAACGGCTCGTTAGAATTTGCCATACTCACCTCAAAAAATGATAAAAATGATGTTTATTCCCAGCCGGTCAGCGTTCCTGCCCAACCTTGAACCAACGGTGCCGCAAGCGCAGCCATTAAGTCAATGTGCGCCTCATCGATGTTCAGCGCAGGGATATAATGATATTCTTGACCACCGGCATTGATGAAGTTATCGCGGTTTTCAATGGCAAGCTCCTCAAGCGTTTCAAGACAATCGGCGGAAAACGCAGGGCTGATAATCTGCACTGATTTTACCCCAGATTTTGCCCAGTCATCTAAAACCACATCGGTATAAGGCTTGACCCATTCTTGCTTACCAAAGCGTGATTGAAAGCTGATAATCCATTCGTCATCTTTGAGTCCAAGCTCTTGCGCCACTTGGGCGGCAGTGCAGCGGCAGCGCTTTGGATACGGGTCGCCTTTATCCGCATACGGCTGCGGAATGCCATGAAAGCTGAACATCAACTTTTCAGGTTTGCCATGCTCGGCTTGAAAGCGGCGAATGCTGTCGGCTAAGGCTTTGATATATAACGGATGAGCAAAATAATCTTTGACAATCGTTAAATTTGGAATATTGCGCTGAGCCAATGCCCATTTATTCACCGCATCAAATGCCGCCCCCGAGGACGTTGCCGAATATTGTGGAAATAACGGCAGCACCACAAAATGGTCAACGCCTTCCGCGCGCAGCTCATCCATCACTGTGGTGACGGCAGGATTGCCATAGCTCATCGCCGCATGAACCGAAACGCGAAACGGCGCAGCAACGCTTGCAAGCTTTGGCTCAAGCAATTTTACCTGCTCATTTAAAATATTGCGCATGGGTGAGTCGCCATCCCAAATGCTGGCGTAAGCTTCAGCCACGCGCTTGGGGCGACTTGGCAGCACAAACAAATTTAAAATGATTGCCCAAACGAACTGCGGGATTTCAATGACTCTTGGGTCGGATAAAAACTGGCGCAAATAACGGCGAACGGCAGGGGCAGTTGGCTCGTCCGGTGTTCCTAAATTGACAAGCAGGACGGCAATTTTGGGCGGTAAGTCAGGCTTCATAATGGTCAGGATAATCTTAATCGGGTTAAAGAATAAAAATGCTTAGTTTAGCAGTTTGCTGCCACTATAATAGTACCAACGCGTAAGTAAGTCGCCCTTTTTGAGCAATTTTTTAATGGGTGGTTGTGCTTGACCGTCCAGCGCCCTACAATAGAGTCGCCATTACAATCGTTATTTTATCCGTTATTTGTTATGGTGTTAACGTCCATTTTTCATGCCTTTGTGAGGTTGCTTTGAACACACGCCCAAACTCTGCTGATGACCTAATTGATAACTCGCTATTGCAAAATGATGGTGCAGATTCGATGGCAATGGCAATGAAAAATGACGACTTGAAAAATGACGACTTGAAAAACGAGCAAGCACCGTTTGCCGCTTCGATTAGTAAAGACAATTATATCAAAGCAAAAAACTACTCAACCGAGGAAGGCTCAGTGGGGATTGTCACCCCGAAAATTTTTCATTGTGATGAACCCCTAACCCTTGTTTGTAACCGGATTTTGCCCTCATTCGACTTAGTTTATGAAACTTACGGCACGCTAAATCGCGATAAAAGCAACGCCATTTTAATTTGTCATGCCCTATCCGGAAGCCATCACGCAGCAGGCTACCACAGCGCGGACGATAAAAAAGCCGGCTGGTGGGACAATATGATTGGTCCCAATAAAGCCATTGATACCAACCGCTTTTTTGTGGTTTGTGTCAACAATATCGGCAGCTGCTTTGGTTCAACAGGTCCTACTACCATCAATCCTGAAAGCCAAAAAGAGGGCGAAACGCCGGTGCCTTATGGTCCTGATTTTCCGCTGGTGACGATTAGAGATTGGGTCAAGACGCAGGCGATGCTGTCGGATTATTTGGGCATTGATATTTGGCATGCCATCGTTGGCGGCTCAATGGGCGGAATGCAAGCGCTGCAATGGTCGGTCAGCTATCCAGACCGACTTAAGCGCTGCGTGGTGATTGCCAGTACGCCCAAGCTTTCGGCGCAAAATATCGCCTTTAACGAGGTGGCGCGCCAATCCATTTTATCCGACCCTGATTTTAACAACGGCAGGTATTTACAAGCCGGAACCTACCCAAGACGCGGTTTGATTTTAGCAAGAATGGTCGGTCACATCACTTATTTGACCGAAGATGCGATGATGACTAAATTTGGTCGCGATTTAAAATCCGGCAAATTTATGTACGGCTACGATGTTGAATTTCAAGTGGAAAGCTATCTTCGCTATCAAGGCGAGCGCTTTAGCGAAAACTTTGACGCCAATACCTATTTGCTGATGACCAAAGCGCTGGATTATTTTGACCCTGCCCGCGATTTTGAGGGCAAAGACGCGCTTGCCAAAGCGTTAGCGGTTTCCAAATGCCAATATTTGGTGATGTCATTTACCACCGATTGGCGCTTTGCCCCTGAGCGCTCGCAAGAAATCGTTAATGCGCTGATGGCAACCAAAAAGCCGGTCAGTTATTTAAATATCGACGCGCCGCACGGTCACGATTCCTTTTTATTTGACATTCCACGCTATATGACCGCAATTAAAGGCTTTTTAACCGCGCCATTTATTCAAGAGGCGCCATTTCAAGCCAGTTTAAATGCAACATCCCCAACCTCCCAAACATCAGGAGCGCCGCAATGAGAATGGACCACCAATTAGCGGAGCGCTGGATTGCGCCAAAATCGCACGTATTGGATTTAGGCTGCGGCAATGGCGAGCTGCTGGCGCATTTGCAATCAAAATTTGGCGTCACCGGCTATGGTCTTGAAATCGACCCCGACAAAATCAATGAAGCCATTGCCAACGGGCTTTCCATCATTGAGCAAGATTTAAACGATGGTTTATCTCGATTTGACGACAACAGCTTTGATACGGTCATTATGGCGCGCGCGTTGCAAGCGGTGATAGCGCCCGATAAATTGCTTCTTGATATGCTGCGGGTGGGTCGTGAAGCGGTGATTACCTTTCCAAACTTCGCCCATTGGCAAAATCGCCTGCATTTAGGGCTAAAAGGCTTGATGCCGGTATCCGAAGCCCTGCCTTACGAGTGGTACGACACCCCAAACATTCACCTTTGCACCTTTAATGACTTTGAAGCACTTTGCGCCAGTCATAATATCCAAATTTTAAGCCGCTTTGCCGTGAGCGACTCCACCCGAAACCCCAATCCACTGATGAAAACGCTGATTCGACAAGCGCCAAATCTATTGGCAGATATTGCCATTTATCGGGTAACTCGACCGTCCGTCGATAAAGATTTGAATCAAAGCTAGTAAAATTTATTTTACTGTCAACTCTCTAAAATCTTTCTTAAGTGTAACACCATGATTTTTATCACGAAAATAAGGGCTATTGGCGGTAATTTTAAGTAATTAATATTTGAGTTTGGTAATTTTGAATGGTAAGCTTAGCAAGTCTTGTTAAAGACCCCTAGGTTACAACCGTTTATCTGTTGCGTTAGCGTAAAGGGTTTTTATTACTCCTGATTACAAGCTAATAACGGCATCGGTCAATCTTTAATTACAGTTCATTTATCTTGATTCGGAGCTGCTATGCGATTTTTTAAAGCCGCCTTATTTACTGCCGTTTTGACCACGGCAAGTCTTGCCAATGCCGAATTGGTTGCCAACATTCCGCTTGACACCTCACGTTATGAAATTATGAGTGTCAGCGAGCTGTCCTCTCATGCTGCCCAAGGTAACGACCACGCCCAGTTTTATTTGGCAAAGCGCCTGCAAAAAGGTCAGGGCGTGGCTAAAAATACCCAGCAAGCCATCCAGTGGTATACCCGCGCCGCCGAACAAGGCGTTGCTCCTGCCCAGTTAAATTTGGGAATCATGTACCTTCGCGGTGAAGGCGTTCAGCCCAACCTGCAACAAGCCCGCAAATGGTTAGAAAAAGCCGCCATGCGTGGCGACAACCGCGCAAGCTATACCTTAGCTTTGCTTGATGAAAAACAAAAAAACCTCGTTGATGCTTATAAATGGTATGATTTAGCTGCTCGTGATGGCATGCTTGATGAAAAAGTACGCAGCAAAGCCCGCGGTAAAATTGGCGAGTTGGCATTGAACTTATCAAGCTCAGACATCAATAGCGCCCGAACCCAAGCCGACCGCTGGTTTCAAAATAAATAGCAAATAAGCGGTCACCGCGATTTATTTAAAAATTTTTCAAACTTTCAATTTCCGGCTCTTTAAATCCTAACTTTAGCGTTGGGATTTTTTGTTTTTACGGCAATTATTTTGCGCTAAATCATTCAAAGTTTTCATAAATTTTGCTAAACTTGCCGCGCCATTGGCAAAATTTGCTGATTGCCAATTTTAATCATCATTGCTCTAGGATTACGCCCTAGCCCGCAGGAGATAGCATGAACCAACCTTCTTATGATGCTGCTACCAACAATATCGTGGTTGCCGCCCTTTATAAATTTACCCCGTTTGCCGATTTTGAACGCTACCGCGAGCCGATTTTAAACGCGATGCTTGAGCACGACGTTAAAGGCACGCTGCTTATCGCAAGCGAGGGCATTAACGGGACGATTTCAGGAAGCCGTCACGGTATTGATGCCGTTCTTGAGTTTTTACGACAAATTCCCGCGATTGGCGAGTTTGTATTTAAAGAGTCCTACACTCACGAGCAGCCGTTTTATCGTACCAAAGTGAAGCTAAAAAAAGAAATCGTCACCATGGGCGTTGAAGGTATTGACCCGCTGCAATCGGTCGGGCGCTACGTCAAGCCTAGCGATTGGAACACGCTGATTTCCGATCCTGAGGTGGTGCTTGTCGATACCCGAAACGATTACGAAGTTCAAATCGGTACCTTTAAAAACGCGCTCAATCCAAATACCAAAACCTTTCGCGAGTTTCCAGAGTTTGTTGCGCAAAATCTTGACCCAAAGCAGCATAAAAAAGTGGCCATGTTTTGCACCGGCGGCATTCGCTGCGAAAAATCAACCGCGTTCATGCGCGAGCAAGGCTTTGAAGAGGTCTATCATCTAGAAGGCGGCATTTTAAAATATTTAGAAGACGTGCCAAAAGATGAATCGCTTTGGCAAGGCGACTGCTTTGTGTTTGACAATCGCGTGGCGGTCAACCATGATTTAGAAAAAGGCGATTATGAGCAGTGCTTTGCCTGCCGAATGCCCATTACGCTTGAGGACATGAAATCAGCAGCGTATGTCAAAGGTGAGTCTTGCCCGCATTGCATCGATAGCGCAACTGAAGCACAAAAAGCGCGCTTTCGCGAGCGTGAGCACCAAATCAACCTTGCAGCAAAGCGCGGCGAGGAGCATATCGGCGGCAATGTGGTTGACGTTATTGAAAAGCGCCGCGCCGAAAAACTTGAAGCAAGGCAGCAGCAAGAACCGGCTCGAGCCAAAAAATCAACGTCAGCCAAAGCTTAGTTTTACGCTTTACTCATAAATATAAAAAAGAGGCTGATATCGCCTCTTTTTTTTACGGTTAAGCTACGCTTTAAATGACGCTTAGCTGCCGCGATAAGTGCTGTAGCCGTAAGGCGATAAGGTAATCGGCACATGATAATGCTGATTGCCTTCAATGTTAAAGTTAACCTCAACATAAGGGTAAAAGGACTTTAAGCCTTGCTTATAAAAATACGGCGTGGTTTCAAAAATCAGCTTATAAGTCCCGTCGTGACCCATGCCGCCGTCATTGGGTAAAAAGTCTGGAATTCGACCATCATTGCCGGTTTTTTTTGTGTCGAGCAATTTCCAACTGCCGCCATTTTTGTGTTGAGCATGAGTTTCATGAAGTTTCCTGTCTTTTAGGTTATTATTTTTTGAGTTGGGAAAGTTAACAAGAGAAATAGTGTCAGTACCGAGGCAGCTCAGCTAACAGTGTTTATATTAACTTATCAATCAGGTGCTATTATTAATATTATTTTATCCTCTGTTGAAAAGTGTTATTGCTTTGAAAAAATTAAGGCAAAAAAAAGCAGCAAAATTAGGATAAATTCTGCTGCTTAACTCAATCAAAACTTAGCTTAAAAAGCTAACTTAAACACTGAAATTTCAAACTAAGAGTTAAAGCCCCATTTTAGAACAAGACCCGAGTTCGGATAGTTTCTTCCACGTCGTTAAGCATATCAAGCGCCGCTTTTGAATCGCTGTCATCCACATCCATCACCAAATAACCGATGTCGCCTTTGGTCATGAGGCTTTGCGCTAAAATGTTGATGTTGGCTTCGGCAAATAGGCGGTTGACTTGCGATAACACGCCCGGAACGTTTTTGTGAATATGCAATAAGCGGTGCGTGCCCTGTTGAAACGGAATGGAGACGTTCGGGAAGTTCACCGAAGTGATGGTATCACCTTGGTCCGAATAACGAACGAATTTTTCGGCAACTTCAAGACCGATATTAGCCTGCGCTTCTTGGGTTGAACCGCCAATGTGCGGGGTCAAAATCACGTTGTCAAATTTGCGCAGCGGCGATTCAAACTCTTCATCAGCAGATTTCGGCTCTTTTGGAAACACATCAATTGCCGCGCCTAAGATTTTGCCCGATTCAATTGCTACCGCTAAATCGTCGATATCAACGCAAGTTCCGCGAGCCGCGTTAATAAAATAGCTGCCGTCTTTCATTTTGTTAAACTGCTCAGCTTTCATCATATAGCGCGTGCTTGGCTCGTCGGGAACGTGCAAGGTGACGATGTCGGCGTTTTCAAGCAGCTCATTAAGGCTGCCGACTTGGTTGGCATTACCAATCGGCAATTTGGTCACCACGTCATGATAAATGACATTCATACCAAAGCTTTCAGCAAGCACCGACAACTGCGAGCCGATGGAGCCGTAACCGACGATACCAATGGTTTTGCCGCGAACTTCGTGCGAGTCTTTTGCTGATTTGCCCCAACCGCCACGATGGACGGCGGCGTTTTTGGCAGGAATGCCGCGATAAAGCATGATGGCTTCGGCAAGTACCAATTCGGCAACCGAGCGTGTGTTTGAATACGGCGCGTTAAACACCGGAATCCCAAGCTCGCGGGCGGCGTCTAAGTCCACTTGGTTGGTACCAATACAAAAGCAGCCAATGCCAATCAATTTTGGCGCTTGCTCAAGCACCTCGCGGGTCAACTGCGTCCGCGAGCGGATACCAATAAATTGAGCGTCTTTGATTTTTTCAATCAGCTCGTCACTGTCAAGCGCGTGACTTAGACTTTCAATATTGTTATAACCGGCAGCCGTCAACACTTTGACCGCGTTGTCGTGAACGCCTTCGAGTAATAAAAAGCGGATTTTGTCTTTTTGCAGGGAGAGCGCCATGGAAACTTGTCCTTTGACTTTGGTGGGTGAATCAGCAAGTCTCTTATCTTACACAAATTGCTTGGCGTTGGTAGAAAATTTAGCCAAATAAATGGTTACTATTTTTTAATCTCATGCTGAATTTTACTCATGAGGTTAATAGTTAATTGAATTTGCTTAAAATTTAAAATCACGGCAAAATTGAGCCACTGGCAGCCAACTTTAAATCACGATAAACTGTATGGCAAAGACAACTGACTGAACTGCTTTTGCGCTTAATCTTTGATGTATCTAACGCTTAGAGACCATTATGACTGAATTGACCACCCCTGCCCCGTTGGACAACTTGCAAGCCGCGACCGCTGCCATTTTAAGCGCGCTAATTAACGACTTCGGCTTTGATGCCAGCCAAATCAAAACTGACAGCGAAAGCTTGCGGCATTGGGGCAAAGACTGGACAAAGCATTTTGCACCAAATGCGTCGGCAATCGTCTTTCCAAAGTCGACCGAACACGTTCAAGCCATCGTGAAGCTTGCGAACGCTCATAACGTCGTGTTGACCCCAAGCGGCGGTCGAACGGGGCTGTCAGCAGGCGCAGTTGCTGCCAATGGTGAGATTGTCGTGAGCCTTGATAAAATGAATAACATTGGCAAGTTTTATCCGGCAGACCGACTGGTTGAAATTGAAGCCGGCGTCATCACCGAGCAGCTTCAGCAATTTGCTGAATCTAAAGACTTATATTATCCGGTCGATTTTGCCTCGGCAGGGTCAAGTCAAATGGGCGGCAATATTGGCACCAACGCTGGCGGTATTAAAGTCATCCGCTACGGCATGACGCGGCAATGGGTCATGGGGCTGACCGTGGTGACCGGTCGCGGCGATATTTTGGAATTGAACCGCGGCATGATTAAAAATGCGACGGGCTATGACTTGCGGCAACTGTTTATCGGCAGTGAAGGCACGCTAGGGCTAGTCACAAAAGCCCAAATCAAGCTTGAGCGCCCGCCAAAAGCGCTATCGGTGATGGTGCTTGGCATGGACAGCTTTGATGATGTGATGAATGTGCTTGCCGCCTTTCAAGCTAAGATTGACTTAACCGCGTTTGAATTTTTTGATGACGTTGCCGTTGACAAACTCATGGCAACCGGTCACGTTCAAGAGCCATTTGAATCAAAAACTCGCTTTTACACCTTGCTTGAATTTGAAGCGCCTTATGAGCCGATCATGAATGAGGCGATGGCAATTTTTGAAAACTGCATGGAAAATGGCTGGATTGTCGATGGCGTGATGAGCCAAAACCTTGCTCAAGCGGCGGAGCTTTGGAAGCTTCGCGAGTTTATTTCAGAAACGATTTCAGTTTTTACGCCCTATAAAAATGACGTTTCGGTGCTCATCAGCCACGTTCCAAGCTTTATCCACGACATTGAAACCATCGTCAAAGCCAATTATCCTAACTTTGAGGTCTGTTGGTTTGGTCATATCGGCGATGGTAATTTGCATTTAAACATTTTAAAGCCTGAGGACATGAGTAAAGACGACTTTTTTACCGAGTGTCAAATCGTCAATAAATACGTCTTTGAAACGGTGCAAAAATACGGCGGTTCGGTGTCGGCCGAGCACGGCGTTGGCATGACCAAAAAGCCGTATTTGCAATTTAGCAAAACCGAAACCGAGATTGATTATCTTAAAGCCATCAAGCGCGTTTTTGACCCCAATAACATCATGAACCGCGGCAAGATTTTTGATTTGGATTGATTTTAGATTGATTCAAAACGAAAAAAATGACGCTATCTTGGCGTCATTTTTTATTACCAAATTTCCCACCAAAATAGCGACCCTATTGCCAAAATGACCAGTAGCAACAAAACACCTTGAATGAGTAAAAACGCTTGATGCGGCGCGGTGACATAACGAACCATATTGCCAAGGGCGTTATAAGTGATTCCGGCAGCTTTGATGTGCGGCGGCGTGTCAAAGGCTTGAATGACCTTTAAAAACTGCTGAGTCCGCGCACTTGACCAACCCTCAGGCGCAAACGGTAAAAAAGGCGCTAAGTTTTGTGCTTGAGTTTTGGTGGCATCCGACCAAAGCCAACGCTCCAAAAACAGCATCCGCATTCGCCAATCTTGAAAACGGCGCTGATCAATAGGTTCAAGCAGTAAAATCTTCACCTGCTTGTGGCGCAAATCGTTTGAAATCCGCTGCCAAAGCGCCAAAATCTGCGCCTTTTTGCCCTCAATACACTGAAAAAACTGACCGTTACCATAGCATAAAACGCCGGTGATGCCTTGACGCTCATTATGCTGATAAGCACAGTTTGCAATATGATTAAAAATATTGCTGTCCAAGCGCCCTTTTAGGCTTAACTGACTGACGTAAACCAACTGAATGAGCGCATCGTCAGCCACGTGCTCAAGCTTAGAAACAGGCATTACAAATAACCTTGTCATGGATATGAAAAAAGAAGAACCGCAATGAGCGGTCATAAAATGGCAGTAATGATAGGCTTAGCGCTATTTTGCTTAATCATCGTCAACGTAAGAGACGGATTGACTGACCTTTAGGGAGGCGACGCAAGAATTGATTGATTTAGAAATGCTTAAAATAAGAATTTTTAAGCCATATTTTAAAATATTGAAATTCACTCAACTAAAAAATGATGACTTATCACAAAACCATAGCAAACGGTTACGCCAGTCGCCTGTTAATCTGGCAGCGGCTTGGTATGATAAAACGTGCTAAAATCTCAGTCATTATAACGAACCTTAAGCCGATTGGCTATGATTTTCAATACCTTAGCCAAAAGCCTAGGCGCATTATGATGACTGAGATGTTGCGCTGATGCCCCTTAAAATCGCACCAAAATAGGATTGCTATGAGTAAGACCGAAAAAATCGATGATTTTCATTTAACCATTGCTGAAATTAAGAAAAAAGACTACCCGCAATTAAAAGTTCTAATGGACCGCGTTTATGCCAATTTGGGCGGCGCGTGGTCAAAAACGACCATTCATACGCTGATTGATGCCTTTCCTGAGGGGCAAATTGCGCTGTTTGACCATGACCAGATGATTGGCTTTGTGCTGTCGATGCGCGTGGATTATGCCAAATTTTCCAACCCGCATACCTATGATGACTTGATTGGTCACCGCGAAATTATCAAAGACAACCCCAAAGGCGACGCCATTTATGGCTTGGACGCGCTCATCGACCCTGATTATCGCGGTTATCGCTTGGGTCGCCGGCTTTATGACGCTCGCAAAGAGCTTTGCCGGCAAATGAACTTTCGGGCAATTTTAGCCGGCGGTCGCATCCCCAATTATTACAATCACCAAGATTTAACCCCTGGTGAGTACATTGACGCGGTTGAGTCGCGCGAAATCCATGACAATGCGCTGTCGTTTCAGTTGTCCAATGGCTTTATTGTAAAAAGGATTTTAACCGGCTATTTGCCCGATGATGCGCAGTCAAAAGGCTTTGCCACTTTGCTTGAATGGTCAAATATTTATTACGAGCCGCAAGATTATAAGCCCAACACGCGCAAATCTGAGGTTCGCATCGGCGGCATCCAATGGCAAATGCGTGAGGTTGAGTCGCCCGAGGAATTGCTTCAGCAAGTTGAGTTTTTTGTCGATATCATGGCGGATTACAATTCCGACTTTGCTTGCCTGCCGGAGTTCTTTAACGCGCCGCTCATGGGGCTTTGTGAATCCACCGACCAAAATATCGCCATTCGTTTTTTGGCAAGCTATACCGAGTGGTTTAAAAATGAAATCTCGCATTTGGCGGTCAGTTATAACGTCAACGTGATTACCGGCTCGATGCCGCTGCTTGATGACGACGACGTGCTGTATAACGTCAGCTACCTTTGCCGCCGTGACGGTACGGTTGAGGAGCAGCGCAAAATCCACATCACCCCGCATGAGCGCAGCGCTTGGGTGATTGAGGGCGGTGATAAAGTCCAAGTCTTTGACACCGACGCCGGTCGCATTGGCATTTTGATTTGTTATGATGTTGAATTTCCTGAGCTTGCCCGCCTCATGGCACTTGATGACATGGACATTTTGTTTGTGCCATTTTGGACGGACACGCAAAATGGCTACTTGCGCGTTCGCCACTGCGCCCAAGCCCGCGCTATTGAAAATGAATGCTACGTGATGATTTGTGGCTCGGTCGGTAACTTACCGCAAGTTGAAAGCCTTGATATTCAATACGCTCAGTCGTCTATTTTTTCGCCGTCCGATTTTGCGTTTCCACATGACTCCATCATGGCAGAAACCACGCCCAACACCGAAATGGTGTTTTTCTCGGATTTGGATTTAGATAAGCTGCTTCATGTTCGTCATGAAGGCTCGGTTCATAACTTGCTTGATCGCCGCGATGATTTATTTAGCCTGCGTTGGAAGAAAAAATCAAAAGTTTCTCCCAGTAAACTGAGCGAAGCCGAGCGCCTTGATAACTCCGGAAGCGTCCGTGACGGCGAGCCGCTGCAAGACCGAGCAGCAAACCCACGCGGTTAGCTCAACCTTTATCTTAATAAGACTTTTTTTAAAAACGGCTGAAAAGGTTAATAGTTCGGCCGTTTTTTGTTAGAGTAGCTTTTAACCTTTAAACTTTATTAAAAATCCTTTTATTAAAAACTAAGTTAAAAAATAAGTTATGACCGACACTGCCACGCCCCTTACCAAATCGCCAAAACAAAAGCTATTTTCAGCGATTAAAACCTTGTTGCTTTATGGCGTAATGTTTATTGTGATTTATAGCGTGGTCAATTGGTGGCGACAACCGGTCATGCCCGCCAATCCTGAACTTAGCTTAAAGGATTATCAAGGTCAAACCGTTGATTTGGCAAAATTAAGCCAAGACAAACCCGTTTTGGTTTATTTTTGGGGAACGTGGTGTCCGGTTTGCAGAACCACCTCCCCCGCCGTCAATCGCTTAAGCCAGTCAAGCAACTATCCGGTAGTGACCGTTGCGGTAAAATCTGGCAGCAATCAAGAGTTGGACAACTATTTATCGCAGCACAATTACCACTTTACTACCATTAACGATGAAAGCGGCGCGATTTTTAATGATTGGCAAGGTCAAGTGACGCCATCGTTTGTGATTTTAAAAGACGGCAAAATGACGCAAGGCTTAACCGGAATTCAACCGGAATGGTCGCTAAAACTTCGGCTTTGGCTGAGCTCATTAGGTTAATTTTAAATAAATTTTAACCATAAAAAAAACCGATTAAGCATTGCCAATCGGTTTTTTAGAGGTGGTTTAAATTAAAAATATTAGCCAAATAGGCTTTGCAACTCTTGATAGTCTAACTCAAGCTCATCAGCAACCGCTTTATAAGTCACAAAGCCTTTTGCGGTGTTGACGCCCTTAGCAAGGGCGCTATTGTCAAGGCAAGCTTGCTTCACGCCTTTATTAGCAAGATTAAGCACATAAGGCATGGTGACGTTGGTCAGCGCCATGGTTGATGTTCTTGGCACAGCGCCCGGAATATTGGCAACGGCATAATGGATAACGCCGTGCTTGGTGTAGGTCGCATCATCATGGGTAGTGATGCGGTCGGTGGTTTCAAAAAGTCCGCCTTGGTCGATGGCAATGTCAATCACCACGCCGCCTGGCTGCATGGATTTAATCATCTCCTCGGTCACAAGCTTTGGCGTTGCCGCGCCCGGAATTAATACCGCACCGATGACTAAATCACTGTTTTTTACGCTTTTGGCGATGTTTTCTTTGGTGGACATGAGCGTTTGAATGCTGCTGCCAAACATTTCTGACAGCTCTTTTAAGCGCTGTGAGCTTAAGTCCAAAATGGTCACATCGGCGCGAAGCCCAATGGCGATTTTTGCCGCTTCCGTTCCTGAAACGCCGCCGCCAATGATGGTCACTTTACCGCGTTGAACCCCTGGAACGCCGCCAAGTAAAATGCCTTTACCACCATAAAACGACTGCAAATACTGAGCGCCAATTTGGGTACTCATGCGACCTGCAATCTCACTCATTGGGGTTAATAACGGCAATGCGCCATTGTCGAGCTGAACCGTTTCATAAGCAATGCCGGTGACCTTATTTTTGACCAAAACTTTGGCAAGCTCAGGCTCCGCCGCCAAATGCAAATAGGTAAATAAAATCAAGTCTTCTTTTAAATACTGATATTCTTCTTCTTGCGGCTCTTTGACTTTGATGAGTAACTCGACATCCCAAACGCTAGCTTTGCTATCAACAATGGTCGCGCCGGCTTTTTTATAATCATCATTGGTGAACTGCGAGCCCATGCCAGCATCTTTTTCGACCAACACCGTATGACCGTTATCAACCAAGGCGCTGACGCCATCGGGGGTCAGACCAACGCGGTTTTCATTGTTTTTGACTTCTTTTGGGATTCCGATTTTCATAAATTGCTCCTTGCGGCAAACTGGGAAAGCTTTTGAAAAGTAAATAAAAAAGGCGATAGCGTTTAAACCGTGCTTAAAAAAAGCCAATCATTCTTAATTCGCTTGATAAGTCCATGCCCTAAAATGCGTCATAGGCATTTTTGCTAAGAACAATGAATTAAAAGGCGCAAATTGTGACTTGCGATAAGCTAAGCTTGTCGAATTAGAATGGTAAGAGATAAACGCACCGCAACAGGCTAACGGCTCCTCAAACAGAACGTCTGACCGTCATCCGTACAAGAGTTGAAATCAGCGCCATTATATAGAAAAAAAGCCGGTTGGGGCTGAAAATTGATAACCAAAAAGACGCTATCATTGAAAATAGTTTAAAATAAGTTAGCATAATAACGGTGAAATGTTAAGCGTTTTGCCATATTCCCGTAAAAAAACCGTTGATTTGCTGCGATGCGCCTTAACGGATTAAACGGTCGTAACCCTTTTTACCCTAAGCAATTTGGCATATAATACTTAGGCTTATGATAATTTTTATCACCCAATGCTCACTTTGCCCTGACCCTGCTTTTTCTTGTTTACCTCTTACTCATTTGATTAAAGAACTGCTTTTATGACTGACCAAAACGCTCAAAATTCGACCACAACCGCCTGTAAAGAAATCGACTATAAAGACACCTTAAACTTAGCTGATACCGCGTTTGCCATGCGCGCCAATTTAGCCAAGCGCGAGCCGGATTGGCTCAAAGCTTGGGAGGCGGACGACGTTTACGGCAAAATCCGCGAGGCTCGAATCGGCGCGCCAAAATACATTTTGCATGATGGTCCTCCGTACGCTAACGGTCAGATTCACTTAGGTCACGCGGTAAACAAAGTGCTTAAAGACATCATTGTCAAATCAAAAACGCTTTCTGGTTTTGATGCGCCTTACGTTCCCGGTTGGGATTGCCACGGTTTGCCGATTGAGCAAAAAGTGGAAGCCAAAGTTGGCAAAGTCGGTCAAAAAGTCTCGGCAACCGAGTTTCGTGGACTTTGCCGCGAGTACGCCAAAAGCCAAGTGGCGCTACAAATGGCAGACTTTAAGCGCTTGGGCGTGTTTGGCGATTGGGATAACCCTTATTTGACGATGAATTTTAGCCAAGAGGCAAACATCGTTCGCGCCTTGGCAAAAATCTATGACAATGGTCACGTGACCCGCGGAATGAAGCCGGTCAATTGGTGCTTGGATTGTGGGTCAGCCTTAGCCGAAGCCGAAGTTGAATACCAAGATAAAGTATCGGATGCCATTTATGTTGGCTTTGATATTGTTGACGCAAAAAATATCGAAATATTTAATGGCGCCGATGACATCAAAGCGGTCATTTGGACAACGACGCCTTGGACACTTCCTGCCAACCAAGCCATTTCGGTGCATCCGGAGCACGATTATAGTGTCGTTGCTACTGAAAAAGGTCAGTTATTATTGGCAACTGATTTGGTTGATGCCGCATTAACGGCGCTAAAACTTGACAATCAGGGCATTAAAGCTACCGTTTCCGGTCGTGACCTTGAAGGGCTAAAAGCTCAGCATCCACTTATTAATGAGCGCCAAGTTCCGCTGATTTTAGGTGAGCACGTGACCACCGATAGCGGAACGGGATTGGTTCATACCGCCCCCGGTCATGGTTTGGACGACTATTTGGTTGGCTTAAAATATAATTTACCGGTTGAAAATCCGGTCAGCGGTAGCGGCGTTTATTTAGAATCGGCGGCGGTGTTTGCCGGTGAGCACATTTATAAAGCCAATCCAAAAATCATTGCAGCGCTTAATGACAGCGGTCATTTATTAAGTCACACCAGTATCGAGCACAGCTACCCGCATTGCTGGCGTCACAAATCGCCGATTATCTTTCGGGCAACGCCGCAGTGGTTTATCAGTATGGAAGCCAAAGGGCTTCGTGAGCGTGCTCTGAGTGACATTCCAAAAGTCACTTGGACGCCGGCTTGGGGGCAAAACCGAATTGAAGCGATGATGAGCGGTCGCCCTGATTGGTGTATTTCGCGTCAACGCACTTGGGGCGTGCCAATCACCTTTTTCACTCATAAAGAGACTGGGGAGTTGCATCCAAAAACGCTGGAACTCATGGAAGTTGCCGCTCAAAAAATTGAGGCAGGCGGCGTTGAAGCTTGGTTTGATGCCAGTTGTGAGGACTTTTTGGGAAGTGAGGCGGCGGATTATGACAAAGCCACCGACACTTTGGACGTTTGGTTTGACTCAGGGACGACCCATTTTGCCGTTCTTGAGCAGCGGGGTGAGCTGACCAATCCTGCCGATATGTATTTGGAAGGCTCTGACCAACATCGCGGCTGGTTTCAAACTTCCTTGTTAACCTCGGAAGCCATGTACGAGCGACCACCATTTAAGCAGGTGCTGACTCACGGCTTTGTGGTCGATGAAAACGGTCGCAAAATGAGCAAATCGCTTGGCAATATCATCACCCCACAAGATGAAATTAACAAAACCGGCGCAGATATGCTGCGTCTTTGGATTGCCTCAAGCGACTACCGCTATGAGATGAGCGCCGGCAAATCAGCATTTAAAGGGGCGATTGACATGTATCGCCGAATCCGCAACACCTTGCGCTTTTTACTTGCCAACACCGATGACTTTGACCCAAGTGCTGATAGCGTTCCGATGGATAAATTAATCAGCCTTGATAAATTTATCTTAAAGCGCGCAAGTGACGTTCAAAACGACATCATTGCCGCTTATGACGCGATGGATTTCCACCAAGTCACTCAGCAAGTCACCTCATTTTGCTCACAGGATTTGGGCGGCTTTTATTTAGACATCATCAAAGACCGTCAATACACGACGCAAACCAACGGCAACCCGCGTAGATCGGCACAAACGGCGATTTATCATATCGCTCAAGCACTGATTCGCTGGATTGCGCCAATTTTAACTTTTACCGCGCAAGAAGCTTGGGAAGTGCTCAAAGGCACGGACGGCTACGTGTTTACTCAAGAATGGTACGAATTCCCAGAATTTAACTTAAATGAAATCAGCAGTGAGGATTGGCAATATATCCTGCGAGCTAAAGAATTGGTCAATAAACACATCGAAACGGCGCGCGAAAATAAGCTCATTAACGCGAACCTTTCAGCAAACGCCACCCTTTTTGCTGATGGTCAAATGTTTGATAGCCTTGCCAAATTGGGCGAAGAGCTGCGCTTTGTGCTGATCACCAGTGGCGCGACATTAAAGCCGATGAGCGAAAGCAATTTAGCAGCAAAAAAATCAGCCGATGAAGAAAATGACTTAATCATTGACATCAGCGCGGCAAATGGCGACAAATGCGTTCGCTGTTGGCATATCCGCGAGGACATCGGCACCGATAACAGCCACCCGCAGCTTTGCGCTCGCTGCGTGACCAACGTGGCAGGGTCAGGTGAGGAACGCCATTATGCCTAATCCAAATTCGCCGCGACCGAGCAATGATGAGGTGGTCACGACCGACACCTCGTCAGCGCCAACGGTTAAAACCGAAACCCCAAAGGCAGCTCACGTGACTAGCGGCAACTCAACCACGCTAAAAAGTCAGTTAAATCGACCCTCAAAGCTGGTGGCAAACGGTCGCGCGGCATTAATGTGGTATGGCGTGGCTCTGCTTGTGCTGATTATCGACCAAGCCACCAAATGGCTTGCCGAAACCAAGCTTACCTTTCATGAACCGGTGGCGGTGATTGAGCCGGTTTTAAATTGGACGCTTGCTTATAACTACGGCGCGGCGTTTAGCTTTTTAGCGGACGCCGGCGGTTGGCAAAAGTGGTTTTTTGCAGGGCTTGCGCTTTTGATGGCGCTATTTTTAAGCGCTTATCTGCCAAGAGTCCCAAAGCAGGCGCGATTGCTGTCTTTGGGGCTTGCGATGATGCTAGGCGGCGCAGTTGGCAACTTAATCGACCGCTTACTTCACGGTCATGTCATTGATTTTATTCACGTTCATTATAAAGACGTTTGGCATTATCCGGTATTTAATATCGCTGATATGGGGATTTGTGTTGGCGTTGCCCTTATCGTGATTGACATGTTATTTTTAGAAGGCAAACGTAAAGCGGGAAATTAATTTAAAAACTGATGCGCAAAAGGAGTTTGTGATGACGACTGATTTTGAAACGTGCTTAACGCTAAAGGACAGTTTAGGAAATGAGCAGCAATTTACCCTTGCTGTCGTTCAAGCCGACATCACCAAACTTTACGTTGATGCCATCGTTAACGCTGCCAATTCAAGCTTGCTTGGTGGCGGCGGCGTTGATGGCGCGATTCACCGCGCTGCCGGTCGCAAGCTTGTCGAGTACTGCCGGACGTTAAATGGTTGCAAAACAGGCGATGCCAAAATAAGCCCTGCTTTTAATTTGCCAAGCCGCTTTGTGATTCATACCGTAGGACCTGTTTGGCATGGCGGCAATCAAAACGAGCCTGAGCTGTTGGCAAGCTGCTACCGGCGCTCGCTTAAGCTTGCTGCCCAAAACAACCTACAAAGCATTGCATTTTCTGCCATTAGCACCGGCGTTTATGGTTTTCCAAAAGATAAAGCGGCACAGATTGCTATTGATACCGTTCAAGAATTTTTAAAATATAGTATTGAGCAAAAACAAGACATTTCGATAAATAAGGTTATTTTTTGCTGTTTTTCAAGTTCAGATGCCGCGCTTTATCAAGATATTTTGGCAACGATAATTTGATTTATTCAAAGCTAAACGGTTAAAAAAGACCACTTAACGTAATATTTTGACCATCGTAAAAGGTTAATACAGCGAGCAGCAGCGCCAAATTTAGCACCACGGTAAAATAATAAACTAGACGAAACTCCGCCTTTTGTGATTTATGCCGCAAATAAGTTTGCGCCACCATTGCCCCAACCCAGCCACCAATTGCACTTAATAAGTGCAGCGTGGATTCAGACGTTCGCCAAGCGCCGCTTTGCGCTGCCTGTTTATCTTTGGCATAACTGAAATACGTCATCACGCCAATCACAATATACCAGCCCACCAAAACCCAAGGCAGCTTTGCCATCACCGCAAGCAATAACAGTACGCCATAAAACGCTACGCCTAAAAACAGCCGCTTTTTTTGACCGGCTTCAAACTCTGCTTGCTGACTTTTTTGCTGATTGCGGCGGCGGATTTGGGCGTTTTTTTGCGCCATTTTTTGTTGGACAAAGCCAAGCTCTTGAACCTCACAAGCTTGCAGCCGACCTTGGTTATCGGTTTTGGTCGCAAAAACTACCTCGTCACCAACTGTTGGTCGGCGCGGCGCTTTAAATTCACTGATATGAAAAAACAGCTCATCATCGCGGTGGCTGCCTTGAGCCTTGATAAAGCCAAAGCCTTTGTCATCATTAAAGCGGATGATTTGACCTTGTTGGCGGGTTTTGGGGGGCTTTAAAGCTTGAGACTTTTGGGTCATGGTTACGCCTTGAGCGGTTTTGCAATTTATTGACAAAAATCAGCCTATGATACCGTGATTTTAGGATTTTTTGTTACATGTTTTTACGGCACAAGCGCTTACAGAGTCAGGTAATTGGCTTATCATAAAGCAGTCAGCGCAGCCGCAAAGTGATTTCGGCTAAGCGCTTTTATTTTCTTAAACAAGGGCCTGACTATGACCCCAACTGACTTTATTACCCCCAATGAGGACATCCGAATCGAGCACGGCAGCCAAGTGCTGCTGCATTTTGAGGTGGCGCTTGAAAATGGTACGGTGATTGACTCGACCTTTCAGCGCCCCGAGCCTGTGAGCCTGACCATGGGTGATGGCAGCTTGTTATCAGGGTTTGAGCAGGTGCTCAACAACCTTCGCGCCGGTGATACGCGAACGGCGCTGTTGACCCCTGAGCAAGCGTTTGGCGAGTGGAATCCGGACAACGTTCAGCAGTTTATCCGAGCGCAATTTGCGTTAATTGCGGCAAATCCTGAGGTTGGCATGATGATTGAATTTGAAGATAAAGGCAAAAATACCTTGGCGGGTGTCATTAGCGACGTCAGCGATGATGAAATCGAAGTTGATTTTAATCATCCGCTAGCCGGTCAATCGGTGTTATTTAAAGTCAGTATTTTTAAAGTAACACCGGCAGGAACAACGGGCATTCAGCTGATGTAAAGTTACGGGCTAACCAAAATAATAAAAAACAAGGATAACTTATGAAATATGAAGTTTTGCCGCAATTAAATACCAGAGTTTCCAAAATTTGCTTGGGAACGATGACTTGGGGTCAGCAAAATACCGAAAAGGACGCCCACGCTCAGATGGATTTGGCGCTAGATTTGGGGGTCAACTTTTGGGATACGGCAGAGATGTACCCCTCGCCGCCGGACAAAGACAAGCAAGGCACGACCGAGCGCTTTTTGGGAAACTGGCTTGCCAAAACCGGTCGCCGTGATGAGGTGGTCATTGCCAGTAAAATATCGCCGATGTCGTTTTTGCGCGGTGGTCAAACAAGGTTTAATAAAGCCCACATCAAATCGGCTATTGATGACAATTTAAAACGGCTGCAAACCGATTATATTGATATTTATCAGCTGCATTGGCCGGAGCGGCAAAGCAATTTTTTTGGTCGTCGCGGCTATGATGAGGCAATGAGCGCTCAAGATTTAAGCGACTTAACGCCATTTTTGGAGACGATTTCGGCGCTTAATGATGAAATCAAGCAAGGTCGCATTCGCGCTTATGGCTTATCCAACGACACGCCTTGGGGCGTCATGCGCTATCTTTGGGAAGCTGAAAAGCATCATTTAATTGCGCCCATCACCATTCAAAATCCGTACAGCTTATTGAACCGGCTTTATGAAGTTGGTCTTGCGGAAATCTCGCACCGCGAAAATATCGGGCTGCTTGCCTACTCGCCGCTTGGTTTTGGGGTGTTGTCTGGAAAATATTTAGGAAATAAACGCCCAACAGGCGCGCGCCTTACCCTTTATGACCGCTACGACCGTTATATTAATGAGGAAGCCAAACGCGCAACCCAAGCCTATGCCAAAATCGCCCAAGATTTTGATTTGGACATGGCGCAAATGGCGCTGGCTTTTGTGAACTCAAAACCGTTTGTGACCAGCAACATCATTGGCGCCACCACGCTTTCACAGCTAAAAAGTAACATTGACAGCATTAATTTAACCCTGAGCGATGAGGTCATTGCGGCGATTGACCGCGTTCATCAAAAAATCCCCAATCCCTCCCCATAACGGCAACTGATTTGGCATCGTTGTTCTAGCAAATAAAAAATCAGCGTTTGATTTGCTCAAACGCTGATTCAAGATTTTTTAAAGCGTAAGTTTTAAAAGGCTATTTTTCTAGCAACTCAAGCCCGACATCGCTTAACACCCGTGAATGCAAATCAGCAAGACCCTCTTGCATTCGTTTTTGCAGCAAATTGGTCAGCTCACTTTTGGTTTTACCCTCAGGATTGATAGATTCAAGCGGCAACACGTAAGCGCAAACGTCACGGCTATCAAGGACGCGCTTGATGCTTTGTTTCATGGTAAGCTTACCAAAATAAGGCAGCGCCTCACTTAAAGTGCCATCATTATTCACATAAGCAATGACCAGCGGCTGAATAGGAACGCCGGCATCAATGGCGGATTGCAAGAGCGTTCCGTGAATGCGCTTGATTTTTTTACCATTGGTGGTGGTGGCTTCTGGAAAGAAAATGACCGAAAAGCCGTCTTTTAAAAAGCTGGTGATTTGATTGGCAACCGAGCCTGCATCGCCTGAACCGCGCTCAATAAATAGCGTTCCGCCAGCTTTGGCAAGCTTACCAAAAATTGGCCACTCGCCAATCTCAGCTTTAGATAAGAAAAACGCGGGGCTGACCGTTCCGACCACCGGAATGTCCATCCACGACACGTGATTGGATACCCAAAGCCCGTGATATTGCGGCACCCGCTCGACTTGGACGACTTTCACGCCAAAGGAGCTTGCCATTTTTTTACAAAAGGTTTGGATATAACGCGGCAACTGCTCTCGCGGCGGCGCTTGAAACGCGCCGATTTTTTTGGCAGCGCGAATGCCGCCTGCAATGGTGGTGGTCATGCCGGCAATTTGTTTGCCGCGACCAAGTTGTCGCCGGATAGCGTCAATAGACTTCGGCAGGCTCATAAGCTGTCCTTAACGTTCATTGTTATGACTTTTATCAAAATTGCAAATCAGTATAGCAAAATTCTAAAGCGGTGAAATCATTTGTTCGCGATAGAAGCCAAACGGTTAAAATAGCCGCTGATAGCGACCATGCTCTATTATGATTGTAAAATGGCTTTTGGCAACCAACCGTTTGGGCGTAATTTTACCAAAGTCTTTTATTATCTTAGTTTCGCCCTTATATTAGCAGTATCAAATTTTTAAATCACAGGTGACTTTTTTGGAATATTTTGAACGGCATGAAGGCGGCGAGCGCGCGATTTTGGTGCATTTGGACATTCGGCAACTGCAAGACCCCGATGATTTAAACGAGTTTGAATTGCTTGTGGATTCGGCAGGAGCAGAACGGTTGGCACTCGTTGGTGGCTCACGGCTGAAACCTGATGCCAAATATTTTGTGGGCGCAGGAAAAGCTGAAGAAATTGCGGAGTTGGTTCGGCAGTTTGATGCCGACATCGTTATTTTTAACCACAGCTTATCGCCCTCGCAAGAGCGTAACCTTGAGCGCTTGGTTCAATGCCGCGTCCTTGATAGAACGGGACTGATTTTGGACATTTTTGCTCAGCGCGCGCGAACGTATGAAGGTAAACTTCAGGTCGAGCTTGCCCAGTTAAATCATTTATCCACACGATTGGTTCGCGGCTGGACGCATTTGGAGCGGCAAAAAGGCGGTATTGGACTTCGCGGTCCGGGGGAAACTCAGCTTGAAACCGACCGCCGATTACTGCAAGTTCGCGTCAGCCAATTAAAAGCCAAACTTGCCAAAGTCAAACAAACCCGCGCCCAAGGTCGCGCTCAACGGCAAAAATCCGACGTTCCGACCATCTCTTTGGTGGGATATACCAACGCGGGCAAATCAACCTTGTTTAACCGCTTGGTCGATGAAAATATTTACGCTGCCGACCAGTTATTTGCCACCCTTGACCCAACGCTGCGCCGCTTGGATTGGCAAGGCGTTGGTCGGGTGGTGCTGGTCGATACGGTCGGTTTTGTTCGTCATTTGCCGCATGAGTTGGTCGAGTCGTTTCACGCCACTCTTGAGGAAACGCTTGAGGCGGATTTATTGCTGCACGTGATTGATTCGGCAAGCGAGGACATGCACGAACAAATTGCCGCAGTAAAAGAGGTTTTGGCGCAAATTAACAATAGCGTTCCGGTGCTTAACGTCTTTAACAAGATTGATTTGAGCGGCGAGCCTGCGCACATTGGCTACGCCTCAGAAGGTGTTCCTAACCGCGTTTATGTGTCAGCGCAACAAAACTTAGGCATTGAGCAGTTATCGCTTGCGGTTCAGCAGTTATTAACCGGAACGCTGACCACGTTTGATTTAACTTTGCCGTATCATGCCGGTCAGCTGAAAAATGCCCTTTATGAGCTTGGCGTGATTCAAAATGAAAGCTATGATGACAGCGGTCATGAATGCCTACAAATTCGCCTGCCAAGCGATAAGCTTAAACAATTACTCGGTCAAGCAGGACTGTCGCCCCTTGAGGTGCTGCCAGAAGCGCAAGCCACGCTGCTAATGCCCGTGCTTGAGCCATTTGAGCAAGAAATTATCGCAGGCAGCCAAAACCTTGACGAGCAGATGCCAAGTGACCCTCAAAAATAACCTGCAAATTTAGGGTGTCAATCACACCCTTTACGCCTTATCAGCAAGGACGATAGATGAAGCCTGCTTACTGTTCAAATTTGCCTTTGTGGCTTGCAATCGTCATCACGCTTGCGATGGTTATCGTGGTTCGCGAAACGGCAGTTATTGTTTGCAGTTATCTTGGCATTGCCACTGCTGCCAATGTGGTAGGGTTGGTGGTGATGTTTTTAATCGTCATCACTTGGCGATTTGTCAAAGGGCTGCCCAGTTGGCTCACCAAAGCCAGTAATTTGTTGTTGGTCGACAGCGGATTGGCTTTTTTACCGGTGTCGGCAGGGGCAGGAATTTTGCTGTTTGGCTTGGGTGATGAGCTGGTTGGGGCGCTACTGACCATGACCATCAGCACTTTACTGCCACTTTGGGGACTTGCAATCCTTGCCAATCGTTGGCTTGCCAAAACGCCGGATTTGGACAGCATGCCTGACCCTACGCCTTCTCAATTGCCGTTAACCACTTCTGATGACAAAGCGCGCTAATCATGTTTGATAATGTTTTTATAGCCACTTTTTTTGCCGTTTTATTGACCTTAATTGCGCACATCCTAGCGCGACTTTTAGCAAAAAGATTCAAATTTCTACCGATGGTCGTCATTGCGCTCGTTTTGGTGGTCAGCTTTTTATTTTTGCTGCGCTGGGACTACAACGACTATTACGCCGTTGCCAAGCCTGTTTTTGACCGGCTTTTGGGCTATGTCACCGTACTTTTGGCGCTGCCCCTTGCCGCCATGAACTTTCAAGGCTTGCCGGTTAAGCGCCTTATCGTGATTGTGGTTCTTGCAAGCGTGATTGGCGCGCTGTTTCCTATGGGACTTGCTTATTTATTTTCGCTAAGCCATGACAGTATATTGGCATTTGCCACCCGCTCGGTAACAACGCCAATTGGACTTAGCGTGGCAAGTCTTATCAAAGCGCCGCTCGCCCTTGCCAACTTGATTATTGTGATTTCAGGATTTATGGGCGCGGTTTGCGCTCGAATTTTGTTCCGTAATATCTCTGATGACCGCGCCAAAGGCTTGGCATTAGGGCTTGCCGCTCACGCCTTTGGAACGGTCGAAGCTTGGCAAATGAGCCCCACTGCCGGTCGCTATGCGGCCTTCGGTCTTGCCGTTAATGGCTTATTAACTGCCGTTTGGGTTCCCATTTTTATTAGCGCTTTTCAAATTTAACTGGTTTTTTTTTGCCTATTTTTTATTTATCAATTTTTTTTGATGAAATAAATCTGCCTAAAGATGAATAAAACCAATTTCTCTCGTTCATTGTTAACCGCGCATTTTTTATTGACCATAACCATCAGGCAAAAGCGCAATAATATAGCAATTTGATTTCACTCATATTTTTAACAAAACTTTTGCGAAAACTTTGCTTTCTGATGGGGAAAGCATTTTTTTTATGATATAGTAAGCGACTATTATCTTTTGTATCTTTTGCAATGACGTTTCGTGATTAATGTCGTTCAATCTTAATAACGAGAACTGTTAATTTATGCCCAAAACTGCCGCTGGCGGTCTGTATCTTTTCAGGGCAATAATTTGATAAAAAGTGATATCTTATGATAACTGTGACTTCTTTTTTCCGCCGAGCTTTTCTATCCGCCTTGACCAGCGGTATCATTTTAGCGACCGCTGCCACAAGTTCCCAAGCTGCGAATATGTATATTTATAAAGATAAGGGCGGTCAAGTTTTATTAACAAATGTCAACCCCAGTGGCAATTTTAATAAATTTACCAAACAAGTTAAAGTCACCCACTATAAAGACCCCATTGCCCAACAAGCAACGTTTTCCAGCAATTACAACCCCACTTACACCCCATCAACCAGCTCTGGCAGCCGCAGCACTTATGATGCTTATATCGTTGCCTCAGCCGCGCGTCACGGCGTTGACCCTGCGCTATTAAAAGCCATGATGCACACCGAATCTGCCTTTAATCCAAACGCCCGCTCCCCTGTTGGCGCTCAAGGCTTGATGCAGTTGATGCCGGCAACCGCGCGCCGCTTTTCGGTAAACAACCCTTGGAATCCTGCCGAAAATATCGAAGGCTCGGCTAAGTATTTGGCTTGGCTTTTGCGCAAATTTAATAACAAGGTTGAATTTGCGGTCGCCGGCTATAACGCCGGTGAAGGCAACGTGATGAAATACGGCGGCATCCCACCGTTTAAAGAAACACGCAACTACGTTCAGCGGGTGATGAATCGCTATCACACCATTTATAAAAATGACGCCGGACTCTTTGCCAATAACAGCCGCTTTAGCACCAGCAACGTCAGCGCTCAACCGGTCAGTTATGCGACCAGCAGCAACAGCGCAAGCTATGCCAATTCAGCGCTGCAAGCACTGCGTTAATTGCTAAGTTCTTGGCTAATTTGGCTGCCTTTTTAAATACTCAGCAAAAATTAATGTTAACTAAAGCATAAAAAAGCCCGTTATTAAACGGGCTTTTTTGGCAATTGGCATTGATATTTTAACAAAATGCTTATTGACCCGCAGAAGCTTGAGCAGCCGCAACTTCAGCCGCAAAGTCTTCTTGCTTTTTCTCGATGCCTTCGCCAACTTCAAGACGCTTAAAGCTAAGAACTTTTACGCCTTCAGCTTTTAGGACATCGCCAACTTTTTTGTCATTGTCCATAACGTAAGGCTGACGAAGCAAAGTAACTTCATCAAGGTACTTACGCAGACCGCCTTCGATCATTTTTTCAACGATGTTGTCAGGCTTACCAGACTCACGAGCTTTGGCTTCGATGATGTCTTTTTCACGAGCCAACACGTCAGCAGCAACGTCGTTGTCATCAACCGCTACAGGGTTAAACGCTGCAATGTGCATGGCAAGGTTTTTGCCAGTTTCAGCGCTGCCACCTTCGTAAGAAACAACCACACCAATACGCAAACCATGACGGTAAGATGCTAGGTTGTCACCTTCGATGGTTTCAACGCGGCGAACTTGAATGTTTTCACCAATTTTTTGAACCAAAGCCACGCGAGCTTCTTCAACCGTTTGACCATCACCGTAAGGAAGTTCAGCGATTTTAGCCACATCAGTTGTGCCATTTTCTAGAGCAAGGTTGGCGACTTTTTCAGCAAACGTGGTAAAGTTATCATCTTTTGCCACAAAATCAGTTTGGCAGTTCACTTCAACCAAAACGGCTTTGTTGCCGTTTTGAGCGATGATGATCGCGCCATCAGCGGCGATGTTGCCGGCTTTTTTGGCGGCTTTGGCTTGACCTGATTTACGAAGGTTGTCAATGGCAACTTCGACATCACCGTTTGATTCTTCTAGGGCTTTTTTACATTCCATCATGCCAAGACCGGTGCGGTCGCGAAGCTCTTTTACCATTTTGGCGGTTACTTGTGCCATAAAAATTACCTCAATGTCAAAATTGTGATGATTAAAAGGGTTAATCAACAAGAAGGCATGACGAGTATCACTACATCATGCCTAAAAGTTGCTATGACAAGCGCCTTTGAATTGAAGAAGCGCTTAAATATAGCTTAATAAATTACGACTCAGCTTGTTCTGCAGCTGGAGCATCAGCGACTTGTTCAGTAGCCGCATCATCGTTTTGAGCTTGATCGGCATTGCCACTGGCTTGAGTTTGCGCGTACTCTTTTCCGGCGATGATGGCGTCAGCAACGGCAGTCACGTACAAGCTTACGGCGCGGATAGCGTCATCATTTGCAGGAATAACGTAATCAACGTTGTCTGGGTTTGAGTTGGTATCAACGATTCCGATCACAGGAATGCCTAAGTTTTTGGCTTCTTTAATAGCAATGGCTTCGTGATCCACGTCAACCACAAAGATTGCATCAGGAAGACCGCCCATGTCCTTGATACCGCCAAGCGAGCGCTCAAGTTTTTCCATATCGCGGGTACGCTCTAGCGCTTCACGTTTGGTAAGCTTAGCAAAAGTACCGTCTTCTGCTTGTTTTTCAAGCTCTTTTAAACGGTTGATTGACTGGCGAAGAGTTTTCCAGTTGGTCAGCATACCACCAAGCCAGCGATGGTCAACATACGGCATGCCAGCACGGGCTGCTTGTTCAGCAATGATGCCACTTGCAGCACGTTTCGTACCCACGAAAAGCACTTTGTTTTTCTTAGCCGCTAAGTTGTTGACGTAGTTAAGCGCTTCGTTAAACGCTTTTACCGTGTGCTCAAGGTTGATGATGTGAATTTTGTTGCGAGCGCCAAAAATGTAAGGTCCCATTTTTGGGTTCCAAAAACGCGTTTGGTGACCAAAGTGAGCGCCTGCTTGCAATAAATCGCGCATTGAAACTTGAGTTGGATTTTGATTTGCCATAAAACTGTCCTAATGGTTGGGTTATGCCTCCACGTCACAAAACCTGCCGATTTGCTCACACGCATTTGTCTTAACTATGGATAAGTTTGGCAGACAAATTAATCAAGTGAGCAAACACCCAGCACGTTTTTGCCGTAACGTGTGTGTCATTGGTTGAAAGTTAAGTCATTATTTTTAATAAAAAAATAATTGGGCTGTATTTTAGCATAATTGATCAAGCAATACAGTAATTTGTTTAATTGCCAATATGAAAAAATTTAAGGGCGAATTTCAGCAATAAAAAGCGACAATGAGCCGCTTTTTATCCTTCTGATGAGATTATTTTTTAATTTACACAAATGCCAATCACGGCCTGATAACCACGCCACAAAATTGGCGTGATATAACTTTGCCGATCCTTAGGAAACAGCGTATGGCTTGGGGCGCCATCAACGATTTTTGGGGGCGCAATGATGAAATTAGGACCAAATTCCGTTCGAGCGTTGCCCGAGATGGTATTTGCCATCTCGCCAAGCAAGTCTTTCATCATACTTAAAGAATTGTCTGACTCGCCCATGACGCTTAAGACTTCTCGCAGCATCATGGTCGGGGCGCTGACATAAACATAGCCTTCAAGCGGTCCTGAGATTTTAATAATGCCACTATAATCAAAACCCACCAAGTTTTTATTGCTGTGCAAATAAGGGGTATCAATCGCAACGGGTGTGTCATCAATTTGAGCAAAAAAGTCGCTGATTGAGCTTAAAAATACCTCTAACTTTTCTACTTGGATCATACTTACTCTCTTTTTAACACTAACTATGGTTGTTCTACCCTGTTGCTAAGGCTTAAGCTTAGTCCTGTAAGCACACCACTATCTCGCCCACTTGATCTTGCCAAGCGACGGGAATAATAAATGAGCGCTCACTTTTAGGTAAAATGATGCTTTGCGGCGCCCCTTTAAAGACAAAAGGGACGGAGATATGAAACATGGGACCAAATTCTTTTCGGGCATTTCCTGAAATGGTATTGGCGACCTCGCCTGCCAAATCAATTAAATTTTCCTCGCCCTTATCCGACTCGCCCATGCTGTCTAAAATGCAAGCCAGCAACGGGGTCGTTGCCGTAAAATAAACCACCCCTTTTTGTGCTCCTGAAATCCCGATAACACCTGTATAATCATGAACTTGCGGCTGTTTATTTTCTAATAAATATGGTGTATCGACCAACAGATCATCTTGACCAAAAAGACCAAAATAATTGCTAATGATGTCCAAAAATATTTGTAATTTTTGTTCTTTCATAATATCCCTACTGATGTTGTGACGACTTAGTCTTGAACCAATTCATAAAGGGCTTCGACCAGATCTTCTTCTGAAAACGGCTTACATAAAAAGCCACTGGCGCCAAGCGAGAGTGCTTCAATCCCTGTTGCTTTATCAGACAGCGCTGACACAACCAAAATACGAACTTCAGGATCTAAGGCGATAATTTTTTCAATACATTCAAGACCATCCATTTCTGGCATGGTCAAATCCATAGTGATCACATCAGGGCGATGGGTTTTGAATTTTTCTAACGCACTAACCCCGCTCGTTGCGGTCGCTACAAGCATAAATTGCCCTGAATCATAAGCCCGCTGAATGCGGTTACGAATGATATTGGAGTCATCAACAATCATTAGTTTATGCATGGTGGTTTGTTATCCTTAAATTAAGAATTAGGTAAAGTGATGATAAAGCGCGTCATTCTGCCAAGCTCGCTATTCACATTGAGCTTGCCGCCAAGTTCTTGAACGTGAGCTTTGATAATATCCAAACCAACGCCGCGACCACCATCTTCATCCGAACCTTCTTTGGTACTAAACCCTGATGAGAAAAGCTGGCTGAGTAACTCGTTGCGCTCAAGTTTCTGCGCCGCTTCCGTCGTAAACTTGCCCAATTGCACAAGACGGCTGCGGATATTGTCGTAATCAATACCGCGACCATCGTCTTGCAAAGTAACGGTCACTTGATTATCTTCTTTTTTCACTTCAACGTCAATTTGACCGACTTCAGGTTTGCCTGCGGCAATACGCTCGTTAGGGGTCTCAATGCCATGAACAATAGCATTTCTTAATAGCTGAATGGTAATTTCTTTAACCACGGGGCTTAGCGACTCAGGAATCACTACTTTATTCAGCGTCTTTGATTGCAGCTCAACTTGCTTATTTTGACGGGCAGCAATTTGTTTGGCAAAATCTTGATAATAAGTGAGCGCTTGAACCGCTAAAGGGGTTTTCGGCGCGCTTGCAATGTCAAATCCTGAGCCATCATGAGCAGTCTTTTGCGGCGCCGCGTTTTGGTTGATTCGCGCCCCAAGTTTAATGATGGTATTAGATAAGGTGAGCAATTCATCCAAATGAACCGTCAGTGCCAAGAAATCGTTTCCGGCAAGCTTACCTTTGTTTTGTAGCGCGGCAAGTTTGTCCTCAGCTTCTGAAGCAATTTTGGTAAAGCTGTGCAGTTTGAGTGCAGACGCCTCACCTTTTAAGCTGTGCATTTCGCGGTAAATGGCATTCAACTTACTTTCAAGCTCATATTGCGAGCTGCCAGGATTTTTTAAGATATTGTTCATCTTATCAATACGCGATTGGGTATTGCCAATAAACTCGTTAATCATCACCGGATTGACGTTCAAGATGGTGGTGAGCATCTCAATCTGCATGTCGTTTTGCGCGCGTTCTTTTTCAAGGCGCTGTTCTAAATAAACGGCGTCGGAGACGTCATTCACGTTGACCAAAATTCGCGCGATGTCTTTGTCTTCATAAACTCGCGAAAACTTAAAGTCCAAAAAGCGATTGCTGGCATTTTGGTCATTAGAGGTGTCATGAAGCATCACTTTATTAAGCGGGTTCAATGAATCCACCAAACGCTCTTTTACCCGTGGGTTATAAAGCTGTTCAATAAATTGGCGGGTGGTGCTCAAGTCTTTATCAGAAATTCGACCGCGAAGCACACTGGCAAAGTTTTGCCCTGCAAGCTGCTCTGAGCCCATGATTTTAGTTAACGCTTTTGAGTGCTGCTGACCAATGTTTAAATCTTTATCTAAAAGAAACAGTCCTGTATTTACCGTTTCCATAATTTCTTGCGTTTCACGGCGCGCCACCATCAACTCTTCATCCGACTTTTTCAAACGGCGAACAAAGTACGATACGAAAATGATGAAGTATAAAATCGCAAAGGAAATCCCGAAAATCTGCAAGTTACGCAAGAATTCTGCGCGATTGCCGTTTTCAGCGTTTAAACTGTTGGCAAGTCCTGAGGCATTGTCATAAATTTCATTGGTTGGGGTACCAAATTGCTGCTCAAGCTCCGCATTAGTGAGCGCTTTGGGGTCGGCTAAAAAGAAGTTGGCATTACCTTGATAGTTTTTCCAAAGGGCAACGGTTTTGTTGACAAACTCTTTTTGGTCGTCTTGACTGACCGGAATGTACGGCACTTGATCGCCGCGAATATCAACATCGCCGCCTTTTTCCAGAATATCGATTTCAGCATCGACCGTTTTGGTCATCTCGCTGACCTTGCTTTTTTGTGCTTCCACCTCAGCCGGCGCATCTTCACGAGCGCGCATACTGTTGAGCAAATAAATTTCTTTGGTCAGCGTTGGAATATCACTTCGCAAGTTAGAACTTAACAACGTTCCGGCGCGAAGGTCGCGAATTTTGAGTGAGTTATAAATACTGGTCACCAAAACGCCGGAGGTGAGCAATAAGAACACCACAACAGAGACAACAATTGCCGTATACCGGCTTTTTGCTATGGGTAAATTAGATCGTGATGGGGCTGCCATAACGGACGTCCTTGTTTCAATCAAGAGAAAATTGGGCGGTCAATAAATCGTCAAACCCGTTAAAGATAAATCATAATTCAAGAGCATTTTTCTGATAACTGCTTAATTATTAAGCATTAAAAATGTTATTGGCTTATGACTTTTTATGATAATAGCAATCATTATAAATTAAGAAATTAGCAACGTATGATCAGTGAACCTTTAATTCCTAGTAAATGATGAGGATGAGCCATGCATTGATAATGAGTTACTTGGTTTGCCGATCGAGTACGCGCTGTTTTGAGGAATAAAAGTAATAATAAGCGTATCAATTTACAATAGATATACCTAATGGGAAAATTTCTTTATCTTTATTGCATAATTATTACACAATATTACATCTTATAATACTTAAGTCACTTCCCAAAAGCAATAAATAAGCCTTGTTTTTACATAAAAAACAGGTAAATATTCGTAAAGGGTTGAACTAAAATCTAGCTATAGTTATGTTTTAACCGCTCAATAAAAAGCCAATTATCGTTAATCAATAATTGGCTTTTTGATGGCCGTTATTGTTAGTCAGCGTTTTCTAAGTCAAGATTTGGGTCAATCCGCCAAACTAAAAAGCAGCCGATCGCCATTAAGACAAACATGGTGACCCCAAGTTTGAGTACCGGATTGACCGGAAATAGGTTTAAAAGCAGACCACCAAAGATGCCTACAGAAAACATCAGCGAGCCTTGAAGGGCGCTTGCCATGCCGGCACGATGCTTTTGAAATGCCAAAGCAATAGCGCCAGCATTGGGTTGAGTTAAGCCAAGCGCTGAGATACAAAAGAAAATACAAAGGAGCACCAGCGGCAACCAAGCTTCTGTACCAAACAGCAGTCCAAGCACAAACAATCCTGCCGCTGCTATCACTTGAACCAGTGCCCCAAAACGAAGTAAGCTTAGCAAGCGATAATGATTGGTCAACCACTGATTTAATTGGGTAAGCGCCACAAACCCTGCCGCATTGGCACCAAAAATCCAGCTAAAGTGGGTGGCACTGACGCCATAATTGTCCATAATCAGCTCAGAGGCGGCGCTGATATAAACGAACATCGAGCCCATTAATAACCCCCCACCAATGGCAGGTAGATTAAAGCGTTGGTCTTGTAACAGTTCCCAATATTGGCGCAGCACTTGGGAGGCAGGTCGCTTGTTGCGATTTTCCTCGGTGAGCGTTTCAAAGAAAAACAATTTCGTTAGGATTAAATTTAACACCCCAAACGCCGCTAAAAACCAAAAAATAGCATGCCAGCTAACAAACGTTAAAAACAGCGCCCCAAGCGATGGTGCTAAAATTGGGGCAAGCCCCATCACCAAAATCATAATGGAAAAGGCTTTGGCGGTTTGCTTTGCCGTTAAACGGTCGCGAATCGCCGCTCGCGTGACCACCGCCCCAACACAAGCGCCCAAAGCTTGTAGCGTTCGCCCAACAAATAAGACCAACTCATTGTTGGTGCTGGCACAAACGACAGAAGCTATCACATAAAGCGTCATGCCAATATATAAAGGTTTGACCCGACCAACACGGTCACTAAACGGACCATAAAACAGCTGACCGAACACCAAGCCGATAAAATACGCCGGAACAGAGTTGGAAATAAATGCCGTCGATACGCCAAAGCTTTTTGCCATTTCAGGCAATGCCGGCAAATACATATCGATAGATAAAGGTCCAACAGCCACCATCAGCCCAAGCATCATAATCCATAATACGGGCAAATCTGCCGAGCGGACTTGGTTTGAGGCGTTGGGCGGGGTTGGTGAGTTGGGGGATGATTGGTTTAAGGGGGGCATAAATCAGACCACTTTTTTTAAAGGCAATAAAACAGTTAATAAAAATCATTAACCAATTGCCTTATATTTTGACTTTTATAAATTTTTCAATAGCTTTTTGCACTTTTATCAAGTTTGGCTAATGAGTCGATGCTAAGCTTAGCGAAACTGGCGCCGTTTAAACGTTACGGCGCTGTCTTTGGCTTTTTTGAGCGCAAGCTTTTGATTTTGACCGAGCATCAGTTTTAACTGCCAAAATTTTTCTTGATACAAACTTAAGGCATTTGGCGCAAAAAGCTGATTGACGACGCGCTTCGCAGCAAGGACGGCATCGGGGGAGCGATGAGAAATCTCTTCTGCCAAAGCCATCGCTTTGGTCATCGGCTCATTGTGGCAATGGGTAATCAGCCCAAAATTGAGCGCCTGAGCGCCATCAATAATGCGAGCGGTCATCGCAAGTTCTTTTAAGACATCGGGTCGAACCAGCCCTGCCGCCGATTTTGAAATTCCCATGTCTGCCACCAAGCCCCATTTGCCCTCTAAAATAGCAAACTTACAATCAGGGTGGCTGATACGAACATCAAAGCCAAGCGCAAGCTGCAATCCTGCCCCCAAACAATGACCTTCTAGCACGCCAATGACCGGAATTGGCAGCGATTGCCAAATTAAGCAAACCTGTTGAAATAAGCTTTGCCAAGGTTTAATCAGCTCCCAAAAGGCAAAAGCTTGCTGTTTTGGTGCGGTTAAATCCTGCAAATCAATCCCTGAGCAAAAACTATTTTGGCTGCCCTCCACAATCACCGCCCGCAATGCGTTATCGGCAGCTGCTCGTTTTGCCACCAAAATCAGCTCACGCATCATCAAAAAGCTCATGGCATTTTTTTTATCGGGTCGATTTAAAGTGACGGTTAACACGTTCTTTTGACTGCAAACTTGCAGCGTTTGGTATCGAAAGCTTGCAACCTTGTGCATGAGGCATCCTTAAGAATTTAAAATTACCTGACATCTTAGCAAGCAAGCTATCATTTTCGGCAGTAAACTTTGACCGTTCAGGTAGTCGGTTTTAACTTACCTTTTTAACTTATCTTGTTTAATTTGCCTTGAGCACTTGGCATTTCAAGCTTAGCAAAGCTAAATCATTTTCCAAGCCATGTCGTTTTCACTGAGTTGATGAACAGTCAGCTGCGGATATGGTGATAAATCATGGTTTTGTAAATTGTTAAGGGCGGTCAACAGCTCTTTAAAATACGGCTCAAGCTTGGCAAATTGCGCAGGGCTTGCATGCTGTGAGCTCAGCAAACATTTATCTTCAAGGTTTTGACTGGCAAAGCGCAGTTGCGGCACGCCGGTATAACGACTTGCGCCCAAAATCCGGTGCGCAATTTGACCAAGTTGCTGCCGGTCACGGGCGTTCCAAGCGTGATTTAGCGCCTGTTTTTCGGTGTCAATGGTTTCAAGCATCATGCCAATTAACGTGGCTGCCAAATCTGGCTTGTTTGCTGAGCGCTTGAGCGCATCTTGCCAATCCAAAACTGCAAAGCTATCAAGGCTCGTTGCTGACTCCATTGATGGTTGCGGCTCGCTATTAAAATTTTGTGGCAGCTGCTCATGATACTGCGACTGTTGATAGCGCGGCTGGGTTTCGCGGGTAGGCTCACGAAGATAATCATCGCGCGGCTGACTGTCACGCAAATAGTCATCACGAATTTTTTTAAGCGATAAGGGTCTGGCGATATTTTTATCTTTGGGCATTGCCGCTGATTTTTGCTTGCGAAATGCCAATTCTTGCTCATCTACCGCGTCTTTATGTTGATGGGAAATGTTAAGCGGCTTATTTTCAGCAAGCGCCGTATTTGTCGGCGTTTCGCTGCGACTGAGCCATTTTTGCAGCACTTGCACCAGTTGCGGCTGACTGATCGGCTTGCCAACATAATCATCAATACCGCTTGCCATCAATTTGTCGCGCTCGTCAGCCAAACCGTGAGCGGTTAAGGCAATAATCGGCACGCGGCGCTCAGGGTTCTCAATTTTGCGAATTTGCTCGGCAGCTGCGCGCCCCGACATTCTTGGCATTTGAATGTCCATAAATATCAAATCGATGCGGTCTTTGTCGCCGTCTTTGTCATCAATGGGCGCAAGGCTTATGGGTTTTGCTTTGCTTCGCGTTTCGGCTTTTGACAACTGCGTTTTATTGGACAAACTTTGAACAATCGTTTTGCTCGGTTTGCTGTTTTTGGTTTGCTGTTTGCTGATGATTTCAATGGCATCAAAGCCGCTATTGGCGGTAATCACTTGAATGCCAAGCTCGCTTAATAACGCATCTAATACCAATAAATTGGGCAGATGGTCATCAACGGCGAGCACGGTGACCCCTTGCCAGCGCGGTAATGGCGCGGTCATCGGCGCTCGTGATTTTTGGGTATCGAGCATGGCGTAAAGCTGACGTTTATCCAGCGGCTCAAATAAAATGTTGGCTTGATAGCGGTTTAGGAGCGCTTGGTCGGCGGCAACTTGATAGCCAAATACCGCAAGTTTGCCTTGATAATGCAAGCGAATTTGCTTTAACAGCGCCATCATATCGTCTTGGGTGTCGTTATCAACGATGACCCAATCCCAAAAGTTGCCGCGCTCTTTTAATGATTCAAGCACGCCGGGCAAGGAGTTGGCTTGAGTTAAATGAATCGGCAAATTTTGCAAACTTGCCTTTAACACCTGAATGGATGCCGGATGATTCATCCAAACCAAAATATGAAATTCATCGCTAACGCTTGCCAGCGGCGCCAGTACCGGCGGGCTGATGCTTTGACCAGTGGGCGCTTCTAGCACATCAACATGGGTTGGAATGCGAAACCAAAAGGTTGCCCCTTGATTGGCAATGTTTTCTTGAGCGTTGTCATAAAAGCCAATATCACCGCCCATCAAACGGGTCAGCTGCTTTGAAATCACAAGCCCAAGCCCTGTGCCGCCATATTGCCGCGTGGTTGACGGGTCGCCTTGGCTAAAGCTTTGAAATAGAAGCTTTTGGTCAGTTTTTGAAATGCCTTTGCCGCTGTCTTGAACGCTAATCATCAAATCGTTGTCTTGATAATCATCAAGGCTGACCCGAACCACCACATCACCGGTATCGGTAAATTTAATCGCGTTGCCAACAATATTGGTCAACACCTGCTTAAGCCGCAGCGCATCGCCCACAATTCGCATCGGCACATCATTGTAAAAAAATACCGCCATTCGCAGCCCTTTTTCAGCGGCAACGGGGGACAGCATATCGACAACATCATAAATGGTGTCATATAAATCAAAGTCATGACGGTCTAAAATCAGCTTTCCGGCTTCAATTTTGGAAAAGTCCAACACATCGTTAACAAGAGCAAGTAGGTGCGCGGAGGACTTGCGGATGGTTTGAACGTATAAATCCTGCTCGGCATTTAATTCGCCATGACGGGCCAGTAAATTGATAAAGCCATCGATACTGTTTAAGGGCGTTCTAAGCTCGTGGCTGATGTTGGCTAAAAACGCCGATTTGGCTTGGCTGGTTGAAATCGCCGCGTCACGAGCATTGCGGATAGAAATGTTTTGCATCTCCATTTCATCAAACGCTAAGCGCAAATCGTCCTCGGTTTGCTCGGCGTGGTTTTTTAACTCTTGAAAGCTTGAATGCAGCCTGCGCAATGTTTTTACCAAGTCTTGCTGAAGTAGGTTTAATTCGCCATCGGACTCTACCGCAAAAGGCTTATAAAGGTTGTCCACGTTGGTGCGCTGAAGCTGAAGCCTAAGCTCATAAATCGGCGCAATCCAGCGTTTGGCATAAATATTTAAGCTTAATAGCAAAATTAAAATGGTAAAAAGCCCTGTAATTACCAGTGCAATGGCAATTCGGTAGCGCGCAAGGTATAACGGCTCGTTGTCCATATCAATAAGCAGCCAAAGGCGCTGCTCATCAAACGTCCCCAAAACGCTGCCGTAAGCGGTACCAATCGGCGTTGGCAATTGCGATAAAAAGTTTGCGGCAGGGTCAATGACCGGCCATGGCTCGTGAACGCCATAGCCAACGGTTGCCAAAACTTGATTGTTTTCATTGATAATGGCAATGCGCTGAACGTGCTGCTCAGATTGCATTCGGCTCAGCTTGTCGCGGATGGCAACCAAAGCGGCAATCGCGCCTTTGGGCTTGTCAGCGCTTGACGCTTGGCTTTCGTCAACGATGACCGCGCTTGAGGGCATCGGCGTTTGCACCCCGCCAAGCGCATCTTCGGACAACACGGCATTGGTTAATCGGCTATTGGGCGTGCCAAAATAATCATTAGAATTTAACTGCGAGACCAATCCGAGTGAATGTGAGCCACTATTATCCAGTGCGGATTGACCAACGCTTGCCACATCGCCAACGATTTTTTTGGCAGTTTCTTTATTGTCGTTAAACTGAATGCGCTCTTGCTCTAACAATTCAGGAATCAGCTCAGTGACCATCGGCTTGTAGCGAATAAGTACCGCCTCGGCAAGCGCGTTTTGCTCAGACTCTGAGGCGCGCATGGTTTCATGAAATACCAAAATGCCACCAACTGCGGCAAGCACGCAAATTGGCAAAAACACCAAAATAATCAGCTGACCGTAGGCGCTACTGGTGTCAAAGCGCTTTTTATTTGTCATATGCCCCTGCGTCTTTATTTTTACTTTACCATGACCGTTAACTGCCTATTTTAGCAGCATTTTATCACCGGCTTTAAGCTTTCTTGTTTTAAGCGTTTTTAACACAAAACTGGCGGTAAAAGTTAAGGTTTTTTTAGCAAAAAGTTCATGCGCCTGCGCGCAATAAATTGCAAAGCGCTGCACGATAGGGTCAACAAACTGCTATAATAAGCGCATTTTTATCAAAGGGCAGCCTCGATGATGACGCCAAAATTAGGCGATTTATCACAAGCTTTGCTTTCGCGACCCGATAACACCACAAGGATGCGTTATGTCATCGCAAGATACCAAATCATTTATCAGCCAAACGGTAACCTTAGCCGACTGTGTTGGCAAAACGCCGTTGGTCAAATTGACCACCTTGCCAGCGCTTGAGGGCATAAGCGGCGCCACGCTACTGGCAAAGCTTGAGGGCAACAATCCGGCAGGGTCGGTCAAAGACCGCGCCGCGTTTAACATGATTTATCAAGCTGAAAAGCGCGGTGATATTAAGCGCGGGGATACTTTGATTGAAGCGACCAGTGGCAACACCGGAATTGCCCTTGCCATGGTTGCCGCCATGCGCGGTTATCCGTTGACGCTATTGATGCCAACCAATTCCACCCAAGAGCGCAAAGATGCGATGGCAGCTTATGGCGCTACCCTGATTGAGGTTGATGAGGGCATGGAAGCGGCTCGTGATTTGGCGCTGCAAATGCAAGCGGATGGCAAAGGCGTGGTTCTTGACCAATTTAACAATCCGGACAATAAACAAGCGCATTATTTAACCACGGCTCCTGAAATTTGGCAGCAAACTGACGGTAAAATCACTCATTTTATCAGCTCGATGGGAACGACCGGAACGATTACCGGCGTGGCAAAATTTTTAAAAGAAAAAAATCCCGACATTAAAATCATTGGTTTGCAGCCCGATGAGAACGCCTCAATCGCTGGTATCCGCAACTGGCCAAAAGAATACCTGCCAGGGATTTTTGAGCCAGAATTGGTTGATGAAATCATCGACATTGACCAAACCGATGCTGAAGTTTATATGCGAAAACTTGCCAAAACCGAAGGCATTTTTGCAGGGGTATCGTCCGGAGCAGCGGCTTGGGCGGCGCTACAAATCGCCCGTAACAATCCTGACGCGGTCATTGTTTTCATCGTTTGTGACCGCGGCGACCGTTACTTATCGACCGGACTTTATAGCGTTGATGACGACGCCACGCCATAATTCACGCTTTTTTAGGATATTTTGATGACTCACGCCCTGCCCTTTGACCCTGTATTAGTGTTCGATATCGAAACTGCCCCGGATATTGCAGCGGCGCGGCGCGTTTATCCGGAGCTTAGTGATTTAAGCGACACCGATGCTTTAAGCGCGCTCACCGCCATTCGAGTTCAAGAATCGGGGCGCAGTTTTATGCGGCTGCCGTTTCAGCGAATCGTTTGTATTTCTTTTTTATATCTAAAAGATGGCGCGATGAGCCTGCGCTCGTTAAGTGCAGAGCAGCTTAGCGAAAAAGAGATTTTACAGACGTTTTTTCGCGCCTTTAGTCATTTTAACAGCCTGCCGCAGCTGGTCAGTTGGAACGGCTCGGGATTTGATATTCCGGTGCTGTTGTACCGAGCGATGCTTTATGAATTAAGCGTTCCTTTATTGTTTGAAGAAGGCGACACGATTCGCGAGATGCGCTTTGACAATTATGTCAACCGCTATCACCATCGCCATTTGGACTTGATGGACCGCTTTAGCCAATTTGGGGCAAGCTCGCGGCAGTCGATGGATATTGTGGCAAGCCTTTATGGACTGCCCGGCAAAACGGACGTTGATGGCAGTATGGTGGGCGCTTTGGTTGCTAATAATGACTGGCAAACCTTAACCGTTTATTGTGAAAGCGATGTGCTCAACACGTGGCTAATTTATTTGCGCTGGCTGCGCTTGACCGGAAAAGTAAGCTTTGAGGGCTTTAATTTTTGGCAAAATGAGACCAAAACTTATTTGCAAAACTTTCAAAAAGATGACCGCGAAATTAGCCGCCATCAGGAATTTTTAGCAGATTGGGAAATCAGCACGCAACATCTTTCAAACTAATTTTTTAAAATTTTTAAAGCCCAACCGTTAAAGCTTTACGCCGTACCGTTATTTTTTCATTAAGGCAGGATTATGACTCCCACCCAATCGCCCAACCCTAATGCCAGCATCACCACCCCGCCAAGCAAAAAAAAATCCAAACCCTCCTCAAAAACGCGCCGCCGCTTAAAAGAGGCGCCGCCTGTGCCCTTTGTTATTGACGGCTTATCGCATGACGGTCGCGGCGTGGCAATTTATGGCAATGGTTTTGAGGAAAAAGACGGTCATATTACAGACAAACACGGCAAAAAAGTTTTTGTCAGCTTTGCGCTGCCAAATGAGAGCGTTAACGTCAAAATCACCAACAGCCGAGCAAGCTTTGAAGAAGGCGACGCGGTTGACGTCCTTGCCAATCCCAACCCCAATCGTGCTGTCCCGCCCTGCCCGCATTTTGGCGTTTGCGGTGGTTGCAGCTTGCAGCATTGGCAGCCGGACGCGCAAATTGAATTTAAACAATCGGTATTGGCGGAGCTGTTGCGCCATCAAGCCAACATCGAGCCTGAAAACTGGCTTGAGCCGATTGTTGCTGACCGCTTAGCTTATCGAACCAAAGCAAGGCTTGGCGTTCGCTACGTGGCAAAAAAAGAAACGGCGCTCGTTGGCTTTCGGGAGCGCTCAAGCAACTTTCTGGCTGAGTTAAACGAGTGCCATATTTTGGACGCGCGAATCGGCTTTGAAATTGAAAACTTAAAAGCGCTGATTGCAAGCCTTGATAGCCGCGACCAAATTGCCCAGCTAGAGCTTGCCATGGGCGAGCATTTGCCTGAGCTTTTGGACGGCAATCAGCCAGTCGCCTTAATCGTTCGCAACTTATCGCCATTGACTGATAGTGATTTAGAAAAATTAAAGACGTTTTTTCGCGCGCGCAACTGGCAACTTTATTTGCAGCCTAAAGGTATGGACAGCATTGAGCGCATTGCCTTGCACGAAAGTGATGATTTAAGTCAGCAATTTGGCAGGCTTTATTATCAGCTTCCTGAGTTTGATTTGAAGTATGAATTTATCCCAACCGATTTTACCCAAGTCAATTTGTCGGTGAACCGCAAAATGACCAAGCTTGCCTGCGATTTGCTTGAGTTAAAAGCCGGTGAGCGCGTCCTTGATTTGTTCAGCGGTCTTGGCAATTTTAGTTTGCCAATGGCAAGGCTGGTTGGCGCGTCAGGTCTTGTGATTGGGGTTGAAGGCAGTGAGGCGATGACCGCGCGCGCCGCTGATAACGCTCGCCGAAATGGTCTTGGCAACACCGAATTTTACGCTCAAGATTTGACCCAAGACTGCTCAAATGAGCCGTGGGCAAATCAAGGCTTTGATGCGCTGCTCATCGACCCACCGCGCTCGGGGGCTTGGGAAATTATGCAATATTTGCCCAATTTTAATGCCAAACGTATTGTTTATGTGTCGTGCAATCCGGCAACGCTTGCCCGCGATACCAAAGCGCTGCTTGATGGCGGCTACCGCTTGACAGATGCCGGTGTTATGGACATGTTTTGTCATACCGGTCACGTTGAATCTATCGCCCGCTTTGAAAAAGTGACTGCGTAAGCAAAGCTAAACCGATAAATTTTTATGCAAACGACGCTATTTTGTTAAACTTTGGTTTATAAATTAGCGCCATTATGTTACTTTTAATCATAGGATTATTACAGTTACAGGCTTGAATTGTACCGCTAGGGTGCGATAATTGTGGTCATCATCGCAAAAGTGTTGTTACGGCAATTTGAGGGATTATGAGTAATAAGCTGCCAAGTAAGCGTCGCCGCGCTCTTAACTTGATTTTAAAAGTCGCAATAAGGAGCAGGCTATGGTAAAAATTCGTGAAGGTTTACCGCTTGTTGATGGTCAAACCACCCAAGTAGATAGCGCTGCCGTTGCCGCCCAACTGGTTGCCAATCAGCGCTCGCAGGGCTCTGCCAACAGCTACGCTCAGCTGCCGCTTGACATCAAAAATCAGCTTGCCACTCACAAGCTGCACACCACTTTTGACCGCAATCCGCACTATAATTATCCCGATGAGCTGTATTTTGATAACAATTATTTAGACAGCGCCATTTTTCATGAGTCGCAGCTCATTGACAGCGATGGCTTAAGCCTTGAACAAGCCAATATTGACATTCCGGCTTGGCTTGACAATGTGGCTCGGCGAATCGGTCAAGACAGTGTCCCTAAATTGGCGCAAGCTTGCGACTTTATCCGCAGCCGGATGAATACTGATGAGTCAGAGCGCTCAGGAGCGTATGTCACCGGCATCGGCATGACCGATATCTTGACCTATCTTTATCAAGATGAAAACGCGCTGGTCGCTGCCATGCTGTATCGCAGTGTCCGCAAAGGCTTGATTACTATTGACGAAATTAAAAAAAGCTTTGGCGATGATGTCAGCACTTTGGTCACCGACACACTGGCTATGGGCAAGCTTGCTGACATCATTGAAAGCAACAAGCGCTTAGAAGACCACTTTATTAACAATCAGCGCGACCAACTATCCAACATTTATAGCATGCTTATTTCGGTCACCAATGATGTGCGCGTGGTGCTGATTAAGCTTGCTGAGCGCACCTTTTCTATGCGCGAATTGTCTTTTTCCAGTACCGAGCGGCAGCGGCGTGTCGCCCGTGAAGTGATGAGCATTTATGCCCCCCTTGCCCATAGGCTTGGGATTGCCCAATTAAAATGGGAACTTGAAGATTTAGCCTTTCGCTACCTTGCTCCCGACCGCTACAAAGAAATTGCTAAGCTCTTGTCAGAAAAGCGCAGTGAGCGGGAGGATTATATCCGCCGCGTTGAACAGCAGTTAAACGACGCGCTGCGTGATGCCGGAATCAAAGGCGAAGTTTCAGGGCGCGTGAAGCATATTTATTCGATTTATCGCAAAATGAAGCTTAAAGGCTTATCCTTTGACCAGCTTTATGACATTCGCGCGCTGCGGGTATTGGTTGAGGATACTGCCGATTGCTATCATGTTTTGGGATTGGTTCATGGGCTTTGGCGCTATATTCCTGAGCAGTTCGACGACTATATCACCAACCCCAAAGCCAATGGTTATCGCTCGCTGCATACTGCCGTCATTGCTGAAAACAAATCGCTTGAAATACAAATTCGCACCCACAGTATGCATTTTGAAGCTGAACTTGGCATGTGCGCTCATGTCAACTATAAAGAAGGCTCAAAAAATAAAAAAGACAATTACCTGTCTCAGCGCATCAGCTCCTTACGCCAACTGCTGCTGATTAATAATGACACCAAAACCCAAGGCAGGTCTGTGGTTATTGAGGGCGACAACGGCGACATTGAAGTGTTTGAGCCCGACGAGCAGCCAGTTGAATTTGACGAGCTTGAACGGATTTACGTGTTTAGCCGTGACGGTGACATCACCGAGCTGCCCAAAGGCGCGACCGTTCTTGATTTTGCCTATTACGTTCATACTCAAGTTGGCAACCGCGCCCAAGCCGCGCGCGTTAATCAGCGTTATGTTCCGCTTACTTATCAGCTAAAAACCGGCGAACAAGTCGAAATCATCACCAAAGCTTCCCGTGAGCCAAATCGTGATTGGCTGGTGGCATCGCTTGGCTATATCAACACCAACCGCGCCCGCTCCAAACTTCGGCAATGGTTTAACAAACAAGACCGCGATAAAAATATCGAAATTGGCAAGCAAATGCTGGCAAAAGAGCTTGAGCGCTTATCGGTGCACCCAAACAGCATCGACCTTAAGGACTATTTGCAGTTTTTTAACGCCAACACCGCCGATGACATTGTCGTGGGCTTGGTGACCGGCGAGATTGGCATTCACCAATTGACCAATCATATCTCACGGCAGCTGCAACTTGAGCCGGAAAAAGAAGAAGAAGAGTTTACCCCAAGCATCGATACTAAGGCGCACAGTAAGCTTAGCGCTTATAAAATCAATATTGACGGTCTTGATAATATTGAGATTAGTCTTGCTGGCTGCTGTCATCCGGTTCACGGTGAGCCGATTGCCGGATTTATCACCCAATCCCGCGGCGTGAGTATCCACAATCGCGGCTGTCCTGAATACGCGCGGATGATTGAGCGCGAGCCAGAACGCCAAATCAATGCCAGTTGGCGCGCCAAATCTGGACGCTTTCAGCCGGTAGATATTGATGTTGAGGCGTACGATAGGCGCGGACTGCTGCGTGATTTGACCCAAATCATTGATAAAGAAAACGTGAATATCCGCAAAATTGACACCCTAAGCACCGATGACAATGTCGCTTTGCTTAAATTTCATGTCGAAGTTGCAGGGCTTGCGCATTTATCCAAACTCCTTGCCAAGCTTGAGCAGCAACCGGGGATTTTGCACGCTCGCCGCGCCATTGCCTAATTTACTTAAATTGATGTCAAAGGTTTATTGATTATTTTATGCCTGAATTGCCCGAAGTTGAAACCACCAAACACAGTCTTAAACCGCTACTTGGTCAAACCGTTGCTGCGGTTCAAGTTTTTCAGCCAAAACTGCGTTGGTCGGTTCCTGATGATTTGGCAAAACTGCAAGGTTATCAGCTGACACAGGTTCAAAGACGCGCCAAATATTTAATCTTAACATTTAGCAAAAAGGACGATAAGCCGTTAAAGCTACTGGCTCATTTAGGCATGTCTGGAAGCTTGCAGCAACACGTAACCAGTAGCGAGCCGCGCAAGCATGACCATATTATCATCAATTTTACCAGCCCTGAGGGCAAGCAAACGGCGCTACATTACCACGACCCGAGGCGTTTTGGAGCGGTGCTTTGGCATCACGATTATCAAGACAAATTGCTTGACCATCTTGGCGTTGAGCCCTTATCCGATGAGTTTCATGCTGACTACTTATATCAGACCATCCAAAAAACAAATTCGACGCTGAGCAATACCAAAAAACCGCGACCTATTACCAAGCCCATTAAAGCGGTCATCATGGAGCAGCAAGTGGTCGTTGGAGTTGGTAATATTTACGCCAGCGAAAGCTTATTTTTAACCCAAATCCATCCGCTAACCCCTGCAAATGAGCTTAGTTTTGAGCAAATTGCCCAATTAACCAAACAAATCAAAGTCATCTTACAGCGCGCTATCGAGCTTGGCGGCTCAACGCTGCGCGACTTTACCGTTGCCAGTGGTCAGACCGGCTATTTTCAGCAAACGCTTAATGTTTACGGCAACCAAGGCAAACCTTGCCCAACCTGTGGCACCACCCTTGAAAATATTAAGATTACCGGTCGCGCCAGTGTCTTTTGTCCAAGCTGTCAACCTTTGATTGAGCAAAAGCAACTTTAAATAAATCGACATTACTTGGTTTTTTTGGTTGCTAATCACGGGGCTTATTGCTTTAATAGGCAGTATATTCGATTGGTTTTATCTTCTATTACCTTTTTAAGGTTCAGTGAAACTCCAAGGTCATAAAAAGGTGCAAGTTGCGCTTTTTTAGCTTATTTTAATTTTAGGATTTTGTTATGACCCAATCAAAGCGCACGTTAATGACGAAGCTGACTAGTGCGGCTATCAGTATCAGTTTTATGGCAGTGATGGCTCAGCCTGCTGCGGCTGCCATTGAGATTGATGAAAATGACTTCGGTCCCTCTTATGGCACCATGATGGTAGATACCGTTGCCGGAAAGCCTTTACAGCTGCTCGCTGCGGTTGCCGGAACTGCCGCTTATGTGGTCAGTTTGCCGTTTTCTTTAGCCGCCGGAAACGCTGAACAAGCTCAGCAAAAACTGGTGGTTGAGCCTTGGGATGCCATGGGGCGCTGCCTTGGCTGCACTGTTGCTGAGGACAACTATTATAAATCCCAAGTGGTCGATAACAATACCGTTCGCATTGTGGTTGACCAGCCGTCGGAGATTTTGATTAACACCAATGATTATGTGGTGGTCACGCCTTAAGGTTTTTCTCAACCGTAATAAAAAAGGCTAACGATATCGTTAGCCTTTTTTAGCACTGAGCTAAGCCAAATTAAGCTTCTTTTTTACGATTGTGACGTTTGCGCTCACTTTCTGTCAAATAACGCTTACGCAGGCGAATTGATTTTGGCGTTACTTCTACCAACTCATCATCTTGAATAAATTCAAGCGCTTGCTCAAGGGTAAACTTGATGGCAGGCGTTAACGTCAACGCTTCATCAGTACCGCTAGCACGAACGTTGGTCAGCTGCTTAGCCGTGGTTGGGTTCACCACCATATCGTCATGGCGCGAGTTAAGCCCAACAATCATGCCCTCATAAACTTCAAGCTGCGGCTCTGCAAACAGTTTGCCGCGTTTTTGTAGGTTAAATAGCGCAAACCCTAAGCAAGTCCCATTGGCCATCGACACCAAGACGCCATTTGGTCGACCGCCAACATCACCGATTTTTTGTGGACCATAATGTGAAAAGCTTGAGGTCAAAATACCCGTTCCTGAGGTCAGCGTCATAAACTCAGAGCGAAAGCCAATCAAGCCGCGCGCTGGCATCACCGCTTCAATACGGATTCGACCTTTGCTGTCAAGCTCCATGTTGGTCATCTCACCTTTGCGCAGACCGATTTGCTCCATGATGCTACCTTGGTGCTCAGACTCCACATCAAAAATCACGTTTTCATACGGTTCATGCAGCTTGCCATCAACTTCTTTGACAATAACTTCAGGACCTGAAACGCCAAGCTCATAACCTTCACGGCGCATATTTTCAATCAGTACTGACAAATGCAATTCACCGCGACCTGAAACTTTAAACTTATCAGGAGATTCGGTATCTTCAACGCGCAAGGCAACGTTATGAATCAGTTCACGCTCTAAACGCTCACGAATATTGCGTGAGGTCACAAATTTACCTTCACGACCCGCAAAAGGTGAATTATTCACCTGAAAGTTCATAGAAACCGTTGGCTCATCGACGGTCAATGGCGGCAACGCCTCAACAGTATTAGGGTCACAAATGGTATCTGAGATATTCAGCGCATCAATACCGGTAATACAAACGATGTCACCGGCTTGCGCACTATCAACATCAATTCGCTCAAGACCGTGATAGCCCATGATTTTTAAAATGCGGCCGTTGCGCTTATTGCCTTCTTTATCCACCACAGTTACAGGCGTATTGGTTGAAATGCTGCCGCGCTGAATTCGACCAATACCGATAACGCCCACAAAGCTGTTGTAATCAAGGCTTGAGATTTGCATTCTAAATGGCGCGTCAACATCGACTTGAGGCGGCTCAACGACATCGACAATCGTTTCAAACAGCGGCGTCATTGTATCTGCCATCTCGTCAGGCGACAATCCGGCAATACCGTTCAGTGCTGAAGCATAAACCACCGGAAAGTCTAACTGCTCATCGGTTGCACCAAGATTGTCAAACAAATCAAAAACTTGATCCATCACCCAGTCTGTTCGCGCGCCGGGGCGATCAACCTTATTGATTACGACAATTGGTTTTAAGCCCTGCTCAAAGGCTTTTTGGGTAACAAAACGTGTTTGCGGCATCGGACCATCAACAGCATCAACGACCAACAAGACACAGTCAACCATCGACATGACCCGCTCAACTTCACCACCAAAATCGGCGTGACCAGGGGTGTCCACGATATTGATTCGATACTCGATGCCCTGCTTGGGATGTTGCCATTTAATCGCCGTATTTTTTGCAAGAATGGTAATCCCGCGCTCTTGCTCAATTGCTCCTGAGTCCATCGCACGCTCAGCAACATTTGCGCGATCATCAAAAGTTCCTGATTGATGCAGCAAGCTGTCAACCAAGGTCGTTTTACCATGATCAACGTGGGCAATAATTGCAATATTGCGCAAATGTTTGATATCGTTTGCCATATAAAATGCTCGTTTCGTCTTAAGAAAAATAATAATGGTCAGCGCCAGCTGATAGCATTGGGTAATAACAATCAGTTAACTTAAAAATTATGCAAGCACAATGCGTGCTGCCATCTTTTTAGAAAAACCATGATACGCGAATTTATCGTTTAGCGCGTCGTTGTCATTTCCTTGATAGGAAATAGGGTGTTAGGGCGGCTAGTATAGCATCAATTATAAAATTAATTTTAAATTAACTGTAAGAATTGAACTTCTAAATAAAAAAAGCCACCAATTTGGCAGCTTTTTTTGTAACTTAAAATGAGACTTACTAAAAAACTATGACTTATTGAACAACCATATCTTTAGTTTGGTCTACAGTAGTTGTTTTATCACCAGTGATGATCGCATAAACACGGCGGTTCATAGCGCGACCTTCTTCAGTGTTGTTGTCCGCGATTGGGCGGTCATAACCATAACCTACGGTTGATAAACGGTTTGGCTCGATACCAAATTCGTTGGTCAACATTGACTTCACAGCAACCGCACGGGCTTCTGACAAGCGTTGGTTGTAAGCAGCTGATGGACCAGTTTTTGAAGCGTGACCTTCAATTCGGGCTGCTGAGTTTGGATACTCACGCATTTTTTCAGCAACTTTGGCGATTTCAGGGCGGTATTGGTTTTTGATGGTTGACTTATCGTTGTCAAAGAAGACACGAAGTTCCATCTTAAGCTCATCGACAAGGTCAACTTGAAGTGGGCAACCATACTCGTCAACAACTACGTTCATTGGGGTGCCTGGGCAGCGATCGATGCTGTCTGGAACGCCGTCACCGTCTGAATCAACGTCAGTTTCAACTGGAATAACTTCAACGACTGGTGGCGTATCAACTTCAGGCTCTACTATTGGTGGAACTGCAACAGTTGGGGCTAAGTGACCACCAAGAACCACTTCTAAACCAGCAAGCGCTAAACCTTCCCACCAGTTTTGATCAAAGTTATGAATCGCACGAGCTTCACCACGAAGGCTTAAGGCGTCATTGATGCGGTACATCGCACCAAGACCTAAGTTACCGATGGTGTCGGTTGACTCAGAAACTTCAGATCCAGCGGGAATGTTAGAACCGGCTGGGAAAGCACTAGTTGCTGTATCTGATACATAAGCATCTTGGTTTTTTACTTTAATTTTTGATTGACCGGCACCAACCAATACATAGGGTTTGAACGCGCTATCAGTGTAACCAGTGAACTGCTCAGTACCGATTAAGAAGTTACCTGAGATCATACGCTGATCAACATCAAACTTAGATCCTGTATCATCGTTCATGCCATCAGTATTTGAAACGCCGTACTCTACTTGAAACTGAGTTGATGGGGTGATTTCGATACCAAGGGCGGCACCAGTATAAAGACCGTTCTCTTTATAAACACCGTTATTTTCGCCACTAATATTGGTACCTTCACCACTTTTGAATAGTTCACGCTGTTCATTATCAGCGCCTTCGCTGTAGTGATAGCCAAGTAGGATTGGGCTAACCGTAACGCCAGCTTGGGCTGCTAAAGGTGCAGCGGCGGCAGCAACTAAAGCCAAAGCAATTTTATTTAATTTCATGGACTTCCTCCAAAGGATAATTGACGTATTGAACAAAGCAATACTGTTTCCTAGATAATCTAAAACGAGACATCTTTTTTTAAGTTAACATTACAACAAAACCAATTACGAAGTAGCTTAGCGATTCTAAATTTAATTTACAACTTTTTTTGTAAGCTTGCTACACATTATTACACGATAGTGGCGTAACTAAAACACAATGCGGCAACTGAGTTACTAAGAATATACATGCCCCATTATTTATAGCTATCTCTTCACTCTTTAATGCCCTTTATGACACTATTGGTATTTTCTGTCCTAAAAAAGTTTAAGCACTATTGATTTTTATATCCAGATTTGACTATTAAAATCAATATTCCAAACTTTATTTGGCATTTTAAATCAATTTACAGTATATTGCTACTATAAACATTATTCTATTTAATCGCCGTCATATTATGTTACATATTATAGCGCGGTTTTAAACAAATTGCTTTTTTAAATTGTAATATTACGTCAATAAGATTACTAAGAGGTAACTTAACGTGAATCTTGGGTTATTCAATCTATCAAAAAGCCAAAATATTTCAAAGACTTACCATTCCAAATTATTTTTTAATATAAAAAATCAGCAAGGGCTGACCTTGATTGAACTGGTTATTAGTTTGACGATATTAGCAATTGTAATTAGTCTGGCTACTCCCTCAATTATCACTCAGCTCGCTGCGATGGAAGCAAAAAGAGTTCGTTCTGAGCTCACTAACACCTTAAATAAAGCAAAAGCCGAAAGTTTAATCCGCCATCAAAACATTTTTGTCTGTTTAATTGATGAGCAGCATCAGTGCAAAAAAGATGCTAATCATGCCTTATTAATGTTTATCGACAAGAATAACGATAATAAATACAGCGTAGGCGTTGATAAGCTATTAAGTGAAAGTCAACTTGGGCTTAAATACGCCACCGTTCACTTAAGAGCCGGCAACCGCGATTATACGCGGTTTTCTCGTGATTCTGGAAATCCACGCGGCTTTATGGGGCATATTAAATATTGCCCCAATAAGGCTTTTAAAAATAATAGCTATCAAGTGTCCTTTAATATGTCTGGGATTATTAAATTTAAACCAAACAGCCTATTTCCAAACGACTGCCCTTCTTAATAGCTGATTATTGTTTTAATAGCTGATGATTGTTTTTAATTTCATTACTTACCACTATGCATCGCTGCTTTCATCAGTACGACGGCTTGCGATAGCCCTTCAAAAATGGCGTCGCTAATCAGCGCATGACCAATGTTTAATTCATAAATCCCGTCAATTGCTGCAATTGCGCCAACGTTTTGTTGGGTTAAACCATGACCGGCGTTAATGAACAACTCAGGATTTGCGTTTTGCGCATATTGAACGGCGTCTTTAATCCGCTTAAGTTCTGCCTGCTCGCCCGCCATATCTTTTGCCAAGCCTTTTTCAGCGTAAGCTCCGGTGTGCAGTTCAATGGCATCGGCATTGCAAGTAACCGACGCGTCAATTTGCTCACGCTCAGGGTCAATAAAAAGCGATACTTTAATGCCGTGATTTTGCAATTGTTGCACGTAATCTTTGAGCATATCGACTTGACCTGCCACATTTAGACCGCCCTCAGTCGTCAATTCCTCACGTTTTTCAGGAACAAGACAAACCCAATACGGCTTTACCTGACAAGCAATACCAAGCATTTCTTCTGTCGCTGCCATTTCTAAATTTAGCCGCGTGGTGATATTTTCAGCAATCTCGTAAACATCATGGTCTTGAATATGACGGCGGTCTTCGCGTAAATGAATGGTGATGCCATCCGCGCCCGCTTTTTCGCAAATCTGCATGGCGCGAAGCGGGCTTGGATAATCCACGCCGCGAGCTTGGCGCAAGGTGGCTACGTGGTCAATATTAACGCCCAGTAAAGGTTTTTTACGGTCGGTTTGGTTTGAAATCGTCATAATCAGTCCTTTTGTCAAATCGCGATTCGCTTTAATTGTTGATTGCGATAAGTTTTTTGATAAATAGGTTGAAAGTCAATAAGAGTGAGCGCAATCTCTATCATAATGGCTTTTATAGATAAAGCAAATTATTGTTGGTAGCGCTGCTGCTGTTGCCAAAGTTTGCGGCTTTGCAGCGGCTTATGGTCGAGTAACTGGTCAATGAGTTGCCGGTATAATCGTGAAAAACTGCTTAGCGTTGCCTCAGTAATACCAAAAGTTGCCATATTTTGAATCTCAGAGCCGCTAAAAGCATTGGCAATCGTTCCTGATTGCTCGGTTGCAATTTGCGACTGATTGACGGCTAAAAACCCAGAATCGGGAACGAAACGGTAAATACTGTCCGCCGCAATAGCTGCTCCCAAATTATCTTCAGTTAACGAAATGACAAAGCCAAGCTGGATAAATAATTGCTGCTCAAAGCGGCGCAAACAAAGTCGCAGTTCGGTATTGGTTAACGGCTGTTTTAAGGTAGTAAGACTTTCCTCATAATGCTGCCAAAGATTGGGGGCGGCGTCTTCTTGCGGCAACAGGCGCCATAAAATCTCGTTTAAGTACAGTGCAGCATATTGGTTTTGACCGCTGATTTTTTGATAAGGGTTATTTTGGGTAGTTTTTAATTGAGGGTCATTCGGTGCAATCGTGATTTGGCTAAAGGTTTTTAGCTCGCGCTTACCGGTAGCAAACAGCTGCAAGGGTTCAAATAGCGGCGCGCCTTTTTTACCAACGCCGCTAATGATGCCGTGCTCTTTAGAAAACAAATAATAAAGTGCGCGCTTTTCTTGATAAGGGCGCTGATGCAGCAAATATCCGGTTAACGCTTCATTTCGCATCGCTTGCCCTTATTTTAAATGAATTAATATCCCAAGCTATTTAACGCACGCTCGTCATCTGACCAGCCGCGTTTGACTTTAACCCAAAGCGTGAGCATCACTTTTTTATCAAACAGCTGCTCCATATCGCGGCGAGCATCAATGCCAACTTGCTTGATTCGTTGACCTTTTTCACCAATGACGATGGCTTTTTGACCGCTGCGTTCCACAAAAATGGTCGCATCAATAAAGGTCATGGCTTTACGTGGTCGACCGGTTTTTGGGTCGAGGTGCGCCGGTTCATCTTTAAATTCATCAATTTGAACGGTTAAATCGTAAGGTACTTCGTCGCCTGCGCTGCGCATGATTTTTTCGCGAATAATTTCGCTGGCTAAAAAGCGCTCAGAACGGTCGGTAATTTGTTCGGTATCAAAAATCGGCTCGGCAACCGGAAGATGCGAGGCAATGACTTCCTCTAAGCGGTCAAGGTTTTGATTTTTTAGCGCTGAAACCGGAACGATATCAGCAAAGTCAAAGCTGTCGCTAAAGGTTTCAATCAATGGCAAAATTGCGCCTTTATCTTTAATGGTATCGGCTTTATTAATGACCAAAACAACGGTCAAATCAGTTTCGCCAAGCTTTTGCAAGGTCAATAAATCATCCTCGCGCCACTGATCAGAATCCACAACAAACAATACCAAATCGACATCAACAAGCGCTGAAAATGCCGCTTTATTCATCCGCTCATTAATGGCGCGGACTTCGTTTTGGTGAATTCCAGGGGTGTCAACAAAGACCGCTTGCATCTCGTCGGTCGATAAAATGCCGTGGATTCGGTGGCGCGTGGTTTGCGGTTTTCGCGAGGTAATGGACAGCTTTTGACCAAGCATATGGTTCATCAGCGTTGATTTACCAACGTTTGGTCTGCCAACAATCGCCACAAATCCGGCTTTGAAATCAGAGCTTTGAGCTTTATTTTCGCTATCGGCTGAAAAAAATGCGTCAATGGCGTCATTGTTTTCAGCAGCGGCGTTAGTGTTTGATTGGTTGTCGTCGAAATTATCTGGCTGGTTGCTCATAAAAAATCCTAGTTATTATCAATTTGGGCATCAAGCCATGAAATTAAGCGCGTTTTTTAGGGGTGCTTGGGAGTTTATGCAGCTGATTTATCATCAGTTCGGCGGCTTTTTGTTCCGCAATTCGCCGGCTTTCTCCTGATTCAACGATATCAGGGCAGCCGCTGATATTAACCTGACAGCGAACTATAAAAATTTGGTTAGGGGCGTTGCCTTGGGTTTCCATCAATTCATAATTGGGTAAATCAAGCTGCTTAGATTGCAGCCATTCTTGCAATCGACTTTTGGCATCTTTAAGCACTTTTTGGTCATTGACATTGTCAATCAAATCACCATACCACATCAACACGCAGCGTCTTGCGGTTTCTAAATCTTGGCTGTCTAAATAAATTGCGCCGATTAACGACTCAACCGCATCGGCTAAGATGGAGGCGCGATTGCGACCGCCGCCTTTACGCTCGCCAATGCCTAATATCAAATGATTGGACAATTCAAGCTGTTGCGCGATGGTAACGAGGGTTTCTTGACGAACGAGGGTGGCGCGCATTCGAGTCAGGCGACCTTCGTCTTGCAGGGGAAAGCGGTGATAAAGCGCCTCGCCAACAATCATCCCAAGCAAAGCGTCTCCTAAAAACTCAAGGCGCTCGTAGTTTTTTTTGCTGTCAAACGAGCGATGCGTCAAGGCAAGCTTGGGCAGCGCAGGATTAACAAACTCATAACCAAGCCCTCGACTTAGCACGCTAAGCCTTTGTAAAAACTCGGTGCTGACAGGCGGCATCTCCGACATCGCTTGATTGGTCATAGCGTTGGGCGCAGGCTTGGGTAAAATCGATTTCATGCTTGAGGTTAATAATCCCTTGGCTAGTTTGGCGACGGATTGACGCTCTCAATCTGCCACATGGTTAACTGAGGCGATTTATTCACTTGCGCCTTTTGGGGCAATATCGCCTTCAAATCGGGTTACAATGTCAATATTACCAAAAAAATTATTGGTTTTACTGTATTGCTTTTTAATGGCAAGTTGACCCGGTTTTTTACTGGTAAAAACAAACAGCTCTTCGGCTTTGGTATCGTAATTGGCATTAATCGCCAGCTGTTTGTTAACGCGCTCGGTAAATTGCTTTGCCGTTTGCTTATTGCTGTTGGCTTCTGCCAATTGCGCGCTTAAAATTTTGCTCAATTGATAATCACCAACTTGCGCCGGAACAATAGCAACAAATAGCTTTAATGCCACCGCAAAGGCAATCACAAAAAACATGATGCTGGTGACGCTGGCACCGCGCTGAGCGCGACTCGTTAAACCACACTTCATGACTCCCCCTTGTTAAACGCTAAATGGTTTTAAAAGCTAAGATCGTTATTTCTCATCTAATTATTTTTCATCTAATAATCAATCAATTTTTCCGTTGCGGCTAAAGCTTGGCAGATGCAGCCCAGGTGGTTTATGCATCCAAATATAAAACGCTTTTCCGGCTAAATTGTCATCGGGAACAAAGCCCCAAAACCTGCCATCGGCGCTGCGGTCGCGGTTGTCGCCCATGACGAAATACTGACCTTCAGGGACTTTGACTTGCCATTTGGTGCCGCCGGACTCGACCACCTCAGGCGAAATTGCTTGTAAAAATGGCGCATATTGCGAGCTGTTCATTCCACTTAAATAGCGGACTAAATGCTCGTGCTTGCCTTGCGTTTCTTGAAAATACTGAGCGTGGTTTTCTTCCTCGCGACCAAGCAGTTGCGCTTGTGACTCGCTAAGCACCTGCCCTGTACCAATGTCCCCTTTTGGGTACAATTGCGCGGTAAGCGCGGCATCGGCATCAAAATTAACCGGCGTGGTTTTGACTGGAACATTATTGATAGCAAGTTGACCTTGGTTATAACTGACAGTGTCACCCGGCAGCCCAATGACGCGCTTGATATAGTAAATATTGGGATTTTCTGGATAGCGAAACACCATCACATCGCCGTGCTCAGGATGACCGGTATCCAAGACCTTATTGTAGCTGAGCGGCAAACGAACGCCGTAAGCAAACTTATTCACCGCAATAAAATCGCCGGTATAAAGGGTTGGCACCATGGAGGAGGACGGAATATTAAACGGCTCAATCAAAAACGAACGCACAATTAACACGACCGCAAGAACGGGAAAAAAATCATAAGCCCAGCGCACCGGCAAGCTTTCTTTTCCGCGACCATAAGTGGCGCGCTGCTTTAGGCGAAGTTTATCCAGCAGCCAAATTGCCCCTAACACTAAGGTTAAGGGCACTAAAATCATGTTAAAGTCAAAATCCATAAACAGCGACCTTTAAGGCTTGGGTTATCCATTGTCCACTTGCAGCACTGCTAAGAAGGCTTCTTGCGGAATTTCCACGTTACCCACTTGCTTCATGCGCTTTTTGCCCTCTTTTTGCTTAGACAACAGCTTTTTCTTACGCGACACGTCGCCGCCATAACATTTTGCCAAGACGTCTTTACGCATGGCTTTGACCGTACTGCGACCGATGATTTGGCTGCCGATCGCTGCTTGAATTGCCACATCAAACATCTGCCTTGGTATCAGCTCTTTCATTTTGGTAACCAACTGATTACCACGGAAGCGAGCTTGGTCTTGGTGGCAAATCATAGCAAGGGCGTCGACTTTATCGCCATTGATGAGCACGTCAACTTTAACGAGTTTATCCTGTTGATAACGCTCAAAGCCATAATCAAGGGAGGCAAATCCGCGCGAAACCGACTTTAAGCGGTCAAAAAAGTCCATGACCACCTCGCCCATGGGGATATCAAAAACGAGCTGAACTTGTTTTCCCATAAAGCGCATGTCAACCTGAACGCCGCGGCGCTCGATACAAAGGGTCATGACGTTGCCCAAATAGTCCTGCGGAACTAAGATATGACAGCGGGCGATTGGCTCACGGAATGCTTCGATGTTGTTCGGCTCAGGCAATTTTGAGGGGTTATCAACGTAAATGACGTCGCCATTTTTTTTCTCAATTTCATAAATTACTGACGGCGCGGTGGTGATTAAATCCAAATCGTATTCACGCTCAAGCCGCTCTTGGATGATTTCCATGTGCAGCATTCCCAAAAAGCCGCAGCGAAATCCAAATCCTAGCGCGTCCGAGGTGTCCGGCTCAAAAAATAGCGCAGCGTCATTGATTTGCAGTTTTTGCAGCGCTTCACGGAATTTTTCAAAGTCGCTTGAATCGACAGGGAAAAGTCCGGCGTAAACCTGCGGCGTCACCTGTTTAAAGCCAGGAATACGCTCAACGTCTGGCGTCTTGGCGTGGGTGATGGTATCACCTACAGGCGCACCCGCAATGTCTTTGATTCCGGCAATAATAAAACCAACTTCGCCCGCCTCAAGCTTTCCAGTATCTAAAGGCTTTGGCGTAAAGACACCAATTGAGCTGACCAAATGCGACTCTTTGGTTGATTTAATATAAATTTTATCGCCAGCTTTTACCGAACCTTCACGGACGCGAACGAGCGACACCACACCCAAATAGTTATCAAACCATGAGTCAATAATCAAGGCTTGCAAAGGCGCATCACGGTCGCCAGTTGGCGCAGGAATCACCTCCACCAATCGTTCAAGTAATTCTTCGACACCAAGACCGGACTTTGCGGACACGCGCGGTGCATCAACGGCATCAATACCGATAATGTCCTCAATCTCTTGAATGACGCGCTCAGGCTCAACTTGCGGCAAGTCGATTTTGTTTAAAACCGCCATCACCTCAAGACCTTGGTCAACCGCCGTATAACAGTTGGCAACCGATTGCGCCTCAACGCCTTGCGCGGCATCAACGACCAATAGCGCGCCTTCACAAGCGGCAAGCGATCGCGACACTTCATAAGAAAAGTCCACGTGACCAGGGGTGTCAATGAAATTGAGCTGATAGCGCTCACCATTTGGATGGTCAAAATACAACGTGACCGATTGCGCCTTAATGGTGATACCGCGCTCGCGCTCAATGTCCATTGAATCAAGCACTTGCGCCTGCATTTCACGGTCTTGAAGCGCGCCGCACATTTGAATAAAGCGATCAGCAAGGGTCGATTTGCCATGATCAATGTGCGCAATAATAGAAAAATTACGGATATTAGCTAATGCAGTCACAAAGCGCCTACTAAAATAAAGGAAAATAAAAGGGTCAAGAAATGAAGCGTTAGGCGGTATTCTAGCAGTTTTAACGGATAAAGTAAGGCGATTTTCAAGTAAGCGCTTGATTTATCATCAAACGATAAGTCAGCGATTTTTAAAATGGCAAATCCTACTTTTGACATTGAAAACGGTGTTTTTTACCCTGACGCTTTTTTTGGACAAAAAAAAACCAACCTGTGACAGATTGGCATTTTTAAATTTGGTGGCGATGGAGAGACTTGAACTCTCGACCTCACGATTATGAGTCGTGCGCTCTAACCAGCTGAGCTACATCGCCTTTTAAGGCTCGGTATTATGCTAAAAGAAGTCGCTTTCGTCAACCCCTAATTCAGCAAATTTTTCAATCTGGGCTGAATTTATTCAAAATACCGCTAATTTTTTAAGAAAAATCAGAAAAAAAAGTCTTGGTAAACCGATAAGCCGGGTTCTGTCGAGGACGATCATTCATCTAGGCGCACAATCGCTTGTGCGCTCAAGCAACCTACCCGCATTGGACGCGGGCCGCGCCATCAATGCCTATTTGGTCTTGCTACGCGTGGAGTTTACCCTGCCGTAAGCTATTGCTAGCCACGCGGTGCGCTCTTACCGCACCCTTTCACCCTTACCTATTTATCTTGCGACTTATAGGCGGTCTGCTCTCTGCTGCACTGGTCGTCGGGTTGCCCCGCCCAGCCGTTAGCTGGCACGCTGCCCTTTGTAGCCCGGACTTTCCTCCCCCAACACACTGAAAATCAGCGGTCAGCAGCGATCGTCTGGTCTACCAAGCGCGCTAGTATAGCAAACTCTGCTCAGATTAAAAATAGGTTATGATAGAAAGTTTGCTGGTAAATTAAGCTTGTCTTGATGATCATCAACTTGGTTTAGCATCAGCCAATGGCAATCAGGAATGTGATTTTTTAAATAACGTTGCAAAAACTCTTGCGTACTTTGGCTGATATCGGCGTCATCGTCGTGAATGGTGTTATAAATAAGGCTATGAAGTTTGAGTCCGCGAGATTGAACGGCTTCGATGCTTAGCAAAGTATGATTAATGCTGCCAAGTCGCCCTGACGTCACTAAAATGACCGGATAACCTTGCTCGGCAATATAATCAAGCGTTAAGCAATCTTCCGTTATCGGAACGAGCAACCCACCTGCGCCTTCAAGGAGTACCACGTCAAAGTGATTTTGCAAAGTTTTAGTCGCTTGAGTAATATTATCGACATTTAATATGGCATTATCCATCGCGGCAGCTAAATGCGGGGACGCGGGTTTGCTAAAGCAATACGGGCAAGTTGTGCCATCAATGTCAAACTCATTGAGCGGAATTTGCATGAGTTCACGGTGAGTTAAAATATCGTCGCTAATAGCTTTTTGACCATTGACAGCGCCAACGCCGGTTTGAACCAATTTTTGGGTCATGACATTTATATTTTGCGCCATTAACGACCGCGCCAGCATTCCGGTTGCAATCGTTTTGCCAATGTCGGTATCAATTCCTGAAATAAAAATAACCATAGACTGCCTTTACTTTTTTATTTTTGGCTTAAATTCAAATATTCATCAAGTACGCCAAGCAAGCCTTGGCAAAGCGCTTTTAGTTCGTCATCGGTGATGACATAAGGCGGCATAATATAAACCAATTTGCCAAACGGTCGCACCCAAATGCCATGACGAACCAGCAACGATTGAAACCGCGCCATATCGACATTGTGGTCAAGCTCAACGACGGCAACGGCGCCCAAAACGCGAACGTCAACCACGTGCTGCCAATTTGCCGCAGCCGATAACTGCTCGCGCAATTGTGATTGCAATCTTGCCACGCGATTTTCAATATCGTAGCTTTGGATTAATTCAAGCGAGGCGATTGCCACCGCGCAAGCTAGCGGATTTCCCATAAAGGTGGGACCATGCATCAAGGCAGAGTTGGCGCTTTGGTGAATGGTATCAGCAATTTGGCGCGAACAAAGGGTTGCGGCAAAGCTTAAATAACCGCCCGTTAGTGCCTTACCAATCGTCATAATGTCCGGCAAAACCTGAGCGTGCTCGCAAGCAAACAGCCGACCGCTACGACCAAATCCGGTGGCGATTTCATCTAAAATAAGCAAAACTTTATATTCATCACAAAGCGCCCGCAACTGCTGCAAATACTCAGGACTATAAAAGCGCATCCCGCCTGCGCCTTGGATAATCGGCTCGATGATAAATCCGGCAAGGTTTTGATGATGGCGCTCAAAAAACGCGCTCAACTCATCACGCTCGCTAGCAGTCATTGAGCGCTCAAATCCTGCCGTAGGCGCAGTAACAAAATGCTGCAACGGCAACTGATTGCCATAAAGGCTATGCATCCCGCCAACAGGGTCGCAAACACTCATGGCGTGCCAAGTATCGCCAAAGTAACCGGAGCGCGTCGAGGCAAATTGATTTCTTTTTGGCTGACCTACAGCAATTTGATATTGCAGCGCCATTTTTAGCGCCACTTCCACCGCAATGCTGCCGCTATCGGCATAAAAAATCGCCTCAAGATTGCTTGGTACCATGTCAAGCAGCTTTTTGCCCAAGTCAATCGCTGGTTGATGGGTCAAGCCGCCAAACATCACATGAGCCATCTTTGCAAGCTGACCAGTCACCGCTTGATTCAGCTTGGGGTGATTGTAACCATGAACTGCTGCCCACCATGACGACATGCCATCAATCAGCTTCTCGCCATTTTTAGTAATCAAATAAACGCCTTCGGCTTTATCAATAACCATATTCGGATAGGCTGGCGGAATACTGGCGTACGGATGCCAAAGGTGGCGCGAGTCAAAATCACTGGTTGGATAGGGATTATTTTGAGTGAATGAAGTAGAAAAAATGGCGATATCCTTATCGTTATTATCTGTTAGCGGTTTTTTTTGATATGGCACATCTAAAATGACTACCGTTTTTAAAACCGCTCAACTGGTATAAATTTTTTTTGCTTGCTGCTCGCAAGCTCACAGAGGCGGCAAAAAATTCATCCCAGCATCGCTATGTTACTTTTAGGACGCTATATTTTTGGCTATATTACTGTCCCGTAATACGTTTATATTTTGCTAATAAATCGCCCTCAGACTCCACGTGATTGGGGTCTTTTGGGATGCAGTCGACAGGGCAAATCTCAACGCATTGCGGCTCGTCAAAATGACCGACGCACTCGGTGCATAAGTCCGGATTGATGACATAAATATCATCGCCCTCCGAGATGGCATCGTTTGGGCACGCCGGCTCGCAAACATCACAGTTGATGCACTCATCGGTAATCAATAGCGCCATAACCGCTCCTTTTAACCTTGATTTTTAGGACTTTTTACGCATTTTTTTAAAATTTAGCCAAGCTTTTTGGTAAAGGCATCTGCCACACAAGGCGGCACAAATTTATTCACATCGCCGCCAAGCTTGGCAATCTCGCGAATCATGGTGGAGGAAATAAACGAATAATTTTGCGCGGGCGTTAAAAATACCGCCTCAAAGTGCTCATCAAGCTCACGGTTCATGTTGGCAAGCTGAAATTCATATTCAAAATCGGACATCGCTCGCAAGCCGCGAAGCACTGCCGTAGCGCCATTTTCGCGCATAAAATCAACGAGCAAACCTTCGAAACCCACCACGGAAACTTGCGGAAATTCAGCAAAGACAGTCTTGACCAGTGCCACGCGCTCATCAAAGTCAAACAATGGCTTTTTATGGTGACCGGACGCCACGGCGATAACCACCTCGTCAAACAGCTTGATGGCCCGTTTTACCAAGTCCACATGACCATTGGTAATGGGGTCAAAGGTTCCAGGGTACAAGATTTTGGTCGGGGCGCGTGGCGGCAGTGATGAGGTCATAAGCGTTATCTAACTGATGGGATAGTAAAAATAAAAAAGCTAGCATTAAAAAACTGGAAATTTACCCTGACTATGCTAGCAAATTTTGCGGCAAGTTAACACCAATCTGCTACATTTGTCATTGCCTCTAGCATACCCTCGCCCCTTAAGATTTGCTACAATTGAGCCTCGACTTGGGGCAGGTTTTAGCAAATATTTTTCGTTTTGCTTCAAGGATTACGCACGATTATAGTGAAAAAAGATTATGGCAAAAAAAGCAAAAAAACCAGACAATCAAATTTGTGCTAATAAAAAAGCACGGCATGAGTATTATATCGAAGAAACTTTTGAGGCAGGGCTTGAGCTGCAAGGCTGGGAAGTTAAAGCCATTCGGGCGGGCAAAATGAGCATCACCGAAGCTTATATTATTTTTCGCAATAATGAAGCCTTTTTATTTGGCTCGCACATTCAGCCGCTGCTTTCAAGCTCAACCCATATCAGCCCCGACAGCATCCGAACGCGAAAGCTGCTGATGCACCGCCGCGAGATTGACAAGCTTATGGGCGCGGTTAACCAAAAAGGCTATGCTTGCGTGCCGCTGTCCTGCTATTGGAAAAACTCACGGGTGAAATGCCAAATCGCGCTGACCATTGGTAAAAAGCTTCATGATAAACGCAAAACCTTAAAAGAGCGCGATTGGGAACGCGATAAGCAGCGCGGCTTTAAACAGCATTTAAGCTAAATTTTTAGAGTTTTGGATAAAGAAAAACAAAAACGGATGGCAAACGTCATCCGTTTTTTTATTTTAACTGTTTTCTTTTTATAAGCTTTAAGCGCTAGTTTCCTTAGTAGCAATCACGGGCGCTTTGCGCAATTGCTTCACGCCATGGGCAATCAAAAACATAATCCCAAGCCAAATCAAGCCGTAACTTAATAGCATCTCACTTTCAAATGGATTTCCTAAAATGGTCACCGCAAGTAAAAACAGCAAGGCAGGCTCAATATAGCTCATCATGCCAAAGACGTTGACCGGTAAAATTCGGCTGGCTTCCAAATTGGTGCTCATGGCAAGAACGCTCAGCATCCCAAGACCAATCAACATAAAAATAAAAAAGCTTGATCCCGCAACCAGTGCCAAATTGCTTGGCGCAACAAACCATAAATATAGCAGCGCAAGCGGCGCAAATAAGGTTAAATCGACAAGCAATCCAGTGATGGCTTCAATTCCTTGAACGCGGCGCATGATGTAATAAATCGGATAGGTGCCGCAAACCCAAAGCGTCGCCCAAGACACGCTTTGCGTCCGGAAAATCTCGCTTGCCACCCCAAGCGCGGCAAATCCTACCGCAAGCCACTGCAACCGGCTTAGCTTTTCGCCAAATAAGACGCAGCCAAACACCACCATCATCAGCGGAAATAAAAAGTAGCCCATCGCTGTTTGAACGCCCTGACCGTTGACCGGCGCCCACATAAACAGCCAAAGCTGGCTTAAAAAAATCGGCGTTGGCAGCACGAGTAGCGCCCATTGTTTGATGCCGCCCAAGTTAGCAAGTTTATTTAAATGGTATTTCATTTTGCCCGTCAACAGCAAAAACGCCACCATTGCCGCCCACATCATCAGCATTCGCCAAATGAACACTTGCGTTCCGGACAATGGCTCAAGAAAGCTACTGTACGCATAAAGCACGCCAAATAAGACGTTGGATAGCACGGCAAGCGCCACGCCGCGAATGAGCGTTTGCTTGCTGCTCTCACTACTGGCAAACGGCGCAAAGTTGCGTTTTGCAGTTGGGGTTAAAGTTGACATTGAAGCGTCCTAAAAATGGTTAATCTTTTAAATAATACGGCTAGTTTAACGACTTTTTTTGCAAATATTTTTCTAAACAAACTCCTAAACAATTTTATTTTTCTAATTCCTAACTAAATAATTGTTTTTTTCTCAAAATTAATGATGATATGATAATAATTATAAAACTAAACTTAAAACCTTACAACTTATAAGGGAAAGCTTAGCTTAAAAATCATAAAGAATTTAAGGAAAAATGATGCTTGATGATACTGATAAAGCGATTTTAAATCTGCTGCAAGATGATGCGACGTTACCGCTTAAAACGATTGCTGAGCGCGTTCATGTGTCGGTTGCCACAGCGCAGCGGCGAATTCAAGCCCTGACCGATAGCGGCGTGATAACGCGGCAAGTGGCGATTGTTGACCCTAATAAGGTAGGGTTTGGGTTGACGGCAATTGTGATGATTGAAATGGAGCGCTCAAATACGCCGATGCAGCACCGCTTTGAGCGCTTAATGAACGCGCAGCCGCGGGTGATGAGCTGCTATGAGGTGTCAGGCGATGTGGATTTTATGCTGCTGGTCAGCGCCAAAAACATGAGCGATTATCATGAATTTACCCGTAATATGTTCACTTACGAAAATAACGTTCGCAATTTTAAAAGCCAGTTTGTGATGAACTTTACCAAAAGCGGCACAAAGATTATGCTGGATTAATCTTTACTCAAGCATAATTTATTGTGCTATCAATCACTTAACTTAAGATTAAAGCAATTTTCAGGGTTACCTTAAGCGCTTTTCATGATAAGATGAGCGCCTTTTTATCCTGCCAATTTGCTCAAAGGTTGCCCCATGTCTGCTGATACCATCGCCCAATCCGCCTTTAAACACGGCACCAAGCCGCTTTATGATTACGACAAGCATTGGGCAAGCTGCTTTGAGCCGGCACCCTTTTTGCCAATGAGCCGCGCTGAGATGGACGAGCTTGGTTGGGATGCTTGCGATGTGATTATCATTTCAGGCGATGCTTATGTGGATCATCCAAGCTTTGGTATGGCGATTATCGGCAGGCTTCTTGAGGCGCAAGGCTTTCGCGTTGGCATTATTGCTCAGCCAGATTGGAGCAGCAAAGAGGCGTTTATGGCACTTGGCAAGCCGGTTTATGCCTTTGGGGTCACCGCGGGCAACATGGACAGCATGATTAACCGCTATACCGCCGACCGCAAAATCCGCAGCGATGATGCGTACTCACCGGGCAATATTGCAGGATTTCGTCCCGACCGCGCGGCGATTGTCTATAGTCAGCGCTGCCGCGAGGCGTATTCGGACGTTCCAGTGATTTTAGGCGGGATTGAGGGCAGCCTGCGCCGGATTGCCCATTATGACTACTGGTCGGATAAAGTTCGCCGCAGTATTTTAATGGATTCGCGCGCCGATATTTTGCTTTATGGCAATGCTGAGCGCGCGATTGTCGACGTGGTTCACGGCTTATCCAAAGGCTATAGCTTTGAGCAAATGAGCAAAATCCGCGGAACGGCGTATTTATCGACCCAAAACCGCCGCCACTGGCAAGACGATATGATTGAGGTGGCAAGTAACGACGTGGACACCATCGGTCGCGTTGACCCGATTATCAACCCGTACGTCATGACTGAAGACGTTGACAGTTGTCAAATTGAGCAAGATAAAGAAAACTCAATGTCAGGGCAATATCCGGGCTTTGTTGCTGAAAAAGTGAGCAATAAAATCTTAAACGCCGATGCCGTGAACGATGATATTCAAATCGTTCAGTTTAAAAATAAGCCAAAAACCGCGCTGAAACACACCTTAAAATTGCCAAGCCGTGACAAAACGGTCATTCGCTTGCCGGACTTTGAAGCGGTTAAAGCCGACCCGGTGCTTTATGCTCACGCCAACCGCATTTTGCATTTAGAAACCAATCCTGGCAACGCTCGCGCCCTTGTTCAGCGTCATGGTTCAGGCGCAAGTGAAATTGACGTTTGGCTCAATCCGCCGCCGATTCCGCTCTCAACCGAAGAGATGGATTACGTCTTTGATTTGCCTTACGCAAGGCTGCCGCACCCTGATTATGGTGACGCTCGAATTCCGGCGTTTGATATGATCAAATTTTCGGTCAATATCATGCGCGGCTGTTTTGGCGGTTGTACGTTTTGCTCCATCACCGAGCACGAAGGTCGAATTATCCAAAACCGCTCGCATGACTCGATTTTGCGCGAAGTGGAAGCCATCCGCGACACTGCCCCCAACTTTACCGGAATTATTTCCGACCTTGGGGGACCTACGGCAAATATGTATCGGCTGAACTGTAAAGATGAAACTATTGAAAAAAATTGCCGAAAGCCGTCTTGCGTTTATCCTGACGTTTGCGACAATTTGCTGACCGACCACAGCTCATTGACTCAGCTTTATCGCCGCGCCCGCGATATCAAAGGCGTGAAAAAAATCCTCATTGCTTCAGGACTGCGCTATGATTTGGCGGTTAAAGACCCCGAATACGTCAAAGAACTGGTCACCCACCACGTCGGCGGCTACCTAAAAATCGCCCCTGAGCACTCCGAGGACAACGTTTTATCCAAAATGATGAAACCTGGCATGGGAACTTATGACGCCTTTAAAGCCATGTTTGAACGCTTCAGCCAAGAGGCCGGCAAAGAGCAGTACCTCATTCCCTACTTTATCGCCGCCCACCCTGGAACGACCGACGAGGACATGATGAACTTGGCGATTTGGCTTAAGCGTCACGGCTACCGCGCCGACCAAGTCCAAGCGTTTTACCCAAGCCCAATGGCAACCGCCACCGCCATGTATCACTCGCACAAAGACCCCTTGCACAAAGTCAACCGCGACGGCGGCGACGTTACCATCGTCAAATCTGGAAAACAGCGTAGGCTTCACAAAGCCTTTTTGCGTTATCACGACCCCAAAAACTGGGCAATGCTGCGAAAAGCCTTGCAAGATATGGGGCGCGGTGACTTGATTGGCAAGCATCGCAGCTGCTTAATCCCGCCATTTAACCCGCAGCTTGAAGGTCGCGATGGCGAAGCCGCAAGCTACCAATCGGCGCGCAAAAAGAACAGCCGCGTGGGTAACGATTCCGTCAAACGCCAAGCCAACGGTAAAAATGGTCAAAGTAGCACTCAAAAAGCCGCTCAAAATAAAACGGCGAAAAAACAACCAAAAAAAGGCAACTTTCAAACTCAGCATACCGGTTTGCCACCAAGACGCGCCAAATAAAATATAATCTACTAATATAAAAGCTTTGCAAAATTAACCCTTTTGCAAGGCTTATAAAAGCACAATTGAAACTTACATTTTGTCGTCAATCAGGTAACTTGGCTAACAGGCGAGTGACAATTGCTAACATTTAGTGATAAATTTTTTCGTTATCATATCGCTAGTTTAATTAATTACTGTGGAGACAATGATGACCTCGACCCTAAAGCTTGCCGCAAGCCTCCCTGCCCTTGCCCTGCTTAGCGCCTGCGCGACTACTGCCCCAACCACAACCCCGACCACCCCTGCCGAGAGCGCAACCGATGTCGCCTACGACCGTATGGCGCCTGTGCCCTATACTTGCACCGACGGCGGCAAAATCATGGCAAAACAGTCGATTAACAAGCAGCAAGCCATGCTAAGCGTCACCTTACCAAAAGTCAACTGGTCAAGTCAGCCTTTATTACTCAATGGCGGCATGAATGGCGACACCGCAAGCTACGTTAACGACTCAAACCCTGAGGTCGTTTACGCTTGGCACATGAAAGGCAATGAAGCCATCTTGGCAATGAAATGGGCAACGGGTCAAGAATACCAAGTGACTTGCAAAATTTAATTGCTTTAAACAAAAAAGAAGTTAACGCCGCAAATTTAACAACTTGTATGAGCAGCTGTCAGGATTGATGGCTGTTTTTTTGGACAAAAGATGGCAAACTAGGGGTTATTTTTTAATTTAATGTTGGTTTAATTAGAGTTTTGGCGATAACAAAAAATAAAAAGGTGATTTGGTAATGGCTCAGCGTTTAATCAGCGTTTCAATCATGGCAGTATTTTTACTCACCTTAAGCGCTTGCGGTAATCCAAGCAGTGAGGTGAAAGACAACGCGGAAGCGAACAGCGAAGCCATTAGTAATGCCAAAAGCAGTGACACCGCGATGAACAGCAACGCCGCTGACATTACCGACGTTGCTAAAACGCCCGCCACCAAAAACGCCGCCAAAGCCATCGATTGGTCAGCCGTAGCAAGCGGTGAGCCGCCCGCTGACCCCATCCATTATCAATATCCGTTTGCTATCGACAGCCAAAACGTCCGCGATTACGCCGAATATTTTAAAGTCGATAAGCCCACTGCCCAGTATAACCTCACCGTTGGCATGGCAGTCAATGAGCCGCTAAACAAAGTCCTTGACCAGCTTGGTAACAGCTACGCATCACACGAGTTGATCGATGCCAAAAAAACGGTGCTGATTATCCATACCACGCCTGAGGTTCAGCCCTCAAAGTTTGATTACGTGATCCAAGGTGACTTTGGCAAAGGCTTAGTCTTGCCGATTGAGATTAAGCCGGATGGGGTGAAGGGTGAAAATAGTGGCAATCCGCATAAGTTGGAATCAGACGTCTAAAAACTTGCAATAAAAGCAGGCAATGTAGCTTACGCTGCGCTAATTGGTCTAGTTAAACCTAAAGTCATTCCAGCATCCCCAAAAACTCTTCCTCACTCACCACTTTGACTCCAAGCTTTTCCGCTTTGGCAAGCTTTGAGCCGGCTTTTTCGCCTGCGAGCAGCGCGGTGGTTTTGGCGGAGATGCTGCCAGTGACTTTTGCGCCAAGGGCTTGCAATCGGGCACGGGCTTCATCGCGCGCCATGCTATGTAGTGTCCCTGTGATGACCCACGACTGATTGGCAAGTGGTAAGTTGTCTGCCGCCTGCGCCTGAACCGTGTCCCAATGAACGCCTGCGTTAATCAGCGCGTCAATGACCTCGATGTTATGCGGCGCGCGAAAAAAGTCAAAAATCAGCTCGGCAGTAATCGCGCCAACGTCAGGAGTGGCAAGCAGCGCCTCGATATCTGCGCTCATGAGTTTCTCGAGCATTCCAAAGTGCAGCGCCAAGTTTTGCGCGGTAGTCTCGCCAACACCGCGAATCCCTAAGGCAAAGATAAATCGCGGCAAGGTGGTTTCTTTACTGGCTTCAATGGCGGCAAGCATATTTTGAACCGACTTTTCACCCAGTTTTTCAAAGTCAATCAGCGCGCTTTGGTGGTCTTTAAGCTTATAAATGTCGGCGGCGTTTTTTATCAGCCCTTCTTCAAAAAAGCGAATCAGCCAGCGATTACCAAGACCGTCGATGTCCATAGCGCGGCGCGAGACAAAATGAATGAGCGCTTCGGTCTGCTGAGCGGGGCAAAACAAGCCGCCGGAGCAGCGAGCTAGCGCCTCGCCTTCGGGCAAAATAACTGGCGAGCTGCAAACGGGGCAAGATTTTGGCAAAGTGACCGGCTTGCTGTCAGCCGGTCGTTTATCGAGCCAAACTCGGGTGACTTTGGGGATAACGTCGCCTGCGCGGTGGACGCTGACCATGTCGCCTGCGCGAACGTCCAAGCGCTGAATCTCGCCAAAATTATGCAAAGTGACGTTACTGACGGTGACGCCGCCGACTTTGACCGGTTCAAGCTTGCCGACGGGGGTGAGCGCGCCGGTGCGACCGACTTGCCAGTCGATTTGGTTGAGCCTTGTGATGACCGTTTCAGCAGGAAACTTATACGCCGTTGCCCAGCGCGGCTCGCGTGATAAAAAGCCAAGCTGTGATTGCAAAGCTAAGCTGTTGACTTTTATCACCGTACCGTCAATTTCAAAAGGCAAATCGGCGCGGTTTTCGATAATGGACTCATAATATTCTTGGGCAGCGCGCGGATTGGCAACGATGCGAACATTGCTTACGCTAAAGCCAATATCCCCAAGCCAAGCGAGCGCTGCCGACTGCGTGGCAATATCGCTTGGCAAGCCTTGATTGACTGAATAAGCATAAAAAGCCAAAGGTCGCGCAGCTGCGATGCTAGGGTCAAGTTGGCGAAGACTTCCGGCGGCGGCGTTTCGCGGATTGGCAAAGGTTTTGTCGCCGTTTTCTTCTGCCAAGCGGTTTAAGCGCTCAAATCCCGCTTTTGGCATCAGCACTTCACCGCGAACTTCAAGCAGCGCAATGTCTTTAGCAAGGCTTAGCCAACGCGGCAAATTGCGGATGGTTTTGGCGTTTTGGGTGATGTCCTCGCCCACTTGACCGTCGCCGCGAGTGACTGCTTGAACGAGATTACCAAATTCATATTTTAAAGATACCGCCAAGCCGTCAAGTTTGAGCTCCATTTCAAATTCAGGATTTTTTTGATTGTCGCTTAAGCGGTCATTCACGCGGCGCATAAAGTCGCCAAGCTCATCATAATCAAAGACGTTGCCGAGGGACAGCATCGGAATGTCATGGGTGACTTGAGTAAAGGCAGAAAGCGGCGCGTCCCCAACTTGATTGGTCGGGCTGTCGGGCTGAACCAAATCCGGATACGCCTCTTCAAGCTCAAGCAAGCTTCGGCGCAACTGGTCATACTCGCTGTCCTCAAGGGTTGGATTGTCAAGGACGTAATAAGCGTGATTATGAACTTTAAGCGTTTTTATCAGTGAGCGCATGGTCGCAATCACGGCATTGTCATCAAGGGGCGCGGTAGTTTTTGGCAGCATTGGGTCAGTCATAACAGCTCAATTAATCAGCAAATAAGGCTTATGATAGCAAGCTTTTTACGCTTTAGGGGACTTAAGGCTTGGCTCAATTTAAGGATTTGGTAACTCATTTTTTGCCAAAAAAAACAGCCCCAATGAGCTGCTTTTTATTGTTCATTTTAATGTTAAAGTTTTAATACTGCTCGTCATAATCGCGAACGAAATTGCGCAGTTGCTGCTTGGTTTCAGCGGTGACCGGATGATTATTGTCATCAAGCACTTCAGCATTCAAGTCTTTTGCCATGAGGGCTGCGATACTCATCATGCTGTCAAAGCCCATTAAAGCGGCAGGATTGGGCAGCGATAAAAATACCACAAGCCCATTATAAGTATTTAATGCCACGCTGTGCGGATCAAAAGGAACAATACCGTGATCGGTCATTCCCATCATACTAAACCAAAGTTTTCCGGTGCCGTCTTTATTTTGGTAGCGGTGAAACATATTCATCGCGCCAAATTTTAGACCGTATTTGTCAACGAGCGCCAAAAGATCGCGACCGCGAATGATAGCGGCGCGATTGGCGGAAGCCTGCGGCAAAATAGTGATATTGATATTGTCTTGCGCTGAAAACAAGGGCGCGTTTTGTTCATGCTCAGCGGCTTCTAGCAAATGCTGATCTAAAATGGGGCTTTGCTCGGTAAAGGCACTTTCAGGGGCCGTATCAATCACCGGCATCAAGTTGTCCGTGGCGCTCATTAAATCTGAGAACGCATCAGGGCTATCCGTTGGGCTTGATGAGTAGCTTTCAGTTAACGGCTGATTTTTTTGATTGGCAGTTGCCTTTGCTGTTTGCGGATGAGCGCTAGGGCTCTTATCATCGTCAACGACGGCTTGCAAATAGTCACGATCCGGTGCAATGGTCGTTTCTCCAGCCACCGCGTCGTCTAAATCAGGGTCATCAATGATATTGCGCTCGTGGCGCGGAATAATGGGAATGCCATTTTTATCATAACTGACCTGCTCCATTTCCGCACCATCACGGCGACGCGAGCCACGAATGACCAGCCAAATCCCTGCAATCACAATGACAAGGGCAAGCACAGTTAAGATCATCTGAGAGGCGCTCATGGGCAAGTTTCCTAAAAAGTAACCTGAAAAAAGTCAATCAACATGGAATGGCAAAGAGGTCATAGTCTAGCATGGCTTCATGATATCGTCATCCGTTGTCCGCGCCAATCTTTGCTGATTTACGACACCTTTTGTTCAAGGTAACGCTCAGCTTCGCTCAATTCAACGCTGACTTGGGTTGAAATTCCGGCTTGCGGCATGGTCACGCCTTTGAGTTCATCGGCGATTTGCATGGCAAGCTTATTATGACTGATAAAAATAAACTGAACGTCGCCTGCCAGCTCCTCAATCAAGTTGGTAAATCGTGCCACGTTAGCATCATCAAGCGGCGCATCAACCTCATCAAGAACGCAAAACGGCGCTGGATGCTGCTTAAAAATGGCAAAAATAAGACTGAGCGCGGTTAAGGTTTTCTCCCCACCCGACAATACCGCCAATCGGCTATTGCGCTTGCCTTTTGGCTGCGCCATTAATGTCAATCCTGACCGCCAAGCTTCCCGTTTTGGGGTATCGGCGGGCAGCTCATCAAGATTTAAGGTTAAGCTTGCCTGACCGCCGCCAAAAACTTTGGCAAATAAATTGGCAAGCTCAGCATTGACCGCATCAAGGGTTTGCAAAAACAGCGTTTTGGTGGTGTCATCGATAGTTTTAATCGCTTGATTCAGCATAGCAATGCTGCTTTCGATGTCCTCAATTTGCGCGGTTAATGGCTCAAGGCGCGCGTTTATATCGGCAAGCTCTTTGGCTGCGGCAAGATTGACCGCGCCGATTTTAGCAAGCTTGGCATTTAACGTATTAAGCTCATGATTTAACGCTGCAATTTGCTCAGGTTTTGGGCGGCGCTGATGGGCGATAAAATCACTGGTCAGGCTGGCAATACTTACTGCCAAATCTAAGGCTTCTATTCGGCGACTGGCATCCAAAAGCCGTTCCTCGCTGACGGCAAATTGGCTTGCAGCAAGGCTTTGCGCTTCTTGCTTGACTTGATATTGCAGCTGTAATTGGTCAAGCTCGGTCTTAAATTGGCTATGCTCGTTTTTAAGGGCAGAAAGCTCCGATTGATACGCCGTTAACGCTTGCAACTCTTCATCAAGAGTTAGCGCTAACTCGGTAACTTCAAGCTCAAGATTGGGCAGTTTTTGCACGATATTAGCAAGCTTTTGGCGCAATTGCGCTTGATGTTGCGCCGATTTTGTTAAGTCCTGCTGACGTTTTTGCAATGCCTCTTGATGATAACGGCGCTCAATTTCACTTTTTTGAATGGCAAGTTGCAGCGCTTGATACTCGTCATCGTTGACTTTTTGCGCGGTGGTGATTTGCTCGATTTGTAATTGCTTCGCGTTAATGTCAGTACGGGCGTGGTTAATTTCTATTTCACTTTTAGCAAGTTGCACATTAATCGTTTCTTGATTGGCTAACAGACTTTTAGCTAAATGGTCAATCTCACGCTCTTCAGCTTCAAGCTTTGCTTTATCTTGCTGTAAGCGTTCAAGGTTTGATTCTTGCTGATTAAGTTCAAGCTGATATTGAGTTTGCTGCTGACGTAAGTTTTGGTCAGTGAGTTGCAATTGGCTTAATTGACCGGAGATTTCCTCAATGCTAATAACAAGGCGGCTGTCCTCGCGCTGATAAGTTTTGAGAACTGCTTGAATGTCATCAATTTGGCTGTCAATCAGGTTTAACTCGTCATCAAGCGCATTAAGTCTGGTTTCTTGCGCCAATCTTTGGGTTAAAAACTGCTGATTTTCCGCGTCAAGTTTGCCATTAGTAAAGCGGTTTAACTGAACCGCGCCAAAGCTACCAACGAGCCAGCCATCTTGGGTAAGCATCAGCGCCGATTTTGGCAACGTGCTTAACATTGCTGCCAACTGGTCATCATTCATTTCTGCCATTGGCGTTAAGCACAAATAGCAGTTTTGCCAAAGCCGAAGATTTGGGGCGGCAATCAACGTATTAAGTTTAATTAGTGGCTCAGGGATATTTTTAGCAAAATTATCGTCAGTATCCGCCAATAACCAAAGGCTATGATTTGATTTTGGGTCGTTATTAACTTGATAATGAACCAAATCAGCCAAATACGGCTGCAAGGTTTGCGCTAACGAGCTGTTATCGTCAGCCTTTGCCGCGCCAGTTTTTGGTAAAACTTGACTGTCTAAAAATAGCATCAACCAATAATCAAGCAGCGCGCTGTGCGGTTTCCCTAACTCAGTCAGTTTAATTTGCTCGCGAAAGGAGGGTAAAGCAGTGACGTTTTGGCTTGATAAAATCGTTGCTGATTGCTTTGCTGATGCTATCGAATCAGTTTCAATTTTTGCTGATTTTTGATTTAGCAGTCGATGCAGCGTGTCATATTCACCAGTTAACTTTGCGCTTTTGGTTTCAAGGGCTTTAAGCTTGGCTTCCTCGGCTTTAATCGATTGGCTAAGCGTGTGATGCTCGTCAGTTAAGCACGCTTTTTGCTCATTTAACTCAAGTTTTTGTTCTTGATTGCGGCAAAGCTGCTGATTTAGGGTTTCGATTTGCTCGGCAAGCGGTAATTTTGAGGCGTTTTTTATCAAATTATTTTGCCAAAGCGCTTGTAAAGCGTCGTTTTGCTGCTGCCATTTTTGGCGCGTTATTTCTAGTTGTGATAACGCTTGCTCATTTAGCGCTTGGTCTTGTTTTAGCTTTTGATGTCGGCTAAGGGTTTGATTGAGCGTTGATTGCGCGGCATTTAGCTTGTCTTTTAGCGGTGATAACTGCGCGTCTTGTTTGCGGCGAGTTTCAGACAACAAAGCAAATTTTGGCGTTAACTCATTAAGTTTGGCAGACTCATTTTGATAGGACTGCGCTAACTGCTCAATGTCATGGCTTGCTTGCTGATATTGCTCATCGGCGCGGGACAATTGGTAGCTTGATTGCTGCTCGCTGTCTTTAAGCGCTTGCAAGGTTTGATTGATTTGTTGATGGCGCAGTTTGATGTCGTGATGCTTATCTTGAGCGCGGTCTTTAAGCCAAGTGACTTGGCTGATTTTATCATCAAGCGTGTTTTGTTTGGCTTTAAGCGTTTCAATTTCGGATTGAAATTTATTCACTTCTTTTGAAATCGCATCTAACGCAAGCTTGTTTTCGTGTTGCTGCTGCTTGGCTTGATACCACTCTTGAATGGCAAGTTTTTCTTTAACTACGCTGATTTGCGAATTTAAGTCTTGATAACGCTCGGCGCTTGCCGCTTGTTTGGCAAGGGATTTTTGCTGACGCGACAGCTCGCTTTGCAAGTCGCTTAGCCGAGCTAAATTTTCTTGAGCGGTGGTGAGCTGCTTTTGGGTTTCCTCACGGCGAGCTTGGTAGCGCGACACCCCTGCCGCCTCTTCGATAAACTCGCGAAGTTGCAGCGGGCTTGAATCGACAATTCGACCAATCATTCCCTGCTCGATAACGGCATAGCTGCGAGCGCCAAGCCCCGTTCCCAAAAACACGTCAATCACATCGCGGCGGCGCGCTCGCGTGCCATTGATAAAATAATCCGAGCGACCATCAAGGTTGATTTGCCGTTTGATGGCAAGCTCATGGTATAAGTTCAGCTCGTGGCGGATGCCGTGGGCTTCATCTTGGGTGTGCTCAAAAATCAGCTCAACGCTTGCCACGCTTTTGGCGGCTTTATCTTGCGTCCCTGCAAAAATCACATCGCTCATCGCGCCGCCGCGAAGCTGCTTGGCGGAGGTTTCCCCAAGCACCCAGCGGATGGCGTCAATCACGTTGGACTTACCGCAGCCGTTGGGACCGACAATCGCAGTGATGCCGTGGCGAAAGCTAAACGTGGTTGGGTTGGCAAAGGACTTAAATCCTGCCAGTTTTAAAGATTTTAGGCGCATGAAAATTAAAGCTTTTAAATTCGAAAGCGGCTATTTTAACTTAAAATGACCGCCGTTTTCACTCAAAGCTTGTTTAAAAAATACCCAAACCACTGAGCGTCAACTGAGCGCCAACAAACATCAGCAGCACCCCAAACGCGCGCTTGAGGGTCGCTGCAGGTAACTGGTGGGCAAGCTTAGCGCCAACTTTTGCCATCACAAAGCTGACGACAGAGATACACAAAAACGCCGGAATATGAACAAAGCCAATCGCTTCTTTTGGCAAGTTTTCGATATTTTGCCCAAACCAAGCAAAGCCAATCGCTCCTGCCACCGCAATTGGCAAACCGCAAGCTGCTGCTGTCCCGACCGACTGCTTCATTGATAGCCCCGCCCAGTTTAAAAACGGCACGGTCAAACTGCCACCACCAATCCCAAAGATGGACGACGCCAAACCAATCCCCGTTCCTGCACCAAACTGAACGCCTTGCGAGGGTAATGGCTTGCCAAGCTGCTCTTTGTTCGAAAAAAACAGCATTTTAATCGCCATTAAAATCGCACCAATCCCAATGATGGCTTGCAGCGCTTGACCGTCGATTTTTTCAGCAATTGCCGCGCCAACTAAGCTGCCAATGACCAGCCCTGCCCCCATCACCCGCCAAATGTCCCAACGAACGCCGCCGCGCTTATTGTGCGCCATCATCGAGCTGATTGAGGTGATAATAATCGTCGCAAGCGACGTTCCGACCGCCATATGAGTGACCACATCGGGAGAAAAATGATAAGCGGTAAAAATCCAAACCAAAACGGGCACAATAATCAAGCCGCCGCCGACCCCAAACAGCCCCGCACACGTTCCGGCAAACGCGCCTGCAATCACAAACCACAGATAAATCATCACTTTCCCTACCCTTTGTCCCGCATTTTTTTTATCATAACGCCAGCATCAGACAAGCATCACAATCCCTGAAACTACCCGCCAACTGCGGCAAAATAGCGGCTTAGTATAACAAATCCACCGCGCCGCCGCCTTACCCAACAACCTGAATAAAACTATGCAAACCTTAAATATTTTTTCATCAAAGTTAATCCCAAGCCCTATTGACCATCGTCATTTGGACAGTTGCCCATCGACCAATACCGCGCTGATTGAGGATATTAAATCTGGCACTCTTGACGCCAAAGCCTTGCAATTATTGACCGCAAACCAACAATCCGCCGGTCGCGGTCAACGAACGCGCTCTTGGCAATCGCCGGTTGGCAATGTTTATTTGTCGCTTTATCATCCGATAACCAATCCTGTGAGCGGTCTTTTGTCGTTAATCGTCGGTCAGCGCTTGGTTGAGATGCCCATTATCCAAACCTTAAATAAAGAGCTTTTAGGGCAAAATTTAACCCCAATTCAAGTGAAATGGGCAAATGATTTGGGCTATTATCAATCCACTCAAGAACCGTCGCCACCAAACAGTAAATCGCAAAGCTTATTGTATTTTAATAAACTTGCCGGAATATTAATTGAGCCGGTTTGGCAACAAGGCAAAATGCTGGGCGTCGTGATTGGCGTTGGCTTAAATGTCAAAGCCACGCCAAAATTAAACCAAAGCAACCGTGAGGGCATGAGCTATCACGCGCTAAGCTTGGCAGACATTAATAATTTATTAGCAAAAAACTCAAAAAATAGCATGAATTTGCCAAGTTTAAATGAGATTTATCAACAAATAAGCCAAGCACTTATCCATGCCGTTGCCGATTTTGAGAAATTGGTTATTGAACAAAATCAAACTGAAACGCCAAACACCAACGCTTTTTTGCAAAAATTTAATCAGGTTGACGCGCTGCGGGGTAAATCAGTAATTATCAACCAAGACAGCGCTTGGGGTAACGCTGACACCCACCAAACCATGAGCGGAAAAGTTATCGGGATTGATGGCAACGGCTGTTTGCAATTGCAGCGCGATGACGGTAAGATTTGCGCCATTTTTACCGGAACGATTGATGTGATAGGCTAATTTTTAAAGTCTAAAAAGTTATCTTGTCACAAAAAGCTATCTTGAAAAATCCGCAATCGGCACGCAAAAAACAACTGCTTTTAACCAAACTTGTAACAAAGGACGCCTATGCTTTGGCTTGACCTTGGTAACACCCGCCTAAAATACTGGCTGACCGATGAGCTTGGGCAAATTGTCGCTCATGATGCCAAGCAGCACCTGCAAGCGCCGACCGAACTGTTAATGGGACTCACCGACCGCTTTGCACAGTTTGCGCCAAGCTTTATTGGTATTTCCTCAGTTTTGGGCGAGGCGCTAAACGTTCAAGTTGCTGAGACTTTAAGCAAATTGGACATTGCTTTTGAATTTGTTCACGTTGACGCCAAGCATCCGCTGATGACCAGCCGCTATGATGCCAATCAGTTGGGCTGCGACCGCTGGCTACAAATGCTCGGCGCGGTGGATAGCGCTAAGCGTCAATGCGTCATCGGCTGCGGAACGGCGGTAACCATTGATTTAATTGACCATGCCGAGCATTTGGGCGGTTATATTTTTCCTAATATTTATCTTCAGCGCGAGTCGCTATTTTCAGGAACCAAGCAAATTACCATCTCAAATGGCACGTTTGACAGCATCAGCGAGGGTACCACGACGCAAGACGCGGTTCATCGCGGGATTTTATTGTCCATCGTTGGGGCGATTAACGAAATCAGCAATCGTCACCCCAACTTTGAACTCATCGTCACCGGCGGCGATGCCAATATTATTGCTCAGCATATCAACCGACCGGTGCGAATCCGTCATGATTTGATGCTCAATGGCTTGGCGCGCTACTTTGAGCAGCACTCGCCTTAGCCAATTTTGCTGCCTTTTTATTAAGAACTAAGCGGTGACAGGCGCTTTAAGCGTGACATTGGCTTGGATTTTGCCGTTATCGTCAAGCAATTCCATAACCAATTCGTCATCGGTTTCCGTTTTTACTTGCCAATTGCCACTTGCCGTTGGGATTCCGGTTGCCATAACCGAGATGGCTTTGTTTTTTAAGCGAATCATTGGCGGCTTGTGCTCGTAGCCTGAATGCTCAAGTCCTAAAATGTCGTCAGCAATGGTGGCTGCTTGCGCGCGCAGGGGCGCAACGTAACGGCACGGCACGCCGTTAATTGACATACAATCGCCAATGGCGTAAATATCACGGGTGGTAGTTCGTAGCGTTGGCGCGTCAACTTTGATGCCGGTTCGGGTATCAAAGTCAATGTTGGCAGCGGTTGGCAGCAATTTATCAACGGTCAAGCCGGTACTTGCAATCACATGGTCGGCGATAAAGGATTTTGCCTCATCACCCAACTGATAGCTGACCTCAAGCGTGCCATCGTCATTTTTGACCACATCCATCACTTGAGCGCCGCCTAAAAACTCAATCCCTTGCGATTTGATGGCGGCAGCAATGCGCGCGGTTGCGGCTTCTGGCAGCATTTGTGCAAGTGGGGCTTGGTTAATATCCATCAAAGTGACGCTATGACCGGCTTTAAGCAAATCTTCGGCAATTTCTGTGCCGACCATGCCTGCGCCAACGATAGCCACGCGCTGAGCTTCGCCTTGCAACTGCTCTTGCAATTCGCCAAAGCGCTCAATGTGGTTGACGTGCCAAACCAGCTCTTCAGGCAAGCTTTTGGGGAAAATCGGTCGCGCGCCCATTGCTAAGACTAACTTTTCGTAGCTAAGGGTTGCATAATTGGTATAAACGGGGTCGGAGCGCAATGAGGACACCAGTTGCAGCTGCTTTTTTTCAGGCTCAATGTCGGTGACCGAGGTATTTGCCAGCAGCGTAATGTTGGCAGCTTTTGCCGCCTCCTCGCCTGAGGCACGAACCAAATCCGCCACGCGCTTATTTTGGCTGATGGCTACCGTCAGCATGGGCTTGTGGTAGCGGTCGCCATTATCACTGGTGATTAAGGTAATCGGAACGTCTTTATCTTTAGCGCGAATGGCATCAATCACGTGCCAACCGGCAAGCCCTGCCCCAATAATGACAATAGAATTTGCTGGCAAATCCGTACTCATAGCAACTCCAACTTCACATCAAAAAATACGTTTTAAATTTTAAAAAGAAACCTTTGGCATTGTAGCAGCAAATCATGCTTGCCACCAAAACAGCTGACAATTTTTCTCAATTGCGCTATTAAGTCTCATTTTAAAGCTCAATCAATAAAAGCTTAATGGTTTAAAATTTTTGATAAAAACGCCTGAGCGCGCTCACTTTTAGCATGGGCAAAAAACTCATCTTTGCTGCAATTTTCAACGATATGACCTTCATCCATAAAAATAATCCGGTTCGCCACTTGACTTGCAAAGCCCATCTCATGGGTCACGCACATCATGGTCATGCCCTCGCGAGCAAGCTCAATCATCACATCAAGCACCTCTTGAATCATTTCAGGGTCAAGCGCGGAAGTTGGCTCATCAAAGAGCATGGCTACCGGATTCATCGACAAGGCACGAGCAATCGCTACCCGCTGCTGCTGACCGCCGGACAGCTCTGCCGGATATTTGGGCGCTTGCGCAGAAAGTCCCACGCGGTCAAGATAGCTCATGGCTTTTTGTTTCGCCTCCGCCTCTTTGCGACCTAATACCTTAATTTGCGCCACCGTCAAATTATCAATAATGGTTAAATGCGGAAACAGTTCAAAATGCTGAAATACCATCCCAACTTGGCTGCGAAGTTTAGGTAAATTGGTTTTTGGGTCGCCAACCGACACGCCATTGACCAAAATTTGACCTTTTTGAAACGGCTCAAGACCATTTACCGTTTTAATGAGCGTTGATTTTCCGCTTCCTGAGGGACCACAAACCACCACTACATCGCCTTTATGAACGTGAGCGGTGCAATCGGTCAGCACTTGAAAATCGCCGTACCATTTGCTGACGTCCGTCATTTTAATGACAATCTCATCACTTGCATGACCGTTATTGGTCACCAAACCGCCAAACTCATTAATAAAGGTGTTTTTATCGTTCAAATCAATATTAACGGCAGCCGTTTTTATCTCAGTTGTCATGTTATTTTCCATAATCTTGTCCTATTTTTTTACTTATTATCAACCAAAAGCGCTAAGCCTTACTAAAAAAGCCATTGCTAAAACCATTAACCTTAAAACCGAAAGCGCCGTTGTAGCCGCTGAACGCCAACTGATGCGACAAGACTGATGATAAAATAAACCGCCCCTGCGCCCAAAATGTAGGGCGTAAGCAGTCCCATCAGCTCACCGCGAACGTAAGCGGCTCGGAAAAAATCGGTAACGCCAATCGCAAAAACTAGGGTAGTATCTTGAAATAAAATAATACACTGCTGCAAAATCAGCGGCAGCATTTTGCGAAACGCTTGCGGCAAAATGATTAAGCTCATGGTTTGCTTATAGGTCATGCCAAGGGCGCGAGCGGCATTGACCTGACCGCTGCCAATCGATTGAATTCCCGCTCGGACGACCTCCGAAAAATACGCGGCTTCAAACACCATAAACGCCACCACGCACGAGGTAAACGCGGTATCAAGGAGCAAATACTTGCCTGTAATCCAAAAATAAACCATCGGCACGGCAAAATAAAACCATAACAGCACCAACAGCAGCGGCACCGAGCGAAAATAGTTCACATAAAGCTTGGCAGGAATTTCAAGCGCTTTGATGCCCGATAAGCGCATGAGCGCCAAAATCGTCCCTAAACTAATTCCGCCAATAATGGCAAGACCAAGCACTTTTAAGGTGGTGAGCATCCCGCCCAAAAGCCCCGGATAAGCGGTTGCAAGTTCTGTCGATAAGCTCATTTTTGACCTCCTGCAATCAGCCCCGGAACGCGAAGTTTGCGCTCAATCAATCCCATAATGGCGATTAAAGATAGGTTAAATACCAAATAAATAACCGTTGCGTAGGTGTAAATTTCAAAGTTATTTTGGGTATATTCGCTGATGGTTTTGGTTTGGCTGATCAGCTCCATCACCCCAACTAAGGACGCCACTGAGGCATTTTTAAAACAGTTGGTCAGCTCTGAGCTAAGTGGCGGCAAAATCACCCGAAACGCTTGCGGCAGCAGCACTTCTTTATAAGCTTGTTTGACGTTGAGCCCGAGCGCAAAAGCGGCGTTGATTTGACCTTTCGGCAGCGACTCAATTCCGGTTCGAACTTGTTCAACAATGCGCGCGGCGGTAAACAGCCCAAGACCGATACTTGCCGAAATCATCGCGGAGGTGTTGGGCGATAAGCCTTTATACCACCACTCTTGAAGTACAGGCGTCATCCAATTTGGCGCCACATAAAACCAAAAAAACAGTTGAACCAGCAGCGGAATATTACGAAAAAAAGTCACATAAGCCGTGCCAATGGCGCGCGCCGTTTTGTTTGGCAGCGTTCGCATGATTCCTAAAATTGTGCCAACCACCATGGCAATCAGCCAAGCTATGCTGCCAATGACCAAAAGCCAACCAAGCCCTGTCAGCATCCAATGAAGATAAAGCTCGCTGCCAACGCCGGTGGACTCAAACAAGACGCCCCAATTCCAGCTATAATTCATAATTTGCCCTCCCTGATATGGCTTTTTTCTTTACTTATTTTTCTTGTTTTAGTTTTGCCTTGTCCTTAAGGCACTTACGCGCCTAAGGCGCGCAAGTGATTAAAATATGACCAACTAAGTTACCGCAGCTTTGCCCCAATACTAAGGCATTAAGACGCGGGAGCAGCCGGCGCGGCGGCGACATTTTTCGGCTGAGTGCCATCATGCGGGTCGGCAAGCAGCGCTTTTAAGTTGTCTGACATCTCAAAGTTTAAGTTGACGTTTTTCGGCGGAATGGGGCTTAAGAACCATTTGTTATAAATGTCGTTGATTTCCCCTGAGCTAAAGGTGTTGGCAAGCGCTTCATCAACCACCGCTTTAAATTCAGGGTCGCCTTTTCGCATCATACAGCCGTAAATTTCAAACGATTGCGGCTCACCAACGATAACCCAATCGTCTGGGTTTTTGGCTTTGGCTTTCTCACCTGCAAGCAACACGTCATCCATCATAAAGGCATCGGCGCGACCGCTTTCGAGCATCAAAAAGCCCTCGCCGTGGTCTTTGGCAGAGATGATATTAATGTTCATTTTATTGTCGTCGTTAAATTTGCGGATATATCGCTCGGAGGTTGTCCCTGCGGTGGTGACCAACGTTTTACCTTTTAAATCGGCAAAATCTTTGATTCCAGAGTCTTTTTTGGTTAAAAGACGGGTGCCAATTTCAAAAAAGCCGTTGGAAAACGCCACTTGCTTTTGGCGCTCTTCGTTATTGGTGGTTGAGCCGCACTCAAAGTCAACCGTGCCGTTTTGAACTAAAGGAATTCTGGTTTGTGAAGTGATGAGGTTATAGCGAACGTTTAAATTGGGCATATTTAGCTTTTGCTTGACCGCTTCAACGATTTTCATTTCTAAGTCATGAGCGTAGCCCATCGGCTGCTTTGGGTCGTCCGCGATATAAGAAAACGGAATGGAGGAGTCGCGGTAACCGACCACGATTGTCCCTGAATCTTTGATTTTTTGTAGTGTCCCGCCCATGTCGCCTGAGGTTGCTGCGCCACCGGCATTCGCTGCCGTGTCGCCAGTTTGGCTGCTGTTATTACAGCCGGTGAGCATGAGCGCCATCACGGCAGCTAATCCAAGCGGTTTAAAAAGCGCATAAGTCATAAGATACATCCTTTTATCAACAGTCCAATTCCAAAAAATGAAGTCCACCTTTCTTAACTCAGCCACTTCAATTTTTGGGTGAATAAGCTCAATTATTACCCAATAGTCAATTTAAGTGCAACTTAATGTTACTCTACCTTAAATATATTATTTGAGATACTGTTTTTTGTTACGAGGGTTATAAAATTGCATTATGCCTCAAACATCTTCTTGTATTAAACCTCAGACTTTGTGGCAAGTTTGATTTGATAATTGCTAAATCACCCCCATCAAATAAAAAGTTTCTTAATTTAATGACGGCTTATTCATGACCGAAATCTCAACCACCCCAAACGCAAGCTTAACTCACCAAGACGTCCGCCAACGCTTTTTTATTGAAGACTCACCGGTTCGCGGCGATGTGGTGCATCTAGCCAAAAGCTATGCCAGTATCATTGCCCAAAAGCCCTACCCTGAGTCCATCAAGCGCTTGCTTGGTGAGATGCTTAGCGCAGCCAGCTTATTAATCGGAACGCTAAAAATTGACGGCACGCTGTCCATTCAATTGCAGTCCTCCGACAGTGAAAGCCTGCTCAACTGGGCAATGGCGGAATGCGACCGCGACGGCATTATCAGAGCGCTTGCCAGCTTTAAAGCCGATACCGACGAGCAACAGCAAGCTTGGGACAACATGACTTCCGCCAATGACGCCTTTGCTGAGCTTGGCGCGGTTGGTCAAGGCGTACTGTTTATCAACATTCAACCCAAAAACGGTGAGGCTTATCAAGGTATCGTTGAGCGCAGTCATGATAATTTGGCAGACTGCTTGGCGCACTACCAAAAGCAATCAGCTCAGATTCCAACGCTGATTAACTTGGCAAGTGATGGGTTGCAAGCCGGCGGTATTTTGGTGCAATTGTTGCCGCGCCGTGATGACGAGGAAGCCGAAAAAGTCGATAGCGATTTGTGGCCGCGATTGACCGTATTAACCAGCACCATCAAAGCCGATGAGCTGATCAATTTGCCGCCAACTGAGCTTTTGTACCGGCTTTATAATGAAGAAGAGGTGGTGCTACCGGACGCGGTGGCGCTTGAATTTGGCTGCACCTGCTCCAAAGACAAATGCAACAGCGCCATTTTACAAATCGGTGAAAATGAGATGCTCGATATTTTGGACGAGCAAAACGGCAAATTTGAGATGGATTGCGGCTTTTGTGGGGCGGTTTATCCGTTTGATAGAAGCGATATTGAAAACTTGTTTGCTGAGTAACTGTTTGCTAAGTTTAAGTCTGCTTTAATTTTTAAAAAGGCAAGCCACGCCAATGGCTTGCCTTTTTTATCCGCCATTTAAAAGCTTTAAATCACCACACTTAAATCATTGGGATAAGAATGAACGCAAAGCTGTGGGGATTGTGCCAACGCATCTTGACCATTAGCAATGAGCCACTGAATAATTTGCTGATGAACGCGGTCGTTATACAACAAATTGTAATGACTGACGCCATAAAAAATCGCTTTGTGCTGCTCAGGAACAAGCAGCGTATGGGTGTCGCTGTCCTCGCCAAGCGCCGAGGCGATATTGACCAAGCCATCACCAAGCAAACTGGTGGCTTTGGAATCATAGTGACCCTCAACCAAAGTGGCAGCAATTAAATAGCTGCGGACGTGCAGCGGCAGTCTTGCCGGATGACGAAATTCAGGAGGCAAGACGCTTCGAGTGTCCAGCGGCTTCCAATCTTCATCGCGGACGCTGCCATGACGCAAGTCAATGATGCCAGCGCTGCGCAAATCCCCAAGCTTTGCCAAAGACCCTGCAAAAGGCAATTTAGCAATAATTTCTTGAACAAAATTGCCAATACGCTCAAGGCTTGCGCCGTGGTGCGGTGAGCCAAGCGTCATCAGATTGCCGACTTGGTTAATCCAATCAAAGCCTTGCGCCTTACCATAAAACAGCGCACTTCTTGCCACCAAACCGCCCATGCTGTGACCGATTAAATCAATTTGGGTGATGTTTGGGTTATGATCTAAAATGTCTTTTAATAAATAGGACAAATCCCGACCATTGATGGAAATGCGTTGACCCGAATTATAATCTAAATATAAGGCAGTCGCTCCCAAAATATCGCGCTCAATTTTGCGACCAAGACCATTGTTATCGGTAGGATGCCAACTTAAATAACTCATACAAAGCCCGTGACACAAAACCACAATTCGACCGGATAACTCATAATGCGGAATATTGCCTTGGCTGTCGTAAACCACCATCGGCGTGGCAAGGGCATTATCATGAGTGACCAAATGATCCCCCATGACCCCATTTAAGACATTGACCAAAGGCTTTAATCGCCGTGGTAACGGCTGAGCGGTATTTTGATTGACGATGGTATGATACAGGTGCAAGCCGTTGGCAAGATTGCTGCCGACAAATTTGGCGGTTTTGCGAACGCGATTATAAACTTTGGCAGTAATGCCGCGCTGCCACTTGGTTAGACTGCGCGAATTTAAACGCCCAAGCGGTCTGAGCATAATTTCGCGGTGAATTGCCTCGACAATTTCGGTAATTTCAACCACGCCCATGGTGGCAAGGCAAGTAAGCCCCTCAAGCATATCGGCTAAGGTTACCGGCTCACGATCAGTAAGCGGCACCAAGTTTTGCGGCGTCGCCACCAACTCTAATAAGGTCGTTTCATCTAAGTCATCAAGCGAATCTAGCGCATCATAAAGCTCTAACGAGGCGATTGCCTCTTGAAATGCGTCCTGAACGTCGCTTTGGTCGGGAACTTCGTCGTAATCTTGCTCAGGAAAGCTCATCTTAGAGTGAATCATAATAAATCGCTTGCCATAAAGTGAGATAAAAATAAGGGCTCAATCACCCAAAGCGTCACCGCCAAGGTCAATGAGCCCTCATACTAGCGAGTATTGTGCCAAAACAACAGTTATCTATTGTTGCTAAACCTTAATACGCTGACTGGACTTGAGCTTGCCATTGATGACTGCCAAGTACCAAAGTCAACTGATCATTTAAAGCCAACTTGCCAACGCCGCTTGGCGTTCCGGTCATAATCACATCCCCTGCTTGTAAGCTAAAGGCGTGACTGATTTCCGCAATCAGTTCAATCACCGGAAACAGCATCAAACTGCTGTCACCATCTTGAACCATTTCATCATTGATCATCAGCTGATAATTGACGTTTTTAAAATCACCAAAGTCGCTTGCACTAACCCAATCGCCCAACACGCAAGCGCCATCAAAGCATTTAGCGCGCTCCCACGGCTGACCTTTGGCTTTAAGCTGGCTTTGCAGCTCACGCAGGGTCAAATCAAGCCCTAACGTCACCCCGCCAATGGCAGATTTTGCCTCAAGAGCACTGGCATTTTTTAAATCGCTGGATAATTGAATACAAAGCTCAGCTTCGTAGTGGGTGTCGCCAAATGTAACCGCATCAGGAAGATTAATCGTTCCAAGCTCACTTTGACTCAAATAAGTCACGCAAGAGGCAGGCTTCATAAATAGCAGCGGCGATTTTGGGACTTCATTGCCAAGCTCACGCGCATGAGCGGCATAATTGCGACCCACACAAACCACCTTACCAATGGCATGACCATTTTTTTGAGCCGTCATCGCAACATCCTTGTTTTTATTTTAAAAGATTTATTTTAAAAGTTTGCTTGAAAAGTTAGTTTTGCAAAAACTGGTCATAATCAACCATCATATATTTTGCCGGAATGTCTTTTTTCTCAACACCTTCATCCGCCATAAAGACCAGCTTTTTTTGACCATTAATGACTAAATCGTCAATCGCTTCGATATTTTTGAGTTGATGCAACTGGTTGATGTTGACTTTTTTAGGGGCTTCATTTGCCTTGCCACTCCAAGTCCAAATCTGCGACACATCTTTACCCTTACTGTCCGCAATTTCATTGGCAATGATAAAGGTATTTAGTTTTTCATCAAAATGTAGTGAGCGAATGCCACCGCCGTCTAAATCCAAAAAGATTGGCGCGCCAAAATCGGGCTTGGCTTTGTGGTCAAACATGGCATCAATGTTGGTAATTGGTACGATGATAGATAGCTCATCTGCCATTGGTGCGCGAAGTCCTAGCAGTAACGAATTATCTTTAGGTAAATACGCCATGCCTTCAATATTTAAATCTGAAAAATGGGGCGCGCTTTTAGATTTGGCTTTGATGGCATCGACCAAAGTTTGATTAGCGCGCAAATCATCACGAAGACTGGTGATGCGAGCGATATTTTGAGCTTGACCATTTTTGATTGTAAAGCGCAGCAATTGCTCGCGGTTGGGGTCACGATTGCCCTTTTTGTCAGAGGAGTGCGAGGTGGCGGCAAAAATGCGACCGTGATTGTCACCGGCTAAGTTTTCTAAATCATCAAGTTTTTGTCCAAAACTTTTAATTAATTTGTGATTGGCGGCTTTGTCTTCAAGCAATCTGCCATCGGAGGTGATGGTCAAAATACTCATGGCGCTTGCAATTTCATCTTCAACCACCAAAACTTTGCCATCAGGCAATTGAAACACCGCTGACGGCTCATAAATGTTTTCAAAGGTGCGAATGTCAACGCCCGCCGCTTGTGCTTTTGTTGGGGTTTTCACAGGCTCAGCAGCATTTGCCGTTGGGCTTGGGGCAAGACCAAAGACTGATTTTAGGACAACAGCGCCGCCGACAAGGGCAACCGCACCCCAAGTAATTCGGGTAGATTTTGAGGTATTTGTTTGGCTCATAAGTGTCTCATTTGACTTAAGATAATCATATATTATAAATGTTTATCGCCGTTTTTTTTAATTTTAATACATGTTGTAACATAATGATTCTCATTAGCGCTTAGCTTTTGGGATAGGCAAGATGTTTTTATAATCAAGCATCACGTAGCGCGCATGAATGCCTTTTTTGGCATCACCTTCATCCGCCATAAAAATCATTTTTATCGTCCCATTGGCAGTAATGGAGTCAATAGCTTCGATATTTTGCAAGGCATCAAGCTCAGGCGCATGAATTTTAACAGGTTTGTCATCACGCTCGCCCGACCACGTCCAAATCTGTGCTTTTTTGTCGCCATCAGCGTTGGTGATTTCGTTGGCAATGACAAACTGGCTAAGCACCGCATCAAAATACAAGGAACGAATTCCGCCGCCATCTAAGTCCAAAAAGATAGGCGCACCAAACTGCGGCGGCACTTTTTGCGAGAACATGGCATCCGTATTGGTTATCGGAATGATAATGGAACGATTTCCCGCCAGTGGCGTTCTAAGTCCAAGCATCAAATTGCCGCTGTCATTGTCAAAGGCAAGACCTTCAATGTCCAAATCTTTAAAATCGATGTTGGTATTAAGCATTTGCTGAAAAGACGCTTGCAGCTCGCTTGAGTTTATCAAGTCATCGCGAAGGCTCGTGACTTCCGCAATTTCAGAGGGCATATTGCCATTGACCCGAAAACGCAGCAGCTGCTCGCGGGTTGGGTCACGATGACCGTTTGAGTCGGAGGAATGCGAGGTGATGGCATAAATAAAGCCTCTGGCATCGGCGCTCAAGCCTTCTAAATCATTAAGCTTGCGACCAAAGCCGCGCGTCATTTGCAAACTTGCCACTTGATTTTCAACCAAACTGCCATCGGGCTCAACGCTGAGCAAATTCATCGCCCGATGCTCTTCATCTTCAACCACCAAAACGCGACCATCCGGCAATTGCTGAACGGCAGAGGGCTCATAAACGTCGGTCAGCGTTCCCATTCCGGTGGTGGTCAATGGCGTAACCGGCGGCTGACCAAGGGCGGCAGGATAAAAAAACACCAAACCTTTTAAGAAAATCGAGGTCAACACCGAAACCAGCATTCCCCAACGAAACAACGAGTAAGAAACGCTCAGCATTTTAAAATTGCGCGCGGCAATTTGCCCAAGCCAATACAGCTGGTCGCTCATCGCGTGATAGGTCTCGTCGCGGTCGCGCATCAGCTCTTGCATTTGCCACCAATATTCCTCGCGTGACAGCTGCATCCGGTCTTTATTTATCAGCAAATTGACTTTATCACCACCGCCAAACTGATTGGCTTTGTGCAAATAAGCCGGTAACTCCTGCCTTGTGGCTTCTTTTTTCAGCCAAGCTTTGCCCCAAGCAAAAAATCCGGCAAAGTAATTTGCCTTTTCAGGAGCGGCTGCCAAAATGGCAAAAAAAATGGACGCCGCAGCGGTAAACATAAACATCCCTGCCGGCACTAAAAACGCCGCTGAGGACACAAAAATAAACGCCCCTGAAATCATCAATGCCGAGATGATGATGCCGTTTAACGAAATCATGATATTGGCTTTCGTTGCGGCTAAGGCGATTAAATCAAGCTCCGTTCGTAGGGCGTTTCGGAACATGGTTTCAACCGCTTTTGACGTTCCAAGCGGTACGGCTTCCACCGCGCCGCGCCGAAAGCTGATATCAGTGATGATTTCAGGCTTTGGCGCTGACTTTTTCTGCTTTTTTTTCTTTGCTAACTTGCTCAAGACTTCCCTGCCAGTTTCTTAGGTTTAAATGAACGGCGCGCAAGGTCATCGACAATGACTTGCTGCCGGCTGCTCAATAAAAGCATGTTGAGGTGCGCTTAAAGCGCTTAGAACAAGAGTTATAACTCTGGAATGGTTTTGGTCACGACATCAGGCGGAACGTAAGTCATATAACGGTTTAAGCGCTGTTCAAGCAGTCTAAAGCCAAATAAAATGACCCAAGACAGCAGCAAATAAATCACCCCTGCGGCAAAAAACAGCTCCATCAAGGTATAAGTTCGCGCACTGATGGTTCGGGCAACACCGGTAATGTCCATTAAGGCAATGGTTGATGCCAAAGCGCTGCCTTTGAGCATAAAAATCACTTCGTTACTGTACGCCGGAATGACGATACCAAAGGCTCGCGGCAAGGTGATTCGGGTTAATTTTTGCCATTTTGACATACCAATGGCGTCCGCCGCTTCAAGCTCCCCTGCCGGAATGGCTTGAATTGCCCCACGAAAAATCTCCGCCAAATAGGCACTGGTGTTCATGGTAAAGGCAATAATCGCGCACCAATAGGCTTGACTTAGCACCGGCTCCCACAAAAATGAGCTGCGAATCGCTTCAAACTGACCTAAACCATAATAAATCAAAAAGATTTGCACCAATAGCGGCGTGCCACGAAAAAAGAAAATATAAGCAAACGGCAATGCTTGCACCGCCACACTTTTTGACAATCGCAACTGCGCTAAAATCAGCCCAAAAATCAGCCCCACAATTCCTGAAAAGACCACCAGTTGCGCCGTCAGCACTGCCCCACCGAGCAAATCTGGGATATGGTCAAAAATAACTTGCCAATTCCAATCCATCATTTGCTCCTTTAATGACCAACGCTTTGGGCAGGCTGTTTGGCGAGCTTTTTGGCGTAACGTGCTGCCGGATTGGCGCGCCACTCAAGCCACATGGTAAATCCGGTAATTAAAATGGTCAGCCCCAAATAAATAATCGCTGCCGCCATATAAAAGGTAAACGGCTGCTGGGTTGACTGCGCTGCGCGTGAGGACTGATACATAATGTCTTTAAGACCAACGACCGACACCAGCGCCGTATCTTTTAAAAGCACCAAAAACAAATTACCAAGACCGGGAAGTGCAATTTGCCAAACTTGCGGCAAGGTAATCCGATAAAAAATTTGTAGCGGTCGCATGCCAATCGCTTGCGCCGCCTCACTTTGACCGACAGGGATTTCTTGAATTGCCATCCGCAAAATCTCGGTGGCATAAGCGCCAAAGGCGATAGACAGCGCCATCACCCCGCCCCAAAAGGCACTGATTTCGATATAGTTGTTGTAACCAAAGGATTTGAGAACACTCATCAAAACCATGGAGCCGCCGTAATAAATAAACAGCACCAATAATAGCTCGGGGATACCGCGCATGGTTGCGGTATAAACGGTGGCAAGCTTGCGAAAAATCCAAACCGAAGACAGCTTGGCGGTGGCGCCAAGTAAACCAAGCACCATGCCAATCGCAAGGCTCGTTAAGGTAATCTTAATGGTGACTGCTGCTCCGCTGAGCAGGAGTCCGCCAAATCCTTGTAAATCAATCACAGTGCTTCACTTTGTCTGATGGCTACTCAAAACGGTCAAAACCGACCGCCCAAAACCCTGCCTGCTCAACAAGGAGCAGTCAAAGTTTTGGTAACAGTATGTTAATGAATAAATTGAGCGCTGATTTTAGCATATTCAATATCAAGTATGTTATTTTATCCAGACAAACTGAGCTAAAAACGCGGGTTTTTTTGCCCTAAAGGCTAAAAAAAAGCCTTAATAAACAAGACTTGGCAGTCTTGACTTCCTCCCCTCCCTAAAGGGAGGGGATTCCTACTGCTAGACGGTCAAGCCCGACCGCAAGAATGTTCCTTGCCGCGTTGATATCGCGGTCATTGGTGACACCGCACTCACAAGTCCATTCTCTTATTCCAAGCGCCTGACGCCCCTTAGGGCTACTGTCACCGATTTGGCGACAGCTGGAACAGGTTTGGGTGGTGTAGCTTTCATTCACAATCTCAAAATGGCAACCTGCATGCTTGCATTTATAGTCCAGTTGCCGTTTAAGTTCAAACCAACCTGCATCGTAAGTTGATTTAGCAAGGTTAGTCTTTTTAGAAGTGAATGAGTTTGATTTTACATCACCGACCACAATCAGCGAATTATCTTTAACCAATTGGGTGGTGAATTTGTGGATTAAATCTCGTCTTGTATTTTTAATCTTGGCGTGAATGGCTTTGACGCGCTTTTTATTTTTGGCGCGCTGAGCCGTAGCCAGTTTTATCGCCCATTTTAGGGTTTGTTTGACGGTGAGGGTATCACCATCTGAGGTAGTTGCGGCTTCTTTGAGTCCTAAATCAATGCCGATTTGACCTTTGCCGCTTTGGACTTTAGCGTCAGCTTGGGCTTTGACCGTGATGCAAGCGTACCATCGACCTCTTGCATCTTGAACCAAATCAAGGGTATTGATTTGGTATAGGCTTAAATTGTAGCTGTCAAACAACTCAATAATTAGCTTTTGATGGTTGGCTAAGCTTAACTGAATGGTTGATTTCAGCGCTTTCTTACCGCTTTGGCGTGTGGCGAGGTGTTTGATGGCACTCTTTTTAAACGGAATCCAACCCAAGCTTTTTTTGCCTGATTTAGGATTATTGGTTCGCCATCTTGATTTGGCTTTTTTAAACTGCTTTCGGCTTTTGGCGTGGGATTCACTAATCGCTTGAATGGTTTGCGAATGCAATCCTAAATACTCGCCGCTACCTTTGGTGTATTCTGCTAAATCGTAAGCACTAAAGAATTTTCCAGTTCGTTGTAAGTGCTTAAAGCTTAACTCATTGAGATAGTTCCAAACAAAGTTGACCGTGCCGCTTAATTGCGTAAGCGGCAGTGCGTGTTTGTCTTTAAGTCGAAGTTTAAGAGTTTTCATGATTTTAGTTTGCTGTGTTTGGTAAATTCTAGCAAGCTTAAAGCTGCTTTAAACATCAACCGCTGTCACCTGATATCCATGCTTAGAGAGGCATGGTTTTACGGCGAGTTTGGATAAATAAAAAAACAGTACCGCTTTGGCACTGTTTTTTATAAAAAAATCCTCATAGTTTACGCTTAGAAGAAGCTAGGATTTGCTCAGGTCAGCTTGCGGGGCAACCTCGGCTGAATCTTGCGACGATTTTAGCGAAAAATACTTATCATAAATTTTATCGTAAGTGCCATTGGCTTTGATATTGGCAAGCGCCTGATTGAGTTGGTCTTTTAACTCATCATCAGGTCGCACCGCGATTGCCAAATGGTCATTAATATCAATGTCCTCACCTTTAATGACAAAACCTTTTCCTGATGGGGAGTTCAGCCATTGCAGCGCCGGCAATTTATCCGAAATCATCGCCTCAACGCGACCCGCGCCCAAATCCAAAAAGGCATTGCTGAGCGTATCATAAAGCTTCATGTCGGCTTTTGGATAGGTCTTTTCAAACCACTGCGAAGAAATGGTTGAGCGCTGAGCGGCAACGGAGTGGCTGTTGATGTCTGCGGTTTTGCTTGGGTCAAAGCTTGCGCTATCTTTGGCTAAAAAAACAAGGCTGTTGTCAAAATAAGGCTCGGTAAAGCTGACCTCTTTAGCGCGTTCAGGCGTTACCGACATCGCGGCGACAATGGCATCAAACTTTCCGGCTTTGAGCGCCGGAATAATGCCGTCCCAATCTTGAGCTTGAATGTCGCACTTAACCTTCATGTCCGCGCAAAGGGCATTGGCAATATCGACATCAAAACCGCCCAAGCTACCATCGGCGTTGGTAAAGTTAAACGGCGCGTAAGCCCCTTCTGTGCCAATCCTTAATACCTCGCTTGAGGCGGCACTATCCTTTGACGCTGAACTTTCAGCGCTATCAGGTTGCGAGTTGCTACAACCGGCAAGCAAAACTGCGCCAAGACCAATTGCCCAAATTGCTGTCGTTTTAAAAGCCGTTTTTCTTAATATTGCCATGATTTTTCCTTAACAAGGCAAGGCAAGCTTGGTGTTTATGTATGATAATGCGCTTAGCAGCCGTTACTTTTCAGCACGGGCTGAGTCCGTTGACTTGTCCTCAATCACAACCACATCTTTGATGTCCTCGCCCGCCGCTCCTAAAGCTTTGGTATCCGCACCAAAATATTTCATGGTAATTTTGTCGTAAGTACCATTGGCTTTGATTTCGGCTAAGGCTTTGTTAAATTTGCTAATCAAGGGGTTGCCCTTGGTAAAGGCAATTCCCATAGCGTCCTCATCTGAGCTGATTTCAGCGCCTTTAACTTCGTAATCTTTGCCCGCGTCGGTTTTGAGCCAATCCAAACCAACGATTTTATCGGACATCATGGCGCGAACGCGACCTGAGGTTAAATCCAAATAAGCGTTGTCTTGAGTGTCATAAAGCTTGATGTCCGCCTCGCTGTGCTTGTCCTGCAAATATTGCGAGGCAACGGTGGCGCGCTGAGCGGCAATTGGCTGAGCTTTTAAGTCATCAACGGTGATGTTGTCGCCTTTTTTACCAATCAAAATGATGCCGGTATGAAAATACGGGTCGCTAAAATCAACGACTTCTTTACGCTCAGGGGTGATGGACATGCCGGCAATCGCCGCGTCAAATTTTTTGGCGTTCAGCCCCGGAATTAAGCCGTCCCAATCTTGGGAGATAATTTCGCAGTCGGCTTTCATTTGAGCGCATAACGCATCGACCAAATCAATCTCATAGCCGATTAAGTTGCCGTTGGCATCGGTGTAGCTGAACGGTTTAAAGCTTGATTCGGTGGCGATTTTGATTGTTGACGTGTCGCCTGCATTGGTGTCCGCGCCCGTCTCAGCGCTGTTACTACAAGCGGTAAGCAGGCTTGTACTGATGACAGCAGCAAACGCTGATTTGGCAAAAATTTTCCGGTAAGAAGTCATCTGATTGTCCTTGAGCAAAACGCCAAGTTAACCACGTTATCTTTTATTAGCGATACGTTTTTAACCTTGGGCGTTGACGGTGCTTGATTTAAAACTGGGCTTAAAACGTTACAAAATTAGTGGTCAAAATGGGCTTTTTCGATGCGCTCAAGCTCGCCATTAGCGCGGATTGCTTGAAGTGCGGTGTTAAAATCGTCTTTTAGCGAATCGCCTTTACGAACGGCAATGGCAATGTTGTCATCGTTGTCAATTTCGTCACCGACGATGCCAAAGCCTTTTGGGTTGTCTTTAAGCCAAGCTTTAGCCGATACTTTTTCTGCCAAAACCGCATTGCTACGACCTGATTTTAAATCCAAATAGGCGTTGTCGTAGTTGTCATAAAGCTGAACGCTGTTGCCGTCTTTGCCATCATAACGGTCTTGCAAATACGCGCCCGGCGTTGTTGAGCGCTGACCACCTAAGGTTAAGTTTTTGATGTTTTTGGGGTCAAATTTGCCGCCGGTGCTCGTCAACCAAACCATGGTATTGGCAAAATACGGCTCGGTGAAATCGACCTTTTCTTGGCGCTCTTGGGTGATGGACATGCCGGCAATCACCGCGTCATATTTTTGCGCCAAAAGCCCGGGAATAATGCCGTCCCAATCTTGAGCCACAATGTCACAGTTGGCATTCATTTGCTTACAAAGCGCGTTTGCCACGTCAATGTCAAAGCCGCCAAGACTGCCATCAGAGTTGGTGTAGTTAAACGGAGGGTAAGCGCCTTCGGTGGCAATTCGCAGCGTTTTACCGCTCGCGCTGCTATCGCTTGCCGCGCCATTTTGCTCAGTCGATGGGCTACAAGCGCCAAGCAGTAACGCGGCAGCAATGGTCACAGATGACCATAATAATGAAGAGGTCGACATCTACTTTTGTTCCTTAAATCAAGATGAGGGCGCGCCTTGAATCCTAAGTGCTGAGGATTGAATTAAAATCATCATCGATAATCTATAAAACGCTAAATTTTTTTGATAATACCTGACTCAATTATCAAAAACAAACCTTTTGGTAAGCTAAAAGCAACCTTTTAACCTGATTTTAAAACCCTTTTTAGCGGCTTAAGGTTGCTAGTTATTAACTAATGCTATCAAAATGGTTAATTGCGGTGCGATGCCATAAAGTCTTTAACCCGCTGTGAGGTTGGGTTGTCAAAGACCTGCTCCGGCGTGCCAATTTCTTCAATGACGCCTTGATGCAAAAACACCACTTTACTTGATACGTCACGGGCAAAGCGCATCTCGTGGGTGACAATCAGCATGGTTCGACCTTCTTCGGCAAGCTCGCGCATGACGGCAAGCACTTCGTTGACCAATTCTGGGTCAAGCGCGGAGGTCGGCTCATCAAATAACAAAACGCGCGGCTTCATGGCAAGGGCGCGAGCAATGGCAACGCGCTGCCGCTGACCGCCGGATAAATTTGCCGGATACGCGTCCTTTTTATCAATCAAGCCGACTTTTTTAAGCAGCACTTCAGCTTCACTGATGGCTTGCTCTTTTTTCATTTTTAAAACTTGGGTTGGACCTTCAATGATGTTTTGTAAAATGGTTTTGTGCGGCCAAAGGTTAAAGTTTTGAAACACAAAGCCCACGCTTGCGCGCAGTTTTTCAAGCTGCTTGATGTCCGCCGCTTGCATCTCGCCGGATTTGCCGGCTTTTAAGCGCAGCTCGTCATTGCCGATAAGGATGGCGCCTTGGGTGGGTTTTTCAAGCAAATTAATGCAGCGCAATAAGGTCGATTTTCCAGAGCCGGAGGAGCCTAAAATTGAGATGACATCGCCATCATAAGCGGTCAAGGAGACGCCTTTTAATACAGAAAGCGCGCCGTAGCTTTTGTGCAGGTCGCGGATTTCAAGGGCAATGGGGGCGCTTGAGGCGGCAGGGGCGTTAGAAACATTTGAAGCTTGGGTTGGGTCGGTAGTTGCAATCATGAACAGCAAGTTTCCAGTTTGAGATAAAGCAAAATAAAAAGCCCAGACAGCTTGGGCATGTCTGAGCGCTATTTTAGCATTTTAATCAAGATTGCGCTGATATGATAGCAGGCTTGATGCTGTTAATGATTAAAAAGCTGACCGTCACGGTCGAGATTTTCTAAGAACATCAATTAGTTGGTTGAGATGTGCTCATTTTTATCCGTGCCGTCCATCATCTCGCTATCGTCAGCGGTGGCAACGCCCACATCATCGCTCGCCACTACACTATCCGCCGCATTCACATCATTCATGTCGCCGTCCATCGGCATTCCCTCATGATTTGCCATATCAGCTTCGTCATGAGCGCCCATGTCATCGCCTGCCATGTCCGGATTGTCATCCACCGCAACGGCAGTGTCAGGTTCAGCAACCGGTGCTACCACGGTGGTTTCGGTCGTTTCAGTTTCGATAGGGGCGTCTTCTTTTTTGCTACAAGCGCCTAGGGTGAGCATTGCTGCCGTTAAACTAACGCCGATTAAGGCTTTATAAGATAGGGGTTTTTTTAATTGTGATGAAATCATAGCCATGATGACACTCCAAAAAGTAATAATATAAATAAGTGTATTGATTTTAAAAATTGGTTTTGTTGTTACTCAAGGTCTTAAGCTTCCCACTATACGGACAATTCAACGGGAAAACTTTAGGCGTTGCAGCACAGTTGTGTTCACTCTGCGTAACTTTACGCTACAAGTTATTAACGAGCGCTTAAAAATTCCTGCCCCACAATCCATGATTTTGCCTTTACTATCGCCTGAATCTGCTCTATGTTAATAAGACTGATGATTACTTGTGTTCAAAACAGAAAAGGACAACGAATGACAGCCCAAACGGACGACCTCAAATCTTACATGACAACGTTAGGTCAACAGGCTCGCGCCGCCTCAAGAATTTTGGCAGCAGCAAGCACCCATGACAAAAACAGCGCCCTAGTTGCCATTCATGACGCGCTCCTTGCTGCAAAAGACGATATTTTGGCGGCAAATAAACAAGACGTTGATAATGGTCAAAAAAACAACCTTGAGCCGGCGCTGCTTGATAGGCTTGAGCTCAACGACGCGCGCTTTGAGGCTATGCTGCAAGGCTTAAAAGATGTGGCAAGCCTTCCTGACCCGATTGGCGAAATCAGCGACATGACCTATCGCCCCTCAGGGATTTTACTAGGAAAAATGCGCGTGCCACTTGGGGTCGTCGGCATGATTTACGAGTCACGACCCAACGTCACTTTAGAGGCGGCGTCCCTTGCGCTTAAATCAGGAAACGCCATTATCCTTCGCGGCGGCTCAGAAGCCTTTGAATCAAACCAAGCCATCGCCCGCTGTATCCATCAAGGATTAGAAGCATCAGGACTGCCAAAAAGTAGCGTTCAAGTGATTAACACCACCGACCGCGCCGCTGTTGGCGAACTCATCACCATGACTGACTTTGTGGACGTTATCGTCCCTCGCGGCGGCAAAGGTCTCATTGAGCGCATCAGCCGCGACGCTCGCGTTCCGGTCATCAAGCATTTAGACGGCAACTGCCATACCTTTATTGACAGCGATGCAGATGCCGACATTGCTATCAAGGTCAGTGTGAATGCCAAAACGCACCGCTACGGCACGTGTAACACCATGGAAACGCTGCTTGTTGACAAAGAAGTTGCCGATAAATTACTGCCAAAAATCGCCGAAGCCATCATTGATGCCGATAGCGACATGCAGCTTCGCGTTGATGACCAAGCCAATGCCCTTTTAACAGACAATAGCAAACTTCAAGGTCACCTAAGTCCGGCAAACTTAGACGATTGGGATACCGAATACCTTGCGCCGATTTTAGCGGTTAAAGTCGTTGACGGTTTGGACGCGGCAATCGAGCACATCAACACCCACGGCAGCCACCATACCGACGTCATCATCACGGACAATTACAGCAAATCGCAGCGCTTTATCCGCGAGGTGGACTCCTCAAGCGTGATGATTAACGCCTCAAGCCGCTTTGCTGACGGCTTTGAATACGGTCTTGGCGCTGAAATTGGCATCTCAACCGACAAAATCCACGCCCGTGGCCCTGTCGGTCTTGAGGGCTTAACCTCGCAAAAATGGGTGGTTTATGGTCACGGCGAAACCCGAGCCTAACAGTCGAAACCTTTCAAATTGACCCTTTAGTAATACTAATCTCACCTTAAAATGAGACGCCGACATTGATTTCGGCGTTTTTTAATTTATAATTCATGATTTTATAAAAAATATGAGTGTCAATAAGGTAAATCATCTTATTAAAAATGTTAATGATTCAATAGTTTAATAATCAAAGTTACGCAGAGCCTACTTAAAGCTGCAAAAGGCTGGGCGTTTTTTTCTCTATAATTACGCTAACATCACTTGAATTAGGCGTATTGTAACTTAATTCATAACAATTTTTTGGGGTCTGCCAAAATTTTGATGGGCTTTGACCAATGGTTAAACAGGTTAAAGGTTAAGCTCACAACCTAAGGAAGAATTGCGATTGGTACTTAAGCTGCGCAATTTAAATGCTAGTAAGCGCTTGGGCGAGAGCGCTCCCCAACTACTCTATGGAAATTTATAGCATAGCTTTGGGAACACTGCGGATTTAAAAAGGACGATTTTATGGAAGTGACATTAAACGGCTACTATACGCTGATTTTAGCGACCTTAGTGCTGCTGCTTGGGCGGTTTTTGGTCAAAAAGATTAAATTTTTGGAGGATTTTAACATTCCAGAACCGGTGGCAGGGGGATTGGTGGCTGCCATCATCGTTTATATTCTCAACTTGGTTTGGGGCTATAGCTTTAACTTTCAGCAAGATTTGCAAACCGCTTGTATGTTGATGTTTTTTGCGTCCATTGGTTTAAGTGCCGACTTTGGGCGCTTAAAAGCCGGTGGCATGCCGCTGCTGATTTTTACCGTGGTGGTGTCGGTATTTATTGTTTTGCAAGACCTTGTCGGCGTTGGCATGGCAAGCGCGTTGGGGCTTGATCCGCTCATGGGACTGGTGACCGGCTCAATCTCATTAACCGGTGGTCACGGAACGGCAGGCGCTTGGGGGCAAACGCTCGAGGAGCAATACGGCGTGGTTGGTGCAACGACCCTTGGGATTGCGGCAGCAACTTATGGTCTAGTGGCAGGTGGCGTGATTGGTGGGCCGGTAGCGCGAAGGCTCATTCAAAAAATGGGCGTCAAACCTAGCCTTGCCAATCAAAACCCTACCGATATTGAGCGCGTTGCCGGTCAGCAGTCGCTTTATAGTACCAAACACAGCGAAGATGAAGGTCTTGATACCAAAGAGATTTTTGAAAAGCCGGACAGCATGCGCTTTATTACCGCGTCCTCAGCGATTGAAACTTTGGCGTTATTTGCAGCAGCACTTGCCTTTGCCGATGTGATGACCATTGTGGCAAAAGACACTTGGTTTGAGCTGCCGACCTTCGTTTGGGCGCTTGGTGGCGGGGTGATTATCCGTAACGTTCTGACCATGGTATTTAACTTTGATATGTTTGACCGCGCCATTGACGTCTTTGGTAACGCCGCTTTAAGTTTGTTTTTGGCGATGGCGCTATTGTCATTAAAACTTTGGCAATTGACCGATTTGGCGGGTCCTGTGCTTGTTATCTTGCTCGTGCAAACCGCAGTAATGATTGCTTATGCTTACTTTGTAACCTTTAGAATTATGGGCAAAGATTACGATTCTGCCGTGCTTGCTGCAGGTCATTGCGGCTTTGGCATGGGGGCAACGCCAACCGCAATTGCCAATATGCAAGCGGTGACCGACCGTTATTTGCCGTCACCAAAAGCGTTTTTAATCGTTCCCATGGTTGGGGCGTTTTTCGTCGATATTGTGAACGCCACGGTATTGCAGATTTTCACCAAATTGCCGTTTTAACGTTTTAACATTTTAACATTTTATAAAAAGCAAAAAAAACCGCTCAATCACTTGGGCGGTTTTTTGTTTTTACGTTTTAAAACTAACTTTATTTAAAGCTTAAGCTTGCTTTTGGTTTTTAGCATAAACCGGTTTTTTCGCGCAAATGGCTTTTACTTTTTCGCGAGTGTCAGAAATGACTTTTTCATCACCGCGGCTGTCTAAAACATCACAAATCCAGCCTGCCAATTCTTTCACGTCCGCTTCATCAAAACCGCGCGTGGTGACCGCTGACGTGCCGATGCGGACTCCTGAGGTCACAAACGGTGATTTTGGGTCGTTGGGGACGGCGTTTTTGTTGACGGTAATAAATGCCTCACCAAGCCATTTGTCTGCTTCTTTACCAGTCATTTCTTGCTTCACAAGGCTGATGAGCATCAAATGGTTTTCGGTGCCGCCTGAAATGATGTCATAGCCGCGCTCTTGAATGACCGCTGCCATGGCTTGGGCATTTTTAACCACTTGCTCTTGATAGGTTTTAAATTCAGGCTCTAAAGCTTCTTTAAAGCAAATGGCTTTTGCGGCAATCACGTGCATCAATGGACCGCCTTGGTTGCCAGGGAACACCGCTGAGTTGATTTTTTTGGCAAGCTTATCATCGCGTGACATGATGATGCCAGAGCGTGGTCCGCGAAGCGTTTTGTGGGTGGTACTGGTGACCACATCAGCAAATGGCACTGGGCTTGGGTAAACGTCCGTTGCCGCAAGTCCTGCTACGTGCGCCATATCGACTAAGAAGTAAGCACCAACCTCATCGGCAATCTTGCGAAAACGCTCCCAATCGACCACTTGCGAGTAGGCAGAGAAGCCAGCGATAATCATTTTTGGCTTATGCTCGCGAGCCAAAGCTTCGACTTGGTCGTAATCAATCAAGCCAGTTTCTTCAACCAAACCGTACTGAACGGCGTTGTAGTTGATGCCAGAAAAGTTCACGTGAGCGCCGTGAGTCAAGTGACCGCCAGCGTCAAGGCTCATGCCAAGGATGGTGTCGTTGGCATCTAAAAGCGCTAAAAATACCGCTGAGTTCGCTTGGCTTCCTGAATGCGGCTGAACGTTGACGTACTCGGCGCCAAACAACTCTTTGGCGCGGTCGATGGCAAGCTGCTCAACGACATCAACGTTTTCACAGCCGCCATAATAGCGCTTTCCAGGGTAGCCTTCGGCATATTTGTTGGTTAAATCTGAGCCTTGGGCTTCCATCACCGCTTGCGAGCAGTAGTTTTCAGAGGCAATCAGCTCGATATGGTCTTCTTGGCGAATGCTTTCGGCTGCCATAGCTTTGGCAAGTTCAGGGTCAAATTCTTTAATTGTGATATTTTGAAACATAATGAGTCCTAGTGGCTTGAAGCTCGTTTGAATTATAAAAACGCGCGACCGAATAAGGCGATTTCCTACCTTGCTGCGCGACGTCACCGTTATTATTTAATTGCCTTATTTTTGCTGACCTCAAGTGTAGCATGAATCATCATTTTGCAAACCTAAAAAACGCTCAGCTTATCGTGAGATTGTTGCAATTTGCCTTTAATTCAATAAAATTTAACTCATTTCAATAGATTAACTAACGGTTCTGGCTTTAAAAATAGCAAAGTTAATTAAAAAAACTTATTAATAATTTAAGGTTATTATTTAAAATTAATTCGTAATTTTAAATTAGCTGTTTTATCTGTGAGTTAAAGTTTTTCGCAAAACGCGGGCAAAAAGGTTTCGCTAATTAAAAAGGTGCGCCCAAGCCAGTCATAGCGCGTTTGCCGCTGCCAACCAAGCTCATTTTGAGTAATAAAGCGCTGACTTGGTAAGGTTTGGCGGCGTTTAAACAGCACATAGCCAATCGGCGTGCCTTTGAGCTGCTGTAAGCGTTTGGCGTTGCCTTTTAGACTGGTTATAGGAAAGATACTTTGCGCGGCAACCCAAGGCTCATCGTCATTACCAAACAAATAAGCCTTGCGAACCCAAGCCAACAGCGGTCGGTTTAACCTCGCGCCGGTTATCCCAAGCTGCTTTTTTTGCGCAAGGCTTAAGGTTAAATAGCCCTCAAAGCTGCGCTCAACCCGAATTGGTCGACAGGCTTTATCCTCAAGTAGCGCCGTCAATGAGCCATTGGTGGTTAAAAATGGCAACAGCGCGGTTGGAGCGTTGGCAAGCGTTTGAGCGCCACTTTTCATAATAATATTCACATCTTCAAATAAAAATAGCTTAAAAAAAAGCAAGCCTTAATCGTCTAAAGCTTTGGGTAAATTGTCTTGGTTAAATGGCAGCGCGGTGGCGGCATCTTCGCGATAAAGCCGCATTTGCTCACGCTCAGCACGACAAAACGCGCCAATCGCCGGAACAAATCGCGCATCATAAATCCGGTGCAACGAGTGCGTTGCGGTCGGAATAAAGCCGCGAATCAGCTTGTGCTCGCCTTGCGTTCCGGGGTCAAAAAAGGCAAGACCGCGCTCAATGGCAAACTCAATCCCTTGATAATAACACAGCTCAAAATGCAAGCTGTCAAAGTCACTAAGCGCGCCCCAATAGCGACCATAAAGCGTTCTTGAATTTGGATTTTTGGTATCGGAATCAAACAAAAACAAGCTGCTGGCGACAATCTCGCCTTTAGCATCTAAAGCTTGGGCAAGCATCAAATACTGCGGCAATCGCTTAGCCAATTGCTTAAAAAACTCTAAGGTTAAATACGGCATCTGACCGCGAACGGCATAGGTCATCACGTAGCATTGATAAAAAACGTCCCAATCATCATTGCTAATATCTGTACCAACTTTACGCCGGCATATCAACCCCTGCGCGGCAACTTTTCGGCGCTCAGCTTTGATGGTTTTGCGCCGTTTTGCGGTAAGTGTTGCTAAAAACTCCTCAAAGTTTGCAAACCCTGCGCCGCCTGTTGGCAGCTGTTGGTTGTGCCATAAAAACTGACAGCCTTGACGCTCAAAAATGGGCAATTCTGCCATGGGTTTAGGATTAAACGATTTCAGCTCAACTTCGCTTGGAAAATTGTCCTGAACCTTTTGGCAAAAGTCTTTTTTTACGAAAAGCCCGTGCCAGCTTGACGCTTGAACCTGCTCGGCAATCGCATCAACACCGGCAATCAGCGCAGTGATGATGCTGTCGTTAAGGACTGTCCCAACCGTCAGCCAAACGCGCTCACCGCTAATCGGACTATAGGGCACAGCGGTCACCAGCCGTGGATAATAATCCGCGCCAACTTGAGCAAATGCCTGCGCCCAGCGGTAATCAAAAACAAATTCGCCGCGGTGATGGTCTTTGATAAACACCGGCATGACGGCAACAAGTTTAGCGTTATTTTTATCATTCTCAGTTTTGTCCGCTTGGCTTGGCAAGCTGTCATGCTGATAAACTTCAACAAAAAATTGCCACCAACCCGATGTCTTACCGATAGCGCCCGTTGTCATCAGCACTTGCCAAAACTCAAAGCTCATAAATGGCGACTCGGGCGCTTGCCAATCGCCTCGTTGCTGCCAAGCAAAATCATTTGAGATGCCGTAGCTGATATTGGCAACATCATTTTTGTTTGTTAGGTTGCGTGTTATGTCAATTGCGTTCATGATGACCACTATCTTTGTTCCACAAGCCATTAGCCTAGCAAATTTTTGCCGCGTTACTGTCACAATTTGCAGCGCAATGAGTTAAGATAAGCAATTCAGGCTTTTTTATAGCTTTTGCCACAAAAACGCTTAGCCATTTTTTAACGAAATGACCGCATCTTTTCTGCCTATGGCGCAATCGGATAAAAAGGGTGTTATTTGTGTCAATGGCTGATAAAATAGCCCTGCTAATAGTGTAATATAGCTACGATTGATAAAGCGACGACAAAAACCGATTCGTTTTATACCGGTTCGTTTTATTAAAAAAATATCGTAGCCAAAATCGTGATTCGTGCGCAACTGCCGTCCACCACCCTTTTTCAAGCCTTATTGGTGACGCGCTCATCCGCCTAACTTGGCACTAGCGCCGCCCCATCACGCTTGCCGACTTGAAACACTTCAAACGACGATAAAGCAACACTTACCTCGTCAAGATTGCTATAGGCGCTTTGGGCTGTCAAAGGCAGCCAAGCGTTATTATTCACAACAACCAAAGGAATGACCTAAGACAATGTCTATCATTTATTATACCAAAACCGACGAAGCCCCTTCTCTTGCCACGCTCTCTTTTTTGCCAATCGTTAAGGCGTTTACCAAAACTGCGGGCATTGATGTTGAAACGACTGACATCTCATTAGCCGGTCGTATCATTGCGTTATTTCCTGACTTTTTGACCAAAGAGCAGCAAATCCCAAGCGCTTACGCTCAATTGCGTGAATTGGTTAAGCAGCCTGACGCCAACATCATCAAATTGCCAAACATCAGCGCCTCAATCCCGCAGCTTAAAGCGGCAATCAAAGAGCTTCAAGACAAAGGCTACGCGCTTCCTGATTACCCAGACCACCCAGCCAACGAAAAAGAAGAAGATATTCGCGTTCGCTACGACAAAATCAAAGGCAGTGCGGTAAACCCAATCTTACGTGAAGGTAACTCAGACCGCCGTGCCCCACAAGCAGTTAAAGCATTTGCTAAAAACCATCCGCACTCAATGGGCGAATGGAGCGCCGACTCAAAAACTGAAGTTGCCACTATGGACCACGGCGACTTTGCGCACACTGAAGAATCCGTAACCATCGACAAAGCCACCGACTACCGCATCGAGTTTATCGCCGATGACGGCAGCAAAACTGAGCTTAAAGCCCCAGCGCCGCTTCTTGATGGCGAAGTGATTGACGCAGCTGTACTTCGTCACAAAGAGCTTGAAGAGTTTTTAGAAAAGCAAGTTGAGTACGCCAAAGCTCAAGGCATCTTGTTCTCACTGCACCTAAAAGCTACGATGATGAAAGTGTCAGACCCCATCATCTTTGGTGAAGCGGTCAAAGTCTTCTTTAAGGACTTGTTTGCCAAACATGGCGACACGCTAAAAGAACTTGATGTGAACGTGAACAACGGTTTTGGTCACTTAATTTCTAAACTTCAAGAATTGCCAGAAGACAAGCGTAAAGAGATTGAAGCGGACATCGAAACCATTTATAAAAACAACCCTGATTTGGCAATGGTCAATTCAGACAAAGGCATCACCAACCTTCACGTACCAAGCGACGTTATCGTTGACGCGTCAATGCCAGCGATGATCAGAAGCTCAGGCAAAATGTGGGGCGCGGACAATCAGCTTCACGACACCTTAGCGGTTATCCCAGACAGCAGCTACGCGTCAATCTATGATGAAACCATCAAGTTTTGTAAACAACACGGCGCGTTTGACCCTGCTACCATGGGTTCTGTGCCAAACGTTGGTTTGATGGCTCAGCAAGCTGAAGAATACGGCTCACACGACAAAACGTTCTTGATTCCATCATCAGGAAAAGTTCAAGTGTTAGATGCTGATGGCAACGTATTGACCGAACATGACGTGAAAACCGATGACATCTGGCGCATGACCCAAGTTAAAGATGCCCCTATCGAAGACTGGGTAAAACTTGCGGTAACTCGTGCTCGCGCGAGCAACACCCCTGCCGTATTCTGGCTTGATGAAAAGCGTCCACACCACGCCGAGCTTATCAAAAAAGTTGAGCGCTACTTAAAAGACCACGACACCACCGGTCTTGATATCCGTATCATGCCAGTTCGTGAAGCCACTCGCTTTACCCTTGAGCGCTTAAAAGATGGCAAAGACACCATTTCAGTGACCGGAAACGTACTTCGCGACTACTTAACTGACTTATTCCCAATCTTAGAGCTTGGCACCAGTGCGAAAATGCTCTCAATCGTGCCATTGATGAACGGTGGCGGCTTGTTTGAAACCGGCGCCGGCGGCTCAGCGCCTAAGCACGTTCAGCAGTTGGTTGAAGAAAACCACTTGCGTTGGGACTCTTTGGGCGAGTTCTTGGCCTTGGCAGTATCGCTTGAGCATTTAGCGGTCAATGAGAAAAATGAAAAAGCGCAAGTTTTAGCCGACGCTTTAGACAAAGCGACTGAAAAACTGCTCATGAATGGCAAATCACCCTCACGTAAAGTGAATGAGCTTGATAACCGTGGCAGCCATTTTTATATCGCCATGTACTGGGCAGAAGAGCTTGCCAATCAAGATAAAGACCAAGAGCTTAAAGCCAAGTTTGCCCCGATTGCCAAACAGCTTGCCGAAAACGAAGATAAAATCGTCAAAGAGCTGAACGACGCTCAAGGTCAAGCCGCTGACATCGATGGCTACTACTTCTTTGATGAAGCTGCCGCTACTAAAGTCATGCGCCCAAGCAAAACCTTAAACGACATCATCGACGCCATCTAATTAAACTTAAAAGTTTTTAGATTAAAGCAATAGTTCGTTTAGCGGTTCATACCTCAATGGTTTTTAATCATTGAGGTATTTTTAATGGCGTTTTTATAACCGTTTTTAACTTTTAACGGTTTAACAGCGGTCGTTTTAACCGTTATACTACGATTATATTTCACTTTTTATATCAAAATACCTGAATGCGGTTTGATGGCAAATCAACTGTAAAAGGATATTTTGATGCTCAAAAAAAGCAATAATGCCAGAGTCACCCTATTTATTTTTATTATAACGGGCGGTTTATGGTTTGCCCTTGCGCGCTTATTGCCGGCTAATAGTTGGCGCGATGCACTTACCATAATATTGACGTTTTTATTTTGCCTCATTTTTATGTGGTCGCTGTTTAGTACGCTTCAGCGGATTTACGGCGGTCAGGGCAACCTTTAAAAAGAGCTTGCCTTGACCGTAGTTAACGTTTTTTTATTTTTACTGGCATTTTCCGCGCTTTATTATGAAATTGGCACGGTAGATACCACAATTCAAAGCAATCCTATCACTCAAGATTTTTGGGCGTGCTGCTATTTTTCGGTAATTACTTTTACCTCCACCGGATTTGGTGATTTTCGACCGCAAGGGATTGGCAGGGTGCTTGCCAGCGTTCAGGCGTTGATTGGTTATTTGGTACTAGGGCTTTTGGCATCAACCAGCCTATCGATGATTCAGTGGACGGCAAAGGGCAGCGGTAAAAATCGCGGCAATGGCAACGATTAAGCTTTCAATCAACAAGCCCATTTATCAGGCAACTTTGTATGATGACGACTTCCAGTTTGATTTTATTTAATAAACCCTTTGGCGTTCAAAGCCAATTTCGCGATGATGGCAACAATGAGTTTGCCACTTTAAGCCGCTATTTTACCGACAAGTCGCTTCGCGTTGCCGGTCGCCTTGATGCCACCTCCGAGGGGTTATTGATTTTAACAAGTAGCGGCGCGGTCAATCATGCCATCACTAAGCCTTTAACGCTCAATGATTTTCAGCAAAACAATTTAAAAACTCAGCCAAAACTTGGCAAAACCTATCTTGTCCAAGTTGAAGGCACGCCAAGCCCTGAGCAGCTTTTAGCCTTACAAAACGGCGTTGAACTCAAAGACGGCAAAACGCTGCCAGCAAGCGTTCAAGTATTGGCGGAAAACGAGCTGCCAATGCCACTTTGGCAGCGCGAGCCACCGATTCGCGAGCGCAAAAATATCCCAACGGCTTGGCTGATGCTGACCATTTTTGAGGGTAAAAACCGCCAAGTCCGGCGAATGAGCGCTCATGTGGGGCTGCCGTGTTTGCGGCTTATCCGCTGGTCGGTTGCCGGATTTGAGCTTGGCAAGTTGCAATCGGGGGAGTTTGTTCGCGTTCATTTGTCCTCAAAGCGCTTACAGCAATTGGGAGTTAACCCTAAATCTCGGCGTTGACGTTTTTGAAAAATTGCGACGGGCGGTGTTATCAAGCGGTAGAGTTTGTTATCATTATTTTCGTAATAGGCTTGTCATTGTCTAATCAAGCCCTTAAAAGCTTCAAGGATTGCTCATGACTGCCAAAATACCCCGCAAAATCTCTTTCATCAAAACTGCCCTCAACCCGCGCCGACTTGTCGTGATTAGTGCGCTGAGCCTAGCGCTACTTACCGCTTGTCAGCCAAAATCTGATAGCAGTGATGATGCTCAAACAGAAACCACGACAGTTGAACCGACCCAAAATGAGACTTCGCCCCTTCCTAGCGCTGATGAGGTGGACGATGCCGCAAATAGCTTGGATTTGGCAGACGATGAGGTCGATATTTTTGAGGACAATTTAGACGGCGAAACTGACACCAGTGACTTGAGCAGTCAAGAGTCACGCGTCAAAGACTTTACCAAAGTGCTGACCAAAATGAATGATGAAATGCGAATCGGTCAGCGCTACCTTGACCCTGATGTGGCTTTTGCCAAAATCATGCTTGGCTATCATAGAAGCGTCCGCGATTTGGCAAAATTGGAGCGCAAATACGGTCAAGATGCCACCATGATTGCCTTTGCTGACGATTTAATTGCCGCGCAAAAAGAGGACATCGGTCGCATCAAAAAATGGCTCGCCTCCCATCCCGACAGCACCAAGCCCAAATCAGACACGCCTGCCATGCAAGCAGAATTTGCGCGCGAAATTGACACGTTAACTCAAGATAGAAGCTCGGTTCTTACCGATGACAGCGCCGACATTGCCTTTGCTCGGCTGATGCTGCCGCATTATTTAGCGGCTATTAATTTGGCAAATATTGAGCTGAAATACGGTCGCGATGACGAGATGCGGCAACTAGCGCGTGATTTTATCACTTATCGTCAGCCGGTAATTACCTTACTTGACAGTTGGGTTAAATCACAACCCTCAACTGATTTGGCAGATAGTGACGCTGAAACTTTAGACAACGCCAACGCTAAACAAGACGAAAAAACGGACAAGGCAGAAAGTTTAGATAAAAAGCCCACGGCAACTGCTCAATAATTATAATAGTTTAAATAACCATGCAATAAAAAACGGCAACCTATCGGCTGCCGTTTTTTTATTAACAAATTAAACTACTGCGCCTGACCCCATGCCATGCCACTAAGCCAAGATTGCCAAGCAGGCGTCACTTGTGAATCATCGGTTGCCGCAACTGCTTGCTTCAACTGAACTTGGTACGGCTCATCGGGCGTAAAGTCCGCAAAATTAACGGTCACGGTTAACAGCTCATCACGGCGAAACAGATGACAAATGACCTTGGGTTTTGCCGCATTTAACTCGGCAAATTGCTTGTTGTCCGCTTTTAAGCCATCAATGGCAACGATCACATCATTTGCCGAAATCCCTGCTTTAGCAGCAATGCTATCACGAAGTACGCGATTGACCTTTAAACCGCTTGGCGATTCCTCCACGCGCAGCCCCCAAGGCACATGTTTGGCAAAGGTATGCTGCTTGTCGGCAAACATTTTGATGCCATTTGCCGCAAGTAGCGACTCAATCGGCAATTTGTCCACGCCATTGACATAGCGCGCTTCAAAATCAAGCCAATCTGCAACCGGAACAAACGACCCCATCAATTCCGTTAAATCCTCAGGAGTGATGGCAAGGGCGGAGTATTTCGGCGCAGGCGGGATTTGTTTTGCCTTATCATAAAACGCGCGAACTACGTCAAACAAGCGGTATTGCCCCGCCGTTTTTTGCAAAAGCCACAAGTCCAAACACAGCGCCACCAAAGCGCCTTTATTATAATAACTGACCCCTGCGTTGCCGGTATTTTCATCGGCGCGGTAAAGCTTAATCCACGTATCAAAGCTGGATTCGGCAACGCTTTGATGGTCGCGACCAAAGGTTTGATAGTAGCGGCTGATTTGGTCACCAAGCAACGTTAAATAGCTTGCTTTGTCAATCAGCCCTGAGGCTTGCAGCATAAAATCATCGATGTAGGAGGTAAAACCCTCAAAGACCCAAAGCAGCGGCGTGAACACCTCGCGGCGAAAATCAGCATCAACCATGCCAAACGGTCGCACCGTTTTTACCCACCACGAATGAAAATACTCATGGCTACAAAGTCCCAAAAAGCGCTGATAAGGCGAACTTGGCAACTCCGGCTCATCAAAGCGCGGCAAATCACGGCGCGGCGTCACAAGGCTGGTTGAATTAATATGCTCAAGACCGCCGTAATCTTGACCGCTGGCATAAGTCAAAAAGGTGTAGTCGCTAAAGGGGGCGTGACCAAGCCAATTTAAATAGGTTTGGCAAAGCTGAGTTAAATCACGCTGAAGCCTTGGCAGATTAGCATGGTGCCGACCTGATAAAAAAAAGCGGTGCGCTAAAGCCTTGCCGTTATTATCTTGAACCACAAAGCCAAAGGTGTCTTGACCCGCAATCTCAAATGGATGGTCAATCAACTCAAAATAATCGCTAGCGGTTAAGGTAAAATACAGCTTTTGGTCGAGCGTTTTTTGCGATTTAAGCCCGCAAGCGATTTTACAATCGCTATTTTTTAGTAAAAAGTCTTCTGGAACAATAAGTTTGACGCTCACTGGATTTTTTTCTAAATCAGTAACGGCAAGCGCAAGCGAGGTGAAATTGCCAAACAACCGCGACTGGTCAACGTAAGCGGTGCGAACTGATAAGTCGTAACAATAAACCTCATAACTGACCACTACTTTTTGCCCTGCGGTGATTTCGGGCAGCTGCCAAGTGTGCTTATCAAGCTTGGGCGCTCGTTTTAGGGGCTGGTTAGCGTCCTCAAGGTGATAAAAAACGGCGGTGATATTGCGCGCAAACTCGCGGATTAAATAACTTCCGGCAATCCAAGCTGGCAGCCAAAGCGTTGGCGCGTCCGTGCTGGCGGTAAAGCTTAGACGAACATCGACCAAATGCTCGTTAAAGCGCGCAAAATCGATGTCGTAATGAATATTGTCATTAATTAATGGGCTATTATTTTCACTCATAGGGGTAACTTATTTTATTTTGATGCTTTATAGTAAGATTATGTCGCTTAAAAGGCAACCGCTGCCCTTTTATGCTAAATTTCAACTTAATCACCATTTTTTTGAAATCTGCCTTGAAAGTTAAACACGTTATCTCAATTAAGATGCTAACTGCAATTTTCAGTTACTTAACGCTTGCTCTTAATAAACTGACGATAATTTGACTGGTAAGGTAGCTTTTGGCTGGCTGATTGGCTTTTTTAGGTTTATTACGTTTATAACAACCAAACTAGGATTTTTTATGACTACCATTGCAAAGGACACCGCCGTCAAATTTAACTACACGTTAAAAGACGATGAGGGCAACATCATTGACAAATCGCCAGAAGGTCAGCCGCTTGCCTACCTTCACGGTCATCAAAACATCATTCCAGGGCTTGAACAGCAGCTTGAAGGCAAATCAGCCGGTGAAAAAGTCCATGCGGTGATTGAGCCTGCCGATGCTTATGGCGAATATCAAGAGCAAGCCGTTCAGCGCGTTCCTCGCGAAAACTTCCAAGGCGTTGAAGATATTCAACCTGGAATGCAGTTTCAATCAGAAGCCGGCGGTCAAGTGATGCTCGTTACGGTCATCGATGTGAATGACAAAGAAGTCACGGTTGATGCCAACCATCCCCTAGCCGGTCAGCGCTTGACCTTTGATGTGGACATTCAAGAAGTTCGCGCAGCCACCGAAGACGAATTAAACCACGGTCACGTCCACGGCGCAGGTGGCGTTGAGCACTAATTTGCTCGTTGCAATTTGATAATGAGCGCGATTACTGACTTTTGCGTCAATTATGATTTTTGCATTATTTTTAAAAAATAATAAAAAAAGCCTATGACCGTCATGGGCTTTTTTATTGGCTTTGGTTTTCTTATTGCTTTGAGATTCTTATTACTTTAATGAAATAAAAAACCATTAACTAATAAACGCCCACAAAAAAACCGTATAACGATGGTCGTTATACGGTTTTTTTGCCAACCTTTCTTCCTTGAATCAGTGACTTGATGTCCAATCCCAAGACCTCAAATTACTGGCGGGTATCCTACCCTTGTTTTTTTTCATCATCCCTAATGAACTTACTGTCCCTAACCGATGGCAGTTATTGCAGGCTTTACCAATCCCTAGTAAAGCGGTTTGCCATAACCCCATCGGGCAGTGACTACATCATCGCAAATTCAGCGGCTTAGCAAAAGAGGTTAAGGCGTCATCGCTTGTAAGCATTTACGTACAAGCGCGACTTTTCAACTACTATTAAGGCGCGCTGACCAGCATTGGGTCGGCGCTTAGCATTAAGGTTGCCGCTTCATGAATGTAAGCTTCATCTTCAGGCAACTGCGGTCGGATGCTGGCTTTCATTTGGCTGCGCTCTTCAAATTTGGCGTCCATTTGCGCCTGATAGGTACTCCAATTGGTATAAGGGCGCTCGCCTAGTGCTTTTCGGCGCTGATTTTCGGCCTCAAGCGTTTTTTGTTCCACAAGCTTCATTTTGGCGCGGCGGCTATTGATATCAAGCTTAATGGGCTTTTTCTCGTCTTCCATATCACGAATTTTATTTAAGGCGCTGAGGTAAACAAACTGCGGATTTTGCTCTTGACGGATTTTGGACTGCTGATTTAAGGTGGCAAGCGTGGTGGCGCTAAATTTGCCTTCAGGTTTAAATGGCGCGGTTTTGATGGTGTCCCAAGGCAAGGCATTTTTTTGCGCGCGCTCGCCAAAGGTCGCATCATCGTAAATGTTGACCAAATTCACGTCCGGAATCACGCCTTTATTTTGGGTGCTGCCGCCGGTGACGCGGTAAAATTTGCGCTGAGTCAAGGTTGCTGACCCTAATGCTAAATTATCAAGCTGAATTTGCGCAGAACCCTTACCGGTGGTGGTACTACCAACAACCAAGCCGCGACCGTAATCTTGAATGGCGGCGGCAAAAATCTCACTGGCAGACGCAGACGCTAAGTTAATCAGCACCACCATTTTGCCGTCATAAAGCTGAGCGCCGCCGTCGTCATCGCGGTAAACTTGAACGTTGCCGCGGTTGTCGCGGATTTGCACTAAAGGACCACTTTTGATAAATAGCCCAAGCATTTTGGCAACTTCATCAAGGGAGCCGCCGGGGTTGTTGCGTAAGTCAACGACAAGACCGTCAATGTTTTGCGCGTTGAGCTGTTTTAAGGCGTTTTCGGTATCGACGCTGACGCTGCGGTACTCCTCGCCATTTCGGCGCGCTCTATAGTTGAGATAAAAGCTTGGGATTTCAAGAACGCCAATGCGTTTTGGTGTCTCATCAATGCCTTTGCGCTGAAAATTGACCACGCGCTGAGTGACGCCCGACTCTTCTTGCTCAATAATGTCGCGAATGATGGTGACCGTTCTTGCACTGGCATCAGGGGCGTTTGGTTGCCGCACCTTTAAGGTGACCGGCGTTCCGCGCTTGCCGCGAATGAGGCTGACAATCTCCCGCGTTGACCAACCAATGACATCGGTCATATTTTTGCCATCTTTAGCAATGCCGATAATTAAGTCGTTGGGCTTAATTTGACCGCTTTTTGCGGCAGGACCGCCATCAACCAAAGTGACAATTCGCGTATAATCCGGATTTTTGCGGTCAGGGCGGATAGAAACGCCGATACCCTCAAGCTGAAGGCTGGATTGGATTTGCAGCTCAGTGGCTTGAATCGGTGCGTAGTAGTTGCTGTGTGGGTCATAAGTCAACATGGCGGTGTTGAGCACCGTTTCCATGATTTCATCATCGGTAAAGCGCTGCAACTGCTCTTGTTGGCGCTTTAAGCGATTGAGCAAAATTTGGCTTGGCGTTCGAGTGTCGTTGCGAACCAAGTCTTGACCTAAAGCAAGGTCTGGGTTGGCAATAAAGACTTTTTCTTTACTTTTTTCATCTTCTTGACCAAGGGTGATACTGATTAATTGAAATTTAATCTGTTTTGTCCAGTAATCGCGCTGCTCTTTTTGGGTTTTAAAATGTGGCAATTTTTCACGGTCGAGGACAATGCTATCGTTGCCGGTCAATTTTAAATTGGACTTTAGCAGTCGGCTTGCCAAGTCAAAATATTCGTTTGAGCGTTTGCGATAGCGCTCAAAGATATCTGCGCCCGCGCTTAAATCGCCACGTTTTAGGCGCATGCCAAAGTCGCTTGCGTATTTTTTCTTAAATTCATCAACATCCGACTGCAAAAACAGCGTGTGATTGGGGTCAAGGCTGTCCAAATACATGTCTAAAATCTGCGCCCCTGTTTTGCTGTCAAGCGGCTGATTTAAGTAATGACTTCGGTCTAACAAGGCGGCAACCTGACGCGTGGTCAGCTTTTGCTCAGGGGTGGCAGCAAAGCCTTGGCTGTTGGTCTCGGCAATGGCAGTACCATAACTTTGGGTCAAAATAAGACCCACAACGCCCACGGACGCAATGCTCAGTAACCACTGTGCTGGTTGTTTTTTCATCATTTACACCTACTTTATGAGTTCTAACGGTTTACGGTTGCCGCTTCACCATCAATTTAAAAATTAGATTAACCTGACTTATCTCAAAAATATTTGAAAAAAATAGTATTAAAAAATGTGGTCATGTTCACTTTAGAAAATAATTTATAGTAGCATAACGCCTTTTGGCTAACTGTCTCAAACTGTATCAATACTCTTTCGCAATTGCAGAAATTTTTAACCCATTTTCTTATAGTTTACCTTATTTTTACCTAAACTTTTGCTTATTGTTAGCATGACCTAAATTAACGCCGCCATCAAAAATAATTTTGAAAAATTGGCAATTGAACAGCAAATTGGCATAATGGCAGCACAATGAGGGTCAGTTTGACCTTGTTACTGAACCAACCATGACTTCGAGGCAAAAATGATGGGCGCATTAATGATTGATTTAGCAGCGGCTACTTTAAGTAAGGAAGATGCCGCGCTGATAGCTCAGCCGGAAGTCGGCGGTCTGATTTTGTTTGGTCGCAATGTGGTTGATGCCGCCCAAGTTCGCGCGCTTTGTGATGCCATTCGTGATATCCGCCCTGATATGATTATCGGGATTGACCAAGAAGGCGGTCGGGTGGCGCGGCTGCGCGAGGGCTTTAGCAAGCTGCCGGCGATGGGGGCACTTGGCAAATTGTTTGATAGCGATAGCAAGAAAGCTCAAGTTTGCGCCTTTGATTGTGGCTATTTGATGGCTTGCGAGGTGATGGCGGTCGGCATTGATATCAGCTTTGCTCCGGTTTTGGATATTGATGATGTGAGCCTTGTGATTGGCGACCGCAGCTTTCATCAAGACCCTGACGTCATCATCACCCTTGCAAGTGAGTTTATGCGCGGCATGAAAGCTGCCGGAATGAAAACGACTGGAAAGCATTTTCCAGGTCATGGCTCAATTGCGCCGGACTCGCACGTTAGTATGGCGGTTGATGAGCGAGCGCTTGATGAGATTATGGCGCGCGACATTCAGCCGTTTTTAAAGACCTTACCGCTGCTTGATGCGCTCATGCCTGCGCATGTGATTTTTAGTCAGGTTGATGACAAACCTGCTGGATTTTCCAAAATTTGGCTTCAGGATATTTTGCGCGATAAACTTGGCTTTGAGGGGGTGATTTTTTCTGATGATTTGTCCATGGCAGGGGCAAAGAGTGCCGGTGATGTTGGCGCTCGGGTGACTGCCGCCATCGATGCCGGTTGTGATTTGGCATTGGTTTGTAACGACCGAGCCGCCGCCATTCAAGCGCTAGATACGGTTAAAACGCTTCAATTATCGCCTTCAACTAAAATCAAAACCATGAAAAGTTGCATTCCAACTTGGCAAGGTAGCCTTGAGGCAACTTGTCAGCACTACCCGCATTGGCAAAAGGCTCGGGCAAATATTACCGCCACTTTTCAAAACACTCACGCGACCATGATACATCAAAATAATCAAGCTGACCCTACCAAGTATTCATTGTCTTAAGCTATTAAAAGCGAGGGTTTAATCGCTGATTTTCTTAACTTAGCAAAAATTTTTTAATAAAAAACCACCAATCGCCTTGGTGGTTTTTATTGGTCGATTAATGATGCCGATTATGGATTGGTTGTTCCGGCATTATTGATAGGCTTTACGTCCGCTTGTGGGGCAGGAAGGGAGCTTTTCGGTGCAGGAACAGGAACGTCATTGGGGTCGCGATTGTCCGTTGTGCCTTTATTGGTATTGACTCCCGTGTTATTGGCTGTGCCCGAATTGACATTACCATTAGTGACCGTAGGTGGGGTTGAAGACGCCGTGTTATCAGGAATAACCACGGTCGTTGGGGTGCTTTCACGCTCAATCACGGTTACGGTGGTGTCAACCGGAGCAACAGCGGTGACGCCGCCAATATCTGCAACCGCCACCTCATTGTTCATCGCGGTTTCATCATAAACGGTAAATTCAATGCGGCGGTTTCGGAAGCGACCTTGGTCGGTTGAATTGTCCGCAACCGGCTCAGTCTCCCCTTTACCTTGGGTGATGAGTTTGCTTGGGTCAGCGCCTTTTGACACCATGTAATCTTTCATCGATTGGGCACGCTCTTGTGACAGCTTCAGGTTATAAGCAGGATCAGCGGTGCTGTCAGTGTGACCGGTAATTAAAAGTTTCATATCTGGAACTTGTTTCATGATTTCAACGGCGCGGTCAAGAATAGGCTTGTTGACATCAGGAATAACGGCTTCATCGACTTCAAAGTGAACCACTTGCAAGCTCAGCGCTCGCGCCACATCGCTTGGGTCTGGGTTGTCGCCCAAGCGGTCAACAGCAAGGTTTGCCGCTTCAATACTGCGGTCAATCTCGCTTTGCAAATCAAGCGGCTTTTCAGCGGTAACGGTCATTGAGGGGACAGCTGCTTGAACATCGCTCACCAGTTTTTGCAGCGCCGCGCTGTCAGGAGCGTTTAGAACAATGTCGTTGCCTTTGATAAAGGCGCTTGCATTAGGAACGTTTTTGATGATTGGTAAAATTTTTGCAAGCTCACCGGCAGCTGGCATATCAATGCTAAAGTTATCATCAACATCGGCGCGGCACTTGTCCGCATCGCTGCCAAAACTGCTACTCAGGGCATTCATCACGGTGCCGCGAAGGTCTTCGTTACCTACATTCATTCGGCAGGCATAAAGTGACCCTGCACTGTCGCCAGTTGCAATTCGTAATGACGCCGGCTCAACGTCCATCACCGCGACATTTTGACCACCATCAGCGCTTTGCTCAGTCACCACAGGCGTTCCCACCGGCTCAGGGTTGTTTTGACAACCGCGAAGCAGCGCCCAAGCCAGCGCGCCCAAAATAATTAAGCCCACAATCGGCAACAGCGCTTTCATAAAGTTGCCTTGCGGCTCCGGCGTTTTTTGTAAGATGGTCGTGACCTTTTCAGTCGTTGGCGCAACCGGCGGTACAGCAGCGGCGGCAGGAGCAGCAACCATTCCGGCAGGAACAAGCGCGGCTGCCCAAAGCGGAATATGGTGCTGATAACTGCTTAAATTGTCATTTAAAAATTGTGGAATTGGCGTGGTTCCTGCCAAATTTTTGATTTCATGATAAGCAAGTGGCGCAGCCATCGCAATAAGACCGCGAGCTGCCGTTGGCTCAACGTTATTTTCAGCAGCAAGTTCATTAGCAATGCGCTCTTTTTGGCTGCCTTCTGTCCAAATTCGGTCGTAAAACCCTTGGTCATCATGAGCGATATTTTCGCTGCTAAAACGACCAAGCACTTCAGGGTCGGCAAGCTTAGCGGCAAAAATGGCATAAAATTGCTCAAGTAGACGCATTTTTGCAGGCGAGCGGTCATCACCAAGTACCGCAGGGCTGACCGTTCTGGTTAAATAATTAATAATATCCATAAAAAATCTCCTCTAATTTATTGTTATAACTTCCATCATAATGTTAGCTTCAGTTGCAAATAAAGCTTATGGCTAACTTTTGCTGCTACAAATTATTTTTATTATAAAGTTGTTAAGGATAGCTCGGCTATAAACGTGCTGTAGGGCAATTGCTACGATAAGTAATATTTCAATGTCAGCGCGTAACCATAAGTCTTGCGGGTAACTGAGGTTTAACAAAAATCCTGCTTAAGGGCAGACAGTTCACTTAAGCAGGATGGGGTTAAACGCCTAATAGGACGGCTTTTTTAATTACTGGGCTTGGTTTTGTGCCCCATTTCGGACAGGGTCTGCCATGATGGTGGTGTTTGCCATGTCATCAACTTCTGCTTGCGAGATGCCATTTGCTGGGCGGTTATTTTGCGGAATGTTGTTAATGCTGCTTTGCGGCGGTGGTGGCGGTGCAGGGTTGACGTTGCTATTTGGCGCCGGTGGCGGATTGCTAGGAATCGTAGTGACTTGAGTCGTCGGCGTAGGCGCTGGTGCCGGAGCAACAATAGTCACATTGCTTGGCTGAGGCGGTGCTTCATAAACGACCGTTGGCGGCGCGGCAACCGTTGTGGTTGCGACCACTGGTTTGGAAGAGGTGACCGTAATGGTCGGCACAATTGAGCGAACATCAACAAGCAAACGCTCAAGCTGAGTGTTATCGGGTGCTTCTAAACTGATGCTGTCATTTTGCAGTTGAAAGCGTGAAAAGGGCGCACTTTTCATCAAGGCTAAAACGTTTGGCAAGGTTTCAACATTGATGTTGGTTAAAGTCGTTGCCACGCCTTGACGAACGGTAATATTACAAATGCTTGCCTGAGCGCCAAAGCTTGAGGTTAACGCTTGTTGCAATTGCGATTTTAACTTGTCATCACCAACGGTTGCCGAACAGGTGTATAAATTGCCCACATCATCAACGCCGACCACCAGTTGCGCAGGAGTCACCACCTCAACCGTTGCCGTTTCAGGCTCGGTGGTAGCCGGCGTTACCACGACGGTCTCTGTAGGTACAGGCTCCTCCTCAGGCTCATGAATAAACAGCCACCAAAGCAGCAATAACGCCAGTAATCCGGCAGCGGCTAACAACAAACGCACCATCATGTCATGGCGCTGATTGCGAGCGCGGACTGCCGCTCGTGATTCAGGAACTTCGGCAACGGTATGAACGACCTCCGTTACCACAGGTTCAGGCGTCATGGTAGCGCCAATCACCGCCCCTGCCCACGCCGGCAAATAAGCTCGGGTATCGGCAAGCTGCAACTGTAAAAACGGCGGCAATGGCTGGTTATTGGCAAGGACATTCAACTCTTTAAACGCAAGCGGCGTGGCTTGAATCAAAAGCTGCTCGGTCGTTGCCGCATCGATATGATGCGTTCCTGCAAGCTCGCGAATCAGCAGCTCACGCTGAGCCGGCTCGCCCCAAATTTGTTCAAATAAAATATTGCTTGGTGCCGGTTCCACCAAACTGTCATAGCGCTGAAGCTTGGTGAACACCTCAGGAACTGCCAAGCGGTTCACCAAAATGGCATAAAACTGCTCAAGTAAATTGCGATGAGCAATCCCACCCTCCGCGCCAACAATGGCAGGGGTCACGGTTTGTTCTAATTGAGTAATGATGGTCATAAATTCTCGCCTTATCTTAAGACTTTGGTCTCCAAAAAATGGGTCATTTTTTATAAATTTTTTTATAAATCGAACGCTTAAAATTATTGTTATTCAAATGGCTTTTAAGCTGACCGTGCCCAATCAGCGTCTTATAATCCGATTTTTGGTAAATTATTGTTGATTATAAGCCTAATAAACTGGCAAAATCCATGTCTAATAAGTCAACCATAAAACTTCGTAATCGTATAGCAGCGATGATAGGTAGCTTTGCCAACATTCAGGAGTGTTTTGTAGTTGAATGTAATTTGTGTTAATTCACAATTGAGCTTGTCAAACAAACTCACTACTATGATTTAAACTTGCTTTTTCTTGCTCATTTATTTTTTCAACCATTACTTTGACCGAGGTTAAGGATTTTCTTTGCTCACTCATACGACCTTGATTATCGTCATTACCGTCATTGTCAGTCTGATGGCTTGGCAAAACAAAACGCTGTTTAATCGGCTGATTTTTTACCCGCCGGCGGTCAGCTCAGGGCAGTGGGACAGATTTGTCACCCACGGCTTTATCCATGCCGACAGCATGCACTTGCTGTTTAACATGTTCACCTTGTATTTTTTTGGTCGCGCGATTGAAGGCTTATACCGCGAATTTGTGCTTGGCTATGGCTTTGTAATTTTTTACGTTCTTGCTATTGTCGCGGCGATGATTCCAAGCTATATTAAAAACAAGAACAACGCGAGCTATCTAAGCCTTGGGGCGTCAGGCGGCGTATCCGCAGTACTCTTTGCCTTTATCTTGCTTGCGCCTTGGGAGATGATTTATCTTTTTGCTATTATCCCTATTCCAGCGATTTTATTTGCCGTAGCTTACGTGGCATATAGCATTCACGCCAATAGACAAGGCAACTCTAATATCAATCACATGGCGCATCTTTGGGGCGGCGCGTTTGGGGTGGTAGCAACGATTTTGCTGCATCCACCAATTTTACTGCACTTTTTTAATGCCCTAATCTCTCCTCAGTTTTAAGCATTTTTATAAAACCTTCTAAATACTCTTAAGTCTAAATCTCTTTTTTAAAAAACTTTGGTCATAAAACAGGCTGCAGTCCAACTGTCAGCCTAACGTTGTTTATGGTTAAAAGCTTTATTAAACAATTATGGTTAAAAAAACTGTTATTTTGGAGCTAATATTATGATTATTGATATTATCGGTGACATTCATGGCAATGCCGATAAGCTTAAAGGTCTGCTCAATCAGCTAAATTATCAGCATAACGGCACGTATTTTGAGCCGCCAAGCGGTCATCGGGCGCTGTTTATTGGCGATTTGATTGACCGCGGCTCGCAAGAGCTTGCTACCCTTGAAATCGTCTTTGCAATGATAGATAACGACGTAGCAGACGCGGTCATGGGCAATCATGAGTACAATGCGCTGGCGTTTGCCACCCCAAATCCGTACCAATCGGGGCAATATTTACGCTCACATAGCGACGTTCACCGCCGTCAGCATGAGGCGTTTTTAGAGGAAGCGCCAATGGGGTCAAAGCTTCATAACTATTGGCTGTCACGATTTTATGACATTCCGCTTTGGCTTGAAACGGATTATGCTTGCTTTGTCCACGCCTGTTGGGACGTGGATAGCATGGCGGTGTTAAAGCCGTTATTAACCGAAAATAACTGCTTAACTTATGAGGCACTGGTGGCAACGTCGCAAAAAGGAACGCCGGAATTTGATGCGCTTGAACGGGTCTTAAAAGGGGTGGAAACGCCGCTTCCTGAGGGCTTGGTGATGGTCGATAAAGAGGGTGCTGAGCGCAAAAACGTCCGCGTTCGCTGGTGGCTTGATGATTTGCAGTCAAAAACCATTCACGAGGTTGCGCGAGCACCAAAATCGGGACTGGCAACAATCCCAACCGATGCCTTGGCTGAAAATATCGACTTTGCCTTAAAAACGCAAAAGCCGGTGTTTGTGGGTCACTATTGGCTGACCGGAAACCCTGAACCATTAAGTCCGCAGGTGATTTGTACCGATTATTCAGCAGCGGTTGATAGCGGTTATCTGACCTGTTATCAGCTTGACACGAGCAAGCCACTACCATTGTCAGCGGACAATTTTATTCAATTTGTTCACGACTGAGCATTTTTTATCACTGAGCGCTTTTTCACTGAGCATTTTTATCACGAATAAGCGCGGCAGGCTTTACGCCGCCTTGACATCTTAGTATGATAATCGTTTTGCAGGAAATTGCATCATGAGCCAAGTTCCCAATCTCGCTGCCCATCACTCTCACGTTCCAGAGCCTATCACCTCACCCGATGGGGTCGCCAAAGTCGGTATCATCATGGGATCGCAGTCCGATTGGGCAACGATGCGCGAAGCGGCGCAATTGCTTGCAGACTTTGATATTGCCTTTTCTTGCGAAGTGGTGTCGGCGCACCGAACGCCTGACCGTTTATTTGACTTTGCCAAATCAGCAAAAGCCAACGGTTTACAAGTCATCATTGCAGGGGCAGGCGGCGCCGCGCACCTGCCGGGGATGTGCGCCAGTCAAACGTCCCTGCCTGTGCTTGGCGTTCCGGTAAAGTCATCCATTTTAAGCGGTTGGGACAGCTTGTTGTCCATCGTTCAGATGCCAAAAGGCGTGGCGGTTGGAACGCTTGCTATCGGAACCGCAGGAGCTTATAACGCCGCGCTACTTGCCATTCAAATTTTAGCGCTTCATGATGACTCTATTGCCAAAAAGCTTGAAACTTTGCGCCAAAACCAAACCGAAACGGTGCTTGCCAGCCCAACCCCTGGCGTTATGAATGGCTAAAAAATTTCAATTAAGCTGATTTTCCAAGCTTATTTTAAAGCGTCCTGTCAATTTCATATTGACTTGAAGCTTATTTTCCGCTAGTTTTTAGGGTCTTCTAAAAATTTTCACGTTAAGGTGCAACTTTGCACCTTTTCTTATTTTTTAATTGCCAGTTTTTACCTTTTTCACCACTTGCCAAAAAAAGAGCCCGCCATGACCCAAGCCAACTCCCCTAGTATCGCGCCGCAAACCATTGGAATTTTAGGCGGCGGTCAACTGGCAATGATGCTTGCTGAAGCTGCCATTCCGCTTGGCTTTCGCTGCGTGTTTTTAGAAGATAGCGACAACTGCCCAGCAAGCCTTTACGGTCAAGTATTTAAAAGCGATGAGCTTGAAGCGTTTATTCAGGCGTCCGATGTGTTCACCCTTGAGTTTGAAAATACGCCAACCAAAACGGTTGAAAAACTTGCCAAACTCTCCAGTCAAAAAGGCAGCAATAAATTCGGCATGTTCCCGCCGCCAATTGCGCTTGATATTGCCCAAGACCGCTTAAAAGAAAAGCGCATGTTTAATGAGCTTGCTATCCAAACTGTGCCGTTTGAAGCGGTCAGCTCGCTTGAGGACTTGCAAAGCGCCTGCCAAAATCTGGGCTTGCCAATTGTGCTTAAAACCAGTCGCGGCGGCTATGACGGCAAAGGTCAAGTGGTTGTTAGAACAGAAAGTGACATTGCTAACGCTTGGGAGGAATTAAAGGACGCGGTCAGTGGCAACGGTCAACTGACCTCAACGCCTGCTCCTCTCATTGCCGAAGGATTTGTTCATTTTAGCCGCGAGGTGTCCATCATTGCCGCTCGCGACCAAAACGGCGCGGTTCGCTGCTATGATTTGGTGGAAAATCATCACTTTGAAGGCATCTTAGCAAAAACGCAAGCCCCTGCGGTGGGAACGAGCCATTTAATCCAACCTGCGCAAACCGCCATCAGCAAGATTATGGCGCACCTTGATTACGTTGGCGTGTTGGCGCTTGAATTGTTCGTTGCCAAAGATGAGCGCGGCAATGATTATTTGGTGGCCAATGAGATTGCCCCGCGCGTTCATAACTCAGGGCACTGGAGCATTGAGGGCGCTATCACCAGTCAATTTGAAAACCATATCCGCGCCGTGGCGGGATTGCCGCTTGGCGATACTGACAACGTTCACCCGTCGATTATGATTAACGTCATTGGTCAATATCCGGACACAAGCGCCCTGCTTGCCATCGACAGCGTTCATTACCACAGCTATCATAAAACCGAGCGCGAAGGTCGCAAAATCGCCCACATTACCGTCATGCCAAATGACGTTTGCGATTTAGAACCCGCCTTAAGCAAAATCATTGCTGTATTGCCCAATAAAGTGGGTCTTGATAAAACGGTAACGCCTGCTGCCACCTCAATTAAAAACGTCTCTTTAGAAGATAATTCCTTAGATAATAGTGCTTTAAAAAACAATGCGTTAGCAGATAATAGTAAGGCAGAAATAGAAGCAGTCATCAACGATACAACAGATGCTAAGGCAGCAAAATAATGCAAATTTGGGTTGATGCCGACGCCATTCCACTCATTGCCAAAGACATCATCATCAAAACGGCAGAGCGGACGCAAACTTGCGCCATTTTTGTTGCCAATCAGCCCATCAAGCTGAAAAAATCAAAGCTGTTAACCATGACCGTCGTTCCACAAGGCTTTGATAAAGCCGATGATTTTATCGCCGAGTCTTGCCAAAAGGGCGATTTGGTCATCACCAGTGACATTCCCCTTGCCAATGAGGTGTTAGAAAAAGGCGCAAAGGTCTTAACCCCGCGCGGCGTCATTTACAATCAAGACAATATCAAGCAAAAGCTGAACATGCGCGACTTTATGGACACCATGCGCGGAACGGGCGTTTTGGATTTGCAAGACATGTCAGGTCAAAAACCCTTTGGCGAGCGTGATAAAAAAGCCTTTGCCGATGGCATGAACCGTTTGGTTCGCTAGGGCTTTTTTTGCTGCTAGACCTTTTTAAATCATGCCAAATCACTTGGAAATGGGATGACTTCGCTCAGTGAGGCAGCGCCGGTTATCACCATAAGCAATCTATCAAACCCTACCGCAATGCCGCTGCAATTGGGCAGGTTTTCACTTGCCGATAGCAAATTTTCATCAATTGGCATAATCGGCAATCCATGATAGCGGCGGCGCGCATTGTCTTCTTCAAAGCGCGTCCGCAGTAGCGCGCTGTCCGCCAACTCATCATAAGCATTAGCAATTTCAATGCCATTAATATAAAGCTCAAAGCGGCGAGCAACCTCATTGCCGTCTTTATCAATTGCGGTTTTAGCAAGAGCGGCGGTGGCTTTGGGGTAGTCGATAATTAAGGTCGGCAACTCATGACCTAAGTTTGGCTCAACCAAATGGCTAAACAGCAAATCAAGCCAGCCTTGACGGACATCCTCGCTATCCATTCCTGAAAAATCAACAGACGCTATCCCTTTATCTTCAGCCACCGCTTTAAGCGCCTCGATACTGGCAGTAAGCGGATGAATGCCAACAAAGTCCAAAAACGCATCAATATAGCGATAATGATTGAGCACGACCGGACGCTTAGACACCGCTTCAAGCAATAGCCTTAATTCCTCGGCAAGCTGATTTAGGCTAAAATCAGGGCGATACCATTCCAGCATGGTAAATTCGATATTGTGGCGACGACCGATTTCATTATCACGAAAGACAGGGCAAATTTGAAATATCGGCGCGCGCCAACTTGCCAATAGCCGCTTCATGGCAAATTCTGGCGAGGTTTGCAGATAATAATAAATGGGCTTGTCTTGATAATGAACGTCTGCTCGAACCGATTGCAAAAAGGTATCGGTATTTGCCGACCTTGATAACAGCGGCGTTTGCACTTCTAAAACGTCTCTTTTGGCAAAAAACGTGCGAATACGGCTTAGCATTTTGGCGCGCCGCTTTGCCATAGCAAGCGTCATCGTCGGCGCAAAGCTTGGGTTTTGCTTTACATTGCCGGTTGAGAAATCTGCGTTTTGCGCCGTCATACGATTGCCTTTTTTACCATTTTGCCTGTCATCATTTTTTAACGCTTAAATGCTCATATCGCTTTGCCACTCGCGGCGAAGTCGATAATCGCGGCGCAGTTTATCAAAATCTGCTCCAGCTACTCTGCCATCAAAAACGGTCGCCCGCAGCGCCGCATCGTCTTGCAAAATGTTATAAAACTTAACCAATCTGTCCGGATGGGCTTTAAGCTCTGACCACAAATAGCAATTTTCAGGAAGCAATTGCTGCATGGCTTGCTTAGGCTCAATCCCCATGCGCTCACAAAGCGCGTCATAAATCATCTGCGTGCCGCGAAGTTTGCCCTCCAAGCTGTAGCCAGCAATGTGCGGTGTGGCAATGGCAAGCTTGGCTAAAAAATCGGCATCGATGGTCGGCTCATGCTCGAACACGTCCAAAACCACTTGCCGCCTTGTATTCTCAATATCAAGACTAAGCGCCGCCTCGCTGACCACCGCACCGCGAGCGGTATTAATGAGCATGGTATCGTTAGGCATTTTTGCCAGTTCTGCCGCGTCAATCAAATGCCGCGTTGGATAGTTACTGCCATCAATCGGGTCAACCGATTTGTCCACGGTTAACGGCACATGCAGGCTAACGACATCACTTTGGCTAAGTACGGTGTCAAAGCTTGAATTGTTAATATTGGACTCCGGCAATAACGGGTCATAGCCCAAAACCTGCCAGCCCAAATCGGTGGCATATTGCGCAAGCGTACTGCCAATATTACCAAGACCAATAATCCCAAGGGTTAACGGCTTTTGCCAATATTCTGGTCGCAAAGTCAAAATTGCGGTGAGCACATATTGCGCGACTGAATGCTTGCTGCTGCCGGCGGCGTTGGCAAAGGTGATATTACGCTCGGCTAAATAATGCTGATCAACGTGGTCGGTGCCAATCGTTGCTGAACCGACAAAGCGGACGCTGTTATTATTGGTTAATAACTCTTCATTTATCGGCGTGACCGAACGGATGAGCAAGATTTCCGGCTGCGTTTTTGCTAAAAAATCAGCAGTAATCTCACGACCGGCAGTGGTGATGATGTTCACCGCTTTTGGGTTATTGTCATCTTTTAATAAGGTGGTGTCATTAAAAAACGCCTCAAGGCTGGCGATATTCATATCGGCGACAATGGTCAAAGGCTTATTGTTTTCTAAATGGGTTAATGGCATTGTTATTGTCCTTTTTTAAGTTTTAATTGTTATTAATGACTATTAATCAAATGGTAGCATGAAATCATTTAGCCAATTTTTTAGTCTTGGTTATTGTCAGTATCAGAGTTGTCATCAAAGCGTTTGGTGGCTTTTAAGTCTTTGTCTTTTAAGTCTTTGTCTTTTAAGTCGTTTTGCAAGGCAGTTTGGCGAGCGCCGGCTTCCACCAAAACGACCTCGTCTTTTGGCGCAAATATCTCATTTTTATGCTGCGAAATCCACTCACGCCAAACGGCAAGACCGATAGCCAGCACCACAGGACCAATAAACAGTCCCACAAAGCCAAAGGCGGTCAGACCGCCCAAAACACCAATAAAAATGATGATAAATGGGATTTTGGTCGCCCCGCTAATCACAATCGGGCGGATTAAATTATCCACCCAACTGATGACCAAAATGCCCCAAAGCCCAAGCCCAATGCCTTCAATGGTATGACCTTGACTGAGTAGCCAAATCGCCATTCCGCCCCAAGCAAACGGCGTTCCAAAAGGAATAAGCGCCACAATAAAGGTGACAATGGTAAATAAAATCGGGCTTGGCGCATCGGCAAAATAATAGCCAATTCCGGCAAGTAACGCCTGAGCAAGCGCAGTCAACCCAATGCCATAAACCACCGCTCTTGTGGTCATCCCAACCGAATCAATATAACCATCAATGCGATTGCCAATGATGTTGCGCAGCGCTTGGCGGACTTGGCGGATTAAGTTGATACCGTCGCGGTAGAAAAAAAACAGCGTCATCAGCGCCATGCCAAGCTTGGCAAGACCGCTTGCCACCACATCGAGCGCCACTTTGCCATAATACAGGTGCGACTGAACCCAAGTGCGAACCGTCTCAAGGGCGCTTTCAGGGTTTTTATTGATTTGCCAAAGCATGTCTTTAATCGGCTGACCGATGACTGGCAGCTGCTTAATCGACTCAGGAACGTCCAAATAGCCCACTCGAATGCGATGAATCAAACTGGTAATCAAAGTGAGCGCCTCTTGCTGCAAAATAAACACCCCAATCACTAAGGGAACCCCAATCAGCAGCGTGATGCTCACCGTCATGATGGCAGCGCTAAAATCAGAGCTAAAGCGCACTTTTTCATGAAAAAAGGTATAAATGGGAAAAGTAACGTAAGCCAAAATCGCCGCCCAAATCGCAGGGACAATAAAAAACTGAACCACCTGAAAGCAAAGTATAAATAGCACCACCAAAAGCGTGATGGCAAGCAGCCTTTGAATAATCACTTCTTTTGACCAGTTTTCTGCCATAGCTTGTCATCCCATCAAAGCACCGCGCGGCGTGCCTGCTATCAAATTGTCAATCGTGTTGCCATTATGCAACAGCTTTGACCCAATGAACAATATCACGATGTAATTTTTGCTTACAATATTACTCAATCTTCCAAAAGTTATCCCAATTCATTTTCTCCTAAAGCATAAGTCTTGTCATAATTTGTGCTAAAACCTTGCCGTCTTTATCGATGATTTGCAATTAATGATATACTAATCCAGTGAGTGCTTTGATGATTTGACCCATTAGCGCTAAATCAAGGTTGATTGATGCTTTGATAAAAAATTAGCGCAACCCATTAGATTGACTCATTTTTTGATTAACAATACTGATAGAAAAAATGCTGAGTGGTACAACTTGCCAAGCTTACTTTTTTTGCCAACGAATTGATAATAATCAACCAAAATTTAGCCAAAAGTTTATAGGAACAATAACAATGTCAAAAGACAACGACCAAACTTCTCAAAATCCGAGCCCCAAGCCGCCCGACAGCATTACCTTTGCCATGGCGCAGTCGCATTTTTTGGTGGGCGACATTCAAAATAACGTAAAAAAAATGCGCTCATTGGCGATTGAGGCCCGCGATAAAGGCGCGGATGTGATTGTATTTCCAGAAATGTCGCTGCTTGGCTACCCGCCGCAAGATTTGCTGCTGCGTCCAAGCCTATCAGGTCGCATCAAAAGCGCTTTGGCGTCCTTGAGCGACATTAACGACATCGTGATGATTGTTGGCTACCCGCACGTTGACCATCACGGCACGTTTAACTCAGCGGCAATTTTGCACAACGGTCAGCAAAAAGGCTTTTATCATAAGCAGTATTTGCCCAACTACGGCGTGTTTGATGAGCGCCGCTACTTTGACAAAGGTCGCAATCAAGTCTTATTTGACTATAAAGGCGTGACCATTGGTTTGCTTATTTGCGAAGACTTGTGGGAAAAAAATCTGATTTCAGAGCTCAAAGACCAAGGCGCAGAATTGATTGTTTGCCTTAATGCCTCACCGTTTGAAATCGATAAGCAAACCTCGCGAAAAGCGATGCTTGCCAAACGCAGTACGGACAATGACTTGCCGATTTTGTATGTCAATGCCGTTGGCGGTCAAGATGATTTGGTTTTTGATGGTGGCTCGCTTGCCGTTCAAGCAGGTGGCGAGGTGGCTCACGAAGCCTCGCGCTTTTTGGAATGCTTACGGATTGTCAAATTTGACGTGAAAAGCTTGCGCTTTGACAGCCAAACCAAAGCGCCGCTCACGTTAAGCCACGAGTCAGAAATGTATCAAGCCTTAGTCGTTGGACTTCGCGATTATGTCAATTACTCTGGCTTTGGCGGGGTAATTTTAGGATTATCCGGCGGCATTGATTCGGCGCTAAGCCTTTGTATCGCCGTTGATGCCTTGGGTGCGGACAAAGTTTACGCGGTGATGATGCCGTACGAGTACACCTCGAAAATCAGCCTTGAGGACGCTCAAGCCCAAGCTCGCAGGCTTAACGTATCTTATACCGTCTGTCCAATTTTTGATGCGGTTGAGGGCATTCGCCATACGCTTGCGCCCCTATTTAACAAGTCGCCGCTTGATGCGACCGAAGAGAACATCCAAGCTCGCGCTCGCGGGGTGATTTTGATGGCGCTTTCCAACAAATTTGGACATTTGGTCATCACCACCGGCAACAAGTCCGAGCTTGCTGTTGGTTACTCAACCCTTTATGGCGATATGGCAGGCGGCTTTGATGTATTAAAAGACGTTTATAAATCGCAAGTTTACCGCTTAGCCAACTACCGCAACCGCTTGGAGGATACGCCGGTCATCCCTGAGCGCGTCATTACCAGAGCGCCGTCCGCTGAGCTTCGCGCTGACCAAGAAGACCAAGACAGCTTGCCCGATTATGATGTTTTAGATGGTATTTTGGCGCTGTATATCGATGACGATTTGGGCTATCAAGACATTGTTGATAAAGGTTTTGACAGTGATTTGGTGACCCGAGTGATTAAAATGGTCGACAACAGCGAGTTCAAACGCCAACAAGCTGCCATTGGCACCAAAATTACCAAAAAAGCCTTTGGTCGCGAGCGGCGCTATCCGCTTGTCAATAAGTGGTCGATTAAGGCTTAACGGATTTTCCAATGTTTTAAAAAAGCTGGGAAATCCCAGCTTTTTTATTGCTTATTTATCAATTAATTTTTCAACGTTTACTTTTATTTTCCCAATTTTTTATTTCCCTAATTTATTTTATTACCCTTTTACATCGAGACCGTTATGAGCTTGCTGACTGCCAGCGTGTTTATTTTTATTTTAATTGCCATTAGTGCGTTTGTGTCAAGCTCAGAGCTTGCGCTTGCCTCCTCGCGCAAGATTAAGCTGCAAGTGATGGCAAAAGAGGGCGACATTCGCGCCCTCGATGTGTTAAATATGCAAGAGCAGCCCGGCAGCTTTATCACGGTGGTTCAAGTGGCGCTCAATGCGGTGGCAATTTTGGCAGGGGCAATTGGTGAGTCCGCCATCAGCCCGTATCTTGAGCAGCTGTTTTACAATGAAGTTGCCGCCTCCATCGTGTCGTTTGTGATTGTGACCAGTGTCTTTGTGCTGTTTGCGGATTTGATGCCCAAGCGCCTTGCCATGTCCAATTCTGAAGCCATCGCAGTTAAAGTCGTGCGACCGATGATTTTTTTAATTTTTATCTTAAAGCCGTTGATTTGGATTTTTGATGGCGCGGCAAATGCCATTTTTAAAATTTTGGGAATTTCAACCGTTCGCCAAGATGCCATGACCTCCGAGGACATTTACGCGGTGATGGACGCTGGCGCAGAAGCGGGCGTGTTAAAGCAGCAAGAGCATCATTTGATTGAAAATATTTTTGAGATGCAAGAGCGCACCGTGACCTCGGTCATGAATCCGCGCGAGCATATCGTTTATTTTGACAGTGAAGCGGCAATGAGCGAGATTGTCGAGGTGATGATTCAAGAGCCGCATCATAAGTTTTTGGTGTGTCACGATGATGACTTGGAGCACATCATCGGTTATGTCGAATCGCGAAGTTATTTAGCAGCGGTTTTAGAACAAAAAAAGGTGACTTTGACGGATAAATCACTGCTTAAGCCAGCGCTATTTATCCCCGATACCTTATCGCTGTTTGAGGTGCTTGAAACTTTTAAATCCACCGGCGCGGACTTTGCGGTCATTGTCAATGAATATGCACTGGTCGTTGGCGTGATTACTTTAAAGGACGTCATGAGCATCGTCATGGGTGAACTGGTCACTTTGGAGGAGCAGCCCATCGTTCAGCGCACCGAAAACTCGTGGCTCGTTGATGGGATGACGCCGATTGAGGACGTCATCCGCGCCCTTGACATCGTCAATTTGCCACACAGCGAAAACTACGAAACCATCAGCGGCTTTATGATGTTTATGCTCAGAAAAATCCCCAAAAAAACCGACAGCATCGAATACGCCGGCTACCGTTTTGAGATTTTGGCAACCAGTCATTTAAAAATCATTCAATTACTGGTTACCAAACTTGATGACGTGCTTTAGGATAAGTGTTTCTAAAAGCGCTTAACTTAACCGCGAGCACCAAAAATCGCTGTGCCAACCCGAACCATGGTTGAGCCGTGCGCAATTGCCTCCTCCATATCGCCGCTCATTCCCATGCTTAGCGTGTCCCAGTTTGTAAGCTCAGGATGCGCGGTTTTAATTTGGCTAAAGAGCTGCTGAGTTCGATCAAAGGCATCACTTCCGGCTTTATCAGGGATAATCATAAGCCCGCGAAGGTCAAGCTTGGGATACGCTTTGATGGTATTAACCAAAGCATCAACCTCGTCAGGATGACAGCCCGATTTGCTGTCCTCCCTATCGATATTGACTTGAATCAATACATTTAGCGGCGGCAAGCTATCGGGGCGCTGATCGTTTAAGCGCTTGGCAATAATGTCGCGCTCAAGCGTTTGCACCCAGTCAAAATGCTCGGCAATGTCGCGGGTTTTGTTACGCTGAATGCTGCCGATATAATGCCAAACGATGTCTTGGCAAGCAGCGTCATTTTTAAGCTCAGTAATTTTACCAATCGCTTCTTGAAGATAGTTTTCGCCAAAATCGCGCTGACCTTCTTGAGCCAACGCTGAAATCATCGCGGCAGGTTTGGTTTTTGAGACAGCAAGCAAAGTGACGTTTGCCGCGTCAACCTTGCGACCGCGATTTCCGGCGTTGCTGCAAGCGGTAGTAATTTGCTGACGAACGTGCTGCCAGTTAGCGATAAGATCATTTTTATGACTCTCTTGATTGTGAGTAGCTTGGCTCATCTTCTATAATCTCCTTATTGTCGTTGACTATTTTTACGAAAAACTTATCAGATAAATGGTGAAATGGACAAAGTATTGTTATGATATTGTTACAAGATTTGCTAAGCTGAAGAAATCGTTATTTTTGGGTAAAAGGTGCCCCGATTCTTGCATCTTTATTATAGCTTGCTTTGGCAGCAACTCCGCTTTTTTGCAAAGGATGTTTTATTATGGTCGAAAAAACCGCCATTAATATTGAAGACTTATTGCGCTTTACCGTCAAACATAACGCTTCGGATTTGCATATTTCTGCCGGAATGCCGGCAATGATTCGGGTTGATGGTGAAATGACGCGGATTAATATGCCGGCGATGAACCACCAAGCCGTTCATCAACTGCTTTACGACATCATGAATGACAAGCAGCGCGCGGACTTTGAGGAATTTTTTGAAACGGACTTTTCGTTTGAAATCTCAAACCTTGCCCGCTTTCGGGTTAACGCTTTTAACCAAAACCGCGGCGCAGGCGGCGTCTTTCGAACCATTCCCTCCAAAGTGCTCACTATGGAAGATTTAGGGTTGGGCGATGTTTTTAAGCGCATCTCCGACTTTAAGCGCGGCGTGGTGCTGGTCACCGGTCCTACAGGCTCTGGTAAATCGACCACGCTTGCTGCCATGATTGATTATATCAACGAGACGCGAAAAGAGCACATTTTAACCATTGAAGACCCGATTGAATTTGTTCACGAGTCTAAAAAAAGCCTCATTAACCAACGTGAAGTCCACCGCGATACCCTAGGATTTGAGCCGGCGCTTCGGTCGGCGCTTCGGGAAGACCCCGACGTCATTTTGGTTGGTGAGCTTCGGGACCTTGAGACCATTCGTCTGGCATTAACCGCCGCTGAAACGGGGCACTTGGTGTTTGGAACGCTGCACACCAGTTCGGCAGCAAAAACCATTGACCGCGTCATTGACGTATTTCCGGCGGCAGAAAAAGACATGATTCGCGCGATGTTGTCCGAATCCTTGCAAGCGGTCATCTCGCAAACCCTCTTGCGCCGGCAAACGGGGGGGCGTGTTGCTGCTCACGAGATTATGCTTGGCACACCGGCGATTCGCAACTTAATTCGCGAAAACAAAATCGCCCAAATGTACTCTGCCATTCAAACTGGCGCAGGCGATGGCATGATTACCCTTGACCAAACGCTCAAAAACTTGGTGGCAAAAGGCACGATTAGCAAAGACGTTGCCAGACCGTATGCCAAGCAGCCTGAAGCATTTATGTAGCGGCATATTAATCAGGAAAACGTTATGATAATTAGCACCATTTTTGACCATCATGCTTGGAGCTGCTATGGATTTTGACAAACTGCTGCAATTGATGATTAAAAAAAACGGCTCGGATTTATTTATCACCGCGGATGTGGCGCCTTCAATGAAGGTCAATGGTCAGATTTTGCCGGTGGGCAAAACGCCATTATCGGCAGACCAAACCATGGCATTGGTCAAAAGCATCATGACCAAGGCACAAATCAAAGAGTTTGAAGACACCAATGAGTGCCAGTTTGCCATCACCGATAACGCCCAAGAAGCGCGCTTTCGGGTCAGCGCCTTTATGCAGCGCGACATGGCAGGAATGGTCTTGCGGAAAATTGAAAATAAAATCCCAACCGTTGAAGAGCTGCGCTTGCCGCCATCGTTAAAAGAATTGGCAATGAAAAATCGCGGCATTATTTTATTGGTTGGCGCCACCGGAACGGGAAAATCAACCACCCTTGCGGCGATGATTGGCTACCGCAATCAGCACTCCCACGGTCATATCATCACCATTGAAGACCCGATTGAGTTTGTGCATAAGCATCGCGGCTGCATCATCACTCAGCGCGAGGTTGGCATTGACACCTTATCCTTTGAAGCGGGACTTAAAAACACCTTGCGCCAAGCGCCCGACGTGATTTTGATTGGCGAGATTCGCAACCGCGAGGTCATGAGCTACGCCATTCAGTACGCTGAAACGGGGCATTTGGTCTTTGCCACCTTGCACGCCAACAACGCCAACCAAGCCATTGACCGGATCATCCACTTTTTTGAAAGCGACCGTCACAATCAGCTGTTTATGGATTTGTCCTTAAACTTACAAGCGATCATTGCTCAGCAGTTGATCCCAACGCCCGATGGCAAAAGCCGCCGCGCCGCCATTGAGATTATGCTCAACTCGCAGCTGATCAGCGACTATATCCGCAAAGGCGAGATTCACGAGATTAAAGAAGTTATGACCCGATCACGCAACAGCGGCATGCAAACCTTTGATCAGGCGCTGTTTGACTTGTATGAAAACGGCGAAATCACCTATAAAGACGCCATCAACTACGCCGACTCGCCAAACGATGTTCGCCTTAAAATTAAGCTCAGCAGTAAAAACAATAACGTCAATCTTGATGAAGGCGCGAACAGCTTATCGCTGGATATCACCTCTTAATGACAGCTTAGTTTAAAATAAGAAGCCCTGAGCGGCAAAACGCCAATCAGGGCAACTCACCAATTGTCAACAACAGAGCTTTATTTTGCGCTATCTTGGCAATCTTCATCACTGCAAAGTCCATAAAGCACCAGTGAATGACCGGTTAATTTAAAACCGTGTTCTTTAGCCGCTTTTTCTTGTTCTTTTTCGATGATGTCGTTGTGAAATTCAACGATTTTGCCACAAGCATCGCAAACCAAGTGGTCATGGTGCTCGCCGGTGTTCAACTCAAACACCGAGAGGTTATTTTCAAAATTGTGCCGCTGAACGATACCGACTTGCTCGAACTGAGTTAACACCCGATAAACGGTAGCCAAACCCACGTCTTCACCTTGATCGATCAGCGTTTTATAAACCTCTTCGGCGCTCATGTGATGATTTTCAGCGCACTCCAGCAACTCTAAAATTTTGATTCGAGGTAGGGTGACCTTGAGCCCCGCTTTACGTAAATCTTGATTGGTAAATGACATAATTTTCCCTTTTATTATAAATGTTGATGAAATCGACAACTAACCCCGCTCAGCAACACGGTTTTAGTGATAAGCCTATGAATTAATAATATAAATCATACCGCAAATTGCTCACGCTTGGGTAAATAATCCATGAGGTGGTAGGCAACGCTTGGCAAATAACGTATCATTTAGCACATTAAAAGTAGCATCTTATCTTATTTCAAACCAATTATGAGTTATCTTATCATGATCAAACCGTTATTATTTCAATCTTCAAAGCTGAGTTTGCGCTCGGTTATGTTTGGCGCAGCTTTGACGGGCGTTATTGCGCTGTCTGGCTGCTCAGCGCTGAGCGTTTATAAAATTGATTTGCCGCAGGGAACGCCCATCACCCAACAGCAGGCGCAAAAACTAAAAGTCGGTATGAACCAAAACCAAGTGCTGTATATCCTCGGTAGCCCTGCCATCAAAGACACGCTTGCCCCAAACCGTTGGGATTATATTTACGATTATGAGGCGGGAACAGAGGGTCGCCGTCAAGGTAAACCAAATATTCACAATGCCAGTCAGCATTTAAAAGTCTATTTTGATACCAACGGCATTGTCACTCGCATTGAGGGCATTGAAACCTTACCGGCGAAGTAACGGCGCTTGCCGCGCTCGTTATTTTCCAAGCCACGCCTTTTTATATTGACTCTTATTTTTGCGCTTTTCCATCGGGTCGAGCGTTAAATTTCGGTAAATTTCAATGCGGTCGTTTGGCTTTAGCGGATAAGTTAGCGGCTGCTTTTGCGAAAATACCCCAACGCGCCACTGCTTTGCCGCTGGGGTGGTGATTTCCGCATTGGCTTGACACCAGTGCTTTAAGTCCGCAAATTGATCAAGCCAACCTGCTATTTCAAGCGCTTGCAAAATCGTGCTGCCAGTTTCAATTTGCAAGGTCAAATAATGCTGACGCTCGCAAGTTTCGGCAAACGCCAACTGAACGGTGATCAGCTCAGCCATTGTAGCCCCCAACCTACCAGCGCAAGTAAAAGCGCAATCGGCACAACAAGGCGAATGGCAACCCGCCAGAGGTTATAAAAGCCTTCATTGCTAAAGTTAAGGGCTTTGCGCAAGTGGCTCACTTTCATCTGCCAGCCGGCAAAGACCGCCAATATCAATACGGCAACAGAGCTAATAACGACCAGTATGGCTAAAAGCCAAGTTGTTGGGATAGCAATTACTAAAATTAGTGTGGCGACAAGGGTCATGACCATACTGAGCAAAAACCCAAACTGATGGGAAAGCTGCTGAGCGCCATAATGCAGCAAATAGCTGACCACAAACAGCACGCCGAGCCAATAAATCAGCTGAGCGCTCGGCGGCATGATCAGATGACTGGTCAGTAATGCCACAACCCCGATAGCAATTTGTAAGAGCCAAATCGGTAGTACCAGTTTTGAGGCGCTGACAGTTTGCGAGCGCGTTTCTGCCAATGCTTTTTTATTGTCAGCGCTGACCGCTGTGGGGTTTTGTTGAGAAACCAAATGCTGAGCAAACCAATAAATCCCCGTCCCTGCGCCCACGCTTACCAAAGCTAAAGCGACCGCGTGCGCCCATTCAACAAGGCTGATACTCGTTAAAGCAAAGCTTGGCGCACTCACGCCATTGATCAGCCCCAATGCTAAGCTAATCACCATCAGCCCAAAACCGATTGGCAAAGGCGCTGCCCCAAGCAAGCTCAATAAAACCGCAATGACGGTAAAGCCTGCGGCAATAGCAAAGCTTGGCACATCAGGCGTTATATGAAACCCTTCAAGCGCCACGATCACGCCCTCACTTGCCCCTGAAATAAGCAGCGCGGCAATGGTGACAGAAACGAGGGCGGCAAGCCAACCAAAGCTGCGCCAAATGGGACTGGCGTCCGCTTCTCGCGTCAGTTTTTGCATTCCGGCAAGCGGCGCTGACAGGCTTCGCGATGCCAAAGCAATCTCCGCATAAACCACAGGCAGCGATACCACAATCATCGCCAATAACCAAAGCAGCCAAAAATCGATCTCATTGATGGCGTTTGGAGCAAACCAACGAAACAACAATAAGGGCAATAAAGCTGCCATAAAATAAGAGGCGTAGCGAATCATCATAATTGTAATCCAAGCGTGTCATTCATCTTGATTGCCATAGTATACTACAGCGCAAAAGCTATAAAAAAACCCCGATATCGGGGTTTTAAAAACTATTCTACCGTCCTGTCTTAATTAGTGAACGGCACTTAAATAATCCGCTAAAATACGAATATCGCGGTCAGACAATTTTGAGGCAACCACTTGCATCATGCCTTTTTCACCTTCTTTTTCAGCATCGTTAACGCGTTTTTGGTCAGGGCTTGCAATATCATCATCTCGACCCGCCGCACGGAACAGCTTAAGTTGGGTTGCGATATATTCTGCATGCTGACCGCCAAGTCTTGGGAATGCTGCAAATTTATTGCCCGCCGCATCAGGACCATGACAGCCAGCGCAAGGGATAACGCCGCGCGATTTATCACCGCCTAAGAAAAGTTTGGTTGCCGCTGCGGTCGTTGCAGGATTGCCGTAGCCGACGCCCCAAGGCGCTTGCGAAGCATAATATCCGGCAACGTTTGCCAAATCTTGCTGAGACAAGTTCGCCACTTGCGACTGCATAATGCCATTTTTGCGATGACCGGCTTTAAAGTTGACCAACTGCTTATACAGATACTTAACGTTTTGACCACCAAGATTTGGCTGAGCCGGAACAATACTCACGCCATCGACCCCATGACATGCCGCACAGACGCTTTCTGCAATGGTTTTTCCGGCATTGATATCATATTTTGGCACAGTAATGGCAGCTTGAACGCTGAAACTTGCAACACATAAGCTGGCGGCAGCGATTAACTTTTTCATTGATACAGATCCTACTAACTTAAGCGTAAGCACGGCTAAGATTGATTGACATTTATCGCGATGACATGGCAATGACCCATAACCCAAATCATAGGCGAGCGTCTTATTAAAGTTGCCGCGATAGCCTCAAAAGTGAGTTATGACGAAAACTTAACGCGCACCCCAAACTACTTACTCATACTAGGGGTTAATTTTAATTATTATAGCAAGACTTTCTACAATTTGCCTACTTAATCGTAACCTTGACCGATTTTTCTAGGGTGAGGTTTGATTGGTTTTGTTGATTTCAGCGCAAAGGGTCAACACGATTTGCAACCCTCCTTTGGGCTAAAAAAACCATTTCCCAAAATATCTAAAAATCGAAGTAACTTTTTTGTAAATTTTTTTGCAACCTTTTCAGTTACTTACTCATAAACTCAATCAAATTTTGATAATCTTTATCACTGCATTTTTCGCAAAGTCCCCCTGCCGGCATTTGGGTCATCCCCCCTTTTACCGATTGAATTAGCGCGGGCATGCCTTTTTGTTGTTTGAGCTTTTGCCAAAGCGCTTTATCGCCTTTTTTTGGCGCATTGAGCGCTCCGCTATCATGGCAAGCGGCACAGGAGTTTTGATAAATCGTTGCCGTATCGGCAGCAAAGACTGGGGGCGTCATCAGTGGCGCGCTCAGTAACATAACTGCTGCGATCTTCAACACACTGAGCTGCAAATTTTGCAAATTGAATGGAACTGAACGCATCTGATACCTCCTTTGGCAGTTGGCGTTGGAAGCTTAGCATTAATATGGTGTTTGTTTAGCAAACCACAATATATTTAATAAAATAATGTAATTTACCTATTCTCTCCAGAGTCTTATTATTGTAACAAAATATGTCAACTTTAAATAGGTAAACTTAGTTGAGCTTTGGTAATCGTTCGTTAATTCAAAAGTCAATTAAAAATGAAAAATTAACCGGCTACAAATTAGGGAATTGGCATAAAAGTTCTTATAATGATGCCATTCTCATGTTATCGACCTGAAAATTTTTTAAGGCAAACCCCTATGACGACTTCCCCGCAGAACTTGGTAGCTCAGCATGCCGCCTTTAATACCAAAGCTCGGCAAAAAATCCAGCAAACTGAATTTATGTTATCCGCGCCCACCTTTAAACTTTGTCCTGCCGACAGCGGTCGCGAGATTGCTTTTGCAGGGCGCTCAAACGCGGGCAAATCCTCGGCGATTAACGCGCTGGCCAATCAGCGTCAGCTTGCCCGCTCCTCAAAAACGCCGGGGCGAACGCAGATGATTAACTTTTTTAGCGTGGGCGACCCGTCAGCGCGCTTGGTCGATTTGCCCGGTTATGGCTACGCGGCGGTTCCGCTTGAGATGAAAAAAGAATGGCAGGTGGAATTGGAAGAATATCTGGTATCGCGTGAAAGCTTAGCAGGGCTTGTATTGTTGACCGACATTCGCCATCCGCTGAAGTTTTTTGATGAGCAAATGCTGCACTGGGCAAAAGATGGCGAGCTTCCCGTTCATTTATTATTGACCAAATCGGACAAGCTTAAATACGGCGCGGCAAAAAACACCTTGCTGCAAACTCGGCAAGCGCTAAAAAAACTTAAGCTTAACTGCTCAATTCAGCTGTTTTCTGCGCTTAAAAAAGAAGGCATTGACGAGCTTGCCGGCGTGATGGGGCGCTGGTACGGTGAGGATTGGTTAACTGGCACATTAGATGATGAGCCGTTAAATTAAGCGTTTAACCGCATAACAATTTAGCAAGCTCATCAGGGGTGGCAACCTGATAGCTTGGGTTCTGGGCGGCAAGGTGCTCAGGTTTTGCCGCACCATAATCGACCGCAATGCTGGTCATCTCAAGCTGATTTGCCATTTGAATATCAAAAATGCTGTCGCCAATATAAACAGTATCTTCTATCGGCGTTTTGGTAAATTCTAAAATATCAATGAGCATTTGCGGGTGCGGTTTTGATTTGGCTTCATCAGTGCAGCGGGTGATGGCAAAGTAATCCGCGCTGTTGGATGCGCTTAAAATCCGGTCAAGACCGCGGCGCTTTTTGCCGGTGGCGACCGCAAGCGTTTTGCCATTGTCATTTAACGCTTTGAGCATCGGCTCAATGGGCGTAAAAAATGGCGTTTGGTCGCTTTGGGAAATATAGTAGTCGCTATAGCGCTCTTGAAGTAGCGCTTTATCATTATCGCTTAAACTGGGAAATAAAATCTCAATCCCGCGCTCAAGGCTTAAGCCAATGATGTCTTTGACCGCCGCGTCCGTGGTGGTTAAGTTAAACTTGGCGGCGGCGTGGTGCATCGATGCGACAATAAGACCAATCGAGTCCATCAGCGTACCGTCCCAATCAAAAATGATTAAGGACTTATCCATTAAATTAGCGTGTTGCATCATTATTCTTCTTAGGCTTTAAAATTAGCAGTTCTTAAAAATTAACCGTTGAGCGTTTGCAAAATATCGTCCGGAATCAGCGCTGCCAAATCGTCAGGCAATGGCGCCACCATCAATTCATAGTCCGGAATTTCAAGCTGCCAAGCATGAAGGCATAACCGGTTTACGCCTGAATCATCTTTGATATTATATTTGTCATCGCCCAAAATCGGATGACCCAAATGAGCTAAATGAACGCGGATTTGGTGCGTTCGCCCTGTTCGCGGCATCGCTTCAATTAAACTTACGGGCTTGTCTTTTAATAAAAACTTACCATGAATGATAATATCCGTTTGGCTAGGCTTGGCGTTGTCGTCTTTATTATCCACACGGACGCGGCGCTCGCCATTGGCTAAGGTGAAGCGCAAAAGTGGGGCGTCAATGCTACTTTGAGCCAACACCGGCTGACCGCGAGTGAGACATAAATAATGCTTTTGAATGGTTTTATCGACCAAATGCTGTTGCAAGGTTTTCAGCACCGAGCGCTTTTTGGCAATCATCAACAGCCCTGAGGTGTCCTTGTCCAGCCGATGCACCAATTCCAAATATTTTTTGCCGGTCGCCTCGCGCATGGCTTCAATGACGCCAAAGTTTTGACCGCTGCCGCCATGAACGGCAATTCCGGCAGGCTTATTAAGCACCAGCAAGCCGTCATCTTCATAAACCACGCGCGATAGCAAGCTGTTGGCAAAATCACTACTGATAATTGGCTTATCTCGCGTCGCAATCTGCACCGGCGCAATTCGAATCACGTCATTGCGATAAACGCGGTCGTGAGCCTTACAGCGCTTGTTGTTCACGCGGATTTCATCAGCGCGAATCATTTTATAAATGTGCGATTTTGGAACGCCTTTTAGCCGGTTTAACAAAAAGTTGTCCAAGCGCTGCTCGTGTTGATGGCGGCTGACCTCCACGTAATTGACGCGGCTAAAGTCGCTGATGTCCTCATCGGCGCTTTGCGGTTTTTGTTTGCTGTTAAAAATGGGCGCATGCTCTGTGGCTGTCTGCGGTAAATTCGAGTCGTTTTTCATTTTTCGTTAGTTATTTACTTAAACATTTGCTATAGTTTAGCATGTTGAGCGCTAAAAAAGCGGCTTGAAAATGAGTTTTCGACCTTGATTGTGATTTCATAATGTAGGTCAGATAACCCTATGACGATGCTTTTGTGATACCAGTTGGGTATCACGCTCATCTAACATTTTTTCGCTTGTTAAATTGAAACTATTTTATTTTGGCAAGCGTTGAAAGCCAACCCTTTTGATTTTAGATTTTTTATTTTATTTTGCGCGTTGATGAGGTCAACAATAAAGACCTTGGCAAATCCCCACCCTAAGCGTTTTTGGTGAGGAGTTAACATAAAGTCATTGGACATTTTAGGATAATAAGTTTGGTGAGTGCTTGCCCTGCGGTCAAACAGTTGGGATTTGAATTTTAAGATACTTTTTTTCTGTTTGCCACGTACGCCCCGCTTCGGTAAGCTGACCACTTTTTGCATTTAGGCATGACAATAAGAAGCCAATCGCGGCTTTGAGCATAAATTTGCGTTGATTGATACTTTGTTGACCACGTAACCCTTAAAATCCGCGACCAATTACACTATTGACATTGATATATTAAGATGAGCGAAAGTTATGATTGTGATAATCTCAAGCAGTTACTGCGGTTAGCATGACGTTCATAATTTCGACCTCTTTTATTTGCCCAAAGGTTAAGATTTAATAGCTTTGCAAAATTTTGAACCCTAATTGTTGAAAACTGACTTACCCTTGCCAAAGTTTTCCCCTCATCAATGCGCCTCATCCTAGGACATTGATATGAAACGTATTTTGATTAACGCCACCCAAAACGAAGAGATTCGCGTGGCGCTTTGTAAAGGCAACCACCTTTATGATTTTGACTTAGAAAACCGCACCCGCGAACAAAAAAAATCCAATATTTATAAAGCCCACGTCACCCGAGTTGAGCCGTCGTTAGAAGCCGTTTTTGTCGAATACGGCTCGCAGCGCCAAGGCTTTTTGCCAATTCGTGAAATTTCTAACGAGTATTTAAGCGGCAACCCGCGCGATGAAAACATCAAAAAGCTCATCAAAGAAGGCGATGAGCTCATCGTTCAGGTGGAAAAAGAAGAACGCGGCAATAAAGGCGCAGCGCTGTCAACTTACGTCTCCCTTGCCGGTCGTTATTTGGTGCTGATGCCCAACAACCCACGCGGCGGCGGCATTTCACGACAAATTTCAGGAAAGCTTCGTGAGGATATGAAGCGAATGCTTGCCAATTTGGACTTGCCAAAAGGCATGAGCGTTATTATCCGAACTGCCGGAATCGGTAAGACTCAAGAAGATTTGCAGCACGATTTAAACCATTTGTTAAACATTTGGCAAGCCATTTTAGAGCAAAATAAAAAATTCCCCTCGCCGCGACTTGTTCATCAAGAAGCAGGAGTGGTGACGCGAGCGGTTCGCGATTATCTTCGTGATGATATCACTGAGATTTGGATTGATAACGAAAACGCGTATATCGAAGCGGCAAACTTTATCGATGCGGTGATGCCCAAACAAGCGGACAAACTGCGCAAATATACCGATTATGAGCCGATGTTTGCGCGCTTTAACATCGAAAAGCAAATTGAAACCGCCTATCAGCGCGAGGTTCGCTTGCCATCAGGCGGCTCAATTGTCATCGACCAAACTGAAGCTTTGGTGTCGATCGACATTAACTCCGCCAAATCGACCAAAGGCTCAGACGTTGCCGAGACCGCTTATCATACCAACCTTGAAGCGGCGGATGAAATCGCCCGTCAACTTCGCCTTCGTGATATGGGCGGCTTGATTGTCATTGATTTTATTGACATGAATGACAGTCGTCATCAAAAAGAGGTCGAAAAGCGCTTGGTTGAGGCGACCAAATACGACCGCGCCCGCGTTCAGTTTGGCGAGATTTCCAAATTTGGCTTGATGGAAATGAGCCGTCAGCGCCTGCGCCCATCCTTAGAGGAATCCACCGGTTATATCTGCCCACGCTGCCACGGTAACGGCATGATTCGTGATTTGCGCTCATTGTCCTTGTCCATCATGCGCCAAATTGAGCAAATTGCGCTTAAAGAGCGTCAAGGCGAAGTTCAAGCGGAAGTGCCAACCGACATTGCCGCGTTTTTATTGAATGAAAAACGCGACAGCCTTGTTTATCTTGAGCAAGATAGCGGCACGCGAATTACCATTTTGCCGCACGCGCATTTAGAATCGCCGAATTTTAAACTGCACTTTAACCGCGATGGCTTTGCGCCCTCAAGCTATGAGCGCATCACCGACACCCAGCAGCAAGAATTTAGTGATTTGGGCTATGATGTTGATTGGCAAACCGCCGACGCTGTCCGACCTGAGCAGCAGCCAACGCGAAAGCCGCGAAGCGTATCAAGTCAGCAGCCTAGCAACCAAAATAACCAATCTGGGCAAAATGGTCAAAACGCACCAAGCCAAGCTTCCGCGCAACAATCAATGCAAAAAGAGTCGCGTCAAGCGCCTGCAACGCCGCAAAATAGCACTGTAAACCAAACTGCCCAAAAGCCAGTTGCGCAAAAACCGGCAACGCCTGCCGTTGCTTGGCTATCGAACCTGTTTGCCCAAGCACCGCAAGCAACGCTGCAAGCAAGCGTGAGCAGCAATGATGCCGCGACCGCCATTGAAACGTTGGTCAATTCCGGCGCGCAAAGCTTAGGCGCGTTTGGTCAAGTTGATAGCAGCGCTTTGCAAAACGCTCAGCGTAATGAAAATGAGCAATCGCAATCAGAGCCGCAACCCTCGCAACAACCTACGCAAAGTAAAGAGGACAATGGTGAAGACGAGTCTGATGACCGCCGCAAGCGCAAACCACGTAAAACGCGCGCCAGCAAACCGAGAGCGCGCCGCGACCGTGATGACAATGAAACTGGCAATGATAGCGCAGCTCGCAATCGCAATGACGATAAAAATGCGCCAAGCAATGACGAGTCGCCAAAGCCAAGCGAGGATAACCTTGCCAAGCGCAAACCCAACTCGCAGCGTGGCTCACGCGGTAAGCTTGAGCGCGGCGAGCCATTAACGGCAACCGCTCAAAATGAAAATACCAAAGCGGACGAAAAGCCTCAGGAAAAAGTGCCAAGCAAAGCAGCTAAAGCGCAAAATCCTGACGAAGTGGTGCTCCAAATCAACGAAGCGCCGCCAAAGCTAAAAGCGCAAGAAGTCGTTCATTTATCGCTTGATGAGCACAAACCGGCAGTAAAAGCGCCAAAACCTGCGCAAAAGCCAAGTCCAAAAGCCGTAAGCAAAAGTGACGATAGCGAAAGCCAAACGGTGACAAAAGCTTCTGAGCCAAAAAAGGACGCAAAAGCCGCGGCCGTAATAGTCGCCGACAAAGCTGACCGTCCTGACGACACCTCAAAAAGCGCGTCAAAAGCTGCTGATACTCAAGAAAAAAGCAGCGAGCAAGTGGCAACTAGCGCGAAAGGCGAGACAGAAAAAAGCAGCAGCAAAGGCTCAGAATGGTTTGCCGACCGCTACGTGACTGCGCACAAATTTGGCAAAGCCAATAATGACCCGCGCGTCGTCCGTCAGCAGCAGCCCAAAGCTACGCCAAGCGCTGCCGCCGTTCGCCCTGCACTATCGGGAAGCGTTGGCGACTTTATTCACGCCACCCTCCCCGATGCTGCCGACAAGTTGAGCCAACTTGGCATCATCCGCAGCTTTATTGAAGCGGTATCTAAGGTGAGCCCTCAAGACCAAGTTCAAAGCGTCGAATTTAGCTTTGTAAACTACGGCTACGCGCCGCTTGCCAACGACTACTTAGCGCAGTTTGATGCCATGATTGCGCCGGTCAGTCAGTTTGCAATCGCTCAAGGCAAAACCGCGGTTACCCCGCGCGCTATTGGTCAACGCGCCAGCAACGACCCGCGCGGTCAACATCCTGATTATCAGGACAACGAAAAGCTGCAAGCTGAGTCTGATGCTGAAACTCAGGACAATTCAGCCTCCGCTTCTAAAACGCAAGACGATAGCAGCACAGCGAACCATGAAGCGCCAAGCACTGATGCTCATAACGTTGCTGCCAGTGCCCTAAGCGGGGAGGCGCAAGCCGATGATGTCAGTGCCAACAGCGAAACGCTGCTCAAAGCCGATGAAGCCATTCATCAAAACTTAACTCAAGAATCAGCGCAAGCTGAAACTGAGACTAGTATTGATGCCGATAGCAAGGCGGTCGCTGAACAAGCTGACGTTCAATCAATGCAAGCAATGGACGAAACAAAAGACGATGCCAAAGACGACAGTCAATCGGCAAAGTCAAAAACCACCATTGCCAGCTATAAAAACATGATTGAAAATGTTGCTGAGCAGCTGTTGCCGCAAACCGGAATGTTTAATTTAACCACGCCAAAAGTACCCAAAGCACGAACCCGAAAAGCCAAAGCCGAGCACAAAAAGCCGACGCAAGCGGAAAAGGTAGAAGCGGCGCAAAATGTGGATGACGTTGATAGCATCGATAACAACGACCACCGAAATGATGACGATAGCACCTCATCATAAAGGTTAAGCTATATTTTTATAGCAGTAAAAAACCCCAAAAGTCAGCTTTTGGGGTTTTTCTTTTTAGTTAATTCATTTTAAAAAATTGGCAATTAATGCGCCGCTTTTTGGCGAAGTTTACCAATTATGGTCACAATAATGACCACCAACACACCGGCAATCAATCCAACGACCGAATTAAGTAGCATCGTGGTCACGCTTTCAAAAATGCCGGTCAGATGCGCAAGATTTTCTACCTCGTGATGTAAGTAATTGACCCCATGAACCAAAATACCACCGCCCACCAAAAACATGGCAATCGTTCCGGCAATCGATAAAAACTTCATCAATTTTGGCGCGGCGGACAATAAAAACTCACCAAATTTTTTAGCCGCCTCGCTTGGTTTTTTTAATAAATAAAATCCCAAATCGTCCATTTTGACAATTCCGGCAACCAAACCATAAACGCCTAAGGTCAAGGCAACGGCAATAATGGCAAGCATCAAGCTTTTTTCAAGCAAGCTTGCCCCAACGGCTGAGCCAAGCGCAATCACAATAATTTCAGCGGACAAAATAAAATCGGTTCGAATCGCGCCTTTGATTTTTTGTTTTTCAAACGCCACCAAATCGATACTTTCGTCAGCATTGGCTTGCAGCCGTGCCGATTGTTCCTCGTCATGCGGCAATAGGTGCGGCCAGAATTTGTGAATGACTTTTTCTGCGCCCTCATAAGACAAATATAAGCCGCCGCACATCAATAAAAAGGTCACCAGCGGCGGATAAATGGCGCTAATGAGCAAAGCGGCAGGAACTAAAATTACCTTATTGACCAATGAACCTTTTGCCACTGCCCAAACGACCGGAAGCTCGCGGTCGGCTTTAACGCCGGTGACCTGCTCGGCGTTGAGCGCCAAATCATCGCCCAAAACGCCTGCCGTTTTTTTGGCAGCAACTTTAGTCATCAAGGACACATCGTCCAAAATGACGCTGATGTCATCTAATAAGGCAAGTAAGCTTGCTCCAGCCATAATCACTCCTCGTTAATTCGTTCCAAAAATCGCCATTACTATAATGATTTATTCTTATATTGACTGTAGCTTAATGATTTGAATTTAAATATTACAGATGACAAATGTATCTAAGACGGTGTTTTGTTGGCATTACTATACTTTTTATAACATTAACCCTAACCTACTCATATTAAAGACAAAATTGCAAATTTTTGCTAAAAGCGTTGGGGAATATTAGCGAATGATTTAAAAAATATGTTAAGATAATCCAAATATTTGCTTTAATATCAAACGCTCAGGCGTTTTTTAGCCCGTTAACTTTTTAAAAAAGCGATGATTGCGCTTTTTTGCTTTTCTCCTCAATCAGGCTTGCGCCCTAGGACTTGCGATATGTTTCGACCCTCGATTTTTGCAGCTACCGTTTTTAAACAAAATAAGCTGACCTCGGCACTGATGACGGCTTTGGTGATTATCATTGCTTCTGGCTGCTCAAATAATGCAGCTGACGCCGGCGGCAGCAAAGTTGTCAATAGCGCGCAAGCAAAAACAACGGCGGTGGCAAAAGACAGTGACCGCAAGGTGGCGCAGTCGCTGCAAGAAAACTTAAAAGCCTCAGGGATTGAAGAAAAAATCATCTCTGCCGTGCCAACCGATATGAGCGGCATTTATTGGGTAACGGCTGAGGGCTTGCCGCCATTTTTTACCGACAAATCCGGAAAGCACATCATTCAAGGTCAGATTATCGCTGTCGGTGACGGCGAACCGGTCGATATTAGCAGCGCCATTACCGCAAAAGCGGCTAAAGATGAGCTGAAAAATGTCGCCAAAAAAGACATGATTATTTATCCGGCGAAAGGGGCGACCAAAGCGGTGGTTTATGCCTTTACTGATGCCGATTGTGGCTATTGCCGAAAGCTTCATGAGGAAATGAGCGATATCAACGCTCGCGGGATTGAGGTTCGTTATTTGGCATGGCCACGAAGTGAGCAGTCGATTCCAAAAATGGAGGCGATTTGGTGCAGCAGCGACCGTAAAAAAACCATGAACGATGCTAAAATTGGCGAAAATGTCAGCGCAAAAGCTTGTAACAATCCCGTTGGCGAGCAAATGGCACTTGGCATGCGCTTAGGCGTTCGCGGAACACCAGCCATTTTCACTGAGTCCGGTCAGCAAATCGGCGGCTATCTGCCTGCCGCTCAGTTGGCTGAGGCTGCCATCAACAATTAATCTTAAAAAAACGGGCTTAATTTTGGCTCGTTTTTTTTAATTTATTATCCGCTTTTTTATCAGTCGTTTAGCCCGCTAACTATAGACGGCAGCGCCGGTTCAACGTATGATAACGAAAAGCTTAGCAACTTTTTTATTGGCTAACTTTTTCATTTTATTTTTGCCAATCCATTTATTTTTATCTATTTTTTTAATTAAAAACTTGAGGATACTGTGAGTCACTCTATCAATCTTGCGATACTTGGGCTAGGAACGGTCGGAACGGGCGTCGTCCATTTAATCAATGACAATTTGGATGAATTAAAGCGCAGAAGCGGTCGCGATATTAAGATTACCACGGTGGGCGTTCGCCGCGACCGCGATGATATTGACCCAAGCATCCATCAAAGCCGTGATTTGATGGCAATTGTGGCAAGTGATGAGGTTGATATTGTCATTGAAGTGATTGGTGGTACGACCCTTGCCAAAGAGTTGATTATCAAAGCTATTAAAAATGGCAAACACGTGGTTACCGCAAACAAAGCGCTTTTGGCGGAACATGGCAATGAGATTTTTGCTTTAGCTGAAAAACATAACGTTCACGTGGCTTATGAAGCGGCAGTGGCAGGCGGCATTCCAATTATTAAAGTGATGCGTGAGGCATTAGCCGCTAACAAAGTCGATTGGCTTGCCGGAATCATTAACGGTACGGGCAATTTCATTATGAGCGAAATGCGTGAAACCGGTCGCCCATTTGCAGAAGTTCTCACCGAGGCGCAAGCGCTAGGCTACGCTGAAGCTGACCCAACCTTTGATGTGGAAGGTATTGACGCGGCGCATAAACTTGCGCTACTGGCTTCGATTGCCTTTGGTATGCCGCTGCAATTTGATAAGGTTTACTGTGAGGGCATTACCAAAATTACCTTGCAAGACGTTGAGTATGCCGAAGAGCTTGGCTATCGCATCAAGCACTTGGGGTTTGCCGTTCGCCGCGCGGCAATTGATGACCGCCCTGCCGGAATTGAGCTTCGTGTTCACCCAACTTTAATCCCTAAAGATACCTTACTTGCCAACGTTAACGGCGTGAAAAACGCGGTTCTTGTTAACGCCCATCCGCTTGGACAGACGCTTTATTATGGCGATGGCGCGGGCGCAGGAGCAACGGCGTCGGCGGTGATGGCTGATGTGATGGATTTGGTTCGCGTTCTTGGCACGGACAATCACGGTCACCACGTTCCGCATTTGGCATTTATCCCTGAGCAGCTGAATGATTTGGCGATTTTACCGGCGGAGCAAATGACCACCGGCTATTATCTTCGCGTTCATGCTTATGACAATCCGGGGGTGCTCGCCGACATCACGCGAATTTTAAGTGATTTTAGCATTAACATTGACGCCATTTTGCAAAAACCTGCCCATAAAGTCGGTCAAGTTCCTATCATTATCTTGACCTTGCCGGTGGTTGAAACGCAAATGAATCAAGCCATTGCCAAAATTGAGCAATTAGATGCGGTTACGGACAGCGTGGTTCGCATTCGTTTGGATGAGTTGTCGTCGTAATTATTTATTCTAGTTGCTTATTTAATAAGTAAGCCAACAAAAAATAAAGCTTAGCACTTTGCTTGACTGATGGGTTTGTCGTAGTCTTACTATGGCAAGCCCATTTTTGATATAACTAAAAGATAATTTTTTAAATTCAGCTAAAAATTTTGGAGTGATTATGAGCAAAGTGCAACCCGACCCCATCGTCATCGTTAATGGCGCGCGAACCCCAATGGGCGGCTTTCAAGGCGCTCTTAGCGGTGCGACAGCGACCGACCTTGGCGCAGCAGCAATTCAAGCGGCCATTGAGCGCTCAGGCGTTGATAGCAGCGCGGTCGATGAAGTCATCATGGGCTGCATTTTGACCGCAGGGCTTGGTCAAGGTCCTGCCCGCCAAGCCCTGCGCCAAGCTGGATTGCCAGACAGCACCGCCGCGGTCACCATCAACAAGCTTTGCGGCTCGGGGCTTAAAGCCATTATGCAAGCGGCGGATGGTATTGCTGCTGGCAGCGTTGACATTGCGGTCGCAGGCGGCATGGAGTCGATGACCAACGCGCCGTATTTACTGCCAAACGCTCGCCAAGGCTACCGAATGGGTCACAAAGAAGTCCTCGACCATATGTTCACCGATGGCTTAGAGGACGCCGAAACCGGCAAACTTATGGGGCAATTTGCGCAAGAGATGGCGGATAACAAAGGCTATTCACGCGAGCAAATGGACGCCTTTGCCATTGAGTCGTTAAATCGCGCCCTAACTGCCATCAACGACGGTCATTTTAAAAACGAAATTACCCCTGTTACCCTCAAAACACGCAAAGGTGAAGTCACTGTTGATACAGACGAAGAGCCGGCGCTTGCTGATGCTGAACGTATCCCAAAACTGCGCGCCGCGTTTGCCAAAGACGGTACGATTACCGCCGCTAATGCCAGTTCAATCTCTGATGGCGCGGCAGCTGTCGTGCTTATGAGCAAATCCAATGCTGACGCGCAAAACCTACCCTATCAAGCGCGAATTATCGCCACTGCCTCGCACTCACAGCACCCAAGCGAATTTACCACCGCCCCCATTGGCGCCATTCAAAAAGTGCTTGATAACGCCGGTTGGCAGGTTTCTGAGGTTGACCTTTGGGAAATTAACGAAGCCTTTGCCATGGTGACCATGGCAGCAATGGAAGCGTTTGACCTTGACCATAGCCGTGTCAACATCGAGGGCGGCGCTTGTGCGTTAGGGCATCCGGTTGGCTGCTCGGGCGCGCGAATTGTGGTGACGCTGATCAACTCCCTTGAGCGCACCGGCGGTAAAAAAGGCATTGCTACCCTTTGCATTGGCGGCGGTGAAGCGGTTGCCATTGCTATTGAGCGTGATTAAATTCTATTTATTTCAGTTCTAATTATTTCAGTCCTATTTTTTTCAGTTCTATTTATCTAAAGTCAATTGCTTAAAACCGCGTCTATTGGTATTGATAGAGGCGGTTTTTAACGTTTTGGCATTGACAAGACACTATTAAATAACTGAAATTAAGTTCATTACTGTAAAAAAGCGTTACTTTATAAGGCAGGGTTGTTATGCCACTTACAGCCCATTACACGACTTAACGCGTTAATCACACTTTGCTACGCCGATTATATATCCCTTAAAAATTTGCAGTGTTACGATAATCACAAGTTGAGGCTGTAAGGTTAAATTAACACCCTGAAATGACCAATTGGCAACCAACATTACTTTAACTATCAATAACCTAACTGGTTGTTTTATTTTTGAGTGATAGTTGCCAGTTGTAGTTATCGACAGTAGCCAAAAACCCTTTGCCGCGACTGAAATTTAATCAGCCGGAATTTTATTTTAATAATAACTCACAGAAGGACAATTATAATGAGCCAACTTATCCGCTTACGAGATATCCAAGCCACTCACCGCGACCTTATCGGTGACGACTATTATGACCCAACGGGCAAAACCGCTTACGGCGCCAATGAAGAAAAAATTGGTAAAATCGAAGGCGCATTGGTTGAAGACACCACCGGTCGTATTCGCTACTTAATCGTTGATGCTGGCGGTTGGTTCAGCTCAAAAGAAGTTCTTGTTCCTGCAGGACTTGCGCGCATTGTTGGTGACGACGTGTTCTTTGATAGCCTCACTAAATCACAAGTTGAAGCCATGGAAGTTTACGACCACGACTATCAATACAGCTACAAAGAGCAGTATGAGCGCGACCGCAAAGCCTTTGTAGCCGACACCGTTCCAGAAGCTGAGCGTTTTGAAGTTCAAGATACCTCATACAATGCACCAAATACCCTTGAGCTGCTAGAAGAGCGCTTGACGGTCAATAAAGACCGCATTGTTGCTGGATTGGTCAAAGTCGGCAAGCACGTGGTCACGGAAGAGCGCAACATCGATGTTGACCTAGAAGAAGAGCACGCTCATATCGAACGTACGAACGTTGACCGCCCAACAGAGCGCCGCATTGGTGATGACCTGCACAACCAAACCATTGAAGTTGAGCTAGAAGCCGAGCGCGCCCGCGTTGGTAAAGAAACTTATGTGGCAGAAGAAGTGAGCGTTGGTAAAACCACTCAGCATCATACAGAAACCATTGCTGAAACCATTCAGCGCGAAGAACTTGATGTTGACCGTGAAGGCAACGTGGTTGACCGTGAAGGCAATATCGTCAACCGTGAAGGCATCACTGCCGAAGACGTCCGCCGCGCTCGTGGCATGTAATCTCGCAGCTTTGTGCTAATTCACTTAACGGCATCAAGTATCGTAATAAAAAGGTCAGAGCGCGTCTCTGACCTTTTTTATGAGCGGCTTTAATCGCCTTAGTCTTCATAATATTAAGAATAACAATAATAGGAGCGCGCCATGTCAACTGACCACGTTAATAACCCTGACCTCAATCATAACCCATTGCAAAATGAGTTGCCCTCGCTGAGTCCAAGCCCTCAAGTATCAGGTGGGAATAGTCAGCCACAATCACCGCAAAATGACCAAAAAGCCCTTACCGATGAGCATCAGCCCCAAGCATTTTTGACCGATGATAGCAGCAGCCATAAACTGCCTGCCGCTGAAGCAGCCCGCCTTCAAAACAATACGGCTCATGACTCACTGAGCTCAGCAAAGCCTTCAAATCCTTCAAACCCTCAAGCCCAAGCCGCTCAGAAAATCGGCGGTCACCTTGAGCTGCTTGAGGAGCGCCCCGTTGTCAGCAAAGAGCGCGTTGATGTGGGCAAAGTCGTTGTCACCAAACACACGCGAACCAAAACCGTGAATGTGCCCATCGAGCTGCTTGAAGAATACATCACGGTGCAAACAGAGTTTAGCAATGATGAGCAGCAAGATTTGCTAACGGGCAATTATGAGGATAAAGACGTCGTTCGCCACGTTGCGCCAACCCTTGATAATAAAGCGGTAGTGACGATTAACGGCAATCAGGTCGAGATTGGTGACAGTCCAGTTGAGATTGTGATTTCAAGACAAATAGCAACGGTGACCAAAGACACTTACGTGGTTCAAGAAGTAAACGTCAGCAAAACCACGCATACGCATACCGATAGCGTGGCGGTTGCCCTGCAACACGAAGAATTGGAAGTTACCGAAGAAGGCTTTTTATCGCATCCTCACCGGTAAAACAACGTTTAAATGCGCATAAAAAAAGCAACGTTACCGTTGCTTTTTTATTTTGCCAATCACGCCAAAATATTAACCTGCAGGGGCAACAGCCGGTTTGTCCTCGCGTTTGCACTCATAGGTGCTGACTTCTTTGTCATTTGCATCTAAAACACGAATCACGCCAGTTTCACGGGCTTTATGTGCCACGCGCCATTCGGTGATGCCTTCGCTGCCATCAATGGCAGTTTTGACTTCGTAAACTTCAGGATTGGTGCCGTCATTGGTTTTATCCAAAGTCAGCGTACCTTGATTGGTTTCAAGAACCACTTGATTGGCATCATCTTTGTACGTGGCATCGACTTTAAATTCAGGGGTGCAAAGGTACTGAATTTGAGCAACGCCGCCAGTCACCATTGCCACGGTATCGTCAGCCACATCATCGGCAGGAGCATCTGTGGCAACAATCGCATCATTTGGCTCAGCAGGCTCAGCGGACATCGGAACGGCTTGCTCGCTGCTCAAGTCGGTTTCGGCGCTATTGTCCGGCTCAGGCTTTTGACAAGCGCTTAAGCTTAGCGCCCCAATCATCAAGCCGGTGACGAGCACTGAACCTCTAAACTGCCCTAATTTCATAATCATCTCCTCAAAGTGGGTGGTTATTACTATAGCGTGCCGATTCACAATCGCCTATGCCCAATTTGTAAATGAACTTTTGGTAGCTAAACCCTATTTGCATGGGGTATTGCATGGGGTTGAAATACAGCCGCCAATGGTCATCAACCCATTGCCAATTTGCTTGTTATTATTTTAAATTTTGCCGTGACATTGCTTATATTTGAGCGCTGAACCACAAGGACAAGGCGCATTTCGGCTGATGTTCATGCCCGCATAAGGGTTGGGCTCTTTTTTATCAAGCTCAATACCCTCGCCTGCGCCTGCCACTGAGATGCCGCCGCCGCCAAGGGTAATTTGCATCTGACCGCGAGCTCGTGGGGTTTCGCGTGAATTGTCGCCCTCCTCGCCCAAGCTGCCGCCCTCATCGTGCTCAAAGTGCATCAGCTCTTGCAAGCGTTGCTGCTCGGCGCGCTGCTGAGCCTCTAGCGCCTCAAGCTCCTCTTTGGTTGGGATATGAACACGCGATAAATCCTGAACCGTTTCCGATTTAATCGCCCCAAGCATCATTTGAAACAATTCAAACGACTCGCGCTTATATTCTTGCTCGGGATTTTTTTGCGCATAACCGCGAAGATGGATGCCTTTTCGCAGCTGGTCCATTTGGGTTAAATGCTCTTTCCAGTGCTTATCAAGGCTTTGCAGCATAAAATGGCGCTCAAGCTGAGCGGCGTTGGTCTCGCCCATTTGCTCGCGGCGGCCGTGATAATGATCAAGCGCGGTTTGGATAATCTTGTCGCGAAGCCCTTCTTCGTCCAATCGGCGGTCTTCATCAAGCCAGTCATTAATCGGCATATAAAGCTTAAATTCGTCCTCAAGCTCGTCCTCAAGACCGTCGATGTTCCACTGGTCATCAACCGACCCTGGCGGAACAAACTGGTCAATCATGGCGTTATAAACTTCATAATGCATGGCATCGATGGCGTCCAATAAGTCCATCTCGGCAAGCAAATCATCACGCTGACCGTAAATAACTTTTCGCTGCTCGTTGGCGACGTCATCGTATTTCAGCAGGTTTTTACGGGCGTCAAAGTCGCGGGCTTCCACTTTACCTTGGGCGTTTTCAATGGATTTTGAAACCATTTTATGCTCAATGGCTTCGTCTTCTTTAAGCCCCATGGCACGCATCATATTAACGACGCGGTCACCGGCAAAAATACGCATCAAATCATCTTCAAGCGATAAGAAAAAGCGCGACATGCCAGGGTCACCTTGACGACCGGCGCGACCGCGAAGCTGGTTGTCAATCCGGCGCGACTCGTGGCGCTCAGAGCCGATGATATGCAGACCACCGGCAGCAACGACTTGGTCATGCTTCACTTGCCAGTCGGCTTTTAAGCGCGCAAGCTCATCAGGGCTTACCGCATCGATGTCCTCAATAAATGACTGCCAGTTGCCGCCCAAAATAATATCCGTTCCGCGACCTGCCATGTTGGTAGCGATGGTGACGGCTTTGGGGCTGCCGGCTTGGGCGATGATTTCCGCTTCACGCTCGTGCTGCTTGGCGTTTAGCACGTTATGCTTGATGCCTTCTTGGTCAAGTAGGTAGGATAGCTCCTCTGACGCTTCAATCGTTGCCGTTCCAACAAGCACCGGCGCGCCTTTGGCTTGGATTTCTTTAATCTCGCGGATGATGCCTTTATATTTGCCAAGTTTGGTCAAAAAGATTTGGTCATCCAAATCCACCCGAGCAATCGGGCGGTGCGTTGGAATGACCACCACGTCCAAATCATAAGTTGATTTAAACTCCGCCGCTTCGGTATCTGCCGTTCCGGTCATTCCCGATAATTTGTCATAAAGTCGGAAATAGTTCTGGAACGTGGTGGTTGCTAGCGTTTGGTTTTCCGCTTGAATCTCAACGTTTTCTTTAGCTTCAACCGCTTGATGCAAGCCTTCTGACCAGCGGCGACCGGGCATGGTGCGACCGGTGTTTTCATCAACGATAATCACCTCGCCTTCATGGACGATGTAGTGAATGTTTTTAACAAAAATATGATGGGCGCGGATGGCAGCTTGGACGTGGGCGAGGAGCGGTAACCGGCTTGGGCTATAAAGGCTTTCATTTTCGCCAAGCTCGCCGACTTCCATCAAAAAGCGTTCGATTTTCTCATAGCCTTTTTCGCTGATTTCGATTTGCCGATTTTTTTCATCAATCCAAAAATCTTCGTCTTCGTTATTTTTATTGGCTTCTTCATCTTTTGAGCGTTTGAGGCGCGGAATGATGGTGTTAATCAGCGCGTACATTCTTGAGGAATCTTCAGCTTGACCGGAGATAATCAGCGGCGTTCGCGCTTCATCAATCAAAATCGAGTCAATTTCATCAATAATGGCATAATTCAGCGGTCGCTGTTTTTTCTCACCCAAGCTGAACACCATATTATCGCGAAGATAATCAAAGCCGTATTCGTTGTTGGTGCCGTAAGTGATGTCAGCTTGATAAGCGGCAACCTTGTCATGCGCCGGCTGCTGCGAGTAAATCACGCCAACGCTTAGCCCCAAAAAGGCAAATAGCGGTCGGTTTAATTCAGCATCACGCGCCGCCAAGTAGTCGTTGACCGTAACTACGTGAACGCCCTTACCGCTAATGGCGTTGAGATAAATGGCAAGGGTCGCCATCAAGGTTTTACCCTCACCGGTTTTCATCTCGGCGATTTTGCCTTCATGCAAGGTGATACCGCCAATCAATTGCACGTCATAATGGCGCATTCCGGTGACGCGCAAGGACGCCTCACGGCAAACCGCAAAGGCTTCAGGCAGCAGCGCATCCAAGCTTTCGCCGTTTTGGTGTCGCGATTTGAACTCTTCAGTTTTTTGTTTGAGCGCCTCATCGCTTAGGGCTTGGATATTTTTTTCTTGGGCGTTGACCTTGTCCACCACGCGGCGCATGCGTTTAAGTTCGCGCTCGTTTTTGGTGCCGACCACACTGCCTACAATCTTTGATAACATATAATTTAACCTTTGAAAATTTTTGATTGCCAGCAATCATGGCTGACCATCACCCTACAAAGTGTGCCTCATTATATATGGTTATCGCGGTCATGGATACAAGGGCAGCAGGTCATATTTGCGCGCAAAACTACCGTTAAATCATGATAAAATAGCCCAATCGTGCTGATAATAAATAAGATTATCTTGAATTATCTGCCAACCCTTTTTAAGAATTGAGACTTTGAATGACCAAAAAATCTGCGCCAAATTTGCAATCTTTCCCCCATGTCAACCAACCCGCGCTCAACTTTAATCAACCTATCAATGACGGCAAACTTAGCATCAATCAGCAAATTTTTGATTTAAACGACCACACGCCGATGATGGTTCAGTACCTGACCATGAAAGCGCGCTACCCGAATGCGCTTTTGCTGTACCGAATGGGCGATTTTTATGAGCTGTTTTTTGACGATGCCAAACGCGCCGCCGAAATTTTGGACATCACCTTAACAAAGCGCGGTAATGACAAAGCCGGAAATCCTATTGCCATGGCAGGAGTGCCCTTTCACGCCGCCGACAGCTATATGGCAAGGCTTATTGCCGCCGGTCAAACCGTCGTCGTTTGTGAGCAAATCGATGAGTCAGAAAATAGCAATAACATTAATAAAAACGGCAACGCCAATAACCAAACCATTCCGGCAAAAAGTAAAAACCTTAATAAAAACATCGGCGAGAAAAGTAAAAAATCAGCCAGCGCCACCGGAATCATGCGCCGCGAAGTGGTCAAAACCTTAACCGCAGGGACGCTTACCGATGATGCGCTTATCAGCTCAGGGCAAACGCCAACCGTTGTCGCCATTGATATTGAGCTGCCAAAAGCAAACTCGAACAAACCCATTCAAGCTGCCGTTAGCCAACTTAACCTTGCTGCCGGAACGCTGATTACTCAAGCCATTAGCGAAAATACTTGGCAAGCGCTCACCGCGCAATTACAAACCGTCTTAACCCGATTTGCCCCAAGTGAATGCTTAATTAGCGAAACGGCGGATAACCAGTTAAAGCTTTGGCTGAATCAAAATCTTGACTGCCCCATCATCGACGTTGCCGCCAGTGACTTTCACCGAAGTCATGCCAGCAATACCCTTTGCGAGCAATTTTTGGTGACAAGATTGGATGGTTTAGGGATTAGTGACTTGCCGCTTTGCCAATCCAGCTGCGCGGCGCTTATTCATTATGCTCGGCAGACTCAGCAGCGCCAAGTCCCGCAGGTTAATCAGCTCATTATTGAAACCAATCAAGACTATTTAATCATTGATGCGCAAAGTCAGCAAAATTTAGAAATTTTTGCCCCCGTCACTCCAAACGGAACGGCGCTGATGAGCATCATTAATCATTGCAAAACGCCGATGGGTCGCCGGTTACTTGCCGCGCAGTTAAAGCGACCGCTTCGCAATCATGGTCAAGTCAACGCGCGCTTGGACGCCGTTGAACTTTTAATAACAGCCGCAAATCAAACTCAGCCTTTGCAAACTAGTCTGATTGACAATTTGCAAGCCAAACTGTCCCAAATCGGCGATATTGAGCGCATCAGCAGCCGGATTGCCCTTAATACCGCCAAACCGCGCGATTTGCGAAAGCTTGCCGAGGGTATAGGCTCAAGTCTTGAGCTTGCCAATTTACTACAGCCTTTATTAGAAAAAACAAAATCAACTGACCCAAAATTGTCAGCAACATTACTGACACAAATTGTCAGTCAGTTGCCGACAGCAGACGATAAGCTCATCCAAATCAAAGCCTTTATCGAGAGCGCCATTATCGCAGACCCCCCCGCGCATATCCGCGACGGCGGAATGCTGATGAGCGGCTTTGATGTTGAGCTTGACCGCTTGACCCATTTGCATGACAACATTCAGGCGACCCTTGATGACATGATGGCTCGCGAACGCGCCGCGAATAATCTGCCAAGCCTCAAAGTCGGCTTTAACAAAGTCAGCGGCTTTTATTTTGAATTGCCAAAACTGCAAGCCCAAAGCGCCCCTGAGCACTTTATCCGTAGGCAAACCCTCAAAAGCAGCGAGCGCTTTATTACTGATGAGCTAAAAAATTTAGAAACTGAATATTTAGACGCTCAGTCTTTGGCACTGGCTCGCGAAAAGCAGCTTTATCAAGAGATTATCAATAAATTAAATACTGATATTACCACTATTCAGCAGCTTGCTAATGCGATTGCGCAACTTGATGTCATTACCAATTGGGCAAATCTTGCGACCGAGCACCATTGGCAGCGACCAACGCTCAAAATGGACGCCGCCCTCAGCATCAAAGGCGGTCGCCATGCCGTCGTTGAAATCAAAGCCAAACAAGACCGCCATCAGCGGATAAGCCAAGCGCCCTTTGTCGCCAATGATTGCGAGATTGGCAATAGCAAGTACCCCGAACGCTTGCTACTTATCACGGGCCCTAATATGGGCGGCAAATCGACCTTTATGCGCCAAACTGCGCTGATTGTCCTTTTGGCTCATGTGGGAAGCTTTGTTCCAGTAAGCTCTGCCACCATTGGCAATATCGACCGCATTTTTACCCGAATTGGCTCAAGCGATGACTTGGCAGGTGGCAAATCAACCTTTATGGTGGAGATGATTGAAACCGCCAATATTTTAAACCAAGCTACTGATAAGTCCCTTGTGCTCATGGATGAAATCGGTCGCGGAACGGCAACCACCGACGGTCTTGCCATCGCCCAAGCTTGCCTAACGCGGCTAACGCAACTCAACTGCGCCACCTTATTTGCCACCCATTACTTTGAGCTGACCGCCCTTGCTGCAAGCAATCCCAATATCCGCAATGTCCACGTTGCCGCAAGCGAAGTCGATGGCGAACTGTTGCTCTTGCACCAAATCGTTGAGGGCGCGGCAAGCTCAAGCTTTGGGCTTCATGTCGCCAAAATGGCAGGAATCCCAGCGGAGGTCATCGATGACGCCAAGCGCTGCCTTGATGCGATGCTCAAGGATGGCAATCATAGCAATTGCGACTTAGCTAAGTCTAATAAGTCAATAACGGCAATCGCGGCTAATGCTACGGTGAATAACGCACCAACATCTAAGCAGTTATCCCGAAATCTACCACACGTTGCCAGCCCAAAAGCCGCTTACTTTGCTAATAATACTGAGCAAAATCAATCAGATAACTTAGCATCAGCGCCAAGCGTACTTCTTGACGCCATTCACGCCATCGACCCCGACCACCTCACCCCAAAACAAGCCCATGACGCGCTTTATGCGCTGAAACGCTTGCTTGGGTCGATTGGCAATTGTTAATCGTCCGCAAAAGCGCTAAAATATGACCAACATTTTCACCCCCTTGTCCAACCGTCCAATCACAGGTAGCCATCGCTATGACCTTTGTTGTTACAGATAACTGCATCCTTTGTAAATACACCGACTGCGTGGAAGTCTGCCCTGTGGACTGCTTTTATGAAGGCCCCAACTTTTTGGCAATCGACCCTGACGAGTGCATCGACTGCGCCCTTTGTGAGCCGGAATGTCCCGCCAACGCCATTTTTTCAGAAGATGAAGTGCCCAAAGGTCAAGAGGTCTTTATTCAGCTCAATGAAGAGCTTGCGCAAAAGTGGCCAAACATCACCGAGATGAAAGACAAACTGCCGGAAGCCGCTAAGTGGGACGGCGTCGAAGGTAAGTTGCAGTATTTGGAAAAGTAGATTAAATCTGCAAAAGATAAGCAATGCTTAGAGCAATCTGGCATTGCTATTTTTTTAATTGGGCAAAGTTATAACCATGATTGATGACAAGCACATTCTTGATTATGTCCACCAAAATTTTGGGAAAGCGGCTTGTCTAAATCTAAAAAACATTCATCAAGGCGGTCTAAATAACAGCAAAGGTCGCGACTACGAAAATTATTTTCAATTGTTCAAAGCTTTTGAAATCGCTGTCCAAGATGATATTGATCTCAATCAGCAAATTCTTGCCAATCAAGTATTGGGCTTTGTTGACGATATCTGTCATATCGATAATAACCGGCGTATCAAATACAACTACCAAGCCAAAAACTCTTCAGGATCGACGGCTGACTGGACACCTGAAATCAGCGATCGATTTGCTAAGCAGCGGCTAATTGATACCGACTGCCATCAAATGGCTGAATCCATCAATTGTCTTTTGGTGTCTGATAAAGTAAAAGCACGACAAAACTTAGATAAAATACCGCCTCACTTGGTAGATAAAGACACTTGCCAGTATTTTGCTTATCATCCCACATTGTATGAGCTTGTCTATCAAACGTCGCTGTCCCGATTTATCCAAAAGCTGATTAATAATAACAATCGCTCCAATATCGATTATGCGGCGAAGCTTATCTTAGGGGTGTTACAAGCCAATCACTATCAGTCTGTTGCTGATATTTTTACGCAAGCGCAAGCAGAAGGTCATCCCAATCCGTTTGTGAAATTTCGCGCCTCAAAAGGTACTTTTTTACTGCCTGATTGGCTACAACAACTCTTAACGAACGCACCGCCCTCTATCCGCTATGGTTTAGAATATGATATTCTAACGATTAGATTGCCGTCAGGGTTTGCAACGAGCATCAATATTGAGCTACTAAACCAGCTTGATCATGAGCGCACGGCTCAAGTCCGAACGATCAACGACTTATTGCCGCTTATCTTACAGCTTACGGCGCAATCGTTAACTCAGCATTTAAGCTCTCATTAAAGGAGCGCGATCAAATGAATCATCAACGCCATTTTACCTCTATCGCGACCACGACTGCCAAAGCGCACTTGCAAGGGCTGCTTGACAGCACCCAAAATCCTATACAATACCGCGAGCATATGACCGCACTTGGCAAGCTGTTGGGCGCTATCGCGGCAAGCGCGCTGCCGCCTGCAGGCGATACGACGACGCTTGTGATCGCAACCGCTGAAGATGCCGACTTTTTGCAAGCAGGAGTGATCCAAGCGCTTCATGATCGGCACATCGACACGCGGCTTGCGGTATTTTGGAATCATCATTATCAACTGCCCAATCAGTCAAGCGTCGCCCCCATCGTTCACAAATTTATTGAGCCGGACTATCAGCAAGCGACCCAAATTATGATCGTAAAGTCTGTCATTTCAGGAAGCTGCGTAGTGCGAACCAATTTGATTGAGATGCTGACGGCGCTACCAAAGATTGCGACCATATTTATCTTAGCTCCTGTCGCTCACCGCGACTCAGAACGTAAGCTTAAGGCGGAGTTTCCTGACCATATTTCACAAAAGTTTCGCTTTATCTGCTTTGCCATCGATAATGAGCGCCATAATGGTGAGGTCATCCCCGGCATCGGCGGTCAGGTCTATGAGCGGCTTGGGTTAAGTGACCAACCGGCGTTAACCGGATATGTACCAAAGGTGGTCGAGGCGCAGCTGTTTGCAGGGATGTAAAACTATGTTGAAGGTAAATTGCAGTATTTGGAAAAGTAGGCTCAAAATTTAGCAGAAAAACAAAAACCACCGATTGGCTAAGCTAATCGGTGGTTTTTTGTTTAATGGCTTTCTTTATAAGCTTGAATCAAAATTACAAGACATGGGCAGATAAACTGACTCAATATTGCTATGACAACGCCAAGAGCCGCCACTGTCGCGAAGCCAAACGACTTTTTTTCCGGCAAGTTTTGGATTAACCTGATTAGAAACCGTTGCGGTAATCGATGTCGTTAACGTTAAAGGGTTGCTAATTTGGGCAACGCCAACATTGTTTGGTAGCACAACGCCCACTTGTGAGCTGCCAATAATTAAGTTAGACGCCGACGCTCTCGGGTCACACTCGGTCGAACTTGTACCGATGACGTTTCGACCAGTTTGCAAACATTCTTCAACGGTCAATCGCAGCTGACCTAACTCATTAATAACCCGACCTGCTTGCGTTTTACCTATATAAATTTGATATTGTGGAATGGCAATGGCTGCTAAAATACCTATGATGGCAACGACAATCATTAGTTCAATTAAGGTGAAGCCTGCTTGAAAATTCAATTGACGATTTGGAGTAGCTTTCATGGCGGCATTTCCTATAACTGATATGCCCTCCCTGTTGCAGACATTATGCCAATTGATAATTACAAAAAAAGCCAAACAAGATGTTTGGCTTTTTTATAGATTTTAATATTTAACTATTATGAGCAACCAGCTGGCTTATATTTATCAGCAGCAGTAGTTGCACAAGTCCATGAGCCGTTACCATCACGAGTCCAAGTTAAAGTACTTGAAGTCGATTTTAAATTAGCAGCTGCATTTTGATCGAACGTTGCTTCAATAGTTGACGTTTCAGTTAATACCGCAGCGTTATCACCGTTAGTATCAGGAGCTGCCCCATCAACTTTAGTTGATTGGATATTAGATGCAGTAACCCCAAGAGCACATTCGCCAATACCCGTTTTGCCTTCGTTTAAACAACTTTCAACAGCAGTTTTCACAGCTGCAGTTTCGCCCATTGCACGGCTTACTTGTGACTTAGCAATATAGTTCTGATACTGTGGAATTGCAATCGCAGCCAAAATACCGATAATGGCAACAACAATCATGAGTTCGATTAGGGTAAAACCTTTTTGAGCGTTCATAACACTTCCTTTTAGGTTGGTAGATAGCTTATAAGTGCTATCCAAATTTGCAATCAATTAAAATCTTACTTGTTAAAATCTTTGCAGTGCGGCGGTTATCATTTATAGTTTTAGATACTCGCCATCAGCTGCTGTCATAATAACTGTTGCATATCATGTGCCAACTTTTTGGGAAGGATTGTTTTTTTAACTGCCGAATATCAAAAAAATTTAAAAAACAGGCTTAATCAAGCCATAATTTGAGCGCAAAGCCAGTATCTTGAGCCAAACCAAGCCAATGAACGCATTAAATTTAAGATTATTTTTTAATGAAATCGCAAAGTAAACCAAATTGGCAGTTAATCTTACCAATTGACTATAAATGTTACTGCTTTCTTACTCAAAATTGTCAGTTTACAAACAAAAGTTAGTAATATAATTTTTGATTTTGACATTTTTTGTCAAGACTGAACAAAAAACGGTGACAAAATTGGCAAGGTTAGCGCCATTATTTATTCCACTCATCATTACTGCCGCAAGTGCTAGCGCGGCATTTTATCCCTAAGTGGTTTAAGGTCAGCGTGCCGTCATTTGCCATTTTTGTTCCTGAATTTGGGGTGGCGGTAATCGTCCACTGGGCGTTGAGCGGCGATGACAGGCTGATGGTGTACAGCGCCTGACCTTGTCTTGGAAAACTGCCGGTCAAGTCGGTGGTGGTGATGGCACTAAATCTGCCTTGCGCCAGTTTTCGGCTTTGCAGTTGGCTGGCAATATTTTGCATCTCGGTCATCATGTCCGTACGCTTGGTTTTAATGACGTAGCGGTCATAGCTTGGGTAGGCGATGGCAGCAAGGACGCCGATGATGGCAACGACGATCATCATTTCAACTAAGGTAAAGCCAGAAGCGTTGGGCGCGGATTTTGGCGTTGGGTTATGAGTCATTACCACGTCTCCTGACCGGTGCCGCAATGGCTGTCGTTGATGGTGATGGTTCTGTCTTTACTTTTGCACTGCGTTCCGGTACTGGTCAGCATATAGATGTAGGCGTTTGAGCTTTGCAAGCTGCTGCTCGGCTCAGCGAGCATTTTCCAAGAAACGCCCGCGGTAGAATAATTGCTGTTGGCAGGGACTAGGCTTTTATTGTTGCTGGCATCGACTAGGGTGATCTTGTAGCTGTAGTTGGTGCCATCTTTGCCAACGGGGGCATAGATGATGGTGTCACCGCTGTCATAGCCGTAGCTGACGCTGCCGTTATTGGCGACTTTTTTGGGAACAAAGCCTTTGTAGGTCAGCGCAGTTGCCCGCCAGCGGTCAAGGTCGATGGCGGTTTGCAGCATTTGCGCTTGCGCTTGCGATTGGGCATTTTTGATGATGTATTGCCGATACGAGGGAATGGCAATGGCGGCGAGTATCGCGATGATACTTACGACTACCATAAGCTCAATCAAGGTAAAGCCAAGCTGAGGGACTGCTGCTTTTTTTGTCATCATCTTGCCTTATTAGTCAACTTCGTACCATGTTCTTGGTTGCAGGGTGAAGCGCTCGTTATGGATTAAGCTTGGGGCGCTGCCGCTGCCGACTACCTGATCAGCATTGGTTAAGTTTTGGGTCAATCCGGCTTTTCCTACCGCAAACACTCCTTTGCCGCCATCTGTTCCGAAGTTGACCCGACCGCCGGTCTGCTCATCTAATGTTTGAGTGCCAATAAGTAGCCGCTGAGTTGACAGCGCCGCGCTTCGTGGTCCTAGTGTCAGCTCCTGAATGCCCTTTCCTGCTCGCACAAATCCGCCGGTGCCATCTTTGGATGAGGCGTCCATACAAACCCCATAAGGCAAGCAGTAAAGTTGTCGTTCTGAGCCACCCGTGATTTCGGCAGCACAAGAGTTCACTGTACCGTAGCTCATGTCGGGGTTATAAACGGTCGTGTATAAAAAGCTGTCTACCACCTCAGACTTGCCAATGCCTTTGGTGTATCTGACGTTGCCGTAACCATCAAATCGGGTTAACGGATAATACCAGCCTCGTTGAGTGCCCGTTTTTAAGCTGTTGATAAAGGTGTTTTTTTGCGCCTCTGTAAATCCGGAAGCGCTCAGTGTGCCCACAGATGAGGGCAACTCAGCTAAGCTGCTACTGGCGGTATTGTCCGCGGTCAAATCAACGATTTTTTGACCGTTTTCACCGCCCACCGTCGTAAAGTTACTGGCGTAAAATATGTTGTCCGCTCGGGTCACATCACTGTCCATAATGCCGTATAGTCGGTCAGCTTTAGTGTTGTCACGGATTTTTGATAACGGCGAGCTGCGATCGCCTGAAATGACATTGATAAGGGCAAACAAGTTGCCGCTGTCGTTACGGTAAAAGCTGACCACAGGGCGCTCATAAAAGCGGTAGTTAAATCGGGTGTCCGTGCCGGAATAAGCACTTTTAAGAATTCGGGTGACTCGAGTATTGGTAAAGCTGGTTTCAGCGGTCGGCTCGCCTGAGGTGACCGGCTTTTTAAAGCCAGCGTTGGTAAAGTCCGCTCTGAATAATTGACCGCCCAAATCAGCAAAATAGATATGATCCATAAAGCCATCATTGTTACGGTCCAATACGGTCACGCCCGCCACAACGCTGTTCGTCATACTGGCAACGGTCTTTGATGGACTACCCGAACTGGACGCCGACCAAATGAGCGCTCCTGTTTTGGCATTGATGATATAAATGGCGTTACCTTGAGCGGCGGCTTTATTTGAGCAGGCACCGAGCAGATTACTATTGATTCCCGCTTGAAAGCTTTCATCTTCATAGCACATGTCATAGCCACCACCGAACACCAAAACATCTGTGCCTTTGTCAGTGGCATTGTTACTGGTTCTAATTTTAGCTTTGGTTGGTTTTGCCCAAATCTGCCCCATTCGGCTAAATCCTGAGGTTGTCGGAGTGATGCTGAACATCATGCTAGGCGCGCGGCTGTCATTGAGGTTGATGCCGTATAACGCCTCACCACCCATGCGTAGACCACCATAAGCAAAGACGCCTTTGCCATTGGTGTTATCGATATCAACGCGCCGGTTATCAAAGTCATATTTATAATCAGCAGTGACCAGCCACGGGGCATCAACGCCAAAGTTTGGTACGCCGATATCATCTTTGGTCGCGTCTTTAACCAAAGCGTTGGCTTTTTTGGGGTCAACAAGCATTTCTTTTGGAACGATGACAAATCTTTCTCTGCCGCCGTTACCTGCAGCGCTGGCATTGGCGGCATCAACCAAATGCAGCCCGCCCTCACTTGAGCCAAACAGTACGTAATCATCGCGGTTATCCGTGACGCGGCCATTGTCATCCAAAGTTGCCGAATAAGATACCGAAGCTGGTGTTGAATGAATCGTTGCCCCAACGACTTTGATAGCAGCAGAAGCGTTGGCGCTGCTAAGGGTCATATCTTTTACCGCAGTCGTCGTCGCCGGCAGCTTGTCAAAGCCTAAAAAGTTTAACAGCTTTCTCAGCATTGCTTCATCATAAGTTCCCGTGTCATGAAAGCTTGTACTGGTGAGCACGTTATTATCGACTGTTACTTTTCCTGAGGCGTTAACACCAAATTTTCTTAAAACTGACGTCGTATCCGTCGCGCTCTTCCAGTCTTCGACAAATAGATTTCTAACGGAGGTGGGCCCAGTATTAGGGGTATCTAACTGTGAGTAATATCCACCTGATTCTACTTTATCATTCGCCCCTGCATAGTTTTTATCTGACCATAAGTCTACCGCTGCAGGATTTAGCTCCCCTGCAACATCCAAAAACAGTCTAGAATTGCTCAATCCAAACAGCGTGCCTTCATTTAAATTATATTTTTTCATATTGCCTTCCCAAATCGCGACATTATCGCCGACCTTGGGCTGAAGCGTTGGATAGTAGGCAACGGCAAGTTGGCTATCAGCACGGTAAGGGTCATCAGGGATACTGATGGTTCCTGATGGCGTAGAGGGTAGGGTATTATCCAAATCCTTTACAAAAGAGATGATACTGTTGACAATATCATCTGTCGATTGCGCGGAAAAGAAGCCGCCCTCACCATAGCCGCCCACACCGGGTAATGATGGATGGGCTTTTTCGCCCCAGTTACAGGCATTTCTGGCATCTAATTTTGGGATTTTTGCACAGTTATAATAATCGCGGCTGGTAGTGGCTCCAGTTTTTGGGTTGGTGTAGGGCAGGTTACGAATCACGCGGTCGGCCTCAGGCTTAGCAGCATCTGCTGCTTTATCGACATCAAAATCGGCGCCAAAGCCCACAACCGCCGTATAGATTTCTTGACCTGTTCCTAACGGGTTAATCGTTGAGTCGCGTAAGGCTTTAGCAAAAGCACCGACTTCAGGCATACCATTATTGGTCTCACTTCCAGAAGGGAGCGTATCTGAAGATGAATAATTAAATCTAGAATTACCTAAAGCAAGTCTCATTAGCGCTAAAGGATTAGACGAGCTGTTGGGCGCGCCGTCAGTTAAGAAATAAATACCGCGACCATCACAGCTAGATGGGTTGGACAGTGGACTGATATAGTTACTGCCTGATTTAGTTGCGGTTGCCGACTTAGCAAAACCACTTCCTGTGCCACTGGTTTTGGTGCCAAGCATATAAGCGCCAACCTCTGCATAGGCGTTGGCGGTCGGCGTACCATTATAGCCGCCTGCAGCGGCCACCGCCATTCTAATTCTTTGCCGTTGAGCCTCATCTAATAATGCTGCGGGCAGCACTATTTTACCGCTAACCCCATCCGCATTGGACGCCATTCCCGCTGAATTAATAACCACTACGTTATCAGCATTACTTTGTGAAGAATACTGACCAATACCAATCGCTACTTTTTTAGGGTCTAATTGGGTATTATCCATTAATGTAAAAAGGGCATCTTTTAAGCGCGTAAGACGGTCGTAAACTTTGTTTTCTGTATAATAATAAGAATTTTTACTAGATACGAGAACATCATAGTTTTCAATGCCGTTTGGTGCAGCTGACAAAGTAGCGTTACATACACTAGTACTATAATTGGTAGTTCCCGAACTGTTACTGCCGCAGCGATACCATTTATTTTTATCATCAGAGCGATAAAAATACCGTGTTCCTGTCGCACAGTAGTCTCTTCTATAGCTAGGGTTGGTGGTTGAATTCTCAAATTTCTTGGTGTAACTTGTGCCTGCTGGAAGATCACAAGTAACTGCCTGATTTACCTGGTTTAGGGTCATACTCCCCGAGGTATCTAGCATCATCGTAATGGTGGTCTTACCGGTTTCAGCAGGTTTATAAATTTCCAAATCACCAATTTTCTTGCCTGCCACATCTGCTTGTGAAATAGGCATCGCCATCATTGATGCCACAACAACGACCAAAAGCTTTAATTTTGGAGATTGCGGTTTTAAGACAGTTGCATCATCAACTCGCTTCATAGTGATAGTCCTTATATATTAGCAAATGCAATCATGGCGTCGCCGACAACACGCATTTAGAATCAAGCGAGCCTTTGCCAAATGGAATGCAAAGTGTTGAGGCAGAGACGTTTTCAACATCGACCTGCTCATAAAGCATCTTGCTTGGGGTATGCGCGGCAAGTAAGCACTCATCTAATGACTTTTTACCTGCGGCGACGTTGGCTTTAATGCTGGTTTGCTCAAAGCATTTGTCTGTGCCAAGCTTTGGCTCGTTATAAGCCGGAAGCGCTGAGGTGGCTCTGATATCAAATTTAAACTTGGTACTGGTTCGGTTTTCAATTTCTTTACCGATAACGACATGTTCAAGCGGTCCAACATTGGTATCAGGCGGCGTGATGGTCACACTCATTTGGGTCATCACCGTCTGCCGAGCACTGGTATAGTCGTTTGCATCGGTATAGTCACAAATACCTTGGTTTAAGCTACTCCAGATACCGCCATCGGACTTTTTAATGGTCGCACTTGCTGCCAAATATCGTTTGGTTCGGGGGTTAAAGCAATAAATAAACTCATTTGGCGCGTTTTCAGGACTTAATAAAAAGTGACCAAAGACGCCTGAGGCGCTCACCACGTCTTTGTATTCGTTTGAACTTGGGCTGCCGTTAATCATATTTTCAAGCTTTTGATTGGCGCTGTCTGAGGATTGCAACAAAATCGTGGCGATTTGGTCACTGGTCGCCACTTTAAGGTCGGTGTTGCTTTGCTTCACCGCAATGACGCCCGCAATCATGATTAAGATTAAAAACAACAGCACGACGATGAGCGTTGCGCCCTGCTCTGAACGCCGATAGGATACGGTAAGCGTCTGTGTTTTGGCTGTTAAAACCAAGGGCTTTGGTTGTTTCATCACGCTACCTCCTTTTAATATAAGTCCGTGCTGACATTGACAACGCGAGCGTTGCGCAGCAGTACCGTGGACTCATAACTGTTACGAACTTGACTTCGGCGCGTCGTGTCGGTTTTTAGGTCGTTATTTTGATTCAATAGCGTGAACTTCGTTTGGTCAGTGCTACCCACGACCGCTGTCGTTCCATGAACGATCAAACCAACTTTAACTGCCACAATGGCAGGCTTTGGCGCGCTTAGCGCAAGATAAGCGTTGCTTGGCATATAAGTGACCGCTCCTGTATTAGCGCCTTTGGTCACTTGCGTTCCTAACAGCACTTTAAACTGGTCAGCGTTGACGATCAGCTCTTGACCCGCCTGACCAAAATTCCGAGGATCGCTGTCAGAATCATATTCTTTAATACCACCGGCAGGCTCTATTCTTCCGGCGTCGCAAGCTAGCACCAAATCTCTGATTCCGGTTGTTTTTGACCCTGTTGCCATGCGGATAAAATAGCGCTCAACCACTTGGTCATTGACCTGAACATTACTACCTTCACAATCTGAGATGACAGCGCCAGTGGTATTTTTATATTGAATCGTCAGCTGATCGCTATTGGTCGTCATGTTAGAAGCACCATCCCAACCGTTCGTGCCTGCCTTAGTATCACCGTCACGCCGAGTTAAATAGCCATTAGAAAACTTATCGGGTGTTGTACCAACATTGGCGGCGCTGAGAACGATTCCACCGCCAACCGTTTTATCATCAATTTGCGTGGTTGGATTGCCAAGATTGGCAAGGCGCAGCTTTCTCTCTAACTGCTGAATGCCAAAAACACTGGCGTCTTGCATTTCACTGGCACTGGCTTGAATGCTACTGGTTTTTGCATTGATTAAATAAACCTGCATCACCGCCGCTGAAATAATCAGTCCCAAGACCAATGAAATCATCAGCTCAATTAAGGTGAAGCCTTGTTGATGGCGGTAAGGTGACATGGGGTTCATGTTAATACGCCTCCATAATGAAGCACTCAGCGCCATTTTTATAAGTGCCGTCAAGATAAGCGCAAGCGTTGGCATCGGATGCGCTAAGCTCAGTTTTGGTGTCGCCCCAACTGGCAATAAAACACTGCCGTTCTTGGTTGCCTTGCGTTCCTGGGCAGCCATTAGGAATCATCGCTATTTGAAGGTCATTGTCTGCGGCATAACTTTTCATGAGCAAAGCGTCCCTTGTGGCAAGCTCTTCAATGCTGCAGTTTTTATTGGCATTAAACGTCGCATCATTAGTCAAGCAGCTGTCTTTGGTAATGCCGGTGACAATCGGGGTGCCATTCAGCGCCGCTTTAAATGCCGCAATTCCGCTAGGGTTTGCGCGCATCACCTCAGCTCCACCGCGCATAATCGTCATAGCACGCGTTCGCATCACGCTCTCTTCAGTGGCTTTGATTGCGGTCATCTGCATGGCTGAAAAGCCAAGAACCGCCACCGCCAGCAGCAATAGCGCCACCAACACCTCAACCAATCCGACCCCTTGTTGATGATTAAGCGGTTGCATCAGCATGATCCTCCAAGCTGAGAGGTAATATTTCCCAATTTATTGACTATGATTTGTCGGGCGTCTGCTGATTTATTTTGGTCGCAAATGGTGTAAGTGACCGCCGCTGTAACCCGCTTTGTCGGCTCAAAAATGACACTGCTTGCAGTAACGCTGTTTTTTGCATTTATCTTATAGCTTCTGATTTCATGATTTGCGGCATCTTTGATGGTGATGTTGCCCGAGGCATCGGCGGCGACCGTGATATTTTGCCGTTGAATCATACTCTCCGCCCGAGCCTCTTTTAGCGCATTTTCAAGCGTTGCCGCCGTTGATTTTGTACGCTGATTGGCAAGTTGCGTGCTGACACTCGGCGCTGCCATACCAACGATAATCGCAAGGACAGCAATAGTGACCATAAGCTCAATCAAGGTAAAGCCTTGGCTTTTTGATAAGGGCTGAGCGGCTTTGGTATTCAATCCAATCACTGGGCTATCCTATTGATTATATTAAAGTATTTGGCTAGTACTTATCGTTTAATCATGCGCCAAATTCAAACTAGAATCACTTAAAAATAAAGCAGTTATCATGATAGATACTGCAATTTTTATTCCAAAAAATATAAAAATTCGTTCGTAATCCGCGACTAAATTCAAGGTTATTTTTTATAAAAAATAGACAACTTTTGTTTTTTAAGCGCTATCTTAGCACAAGCGTAACTTTTTAGTAACATAAGTGCAGGATTGAGTATAGCCAAAATTATGACCTTGTACAGTCTAAAAGCAAAAAATTAAAAATTGTTCACTCAGAAGCTATCACTTGGCGCTAGTGGCACTGCCATGAGCTAAGGCAAAGGCGCTAAGTTGATAAGGAAAGGTAGGCTGAGGGCTTAGCGCATTAAAGGCAGGATTGGGATTGGCAAACTCAAACAAGGCTTTGGCAAGCGCTTGCAAACTTGCGCCTGTCGTGGCGACGTCATCAAACAAGAGGAGTTTTTTAACCGGTGGCGGCTCACTGACCAAAAAAGCATGACTTAAGTTTGTCAACCGCTCAGAGCGGCTTAAGCCTTGTTGGCTGACGGTATTGTCCACGCGCAAAACGCCGCGCCAAATGGGAATTTGCCAGTGTTTGGACAAATGCGCTGCCAAAATGCTGACGGGGTCAAAGCCGCGATTGGCTAAGCGCTGATGGGTCGTTGGCATCGGCACAATGACGCTGTTATTTTTATGACAGCCGTGCGGTCTCGGCAGCTGCCGTAGGGCATGGATTAAAATAGCAAGTTTGGTCAAGTCCTCGCCGTGTTTAAAAGCGCGGATGGCTTGGCGGATGGGATACTCATAATAGGTGGCGGCTTGGATGCTCAGGACTTGATTTGCCACCACATCGATTTGAAAAGGCTCAGGGCACCAGTCAATACTTTGATGGCAAACGCTGCAAAGTAAGCTTTTTGCCGCGCTTAGATGGACGCGGCAAAGCTGACAGCGCGGGATTAGATAGTCAGCAAGCCAAAGCCCCAACTGGTATGGGGCTATCGTGACAGGGTTTAACGCCATTTTAGCGAAAAATTTGGCATGGTTTACAACCCTTTCCAATCACTAAGCATAATCCCTGCACCGATTGCGGTATCATTGTGGTTATAGTCGATTAACGATTCGCCATAACCTTGGAACAGTTGAATATAGCCGCTGATGTCTTTGGTAAGGGGATAAACGTAATCGAGTTGCGCCGCGCCGCGCTGCGTGTTGGGATTGTAGCGCAACGTTCCGCTTAAGCTTTTTTTGTCCGCCAAATCATACAAAAAGGTCAAATCGCCGTAGCCCATAAAATCGGTAATGTCAGGGTTATCGTCTAAATCGCCGCCACCCTCGTTTTTAATTCGCGTCCAAAGCCTTGGGACAACGGTCAATTTACCCCACTCCGCCCCTGCCATCACATAAGCTCGGTTCCATGAGCGCGATAACGGGTCGTCTTGACCGTTAGAATGATGCACTGCGCCTGCGCCAAGCATCCGCAAACGACCGCCAAATGGTAAATTCGCGGTCACCGGCTGCGTTAAAAACACTTCAGGCTCATAGTCGGTGGCGCGAAACGGTCGTGAGTTGTCCGCATTAAACACTTGCCAATGCGACTGCTGAGTATAGCCAAACCAAAGGTCGGCTTCGGTATCAAATAAATCCTCAAGCACTTTGGTTTTTAAGGAAATCTGCAATTTCAGCTCAGGCGTTCGCATCTCTTTTGAAGTATAAGGTCGCTCAAGCTCTTGGGTGGGGCTACTTGGATTACGGTTTGGGTCAAGGTTTAAAAATATCGGCAACAAATACATGGGCCTATGCGGTCTTGCTGTCCACGTGCCGCGCTCGCTGTTTTTATCCAAATCATAAAGCAAGCTTAGCGGCGTATATTTTTCAATATCGGCTTGGCTGACCCCAACTTCTGCCAAAATTTGCGCTTCATCAGCGCCAATACCGCGCGTGTTTAATGACTCTTGAGCAATGGGCTTGTCGCTTACCAGCACCACATCGGCATCTTCAACGGTGTCGGCATCAATGGGGGTGATATTTTCTGCCAACACCACTTGCGGCTTACCGCTGATGGTTGATTGTAGGGTTTTTGCCACATCAAGCGGTCGTTTGCTGCCATTCACAAACGTTGGCGTCGTGCCCTCTTCTGCCACTTTATCAAAACAAGCTAGGCGCGCGGCGTCCGTCTGAACCTTGGTACACTCAACAAACAATCGTGCTTTTTGGGCAACGTAAGCGTCGCTCATAAGCTCAGTTTTATCCTGCGGTGCGTTTGGGTCAAGCAGGCGCTGCTTAATGGTTCGCGACTCGCTTTGACTTGCAATGCCCGACGGCAAGTTTGGATTGACAACCGTTGCCGTTGGCAAGTTATCGGCGGCTTGTACCGAAACGCTTAGGGCGCTCAGTATTGCCATCACAAGTAAACTCGGCAAAAAAGGTTGGGGCATCAAAGCGCTTAAAGGACGCTTTAGAGGCGCGACATCGGAAAAAAGCATAGTTATCCTTGATACAATCTGCTCAATATAAATTTTAATCGACGGTTTTTTAGTATTTTAAAAGAAGTTTTGCCGTAGAGTCACCATCAAATTATTGTAATCAAAATTAACAGGACTGGCTAGCGTTAAAAAAATCTGAAGCGTAACTTCTTCATCTTGAAAATCAGCGTTAAAAAAACCCACAGCGCTAAATTGCCTTGTGGGTTTTTATAGTAACCAGCTGATTTAACTATTGTTTAGCTCATTTAAAGCACTTTCAAACTCACTGCGCTTGACTTCACCGACTTGTTTTTTGACCAAGTTGCCGTTTTGGTAGTAAAGCAGCGTTGGCGGACCAAACAGCTGATAGCGGGCTAAAATGGCTTTGGACGCCTCACTCGTTTCGGTAATATCCAAGCGAACCAGTTGCCAGTTTTGCATCTGCGCCGGTCGGTTTTGAAACAGATTTTTGTCCATAATCCGGCACTCAACGCACCAATCGGCGGTCAAATCAACAATCACGTTGGGCGAGCTTTGGGTGATGGCATCAAGCTCATTTAACGTGGTGATAACTTTATCGGGCGAACTATTTACAGCAGTAGCCGTTGTAGCCGACGACGCTAAAACTGGCGCGGATTGCTGATTAAGATTGGCAAGCGGTCGCAAGCTGTCATGATTGCCAAGCGCCGCACCGACAATCAAACACGCCGCCCAAAGCCCCATGACGATGGCAAGCGCTTGAGTCAGCATCCGACCGCGACCCAGCCAGCGCCACGCCCAAACTGCAACGACCATAAACCAAAGCGCCCAAACCAAAAGCATCACCGGCGTCACAAACACGCGCTCAATCAGCAATAAAGCCACGGCAAACAATAGCAATGCAAAGCCTTGTTTAACCCAGTTCATCCACGCGCCGGCTTTTGGCATAATTTTGCCTTGGGTTGCGCCAATTAAAATCAGCGGCGCGGATAAGCCAAGACCTAACATAAACAGCGCAGCAAAGCCTAAAGTCACGCTGCCAATGGTCGAGACGGCAATTAATGCCCCAAATAAGGGCGCGGACACGCAAGGCGACACCACAAGCGCCGATAAAAACCCTGCAATTAAACTGCCGCCTACGCTGCCAAGTTTGCTGTCGCCTATCTGACTTGCCCGCTGCATTTTGCTGCTGATTGCTGTAGGCAGCCGAATATTAACCACCTCAAGCATATAAAGGGCAAGCAGCACAAAAACAATGGCAAAGCTGATTAAAATCACCGGATTTTGCAGCCAACCGATAATCCCAAGCGACTCGCCAAAAATGGCAATGACCGCGCCCAAAATCCCGTAAGCAATTGCCACCCCAAGCGCATAACTTGAAGTGAGCATCACGCTTTTTTTGACCGTTGGGTTTTGCTGACGGGCAACGATGTTGGCAACAATCGGTAGCATCGGCAACACGCAAGGGGTCAACGCAAGCCCAAGCCCTGCTAAAAATAACAGCAACAGCGCAAGCCAAGGATGGGCGGCAAGCCCAAACGGGTCACTGTCCACCAAGTCATCATTTGCCGCCGTTGGGCTATTTTGAATGGCAGTATTATTCAACTGCGTATCCGAGCTTGCCAGCATCACAGCATCATCGGTAGCGCTTTGGTCTAATAACGCCGCGGCTTGCTCACCTTCAAGACCCTCATCAATGCCATTATCTAAACCATCGCTATCCGTTAATGCCGAATCGTCAATCGCGGTGACCGCATTAATAACGGCATCAGTACTATCAGCAGTTGCCTTATCGGCAGAATCAGCTGCTTTTGAATCGACAGTTTTGACCTCGGTTGCTTTTTGATTGGCGGATTTACTATCCGTTTTCTCAGGTGCTGCCGTTTTTATATCTGTTTTAGAGTTATCGGTTGCGGTGTCGGTTTTTGGGGGTTGCGATGCGGCTTTATCGGCTTTTTTCTCAGACGCTTTGGGCGCGGCAATGGTCACCGTGGTATTGATTTTTTCGGGTGGATAGCAAAGACCGGCTTTGGCGCAGCCTTGCCAAGTCACCCCAAGCGCGCCGCCATCCACCGCTTTACTACTGGTAAGCAGCGTGGTTGCGGTGACATTGGTTTGATCAAAAACCGGAACGCGACCAAATTGTGGGTCGTCAATCGACTGTGCCGGTTGACTAAATTTAAACTTTGAGGCGCTCACGCCCGCAGGCAAATCAAGCTTAATTTTGTCTTTATAAACGTAATGCTCAGGGGTGATGTCAAAATTAATGGTCAGCATCACGCCGCTGGCGGTCGTTTTGGTGCTCGTTGTCACCTGAAAGGCTTTATCAACGGGCAAAAACTTGCTTTGACTACTGCTTTGGTCGGAGCTGAACAAATCGCCAAGTCCCGCCGCTTGAGCGCTGATGGGCAAAGCGGTGAGGCTAGTTATTGCTAAAGCACTGCTAATAACTAGCGCGCTGAATTTGTTTGGCTTGGTTGTTCGCGCCTGAGATTTTGGCGGTTGGTTGACGGTCATAAAAGGCTACCTTTGCTGACAAATCATAAAAATACAAAATATAAAATTTGATAATAAATTATTGATTTTCTTGTTAATAATGGCGTTTTTTGCCATATTAAAGCGCGCGCAATAAAAATTAATTAAAAAAGTATCAACCAAGATTAGGCTTGATTGATACTTTTTGAAAGTGGTTAACCTTAAAAACGGTTGAACGCTTTTTAAACGTTCAACAATTTTTAAGCCAAGTTGCATCACAGCGTGGCGTAAATGTCCGCATCCGCCCCCTCGCCGCCCGGTTTCCCATCAGCGCCCAGCGAAAACAAATCATAAGCCCGACCTTCTGAGCCGGGGGCGGCATATTGCAGCTCATTGTCCCAACCATCGGTCGGGTAGCCGCCTTTGATATAGCCGCCTTCAGGGTAGTTTTTGGCATCGGCAGGCGGCGTAATCAGCGCCTCCAAACCTTGAGCGGTCGTCGGATAGCGCGAGTTGTCCACTTTATACATATCTAAGGCGTTAGATACGGTCGCAAGTGCGGTTTCGGTGGTTTTCACCCGTGCTTTGTCACTTTGACCAACAACTTTTGGCACCACAAGTCCGGCTAAAATTGCCAAAATCACAATCACCACCATGATTTCAATCAAGGTAAACCCCGATTGGACGCGATTTTTAAATGATGACGGCTGAGCGGTCACTGAGCAGTCAGGCAGCTTTGAAATTGCAAAGGTCATAACATCCATCACTAGCAGTTAAGTTATTGAAAATGGTTATCAATATAGCGCAAATCAATGGTCAAAACAAAGCAAATTCGCCGCAACTTTCCGCTATTGTAGAGCGGCTAATATGCGCAATTGTTGTTGCTTTATTAACAATTGGTAAAATAAGCTTTAGAAAAATTAAAGTTTTGATAGTGTTAAAAATTCAGATTAAAAAATCCATCAACCTGCCAAATCGTTCATATTCACAATCGGCAGCATCACCGCCATGACGATAATCATCACCACAATTCCCATAAGAACGAGCATTAGCGGCTCAAGCAAGGACAATAAGGTGCTGATAAAATTGGTGGCTTCGTTTTCTTGCATACTGGCGGCGCGGCTGAGCATCCCCTCAAGCTCACCGGAATTTTCGCCACTTTTTATCATTTGCACCATCATCGGCGGAAAATAGCTTGATTTTTCCAGCTGACTTGACAGACTTGCGCCCTCGGTGACGCGGTTGGCGGCGCTGATAATGGTGCTTTGAATGTGCAAATTGGTGGTGACCGCCGCGCCAATGTGCAGCGCTTCAATCAAAGGCACACCGGAGCGCACCAAAATCGCAAGGGTACTGGCAAAGCGTGCCGCATTAAGACCGCGCGATAATTTGGCTAAAATCGGCAACTTTAATACCAAGCTGTCAATGGCAAGCTTTCCGGATTGCGTTTTGGCAAAGCGAAGCCCTAAAAACGCGGCAATGGCAATCAGCGCCAGCATTAGCCACCACCACGTGGTAATTAAGTTGGACAAGGCGAGCACAACTTGAGTAATCAAAGGCAGCGCTTGCTCGGATTGCTCAAACACTTTGACAATTTTGGGAACGACAAAGCTCATCAAGCCAATAATGACGGCAAACGCCATCACCATGAGCACAATCGGATAAACCATCGCCCCTTGAATCTTTTTTTGTAGGGCAAAGCGGTTTTCGGTGTAATCGGCAAGCTGATTTAAAATCAAATCCAAATGCCCTGATTTTTCACCGGCGGCAATGGTGGCAATATAAAGTGGCGGAAAGCTTGCGGCTTGTTCAAGGGCGCGCGCTAAGCTTAAGCCCTCAAGAACGCTTGAGCGAATGGCAAGCATCAGTGATTTAATAGGCGTTTTTGGGGACTGCTTGGCAACCGCAGCAAGGGCTTCTTCTAAAGGGATTCCGGCAGCAAGCAGCACGGACAGCTGCCGAGTCAGCAGCGCTAAGTCATAAGCTGATGGTTTTTTATAACGGTTTTTATCGCTTGCCTTGCTATCATGAACGGCGCTGACTTCCATCGGCGTCCAGCGCTTATCGCGAAGCTGTTGACGGATTTGCCGCGCCGAATCGCCCTCAAGCAGCCCTTTTTGAACCGCACCTTGGTCATCAAGGGCTTTAAAATGAAACGCTGGCATCGGCAATCTCTATCAAAAATCCATCATGGTCAATAGGTTAGTTTTTAACTGTATTTTTTAAAACAAAGGCTTTTAAAATAGCGGCGTCGAATCGTTGCTGTCCGGCATGATGCCTTGGGTCAATAATACTTCTAAATGCTGCTGCTGAAGCTGCTTGTCAAAGTCATTCACCTCAGCAATCAGCAGTTTTTCAATGCGCTTGTCGGAGGCAAAGACACTTAAGCGCGCGCAAATGACCGCCAACTGATAAACGCGCTTTTTGCAATCACTGTCCAAACTTTGCAGCAATCTGACCATAAAGGGCGTCTCAAGGCTTGCGTAATCAACTTCCATCACCGCATGAGGGTGCAGCGCGGTGACGCTATAGCTGAGCGACAAATAGGCGCAAAAATAACAGCAAAATAAATAACCAACCACATGACCGATATAATAGCCGCGGTCATAAGTAAAGCTTGTGACCCCAAACTGGGTTAACACATAGCTTGTCAAGCTTTCTTGGTCGCGAACGCTGCTTGGGTGCTTAAGCTTACCGATGGTCGGTAGCGCCAGCAAATTTTGACCATCTTGAACGGTCAACTGCCAACCGGCGGGGCGCTGAGCTTCCATTTTGCGCAAAATATCATGGATTAAATCATCAACCACATGCAATTGTTGCCATAAGCGCTCGATATTATCAATGTCAAGCAGACCGCGTTTGTCCAAATTTTTAGCCAAATTAAACTGCTGCCACTCTAAAAATTGCGCTTTTAAATGGCTGATTAAATACGTTGGTCGTGCACATTCAGGCGCTTCATAATATCGGCGGGTGCGCTCAAGCTGCTGCTCATAAAGTTTCACGCGCAGCTTGACCGCATTGCTATCGCTGTCACTGGCTTTATTGTCCATGTCACTGAGCATAAACTGCGCAAGCAAGGAGGCTTTAGTGACCGGCTGAGTTAAGGCTTGCTTATCCGCCGTTGTATTGTTCGCCGCCCGAGCCTTAGTTTGCAAAGTTTTTTGCACCGATTTTTTGGACTGATTACCAACTTGAGTCATAAAGTTATCACAATTTGAGTCGCTTATACGCTTTATTTTAGCGTTATCTTACCTAAAGATGAAAGTCTTGTCAGCCAAAGCTGCGCCTAACTTATTAAAAATTATAAAAAAAGCGCTAAGGACGACCCTTAACGCTTTTTAAAACCTCAATCCGTTCACCTTACGCAATCAGCTTATTTTGGTATTGCTGACGGTAAATTTTGGGCGATACCCCATAAACGCGCTTAAAAGCTTGGCTAAAGGTCGAATCTGAGGCGTAACCGACCAGCTCACTGATTCGGCTGATGCTGTTTTGCTGCAAGCGCAAATAACGCGCCGCCAAGCGCAATCGATAATCAATCAAATAGGTCAGCGGCGGCATGCCAACGGTGTCCTTAAAGCGCTGAGCAAAGCTTGAGCGCGACATTCCGGCAACTTCTGCCAGCTTATGAATCGTCCAGCTTTGGTTGGGCGCGTCATGCATGACAGTTAATGCCTTTGCTAAATACGGGTCTTTCATGGCTTGCAGCCAATTGTCCGTGGCCTCAGGAAGGCTTTCAATATAAGTTCGCAAGCATTCAATCATCATAATACTTGCCCAGTGATTGATGACCGCTGTTTTGCCGATGCGCTCTTGCGCCGACTCAAGCGTCAGCAGTTTCGTTCCCAAATCAAGCACTTCAAAGCGGCTTTCAGGTTGGTCCTCATGCTCAGGTAAAATGGGCGGCAGCACCGATAATAGCGGTCTTATCATCTCTTTGTCGTACTGGCACTCAATCAAAATCAAGCACGAATTGAGCGCCCCTAACTTGCCAAGCTTGACCGTTTTTGCTTCAGCGCTGAGCAATTGCTCATCTAACGCTTGGGCATCACGACCATGGTAATCAAGGGCATAACAAACATGGCGATACGCGTTTGGAATCATAATCATATCACCCGTATGCGCCTTTCGTGACACCTCACCCACGCTGATACAAAAGCTTCCTGACATCACCCAATAAAATAAAATCGTATCTTTTCTGGTGATTGAATACGACCAATCACCCGTGCCCTCCAAGCAATAATATCGCGTCTCGCACAATTGCACATTTTCAAGCAGCATGCTCAGGGCATCCATGAATCTTATCCTCAAGCCAGTTAGCGCAAATTATTCAAGCCTTGCAACATAGCGACCTTAAACGTGATATTCAAGCAAATTAATCACTTGTGGACTACAATTAAAAATATACATACGCTAAACACAACTTAACAGCTGATTACTTAAGAAAACATAACCCCATTAACAGCAAGGTAAATTAGCGCTAGCCATCATTTTTGCATAGCAAAACAAAAAAAGCCCAATCTCAATCAGATAGGCCGTATGTCATTAAAAAAATAAAATTTAAAGGGAGATGACAGCAGAAACGTCAAAAAGCCGCCAAATTGGCAGGCTGACTAAAATGGAGTAAAATAGGACAAAATCATAAAGATATTGGGGCGATTGATGGGACTCGAACCCACGACAACCGAGATCACAACCCGGGGCTCTACCAACTGAGCTACAACCGCCATAATATTGCCGAAGGCAAGATTTGCAGGCTAAATGGCGCGCCTGGCAGGATTCGAACCTGCGACCACCTACTTAGAAGGCAGGTGCTCTATCCAACTGAGCTACAGGCGCTCGATTTGGCATTTACATATAATTGCTTATACATAAAAAAAAGCCTGTAAGGCTCTTTATTGAGATGGTCGGAGTGATAGGATTCGAACCTACGACCCTCTGGTCCCAAACCAGATGCGCTACCAAACTGCGCCACACTCCGAAATTGTCTCTCAATCATCGATAACTTAGTTTCAACATCTTAACAAAACGGCTGTTAATTTGTTGTGATTCCTCGCTATCGAGGTGCACATAATAAGGCGAAAAGGGAGGTATGTCAACACCTAATTTGAATTAATTTAAAATAATTGTGCTTTTGGTCAAAATTTAAGCAAAACGGCATTATTTTTACCTGTTTTCATTTAATTAAGCTCATTTCCGGCGTTCAATTAGCGTTCTTATGGTGACATTAAACGGCATCAGCCAAAACGCAGCAGCATTTTGGTCAGTTATTTCTAAACGGTTTGCAGCTAAAGGCAATAAATTTTGCTGTAATCGTATCGGCATCGCTTGATTGTCCGTCACCGGATAAACGAGCCAAATATGTTTTGCTCCATAAGCTTGAGCGTAGCTGGTCAGCTGATAGGCGTCATTGGCGCGAATGCTTGCTGACCCTGACTTCCATTTCATATCAATGACATGGCTGCAATTCAAGGGCTGATTATTTACCTTTTCATAAATCAGTAAATCCGGCTGAATGCTTAAATACGCCGCGCCGTCATTAGCAGAAAGCCAAACATCGCGCGGCTGAAACACAGCGTGATAGTTGCCTTTTTTAAAAAAATCACTGGCAATACAAAGCCCTGCCCAATGCTCAAAGGCTTGATTCATATTGATAAAAAGGCAAAGTTTGGGAACAGATGGCGATTGGGTTAATACTGCCCCGCCCGATTGCAAATTTGCTTGCTGACGTAATAGCCAATAGGCAAACTCAAGACAATTAAAGGCATTTTGCTGCGACTGCCAGCCTTTTGCTTGCGCTTTTATCTCGCTTCGCGCTTGTTGATAGCTGATATCAAGTTGCCGCTGCTCTTGACGGCTTAAAGGTAAAATCGGTTGCCAAGCTTGCAGCGCGCCATAAAATTGACGGCTAAATAACAGTAGCGCACTTTTTATCAAGCGGTTGCTGATTAAATTTTGATTTCGTTGGTCGATTTCACAAACCAGCTTTCCTGTTGGCGGCTGTTTTAACTGCTCTTTAATGACAAGTTTGCCTTGAAGCATGGCTTGAGATTGAATATTTGCTTGATAAGTACTGCTCGGTGAATACTGCTTTAATAGGGCAAAAAAATGCGCCATGAGCCAATCAATCAGCGGCGGACTGTCATTATTATTGGCTAAGTTTGGGCTGAATTGACCGAGTGCTTTTTGTTTTGGGGTGACGTTATTTTGCGACAAATCACTGAGCATTTGGCAAACCCAGCGCCGCGAGTCGTTAATGTTTGGCGAATCTAATTGTTGCGTGGTTTTTGGCAGTATCTCAAGGCTAATACCACTTGGCAATAGCACAACGCCGATATAGTGACCGACCTTTAGCCGCCACTGACCGCGCTGATATCGCGCCGTAAAAACATCGAAATCGCAAGCAACGAGCCAGTCAAAATCGCTTTTAATGACAAAATCGCTTGGGGTTAACTCTTGGTGCTCTAAAACGCTCATCACGCTCGGCAGGTTATTTTTTATCATCTTTACATTTATTTGGCATAAAGCCGCTGATAAATTGCGGCGGTTGTAAAAGGCTCATCGCCTGATATGAGCTTTGAATTAATGACAAATCCCGTTGCAGCATTGTTAAATTGCCCAAACAAACCCGATGTTGAAAACGGCTGCGACTGTAAGGCGTTATTTTGCGAAATTTTCGGCGCTTGGATAAATTGTTCCTTAGTATCACTCTGATGGTCGTTAAAAATATATTGCAAAATATCCAATTGCTGATTTGCCAATTGCGCAAGTTGCGGGATAATTTGTTGAATAAGCGCCGATTGCAAATCTTTAATATTGTGAATGTTCATAAAAAACGCATGACCTAATCTGGCTTCCACGCCAAGCGTCTCAACAAGTCGCTGATTGAGTCCGGTCAAAGTTTTTGCCAAATCAAGCATTTCGTTATTTATGCCATTGTCGATAGGAATAAGCGGCAATAACTCAGGGATTGGCGGGCACTCGATAAAGCGAAAGCGGCGGCGAAATGCCAAATCAAGCGGCGCAAGCGACACATCTTGGCTGTTCATCGTGGCAAAAATATCAACGTTACTTGGGATGCCAAACTTTCGACCTGAATAGGCAAGGCTTACGGTCATAGCGTTAGGCATTCCTAAGCGCTTGTCCGGCTCAATTAAGCTTAATAGCTCACCAAATACGCGCGAGACATTGGCGCGGTTAATTTCATCAATAAGCATGGCATAGCGGCGGCTTGGGTCGCGAGCCGCGCGCTGACAAAGGGCTAAAAACGCACCATCGCGGATGGTGTAGCTCATGGCTTGGCTGGTTGCTGATTCATTATTTAAAATTGGGCGGATGCCTTCAACAAATTCTTCATAGCCATAGGCTTGATGAAAGCTTACCATGCTAAAGCGCTCAAAGCGGTTTGCCTTGGTTTTATTTTGCTGGCAAGCTTGGTGAAACTCGCGCAGTTGCTCATGAAGATTGGTTAAAAACGGCTCAACCTCAGGCAATAAATACCAAGCGCCGTTCACATCTTTATCAAAATAGGCTTGCGCGGCGCGATTTTTATAACGAACCGTGGTTGAATCATCGTCGCTGAATTGCTGAAGTACCGACCATGCGGTTGCGCTTAAATTTTTATCACGCAGATTTTGCGCCGCTTTTGCCACAAAAAACGGATGCTCAAGCAATTCGGGCACTTTTACCAGCTCTTGGTGTTTATTTTTAAAATCCAAAAAAATTAAGCAAATCACCTCGCGCCAATTGAGCGGCATGACCAACTGAGCGCTAAGCTCAGCCTCACTTAACGCGGCAAACTCATCGGTATAGGCTTTGGCAAGCGTTAATAACTGGTGCGTTTTGCCAGTTCCGGCAACCCCAAAATAAATGCAATTTTGCGCAAGTTGACAATTGGTCATAACAATAAAGGCAGTCAATAAAAAAGCTAAGATGAGGTCAGAGGCTTTCAATTAAAAGACCAAATCAACCTTTGCAACAAGATAAGCGCTCGTTTTAAGCTTACAAAATCGCTATGTTTACAAGCTTAGCAGTCAAGTTACGCTGACAAAGTATTTAAAAAAGTAGTTAAAGATGATGCTAACATAGGTTGATTGCTTTTCTAAAAAGGATGCTGATATGCCAAAGCTGCTGCCAAACATGTTAAAAAGTCGCGACCGAAAATCAGTCGCGGCAAGCAAATCGCTGACCATTGCCGCGCCTATCAGTAAGCTAAAACCGGTCAACAACCAATTTACCAAGCTATTATCGGTCACCAAATTCTTGCCGGCAGGGGCGCGCGCCAATATTTTATCCAAAGCCTTTGGAAAAGTCGTGCCCTTTGTCGGAACAGCCGGCGTTTATTATGAGCAGGTCGAGCCCAATCAAGTGGTGGTCAGCCTGAACAACACCAAAGCCGTTCAAAATCATATCGGCTCGGTTCACGCCGTTGCCGTCACCTTACTTGCTGAAACGGCAACCGGATTTGTGTTAGCGCTTAATTTGCCGTCCGACCGCATTTTACTGATTAAATCTTACTCGGTAAATTTTTATCGACCGCTGAAAAAAGGTCAAGTTGCTGCCATTGCCACCTTGAGCGATGAGGCGCGACTTGAGATTTTAAATACGCCCAAAGGCGAGATGGTGATTCCGTGCGTCATCAAAGACCGCGACTCTGACAGCGACCGCGACTCCATCACCGTTGCAATGACTTGGGCTTGGATTCCAAAATCGGAGCTTGAATCGCGGCGCGGCGGCAGCACTAAAGCCAACAATGACAATGACGATAAAATGAAAAAAGAAGAAGAAAACGGCGCCGATGATGACCTAATTGCTTAAGCCTATTGGTCATTATTGCTATTGAAATAACAAGGATAAACTCATGATGAAAAATTTGACCCTCAAAACCTTAATTAGCGGCGCAATGTTAAGCACACTATTAGGGACATTAACGCTTTCAGCGACCGCTGCGCCCTCTTATTATGTTTCAAATAAAGCCATGCCGTTTTCTGATGCCGTTTTGGTGGGCAATACCTTATACATGTCAGGGCAAATTGGCATCAAAGACGGCAAACTGGTCAAAGGCGGCGTTGCGGCAGAGACCAAGCAAATCTTTAATAATATGGATAAAGTCTTGGCAAAGTTTAAATTGAGCCGCTCAGATTTGGTTAAATGTAGCGTGATGCTAAATGATATGGACGATTTTTCGGCGTTTAACAAAGCTTATCTTGCCGAATTGCCAGCGCCTTATCCTGCCCGCTCCGCCTTTGCCGTTAATGAATTGGCACTTGGCGCAAGCGTTGAGATTGAATGTTTGGCGGCAAGATAGCGGGTTAATTTAAAAAATTTCAGCCAAAACCTAAAGCACCTCATCAAGAACGGCGCTGTCTTTGGTCACCCGAAGCACTTCTTCAAGGGTGGTTTGACCTAAAAGCACCTTTTGCAAGCCATCGGCGCGGATGGACGGCGTTTTTTGCCGAGCATAGCTTTCAAGGTCAAATTCGGCGGCATTGCTATGAATCATTCGACGCAAGTTATCATCAATGGGGACGACTTCATAAATCGCTGTCCTACCACGAAATCCGGATTGATTGCACTTATCACAGCCAACCGGTTTTGGCAGCTGGATATTGTCACTAGCCTTTTTACCCACTTCAAAAAACAGTTTGGCTTGTTCGCTGTCTGCTTGCTGCCAATCAAAGCAATGCGGGCAAAGGGTTCTGACCAAACGCTGAGCAACGACGCCAATCAGCGATGACGACAATAAAAACGGCTCAACGCCCATATCTTGCAATCGAGTGACCGCACCAATCGCGGTGTTGGTGTGCAAGGTGGAGAGCACCAAATGCCCTGTGAGCGAGGCTTGAACGGCAATCTCAGCGGTTTCCAAATCGCGGATTTCACCAACCATCACCACATCAGGGTCTTGACGCAGCATAGCGCGAAGGCTTTTGGCAAAGGTCATGTCCACTTTATTATTAATTTGCGTCTGTCCAATGCCGTCCAATTGAAACTCAATAGGGTCTTCAGCGGTTAAGATATTTCGCGATTGGTCGTTTAAATCGGTCAGCGCCGCATAAAGGGTGGTTGTTTTCCCAGACCCTGTGGGACCTGTGACCAAAATGATGCCATGCGGTCTATGGATAAGACGGGTTAGTTCATCATAATCTTTATCAGCAAGACCAAGATAAGTCATGTTTAGCCTGCCAGCTTGCTTATCAAGCAGTCGCATCACCACGCGCTCCCCGAAGCTTGAGGGCAACGTCGATACCCGAACATCGACCTCACGACCTGCCAAGCGAAGACTCATTCGACCATCTTGCGGGACGCGCTTTTCGGCGATATCCAGCCGCGCCATGACTTTAATCCGCGATACCAAAAGCGGCGCCAATTGCCGTTTTGGGCTGATGATTTCTTTAAGTTCGCCATCGACACGAAAGCGAACGACAAGGCGTTTTTCAAAGGTTTCAATATGAATGTCGGAAGCGTTTAGGCGAATGGCTTCGGACAACAGCGCGTTAATTAAACGGATAATCGGCGCGTCATCTTGGCTGTCCATCAAGTCTTCGGTTTCAGGGACGCTGTCCGCCAAGCTGTCCAAATCCGGATGGTCTTCAAGCCCTGCGGCAATGTGCTGCGACTCGCCCGTATTGCCGGCAAAGGCGGCAGCAAGCCTTGCTTCAAAGTCATCAACGCTTATCATATCAAACTCAGGCGGCGTGTTGACCCCTTGCTGCTGCAAATAGCGAACGGCTTCATTGATTGCCAGCATGGGCGTGGCTTTGGTGATGACCAACACCGGCGGTTTTGGGTCAATATTCGCGATGATAAGCAGTTGATGGCGTTTGGCAAAACTATAAGGCAGCTGAAGCATAACGGTGACCTAATTAAAAACAAAATCGCGGGTAAAATTGGGATTTATCAAACCGTAAAAACCTTTTAAAAATAAAACCTTAACAACCACAAAAAAATGCGCTGTAATCTTGCGTAACGGTTGCGCTGTTGCCGCTTTGACTTTGATATAATAGCATTTTGCTCAAGCCGCCGCGCTTTTTTTGCAAAACTTTGACCGCCAATTTAAGGAAATTTGTTATGTCGCAAGCTCTCGCGTCAACCCTTCACCCTCAAGACAGCTTTCAAGTTGGCAGTCGCACCTTTTCATCAAGGCTGCTTGTTGGCACCGGAAAATATAAAGATTTGACCGAAACCGGCGCGGCGATTCACGCATCGGGCGCAGAGATTGTTACCGTTGCCATTCGCCGAACCAATATCGGTCAAAATCGCGACGAGCCAAACTTACTTGACGTGATTTCTCCCAAAGAATTTACCATTCTACCCAATACCGCCGGCTGCTTTGATGCCGATAGCGCCATTCGCACTTGTATGCTTGCACGCGAGCTGTTAGACGGGCATAATTTGGTTAAACTTGAAGTGCTTGGCGACGAAAAAACGCTTTACCCAAACGTCACCGAAACCCTAAAAGCCGCTGAAGTGCTGATTAAAGACGGCTTTGAAGTGATGGTTTACACCTCAGACGACCCCATCGTGGCAAAAGAGCTTGAAAGCATGGGCTGCGTTGCCATCATGCCGCTTGGCAGCCTCATTGGCTCAGGGCTTGGGCTGCTTAACCGCCACACGTTAAGCTTGATTGTTGAAAATGCCAGCGTTCCGGTTTTGGTTGATGCTGGCGTTGGTACGGCGTCAGATGCGGCGATTGCGATGGAACTTGGCTGCGATGGCGTCTTGATGAACTCGGCAATTGCTTATGCCAAAGACCCTGTGTTAATGGCACAAGCCATGAAGCACGCCGTTTGGGCAGGTCGTGAGGCGTTTTTAGCAGGTCGAATGCCGATGCGTAAAATGGCGCAAGCCAGCTCACCGCAAACCGGCTATTTTTTCCAGTAAGCTTTAAAACGCGCCCAAGTTTTAACCGTATTCAAATATTTAGATAACTGGACATGACATTGTCGCGCCTACCCTCATAATTTGGCGCGACTTAACAAAGGATTAGCTATGCGATTGCTTGGTGCTGTTGATTTGTTATTTTTACTGTTAGAGTCGCGAAAGCAGCCGATGCACGTTGGCGGCTTGTTTTTGTTTGAGCTCCCCGAGCAAACACTTGATAGCAGCCGCTGCAACTTTGTTCAAGACCTTGTTCAGCAAATGCAAACCTCAACGGTGTCGCCAAGCTTCCCGTTTAATCAGGTGCTCAAGCACTTATTGGCTTGGGAAAAAGATGACGAATTTGATGTTGACCATCATTTTCGTCATATCGCCCTGCCTTGCCCCGGTCGAATCCGCGAGCTACTCATGTACGTGTCCAAAGAGCACAGCCGATTGCTTGACCGCGCCATGCCGCTTTGGGAATGTCATATTATCGAAGGCATTGTTCCAGAATCTGAGGGCGCGCCGGAGCGGTTTGCCTTATATTTTAAAATTCATCATTCCCTCGTTGATGGCATTGCCGCAATGCGCCTGATTCAAAAGTCCTTATCGCAATCGCCAACTGAACCAATGACGCTTCCGGTTTGGTCGTTGATGACGCGCCACCGCAACCAATTTGAAACGCTGCCAACCAAGCGCTCAGCTTGGACACTCGTTAAAGAACAGCTTTCAACCATTAAGCCGGTATTTACCGAGCTTGCCGATAATATCAAGCATTATGGCGCTGACGATTATGTCGGCACCTTTGATGCGCCAAAAAGCATTTTAAATCAGCGCATTTCGGCATCTCGGCGCATTGCCGCGCAGTCGTATGACATGGCGCGCTTTCGCAGTATTGCCAGTGAATTTAAAGTCAACACCAACGATGTCATTTTAGCCGTTTGCTCAGGGGCAATCCGCCGCTATTTGCTTGAAATGAACGCGCTGCCAAACAAGCCGCTGATTGCTTTTGTGCCCATATCACTGCGCCGCGATGACAGCAACAATGGCAATCAAATCTCGTTTTTATTGGCAAATTTAGGCACAAATCTAGAAAATCCAGTAAAACGGCTCGGCATCATTCACCGCAGCATGAATAGCGGCAAGCGCAAATTTCGCCGGATGAACCAAGCCCAAGTGATTAATTACAGCGCTTTGGCTTATGCTTGGGAAGGCATCAACGTGTTAACCGGAATGTTTCCGCGAAAACAAGCCTTTAACTTGATAATTTCCAACGTCCCTGGCGCCAAAGAGCCGCTGTATTGGAACGGCGCGCCCTTAAAAGCGCTTTATCCGGCGTCCATTATTTTGGACGGTCAAGCCATGAACATCACCCTTGCCACTTATTTGGACAAGATTGAGTTTTGTATCGTGGCTTGCAGCAAATTGCTACCGCACGTTCAAGATATGCTCAAACTTATTGAAGAAGAATTGGTGGTTTTAGAAAAACTAAGCGAAGATAAACGCTCAGGCGTTCTTGAATTTAATCCGCTAACGATGTGATAAATCACGTTTGGCAAAACTGACAGCAACAAAAAAAGCTGGTCGATTGCGCCAGCTTTTTTTGATTGTTATACCTTGCTAAATACACTGCTAAATGCTCAAAACTTTAATAAACCGCATTGCCCCAAACCGGAACGACCGTTTGCATTAACGGCTTGAGCAATTTAACATTACAAGCAAAAATTGAGCCGGTGGTCATGGCATCGTGAGCACCTTTATGGTCAACGACCACGCCGCGAGCCTCGGTCACAATTAATTCGCCTGCGGCAATGTCCCAAGGCTTGATGCACATTTCAAAATAACCATCAAGGCGACCTGCCGCAACGTAACATAAATCAAGCGCCGCAGAACCCATTCTTCTGATTTGACCGCCCGCTTCAGTCACCTTTAATAAGCTGTCAAAATGCTCTTTGGCATACGAAACTACCTCACCATTACGGCGGCGCTCAAGCGGGTGCCCTGTGGTAAACAGTCCGCCATCAATGGTTTTGCGCTCGCTGACTTGGATTCGGCGCTGATTTAAACGCGCGCCTTTGCCGCGGCTTGCTGAAAACATCTCATCGCGAACGGGGTCGTAAATGACGCCGTGCTGAGTGACGCCTTTGTGCTGAACGGCAATAGAAACGCAAAATTGCGGAACGCCGTGAACAAAGTTTTTGGTGCCATCAAGCGGGTCAATAATCCAGCACCAATCGGCGTCCTCGCCAACCCCTTCTTGCATCCCAAACTCTTCACCCAAAAATGAGTGGTTTGGATAGCTTGCCTTTAACGTGGCAATGGTCAGCTCTTCGCTAAAGCGGTCGATTTGGGTGACCAAACCGTCGATGCCTTTGGACTCAATGTCCAACTCGATTTTGTGGCGGTTTTGGTGCGCGTGCAAAATCTCATTTCCAACTTTTTCCGCAGCTCTTGCGGCAATAACGACCATCGGTTCCATAATTGACCTTTTTGGGTGAAAAATAAACGATAAACAATAAAAAAAGAAAAACTAACGCCGCACCAAGCGCAAAGGCAATGCAAAAGGGTAAGCTTTAAAACAATACAAACCTGCGGCAAACAGGCGTTAAATTGGCACTATTGTAATCAAATTTCGCTTAAGGATAAATGATTGATTTTGATTAATTATTAAAACTGAGCAATTTTTAACTACTGAAGCAGCTCAAGCCGTCAAGCCAATAAAAACCGTTAAGCCAACAACTGCTTTAGGCTTGCTTCAATGCCCAATACATCCAAGCCACTGGCGGCGCGCTGCTCGCTTTGGCTGCCGTGCGGGATAAAATGGTCAGGAATACCAAGGTTCTTAACCAAAGGCTTATTTTTGGCAAAAAGCGCGGAGTCATTGATTAAATATTCATTGACCGCACTTCCTGCGCCGCCCATGATGACGTGCTCTTCAACGGTGGCAACATGAGTGATGTCTTTTGTAAGCAGCTCTTCAATTAAGGTGCTGTCTAAAGGCTTGACCCAGCGCATATTAACAAGATAAATTTGAAGGTCGTTATCATCAACCGTTTTTTCATTAAAAAGGTTTTGCGCCGCTGTTTGGGCGGTTGCGACCATGGTTCCAAAGACCAAAATGGCAAGCTTAGTTTTTGCGCGATCATGTCCTAAAACCGCTTCGATTTCAGCTTTGCCAACTTCCAAATATTGCGCCGGTTTTTGAATTATCGCGCCAATACCGCTACCGCGCGGATAACGAACGGCGGTACAGCCCTTATAGTCGTAGCAGGTATTGAGCAGCTGATAGCATTCATTTTCATCTTTTGGCGCGGCAATAATCATATTAGGAACGCAGCGCAAAAAGGCAAAATCAAACACGCCAGCATGGGTTGCGCCGTCCTCACCAACAAGCCCTGCGCGGTCAATGGCAAACATCACGTCTAAGTTTTGCAAGGCAATATCATGAATCAGCTGGTCATAACCGCGCTGCAAAAAGGTCGAATAAATCGCCACGATGGGTTTTGCGCCTTGAGTTGCCATGCCACCAGCAACCGTCACCGCATGCTGCTCGGCAATTGCCACATCAAAAAAGCGCTCGGGAAATTTGCGCGCAAACTCGGTCATTCCCGAGCCTTCTTCCATAGCAGGGGTGATGGCGAGCAACTTGTCATCTTGCTCAGCTTTGTCGCATAAAAACTGACCAAAAACATCTGAAAATTTTAATTTTGGCGCGGATTTTGGCGCGCTTGACGACGTATCTGCCAATTTGCCAATGGCGTGATAGCCAACGGGGTCGGCTTCTGCCGGTAAAAAGCCTTTGCCTTTGGTGGTGTAAACGTGAACGAGAACAGGGCCTGAAACTTGCTTTGCTCGTGACAATACCCGAAGCAGCTCTGGGATATCATGACCATCAAAAGGGCCAAAATAGGCAAAGCCAATGGCTTTAAATAAGTTGTCCTCAATTTTGGGAATGGGGCGCGCTTTGCCGTGACGACCTCGGCGCTCAAAGCCCTGCATTTCAGGGCGCAGCTTGATGTCCGGCTGACCATGGTCATCAATATCAACTTGATAGCCGGACTCCCAAAGGCTTGCCAAATGCCGCGAAAAGCCACCAATCGAGCACGATATTGACATGTCATTGTCATTTAAAATGACCAATAAATCCGCATCTTGCTGAACGGCATCATTCATGGCTTCAAATGCCATGCCGCCGGTCATTGCGCCGTCCCCAATGATACAAGCCACCGTTTGCGGTCGGTTTTGGTAGCGAAGGGCTAAGCTCATGCCAAGCCCTGCTGAAATTGCCGTTGACGAGTGCCCCACGCCAAAGGTATCAAAGATAGATTCGGCGCGCTCAGGGAACGCCGTTAAGCCGCCTTTGGCGCGGATGCTGCCGATTTGCTCGCGGCGACCGGTCAAGATTTTATGGGCATAAGCTTGATGACCCACGTCCCAAACGATTTGGTCATCGGGGGCATTTAATAAATAATGCAGCGCCACGGTCAATTCAATCACGCCCAAATTGGCGCCAAAATGACCGCCGCTTACCCCTGCTGAATACAGCAAATACTCGCGAAGCTCATCGGTTAAGGTAATCAGCTCGGCAACACTTAAGCGCTTTAAATCGACAGGAGCGTTGATGGTATCAAGAATGGGCGTGGCGGGACGAACGCTTGGAATGACGCTAAACGACTTTTGACTGGCGTAACTGTTTGGCGCTGATTCCGGCGCGGCGTTCAATTTGGACTGTAAAAAAGGTGACTGCTGCATAGACCCTACGATACCTACCCATTCACAAGACAAGCTTACGCCGTTGACCATCATCAGCAAATTTAAGTTGGCAAAGCGCTGTTGAGGTGTAAGTAACCGCTTGGCGCAGGCTTGTCACTGTAACCGTTGAAATAGTATGGCATAATAGCATTTTTTTTTAACAATCACAGACAACATCGTGGCTTGAATGTGAACTTTATGTGATTTTGCGCCATTCACCTTCGGTTTTAAAAGGTTTTGGGCAAATAAACTTGGAAGTCCACCTTTATTCATAGCGGTTGCTAAGATTGCCAAAAATTTGTTATTAAAATGGCAATTAAACATCAGCAATTGAAAAGCCGCAAAATCGACCTTATACAAGGTTTAGCTTTTTTTATTTAATATCGTTTAACATCGAGCGTCATTTAATCGCCATTTATCATTTGTCAATTAGGATTGTCATGACCTACCACTTTATCACCAGCGCCAAATTGCCCACGTGTCATGGCGAGTTTGACATTCATGTGTTTGAAAATGACGCCGGTCAAGAGCACGTGATGCTCACCAAAGGTCTGCCTATTGCAAAAAGCGATGACCATATAAATAACCACGACAATGACCATGCCCCTGCGCCCTTGGTGCGAATCCATTCTGAATGCTTAACCGGCGATGCGTTTGGCTCACTTAAATGCGATTGCGGCTCGCAATTAAATACCGCGATGAAAGCCATTCAAAAAGAAGGCGTTGGCGCGATTTTGTACTTACGTCAAGAAGGTCGCGGCATCGGGCTTACCAACAAAATCCGCGCTTATGCCCTGCAAGAACAAGGTCATGACACTCTTGATGCCAACTTACTGCTAGGCTTACCAGCGGACGCGCGAACCTATGACATGTGCGGCGCGATGCTGTCCCATGTGGGCGTTGATAAAGTTCGCTTGATTACCAACAATCCCGACAAAGTCGCTTATCTCACTGACCACGGCATTGAAGTCACCGAGCGCGTGCCATTATTGGTCGGCGTCAATGAGGTGAATTTAAGCTACCTTGCCACCAAGCGCGACCGAATGGGGCATCTGCTTGATAAAGAAATTTTTACCCAAGTTCATGATAATAAATAACTGTTTTTATTAAAATTTTTGTAAAACCTTGATAACTTAGTAAAAGACAGCCTATTAAAAGATAGCGTAAAAGCTTTAACTCAAAACCCAATTAAAAAAGTTGACCCCTATGACCATTCCAGAATCTACCCCAAATGCCGTCGAGCAAAGCCCAACCAACGATAAAATGGCAGAAAATATCGCTCAAGTTCGCGCCTTTTTGGTTGATTTGCAAGCTCGAATTTGCCAAGCGCTAGAAGCCGAGGAAAAAGACGGCGGCGGCGATGCGACCTTTGTTCCTGACGATTGGCAGCGTCCTGAGGGCGGCGGCGGTCGCTCTTGCATTTTATCGGGTGGCAAAGTCATTGAAAAAGCCGGCGTCATGTTCAGCCACATTCATGTGAAAAGCTTGCCACCATCGGCAACGGCGCGTCATCCGGACATTGCCGGTCGCAGCGCCCAAGCCCTTGGCGTATCATTGGTCATTCACCCAACCAACCCAAACGTGCCCACCAGCCACGCCAACGTCCGGCTGTTTGTTGCTGAAAGCGCGGACAAAGACCCAATTTGGTGGTTTGGCGGCGGCTTTGATTTAACGCCATTTTATCCGGTGCTTGCGGACTGCGTTCACTGGCACAAGGTTTGTCATGACTTGTGCGCGCCGTTTGGTGACAGTGTTTACCCTGATTTTAAACAGTGGTGCGATGAGTATTTTTATTTGCAGCACCGAGATGAGCAGCGCGGTATCGGCGGCTTGTTTTATGATGATGTCAACACAGACAGCCGCGGCTGGGACTTTGACACTTGCTTTGACTTTATGAAAGCGGTTGGCAATGGCTATTTGGACGGTATCATTCCGATTTTTCAAAAGCGCAAAAATACGCCGTTTACTCAACAGCAGCGCGATTTTCAGCTGTATCGCCGCGGCAGATACGTCGAATATAACCTCGTCTATGACCGTGGAACGCTGTTTGGGCTCCAAAGTAACGGTCGCATTGAGTCGATTTTGGTTAGTATGCCGCCGCTTGCGGCTTGGGAGTACCGCTTTGAGCCTGAACAAGGCTCGCCTGAATTTGAGTTGACCGATTATTATTTAAAGCCGCGCGATTGGCTGAACGAGGCTTAATTTGGCTTGAAAGGTTGAAAATCCATAGAGTTGACGATATAGTCTGAATTAGTATAATGATAGGGCAAATCGTAGCTTTGATTCTTGCTTACAATATGCAGCAAATATTTTCGCCAATAAAATAGTTTATCGTTTATGATATTAAGGTCAGCTTTCGGGCTGACCTTTGTTTATATATTGGTTTTTAGGTATTAGTTTTTATAAATGGGTGTTACGTTTTAAAGGTTTTTCACTGGTCAGTCGCGGTAGCCTCAAGTTTTGCGCCGTTATTTGAGCAAATTTCGCCTTTATTTATCCTCGCAGCCGTTCATTTTTTAGGTGAATCGCCACAAAAAAGGAGTCATGATGACAAAATTTAACTCACTAAAATCGGCAGTTACTCTCAGCTTATTAGGCGCAGCGTTAATGCTTGGCGCTTGTAGCAAGCCGCATCCTGACGTCAAAGCGCGTCAAGACATGATGAAAAACTATGGCGATGCCATGAAAGTGATGGGCGGCATGGTCAAGCACCCAAACACCTTTGATGCGGCAGATTTTAAAGAGCAAGCGGCATTTATCGCTGAAGACTCAAAAAATCCGTGGCAGCATTTTGAAAGTAATGAAGCGGTCGGCAATGCTACCGAGGCAGTTTGGGCAAGAACCGATGACTTTAAAATGGAAGCTGAAAACTTTCAGCAAGTTGCCGCGCAGTTAAACCAAGTGGCACAAACCGCAACAAGCGCGGACGACGTCAAACCTGCCTTTGGTGAGCTTGGAAAATCGTGCAAGTCTTGTCATACTGACTTTAGAGTCAAAGATGACGATGAAAAATAAGACTTAAAGTTAAAGGTTAAATTTAACGCCTTTTTTAATTGCCAAAAAAAACCGCTGTCTTTGAGAGCGGTTTTTTATTACTCATTAATTCATCAATCCCGCTTGCACAATTTCAATCCAGTAGTCATCAACGTCTTTGATAAAGGCAATGTGCTTCATTTTGCCCTCCTCCGGTCGCTTTTTAAAGCTGACGTTATTGGCATCAAACCAAGCAACGGCGGCGTCCAAATCCGGAACGCTAAAGCAAATATGACCAAAGCCTTGCGGCTCGCTGTTGCCATCATGATAGCTAAAATCGCTTTGGTTTTCGGTGCCGTAATTGTGGGTTAATTCCAAGATGCCGCGCTGACGAAAGGCAAAAACCGCCAAATCATCACCTTTTGGTAAGTTGTTGCGCTCCTCCTCCGTAAGCTTTGCTAAAAAGTACAAATCAAAGCCCATTTCAGGGAATTTTTTGACGCAAAGCAGGGTCATTCCCAAAATTCCGGTGTAAAACTCAAGCGATTTGACCGGATCCTTGACCCGAAGCATGGTGTGGTTAAAAGTAAATCCTGAAGTCGCGCCGGCAATGGGTTTGACCCCATCGACAATCACGCTTTGGCTTGGTTGCTCTATCGTTTTGGCGGTCATAGCTGCTCCTTAATGGGGGTTAACGACTGTTAAGTGACGTAGCAAGTTATTTAGTTTTTCAGATACTTAAATATTGAGTCACTGGCATTACGTATCTAAAAAACGCACTTTGCCAGTTTTAAGGTTATATTCAGCGCCAACAATCAGCAATTGACCGCTTTGGGTTAAGTCTTCCAAAATTCGTGAGCCGTGCTTTAATTGGCTTACTGCCATGCGGACGTTAGCGCGAATCGCGCGGTCGATGAGCTCATCGGCGTCGGCGTCTTGACCTTTGGCGGTAGCAAGCTCATGCAGGTTGTAAACGCTTGGGCGGATGCGGTCAACGATGGATTGCAAGTTTGGCGAATAGTTTTGCTCAGGGTTGATGAGCGCCTCAACGCAAGCGGTCACCGCGCCGCAATTAGAGTGCCCAAGAACGACGACCAATTGGGTTTGGAACTTTTCAGCGGCAAATTCGACCGAGCCGATTTGCGAGGGCGCAACCACGTTTCCCGCCACACGAATAACAAACAAATCGCCTAAACCTTGGTCAAATACAATTTCAACCGGAACGCGAGCATCCGAGCAGCCAAGAATAATGGCATGCGGGTGTTGGTCAGCTTTTAAAGCAGGGCGTTTTTGATTCATGGGGTCGGTGGAGCTGAGGCTGGCAACATAACGCGCATTGCCTTCTTTGAGCATTTCAAGGGCAGCTGTGCCGCTAACGGGTTGATAAGCTTCTGACATGAGGAGTCCTTTTTATATTGAATGAAAATGGGGTTAGCCAATGAAAAGTTTGCCAAAATCTGGGCAAGCCTAATTATTGTATCGAACATCGCATAAAAAAAACGTAAAAATTTTCAATCAATTCTTATTTCTTGCTATCATCACGCCCCAAAATTTTATCCGCGGTTTTTTTCAAATAAAAGTCAACGCTCAAGCGTGACCGGCTTATTTTGCGCCAAAATCGCCGCGCCTTGTAACCTAAGGTATAACGCGCGTAACGTCGCTTGCGATTGCGTAATTTTGGCAAAAGGCTTTGATATAATAATGAAAATCACTTATTTGACGGTGCGGCTTTTTAGGACTTGCTATGACTCAATTTTCTGACCCCAACTCCCAAATTTCATCAAACGCCGCGCCGCCGAAAACCGGCGAACTGTTACAAATTGAGCATTTAAAAAAAGTTTATGACCATGTTGAGGTGCTAAGCGACATCAATTTGACCATTCATCATGGCGAGTTTTTAACGCTGTTAGGACCTTCAGGCTGCGGTAAAACCACGCTTTTGCGGCTTATTGCTGGGTTTGAGCAGCCAGACGCTGGCGCGATTTATTTAGATGGCGCGCAAATGGCAGGATTGTCCGCGGATAAGCGACCGGTGAACACCGTATTTCAGCAATACGCGCTTTTCCCGCACATGAGCGTCGCGCAAAACGTGGCTTATGGGTTAAAGCTTAAAAAAGTGCCCAAAGATGAAATTCAAGCTCGCGTTCGTGAAATGCTCGCCATGGTTCAGCTTGAGCATTTAGCCAATCGCAGACCACAAGAGTTGTCCGGCGGTCAGCAGCAGCGCGTTGCCATTGCAAGGGCAGTGATTAATCGCCCAAAGCTGTTGCTGCTTGATGAGCCTTTATCGGCGCTTGATTATAAACTTCGGCTACAAATGCAATCGGAGCTGAAACGCCTTCAGCGCGAGCTTGGCATTACCTTTGTGTTCGTCACCCACGACCAAGAAGAAGCGCTGTCGATGTCCGACCGAATTGCGGTAATGAAAAATGGCAAGTTTCAGCAAATTGGCACGCCTACCCAAATTTATGAAACCCCTGCCAACTTATTTACCGCCAAATTTATCGGCGAAACCAACCTATTTAAAGCCATCGTTCGCGGCGTTTATCCTAATCAGCCGGACAAAAATGGCAAAGTCACTAACGGTCGAATTGAGGTAGAAGTCTGCCAAGCAAAATCGGCATCGATGCCGCTGCGCAACTTGCGCCGACCCAAATTTGCCAATGCCGTTCAGGTTGGCGATACGGTTAATTTGCTGCTTCGACCCGAGGATTTGCGGATTTATGAGATGGATGACGCTGAGCATAACGGCATTATTGGTCGGGTGATTGAAAGCAATTATAAAGGCAGTACCTTGGATTCCATCATTGAGCTTGAAGACGGTCAAATCATCAAAGCGTCCGAATTTTTTGATGAAGACGACCCAAGCTTTGATTATAAAATGAATGAGGCGGTAAAAGTGTCTTGGGTCGATGGCTGGGAATGGGTATTGCCAGAAGAGCCTGACGCGCAAACGGTCAGTTCAGGGGGCGTATAAATGGCAATGTTTAACCGCTCAGCAAAAACAAAAAACCCGTTTCGAACGGCAACGCTTTGGCTGATTTGGGGTTGGCTGCTGATTTTTGCGCTTGTTCCTAATCTGCTCGTCATTGCCGTCAGCTTTTTAACGCGCGACAGCAGCGAATTTATCAGTTTGCCGGTTAATTTTGGCAGCTACGCTCGGATGATTGACCCGCTTTATTTTGAGGTGTTTGTTCATTCCCTTTGGATGGCGGGAGTTACCACCATTATTTGCCTGCTGTTTGGTTATCCGTTTGCTTGGCTGGTGTCCAAAGTTCGCGCGCGTTGGCAGCCGCTATTGATGCTGCTGCTGATTTTGCCGTTTTGGACAAACTCTCTCGTTCGGACTTACGCGCTTAAACTTCTTTTTGCCAATAATGGCTTAATCAATCAGTTGCTTATAAAACTTGGCATTATCAGCCATCCCATCGATATTTTATATACCCAAGGTGCGGTAATTGCCGGACTCACCTATTTACTATTTCCATTTATGGTACTGCCGCTTTATGCCGTATTTACGGATTTGCGCGAGGATATGCTGCTGGCGTCACAAGATTTGGGCGCCACCAAATCGCAAACCTTTTGGCATGTGGTGCTGCCCTTGACCACACCGGGGATTATTTCGGGGGTACTTTTGGTGCTGCTTCCGGCTATGGGAATGTTTTACGTGGCTGATATTTTGGGCGGCTCGCGCAATTTGCTCGTAGGAAATATCATTAAAAATCAATTTTTAGATGCCAGAGACTGGCCTTTTGGGGCGGCGGCAAGTGTGCTCTTAACCCTTGCAATGGCAATTTTACTTTGGGCGTATCGCGCCAGCAGCAAGCGCATCGGCAAAACTGACTTTAACGAGGTGGCATAATGGCAACCGTTAACTCAAAAAAGCGCTTGGGCAGTTTGTTATCCAAAAGCTACTTGACCCTTATTTACGCGCTCTTGTATTTGCCCATCATCGTTTTGGTGGTGATGTCGTTTAATAAGTCCAAAGTTGGCTATCATTGGGGCGGCTTTAGTCTAACATGGTATGAGTCGCTATTTCGCAACCAAGCCATGCTCGATGCGTTTTGGCATTCCATCATTTTAGGGTTAATTGCCGCAACTTTATCCACCTTAATTGGGACGCTGACCGCCCTTGCCCTGCATCGCTACGATTTTCGCGGCAAAGGCTTACTCAGCGGACTGCTGTTTGTACTGATGATGTCGCCTGAAATCGTCCTTGCCATTTCGCTTTTGGTGCTGTTTTTATTGATTGGGCTGCAATTGGGCTTTGTGTCGTTGCTGCTATCGCATATCACGTTTTGCTTGCCGTTTGTGGTGATTACCGTTTTCGCGCGCCTTTCAAGCCTTGATGAACGGTTATTAGAAGCGGCTCGCGATTTGGGCGCGAGCGAATTTACCATGATAAAAACGGTGCTGATTCCGGTGATTTTTCCGGCAGTGATGGCAGGTTGGCTGCTTGCCTTTACCTTATCGCTTGATGACGTGGTGGTATCGACCTTTGTTACCGGCCCAAGTTTTGAGATTTTACCGCTGCGGATTTATTCGATGGTTCGGGTTGGTCTTAAACCTGAAGTCAATGCCATTGGGACGATTTTACTTGCCGCGTCTTTGGTTTTAGTCATCATCTCTCAATTGCTACTGCGAAAGCGCTAATTTTTATAAAATTGAGTGAAATTATTGATGTTATAAATTATAATGAATTAATTTCATGATAAAAGTCGGGTCAATGTATGCTTGAGCTTCGTCATTTAAAAACCTTGAGCGCACTTCGGGCGCATGGCTCGCTAGCGGCTGCCGCTGATGAGCTTCACGTGACTGCCTCCGCCGTATCGCATCAGTTAAAAGAGCTTGAAAATTATTATGACATTACCCTTGTGAACCGGCGGTCGCGACCGCTGACCTTTACCCCTGCCGGCAAAATCGTCCTTGCGCTTGCCGACAGCATTTTACCGCAAGTCACCCGAACCAAAACCAACCTTAAGCGCTTAGCTCACGGTCAAGCAGGGCGGCTGCGATTGGCGTCAGAATGCCACAGCTGCTTTGATTGGCTGATGCCCATTTTAAACCGCTATCGCCGCGATTGGGCGGATGTTGAGCTTGATTTTGCCACCGGCTTTGAGCCTGAGCCGCATCATTTATTGATGGAAGGCGACATTGATTTGCTGATTACCACAAGCAATTTACCGATTGAGGGCATCAGCTATCAACCGCTATTTGAGTATGAAAGCCGATTGGTCATCTCACCAACCCATGAATTGGCAAACCTTGCCACCATTTCACCTGCCGATTTGGTTAATGAAGTATTGATTGCTTATCCCGTTGAAGCCAAGCGCCTTGACATCATTGCCAACTTTATGGCGCCTGCCAATGTAAGCTTTGCAAAAATCCGAACCACTGAGCTGACCGCCATGCTCATTCAGCTGGTGGCAAGCGAGCGCGGGGTGGCAGCTTTGCCCGATTGGGTCGTTGCCGATTATGAAAAAAAAGGTTGGGTGGTGTCGCGACCGCTTGGCAGCGGCGTTTATTGTCAGCTGTATGCGGCAACGCGAACGGCAAGCCAAAATTTGGCGTATATGCAAGGGTTTTCAGCATTGCTTGATAACTTGGTAAAGCCGGTCATTTAAACGGCAAAAACTTTCGACAACTCCAATAAGCTTAACCCAAATTTAGCGCCATTTTTACGACATAAAAACCAACGGCGGTGGCAATCAAAGTTAAGCCCACGTGCATTGCCACCAACAGCAATCCTGCCAGCAGCCGACCATCATTCATCAAAGAAAAAACTTCCGCGCTAAAGGTGCTAAATGTGGTCAATGCGCCCAAAAATCCGGTGATGACCATCAGCTTAATATTGGGCGATAAGTTTGCCCCAAACTGCTCAAACCAAAGAATGGCGCCACCAATCAGCAGCCCGCCCAAAATATTGGCAAATAGCGTTCCAAAGGGAATCCAATCGTGAAGCAGGTTAAATCGCGATAACCAAGCGCGAAGGCAAGCGCCAAATGCCGCGCCGAAACCGATAGCAAGCCATTGCATGATGATATCCTTTTATCTTTTTTGCGATATTCTAAAAAGTTAGCGATTTTCAGCAATCGGTGGCAGCTCGCTCATCGGCCAGCGCGGAATGCAGCTGACCGCCAAATCATCGGTTTGACCGGCATTTAAGCGCTGAAATCCAGCAAAGGCAATCATCGCACCATTATCGGTGCAAAGCTCAGGCGGCGCGTAAAACACTTGAGCGCCGATTTTAGCAAGAGCAGCTTCAAGCGATTGCCGAAGTTCGGTATTGGCACTCACGCCGCCAGCAATCACCAAGCGTTTCATGTTCACTTGTTTTAGCGCTTTGACGCATTTTTTGACCAAGGTATCAACGACCGCATATTGAAAGCTTGCGGCGATATCAGCGCGGACTTGCGGATTATCTTGGCTGCCCTCAGTGTCTTTAATCAAGTTATGAACTGCCGTTTTCATCCCACTAAATGAAAAATCAAGACCGCGATGCAGCATCGGTCTTGGCAAATCAAAAGCGTTTGGGTTGCCAGTTTCGGCAAGTTTGGCAATGTTTGGCCCCCCAGGATAGGGCAAATTAAGCATTTTCGCGGCTTTATCAAAGCACTCGCCTGCCGCATCATCAATCGACTCGCCTAAGATTTCGTACTCGCCAACGCCAAAAGCGGCAATCAGCTGCGTGTGACCGCCGGACACCAGCAAAGAGACAAACGGAAATTGTGGCGGCTGTTGGCTCATTAGCGGCGCCAGTAAATGACCTTCCATATGATGAATGCCAATCGCCGGAATGCCAAGACCAAACGCAAGACTTCGCCCAAATAACGCTCCGGTCATCAGCGCGCCAATCAAGCCCGGCCCTTTGGTATAGGCAATGGCATCGATGTCGTTTTTGCTCAGTTGGCACTGCTCAAGCAATTCGTTCAATAGCGGCACCAGCTTTCGGATATGGTCGCGACTGGCAAGCTCAGGGACGACGCCACCATAAAGCGCATGAAGCTCAATTTGCGAGTACAGCACCTGACCGACCAGACCTTGATTCGCGTTTGCCATCTGCTCGCTGTCAAAAATCGCCAGTCCCGTTTCATCACACGACGTCTCAAGTCCTAATACTTTCATAACCTTGCCTTGCCTAAATAAAAAGGCTTTAAAAAGCCATTAAAAAACCGCCATTATGAACCACAATGGCGGCAATTTATATCAATTTCAATTCAATATAATATTCAGCTTAACGGCTGATTGATGGCTTAGCTTGCTTTAGAAACCATATAGTCAACCGCGGCATGAACTTCAGCTTCTGAAACGCCGTTAACCGCTTGAGCTGGCATTTGGTTAAAGCCTTTTGAAGCGTGCTCATACAACACGTCTTTGCCTTTAGCAATGTGCGGTGCCCAAGCGGCTTTGTCGCCAAATTTCGGCGCATTTAGCAGACCAGTGGCATGACAAGCTTGGCATTGTTTTTCATACAATTTTTCGCCAGTGTCAGCGGCAAGAACAACGTCAGCATCAGCAGTTTCTGCAGGCGCTTCAGCGGTTTCTTCAGCAGGAGCGTCGGCTTCGGCAGGGGCTTCAGCTTCAGCTGCGGGTTCTTCAACAGGAGCTTCAGTTTCAGCAGGCGCTTCTTCAACAACTGCAGGCTCAACAACCACAGTGTCCGTGTCAGCAGGAACTTCTTCCGCTTTTTTGTCGCTACAAGCACCAAGGCTTAAAGCCGCGCCAAACAAAACAGCTGAATAGCTTAATTTTTTAAAGGTAGATAAACTCATGAGGGTCATTCCTTTGCCAGTTAGGTCGAGGGATAAAGGTAAAAAAGGTAACGTTTGCGCGCTTATATTTTCATCAAAACAGTTAAAGCCAAACGCTTAACCATAAAAATTCAAAATAAAGTTGCGACTTTAAGACTTACTTAGGTCACTTATTTAAAATAAGCTTAAGCAAGCAATTTTTAAAACTAAATAGGTAACCATTACAACCGCTAACGGCTGATAAAAAGACATATCAAACCCGATAACGCATCAATCAATGCCCAAGGACGGCAGATAAGATGAAAACTTAGCGGCTCATCATTGATAAGCGTAGTAAGCCGCCTTTTTATTTAACAATAATAATTTTTTTTATAACTTGCTTTTTATAACTTGCTTAACATAATTTATTTTTAACTAAGCAGTTATTTTGACGTTGGTGCCGGCTGAGCTTCACTGTTATTAGCGGTGGCAGCATTAGGGTCTGTTTCGGTGGCGTCCCCTGTGCTCATATCGCCAGCACTTGCCTCTTTAGCGTCATCCATACCATTGGCTTTAGCTTCGCCATCTGCGCTTTTAACTTCTGACGTCTCAGCACCATCCGTTGCCGTATCGCCCTCAGCTTCTGCGGTATCAGCTGAACCAACGCCTGCGTTATTTTCAAAGCTTAATTCTTCGGCTTCAGGGGCATTGGCTTGAGCGATGTCTTCAGCTTCGTTCACGCGGTCAACTGCCATCACCTCATCAGAGTCTGTTTCTGCTTTGTCTTTGCTACTACAAGCACTTAGGCTTAGCCCCGAAGCAATTAATGCCGTCATTAACGCTGCTTGAACGCTTCGTTTTGCAGCAGAATTTAGGCTGATATTAACAATTGATGATTTCATTCAAAATTCCTTAAGCGACAGGCTTGCACCTATGCCAACAATAAACGAGACGATTATTAAGCAAAAATAATGATAGCATAAAGTTATAGGCAATCGGTATAGCGCCGATAATTTTTTTATGAAACTGTGTTAATGCCCTTGTTTAATTAGTAATCTTATCTTGACAAAATTGAATTAACATTTTCAAAGTTTATAACTTGTTCATTTAAATGACTATTATAATAACGAGTATTTAGTGCCAGAACTTATAATCTGACTTGCAAATTTTGGCAAAAGACTTTGACTTTATTCATAATTTTACTTAAAATACGTGACCTTGTTTCTGAATGAAACAAACTTATCCAAGTTTGAGCTGATGACTGCAATGATTGAGAGGTTGCAGCTAACTACGATTATACAGCCAAGCTTATGCCACCCTCTCATCAAATTAAGGAGTCTTCATGCCTGCAGTTAAGGTTAAAGAAAACGAACCCGTTGATATCGCTATCCGCCGCTTCAAGCGTGCTTGTGAAAAAGCGGGCGTCTTATCTGACGTTCGTAAGCGTGAGTTTTATGAAAAACCAACTCAAGAGCGTAAGCGTAAAAAAGCGGCTGCGGTTAAGCGTTACAAGAAAAAACTTCAGCGTGAAACCATCCGCACCACTCGCAACTACTAATTGTTAATCAGTCAGTTGCCAAGGCTTAGTATTTAAGCCGCTGCGGAACAAAACGCCACTGTTATCTTAAGATTCAGTGGCGTTTTTTATGCTAAAATTTTTGCCATTAGATTGACTAACCACTTAAGGAATAACAATGAGCTCAATAAAACAAGCCCTGACCGACAATGTCAAATCCTCCATGAAAGCGCATGATTTAGAGCGCGTTAAAGTGCTTCGTAACGTTCAAGCGGTCATTAAACAAATTGAAATTGACCGCCAAACTGAGCTTGATGACGAAGGCGTGTTAGAGGTGTTGCAAAAACAGCTTAAGCAGCGCCAAGAGTCGCTTGCCATTTTTACCGAAAACAACCGTGAGGATTTGGCAAAAAAAGAGCAATTTGAAGTCGATATCATTAACGAGTTTATGCCCTCGCAAATGGATGACGCTGAGCTTGCCAGTTTAGTGAATGAAGAAATCCAAGCGCAAAATGCGACCTCAATGCGCGATATGGGCGCGGTGATGGGCGCCCTTAAAGCCAAAACTGCTGGGCGCGCTGACCCTGCGCTTATTTCAAAACTGGTCAAGCAAGCGCTTCAAGGTTAATCCAAGTCAGTTTTTAAATTTAAAGCCAATATTTAAAACCGATGTTTGAAATTAAGGTTTAAAGTCTTTAGCAGCTTTGACTTGTTTAATGTCGCTTTGCACTTTGGCGCTAAGCGGCGCGCGGCTTGAGGGCGAGCTTAATTGCAAAATTTGCGTTTTTGCTTGCTCAAGCGAGGTGAGCGCCGCCTCATAACGACCGCGCCAAAGCTCATCCATACTGCGGTAGCGAAGGGCGTTGATGGTGGCGATATTTTTTTGGTCGCGGGTTACTGCTTTTTTGGCAAGGGTTTCACTTGCGCGCTGCAATTCTTGCCAAGCGGCAATGTCACTTGGCTGCTGCTGAACCAGCGGTTGCAGCAAGAGTTGCGCCTCCTCAGGATAACCACTTTGGGTCAAGGCTTTTGCCAAATACAAGCGCAAATCGCGGCGCTCAGGGTAGAGCACTTGCTGACTTTTGAGCACAGCCGCCGCTTTTGACCACTGGTTTTGCTCGGCAAGCAGCTGACTTTGGGTGATGGTCAACAGCGGCTCAAGCGACTGCTTAACCGCTTGCGGTGAAGATTGCAGCTCGTTTAAGACTTTGCCTGCCTCATCAAAGCGCTGATTTTGACCAAGAAAGCTGGCTAAAGCAAGCTTCGCGCCAAGACTTGATTTGGCGGCAGCCGTCAGCAGGGGTTGGGTGGCTTTATTGCTGCTGATTTGCACCTGCCAATACAGCAAATCAAACAGCGCTTGGTGGCGTTTTTGCTGCAATAACGACAACAGCGGATACTGCTGAGCGCGGCTTTGGGCATCGCTTAGGCGCTCATGACTTTGCGGATGCGAGCGCACAAAGCTTGGTAAAAAGCGGTAATCAGATTGATTAAGCAAGCTTTGCTGATTCATCGTTGCAAAAAATCGTGGCATGGCGCGAGCATCGAAGCCCGCTTGGTTCATGATTTGCATCCCAACGCGATCGGCCTCACGCTCATTACTTCGGCTAAACGCCATCGTGCTGTTCATCGCTGCCGTTTGGCTTCCCATCATGACTGCCGCTGCCGCATCGCCATCGATACTTGATGCGGCGATTGCTGCAAGCATTCCCCCAACTTGCATGAGCATGGCTTGTCTTTTTTCAGTCATGCTATGCTCATAGTGGCGCTGACTGATGTGCGCCACCTCATGAGCCACCACGCTTGCCAGCTCATCCATGCTGCTTGCTGCCAGCACCGTTCCGCTATTAATCCCAATCACCCCGCCAGGGGCAGCAAACGCATTGATGCTCGGACTGTCGATAATGACCACATCAAGAAGCGCTTGCCGACGAGCTTGCGCGTTGAGCCGCCCTGTCATCGCCTTGATGGTTTCTTGAATCCAAGGTTCGCTCAGCATTTTAGCGCGACCGTTTAAGTTTTGTAGCGCCCACTCGCCAAGCTGCTTATTTTGATACTGGTCGGCAAAGCTTATCCCTTGACCTTCAATGTTGGGCAAATTAAGCGCTTTGCTTGATAAATTGCTTGATGAATTGCTTGATAAACTATTTGCCGAACTGTTCAAAGAAAACGGCACCGAATTGGTCAAAAACGCGTTACTGGCGGAAGTCTTGCCAAAGCTTGAGTGGCTAAAACTGTCTTTGGAAAAATTGGTTATCGGAGCAGCAAAGCTTGGCAAGCTTATAAAAATTAAGCCCAATCCCAAAAGTTTTGCCAACAGCCCTTGCTGATGAGTGTTCAAGTCAGTTTTCAAAAATGTACCCTAACCTTTGCCAGCTTGCCAACATGGAGCGTTAACGGCAGATTGTGCTATTATTTTCGATAGTAAAAGCTTGCGCGGTGTTCGTCAACTGCCAAATCATTGCCGCTACTAATCCCTTGATTTGCGTCACTTTTGGGCAACATTGATTGGGTTTTAACTGCCCTAATTTGGATTTGCTTACTTTTTTACTTTAAAAACTTATTTTCAAAAGGAGGTTTCATGTCACAAGATTTGCCAAAAAATAACTTAGCGATTGCTTTTAGCGATACTATTTCTGCCACTGAGCAGGCGCTGATTGAGGACTTTTTTAGCCAATTGCCTAAAGAAGATTTTGCCAAAGCAACTTCAACGCCGCTTTTAATCCGCCAGTGGGTCGATGGTCGCGGTCTGCCCTGCCCGATGCCGCTGCTTAAAACCAAAGTTGCCCTGCGCCATGTTCAGCCCAATGAGGCGCTTTATACCGTTGCCACCGACCCAAACTCGCAAGCGGATATTCGTGCGTTTTGCCAGCAGTCGCCTGAACTTACGCTGACTTTGGCGCAAAAGACGGCTCAGGACGGCGCAAGCGCTACAATATTTCACTTCATCATTACCAAAACCGATAGCAACTAAGCGCTGCTATCCATTACAATAACTATAATAAGTTTTTTTCATCACCCTAACTGCTCAATTCCTTATAATTAAAGGTCAATACCATGGCGACGGACTCGGCGATGACAACGCAAAATCAAAAAAATAATAAGCAAAATAATAAAAATCGGCAATCAAAAAGCCGAAATACCCCTTTGCAAAATGATAATCATGACATTGAGGATTTAAATCACCGCTTAGACGATGACTTAGCTGACGATATTGAGGATTTTGATGCGTTAGATTTGGATGATGCGGATATTGAAAGCATTGATGATTTGGACATTGAAGATTTTGACGAGCTAGATTTAGAAGCAAATTTAGACGACGATTTTCATGAGGATTCAGAAGCAGACGACGACTTTATTCCAAAAAAACCGCTGAAATCATCAAAAGCTCAAAAAAACGCCGACCGTAAAGCGGCGCTAAAAGCTGCTGCCGAGCGACCGCCGTACGATGCCAGTACCTTTGAGGACACGCGGACTCGTGATTTGGTTCCGGCAATGCCGACGCATTTGTCCGCTCCTGGGGTCAATCTTGGCGCTTATATCAACACCGTTCATCAAATCCCCATTTTGACGCCAACGCAAGAGCAAGAGCTTGCCCACCGCTACTATGATGAAGGCGATGTCGAAGCCGCGCGCCTGCTAGTGATGTCGCATTTGCGCTTTGTCATTCACATTGCACGCAGTTATTCAGGCTATGGCTTGCCACAAGCAGACTTAATCCAAGAGGGCAATTTGGGCTTGATGAAAGCGGTCAAGCGCTTTGACCCCAATAAGGGCGTCCGCTTGGTGTCGTTTGCGGTGCATTGGATTAAAGCGGAGATTCACGAGTTTGTCATTCGCAACTGGCGGATTGTCAAAGTTGCCACCACCAAAGCGCACCGAAAGCTGTTTTTTAACCTGCGCAGCCTGAAAAAAACCAACAACCAATTAACGCTTGAAGAAGCCGACGCCATCGCCAAAGACCTAAACGTCACCCGAAAGCAAGTTTTAGAAATGGAATCACGATTGACGTCTTATGATGCCTCGTTTGAAACGCAATCAAGCGATGACGATGACGGTCGCTACGCCCCGCAGTTGTTTTTAGAAGATGGCGTTGACCCTGCTGAAATGGTTGAGGAGTCCGATTGGGAAGAAAATAACTCCTCCGCGCTCCTTGCCGCCATGGAAACGCTCGATGACCGCGCCCGCGACATCGTTGAGCAGCGCTGGCTGACCGAGCAAAAATCAACGCTTCATGAGCTTGCCGCGGTTTATTCCATTTCCGCCGAGCGCGTCCGGCAGATTGAAAAAAATGCCATGGACAAAATCCGCGATGCCATGACCATTGATAGCGTGATTCTTCCTGATGACATTCAATAAGCGCAGCTAAAGACGCTTGGGTAAAAATTAGGAGAAACGATTCAAGATGCTCAATTGGATTAGCATAGCTGCCATTAACCTTGCCATTGCTGTCGGGCTTGGCGCGTTCGGCGCTCATGGCTTAAAGCGCGTGGCAAGCCCTGAGCAGTTGGCTTGGTGGCAAACGGCAACGCTATATTTGCTGATTCATGCCTTGGGGCTGTTGGTCGTTGGGCTATTAATTAAGCTTAATCTTGCGACCAAAAGTAGCGTTTGGCTGATTCAAATTGGGGTGATTATCTTTGCCGGAAGTTTATTTGCGATGGCGCTTGGTGCACCGCGTTGGTTCGGGGCAATTACGCCGATTGGCGGCGTGTTAATGATTTGCGGCTGGCTTTGGCTGGCGTTCAGCGCGGCTCGGTTGGCAAATGCCAGTTTGCGCTAGCCTTTTTCAACGTTAATGCTACCATAGCAGCTATGATGAGCTGCTTTTTTCGGGCTTATTCAACCTAAAATAACTCTAGCAGTAACTTAAGGAAGGATTTTTTATGACCACAATTACTGTCAATGGCAAATTAATGCAAACAACACATCAAACCGTGCAATTGGTTCTGAATGAGCTTGGGCTAAGCGTTGGTCGCTTTGCGGTTGAGATTAACGGCAATATCGTTCCTAAAAGTGAACTTCCTGAGCTTAAAATTACCGATGGCATGAAGATTGAAGTGGTTCAAGCCGTTGGTGGCGGTTAATTCTAAAATTGGCTGAATTATCATCTATTTTTTATAAAAAAGACCTCAACAAAACATTGAGGTCTTTTTTAAGGCAATTCTTTTTGATTCCTGCTTTTTATTATTATTTTTTTTAATTATTATCAGTTTTTCTCAAAAACCGAATTGCCTACTTGCTACTTTTACTCTTTTTTTAATTTTTAATTCGTCGTTTCCTTATCATTTGTCGATTATCAATTAAACGCTGAGCAGTCAAACTGCCTCGTCAACTTCATCATCCAAGTCATCATAGCGGGCATCACGACCTGCACCTTGAATCTTTTTGCGCTCTTGCTTGGTTTTGTATTTGCGAACTTGACGGTCAAGCTTTTCTGTCATCTCGCCAATGGCTTTATACATGTCATCGTCAAGGGCTTGCACAAACATTTCTTGACCTGAAACTCGCATGATGGCTTCAGCCTTGTGGCACTTACTGGCGCCATTATTATCTAAGGATAGGATAACTTGGATACTTTGAATTTGGTCAAAATGACGCTCAATTTTCGCAAGTTTTTCACGAATCACATTGTCCATCGCTTCAGTAACGCTGATATGGTGACCACTGATAGAAATATTCATAGACTTATCCTTCTAGTTGTACAGTTAATTAAAACTGACTGTTAACAAATGACGTTGGGATATGCTTAGTTATAGTTATTCGTCATTTGACCGCATCGAAAGTCCAGTTGCTTAGCAGCTGTTGTTAAATTTGCTTTCGATGTACCTATAATTTGTCATGAATCGGCGGCACTGACAAGCCATATTTGTGTAATTAATTGTAAAAATTGCTAGCCATTTTTTCTATACTCTATATAATCAGAAATTTTTATTTTTTAGTAAGTCACAAAGATTCACTTCGCTTAGATTTCTTGTAACTAAAACTTTTGCTTGCGCTGCGTTGAGGAACCAATATTCATGGCTTCTCGGTATTTGGCAACGGTTCGCCGCGCAATATCAATGCCATCAGCCAACAGCTTGGCTTGGATTTTACTGTCGGACAGCGGTTTTTTGGGATTTTCTTCATCAATCATCTTTTTAATCATCGCACTAATGGCGGTCGAGGACACATCGCCCTCATTGCTGCTGACGTGCGAGGAAAAAAAGTGCTTGAGTGAAAATAAGCCTTGCGGGGTGAGCATGGTTTTACTGGTGGTAAGCCGTGATACGGTGGACTCGTGAAGCTCAACCTCTTCGGCAATGTCCTTTAAAATCAAGGGCTGCATGGCGGTTGCGCCTTTTTGCAAAAAGGCCTGCTGACGGCGAACGATGCTGGTAGCAACTTTTAATAGGTTTTGGTTGCGCTCCTCAATGCTGCGGATAAACAGTCTGGCATCGACAAGGTTTTCGCGTAGATATTGGTTATCAGGGCTTTGGTCGCCATGCTTGACCAAGCTTGCGTACTCTTGATTGATTTTAAGTTTGGGCAAGGTGTCGGGATTGAGGCGAACGTGCCAGCCAAAGCCACCCTCCAATCCCTCTTTTGTTTTGGCAACGCTTACCAAAACATCAGGAATATCATAGCTCTCAGGGCTAGTATCCACGCTTTTATTTTGGCTTTGGTAGCTAAGACCCGGCGCAGGGTCAAGCTGCCTTAAAAGACTAATGGCTTGGGTGAGGTCATCAATTGTAAGCCCTGTGGCATCCATTAACGCTTTGATATTATTACTGATTAAATACTCACGGGCAAACAGTACCGCTTTGGCAGCGTTGATAAATTCGGTGTCAGGGTCCAGCTTATTGAGCTGCAATAACAAGCACTCGCCCAAATCGCGAGCGCCCACGCCAACAGGGTCGCAAGATTGAATGATTTTTAGCACCGTTTTGATGTCATCACCATCAATGCTGTCGTCCCATTGATAAAAACTTGCCATAATATCAAAGCTCTGCTCAAGCTCTGCCAAATCAAGCTCAATAAAGCCCTCATCGCTCATGGCATCGATTAAATAATCTGCCACCAACAAATCACTTGCCGATAAGCGCTTAAAATTCAGCTGCCAGCGAACATAATCTTGAATGCTGCTGCTTGTTGCGCCTTGATAATCGTCAAGTTCATCAAAATCGCTCGGCGCGCCGCCGATATAATTATTTTCCAAACCTGTATTATCAAAGCTGTCCTCAAAGCTTGAGTCCTCAAAATTGCCTGAAAAATCAAAGCTCGTCACATCTAAATCAGCGGTGTTGCTGCCATCAAAACTGTTATCAAAATTGCCGTCAAAACTATCTTCACCGCCTGCAAGCGATGTGTCCTTTTGGGAGCTGCTTGTATTAAACGAGTCTGATTGCAAGTTCCACTGCTCAAGCGAGGTGGTCTCCTCACCGCTTTGGCGCTCATCTAAAGGGCTGTCGTCGCTCTCCTCAACGCGCTCAAGCAGCGGATTGCTTTCAAGCTTGGCTTGGACTTCCGCTTCAAGCTCAAGGCTGGATAATTGCAGCAATTTGATGGCTTGCTGCATCTGCGGGGTCAGCTTTTGCGAGGTCGATAAGGTGGCGGTCAATCCGAACGACATACTCATGATTGGTCGCAATCCTCCGATTTTTTAAAATAAGGGTTTATCAAAACTAAATGGTTAATAAAGCGGTAACATAACTTTGAATAAAGACGACAATAGCATTTTTTGACGAAAAAAGGTCAGCTTTGCCCATTATCCAATTAAAAATTATTCCAGTCTTGTTTTGGCAAAGTTTGACTAACGCTCACCGAGCCTTTACTTTAAACTAAAGCCAATTGATTACCCCTTTTTATAATGATTTAAAACTAAAAACTCAAAACGGAAGCTAACATGACGACCTTAAACGTTGCGGCAGTGCAAATGAACAGCCAACAAGACATTGATGGCAATTTAAAAATTATTGAAAACGCCATTATTAAAGCAAAATCAAATGGCGCGCAATTCGTGGTACTGCCTGAAAACTGCTGTAGTATGGGCGAGCAGCCTGCCACTGCCGAGCGCTTTGATGAGCTATCAAGTACCATTGCAGGATTTGCTAAAGACAGCGGCATTCATGTGCTTGCCGGAACGCTGCCTTGCCCATATCGCCCTGATGGTAGCCGCGTTGCTGACGGCAAATTGCGCCAAGTCAGTCAGCTGATTGCGCCCGATGGCAGTCAGGTGGCGCGCTACGACAAAATCCATTTATTTACCGCCACCGTTGGCGACAAGCAAGGTCGCTATGATGAAGCGGCAACGTTTGAGGCAGGGGATAAAATGGTGATAGCGCCCATTGTTACCGATAACGGTACGTTTTGGCTTGGAATGATGGTTTGCTTTGATTTGCGCTTTCCGGCGCTCTCGCAAAGATTGCGGCAGTCGGGGGCGGAGATGTTAACCGCGCCGTCAGCATTTACTTATTTAACGGGGCAAGCGCATTGGTCGCTGCTCTTAAAAGCGCGCGCCATTGACAGTCAGTGTATGGTCGTTGGGGCAGCTCAAGGCGGTGAGCATCAGTATAAATCCGGAAGCCCTCGGCAAACTTGGGGTCATGCGGGCATTAGCAACTTTAAAGGCGAAATGGTGGCGCAATATGAGCACAGCGCGCTTAGTGATGGGCAAATAAAAGATGGCTTTGCCTTAGTTACGGCAACGCTTGATTTGAAGGCGCAAAATGAAGGTCGGCAAAATCTGCCTATTTTTAACTGTCATCGCTTGGCTTAAGCTTGCTTTGAGCCCTAGTTTGAGCATTGCTTTGAGCATTGTTTGGCTTTTTTGCCGCTCGCGGATGCGCGTTATCATAAACTTGGGTCAATTTGGCAAAATCAACGTGGGTATAAACCTGAGTGGTGCTGATGTCGCTGTGACCTAGCAGCTCTTGAACGGCGCGCAAATCGCCACTTTCTGACAGCAAATGCGAGGCAAAGCAGTGCCGTAACAAATGCGGATGCAAGTTTTGAGCAATTCCGGCGCGGCTTGCGGCAAGCTTTACGCGGTTTTGAACGGTTCTTGTGGTCAGCCGACCACCCAATTTTTGGCTGATAAATAATGCTGGCTCATTGCTGTTAAGCCAAATTGCGCGGTGATTCAGGTAATCTTTAATCGCCATAATGGCGCGGCGACCGACCGGAACGAGGCGCGTTTTATTGCCTTTTCCGGTCACCCGAACTTGGCAACTGCTCAACTCCAAATCTGCCAAATCAAGCGCCACCAACTCGCCAACCCGAAGCCCACTGCTATAAAGCAGCTCCAGCATTGCCAAATCGCGCGACCAAAGCGCTGCTTGCTTGGGGTCGTCAGGCGCGGATTGGTCAAGCAATTGGCTGATTAAATCAATATCGGCAATCGCAGGCAGCGGTCTTGATTGCCGTTTGATTTGATAATGCGCGGCAGGATTGACCAAAACTTTGCCATTTTTTAACAGCCAATCGTAAAAATGGCGAATGGCGGATAACTCTTGCTGAACGCTGCTGATGGCAAGACCGTCAACCTCTAAGCGCTTGGCAACAAATTGCGACAGTTGCCGCTTATCAAGCTGCGACCAAGCAAGGTTTTTTGTCACCAAAAACGCCGCCAACCGTTTTAGCGCCGAACGATACGCCAAAACGGTATGCTTGGAATGGCGCTGAATGGTCAGTACTTTAAGCCAATCTTCAACGGCTTTTAACATCGTCAAAGGCGGATTTTCAGTAAAAGGTTGCTCAGTGCTGGCATTATTTTTGCTCATAGCAGTTTAGCGTTCGCGCGGTTTAACTGGCGTCAACGGGTTTGATTCCAGCTTGCGCCATCAAACCGTCGGGGCTGAACACGCCTTCGTAAACAAACGCGGTAGGACCGGTCATCATCACCGGATAACCTTGCTGCCAACGCACAATCATGCTGCCACCATAAAGCTGAGCGCGAATATCCTCGCCTTCATCAAGCCAGCCTTCACGAACACCAACCGCAACCGCCGCGCAAGCGCCCGTTCCGCAAGCTTGGGTTTCGCCAACGCCGCGCTCATAAACGCGCAGGCGAATATGACGCTGATTCATCACTTGCATAAAGCCGACGTTCACGCGCTCAGGAAACGCCGGATGCGATTCAATAGCTTTGCCAAGCGTTTTCACATCGGCAGCCAACACGTCATCGACTTTAATCACCGCATGCGGATTGCCCATATTAGCAACAAACAGCTGAACCGGCGTTCCGGCAACGTCCAAATGATAGGCGTTTTGAATTTTGGTAATGGCTTTTGGGGTAAAGGGAATCTCGTCCGGCTCAAATTTGGGTTTTCCCATATCCACCTCAACCCAGCCGTAGCGGTCGGTGCTTAACGAGATAATCCCGCTTGCCGTTTCTACCCGAAGGCGCTGCTTAAAAGACAGTTTTCGAGCTTGCACAAAACGGGCAAAACAGCGCGCGCCATTACCGCACTGCTCAACCTCGGTGCCATCGGTGTTAAAAATTCGGTAACTAAAATCAACGTCCGGTCGCATCGGCGGCTCAACAATAAGCAGTTGGTCAAAGCCCACGCCCAAATGACGATCGCCAAGCAATTGCACCAACTCCGGCGTCAAATCAAGGCGCTGAGTCACCAAATCGATGACCATAAAATCATTGCCAAGACCGTGCATTTTGGTAAATTCTATCAGCATATTTTGGTGTCCTTCCTATTTTTTTTATGTGATTGCTATAGTAGCACGGCGCTTGCCATAATGATAACTGCAGCGGCGCTCAAGCGGATTATTCTACTTTATTTTGTTATTGCAATAAAAAACCCATCGCTAAGTTAACAATGGGTTAATTTGCAGCAAGTGCTAAGTTTCTGATTAAAAAACCAAATTACAAACTCTCATTCCATAAGCGCTCGGTAGCAAACAGCTCTTGAATGGTTTCGCGCGGTCGGATGACTTGGTGACGATTTTCATCGACCATCACCTCACAAGCGCGCGGTCTGGAGTTGTAATTGCTGCTCATGACAAAGCCGTAAGCACCCGCGCCAGTCACGGCTAAAATATCGCCAACATTGAGCGACAAGCGGCGGTCTTTGGCTAAAAAATCGCCCGTTTCGCAAACCGCGCCCACGATGTCCCAAGCTTTTAAATTGCAATCGTTTTCGCCGCCTTCGGGCAAGACGTTTGGAATGATTGCCATTTGGGCTTGATAAAGCGCAGGGCGAATCAAATCATTCATCGCCGCATCAACAATGGCAAAGTTTTTATGCTCGGTAGGTTTTAACACCTCAACTCGGGTCAATAAAATTCCAGCATTGGCAACCATACTGCGACCGGGTTCTAAAAACAGCTTTAAGCCAAGCGCGGCTAATTTTGGTAATAACGCTTGCGCAAAATCAGCAATACTAACGGGCGTTTCATCAATATAACGAACACCAAGACCGCCGCCCAAATCAATGTGCGATAAGTGAATGCCTTTATTTTTTAAGGCGGAAATCAGCTCAATCACTTTATCAAGAGCAGCAACAAATGGCGCAACGTCGGTTAATTGCGAGCCGATATGGCAATCAATACCTTTAATCTCGATGTTGTCAAGGGTAGCCGCTTCTTCATAAACGGCAACGGCAACGTTATGGTCAATGCCAAACTTGTTGTCTTTAAGTCCCGTTGAAATATACGGGTGCGTTTTGGCATCAACGTCCGGATTAACGCGCAGCGAAATCGGCGCACGAACACCAACGACCCCTGCAATTTCATTAATCAGGGCAATCTCGCTGATGGACTCAACGTTAAAGCAGCCAATGCCCTGCTCGAGCGCAAAAGCAATCTCGTCACGAGTTTTGCCAACACCTGAAAAGACAACTTTGCTTGCGCTGCCGCCAGCTGCCAACACGCGCTCAAGCTCGCCGCGCGACACGATGTCAAACCCTGCTCCTGCTTTGGCTAAAATTCCTAAAACGGCTAAGTTTGAATTGGCTTTCACCGCGTAGCAAATTTGATGGTCGATAGCAGCAAAGCTGTCGCTGTATTCTTGATAGGTTGCCAAAATGGCTTGCTTTGAATACACATAGCACGGCGTTCCGTAAGCTTTGGCAAGATCGCTTACGCTCACCTCATCAAAGCATAGCGAATCAGAGCTGTAATGCAGCGCCGGTAAGGTTTTGGTTAAAGCATCGGCGTCAATATAGCGACCCGTGCTGTTATTAGAAGTGTCAAAATCAGTCATAGTAAACTCTTATTCCCCTCAATGATGATTATTGCCAATTTTGCAAGGCAATATGGATTAATAATCGTTGGGGTCGTCGTTGTTGTCAGGAAGCACTTGCTTTTGTTCTAAATAGCGCGTGTTGTCGTAATTGGTATCACGGGCTTTGGCAAAGGCGGCATCTTGCGGGTTACTGGTGCTTGCCGTTGCTACTGATGCGCTCACCACCGCGCCGGATTCAGGTTTGACCAAATATAGGTCACCTTTTTGACCGCAGCCGGTCAATGACCAAGCGATGATTAGCGCGCTGACCGCTGCGGCAGTTTTCGGAAAAAACTCTAAATTTTTCATGACCCAAGCCCTATCCATAAATACCCAAACGCTTAAAAAGCCCAGTTAAGCTAAAAATAACTGCTCGCGCTTTTCATAACTTTTTAAAGCTTTTTTGAAATTTCTTTAACGCAAATCATCGAAGTGCAGCAGGCATTTTATCTTGATTAGCGGCGTGAGGGAAATGACTTATTGTCACTAGCAAACGGGGTTGTGGTTATGAGTGCAATCCTGTTTTAAAAAATTAACAATTGTTCAAATATAGCATGGATTTCTTAAAAAGTTGCGATTAAGTTTTGTTAAATAAATTTGCTCTGAGCGCTTTTTTGCCGCAAATTTGCTCATTTTGGCTTTTTTATTTTTAAAATTGAGACATATCATCTCATTTATGATATTTTTGACAAAATTACTTACAATTTTTTGTGCCTTGAGGTTAAAGACTTTGCAGCAAATTGGCTGCCCTCAAGGCGATTTTTGTTAAATCCTTGTTGCTATCGTTGGTAGATTTTGGAATTATGAATTCAAGACAATTTCCACCTCATAACGGCAACGCTTAAGTTATCAGTGATTATCAATAGCCAATATCTAAGGACAGAGTATGAGTGACAGCGCCCCAACGTTTAGCGACCGCAATTCGGTAAAATCGACGTTAACCAATCCAACCTTGGTATTAAACTGCGGTTCATCATCGATTAAATATGCGCTCATTAGCGAAGATGAATCGACCCGAATCACCGGACTTGCCGAAAACTTAGGTCTTGATACCGCCCGAATCAAGCACACCACCTTAAACGGTGAAAAACTTGAAATCACCATCCCCGGTGGTCGCCATCAGTTGGCGCTACAAAAAATCTTGGCGCTGCTTGAGCAATATCACTTTATCGCCGTCGGTCACCGCGTGGTTCATGGCGGCCGCGAATACTCGCACGCGGTCAAAGTTGACGACCATGTGTTAGAAGAAGTTAAACGCTTAAAAATCCTCGCGCCGCTGCACAATCCTGCCAACGCCCTTGGCATTGAAGCGGTTCGAGCGCTTTATCCTGAAATCCCGCAAGTGGTGGTTTTTGATACGGCGTTTCACCAAACCATGCCGCCGGTGGCGTATCGCTATCCGATTCCAAATGCACTTTACGAAGAAGAAAAAATCCGCCGCTACGGCTTTCATGGCACCTCGCACGCTTATGTGTCTGAGCGCGCAAGTGATATTACCAAAACCCAAGCGCCGCATGGTTGGCTGACCGCGCACCTAGGCAATGGCTGCTCGGCGGCGGCAGTTTATGACGGCAAAAGCTTGGATACCAGTATGGGATTGACCCCGCTTGAGGGTCTGATGATGGGAACGCGCAGCGGCGACGTTGACCCCGGTCTTCACGTCCATTTAAAGCGCAAACTTGGCATGAGCTTGGAAGAAATTAATGATATGCTCAACCACAGCAGCGGGCTTTTGGGAATATCTGGGCTGTCAAATGATTTGCGAACCATTGAACAAGCGGCAAGCGAAGGCAACGAAAACGCGCAACTTGCCATTGAGATGTTTTGCTACCGCGCCGGAAAATACTTGGCAAGCCTAAGCTGCGCGCTACCGACCTTTACCGGCATCGTCTTTACCGGCGGTATTGGTGAAAATTCTGCCTCAACGCGAGCGCGAATTTTGGATGTGATGCGTCATTTTGGCATCTCGTTTGACGAAGATAGCAACAAAGCGCTTGCCGGCGGCGCAGAAGGCAGCTTCCATAACGATGACAGCAGCATTGAGCTTTGGGTCATTCCAACCGATGAAGAATGTCAAATCGCCAAAGAGACCCGCCAAACCCTTGGGCTTTAATTGCTGAATCACACTTTGAATAATAAAAATTAGAGATACTTTAGAGATAATAAGGACGGACTATGCAAACCATTTTACTGGTTCCCATCAGCCGCGGTATCGGGGTCACTTCAGCGGCGCTTGGGCTGATTCAAGCGCTTGATTATAACGGCATTCAAGCGGCGTTTATGAAGCCTTTTTTGCAAGATGACCCACTGGATAAACAAAGCCGCCTTGACAGCTCATCGGCGCTGACCACGCATGCGTTTGGCTTAACGCCGCCGGCCTCAATTAACCGTCAACACGTCGAGCGCATGCTGGCCAGCGGTAACGTTGATGAGCTGATGGAAGAGGTGGTGGTCAACTTTCATTCTATTGAGGGCAATCATGACGTGGTCATTTGTGAGGGCTTAGTTCCTACCAATGATGCGTCTTACGCCTCGCAAATTAACCGTGGTATTGCCAATGCACTGGATGCCAAAATCATTTTTGTAGCAACCGCTGACCTTAATAATCCCTCGCGATTGGCAGAAAAGCTTGAAGTTCATGCGCGCGAGTTTGGCGGCATTGACCATGAGCGCAATTTGGGCTGCATTTTGATGCGCGTTCAAGATATCCCTAATCAGTTTGAAACTCAGCCGGTCGCCCCCGGTGAAGCCATGGTCAATCTCGACAGCAGTTTTATGCAAGCGGTTAAACAGTCGCTGCCCGCCTTTAATACCGAGCAGTTTCGCTTGATTGGCGTTGTGCCATTTAGCAATACCTTATCGGTGCCCAGAACTTGGGATATTGCCATTGAGCTTGATGCCAGTTGGCTCAATGTGGGCGAGGCAAAATCACGCCGAATTAACAACATCAGCTTAATGGCGCGCTCGGTGGCGCGAGCCGATGAGGTGTTTAAACGCGGAACGCTGATTGTTGTTCCCGGTGACCGCGATGATTTATTGCTTGCCGCAGCTTTGGCTTGTATTAACGGCATTCCGTTAGCAGGGCTTGTTTTAACAGGCGGCGAGATGCCCAACAATGCGGTCACGGAGCTTTGGCAATCGGCGCTTAAAACCGGCATTCCGGTGATGACGGTCAACACCGACAGCTTTGAAACCGTTCAAAACCTGCTCAATATGAATTCAGAAATCCCAAGCGATGACGTTGAGCGCGCCCAAGACGTGACCCGATATGTGGCGGCGCACTTGGATTTAAGTTGGATTAAAGCGCATTTTTCTACCAACACTCAGCCGCGACTGTCGCCTGCTGCCTTTCGCCATCAAGTGGTTAAAAAAGCCCAAGCGGCTAACAAACGCATTGTGCTGCCAGAGGGCGATGAGCCGCGAACCGTGGAAGCCGCTTGTATTTGCCAAAGTCGCGGCATTGCTAACTGCGTGCTGCTTGCCAAGCGCGAAGACGTCGAAAAAGTTGCTAAAAACTTGAATTTAACCTTACCCGACGGTCTTGAAATCATTGACCCTGCTTGCATTGATATGAGTAAATATATCGCGGCAGTCGTTGAGCGCCGAAAGGGCAAAACGTCGGAAACGGTTGCCGCGGAGCAGTTAAAAGACACGGTGTTTTTAGGAACAACCATGCTGCAGCTTGACGAAGTTGACGGCCTCGTTTCAGGAGCGGTTCACACCACCGCAAACACGGTAAGACCCGCCTTTCAGCTGATTAAAACCGCGCCGCACTACTCCTTGGTGTCCTCCATCTTCTTTATGCTGCTGCCAGAACAAGTGGTGGTGTATGGTGACTGTGCGATTAACCCTGACCCAACGGCAGAAGAGCTTGCCGAGATTGCCATTCAATCGGCGCAGTCGGCGGCAGCCTTTGGTATCGACCCCAAAGTTGCCATGATTAGCTACTCAACGGGCGCATCAGGGGCAGGCGCCGACGTTGAAAAAGTCACTCGCGCCACCGAAATCGTCCGCGAGCGCGCGCCAAACTTAGCCGTTGATGGACCTTTGCAATATGACGCCGCCTCGGTCATGAGCGTTGGTAAACAAAAAGCGCCGGACTCGCCGGTGGCAGGTCAAGCTAACGTGTTTATTTTCCCTGATTTAAACACCGGCAACACCACTTATAAAGCGGTTCAGCGCAGCGCCAACGTGATTAGCGTGGGTCCGATGCTGCAAGGTCTTAACAAACCAGTCAACGATTTGTCACGCGGCGCATTGGTTGATGACATCATTTACACCATTGCCTTAACTGCCATTCAAGCCGCAAGTGATGCGATTTAATTTATTAAAATAATTAAAAATTAATCACTATTTAGTATAAAAGCCGACTTTACTTAAGTCGGCTTTTTTATTGAGCGATGACAACAGATGACAACTGCCGCGCCGACCACTACAATAGGGCATTGCTTTTTTTGGTTGCCCTGCCATGTTTACGCCAGATTTGCCCAACCCCAACGCCAAGCTTGCTGTCTTAATCGATGCCGATAACATTTCAGCGGCGCACGTTGAGGCACTGATGAGCGAAATTGCCACCTTGGGTCGTAGCAGCGTCCGGCGAATTTATGGTGACTGGACCAAACCGCAACTTGCCAGCTGGAAAAACGTGCTGCTTAACTACTCCATTCAGCCCATTCAGCAGTTTGCCTACACCACCGGCAAAAACGCCACCGATGCTTGCATGATTATTGACGCCATGGATTTGCTTTATACCGAGCGCTTTGAGGGCTTTTGCTTGGTCACCTCCGATAGCGATTACACGCGGCTTGCTCAGCGCATCCGCGAGCAAGGGCTTTGTGTGTTTGGCTTTGGCAAACAGCAAACGCCAAAATCCTTTATGCAAGCTTGCGACCGCTTTACCTATTTAGAAATGCTGGACAATTCAAAACCTAGCGCCGAAGTTGATTTTTACGACTCCGCCGACATGCTGTTTTCCACCGAGCAAAACCAATTTAAACCCATCGACGTTGCCATCACCATGGTAAAAATGGCAATTATCAACGTTGCGGACGATGCCGGTTGGGCGCACCTAGCGCCGGTCAAAAATCATTTGTTAAAAATCGAGCCGGACTTTGACACCCGCCTGTTTGGCTTTAGCAAATTCAGCGACTTTTTGCGTGCCTATCCGCGCCATTTTGAGATGGAAGAGCGCTACCCCAACAACGACCACCACAAAGCCGTTTTTGTTCGTAACCGTTCATAATGTTAACTATTTCGCAAAACTTCCAAAATGCTAACCAGAATCCTGCCATTCGAGCGTATCTTGGCGGCTCGTTTAATCCGGTTCACAATGGTCATCTCCAAATGGCAATGGCGGTTTTTGACCAATTAAAACCGATTGCAAATCGAGAAAACCGCAAACTGACCGTTGAGCTGCTTCCTAACGCACGATCGCCGTTTAAAGCCGACACCATCGCCCCCAAGCACCGATTGGCAATGCTTAACCTTGCTGTCCAAAATACGCCGCTTGGGGTGAGTGAGCTTGAGATTTGGCAAGCGCCGCCCGTTTTTACCATTGATACTGTCCGTGAGTTACGGCAATCCTTTCCTAACGATACGCTGATTTTTATTATGGGAATGGACAGCGCGGCAAGCTTGGATAAATGGCGGCAAGGTCTTAACTTGACTGATTTTGTTCAGCTTTGGGTGTTTGACCGCGCCGGCAATGACGCTTTAGATGTTTCAGCTAACCTTGACACAAAAATTGCAAAGTTTCCCCAAGCGCTGCAAGCTAAAGTCACCACTGACCTTTTAGCCATAACCAATCCTGAGGCTGAGTTATTTATAAATTTGAATCAGCAAACCTTTTTTTTGATAAGAACCAAGGCGACCAAGCAAAATTTTTATCCGCTTAAGCCATTGAAAACTAAGATAAACGGTCGCATTTATTTGGACTCAACCCCAATTATTACCATTTCAAGCTCGACCATTCGCAAGCGCTTTGCGGCAGCCTTTTTAACTCGAAATCTCTCCCCGAACGACTTTAATTTACTAAATCCGTTGGTTTATGGCTATATTATTCGCCATCAGCTATATTCTGACCCCAATTTTCGTTAAAATTAACCTAAATAGCAGCAATTGCGTTAAGCTGCTCCCCTTTTTACTTTAAGAGTTTATAGATTATGATTCAAACCATGAACGAAAAGCGCTTGGCGGACTGCCTTGAGCTTGTGACCGAAACGCTTGACGACATGAAAGCCAAAAACATCACCGTGCTGAACGTCGAGGACTTAACCGACGTGATGGAGCGCATCGTCATTGCCGATGGCACCTCAAAGCGCCACGTTCGCGCGCTTGCCGACAGCCTTGGCGCTGAGATGAAAAAAGCCGGATTCATGCCGCTTGGTCGCGAAGGCGGTCACGATTCGGACTGGACGCTGATTGATTTGGGCGCGGTGGTCGTTCATATGATGACGCCGCAAGCCCGCGAATTTTATGACTTAGAAGGACTTTGGTCATCGCCTGAAAGTCTCGCCGAATTGGTTGCCACCCCGCGTGAACCTAAAAAAGCCGGTCGCCGTAACTAAATTGCGCGGCTTGCTAAAATCTGCCGAACACTGCCAAATCCTGCTAAACCATCAAACCGAACGCCTTGTTCGGTTTTTTTGGGCAAAATTTTGACGATGGCAGCTTTTGCTTATTCCGTCATCACTGAGTTAAGATAGTCCTAATACTTAACTTTTAAATGAAAATGACAACTGGAATTGCCAATGACTGCCGCTTTAGCTGAAAACCACCCTTTTGAACCAAACGCTGACCAAACCTTTGATACCACCAAACTGCCGCTTCACGTTGCCCACCTTATCGACGTTCGCGCCGGCAAAGCCATGCCGTTTGCCCGTGAGCAATTAAGCGCGATTGATAAATCACCGATCAAAGAACCCGTCGCGGTCAATTTTTTAGGAATTGTAACCGATGAGCAAGCCGACCGCCGCCATCATGGCGGTTATTTAAAAGCCGTTCATCAACTACCAAAAGCGACTTATGACGCGATTAATGACGAGTTTGGTTTAAACGTACAATCGGGAACGCTTGGCGAAAACTTAATCACCAAAGCGGTGAATGGTCTGCCAGAATTGACCGAAAGCAGCGTTTGTATTGGTGACGTCTTTCAATATGGGGGGCAATTTGGCGATGACAAAGTAGCCGATAGCAACAGCGTTCAATTGCGAATTGTTCAACCAAGACGACCTTGCTACAAAATCAACGACCAAATCGGGCAATTTTCTAAAGTCCCCAATATTGCCTCGTGGGTAAGCAAACAAGGCATCGCCGGTTGGTACTTTCAAGTGGTTCGTGATGGCATGATTGCCGCTGATTTGCCGGTTTATTTAATCAAGCGACCTTATCCATTTGCTAATTTAAAAACGCTTTGGGAAATTACCAATTCCAAAGACAAATTTGACGCAGCGATCATTGAGCCTTGGCTTGCCATTGACTGCTTAGAGGACAGTTGGAAAGCGGCGCTGAAGAAGAAAATAATGTAATCACTATAAGTCTTGAACCAAGCGTTTTAGCAGCTCGGTCGTTGGTTCTTTTTTGATTTGGCTTATGCCCTGACCCGCCCAAATCGATAAATGCTCCAAATCGTGATGCTTTTTGGCATGGGCGCGCATGGGTGTGGTCATGGCATTCAGCTGCGGATAAGGCGGCAAATTAGCGTTATTACCCGATTGATTATCAAATTTTGCAAAGTCATCTAAAAAGTCATTGACCAAGCCGCGAGCCAATTTCCCAGAAAACAGCCGCGTTAATCGCGTCTCACAGCGGCGCTTGCCTTGACTTGCCGCCACCAAAGCGTTTTTATAATCATCACTTACCCCTGATTTGTCCGTTGCCAAAAACGCCGTTCCTAGTTGCGCAAAGTCCGCCCCTGCGGTCAAAACGGCTTTGATATCTTGCGCGGTCATGATGCCACCGGCGGCTATCAGCGGTAAGGATGTGCAACGTTTCGTTTGGCTAATGAGCGCCAGCAGCCCCAAGGGGTCAGCATCACTTTGGGCAAGCCAGCCGCCGTGATGACCGCCTGCCTCAACCCCTTGAACGCAAACCGCATCCGCGCCAACTTGCTCCCAAGCTTGCGCCTCTTTTGGGTGGTTTGCCGTGCCAATCACGACCGTTCCAAGCTGCTGCAAACGCTCAACCTGCTCAGAGTTTACAACGCCAAAGGTAAAGCTTACGATGGGAACAGGATTGTCATAAAGAACTTGCAACTGCTCGGTAAAATTTTGCGCTGGATGCTTTGGCAGGGTCACGTCAATATCATTACTTTCATAATAGTCGGCAAGCCAATCAGGAATGGCGTAATCAAAAGTGCTACTTTGCTCCTCCGTTAATACCATTAAATTGACCATAAATGGCTTTTGGGTCAGCGCTTTGATTTCATTGATTTTTTGATTGATGGTTTCAGGTGCGCTTGTTCCTGCGCCAAGACCGCCGATACCGCCAAAGTTGCTGACGGTTGCAATCAACTCGGGCGTGGTCGCCCCGCCTGCCATCGGCGCTTGAATGATGGGAAAAGGAATTTGCAAATCGCTTAAGCTTGGCATCGCTGACCTCTTATTTTTTATATTGAAAAGTTTTTATGTTGCCGTTCTTTATGATTAAATCGCGGTCATTAAAGCGTTGTTATTTAAAACTATCACGCTACAATCAAATTTAGCTTAACATTTTTATTCTTGGTTGGTTATGAAAAAATTTGCCCATGTATTAAGCGGAACTTTGCTTGCGCTCACCCTTGCAAGCTGCGCCACCGTCACCCCAACTACAACCGCGCCCAAATTTGTCATCGATGACACTACCTATCACGCAACGGGGCAAAACGAGCGCATTCAATTTATCGTGCTGCATTACACCGCCGGAAACGATGCCGACTCCCTCGACATTTTGACCAATGGCAACGTCAGCGCTCATTATTTAATCCCAAAAAATAACGGCGATAAAATTTATCAGCTTGTGCTTGATGACAAACGCGCTTGGCACGCCGGAAATGGCAGCTTTGCTGGTCGAAGCGTGTTAAACGACACCGCTATCGGCATTGAAATCGTTAACGACGGCATTGCCAAAGACGCTCGCGCAATCAAAGGCTATCATCCTTACGCGCATTTTGTTGAATTTGATGACTTACAAATCCAAAAGGTGGCTTTTTTGGTCAAAAACTTGGCTGAAAAATACCGCATCAAGCCCACCCAAATCATCGCCCATTCCGACCTTGCCCCGCAGCGCAAAATCGACCCCGGCGCGAAGTTCCCTTGGCAACGGCTGTATTTTGATTACCAAATTGGCGCTTGGTATGACGCGGCGGACAAGGCAGCGTTTATGGATTTCGCGCTATTTTCTCAAACTCCTATTGCAGAAATAAAAGCCCTGCTTCGTGATTATGGCTATGCCATCAATGACACGCCGGAGTGGGATAACGCCAGTCAAAACGTGGTTTATGCGTTTCAGCTGCACTTTCGACCGCAGCAGCCGACCGGACAGATGGATTTGGAAACGTTTGCGATATTGAAAGCGCTGGATAAAAAGTATACTGACCGAAACTCTTACTAAAGGGTTTAAAAATAATTAAATGGACCGAGATGATAAACATATATTATACTAATGTCTATTTTTTTTTAGAAGTGTGCGTATACAATCGTTGCTATCATTTAAAAATTTTTAATTAGAAATTGTGAAAATAAAACACTGAAAAGTGTCTACTCTATATTTGCGAGAAACCATGAGAACCAAGTATTTGCTTAGTATTGTATTATCATCATCTTTATTTAGTGCCTGTACCACGACGGATAACGTTAAGATATCAAATCAAACTGCAACAAGTACTAAGCTCGATGTTAGCGGCTTATCGGCTTCTCAAAAAATTGAAGCATACTCAAATCAACTTGTACAAAACCAAAACACAGGGTATGCAACATTTACTAATTTACAACTCGTTCAAGACTATCGTATTGCAAGTGCTCAAGCGCCTAATCCATATGGTATTTATGCTGTAGACGGTATACCAGTAAAAAAATACTCTAACCAATTGTTTAGAGACTCTGGATGGTACATTCATGCAGCACAGATGGCAACTGCGAAGGTTAAAATCCCAGCAGGCGACCATGTGGTCGAATTAGGGCAAATTAACATTTGGAACGATAGCAGTATTACCTTACCTAAAATCAACTATCAAGCCAACACCGATTATATAAGTGTTTTTGAGGGTCAGAAAGGCAATCGCAGTATTGCAGTTTACACCTATGAACAAGACTATCGATTTTCTAGAATGGATAGAGATTCCATCATTTTAAAAGATAAAATCGTGAGTCAAAAAATTGACTAATCGGACTTTAACTGTTAATTATCATTTACCATACTTGGATTTAGCCTTGTGAATAAAAAGCCATTTCTTGCTTTAATTATCTTATCTTTTGCAGTCGTTAGCTGCGCGACGACTAGTAGTTTAGATAAGCTAGAAAAATCTACACCACAGGTTGCCCAGCTACCTATCAATTATATAGATGCCTATGCCAACGCCAAGAACTTCTACTTACGGTGTGCCACCCGAAGTAGTACTAGCTACCCTGTCACCGTTTATAGCAATGGCACGCCTATTACTGTTACTCAGCATACGCCGAGCGTTGAAGTCTCATCAAAGCTTAGTCGACAAACTAGATCTGCCCATCTAAATATTGTAGAAGGAGGTAACATTGCCGAACATGCTAAGTTTTCTGCAATAGATGAGAACACCACACAAGTGAGCTTATACACCAAACAACAAGGCTACTTACGCTCTCAAGCGTATAAAGAAAAAGTGCAAATAGCGAAATTTGAGCTGCTTAAGAAAGTTAGTTTGAATGGCGGTATTGAGTGTATAAAAGAGTAGCTTTGCTAAATTTTGAGAAGTTGATTGCCTATATACTTTATACAGGTCTTTATAAAACATCGCTTTCATAATACTAAAATTCTAAACAAAAAAAGGCAAGCCTGCGCTCGCCTTTTTTTATTGCTAAAATTTTTAACGGTTTATCCTATCGCAACCAAGCTCTGGCATTGCGGAACATCCGCATCCAAGCGCCGTCACCGTCCCACTCACTTGGTTTCCAGCTGTGGTTATAAGCGCGAAGGTTGCGCTCAGGGTGCGGCATCATGATGGTCACGCGACCATCGGTGCTACAGATGCCAGTCACGCCGCCCACCGAGCCGTTGGGGTTGAGCGGATAGGTTTCGGTAGGCGCGCCTTGGCTATCGACGTAGCGCATAGCAAGCTGACCGTGACGCGCCATGCCGTCGACGTCGATGGCATTGAGCGTGGCAAGACCTTCACCGTGCGCAACGGCAATGGGCAAAATGCTGTCTTGCATACCTTTAAAGAGGACGGATTTGGTGCGCTCAATCTTAACGTTGACCGTTCGCGCTTCAAAGCGTCCCGATTTATTCGCGATAAAGCGCGGGAAGTTGTCCGCCCCCGGAATCAAATCTTTTAACTGCGCCATCATCTGACAGCCATTACAAACGCCAAGGGTAAACGTCTCAGGACGGGCAAAAAAGCGTACAAACTGCATTCGTAGCTCATCGTGGAACAATACCGAATGCGCCCAGCCCGACCCCGCGCCCAGCACATCGCCGTAGCTAAAGCCGCCACAGGTGACCAGACCATCAAAGTCGCGCAAGTCAACTCGGCGGCTTAACAGATCGCTCATATGGACATCAAGCGCTTCAAACCCTGCTCGGGTAAATCCTGCGCCCATCTCAAGCTGACCGTTGACGCCTTGTTCGCGCAAAATGGCGACTTTGGGCTTGCTGTTTCGGCTATTTAAGTACGGCGCTTCAATGGCTTGGTTTAAGTCATAGTTGGCATGCGCAATCAAGCCTTGATGCTTGTCATTGCTGATTAAATCAAACTCGTCTTGAGCGCAGTTTGGATTGTCGCGGCGGCGGGCGATTTGGTAGCTGACTTGGCTCCAAGCTTCTTGGATGGCGCGGCGCTCAAAGCGCAAGGTGTTATCACCGGATAAGCTTGGCGATTGGATGATTAGCGCATCTTCGTCACAGCTTTGACCAATCAGACTGAGCATATCGCTGACGTAATGTTTTTCTGCCAACTCCATCAAAGCATTAACGTTTTCAGGCAACACTTGAATGACCGCGCCAAGCTCTTCGCTGAACAGTTGACCGAGTAAATTGTCATCGGTTAGCGCAAGCTTGATGCCAAGGCGACTGGTAAATTGCATCTCAGCGATGCTTGCCAGCAATCCGCCATCACCAATATCGTGATAAGCGCTAATGATGCCTTGCTGATTTGCCGCTTGGATAAAGTTAAAGAAATGCATTAAATCAGCGCTGTTGTCCAAATCTGGGCAGTCATTGCCAAGCTGACTTTGCGTTTGCGCAAGGATTGAACCACCAAGGCGCAATTTTCCTTTGGACAAATCAAGGCGATAAAAGGCACTGTCGGTTTTTACAAGCTCAGGGGTCAATGTTTTTTCGACATTGGTTACCGGTGCAAATGCCGTGATGACAAGGCTCATTGGGGATACGACCGATTTGTCTTGACCGCTCTCATCCGTCCAGTTGGCGCGCATCGATAGCGAGTCTTTTCCGACCGGAATAGCAATACCAAGCGCGGGACAAAGCTCCTCACCAACCGCGTGAACGGCGTCAAATAGCGCGGCGTCCTCGACGTCTTCGCCGCAAGCTGCCATCCAGTTGGCGGACATGGTGATGTCGGACAATTTAGCAATGCTTGCGCCGGCAATGTTGGTAATCGCTTCACCAACGGCAAGTCGGGCTGAGGCTTTTGGGTTAATCAGCGCCACAGGGGTGCGCTCGCCAATGCTCATCGCTTCGCCACTCATAAGCTTGCCATCAAGAGCAATCAATCCTGATGCCGTCACCGCGCAATCGGCAACCGGAACTTGGTAGCGACCAACGTACTGGTCACGGACAATCATTCCGGTGATTGAGCGGTCGCCAATGCTGATCAAAAACGACTTGCTTGCCACTGTTGGGTGACGCAAGACGTCAAATACTGACTCGCGAAGATCAACGCTTGCTAAGTCAAGTGCCGGATGCGTCGTTTCTACGCGCTCAAAGCTGCGCTGCATTTTTGGCGTACCCCCAAGCAAGACTTGCATCGGCATATCCACGGGTTGCTCGCTTAATAAATCATCATCAACTGTTAATTGGCGAATCCTTGTTGCCGTTCCCAAAATCGCATACGGGCAGCGCTCACGGGCGCAAATCGCGTCAAACTGAGCTTGGCTTTCAGGGCGAATGGCAAGAACGTAGCGCTCTTGGGCTTCGTTTGACCAAATTGCCATGGGTGACATGCCCGCCTCAAGCGAAGGCACTTGGCGCAAGTTTAAATGCGCGCCCATTTCGTGGTCGTTGACCAACTCTGGCATGGCATTTGACAAACCGCCTGCGCCAACATCGTGGATGGACACAATCGGGTTGCCGTCTTTACTGTTATTGCTCGCCTCAGTATCATTTCCAGCAAGCGCCCAACAGCGGTCAATCACCTCTTGACAGCGGCGCTCCATCTCGGCGTTATCGCGCTGAACCGAGGCAAAATCAAGACCTTCGTCCAAGTCGCCGCTATCGACCGAACTTGCAGCGCCCCCGCCTAAGCCGATTTGCATCGCAGGACCGCCAAGAACGATAAGTAAATCGCCCTCAGAAATGCCATTTTTTTCAATCAAATTGCGCTTGATGTTGCCATAACCACCGGCAAGCATGATGGGCTTATGATAGCCGCGCATCTGAGAGCCGTCTTGATTTTTGGAGGTATCCAGTTGAAAACTACGGAAATAACCGCAAAGATTTGGGCGACCAAATTCATTAGAAAAGTTTGCCGAACCTAATGGGGCATCCAACATGATTTCAAGACTGGTTGCCATGCGCGCAGGCGTGCCGTAATTTTGGGTGGATACTTTGCCAGATTGTTCCCATTTTTCAGGCAATTCTGGGATGTGCAAATGCGACACGTGAAATCCGGTCAATCCTGCTTTGGGCTTGCCGCCGCGACCGGTTGCGCCTTCATCACGGATTTCGCCGCCAGCGCCCGTTGCCGCTCCAGCATACGGCGCGATTGCTGTTGGGTGGTTGTGCGTTTCAACCTTCATCAAAATATCGATATTTTCTTGATGAAAGCCGTAAGGATGCTCAGAATTTACGTCCATTGCATCATTAGGAATAGGATAAAACCGCAAGCCCTCGCTTCCTGCCATCACCGCTGCGTTGTCTTTATACGCCGATAAAATACCTTCAGGATTTTTTTGATGGGTGTTTTTAATCATTTGAAACAATGATTTTGGCTGAACTTCACCGTCAATCGTCCACTGGGCATTAAAAATCTTATGGCGGCAATGCTCTGAGTTGGCTTGGGCAAACATCATGAGTTCAACGTCGGTTGGATTGCGCCCAAGTTCATTAACATAAGCATTCACAAGATAATCGATATCATCATTGGATAACGCAAAGCCAAACTCTTTATTAGCCGCCTCAAGGGCTGCGCGACCTTGACCCATCACATCGATTTGGTTAAGACTTGCAGGTTTTTCATCGTCAAACAACTGACCGACCGCCTCCAACTCATAAACCAAGCTTTGGGTCATTTTATCAAATAAAAGTTCTTCCGCCGCTTTTGGCAATTTGGCTAAAGCATCAGTTTCAAAGCCAATCGTGAACACAATCACCCGCTCAATGCGCTCAATATTGATGTCGCAATTGTTAAAAATGTCGGTGGCTTTACTTGCCCAAGGCGAAATTGTCCCAAATCGCGGCGACACCACCACTTGCAGCTCATTTTCCGCCGCCTGATTTAAGCTGATGTCAGCGGTGACGCCCAATAAATCAAGCGCCTTTTGATAAGCCTCATCATTTAACGATTGTGAAAGTACAAAAACTTGCTGCGAAGTGATGGTGGTGATATTAAGATTGGTTTTTTGCGAAAATGCGCTGAGGAGCTGCTGGGTCTGAAAATCGGTTAAAAACGGCTTTCCGGCGATGGTCATCATAAAGCGTAATCCGTAACAAAGGCGTCAGTGCCATGCAAAGTAAATGATTTGCGCATTATACCAAGAAGCCTTGCAATTATCAGGAGTAAAGGGCAATTTATTCATCCCTTTAACTGCCAATTGCCAATTATTCTTGGTTACGTAACTGTGCTAAACCTTACAAACGCTCACACCCCATTACCGGCAACCTATATAAAAATTTATCGAAAACCAAGTATTCTAGGTTCAGCTGAAAGGCTACCTTTGATTGCCCATTTAACTTTGCAATCGGCTATCACTAAGCTTGATAACTTTTTCAATCAAAACAACAATACTTCCTCAAGGAGTTCTGAAATGAGTCAAGACGATAAGAAAAACAACCAAGACGACCAAAAATCACAGCTTGAGAAAATTAACGCCATTATCAAAGATGTCAAATACGCCATGATGAGCACCGTCAACAAAAAAGGCGACCTTCATGCTTGGCCGATGACCACCACCGAAACTGACCTTAACAACAAAGAGATTTGGTTTATTGGCGATAAAACCTCCCCTGTCGTTCAAGACTTAGCCGAAAACTCCCACGTTGGGCTTACTTATGCTTCAAAAGATGAAAAAGATTATGTGTCCCTAAGCGCTCGCGCCGAACTTGTTGATGACAAAGCAAAGCTTGATGAGCTTTGGTCGCCTATGGACAGCGCATTTTTTGAACATGGCAAAGAAGATGAAAAAGTCCAATTAATCAAAGTCGTCCCTCACGGCGCGGAATGCTGGAGAAGTGGCAACTCGGTCATTAATATGTTCAAGATGACTGCCGCTGCCGTTCAAGATGGCAAAACGGCGGAAGACATGGGCGAAACCTTTAAAATTGAGCTATAAAAGGCGCGCTTAATAATTGCAAAACTGGCGATTGGATAATAATAATAATAATTTTTGGAATATCATAATAATAAGAACAAACTTTGAAAATCTAGCAATAACAAACAATAATAAGCTTTTAAATTAATCTTATAATAATAAAAAAATATAAAAACAAAAATAGCAAAAATAATAATAAAAATAAATAACAAGAAAAGCCAATCGCCAAAAAAAATGCCAGTAATCCACGTTACTGGCATTTTTTTATTTGCGTAAGCTTAACGGCTTTAGTTTAGCTTATTTATGTTAGCCGCTTTGCTTTAAATAGGGCCAAGCCGCTTTTAGATAAATAAACATCGACCAAAGCGTCAATACAACCGCCGCCACCATCAAGCCATAACCAATAAGCTCAAGCGACTCCCAATTAAGCAGCAAAACGGTGATGGCAATCATTTGAAAAGTCGTTTTGAGTTTACCGACATACGACACCGCCACACTGGTGCGAGCGCCAAGCTCCGCCATCCACTCCCGAAGCGCTGAGACGGCAATTTCACGTGAGATAATCACAATCGCGGCAATCGCCATAATAATGTTTGAATGCCATTGCACCAAAATAATCAGCGCCGCTGCCACCATGAGTTTGTCAGCAACGGGGTCTAAAAAGCGTCCAAACGCGGAGCTGACATTTAATTTTCGCGCAAAATAACCATCAAGCCAATCGGTAATCGCCGCCAAAATAAACACGCCGGTCAACAACAAATGGCGCAGCAAACTGTCGCTAAATTCGCTCATGCCAACGCTTGCAATAACGTTGTCCGAAATGGCAGGAACGTTAATCCCAAGCGCCGGCGGCCAATAGGCAATGGCAACGAACAGCGGAATCATCACAATCCGCGCAATGGTCAGATTGTTCGGCAAATTAAAAATACTTGAGGCTTGCTGAGCACTCTCAGGCAAGCGCGAGCTTTCGGTCATGGCAAACCCAGTTTTAACAATGGCAGAAATTTGTAGCTTAGCACTTTTATGGCATAACGTCATGCCAAGCTTAAGAGAATTATGCCAAAGGGATTGCCAAAAAATTCGTCACTGCTAATGACAATAGCCATAAAATTTGATTCGTAAGTAGTTGTAAATACGCTAGTAATTGCGCCCAAAGTTCGTTATTCTTAAATCAAGAACAGTTGTACACTGATAATTGTAAGTAGATGTTATGGCAGATTGAAAATTACTGGATTGACTATAGTTATAAATTAAGACCAAGCTTAAAACATTATCATAATAAGTAATAAGAATAATAAAAGCCGTTTTTCCTCAGCCCACAGCTCCTCCTCTGTGGGCTTTTTTTATGATCTTAACCTATTGATACAGTAATTTGACCACCACTTTGCTTCCTATTTTTTAGCTTAAATAACAACTAAAACGGAAGCTAGGGTTGAAATTCAACCCAAAAAAAAGCACCACTTTTTAGCAGCGCTTTTTTGATGACGTTTTTTATTAACGGTTGGCTTTACGCTCGGCTTTTACCACATCAATCAAGGTATTAATCACCGTGCTGTCAGCCAAGGTGGACAAGTCACCAAGACCAACGAACTGACCGGCAGCAAGGTTGCGCAAAATCCGGCGCATGATTTTACCCGAGCGCGTTTTTGGCAGCACATCAACGATATAGATGGCATCAAGGCTGGCAATCGGACCAATTTCTGACCTGACGTGACGATTTAGCGCGGCTTTTAAATGCTCAGATGGCTCCTCGCCTGATCTTAAAATCACAAAGGCGCAAATGCCCTCACCGCGAATGTCGTGCGGCATGCCAACAACGGCGGCTTCTGCCGTTGCCGGATGGGCGACGATGGCGCTTTCAATCTCCGCCGTGCCAATCCTGTGACCTGAGACGTTTAACACATCATCGACGCGACCGGTAATCCAGTAGTGACCATCTTCATCGCGCTGAGCGCCGTCACCGGTGAAATAATAGCCCGGATAAGCGCTAAAATAGGTCTCGACAAAGCGTTGATGGTTGTTATAAATGGTTCGCATTTGCCCCGGCCAGCCACCCGCGATGACGAGGTTTCCTGCGGTAGGACCTTCAAGAATTGCACCATCCGTATCCACAATCTCAGGCTCAATGCCGTATAACGGGTTCATCGCTGCCCCCGGTTTTAAGCCGTCAGCTCCCGGAATTGGCGCCATTAAAATTCCGCCGGTCTCGGTTTGCCACCACGTATCCACAATCGGGCAACGGCTACCGCCGACCACATGAAAGTACCAATCCCAAGCTTCAGGGTTAATCGGCTCACCGACCGTCCCAAGCAGGCGCAGGCTTGAGCGTTTGGACTCGCTAACAAAGGCATCGCCTTCTTTCATCATCGCCCGAATGGCGGTCGGCGCGGTATAAAGAACGCTGATGGCGTGTTTGTCGATGATGTGACCGACCCGCGCCCACGTTGGGTACTGCGGAACGCCCTCAAACATCACCGTGGTCGTGCCATTGGCAAGCGGTGCATAAGTGGTATAAGTGTGTCCTGTCACCCAGCCCACATCCGCGGTACACCAAAAGACATCATCGTCTTTAATGTCAAACACATCGCGAAAGGTCGATAGCGCATAAGTGATATAGCCGCCGGTGGTATGCAGAACGCCTTTGGGCTTTCCCGTTGACCCTGAAGTGTAAAGTAAAAATAGCGGGTCTTCAGCGTCCATCACCTCAGGCTCGCACCACTCGCTTTCTGCTTCAATCAAGCTATGATACCAAACATCGCGGCGACCACTCATCGGAACTGACGTTCCGGTTCGATGAACGACGATGACCTTTTCAACGCTGTCGGTGCCGTCCATATCAAGGGCGCGGTCAACGTTGGTTTTCAGCGGCGTTCGCTTGCCACCGCGAAGCCCCTCATCGGCGGTAATGACCAGCTTTGCTTGGCTGTCAATAATTCGGCTACCAAGGCTTTCAGCAGAAAAACCGCCAAACACCACCGAATGAATCGCCCCGATGCGCGCGCAAGCCAGCATTGCCACCATCGCTTCTGGAATCATGGGCATATAAAGGGTCACTCTATCGCCTTTTTTGACCCCAAGTTTGCGCATGGCATTTCCCAAGCGGCAAACATCGCTATGCAGCTCTTTAAACGAGATGATTTTATGCAGTGAGGGGTGGTCACCTTCCCAAATGATAGCCGGCTTATAAGGATTGGTTTTGACATGGCGGTCAAGGCAGTTGACCGAAATATTCAACTTGCCATCTTCAAACCACTTGATGCGAAAATCGTCCAAATCATAATTGACGTTACTGATAATGCTCGGCTCTTTCATCCAATCAATCAGCTTTGAGCGCTCTTGCCAAAAGGCATCACGGTCTTCACTTGAGGCAATCGAGCGCGCATAATCGCGGGCATATTGCGCCGCACTGGTGTTTTGCGCTTGCAAAAACTGCTCAGGAATGGGAAAAACTTTTTGCGTCATGGTCATCATCCTTAATTGTTATTGACGTTTTTTTTGGTTATTCGTGACTCAGTTTGACAAATAAGGGACTTTGATGCAAGGCACAAACCTTGAAAATTACCAAGAAAATCCAAGCCTATTGATGCAAAATGCTTCATTTTAACGCTTAACAAAGCAGCATTACCGCCCGTGTCCGAACCAAGGGCTTTTTAATTGCCCGCAACCATAGGCAATCTTTTATAATATTCAACGCATTAAAATTTTTGAGAGTGGTTATGACTACAGCCAACCCGTCAGCCGTCAATTTTGACGTTATCATCATCGGTGCAGGAGCATCAGGGCTATATTGCGCCTTTCATGCCGCCCAACGAGGTCGCCGCGTCTTGGTAATCGACCACGCCAACAAAGCCGGCAAAAAAATCTTGATGTCCGGCGGCGGTCGTTGCAACTTTACCAATTATTTTGTTGAACCGAGCCATTTTATCGGCGCTAATCCGCATTTTTGCAAATCGGCGCTGAACCGCTATCCCAGTTGGGAGTTCATCGCTCAGGTTGAGGCGCACGGCATCGCCTATCATGAGCGCGACCACGGTCAGCTGTTTTGTGATGACTCGGCAAAAGACATCGTCACGATGCTGTTAACGGAGTGCCAAAACGCCGGCGTCAGCATTCAATTAAGCACCCAAATTGTTAAAATTGCGGCGTTAAATGACCTAAAGACTCCTAATCCTGAGCATTTAGGATTTCAGCTCAGCACTCAAAAAGTGGCTAAAAAAGATAACAGCGCTCAAAGTGCCGCGCAAAGCTATCATTGCCAATCGCTGGTGATTGCCACCGGCGGGCTTTCCATCCCAACGATGGGCGCTACCGGCTTTGGTTTTGAAGCGGCGACTCAGTTTGGTCACAGCATTGTGCCAACCTCAGCGGGGCTGGTGCCGTTTACCTTTACCGACAAAATGGGCGAGCTGATTGGCAGCTTATCTGGAATCAGCTTGCCTGTGATGGCAAGCAATCAGCACATCTCATTTAAACTGCCGCTGTTATTTACCCATCGCGGACTGTCGGGACCTGCCATGCTGCAATTGTCCAACTACTGGCAAGTTGGCGAGAGCATCACTATTAATTTGGTTCCTGAAATGGACATTGCTGAATTGTTTTTAGCAAAAAAAGCGGCAAATCCAAAACTGCGACTGCGAACCATTTTAACGGACGATTTGGGCGCCACAAAATTGCCTAAAAAGCTGATTTTGGCGTTTCAAGACAGTTTTTGGGCGGATATTAAAGACACAGAAATTGCCAATATTAAAGATGAGCGGCTCATTCAACTCGGCGCGCTATTTAACGCTTGGCAGCTCAAACCGTCTGGAACCGAGGGCTACCGAACTGCTGAGGTCACGCGCGGCGGGGTTAATACCGATGAGGTGTCCTCAAAAACGATGGCAAGCCGCTTGCAGCCCAATCTTTATTTTATCGGTGAAGTTCTTGATGTTACTGGTCATTTGGGCGGCTATAACTTTCAATGGGCTTGGGCGAGCGGCTTTGCTTGCGCTCAAGCCTTATAGAAAACCTTTTGTCAACTTCTTTATTATCAATAGCTTATACTAAAATTAAAATCAATAACACGGCGTTAAACCTTGCTGAGCCTCTCAAAGCCTTTTATAATAAAAAGTTAATTTTTATTTAGTATTTCTATTTAAATAATTAGTTTAATTTAACGATATAAATAATATTAAAACTGATGATTTAAGTGAGGCTCTCATGCGCGCTGTCAAAAAAATTCACAGTGACCGCCCTCAGCATTGGGTTGGTGATGGCTTTTTGGTGCAAACCGTCATCAATCATTTGCAAGAAGACCCTGAATTTAATTATCAGCATACCGACCCATTTTTGCTGCTTGATTTTGGAACGCCAACCGAGTTTGCCCCCAATCCCAATTTTGACAGCGCCCCGCACGGTATCGGCAAGCACCCGCATAAAGGCTTTGAGACGGTGACGGTCGCTTATCATGGCGCGGTCAGCCATAAAGACTCCTCAGGCGGCTCAGGAACGATTGGCGCAGGCGACGTTCAGTGGATGACCGCAGGTCGCGGTATCGTTCATGAGGAGTTTCATGCGCCTGAATTTGGCAAAACTGGCGGCATCTTTAGTATGGCTCAGCTTTGGGTCAATCTGCCAAACGCGCATAAGGACGCTGAGCCTAACTACCAAGCCATCACTCGTGCGGACATTCCATCGCTGCCGATTGTGGATTGGGGAAGCCAGCAAACTATCGGTCAGCTCAAGCTGATTGCAGGGCAGTTTAATGAGTATTTAGGGGTTGCCAAAACCTTTACCCCCATCAATGTTTGGGATATTGAATTGAGCGATAAAGGGACAACCCAGTTGCCCATTCCCAACCAGCATACGCTACTGATGCTGATTCAAGAAGGCACTGTGATGGTCAATGAGCAGGTGGCAAGTGCCGGTCAACTGATTGAGTTTGAGGCAGCCGTTAAAGCAACAGCTGCTGCTGAAACCTTTGGTCGCCTTTGTATTCAAGCACCAAAATCAGGGGCGCGACTGCTGCTGCTCAGCGGTGAACCCATTGGTGAGCCGATTGCCGCTCATGGTCCTTTTGTCATGACCACCGCCGATGAGCTAAAACAAGCCTTTGACGACTATCGGCGCGGTCACTTCGGCTAGATTTTAACATTAAATCCTCCTATCTCAGCGCCGCCAAATTTGCTTGATTTGGCGGCGCGGCTTTTTTTGTCTTATGACGGCTGCTGTCATCCGGCTTAACACCGTGCAATTTTTACGCAATTCACCTCGATTATTTTTAATAACCGCGACATGATAATCAAAGCGCTGACAACTTAGCTTATATCATGGTTGAGTTGAGCAGTTTTGCCTTATCAAGCCCCTCAAGGAGTCAAAATCATGCTTGACTTTGATTTAAACTTAAAGCTGATGATGTACCACTTTTTGCAGCTTGGCATTACGTTTTTATTGTCGCTACCGATTGCGCTCAACCGCGAGATGAACGACCGCGGCGCAGGTCTGCGAACTTTTCCTTTGGTGGCGATTGCTTGCTGTGCCTTTATGCTTGTGGGTCGCGACGTTTACGACCCTGCTGCCGAGGCGCGAATCATGTATGCGGTCATCACCGGAATGGGCTTTATTGGTGGCGGAGCGATTTTTAAAACGGAGGCAGGCTCGCAAGGAACAGCCACCGCAGCCAGCCTTTGGATTACCGGCGCTATCGGAATCACGGTGGCTTATGGTCGCTATGAAATTGCGCTCATTTTGACCGTTGTTGGCTTTTTGATTTTGCAATTTTCTGAGCCGTTTAAGGCAAAGGTGAAGCACGACGATTCATGTAAAGATGACGACAAGAAAAAAGGCAACCTATGAAACTGCGAATTTTAACCTCCGCCATCACCAACCCGTGGTTTAACCTTGCCACCGAAGATTGGATTTTTAATACGCTTGGCGCGACTGATAAAGACCCTGATACGCACACGCTGTTTTTGTGGCGCAACTCTGAAACCGTGGTGATTGGGCGCTCGCAAAATCCGTGGGTTGAGTGCAAACTTGATAACATGGCGGAAGACAATGTCTTTTTGACAAGGCGGCAAAGCGGCGGTGGCGCGGTATTTCATGACTTGGGTAACACCAACTTTACTTTTTTATCGCCAAAAACGGGTTATAACCAAGACGCCAACTTTACCATTATTATTAATGCGCTAAAAAGTTTGGGAATTGAAGCCACATTATCAGGTCGCAATGATATGCAAGTGGGAACGCGTAAAATCTCCGGAAGCGCCTTTAAACACACCGCCGATCGCAGCTTTCATCATGGCACGCTCTTGGTCGATGCCAATATGCAAAAGCTTGGCGATTATCTCAATCCGCACCCGCTCAAACTTAAAGCCAAAGGCATCAAATCGGTGCGCTCGCGCGTGGCAAACCTGACGGAGTTTAACCCAACTATCAATCACGATAGTTTATCGACCGCCATTATCAACGCATTTTGCGACTATCATGGTCAAGTGGTGACACCCGAAGCCCTTGATGAAGCCAGCCTGCTACAAGAGCCAATGCTCAATAGCTATTATGAGCAGATGGCGGATTGGGATTGGCGCTTTGGCAAGACGCCCAACTTTGCGCATCATATCGAGACAAGATTTGATTGGGGCATTATTGATTTGCATTTGGATGTCAATCAGGCAACGATTACCGAAGTTGTCATATTTTCGGACGCGCTCAATGTCGGCTTGATTGACGCGCTAAAAGACGCTTTGACCGGAATTAAATATAGCAAAGATGCCATCCGTTCGGCGCTTGAGGCGCTTAAAACTAGCGAGCCGGAAATGGCGGCGCAGGTGGCGGATGTTGGGGGGTGGGTTTTGGGGGAGATGGCTTAACTTAGCTTTAGGTTAGCGTTTGGTGGACGGTCAATGATGAAATGATATTTGATGCGGGTTACGCTTTGCTAACCCACCCTTGTATCTACGTTTGCTGTCACTTTGTCTAAGTTATATTAAAATTATTTTGAGCTACTGACTACACCTTCCTAAATACAACTATGTTACAGATTTGTATTTTTAATAAAAATATAGCAAACAAAAGTTTTTCTATGCTATTATTTTTTTAGTAAACAATAGCTTAGAAGATTGTGCTCATGAGTTTCAAAAAAATTGCTACGTATACGTTATTAACTAGTGTTTTACTATCGGGATGTGGAGACGAAGACTCTAAGGTAGAGATTCAAGACAATTCAAGACAATCCAAGTGCAACTGATAATATAGCAGAACAACGTGAAATTCGTATATCTGCATACTCCAAGAGTAAAGGGTTGTCACTTGAAGAAAGTGAACGTAGATTGGGACTAATGGATGGAGCATATATGTTTTATCCTATGATTGAGGAATATTTCCGTGACTCAATCACTGGGGCTTATTTTGATGATGAAGACGAGTTTGGTCTAACTATCAGAACTAATAGGCAAGGTGAATTAAGTTTGTTAGATGAACAAATGATCAAGAAAGTTAGAGATACTACAGGCTTACCATTAAGAATAAAGAATAATTCTACCAAGAACTCTCAAGAAATAGAGGATATGTTAACCCACCAAATGGAAGTAATGATGAGAGAGGTAGATGGACTTCAATCCATAGGTTATGATCCTGAAAATGATAAAATCGTTATGGAGATTCACAATAAAAATTTAGAGAGTGCTAATCAATTAGATGGTCAATACGATGCCAATGATTCTTCAAGAACGAGTGTTTATAAATCGATTTTAGATAGCAATAAAGAGTTAAGTCATAAATACAGCCTAAACAACTTTTCAGGAATGAATGTTGATATTAAATTACTAGAGAATCCAATTGAACCTGCATTATTAGCAGGAGGTGGACAATTGGTGAGTTACAATCAGTTAAATCAAGGATCAAAGTGTACTGCTGGCTTCAGTGTGTATGCTCCTGATGGTACACCAGGTATTATTACTGCATTTCATTGTTTGTATAGAACACCTACTGATAGTATTGGTATAGTTAGAAGTATATACACAGATAACAATGGAACCTCCCATAATCTCATTCCTGCTGCAACTTACCCTTCTGCTAATCATGATATGGCTCTACTTTTAGCGTCAAAAGGTACACCCCTGACTGCGGGAATATATACTGATAGTACTTTTGCTCCGTCTCCAATTGTCCAGCAAGGTACAAGAAGATCTCTACGAATAAGTAATGACTTTTTATGTCATTATGGTAGGACAACTGGTTTTAGTTGTGGAGAGGTAAAAGCTACGAATGTATCCATAGATTCTAGATCTCCTGATGGTCTTCAAATATGTAATACTACTAATAGGGCATGTAACGCTACTTTCATTAAAATTTCTGATACGTACCTAAACTGTGCTAAAGGTGATAGCGGAGGACCAGTATTCTCATTCACCCCTGTCAATAATTCAGGCGGTTATGCTGCTTACGGTATACTCAGTGGTTGTACAGTGACTAACGGAGTTACAAACGCATATCTATCTTCTCTTGACTACCTTTCTGAAATAGGTGCTACTCTAGCTATAAGCTAATAAATTAAGAATAAGAAAAATAATTTTTAACTTAAAAGGTTTAACTGATGAATAAAGTATTAAGCTCAATGGTTATAGCTTTTCTTCTTACTGGCTGTGCTTCAACGAGTAGCATCAGAGATAATAGTAGTGAAAATGAGCACAATATAGATAAATCTACTATACCCAGCGGAATATTTACTTACTATGACAATCCTGCGCAATATCACCTACCCGTTGAATACTTTTTGATAGGTAAGTTTGTCACACAAAATGACTGTTTATTATTTGAGACTAATAATGAGCTTTATACGCCTTTACTTCCAGCAAAATATACGAAATATACAAAAGGCGCCGTTCAGATAACAGTAAATAATGAAGTGTACAATATAGGAGAAACCGGAGATATTTCTGCGCGGCCTTTGGAAAGAAAATATATTGGTAATTTTATCACTGAAGGACCGTCTCATTGCTTACTTGATAAGCTTATGAAAATAGAAGTTCGAGGTGTAAAAGATAAATAGTTTGAGCAACTAAAAGGCTTACTATAATTAGCAAGCGTAGGGTGGGTTAGCAAAGCGTAACCTACCAAAACCTTTTGATAATATAGGTGTTTAACACCATGTCAAACTACATTCGCAACTATCAGACGGGCGCCACGTATTTTTTTACCATTAATTTGCGTGACCGTGCCAGCTCATTACTTACCATCTATATTGATGAATTGCGACTGGCTTATCAAAAAGTACAGCAAAAAATGCCTTTTACCACGGATGCCATTATTATCCTACCCGACCATATTCACGCTATGTGGACACTCCCCCAAAATGATTATGATTACTCAACTCGCATCAGATTATTTAAAAGCCATTTTAGCAAACAGCTACCTGTTCAGATAAAACAAACCAATAATAAAAGTCGTCAAAAGCGAGGGGAAACCGGAGTTTGGCAACGGCGATATTGGGAGCATACCATTCGTGATGAGTTAGATTATCAGCGGCACATGGACTATATTCACTACAACGCCGTCAAACATGGTTACGTGGATAGTCCTATGCTTTGGCAATATTCAACGTTTAGGCGTGAGGTTAATAAGGGGCGCTATGATTTATATTGGGCGGATGCACAATCTCATGGGTTAGAGTTTGGTGAACGGTCAATGATTACATGATATATGAGGTGGGTTACGCTTTGCTAACCCACCCTACCTTCACTTGATAACTTAAAAAGGCTAATATATTGATAAGCCAACAAGAATTTTAAAGTCAATTTTAAATCCCCGCCGCCACCTCCGCCCCATCCCTGATCGCGCGTTTGGCGTCAAGCTCCGCGGCAAGCTTTGCCCCGCCGATGAGGTGATATTGAGCGCTTGGGGCCTCGCCAACATTGGGCATAAGGTCGGCAACCGATTCTTGACCGGCGCAAACCACGATACTATCAACACGAAGCAGCTGACTTTGACCTTGAGCATTGGTGATCCAAAGCCCCTCAGTGGTAATTTTTTCGTACTGAACGCCTGCTACTTGAATCACCCCGTGCGATTTGATGTGCGCGCGATGCACCCAGCCGGAAGTTTTGTTCAGACCGCGACCAAGCCGACCTTTGCTGCGCTGAATGAGGTAAACTTGCCGCGCAGGAGTGATGGCATCCGGCGTGACAAGCCCGCCCGCGCTTTGATAGTCGGGATCGCAGGTTACGCCCCACTCCTCACGCCAACTGGCGACCGATTGCGCTTGGGGGCGATAGCTTGGGTCGTTCAGCTGTTTTGCGCCGATTTCGTTTAAGGGCTTGGCATGGCGTGTGGTCAGATACTCGCTAACATCAAAGCCAATGCCGCCTGCGCCAATGACCGCGACGGTATTGCCGACCGCTTTTTGACCGGATAACAGCTCGGCATAGCTCATCACTTGCGGTAATTCTGCGCCTTCAAGCGCGCCTTTTAAGCTTCTTGGCACGACGCCGGTGGCGACAATCACATGGTCAAAGCTGCCATTTTCTAACATGGCTTTATCAACGGCGGTGTTGAACTGAACATCGACGTTTAGGCTTGCAAGCTCATTGATAAAGTAGCGAATCGTTTCGAAAAACTCTTCTTTTCCAGGGATGACTTTGGCATAGTTAAACTGACCACCCAAGCTGTCGCGAGCTTCAAATAAGGTCACAAAATGACCGCGAAGTGCCGCCACGTGCGCCGCCGACATTCCGGCAACGCCGCCGCCTACGACCGCGACTTTTTTGGGGTGCTTGGTGGGTTTATAAACCAGTTCGGTTTCATAGCAGGCTTGCGGATTGACCAAGCACGTTGAGCGCTTATTCTCAAAGGTATGGTCAAGGCAAGCTTGGTTGCAAGCGATGCAGGTGTTAATCCGATTCGCCGCGCCTGTTTGCGCTTTATTCACCCAGTTTGGGTCTGCCAAAAACGGTCTTGCCATTTGGATTAAATCGGCTTGATGGTTTGCCAAAATTTGCTCGGCGGTATCCGGCATATTGATGCGATTGGCGGCCATCACCGGAATGTTGACGGCATTTTTCACCGCTGCGGTAAAGTCGGTAAACGCCGCTCGCGGAACGCTCGTGACAATGGTTGGAACGCGAGCTTCATGCCAGCCGATGCCGGAATTTAAAATGGTCACCCCTGCTGATTCCAACGCTTTGGCAGTGGTAATAACCTCCGCCATGGTGTTGCCGTCACCCACCAAATCAATCATCGATAAGCGAAATAAAATAATAAAATCAACGCCCACCGCCGAGCGAACTGCTTTAACCACGTCAACGGCAAATTTCATCCGACCAAAGATGTCGCCGCCGTACTCGTCATCGCGTTTGTTGACATGGCGCGATAAAAACTGATTAAGCAAATAGCCTTCCGACCCCATGATTTCAATGCCATCATAGCCGGCTTGTTTGGCAAGCTTTGCAGCGCGAGCGTAATCATCAACGGTTTGCTCGATGTTTTTAATGCTCATTTTGCGTGGTTTAAAGGGCGATATTGGCGATTTAATCGCACTTGCCGACACCACAAACGGATGATAGCCATAGCGACCGCTGTGCAGGATTTGCATAATAATTTTGCTGTCAAACTTATGAACCGCTCGGGTGACGCGCTGATGGTTGATGACGTCAAGCTTAGAGTTCATCGTCCCGCCCGCCGGCAGCAACCAGCCTTCGCGATTGGGCGAGATGCCACCGGTAATCATCATCGCCACGCCGCCCTTTGCGCGCTCAGCAAAATAGGCGGCAAGCTTACCATAGTTGTAAAATCTGTCCTCAAGACCGGTGTGCATCGACCCCATCACCACGCGATTTTTTAAAGTGGTAAATCCTAAATCAAGCGGGGTAAATAAATGCGGATAAGCTGACACGTTTGGTGACTCTTGAAAAAATGGCTTAGCATTGTCGGTTGTTTGGCTAGCGCTGGTGTCTAATGTTGCTCTTTGGTTGGCATCAAGGCTGGCAATCATCACATTATCCTTATCAATCAAGCGGTTAATTCTTATAAGTTTGGCTATCGTAGCATATCGACTTTTGCGCAAGCCATGAACCATTGCGACTGATGAGTGGCTAGATTTTTTAACAATGATTTTTTAATAACGATTTTGAAAATTAAAAACCACTGGTCAATTTTCTAACAAAATCTTTCTTATTCTTTTTAAAATGAGAAGTTACTTATTAATTTAATCTTAATTTTACTTAACTCTTATAATAATTTTGACTCAATTGCGGCATGATTAAAGGATTAAGATAATTTTAACCGTGATAAGGGACTATCAAATGACCGATTTTCATACCGGACTTGGCAAGACGCCGGCTAACTTTCAGCCGCTCACCCCGATTGATTTTTTAATCCGCAGCGCTCAGGTTTACCCAAACAAACCTGCCATTATTTACGATGATTTGACCCACAATAAGTTAACCCAATCGTGGCAAGACACCTTTAACCGTTGTCGGCAATTAAGCGATGGACTGCGCAAGCTTGGCATTGATAAAAACGACACGGTTGCGGTGATGATGCCAAACGTTCCGGCGATGGTCGAGAGCGCGTTTGGCATTCCGATGTCAGGCGGCGTGCTTTGTACGCTGAACACGCGACTTGATATCAACGCGCTGTGTTTTTGCTTGCAGCATTCAGAAGCTAAAGTGCTGATTTTGGACAGTGAATTTGCCGAGTTAGCCGAAATTATTATCGAAACTTTTCCGGATTTAATTTTGATTCATGCCACCGACAGCGCGATTGAAGTGCCAAGTTTTGGTTTGATGAGCTATGAGGACTTGCTTGCAAGCTCGGATAATTTGGACAATTGGGAGCGCCCCGAGGACGAGTGGGACGCCATTTCGCTTAATTACACCTCTGGCACGACCGGAACGCCAAAAGGCGTGGTTTATCACCATCGCGGCGCGGCGCTCAATGCGGTGTCGAACATTTTAGATTGGGACATGCCCAAGCACGCAAGCTACCTTTGGACATTGCCGCTGTTTCATTGTAACGGTTGGAGCTTTCCTTGGACGGTTGCCGAGCGCGCCGGCGTCAACGTTTGCCTTCGCAGTATCGATGCCGATTTGATTTTGACCTTGATTGCCAAACATAGCGTGACTCATTATTGCGCCGCTCCGGTGGTTCATAACTTGATTGCCAACGGAAAAGACGAGCTTAAATCCGCCATCACACACACCGTTAAAGGTTGGGTTGCTGGCGCGCCGCCCTCAACAACGATGCTTGAAAAAATGGAAGCAATGGGCTTTGACATCACCCACGTTTATGGCTTGACCGAAGTTTACGGTCCCGTCACCATTTGCGCCGAGCAGGACGATTGGACAAATCTCGACATCACCGAACGCGCTCAAAAAAAATCACGCCAAGGCTTGCCCTCGCATTTGATGACCGGCTTTGATGTGTTTAAACAAGGGACGAATGAATCGGTTGCGGCAGACGGTATTGAAATTGGTGAGCTGGTGTTACAAGGCAATATGGTGATGAAAGGCTATTTAAAAAGCCGAAAAGCCACCGAAGAAGCGCTCAAAGATGGCTGGTTTCGAACCGGTGATTTGGGCGTAAAATTCCCCGATGGCTATATCAAAATCAGCGACCGCTTAAAGGACATTATCATTTCAGGTGGCGAAAATATCTCAAGCATTGAGGTTGAAAACGTGTTATATAAACTGTCCGCTATTGAAAGCTGCGCCGTCATTGCCGCCCCCGATGACAAATGGGGCGAGATTCCCATTGCCTTTATCGAGATTTATGACGGCAGCACCTTGACTCGTGACGAGGTCATCAGCCATTGCCGAGCACACTTAGCCGGATTTAAAGTGCCAAAACATATCATTTTCACCCAAATCCCCAAAACCAGTACCGGAAAAGTGCAAAAGTTTGAACTGCGCCAAGCAGCAAAATCACTGGCTCATGAAACGCCAAAAGTTAAATAAAAAGGCAGTTTAAAATAATTGCTAAAATAACGACCTAGCTAAGTTTAGGCTTGACAAATTGCTGATAAGCGATAATGCCTATTACCATCGCTACCACAAAAATAAGCGCTTGCCATTGACCTGTACCAAGAAGTACGATGGCAGGCGCAGGACAAATTCCGGCGATTCCCCAACCGATGCCAAATAATGCCGCGCCAAGAATCAGCGGTTTATCAATGACCGTTTTGTTGGGCAAAATGATAGCCTCGCCAATTAGGCTTTTTGGTTGACGCTTAGCAATATAAACGCCGATTATCGAGACCATCAACGCCCCGCCCATCACAAGCGCAAGCGATATATCCCAAGCGCCAAAGACGTTTAAAAATCCCAAGACTTTTTGTGGATTGACCATTTGCGATAAGATTAAGCCAACGCCAAAAATTAATCCTGAAATTAGACCGATAGTATTTTTTAGAAAATTGCTTTTTGACATATTATTTTTTAACAAGCTAATTTTTAACATAGATTTACCCTCGCTATTATTTTGCCGGTTATTATTTTAATAAAAGTTAAATCAGCCCAAAAACTTGCCGCAATAACGTTACCGTGATAATTCCGGTCGCCATAAAAGTGATGACCGCAACTAGCGAGCGCTTAGAAAATCGCGCCAAACCGCAAATGCCATGACCACTGGTGCAGCCTGAGCCAAGCTGCGTTCCGACACCTACCAAAAGCCCTGCAATTATTAGTACGGGAATGGATGAAGTGACCTCAACCGTTGGCAGCGGCACAATGATTTGGTAAATCAGTGGCAAGATAATTAAGCCGATTAAAAATAGCACTTGCCAAGGCTCAACGTTTTTGACGCAAATAACACTTGCGGTAATTCCGCTAACTCCAGCAATTCGGCCAATACCTGTGAGCAATAAACTTGCCGCTGCGCCAATGACTAAACCGCCGATTAGCGATATCGGTGTAAACGCTTGCCAGTCCATCATCCTGTCCTCAATTTTCATAAAATATTTTATTAAATTATAATATATAAATTTACATAATAAAAGGCTAAAAAAATACCAAGCCCAAAGAGTTGAGCTTGGTATATTAAAGACTTACAGCTTAAGCAAAATAAACTTAGGCAGAAGCGGCGTCTTTAGCAAGCACTTGGTCAAGCGCTTTTTCAAAGCGGGCAACCGCGCCATCAACGTCAGTCAATTTGTCAAGACCGAACAAGCCTAGGCGGAACGTTTTAAAGCCTGCAGGCTCGTCACACTTAAGTGGAACGCCGGCTGCGATTTGCAAGCCAAGCTCAGCAAAAGCGGTGCCTTTGTGCATATCGTCGCGCTCGGTGTAGCTGACCACAACGCCTGGGGCTTTGAAGCCTTCAGCGGCAACGCTTTCGATACCACGGCTTTCAAGAACCGCGCGAACTTTGTTGCCAAGCTCCCACTGAGCATCACAAAGCTTGTCAAAGCCAATGGCTTTTGATTCTTCGATGGTGTCGCGGAACTGACGTAAGCTGTCAGTTGGCATGGTAGTGTGGTACGCGTGACCGCCGTTTTCGTAGGCGCGCATGACGTTAAGCCACTGTTTTAAGTCAAAGCTAAAGCAGTTTGATTCGGTGTTTTCGACTTTTTCAACTGCTTTTTCGCTCAGCATCACAAGTCCTGCGCCCGGCGTGCTGCTCCAACCTTTTTGTGGGGCGCTGATAAGCACGTCAATGCCAAGCTTTTTCATGTCAAGCCAGACGCAGCCTGAGGCGATGCAGTCGATAACCAATAAACCACCAACGCTATGAACGGCGTCAGCAAGCTGCTTGATGTAGTCTTCAGGCAAAATGATTCCGGCTGAAGTTTCAACGTGCGGCGCAAATACGATGCCAGGCTTGGCTTCTTTGATTTTGGCAACGGCTTTTTCGATAGCCACTGGCGCAAATGGCTCAGGGCGGTCTTCGTCGTCTTCGCGGTCAGCAGCAAGAACGATTGACGATTTGGCAAATTTGCCTTGCTCTAAGATTTGCGTCCAGCGGTAGCTGAACCAACCGTTACGGATGATAAGGCAGTCTTCGTTTTGCGCCAATTGACGGGCAACCGCTTCCATGCCATAAGTTCCTGACCCTGGAAGGATAGCTACGGCGTCAGCGTTATAAACGGCTTTTAGGTCACGAGATAAGTCGTTCATGACTTTTTGGAACACTTTGGACATGTGGTTTAGGGCACGGTCGGTATAAACCACTGAATATTCAAGTAAGCCTTCTGGGTCAATGTCTTGACGTAATGCAGGCATGAGACACTCCTTGTTTGTCGATTGAGTAAATTGCAATAAAAAAAGATATAACCCCAAAAAGCGGATTATATGGGATGGTTAATAACAACTTATCCATAAAAAAAGGCGCAAGGTAAAGCCACCCAAGGGTTAAGTCGCGATTAGAATAGAGGTTAACGATATGGCGCTTTTGTCCTGCGCTATTGCCGTTATATTAGGTATGTAGTTATGATGATCAGTAGGCTTTATGTTCTTGGTTAAGAATAAGTCATCCAAGAATAGGGAAGCTTGGGCTAGCGATTCGATTGATGCTGCTTAGCGCTCAGCAGATGGTAAGGAGCGCTCGGGCTACTGATGTGTATCATGAAGCTTAATACTACCACCGATTATTAGGCTTGACAATGGTCTATTGCTATCTATTTGACTTAACGGCGCATTTTATTTTGTAAAAACGGCTGATTTTCGGTTTTAAATTTTGCAAAATTTTTAAAACTGCTAAACTATTTTCGATAAGCATCATGAAGCCCTGATACCACAAAATCTAGCAGAGCGCTGTCGCCTTCGCGAGCGGCTTTGCGCATCAGCTTTGAGGGCGCATGACTGAGCGTTTGTGACAAGCGGCGCGACAATTCAGTGATGGTCTCCTCGGCGCTTTGCTCCCCTGATTCAAGCTTTTGCAAGGACTGAGCCACCAGTTGGGCAACTTGGTCTTGGGTTCGAGCGCGGTAAGCTTGAATGTCGCGACCAACTTGGCGAACTTGAAAGCGGCGCTCCATTTCAACGACCAACTGACTTACCAAAAGCTCTGCATCCACCGCCGCTTGCCGGCGCTGCTCAAGATTGCCGGCAATTACGTGCTGCAAGTCATCAACCGAGTACAAATAAACATCATCCAACTGCCCAATACTCGGCTCAATATCGCGTGGCACTGCCAAATCGACCATCAATATGGGCTGATAGCGGCGACGTTTTAGCGCCGTGATGGTCATGGCTTTATTAATCAGCGCGTCCATACTGCCGCTACAACTGCTGACAATATCCGCCTCGCTTAGTACCTCGGCAAGCGCGTCAAGCCCGCGAACTTCAACCCTACGGTTAGGGGCAGCCAGCTCAGCTGCCAAGGCTTGAGCGCGCTCAGGGCTTCTATTACAGACGATAATTCGACCTACGCCAAGCCCTGCAATGTGCGTTGCCACCAAGCGGTTCATCTCACCTGCGGCCACCACCAAAAGCGTTCGACTGGCAATATCATCAAAGATTTGGGTGACCAATTTAGCCGCCGCAAAGCCAAGCGATACCGCTTGCGCGCCAACTTGGGTGTCACTGCGGACGCGTTTGGCGGCGGCAAAGACTTGGTCAATGACCCAAGACAACTGACTGCTTAATGCTTGCTGCGACTGCGCCAACTGGACGGCTTGTTTAATTTGCCCCAAAATCTGCGGCTCACCCAAAATCATCGAGTCAAGCCCTGATGCCACGCGCAGCCAATGGGTTAACGCATGGGAGTTTTGATGAACATATAAATAAGGCTCAATTTCACCCAGCCTCATCGCTTTAAAATCAGCAAGCCAAAACTTAATCACCTCAACACCAGCAGATTCTACGGCTTCATTGTCAGGCAAAAGCGCATAAATTTCAGTTCGGTTGCAGGTTGAAACAATCACGCAGCCATCGCTTAGCGTTTTCAGCTGTCGCAAAGCGGTCGTTACATCGTCACCCACAAACGCCAAGCGCTCACGCAAAGCGACGGGTGCGGTTTTATGATTGACCCCGATGACCACTAATCTCATGATTGATAAACCATAGCGACAATACTAAGCATAAAGGCTCAAAAAAGCAGCATTTGACCTTAATTTATGAATAAAGCAGCTGCGGTATGTTGGAAAAAAATTGACCCATTGTTGTAGGATACGTGCCCATGATGCTGGATATCCGTTTCAATGACGAATGAGTAAGCTTGCCATTATAGCATTGTTCATATCATTATTTAATACTGCAATCTAACTGCCTTTTAATAAAGCCTTTTTTATCATCATATTAATCCCAGTCCTCCTAGCAAAGCGGTGAGCGCTCAAAAATTGCGGCGAAAAAAGCAATTTCAACAAAACAGCGACGCATGTAACAGGAGTACCATTGTTTGGCTGAATCATTCCCTCTTATAATAATACCGATCCCTTGTTCTGCAAATTATTTCCTTATGATAAGTTTAGTTATGCAAAATTTTTTGTGCAGCGCGCTCACTGACGGCGCGGTGCCACACCTTGATAATTGATGACCTTGCCCTATGATCTGTTTTGGTTTTGCCTCTCGCCTTGTTTTTAAAACTTGCAACTCGGTGCTGCAATCCAGTTGGCAGTGCTTATCGGCTTGGGCTAACTGGCGATCCCCCTGCGGCTTGATAACCCTCTGTTTTTTATCGTTTTCAGCAGTCGCGGCAGCGCCACCACTGGCGGCAGATTTGGCAGGGCTGCCCCCAAACTTAAGCCCTCAACAAAGAGAAGCTGCCAGTCTTTATGCACTGCTTGATGCCGAATTTGCTGCTGACCGCGGCGATATCCCGCGAGCGCTGAGCATTTATAAACATGAAGCCTTTAAAAAAGACGCCACTGCCGTTTTTGAGCGCGCGCTTGGGTTATCCATTGATACCGAGAGTCCGAGCCGCTCTTTAAGCTTTGCCAAACGCTGGCAATTGGATAACCCCGATCACGTTCCGGCTTGGTTTTATGTGGCGCATTTGGCGCTTAAAGCCCACGATTACCGCTTGGCAGGGGCAACGCTTAACCGGATTTTGCGCTATGATCCGCGCGCGGATTTAAGCGAAATCTTAATTGGCATTTACCCAAATAACGTTGAGGACCAACGTGAGCTGCTTGCCGCCTTACTTCCTATTGATAGCGCTCAAAACGCCTCGCTTTCGGTATTAAAAGCCGGATTATTAAATCAGTTCAACAACCCTGAAAACGCCTTAATCCATATCAATCGCGCGTTGATGCAGCAGCCTGATTATGTGCCGTTTATCACCTTAAAAGCCGATATTTTGCGTAAAACTGCCGATCAAAATGAAGTCAGTCAATTTATCAGGCAAGCTCGCTTACGAATTCCGGGCAGTAAAAGCTTATATTTATACGAAATTCGCTATTTGCTGGATTTAAAGCGCAATTTGGAGGCGCAAAAATTGCTGCTTGAGGCGCAAAATCGCTTTGACAATGATCCTGAGATTACCTTGCTAGCGGCACTCGTCAGCCTTGATGTTGAGGATTATAAAAGCGCCGATAAACTGCTCAATCTCTTGGCAAAAAGCCCAAATTATTTAAACCAAGCCTATTACTACTTGGGAATCAGTGCCGAGCGGCAACAGCGCTTTGAGCAAGCAAAGTATTATTTAAACGGGGTGATGCAAGAAGACTTGGTGCTTGCGGCGCGTGAAAAAGTGGTGGATCTTGAGCTGCTTGATGACAATGTGGAAGCTGCCCTTGCCGTCTTAACCAAGCTTCGCGATCAGTTTGAAGTTTTTGCCCCCGATACTTATGTCATGCAGGCGGATATTTTATGGCAGCGCGGTGAGGATGAAGAGGCTCGGCGCGTTTTGAGCAAAGCGGCTCGAAAATATCCGGATAATGAGATGATTTTATTTGCTCGCGTCCAGTTATTAGATGACGTGAAAGATTATGCCATTAAACGCCCCCTTTTAAACCATTTGCAAGCGCTTGATCCTGACAATTTGGCGTATCAGTTAAGCTTTGCCCAGTTGCTATTGGCTAATGACCAACGCTCTGAGCAAGGCATCACTATTGCCCAAAACATCATCCAAATTCGCTTTGATGACCCGCGTTATGACAATGAACTGCACCTACAAGCGCTTAATGTTTTGGCAGCAAATGCCCTTGCCAACCAAAAATACGAGCAAGTCATTGACTATCTTCAAACCCCTTATGATGTGCTTCCTACCTTGCAGTCAGGCGTGTTATTGTTGCGCGCTTATCAAGGGTTGGGTGATACGGCGAAAGTAACGCTACTGCTTGCAGATTTACAACAGCGCTTCTCGTTTGGTCAGCAAAATATCAATGACCGCGTTCAGCTGTATTAAAAGGTTTAATGAGGTAATTAAAATTTTACAACGATTTGTCGCAATATTGGCAACACTAGGTTGTTAGCCTTGATTTTTTGAACAGCTTCAAAGCTCGACTATGAAACATCTTAAGCCTTACAATTAAAGGCTCAGTAAAGGACAGTTATGACCAAATCCATGATAAAAACCCCTGTCATTTTGGCAGCAATCAGCCTGCCTATTGCCATTTTAAGCGGTTGTCAGTCGCTACCCAAAAGCACTCCTAAGCCAAGCTCGCCGATTTCACAGCCGCAAAAGCTTGCAAGTTTTAATATTAATGGCAAAATTGGGGTAACCAACCCGCAAGCAGTCGATGGCAACCAAGGCGGCAGCGCGTTTTATGCTTGGGGTCAAGAAAATGAGCGCTTTGCCATTGAACTTATTGGCGCCCTTGGCATCGGCAAAACCAATATCAGCTATGACGGTCAAAGCGCGACTTTGGTGAGTGAAAAAACCGGAACGCTGACGGCAAAAACGCCCGAGGAATTACTCCAAAAGGCAACCGGTTGGCAAGCCCCGATTTCGCAGATGCCTTATTGGATTTCTGGTCGCGCAGCGCCCTCGGACAACACGCCAAAGTTTGATGCTCAAAACCGTTTAATCAGCTCACAAAATGGTCAATGGTCAGCAAGCTTTACTTATAAGGGTAATGACAAGCTGCCCAATAAAATCAGCGCCATTCAGCCAAACGGTCAAAAAGTGGTGATGACCATTAACCATCAATAGCTGAACAACGACTAAGGAGATAACGCTTATGAGTGCCAGCAACGACGCTTATTTTGGAATTCATACCGCACTCACCCGCCTATCTCCTGCAAAAATCAATTTATTTTTGCACCTCAATGGCAAACGTAAAGACGGCTATCACGAGCTACAAACCGTCTTTCGCTTGCTCGATTGGGGCGATTATTTGCATTTTTTACCCACAACAAGTTTCGCTTTGGTGGGCTTGATTCAAGCTGATCCTGAGTTTGCAACCAAATCTAGCGCTGAGCAAGCCGCCACGCTTTGTCATCAGTTGATTAAGCTAAATGGGGCGGCAAGCATCACTGAAAATCTTGCAGACAATTTGATCATTAAAGCTGCCACCGCCTTATTACAATTTGCGCTTGAACAGGGCAGTTTGCCGGAGTCACTGAGCCAAATTACCTTAAGTATTGATAAACACATCCCCATGGGCGCAGGGCTTGGCGGTGGCTCCTCGAATGCCGCAACCACCTTAACCACGCTCAATCGCTTATGGCACTTAAATTTAGAGTTAAGCGTTTTGTGTCGCCTTGGCGCCACCTTAGGGGCGGACGTTCCGATTTTTATTTTTAATCAAGATGCCATCGGCGGCGGCATCGGTGATGAGCTCAGCCCCATTACCCTTGCCGATCAGTATTATTTATTGCTGACCCCAAACGCGCATATCAGCACCGCCACCCTCTTTAACCACCCCAAGCTGTCTCGAAATCAGCCCAAACTTGCTTTAACCACCATCAAGCAGCAAAGTGATGACTTTAGTCAAATCTTAACGCCGGCTTATCAAAACGTATTTACGCCCTTGGTAACGGAGCTATCGATAGCCGTAGCCGAGGCGCTTGCGTATCTGCAAAGCTTATTACCCCTTGAAATCAGTACGGCACGAATGAGCGGCACCGGAAGCGCCGTGTTTTTACCGCTTCCTGATGAGGTTGCCTTTGATGAAGACCTTATCCAATCATGGATTGACCGCGCTCCTTGCCCTGCAATTTTGGTTCACAATTTATAAAAAAGGGCTCATGTAAGCTTGGGTGATTTAAAGGAAAAGTTTGTAATTAAAAGCTGATGGCTCATTTTCTAAAAAATAAGTTGCTAAAATGGGTAGGCTTTATGGTCATAGTTTGCTAGAATAGCGCCTGACTTAAAACATTGAAGAAAAAATACGCAGAACGCTTGCAAATTAAATTTTTTTATTTATAATAGGTCGCCCATATAGGGGTATAGCCAAGTTGGTAAGGCATCAGGTTTTGATCCTGACATCCGTTGGTTCGAGTCCAGCTACCCCTGCCATATTTAATTAAGATTGCCCGCGCACTCTTAATCGATAGCTTAAAGCTTGTTACTTCTTTAAAAAGCAATTTTATAGAACACAAGCTTTTTTGGTATCATGTCAAACCGTTTTTAGGGGTATAGCCAAGTTGGTAAGGCATCAGGTTTTGATCCTGACATCCGTTGGTTCGAGTCCAGCTACCCCTGCCATTTTCCAATCTTTACCACAATTTACTTTGAGCAGTTCGTCACTGCTTAGCGGTCGCTGCTTGAGTCAATCAATAGGACATCAATCATGCCTTATTTGGCGATTTTCACGGGAAGTGCCCACCCTGAATTAGCAAAAACCGTAGCCGACCATCTGCATATCCCGCTCGGCAAAGCTGATGTTACCCGCTTTTCAGACGGTGAAATTGCTGTTGAAATCAAAGAAAACGTCCGTGGTAAAGATGTGTTCATCTTGCAGTCCACCTGCGCCCCAACCAATGACAACATCATGGAAATCATGATGATGGCGGATGCTTTGCGCCGCTCAAGCGCCGGTCGAATCACCGCGGTCATGCCTTATTTTGGTTATGCTCGTCAAGACCGCAGACCGCGCTCTGCTCGTGTTCCTATCTCTGCCAAAGTCGTTGCTGATATGCTAAATATCGTGAGCATTGACCGCGTGATGACGGTTGATTTGCACTCCGATCAAATCCAAGGCTTTTTTGATATTCCAGTTGATAATATTTACGGCACGCCAGTATTATTAAACGACTTAACCAAGCAGCATTATGATGACTTAATGGTCGTCTCCCCTGACGTGGGCGGTGTGGTTCGTGCTCGCGCCATGGCAAAACAGCTTGGTGATACCGACCTTGCCATCATTGACAAGCGCCGCGCTCGCGCCAATGAATCGCAAGTCATGCACATCATTGGTGATGTTCGCGACCGCGATTGCGTGATTGTGGATGACATCGTCGATACCGCAGGAACGCTTTGTAAAGCGGCGCAAGCCTTAAAAGACAACGGCGCTCGCCGCGTTTTAGGCTATATTACCCATCCGGTATTGTCAGGAAATGCCCTAAAAAATATCAGTGAATCTGTGCTTGATGAGCTTGTCGTCACCGACACCATTCCGCTGTCAGAAGCTGCCAAAGCTTGTAGCAAAATCCGCCAAGTTAGCATTGCCCCCACCATTGCCGAAAGCTTACGCCGAATCAATAATGAAGAATCAATCAGCGCAATGTTTGAATAAGGCATGCTCACGCCATCAAATTAGTTTGATTAAAATAAAGGCTTAGGTTTAAGCCTTTATTATTATTACAAAACCTCGTATAATGCGCCTCCAAGTCTGATATCGTTTTATCAGCTTATCATCAAGTAAATCGACGCCAAACTTGGTCGCAAAGTTTGCCACTGTATTTACTTTTTTTATTTTTTTATAGGATAACCTCATGAGCAATAACCCATTTGCCCTAAGCGCAGTTGACCGTTCTGCTGACTTGCAAGGTAAAGGTGCGAGCCGCCGCCTTCGTAAGCAAAACCTTGTTCCTGCCATCATTTATGGCGGTAACGAAGAGCCAACTGCGATTTCTCTTAAAGTCAATGAATTGGTTAAATCCATTGAAACTGAAGCGTTTTTCTCACAGATTTTGACCATCACCGTTGATGGCACTGAGCACCAAGCGGTTATCAAAGCCTTGCAGCGCCACCCATCAAAAGGCTTCCCAATGCACGTGGATTTTCAGCGCATTGTTAAAGGTCAAAAAATCACCTTGAACGTTCCGGTTCATTACGAAGGCGAAGAAAACGCTCCTGGCACTAAAGCTGCGGGTATCTTGTCAACGCTTGTGACCGATATTGAAATTTCTTGCTTGCCGTCACAGCTTCCTGAAAACCTAACGGTTGACGTTTCAGGACTTGATATCGGTGATGTGATTCGCTTATCAGACGTAAAACTACCTGAAGGCGTTGCCATCGTTGAGCTTGAAAACGAAGAAGGTCATGACCGCACCATCGTGACTATGCTTGCTCCTAAAGTTGAAGAAACCGAAGACGCAGGCGACGCTGCTGCTGACGACGTTCCTGCCACTGAGCAAAAAGACACTGACAGCGAATAAGCTGCTGCAGTAAGTCTATTGTTTGAAAACAGCAGGGGATAATCTCTCCTGCTGTTTTTGTATGCCGTAAATATAACTTTCATCTTTGCTAAAAAAGAGCCGCTATGACCTTAAAGCTTATCGTTGGCCTCGGAAACCCCGGCGCTGAATACATGATGACCCGTCACAATGCAGGGTTTTGGTTTGTTCAGCATTTGGCGCAGCAGTTTAATATTCCCTTAAATCCTGACAAAAAATTTCACGGCGTCACCGGTCGCGGTCAGATTTTGGGTCATGATGTTCGCTTATTGTTGCCGCTGACCTTTATGAACAAATCGGGGCAATCGGTCGTGCCGATGGTCAAATATTACGGCATTGATAACGATGAGCTGTTAATCGCCCATGATGAGCTTGATTTAAACGCCGGCGTCATTAAATTAAAAACCGGCGGCGGTCACGGCGGTCACAATGGTCTTCGCGACATTACGCCGCATATTGGCAATGACTTTCACCGCCTGAGGATTGGCATCGGTCACCCCGGTCACAAATCCAAAGTCAGCGGTCATGTGCTCTCAAAAGCCTCAAGCGCTGAGCAAGCGATGATTGATAGTGCATTAAGCGCCGCTTTTGATGCGCTGCCCTTATTGTTGTCCGGCGACATTGAACGGGCGCGGTCACAAATAAATGGGTTTAAATTGCCCAGTTAACGCGGTATCATATTGATTTTAAAAAGCTTGGCAAATATCAGCTTGGGCTTTTTTTATGCGTTATTTATTACAGCGGCTTTTTTAAAATTGCTTTGTTTTTAAAATAACAGCCTCAGCAGCAATATTTCGTTTGATTTAAAAATGGTGAGCGGCAACCCTTTTAATATTGCCAACTCTCGCCATTAAGCTCCTAATCTCGACTCAAAGGATAAGCCCTTCATGCTACTTAACATGCTTAAATGCAAATTGCACCGCGCCCGTGTCACCCACGCCGAGCTTCACTACGAAGGCTCTTGCGGCATTGATGGCGACCTGCTTGATTTGGCAGGGCTGCGCGAAAATGAGTCCATCGATATTTATAACGTCAACAACGGCAAGCGCTTTCGCACTTACGCCATCCGCGCGGAAGCTGGCTCTGGTATCATCTCTTTAAACGGCGCAGCCGCTCACATGGCGGACATCGGCGATATCGTCATCATTTGCGCTTACGCTCACTTGGACGAAGCCGAAGCGGATGAGTATTTACCAAAGCTCGTTTATTGCAACGAAGACAACACCGTGAAAGACACCGCCAATATCATTCCGGTGCAAGTGGCATAATTTTTTTTATAACAATAAAAAAAGCTGACATTGAAGGTCAGCTTTTTTGTGCGATTAATTATTTAAGGCTGTTTTTTGCGGTTTCTAAAGCCCTCTAAAATCCCAACGTGAGCAACTTTGGGCATTTTTAAGGTCATGGTGTTGGACAGCAAATCTTGAACCGCCAAGCCGCGCTGATTAAAAAGACAAAATAAATAGTTAAAAATGAATCCCAAAAAGGCGCTGGTCAATAAAATCTGCCGCGAGCCACCAATTAGATAGCCCACCATCGCCAATACCGCAGGCACCAAACATGCCGCCAAAATCCGCTTGACCGATTGCCCCCAACTGAGCAATTTACCGTCTTGATTGACCGTTTTCAGCCGCCACGTCTGCATGCCAAGCGTTTGACCACCACGACGCCAAAACAGCCCATAAAAGCCAATGAGCGTGAGCACAAAGGCAGGGGTCATCACCAAATTTTGATACCATGACGGCAGCGACTGCGCTTCATTGGCGCTTGTCCCTGATTGCATAGTAAGCAGCGTCCCAATCACTGTCAAAACCGTCCCCACCAAAAACAGCAGCGCCAAAATCAGCATGCCATCATAAACAATCGCCACCAAGCGCGTCAGCGGTTTGGCAATGGTCGGCTCATCACCATTTTGCGGTAAGTTTTGAGAGTGGTTTTGCGGCGGAATTTTGGGCGTTAGGGTAGGTTTTGGCATGACTTTGAACCATCATAAAAGATGGTCTATTGTACCGCAAAATCGCCGTTCTGCGGCGCGGATTGTTTGGCAAGATTGCCGCACAAAAATAACAGGCATAAAAAGCAGGCACAAAAAAATCGCCAAATTGTCATGTGACAGGCGATTGATTGTTGAACTTAACGCTAGTTGCAAAATGGTGCGCCTGGAGAGATTCGAACTCCCGACCCCTTAGTTCGTAGCCAAGTGCTCTATCCAGCTGAGCTACAGGCGCATTTTGCAAAACTTTACTACCCAAACAAAAGCTTTTGTAGTAAATTAGGTTGGCTATTATATAGATAATTTCGAGGTTGTCAATACTTTTTTCAAAGTTTTTTTAAGTTATTGGCAATTTATTAAACCGCGTTTTAACTTAAAACTGACTGCTCAAACCAACAAATGGCGGTGAAGGAGGGATTCGAACCCTCGATACGCGTAATTACGTATGGTTCCTTAGCAGGGAACTGGTTTCAGCCACTCACCCACTTCACCGAAACGATTTAAGACAGTTTTACCCAAAGTATCAATGCTAACGATACGTCTTATGCCGTGGGCGAGTATTATAACAAAGTTCACCTTGTTTGCAAGCCCTTAAATGGCATTTTAATTCAATTGTCAGCAATGTCATTGATTTTACTTGAAAATAATCTTTTCACTTTTTGCAGTTACTGGCTATTTTTGTCAATCAAAGCTATAGTAGCAAGCAAATTAAATAACAAAAAATGATTGAGAAAGGAGACCTCATGCGACCGGTAGTATTGTGTTTTTCAGGGCTTGACCCGTCAGGCGGCGCAGGATTGCAAGCAGATATTGAGGCCATTGGGCAAGCCGGCGCTCACGCAGCCATTGCTTGTACCGCAATTACGGTTCAAAACTCGCAGCAAGTGATGGGATTTGAAGCTTGTAGCGCCGATTTGCTTGAGCAGCAAGCCAAAGCGGTGTTGGGTGATTTGCCGGTTGCGGCGATAAAATCGGGAATGCTTGGCACGACGGACAATATTACCAAACTGGCTGGTCTTTTTAAAAGCGGTCAAATTGATAATTCGCTGCCGTTTGTGCTTGACCCCGTGTTGGTTGCCAATAGCGGTGGCAGTTTGGGCGATGAAACAACGCTAGTTGCCGCGTTTCAAGAGCTGTTGCCCTTTGCCACGCTGATTACACCAAACACGCACGAACTGCGAGCATTAAGCGGTGAGCAAGATTTGCACGTGGCGGCTAAAAAATTGTGCAATCAAGGCGTTCATGCGGTATTGGTCAAAACGTCGCACGATTTTGACAGCGGCGATATTGAACAGTTTTTATATGTTGGCGGTGAGATGGTACTTAAAAGCGTGATTGAGCGGCTTCAAGGCGAGTTTCATGGCTCAGGCTGCTCACTTGCCAGCTTTATTGCCGGTCGCTTGGCGGTGGGCGATGCGTTAGCCGATGCGGTAATGGCAGCCGATGATTGGATTATTAAAACACTAAAAGCTGCGGACAGACCGCATCCTGAGGATGAGGCGGCGCAATTAATTCCTAATCGTTTTATTTAGATTGCTAAAAGTTCTTAAACTTTTTTCAAAATTACCCAATAAAAAAGACGCTTAAATTTTGCGTCTTTTTTTAGCCGTTTGTTTTCACTAAACTTTATGTTAACCCAGCATCGGTAGCAAATTTGCAGCAATGGCGGTGACAAAAATTTCAATCAAGTACAGCGCAAAAAACGCAATCATTGGCGATAAATCAATCATGCCAAGATTTGGAGTAATTCGACGAAAGGGCGCTAAAATTGGCTCAGCTAAACGGATGATAATCCCGATAATCGGGTGATTGGATTGGGTAAATACCACAATCCAGCTGACGATGATTGAGCCGATAACCAAATAGCGGCACATGCGTAAAAAGTCCAAAATCAAGCTGAGCGAGCCTTGAAAAAACAGCGGAATAGGCGCTATGCCTTTATGCATCAGCGCCGCTTTTCCTGAAATGTCAATCAAGCGAATTAAAAACATCAGCACAATGGCGGCAATGCTGATGCGACCATGACCGACGGTCGGAAAAATACGCCCGAAAACATCAACGATTTGGGTGGCTTGGTAGGCGGGGCGAATCGCGGGGTCGCGAGCGTCCATTCCGGCAAATTGCAGCATAAAGCGGATAAACACCAGCAGCATGGCAAAGGTGGTCACCAAATCAAAAATCTGTAATAACATATCGTTCATGAAGTGCTACTCAATGTCGTAAAAATCAAAAAATATCAAAACTAACGCAAGACTTTATTCAAGACAAGCTTATTTGCTATCGCCGCTTAGCTCTTGACTGCGGGCGCTGCAAGCTTTCATCGCCTCAATGATGTGATCGCCAACGTGAAGCTGCTGCATGGTTTCAATTGCCGCTTGCGTTGTGCCATTAGGCGAGGTCACGCGGCGGCGAAGCTCCTTTGGTGGCTCATCACTTTGCGATGCCATAGTTGCCGCGCCAAGGACGGTTTGCATGGCAAGCGCGGTCGCCTCCTCATGGCTTAGCCCCAACTGCTCGCCGCCTTTTATCATCGACTCTAAAAAATAAAACACATAAGCTGGCGCTGACCCTGCAACGGCAGTAACCGCGTGCATTTTGACCTCAGAATTGACCCAAAGCGTTAGTCCCGAGGCGGCAACCACGGCTTCGGCAAGCGCCTTTTGCTCAGCGCTGACGCTATTATCAGCAAACAGCGCCGATGCGCCCATCTGAATGGCTGACGGGGTATTTGGCATCACGCGAATGATATGTTGATAGCCGCCAAGCATTGTGGATAAAGTCGCCACCGAAAGCCCTGCGGCAACTGAAATTACTAACTGCTCATCTAACGCATCGGCAAAGTCTTTTACCACTTCCGCCATTTTTTGTGGTTTCACCGCTAAAATGACCACGTCCGCGCCCGTAATCGCATCTTTTGGATAAGTTTTGGCATCAACCGTGTGTAGCCCTTTGTCCTTAAAAAGCTGCCGCGTACTGTCACTTGGGGCAGAAACAATGATTTGCTTTGGGTCAATTCCGCAAGCAAGCAGCCCTGAAATTAACGCTTGCGCCATATTGCCGCCGCCGATAAAGCTGATGGTTTTGTTCGCCAAGGTGCTTTTGATGGCTTGAGGGTCGATGGCGGTCATAAGGACTCCTTTTAATTAACAGGGGCGCAAACTAAAAATCCATAGCCGCGCGTAAAATGCTATTAAGTTTAGCACACTGACCTACGTCTGGCTGATTAATTCTTCATGGAATTCTGACCAAAGCGGCTTTGAATGGTGAATCTAACTTGTTCTTTTTGTTCTGATTTCAGCGCGTCATTATCACTGTCAAAAAGCGCCCAATCTTGATAAATTGAGCAAAGCATAACGGGCAGCCGCATTTTTTTGTCATCAATTAAGCTAATCACCACTAAGCTGTCTCTAAGCCAAACTGGAATGCCAAGCGCTTGAAACAGCTTTTTGCCAGATTTTGGCGTGGCATTTGGCGCAAGGGTTAATTTTTGCTCGCGGGTTAAGGCTCGAACCTCAAGACCAAAACCATAGGTTTGCAAAAAATTTATTGCCGCTTTAGAAAGTTTTAATTGCCAGTGATAATTGGCTATTTCAAAAAAGCTCATCATTTCTTGATTTGGCAATTTTGGATAAAAAACTTTTGGGGCAATTGGCTGTTGCAGTTTGGCGAAAAACTGCTGGTTTAGGCGAAATAAATGCTTTCGATAACGAAAAATGTAATAACTTTGCTCGCTTGCCTGCCATTCAAGCTTGGATTCGTGGTTATTATCGGCTCGTAAGGTAAGCGCGAGCACCTCATCAACCAAGCGCTTTGGCGGCGGTAACGGCTCATCAAGACTAAGCCAAAAATGCAGCAATTGGGCGCGCTGAGAGGGTGGTAACTGCCGTAAAGTATCACTATCAAGTACGCGCTGAATCGGCGCAAAATCAAGCGCTTTGTTTTGGCAGCGTTGATAATTTTGCGCAATTTGAGCCTCAAGGCTGACTTTAGCCTCATTGAGCAATGCCGCACTTTTAGCCATGTTGGTAACAGCTTTTGGATTTAAGATGGTAAGCTTTGGCAACACCTCATTGCGCAGATGGCTTCGAACGTTATCGCCTGCCGTATTGGTTGGGTCGTCGATATAGGGTAATTGTAGTGCTTTGGCATAATTGCTAATATCGGCGCCCTGAACTAAAAGCCAAGGTCGAAACAGGTGGTAGCGCGAGCCTTTTTTATTGACCTTGCGCCAAGGCTGCATTGCTGAAAGCCCCGCAACCCCTGCCCCTGAAATCAACCGAAACAGCAGCGTTTCGGCTTGGTCGTCGCTATGGTGAGCAAGTAAAATCACGTCATCTTGGCAAATTGCCGCGCTCATTGCCGAATATCGCGCCTGCCTTGCCGCTTGCTCATCTTTGCCATTAACGGTAATGCTTAATATTTGGCAAGGTAAATTTTGCGCGGCAGCCCAATTTTGAACATGAGTTGCCCAAGTATCGCTTGCAGCTTGCAAGTTATGATTCACGTGCAATAACTGCGGTAAAAACGGCAATCGACCTTGATGATAAAGCTGAGCGCAAAGCGCCGCCAGTGCTAGCGAGTCACGACCGCCACTACAAGCTAACCAAACCTTTTTACCTGTTAATGGCTTAAAATATTGCTCAACGCTTTGCAACAGCGCAGCAGCAAGCTTGTCATCAACCGCTTGATTGACGATAGTACAAATCGGATAAGGTCGGATGCTGTCACTAGCGCTCAAAATTACTCCTGATTAAGTCGTTTTTTATGATGAATATGAAATAAATACAAAGTCTTAAAACCGCTTAAAACATTTCATTGCTCAATCATTATACGGTTTAATTGGCATAAAAAAACGCGCCGTATGGGCACGTTTTTATTAGCTACGTTGTTAACAGGCACGTTTTTTAGAATTAAAATTTAAGCGGCTATTTTATACGATTAGCAAGGCAGCATCACTTCTGAATCAAAAGCTTTTAATTTTTCATAGCGCTTTTCACAGCGCTCGTCAGCGTCCATGGTCTCAAGCTCGCTTAACTGTTCAAGCAGCAAGGCTTTGAGCGAATTCATGACTGGTTTTGGCTGTAAATGAGCGCCCTCACCTTCATCAATAACCGCGTCAATCAATCCCATTTGGTATAAATTGATGGCGTTTAATTTAAGCGCTTCACTGGCATCTTGCGCTTTTTCAGCAGTTTTCCAAAGGATTGACGCGCAGCCTTCAGGGGAGATGACCGAATAAATGCTGTTTTGTAGCATATTCACTTTATCACCAACGCCAATGGCAAGCGCGCCGCCTGAGCCGCCCTCACCAATGATGGTCACGATGATCGGCACGCGAAGGCTTGAAAATACGGCAATGCTTTCGGCAATCGCTTGCGCTTGACCGCGCTCTTCTGCGCCAACGCCAGGGTAAGCACCTTGGGTATCAACAAAAGTCATCACCGGAATGCCAAAGCGCTCTGCCATTTTGGCAAGACGAATGATTTTGCGGTAGCCTTCAGGGTTTGCCATCCCAAAATTGTGTTCAATGCGCTCGCGGGTGCTGCGACCGCGGTGCTGACCGACGACCATCACCGGCTTGCCATCGATGCGCGCAAGACCGCCTAAAATGGCTTTGTCATCGGCAAACGCACGGTCGCCATGCAACTCGTCAAACTCCGTAAAAAGCTGATTTACATAGTCCATAAATAATGGACGATTGGCATGGCGCGCCAGCTGAACGCTGTCCCAAACGGTGCTCATAGACCTATCCTTTTTGTCATAGTATCGGCAACAGCCTTGATAAGCTATTTTGCCCTATCAAAGTACAGTTGTAAACTCATTCTACAAAAGTCATTCAACTAATCTGCAAGCGGTCAATCACCTTAAGCGGAGGATTTCAAACTATAAGGCGATAACATGAAGTTCAATGCCCCATTTGGCAAATTGCTCAATTTGCGCGTTTAAATCGCCAAGTAAACACGAATAATGCTCGCTTGCCGCCATCACCTTAATTTGCCAACGGTTAGGATTATTCTCCAAAATGCTCAGCTGAATTTTGGGCGGCGTGTGCTCGCTGCGGCTGTGCTGAATCAAAACAGCGAGGCGCAAAAGTAAGCAAAGATAAACCAACGCTTCTCCGCCAACCAACATCACTTGCTCGCGCAAATCGGCTTTGAGCTTATGGCGGTGGTTCAGCACCAATTGTGCCATGCGCTTTTGGTCGACTTGCGAAAATCCAGGGATATCGGAAAATTCAAGCAAATAAGCGCTGTGGCGATGGTAGCCGCTGTGGGCAATGGCAAGACCAATTTCATGTAAAAAGGCGGCGCGTCTTAACAAATCGCCATCTTCATCGGTGAGATTTAGCGCATTTTTCACTTGGTCAAATAACTGCTGAGCAGTTTTTACCACTTGTTTGGCTTGTTTTTTATCGACCGAATAGCGCTTGATAAGCGCCTGAACGCTTCTATCGCGGACGTCTTCACTGGCAAAGCGCCCAAGCATGTCGTACATCACGCCTTCACGAAGCGCGCCGTCAGAAAAGCTTAACGTCTCAACGCCAAAGGCTTTCATCGCGGCAATTAAAATCGCCACCCCGCCTGGAAAGACCGCTTTTCGGTGTTCTTTGACACCCTCTAAATCAATATTGTCCACATGACCGATTTCGATGAGGCGTTTTTCAAGCTTTTTAATACCTTCATAAGTGATGCGCTCTTGGTCATCCGCCCAGCCTTCGCTGACCAGCACCTGCTGAACCGCTTTAATCGTCCCGCTTGAGCCAACCACACTGCTCCAACCAGCTTTTTTATAGCGGCGGTTAATTGCCAAAATCTTTTTGCGAGCGCCGGCTTTGGCACTGTTAAAAATCGATTTGGTCATCACCCCATCGGCAAAAAAGCGCTGAGTAAATGCCACGCAGCCCATTTGTAAGCTTTCGGTCAGCATCGGCTCAAAACCTTGACCGATGATAAATTCGGTTGAGCCGCCGCCAATGTCAATCACCAAGCGCTTATCGGTACTGGCGTTGGTGTGGGAGACGCCCAAATAAATCAAGCGCGCTTCCTCACGGCCGGCAATAATTTCAATCGGCTTTGGCAAAATGGCGTTGGCACGGTAAATAAAGTCGTCGGAGTTGGTCGCTTGGCGCAGCGCGTTGGTTGCCACAATGCGGATACGATTTGCGGCTACCGAGTCAAGGCGCGCTGCAAATCGGCTTAAGCAATCCAAACCACGCTTTTGCGCCTCATCGCTTAAAATATTGTTGGCATCAAGCCCTGCTGCCAATTGTACTTTTTCCGACAGCGACACAATTTTGCGAACCTCGCCGTGGTCAAGCCGCGCAATCGCCAAGTGAAAGCTGTTTGAACCTAAATCTATCGCCGCCATCAGCTCATCTTCAGCAAGCGGCGGGGCAAAGGAGTCATAAGTGAGCATAAAAAACCACGCAAAAGTTATCAGCAGGGCACTACCAGAAGCAGCATTGGGAACAAAATGCCGCCATTAAAGCATTAATATTACGCGGTTTCAACACAAAACCTTGCTTAAATTGTCGGGCTTTTTTGTAACGGATTTTAGCGGTAAAATGCTTGGGTTAGCATTTATAAATGGCAGCGAATTTAGCAATTGCCGTTCGCCATAAAAAAACCAACGACTGAGCGTTGGTTTTTTTAGTCATGAGCAAATCAGTTTTAAACCGCTGCCATTTTTGCAAAAACTTCATCGGCAGCATCAAGGGTAGCTTTAATGTCCTCATCCGTGTGCTTAATCGACATAAATCCTGCCTCATAAGCTGACGGCGCAAGGTAAATGCCGCGCTCAAGCATGCCATGGAAAAAGGTGGTAAAGGCATCGATATCGCAGTGCGTCACATCATCAAAGTTTTTGGGCGTGGTCGTGTCAGTATCTTTAACAAAAAACATCCCAAACATGCCGCCTAAATGATTGGCTCGCAGATTAATGCCATGCTTGTCGGCTTTTTCTTGCAAGCCTTCAATCAGCATTTTGGTTTTTTCACTTAATTCATCATAAAAGCCATCGACGGTTAAATCTTCAAACATGGCAATCCCTGCGCGCATGGCTAATGGGTTGCCCGATAACGTTCCGGCTTGGTAAACGCCGCCTAAAGGTGCGATACAAGACATAATCTCTTTTTTACCGCCAAACGCACCAACCGGAAGCCCCGCGCCAATGATTTTACCAAAGCACGTCAAATCAGGCTCAATGCCAAAATGCGCCTGAGCGCCACCAAGACCGACGCGAAATCCAGTCATAACTTCATCAAAAATCAAGACCGCGCCGTTGTCGGTGCAAAGCTTACGAAGTGTGTCGTGAAACTCTTGCGTTGGTACAATCATATTCATATTGCCGGCGATTGGCTCAACAATCACGCAAGCAATCTCATTACCCCATTTTTCAAAGCAGTCTTTAAGCGCTTGTGGGTCGTTGTAAGGCAAGGTGATGGTGTGCTTGGCAAAATCTGCCGGAACGCCTTTTGAGGTTGGCTCACCGATATCGAGCATTCCAGAACCTGCTTTCACCAAAAGGCTGTCTGAATGACCGTGATAGCAGCCTTCGAACTTAACAATTTTGTCACGACCGGTAAAGCCGCGCGCTAGGCGAATTGCGCTCATGGTCGCTTCTGTCCCTGAGCTGGTCATGCGAACCATCTCAACACTTGGCACAATCTCACAAATCTTATCGGCAACGGTGGTTTCAAATGGCGTTGGCGCGCCAAAGCTTAAGCCATCATCGGCCGCCTTTTTGACCGCTTCAATGACTTTTGGGTGCGAATGCCCCAAAATCATCGGTCCCCAAGAGCCCACATAATCGATATAGGCGTTGTCTTCGGTATCAAACATTTTGCTGCCAGCTGCTCTATGGATAAATACCGGCGTCCCACCAACTCCGGCAAACGCTCGAACCGGCGAATTCACACCGCCGGGGATATGTTTTCGGGCTTGGGCAAATAACTGCTCGTTTTTTGTACTCATTACTTGTCTCTTTTTTATTTATAAATTAAATAAAAGCTAAGCTTTTTTTACCACCGACGACTTAAGTTTCATTGCCCCAAAGCCATCAATTTTGCAATCAATGTCATGACCATCGGTTGCATCCGGAAGCAAGCGAATGCTTTTTACTTTGGTACCAACTTTAATGGACGTTGATGAGCCTTTGACCTTTAAATCTTTAATCACCGTTACCGCATCGCCATCTTGAAGCTCATTGCCAACCGCATCGCGAATCACCGCATCAGCATCACTTGCTGCTGCCTCCGACTCCGCTTGCGTCCACTCATGAGCGCACATCGGGCAAACGAGAAGCGCTCCGTCTTCATAAGTATAATCGGCATCACAGCTTGGGCAATTGGGTAGACTCATCATATCCTCGTTAAGCAGCTCGCGCCGCCTATATTTGGGTGAATTTGGAAACAGCTTAATAATAATGGGTTAATAACAAACCGAAAAAAGCAAATCAATTAAAAATCAACGCCCTATTGTAGCCGAAGCTGCCGCAATTCACCAATACCTGCATGCTAAAGCTTGGTCGCCTTTTTTATGCTACTGTTTTAAAATAAGGTCAAATCTTATAACCTCAACCCAACTTCAGAATAAAAACGATTTAAAGGATACGATAATGACTAGCGAAACCAACAACCTAACTAAAAATCTGGCTGAAAAAAGTGCAACCAACGCAACACCGCAATTTGTACAAATCAGCATTGAAGGCGTTGACGCCGCAAAATTTTTGCAAGGTCAGCTCACTTGCGACGTTACTAAACTCGGACTGAGCTACCAAGCCGCTGCCATTTGTAACCTAAAAGGTCGCATTGACTTTGGCATTTGGATTAAGCGCCACGGCGAGCAGCAGTTTGACATGGTCATATCCCAAGACTGTTCGGCAAGTTTCCTTGCGCATCTGAAAAAATTTGGCGCATTTTCCAAATTTACCACCAAAGAATCCATCGACGTTTACCCTTGCGTGTTGGACGGCGAGCCAACTTTTAGCCATAACACCGATCACAATTGCGATGATGAGCGTAACTCGTGGATGGCAGCCAGCATCAACAGCGGCAACTATTGGATTGTGGCGGCGACCCAAGGCGAATTTCAACCGCAAGAGCTGCGACTACATCAGCGCGGCGGCATGGATTACGATAAAGGCTGTTATTTGGGGCAAGAAGTTATTGCGCGAATTTATTTTAAATCCGCCCCAAAAGCCTTTTTGCATTTGGTTAAAGGCAGCGGCGCCGTGCCAAACGCTGGCGATAAAACTGATAACGTTCAAGTCGTTAATGCGATAGCGGCAAATGACGGCTTTAAAGCACTGGTTGTGGCTAGACCCGAGCATTTAGAACGTAGCGATTTGACCATTTTACCGCTTCCTGAAGCGCTGCAAGCGGACGTTGCTCGTCAAAAATAAGGTTTAGTTAGCCCCCTGTCTAATGAATTACGAGGTTACTTAATAAAACTGAGCCGTTACTTAATGGGCTTAGATACTATTATTGGTCGTTATTAGCCGCTTAGGTTAACAAAGTAATTGAGAACGATTATACTTTGATAACACTATAAACATTGCTTATACAGACAACAAAATCGATTCTAATTATATTAGGAACTAGCAGTGGGCGACAGCACGCTGTGAAAACAAAACCAATAAAATCAAAGCTTAAGATTGCTTAAAAGCAATTGATAACTTCTCATCGCGTCTCATACTCAGTCATAACGAAAAATCAAGATGACGCGCCATGACTACAATAAGGACAACATAATGAACGAACATACTCTAAAAGGCGAGTGGAACCAATTAAAAGGCACGGTAAAACAAAAGTGGGCTGACCTCACTGACGACGACTTAACCCACATTGAAGGCAGCCGTGACAAACTGGTAGGTCGAATTCAAGAGCGTTATGGTCGTGCTAAAGATGAAGCTGAGCGTGAAGTTGACGACTGGCGCCGCGCCAATGATTATTAATCAATCGAAGCTTTAGGCGTTAAATTAATGACAATCTAACCTTTATCTTTACGCCATCATAAGATAAACAATAAAAAGCTGCATCCTCTCGGTGCAGCTTTTTTATGAGCTTTGCTCAGGCAAACACGAAAAAACCGCAATCTCATTACTGAGTTTGCGGTTTTTTCGTCTATCATCCTTGATATTATCATTACCACCTAGCGACATCCTTGCCACGTAACTGGTAGTGATACTGAGCATCCTGCCCATTTTGCATCTTATGACAAGCTTTAGCTTATCATCTGAAGGTTGTGTCCGTACTTTAAAAGCGTTAATCATCCTGATGCCAGCTTTTAAATGTTTGTCCTTAATACGGAGCACCCAATCCTTGGGTCACAATCCCTCATGCCGTGAGACTATAATCGCAAATTGTTGCCGCCGTGTTAAGTCGCGTGAACGACATTGCTTGTAAGCTTTTGCTTACACGGTCTAAATTATTTTCTAATTCTAAGGATTAACTATAGGGGCATTTGTAATCATCGCGACCCCACCTTTATCTGTCCGTATTTGAATACTTTTGCCATTTGTTGCTTCGGCTATTGAAGATTGCGACGCATTAGGAAGGCTTTCAACCACTGTATCAGGCGGTAAATCAGGCTTTGGGATATTATGATTTTTATTATGAGAAACTTGCGAGCCGCTGATAGGCTCTGAATGTATATCAGCAAGAACATCATTGTTATTTAGCGACTGCTGCGGTTTGCGACTGTTTTTTTGCAAAGACGCTGCTACGACTCTATTTGAAGTTGCAGCCTGAGCACTCACTCGGCAGCTGCTTACCCCTGTGATATAGTCCATCATATGCTCAGGTATTTGGCGAACGGCGGCCGCCCCTTTAAGCGGCTGCGCAAGCGCGGTTTGTAATACCGGCATGGTTGAGATTTGATGATAATAATAGTTTGCCGTAGGCGTATGCGACCAGTGCCACGGCTCATCAGCGTAGCCTTTGTTGCGACCTGAAGCATAAACTTGGCAAAAGCCAAATTTGGGCGCATTGTTGCTAAGCCAGCGATAAGCCGTTCGACCTTTTGGCGAGTTCCAATAATCAAGCGCCACGCTGTTAAAATCAACATCGGTGCCCCAGTGGTGACGGCTGGTTCCTGGAAAAGAGGAGTAACGTAAAATATGGCGCGCTTTTTCGATATCCGTATCTGAAGCATTGCCCCACTTATTTTCCCAAATTCGGCGCTGATGACTATAAGAGCGGTACGCTGAAACGATAGACAAATCAATGCCATCTTGTTTGGCGGCGCTAATTAATGTCATTAATGCCGGATAAACGTTATGATGAACCCATTCTTCTTTACTAGTAAACTGGCTGTGGATGGCTCGTAAATGGTCGCGACCGCCTTGACCATGAACGTCATCAAGGCGCCCTGAATGTGGCTTTGACGGCAGCGGCTGATCAGGTGGTAAGTTTTGCGCTATGCGACTATCTGGCAATTGAACTGGCGCGTTCGGATCGGTTGGGATCGGCTTTGGTGGCAGCTGCAAACTACCCTCAGCATCGCTCGCCGCGGTCGGGTCCGTTAGCTGACCTGCCGCGTTAGGCTCACGGATAGCATCAATGACGATGTCTTTAGCCAAATAGATGAGCAGTGTCATGCCCACAAAACAAAAAGCAATGCCAACCAAAAAACTGGTCAGCCGACCGCGGTTATCGCTTGAGCGTCTCATCGTATCTCACTTTATTAATACTGCAAATAACCGCCGAAGCTATAGCCAACCAAGCGATTGACATCCATCACTTTTACCCAACACCCCTCAATCCTATTAATCACCTCGCATTTATTGGTCTCGCCAATCACCCAAACCTCCTCTTGGTCATATAAAAATCCAAGTTTTTTCGAAGTTTTAGACGGCGCTTGCCGAACCAAGACCTTACCGCCGTATTGCGTTAATACACTGGCGCGATAACGAACGACCGTTTCCGTCAGTCCTGAACTTGGCGCAGCCGCAGGAGCGGGCTTTGGTGGCAAATTTTCGTAAGCTGTAGGGTCAGGCGCTGCCGCTACAGAATCTTGCGGCTCATAATAAGTTGCCTCATCTTGAGGCTGATTCATGCTTGGCTCTTGGTTATAGACGATTTCAGGAGGGGTCTGTTCGGGAGCCGTGGCGGCTGGCGGCGCATTGGTTTTATCTTCCTCCTCGACAATCGCCTTAGCTGCCGCCTTAATCATTCGCTCGCCCGTATCCCCACAACCCGATAACATCAGGATTGAAGAAGCCAATAAGCTTAAAACCAACAATCGTTTCATGCGATTATCCTTTAAGAAAGCTATAATTACATATTTTAACGATTAAAATTTTTTATTGCAAATAATTGTTTGATAAAAATACTTTGATATTATGGGGCATTTTTGGGAAAAGTTGCCTTAATATAAAAAAGCTAATTTATTTATTATAAATTTATCATATTAATCAACCACTTGAATATAAATTACAAATTTTCTTGAAAATTTTAGAAGTATTTTCAATTTAAGTATTTTTAAGCCATTACGCTTACTATCTTTACAATTGTTATTTTTATTATTTTTTAGAGGAATTTATTGTCTTTTAATTCCAAAATCTAAATAGAACAATAATCAATTCATTTCAAATTTTTCGAACGTTTATCTTTACCTTGATGAAAACCGTGTTTTGCAAAAACTTGCTAAAATTACCTAACCGTCTTTTTTAGTTACATCTTTTTAACCAAATCGACATCTAACCTCAAGTTTTGATGACTACCATAGCTTTGTAAGAAATTATTTCAACTGAACGGGTAGTATTTATAAAAAGGCAAGCAACAAACAGGAGCAGAACGTGGCTATCTTATCTCAATATCTAAAAGCAGCAGCAGTTTCTGCGATGACTGTCGCGGTGCTAGGAACCGCTCTTGGCAGCTCGGCAATGGCGACCAATAACTATAACCAAGCGATTTATCGTGATGGTAACTTTAATACCCTGGCGCAAAAACTGCGCCACGATTTGACGAAATCAGGCTATCAGGTGATGGACATTGAAGTTGACAATCGCAAAAGTAACCCATCACTTCTTGTTTTTGCCAAAAAAAATAATTTGCCGTACGAGCTGCATTACACTTATCCGGGGCTAAAATTAATCAGTTCAAGCCAAAAACAGTGGTCAACCGTTTGGCAGGACAAAAAGCAGCTTCATCAAGGCAGTTACCATCACGCCAATTACAATAAGCAAAAACATCATAATGAGGATATTGAAGACAACATCAAAAAAGAATCGCGTTATCCTGCCATCAAACAGCAGGCTATTCGCAAGGTCACCTCAATGGGCTATCAGGTCAAAAAAATAGAGGTCGATGAAAAAAACAATCGCGGCGTCTTTGAGATTGAGGCGAAAAAAGGCGCTCAAGACTATGATATTATCTTGGGCTATCCTAATTTAAATGTGATTAAAGTTGAAAAGGACTGATGGATGGCGTGGTCAAAACGTTTATCTTCACCGCAACTTATTTAAGCGCTGGCTTGTTGGCGCTTGAGCTTGAACCTTGGGCAAGTATAAAGTGCCCTAACCTTTTGGCGTCGCTTCCTTGACGCCGCCGGTCGAATAAATCAGTCCTTGGTTTATTTGACCTTTTTTTATTAGTGATTTTAGGAGAATTAAGGGATGACTTCATCGTGGTTAAAACCAAGCATGGCTGCCGGACTCATGACCGTCATATTAAGCAGCGTTACCGGCTGTATGACCACGCCGGACGGTTATAATGCTTACGGCGATCTTTACGAGGACATTTATAAAGACAGCAAAATTTATAAAAAGCACAAAAAAACCATCAACACCATTGATAAAGACATTTATCGCCCTGCCATTGAGCAGACGGCTGCCAATCGTGTCAGCAATATGGGCTATCAAGTTCGTGATGTTCGTTACAATAAGGGCGATAAAACCATTCGCGTTAAAGCCAATCGCGGCGGTCAAAAGTATAAAATCGATTTGGATTACCCAAGCTATAACGTGATTAATATCAAAAAAGATTAACCGTTAAAAAAAGCTAACTTTTTTATTAAATATCAAGAACTTTAATCGCATCATAAGCAGGCGTTTCATAAGGATGCGCCTGTTCAAGCGCGGCAATGACCGCGGCAATTTTATCATCAGCCACGACCATTTCAACGCGCCACTCGGCTACCGTTTCAAACTGATTTTGCGTGCCAATATGCGGCGAGCTTCCTGACAGCGGCCTGAACTGACCTTCGCCTTTAACTTGCCAGCAGCACTTATCATAATTGCCAATTTTTCCTGCCCCTGCCTCAAAAAGGGCAGTTTTAACTTGCTCGAGCGCCTCATCTGGAATAAATACGGTTAATTTAATCATGGTTATTTCCTTATTATTTTTAAAATCTTAAGTCAAATAACAACTTAATTATTTTTTGGAAAGCGACGGTTGAGCCGTCCAAAGGTAACGCAGCAGCCAGTCTTTAGCCTCCCCTGCGTAATCAATGCCAATTCGTGGTCGCAGTGACACCGGCGGTCTTTCGCCGTCATCTTCAACCCAAAGCATAGATGTTGGTGCAATCACTTTGCCGTAAAGGCTTTTATCAATCTTTAAGTGCTTGGTTAATTTACCTGGCCCTGAAAGCTGCTTGATGTCAAAATTCGGATTGGCGTTGTCTAAATTGCCTACCTCATCCACAAAAAATCCGGCACGAATCAAGACCGCTTCGGGCGACTCTGCGGCGCCACTGACAAGGTTGAGCATAAAATGGATGCCATAAGTCAAATAAACATAAATCACGCCGCCTTCATGGTACATGATTTCGGTTCGCGGCGTTCGCGTTCCGGCGTGGGCGTGGCAGGCGGCATCGCCCTCGCCGATATAAGCTTCGGTTTCGCTGATTCGCATTCGCAAAGTTTTTGTCGCACCGCTATCTTCAATAATTTTTCGGCAAATGATTTTACCAATTAAGTCACTTGCCACCACGCAAGTTGGACGGGTAAACCACACCGGCGGTAAGATTTGCGCGCTTTTATCTTGGTCAAAGTTTGGCACGATTTCAGGTTTAAACGCCTTTTTTTTCATAAGTTATCCGCTCAATTTTTATTATCGTTTTAATTTTAACGTGGTTATTTATAAGTCACTGCTTAAACCTTATCACAGCACGATTTGTTAATTTTTTAAAAATGGCTATTAATCGGTAAGGCAATGTTAAATAAAGCGGTTAAAGCCAAAATTTAAGCAAAAAAAACTGAGCCTAAGCCCAGTTTGTATCTTAAAATCGCTAACTTTTAATCAAGCGGAACGCCAATTCGGCTCGCCACTTCTTCATAGCCTTCAATCACGTCACCAAGCGACTGACGGAAGCGGTCTTTGTCCAGCTTTTTCTTGGTGGCTTTGTCCCAAATCCGGCAGCCGTCGGGTGAAAACTCATCGCCTAACACGATGCGGTCATGGAACACACCAAATTCTAGCTTAAAATCCACCAAGATTAAATCGCCTTGGTCAAACAGCGCTTTTAACACCTCGTTGACTTGTAAGCTGATGGCTTTCATGGTGTCAAGCTGCTCTTTGGTTGCCCAATCAAGGGTAATGGCTAGCGACTCATTGACCATCGGGTCACCGAGCGCATCGTCTTTATAGAACAGCTCAAACGTCGGCGGCGTTAACTCGTGACCTTCTTCAAGCCCCAATCGGCGAACCAAGCTGCCAGCAGCAAAGTTGCGAACCACGCATTCAACCGGAATCATCTCAAGGCGCTTGACCAAAACTTCATCGCTTGACAGCTGTTTTTCAAAGTGGGTTTCGATGCCAGCTTCAGCAAGTTTTTGCATGATAAAGGCATTAAAGCGGTTGTTCACCACCCCTTTTCGCGCCAACTGCTCGATGCGCTTGCCATCAAGCGCTGAGGTGTCATCACGAAAATGTAGGATTAAAAAATCGTTGTCCTCGGTTTCATAAACCGATTTGGCTTTGCCTTTGTAAAGCAGTTGTTGTCTTTGCATCAGTGCTGTCCTATGTTGCCTGTCTTGGTTGCCTGACTGGTCAGTTAAATTAAGCGCTTAACTCAATGGCGCTTTAAAAATAAGCCCATCTGGGGTTGCAAAAGTTTATTGGGCGCTGTCTGATAAGCGAACGGCGCGCTCAGGCTTTGGCAGTTGGTATTGTTTTTTGGCGGCGTTTTGCAGGTTTAAAGTGTTGGCGCCAACATTTGGGGTGGGATAAAGCGGCACAAACGGCGCGGTGTCCTGATTGGCAGGAAGCTCTAACGGCGCAAGTTTTTTGCTTGATTGATAATCAAGGCTGCCGTTATCACGCTTGGCAATCCAACCTTTTAAACTTTGGCAGCCGCTAAGCACCATCGTGCTGCTTAAAACAAGCATGGATAAGGCAAGTAGGGGTTTGTTCATCATCATATCTCTTTGGTCAATCAAATTAACCGATTATCATTGCTAAATTATCACTTTTAATGCCAAATACCAATTACAGCAACTTGGCTTTGGCTAAGGCGGCATCAATGACTTTTTGGTGCGCCTCAGAGAGCCAAACCAGCGGCAAGCGGATGCCGTTATCAATCATTCCCATTTTATAAAGGGCGTATTTGACCGGAATGGGGCTTGAGTCAATAAATAGGTCTTGATGCAAGTGTTTGATGGGGTCGTGAGCACGAACGGCGGCGTCATAATCGCCATTGAGCGCCGCGGCAAAGGTTTGGCTCATGGCTTTTGGGGCAACGTTTGCCGTGACCGAAATGTTGCCTTTAGCGCCAAATTTCATCAGTTCAAGCGCGCTTGCGTCATCGCCTGAAAGTACCACCAAGCGGTCGCCGACTGCTTGAATCAGTTTTTCGCCGCGTGGTAATGAGCCGGTGGCGTCTTTAATCGCGACAATATTGTCAATATCGGCTAGGCGCTCAACGGTATCTTGGCTAATATCAACGATGGTTCGCCCCGGAACGTTATAAAGCATTTGCGGTAAAGCAACCGCTTCTGCAATGGCTTTATAATGCTGAAACAAGCCTTCTTGCGGTGGTTTATTATAATAAGGTGCCACCAGTAGCGCACAATCCGCGCCGGCGTCTTTTGCTTCTTGGGTGAGCTCAATGGCTTCAACGGTGTTGTTCGCGCCCGTTCCGGCAATGACAGGGACGCGGCCATTAACGTGCTTGACGAAATAACGAATAACCTCGCTGTGCTCTTTCATAGACAAGGTTGCCGACTCGCCGGTCGTACCCACGGCAACTAGGCAGTGCGTGCCTTGGTCAATCTGCCAGTCAATAAGCTTTGCTAGACGCTCAAAATCAATCTTCCCGTCAGGAAACATCGGCGTTACCAGCGCCACCATCGAGCCTTGAAGTCGGGATTTGATATCGTCAAATGCTGTGCTCATAACCTTGCCTTTACTAAAAATGTTAGCGGTCGTGTAAATTAACACTTATGAAAAATCTCTGCTAGTGTAGCATATTTTAATTTGTCGATAAGTGCTCATTGAAGAACATTTTTATGGTTTATTATATTAACCAGTTAACCTTTTTTTAGGCTGCCGTTATTCAATTCGAAGTCCAATAATTGCCGGAATACCTTGACGGATAATCTCAATGGTCACCACGCCTTTTTTGGGTAAGGAGGAGATGGCACTAGAAAAATCGGTCACGTTGGTGATTTTCTTTTGGTGTAAATTGGTGACCACGTCTCCGGTCATCAGCCCTGAGCGCGCGGCAAGTCCGGTTGGGTCAACGGCGGTAATTAACACGCCGGTTTTGTTGTCTTTGGCGATTTCGCTTTTTTCAGTGGGGGTGAGGTTTCGCAAGCGAAGCCCCAATCTGACGTCACTGTCTAATTTATCCCGACCTTCGGCTTGAACGTCGCTTGGCGCGGGCGCTAATTTTCCGGTCACGGTCAAAGATTTGCCATCGCGAAGCAGCTGAATGTTAAAAGCGTCATTGGTTCGGGCGCGGTTGATGAGGTTTAATAAATCAGAAGATTCAACGATTTTGGTATTGTTATATTGCAAAATGATGTCGCCGGCTTTTAACCCTGCTTTTTGCGCCGGTGAGTCGGGCGCCACTCGGGTTAAAAGTGCGCCCTGCGGCTTGGACAATTTATAAGCTTCGGCAAGGTTGCGGTCAATGTCTTGTGGATAAATGCCAAGATACGCCCGCGCCACTTGACCGGTGGTTCTTAGCTGCTGATAAATATCCATTGCCGCATCAATGGGAATTGAAAACGACAGCCCCATATAGCCGCCGGTGCCGCTAAAAATGCGCGAGTTGATACCAACGACTTGACCGCGCTGATTAAATAACGGGCCGCCTGAGTTACCGGGGTTTAAGGCAACATCGGTTTGGATAAAAGGCACGCTGGTTTCGCGCGAAAAGCTTCGGGATTTAGCGCTGACAATTCCTGCGGACGCTGAATAATCAAAACCAAACGGCGACCCCATGGCAAGCACGGGCTCACCGACTTTTAAAGCGTTTGAGTCGCCAATCGGCAGTGCGGGGAAATTATTTCCGCTCACTTTTAATACCGCCACATCGGAGCGCTCATCGCTGCCAATTAATTTGGCGTCAAGCTCAGTTCGGTCATTTAAAGTGACGGTGATTTTATCCGCACCTTCCACCACATGATGGTTGGTAAGCATATAGCCGTCGCGGGTGACAAAAAATCCGGTGCCATAAGCGTGCTCAATGGCAGGGGTTTGCGACTCTGGAATGCGGATGCGGTCGCCAAAAAACTGGCGCAGCAGCTCGGCGGTTTGGGCGTTGGCAAGCTCCGCTTCGCTAATCGTTTTGGTGACGTTCACCCGAGCAACGCCTGGGGTAACTTGCTGAACCAATCCGGAAAAATCCGCGGTGGTCACGGCGGCTTGAGCTTGCGTTACCACGCCCAAACTTGCCACCCCTGCCATGGCAATAGCCAAGCTTAATGCTTGCGCGAGCATATTTTTTGACAGCGTTTGCAAGGGCAAATTTTTATCTTTAATAGATGATGTTTTTGATTGTTGATAGTTTTGCTTTTCGGGTTGTTTTAGCATCTCACTTCCCTTTTATAACGATGAATCGCATCATTGCCGCGCTATGGAGCGCCGATGGTTTTTAAAGGTTGGCTTTAGGATGGATTGCCAAGTTATTGTTGTCATCGCTGTAATTCTGACCATTCATCACAAGTTTTTAGCAAAAAAATAGTAATGATGTCAATGGCTTTTCAATCCCCAAAGCGGTTGCCTTATTATGCAACAAAGTGGCGGCGTTGGCTATTGGCTTATTGGCTCAATCGACGCCCTTAAACCACGACAAATAAAATCGTGATATGATAATTCGTTCTATAACTGCTCAAAGATGATGTTTATGCTTTTACCCGTGCTTGTTCACCCCAAAATTAGCGCGCCGGCATCGCGGCTGGCGTTACCAAGATAAGGGGTCAGCAATGGATACAGCGTTATTATTGTCCTCAATCGTTGGCATTGGTATTGCCGCTCAGTGGTTGGCTTGGTATTTAAAGCAGCCCTCGATTTTGTTTTTGTTGGTCATTGGTATCATTATTGGCCCAGTTTTGGGCTACCTTGACCCCGATTTGCTGCTTGGCGAGCTGTTATTTCCGCTGATTTCCTTAGGCGTTGCCATCATTTTATTTGAAGGCTCCTTGACCTTAGAGATTGACGAAATTAAGCAGCACGGCACGGTCGTTCGGATGCTCGTTTCGGTTGGGGTGTTAATTACCATTACCGTCGTTGCCTTATCCACCTATTTTTTATTTGATGTTGACCCCATTATTGCGCTGCTGTTTGGTTCGCTGGTTTGCGTGACGGGACCGACGGTCATTGTACCGCTGTTAAAAAGCGTTCGTCCGAATAAAACCATTGCCAATATTTTAAGGTGGGAAGGCATCATCATCGACCCCATCGGCGCGATTGCGGTGGTTTTGGTTTATGAATATATCATTTCAGGCGGTGAGGCAAGCAGCTTATTGCTGTTTTCCAAAATCGTGGTGCTCTCAAGCGTTTTAGGGCTGCTTGGCGCTTATGTGTTGGCATTTTTGATGCGCCGGCATATGATTCCAGAATTTTTGCGCAACGTATTTACCCTTGCCTATGTCCTTGCATTGTTTTCGATTTCCAACCATTTAGAGCACGAGTCGGGGCTGCTGACGGTCACCGTTCTTGGCATTGCCCTTGCCAACTGGCCAAAATTCCCGCGCGATACCATTTTAGAGTTTAACGAGTCGCTCACGCTACTGCTTGTCTCTGTTTTATTTATTGTTCTTGCCGCTCGCGTTGAGCTGAACAGCTTGCTTAGCGTTGGTATTAAAGGGCTGATTTTGCTTGGCATTATTATGTTTGTTGCGCGACCATTGTCAGTTTGGGTGTCGTCGATTGGCTCAAAATTAAAAACCAATGAAAAACTGATGATCAGCTGGATTGGTCCACGCGGAATTGTGGCAGCAGCCATTTCATCGCTGTTTGCCATTCGCTTGCAAGAGTATGATATTGCGGGGGTTGAATTGCTTGTGCCCTTGGTATTTATGGTGATTATCGGAACGGTGATGATTCAAGGCTTGGGCGCAAAATCGGTTGCCAAACTCCTTGGCGTTCGCGAACCTGCGACCAATGGTATTTTGATTGTCGGTTCAAATCCGGTGGCGCTACTGGTTGCCACCTCACTAAAAGACCAAGGCTTTGACGTTATCGTCGCCCACACCAACTACACCAACATTGCTCGCGCGCGCATGAGTGGTCTGCGAACCTATTTTGGCAATCCGGTCTCTGAGCACGCCTCGCACCATTTGGACTTGATTGGCATCGGGCGCTTATTTGCCATGAGTACCGACCGCGAGCTGAACACCTTATCTGAAATTTATTACCGGCATGAATTTGGCGAGCAAAAGATTTTCCGGCTAAAATTTAGTGATGAAAAAGTTAAAAATGAGCGCGACGACAAACAAAGCAACTTTCAATCCAACTGGCTGTTTGGCAAAGACGTCACCTACACCAAGCTTGCCAGTATGCTGTCAAAAAAAGCGCGAATTAAAATCACCAACCTCACCGACAGCTATAGCTTTGCGCAATATAAAGCTGACAATAAGCAGTTTGTGCCGCTCTACACCATTGATAAAGACGGCAAATTGCACGTGATTACCGATAAATTTGACAACCAAATTCCGATGGATTGTAAATTGGTCGCGCTTGTGGTTGATGATGAGGTTCAGCCAAAACCGGTCGATGTGACGGCAAAGCAAGAGCAAGCACGGGCGGTTGCCGACGCCAAATTTGACGAGCAGGTCAAAGCGCCTAGCAAACGCAAAGAAATTGAGATGAATAAAAAAACGTAAATCAAATTGGGTTAAAAATCAGGATGATTTAATGTCGAGTAATCTTGATTGAACCGCTTGCCAAATTCTTAACGCAACCTCATCGGCATTGCCTTGAGCATCAATCCGGCAAAACCTCGGCTCATGATTTGCTAACATTGCAAAGCCGTCATAAACGCGGTCAAAAAATGCCAACCGCTCTTGCTCAAAGCGGTCAGCTTTGCTGCGCTTACCGGCGCGGCTCATGCCATCAGCGACCGGCAAATCAAGCCAAAGGGTTAAATCCGGCAGTCTTGGCACAAAATTTTCGGTGAGCTGATTAAGTTTATCTAAATAACTTTTATCGCCAAAGCCGCGACCAAAGCCTTGATAAGCGGTGGTAGAATCGACAAAACGGTCGCAAATCACCCATTTATTTTGATTCAGCGCCGGCAGAATCACCGACTGTAAATGGTCGCTGCGAGCGGCAAACATCAGCAGCAATTCGGTGTCGTCATTAATTTGAGTGGCAGGGTCAAGCAATAGCGCCCGCAATTTTTCGGCAAAGGCGCTGCCACCTGGCTCACGAGTTTGGATATAATCAATGCCAAGCGCGTCAAATTGTGCCGCAAGCGCTTTGATGGCGGTGGTTTTGCCGACGCCTTCGGTGCCCTCAAAGCTGATAAATCGGGCAGGAAAATTTGGCTTGCTCATCATTTTTTATCACTTTTTAATATTTTTTAACCGCTTATCTTTTAACCACTTATTAAGCTTATTCAATTATGGCTGATTGTTCTCGGTTTCGGCTTGTTTTTGCTGCGCCTTTTTTTCACGCATCACACCAAGATAATCTTTGACCGCTTGGTTATGGTCGTTCAGCAAGGTGGTAAATTTGTGACCGCCGTGACCGGTTGCCACAAAATAAAGTGCATCACTGTCCGCCGGATGCAAGGTCGCGTCAATGGACGCCGCTGACGGCAGCGCAATGGGCGTTGGCGGCAGACCATCGATTTGATAGGTGTTATAACTGGTCACTTCATCAATATCACGGCGGCGAATGTTGCCCTCATAGCGCGCCCCCATGCCATAAATGATGGTCGGGTCCGTTTGCAGCCGCATGCTTTTTTTCAGGCGGTTGTTAAATACTGCGGACACCAGTGGTCGCTCTTCGCTGACGCTGGTTTCTTTTTCGATGATGGACGCCATGATTAGCGCTTCATATGGCGATTGGTACGGCAATCCTTGCGAGCGGCTTTGCCAAGCTTTATCAAGCGCGGCTTTTTGGCGCTTATAAAGGTCGGTCAAAATCTGCTTGTCGGTTGTGCCTTCATCGTAATAATAAGTATCGGGGGCAAACCAACCCTCAAGGTTGTGATTGACGATAAAATCAGGGTTTGATTTGACCGATTCTGGCAGCGCGTCATCCATCCCAAGCGCTCGGGCAATACTGGCATTGTCCGCGCCATCGACCAACACTTCTTTTTTAATCGCGTCATTGTCCCTTAGCGTTTGGAACAAGTCCTTTGCCGTTTTACCTTCAACGATTTGTATTTTGACGACCGCTGCTTTTGCGCCTTGAGCAAGCACTTGCAAGGCTTCTGCCATCGTTGGGTTTTCAGGAAGTTGATAGGTTCCAGCATGCAGCGGCGCGCTCACTTGCGATTTGATATACAATTTGGCGATGGTCGCTGAAAATAGCGGCACCGATTGCCACTGCGGAATCAAGCCGTAATAGGTTTGACCTTCGTCAATCGTGACCATTTTGGCAGGTTGAGTGATGCGCCCAAACAGCGTCTGATAAATCATCACCAATAAAAAAGCGGCAATCAATCCTGCCACGAGCAACACTTGATAACCGCGCTGCATAAAAAACGACGGGTTGTCTTTTTTATAGTTTCGCGGTTTGCCCTCGCCATTGATTAAAAAGTCTTCAGGGGCAGCGTTGTCGCTTTTTGCCTCAGAATTGCCGGTTGGCTCATCAAGCTTGGGATTTTCGGCGGGCTCGTTTGAAACTGGCTCGGCTTGATTGGCTTGGTTATCTTTTGGGTCGGGACGATTGGTCGGATTGGTCATGGCCACTCAAAAGGCAGAAATTTGCTAGAATTTAGCACTGAACGCGCCGCTTTTCAATGCTAATTATAGTGGCTTTACCATATCGGAGATAATAATGTTATAATTTTGCGCCTAAATTTAGCTTACGCTCCTCGTAAAAAGGCAGTAAATAATGGCAAAACCCTTTATTAAATGGGTAGGTGGTAAAAGTCAGCTGATATCACAAATATCTCAGCGCTTGCCGCAATACGTTCAAGATGGCAAGCCTTACCTTTATGTTGAGCCTTTTTGTGGCAGCGCTGCACTTGCCTTGTTCCTGCTTGACAGCGAATTTGCTCCTAAATTTGCCGTCTTAAATGACATTAATACAGATTTGATTAACCTATATCATGTCGTAAAGCATCATCCTCACAGTCTGATTGATACTTTACAGGTGATTCAATCTGAATATGACTGCTTACAAAGTAAAGAAGAAAAACAGCCTTACTATTATGCTAAACGTGAAATCTTCAATGAGCGCAGCTCAAACCCAATTGAACAAGCTGCTTTATTTATATTTTTAAATCGGGCAGGCTTCAATGGACTTTATCGAGTGAACAGTAAAAATCAGTTTAATGTTCCTATTGGAAGTTATAAGAAGCCGAATTTCATTTTTGAAGAGGTCATTCTCCAAGCATCAAAGGTGCTGCAAAAAGTAGAGCTTTTTAGCCAAAGCTATGAAATCACGCTTAGTCATTTGGACGCTATTAACCCCCATAATCTCCCTGTCTTTTTTTATATCGATCCGCCTTATAAGCCCATAAGCGATACTGCAAGCTTTACTGCTTATTCAAAAGATAACTTCAATGACAACGACCAGCAGCAGCTCAAAGAGTTTTGTGATACGTTAGATAACAAGGGCTATCAGTGGCTACTTAGCAACTCCGACCCTGCAAATATTGACAACCACAATACTTTTTTTGATGATCTTTATTCTCAATACACCATTGAACGCGTGAAAGCCAATCGCAATATAAATTCAAACGGAACAAAGCGCGGTCAAATCAATGAGCTGCTCATCAAAAACTACTAAAGGATCTTATGGCTTGGTAAAGTACCGTTTTGAATGGCAATCATAAAATCTTTTTTGAAATAAAAAGCATGGTTTTTATTTGATACGTATCGCCCTAAGACCTTTGAATAAATCGGATTGTAACTGCCATCTTTTCTTTTAGCATCCTTACTTCGGATTTGAATGTACTTACCATTTGAGGTGTGAATAAAGCCATCATTGGGGTTTGCTAAATGCCCTAATATTTGCTCTTTAATATCAAGAAAGTCTTTCAGATAAAGTGCTTTAAGTTCAGTATAGTGGTTAGAGTCAATATGATGAGCGGGCAAGAAAAACCACTCCTCAGGTACATTGGCATTGGGCTTAACCACAGGCAAATATAACAAATTACTGATTTTTTCTAATAGTCTATTTGTCTGTAAATCTCCAAAGAATAGCTCATCAAAATCCTTAGAGATTTGAGTGATGAACATCGTTTCTCGCGGCATGCCGTTAGGATAAGACTTGTTTGTTTTAAGCTCACCATCAACGAAATCCGTTAGGTTGCTGTTGTTTGGCATATCAAGAAGCTGCTGTAAAAACTGTCCTGTATTGCCTTTATTTATCGTAAAGCTTGAAATATCTTCTTGAAGCTTAAGCTCTTGAAACTTCTTTTGATAAAGACTGGGCAGTCTGGCAAAAACATCTTCTAACTTCATAAATTTCTCCTTAGATTTTTAATAGCTCTGATAGGCTCATGCCAAAAGCATCCGCAAAAACTTCCAAGTTCTCAAGGGAGGGATTGCGCTCACCGCGCTCTATCATTCCAATATAGTTGTAATGAAATCCGGTTAAGACTCCAAACTGCTTTTGCGTCAAACCTCGCGCTTTACGCAAAGTTCGAACCCTTTGCCCAAACTTGACTAAAATTTGTTTTTTCATTTGCCTTACTCGATAAACATGTGTATTATTAATTACACACAATAAGTGTCTTTTTTGGAGTCGTTTGAATGCTCCAATAGGATGCAGCTATGATAACTATTCAAAACTTAACGCTAAATATTTCGGTTTCAGCTGAGCCTGAAGATAATTTTGACATGACAACTTCAGCTCGCGATGAGCTTGTTAATTTGTTAAGAATCATTAGCCAAGATAAACGCTTTGCTGAGCAGACCGTGGTCATCCCTGATAGTTGCGATACCATGGGCTTTAGTAAAGGCGAGTTCGCTTTGCCAAGTCTTCTATATTTTTTAGCCGATATGTTGGAATGATAATGACCCCTTTATTTTTTGACAGTCCTTCGCAAGACTTTACATTATGGCAAGGCGACTGTATTGAACTTATACCTCTTCTCGATAGCAAGGTTGATATGGTGTTTGCTGATCCGCCTTATTTCCTATCAAACGATGGCTTAACCGTAAAAAACGGGAAAATCCAATCAGTAAATAAAGGCTATTGGGATAAGCTTCAAAGCTCATCAATAGCTCAAGAATTTACTTATGATTGGCTATCTATTGTTCGCGACGCCATGGCAGACAACGCCACGATTTGGATAAGTGGCACTCATCATAATATTTTTATGCTAGGACAAGCTTTGCCGCAGTTAGGGTTCAAAATTTTAAATACCATCACTTGGCAAAAAAGCAACCCACCCCCTAATTTTTCTTGCCGATTTTTTACACATTCAACCGAGTTTATCATTTGGGCGCGAAAACATCCAAAAATACCCCATTATTTCGACTATGATCTGATGAAAAAGCTTAATGGCGATAAACAAATGAAAGATGTTTGGCAACTTCCGGCAGTAGCAGCTTGGGAGAAAACTTGCGGTAAACACCCTACCCAAAAGCCTTTAGCGCTTCTTGCTCAAATCATTCTTGCTGCTACCCAAAAAATGCTTTGGTTCTCGATCCTTTTTCAGGAGCAGCAACCACTGGGGTTGCCGCTCAAGTTTTGGGAAGACGTTTTATTGGGATAGATAAAGAAACGGAATATCTAAAGCTTGCTCAGTTACGCTATGAAGACTTGCAACAAGCAGGTCGAAAACAAAACTTTAAGCAGCATTTTTATCGCCTACTTAATAAAGTGCCGTCTAAAAAGAATACTGCTTAAATACGAGACCAGATTTTTGGCTTAACCAAAGCTGGTCTATCGGCATCACCCCGCGAACAGCATTACAAAAAAATAGCTTGGTTACGTTTGGCAAATCGTCATTTTCAAGCTTTTGGATAATAATAGGCTGACCTTCTTTTTGGCTTTTATCCAAAATCACGCGGCGCATCACACCATTGACGCCGGAATGCTCAATCGGCGGCGTCAACCATTGACCCGAAAAGTAATCCTTATCTAAATCGTTATCATCATTGTTAAGTTGATAAAAAACATTGCTCATGACACCTTCAACCCAATGACCATTTAAATCACGAACCAAGCCTTCAACCAAATTTGGCTGAGCCGTTTTAAAGCGCTGCAATTCACCTGCTGCCAGTACATTGTCCAAGCAGTTTAAGCTTTTAACTCCGGCTAATAGCTTTGGCAATTGGGCAAGCTGAGCGGTTAAGCAAACCGCGTCACCAAAGGGCTGAATGGGAATGTGGGTATTTTCATCAAGCTGCCAATAAGACTTGGTGGCAATCTTGGCAGGGCTTGCTTTAAGCCAAACCTGACAAGCTCGACCTTGAGCGTCACTGCTAAAGCCGTAACCACGAACGGCTTGGACATTTTGGGCAGCGCGGTGAACGATAAGCTTTATGATGCCCTCACCAAGATTTTTGGCGCTTGCTATCACCTTTTCCCAAAATTCAAAAATAGGCAACTCCAATTGCAGCGCTAACGCATGCTCAGCCAATCGCGATTGGTGATAACTTTCCCATAAAATAGCGCCCCCTAAAACGCCCATCGTGGTAAAAAAGCCGTCGCCATAAGCTAAAGCGCGGTTGTCTAGGGTGATTTGGTCGGAAGCGCTCTTTGGATAAATCAGCACGGACGCTTAGCCTGCCGCTTTATTTAAAATAAGCATGCAGCTGTAAAATTCGCATTTTGCCAACTCGATTTTTTGACCGCCGATGACTTTATTTTTAATCACTTGACCGCCCAAAATATCGGCAACGGTGCGACCGCCATCCTCGCCCATCAGCTTTCGAGCTAAAGTATAAGCGTGTTTGGCATGTGATTTGCTGACTTCTTTTTCTTTATCTGAGTCACTTGGATTGGCAAAATACCAACCTACTTCTAAATACTTATCTGAGTCAATCAAGTCCAAGTACGGCGCGTCATCATTCATAAAGCGGTATTTGGTGGCGATGTTACTGGCGTAATCAAGACTGTTGTCATCGGTAGTGACGACTTTGCCAAGGGTTGCTTTGATGTCGTCCAAGTCATTAAGTGTGATGGGGCTGACCGCTTCATTCGACCAACTGGTCACATCATAGCTGACCGGCTCGGCAGGGACATCTGGCGCAGCGCTCTCATCGGCAGCTGCCGGCGGATTGTTCGGCTCGGTGGTGGTCTCAGCTGCTGAATCACCTTTAATGTCGGAAGCAACGTCCTCAATGACGCCTTTTTTTGAGTCATCACAACCTAAAAGCAGCGTGCTTGCAGCCAGAGTAATCGCGCAAGCAAGTGCCGTGAAAGAAGGGTTACGCATAAACAGGTCTCAAGCTAAAAAAGTGTAAAAAATCATACCACTGACATGGCTTAAGTTTACCCAACTCGCCCGCTATTGACTAGCGTTTAGGTTACAGATAGTCATCAAAGATTGAGCAAATTTGTTAAAGCGCGTTTGTTAAAGCAAGATAGTTAAAGCCAGTTTGTTAAAAAGCCTCAGATTGATTATGATGAGCCATCGCAGATTTTATAAGGCTCAGTTATGACCGCTCATTTTATGGTGATTGGCAATCCGATCGCGCACAGCAAATCCCCGCAGATTCATCAAGCGTTCGCAATGCAAGCAGGGCTTGATATCCGCTACGCTCGGCAACTTTGCCCAACCGATGAGGCAAGCTTTATTGCGGTGATTGAAGCGTTTTTTAATGGCGGCGGTATTGGCGCCAATGTTACCGTGCCGTTTAAGCAAATGGCATTTGAGTATTGCCAAAAAAACGGTCAACTCTCAAGCAATGCCGCAGCGGCAGGGGCGGTCAATACGTTATATTATAAAAATAACCTGTTAATCGGCGACAACACGGACGGTCAAGGCTTGGTCAATCATATGTTAAGTATGGATTGGCAACTGTCGGGCGCGAATATTGCGATCATTGGCGCAGGCGGCGCGGCTCGTGGGGCAATTTTACCGCTCGTTAACGCCGGAGCCGCGAGCATTTCCCTTGCCAATCGAACGCTGGTTAAAGCTCAAGATTTGATTGATGAGTTGCGCGAAAATAACGCGGCAATCAAAGCCTCCAACATTCAATCTTGCGAAACTGGCGCGTTAACTGGTGATTTTGACATTATTATTAATGCCACCTCCATTGGGCTGACCGGTGACAAATTGCCGCTATCAGACGATCTAAATTGCGGCGCGGCTTATGACATGATGTACGGCAAAAGCTTGCCGTTTTTGACTCATTTTGCTAATAAAGGCGCGGTAACCTCTGACGGCTTTGGCATGCTGTTAGGTCAAGCGGCGCTTAGCTTTTTGCTTTGGACAGGATTTGCCGCTGATGTAAAACAAGCAAGCAACGCCTTGAGTCATCAAGCCGCCGTTAGCTAAATTTTGCCAATAAATACGCCTCAATTTTTTGAAACGGCGCTTGCAGTTTGGAGGAGTGAATCACCCAGCCGCCCGCCAAGCCGACCACGCAGCCAAGCGCGGTATCAATCAGCCTTGCGTTAATGATAGCTTGTGAGTGCGCGGCACTCACCGGCAGACCACTGCCATATTCGGCAATAAAAATGGTCAACGGTGTAATAAAGATTACGGCAATGGCATAATGGCGATCAATCATCGATTCAATACAAATCATCATTGCCAAAATCGCGCCTGCCACCCCCCAAATACCAAGCCCTAAGCTGAGCAACCAGCCTGCCAGCAGCATACCAATCATCGTCCCAAGCAGGCGATGAAACTGTTTAATCCACATGGATCGCAAATGAATGCCTTGCAAAATAATAAAGCAGCTCACCGCTGCCCAATAAGGATTGCTCATTTTCAAAGCAATGGCAAGGCTCAGCGCCACAATCACAAACAGCGTGATAATCAAGCTTTCACTGATCGTATCAGGGCGATAACTGAGTTCGGGTTTGGGCGAAATCGGTCGCGTTGCTACCAAAAATAGCGAGTACAGCAGTGCCATAGCGATTGCAAAACCACTGCCAAGCATTACCATCCCCGTTGCCACAAACAGATGCTCAAGCGGCACCGGAATAAATAGCGCAATCGCTGCTGCCATCAAAATAAACAATCCTGCTGGCGGCGCTTGCTGATAATAACGACCAAACATCACCACCCCAAAGGCAAGCAGCGCAAATACAGGAAGTCTTAAAAAAGGCAGCTGCTGAGTGATAAGCCCAAGCGCAAAACAAAACGCCATAGCAAAGCCCCAAGCCATCAGCGTCACTATTCTGTCGCCAAGCTTACCGACAAGGGGCGTATTTAAAATGACCATCGCCCCTAAGGAGGCTTTGATGCCCGAGGGCAGCGCGCCAAAATACGCGCCGACAAACACCGGAAAGCTGATGGTCAGCGCCGCTATGATGGGCATATGCCACGGTCTGCGGCTTTTATTGATGGTAAACAGGTGGCGCAGCTCATCTTGGAATAATTGGCGCGCGCGGTCTGAAATCATAAACGAAAATCCTAAGGTAATGAACTTGACTTTAGTTGATTTGGGCGTAGCTTAATAGGAATGGTAGGGACAAGCTAAGCTAAATAACCTCAGCAAGTATTAGGTTTTAAATAACAAAAATTTATTGCTTACTTAAATTTACATGAATAAAAATTATAAATGGTAGTTTTACGGCGATCAAGCTTTTATACTAAAAGCCATGCTGACCTTTAGACTTAAACTAAGTGCTTTAAATTAATTGTTTTATATTAAAAAATTTTAACTTCCCTTTTAAATCACACTCACCTTTTAAATAATAAGAGAAATGAATATGTTAACGTATAAAGCCCCGCTTCGTGATATCAAATTTTTGATTAATGACGTTTTTGATTATCAAGCCCATTATAAAACCCTTGATAATGGCGCGAACGCTGACCCTGAAACGGTCGATATGATCTTGCAAGGCATGGCAGATTTTGCTGAAAACGTGTTGGCGCCCATTTATCAACCGGCGGACGCTGAGGGCTGTCACTTTAATAACGGCGAGGTCAACACCCCAAAGGGCTTTAAAGAAGCTTATCAGCAGTTTGTTGAGGGCGGCTGGCAGGGTATTTCTTATCCTGAAGAATACGGCGGGATGAACTTGCCGATGTCGCTTAACCTCATTAAAGCTGAAATGATTGGGACGGCAAACTGGCCTTGGGCGATGTATCCGGGGCTATCCACAGGCTGCATCAATACTCTTTTACAATACGGTACGCAGGCGCAAAAAGACACCTATTTACCAAAGCTGGTTGAAGGCAACTGGTCGGGAACCATGTGCTTGACCGAGCCGCAATGTGGCACCGATTTAGGTCAGGTCAAATCCAAAGCCATTCCGCAGGACGACGGCACGTATAAGCTTTCTGGCACTAAGATTTTTATTTCAAGCGGTGAGCATGACTTAACTGAAAACATCATTCACATTGTTCTTGCTCGCCTTCCCGATGCGCCTGAAGGCACCAAAGGCATCTCGTTGTTTATTGTACCAAAATTTTTACCCAATGATGCAGGCGAACTTGGTGAACGAAACGGCGTCACTTGCGGCTCGATTGAGCACAAAATGGGCATCAGCTCATCCGCTACTTGCGTGCTTAACTTTGATGCCGCGACCGCCTTTTTGATTGGTGAGCCGAACAAAGGCTTAAAAGCCATGTTTACCTTTATGAACACCGCTCGCATTGGCACGGGAATTGAAGGTCTTGCGCATACCGAGCTGTCCTTTCAAAACGCCTTGCCTTATGCCAAAGAGCGCCGCTCCATGCGAGCGTTATCAGGCGCTAAAGACCCTGAAAAAGTTGCCGATGCCATCATTCATCACGCTGATGTTCGCCGGATGCTACTGACCCAAAAGGCGTTTGCTGAAGGTGGGCGCTCGATGATTTATCATGCGGGGCGCTACGCCGATAAAATGTCGCAAGGTATCGTTAATGGCGATGACGAAGAATTTGCCAAATGGGATGACAAGCTTGGCTTTTATACGCCGATTTTAAAGGGCTTTTTGACCGAACTTGGCATTGAAGCTGCCAAACATGGTCAGCAAGTTTACGGCGGTCACGGCTATATTAAAGAGTGGGGCATGGAGCTAATTGCACGCGATGCCCGAATTGCCACCATGTACGAGGGCACCACGGGCGTTCAGGCGCTTGATTTATTAGGTCGCAAAGTCATTTTGCAGTCTAAAGGCAAGATCATTCGTGATTACACCTCAAATATCATGAAATGGTGCGGCGAATATGCCCTTGATAAAGACATGCGCAAGTTTGTTTGGGCCCTCACCAAGCTTTGCGCGGAATGGAACACTCTAACCGTCCGCCTTATGCTCATGGCTCGAAAAGACCGCGAGATTATCTCAGCCGCCTCGGATGACTTTTTGATGTATTCAGGCTACGTGATGATGGGCTATCACTGGGCGCGAATGGCAGCCATTGCTTATGACAAGCTCAAAAACGGCGGCACGGAATCGCCCGAATTTTACACCGCCAAAGTGCAAACGGCTGATTTTTACTTTGATAAAATTTTGCCGCGAACTTCAGGTCACGCTGAAGGCATGGTTGCCCCAAGCGAGAGCATGATGGCAATGGATATTGACAGCTTTGCGTTTCTTGATTAATTAACTAATTAATTAGCTAATGAATAATAAGTTCTAAAAAAGCGCTCAAGTTGGGCGCTTTTTTTGGTATTACGAATGAATCATTTAAGAAAACCTTACAAAATCATAGCAAGAACCTCTTAAAGAAAAATTGCTACTTCGCGCCTTGTTTTTTAAGATAAATCAAACAAATAGAAAAAATATCGAGACAACAGGAGACAATGATGAAAATTCAAAAAAGCTTAATAGCTGTCACCTTAACCTCAGCCTTGTTATTAGCCAGCTTAACTGCCCAAGCCCAACCCAATTCAACGGCAGCCACCCCCATTCATTTTGATAAAGGTCAGGTGAGCACAATCATTACGGGCAAACTGTTACCAAAACAGGATACAAAATGGTATCAATTTAGCGCAACCGCCGGTCAATTTGCGCTGATTAATATCACCCCGCTTGCAGGAACGAGTGAGACCGCCAACGTTGGCGTTTTGCATATGCCGGACGGCAGCTATGATGGTAATAAAGGCGGCATCGTTTACCAAGGCTGCCTGCCAAAAACTGGCACTTATAAGCTAAAAATGGGTCGCAACTTGATGGCAACGAATGGCAAAACGGCAGGCTACCGAACCGAAGTGATTATTTTGCCCGAATACGCCAGCCGTCAGCTTTGCCGTTAGGGTTTAAATTGACGGCTTAATGCGCTTTAAATGAACAAATCTTTAACCGGCGTAGGACAGCCTGCCAAGATTTTTTTATGGTAAATAGCGCTTAAGTCCTCAACCTCAACGCAAATTTGTAAGGTGGCGCGACCAGACTGCGACTCGCAAAGTGCTTTTTCAATGGTGTTGACCAAAAGCGCGGCAAGCTGATTTTTGGTGGTCTCATCGCGACCTGCCATGATTTTTAATTGCGCGTAAATAAAGCCATCAGCTTGCTCATCATCTTCAACGCCCACCAAAAAGGTCGGAATATTAAGCAATCGCGATTTAATATCCGTTGCTGATTTAAAGTGACCGCTGTCCCAAAGTGCTTTATTGAGTGTTTTAAGCAGGCTTTCAGCATGGGCAATGACGACATTTGGCGTTGCTTGCAGAGTTAAATGCGGCATAATGTTCCTTGTTTTTTTATTATGAGTCGTATTTCAAATTTTCTATGATTTATGTAAGCGTTAAATATTTTCGCTAATATCAGCAAACTTAGCCGTTAAAGCCGTTGCCAAATCCTTTGGGGACAATTCAATTTCAAGACCTCGGCGACCGGCGCTGACAAAGATGGTGGCAAAGTTAGCTGCCGTCGTATCAATCACCGTTGGCAAGCGCTTTTTTTGACCTAAGGGGCTGACGCCGCCCAAAACGTAACCGGTGCTTTTTAATACCAAATTTGGCTCTGCCAGTTGCACTTTTTTGCAGCCCAAAGCCTTTGCCATTTTTTTAAAATTTAACGTCGTGGTGACCGGAACAATCGCCACGGCAAGCGCTTTGCTGTCGGTTTGAACCACCAAGGTTTTAAAAATCTGCGCGCCATCCTTATTCATTTTTTCAGCGGCTTCAAGCCCAAACGAGGCGGCATTACTGTCGTGGTCGAACTCATGAATGCGGTAAGTTAACTTGAGCTTATCGGCAAGGTTGATGGCAGGGGTCATTGACTCTCCAGTGAAATGCGACAAAGTTTTAGCTAAAAATTGGTAAAGCCATCTCATCTTACGCAAAATGGGGGCTGAAATAAACTATTTTACGATTTGGTTAATAAAGTGTATATATCGCTTTGGCGGCTTTTATCACCATTCACCGTAAAACCATGCCGCCCTAAGCATGGATATCAGGCATTGTTTGTTGCTTATAATTAGCGCTTTTGCTAATATTAACTTGTTGCGTTGATTCAGCCAGTAGGCTGGCGTGACATGGTAACACCTTAAATACCTCCTAGTTTGTGGCGTGTCCTTTGACAATCCTAACGGTAGCCACAATCTTAGAATAAGACCTGAGCACTAAGATCTAAACATCATGGTATTAGCAAAGGTCGCGGTCGGGCTTGACCGTCTAGCGGTAGGAATCCCCTCTCTTTAGAGAGGTGAGGAAGTCAAGGCATCATAATCAGCATGATTTGCCCATTTGCCCCTATTTATAATTGATTTATGATGATGCCAAAATTTTTATTAAAAAAAGCCAAGCGTAACCGTCAAACAGACGACCCAAATACCTTGCCCCTGCCTTACGCCAATGCGCCCATCAATCAGCTGTACCGAAAGCTGTCAGGGCAAGCGCTGGATTTGGCAGTCAAGCCCAAACTGCTTGGTGAGTTGCCAAATATCGACAATAACGGCACGCTCACTTTTTATGTGCTGCAAGATTATTCGCGCTCAAACAGCATTTTAATTGATTTGCAGTCGCAAGAATATCACTTACCGCCGGCGCTGGCTCAAGTTCAAGATACCGCGCATCACATCGATGAAAATGCAGCGATTGTCTTTTTGCATCACCCCAAAGCCAAAAATGAGCAGCTCTCCCCGAGATTATCGCGTCTTGTGGCGGCAAGTTTGCAATTTCCTGAATTAAACATTCAACTGGTTCCGGTGTCGATTTTGTGGGGTCGCGCCCCTGAAAAAGAGGACTCGCTATTTAAGCTCTTGGTCGCGGACAACTGGCAAGACCCAAGCATCAGTAAGCAGCTGTTTAACATCGGCGTGATGGGCCGTGACACCTTTGTTCAGTTTCATGAGCCGCAGGATTTACGGGCGCTGATTCAAGATTATTTGCTTGACGGTGAGGTCGCGCCGAGCGATTTACTAAGCGCAAATTTAGCCGGTCAAGCTAATCAAGCAAGTAGCCGCGACCTTATTAGCACTGATATTGCCAATCGCGAGTTGGTTCAGCATTTGCAGTCGCAATTGGGCGGCTATTTGGACAAGCAGCGCGCTTGTATGCTGGGGCCTGACTTGTCCGATAAGCGCAACTTGGTGGACAAACTCATTTACTCGCCGGCGCTCAAACACGCCATCGAGCGTGAAGCCGATGAAGAAAACATCAGCGAAAAAGAGGCGCGGGCGCGGGCGCGCGGCTATGCTTATGAGATGGTCAATGACTACTCCTATCCGATTATCCGCGTGTTTGATAAGTTTTTAACTTGGCTTTGGACTCAGCTTTATGATGGCGTTGAGGTGCATCATTTTGAGCGCGTTCGGGCATTGGCAGCGGATTACGAGATTATTTACGTGCCGTGTCATCGCAGTCACGTGGATTATTTATTATTATCCTACGTGATTTATAAACGTGGTTTAAGCATTCCTTATATCGCCGCAGGCGACAATTTAGACGCACCAGTGCTTGGGTCACTGCTTCGCGGCGCGGTGGCGTTTTTTATCCGCCGAAGCTTTCGCGGCAATGCTCTTTATACGGCGGTGCTTCGTGAATATTTGCATACGCTTATCAGCCGAAATACGCCAATTGAGTACTTTATCGAAGGCGGTCGCTCACGCTCAGGGCGACTGTTGCCGCCAAAAATGGGCTTATTAGCGATGACCGTTCATAGCCAACTTCGCAAAACCAATAAGCCGGTGGTATTTATCCCAACCTTTATCGGCTATGAGCGCATCATGGAGGGCGGCACCTATATTGGCGAGCTGAAAGGCAAACCCAAAGAGTCCGAATCGCTCATGGGACTATTAAAGGTCAGCCGAAAAATCGAGCGCATTTTTGGTGACGTTCATTTAAGCTTTGGCACGCCCTTGTATTTAAGCGACTTTATGACTAAGTTTGATGTCGCGCCAAACAGCTTGCCCGCTGACCGAACCGACACGCCCTTTGATAAAAATGCCAGCGCCATGGTGGATAATATCGGCGTGAAAATCATGCAAAATATCAATAAGGCGGCGGTGATTAATCCAGTGTCGCTGCTTTCACTGGTCTTATTGTCCGCGCCAAAAAATGCCCTTGATGAAAACGTTTGCCGCGAGCAAATCGCCCTTTATCAAGGTATTGCCCGAGCCATGCCCTATGCCGATGATACGGTCATCACCGAGTTGACCCCGCAGCAAATTATCGATTACGGCATCAAACTTAAACTTATTGAGCGAACGCCGCACGTGTTAGGCGACATTATCAAAGTTGCCGATAAGCAAGCGGCGCTGCTAAGCTATTTTCGCAATAATATCCTGCACGTGTTTATTTTGCTGTCATTTTTGGCGGCGCTTGTGGCACGAAACGGCCGCATTAAACGCAGCCGCTTGGATGATATTGTCACCCAATTATATCCATTTTTACAAAGCGAGCTGTTTTTATATTATCCGGCGCATGGGCTTATGGACGTTCTCAATCAAAAAATTGATAACCTCATTGAGCATCAATTGATTGTTGATTTGGGCGACGGTTATTTAAGCATTCCGGACGCCAATAGCCGCCATTATCAGCAGTTAGAAGTCCTTGCTGCCCCCGTCGGTCAAAGCCTTGAGCGCTATTCTATGACGCTGGTTTTACTCTCGCAGCAGGGCTCGGGCAATTTAACCGCCGATGAAGTCATTGATTTATGTCACTTATTAGGTCAGCGCTTGTCGGTACTGTATGCCGATGATATTCCGGACTTTTTTGACCGCTCTTTGTTTATCAGCTTTGTGAATGCGCTGATTCGCTTAGATTATTTGCAAAAAGATGAAGCCACCGGCGTATTAAGTTTTGATAAACGCATTGATGACATTGCCCATCATGCCAAATATGTCCTAAGCCCTGATGTGATGCAGATTTTAAAACAAGTGGCAAGCCTTGATGACGAGGCAATGACGCATGCAATGACCGAAATTAATAAGAAAAAGTCGCTGTTTAGCCGAAAGCGTTAATGGAAAAACGTTAATTGAAAGTCAAACAATAAAAAAGACCGCTTAACATGAGCGGTCTTTTTTTACTATGAAAAAGTTATCCGTTAACTGGCAATTTTTTTATACTTCATGCGTTTTGGGGTCGCATCATCGCCAAGCTGCTTTTTACGGTAAGCTTCAAACTCGCTGTAGTTGCCATCAAACCAAATCGGACCTTCGTCTTCAAAGGCTAAAATGTGGGTGGCAATGCGGTCAAGGAACCAGCGGTCATGCGACACCACCATGACTGAACCGGGGAACACCTGAATGGCATCCTCAAGCGCGCGCAAGGTTTCAATGTCCAAGTCGTTTGACGGCTCATCCAGTAAGATAACGTTGGCGCCTTGCTTCAGCGTTTTTGCCAGTTGCAAGCGGTTGCGCTCACCGCCGGACAGTTGACCGACGTATTTTTGTTGGTCTTGACCTTTAAAGTTAAAGCGACCAATATAAGCTCGGCTTGGGGTGGTGTAATCGCCAACGGTGATGATGTCCAAACCGTCCGACACTTCTTCCCAAACGGTCTTTTTGTCGTCCAAGTTGTCGCGAACCTGACCCACGTAAGCCACGCTCACGCTTTCGCCCAAGTCCACCGAGCCGGTATCGGGCTTGTCTTTGCCGGTAATCATGTTAAACAGCGTGGTTTTCCCCGCGCCGTTGGGACCAATAATCCCAACAATCGCGCCGGCAGGAACGTTAAAGCTTAAGTTTTCATAAAGCAAGCGGTCACCAAATGATTTTGAGATGTCATTAACTTCAATGACTTTGTTACCCAATCTTGGACCTGGTGGAATATAAATTTCCGCCGTCTCGTTGCGCTGCTGGAACTCTTTTGAGTTCAATTCCTCAAAGCGCTGAACGCGAGATTTGGACTTGGCTTGCTGACCTTTTTGGTTTTTGCGAATCCACTCAAGCTCTTTTTTCAGCGCTTTGGCAAACGACTCTTCTTGCTTTTGCTGCTGCTCTAGTCGCTTGTTTTTTTGCTCAAGCCACTCGGTATAGTTGCCCTCATAAGGGTAGCCATGACCGCGATCCAGCTCCAAAATCCACTGCGCCACGTTGTCCAAGAAGTAGCGGTCGTGGGTAATAGCAACAATCGTGCCACTGTAATTTTGTAAAAACTGCTCAAGCCAAGCGACCGATTCGGCGTCCAAATGGTTGGTCGGTTCATCAAGCAGCAGCATATCTGGGCGCGATAATAATAGGCGGCAGAGGGCAACGCGGCGCTTTTCGCCTCCTGACAATTTACTGACATCGGCGTCCCAAGGTGGGAGGCGCAGCGCATCGGCGGCTTTTTCAAGCTGAGTGTTTAAATTATGAGCATCCCAAGATTGGATGATATCTTCCATCTTACCTTGTTCTTCGGCAAGCTTATCAAAGTCGGCATCCGGCTCAGCATATTCAGCATAAATGGCATCAAGTCGCGCGAGCGCATCGAGCGCCTCACGCATGCCATCTTCGACGTTACCGCGAACGTCTTTGGTTTCATCCAATTGCGGCTCTTGCGGCAGGTAGCCAACTTTAGTGCCGGTTTGCGCTCGCGCCTCCCCGCTAAAGTCTTTATCCACCCCTGCCATGATGCGCAGCAAGGTTGACTTTCCGGCGCCGTTAATCCCAAGAACGCCGATTTTTGCGCCAGGGAAAAAGGATAAATTGATATTTTTTAAAATTTCGCGCTTAGGCGGAACAAGTTTTGACACGTTGTTCATCGTGTAGATATATTGTGCCATTGAATCTCCGATGGACGGCTGTTAGGGTGAAAGTTGCACAGCTAATTTCACAAAAAAAATGTGAATAATAACAAGCGCTTTGCTCACCTAAAAAAAGCAGTAAAATTGTTTGCCATTATCGCATTGTGGGGCGGTGGCTGCAAGCAAGGCGGGCAGTTTTGGGCGGGAAAGCTTGGAATTTGGCTAAAAGCAAATTTTTTAAAAGTGAAATCGTAAGATTTGCTGATAGTTTTATCCGGCGGATTATTTTAACTGCGCTTTTAGCAAAATTCCTTACCATAACCCTAAGCTTTGTTGTAGTAAATTTTTAAAGAACTAGGCATAATCTCACTATTAAAGATAAAAATTAACGATAAAAACGATGAACGACAACAGCCGGATTTAAAACAACAATCAATAACAATAAGGATTTAAGCCATGACCGATGATATCACCATCACTCATAATAAGGCGGCTAAGCGCTTTGAAGCCCACATCGACGGCAAAATAGGTTACCTAAGCTATCAAGACTTAGGGCAAAGCTTGGTATTTGACCACACCATCGTCCCGCAAGCGCTCGGCGGTCGCGGCGTAGGCTCAGCGCTTGTTAAGCGCGGTCTTGATTTTGCCCGTGATGAGCACAAAAAAGTCGTCCCGCAATGCTCGTTTGTGGCAAGTTATATGAAAAAGCATCCAGAATATCAAGCCTTAAAGGCTTAAGTTTATTTAGCAATTGCTTGGCAAGATTAGAACGGTAATACTTGATTTACTAAGGAAAATAGACTTTTTACGCTCTAATATTTAACCGTATCTTTTTAACCACACCAAAAACCCGACTGTCACTTACAGCTGGGTTTTTTGTCCCCTAAGCCTTACTTTCAATGGATAATAAGGACAATAATAATGAGTAGCTTATACGACCATCAAGTAGATTTGCAGCTTGAAGAGTTAGCCGGTTGGCAGCGCGATGGCAACAGTATTGTTAAAACGTATATTTTTAATGATTTTATTGAGGCAATGAGTTTTATGAATCAAGCGGCGTTTTATGCTGAAGCCTTAGAGCATCACCCTGAATGGCGCAATATTTATAACGTGGTGGAAGTTCGCTTGATGACCCATGATACCGGCGGCATCACCAGTCACGACATTCGCTTAGCACGCCGGATGGAATATATCGTTCAGCCCAAAAGCTTGTAACTTATCACTTATCACCTGCAACTTATCAAGAGTTATCTTTGATGACTCTGTGAGGTTAACTATAAAAAACGTCCTAGAGTTAGGACGTTTTTTATTGTCGCTGCTTTATTTTATGATTACATTCTGCGGCTAACAAACGCTACGATAAACAAAATCACAGCAACGACTAGGAAAATATAAGCCAAGTTGGCAGACAAGCCGGCAACACCGCCAAAGCCTAATACAGCCGCAATTAAAGCGATGACGGCAAAAATAATAGCCCACTGAAACATGATTTTTCTCCTCTTAATTTATTTATTTTTTCATCTAAAACCATTGCTAATTTCTTGGTAACGTGCTGATTTAAAGTCGTTTTTTTCTGCAATTCATTTTAGGAACTTGATTGTGATTTTTTTGGTTACCAATGACCTTATACTTTTTATTTAAATCATGAAATCAGAGTAGCAATTTTTTTAAAATTACTGCGTTCCTTTTGGTAATAGTGGCGCTATGTTATGTAATCTGTGTAGTAGTATGACAAGATTTGTAGCAATAATTGAGCAGTCAGTCAGTATTTGCTTATACTATTTAAGCGTTGTGTGACGATTATTGGGGACAAAATAAGGAGGCGACAATGCCAAACGCCATTGCAATTGACCTGTCTGAAACATCAAAGCGTGACTTTGACATTGTTCTTTATGGGGCAACAAGCTTTGTTGGCAAATTAACAGCAGAATATTTGGTGGACTTTTTACGCGCTGACAAGCTTGCCTGCGATAAAACACAAGCGTTAAAGCAAAATCGCCCAATTCGCTTTGCCATTGCCGGTCGCAATAAAGCCAAGCTCACGGCGCTTAAAAACAATCTTAGTGCGCCAGTCGCTAACGACCAAGCTACGGTCAATGATTTGGCTATCGGGGTTATCATTGCGGACAGTCAAGACGCCAACAGCCTTGAGATGCTGGCAAAAAAAGCCCGCGTGATTATTTCAACCGTAGGACCTTATTTGCAACACGGTGAGGGCTTAATTAAAGCTTGCTCGGAACATGGCACGGATTACGTTGATTTGACCGGTGAAGCTATTTTTATTAAAGACATGATGGATTGCTACCAAACTGCCGCTAAAAATAGCGGCGCGCGCATTGTCAACTCCTGCGGTTTTGATTCAATTCCATCGGACTTAGGGGTTTATTTCACTCAAAGCGTGGCAAAAGCACAATTTAATCAGCCGTGCTCAGAGATTCGTATGCGCGTTAAAGCGGCTAAAGGCGGGCTGTCTGGCGGAACGATTGCTTCAATGGCAGCAATTTTTAGTGATGTGGGACAAAATCGCTCGCGAAGACGCCAACTGGCAAATCCTTATTTACTCAACGATGACCCCAACGCGCCCCGAATCCGGCAAACCAAGCTGAATAAGCCGCAGTACGATATTCATCACAACCTTTGGCTTGCGCCCTTTGTGATGGAAAGTATCAATTCACGAATTGTTCATCGCAGCAATCAATTGCAAGGCTATGCTTATGGTCGTGAGTTTTGTTATGACGAGGCGGTTTGGATGAAAGATGGTATTCAAGGTCAGTTGATGAGCCTTGGCATGAGTGCGGCAATCATAAGTTTTGCCATTGCCATGAGTAATAACAGCAGCCGCGAGTTTTTAGCCAGTCATGTGCTTCCTAAATCTGGAACTGGACCTTCAAAAGCCGACCAAGACCACGGTTATTTTGACTTACGTTTTTTTGGGGAAACTCAAAATAAGGATACGATTCTCACCAAGGTGACCGGAAATAAAGACCCCGGTTATGGCAGCACCTCAAGGATGCTTGCCCAATCGGCGCTATGTTTGGCGTTGGATGTGACTAAAGACGAGCTTCAAGGCGGCTTTTGGACACCGGCGGCTGCCTTTGGCGACAAGCTGATTTGTCGGCTTGAAAGGTTTGCGGGCATAAAATTTACCCTCATGTCTTAACTAAAACTGGTCAATTTAGCGCTCTTGTTTTGCCTAATAAAGTTATGGTGATAAAACTTATTAGGAATTAACTGATTAATCCTGCTTAAGAATTTTTTAGCGTAGTCTTTAAGTAAAACTATCGTGAGGTTTGGCTATTTTTACTACATATCACTACAAAATATTAGCGTAAGCATACAATCCTTAGGCAAAGCCTACTTTACTATGTGGATTGGTAAAAATAATTACCTACCCTTAATTTTTTGATTGCAAAATTGCAAGATAGGAGAAAATGGTGGCAGTTAACTTATTATCCACTAAGCTGTTCATAAATACAGCGCTAGTTTCAGGGCTGGTTATGGCAGCAAGCTCAGCCAATGCCGCGATGAAAACCGATGCTCATGGCAACGTCGGCTATGATACGTATGAGGAGTGCGTGGCAGCCATTGAAGATGGTTCTGCCAAATTCTACACCCCCTATACGTATCAACAGCCAAAACGCGGCGCAGGTGAAGCTAGCGTGAAAAAAATGCGCTTATCTGAGGTGACCATCCCAAAACATATTGTGAGCGCTCAGTCATTAAAAGCCGACCATTATAAAGGCGGCGCTTGTGATTTGGGCGTGGGTCAGTCCAATGGTCGTTATGGCGTTTCCGGCGCTTTGGTGGGTAAATACGTGCCCATTGCCGCGGACATGCCGGTCAACGTTTATATGGATAAAAAAGGCAATCCAGTTCGCTTAACCATGCAGCAATGTGACAACCATTTTAGTCACAAATTCCCAATGCCGGTGTCTTATTCTGCCGATGCTAGCAGCCCAGAAGCCCCTGCCCCTGCTCCTGAAATTGCCATTGAAGAAGAGCGCATTGCCACGCCGGTAGTGATTGAAACCAATCAAGTGATTCGCCCATCTGCGCAAGTCAGAAAAGTAGAAAGCACCGCTAAAACCGCCGTTGCCGCCGCCAATGCTCAACAAGCAGTTCAGTTAACCCCAAAATCAGAAACGGCGGTTTTGACAGATGCCACTATCGATAGCGCTGAGGAAGTTGAACTGATTGAGCTTGAAGCGCCGCAAACGGGGGATGGTTTGGTTGAAGCCGACGCCGATGAGGTCGTAATTATTGAACAATAAGCTATTGAGCAGCAAGTTATTGAATAAAAATTACTGAACTGTCAGGTTTACCATCAATAAAAAAACAAAAAAGCGGCTTAGGAGATAAGCCGCTTTTTTGATGTCATTTAAATTTTAAAAAATTTATTTACCGCCTTTTTTTACGCCCGCTTCTTGCAGCAAGGCGCCAAACGTGCCGATTTTAGCAGGGGCATCCGTTTTTGGTTTTGCGGCTTTATGAGGTCGGTTTTGCGGTTTGCCATTGTCTTTTCGCGGCGCGGATTTTTCTTTAGCGCCTTTATATGGCTTAGCTTGACGTGAAGGCTCAGAAGTTTTGGCGTTGTCTTTAGCCGCATGTTGCGCTGATGCAGCTTTTGATGCGCTCTTGTCTTGCTCAGCTTTCATGCTAAAGCCAATTCGACCGCGGGCTTCATCGATAGAAATCACCCGAACGCTGACAATGTCACCGGGTTTAACGCGGTTCATCGGGTCGGCAACAAAATCGTTTGCCATTTGCGAGATATGCACCAAGCCATCTTGGTGAACGCCGACATCCACAAAGCAGCCAAAAGCGGTAACGTTGGTCACAACGCCTTCTAGCACCATGCCCTCGGTTAAGTCTTTGATGCTGTTGACATCATCGCGGAAATTGGCGGTTTTAAACTCAGGTCTTGGGTCGTGGGCAGGTTTGGCAAGCTCATCAATGACGGCTTTCACGCCAACGCCACTGTCATCGTTAACTGCGGTTATATCCAAGCGCGATAATGCCTCACTATTACCAAGAACGTCCTCAAGGCGCAATCCTGATTGGCTGAGCAGCTCATTGACCAAGCCATAGCTTTCAGGGTGAACACCGGTGGCATCAAGGGCGTTATCCCCTGAGCGAATCCGCAAAAATCCGGCCGCTTGCTCAAAGGTTTTGCTGCCAAGTCTTGGCACGTTTTTTAAAGCGTCGCGGTTGCTAAACGCACCATTTTCGCGGCGATAGTTGACGATTTGCTGAGCCACGTTGCGGTTAAGCCCCGCAATGTGCGCTAAAATCGCAGGGCTTGCGGTATTCACATCAACGCCAACGGCGTTTACGCTGTCTTGGGTAACTTTATCAAGGCTATCGGCAAGCTGATTTTGGTTGACGTCGTGCTGATATTGACCAACACCAATGGCTTTGGGGTCAACTTTAACCAGCTCTGATAAGGGGTCTTGAAGCCTTCGCGCAATCGATACCGCGCCGCGAACCGAAACGTCCAATTCTGGCAATTCATCGCTTGCAAGCTCACTGGCGGAATAAACAGATGCGCCCGATTCATTCACAATGACCGCTCGCGCTTTTAGGCTACTGTTTGCCGCTAAAATGTCTTTAATCATCGCATCGGTTTCGCGGCTAGCCGTGCCGTTACCAATGGCAATTAAATCCACATTATAAGTGCTTAACAAGTCATCAATGACGGCTTTTGCTTCGGTCATTTTATTGTCAGGGGCAAACGGATACACAGTTGCAGTGACAAATTTGCCATCGCCATCGGTCATCACCTGACCTTGGTCGTCAATCAGCGCCATTTTGACGCCGTGACGGATGCCAGGGTCAACGCCCAAAATCACTTTGCGACCGGCAGGGGCTGCCATAAGCAGATGCTGTAAATTGTTAGCAAACACCTCAATGGCGTCCGCTTCAGCAGCTAAACGCTTTTCAGTTAAAAGACGGTGCTCAATATGCGGTCGCCATTTGTCCGACCAAAGCTTATGAGCCGCTTCTAACAAAAACTCGCGGCGCGGCATTGGCTCTACATTGGCAAGCTGAAAATGGCTAACGATTTTTTCGATAAATGGCGCATCTTCGCCATCGATTTTAAGCCCCAAGACGTTTTCTTGGCGACCGCGAAGCATGGCAAGCAGGCGGTGATTAGGAAGGCGGGCTAAGCTTTCTGAATGCTCAAAATAGTCTTTGAACTTTTCACCGACTTCGCGTTTGTCATCGCTTGCCACGTTTGAGACGATTTGCGCAGTTTTGGCAAAGCCTTGACGCAGATTATCGAGCAAATCTAACGCTTGTGTCCAATCATCAATGATAATCGCTTGAACCCCAATAAGCTGCTTATCAATATTGTTAAACGCCTCTAAATCCAACTCTTGGTGGTCAGCATTGTCCGCACTGTCAGTAGTTGGCAATTGATAGTCATTAAGCGCCTCGGTTGGCGCAACTTCATGTTGCAAAATAGTGTCGGCAACAGGCGCAAGCCCCACAGCGCGAGCTTTTGCTGCCAAAGAGCGGCGGCGTGGTCGATACGGTAAATAGATGTCTTCAAGCTCAAGCTTGGATTTGGCAGACTCAATGCGAGCGCTTAATTCATCGGTTAAATTGCCTTGATTGCTCAAAAGCTCAATGATTTTTTGGCGGCGGCTTGCCATATCGCGCTCATAATTGAGCGCTTTTTCAAGGGCGCGCAGCTTAACATCGTCCAAGTTTTGAGTTTTATCTTTTCGGTAGCGCGCAATAAACGGCACGGTCGCGCCTTCATCATAAAGGGTGACAAACGCATTAACCTGCGCGGTATTGATACCAAGACTTGCCGCCAATTTGGCGTAGATGGCGGTGTTTTGCTCAGCAGTTAAACTGGCTTTAGGTTGCTGCTGCGAAGACGTTTGGGAATCAGTGCTACTCATATCCGTATCTATCACTAAAAAATGTCACTTGGCATTATAGCAAAAGCTGAATGAATAAAAATCCTTTTTATTGCCGCCAAGTTTAATTATCAAAATTAGCGCCAAAGCTTGTAAACAAACGCATACAGCAAATGTGACCTTAAATGATGCAAAAGTCGGTACAATCTTATAAACTAAAGTGGCAGGGTGATAAGATTTTAAAGTAAAACGAAAGTTTTAATTTTTAAGGATAAATAATTTTTTTTGCTGACCCACTGCATAAAAACTTGGCGATAACAACACTGACAATAATAAGCTTTTAAGGATTTTGGCATGACTGATAACACCACTCCCAATACCGATACCATGACTCAGCGCATTTTAGTGGTCGATGATGACGCCCGCTTGCGCTCGCTTTTGCAGCGCTTTTTGGAAGACGACGGCTTTGTGGTTCGCACCGCTCACGACGCAAGCCAAATGGACAAGCTCATGCAGCGCGAGCTGTTCTCGCTTGTCGTTCTTGATTTGATGCTCCCAGGTGAAGATGGCATCAGCATCTGTAAACGCCTTCGCGCGGAAAATGCCGACATTCCTATCATTATGCTGACTGCAAAAGGTGGTGATGCCGACCGCATTGCAGGGCTTGAGGCGGGTGCAGACGACTATCTGCCAAAACCATTTAACCCAAAAGAGTTGCTTGCGCGAATCAAAGCGGTTCTTCGCCGCCAAAACCGCGAATTGCCCGGCGCGCCAAGTTATCAGCTAGAAGTCGTTGAATTTGGACCTTGGACGCTTGATTTATCTACCCGAACGCTCAAACGCGACGGCAACGTGGTTACCTTAACCACCGGCGAGTTTTCCGTATTAAAAGCTTTAGTTCAGCATCCGCGCGAGCCGTTAACCCGCGATAAACTGATGAATCTTGCTCGCGGCCGCGAGTGGGGCGCGATGGAGCGCTCAATCGACGTTCAAGTATCGCGCCTTCGCCGCTTAATTGAAGACAATCCGTCACAAGCGCGCTATATCCAAACCGTTTGGGGCGTAGGCTACGTGTTTGTTCCTGATGAAGCTGCAACAGAAAATACCGCTCCTGAAGCTTAATTTTTTATTTTTTTGCTTAGCTTGTTTTTCCGTTTAATTTATTTTTCCATTTAGCCATAAAAAAACCGATTCGCAAATTGCCATCGGTTTTTTTATATTTAGCAAAAAATTTAGCAAAATTATTGTTAAATTAACGCAGCTGACTGTCTTTACTGCCGCGGCGGTTAAACAGCTCCACCTTTTTTGCCTGACTTTCAAGCTCGCTTTGGCAGCGGACGCAGTGCTGAACGCCTTTTAATGCTTTCCGGCGCGCCTCCGGAATCGCCTCACCGCACTCATCGCAAAATTCAGCGCTCTCGCCCCTTGGTAGCGCGCGCCGAGCTCGGTCTAGGGCATCATTGACCGTGGCGTCCATTTGTTCGTGCTCTGCGCCATCTCGTGACCAACCACCTGCCATGTTATTTCCTTTTTTAAAATTTAAAAACGCTTCAATAACAATAAGATGGCGACAAATTAGCGGTTTTCAATAGAACAATAATCTTAATCTTTTGGTTGCAATGCCACCACTTGACCACGAACGCCAATGCTGTCATCACTCATCAAGCAAACGTAGCCTACCATGATGTCCTCAGGCGTTTTAAGGCTTAACGGATTCTCCCCAGGGTAGGCATGAGCGCGCATATTGGTTCGCGTCGCCCCCGGATTGATGCAATTAAAGCGTAAATTGGTGGTGTTTTGCGTTTCTTGAGTGAAAATATCGCTCATGCCCTCAACCGCTTGCTTGGATAACGCATAAGCGCCCCAAAAGGCTTTCGGGTTCGTTCCCACTGAACTTGTGGTAAATACAATCGAGCCGTTTGGCGCATCTTTAAGCCGTGGCAGCATGGCTTGGGTCAGCATAAAAGTGGCGGTCAAATTCACTTTCATCACCTCGGCAAAGGTATGAACATCGTACATTTCAAGCGGAGTGAGGCTTCCCAAAATTCCTGCGTTATGCAGCAGTCCATCAAGCGCGCCAACTTCTTTATGAATCATTTGTTCAAGCTGCTGCATCTCTGCATAGGTGGCGCTTTCAAGGTTCATCGGCAGCATGGCAGGCTGAGCGCCGCCCATACTTTCAATCTCATCATAAACGTATTCAAGCTTGCTGCTGGTGCGCCCAAGCAGCAACACGGTCGCGCCAAAGCTTGCGTAAGTGAGCGCTGCCACCCGACCAATCCCGTCGCCGGCGCCGGTCACCAAAATGGTTTTACCTAAAAGGCAGTCGCTTTTTGGAACAAAATTGCGAATGTCGTCATGGCTCAAAGTTGCTTTATTATTAGCTATCATTCAAGTTCTCACTTTGGCAAGGTTGTCAATTAAAATCATGAAGTAAAAAGTTAAGCGGCGAAATAAGCAAATTCATCTGACAATAATAAGTCATAAAGCGCTTCGGGCGTGGCAATGATATAGTCCGCGCCCCAATCTTCAAGGCGGTCTTTATCCTCAGGCGGAATATAACCGTAAGCCGCTAAAATCGTTTTCATCCCAGCTGCTGCCCCTGCCTCGATATCGCGAACATGGTCGCCGACGTAAATGACGTTTTGCGCAGCAGATTTTGGCAAGTTTAATTTATCAAGGGCAAGCAGCATCGGCTCAGGGTCGGGCTTGGGATTGCTAACGTCTTGCGGGCAAACCAAAACTGAGCAGCGCTTGTCCAAATTAAGCGCGGATAATAAGTCTTCTGCCAAATAGCGCGGCTTATTGGTGACAATGCCCCAAGGAATATTGTTGGCTTCAAAGTGAGCCAAAACATCTTCAAGGCGGGTAAATAAGCAGCTGTCAACGCAAATATCCGCGGCGTAATCGTCCAAAAACTGCTGGCGAAATCCCAAAAGGGCTTTTTCATCGACGTCTAGCTGCTCATTATGGCGCAGCATCAATTTGACCATGGCGGACGCTCCTGCTGAAACTTGCTCGCGGATTAGCGCCTCTTCAGGAACTTGCCAACCATTTTGCGCGCTCATACAAGCAATAATGCGCACAAAATCGGCAGCAGTATCAATCAACGTGCCGTCCAAATCAAAAAGAACAGCGTTTATTTTTCGGCTCATAAGGGTGCTCAGTTGAAATAAATATAAGTTAACAGCGGCTTTTTTAATAGGTTTATCATTAATCTAAGATTAAACATGACCGTTCTTAAAACGCTCAACTGGTATAAATTTTTTTTGCTTGCTGTTCATTTTATTCACAGAGGCGGCAAAAAATTCATCCCAGCATCGCTTTATTCGCTTTTTTATTTTTACATTAAATTAAATCTATCACGGCTTTTTGACCGCCATCATATAATTGACATCGACGTTTTGCGCCAGCCAATAGCGCTTGGTGATGGGGTTATAATGTAGCCCAATAATATCTTGGCGCGCAAATCCTGAAGTCATTGCCATGCTGTCAAGCTCGGCGGGCGTGATAAATTTGCCGTAATCATGGGTACCGCGGTCAAGTAGGCGCAGCACGTATTCCGCGCCGATAATCGCAAATAAATACGATTTTGGATTGCGGTTAATGGTGGAGAGCACACAAACGCCGCCGGGTGCTAATAACTCAAAACACGCCTGAACGATGGCAGCAGGGTTGGGAACATGCTCAAGCATTTCCATACAAGTGACGATATCAAATTGACCTGCCTCGCGTTTTGCCAAGTCCTCCACCGCAATGTGCTCATAGCGTAAGGTAGTTTCAAGACCGCTTTGTTTGGCGTGAATCGTCGCCGCTTTAAGGTTTTCCTCCCCCAAATCAACGCCTAAAACGTCCGCGCCGCGCCGCGCCATCGATTCGGCTAAAATACCACCGCCGCAGCCGATATCAACGATTTTTTTACCTTTTAAGACGTTTGCCGTATCATCATCTGAGCCATAAACTCGGGCAGCATTGTCGCAAATCCAGTTCAGCCGCAAAGGATTGATTTGGTGCAAGGTGGCAAACGCGCCGGATTTGTCCCACCACTCATGAGCCAAATTGTTAAACTTGGCGATTTCACTGGCATCAACGTTGCTTTTGGCAGGGTTTGGCTTGCTGTTTGGATTGCCCTCAGCATTTTTGGCGTTTACTAAAGTTTGGCTCATCTCTTATCCTTTTTTATCATTATCAGTTATGGGCTTAAAAATAATTTTGGTCATTAAAAACACTGGCAACATCGTTTGCGCCTTGCGTAAAAAATGCAGGTCGCAATTGGCAATTCCCAATTATTCCTCATCATGGTAGCATGAGCGATAAAATTTGTCCTTTAACCATTCTGAAGGGTGCCAGATGGCAAAGTCAGCCAAGCCGAAACTTTGCTAAGACCTTGCTAAAACTGTTAATCAACTCTTGATAATGGTCACAGATTAACAACTTTTGGTTAAGGTTCTGATTCACAAGCGGTTATTATTTACGATATTATAGTCGACTTCGACGGCAATAAATAAATGCTTTGCCATGATTAACAACGGTGTTGTTTGTTGTTAAGTCAATTTTGCGGCAATGAAGATTTTACCCTGATTGTTGATTTGGTTTACCGCTGAACCCTTTTTTCTTCGATTTTTTGATTATCAAGCGCTTAAGGAAACTTTATGAAACGTGTTCTTGCTTTGACTGGGCTGACGGCAGCAATTGGGCTTGCCTCGATGGGGGCAACGGCCGCCGATTATGTCGCCGGAAAGGACTACCGCGTTCTTGACAACCCTGAAACCATCACCGGAAATACCATCATTGTTCGCGAGTTTTTTTGGTACGGCTGCCCGCATTGCTACACCTTAAACCCGCACATGGAAAAATGGGCAAAAACCAAACCTAAAGACGTGGCATTCTTCAAAACCCCTGCTGCGCTCAATCCAGTTTGGGAAGCCAATGCTCGCGGGTTTTACGCCGCGCAATTGTTAGGATTTGAAGACAAAACCCACGACGCGCTATTTGATGCGATTCAAAAAGACGGCAAAAAGCTGTTTGACCAAGCGTCTTTAAGCAAATGGTACGCTTCAAAAGGCGTTGACCAGAAAAAATTTAACAGCCTTTATAACTCATTTGCCGTTGGCACTAAAATTGGTCGCTCGCAAGCCGGCGCTAAGCGCTATCAGTTGTCCGGCGTTCCTGCCGTTGTCGTCCAAGGTAAATATGTGGTGACCGGCGAAGATGCCAATGTACCCAAAGTGGTCGATTACTTGGTGAAAAAAGTCCGCGCTGAGAAAAAATAAGCCGGATTTATCTCAAATTTTCAATAAAAAAGCCAATCTGTTCACGATTGGCTTTTTTATTCACGCTATAAATCAAAGCGAGCTATTTATTAAGCTGCGATAATAGCGCCACTTCGCGAATATAGCTTTGCAAATCGGCAACGGACTCAGCAAGCAGTTCATCATCTTGCAAATGACGGGCGTATTCAATCCAAAGCAAGAGCTGATAAAGGCTGTTGCGCTCAGAAGCTTGAAATTGCTTGGTAAACTGCTTAAGCGTGCCCTCGTCATGAATGTTGAGCCGCTCTTGCCAGCTCTCAATCTTGGCAATTTGTTCTTTAGCAAAAAACGCTTCAAACAAGGCTTTAACGAGCACATGGCGGTCTTCTTCCACCATCAGCTTGCCAACACGTTTGGTTTGGCGGTTGCGGGCATTGGCATTGGCATTGGTAATGTCGGCAAGGGCAAGCAATTCTGCCATAAAATAATCGCTTGCCGGCAGCGCTTTGAGCTGCTTTTTGGACAAATTTGCCAACGGAATTGCCAACTGCTGCAAGCGCTCGTGGGCTTTTTTCAGCTCCGTTCGGGAGACGCGCATGTCATGCTCAGACCAATTAATCATAACTACCCTTTTACTGTTTACAACTTTTCGTATTTTAAAATTGTGACGCCTAGCAAGCATTAACCGTTAAGTTAACTGCCAACGGTGTTTTTCACGGTGTTTAGCCACCACAATCAGCGCCTCTGGTAACTCATCAAGCATTTTTGCTAACGCTTCGGTGACAAATACCGAGCGGTGCTTGCCGCCGGTGCAGCCAATCGCAATGGTGACGGTATGGCGGTTGTTGTGCAAAAACTCTGGAAGCCAGCGCTGCAAAAAATTGCCAATATCGCACGTCATCTCGCTAACTTCCGGATAATCAGCAAAAAACTCACCAACGCTAGCATCAAGCCCCGTTGCCGCTCGCAGCGCAGGATTCCAATGCGGGTTGGGCAAAATGCGAACGTCAAATACAAAATCGGCATCAATCGGGCTGCCATATTTAAAGCCAAACGACAATAAATTGACCACGACTTTGTTGTCCGCGCCGATAAGCTCGCGAAGCCGTTCTTTTAATTGATGAATGTTTAATTTACTGGTATCAATTTTGATGTCGGCGCAATAGGCAATGGGTTCGAGCAATTCCGCTTCTTTTTCAATGGCAGCAGGCAAATTATAAGTATTTTCAGAACCGGCGCTGCTTGATGTTGCCATCAAGGGGTGAACGCGGCGGGTGGCGTTAAACCTTGCCACCAGTGTGCTTTCTTGGGCAGTCACGTAAATGACTTGGACTTGGTTGTCACCGTATTCTTGCTTAAGCCCTTGATAAATATCGGCAAATTTGGACAAATCAGCTTGCGGTGAGCGAATATCCACGCCCAAAGCAATCTTGCAAACGCTACTTTCACGGGTGAGCTTAAAAGCCGCATCGGGAACGAGCGATAACGGCAAATTGTCAATGGAATAATAGCCCAAATCCTCAAGCATATTAAGCACTGAGGTTTTCCCCGAGCCGGAACGTCCTGAAATCACCAAAATGCTCAGCTTATCGTCATCACAATAAAAAGTTGCAGGGTTGTTATTTAGGTTTTCCATGGCGTTTGTCATTCCCATTAAGTAAATTTTTGACTGCGATTTACGGTTTGTTAACGACCAAATTGTCCAAAAGCCGAGCGCGACCCAGTTTTGCCGCCACCAAAATCACAATCGCAGATTCATTTTGAAAAATATCTGCCGATTTACTGCTGATTGGCGCCAGCATTGTCGATTTAACTTCTAAATAATCGACCAAAAAGCCAGCTTGATTGAGCTTAGTTTTGCTGTCATCAATCAGCTCGTTTAATGATTTTTTCGAAGAATTGTCTTTTAATTGTTCAGCTAAATTCTGTAATTCTTGTTGTAATTTTGGCGCAATTTTTCGCTCATCATCACTTAAATATTGATTTCGTGAGGACAATGCCAAACCATCATCAGCACGGATGATAGGCGCGGCAATAATCTCAATCGGATAACTTAAATCGCGAACCAGTTGCTTAATAATTGCCAATTGCTGATAGTCTTTTTGCCCAAAAATGGCGATATTGGGAGCAATGATGTTAAATAATTTGCAAACGACAATGCCAACGCCATCAAAATGCGTCGGTCTGGACTGACCGCAAAGCAGCTTGGCAATGTCGCCCGTTAAAACTGCTGTCGGTGGCGGCATCACCGGATACATTTCATCAACGCTTGGCGCAAATACCAAATCTGCGCCAACCTCGGCAAGCTTTGCCACATCATCATCAAGGGTTCGTGGATAGCTGTCAAAATCCTCACCAACGCCAAACTGAGTTGGATTGACAAAAATGCTGACCACGACGATATCGGCGCGAGCTTTAGCAATTTTTACCAATTCTAAATGACCGTCGTGAAGGTTTCCCATCGTTGGCACAAGGGCAATGATTTTATCAGCGCGATTGGGCAATAACGCTTGCTGAATGGCGTTGATTCGGTGGTAAATTTTGGGGGAATTGCTCATGGTTTAAAACATCACTATTTTAAAAGCCGTATAAATTAAGCATCATTGCTAAATTGGTGCTGACTTTGCGGAAAATTGCCGGCGCGGACTTCACTTTGAAATAAGGCAAACGCGCCTTCAATGCTTCCCAATTCATTTTTGGGGTCGGTTAAAAAGTCATGGACAAATCTTGGCACTCGACCATGAGTCATCCCAAGCATATCGTGCATCACAAGCACCTGACCGTCGGTGTCCGCTCCTGCCCCAATGCCAATGACCGGAACATGCACCGCTTCGGTGACAGCTTTGGCAAGCTCACTTGGGACGCACTCTAACACGAGCATCGCCGCGCCCGCCTCGACCACGGCTTTGGCATCGTTTAACAATTTAGCAGCCGCATCCGTTCCGCGACCTTGGACTTTGTAGCCGCCAAAGACGTTGACCGATTGCGGCGTCAATCCTAAATGAACGCAAGTGGGCGTTCCGGCATGGGCAAGCGTGCTGATCAGCTCACAAAGCTCAAAACCGCCCTCAACTTTAATGACGTGGGCGCCGGCTTGCATCAGCGTTCGGCTGTTGGCAACCGCCTCAGTTAATAGCGCGTAACTCATAAATGGCAAGTCGGCTAATATCAGCGCCTCGCTATTGGCGCGAGCCACGTTCGCTGTGTGATATGCCATGTCGGCAACGGTCACCGGCAAGGTCGAGTCGTGACCTTGAACCACCATGCCAAGGCTGTCACCAATTAAAATCGCATCAATTTTAGCGCGCGCCATCATCCGTGCAAACATCGCATCATAGCAGGTCAAGCAGCTAAATTTGGTTTTTGAGGTTTTAAACTGCTGTAAAGTAGATAACGTGGTCATAACTTATCTCGCTGATTTGCCTCACAAATTTGGTGAATGCCGCTTAGGTTTTGACTCTCTGAATAGCTGCTGATGGGAGCGCCGTTAATGATAAGGTCTGGTGCAATTTCTCGAAGCGGCACCAGTACAAAATTGCGCTCAGTGAGACCGGCGTGCGGGACGGTCAATCGCGGCTCATCAATCTTTTGGTCGCCAAACAATAGAACATCAGCATCCAAACTGCGCTCGCCCCAATGCCGAAGCCGCTCGCGCTTTGCCCCTGTTTCAAGGGCTTGGCAAACCTCTAATAGCGCAATTGGGGTTAAATCTGTCTCAAAACCAACCACCGCATTGACAAAATCGGGTTGGTCTTGCGGTCCCATTGGGGTTGAGCCATAAAATGAGGACGCAATTAAATTGCGGATTTGTGGATTTGCTTTAAGCGTAGCAATAGCGCGCTTTAAATGCTCAATTGGGACTCCAAGCTCATTGGCTAGATTACTGCCAAGTCCTAAATAGCACTGAATCCAATTTTGATTTGGCGTTTGGCTTTCAGCACTCATGATACGCCCCACTTTTTTTGCTTGATGCGGTCGGCAGGCTCGTCACTGCTTGGCGTTCGGCGGCGGCGCGTGGCAGGAATGGCGCCTTTATTATTGCTCATGTTAGCGCTGACTTGAGTATCGTCATTTGAACGATCAGCATTTACTTTTGCATTAGAATCAACTGCATTTTTTGCTTGGTTTTGAGTGTTTTTTTCAACCGCTGCTTTTTTTGAAACGGCTAAATTTGTCGAATCATCCTCTTTTTCTTGAGGCAAATTTTTAACAATCACGCTCGGCTTGTTTGCTTTTACGCGAATAGCAGGAACCTCACTGCTTGGCGCGCGGCGGCGGCGCTGACTTGGAACGGCATCAGTGGTTGGTGCAGGCTTTGGCGCGGTAGCAGGATAACGCGGCTGGTCTTTTTCGCTATCTTTTTTACCTACTGGCGCTCGCTCAACCTGAGCGGTTTTATTGTCCTCATATTGACTGTTTTCAGGCTCAGCGCTTTGCAACTTATCTTTTTTGCCGGTTAAGCTTTTTTGCAAAGGCGGAACGACGCTTTGATGCTCAATGACAAATAACGGCTTGGGTTGGCTGCTGCGGTTTTGCAGCGGCAGCGCCAATTTATGCAATTGATTTAATTCACTTTTATCTTGAACGCTTGGCTGCTGAGCTGCGGCAGATTTCACCTCAACGCTTGCGACGATACTTTCAGCTTTTTCATTTTGTTTTTGCCGATTGCGGTTGCGACCACGTTTTTGAGCGCTGCGGCGGCTGTCATCAAAGCTTGCAATGGCCTTTTGTTTTTGCTTGTCGCTCATGGTTTGAAAATTTTGCCACCACTCGCCCATGCCGTTGGTCGACTCAGACAATGGGTGCTCGCTATCGCCGCACTCCTCACGAAGTAATAAAAAATCAAATCCGGCGCGAAATCGTGGATGCTCGGACAATCCTTCGATTTGCTTGGCTTTTGGCGCGGCAAGTCGCGGCTGAAGCAGCCAAATATCGCGGATAAACTGCTCAGCAAACTTTGGAATGGCGGTTTTTATGCGTTGACGGTCAATAACGATACTTGCGGCTTGCAATTGCGCTTCAGCAAACGGCATGTTGCGCTTTTTAAATTTTTCAAGCTGATATAAATAGTTTTCCCAAAGTAGCGCGGCATAAAAAAATGCCGGATTGATGCTTTTGCCAGCTTTGATGCGCTTATCGGTGTTAATCGCCACTTGCTGAACCAGCGGGCTTGGCGCTTTTGGTGGATAAATGACCAAATGCTCAATCGCGCCTGATTCGAACAATAACGGCAGCAGCGGCACTAAATAGCCGCCGGTGAACATCTTTTGCGTTTCATCATAAAGGCGGTGCGGGGATATTTGCTCAAGAAGCGCCCAATTTTCTGGTCGAAACTGACGGGCAAGCGCGTCATCAAATTCAAATCCCAATTTGGCTTTAAATCGCAGCGCTCGAAGCAGTCGAACAGGGTCTTCTTCAATTCGGGTTTGCGCGTCGCCAAGTAAGCGGATGATTTTGTGATTAATATCATCAATCGCCCCGCAAAAATCGTGAACGACGCCGGTCAACGGCTGATAATATAAGGCATTAATCGAAAAATCGCGGCGAGCAAAGTCCTGCTTAATATCGCCCCAAACATTATCGCGGATAAGCATACCGTCTTGAGTAACGTTGGCGTCATTTTTAGGCGGCGCGCGAAAGGTTGCCACCTCAATCAAGTCGCGACCTGAATACACGTGGGCGAGCTGAAACCTGCGACCGATAATCCGGCAGCGCTTGCCAAACACGTCTTTGACCTCATGCGGCTTGGCATCGGTGACCGCGTCAAAGTCTTTAGGCTTAAGCCCAAGCAAGGTGTCGCGGACGCCGCCGCCCACGATAAACGCCTCAAAGCCTGCTCGTGCCAAGGTGGCAATCACTTCGATGATGGAATTGGGTAATTCAGATTTGTGTAATGCTAACTGCTTGGCGGCGCGCTCGGCCATGCATCTACTCCTTGCCAATCAAAACCGCGAAATGCTTGCTTGTCAGCGCATCAGGCGGATGTCAGCGCTAGTTTAACAAATTTTGCGCGCCGCGTGTGCGTCAACCCTACCCTCATTGTGTTAAATCTTTTAGGTATTGTTGCTTTTAGGCAGGGTTAAGCGCTTAAGTCGTCTATTCAACGATTTAGCGAACGCGAAGCCGCGAGCGATTTTTTTCAATGGTTTTGGCGCCGATGCCTTTTACTTTTGCTAAGTCATCAACGCTATTAAAATTGCCAAACATCTCGCGGTACAAAATAATCGCTTGCGCTTTGCTGCTGCCGATACCATGAAGCGACACCAGTTCGGCCTCACTTGCCGTATTGATGTTCACCAGCGCTGATTTTACTGCTTGCTCATTGAGGTTTTCTTGCCGTGTCAATTGCTGATAAGCACTTTTTGGGTCGCCAAAACACATCGCGGCAAGGCTTATTTTCGGTATCATCAACATCAATGATAAACACAAGAAAAACGCCGCTAACGACATTGCAAACGATGAAAAAGCAGTCAGCGAAAAATTAGGTAACGAAAAAGTTTTAGTCCTTTTCATAACGTTTTGCCGCTTGCCAAAGCTGATCCATCTCAAAAAGACTGCTGTCCTCAAGGCTTTGATTGATCTTTAACAGCTCATTTTCAATAAAGCCAAATCGCGATTTGAACTTATGAACGCAAGTTAACGTTGCAGCTTCGGCATCTAAATCAAGCTTTCTTGCAATATTGACCAAAGCAAAAAAACAATCGCCAAGCTCTTTTTCAATGATCGCTTTGTTGGCTTTGATATCAGCTTTGGATTTGTTTGCAATTTCGGCTTTTAGCTCGTCTATTTCCTCATCAAGCTTATCAAGCGCGCCACTGACGCCCTCCCAATCAAAGCCAAGCTTTGCCGCTTGTTTTTGCAGCTCTTGAGCTTGCATCAGCGCGCTTCCGGCTTTGATATTGTCTAATCGGCGCTTGGGCTTTCCGCGAGTGGCTTTGGCAGCGTTTTCTTCGGCTTTAATTTCATCCCAGCGTTTTTTGACCGCCGCATCATCGGGCAAATTGTCCTTATCAAACACGTGCGGATGACGGCGAATCAGCTTTTCTTGTAGCGTTTGGATAACGTCACTGAAATCAAAACGGTGTTGCTCGGCATAAAGCTGACAATGAAAAATCACTTGCAACAGCACATCGCCAAGCTCGCCTTTGATGTCCTCATCATCATTATCTTGAACTGCCTCGGCAAGCTCGTAAGCCTCTTCAATGGCATACGGAATCAAGCTTTGATTGGTCTGCTTTTTATCCCAAGGGCAATCATCGCGAAGCCTTGCCATCAATGCGATTAAGTCGCTAATTTCGCCTGTGGCGGTTGGCATTCCCTTTACAGGTGTCGGAACATTAACAGTCAGTTTTGAATTATCTTGAGAGGTTACAAGGTGAGTCTTGGTCATAATATCGTCCTGATTTCGTTGCCGTTATAGGCGGCGCAGCAGGGTTAGTGTATCATTAATCGTTGTAAAATTTAGCCCACAATTTTTAGATAACCTTTCATCATATTTTTTTAAAATGACAAAAAACAAGGGATGTTTAATGACCACCAATCCACAATTTTCAAAACCCGAACCGCAATTTGAGCCGCGACCCATCACCTCATTTAAAGCTTATGACATTCGCGGCGAGCTTGGCGTCAACCTTGATGAGGACATTGCTTACCGCATTGGTCGCGCCTTTGCGCAAATCTTGGCATCGCGATTGAACGATAATAACAATACCGAAAATAAAGACCTAAACCGCTGCATCGCCATCGGCTGCGATATTCGCCCCTCAAGTGAGGCCTTAAAAGCGGCTACCATTTCGGGCATTATTGACGCCGGAATTGATGTGATTGATTTGGGAATGACCGGAACCGAAGAAGTTTATTTTGCCACCAGTCATTACCAAGCGCTTGGCGGCATTGAAGTCACCGCAAGTCATAACCCGATTAATTACAATGGCTTAAAGCTGGTTAAAGAGCACTCAAAGCCCATCAGCGCTGATGATGGTTTGGCAGAAATTCAAGCACTGGCTGAGTCGGGAAACTTTGCTAAACCGACCAAGCTTGGCACTATTCAATCAAAAACTGATAAAACGGCTTATATTAATCATTTGTTGACCTTTATTGATGCTAAAAAATTAAATCCCTTAAAACTGGTTATCAATTGCGGTAATGGCAGCGCCGCCCCTGTTGTTGATTTACTCGTTGACAACTTACAAAGTCAGGGCGCGCCATTAGACATTATTCGCTTGCATCATGAGCCGGACGGCAGCTTTCCAAACGGCATTCCTAACCCCATGATTTTGGAAAATCGCACTGCCACCCGCGATACGGTTATTAATAATGGTGCAGATTTAGGGATTGCCTTTGATGGCGACTTTGACCGCTGCTTTTTGTTTGATGAAACCGGCAATTTTATCGATGGCAGCTACGTGGTTGGCATGCTCGCGCAAGCATTTTTACAAAAGCATCCGAGTGAGTCCATCGTTTACGACCCACGAGTGATTTTTAATACCGAAGCGGTCATCGATAACTTTTCTGGCAAAGGCGTGTTAAGCAAATCAGGGCACTCATTTATCAAGCAAAAAATGCGCGATGCCGGCGCGATTTACGGTGGTGAGATGTCCGCCCATCACTATTTTCGCGACTTTTTTTACTGCGATAGCGGCATGATTCCGTGGTTGTTGACCATTGAGCTATTATCCGTCAGCGGTAAAACGTTATCCGAGCTTGTCCGTCAATATATTGCTGACTTTCCAAGCTCAGGGGAGCTCAATTTTCGCTTGACCGATATTGATGCAAAAACGATTATTCATGACATTGAGCAGCATTTTGCCGCCCAAAATCCTGAAAAATTAATGCTTGACGGTTTAAGCCTTGATTTTGACAACTGGCGCTTTAATTTGCGAGCGTCAAACACTGAGCCGCTTATCCGCTTAAATATTGAAGCTAAAGGCAATCTTGATTTACTTGAAGAAAAAACGGCAGAACTGGTCACTTGGCTTAAAGGTCGCGGCGCAACACCTGCCTAATCTGCCTAGGCGCTGCAATTGATTCTCCTTATAATAACTATAAAAAAACCGCCCAAGCAACTTGAGCAGTTTTTTTAGCGCTTTTCATTTAGAAGGGTTTGCAACCTTAATTTGGCTTATTTGCTGCGACCAAGACCGATATAATCGCCAACCAAATCATCAATTTGTAATCTTGATAACACGTTTTGCGCGTCAAATACCGGTAAGCCAAACTGGTTTAGCTGAGCGATATCGATGGGTTCTTGATGAGACACGCTTAATAAAAACATCGCTTGAGCGCCTTTGATGCCCTCATAAGGCGCGTCGATAATCTCAAGCAGCGGCTCGTTTTTATATTGTGCCAACAGCTCGCCTTTTGCTTTATCCGTATAAACGCGCGTTTTGATGTTATACGACCAAAGCAGCGACAATAACGGATGAATGGCGGAGTTTGCCGTCCGACCTGAGTCGGCTTTATAGCTTGCACCCCAAATCAGCACCGTTTTATCATCAATAAAACCATCAAAATACTGCCAAAATTTCCGGAAAATCAGCTCTTTTTGGTCGTCATTAATATGAATGACCGATTCAATCAGCGGCATAGCGATTTGGCAATCGGCGCTTGATTGCTGCAAAGCTTCAAGTTCAAGCGGTAAGCTATTGCCGCCAAAACCCCAACCGGCGGTCAAATAACTGTTACCGACTCGATTATCAAGCCCCATGATTTGGCTGACCTTTTGAATATCAACGCCATTGACATCAGCAAACCGTGACATCTCATTCATGAAGCTGACGCGCGTTGCCAGCATTGCCATGATGCTGCTGCGCGCAAATTCGATGGTGGCAATATCCGCTTGGTGATAAGCTTTTGCTTGCTGCATGATCGGTCGCAGCACGCTTAAGCGCTGAGCACTGTTTGAAGTTTTCTCCCCCAACAGCCAAAGCGTAGGCGTGAGCATGGAGCTAAACGCGGCGCCATCTTGCAAAAATACAAACGGCACATAATATACCCAAGCTCGGCGCAGTGCCTCAGCAAAGCCGCTGATTTGACCAATTTTTGCTGTTCCACTTAAAATAATTGGGCATGCTTGCTGCTGACTGTGGTTAAACGCGGTAATCCAAGTATCATCTGACCAGTAATTTTGGACATTATTTAAAAATAACCAATAAAGTTCAGGGGTTTGGTGTTGATTGTTCAACTGGGCAGGTTGATAACGGTTAATGACGTCTGCGGCTGCCTTTGGCACGTCAACACATTCAATTTGCTGCTGACCGGTATAAAGCTGCCAAAGTGCTTGCAGATGATGCTCAAAGCCGTACTGCTCAAGCGTCTCAGTAAGCTTTGCTAAATTGGCAAACAAATGGACGCGCTGATTGAGACTTGAAAGCACCACGCTTGTGGTAATTGCCTCAATACTATGACCGATAATGACGCAAACCTTTGCGCTATCAGTACTTGGCATTGAAGCTATCGGTAATTGCGAGTAAGGCATAAATTGACCTTTTAAATATTAAAAGCCGATTAAGAACAGGGCTAAACAAAGTTAATCAGGATTAAGACAACTTGCGAATGTGCTCTAACAGCTGATTGGTTGAGTCATCAAACGGTCGCTTATCTTGGCTTAATGCTTGATAAACTGATTCCGCCATCTGTTTTCCCATCTCAACGCCCCACTGGTCAAAGGGGTTAATATCCCAAATACAAGCCATCACATAAACTTTATGCTCATACAACGCAATGAGCGCGCCCAAACTTTTTGGCGTCAGCTCATCAATTAAAATCGTTGTTGAGGGCTGATTGCCGCGATAATTTTTAAATTTATCAGTAACGCAAGCCATGGCGGTATTTTCCACCGCGGCGTTACCAAAGGCCAATACGCGGCTTTGGGCAAGGCAGTTGGATAAGGCAAGCTCATGCTGATGCCGCAGCGTGGCAAATTTTTCCTCATCACTGTAGTGGCGAACGCAAGCAATAAAGTCGCAAGAGACCTGCTGAGTGCCTTGATGTAAGAGCTGATAAAAAGCGTGCTGAGCATCTGAGCCGATCTCGCCCCACAAAATTGGGCAGGTATTGTAGTCAACTTTTAAGCCGTCATGGGTTACCGATTTGCCATTACTTTCCATCTCAAGCTGGGTCAAATAGCTTGGCAAATAAGCCAGCCTGCCATCATAAGGCAGCACGGTATGACCATGAATTTGTAAAAAACTACTGTTCCAAACCGCAATAAGCCCTAACAAAACGGGCAAATTTTCCGCAAAATCTGCCACTGCAAAATGCTCATCCATCGCATGAGCGCCAGCCAGCAATTCATGAAACTTTGGCATACCAATGGCGATGGCGATGGCAAGACCAATCGCTGACCACAGCGAAAACCTCCCACCAACCCAATCCCAAAGCTCAAGCTGATGCTCAGGATGAATGCCCCAAGCGCTCATTTTTTCATGATTGGCAGAAACGCCAATAAAATGACGGCGAAGTACGCTTTGCTTTGACCCCGATAGCGTCGCCGCTGTCGTCAATAACCAATTCAGCGCCGTTTTGGCGTTTGATAAGGTATCCACCGTGCCAAAAGATTTGGAGGAGATGATAAATAATGTGGTTTCTGGATTGAGCCATTTGAGCAAATTATCCAACTGGCTGCCATCCATATTCGAGACAAAATGAACCTCAATATCAGTATCTGACCACTCCTCAAGCGCTGTGCTTGCCATTAACGGTCCTAAATCCGAGCCGCCAACACCAATATTAACCACATCGGTAATTGCTTTTCCTGAAAATCCGCGCCAAGTGCCATTGCGAATTCGCCTCGATAAGCGCTCAACGTCGGCTAAACTTTGATGAATGTCTTTGACCACATCGCGATTTTCAACCAAAAGCGTAGCAGATTTGGGCAACCTGAGCGCCGTATGTAGTGCCGCCCGCTGCTCACTGGTGTTGACTTTGACGCCGCTTAGCAAAGCATGAATTTTATCTTTTAATTTGCTATCGTCAGCTAAGGCTAATAAATGCTTTACTACCTCATCGTCTAAACACTGTTTGCTGTAATCTAAATAAAGCGACAAGTTAGAAACTTGAAAGCGCTCACCGCGCCGATCATCTTGCTCAAAAAGTGTTGGTAATGACCACGATTTTTTTGCTAAATTCTCAAGCGCTGACCAATGAGGCGAAGTTTTCACGCTTATTTTCTGACTTATTGATGGCGCTGCTAAGTTTGTGGTCATCATTGGTTTTCCGCCAATTGCTGCTTGGCAAAATAAATAAATGCTTTCATATAAGAGGTCATGTCGCCGGCATCAAAGCTGTCGCCTTTCATCGTCGTCACTTGAACGCCTGAGGTGCTAATTAACGCATCAATAGCGTCAGTCAGCTGAATTTCACCACCAACGGAGGGCTGAGTTTTAGCTAAATAATCAAAAATGCGGTTGTCAAAAACATAACGGCCTACCACTGCAAGCTTTGATGGCGCATTTTCTAAACTTGGCTTTTCAACAAATCCTGCCACGCCAAAGCTTTGATTTCCCATCAACTCATCTTTATTTTGCATTGGCGCAGATTGGTTATCGCAAAGCTTAGCAATGCCATATTTATGAACGTCACCATCAGCAACTTGATCCACCAAGATTTGCGATTGCTGATTGCTTTGAAATGCCTTAATCATAAATGCTAAATTGTCTTGGCTTAAGTCGGTGGTAAACGGATTGAGCACCACATCAGGAAGGAGCACGGCAAAGTTATGGTCGCCAACAATTGGTCTTGCAGCAAGAACCGCATGACCAAGACCAAGTGGCTTTCCTTGACGAATCATAGAAACACTGACATCATCCGGTAGCCAATTTAAGCTATCGGCAAGCTTATCTTTACCTTTTTGACGCAATTGGCTATCAAGCTCAGCATTGACATCAAAATAGTTTTCAATGGCGCTTTTTTGCGCGTGACCGACCAAAACAATATGCTTGATGCCCGCGGCAATGGCTTCTTCGACCACATAGTGAATGGCAGGTTTATTACCAAGCGGTAGCAATTCTTTAGGAATGGCTTTTGATAAAGGCAGCATTCGCGTTCCAAATCCTGCTACGGGAATGACGGCATGAGAAATAGAAGTAGTCATAATTATTATTAAACGTCCATGATTATTTAGTTATGAAAAATTTATTACGAAGTATAGCCTTGCGGATTGGCTTCTTGCCAACGCCAAGTATCTGTGCACATCTGCTCAATACCAAGCTTTGCCTGCCAACCAAGCAAACGTTGAGCTTTATCGCAGCTGGCAAAGCAGCTGGCTATATCACCCGCTCGCCTATCAACAATGGTATAAGGAATATCTTTTCCAGTGGTTTTGGCAAAAGCGGTAACCAACTCTAATACTGAGGTTCCTGTTCCTGTCCCCAAATTAATGGGAACAAATCCTAGAGCTGATGATTGCTTATTTAAATAGTCAAGCGCGGCTACGTGACCTTCGGCAAGATCGGTCACATGAATAAAATCGCGAACCCCTGTACCATCGATGGTCTCATAATCGCCGCCAAAAATACTCAGCTTTGCCAATTTACCAACGGCGACTTGTGAAATAAATGGCATCAAGTTGTTAGGAATGCCATTAGGATTTTCACCAATTTGCCCTGACTGGTGCGCCCCAACGGGATTAAAATATCGCAGTGAAATCAGGTTCCAAGCATGATCAGAAACTGCCAAATCTTCCAAAATATGCTCAACCATCAGCTTACTTTGACCATAAGGATTGCTGCCCGATCGCGGCGCGGTTTCATCAATAGGAAGCGTTTGCGGGTCGCCATAAACCGTAGCTGATGAAGAAAACACCAAATTTTTAACGTTAAAATCATTCATGACTTTTAATAACGTTACGGTGCCAGCAACGTTATTGTCATAATATTTAAGTGGCTTAGCAACGGATTCACCAACGGCTTTTAATCCAGCAAAATGAATCACCGCCTGAAACTCATACTTGCTAAACAATTGTCTTAAAGCGACCTCATCACGAATATCGCCTTTGATAAAGGTGATGGGCTGCTCAATTAATTTTGAGATGCGATTGATGGCTTCGCTTTGACTGTTGGATAAATTGTCATAAATCACCAACTCATAGCCAGACTGGTGCAGGGCAATACAAGTATGCGAGCCAATATAGCCTGCGCCACCGGTAACGAGTATTTTTTGGGAAAAATTTGGAGTTTGGGTCATCATTATTATTGTTATTATAAAAAAAGACACCCCTATTGTAGAGGCGTCTTTTGTTTATAGCAACATGACTGTGTTGTCAACAGTTTGCTGATTGAGGTTAGCGACAATAAGCCGGCGCCATATCAACACAAACCTTTATATCAGCCATCTGCCAAACTGGTAATTAATTATTCCCAACCAGTCACTTCTTTAAGTTTTTCGCCGATTTTTGATGGGTCGCGAGTGTAAGCGATGCCAGCATCTTCAAAGGCTTTGAACTTATCTTCAGCAGTACCTTGACCGCCTGAGATGATTGCGCCGGCATGACCCATACGCTTTCCAGCAGGAGCCGTAACCCCTGCGATGTAACCAACTACAGGCTTAGTTACGTGGTCTTTGATGTAAGCTGCAGCTTCTTCTTCAGCGGTGCCACCGATTTCACCGATCAAGATGATCGCTTCAGTTTGTGGATCGTCTTGGAACAGTTTTAGCGCATCAATTTGGTTCATGCCAGGGATTGGGTCACCACCGATACCGATACAAGTTGACTGACCAAAGCCAAGCTTAGTAGTTTGAGCAACGGCTTCATAAGTCAAAGTACCAGAGCGTGAGATGATGCCCACTTTTCCTGGTAAATGGATGTGACCTGGCATGATACCGATTTTACATTCGCCTGGTGTGATCACGCCTGGGCAGTTCGGACCAACCATTTTCACATCGCCTGCTTCTTCGATGTAACGCTTGGCTTTTAACATATCGATGGTAGGAACGCCTTCAGTGATCACAACGATCAATTTAACGCCCGCGTCAACCGCTTCGATGATTGAATCAAGAACGAAAGGTGCTGGAACGTAGATGACCGAAGCGTCAGCTTGAGTGGCTTCCATCGCTTCTTGCATGGTGTCAAAAACTGGCAAACCAAGATGTGTTTGACCGCCTTTACCTGGAGTTACGCCGCCAACCACTTTGGTACCGTATTCAATGGCTTGTTCTGAGTGGAACGTGCCGTTTTTACCTGTGAAACCTTGAACCAATACTTTGGTGTCTTTATCAATTAATACACTCATTATGTTTTCCTTAATCTGTTGTCTACTAAAGCAGGCAGCTTAACTTTTTTATATAGCTATTGAATATCAATAAGCTTTTAAACTGCCGGCTTTACAATAAGAGGCTTATGCTTTTTTAACAGCGTCAACGATTTTTTGTGCCGCGTCTGATAGACCTTGGGCTGAAATCAATTGCAATCCTGACTCTTCAAGCAATTTGGCGCCTTTTTCAGCGTTGTTGCCTTCTAAGCGAACAACAACAGGAACTTGAACGTTCACTTCTTTAACCGCTTCGATGATGGCTTCTGCAATCATGTCACAGCGAACGATACCGCCAAAGATGTTGATTAACACGCCTTCAACGCTGCTGTCTTCTAAAATGATTTTAAACGCTTCAACCACGCGCTCTTTGGTCGCGCCGCCGCCAACGTCAAGGAAGTTAGCTGGTTTGCCGCCGTAAAGCTTGATGATGTCCATGGTTGCCATCGCAAGACCGGCGCCGTTTACCATACAGCCGATGTTACCTTCTAGAGCAACGTAGTTAAGATCAAATTCAGAAGCTTTTAGCTCACGCTCATTTTCTTGAGACTTGTCGCGAAGCGCTTCAATTTTTGGCAAGCGGTAAAGGGCGTTTGAGTCGATGCCGATTTTGCCGTCAACACAAACGATTTCGCCATTTTCACGAACCGCGAGTGGGTTGATTTCAAATAAAGCAAAATCATTGTCAACAAACGCTTGATAAGCACCCGTCATTAATTTTACGAACTGATTGATTTGCTTGCCTTCTAAGCCAAGTTTGAACGCAACTTCACGAGCTTGGAACGGCATCAATCCTACTAATGGATCAACGTTTACTTTAAAGATTTTTTCAGGCGTTTCTTCAGCAACTTTTTCAATTTCAACACCGCCTTCAGTTGATGCCATGAAAGTGATTCGGCGTGATGAACGGTCAACAACCGCACCTAAGTAAAGCTCTGTTTTTACTGGATACATATCTTCAGCAACAAGAACAAAGTTTACAGGCTGACCTGCGGCGTCAGTTTGGTAAGTCACCAAGTTTTTGCCGATCAATTCTTCAGCAACTTGCTTAGCTTCTTCGCGTGATTTAACAAGTTTTACACCACCTGCTTTACCACGGCCCCCTGCGTGAACCTGAGCTTTGATAACCGCGATGTCGGTTGGGGTTTTGTCAAATGCTTCAGCGGCTTCTTCGCCATTGTGAGCAATGATGCCTTCTTGAATTGGCAGTCCGTAGCCTTTTAATAGCTCTTTTGCTTGATACTCATGTAAATTCATTGATTGTACCCTTTATTTTTTGATAAAAGTAAATGCTAAGCTTGATCATCACAAGCTTTTGAGGGGCACTTTTGATGAGATTGCAATCAAAAGCGCCATCATCAATTTAAAACGATTGATTTATTTACGGCGTTTACGCTGAATGGCGTGAATCGCACGACCGTCCGCTGAAAGTGCAGCTTCGTGAACGGCTTCTGAAACGGTGGGGTGAGCAAACGTCATCAATTGTAGATCTTCGATGCTAGAAACAAATTCCATCGCAATCATACCTTGATGAACGATGTCGCCTGCACCGACTGAAATGGCGTGCATACCAAGTAAGCGGTCAGTTTTGGCATCAGCAACCACTTTGATTGAGCCTTGGGCTTCACTTTGCGCCAAAGCGCGACCGTTAGCTGCCAAGTTAAATGATCCCGTTTTCACTTCAAAGCCTGCTTCAGTAGCTTCTTGTTCAGTCATACCAACCCAAGCAATTTCAGGATGCGTGTAAATGACGTTGATGATGGTATCATAGTTTACTTGCGCTTTTTCGCCGTGAATGCGCTCAACCGCCATCATGCCTTCTTCCATGGCTTTGTGAGCAAGCATTGGACCGCGAACCAAGTCACCAATGGCATAAACGCCATCAAGGTTGGTTTTGCACTGATCGTCAACTTCAACCAAGCCGCGCTCAGTTAAGTTAATACCGCTGTCTTCACCCAAAAGTTTTTCAGCGTAAGCGCGACGACCAACACAAACGATCAGCTTATCAAAGCGCTCCTCGCTTGTTTCGCCTTTGTTTTCGCTGGTAACGACAACTTCATCACCTTGAACTTCGGCTTTAATCACTTTGGTATCAACGCGAATATCAAGACCTTGCTTTTTAAACAGTTTTGCTGCTTCTTTAGAAATGTCTTTGTCAGCGGCTGCTAAAAAGCTTGGAAGCGCTTCATAAATGATCACTTCACTGCCAAGGCGACGCCAAACTGAACCAAGCTCAAGTCCGATAACACCGGCACCAATAACGCCAAGGCGCTTAGGAGTTTCCGTAAAGTCAAGAGCGCCGGTTGAATCAACGATACGCTCGCCGTCAGTTTTGGCAACGGGAATATCAACAGGAACTGATCCTGACGCTAAAATCACATTTTTAGCAGTGATGGTGCTTTCGCTATCGTCACTAAGCGCGGTAAATTTGATTTGTTTATCCGCACCTTTACCGTCAACGAGTGTTCCCCAGCCTTGAAGCCAGTCAACGTTATTGCCTTTTAATAACGCCGCCACACCGCCGGTTAACTGCTTAACGATACCTTCTTTACGATCGATCATTTGCTTGATGTCAATGCTTACATCACCGGTGCTGATGCCGTGCTCGCCAAGCTCATGCTTGGTGGCTTCATAACGGTGCGAGCTGTCAAGAAGGGCTTTTGATGGGATACAACCGACGTTTAAGCAAGTTCCGCCTAAAGCTGGCTCACCTTTATAAGTACGCTTTTCAATACAAGCCACACTCATGCCAAGCTGAGCGCCGCGAATGGCTGCTTCATAGCCGCCAGGACCGCCGCCAATAACGACGAGATCGTAATTGTCTTTCATAATCGTCTTCCGTGGTTCAATTTTTAATCTTGTTTTAAAGGAGTATTGCCAATAGGGCAATCACCTGCAAAGTTATTTGTCTCAACATTAAAATCACTTTGCTAAAAAGCTTGCATCAGTCACTTCCGATGCAAGCCTTTTAAATTATAGATCAAGCAATAGCATGGCTGGATCTTCGATAAGCTCTTTGATGGTGACTAAGAACTGAACGGCTTCTTTACCATCGATCATACGGTGATCGTAAGACAGCGCTAAGTACATCATTGGTAAAATTTCAACCTTACCATCAACCGCCATTGGACGCTCATTGATCGCATGCATACCAAGGATTGCCGTTTGAGGTGGGTTCAAAATTGGGGTTGACATGAGCGAGCCGAAAACACCGCCGTTTGAAATGGTAAATGTACCACCGGTCATGTCTTCAATACCAAGCTTGCCTTCTTGAGCGCGCTTGCCGAACTGACGAATCGTGCCTTCAACATCAGCCATAGTCATGCGGTCAGTATCACGAAGGATAGGAACCACAAGACCACGATCTGAAGATACGGCAACACCGATGTCATAGTAGCCATGATAAACGATGTCATCGCCATCAAGTGAGGCGTTTACCGCAGGGAAACGTTTAAGCGCTTCGGTTGCTGCTTTTACGAACAACGACATAAAGCCAAGGCGAACACCGTGACGCTTTTCAAAGCGGTCTTTGTATTTGGCACGAAGATCCATCAATGGCTTCATGTTCACTTCGTTAAACGTGGTGAGCATGGCAGTATCTTGGGACGCTGACAATAAACGCTCAGCAACACGCTTACGAAGACGGGTCATTGGAACACGTTTTTCGCTACGCTCGCCAGTGGCTTCAGCAACAGGGCGACCGCTATCGGTCGTGATGTTGCTGTCAGTTTTCAAGGTTGGGTTTGCCATGTCAGATTTAGTGACGCGACCACCGCGACCTGAACCTTCAACGTTGCTTGGATCAACGCCAGATTCTTTAGCCGCTTTTCTGACCGCTGGGCTTTGATCTTTGTGATCTTTTTCTGCAACGTGTGGCGCAGCTGGGCGGTTTGGCAAATCGCCATAACCTGCTTGCTCTGGGGCTTTTTCAGCAGCTTCGCTTGATTCAGCGGCAGGAGCACTTTCACTTGCCGTAGCGCCCGCTTCAAATTCAGCAATCAACTCGTCAGACAATACGGTATCGTCAACTTGTTTGACGATTTTGGTAACAACGCCGTTGTCTGGGGCAACAACTTCAAGAACAACTTTGTCAGTTTCGATTTCAGCAAGCAAATCATCACGATTAACTTGTTGACCTTCGCTTACGTGCCACTCAACGATGGTACCATCAGCAACAGATTCTGGAAAAACGGGGGCTTTGATCTCAGCCATCGATATACTCCTTAGATTTGGAAATGATTATTTGTATAAAGCGTTAATGACGCGGCATGACCTAAAGCAATTGATTATTGCCTAAATACAAAGGTCATACCATCGCCTGATTATTTAACTTACTTATTTTGCTAATTGGTCAACTTCAATACCAAGACCACCGGCAACGAGGGCTTGCTGCTGCTCGATATGGATCTTGCTTGATCCTGTTGCAGGAGCGGCACTTGCAGGACGAGCAACGGGCTCAAGCAATTTTGCACTTGAGGAATGCGCGATCACCGTACGGTACATTTCAGGAGCTAAGTAATACCAAGCGCCTTGGTTCAATGGCTCTTCTTGCGTCCAAACGATCTCTGCAAGATTGTCGTACTTGCTGATCTCTTCATTGAGGCGCGCTTCTGGGAACGGATAAAGCTGCTCAATTCGAACAATCGCTACATGATCAAGACCAAGAGCGCGGCGCTGCTCAAGTAAATCGTAATAAACTTTACCACCACAAAGTACCAATCGGGTCACTTTGCTGTTATCAAGTTGATCAAGTTCTGGCAATACCGTTTCAAATTTACCATTTGCAAGCTCCTCAAGCGTTGAGGTAGCAAGCTTATGACGCAGCAAGCTCTTTGGCGACATCACAATTAATGGCTTACGGATTGGTCGGATGGCTTGACGACGCAGGGCGTGGAAGATTTGCGAAGGGGTCGTTGGGGTAATGACCTGCATGTTGTCTTCAGCACAAAGCTGCAAGAAGCGCTCAAGGCGAGCTGAGGAGTGCTCAGGACCTTGACCTTCAAAGCCGTGTGGTAACAGCATGGTCAAACCACAAACGCGCTGCCACTTAGTCTCACCACTGGCAATAAACTGATCAATCACCACTTGAGCGCCGTTTACGAAGTCACCAAACTGAGCTTCCCAAATAATTAACGCATTAGGAACGGTGGTGGCGTAGCCATATTCAAAGGCTAATACCGCTTCTTCTGAAAGCAAAGAGTTATAAGTGGCAAAGCGAGCTTGGTTTTCACTCATGTGCGCTAAAGGCACATACATGCTACCATCATTGATGTTAAATAGTTCCGTATGGCGATGCGAGAACGTACCACGACCCACGTCTTCACCCGTGATGCGAACTAAAATATCATCTTCAACTAAGCTGGCATACGCTAACGTTTCAGCGGCGCCCCAGTTCAAAGGCTCTTCGCCAGTTTGCATGGCAAGACGCTGCTCAACCACTTTTTGAACTTGACGCTGAAGCTTGAAATCAGCAGGGATTTCAGCCATTTTTCTGCCAAAAGCTTTCAGCTTTTCAATATCAATACTGGTGTCCCAATCATCTTCAAGCTCATGACCCAGATATGGCGTCCAGTTCACATACAAGTCAGGGTTTGGCTCTAGCACTAATGAGTTGACCACATACTCGCCGCGATCAAGCGATTCGCGGTATTCATCTTCAAGTTTGGTGGCTTCTTCGCTGCTAATAACGCCTGCGTCAACCAATTTTTTCACGTAAATGGTGCGAGTGGTCGGTAGTTTTTTGATCACCGCATACATCAATGGCTGAGTGGCTGATGGCTCATCGGCTTCGTTATGACCGTTACGGCGGTAGCAGAACAAGTCGATAACGATGTCTTTGCCAAACTCGTGACGGTAGTCAAGGGCTAGCTGAGAAGCAAAAATAACCGACTCAGGATCATCGCCGTTCACATGAAGGACGGGGGCATGAACCATCTTAGCAACGTCAGTACAATACTCGGTTGAGCGCGCATCTTCTTGACGGCTGGTGGTAAAACCAACTTGGTTATTAATGACAATATGAACCGTGCCACCAGTGGTATAAGCACGAGTTTGTGACATTTGGAAAGTTTCTTGAACGACGCCTTGACCGGCAAAGGCGGCATCACCGTGAACCACGATTGGCAATACAGAATTGCCCGTTGTATCATTACGGCGAACTTGACGTGCGCGCGCTGAACCTTCTAGCACCGGAGATACAATCTCAAGGTGCGATGGGTTAAAGGCCAAGGCTAAGTGCGCTTCACCACCTGGGGTCATCACGTTTGAAGAATAACCGTTATGGTATTTTACGTCACCTGAGCCTTTTTCTGGCTGAACTTTACCATCAAATTCATCAAACAAGTCCGCAGGGTTTTTGCCCAAAATGTTGACCAGTAGGTTTAAACGACCGCGGTGCGCCATGCCAATCAGCATTTCTTTGGTGCCGTAGCCTCCAGCGCGCTGAATGATTTCATTCACCATAGGGATGAAGCTTTCACCGCCCTCAAGACCAAAGCGCTTCACGCCGGTATATTTACGCGCTAAGTATTTTTCAAGACCTTCAGCCGCGGTTAAACGCTCAAGGATTGATAATCGCTTTTCTTTATCAAAGTTAATATAGCCATGGTTTGATTCAAGGTATTTTTCCATCCAACGCTTTTCAGTGCTGGTGCTCACATGCATGAATTCAATACCAATATAACGGCAATAAACCCGCTCCATGATCTCAATGATTTCGCGAAGCGTGGCTTCTGATTTGCCAATATTTAAATCATTGGTTGGGTAAACGGTATCTAAATCTGCTTCTGATAAGCCATGATAAGCAAGGGTCAAATCCTCAACTTCAGCGCGAGGGTGCAACTCTAAAGGATCAAGTTGGGCTTTACGGTGACCTCGGCGGCGATACGCAGAGATCAGCTGCTGAACCGCCATTTGCTTAGGATCCGCACTAGAGGTGCTGGCACTTTCAGGGCGCTTGTTGGCGGTTTGATTGCGGGCTAACAGCAAAAATTGGTCTTTAATCGCATTGTGCGGCGCATCGTTTGGCGATTGATACTGCTTAAAGTACTCCTGCCAATCAGCGTCGACACTATCGGGATCGCTCAAAAATTGCTCGTAAAGGGACTCAATATATAAGGCGTTATCACCAGCAAGCTCTGTGGCTGCGGCTGGATCTTTAGTTATACTATTCATAATAACCGTCTATTTGATAGATAAATGAATGGAGTTGGTCGTCGTTATGATCAACAGTAAGATTGGCGCGTTGCATGTAGGCGGTAGCTGGAATGATAATGGCAAAAAGGCGTGGTCAAACGGGCATGCAAATAGATCGCTAACATATATTTATTGCCTCAATTAAAGGCAAGATTGCAAATGCAGCGAGCGATATCATAGCGTTCACCAACTCTGATGTCTTTTACTTTGTACCATTAAAAGAAGAACTATCCATACTTATAGCCCTAATTTTAAAGCTGCAAAGGTCATTCCTTGACGAAAAATGCGGTTGTTGTGCCAAACGTACATTGCTAACTAGGGTATCACGGTTAAATTTCTTGACATAGTTTGTTTGTTCAATACTAGTTATTTAGATAATAAATACCCATTATCAAAATAATCACCCTTGATAATAAAAGTTAGTCAAAAGTATTATTAGTCAGCTAGTTTTTAATTTCAACCCTAAGATACCAATTCTTTAAGCAGGGTAAGACAAGCGCAAGACTTATAGTAAGCGTTGGCTTAGATTACCTGAGCGCCAGTCAAAATTGTGGCTTTGATCTGCGCGATTTCTTAAGAGCCATACCTTGTTAATTTTAAAAACTTGCCGCCAAAACTTCTAGCGCTTTTAAAACCCCGCGATATTATAGCACGGCTTATCTTGCTTTTTTTAGAAAGAAATTTTGATTTGGGTAAAAAATGCAAAAAACTTTTCTTTTTTATAAAAAAAATCGCCTCAATATGGAGACGATTTGATTAATCTTATTAAAATCAGCGCTTTAACCTGCCAAATCAATGAGCATATTTCTTAAATGACCGATGGCTTGGGTAGGATTAAGACCTTTGGGGCAAACCGCAACGCAGTTCATGATACCGCGGCAACGAAATAGGCTAAAAGGATCGTCAAGCCTTGCAAGGCGAGCTTGGGTGTCATTGTCACGGCTGTCCGCCACAAAGCGATAGGCGTTAAGCAGTGCGGAGGGTCCTAAAAACTTATCAGGGTTCCACCAAAATGAAGGACAACTGGTCGAACAGCAAGCGCATAAAATACACTCATAAAGACCATTTAATTTTTCACGCTGTTCAGGCGATTGCAGGCGCTCAGTTGGCGGCGCCGGTTGGTCGTTAATGAGGTACGGATGAATTTTTTCGTATTGCTCATAAAATTGGTTCATATCGACGACCAAATCACGAACAACAGGAAGCCCCGGCAGCGGTCGAATGACAATTTTTTCAGGCAAGGTGTTCATGTTAATTAAACACGCCAGCCCATTTTTGCCATTAATGTTCATGCCGTCAGAACCACAAATGCCCTCGCGGCACGAGCGACGAAAAGTGAGGCTTTCATCGCCCTTTTTAAGTCGCAATAACACATCAAGCAGCATCCGATCCGATTCAAGTAATTCAATCGTATACGTTTGCATATAAGGCGCTTGATCCTTGTCCGGATCGTAGCGGTAAATTTCAATGGTGCGAGTACCTCGGCTCATGATGCTAAACTCCACACTTCGGTGAGGCGCAATCCGCGATAATGTCGTGACTGCGGGCGGTATTGCTAGCCATCACCTTAAATAATTTAATAAAAATAGTCGTTTTGGCAAAGCTCGGTTAATAAACCCGAACTTTTGGCTCAATATAATCAACGGTCAAGGGGCTTTTGCGAACCGGCTTATAAATAATTCGATTGCCCTCAGAATACCAAAGCGTGTGCTTCATCCACTCGTGATCGTTGCGACCGTTTGGCGCGTAATCGTCATCTTCAGGGCGGTCATAATCAAGAACGCTATGAGCGCCGCGACTTTCGTGACGGTGAGCTGCTGAAATCATGGTCGCTTTTGCCACTTCATAAAGGTTAGCAACTTCAAGGGCTTCAATGCGAGCGGTGTTAAACACTTGCGATTTGTCCTCAAGATGAATGTTATCAATCTTGTCTTTTAAAGCTAAGATTCGCTCGACGCCTTCATCCATCAGCTCTTGAGTTCGAAACACGCTGGCATGTTTTTGCATAATGGCGCGGATTTCGTCCGCCACGTCTTGAGCCTTAAACCCTTCGGTCGATTGCTGCAATTTGTTCAAGCGATTGACGGTAAAATCAAGAACGTGAATATCAAGCGGCTTATAGGTGTGATCGGTTTGGTGGTATTCATCAACGATGTGCTGACCGGCGGCGCGACCAAAAACAATCAAGTCAAGTAACGAGTTGGTTCCTAAGCGGTTTGCGCCGTGAACGCTCACGCAAGCACACTCGCCAATGGCATAAAGCCCTTTAACGATTTTACCTTGGGTATAAAGCCCCTCGTCATCCGTGCCAGCTTCCAAATCAGGAACCGTGACTTGACCGTGAATGTTGGTCGGAATGCCGCCCATCATATAATGAATGGTTGGAATGACCGGAATCGGCTCTTTGGTGATGTCGATGTTGGCAAAGTTTTTACCAATTTCAAACACCGAAGGCAAACGCTTCATGATGGTATCGACACCCAAATGGGTCATGTCCATAACGATGTAGTCACCTTTAGGACCACAGCCGCGACCTTCCTTGATCTCTTGGTCCATCGAGCGCGACACCAAATCACGCGGCGCTAAGTCTTTTACCGTCGGCGCGTAACGCTCCATAAACGCCTCGCCGTCTTTGTTGCGAAGGATCGCCCCTTCACCGCGGCAACCTTCGGTCAACAGCACGCCGGCACCCGCTACGCCCGTTGGGTGAAATTGCCAAAATTCCATATCCTGTAGCGGAATTCCGGCGCGAACCGCCATGCCGATACCGTCACCGGTATTGATATAAGCGTTGGTTGACGCAGCAAAAATACGACCTGCACCGCCAGTTGCCAAAATCGTCGTTGGCGATTGGAATACCGCTACCGTTCCGGTTTCTTGCTCAATGGCAATCACGCCGTTAATATTGCCGTCTTCATCTTTAATCAAATCAAGGGCAATCCACTCGATAAAAAACTCGGTGCCTTTTTCAAGGTTTTTTTGATAAAGGGTATGCAGGAGCGCGTGACCCGTTCTGTCGGCAGCGGCGCAGGCACGCTGAACCGCTTTTTCGCCGTAGTTTGAGGTGTGACCGCCAAAGGGACGCTGATAAATCGTGCCATCTTCGTTGCGGTCAAACGGCATCCCCATGTGTTCAAGCTCATAAACGACTTTGGGCGCTTCTCGGCACATATATTCAATCGCGTCTTGGTCGCCAAGCCAGTCAGAACCTTTTACCGTGTCATAAAAGTGAAAATGCCAATTGTCATTGCTCATGTTGCCAAGGCTTGCCCCAATCCCGCCTTGAGCGGCAACCGTATGCGAGCGCGTTGGGAAAACTTTGGTGAGAACCGCCACTTTCATTCCAGCATCAGCCAATTGTAGGGAGGCGCGCATGCCAGAACCACCGCCACCAACAATGACCGCATCGTAACTTAAGGTTTTGATATTACTAATGGTGTTATCTTGTCTCGTTGCCATTATGATTGTCCTAATACCTAGTCAAGCTTGGGAAGTTTATCCTCATCAAGCGAATTTGGTTGATAAAGCAAGCGTTACACCGCAACGACACCAAAGCCGTTACCCCAAAAAATCATGATGCCCCAAAATACAAAAACCAAAATGGCGATAATCATTAACGCTTGCAGCACTAAGCGAATCCCCGCCGCCTTTGATCCCACTTGGTTTAACGTAATATAGTCCGTAAATACCGTCCACATCCCCACCCAAGCGTGACCTGCTAAGGCAATAATGGCTAATAAGCTCAACAGCTTCATGGGTAGGCTGGTCATAAACGCTGACCACTGCACAAAATCAACATTGCTGTGCGTTAAAAAAAAGCCCACCAACACCACGCTGTAAACCGCCAATATCACCGCACTGATGCGCTGAACCACCCAATCACGCGACCCTGAACCGGTAAGTCCTGTGGCACTTTTTATGCCTGAATCATTTTTAATCATTAGAACATCACCCATACAAATGACGCGACAATCAAAATCGCCGCAATGATAAAGCTGACCGTCGCCGCCAAGCGACCTGATTTGAGCTCCTCGATCATTCCCATATCGGCAATTAAATGCTTCACCCCCATCACAAAGTGAAACGCGGTTGCCGCCACAAAAATCCAAACGACAAAACGTAGCAGCACATTGTCAAACAGAGCCTCAAAGCTTTCAGGAGAACTAAGCGAAGTCTGCAATAACCACAGCAGAACGGGGATGAGTAAAAATAAAATAACACCGGAGATGCGATGCAAAATTGAGGCAATCGCAATGGGTGATTTTACGTTGACGCTAATCACTTGACTCAGCGGCAAATTAATAGGTCGGTTGCTTTTCACAGCGGGCATCCTTTTTTGTGGTTACACTTCGTTGGCAACTTATGATCCGGCTACCGTTTGCCCGATACACTGAGTTCCAAAGAAGACGAATAAAGTAAGGAAGAGCTAGCTGACTCAATGAGTACAAATAAACACTGGTTTTTGGTTCAGCGGCTGCTTATGGTTTATCAGTCAAACGTCAAAGCAGCGTTTAATCAGGCTCTACCACCAAAATCATCCAACGGTTGCTTTAATTAAGTCCTCAAACCTCAGTTATTAATCATTAGTTCATGATCATTATTAAATTTTTTTGCAAATTGGGAGTTATCTCCCCTCAATCAAAACTATTTGTATTCAATAGCTTGCAAAAGACAACTTTATATTAACTATTTTTAGCAATTTAGTGAACTTAAGTTTATTAATTTGGTTTTTATGAATAAAACCAAAAGTTATCATTTATCAGCCATTACAAAACCAAGTTAATAGCGCAATTTTAAGGCAATCAATAGCAATAATTATAAAATGTCAGCGTCACAATTACAAATTTATGCGATAAATAATAAGCTTAGTCGCATTTTTCGCTATTTTTAAAATTAAGCGACATTTCAGCCAAAATCATCATCACGCTACGAAATGGAATTTAAGCTTACCATTTAGTTGGACGTTATGTCCTCCCTATTTTTGACGCAATTAAGTAACCAAATATTATTAAAATAATAATTAAAAAGATACGATTTATATTGGTATAATAAATTTTACATAAGATATAAAAATTTACACAATTGGCACTTAAAATATTAGTAGACATATTTTGATACAAAAATAGAAGTTAAATCGCCCTTAATCCATCGAAATTCAGGGCTTTTGAGCAAGAAACTCTTTTCAAAATGCTATGAATTGCTGTTAAGATAGCCACAGTGTTAAGAATTAGTTTACGATATGTGACCCTTTGTTTTAACTGTCACATTATAAAAAGAGTAACTGCGGATCAAAAAGTGATCATCAGACCTACTTTTACTTTAATAAGCAAAAACCAACGGAGAGGAAATTATGGCAGACAATAACGCCAAACTAACTGTAGATGGTAAGGACTACCCACTTCCTATTATTGAGGGCACGCTTGGTCGACCTGTTATCGACATTGACGCCTTTCAAGATGCCGGCTATTGGTCTTATGATCCTGGGTTTAAGGTGACCGCTCCCGTTGAGTCAAAAATTACCTTTATTGATGGTAACAAAGGCGAGCTGTTATACCGCGGCTATCCGATCGACCAGTTGGCTGGAAAAGCTGAGTATTTAGAAGTCGCTTACGCGCTGATTCATGGCGATCTGCCAAATCAAGCGCAAAAAGACGACTTTTATGAAAAAGTCCGCAAACACTCAGGCGTCCATGACCAACTGCGGAAGTTTTTTGAGGGTTTCCGCCGTGACGCGCACCCGATGGCAATTATGGTCGGTGTGGTCGGAGCATTGTCTGCGTTTTATCATGAAGGCTTTGATGTTAATGACGAGCGCCACCGCGAAATCACCGCGATCCGTTTGGTTGCCAAAATGCCAACCCTTGCGGCGATGAGTTATAAATACTCGCAAGGCGAGCCGTTCATGTACCCACGAAACGACTTTAACTACGCCGAAAACTTTTTATATATGATGTTTGCCACACCTGCGGACGTAAATTTTAAAGTTAACCCAATTCTTGCCGATGCGATGGATAAAATTTTCACCCTGCACGCTGACCACGAGCAAAACGCGTCAACCTCGACCGTTCGCTTGGCAGGATCAACAGGCGCGAACCCTTATGCTTGTATTGCAGCCGGAATCGCCGCCCTTTGGGGACCGTCACATGGCGGTGCGAACGAAGCGGTGCTTGAGATGCTTGATGAAATCGGCTCGGTGGACAATGTTCCTGAATTTATGGAAAAGGTCAAACGCCGCGAAGTTAAGCTGATGGGCTTTGGTCACCGCGTTTATAAAAACTTTGACCCGCGCGCGCAAGTGCTTAAAAAATCTTGTGATGAGGTGCTTGCTGCCCTTGGTATCAATGACCCGAAACTTGAGCTTGCGATGAAACTTGAGCAAATTGCCCTTGAAGACCCGTACTTCGTTGAGCGTAACTTGTATCCTAACGTGGACTTCTACTCTGGCATCATTTTAAAAGCCATCGGTATCCCAACGTCAATGTTCACGGTGATTTTCTCACTGGCGCGAACGTCAGGTTGGATCAGCCACTGGCTTGAGATGCACAGCGAACCGTTTAAAATCGGTCGTCCGCGTCAGCTTTACACCGGTGAAACTGAGCGTGATTTTGTGGCGATTGACGACCGCAAATAAGCTTGCAAATTGAGTTATCAATCATAAAAAAATCCTGCCTTAGCGCAGGATTTTTTGCCGATGATGCTTTTTGCTGGGGTTAATTGCCAAACTAGTTCTTTTTAAGCTCGTTCAGCATTTTTTCATAATTGGCAATTTGCTTATCATAACCTTGGATGGTTTCATCAAATTTGCTGACAAGCTCGTCAAACTCTTGTTGTTGCTCTGCTTTCATATTCTCAATATCAGCGGCTTGTTGGGCTTCAATCTGCAGGCTAACTTGCGATTGAACAATCAAGCGACCAAGGGCAGGGCTTTTTAAGGTTAAGCGCTCGGCAATCTCAAGATTGTCAAAGACTTGCGGAATGATTGCAGCGATATTAAGTAAGGTGTCGATTTGCTCGGCGCTCAAGGCTTTGGATTCTGGCTCATAAAGCGCGCTCATTGCCTCTTGATAGCGCGCAATCAGCTCATCTTCGGGCAGAAGCTTGGGCGCTTTTGGCGCTAATGTGACGCGCTTTAATACTTCTAAATCACGCTCGCCAACTTCGGTGCTGATGTTGGTTTCTATATTGGTTCCCGTAGAAGTTTTATCATCAGCGGCTTTATCATTTTTAGCTTGAGCATCATCCGGTTTTGGGTCAGCGGCATTTTCAGCACTTAGGTTTGTGGCAGCGTTTGATACTATGTTATCTGCTTCATTGCTTGACTCGGTTGGCGTTAACAATCCTAAATCTTCCGCCGAATCGGCAGCTTCTAGCGATTCAAACTCTGCTTGTAGCCTGCGCTGCAAATTTTGCATCTCAACCACAAATATGGGCTGATATTTGGCAATTTGCGCGGCAGCTGAGTCGCTTGGCTTTGCGGGCAAATCCGCTGCTTTTTTAAGCGATTTTTCAGCAGCTTGGTTATTGGCGTTTTGAGCGTCTTTTGGCTGACACGCCCCAAGCATCAGCATGGCGCTAAGTAGGGAAGTCAGTAAAATTGGCGTTGGCGCTGTCATTTTTTTTGCAATCATAGTGGTAATAAAGCATCACTTATTAATGGAAAATTGCGGTTATTGGCAACCGTTAAGCGTCTCTAGTTTTTGAATCGGGCTTATTTACATCAGAGCGGTTTAAATTCGCATCTTTTAAAAACGGAATAAAAGCGCTCAGCGCTTGGCAATCTTGACCGCGCTGCCTTTGCACAAAATAATCTTGAACCATTCGCGCTTGTTGCTCAATGCCGTAGCTAAAAAACGGCTTGCCTTTAATCAGCTCATACTGATAACGGCGATTGAGAAGCGCGCCGCGAACGACCTTTAAGCCGTGCTGCAATTGCCAAACGTGGGTCAATTCATGAATCAGCCAGCTTTGGTAGTTAAGGCTTGTCGAACTAAAATCAGCTAAGTAGTCTTTAGGATGAAAATAAATATTGCCGTTTGGGCTGACCGCGTAGTTTTTGAGCACCCACCACGCGGTTTTGATTTGGATGCCCTCTAAGTTTAAGCTGTCACCAAATACCGAGATAGCAAGCTGTTTTTCACCAACCGTTAGCGCTCTTGACTGCTTTGGCTTGCGGCTTAACGAGCAAAGCCGCAAGCTAAAGCGGCGGTAACAACCGTTTTTACGTAAATTATCAACACTCATTGGCGAAAAGCTACCTTTTATCGCGCCCTTGTGGTCGAGGCAATGTGCCCCCATGAATCAATCTTAAGCAATCAGCCTAACTATCACCCAATGTTAATAAGGCTTAACGGTTAAATTAAAAGTGCGTTCAACCTTTGATGTACGCTTGAGCAAGATTTGGGCAGGGTCAGCAATAAGGTCAAAATGATGGCAACTCAACATTCTGCAACAGTTCCGCTTGCGCAGCGATTGCGCCCAAAAAGCCTTGATGAGGTCATCGGTCAGACGCATTTGCTGAGCCATGGTGCGCCGCTTCGAGCTTTGGTTGAGCGGCAATATTTGCCGTCTTTAATACTGTATGGCGATGCCGGAATCGGCAAAACGACCATTGCCATGCTACTGGCGGACGCGGTAGGGCGACCGTTTCATGCGTTATCGGCGCTCAATACCGGCGTCAAACAACTTCGTGAAGTTCTTGAAAGTGATGGCTTAAATTTTGCCGCACCTGTGGTATTTATCGATGAAATTCACAGGTTTAATAAAGCTCAGCAAGATGCGCTGCTTGGTGCGGTGGAAGCCGGTGACATCACCTTAATTGGCGCAACAACCGAAAATCCCTCGTTCAGCGTCAATAATGCACTGCTGTCGCGCTGTCAGGTTTATAAGCTTGAGCCGTTAAATAACAGCCAAATCAAAGCCGTTTTAGACCGCGCGTTAAGCACTGATTCGGTGCTAAGTCATCTTGATATTAGCATTGCTAACTATGAATCAATTAGCGATTTGGCAAATGGCGATGCCAGAAAAGCGCTCAATTTACTGGAAATGGCGGTTCAATCTGCCGACCTAAGCGCGCCAATTGTTATCGATGATAAGGCAATCAGCCAAGTGGCGCAGTCGGCGCTTCGCCGCTATGACAAAAACGGCGACCAGCATTATGATATCATTTCAGCAATGATAAAATCAGTTCGCGGCTCAGACCCTGATGCGGCGCTCTATTGGATGGCGCGGATGCTTGTTGCCGGTGAGCCGCCGGAATTTATCGCGCGGCGCTTGGTCATTTTAGCCAGTGAAGACATTGGAAATGCCAACCCAAACGCGCTGCTGTTAGCCGATACCGCCCTTCGCAGCGTTCAAGCCATTGGTATGCCTGAGGCGCGCATTATTTTAGGGCAAGTGGTGGTTTATTTAGCGACCAGTGCCAAAAGTAACAGCACTTATAAAGCGATTAACGCGGCAATGAAACTTGCTGAAAAAGACGCGTCCCCTGTTCCGCTGCATCTGCGAAATGGGGTGACTAAACTTATGAAAAACCAAGGCTTTGGTAAAGGTTATATTTACCCCCATGATTTTCCCCATCATTTTGCCAAGCAGGACTATTTGCCGGAGTCCTTGCGCGGGGTAACCTTTTATCATTTTGCCGACAATCAGCGCGAGCAGCACAGCAAGCAGTATTTGGCTTGGCTTCATGAGCAAGCCGCCCAAAATCGGCAGTACTAAAAACCTTGCTAAAATTAAATACTTTTATTATGAAATTGAATTAAATTTTTACTTTGCATTTTATATTTTTAATTTACAATTAAATGGCATTTTATTGAACTGCTTCATGCCATAAATAATGCTTAATTTGGTTCTTTTGCCAATTTTGTTACACTAGCTGCGGGCGCAATTTTTAATTTTTAGTACCATTTATCCAAACTCTGAGGCGTTTATGAGCTTAAATAGCATCCCTGAAATCATCGATGACATTCGCGATGGCAAAATGGTCATCTTGATGGACGACGAAGACCGCGAGAACGAAGGCGATATCATCATGGCCGCCACCCACGTTCGCGCCGACGACATCAACTTTATGATTACCCACGCTCGCGGCTTGGTGTGTTTGACCTTATCGCAAGCGCGCTGCCGTCAGCTTGATTTGCCGCTGATGAGTGAGCGCAACGAAGCTAAATTTAGCACCAACTTTACTTTATCGATTGAAGCGGCCGAAGGCGTTTCTACCGGAATTTCAGCCGCTGACCGCGCGCGAACCGTTCAAGCTGCCGTTGCTGCTGCTGCTAAACCTAGTGATATCGTTCAACCGGGGCACATTTTCCCGATTATGGCGCAAAATGGCGGGGTTTTGCACCGCGCCGGTCACACTGAAGCCGGCTGCGATTTGGCACGACTTGCAGGGCTTGAGCCAGCAGCGGTGATCGTTGAGGTCATCAATGAAGATGGCACAATGGCGCGCCGCGATGATTTAGAGGTGTTTGCCAAAAAGCACAATCTAAAAATCGGGACGATTGCCGATTTAATCAATTACCGAATTGCCAATGAGCAAACGGTGGAAGAAACCGAAGTTCGCGAATTTGATACCGAATTTGGCAGCTTTACCCTGCACCGCTTCCTCGAATTTGGCACGGAGGAGACGCATTTGGCGTTGGTCAAAGGCGACGTCAGCTCAGGGGTGAGCACGGTTCGCGTTCATGGGTTTCATCCGCTTCGTGACTTGTTTGCGGCGACCGATTTGGGCAGCCGAAGCAGTTGGAGCATTCAAGCGGCGCTCAAAGAAATCAGTGACAGCGGTCAAGGGGTTTTGGTTTGGATTGGCAGCAATCAGCCGGTCGATTTGGGCGAGGCCTTAGATAAAGCCGCGGGCAAAAAATCACAATCAACCCTTGCTCAGCAGCCGTACCGAAGCATTGGCGTTGGCGCTCAGATTTTGCGGCATTTGGGCGTCCGCGATATGCGCCTATTGTCCTCGCCAATGAAGTTTCATGCGTTATCAGGATTTGATTTAAACGTGGTTGATTTTGTCAGCGCGCCCAAAGATGATGAATAACGGTTAAATTTTTATCATAAAAAAGCAGAACCCACTTTTGGCTTCTGCTTTTTTTTATGGTTTAATTTTAACCATTAACATCCATTCAATAGCTCACATTAATGCGAGGGCGTGTGCCCAAATTTGGCTTCAAGGTCAAATAAAGCATCACGCTCTTCTTCTGACCAAGCCACTTTTTTGCTGGCGCTGCTGTCAAGGCGAACGATGACGGCATCGGCGGTGGCAACCACGGCGTTTTGCGCGGTGCTAAAATAGCTGTATTCCATAATGATGCTTGTCGTTCCTAAATGGCGGCAGCGAACGCCGATAAGCAAGGTGTCCGGATAGGTCACGGGGCGCAAATATTTGCAGCTTGACTCGGCAAGAACGGTCACCATGTCGCCATCAAACATCTTTAAAGCAAATAAATAAGCAATCCGCGCGGATTCAGCATAGCGGTAAAATACCACGTTATTTAAATGATTAAAGGCGTCCATCTCGCCCCAATGGATGGGCTGCGGATGAATGACCGGAAACTGTGATAGCTCCTCGGGACGCTGAAAGCTTGGCTGAGTGATGTCGTGAAGAGCCGTCATGATGGTCATCCCTTAGATGAATAAATAGTATAAAATCCCGATTATATCAGTGGGCGTTTTTTTGGTTCAACATCTGAGCAGTCACCAAGGTAATGGCGGCAGGTTTATTTTCAATAAGCGCATCAATCGCAGCAATCGCCTCGGGCAATGTGGTCGGCGTGTTATCGCTTGCGCTACTTGGCGCGGCGACTTTATTAGCCTCATCACTGTTCGCCACGTTTTTGTCTTTTTCGGCGCTGTTTTTGGTGAGTTGGTCGAGGGCTTTTTTGGCAACAGATTTTGCGTCATCACTGCTATTTTGCGCGGTAGCTGACGTGCTTTGCAAACTTGCTAACTGCTCGCGCGATTGGCGTAAATAACTGACCGTTTCGTCCCCATGATGCAAATTGCTGGCTTGAATGGCAAGGTTTAAGGTCATAATGACTTCATGAATGACAAGCTGCTGCTGCGAAATGGTTGCCGATTGCTTATGGCTTAACTGATGTAAAAAGGTTTGGATGTTTTGAATGGCAAGGTTTTGCCGTTGCCAAGGATTGGTTTGTAGGCTTTGAGCTTGCAGGCGTTCAATGTCTTGATTCAGGCTGTTTTTGATGACAATAGTCAAGGCTGGGGCAATCTCGTTGCTGCTTTGCGACAACTGCCATTGCAGCCCGCGAAGCAGTTCAATGGTCGCCGGTAAATTGTTATCGTCAAGCAGCCGCGTTGCCGCTTGAATTTGAATCTTTAACAAATCAAGCTGATTTTGCGCTTGATTGCTCATGTCTCCCTTAGGTTCAGGAAGCGCTTGCTGACTGATGGCAAACAGGCGGTCGTCCATATCGTTTAAGCGCGTGGTCAGCTGCTCATTGGTTTGCAGCCGCTCGTTAATTTTTTGCTCAAATTTTGATTGCGCCAACATCAACCAAATCCAAGCTAAAATTAGCAAAAATATGATAAGCCATTGCAACCGTGACAGCCAAACGCTGACTTGCCGGCGCTGATACGGCATGGAAGGCGATTTATTTGCAACATGAGCATCTTGCTGATTTCGATTGCGACCCAAACTTGCCTCCTTGATGCCTTTTAATGACCACGGTTAATTATAGCGCAGGCTTTTGCGCTAAGAATGCTGCCAAAATGGTTTCGGGACTTAAATCTTCCACGCGGATAAACTCAAGATGATGCTCTGCGACCATATTGGCTAAGCGCTCGCCTAAAACCACATAAGTAAAATCACTTAAGCTTTGCTTAGGACTAGTTTTTGAGTTTTGCAAAATAGCTTGCCAATTTTCAAACGCCGTTCCGCTACTCACGATAACGATGGGCGGCGGCGCGCCTACCTTTGGCGTATAGTTTTGCTGCCACTTGTTAAAATTGCTTTCTGCATCCTCCGGCATTAAGCGCTCATACCAAGCGATGCTATCAATACTAACGCCGCGAGTCGCCAGGGTATCCACAAGCAGCCGCCGGCCACCAAGACCACGCCAAACAAGCAGCCTATCGCCTTGTTGCAATGCTGCAATCTCAGGCATGGCAAGCATTCCTTCATTATTGGCAATTAACGGCTGTAAAATGTCAAAATGGCTAGTTAACATTGAGTCGTGAAGCACTTTAGCCGTGGCATCACCGACCGCAATGATGTGGCTTGGCGGCTGATCAAGAGCAGTTGCCAAGCCGTTGTCAATCAGCTGCTGCCAAGCGTGAAGCCCAGATTCCGCAGCGGTTGGGCTGACGATAACCAACGCTTGAAAACTGCCCTTAAGCCAAGAGGTCATCAATGCCAAATCAGCGCTACGGGTTTCGCGGTTTGCCAAGCTCAGCAGCGGCAGCTCAACGACCTCAAAGCCATTGTTGCTCAAATGCTCGGTTAACGGCGCGGCGCGCTCGCTAGGTCTTGTATTAATGACTAAAGGCAATTGCTGATGTTGCATCGTCATCACGCCGGCAGTTTCAATTGGCATTGTCATGATAAATCGCTGCTAAAATCTCGCCGGCACCTTTTTCAAGCAGCTGCTCGGCAACCTCAATGCCCAGCTGATTGGCTTGAGTTTCTTTATCACTTTGTGAGCCATGAAGTTCAATGCGCTTTTCCGCTTTTAAGAGCACGCTGCCATCGGCTTGACCAACGCGACCACGAAGCCAAAGGGTTTGGTTATTGTTACCGTTGCTGTCGTTCTTATTTTCAAGAACGGCAAACGCTGCAATTGGCACTTGACAGCCGCCTTCTAAATGCCGGTTTAAGGCACGCTCAGCAATCAGGCGGATTCTTGCTTGGTCATCATTTAATGGCGCAAGCAGCTGCAATATCGCCTCATCACCCTCGCGGCATTCAATGGCAAGCGCGCCTTGACCGACCGCCGGAAGGCTCACGTCAATATCAAGCTCACCTTTAATACGGTCTTCTAAATGAATGCGCTGAAGCCCACTGGTTGCCAAAATAATCGCGTCATAGTCGCCGGCATCAAGCTTTGACAGCCTTGTTCCGACGTTACCGCGCAAGGTTTTGATTTGCAAATCGGGTCGATAGTGCTTAATTTGGCACTGACGGCGCAGGCTTGAGGTACCAACCACCGCGCCCTTAGGCAGCTCTTCTAAGCTGTTATAAGTATTAGACACAAAGGCATCGGTTGGCGCGGCGCGTTTACAATACGCCCCAAGCATCAACCCTTCAGGCAATACCATCGGAACGTCTTTTAAAGAGTGAACGGCAATGTCGGCGGTTTTATCATACATCGCTTGCTCAAGCTCTTTGACAAACAAGCCTTTGCCGCCGATTTTAGCCAACGGCGTGTCCAAAATTTTGTCACCCTTAGTGACAATTTTTAGCAATTTTACCTCAAGGTTTGGATACAGTTCTGTCAGGCGATCACGGATGTGTTCCGCTTGCCAAAGCGCCAGCGGACTTTGGCGCGTGGCAATGGTTAAGGTTGAGATGGTCGAGGGCTGATTGGTCATAATATTCTCAGTGGTCAATCTTGAAAAAGTTCAATTGGTCTTGGCGCAAAAAAATACCCCTATTTAAGCACAAATAAGGGCATGATGGTATGACCACATGGTTAAGATCGAAATTGGCTTGCAGTTAACGGCTACATGCTTTGAATTTTATCGCGAAGCATCGGTAAATGGCGGCGGCTGACTGCCAAAGTCTCCTCGATACCTTTAAAGCGAACTTGGTATTGCCCTGAATCAATCGATTCTAAATAGTCTAAAAATCCCAAATTAATAATGGCATTACGATGAACGCGAAATAAGCGCTCGCCAAACTCACTTTCAAGTTCTTTGAGCGTTTCATCAATCAAAACAATACCGTCCTTATAGCGAACTTTGACGTACTTTTGATCGGCGGTAAAATAGTAAATGTCTTTAAGCGGAATCAATTTCATACCGCGATGGGTTCTTGCGGCAATATGCTCTCGCAGCGGTCTTGCGGTTGGGTCTTCAAGTTGGCGGATGGCATTGAGCTGAGCGGCATTTAAATTTTTAGCTTTGGATAATGCCTCAATCAGCTCATCTTTATTGGCGGGCTTCAGCAAATAACCAATGGCATTGGCTTTAAAGGCGGCTATCGCATAGTGGTCATAAGCGGTCACAAAAATAATCGCCGGCGGGTGCTCAAGGTCGTTTAAAAACTGAGCGCAGCGAACGCCGTCCATCTCAGGCATTCGGATGTCAAGCAAGATCACATCGGGTTGGCAAGCTTTTACCGCCGTCACCGCTTCTGCACCTGTTGTTGCTTGCGCCACCACTTCATGACCTGAGTCTTGAACTATCCGAACCAAGCGCTCGCGAGCAAGTGGCTCATCATCACAAATTACAATCCGCATAACTTCCCTCTTTTGCGCCTAGGTTATCGCCAAAACCAAACTTTTACAGCCATGAACACTTTTTCAATTTATAATATCACGATTTGGCGGCAGCTATGAGCGAATCCTACAACAAGCGTTGGTAAAACCGAACGCTGTTTGCAAGCTTAAAGACACCATGTCATACCATGTTTTACTTGTATCAACCTACTCAGTCTACAACTCATCACGGTAATAAATTGCAACAACTGTGCCAAACATTCTAGCAGCCGCTTGATAGTTAAGCCTTTTTAGCCTATTTCCTGCCAGTTTTGATTTAAATACTGACGTCTTGCAGCGGATAATTGATGATGGTGGTGACTTGTTTATTATTCACATCGCTATGAATATAAGCGCTTTGACCAAAATACATTTGTAGCCGCTCCGCTTGCAAACGAAAATCAATATGCTGACGCAAATTTTGAGCGACCACCAAAGTTTTGCTTGGCAACTGAACGGTAATCACAATCGTCACCCGATGCTGTCGCCAGTCTGCTTCTATATTCATCACCACGGTTTCGGTGGTATTTTCGACCACATTTACCAGCATTTTTTCAAGAACGCTTTGCAAGGTCAGTGCGGTGATGACCATGTCATACATGACGTCATCGTTTGGAAGCTGCCAGTTCACCTCAAGTTTGTCCGCAAGCCGGCAAGATTCAATCGCTAAATAGTGTTTACAAAGCGCGATTTCTTCTTCAAAGCTGATTTCACGAGCGCCATTAAAGCTTGCTCGAAACAGCGCTGAGATATGTTGCAATAATTCAGAAGCCCGCGGCGGGTTCGATTCAATTAACGAGGTCAAACTATTGATGGTGTTAAAGAAAAAATGCGGCGCAATTCGGGCTTTCATCACATCATTTTGCGCTTTTAGTTTTTGCTCAAAGGACAGTTTAAGGGCAGACAGCTCTTCATAACGGCGCATAAAATACAATAAAAACACCAAGGTAAAAGCGCCGGTAATGACCGCATTTACCATCACGTTAGAAATGAAAGCTTGGCGGTTATACTCCATGACGCCCAAATTGATGCGCAGCAACATGGTCAATAAAATGGTAACAATAGCGCCCGTCACCAACATCAGCAACACATAAGCGCTGACCCGAATGGGGTTCATACGTTTAAATACCGGTCGCCAATAGTCGATTAAATACAGCGCTGGAATGATGGTGGCAATATTTTGAAAGGCGCGACTGGCAAATTTAATCATAAAATCGCTGAGCGTCAATAAGTTATGACGGTCAATCACCGTCACAAATAGCGACCAAGTGATGATATATAAAAGCCACTGCCAAGGCTGCATCATCCCGATAAGCTTGGGAATAAAAAACTCTAAGCGCTCAGCTAGTAACGCGACCTCATCCTTTGCTATACTTGAGGTCTCATTCACCTGACTTGTCTTAGACCGATATGAACGCCACTTCTTCAAATGTCATCAATCCTGATTCAAATAATCATCCAAACAACCCGTTAAATAATAATGCTTCTGAAAATAATTCTAGCACAACTTCAGTGAAACCAAATCAAAGTGTTGGTCAGCAAATGTGGGGCGGCAGATTTAGCGAAGCTACCGACAGCTTTGTGGCGGCGTTTACCGCCTCCGTCGGCTTTGACCAGCGCTTTGCCCGCCATGACATTGAAGGCTCAATTGCTCATGCGACCATGCTTGGTAAGTGCGGTATTTTAACCGATGATGAGGTTGCCACCATCATCGAGGGACTCAAACAAGTTCTGAGCGAGGTTGAAGCCGGTCAATTTCAGTGGTCAATTGCGCTTGAGGACGTTCACATGAACGTTGAGTCGCGATTGACCGATATCATCGGCGCCGTTGGTAAAAAACTGCACACCGGTCGCAGCCGCAACGACCAAGTCGCTACCGACATCCGGCTTTGGCTGCGTGAGGAAACCGACAATATCGTTGCCTTACTGGTTAAGCTGCAAAGCGGACTTCTAGACCTTGCGGCTAAACATACTGCAACTATCATGCCCGGATTTACCCATTTGCAAACCGCGCAGCCGGTCAGCTTTGGTCATCACGTGATGGCTTGGTTTGAGATGCTAGGTCGCGATACCGAGCGCTTTATTGATGCTCGCCGCCGCATCAATCAGATGCCGCTTGGTAGCGCCGCGCTTGCCGGAACGACCTTTCCAATTGACCGCACTATTACCGCCGAACTGTTAGGCTTTGAAGGTATTTGCCAAAACTCACTTGATGCGGTATCTGACCGTGATTTTGCTATTGAATTTACTTCAGCGGCGTCGATTTTAATGATGCACCTGTCACGAATGAGTGAGGAGATCATCCTTTGGATGAGCGCTCAGTTTGGCTTTGTGCAAATCCCTGATCGCTTTTGTACCGGCTCGTCCATCATGCCACAAAAGAAAAACCCTGACGTTCCAGAATTGGTTCGCGGAAAAGCCGCTCGTGTGTTTGGGCAGTTGACTACCCTATTAACCTTAATGAAAAATCAGCCGCTGGCTTATAATAAAGACAACCAAGAAGACAAAGAGCCGCTGTTTGATTGCGTTGATACCTTAACCGGCTCGCTTTTAGCCTTTGCTGATATGCTGCCGAACATCACCCCAAATGCGGATAATATGCGCGCTGCCACCATGAAAGGCTACGCCACCGCCACCGATTTGGCAGATTATTTGGTTCGCCGAGGGGTGGCGTTCCGCGATGCTCATGAAGTGGTTGGCAATGCGGTCGCTTTGGCAATCCGTGAGGGCGTTGATTTAAGCGAGTTGTCGCTTGAACAGTTGCAGCAGTTTAGTGATGCGATTGGCGAGGATGTGTTTGATTACTTAACGCTCGAAGGCTCGCTTGCTGCTCGTGACCATTTGGGTGGCACTGCGCCAAATCAAGTGAAACAGGCGATTGAGCGCGGTCGCAAGCGTTTAGAAAAATTTGCATAATTAGTCATTCAATTAAAATAAAAATACCTGCGTTATCGTGGGTATTTTTTTGGCTAAAACTTTAAAGGTTGATTTTTTTAATCCCAATTTTTAAAACGCTCTTTTTTGCCCAATCATTACGGCATTTGTTATGATAACGAAACAATTAATTTTACAATAAGGATAAGAACCATGGCAGAAACATTTAATCCCAAAGCCAACACGGTATTTTGCCGAAAATACCATCAAGAGTTGCCAAAAATGGCGCATCCGCCCTTTCCCAATAAGCTTGGTCGTGAAATTCAAGAGACCGTTTCGGATAAAGCTTGGAAAGAGTGGCTTGAGCATCAAACCATGCTGATTAACGAAAACCATTTAAGCATGCTTGACCCTGAAGCCAAAAAATTTATCACCGAGCAGCGCAATAAATTTTTGGACAATGAGGATTATGAACGCGCTCAAGGCTGGACGCCGGAAAATAAATAAGCGTTAAAGCAAATTTTGCGGCGCGCTTTGGCTTTGCTCAATGGCGCTTTGAACGGTGGCAAAATCGCTATGGCGAACGTCCGTTCCTGAGCAGATATAAATAACCAGTTCAGCGAGATTGCGGGCGTGGTCGCCGATACGCTCAAGCGCCCGCAGCACCCACAAAAGATGAATGACTTGGCTGATGGTTCGCGCGTCTGCCATGACGTAGGTCATCAAAGCGCGTGTTGCCGATTGGTATTCAAAATCAACGTCGCAAGCGCTTTGCAGCACGGTAAACGCGGCTTTAGCGTCTTGAGTTTCAAAGGCAATCAGCGCGGAATTGAGCATTAAGCGAACTTGGTTGCTTAATTGCCAAACTTCTTGATGGCAATAAGAGTGCGCCTCGGTGATGATTTTTTGTGCCATTTGGGCGATTTTTACCGCTTCATCGCCGATGCGCTCAATATCAACGACGCCCTTACTAATCGCCACCACCAAGCGTAAATCGCGAGCCGCCGGTTGGCGTTTGGCAAACAGCAACAAAACGCGCTCATCGATAAGCATCTCTAATTGATTGATGGCATCATCACCTGCTATCACTTGCTCGGCTAACTCAAAATCGCCCTCAACCAACGCCCGCATGGCAAAGGTGACCAACTCGCTTGCCGATTGCCCCATTTTCAAAAACAGCTTGGAGACTTCGGTTAAATCTTGGTCAAAACGGCGAGAAATGTGCGGTGAAGATTGCGGCATGGCAGCGTTACCTAGAAATTTATTTAGAGTTTCACTTAAAAAGTGACCTAAAATTACTCAAAGTTTTTATTAAAAGTTTTTATTAAAAATTGCTTTGATTTTGGCAATCAGCCATAACGTCCGGTAATATAATCCTCGGTCGCTTGCTGATTGGGACTGGTAAAAATCTGGTCGGTGGCGCCCACTTCAACCAAATCACCCAAATACATATAAGCGGTGACATCGGAGATTCGCGCCGCTTGCTGCATGTTATGAGTAACAATCGCAATGGTGTAATCTTGCTTTAAATCCTCGATTAAGTCCTCAATGGCGCCGGTTGAAATTGGGTCAAGCGCGGAGGTTGGCTCATCAAGGAGCAGCACTTCAGGTCGGGTGGCGACCGCGCGCGCAATACAAAGCCGCTGCTGCTGACCGCCGGATAAGGACAATCCTGAGGCGGTTAATTTGTCTTTAACCTCATTCCAAAGCGCGGCTTTTTTTAGCGCCCACTCAACGCGCTCGGCAAGCTCGGCTTTGCTCAAGGTCTCATAAAGACGAACGCCAAACGCCACGTTATCAAAAATCGACATCGGAAACGGCGTGGGCTTTTGAAAGACCATGCCAACCCGCGAGCGCAGTAAATTGACGTCCGTTGATTTTGCCAAAACGTCCAAGTCATCCAGATAAATCTGACCTTCTGCTTTCATATTTGGGTATAAATCAAACATTCGGTTAAAGCTTCGCAGCAGCGTTGATTTACCGCAGCCAGAAGGTCCAATAAACGCAGTGACCTTTTTGTCTTGAATGTCGATATTGATATTTTTTAGCGCATGAAATTTGCCGTAATAAAAGTTTAACTCACGAACTTTAAGTTTTGCTAGCGCTGAATCAAGAGCAAAACTAGGCTCAGCATCGGTGAGCATTTGCGCGATATTCAGGGATTGCTCTGTTGGCAAACCAGTTACCGGCGCCGTTGCCGAAGTCTTTGCCAAATTTGCACGCTCAAAAGGGCTAAAAATGGTTTTATTTTGCGGTTTTTTAAGGGTCTTGGTCATGAAGGTTGTCTCGTTAAAAGTGGGGCAAATCTGTTAATGTAAATCTTTAGCACCGATATAGCGCGCGATAAGGTTTAATACCAAAACGCTTAGCGTAATAAGCAGTGCCGCCGACCACGCCAGCGCGTGCCAGTTGTCATAAGGGCTCATGGCAAATTGATAAATGGTGTTCGGCAAGTTGCCCATTGCTTGACCCATATCAAGGCTAAAATATTGGTTGTTCAGCGCGGTAAATAGCAAAGGCGCGGTCTCCCCCGTGATTCGGGCAAAGGCAAGTAAAATTCCGGTTAACAGCCCTGCTCGCGCCGCTTTCATGGTGACTTGAAGCACCAACTTCCATTTGGGCGTCCCTAAAGCAAACGCCGCCTCGCGAAGCGCATTTGGAATGAGCAGCAGCATATTTTCCGTCGTTCGAACCACCACCGGAATGACAATCAGCCCCAAAGCCACCGCCCCTGCCCAACCTGAAAAACTGGCATTTTTCACCATCAGCGCATAAACAAATAAGCCAATAACAATAGACGGCGCGGACAGCAAAATGTCATTTAAAAAACGAATAACTTTGGCAAGGCGGCTGTTTGCTGAAAATTCTGCCAAATAAATCCCTGCAAGCAGTCCAATCGGCGCGCCAATAAATAGCCCTGCCCCTGAAATCATCACTGAGCCGACAATGGCATTTTTAAGACCGCCTGAGCTCATTGGCGGCGGCGTATCTTGAGTAAAGATGGGCATCTCAATAAGTCCGGTAATGCCGTGACTTACCAATGTCCACAAAATCCAACCGAGCCAAAATAGCCCAAATCCCATGGCAAAAATGGCAAATCCCAAGCCGATTTGGTTGCGCCATTGACGCTTGCGATAGCGGCTTTGGTTAAACACTCGCGGGGCTTGGATGGGCTTATTCGTGGCGCTCATGGTGGTCATAATGTCAATCCTAAAAACTCAAATAGCTCGCTTGATAATAAAATAGCGGTAACCTTAAACGCTTTGTTTTAACGCTCATTATTTTGACAACTACTGTCCTGCCCGCTTGTCCAAATGACCAATCAATAACCGCGAACATGCCAGTACCAAAAAGGTAATTAAGAACAGTACCAATCCCAAATTTAAGAGCGCCGATAAATGCAGCGGCGTTGCTGCTTCGGCAAACTCATTAGCGAGCGCTGAGGTGATAGAAACGCCTGAGGCAAACAAACTTGGGCTGATATTAAAGGTGTTGCCAATCAAAAAGGTCACCGCCATCGTCTCCCCAAGCGCGCGACCAAGCCCCAAAATCACCCCGCCTGCAACGCCGGATTTGGTATAAGGCAGCACCACTTTAGTCATCACCTCCCAAGTGGTCGCCCCCATGCCATACGCCGACTCTTTAAGCAGCGTTGGCACCACCAAAAACACATCACGCATGGTGGCAGCAATAAAGGGAATAATCATAATTGCCAAAACAAGCGCCGCGCAAAATAGTCCAATTCCCATGGGTGCGCCGACAAATAGCTTGCCAATAACGGGTAACTCGCCTAAATGTTCAGTTAACCACGGCTGAATGTGATTGCCAAAAAACGGCGCAAACACAAACAAGCCCCACATGCCATAAATGATGGAGGGGATTCCGGCAAGCAGCTCAATGGCAATCCCCAAAGGCTTTTTAAGCGCTTTTGGGCAAAGCTCGGTCAAAAACATCGCAATGCCAAAGCTGATAGGAACGGCAATGACCAGCGCCATGATGGAGGTCATAATCGTGCCATAAATGGGCGCAAGCGCGCCGAACTCCCCTGCCACTGGGTCCCAATGATTGCTAAGATAAAAATCAAATCCAAACGCTTGAATGCTTGGCCAAGCGCCCACCACAAGCGAGACCAAAATCGCCCCCAAACTTGCCAAAACAGTCAGCGCGGCAAGCTTGGTAACGCCTACAAATAGCGCATCTAATCGCTGCTGCTTGCGTAGTTTTTGCTGAATGATGCTTGCTTGATTCATGCTTGCCATCGTTTTATCCTAACCTTGAACTGTTTTGGGCGCTTATTTGGCGATTTTTAAATGGAGCAATTTGCTTTAAGGCTTATTTTGGCTGAGAAACGGGCTTGCCATCTTTATCAACCACTTGTTTCCAACTGTCTTTAAATAAGGCTACGGCAGTGTCTGAGAACGGCACATAATCAAGCGCTAAGGCTTCTTTATCGCCTTCATCAAATGCCCAGTTGAAAAAGGCAAGAACACCGGCGGCTTGTTTGGCATCTTTTGGTGTTTTGTTCACCAAAATAAAGGTTGCCGCCGCAATTGGCCAAGCGTTTGGCGTTTCTGCATTGGTAATAACTTTATAAAATCCAGCTTGCTGTGACCAATCAATGTCCCCTGCCGCCGCAAAACTTTCGGTTGACGGCTGAACGATATTTCCTGCCGCGTTTTTGAGCGCCACATGCGCCATATTATTTTGTTTGGCAAAGGCGTATTCGACATAGCCAATCGAGTTATTCATTCGAGCCACATAGCTTGCCACGCCCTCATTGCCTTTTCCTGCGGCGCCTTGCTTCGCGGTTGGCCAATTGACCGATTTATCCACGCCCACCTTACTTTGCCAATCGGGGGAAACTTTTGCCAAATAATCGGTAAAGTTAAAGGTCGTCCCTGAGCCATCCGAGCGAAATACAGTAGTGATGGGAGCGTCCGGTAAGCTCAACTCTGGGTTTAATTTGGTGATGGCAGGATCATTCCATTTTTTAATGTTGCCTAAATAAATATCGGCAAGCGTTTTGCCATCAAGCTTGAGCGCCCCTGCGGCAATACCTTTGATATTTACCACCGGAACGACGCCACCAATCACCGTTGGGAACTGGATTAAGTTATTGGCATTTAATTCGTCAACGGTCATTGGCGCATCTGACGCCCCAAAATCAACCGTTCCTGCGATGATTTGCTTGATGCCGCCTGAAGAGCCAATCGACTGATAATTGACCTGACCGCCGGTTTGTTGGTGATAATCGGCTGACCATTTGGCATAAATCGGCTGCGGAAATGATGCCCCAGCACCGGTGATGGTCATGGCAATGGTGTCATTTTTACCGGTTGCGGTGGTGTTTTCTGAAGTTGTGATTTCTGAAGCTTTTGCTGCGCCACTGTCTGCGGCGTTAGCGTCATCAACACTTTTATTACAAGCACTGAGCATCATGGCGGTGGCTATCATGGCAACGATGCTGACTTGGCGAAAGTTTTTGCTCATTACGGCTCCTAAAAGTTATCAATTTAATCCTCGAATAAGGTTATATTGCCAAGCTTTGATGACAATCTGATGAGCATTTGATGACCGTTTGATGACAGTATTAACAAGCGCCTAAAAAACATGACGAAAAAATGACAATTCAAGACGCGTTAAAATAGTATTAGAATTCAAGGCAGAAGTTTGCTAGCATAGGGGAAGTTTCAACACTGACAGACTCGGGGTGCGGTTGTTTAAATCATGAAGTTTAACAATTGATTTGAGCGCTCGCTGAGACACACCCGCCGAACCTGATGCGGTTAGCACCGACGCAGGGAAGTCTTAAGCATGGTTTTTTGAGAGAATAGAGCTTGCAGAAATGCTTGATAAGTTATTACGCTTAGTTTTTAAAACACAGTTTTAAAGCTTATTCGGTTAACTTATTTGCTGCGATATTCAGTTTTTGATGTGGCTTTTTATGTTTATAAAAAAGTCATCAAAAATGTCAAAAAAACGCGCGTTCCGCAGTCATTGGCGGTGTTGCTTTTATGGACATCAGCTAGGACAGCTTCTTATGACTCAATCTACCCCCACGATTCACGCACCAACTGCCAAGCAAAAGACTCCAAAAACCGACGCGCTTAAAACGCCTGCGCACCGATCAAGCTTAGACGCGCGGTTTGAAGAAGAATCGCGCGATTTGCACCGCATTTTGCCGGCATCTAAAAAAGTGTATCTCGAAGGCTCACGCCCCGACATTCAAGTGCCCATGCGCGAAATTACCTTATCGCCAACGCCACTTCAAGACACCCCTGAGAGCGATTGGGAACAAAATCCGCCGTTTTACGTTTATGACACCTCAGGCGTTTATACCGACCCAAACGCGCAAATTGACTTAACCCGCGGCTTGCCAAAGCTTCGTGAAGGTTGGATTGAGGAGCGCGGCGACACCGAACGCTTAGACGCCTTATCAAGCGACTACGGTCAAGCTCGCGCCCGCGACATCACGACCGCTAATTTGCGCTTTGCTCATATCGACAAGCCGCGCCGCGCCAAACTGGTCGATGGCAAAGCCGGCAACGTCACCCAAATGCACTACGCCCGCCGCGGCATCATCACCCCTGAGATGGAATATATTGCCATCCGCGAAACCCAAAAGCAGCACGAATTGACCGACACCCGTCAGCACGACGGCGAAAGCTTTGGCGCCAATACCCCAAAAATCATTACCCCTGAATTTGTCCGCGATGAGGTTGCCGCCGGTCGCGCGATTATCCCAAACAACATTAACCACCCTGAATCTGAGCCGATGATTATCGGTCGCAACTTTTTGGTAAAAATTAATGCCAATATCGGCAACTCAGCGCTTGGCTCATCGATTGATGAGGAAGTGTCAAAAATGACTTGGGCGACGCGGTGGGGCGCGGACACCATCATGGACTTGTCAACCGGCAACCACATTCACGAAACGCGCGAGTGGCTGATTCGCAACTCTCCCGTTCCAATTGGCACGGTTCCTATTTATCAAGCGTTAGAGAAAGTCGATGGCATTGCTGAAGATTTAACGTGGGAAATTTTCCGCGACACATTGATTGAGCAAGCCGAGCAAGGCGTGGACTACTTCACCATTCACGCCGGCGTCCTTTTGCGCTACGTTCCGATGACCGCCAACCGTTTAACCGGAATTGTCTCGCGCGGCGGCTCGATTATGGCGCAGTGGTGTTTGGCGCACCATCAAGAAAACTTTTTATACACCCATTTTGAAGATATTTGCGAGATTATGAAGCAGTACGATGTCGCCTTTAGCCTTGGTGATGGTTTGCGACCCGGCTGCTTGCAAGATGCCAACGATGAGGCTCAATTTGGCGAGCTGCGAACGCTTGGCGAGCTGACCCAAATCGCTTGGAAGCATGACGTTCAGGTGATGATTGAAGGCCCAGGTCACGTGGCGATGAACCGAATTAAAGAAAACATGGACTTGCAGCTTGAAACCTGTAGCGATGCGCCTTTTTATACGCTTGGGCCCTTAACCACCGACATTGCCCCCGGTTACGACCATATCACCAGTGCCATTGGCGCGGCGATGATTGGCTGGTTTGGCACGGCAATGCTTTGCTACGTGACGCCAAAAGAGCACTTGGGACTGCCGAACAAAAAAGACGTGAAAGACGGCATCATCACTTATAAAATCGCCGCCCACGCTGCTGACTTGGCAAAAGGTCATCCCGGCGCGCAGGCTCGTGATAATGCGCTGTCCAAAGCACGATTTGAGTTCCGCTGGGAAGACCAGTTTAATTTGGCGCTTGACCCTGATACCGCTCGTGAATTCCACGATGAAACCTTGCCAAAAGATGCTCACAAATCGGCGCATTTTTGCTCGATGTGCGGCCCTAAATTTTGCTCCATGAAAATCACTCAAAATGTCCGTGAGTACGCCAAAGGTCTTGATGCCAATGCAAGCTTGAGCGCGGCGGCGATTGATGAGGGCATGAAAGAGATGACCGAAAAATACCACGCAGAAGGTCGTCAGTTGTATAAGGAAGTTTAAAAAAGGAAGTTTAAAAAGGGAAGTTTAATTTTTAACAGTTAAACAAAAAAAACCCTTACTGTTATCGTAAGGGTTTTTTTATTCAACTAATTTTAACGCTAAAGCTAAACCTTTGACGCGCTATAAATCTCATCAATCGAGGCGTTAATGGTATCGGCAAATTCTTTGTCGCTTTGCTGTTTACTCAAACCTTCAGTAAAGGCGCGTGAGAAACTGGCAATCATTCCAGGGTTTTGCTTTAGCTTTTCGCAAGCGTCTGTTCGGCTATAACCACCGGATAGCGCCACCACTTTCACTACTTTTGGATGGTCGATCAACTCTTGATAAAATCCGGCTTCATCAGGCAGTGTAAGTTTAAGCATCACTTGATGGTCGTCATCTAAGCTGTCTAAATTGCGCAAGATTTCTGTTTTTAAAATCACTTCGCAGTCGTGTTTTTTCTCGCTGTTGATGTCCACTTCTGGCTCAACAATTGGCATAAAGCCTTGCGATAAAATCTGCTTTGCCACGTCAAACTGCTGCTGAACGACAAGCTCAATACCATCAACGCTTGGCTCATAAATCACTGAGCGCATTTTGGTGCCGAATACTGGATAATTTTTGGCTTTGTCCAAGAGCAAATCAAGGCTTGGAATCGGTCGCATCACCTGAACGCCGTTCATGTGCTCAGCCAAACCCTTATCCACCTTTAAAAACGGCACAATATTTTTATCTTCCCAAAGATAATTGGCAGTCGGCTTGCCGTTCACCTCACGGTCCATGGTGTCTTCAAACAAAATTGCGCCCAAAACGCGCTCATTGTCAAAGCAATCACAAGTCATAATGCGAGCGCGCATCTCATGAACAAGGTCAAACATCCCCTCGTCATCGTTATAGTCACTCTGGCTTACGCCATAATTTTCAAGCGCTTTGGGCGTGCTGCCGCCACTTTGGTCAAGTGCGGCGATAAATCCGTTGCCAGTTTTGATACGTTCGAGCTGCTTTTCATAAACGGCGTTTGTCATCTTGTCGTCATCCTTTGTTGTTAGTCAGTCTTAATCGCTTATTTTTCTCAACTTATTTTCCACCGCCCACCATAGCACAAGATGACGCGCCTTCATATAATCCAATAGTGAAAATTGCCTCGTTTAAAACATTGCCGTACAAAATCGGTAATAAAAAAACGAAGAATCAGAAAACCTATAACAAAAATAAAATCCCTGCGCTCACCACCGCCAAAACCAATCCCAGCATATTCAGCTTTGATAATTTTTCATGAAAAACAACCGCCCCAACTCCTGTTGCCACCACAATCACGCCGACGTTCATTCCGGTAAAAACAATACTTGGCGACTCGGATAATACTTGATGGGCGCGAATATAAGCGTAAATATTACCCACGTTGAGCGCGCCTAACACCAGTCCAAAAAGTAATGCTTTGGGCTGCCATTGGGTTTTTTGCAAGAGTAAATATCCCCCTAAAAATAGCCCCGCCAAGCTAAAGCTGACAAAAAGCGTAAGTGGAAACGCTGCGCCTTGTTTGGCAACGTGTTTAAATAACACATCAATGACGCCATAGCCTAAAAAAACACCCATCAGCCAAAGGGTTGTAGAAAATTTCGATGATAAAGTCGCTTGGGATTGAGTATGAGAAACGTGATTCAAATCAGCCTTTGGCGCTTTTATCACCAAAGCGGCAAGCGCCAGTAATCCAGTAACCAAACCAAGCGCGCGAATTGGCGAAATCACCTCACCAAAAAGCACGGCTGCCGCCATAATCGGGATAATCAAGGACAAGCGCTGAGCCGCATCCGCTTTAATGATGCCAGCTGTGCTAATTGCGCGACCTAAAATCACAAACACTAACGGCAATAATATGCCAAGGGCAACAATCACGCCCCAAGCGTTGCCAAGATTGTTAACACCTTGAATATCCGGCTTAAGCAATAAAAAGGTCAAGAGCACCGCCATCGGATAGCCGGCAGCAATGGTTTGGCGAATGTCTAAATGTTGCGCCCGAAGCAGCTTTAACAGTACAGAAACGGCAACGCTACAGCACACCGCAATGGCTAAATACCCCATAACTTAACTCAATCCTTTATTGTGTCTCAAAATCGCTGCTATTTTAAACGCCTATCGTGACGCAGATACGTTTTTGCTTAATTTTTAATTTTAAAATCATTTTTTTAATTAACATTGAACGACTTAATCCCTGAAAAAAGTGCCTTCTAAAAATGCCTAGAGCGTTCAAATTACAATTACCTTGCAGGAGAATTAGTAATATTTTGCTAAACTATCCGCTTGATTTATCAATAATAACTGCAAATTACCGACCGCTTTGACTGCTTATGAACGCTTTATTTCGATTTTTTGAGACCCGACTGCCCGCCTTTCCTGACAGCCCAATGCCGCTACCACGGCATGGACTGTTACATTTTTTATGGGCGTGTACCAAAGGGCTTCGCGGTTGGCTGCTGCTATTTATGATCTTATCGGCGGGCATTGGCATTTATGAAGCGCTGCTGTTTGCTTGGATTGGCAAGTTGGTTGATTGGCTTGGCACCTACTCGCCTGTCATGCTTTGGGCAGAAAAAGGCGACATGCTGCTGCTCATGCTTGCGATGCTTATTGTCAGTCCGTTTTGGATTGCGCTGTCCTCCCTGATTCATTTTCAAGTGATTCAAGGCGTGTTCCCGATGCAGATGCGCTGGCACTTTCATAAGCGCATGCTTGGTCAGTCGATGCAGTTTTATCAAGATGAGTTTTCAGGTCGGGTGTCGGCAAAGGTGATGCAAACGGCGCTTGCGGTTCGTGATACGGTGATGACGGTCACCGATATGCTGATGTATGTGACCGTTTATTTTATCACCACCGGCGTCATTTTATTTAATTTAGACCGTCTTTTACTCATTCCGTTTATCATTTGGACGGTGCTTTTTGGCTTGACCATGTGGTTTTTTATCCCGCGATTAAAACGCTCCGCCATCGTTCAAGCTGACGCTCGCGCCTTGATGGTGGGTCGGGTGACCGATGCTTATGCCAATATTATGACGGTCAAATTGTTCAGCCACTCGCGCCGCGAGCTCAGTTACGCCAAACACGCGATGGGGCAATTTTTAGGAACGGTTCATGCGCAAATGCGCTGGGTCAGCTATTTGGAAGTGGCAAACCATATCGTTAGCGTAATTTTGGTGGGAACGACGGCAGGAATTGGCATTTATCTTTGGCAAAAAGGCGCGGTTGGCGTTGGGGCAATTGCCGCAGCAACCGCAATGGCGCTTAGATTGAACGGTCTTACGCACTGGATTATGTGGCAAACCTCAAGCCTGTTTGAAAGTATCGGCATAGTTCAAGATGGCATGAAAACGCTGTCCGCACCGCAAACTATCGTTGATAAACCGGATGCCAAGCCGCTAGTCGTCACAAACGGTCAAATCACTTTTGATCATGTTGATTTTGGCTATCAGCGCGACGATGACGTCAAAGATTTAGAAGGCATAACCATTGATGAAGCCAACGGCATTGCGCCCAAAAAGCTGTTAGACAATTTTTATTTAAATATCAAATCCGGCGAAAAAATTGGCTTGGTTGGTCGCTCAGGCGCCGGAAAATCAACGCTCGTTAATTTGCTACTGCGCTTTTATGATGTCGATTCAGGTAAAATTTGCATCGACGGTCAAGCCATCGACAGCGTCACCCAAGAGTCGCTGCGCCAACAAATCGGCATGGTTACCCAAGATACCTCCCTACTTCATCGAACCATCCGCGAAAATATTGCTTATGGTCGCCCTGATGCCACTGATGAGGACATCATTAACGCCGCCAAACAAGCGCAAGCTTGGGACTTTATCAAAGACTTATTTGATGACAAAGGCAATAGCGGGCTTGATACTCAAGTCGGCGAGCGCGGCGTCAAGCTGTCCGGCGGTCAACGTCAGCGCATTGCCATTGCCCGCGTGATGCTCAAAAACGCGCCGATTTTGCTGCTTGATGAAGCCACCAGTGCGCTAGATTCTGAGATTGAATTTGCCATCACCGAAAGCTTAAACGACATCATGACCGGCAAAACCGTGATTGCCATTGCCCATCGCCTATCAACCATCGCTGCCCTTGATCGATTGGTGGTCATGGATAAAGGTCAAATCATCGAGCAAGGCAGCCATGATGAACTGCTTGCCCAAAATGGTGTTTACGCCGGACTTTGGCAGCGGCAAAGTGGCGGCTTTTTGGGTGACAGCGACGAGTTCGATAATGATGAATAAGTTATTTGATGCTGAAAAAAGCGTGATGATTTCGGGAAAAAACGCCCGTTATTTTGACTTTTCGGCATATTCACCACAAAAAAAGCCCATTGCTCATTTTTATGGCGGTAATGGTTTTGCAATCGGCTGCTACCTGCCGCTCCTTGAACGACTGAAACCTGATTTTGATTTAACCTCGCTTGCCCTGCGTGGCTATTGGTTTGACAAACCGACCGCTAACAAACTTACCCGCGAAGAAGATGCCGACGTTTTAATTGAATTTTTAGAACAAACTCAGGATAAGCCAGTCATCGGTATAGGTCATTCCCAAGGGGCAACCGCCACTGCCATTGCTGCGGCAAAGCGTCCAGAGCTGTTTTCAAAGTTGTATCTGCTTGAGCCGGTCACCTTTACCAAAGCGCAAACTTGGGTTTATAACCTGTTGCCGCGAGCGCTTAAAATGACCCAAGAGCCTTTTAAAAGTACCCAAGCTAAGCAAAACAACTGGCAAAGCGTGGCAGATTACTTGGCGCAATTACGAGCATTAAAAGCGTTTCGGCGAATTGATGATAAATATTTGAAAATCTTTGCTGATCATAGCCTTATCAAAACCGATAACGGCTATCAGCTTATTTTTGAGCCCAAGCAAGAGCTTGCCAATTATTTTGGAACGCCATTTATTGATGACGCGCTAAAAGCTTTATTACAAAAAAAGCTTCCTTTTACCCTAATCCTTGGCAAACCTACCTTATTTTTGAGCCAAAAAGTCCGGAACAACTGGCAGCACTTTATTAATAATGAGCAAATCATCACGCTTAATGACTTTGGGCATTTATTGCCGATGGAAGCGCCGGAAATTTGCGCTCAGCTTATTTTAAAAGACCATCAAGCATCCTCATGACCGCGTTTCATTCAAAAAATCTGCTGCCTGATTTAGCTTAAAATTAAGTTACCGTTGATTTGGTCGGCTATTACGATAAACTTTAACAAGCCACTGAATTAGCAACGCAAGCGTTAACAGTCCTAAAACTGGATAAATAATCAGCAAATCAATGCGAATGGGGGCAATTACCGTTTGCTCCCAATGCTTCATAAAAAAATAATAGGGCACAAACAGCAGCCAAGCTATTAAAGTTACCATTTGCAGCCGCGTCATAATGCACCTTTTTATAAGCTAATGAGGATTAAATTATTAATCACTGACTTGCAAGACGATTTTGCCAAAGCTGTCACCTTTTTCAAGCTGCTTATGGGCAGCAATGGCGTCCGATAAGGCAAATTCTTTATCAATATGAAGTTTAATCTCGCCGCCCGCAAGCTTTTGTAAAATTTGTCCCATGCTATCGCCGTTTGGCGTCACGGCAAAACCCTCAACGCTTAAGTTTTTATCTTTTCCGGCTTTTTTAAGCTTATCTGCCCAAATGGTCGGCAATACCAACACGCGAGCGCCAGATTTTAGCGTAGTAAGCGCTTGAACGCCGGCATCATCACCAACCAAATCAAGCAACACGTCGGCTTCTAACTTTGGAAAGTTTTCATTTTTAGTGTAATCAATCCAGCCTGCCAAATGATTTTTATCAATGAGCTTATCGAGCTTTTGGTACTTTTCAGGGGAGCAAATGACGCTGACTTTTAAATTATCCGCTTTTACTTTTTGCATAAGCAGTTGAATTAAAATGTGACCCACGCCGCCGGCAGGAGCATTCATCACCACGTGGCTGCCCTTTTTGATGTCGGCAAAGTCCAAAAATTGCAGTGCCGTTTGACCGGCGCAAGGGAGCGCTCCGGCTTGGGTTGAGCTGACATTTTCGGGGATTTTGGCAAGCAATTTATCATCGACGGCGACAAACTGAGCATAGCAGCCACCATCAAAGTTAAGGGCAGCAACGTTATCGCCGATGTTAAACTTGTCACTTTGACTGGCAATGACTTCTCCTGCCAAATCAAAGCCCAAAATCGCGGCGTCATCAAAGTCAAACTTAGCCTTTTGAATGTTGTCCGCGCCCCAACCTTTACCTTGGCGCGTTTTATAATCAACCGGATTGATTCCGGCAGCGGCAATTTTTACCAAAACTTGACCGTCTTTTAAGCTTGGGACAGCAACACCATCTTGATAACTCATGACGTCAGGGTCGCCAAATCTGGTGATAATCACCGCATGTTGTGAGGTTGGCAGATTTTGATTGGACGTCATAAGATGTTCCTTTAACTTATTATGTTTTAAATGAGCAATTAAACTCGAGCCAAGCGCGCGCTGATGGGCAGATGGTCAGATAAAGTTGACCACGGTTTTCCTGAATGCACCCAAGCATCTTTGACAATTAAGTTACGAACATAAATTCTATCAAGGCTTAATACGGGCAATTTTGCCGGAAAGGTCGGAAGCAGCTTGCCATGACACGACTTAAAAGCTTCGGTCATGCCAAGGCTGCTTGCCAGTTTGTCGCAAGACAGCTTTTTCCAGTCGTTAAAGTCTCCTGCCAAAACGAGCGGTTGGTCGCTTTCGATGCAGTTTTTGACGTAATCACTGATGGCTTGGTACTGCTTGACTCGGTCGCGCTCAAGTAAATTTAAATGGGCGCATAAAATAACAACAGGCAACTCCCAACCCTCCGGCTGAACCTCACAGTGCAGAACGCCGCGCTGCTCAAGCTTATTGACCGTGATATTGACGTTATGTTTGGGGTCTAAGGGATACCGGCTTAATACCGCATTGCCGTGATGACCGTTTTCATACTCGCAGTTTTTGCCATAGCTGTTTTGCAAACACAAGTACTCGCCAAACCATTCATGTTGCGACTGGTCAGGATATTCATTATATTGCAAATTGCGCTTGAGATTTTGACCTTGAACCTCTTGCAAGCATAAGACATCTGAGCCCACGTCTTGAAGCGCCGCCGCAATTCCTTGCATTTTGACCTGCCGATTGAGCGGCGACATGCCTTTATGAATGTTATAACTGGTCAAAATAAAAGAGTCTGGCGTCATAGCTGGCTTTAATCTCATCAAGTTGCAAAAGGTTACCGTCAAATTTTATTGTAGCTTTTTTATCGTAGCATCAAGGGGCTAACCATAAGTCTTTATCAAATAATCAATAATGTCTTTAGATTCAAACATTTTGGTGTTGGTATTCGGGTCAACAAGGTAGGGAAATTGCAATTTGCCGTCCATGACTTCGTTCATAATTCGTTCACGCTTTCCGCCTTTAATGGGCTGATAATCGCCCAAATTCAAGCGAACGCCAAACGCGCCGATGTCCTCAATTTGCTCGCGGGCAACGTTATGATTGATGTAGCCCACTTCAAGCTCGCTTAACTTTTCGCGAACCAACCGGCAAAACGGACTGGCTTCAAAGCCATATAAATGCAGCGGCTCATCAGGGCGACCGCGGTCTTTATTTTTTTTGGGGTGCGCCGCTTTAACCCCGCGCATCATTGAGGCAATGCTTGCCGATTTGTTGAGCAAGCTTGCATTATCGCCGTCATTGGCTTGGTATTTTTTTGGCGTTTTACCGTCTTTTGAATAATGCTTAAATAAATGGTCGATGATTTGTTGTGAGTCCGAAATTTTATCGTCGGTATTGTCATCAATCAAAAACGGCACTTGCGTTTTTCCGGAAATCTCTTTTAACTCATCGCGGTAAACGTGACCTTTATGCGGACTTGGTCGGCTTTCGAAATCAAGATTTAAACAGGTCATCACCTCACGGACGCGGCGCGAGTACGGACAAGCTTCATGCTCATAAAGCACCAGCATTTTTTTAGGCAAAATGGGCGTTGGCGTTCCCATGTTGCCAAGACCGCCGCGAAGCAGGGTGCTTGCGGTTGCTTGCGCGCTTTTTATTTTAAATCCTAAGGAGCTGTTTGGAATAATCATCAAAATCATCCTAAGCAAGTGACAATGAGATAAGTGATAGCAGGACAAGCTATAACAAGACAAGTAAAGCTAAGGAAGCCGGCTTGCTGTCAAACCGGCTTAACTTACCTTTTTAATTATAAAAAGCCAACCCTTAATAACGGGTAATCAGCGCCAGTGGCTGCTCAGACGCCATCATCTCTTGCGGCATAAAAATTGCTTTGCCGCCATTTTGGGTGACTTGAGCAATAATATCGCCAACCACGTCATCACTGATATTTTTGTCAGCAGGGTCACTATTATCTACAGTGCTAAGCGTCAGTTTTTCCTCATCAACCTTAGCCGCTTGAATATAACCACGGCGGACATAAAGCGTCTCGCCTGCGCCTTGGTTGGCAGCGCGGTAAATTTCTTGCAGATCCGTCAAGAGCATTCCTGCACCGCGGGCTTTGTCAATCTCGCCCATGGCGGCTTTGTGAAGTGAGGTGCGGTAGTCCTCAATGGCTTCTTGAACGCCATCAATGATGCGCTGAGCGCTGCCGTTTTCAAGGTCGGTTAAGTTGGAAACGGTCGCAATGATGTTGTCTGGGCGGTCGCAAACCTCTTTATAGTAGCCGATGTTTTTGGTATCGCCAACGACGACCAATGACATTTTTTGTTCACCCCAAATTTCTTGGACGCTTTTATCGACTTGATTAAAAAACTCTTGCAGATAGCTGTTTTCTTTGTTGGTTGAGCGGTCAGAGCCGGCATCCCCTGTGGTATATAAGCCATTGTTATCAATAGGGAATTTGATATTTTCCATATTAACTTGCAATTTGCTGTGCTCATCAAACTCTTGAACCACGCGGTCATTTGCCGCTTCAATCAAGCGCGCTTTATCGCGGGTCAGCACCACGGTGTAATAATGAACGGCACTTGCCATATCGCGAACCAAATCTCGGGTCGCAAAGCGGTTTGAAATTACGATACGCTCAGGCGTATCAAGCGGCATTCGAACGATGGTGGCATCATCAGGGCTGGCAAAAATCGCTAAAGTATCTAAGTTATAATTGTGGTTCAAATCGTCCGTTTTTTTATGGATTTGTTCGAGGACGGCGGTGGCAGTTTTTTTATCGTATTCTTGAGTTAAGCGCTCCTCGGCAAGCTTAAGCTGATTTTTTAAGGCAATGGGGTCGGTGCTGTTGTCCGGATGCTCACGGTGGGTCTTCACAAAAATGCTGACCGCAGGGTTGGCTTTGGCGTCTTGTAAGCTTTTTAGGGTGGCTTTCATTAATTCAGCTCCTTCTTGTCATTCTCTTTTATTATTGTTAGCGGCAATTTAACCGCTTTGATGTTCATCGCCAACGAGGGCGACAAATCAAAACGTTTCATTGCAAGTCTGCAGTGCCTTTATTGATGCTATCAAGATAACTTTACGTTCTATATGGTTGCTTTGCAAGCAATTGGTGAGGCTTTGTAACTATGATCTTTAACAACTATGACCTTTAAACTGGTATTTTATTTGGCTTAGTTTCATTTAACGTCGTTGCAATTGCTAGAATAAAATTAATTTGGCTTGATAAAGTAGAGTGCTGCCAATATATCAATAGTTATACTGCGCGTTTACCGCATTTCCAACATTTATAATACGCTGACCATTAAAACTTATTTAGGATTTGTATGACTGCGACTGCCTCAACGAACCAAGCTGATACCAATTTGCATTTGGTTGATTTTAACCAAGTGACGCCTGAGCAATTAAAAGCGGATATTGAAATTGCAATTGATGCGGCGATGGGCTTTTTAGACAAACTACATAGTGCTGACGACATGAGTGCCAAAGCGGCGCTTGAGGATATTATTGCCTTTGACCATTTAAATATCACCCTTGATCGCGCTTGGGGTATTTTGTCGCACCTTAACAGCGTAATGAGCAATGACACCATTCGCCAAACCCATCATGAGGTATTGCCGCTGCTGTCAGCGTTTGGGACGCGCGTTGGTCAATCAAAGCCGCTATTTTATCGCTACCAAAAAGTAGCAGCGAACAAAGAATTTTTTGCAACTTTGGATAAGGCGCGAGCGCGGGCAATTACCCTTGCCATTCAAAGCTTCGAGCTGTCGGGGGTGGCATTGGCAAAAGACGACCAAGAAAAATTTGCCGATATTCAGCGTCAATTGTCGCAGCTGTCGGCAACCTTTTCTGACCATATTTTGGATGCGACCCAAGCGTTTTCGCGACCGCTTAGCGATGATGAACTTGCCGGCATCCCTGAAAGTGGTTTGGCGCTGCTTGCGGATGCCGGCGAAACTTTTAAGCAAAACGCCCTTGCAACTGGCTTACTCACGCAGACAGATATTGATAATTTGCCAACGCCTTACTACGTAGCAACGCTGAACATTCCGGTTTATCTTGCGGTGATGACCCACGCGGACAATCGCAAGCTTCGCGAATCGCTTTATTATGCTTACGTGACCCGAGCCTCGGAGTTTGATGCTCATAAAAATGCCAAAGGTGAGTCGCTCAATAACGCGCCCATCATGAGCGATATTTTAAAATTGCGAGCGCAAAAGGCAAAGCTTTTGGGCTTTGACAACTATGCGACGTTATCCCTTTCCACCAAAATGGCAGAAAGCGTTGCCGAGGTTGAATCGTTTTTGCGCAATTTAGCGACCAAAGCAACGCCAGCGGCAACCGCTGATTTGGCAAAACTGCAAGACTGCGCTACTAAATTTGGCATTGACGATATTCAGCCTTGGGATACAGCGTATTTGGCAGAAAAAGTGAAGCAAGTCAGCTTTAGCTTATCGCAAGAGGACATCCGACCTTATTTTCCATTGCCAAAAGTGATTGACGGCTTATTTAACATCGTTCAGCGCTTATATGGTATTCGCGTTCAGCCAAAAGATGCGGCATCAAAGGTATCACGTTGGCATGATGAAGCGATGTTTTATGAGCTTTATGATGTCGATGACAGCTTGATTGGCGGCTTTTATTTTGACTTATTTGCCCGAAATAACAAGCGCGGCGGGGCTTGGATGAGTGGCTTTCAATCGCGCTATGAGTTGGCGGACAGCTACAGCCAACTTCCCGTTTGCTTTATGGTTGCCAACTTTACGCCGCCGCTTGATGGCAAGCCAAGCCTATTGACCCATGATGAGGTAACCACCTTATTCCACGAGTTCGGTCATGGCCTGCATCATTTGTTGACGCAAGTGAGCGTTGGCGATGTCGCAGGGGTCAATGGCGTTGAGTGGGATGCGGTGGAGTTGCCAAGTCAGTTTATGGAAAATTGGGCTTGGGATGCCAAGGGCATTGCGCTCATTAGCGGTCATGTCAAAACGGGCGAGCCGCTACCAAAAGATAAGTTAGAGGCGCTACTTGCCGCCAAAAACTTCCAAAGCGGTTTGCAAACGCTGCGCCAAATTGAGTTTGCACTGTTTGATTTGTCGATTCATGCCGATGCTCAAGGTTTAGATTACGACGGCATTTTAGCCACGCTCAACCAAGTCCGTACTGACATTGCTATTTTGCCAACGCCCGATTACAACCGCTTTGCCAATGGTTTTAGCCATATTTTTGCCGGCGGCTATGCGGCAGGGTATTATTCGTATAAATGGGCAGAATTGTTATCGGCGGACGCGTTTAGCAAATTTGAAGAAGAAGGGATTTTTAATCCGGCAACGGGAAACGCCTTTCGCGAAAGCATTTTAGCGGTCGGTGGCAGCCATCCTGCCAAAACCAACTTTGAAAACTTTCGCGGCAGACCTGCCAGTATTGACGCGCTACTTCGGCATAGCGGCTTTGCGGTTGATGCTGACAATGACGCCAACAACGCCGCAAACGATACGAAGGCAAGCTGATGCGCTATCAATCTAAAAATCTTAAGCGTCAGTTTTTAGCTGGCGTTCGCTGCCCAAAGTGCCAAACGATGGATGCCGTGGTTCAGGTGCAAATTTTTGAGCCCAATCCTGATGAATTTATCGAGTGCACAAATTGCGGTCATCGCGAGCGCCGACCTGAGCCTGATAGCGCAATCTTGCAAAGCTTAACCGATAATTTAGGAACGCAAGGGGTGGTTAAATTTAAGCCCTAGCTTTTACCTTTTTAAGTCATTGAAAACAAGTTAAATAAAAAATAGGATGACCGTACTGCCATGAGCCAAGTTCAGCTGACCCATGACCCCATTTTAATCAGCAACGCGCAAGTCTTGGTGTTGCCGGTCAACAGCGCCGGATTGTTGTTGGATTCGGTATTGGTCAAATCGCAATCGCTTTATCCAGACAATTATAAGCGCTATCGCAGGGCTTGCCGAAACGGCGAGCTTAAAGCGGGAAGCTGCCTGCTTTATAAACGCAAGCTTGAATCGTCAGGACTTAGCGCAAGCTCCAATGGCAATCAGCCGCGATTTATCGCTAATTTGGTGGTATCTGATCATCCTTATCATCCGCCGCGCTCGGAGTGGCTAACAGATGCTATGACGGAATTGCAGCAGCAGCTGTTACCGCTGATTCGATATGACGGTATCCGAAAATTAGCGCTGCTCACAAGACCGCTGATTTTTACCAATGAAGCGCCGTTTGAAAACAACAGCGCGCCAAGATTGCCGCTTGATTGGCAAGATACCACCTTGCCACTGCTTAAAGAAGAACTTTCTAAACTTCCAAAACTGCAATCGGTGCTGCATTTGCCAAAAAGTATCGCGATTACGGGTTAATCTTAAAGTTTAATCTTAAATTTTTTGCCAAAAAAACCGCCTAAAGTTAGGCGGTTTTTTTATTATTAAAATGATTATCAAAAATTAGTTTTGCTCAAGACCTTTCATGGTAAGCTTAATGCGACCACGGTTATCGACATCTTGAACCAAAACTTTAACCGATTGACCTTCTTTTAGGTAGTCAGAAACGTTTTCAACGCGCTCTTCGGCAATTTGCGAGATGTGAACTAAGCCATCGGTATTTGGCAAAATGTTGACAAACGCGCCAAAGTCAACGATTCGCGCTACCGTACCTTCGTAGGTTTTGCCAACTTCAACTTCTGCCGTTAGCGCTTCGATTTGACCAATCGCGGCTTTGGTTGCGGCTTTATTTTCACCAAAAATGCGAATCGTTCCAGCGTCATCAATGTCGATCACCGCGCCCGTGTCTTCGGTCAATTGACGGATGGTTGCGCCGCCTTTACCGATAACGTCACGGATTTTTTCAGGATTGATTTCAATGACCGCGTAGTTTGGCGCATGAGCATTGATTTCAGTTCGGCTTGATGCCAACACTTCATTCATGGCGTTTAAGATATGGATTCGACCAGCATGAGCTTGCTTTAGCGCTTGCTCCATGATGTCGGCGGTGATGCCTTCGATTTTAATGTCCATTTGCAGCGCGGTAATACCATCTTTTGAACCGGCAACTTTAAAGTCCATATCGCCTAGGTGGTCTTCATCGCCCAAAATGTCCGACAATACGGCAAAACGCTCGCCTTCTTTAACCAGTCCCATGGCGATTCCAGCAACCGGCGCTTTCATGGGTACGCCAGCGTCCATCAAGGCAAGGCTTGCGCCGCAAACGGAGGCCATTGACGATGAGCCGTTTGATTCGGTGATTTCTGAAACTACGCGGATGACGTACGGGAAGCGCTCGCTGTCAGGAAGCATCGCTTGAACGCCGCGGCGAGCCAGACGACCATGACCGATTTCGCGGCGTTTGGGCGCACCCTCACGACCCGTTTCGCCAACAGAGAACTGCGGGAAGTTATAATGCAGCATGAAATGGTCGCGGATGGTACCAGCTAAAGAGTCAATCAAGTTGACATCACGGCTGTTGCCAAGCGTTGTGGTGACTAAGGCTTGAGTTTCACCGCGGGTAAATAGCGCTGAGCCATGAGTGTATGGCAACACGCCCACTTGAATATCAAGGGCGCGAACGGTTTCTAAATCGCGGCCGTCGATTCGCGGCTTTCCAGATAAAATATTGTCACGAACGGTGCGGTATTTTAACTCACTATAAAGCTCTTTAAGCTCGCTTACGATATCGGCATAGCCTTCAGCTTCACTGTCACCGGCAAGCGCCGCAATCATAGCATCTTTGATTTCATCAAGCTTGGCGTAGCGCTCTTGCTTGTTGGTGATGGTATAAGCTTCGGCAACTTGATCGCCAAATTGCAACTTCATTTGACCAACCAACTCTTGGTTTTGCTCAGGGGCGCTAAAGTTTTGCTTGGCAACGCCTGCCTCTTCAGCAAAGGAGATGATTTGGTCAATGACGATTTGCTGCTGCTCGTGACCATAAAGCACCGCGCCAAGCATTTGATCTTCTGACAACTCACGAGCTTCAGATTCAACCATCAATACCGCAGATTTGGTTCCGGCAACGACCAAATCCAAATCGCTTTCTTCTAACTGAGCAAGGCTTGGGTTTAAGACGTACTCGCCATTGATAAAGCCGACTCGCGCCGCCCCAATAGGGCCATTAAATGGCGCATCTGAAATGGCAAGCGCGGCTGACGCGCCAATCATGGCGGCGATATCGGCATGATGGGTTTTGTCAGACGACATGACCGTTGCGGTAATTTGGATTTCGTTCACGTAGCCTTCGGGGAACAATGGTCGGATTGGGCGGTCAATCAGGCGCGAGGTGAGCGTTTCAAATTCGCTGGCGCGACCTTCACGTTTGCCATAAGCGCCGGGGATTTTACCTGCCGCGTACATTTTTTCTTGGTAGTTCACGGTCAATGGGAAAAAGTTTTGATCTTCTTTGGCATCTGCCTTGACTACTGCTGCCACAAGTACCGAAACGCCACCCATATGAACCATCACTGAATACGCTTGGCGGGCAATTCGACCCGTCTCTAGCACGACTTTTTGATCACCGTATTGAAACTCACGCGTCACGGTTTGAAACATCGAAGAATTTGTCATAAATATGTCCTAATAATTATTGACGATAAGAATAGCGGCTCTTTTGGCGCTATCACTTATAAAAAGGGGGAATCAAGCGTTTGATTTTATAACGACTTTGACTCTTAATTTTTTATCACTTAATCACGCTAAAGTAGCGTTACTTTCCAATCATAGCAATTGCGATCACAGCTAGATAACGGGCTACGGCAATTATCAGCTGAGGTTATGGATTTTGCCCTAATTATTCATCATAAAACCCAAGGCATCATAGATGGCGATTTTGCCAAACTATTAAAGGGCAATCAGCAATTATATAACTTAAACTACGATTCGCGCGTTTATTTTACAGAGATTTGGTCGCTATGACCAATAAATTACAAATAACCTGTTGGCACAAAAAAAACGGCGTGACACCTCACACCGTTTTTTAGCACCAAAAGTTAACGCTACCTTATTGCCTGATATCAGCATCGCCAGAATAGCTGTTGATACCAAAGCGAGTTGGCAAATTAGCGGCGTAATCCTAATTGGCTGATGATCGTGGTATAACGACCCAAATCTTTACGCTTTAAGTAGTCAAGCAATTTGCGGCGCTGATTAACCATTCTGATCAAACCGCGGCGGCTGTGGTGGTCCGCTTTGTGTTCTTTAAAGTGGTCTTGCAAATCGTTGATACGAGCGCTTAACAAAGCCACTTGAACTTCAGGAGATCCAGTGTCATTTTCGCCGCGCTGATATTGAGCAATAATTTGTTGGCGATCGGTATTGGTTAGCATAATAGTCTCCGGCAATGCTAAAGATATCAAGATGATACCTGTAAAAATAATCAATAAGGTGACATTCAGATCGACCCTGCATTACTAGAGTCGAACCAGTGCCGCCATTATCAAAGAATAAAAACCAAAAAATAAATGAACTCAAGGCTATTGAGTCAAGCGCTAGATTATAACAAAAAACTGCTGAACCAACAGCAGTTTTTTATTCAAAATAGCAAATAGATGGGCTTCGATTACAAATCATTTTCTTTAGTTTGCGCATTTGGGTTGCCAGCGCCAGCTGCATTTTTGCCAAGCTCATCACCTTGTAAAGGCACAGTGGTCGCTTCAGCAAGACTGTCTGGCAAACCATCTTGAGCCGGCTTGATGTCTTCTGCTAAGTCTTTAATGGTTGTCTCTTCGCGGTCTAAATCGCTTTTTTTAGTATCCATATTGACCTCAATATTGTTAATTCATTGACTAAGTTAGCAACTTCGGTCTTTTTAGGGGCAATACTGATGAATTTACTGCTTATCTTGAGCTTGTTCAAGGTTACTTTCAATGCCATCAGCGGCTTGGTCATTAGTTTTATGGTTGTTCTCATAATTACCCTCAGCTTGATTTTTTAAAGAGGACACTTCTGATTTAGATTTTTGCTGCTCAAGTTCGGTATTGTTTGGATTCGGATTTGACATAATTATTGTTCCTTTTATTATCAGTTATTTTTTGAAGTTTCAAAATACAGTTTATTTAACTGTTTTTTAGCATGTCATCAATCGCATTGACAAAGTTTGCAATATCATCAGGATTTCGTGAGGTAATCAGATGACCATCAACTTGAACGGTTTTGTCAACGAAGGTGGCGCCGGCGTTTTCTAAGTCCGTTTGCAGCGACTGATAAGCCGTTAAGGTTTTACCTTTAGCGATTCCGGTGTTAATTAGTGCCCAAGGTGCATGGCAAATCGCGGCAAGGGGTTTTTTGCTGTCGTTAAATGCTTTAATCAGTTGCTGAGCGTCTTTGTTACCGCGAAGGTTGTCCGCATTAACCGTACCACCCGGCAAAACTAAGGCATCATAATCATTTGGGCTGGCATCTTTAGCAAATAAATCAGCAGTAAAACTGTCGCCTTTTTCGACATCGTGATGACGACCTTGAACGTTTTTATCGTCGTTGGTCGTTATCAGCACCGTCTTATAACCTTTGTCTTTGAGCTGATTATTCACCTCTTCATATTCAGCTTGTTCAAAGTTATTATGAAGTAAAAATACAATCGTTTTCATAAGACCTCTTTTTATTCATTAAAATTAGTGGTTATCCTAAATTTTTATCATTATTTTTAACTTATAGTTTTTTTTATTTTTTTAATTATTATCTCTTAATTTATTATTATAAATATTTAGATAATCATCTTATTTTTTTTATTATATTCTTTTTTTATTTTTTTAAATTTGCCAGTCAGCGTTTTATATTATTATTGGTTCTCAGTATTATTTTTGACCCGCAGTAAAAATAGTATAAAAAAAGCAGGGGTCACTATAGGTGAACCCTGCAATAAAATGTAGCGAAGTGTGATTTATGTCATTACATCGTAAAGATAAATCTCGGTTATTTTAGTTACTTTGGTTGCTTTAGTTATTCGAAGTTAATCAGTTTTTTAGGTTGCAATCTGCCGTTCATTTCAATTGCTCCTAGCCCTAAAAACGTATCGGCGGTCGTCACCAGTTTAATATCGGTCAGGTCTTGACCGCTATCTTCAATCAGTGCTGCAATATCCGCAGTGATTTGCGCTTTGACATTGAGGCGCTGACCCATTTGAATTCGCGCGCACTGCTCAGGCGACAGTACAAGGGTAGCGTCAAGGTCAATGCAAGCATCAATCGGCAGTAATCGCGCCAGTCGCTCGCTATGGTTTAGCGCTTCAAAATCAGGTAGCGTTAGCGCTTGGTGGACATCAAATTTACCGACGCGCAAGCGGCGAAGTTCAGTTAAGTGCCCAAGCGTTCCAAGCGCTTTGGCAATATCCTCACCCAAAACGCGAACGTAAGTGCCTTTGCTACAAGTGACGGTGATTTGCAGTTGATTAGGCGCAATTTGAACCAATTCAAGCTGTTTAATGGTAATAGACCGCGCCGGACGGTCAATTTCAATCCCTTGACGGGCAAGCTCATAAAGCTTTTTGCCGTCTTTTTTCAGCGCCGAATACATGGGCGGTATTTGCAATTGCTCGCCTAAGAATTGCAAGCGAACTTGGGCAAGGTCATCCTCAGTGATTTTAGGGAAGCTTTGGGTGGCAATGATTTGACCCTCAGCATCACCGGTATCGGTTTGACTGCCAAGCAAAACCGTGGCTTGATAGGTTTTATCGGCATCTAGTTGATAGTGGCTAAATTTGGTTGCCTCCCCAAGGCAAATTGGCAAAAGTCCTGTCGCCATTGGGTCAAGCGTTCCGGTGTGACCGGCTTTTTTACTGTCAAACCCCTCAGCTTTCAGCAAATACTTGACCTTAGAGACCACCTGCTGCGAGGTCATGCCGATGGGCTTATCGATTAAGATAACGCCTGACACCTTTTTTTTAGCGACTTTATTCTTTGCCGGATTGGCGGTTGACGCGCTCATATTATGGCTTGCTCTCATCATTATCAGCTTCGTTTTGCTCAGTTTTGCTGACCGCTTGGTTGATAAGCGCCATCATATAATTGCCGCGAGCGGTGACCTCATCGTAATGAAAGCGCAGTCTTGGCGTGGTTCGCGTCTTTAAGCTGTGGCTGAGCGCTGAGCGCAAAAATCCGGCAGCTTTATTGAGCACTTGCAGACTTTGCTCATGGCTATGTTTAGTCATCGCGTCGTTCATTTCAGGCTCCATGATGGTGACATAAATGTCGGCGTAACCTAAATCGGGACTGACTTTAACGCTTGAAATGGTCACAAAGCCGGTCAGTCTTGGGTCGTTGACTTCATCACGGATTAACACGGCAAGCTCACGCTGAATTTGGTCTGCTAAGCGCTGTAAGCGTTGGTTCATAAAAATGTCCTAGTGTGGTTATCAACAAGTTTTTGAATAAAAACTTGATTATCGATTAAACAATTAAATTTTTATAGTTAAAAAAAGGTCTAACAGAATTATCCTGATAGACCTTTTTTCGGCAAATTAAGGCGATTGCCTATTGTAGCCGAACCGCAATTAAATGGTGCGCTCGACTTCTTGGATTTCAAAGACTTCGATTTTATCGCCGACTTCAACGTCATAACCGCGAACCGCAAGACCACATTCCATTCCGGTACGAACTTCATTCACGTCGTCTTTAAAGCGGCGCAAAGATTGCAATTGACCGGTAAAAATGACTTGGTCATCACGTAAAACGCGAATCGGTTTGTTGCGATAAATCGTGCCTTCAACCACCATACAGCCAGCTGCCGCGCCAAATTTACTTGAGCGGAACACGTCGCGAACTTCAGCAATGCCCAAGATTTTTTCGCGGTGCTCGGGCGCAAGCATACCACTCATTGCCGCTTTAACATCATCAATTAAGCCGTAAATGACGCTGTAGTAGCGGATATCAAGGTTTGCCGCGTCTGCTTTTTTACGCGCTGCTGCATCGGCTCGAACGTTAAAGCCTAATAGTACCGCTTCGCTTGATTCGGCAAGGGTCACGTCCGATTCAGAAATAGGACCGACACCTGAGCTGATTACGCGAACTTTTACTTCATCGGTTGACAGCTCATTTAAGGCGGCAAGCAGCGCTTCTAATGAACCACGAACATCGGTTTTAAGTACGATGTTTAAGAACGACACGTCGCCTTGACCCATTTGCTCAAACATATTTTCAAGGCGCATTTTGTTTTGGCGCTCAAGCTGCTGCTCACGCTCACGGTTGGTTCTAAAGTCGGCAACTTCACGCGCTTTTTTCTCGTCGGTGACCACTAAGAACTCGCTGCCCGCTGCTGGCGTTTCCGGAAGTCCTAAAATCTCAACAGGAATTGACGGTCCTGCCGATTTGATGCGTTGACCATTTTCATCAGTCATGGCGCGAACTTTACCGTAATGCTCGCCTGCCAGTACCAAGTCACCTTGCTTGAGCGTGCCTTTTTTGACCAAGACGCTCACCACCGCGCCGCGACCTTTTTCAAGTTTGGACTCAATGACCACGCCTTGAGCAGCCCCATCGAGTGGCGCTTCAAGTTCCATCAATTCAGCTTGAATGCTGATAAATTCAAGCAGCTCGTCGATACCTTGACCGGTTTTTGCTGAAATTTTAGCAACTGGCGTATCGCCGCCCCACTCTTCGGTGACCACGCCTTTGGTGGTCAGCTCATTTAACACGCGATCAGGGTCGGCTGATGGCTTATCCATTTTGTTAATGGCCACAATCAATGGCGTTCCGGCCGCGCGAGCGTGGTCAATCGCCTCTTCAGTTTGTGGCATCATACCGTCGTCAGCTGCCACAACAAGCACGACGATGTCCGTCGCTTGAGCGCCGCGCGATCGCATGGCGCTAAACGCCGCGTGACCTGGGGTATCAAGGAAGGTAATCACGCCGCGATCGGTGGTGACATGATAAGCACCGATATGCTGAGTGATGCCGCCCGCCTCGCCGGTGGCAACTTTAGTGGTTCGGATTTTGTCAAGAAGCGAGGTTTTACCGTGGTCAACGTGACCCATGATGGTGACTACCGGCGGTCTTGCCTGAACGTTGCTGCTGCGCTCATCGACGTCTTCGTGAAGCTCGTCTTCAACTTTGGTGTCGCTGACCAAAATAGGGTTGTGACCCATTTCTTCAACAATAAGGCTTGCCGTTGCTTGGTCGATGGTGTCAGATTCGCGAACCATTTCGCCCATTTTCATCAACAGCTTAATGACTTCACGGACTTTGATGGCCATTTTTTGCGCAAGATCAGAAACGACGATTTGCTCGCCAATTTCAACATCATGGACGATTTTTTCAACCGGCATTTCAAACTTATGCTGAGCCGCTTGCGCGGAGCGTAAACCGTTTTTACGGTTTTTCATTTCGCGTTCTTCTTGGTTTTTACGGCGGCGACCGCGAGCAGGAGCGGTGCTTGCTCCGCGTTTGATTTCGCGGCGCTCTTTTTCAAACGACTCTTCAAGTGCCGCGCCAACTAAACCTTCGGCTAATGGCTCATCACGGCGAACTTCAGTAACAGGCTCGCGATCAGTGTACTTTCCTGCCATTTTACGCATTTGCTCAAGGGTGCGCTTTTGAGCTTCTTCCGCTTGAATGCGGCGGTTTTCCGCTTCCAGTTGACGCAAGCGCTCTTCTTCAGCTTCGCGAGCAGCTCGGGCTTTACGCTCAGCTTCCGTTTCAACTTTAGGTTTAGGTGCGACCGCTTTTTTCTTTTCTTTCTCTTTTTCTTTGGCTTTGATGTCGATAGCCGCTTTACTGCCTTTTTTAACCACCACCGATGAAGTTAATGGCTCATCACTTTTGCCAGTGCTGCTTTTACCACCGCCAAAGCTTGCGCGCATGGCAGCAAGCGTTGCTGCTTGCCGCTCTTCAGCTTGCTTTTTGGCAGCTGCTTTTTCTTCCGCCTCTTTTATCGCGCGCTCTTGGGCTTCTGCCATGGCTTTTTCGCGGGCAGCAAGCTCTTGCGCCATTTTTTCAGGATCTGGCTTTTCAAAAACTTTTTTCTTACGAACTTCAACATTGACGCTTTTTGATTTTCCAGAAGATCCGGTCACGCGAGCGGTGCTGGTCGTTTTAGATTTTAGGCTAATTCGGCGCTTTTCTTGCTGACCGTGACTTTGTTTAAGATACGTTACTAATTTTTCTTGCTCAAGTTCGGTGACTAAGTCATCCTCCCCGCGAGCAGGCAGTCCGGCATCGACAAGCTGCTTTTTCAGCGCGCTTGCGGTTTTGCCAACCATTTCTGCCAATTCTTTGACGGTTTTATCTGCCATTGATTATCACCTACTGTCTATTGTTTGCTATGTGTTCAATTCAGTTGTTGGTCACAAGTGATTGCGCGCTGACCCAGCTTTTTATGATTGCTCAGTCAAATTAACGATAGCATACCACCAAAAGACAGTGGTATGCGGCTAACGCCTACTCATTGAACCAAGATTCCCGAGCTTTCATAATGAGTTGACCTGCGGTTTCGCTGTCCAAACCTTCGATATCTTCTAAGTCAAAGACGGCTTGCTCTGCCAAATCATCAAGGGTAATGATGTCTTTTTGCGCCAATTTATAAGCAAGACTCACGGTCATACCTTCTAAGTCTTGCAGCTCTTGGCTCGGCTCTTTCATATTTTGTTGCTTAACCAACTCATCCGCGATGACCACTTCTTTGGCGCGCTCTTGAATCATGTCAATGGCGTCATCGTCAAGACCTTCGATGTCATAAAACGTCTCAACCGGAACGTAAGCAATCTCTTCGATGCTGGTAAAGCCCACATCAACCAATGCTTGCGCCAAATCTTGATCCACCTCCAAGCGGTCATAAAATAAGTTAATAAAGGCTTTGGTTTCGTTTTCTTGCTGAGCTTGGTATTCAGACTCAAGCATCATGTTCAGCTTATAACCGGTAAGCTCAGATGCCAAACGCACGTTTTGACCTTGCGAGCCAATGGCGCGCGCCAACTGATCATTGGTACTAAAAATAATATCCGCGGTTTTCGCATCTTCATCAAGAATAATACTGCTGACGTCAGCAGGCTCTAGCGCACTGATAATATACTGCGCCGGATCATCTGACCAAACCACCACATCAATGCGCTCGCCATCCAGCTCTTGCTGAACCGCTTGGATTCTGGTGCCGCGCATTCCGATACAAGCGCCAACCGGATCGATGCGGTTGTCATTGGTTTTTACCGACACTTTTGCCCGCGTCCCCGGAAGTCGCGCCACGTTACGGATTTCGATAACTTCTTCCGCAATTTCAGGAACTTCTTTTTGCATGAGGGCGGACAGCATTTCAGGATGCGTTCTTGATAACAATAACTGGGCGCCGCGATTGTCACGATTGACGTGGTATAAGATGGCGTTGATTCTCGATTTTACGCGCAATTGCTCACGTGGCAGCATCTGATCTCGCGCCAAATAGCCTTCGGCATTGTCACCTAAATCAATGATGTAGCCATCGCGAGTTTGTTTTTTGACCTCGCCGTACATCATCTCGCCAACGCGTGGTTCAAACGCATCAGCAACCAAAGCGCGCTCAGCTTCACGGATTTTTTGAATGATCACTTGCTTGGCTTGGGTGGCGGCAATTCGACCAAACTCAATCGATTCAATTTGCTCTTCTTTGACATCGCCAATTGCCCATTCATTAGGATCAAGGTCACTAATGGCAAGCTGACACGCTGGCATTTCATGGTCTTCATCAGCAACCACCGTCCAATAACGATAAGTATCATAATCGCCGGTAGCACGATCAATCGCCACACGAATGGCAACTTCAGGCTGGTCGGTATAGACCTTTTTTTTGGTCGAAACCACCAAAGCGTCTTCAATCGCCTCAAAGATGTCTTCAGGATTTAAGCCTTTTTCATTACTGACGGTTTCAACCACCGTTAAAATTTCACGACTCATGCTTTAGTTATCCTTACCTTTTTGATTGGGCATCTTTTACCCCACATCATTACAAATTTTGGGCTTAAGGCTTAAGAGTAGCCGCGATATTGATTACAGCTCATCAAAAACCAAATTGGCTTTATCTATATTGGTTAATAAAATATCAAACGTCATGTTGTCGCTTGTGGTCAAGTTTAAACTTGCTTCATTGATGCTATTTAAAACACCCGTCACTTTGCGGCGCTTTTGATCACCTGTGCCAATCGCTTGAATCAAGCGTAGGCTAATGGTCTCACCGATATACTCTTGCAATTGATCATCAGAAAAAAATGAGCGATCAAAACCTGGAGAGGACACTTCAAGAATATATTCTCCTGCAATCGGGTCATGAACCTCAAGAACGCCACTGACTTGATGGTTAACTGCCGCACAGTCCTCGATGGTGACGTGTTTGCCGGCGGCTTTGTCCTCAGGCAAGCATTCGATATAAATGCGCAGTAAGGATCTGCGACCTTGCGGCGCAAACTCAACGCCCCACAGCGCCACATCACAAGCCGCGACAGCCGGCGCGATAATTTGGGTTAATTCAGCAACTTTGGTCGAAAGTTTCATGGTGTCTTGATCGCTTCCTATTCACAGCATTGCGGCGTGAGCATCATTTCCCACCTTGCCGCCAAAATATTTTTTAGACAACAGACCGCTGATATCGTCAAGCTTTGCTGACGCGTCGGTCTTTATGGGCATAAAGCTTAGCATATTAGACAAGATACTGCGGCAACACTTAAGTTTCAGATACAAAAAAACCCACAAACATAATGGTGGGTTTCTCGCAACTGACAATATTGCGTACAACAATCAGTATAAAAGTGGTAGCGGGGGCTGGATTTGAACCAACGACCTTCGGGTTATGAGCCCGACGAGCTACCAGACTGCTCCACCCCGCAACAATTTAGAATGCATACTATAAATGGTTTTTTATATTCTGTCAATGATTATTTTAAATAAATCATCTAAGCTCAAAAACCTAAGCCATACTATGCGTTTTGATGATTGTCTAAAGCAATCATTGGTGCGATTGGGGGGACTTGAACCCCCACAGCTTGCGCCACTACCCCCTCAAGATAGCGTGTCTACCAATTCCACCACAATCGCAATCTTTAGCATCACTGCCAAAAAGTAGGTTGGCATTGTAAGACGTCTTGCTCAAAATAGCAAGCGCTTATTATCAAGACTGCCTGATTAAGGTTAAGGATTTTGATTCAACGGTCTTGGGTTTTGTGGCGCGGTTGCAGGAGCGCTTGGACCATCTAAGCGGAACTGGTCTTCTGCTTGTTTTCTGGCGTGAACGGCAAGCGTCAAACTGGTAATAAAAAAGATAGCCGTCAAAATCGCGGTCGCTCGCGTTAAAAAGTTGGCAGAACCGGCTGCGCCAAAGACCGTTCCTGACGACCCTGCGCCAAAAGATGCCCCTGCGTCCGCGCCCTTGCCATGCTGAATCAAAATCAGTCCAATCATGGCAATTGCCACGATGATGTGCAAGGCTAAGATAAATGTAAACATGGTAACCTCGTTGCAGCCTGACGCTTAATTGCCAATGAAAGCTTGCGCGGCGTTGCAATAAAAATAAGTAGGCGCATTGTACCTGATTGCAAGGTCAAAATTAAAGGGGCTTATAAAAAAGCAACCTTAGGGCAATTTTGACGTCATGGTTTAAGCGCGCTGACCAAACGCCCGAACGATTGCCAAAAAGCTGTCGGCTTTTAATGACGCGCCGCCAACCAACGCGCCATCAATCATCTCGCTTTTGGCAAAATCGACAGCGTTATCGGCATTAACACTGCCCCCATAAAGCACGCTTAACTCAGCTAAGCGCGGGTCAAAACGGCTTAAGGTTTGCTTGATGTGCTCATGAATTTGGGTGACCTCAGCAACCGTAGGCACTTTTCCGGTACCAATTGCCCAAACCGGCTCATAAGCAATGATCAGCTTTTCGGTGAGCTTTTTTGTCAACTCAGGGTCATGTTGTAGCAGCTCTTGAACGACGCTGAGCTGATTTTCTAACACGGCAAGCGTTTGCCCATCTTTGTGCTCGGCTTCGTGCTCCCCAATACAAAAAATGACGCCCAAGTCTTTGTTCATCGCGTGCTGCATTTTATTTAAAAGCATGGCATTGGATTCTTGATGGTATTGGCGGCGCTCGGAGTGCCCTAAAATACAAAAGCTTGCCCCTGAGTCTTTGATTTGCGTCGCTGAGCAATCGCCCGTAAACGCGCCAGTCGTTGAGCTATGCGCGCTGATGTCTTGGGCGGCGCACAAAATGGGCGAGCTTTTAAGCTTATCGGCAGCTTGGTAGAGATGAATGCAGCTTGGGGCAACCATGATTTGGCAGTTCGATACCTCAGGATTGAGGGTGTCATCGCAAGCGATGGTGTCAAGCAAGGCATCAAGAAGCGCGGTCACATCGGTTGAGGTTGCCGGATTTTGTTTCCAGTTGCCAATTACAGCTTGCATGGTCATCTACCTTTTATTAATTGTCAAAATAAAGCGCCAAGACGGCAAAATTGCCCGCCAGTATAGCAAAGATTTAATTCAGGCTATAGTCCAACGTGCCGCAATGCCTGAAAAAGGCTTTATTTTTTGGCTGTAGTTTCATACACTTAAAATTGAGGTCAATGGGTCATTGCGGCTGGATATAAGGCACTGTTGTCACGATTTTTGCAAGAAATTTAGACTTATGACTGATAAAGTGACCGCGTTATCCCTGTTATTGGCGTCAACAGCCGCTTTTATTTTGCCTAACTTTTACTATCACGCTTCTTAAAAAACTTAAAATTTAATCCTAATTAAAAACTGTATTGTAATTTATTTGAATTTCTGCTCGAAAAAAGGAGAGCAACATGGCAACCACCAAAACCCCGCTTGGGGGGCTTGCGCTACAATTGGTCAATGAAGGTGTGGTCACCGAGGACAACATGCGCCGAGCGCAAGCAGATGCCGCTCAGCAGCAATCAGGGCTGATTCCGTATTTGGTTGACAACAAAATGGCAGCAGCGCTTGAGCTGGCAACCCTGCTGTCAAAAGCCTTTGGCGACCCTTTATTTGATTTAAATACCATCAATAATGAAGTCATCCCAAAAGACTTGGTCGATGAAAAAATCGTTCGCAAGTTTAACGCCCTGCCGATTTTTAAACGCGGTCAGCGGCTGTTTTTGGCATTAAGCGACCCCACAAAAATTGATGCCATTGACGCGATTGCTTTTAACTCGCGACTGTCGGTGGAAACCGTGGTTGTTGAAGAAGACAAGCTGCGGGCAAAAATCGATGCTATTTTTGCCGATACTATGCAAAACTTTAGCAGCTTTGCCGACAGTGATTTGGACGCGGGGTTTGGCGAGGAGGTGGTTGATGACGGCGAAACGGCGATTAATGACGGTGTTGATGAAGCGCCGGTGGTCAAGTTTGTGAATAAAATGCTCCTTGATGCCATTCGCATGGGCGCGTCGGATTTGCATTTTGAGCCTTATGAAAAAACCTACCGCGTCCGCTTTCGCGTTGATGGCGTCATGCAGCAAGTGGCAAGCCCACCGGTTCAGCTTGCCGGCAAAATTGCCGCGCGCTTAAAGGTGATGTCGCAAATGGACATCTCTGAGCGCCGAGTTCCGCAAGATGGTCGTATTAAATTAAAAATTTCCAAAAACAAAGCCATCGACTTTCGGGTAAACTCCTTGCCGACCCTTTTTGGTGAAAAAATCGTCCTGCGTATTCTTGACCCCTCCTCAGCGATGCTTGGGATTGATGCCTTAGGTTACGAGCCCGACCAAAAAGACATGTTTATGGAAGCGCTGCACAAGCCGCAAGGCATGCTGCTAATTACCGGCCCGACAGGTTCAGGTAAAACGGTGTCGCTTTATACCGGAATTAACATTCTAAATACCGGCGCCACCAACATTTCAACCGCTGAAGACCCCGTTGAAATTAACCTTGAGGGCATCAATCAGGTCAACGTTAACCCAAAAGTTGGCTTAACCTTTGCCAATGCGCTCAAATCCTTTTTGCGCCAAGACCCTGATATTGTGATGGTTGGTGAGATTCGAGACTTAGAAACCGCTGAGATTGCCATTAAAGCGGCGCAAACCGGTCACATGGTACTTTCCACCTTGCATACCAACTCGGCGCCGGAAACCTTAACGCGGCTTCGCAACATGGGGGTGGCGTCGTTTAATATTGCAACGTCTGTTAACCTTGTGATTGCTCAGCGCCTTGCCCGACGGCTTTGTAAACTTTGCAAAAAACCGGTCAACGTGCCGCGCAAAAGCTTGCTTGAGATTGGCTTTACCGATGCCGATTTAGACGATTCAAGCAAGGTGATTTACGAGCCGGTGGGTTGTAGCGAGTGCCGTGAGGGCTACAAAGGTCGGGTGGGGATTTATGAAGTGATGAAAGTGACGCCGGACATTTCGCGGATTATTATGGAAGATGGCAACGCTATTGACATTAAAGATGCTGCCCTTAAAAATGGCTTTCGCGATTTGCGCCGCTCAGGAATCTTAAAGGTGCTTGAGGGGGTCACCAGTATTCAAGAAATGATGCGGGTCACCTCAGAGTAAATAAATCAACAATATTAGGCAAAAATTTAATTTTTTAAGGTAATATTGCGCTACTATAGTAGTTATGTAAAGCTTAAGCCTGATTAACCGTTAAGCTTTGAACTTAATTGAAACATTATTTTAATTACTCATGCTTAATTGATGATAAGGATTTGACATGGCAAAAGCAAAAACCGACATGCTGCTTGATTTTGTCTATGATGGGGTCAACAAGCGCGGTCAAAGGGTTAAAGGGGAAACTACCGGTCGCAGTTTGGAGTTTGCTAAAGCAACTTTGCGCAAGCAAGGCATCACGGTAAAAACCATTAAGAAAAAACCCAAACCGCTTCTTAATTTTAAAAAAAGCATCAAACCGGTGGATATTGCCATTTTTTCGCGGCAGCTTGCCACCATGATGAAAGCGGGCGTACCTTTAACGCAATCGTTTGAAATTGTCGCGGACTCCCTTGATAATCCGGCAATGAAAGAGTTGGTGCTACAAATTAAAGCTGATATTGAAGCTGGCGGCACCTTTGCCTCAGCCCTGCGCAAGCATCCGCGCTATTTTGATGACCTGTTTTGCTCGCTGGTGGATTCCGGTGAGCAATCAGGGGCGCTTGAAACCATGCTTGAGCGCGTTGCCACCTACAAAGAAAAAAGTGAGCTGTTAAAAGCCAAAATCAAAAAAGCGCTCAAATACCCGATTGCGGTTATTGTCGTGGCAATTATTGTCACCATCATTTTGCTGGTTAAAGTCGTTCCGGTATTTGCCGATTTGTTTGAGTCCTTTGGGGCAGAATTGCCGGCCTTTACCCAAATGGTCGTTGGCATGTCGGAGTGGATGCAGTCGTGGTGGTTTGTGCTGATTATTGTCATCGGCGGCGCGGTGATTGGTTTTTCTGAAGGTAAAAAACGCAGCAAAAAGTTTCGCGATATGCTGGACCGAGCGACCTTAAAAGCACCGATTTTTGGCAACATTGCTTATCAAGCGGTGATTGCCCGCTTTGCGCGGACGCTGTCAACGACATTTGCGGCCGGTGTGCCTTTGATTGATGCCCTTGATTCAACCGCAGGGGCGACCAATAACGTGGTGTTTTATAATGCCACTCAGCAAATTAAAAATGACATCGCCACAGGTCAGCAGCTACAATTTTCCATGCGTGCCACCAATTTATTTCCCAGTATGGCAATTCAGATGGTCGGCATCGGCGAGGAAGCCGGAAGCTTGGAGGAAATGCTCGATAAAGTGGCGGTGTATTACGAAAACGAAGTCGATAACGCGGTTGATGGTTTGACGAGCCTGATGGAGCCGATGATTATGGCGATTTTGGGCGTTCTTGTGGGCGGCTTGGTCATTGCGATGTATCTGCCGATTTTCCAAATGGGCTCGGTGGTTGGCTAACGCGCTTTTGCTTAAAAAACAAAATGGAACCCTATTAACGGAAACAATATTGATGTCGTTTATCGCGTTATTGCAAGACAATTTGGCGCTTGCCTTAATTACTTTTGGTATTTTAGGGCTTTGCGTGGGTAGTTTTTTAAATGTGGTCATTCACCGCTTGCCGCTGATGATGGTTCGTGAGTGGCGGGCGGAATGCAGCACGTTTTTAAGCCATGAGCCGGACATTCCCAAAGCGCATTCTGGAGCCATCGCGGCAATTATTGCTACCGATTCGCCGATGACGCTAAGCACACCGGCATCAACCTGCCCAAATTGCCATCACGGCATCCGCTTTTATGAAAATATTCCGCTGATCAGCTGGCTTTTACTTCGCGGTCGCTGTTCGGGGTGTAAATCGCCGATTAGCATTCGCTACCCTATCGTTGAAGTGGTCACGGCGATTTTATCGGTACTAGTCATTTATCATTTTGGGGTGACGCTCGCAGGCGCAGCCGCGCTGGTTTTGGTTTGGGGCTTGATTGCGCTGACCGGAATTGATTTTGATACTCAGCTGCTTCCTGATAAAATTACCTTTCCTTTAGCAGGGCTTGGGCTATTGGTCAATGCCAAGCATATTTTTGTCTCGCCGACCGAGGCGATTTGGGGCTTGGTTCTTGGGTTTTTATCACTTTGGGTGGTGGTCAAAATCTTTTATTTATTGACCAAAAAGCATGGCATGGGTCAAGGCGATTTTAAGCTGTTGGCGGTTCTTGGTGCTTGGCTTGGTCCTATGATGCTACCGCTGATTATTTTATTGTCCTCCTTTTTGGGGGCGATTGTCGGTATTATTTTAATGAAAAAAGCAGGCGAGAGCCGACCGTTTGCTTTTGGACCTTATATTGCCATTGCCGGTATCATTGCCTTATTATATGGTAGCGACATTATCTCATGGTATTTGGGAATGTACGCCTAAACCAATTTTTTAATCAATTAAGTCAATGTTATGTCTCAACACAGTTTTATAGCAAGCTCAGAAGCAACTCTTACTTCCCAAAACCGACCACGATTGGTCGTCGGGCTAACGGGCGGCATCGGCAGCGGAAAATCAGCAGCAACGCAGTGGTTCGCTAAGCAAAACATTGATATTATTGACGCCGATGTCATCGCCCATGAGGTAATGGCAAAAGGCAGTAAAACGCTTAAAAAATTGCAGCGCAAATTTGGCGATTGGGTGATTCAAGACAACGGCGAGATGGACCGCGCTGCGGTTCGCAACTTGGTGTTCAGCTCGCCGGACGCCTTGATGGAACTTGAGGCCATCACCCATCCGGCAATCCGCGAAGCTGCCAAAGCAAAACTTGCTCAAAGCACCTCAGAGTATGTGATTTTATCCGCGCCGCTGTTAATTGAAGGCGCGGAAGCTGGACTTGCCAATTTATGTCAGCGCATTTTGGTAATTGATGCCAGTGAAACGGTTCAGCTTGAGCGTGCAAGCCGCCGCGATGCCCAAAGTGTCAGCCGCATCAAAGCCATTATGGCAAACCAGTTAAGCCGCGAGGAGCGCAACCGCCATGCCGATGATGTGGTGGTCAATGATGGCGATTTAACGGCGTTTTATGACAAGCTTGCGCCGCTGCATGAATTGTATTTGCAGCAGGCAAAGCTTTTTTAGTTTAAAATGTTATCAAGCTTGGCGTTGGCGGTTAATCTCGTAAAGCGCCATTCCGGTGGCAACGCTGACGTTTAAGCTTTGTAAGTTACCAAACTGATTGCCACTCATCGGGATATAAACCAGCTCATCGCAGTTCTTGATGGTAAGCTGACGCATCCCCTCGCCCTCAGACCCCATAATCAGCGCAACTTTTCCGCTAAAATCAACGTCAAATATCGGCTTTGCGGTGTCATCAAGCGCCGTTCCAAAGACAAACACGCCGGCTTGCTTAATTTGCCCAAGCGTTCTTGCCAAATTGGTGACGCTGACAACCGGAATAAGTTCCGCCGCGCCAACCGCAACTTTGGCAACCGTTGGGGTTAGACTTGCGGCATGATGTTTGGGGCAAATGACCGCATCAACACCCATCGCCACCGCCGTTCGCAAACAAGCGCCTAAATTATGAGCATCGGTAATTTGGTCTAAGACAAGCAGCAAACAGCTTGGGTTTTGAACGATATTATCAACAACGCTTTCATCAGCAAAATTCAGCGGCCGCGCATGCAGTACCACCCCTTGATGCTGCGGGCTGCCGCAAAGCTGAGTCAATTTGTCCTTTTGCGCGGTTTGGATGCTGATGCCGTTTGCTTTGGCGGCTGCCATAATCGCCGCTACCTGAGCGTCATTGTCACGAGCCGGCTGAACAAACAAGCTTAGGGCATCAAGCGGTCGCTGCTGCAATAAGGCGTCAATGGCGTGAATGCCATAAAAATAACAAGGCTTTGCCATACAAGTCCTAATAGTATTAATTAGCAATACAGCTAAGTAAAAAACAGTTAATTAAAAACAGCCAATAAAAAAGGCAATAGTTACCCTATCCGCCTTTTGCTGAATCGCCCTTTGTTTACCGGCTTTTTTATCAGCCTTCTGTTTTATCAGCCTTCTAAATGGCAAATATATTGAACGATGGTGTCGGTTTTGATTTGAAAGCTGCTGTCACCTTGCACAAAAAACGAGTGACCGCTGCCATAATAGGCAAAATCTTCTTCGCCCTCGACCATCACTTCGCAGTCGCCGCTGATGATTTCGATTTTTTCAGAAGTGTTGGTGCTAAATTTGTAGCTGTCAACCGTATCGTCACAAGGCAAAATGATGCCAATGGTCTTGTGGCGACCATCCTCAAACAAAATGGTGTGGCTGGTGCAGCGACCATCATAAGAGATGCTCGCCTCAACATTGATGGTCACATTGTTATATTGGGTCACTGACATAAGGTACTTCCTTATTAATAACGATTTATAAGATAAATAAGTGACTGATTAAACAACTAAAATTTGCCGTTATTTTGGTTTAATTCGTGTCTTAATGGGGCAAAGCTTTGTGCTAAAATCGTGCTGTGAGCAAAAGGCTTGCGCTAATCGTTTGGATTTAGTGAGATTATGCTACCACATTATTTCTAAAAAGTTTGTTACCATCAGTTTGAATCTAAAAAGATAAAGACGCACTACAAAAAATTCAGTCCCCATCACTACCCTTCTGGGAAAGCCAATTTATCACAAATTTTTATAATAATCATGAGGCTACTGCGCCAAATTGGGCGTAATTTTAAGTTATGGCAATTGTAATTATCAAGCTTGGTCATCATAATGGGCTTGAAGATTTTTATCGTAAATTTTAGCTAAAGCTGCTAGTTAATAAGAGGCGTTGATGCTGATATCGTTAACATTACACCAATTTGCGCTCGTCGATGAGCATGAATTAAGCCTTGATTCTGGCTTTAATGTCATCACCGGTGAGACCGGCGCAGGCAAATCGTTGCTGCTTGATGCGCTGTCTTTATGCTCAGGGGAGCGCGCGGCAAGCTCGATGGTGCGTCATGGGGCGGTATCTGCCGATATTTTCGCGCTGTTTGATGTGACGGACAATAACGTGGTCAAAGACTGGTTTGCCGCTCATGAGCGCAATCTTGACGACGATGAGATTTTAATCCGCCGGCAGCTTAGCCAAAATGGTCGCTCAAAAGCTTGGCTCAATGGCGCTCCGGTTAGCATTGCCGAGCTTAAAGAGCTTGGGGCGCTGCTGATTAATATTCACAGTCAGCACGCCCAGCAAGCGCTATTAAAGCCGCAATTTGTGGTTGATTGGCTTGATGACATGGCAAAGCTGACGCCGCTTGCTAAAACCGTAGCTGAAAAATTCGCCCATTATCAAGCACTAAAGCGCACTGCCGCAAACCTTGCCGAGCGCGAAGCCCAACGCGCCGACCGAATTCAGCTGCTGCAAAATCAGCTGAGCGACGTTGCGCCACTATTGAGCGTCGATTATGGCGAGATTGAAGCTGAGCATGAGGAACTGTCTAACATCGAGGCGCTCATGCAAGAGGCAAGCCATGCCTTGCATTTGCTGGATAATGACACTGACGCGCCGGATGTGATGACGCTGATTGGTCAAGCGATTAAAATTTGCGACCAACAAGTGGGGGTGAGCGCCACCTTTAGTCAAGCTTCCGAGCAGCTGTATTTGGCGCAGCAGCAACTAATGGACGTCACCGCTGCGCTGTCGGATTATGCCGACCAGCAGTTGCCCGACCCTGAACGGCTACAATCCTTAAATGAGCTGATTGCTTTAGGTCACAGATTATCACGAAAGCATCACTTGCCTGCTAATGAATTAATTGCTGAGGCGAAAGTTTGGCAAGAGCAATTGGAAGCCCTTGAAAATGAGCCAACATCGGAAGATTTAGCCGCGCAAATCAAAGAGGCTTGGCAAGACTATTTAACCGCGGCTCAAGAGTTAACCGAAAAACGCCAACAAGCGGCGCCAGCGATTGCGAAAAAACTGGTCGAAAAATTAAAGCCGCTTGCTCTGCCTAATGCGCGCTGTGAGTTTGTCTTTACCAAAAAAACCAGCGATAACCTTTATAACGCTCAAGGAACGCATGACATTGAGCTGCTGTTTAGCGCCAACGTTGGTATGCCGATGCAGCCTTTGCACAAGATCGCTTCAGGTGGCGAGCTGTCACGAATGGCGCTGGTCATGCAAGTGCTTGAGGTGACTCACGCCGATTATCATGCGGCAAAACCAATGCTGGTTTTCGATGAAGTTGATGTTGGCATTAGTGGGGCGACCGCGCAAGTGGTCGGCGAGCTTTTGCGCTCCCTTGGCGACACTCAGCAGCTGCTTGCCATCACTCACCAAGCCCAAGTTGCCGCGCAAGCCCATCAGCACATTTTGGTGAAAAAACATCACGACGAGCAGTCAAAAAGCGAGCTGATTATTTTAATGGACGATGCCAAAGTTGATGAGTTGGCAAGAATGTCAGGTGGCGTGGTGATTACCGAGGTTACCCGACGCCACGCGCAAAGTTTGCTTGATGCCATTGATTCATAATGGCTGCTTTTTTAATCGCTAACGCTTACTGATGCAAATTGGCGTTTGGTTGATTTTCGTGTCATGATCGCCATATAGTTTAAATGCCTTTTGCCAAATACTATATTGATAACTTTACGTTGATCCATTACGTTGAAAACAAAGCCTTATGACCAAAGCCAATTTGACCCACCATTTTTTGATTGCCGCCCCAAGCCTTGCCGACCCAAGGTTTGAAAAGGCGCTGATTTATATTTGCCGCCATGATGAGCACGGCGCGCTTGGGCTGATGGTCAATCGCCCGATTGACAGCGCTCGCGTTGGCAAACTCCTTGAAGACTTAAACATTGAAGTCAACAGCCCTGAGGTGATGGATGACGTTCCGCTTGCCGGTGGTCCAATGTATCCTGAGATTGGCTTTGTGCTGCATACCGGTCAGCCGGAATGGGCATCGTCGTTTGCCATCTCCGAAAACGTTTGCATCACCACCAGCCAAGACGTGCTCAAACGCATTGCCACAAGTCAAAGCGTCGGTCACTATTATTTGTGTTTAGGTCACGCCAGTTGGGGCAAAAAGCAGCTTGAACGCGAGCTTGAAACCGGTGATTGGCTTGTTTGTCCGGCTGACTTGACCTTGCTTTTTGACACGCCCTTTGATGAGCGTTGGCAGGCAGCAGCAGATAAAATCGGCGTGAATTTTGACTATTTAAGCGACGATATTGGTCACGCTTAAAGCGTTTTAGCATAAAATAGCAACAAGTAATTGGGCAAACAGGCAATAAGTTTTATGACACAAACCACCGCGGATAAGCTGATTTTAGGGCTGGATTACGGCGTCAAAAAAATGGGAATGGCGCTTGGCAATACCATCACCGGCACGGCGCGAAGCTTTGATATTTTAGCAATGAATAACGGTCAGCCTGATTGGGACAATTTGCTTGGGATTATTCAAACTTGGGGAATCCATCACGTGGTGGTCGGACTGCCTTTAAATATGGACGGCTCAAGCTCGATGCTGTCAAAGCGCGCTCATAAATTTGCCCGCCGCTTAGCGCACCGCTTGATGGAGCAGCGCATCAAAGTTGGCGTGAGCCTTTGCGATGAGCGCTTAAGTTCGGTCGATGCTCGCGAGATGGCTTGGGAAAATGGCTGGATTGACGATGTCCGCGCGGAAATTGATGACATTTCGGCGTGTATTTTATTATCCAGCTATTTTTCTGACCCCAGTAGCGTGATGGCAATTGATGCGATTAAAGCCGATTGATTTTAAAAACGCTTGTTAACTGCTTATTTTAGTTTTTACCTTGTTGACCGAGTCCCTTATGAGCCAAGATTCTGCTGCGACCCCAACTGCTATTGCGCCGCAAGTTATCCACGTGATTAAGGGCGCAGCTCGCGCCAACAAAATCGCCATTTATCTGATTTACGCCGCCATTGCTGCGTTTTTAATATTTGGAACGCTGGCAAGCTTGACCGCATTTCATGACAATCAGTTGTTATACCGCTTATTTTTTAATTTGCCGTATGCGCTGATTGCCCTCACCATTCCGGTGACCCTTTATGATGCCTTTATCATTTATCGCTACCGCTTAAGTCAGCCGTCGATGGTAGCACTTGCTATTGGGGTATCTGTGGTGGTCACGCTTGGTAATTTGATATTTTCGGACAGTATTTGGCTTGGGCTGTCCTGCTGGCTTGGCGTGGCGTTTTTATTTCAAGCCAACTTTAAGCGCTTTTTTAAATATTTAGCCGCAAGCACTTAATTTAGCGGTTTATTTACCTGTCTATTTAATTTTCCAATCTGTTAACTCTCCAATTTGATACTTTAAGCTTATGACCACTGAAAACCCAACCCCGACCTTTAACCATCAGCTTGACACCCAAGGCTTGATTTGCCCTGAACCGGTGATGCTGTTGCACCGCGCCATTCGCAATGCTGAAGGCGGTGAGGTGATTGAGATTTTGGCAACTGATCCTGCCACCACCCGCGATATTCCTAATTTTTGCCGCCATTTGGGACATGAACTTTTAAGCCATGAAACCCTAGATAAAACTTTAAACGACGCGCCAACTTACCGCTACTTGGTCAAGAAAAAAAGCGCTTAAATGTTTAAGCTAATAGTAGAGCCATTATGAGCCTTGACCGCGCGCTATTGCCACGAGCGCCCAAAGCGTTGGTAAAAAAAGATGAGCCGGAATATTTAACCGAATTTCGGCAAGCGCTGCTCGCTCGGGGGTTGGCAACACAGTCACGAAATGCGTATCTTCGTGATTTGACCCAAAGCTTGGCAGTCATTGATAAGCCGCTGCCGGAGTGGTCGGCGCAAGACGTTTTGGCTTGCCTTGCGGATGTTGAGCGCTCAGGAAAGTCGCCACGCTCGCAAGCACGAATGCTGTCAAGCCTTAAGCAGTTTTTTGCTTGGCTGATTGATGTCGGTTACCGCGAGGACGACCCCTGTGCGCAAATCAAAGCGCCAAAGCTAGGTCGCACGCTGCCAAAGGACTTAAGCGAGGATGACGTCGAGCGGCTATTGTCCGCGCCAGATGTCAGCTCCGCCATCGGACTTCGTGATAAAGCCATGCTTGAGGTGCTTTACGCCTGCGGGCTTCGGGTCAGCGAGCTGGTCAATTTATCCCTTGACCAAGTCAACCTGAACGCCGGTTGGCTGCAAATCGTTGGAAAAGGCAACAAAATGCGCCTTGTGCCACTTGGGGAATTGGCAAGTGAGGCGCTGAGCAATTATCTGACCTTTGGTCGCGGTCACTTGATTGCCCATCTAAAAGCTGGCAACTGCCAAGCGGTGTTTTTGACCACCCAAGGCGGCTATATGACGCGGCAAAACTTTTGGTATCTTATCAAAAAACACGCCAGTGCCGCCGGAATCGATAAAGCCTTGTCTCCGCACACTTTGCGCCACGCCTTTGCCACCCACCTTATCAATCATGGCGCAGATTTGCGCAGCGTTCAGCTGCTCCTTGGTCATAGCGATCTTTCAACGACGCAGATTTATACCCATGTGGCAACGGCGAGGCTGCAAAAGCTGCATGCGGAACATCATCCGAGGGGTTAAAGTAAAAATTAATAAATTATGGATAGAAATTAAATGAAAGAGTTTTTACTATTTATCTTTGTATTGGCTTTACATTTTTATTTTGAAAGAAACTATCCTAATAGTATTGGGCAATATTCTTTATATTTAATATTAGGAACTGCCCTTATATTGATTTATCGCGGTTTACGTTATTCGAGTTAAATGCGCTATGGTTATTTTCGTTTTTCATATAGTAAGTTGTAATTATACCATCGCCCATTTAATCTAAAGAAGCTCCTTACCGCTTCAATTTTCTAAAACAATATTAGGATTTCGCGCTTGTATTTCTTGAAGAAAAAGCGGCTTATTTTTAGGTGATATCAATACCGAATTACCCTGATAACTTATTTTAATTCTATCTAAGGATAATGCGGGAGAAGCTTTTATATTTCTTGTCGGGGTAATCTTGGTAATTTTTGCAATCTCAATCCGCTGAGTAAGAAAGCCATTATTTATAAGCAGCTGACTTTCTGTTAACGTATATTTTGTTCTAAACAGGGGTAACAGCATCAACGCTACAAAAGGAAGCAACATAAACGCTAAGAAAATGCTTTGCGCTAATGAACCATCACCATTCCTTTTCCATTGCCAAAAGGGAGCAGCTATTGTTAATAGGATAGCCCCAAAAAGTATCGCAGCAATCCAAAAATCAATTTTAGAAGTAAATACGAGATTTGCCATAAAAATGATAAAACCCACTTAAATAAACTTAAGTTTAGCAGATATGACTAATTTTAGTTGTAGTTATCATTCTTAAATCAATCCCTAGCTGCAATCCTCCCCTTTTCTCGCTACAATAACCGCCAGTTAAAACTATTCCCAAGCGAGAACCCCATGAGCCATACCCCGCCCGCCGATTTGCTAAAAAAAGCGCAATTTTGGCGTGATGACATCCAATTTCGCCAAGACGTTCTTGGTAAGCCGTTTGACTTTACCACCACTTGGGGCATTTTCTCCCCCGAAAAGCTTGATGATGGTAGCCTAATGCTGCTTGATTATGTCGATTTTCAAAGTGACGACGACTCGATAGATTTGGGCTGTGGCTATGGTGTTCTTGGGATGACGGCGGCGCGCGAGTGCCCAAACGGCAAGCATACCTTGATTGACAAAGACTTTGTGGCGGTCGATTATGCTCGCCGAAACTGCCAAAAAAACGGCTTAACGAACGTCGATGTTCATTTGTCCAACGGCTTTAACGAGGTTGACCCGACGAAAGACTTTAGCCTTGTCATGTCAAACTTGCCTGCCAAAGTCGGCAAAGAGCAGCACTATTTATATTTGCTTGATGCCCATGCCAAAATGCGCGAGGGCGGTCGTTTTTATGTGGTGACGATTAATGGGCTGCGGCAGTTTATGAAGCGCGCATTTACCGAAGTGTTCGGCAACAGCGACAAAGTCAAGCAGGGCAAGACCTACACCATTACCATGGCGGTAAAAGAATAGCTGTTAAGAAAAATCTTAAAATAAAAAAGCACGCTAAATTTTTATGGCTTAGCGTGCCTTTTTTAACAAAATTTTTATGGCAAATCAGGCGGTTACATTTGCCGTTTAAGCAAATAAAGCCCAAGCGCGGCGCTGGCGATAATCGGTAAAATGACCATAATCAGCGGTGAAACTCCTGTGGCAAGGGCAATAAAACCGACCAAATCTTGCAAATAGCTAAACAGCAAGCCAAAGAGCAGCGCCACTACAATTCGAAGCCCCAAGCTGTGGCTGCGCAATGAGCCAAACACAAACGAGCAAGCAACAATCACCAGTGACAAAATAGAAAACGGTGACAGCAGTTTTTGCCAAAATGCCAGTTCGTGGTCAAGCGAGCGCTTGCCCTGCTCGCGCATAAACTGCTTATGAGCATAAAGCTGAGTCAGGGACAAATCCTCGGCTTTTTTGGTGAGTAAATAAACCGATTCGGGCGCAAATGGTAGGCTAAGCGTTTGCGCGGGCGTGCGGGCGTGCGCGGTATCAAAGCCTTGATTGATGGTCAATTCGGTCATGTTGTTCAGCTGCCAATTGTAACGGTAGCGCTCGGTCAAAGTTTGGCTTTCAGGATTAAGCGGGATTTTGCCACTATATTTGCCGCCGCTTGCATGAATGGCGCTTTGCAAGTTGCCTTTATTGTCCAAATGCCAGCGCTTGACCTCACCGATATTGCCGTTCACATCCGCATAATCAATATAAAGCACGTCGTTGCCATCGACCACCTCGCCGTTTGGTGTTGATTTTAGCGTCGGCTGAACTGTCCAATAACCACGAACGGAAGTGACAAGGCTGGTGACATCGTCGTTGTTAATTTCTCCGGCGCGCTGATTGGAAATCGGCAAAACAAATTGATTGATAGCAAGGGCAAGCATAACGAAAATCAGCGCCGGTTGCAGCGCCCAGCCAACGATTTGATAAACGCTGACCCCTGCTGCGCGCATCACCACAAGCTCGCTGTTATTGGCTAAAAGCCCAAGCCCTACAACCGCCCCAAGCAGCGCCCCTGTGGGAATAAATTCTTCTAAAAAATACGGCGAGCGATAAAAAATATACCAAAGCGCCTCGCTGGTGGTGTAAGTGTCGGATAACGAATCCAGCTCGGACAAATACGAAAAGACAATTTGCAGCGCCCAAAGCCCCAAAACGGCAGCGACAATGGCAAATAGCGCATTTTTTTTGACATAGCGGCTGAGCACCTTTGCCGATAAAAAGCTTTGGCTAATGGTTTCGCTTTGCTGATTAGCTTTAAAAAACGCTGCCATCAGTCTTGACCTCCGGCGTTATCTAATAGCTTTTTATCTGCCACCCGAAAGCGCAAGCGGTGCTGAATCCGGCTGCCCCAATTGAGATAAAGCGCCAACGCCATAAAGCCTAAAATCAGCCAAGCGTTTGCCCAAATGCTCACATTGCCTTTACCAACCGCATTTTTTAAAGAAATCACCCCAAGTGCGCAGCTAACAAATAACAAAACTGACGGAAATAATCTGAGCCAACGACCTTGACGCGGTCGAACTTGCGCTAACGGCACAGCAAGCATTGGCGCGATAATCATCAGCCAAGGCAGTGCCAAGCGATAGCCAATCTCGCCTTGGGCGGCAGTGGTAGCCGCCGCATTGTTGTTATTAAAGGCGGCATTCCAAAGCAGCGCGATGGACTGAGTTTCGATATTGTCCTCGGTCACCTCTTCTTTTGGCGGCTCGGTTAAAGTGATTCGGTAGCGGTCAAAGCCCACTTGGTTGTACTTTAGACTTCCCGCGCCCACTTCATAGCGGCGACCTTGGAATAAGTCCAATTGCGTAATGCCGCTTGCCGGATTTTCCACTTGAGCGGCGCGCTTTGCCAAGATAATGGTGTCTTTACTAGTGCTATCAGCGTTGTTCACGATATTTTTTGGAATGTCCGGCAGCGATTCTAGCTCTTTGGCGTCCACTTCGTTAAACGCTGGTCGACCTTTTTCTTTGGGTTCAGTTTGAATCAAGACCACATTTTGCAGCTGTTTTTTATCGTCGCTTAAACTGCCAACATACAAATGATAATTGCCGCTACTGATGAACTCGTTAGGGCGGATTAAATCAAAGGCACTGCTGAGCGCTTGCTGTTTCCAGATATTTTCAGACTCACGAACGCCCCAAGGTTTGGCAACCACCGACAAGCCAACTTCCACCAAAAATAGCGTCAAAATCAGCGGCGTCATCAAACGACCAAGTCTACCGCGCGAGATGCCGCTACCGTTAATTACCGCCATTTCTTGGTCAACGTAAAGCCTACCAAAGACGAGCATCAGCGCAATAAAAAACGACAGCGGTAAAATTAATTCCAAAAAATACGGCAAATTGTAACCAATAATGGTAAACAGCAAGCCGACATCAAGACCGCCTTCAGCAGCAATGCCAAAGTAGCGAATCAGGCGACCGCCAAGCATCATCACCACCAAAAATCCAAGCACCAATGCCGTGGTTGAGGCAACTTGCTGGGTCATGTAGCGGCGCAATATCACAATAAAACTCTCTTTTTTTGCGGTTTAAACTTAACTTTTTACCGATTTGGCAACAACTGAGCAATAACAAAAAAGCGTGACCATACTATCAAAGTTTTTATAAAACTGAATGGTGTCACGCCGCTGTCAATGCTAGCATGTTTTTGTAAAAAATGGCTGCAAATTGTGTTTGCAAACATTACTCAAAACTTGCTTGCTGCGCAAAGCTTTTGAGATATGCTACACTGATTGCCGAAATTGGCTTGAAAAAATAAAGCCAAAACGCGGTAATATAGTCAGTCTTATATAAAAAAATCAAGCGATGCTGGGATGAATTTTTTGCCGCCTCTGTGAGCTTGCGAGCAGCAAGCAAAAAAAATTTATACCAGTTGAGCGTTTTTAAAAACCGTAACTTTTTAAAGTTAGATTGACAATATAAAGCACGACATCAATAACTTAAAATGATGACTTTAACCGAACAATAAGCCGATTGCAGGCACAATTATAATTTGACAAAGGACACCATGATGAATATTCAACTGACCAGTCAGCTGCCAAAAACGCACACCCAAAAAATCCTTAAAAAACCCACCGCCAAAGATGCCGCTTGCCTTGTGGTGTTGGTTGACGACCAAAAAACCTTACTTGCCAACAACGAGCTAAGCGAATTTCAAGAGCGCGTTGAGCAACTGGTTGAAGTGGCGCATTTTGACGGTAAAGTTGGCGAAACCGTTGCCGATTATGCCTTAGCCGGTGATAAAAAAACCACCAAGCAAAATCCAGTTCAATTGCTGATTGTCGGTGTTGGCAGCCTTGATAAGCTCAATCATTCAAGTTTACAAAAAATCGCCAAAGCCATTTATAGCGCGACCAAAAACCGCGTTGAGTCCTTAACCATTGCCTTAGGTGATGCGTTTGGCGATGAAGAATTTGACCAATTTGTCCGAGCGCTACTGTCTGCCGCTTACCGCTTTGATAAGTACAAATCTGAGCAAAAAGCCCCGCTATTAAGCGACATTTACTTATTGACCGATGACAGCTTTGCCCCCGCCCTTGAGTTTGTAAAAGCGGTGATTAAAGGTCAAACGTTGACCCAAGACGTTGCCAATGAACCGGGCAACATCTGCTTCCCTGAGTACCTTGCTGAACAGGCTCAAGCGTTGGCAAAAGCGCATTCAGACGTGTTGACCGTTCATGTTTTAGGCGAAGAAGAAATGACGGCGCTTGGCATGGGCTGCTTTTTAGCGGTCGCTCAAGGCTCAAAAAAAGAAGGCAAATTGGTCATTTTAGAATACCAAGGTCGCTCAAAATTCAGCGCCAAAGCCAAATCTGGCGTGGTCAAAGCCATCACCAGCAAACTGCCCATGAAATCGGCAAAAGAAGACAGCGCTACCAAAACCATCAGCCCTGATGCGCCAATTGCACTCGTTGGTAAAGGCGTAACCTTTGATTCAGGTGGCATTTCAATCAAGCCAGGCGCTGCCATGGATGAGATGAAATTTGACATGGGTGGCGCAGCATCGGTGCTAGGAACGATCAAAGCCCTTTGCGAATCGCGATTGCCCATCAACGTCGTTGGCGCTTTAGCTTGCGCTGAAAACATGCCGTCAGGTGATGCCACTCGTCCAGGCGACATCGTTAAAGCCATGAACGGTAAATCGGTTGAGATTTTAAATACCGACGCCGAAGGTCGCTTGGTGCTCGCCGACACCTTGTGCTATGTTCAGCGCTATCAGCCAGCTGCCATCATTGATGTGGCAACGCTTACCGGCGCTTGCGTGATCGCACTAGGTCACGTTCGCTCAGCGGTCTTTAGTAACGATGAGGACGTCTTATTTGCCCTTGAAAATGCCAGCAGCCAATCGGGCGATTTGGTTTGGCACATGCCGCTTGATGACGACTACCAATCGCAATTGGATTCTCCGATTGCCGATATCCAAAACATTGGCGGTCGCGCGGCAGGCGTGGTTACCGCGGCTTGCTTCTTAGCGCGCTTTATTGAAGACGGTCAAGCTTGGGCGCACTTAGATATTGCCGGAACGGCTTGGAACTCAGGAGCGGATAAAGGCGCAACTGGTCGCCCTGTGCCGTTATTTATGCAATATCTTAAAAACAGCGCTGACGCCCTATAAATGACGCCCGTTTCTGTCAGTTTTTATGTGTTAAGTGAGACTAAAGCCCAAGATATCTTGGGCTTTGTTTGCAGCTTAACCCAAACCGTCATCGATAAAAGCGCGCTTGCCGTGGTCATTTTAAGTGACGATAGCGCCAAGCTTTCGCAAATCGATGACGCGCTTTGGGCATTTGAGGCGACAAGCTTTATTCCGCATCAAGTTATTAATGACCGCGTGACTTCCAAAAATAGTGCTGCCAATACCGCAACAAATTCAAAAGACCTTTCACCGCGAGTATTATTAAGCAAAAATCTGCCCAACGGCTTTTCAGGAGCAGTGATTAATTTAACGGCAAAGGCGCTTATTTTAAACTCTGAAAACAACTCTGAAAACTCAAACTCGCAAACCTCAAACCCTTCCCGAATTTTAGAACTGGTATTGCCCAACGAGCAAAGCACCGCGCTTGGTCGGCAAAAATACCAAGCTTATAAGTCACAAGGCTGCAAACTGCAACATTTTAAAGTTTAAGCTGTTTTATTTTACCTTTTAAAATTTGTTTGGCTAAGCTTGTCATTCTCTCTAAATAACTTCCCCTAAAACCATTTTTAAGATACTGCCTTTTGTCCGCTAGCGACGCTTTTATTAGCCTGACTTTATAAAAAATGCTACTATTCCTGCGAATTTAGCATAACGATAGCTCAAAACTTCACAAAGCCATCGTTGACCGCAGATAGGGGCGACATTATGCAATCCTTCCTCGCAGCATATCAGCGCATTGGGCTGGTGCCGCTGATTATTTTTGGCTTAATCTTGGGCGTTCTTATTGGCTGGCTTGCGCCAAGTATTGGCATCGCGCTTGGGCTGTTGGGGACGCTGTTTGTTGGCGCGCTCAAAGCCGTTGCGCCGATTTTGGTGTTTGTTTTGGTGATGGCAGCGATTTGTCAGCACCAAAGCAGCAATGAAGTGTTTGTAAAGCCGGTCATTATTTTATATTTGATCGGTACGTTTTTGGCAGCATTGACCGCCGTTGCGGCAAGTTTTTTATTTCCGACCACGCTCGTTTTGGTTCAAAATACCGTCGAGCAAATCCCGCCGGCAAGCTTGCAAGAGGTCATTACCAATTTATTATTAAGCCTCGTCGCCAATCCGGTCAACGCCATTGCCAACGCCAACTATATGGGGATTTTGGCTTGGGGCGCGATTATCGGCTTTGCGCTTCGCCAAGCCAGTAGCACCGCGCGCCTTGTGGTCACCGACTTGGCCGACGCCATCTCTAAAGTGGTCAAGTGGGTCATCATGCTTGCGCCCATCGGTATTTTAGGACTCGTTGCCAATACGGTTGCCGAAACTGGATTTTCAGCGCTTGCCGGTTATGCAAGGCTGCTTGGCGTTTTGGTCGGCTGTATGGGATTTATCGCGCTGATTGCTAACCCGCTTATTGTGTTTATTAAAACTGGTAAAAACCCCTATCCGCTGGTGTTTACTTGCTTAAAAGAGTCGGGAATTACCGCCTTTTTTACAAGAAGCTCGGCGGCAAACATTCCGGTCAATATGAGCCTTGCCGAAAAACTTGGGCTACAAGAGGACTCATATTCCATCACCATTCCATTGGGGGCGACCATCAACATGGCAGGGGCGGCAATCACCATTAACGTGCTGACCCTTGCCGCCGCGAACACGCTTGGGATTGAGGTCAGCTTTGCATCAGCGTTATTATTAAGTTTGGTGGCGACTATCAGCGCTTGCGGCGCGTCAGGCGTTCCAGGTGGCTCGCTGCTGCTGATTCCGCTTGCCAGCAGCTTATTTAGCATCCCCAACGACATTGCCATGCAGGTCGTCGCCATTGGCTTTATCATTGGCGTGGTTCAAGACTCGACCGAAACGGCGCTTAACTCATCAACGGATGTGCTATTTACCGCTGCTGCCGACCCAAAATATGCTCGCAACTCGGCGTGATAATTGGCGTTAACGTTTAACAAAAAAAAGGGCGTCATTGCCCTTTTTTTACAGTTTAATTTCAGAAAAATTTTTAATAAAAATTATCAAGACGTTATTTTGGCGCGGTCACCGCAACTTCAATTACTGGACGGTCGCTTTGCCATTGGCGTTTAAATTGGCGCAGCTGCTCAAGCTCATCAAGCAATTCTAAAATCAGCCCGATGGCAGGGACGCTGGCGTCAAAATCACGGCTTAATCTTGAGGCTCGGCGAACCGTGGTCAGCTGGAACCCTGAAAATCCGCGCGGCTCAGCAACATCATATTCAATGATATTTTCTTCAATTAAGGCAATGACCCACTGCCGGTCTTGACCGCAAGCGGCAATCAGCTCATCTAAATCCATGATAATATCGGTTAATTCGGGCGAGTGCTTCATCGTTATTGTCCTCGTTATCTATGTCGTATTCTTCTTGTTATCGACTATATTATAGTAGCAACCTTTTGATTTTGTTAAATAATTTTAAAACATTATCTTTGTTTAAAAATAAACTTTAATCGTTAACGGCTAATGGTTGAGCTGTTAAACGCTTGCTTTAACTGCTCAAAAGCGGCGCGCTCGTCATCGGTTTTTACTTCAGGATTGACGATATTTAAGGTTAAAAATAAATCTCCGGCTTGTTTGGCAGGGATACCTTTGCCTTTTAAGCGCAAATTGCTTCCAGATTTGCTGTTTTTTGGGATACTGACACCAAGCGTTCCGGCAGGCGTGGTGATGTTAATTTTATCGCCAAGCGCGGCTTCCCAAGGGGTGATATTGACGGTTTGGTAAACGTTGGCGCCTTCAAGCCGGATGTTGCTTGGGTGAGTAATTTTCACTTTTAAAAATAAATCGCCGTTTTTGCCGCCGCCAGTTCCTGCCGCGCCTTGACCGGACAGGCGGATTTGCTTACCTTCGGTGATGCCTTTGGGGATTTTGATTTTTAAGGTTTTATTTTCATAATTGACTTGCCCCATAGCGTTGCGGGTTGGGACGTTAAGTTTTATGCTGTAGTCATCGCCGGTGTAAACCGAGGCTAAATCAACGCTGATTTCGGCGTGTTGGTCTTGACCTTGCTGGTTTTGATTAAAGCCGCCAAAGTCATCAAAGCCGCCGCGCGACTGCCTGCCGCGAGCGCCGCCGCCAAACGCGGAAAAAATATCATCAAAGCGAAAGCCACCTGCGCCATGAGCATTGCCTTCACCAAACTGGTCTTTAATATCCTCCCAGCGAAAGCCGCCAGCACTGCCACCAAAACCGCCGCCGAATCCTGAAGCGCCGCCGCCAAAGCCACCTTGACCTGCAAACGGATTGGCAAGCATGGCATCGTATTCCGCGCGCTTGTCTTTATCGCGCAAGGTTTCATAAGCGTTGTTAATCTCGGCGATTTTGGCATCGGCGTTGGGGTCGTCGCTGACATCAGGGTGATATTGGCGAACCAACTTACGGTACTTTTTTTTGATGTCGCTATCAAGGGCGTCTTTACTGACCCCTAAAATGTCGTAATAGTTTTTTTCAGCCATATTATTATTCCTTATGATTTTCAAATTTTTATAGCGATAAAAATTGCTTGTTCTAAATGAGTGGGATCAATGATTAAGCGCGGTGGGTTTAGTTTTGAGGGTCAACATTGGTAATCATCTTCGGTTCAATCAACCGCTATAACGAGCAATATATATAAGATCAGAAAATAAGTTCATTTTTTTAAACTTATTTTTCACCATAGCGCATTAATCCTTGATAAATTTGGCTTTACTTATGATTTTACAAGTTTAAATACGTTTAGCCACAATTTATTTAGGGCGTTTTGTTCACGAATCGTTATTAGCCTTTTAGAGCTTAAATAGGTCGCAGAACTCTCAATAAAAAAAATTCTCAATAAAAAAAGAGCAAACAGCTTTCTGTTTACTCTTTTTATTGACAGCAACTGGCTTTAAAGCCACTGCCCAATTACGATTAGCGGCAATAGACCTTTGCCGTTCTTGGGGTATAAATACCAAAAGAAACCACGCCCAAAGCAATATCTACGGGCTGCTGAATGGTTTGAATTTTCGCAACATTGGCTGCGCCGCCGCAAACCTCAGCCGCATTGACTGTTTGCTCTTGTCCTAATCCTGAGATGAAAAAGGATTGCGATTTTGAATATGTGGCTACCGCTTGAGCGTTTGGTTGAATGACGGCAGTTTGAGTTGCACAACCTGACATTATGGTTGCCGCGCCAATCGCTGCAGCAATAATCAGCTTTTTCATAATGATATCCTTACTTGCAGAATACGCGAAGTTGACGCGGCGTATAAATTCCAAATGTGATCGTACTTAGCAAAACGTTCATGGCGCTTTCTTGGGTTTGAACGCTATGGACATTACGCTGACCTGAACAAACCTGAGCGGCATCAACCGTTTGCTCTTGACCAATTCCGGCAAGCAAGAAGTTTTGTGTCTTATCAAGCTCTGCAGTTGCCGTATTGTTTGGGGCATTTGTTGATCCCAACAAATAAGTTTGGGTGGCACACCCTGAACTTAAAACTGCAAGCAATGCCAAAATAGCAGCTTTTTTCATGAATTACTCCAAATTAAGATCATATAATATGATTTTTGTTCGGAGGATACTAAACACAATCTTACGCTAATGCAACAAATTTGCAAGCAAATGACCATAAATCTTAAATTTGGTCAATTTTTTAGAAAGCGCCAATCATAACGTTGGGTTCTCAAGCGCTTCTAATTCGCTCATGGCATCAAGTAGGCGCTCCTCAATGGCATCTTGAGATTGCTGCAGTGTCGATTGCTCCTCAAGTAACGCCAATAATTTATTTTTATTGGCATCTTCATATAAACTGACATCCGCAAGCGTTTCTTCAAGAATACCCAAACGCTGGCTGGCGTTTTCAAGCTCTGTTTCTAAGTTGGCAATTTGTTTGCGAAGCGGCGCGGTTTGTTTACGCTGCTCGGCGGCTTGTTTACGCAAGGCTTCTTTGCTGATTGTGCTTGCTTTATCTGGCTTAGCTTCAGAAGTTGCCAACGCTGATTTCGTTTCACGTGAAACCTGAGAGGATTGCTTTTTATTCTCGCTGATCCATTTGCCATAATCATGAATGTCGCCGTCAAACTCATCAACCGCGCCGTCGTGAACGAGGTACAATTCATCGCAAACGTTCGCCACAAGCTCGCGGTCGTGCGATACCAAAACGACCGCGCCCTCAAAGCTTTGTAAGGCAAACGTGAGCGCTTGCCGCATTTGCAAGTCTAAATGGTTGGTCGGCTCATCAAGAACCAAAACGTTGGGGCGCTGCCAAACAATCAGCGCTAGGGTTAATCGCGCCCGCTCGCCACCTGAAAACAGCTTACTTTGGGTATCAATGCGCTCGCCGCGAAAATCAAAACTGCCCAAAAACGAGCGTAAATCAGCATCCGAGGTTAGCCCCGCCAAACGGCGAAGCATTTGCATTGGGGTGGCGTTTTCATCAAGGCTGTCCATTTGGTGCTGATTAAAATAGCCAAGCTTTAGCGTATCGGAAACGCGATATTGACCAGAAATCAGCGGCAACTCACCAACTAAAGCTTTAATGAGCGTCGATTTTCCTGCGCCGTTAATCCCCAAAAGCCCAATCCTTGAGTCCGGCGTCACTTGCAAATTCACGCGATTAAGCATCGGCACATTATCGTAGCCAATGCTGGCATCGGTCATCACAATCAAGGGCGAGCTCATGTGGGTAGGCTTGTAAAACTGAAAGCTAAACGGATTGTCCGCCATAACCGGTGTCAGCTCGCTCATGCGCTCAAGCTGCTTAATCCGGCTTTGCGCCTGCTTTGCCTTACTGGCTTTGGCGCGAAATCGGCGGATAAAGTCATCCAAATGCGCGCGAGTGGCTTGCTGCTTTTCAAAGGCGTGCTGCTGCTGAGCCAATCGCTCACTGCGGGTTCGGATAAACTGCTGATAATTCCCTGAATACAAGGTGATTTTTTGCTGTTCCACGTGAAGGATGTTGTTCACCGTGGCATCAAGAAACGCTTGGTCGTGGGAAATAACAATGATTAAGCCGCTAAACTGGTTAATCCAAGTTTCAAGCCACAAAATTGCGTCCAAATCCAAATGGTTGGTTGGCTCATCAAGCAGCAATAAATCAGCGCGGCTCATCAAGGTTTTAGCCAAATTTAGCCGCATTCGCCAACCGCCCGAAAACTCCGACACGGTTAACTCATGCTGATGGTTTAAAAAGCCAAGCCCTGCCATAATTTGCGCGGCTTTGGTTGGCGTCTTATAGCCATCGATTTCATCAAAGCGTTGATGCAATTGAGCAATCTCATCATCTCTTAGCGCCTCAAGATTGTTAAGCGCGGCATTTAATGAAAACCACTCGTCATCGCCGCTCAACACGTAATCGATGGCTGATTGATTGCTTGCCGCAACTTCCTGCGCCATGTGAGCGACCTGCCAACTGTCAGGGATGCCAACGCTGCCGCTGTCCACGCTGACCTCGTCACTTTGACCGTCAGCATTGCCAAGCGCTTGCATTTGGGTCAAAATTAGCGCAAACAGCGTTGATTTTCCCGTGCCATTATTGCCGGTAAGCCCGATTTTTTGGTTCGGGTGCAGCTGAAAACTAGCACCACTAAATAGCACGCGACCATCACGGCGAACGGCAACTTCTTTAAATTCAATCATAAAATCATCTTTTAAAAGTTACGGTTAAAATCAGCAAACTGATTTCAACATTATTAAGCGCTATTATTTCAAACGCGCTAACAATAGGCAATCGGGCAAGCCGCCCCTTGACAAATAAATTCGCCGCCCCAATTATGCTATACTAACGATTGACCATCAGGCAGTGACTGCTCTGCCTTATTGATATTTTGAGGTAATCATGACCGTAAGTGCCGCCGTATTTAACCCAGCTGAGCAGCTTGACCCCACCGCCCTGAATTTGACCAACAGCGCTGCCCAAAAAGTGCGTAGGCTTCGCGAAGAAGAAGGCGATGACGATTTGATGCTTCGTGTTTATGTCACCGGCGGCGGCTGCTCGGGATTTTCCTACGGCTTTAACTTTGCCAATGAGGTCGATGAAGACGATGCCGACTTTCAAAATGGCGATGTAACGCTTGTTGTTGACTCATTAAGCTATCAGTATTTGCAAGGCTCAACCATTGATTATATTGAAGGCTTAGAGGGCGCTCGCTTTGTGGTTCAAAACCCCAATGCCACCACCACTTGCGGCTGCGGCTCGTCGTTTTCTATCTAAATTGCCTTTATTTTTCTAAAGCTTAAATTTAAGACCCATCATTTAAAGCTTTCTTAATATAAAGCTTGAGTTATTGATTTTATAACCAGCTTTAATATGAAATTGCAAGCATTATCAATTTACCTCTGTTTATAATTTGCCTTTTTTTACCGATTAAACAAACAAAAGCGCGTTTAGTCGGTTTTAAACTTGTTTAATTATTTAGTTGTGGTTAAATATAAGGCGAATCAAGCGCGTGATATTAATGAAAAATTTTTATTTATTGGCTTCAAAGCCGTTAGGCAAATGCCTCCTTTGAACCTATAAATAATAACTTCACCTTAATTTTTGCCGCTGATTTAGACGTAACTTGCAAATTTAATTTGTTTGACCGTTATGTTTTGCAATTTTACCAACGGTTTTAGGTTGGTGTATTGGAGAAGATACGGGCTAACTGTTTGCTTGCCGGTTACGACGAATTTACCTAAATTTTGGCTAATTTTTAAGCCCAATCATAACTAATAATAGGACTCGTCCCATGGCAAAATTATCACTTGACCCATTAAACGAAATTGACGGTTTTATCGCTGCTGCCCTTGTTGACAGTGAATCTGGTCTTGCCCTAGCGACCCTTGGTACTGGCATTGACTTAGAGCTTGCCGCCGCCGGTAACACCGAAGTTATCCGCGCTAAGCGCAAAGTGGCTGATGCGCTTGGTCTTGATGAAAATATCGAAGATATTTTGATTACTTTGAGCAAGCAGTATCACTTATTGCGCCCATTAGTTCGCAATAGCAACTTATTTTTATATTTAGTATTGGACCGCCAAAAATCAAACCTTGCCATGGCGCGTCATAACTTAAAGAGCTTTGAAACTGAGCTTGATTTTTCCTAAGGGCTGCTAAAACGACTTTGATATGAATTTTTATCATAAGCATCTACCGTCATGGTAGGTGCTTTTTTCGTGTGGTTGCGATTTAATTTAGCGCCAAAAACTACTAAGTAGCCATAGCGATAAAAACGGGACATTACCATTGTTAAAGTGGCGAAAGTCAGTGCAAGTAAAGGTTACGCAATTTGTAATCGCGCGTGGTGTTTCGCAAGGCTTTGGGATAAACTTAGCCCATTCTTACCCTTTTTTAAGCAGCGTTTGGCGCCAAAGTCAGCCTTGCTTGATAATAATAATGAACAGTTGCCAATATTATGAGTGATTTTGCTACAAATTTTTCTGGATTTAAACTTCCTGATTGGCTAACAGCGTCCCTATTAGCCGGAATGCTGCGCGGTATTGAAAAAGAAGGGCTTCGGGTGCTCGCTGATGGTCACTTAGCAAAGACTTTTCATCCCAAAAAGCTTGGCTCAAAGCTGACCCACCCGTTTATCACCACCGATTATGCGGAAAACTTACTTGAGCTGATTACCGAGCCAAAAAGCACGCCAAAAGATACGCTTGCCATGCTGCGACAGCTCCACGTTTTGGTTTATCAAGCGCTTCCTGAGGATGAGTTGATGTGGCCTTTGTCCATGCCGTGTATTAAATCGGCTAACGATGAGGACATTCCGCTGGCTGATTATGGCACATCGAATTCAGGTCGGTTAAAGACGCTTTACCGAAGTGGTCTTGGCATCCGCTATGGTCGGCGGATGCAAGCCATTGCAGGGCTGCATTATAATTTGTCCTTTGGTGATGAGTTATTTTCGCGCTGGCTTGCCGAAGAAAATAAGCAAAATGACGCTCAACATAGCCACGATAATGAGCGGCTCTCAAACTTTAAAAATGACAAGTATTTGGGGCTGATTCGTAACTTTAAGCGCTTAACCAGCCTTGTGCTGTATTTGCTTGGGGCAAGTCCGAGCGTTTGCGCAAGCTTTGTGGAAGGTCGCAACCATGATTTGGAATTATTAAACGAGCGCACCTATCATAAGCCGTTTGCCACCAGTCTGCGAATGGGCAAGCTTGGCTATACCAACAGCGTTCAAGAGTCGCTTGATATTCGCTACAATCATTTGCCGGAATATGTGGCAGGGCTAAGACGCGCCATTCAAACGCCACACGACAGCTTTAAAGCGCTCGGTCTTGAGGATGAAAACGGCTCGCCGATTCAAATTAATGACCACATTTTGCAAATTGAAAATGAGTTTTATAGCCCGATTCGCCCCAAACAAATCACCGAGCGCGGCGAAGCGCCAACCGAAGCTTTAGAGCGGCGCGGCATTGCTTATGTGGAGTTTCGAGCGATTGATTTAGACCCGTATAGCGACATTGGCATTCGCTTATCCAGTGCTTGTTTTTTAGAAGTGATGGCGCTGTATTGTTTGCTAAGTGACTCGCCGCTATTGCTTCCTGACGAAGAAGAAGAGCTTGCAATCAACGTTGAGCGCGTTGTGAATCAAGGTCGTCTTGAGGGTCTGCAGATTTTGGCAGGCGGCAAAAAGGTGCTATTGCAAGATTGGATGCTTGAGCACTTAACTCAAATGCGACCGCTCGCGGCGCTCCTTGATGCTTATCATGGCGGCAACGACTACCGAACCGCCATTGCCCTAATGCAAGGCAAGGCCGGTCACAGCGACTCGACCATTTCAGCGCAAGTGATGGATGACAGCAAACGCTTGGGCGGAATGTGGCAGCTTGGGGCAACGCTTGCCAATCAGCACAAGCAAAGCCTATTAAAACAAACGCTCAGTCCAAAAGACCAAGCCAAATATGAGGTCTTGGTTGAAAAATCGCTACTTCAGCAAGCCGAACTTGAAGCTGCCGACACTGAGGATTTCAACACCTTTTTACAGCAGTATCGCTAATTAAGCTTGGCAAAAATTTACTCAAGCCCTAAAAAGATTAAGTCCAAAAAAAGAGAGTTTCAATGTCCCGATTGACTTACCGCAATTTAAACTGGCTGTTAGCCGCTGCTGCCCTGTTAGGAATGGGCTTTGCGCTGCTGTTTTTACAGCGTTATATGGGATTTGCGCCCTGCTCGCTTTGCGTCTTTCAACGGGTCGGCTTAATTGTGATGGGGGTTTTTGCGCTGATTGCTGCGGTGGTTAACCCAAAAGCCATGTGGGCAAGGCTACTGCTTTGGGTGGGCAGTTTTGCAGGGATTTTGTGGTCGGTAGGGGTTGCCGCGCGCCACATTTGGCTTCAGCACTTGCCGGCTGACCAAGTGCCCTCTTGTGGTCCTGGTCTTGACTATTGGCTTGACACCTTGCCTTTGCAGCAAGTGCTTCACGAAGTGCTGTCCGGCTCGGGTGAGTGCGCCCTTGTTGAGTGGCGCTTTTTGGGACTGAGCATTCCTGAGCAAGCGCTGATTTTCTTTTTAATCTTACTTATCATTCATGGGCTATTATTCTTCCGAATTATCAAAGCAAACTAAGTAGTAATTTAATAGTGGTTAATAATCAATCACTTACTGCCAAAATAATTGACTGGGCATTCACGATTTTCTTGCAAAAGACTGCTTTAGTATAACAAACGCTTACAGTGTTAAAAGCAAATTTTGCTATCTTAAGCGGATGTAGGGCTTATTAGCATTTGGACTAAAAGCTGCTGATGGTTGGTAGCTCTCAGCGTTATCTAATAGCCTTTCTTTTTAAAGCCACCGTTTACCTTACTCCTGTACTTGCTTTTGCGATAAACCTGCAAGCGGCGCGGTGGCAGCTTGATAGCAGTCAGTTAAGTTATGATAAAAAACCTTATTTCCGCTCGGTTTGCACTTTTAAGTAGCAAAGTACCTAGCATCAAAGCCCCCTTAACGGTAAGCGGTTGGCAAGGCTTAAAAAAGCGCCAACTTCTTACAGCGGCTTCGATACTGTTAGGGTCAGTCTGGTTGACCGGTTGTGATAGCCAGTCGGCGACCTTTTCAATGGTCGATTCAAAGGCAGATGAAGCGGTAGAATCTACGGCAGCGGCAACCCAACAAGACCACCTTGCTGACACTGCTAACCATGACGCTGATGAGCGCTTACCAAGCTTAGGGGCAAGCCCTGCCCCTGAAACTCGTGGTCAGTCGTTACTTGCCGCTGCCAAAACCGATGACAATCCGGCTCAAAATCTAGCCACGATGGACAACCGTAGCGAAAACTCCTTACATGCAACCTTAATTGGTGATTATGAAGGGATGTTGCCTTGCTCGTTTTGTGAAGGGATAAATGTCACTTTAAACTTATTTTCTGATGGCTCGGTGATTAAAACCAGCGTTTTTGAGGCGCCGGATGTCCCAAAAGCACCACTTTCTGAGTCGGGCGTTTACCGGCAAGACAATAATAAAATCATCATCGCCTATGAAGACCAATCGATTGAGTCGTTTGAGATTCAAGATAACCATTTGGTGATGTTTGGTAAGGACAAAAAGCCCAATCCTGATTTTACGTTATCTCGAAAATAGTCCTTATCAACCTTAAAAAAACGTTCATTACCGCTTAGTTATTGACCCTCTTGCCTACCTTGTAGGCTTTTTTTATGTCAAAAAATTGAGGGCAAGGATTTTCATTGGCGAAGTTTTGCGCTTTACATTACAATGAGGCGGTTATTATTTTGCCTTTTGACTACAGCGAGCGCGATTGATGCACATTCATATCTTAGGAATTTGTGGGACATTTATGGGGTCATTGGCGCTTTTGGCGCGAAGCCTTGGGCATACGGTGACCGGCTCTGACGCCAATGTTTATCCGCCGATGTCCACTCAGCTTGAAGATGCGGGCGTTTCCATTCTTGAGGGCTATTTGGTTGAGCATTTAACGCCAAAGCCTGATTTGGTGGTGGTTGGTAATGCCCTGAAACGCGGAATGCCGGTCATTGAATACTTGCTCAATTCCGACATTCGCTACACTTCAGGACCACAATTTTTATCCGAAGAAGTGCTGCAATCGCGCCACGTGTTGGCCGTTGCCGGAACGCATGGCAAAACCACGACGACAACGATGCTGGCTTGGATTTTGCAATTTGCAGGAATTGATAGTGGATTTTTAATTGGCGGCGTGCCCCTTGTGAATACCGATGATGAGCGCTTGCAACATGCCTTTGCGCACAGCAGTCATTTGGGCACCAATACTGATGATAAAACCACGGGCTACTTTGTTATTGAGGCGGACGAGTACGATTCGGCGTTTTTTGATAAGCGCTCAAAGTTCGTTCACTATCGCCCAAGAACGGCAATTTTAAACAATTTAGAATTTGACCACGCCGATATTTTTGCTGACTTAAACGCCATTCAAACTCAGTTTCACCATATGATTCGCATGATTCCCAGTCACGGTCAAATCATCATGCCAAACCAAACCCCAAGCCTTGAGGACACCCTTGCCAAAGGCGTTTGGACACCGGTTTGGCGAACGGAAGTTGCGACTGAAACCAAATCAAAGCTTGAGCAAAATCCAACCAGCGACTGGCAAGCGCAACTCATCCGCGATGATGGCAGCCAGTTTTTGGTCAAATTTCATGGTGAGAATAACTTAAATGACAGCAATCAAAACCAAGGTCTTGTGACTTGGGAAATGAGCGGCAATCATAACGTCAATAATGCTTTGGTTGCCATAGCTGCCGCGTTTCACGTGGGCGTCAGTATTGATAAAGCTTGCGAGGCGCTGAGCAACTTTGCTGGCATTAAGCGGCGGATGGAACATCTTGGCACGGTGAACGACATCATGGTCTTTGACGACTTTGCCCATCACCCCACGGCAATCACCACTACCCTTGATGGCGCTAAGAAAAAACTTAATGGTCGCAAAATTTGGGCGGTGATTGAACCGCGAAGCAATACCATGAAAATGGGGATTCACCAAGATGATTTGGCGGAATCTGCAAGCCTTGCCGATAGCGCCATTTGGTTTGAACCTGCGGGGCTTGAATGGGGTCTTAAAGAGGTTATTTTGGGCGCGGACGTTGCCAATCCGCAGCAAGTATTAAGTTCAACGGACGCCATCATTGAGCAGTTAGCCGAAAATGCCCAATCTGGAGATGCCATTATTATCATGTCAAACGGCGGCTTTGAGGGCATTCATCAGCGCTTATTAAGCAGACTTGCAAAATCCAGTCACGCTTAATTTCTAAAGTTTTTACTGTTTTAACCATTCTAAATCAGCGCCAACTGCTAACTTTGGCGCTTTTTTTTGCTGATTAGGAGTAACAATCAGCGCTTTCGTTACGTAAATTTTCAAGCCGCTACTTTATTAACTTATCCTTTACCGAACCTAGTCACACGGTAGCAATTATCGATTTTTTCTCACATAGCCCATACACAGCTAACACTTCTCGATTATTTTTTGACCGCAATTAATTCTACAATAAGCTTATCAAATCAGATGATAGCTGCCTTGTTGTAGCACTCAAGCTGATTCAAAACTTATAAATTTAAAATTAAAACTTATAAAAAATTAAATGATTGAAGTGGTAGGAGAACGATTATGGGATTTATTTGGATGATTATCGTAGGTCTGGTTGCTGGGCTTTTAGCGCGAGCCATTAAACCCGGTCACGACCCCATGGGCTGGATTATGACCATCGTCTTAGGAATCGTCGGCGCGCTCATTGGTGGCTTTTTAGCCAGTATGGTGGGAATCAATGCTGATGGCGGCTTTACCGGTCTTATCTTTTCCGTGATTGGGGCGATTATTTTGTTGTTCATTTATGAGTTTGTGATGAACAAACGCCATGTTTAAGGGCAACCTTTAGCGTAATAAAAGACCTTAATCCAATTTAAGGTCTTTTTTTATGGCTATTTTTACTTACCTGCGATGTTAAAGCAATAAATAAAAATGTTTCATATCGTAGTGAGCCATTGATAATCATTACTTTTGACCGCAATTATCTTATAATATGCCAAGTTTTAGCGCGGATTTGCGCCAAATTTGCCAATGTTACTCAAAAAGGTGAGCCCAATGGCCGTTCTTCCTATTTTAAGTTACCCTGACCCTAGACTTCGAACCCTTGCCGCCCCCGTGAAGGTGGTTGATGAGGAAATAAAAGCCCTTATCAAGGACATGCTTGAAACCATGTATGACGCTCAAGGCATCGGTCTTGCGGCAACTCAAGTTGACCGTCATGTTCAGGTCATTGTGATGGACTTGTCCGAAGATAAGGACAAGCCTATGGTGTTTATCAACCCGAAAGTCACACCGCTGATTGACGAAACTCAGCCCTATGAAGAAGGCTGCCTGTCTGTTCCTGAGGTTTATGATAAGGTTGAGCGACCCGCTAAAGTGCGAATTGAAGCGCTTGATGGCAATGGCGAGGCAATCGACATGGAAGCGACCGGACTTTTAGCCGTTTGTATTCAGCACGAAATGGACCACTTAAACGGCGTCATTTTTGTGGATTATTTATCAAGGCTTAAGCAGTCGCGGGCGCGGGATAAGGTAAAAAAAGTCATTAAAGCTCGTGAAAAGCTTGATGAGGTAAAATCGGCTCAGCCGGTAAACGTCTAGCGGGAAAATTACTGCCCCAAACTATCCATGATTGACTTCTCCATTATTTTGCTTAAAATTTGAGCAATCTAATAATTTTGGCTTCTTTTTTCTGACCACCAAAAGGTTTTGATAACGATGATTAAAATTGACCAATACTTTGATGCAAGCAGCTGGCAAAAATTCACCAAAGCGGCTGAAGGTCGTCCCACGCCATTTTTGGTGGTGGATTTAAGCCGAATCAAAACCAAATACCATGAGATGGTTGAGCTGTTTCCGACCGCCAAAATTCATTACGCGATGAAGGCAAGCCCTGCGGTTGAGGTGATTAATTTACTTGCCGATTTGGGCTCAAACTTTGATTGCGCCTCCATTTATGAGCTTGACCGCGTCCTTGGTTGCGGCGTTGACGGCTCGCGGATTTCTTACGGCAACACCATCAAAAAAGCCGACCATGTGAAATATGCCTTTGATAAAGGCGTTCGCTTGTTTGCCACCGATTCTGAAGCGGATTTAAAAAATATTGCCAAATTTGCCCCCGGCTCAAAGGTTTTTGTTCGTATTTTGGTTCAAGGTTCAGAAACGGCGGAGTGGCCCTTATCGCGCAAATTTGGCTGTCACCCGAACATGGCAATTGATTTGCTCATTCAAGCCAAGGCGCTTGGTCTTGACCCTTATGGCATTTCGTTTCACGTGGGCAGTCAGCAAAAAGACGTGGCTGCTTGGGATGATGCCTTGGCTAAGGTCAAATATATGTTTGATTGGATGCTCAATGAAGAAGGCATTAAGCTGCGAATGATTAATTTGGGCGGCGGTTTTCCGACCAATTATATCAGTGAGGTCAATCCAATTCAGGTTTATGCTGAAGAAATCAAAAGCTATTTGACTGATGATTATAGCGATGAAGACATGCCGGACATTATTCTTGAGCCGGGGCGCTCATTGGTTGGTGGTTCGGGCGTTTTGGTCAGTGAAGTGGTGCTGATTTCGCGAAAATCAGATACCGATTTGACGCGCTGGGTTTATACCGATGTTGGGTTGTTCCAAGGGTTGATTGAAACGCTTGGCGAGGCGATTAAATATCCGGTTTATACCCCAAAAATGGAAACCTCAACCGATGAAGGCACGGTGGTTTTGGCGGGCCCAACTTGTGACTCGACCGACATCATGTACGAAGAAGCCGGCTATCAATTGCCAGAAGAGCTTGAAATCGGCGATAAAATTTATTGGCTGACCACCGGCGCTTATACCAACTCTTACTCCTCAGTTGAGTTTAACGGCTTCCCGCCGCTGGATGTGGTTTATATTGACTAAAAGTTTTAGTTAAAGCTTTTGATTAAATAAAGGTTTGAAAATAAAAAGCGCTGGTGATATCAGCGCTTTTTTTGTACTTACTTTTTGCTATTAAAAACTATTGAACCATTAGCCAAATGGGCGTGCTATTGGTTTGCGAAAATTGACCGCTTTTGCCAAACGTTGATTGGCTAATGTTTTTATTTTGTTGAATATCGCCGATTTTTTGCCAAGTTCCACGTGAAACAATAAGTGAGCTTGACAAGGCTTGCTGCTGAATCATTGGTGAGCTAAATCTTGAGCCTTTAATCACTTTATCGTTGTTTTGCTGAAGGGTTACTTCAACTTGGTTGTTATTCAGCAGTCTTGGAATGACGTTAATGCCTTGCGCGGCGGTAACCAGTCCAATTTGATTAATGACGATTTGATGAGCTCCAAGCTGCCCAAACTGGGGTTGATTGAGCGGCTGCGGCGATAGCGCCAGTAACGTTGCGGTGCTGATACTTGCCGGATAGCCGGATAAGGTTTGCACTTGGTAGGACTGGCTGGACTGCGCTTGGTTTGACTGCTGATAAGCGCCGCCTTGAGCAGAAATGCCGCGCTGATTGATAATAACTTGAGCTTGGTTGACTTGACCAAATTGGCGGCTATCACCGCCAACGCGGACGTTAATGATTAAGGGCTTTGGCTGCTGGTCAATTTGCGAAAGCAGGTTTTTGACCGCTTGGTAATTGTCAGCGGTGGTGGTGACAATCAATTTGTCTTGATAGCTTATCACGCGACCGCCGTTTGGGTGTTGATTGAGCAGCTGTTGAACGGGCGCAATGAGAGCCGTACCGCCATAAGAGTCAATGACAAAGGTTTGCGGGCTTGTCGCTTTTGCAGGTTTTAGCATTGCCGTAACCGCCAGCAGCGAAAATGCTACGGCTTGATAAGTCCTGTTTTTCATAAGTGATTTTAAAACTTGCATGGCTACCCTCACCCATTTCACTCACTGTTACCAACGCTTATTTTTTATCGTTTAATCCCAAAACGTCCTGCATGTCATAGCGGGCTGATGGCTGATTTTTAAGCCAAACCGCCGCACGAACCGCGCCTGCCGCAAAAGTCATCCGCGAGCGCGCTTTGTGGGTGATTTCGACCATCTCGCCATCGGCAATAAACATCACCGTATGGTCGCCAATGATTTCGCCGCCGCGAACCGCGTGAATGCCGATGCTGCCTTGCTTACGCGCGCCGGTTTGACCTTCACGGCCATAAACAGCAACGTCTTTTAAGTGTTGACCGCGAGCATTTGCGACCGCCTCTGCCATCATAAATGCCGTTCCGGACGGCGCATCGATTTTATGCTTATGATGCGCTTCAATGACCTCAACGTCGGCGGTATCGCCAAACGCTTTGGCGGCGATTTCTAACAATTTCAGTGATAAATTAACGCCCGTTGAATAGTTTCCGGCGTAAACAATAGGAATTTGGCGACTGGCGTCATTTAAAATTTGCTCTTGGTGTTCATTAAAGCCAGTCGTTCCAATGACCATCGCCACACCGTGCTTGGCGCAAATTTGCATCATCTCGGCGGTCGCATCGGGCAAGCTAAAGTCAATCAGCACATCAATGTCATCAATGACCGCATTTAAGTCGCCCGAAATGGCAACATTTTTTTTACCAATTCCGGCAACCTCACCGGCATCACTACCAATCAAGCTTGAGTCAGCGCGAACAATTGCCGCGCTCAAATGGCAGTTAGGATCATCAAAAACGGCTTCAATCAGCATTCGCCCCATTCGCCCTGCGGCGCCCATAATGCCGATGGCAAGGGTTTGTTGGTCATTATTATCGGTCGTCGTCATCACTGGTTTTCCTTAAAAAAGTAGTTTTCAAAAAAGAATCGTTGCTGCTGATATCATATCATGAAATTTTAAAGCGCTTGCTTGATGGCGGCGTTGTTCTTTTTACGAGCTTAAATGGTTTTTAAAAAACAAAAAAAATAAGAAAACAAAAAACCCCAAAAGTTCCACATGAAACTTCTGGGTCAGCGATAACAATTTTGCTTTAAGGCTTAATCAAACAATTCGCCAATTTTTTTAAAAAACGATTTTTTATGCGGCGACTGCTGATGATGACCGTCACCATCAAGGGTATCTTGGAATTTACGCAGCAGCTCAATTTGCTCTTGGTTTAAGTTGACCGGCGTTTCAACGATGATTCGGCAAATGAGGTCGCCTTTCATGGTGGTTTTAATTGGCGTGACCCCTTTACCGCGAACGCGAAGCATTTTACCGCTTTGGGTACCTTCAGCAACGCGGATTTTGACTTTGCCATCAAGGGTTGGAATTTCCACTTCTTTGCCAAGGGCGGCATCTGAAATGCTCACCGGAACGTCCATGTACAAATCAGCGCCGCGACGTTTAAAGACCTCGTGCGGCTTGATGCGAACTTCAACGTACAAATCGCCATTTTGAACGCCAGCGCCGCCCGCTTCGCCCTCACCGCTCAAGCGGATGCGGTCGCCATCGTCAACGCCTGCAGGGATAGTCACTTCAAGGGTTCGCGATTTGTTTTTAACGCCGCTGCCTTGACAATCTGAGCAAGGATTTTTGATTTGTTTACCGCTGCCGCCGCAGTGCGGGCACGTTTGCTGAACGGCAAAAAAGCCTTGCTGCATTCGCACTTGACCGTAGCCGTGACAGGTTTGGCAAGTGACCACGTCGGAGGGGTCTTTGGTGCCTTTGCCATTACAAGTGTCACAAGGCGCCGGTGCGCTAAAGGTAATCTCTTTTTTGCAGCCGCGAACCGCCTCTTCAAGGGTCAATTCAATCACATAGCGCAAATCTGAGCCGCGGCGTGGCCTTGATGAGTTGCTGCGACCTTGACCAAAAATGTCCTGAAAGTTGCCGCCAAAATGTCCAAACAAGTCGCCAAAAATATCTTGAAAGCCGCTACCACCAAAGCCGCCGCCGCCCATGCCATTTTCAAACGCTGCATGCCCCATTCGGTCATACGCCGAGCGCTTGTTATCATCGCTCAATACTTCATAAGCAAGCGATGCTTCTTTAAACTTTTCTTCAGCATCAGGGTCGTCCGAGTTGCGGTCAGGGTGATATTTCATCGCCAGTTTTCGGTAAGCTCGCTTAATTTCTTTGGTATCCGCCGTTTTGCTGACCCCTAACACCTCATAAAAATCGCGCTTACTCATGGTCTCTCCTCTTGTCATCAAAGCTTGCCGCCTTTATCCCCTTGCAAATGATAAGTTGCCGCAGACCTCATAAGAAGTTTCACGTGAAACCGGTCAAAATCATCGGGGCGGCGCTGCTAAAGTTGGGTGGCGAGAAACTTGCTAACCAAATCAATTAATAAAAGTTTGCGCTGTTAATGGTGATGACAATCACAATTATCAAGACTTAACTGACAGATATTTTTGCAGGCTTTGATATGGTTTTTAGCAAATTTCTTTTATATCGATTTTTTGGCAGTCATGATAAGATTTAGCTCCTGCTTTGACCGCAATCTTGATTTAAGAGTCACCGTTTTTTTGCCCAATAAAAAAGCGGCGCAGGTAAAAATAGGAATAAATGTTATGAAAAAGCTGACCTCGCTGCTGCTGATTTTGATTGTGATTTTGGTGGCGATTTTTGCCGCATCGCCATATTATCGCGCTTATCAGCTTAAAAATGCTTTTGACGATAAAAATGGCGCGGTGATTGCGGCGGCAATTGATTATGAACTGCTCAACCCTAGCGTCAAATCGCAATTAAAAAACCAATTTGCCAACACCCTTCAGCAGTATCCGGCGGTGGTGGAACTTGGCGGCGAGCCGTTAACCCAAGCGGCAAATGGCTTTATCGAGCAAGCCGTTGATGGCGCTATCACCCCGCAAAACGTCGAAAAAATCGTCAGCACTCAAGGTCAAGCCAACAACGCCACCAAAGAGCTGGCGGCAGCTTGGGCAATTGCCAGTAACCAAATTAATTTAAAAACCCTCATCCGCGATATGATTATCGAGCGCGGCGACATTGATGCGGTGATAAAAAAACAAGTTAATTTGGTGATGAACAACCAAGCTCAGCGCATCGAAACGGCAAAAGCAGCGCCGGATGCCGGTAAGCCTGAACTTCACTATTGCGGCATCAATTGCTTTACCATCAGCGGTGTGGTCAAAGGCTATCCGGTGACTGTTGAGTTGGCGCGGCAAGGCTTTACCACTTGGAAAATCGTCGACGTGACGTTGCCAGAATAGCCATAATCGGAATTCATAAAAAATAGTATGAATAAAAAAACCGCCATCAATCAAGGCGGTTTTTTAATGCAAAATTTTAACTGAAAGCTTTTTAAATCATGGTTTAAAAACTAACGAATCCCTAAAAACTGCAAAAATTCAGGGCTGTCAAAGCTTGCTTGATACAGCTCACCATCGGCGCGGAAAATCGCCGGCGTTGCCACCACCGCAAGTCCTGCTGCTTTATCGCGGTTTGGGGTGACAAAGTCGGTGCTGCTAGTTGCGGTTGGCATTTGACCTTTAAGCATCGCGTTATCAAGCGCAAGCCTGCGGGCGCTATCCCCTTTTTGCGACCAGATGGCGCGCATTTGCTGCGGCGACTGCTCATAAATTGGGTAGCCAATCGCTTTTACTGTGACGCCTTTTTTATTGAGTTCAGGGATTTGATGGTGAAATTTTCGGCAGTACGGGCAATTAACATCGGTTGCGATATAAACAACCGCTTTTTCCGGCGCCGTTGCCGGATACGTAATCAATTGCGACTCATCAAGCGTTTTAAAGACCGCTTGGTTTTTACGCTTTTCAAAGGTGTCATCAAGGCCAGTAAATTGACCGTTTTGAATGACCGCAATCTCGCCGTCGGTGATATAAGCACCATCATCGCTCACCAAAAATGGCACGCCCTCAAGCGATGCGCCCCAAATCACCCCAGGAACAGCGGTATAAAAAAACGGGTTTTTACTGCTGATATTTTTAAGGGCGCTCATGTTATCAAGCAGCACTTTTTTAGCAGTCGCGGTGATGGGTTCTCCGAGCTGAGCGCTACTTGCTCTTGGTGGCACTTGGCTATTGCGCTTCGGGCTTGGATTTTTTTGCAGCTCGCCTTGGATGACGTATTTGCCATCGCCGGTCATGTGGAGGGGTGGCTGACCGGCAAGGCTAATTTGGTACATATTGGGCAGTTTTGATGGGGTAATGCTTAAAATCTGCGCCTTAATTCCGGCCTGATTGAGAACTTGGCGCAATTTGCTATCAATGGCAGGGCTGACTGCTGAGCTTGTCGTCGCGGAAGCCGTTTTTTGAGTTGCCTTTGGCGCTTTTGTTGGCGCTGGCTGAGCGCAAGCACTGGTCACCAGCAGCGCCGCAAAAAGAGGAGTTAGGGCTAATTCAGGTCGTTTCACAGCAAATCCTATCGAGTTATCATTTTAAATATCATGATTTAGTTTGCAAAAAATTTAGCGGCGCGATTTAAAAGTCATTGATAAATGGATAACCATCAATACGATTAATCATTAAGAACTTTTAAAAGTTTTTACCGCAAAATTTTATATTATGCAAAAAGGTAGATTAAAATAGACATCGACTGTAGCATAACTGACCTAATTTTTAACCCAAACTAAGCTAATTTTGCAATTTGGCTACCAAATATTAAGACCCGAGAAACAGTTTAATTTTAAGTATTTTTAAACTCACCATTTTAAAATTGGCTGATTTCTTCATCTGATAAAAAGCGGCTGTCGCCTTTTTCCAAACCATCAAGGGTAATATTGCCAATGCTTTCGCGGTGAAGTTCAATCACTTTATTGCCAAAATAGCCCATCATGCGCTTCACTTGGTGATACTTTCCTTGAACTAAGGTCAGTTTGGCGTGGGTCTCATCAATAAATTCAAGAGTAGCCGGTTTGGTTGGCTCATAGTCGCCATCAAGTAAAATGCCCTTTGCCACTTGCTTTATCGCATCAGCTTGCGCATCGGCGTCCATCGGGTCAGCTAAAGTGAGCGCGTAAACTTTGGGATGCTCGTGCTTAGGACTGGTGATTCGGTGCAAAAACTGACCATCATCACTTAAAATCAGCGCCCCTGTGGTGTCCACGTCCAAACGTCCTGCCATTCGCAAGCTTTGCAATTCAGGAACGGCAATCAGTTCGGTGACGATAGGATATTCTTTGGCTTTGAGGGTACATTCAAAGCCTTCAGGTTTATACAATAAAATATAGCGGTTGCCGGTCGCGACCGACAGCGGCTCGCCTACCCAAAGCACCTCATCATTTAAAATGTCGATATGCAGCCCTGGGTCTTTGACCACCTCATCATTGACGGTAATTTCGCCGGCGTGAAGGATTTTTTTGGCCTCTTTTCGAGACAGCTCGGTGGCCTTACTGATTAATTTATCTAAGCGCATTGATTTGCCCATCCGTTGTTATCATAATGATGACTCAAAAACTAAAAAATTATAGGTCAAAACCTGACCTAACTTGCCGCAAGTTTAGCATAGTTGCCCTATTAAGCTGAACGATTCCTAACTTATGAAAACGATGTGCTATGAGCTATCAAACCTTAAAACGAGCTGTCCGCGCCGATTTGGAAATAAAAAAGTCGCAATTTATTGCCTTTGCCTATCCGGTGACCACTCGTGAAGCCGCAATGTTTCATGTGGAACAATTAAGGCTTGAGTTTCCCGATGCTCGCCACCACTGCTGGGCATATATCATCGGTGACCCAAACAACACCACAAGCGCGGGATTTGATGACGACGGCGAACCAAACGGCACGGCGGGTCGACCAATTTTAAATGTGTTGCAGCATAAAGCCATTGGCAACGCAATTATCATCGTTGTTCGCTATTTTGGTGGCATTAAACTTGGCGCAGGCGGTCTCACGCGAGCTTATGCGGCATCAGCGCAATTGGCGGTTGATGAAATGCAATTGGTTGAATTTGTTCCCAAATCAATGCTGATGATTGAAACGGATTTTGCCGATGAAGCCCAGTGCCGCTATATTGCCGCGCAATTGGGCGGCACAATTGGCGAGGTCAATTACGGCCAAACGGTTCAGCTGCCAGTGACGATTGCCAATGAACATATCGCCGAGCTTCAAGAAAACTTAGGCATTTACGGCAAAGTGACTGAAAATAATAGCAAGCAAAGCATAGAAAATAAGGATTAAGCTATCATTTAACCTTTAATAAATTTTTAAACGCCAAATTAAAAAAGTTAAGTTTCACGTGAAACTTTTAACAATTAAAAACAACCAAAAAGCTGCAACTATTTATGACAAGTTTTAATTACCAACCGTTTAAACCGCCGTTTTGGCTGGCCAATCCGCACTTGCAAACCATTTTACCCAAGTTTATCGCCCCAACCTCGCCAAATTATCGCCGCGAATTGGTCAAAGACTCGCTCAATGAAAGCGAAGTGGCTTACGATTTTGTTGATACTGCTGACATTCAATTAAGCGAAAATCAATTTCAAAAGCCGCTGCTCGTTTTGTTTCACGGCATGGAAGGCAGCAGCCAAAGCCATTATGCAAGGGTTCTTGCCAAGGCGGCGCAAACTCAAGATTGGCATTTTGTGGTGGTTCATTTTCGCAGCTGCGGCGGCGTTCCGGTTAAAGGTCGCGTGTTTTATAACGCCGGTGACACCGCTGAAATTGACCATGCGCTGCGCCATTTATCCCAAAGCTACCGAACGATTTTCGCCGTTGGCGTGTCGCTTGGTGGCAATGCGCTTGCAAAATACATGAGCGATTTTGGCGATGATGCCATTTGTAAAGCGGCGGTTGTGGCGTCTGCGCCCGTTGATTTGCTTTCCGCGTCGCTTGCCATGGAGCGTTTTTTGGGTCGTCGCGTTTATACGCCCTATTTGCTTAATCCCATCATTGAAAAAGCGCTTGCCAATGATTTAAGTGAGGATGAAATCGCGGCGATTAAATCAGCGCGGCGAATGAGCGATTTTGACAACATTTTTACCGCCCCGCGTCATGGCTTTCGCTCGGCAAATGATTATTATTATAAAGCATCTGCACTGCCGCATTTGATTCATATTGCCAAGCCAACCTTGATGATTAGTGCCAAAGATGACCCGTTTTTGGGGGTCACTGCGACATCCGGCGACGTTTCCGACCAAGTGACATTAATTGATACGGCTCACGGCGGTCATATTGGCTTTTTAACCTATCAAGATAAAAAGTTTGATTTAAGCTGGTTGCCAAATACAGCGGTCAGTTTTTTTAAGGAAGCTGAGTTGTTGATTTAGCGTTAATTACCAATCTCCGCCCGAAACTCTTTATAATCCGCCGCCGTCTGATTCACCGCCTCAATCATCGGCACGTGACCAACGTCCGGCATCAACAGCACTTTGGCATGCGGCATAAGCTGCTTCATTAAATATGCCGTTTCAGGTTTGATGACTTTATCCTCTTTGCCCCAAACCACAAGCGTTGGGATTTGCTGCTCGGTGATGACTTTGGCGCGTGCCTCGACGTTGTCGGTCACGACCTGCTCAATAATTTTGCTATGTAAATCGCGGTTATTAATGTTGTCCTGAGCAAACACCGCTTGCACCGTTTTTGGAATAAACGGCGGCTTGTTCATCACCAAATGATAAAGCGCAAAATACTGCTTGGTGTTGTCAATGACCAAAGGATTGTTGTCCGCCGTTGCGTTTTGATAGCGCTCAAACAATCCTGCCGACCAAAATCCTGCGCTATCAAGCAGCCATAAGCTTTTTACCTCTTTTGGAAACATGGCTGCATACGCCACGCTGATGCTACCGCCCATGGAGTTGCCGCCGATATGAATGCCGCTGTTAAGGTTTTTTTGGCGTAAAAATTCATTCAATCGCCGTGCTTGAGCATCGCTACTATAATCAGCATCCATCGGTTTGCTTGAATTGCCAAAGCCGAGCAAATCTGGAATCACTAAATGATACTCGCCCAATTTATCCGCAATTCGGGTGAAGTTGTCCTTATTACCGCCAAAGCCGTGAATCAACAATAAAGGCGCGCCGTTTAAATTGCCGCCTTCTAAATACGCTATTTTATCGCCAGAGTTAAGCGTTAAGCTTTTGGTTTCAAGGCTTGATTTACTGCGCTCAAAATTGACCAGTTTTTGGGTGGCGTTAATGGTTAAGGGATTGGGCGTGGTGCAGCCGATTACCGACAAGCTGAGCAGCGCGGCAACGCTTAAGCGTTTAAGCGACATAAATCTTCCTTTTTCAAAGTTGATAAATTAAAAAATTGATAGTTAAAAGTTAATAGTTAAAAAGCTAAAAAAATCTAGTTTACCGCTTAAATTGGCTAAGACAACGTTTAGACTTACCTTTTAAGTCACACCAAAAGTCCTCAAATCGTAACCCCTGTTAACCGCTAAGATTACAGCTCTAATAAAGACGGCATTAGCATTGTCCTTTATGATAAAGGCTTTCGCTAAATTTACTTCAATAAAATTTTTATCAGTAATAACAATAAATAATGCAAAAGGATAACCCGTGAGTGATGCTGCCGCCGCCCCAAAAAAATCGCGTGATTTGACCACAGGGTCAATCGCCAAAACCATGCTGTTATTTGCCTTGCCAACGCTTGGGTCGTCGGCATTGCAGTCGCTTAACGGCTCAATCAACGCCATTTGGGTGGGTCAGTTTTTGGGTGAAAATGCGCTTGCGGCAACGGCAAACGGCAATATCGTGATGTTTATCCTGATTTCCTTTATTTTTGGCTTTGGCATGGCATCGACCATTTTGATTGGTCAAGCGATGGGTCGGCGCAACCCTTTAATGGTCAAAAAAACCATGGGAACGGCGCTTGGCAGCATCATTCCGCTGAGTATTTTGATTGCGATTTTGGGTTGGGTGTTTTCGCCCACGCTGCTTGATCTGCTTGGAACGCCGGCAAGTGCCGCAGAGCTTGCGCTAACTTATCTTCGGGTAATTTTTATTGCCATGCCAGCAACCTTAACCTTTACCCTTATCATGATGGCGCTTCGCGGAACGGGCGACTCGACGACGCCACTTTGGTTTATTGGGCTGTCGGTGCTGATTGACCTTGTGTTATCGCCGGTGCTTATTTTGGGGATTGGACCTTTTCCTGAATGGGGTATTTTTGGCTCAGCGTTTGCCACTGCGGTTGCCAACTTGGTGGCGCTTGTAGGTTTGGTCATCACTTTATATTTGCGCCGCTCCGTACTTGCACTTAGTTTGCTAGAGCTGAAATTTTTACGTGCCGACCCGCAGATTTTAAAATCAATGATTACCAAAGGCTTGCCAATGGGGATTCAGATGATTGTTATTTCATCGGCGGCGCTCACGATGCTGACTTTAATCAACCGCGAAGGCGTTCAAACCACCGCGGCTTATAGCGCCACTCAGCAGCTTTGGACTTACGTTCAGATGCCCGCCATGGCGTTAAGCGCGGCGGCAAGTGCGATGGTGGCGCAAAATATCGGCGCCAATAAATGGAACCGCGTCCCTGACATTACCAAGTGGGGGCTTATTTTTAACCTAGTGTTAACCGGAGCGCTCATCTTGGTGCTGACCATTTTTGATGAAGCGGCGCTTGGGCTATTTCTTGGCAGCGACAGCGATGCCGTTCCCATTGGTCGGCATATTCAATTGGTGGCGACTTGGGGCTATCTTTTTTTTGGCATCGCTCAAGTGCTGTTCGGGACGATGCGCTCCAACGGCTACGTGATTTGGCCGCTGATTGTGATGATTATCTCCATGTATCCGGTGCGCTTGGGATTTGCATTTGGGCTTTATCCGATGCTTGGCGAGGACGCGCTTTGGCTGTCGTTCCCCGCCGGAATGGTGGCAACGGCGGTGATGGGCGCAGGGCTTTATTGGTACGGCGGTTGGCGAAAAGGTAAAATCTTACCTGCCGAGGAAGCAGCGCAACATTCTGAAGAGTTTCGCATTGATACCGGAGCCAGCGCTTCAGGTCGCGAGCTGATGCCAACGACCGTTTGGAAGCGCTCACCGCTGCGACGACGCCTTAAAAACTTGCAGCGCCGATTGCAACGGCGGGTGTTAAAAAGAAAACTCAAACGGCAATCGCGAGGTTGATTTACCCTCATAAAAAATAAACGCTATCGTCATTTTCTGACCTTTTTTAGCCAGATTATCATTTATAATCATTCTTTATTCAGTAAAATCCTGATTAAACAATGGCGTAATTGTCATTAGGACTTAGAAAACGGCGATATTTATGACGACAAAACAACCCTTTAAAATCCGAACCCACCGCAAATATTATCGTTTGCTGTTTACAGGGCTCATGGCGCTGATGATGTCGCTGATTATCTCAACCGTGCTCATGCTGATTAAAGTCGGCTTTGTTGACGGCTTTTTTATAGAGCTGCTGCACTCTTGGGGATTGGCATTTTTGGTGGCTTGGCCAAGCGCTTATGCTTGCGCGTATTTGGTTCAAGAGCATATTTTAAGCCGGATTGAGTTTTATTGACGGTTATTGAAATCTGCTTATTTCATTGTTAATTAACACTATTTGACAAATCGAGCGCTTAATTCTCGCTAAGATAACCTTATCTCCATCATGATAAGGGTGGCACGATGACCAAGCGAACCATTGAGCAGTTAATTAATGCGGAGGTCTTGCCTGCGAAAGTTGCTGAAAAGGCAGCGATGGCGCTTCATATTTACCCAAGCGTTAAGGAGTGGCGGCAGTTTTTTGAGCGGCTGCTGACCATCATAGGCGTAATAGCTATTGCCTTTAGCCTGATATTTTTTATTGCCTTTAACTGGCTTGAATTGGGCAAAATGGGCAAATTTGCACTGGTTGAAGGCGCGTTGGTGTTCACTCTCATTTGCTATTTGGCGCTCGTTTGGCTAAAAAAAGCTTCGTTGCTACAGCAATTGTTACTGCTGGCGGCAAGTCTGATTACAGGCGCCCTGCTCGCGCTTGTCGGTCAAGTTTACCAAACGGGCGCAGACTCATGGCAGCTGTTTGCCATTTGGTCGGTGCTGATTATTCCTTGGGTACTCATTGCCCGCTTTCCCATACTTTGGCTGCTTTGGCTTGAGCTGATCAATTTGACCGTGATGGTCAGCTATGCCCAAAGCTCATGGTTTGCTATCGCGCCATTTGCTTTTATTATTAATCCTATTTTTAGCAAAATGCTGCTGCTGACATTGATTAACGGTTTCGCGTTTTTGGCTTGGCTTATGATTGCTGAGCACTTATCGATTGTTCCACGTGACTCTCACTTACCAAGCATAAATCCAGCGGCAAATATTGCTGAAAAAAAGCTCATTGCGCCGCCCGTTCATCTGCATTGGAGCACCAATTTGGTGGGGCTATTGACAACAGGATTTGCCACGATACTTGCCAGCAATAGCGCGATTAATGAGGTCAATTTTGCCAACACCTTACTTGCTCATGTCATTTGGCTGCTTTGGCTTGGGGTGTTGTGGTATCACTTTTATTGGCTCAGATTAAATTTATTGATGCTCACCTATTTTTGCGCCGCGATCGTTGCGGTCGTGATGGTTTGGAGTGCCAAGTGGCTTGATTTTGACTGGGAAATGGCAGCGCTTTTTGTCATGGCGGCGATATTATTGATCATAAGCTCGCTTGCGGTGGGTTGGCTTCGGCGCTTATCGGCAGCAAGTTTGCGCGTAAGGAGATCGTGATGATGCCTTTTGAGCGCCAAGATTTAACGACGGCTGATATGACCGAAACCCTCGACAAACTGGTCGAGGCAAAGCTCATTGACCCAACCTCAAACGCCTTTGTGCAATTCAAAGCCGCTGAACTTAACGATGACTTAACCCTAGAGTCCACGCCTTGGTTTATTCAGCTATTTTTTGGGCTTTGCGGTCTGGTGATCAGTGTGTTGTTGCTTGCGGCGATTGCATTAATGCTGATAGCTTTAGATTTTGGGGAATCGACCGCGCTTTTTGTGACGGTTGCCATAATGCTAAGCGCGTTGGGTTATGTTTTGCTGACTCATGCCAGCCGCAGCTCGCCCTTTGTCACAGGATTGGCATTAAGTTTAGCGATCGGCGCTCAAGGCTATTGGCTCATGGCAATCGTTGATAATCAGGACAGTTTAGCCTTTCGAGTTGCCGGGTTAATGGTTGTTGAGCTGATATTAACGGTAATTATGCCAAGCTTGTTTTATCGGCTGGTAAGTTGCACGATCATGCTGGCAAGTTTGCTTTATTTATTAAGTATTTTTGGCGTAACGGCGGTCAGTTTGGCGCTGCTTGCGCTCATTTTTATCAGCACAACGCTTTTTTCCCATAAATCATTGACCTTGTTGCCACCACAATTTTTGGCAAATGGCATCTCCGTTTTGCGGTCGCTCAGCTTTTCATCGGCAATCCTCTTAATGATTTCGGCGATATTTTTCATTGATATTGTATGGGATCTCGTAGATGCTAATTCAGCAGTTTTGCAGCTGACCGACCCTGTTATATTGATGCTATCGCAAGGATTATTGACGCTGGTCAGCATTGCAGCGGCAATGATACTTGCTAAACGCTATACGATGTCTATTTCATCGCTACCATTTTTACTTGCAATGATTGCCATTATCGCCCTTGGCACGCTGTCTTTTTGGGCATCAGGACTCTTAGCAATTGCGCTTGTGATCACGGTCAGCTTTGCTAATAGCGAGCGTTTGCTGCAAGCGCTTAGTATGGCAACGCTGATCGGTTACGTCTTTTGGTATTATTATCAATTAGATACCTCCTTACTTATCAAATCGGCGCTGCTGCTTGTTCTAGCCCTTGGCTGCTTGTTACTGCGGGCGCTGATTTTTAGTCCGCGGTTTAAAGGTCAAAAAGACCAAAAAGCTCAAGGAGGTACGCCATGAGCCGATTTTTAAATAAGCTTTTGACACCTTCCAAATCAACCCCTCGGCGCGGACTGGCAATTGTTGCCGCCTTACTTGGACTGATTATTACTTTAAGCGCGGTCAATATTTCCATTGCCAAGTTTGAGTCGCAACTGGCAAACGGTCGCGTGGTATTGCTAAAGCTTGCGCCCGTTGACCCGAGAAGTCTCATTCAAGGCGATTATATGGCGCTCAATTATCAACTTGAAGATGACATTGCCGAAGCGCTTAGCCAATCGGTCAAAACGACCGCGACCGATGAGGACATTGAGGGTAATTTGGAGGAAGACGTTTGGTTTCGCCCGAACCTTCCTGAGCAGTTTTGGCATTATGATGGCTTTGTGATTTTAAGTCTGGATAAGCACCGCGTTGGGCATTTTGTAAGGCTTGCCGATACGCCCAACCATACCGCTGATAATGAAATCGCCCTGCGTTACAAAATCCGTGACGGCAGTATTTATATCGCAACCAATGCATTTTTCTTTCAAGAAGGTCATAGCAAGGCGTTTGAAAATGCAGAATTTGGTTTGTTTCGGGTCAATGATAAGGGCGCGCCGCTACTGCAATCGATGGTGAATGAAGATTTTGAGGTGATTGTTCCTAAGAATAATGACGCGCGGTGACTCACGATTCACTAAAAGGTCGTTGCAACTAAAGGCTTTGACTTGTTACGGTAAAGGCTTTCACCATTAAAATAATAAGGATAAAACAATGAAAAGCGCTAGCTACGAGCAGTTTGGCAATCCTACTGAGGTGTTAAGTGTCACCGAACGCCCAAAACCTGAACCAAAAGCTACTGGGGTTCGCGTTAAAACGATTTTAGCCTCCATCCACAATCATGACCTATTGACCATCCGCGGTCAATACGGCTTTAAACCCAAACTTCCAGCAATCGGCGGCTCTGAGGCGGTCGGCGTGATTGATGCGGTAGGGACTGAGGTCAAAGGCTTAACAGTCGGTCAAAAGGTCGCGGCGGCAAGCGTTCAAGGAACGTGGGCGCAGTATTTTACCGCACCAAGCCAAATGGTCTTTGCTATTCCCGACACCATTCCCGATGAGATGGCCGCGCAACTGATTGCCATGCCGCTTAGCGCTTTGATGCTTATTGAGTTTTTGAACCTGCAACCGGCGCAGTGGCTCATCCACAACGCGGCCAATGGCGCGGTCGGCAAATCACTTGCAATGCTAGCGAGCGCTCGCGGCATCAACACCATCAATTTGGTTCGCAGCGCAGGCGCCCTGAGCGAGCTTAAAGAGTTGAACTTAAAGCACAATATCAACACCTCAAACGAGGATTGGAAAGATAAGGTGCGCGCGATCACCCAAGATACACCCATCAGCGCGGCGGTTGATGCGGTCGGCGGCGAGGCCAGCGGCGATCTGTTGTCCTTACTCGGTTTTGGCGGAACATTTGCGGTATTTGGTGCAATGTCTGGCAAGCCCATGATGCTTAATCCTTCTGATATGATCTTTAAACAGGCCATTTTAAAAGGCTTTTGGGGCAGTAAGATCAGCCAAGAAATGGAATTTGCCAATAAACAACGGCTGATCCAAGAGCTGATTGACCGCGCGGTCAGCGGCAAGCTTACCCTTCCTACGGGAGCTATTTTTGATTTGGCAGATATTAAAAAAGCGGTGGATGGTAAGGTTCAGAAGGAGAAGATGGGGAAGGTTTTGGTTAGGGTTTAGATTTTATTAAGCTATACCACTAACAATAAAGAGTAGGGTCCTTGTTGTAGAACCCTGCCTTTTTCAAGCGGCTATTTATTTAAACTTTAATTTCTTTAATACCAAGCGACTTAAGATAATCCCAAGTACCTTCATAAAATTTTTCGGGTCTGGTGTGATCGAGGATGTCACCTTCAGGAATGAAGATAACCATCCCTTGCCTGGCTCTAGTCAATAATACTCGGTATGTATTTTTCAGGAATTCTTTGGCATCTGGCTGCTTAATGCTCTGCCACTTAGTGCCCTTGAAACTTAAGTATTGCCAAGCACTAGATTCTATATGAAAGTTGCCTCCCCAAGCGACACAAGCCCAGTCGATTTCAAGGCCCTGGATATCAAATTCTGTCGCTACTTCTTCTAGAAAATAAGAAGATCGTATATCGTTGCTGTCATTCAAAAACCAATTCGGTGCCGAAATGCCTTGACTGACATCTATCCCTAAAGGCCGTAATCTTTTGGCACCCGAGGAGCTGATTACCCCTATTCTCTCGCTACCTTTTGCAGACTTTCGTAGCCAGTTTTTAGCAGTTTCAAAATCTCTGGTAATGACAATGGGGTAATCTGCCTTAATTTGGGTATAAATACTTTTGGCGACGTCTTTATCTAAGTCTAACAGCGCTTGAACAAAATCTGACAATTTTTCTGATCGAAATGATCTGACAGATACTGACAAATGCAGCTCAGATTTACTGTTGCCGTTGTTTGCCAGCCAATCCTTGATAGGTTTAGATCTAAGATAATTATTACTTTGAAGAATGACGTGTGAATAATAAATATTCCAGTGACTAAAATGATGTTTTAAAGCGTGAATCCACTCCTCAAGACCAGCTTCACCAGTATTGATTTCTTGTCCGCCCCCGATTAAACAGATGATAGTACACCAACCCGTATGCCTATTCATAACCTCAATCAAAAACTCAGGTTCAGATTTATTAAAATTTTCAATACCCTTTTTTCTTTTCATAAATGCGCAGGCTTGCGCTGTCGTCCACGCTCTTTGGGCTTCATCAAACACCACCACCTTTTCAATTGGGGCGTTATCCGACTTTAAGTTATCATCTCTAAAATGATGAATATTTTGTATAAACGCGTTGGCTTTAATGGCGGCTTGTTTTTTAGTCAGCTTTTGAGCATGAAGTTTGGACGTTGCCACCGCATCTCGAGCCAATGCCTCTCGTAGAACCTCAACTAAAGGGCCATTTCCTGATAAAAAAACAGCATGCTCATCCTCATCAGCTTTCATACGCTGAACTGCGGTATTCAAGCCAGCTAACGTTTTACCAGCCCCAGGAACACCGGTCACAAAGCAAATTGATTTTGAGTGATTGCGTTTTGAGTATTCAATAATTTGATTGATTTGTTCATTTGTTGTTGTCAGATTAATGGCGCCGGCATCTGATCGGGTAATATCTTTGACATTATGGCCCTTATAAAGGGCTTGCGCCGCCTCTACAATCGTCGGTGTAGGCTTGTAAATTGAATTCTCCCAATAGGCAACATCGATAGCGGACTCATTTTCATTTATAAACGTGCCAAGCGTTTGGGCTAGATTGAACTGATTAGATTTAGCCACATCTTGGTGATTGATAATGTCCGCATGATCCGTCATCGTCTGACTATCTTTGGCATCTGTCACCACCAATAATGGTATTAACTTGGCATGATGACTGCCCTCATGGAAGTTTTTAAGATCAAGGGTATAGTCGATTGTTTGTTCGATGGCCGGTTTCTGGTAGCCACCAGCAGCAACCTTGAACTCAACAATAAAAACAATATTATTTATAATAATAATATTGTCCACCCGTTTACCCATTCTCGGAATAGTAAATTCAAAATAAATCTGACCTGAAAAATTACTAAGTTGACTTTTTAATACTTGAATTTGCTTTTTCCAAGCGTTGATTTGTAGCTCTTCAAGCGTTCTATTGCTGTGGCCTGCGGTCAATTGTCCTAAAATACTGTGTTCAGATTCTATCAAAAAGTCTTTTATTGAGCTTGAATAGTAGGCGCGCTTCACAGGCTGTCCTTGTGTTAATAAATGCTTAAATTTATAGCTTAATACAATATTGTTCCGTATAAAAAAACGCAAACTAAAAGTCTGCGTTTTTACTTTCTGAGCAAGATTTAAACTTTGATTATTCCCACTCAATCGTCGCTGGCGGCTTGCTTGACACATCATAAGTCACGCGCGAAACGTCCTTGATTTCGTTCATGATTCGGTTCGATACCGTCTCAATCAGCTCATACGGCAGGTGGGCAAAGCGCGCGGTCATAAAATCCACAGTTTCTACAGCGCGAAGGGCAATCACCCAAGCATAGCGGCGACCATCACCGACCACACCAACTGATTTAATCGGCTGAAAGACCGCAAAAGCTTGCGCGGTTTTGTCGTACCAGCCTGATTTTTCAAGCTCTTGCATAAAAATGGCATCCGCTTGGCGCAAAATATCCGCGTATTCTTTTTTGACTTCACCCAAGATGCGAACGCCTAAGCCGGGGCCTGGGAACGGATGGCGGTAAATCATTTTGTGCGGCAATCCTAAAGTGATACCAAGCTTGCGGACTTCGTCTTTGAACAAATCGCGGAGCGGCTCGACCAGTTTAAACGCCAAATCATCGGGCAAGCCGCCGACGTTATGATGGCTTTTAATCACGTGGGCTTTGCCTTGGTGCGATTTGGCAGACTCGATGACGTCAGGATAAATCGTCCCTTGTGCTAAAAACTCAATCTCTTGACCGTCGCTGCTATTGCTGATCTCGCGGGCGCTGTCGGCAAAGACGTCGATAAAGGTTTTGCCGATGATTTTGCGCTTGGCTTCAGGGTCGGTCTCGCCTGCAAGTGCGGTTAAAAAGCGGTCTTCAGCATCAACACGGATGACTTTAACGCCCATATTCTCGCTAAATACCTGCATGACTTGGTCGCCTTCATGCAATCGAAGTAGTCCAGTATCCACAAATACGCAGGTCAATTGGTCGCCAATGGCTTTATGTAAAAGCGCAGCCACCACTGAGCTGTCAACGCCGCCGGACAAGCCAAGCAAGACTTGTTTGTCGCCGATTTGCTCTTTTAGCTGTTCAACGCGCAAGTCAATGATGTTGTCCGGTGTCCAGTCACCCGCGCAGCCGCAAATCTCATGAACAAAGCGACCAAGCAGCGCCTCACCTTGCAAGGTATGGGTGACTTCTGGGTGGAACTGCAAGCCGTAATACTGACGCGATTCGTCTGCCATAATGGCAATTGGGCAGCTTTGGGTTGAGGCGATAATCTCAAAGCCTTTTGGCGCGTCAATGACTTTGTCGCCGTGACTCATCCAAACGCTTAAGCTGTCTTTGCTATCTTCGATGCCGCGAGTCAGCGCCGACTCTTGATTTAAGCGGATACTTGCCGCGCCAAACTCATGAATGTCGCTTGCATGAACCTTACCGCCAAAGCGCTCCGCCATTGCCTGCATGCCGTAGCAAATGCCAAGCACCGGAACGCCAAGCTCAAACACCGCTTCATTAATCCGCGGGCTGTTTTCAATATGAACGCTTTCAGGACCGCCGGATAAAATGATGCCTTTGGCGCCAAAGTTTTTGATGCGGTCACTGTCAATATCAAACGGGAACATTTCACAAAACACGCCGGAATCGCGGACGCGGCGGGCGATAAGCTGACTGTACTGCGAGCCAAAATCGAGGATAAGGATTCGGTCTTCTTTAATAGTTGGCGTGACGTCTTGATTAGAGATGGCAGGGGTGGCAGTTGTCATAAAGCAATGTCCATCGATAGATAAATTGTAGGGGTATTTTAACAAGTTTTATACCGCTTCGGGTCATTTCGGAGCATTGATGGGTCAATTATTTATGGCAGAACAGCCAAGCCAAGCTCTTGTAAAAACTTATTATGGGTCGCTTTAGCGCTCTGTACTCGTTGTTCTATCTCAATCAATTGCTGATGAACCTCTTCTAGGTCAATTTGCTTTTCAGCTTCAGCGATACTAACATAACGGGTAATATTAAGGTTAAATCCATGCTCTTCAATCTCATCCATTGATACACGGCGAGAGTAGCGTGCCTCTTCACGGCGGTTTTGATACGTATCAATGATTTTGTCGATATGCCCAGGCTCAAGCTCGTTTTGGCGTTTACCTGGTTTGAAGTTGTCTTTATGACTGGCATTGATAAATAAAACATCATCAGACTTTTTACACTTTTTGAGCACTAAAATACAAACAGGAATACCTGTCGAATAAAACAGGTTAGCAGGCAAACCGATAACAGTATCTATATGTCCATCTTTGAGTAACTTAGTACGTATGCGCTCCTCAGCACCGCCTCTAAATAGTACCCCATGCGGCAAAATAATCGCCATCGTGCCATTATCAGCTAGGTAGTGAAAGCCATGTAATAAAAAGGCAAAATCCGCCGCTGACTTAGGGGCAACGCCATAGCCTTTAAACCTAAAGTCATCGCTTGTAGTGTCAACAGGCTTCCAACGTAAGCTAAAAGGCGGGTTGGCGACAATGGCATCAAACACGATCTTTTTTGCGGGGTTACGTTCATTAAGTATGTCCCATTCGTTTTTTAGTGTGTCACCATGATAGATATCAAACTCGGTATCTTTTACCCCATGCAATAGCATATTCATACGAGCAAGATTATAGGTAGTGATATTGCTTTCTTGACCGTATAGCTTACCGATGCCGTCTTTACCCATTTGGTTCCTAACGTTTAACAGTAAGGAGCCTGAGCCGCAAGCGAAATCGAGCACTTTATTTAATTTGTCTCGCTTGCCAAGTTTCGGGTCTTGACTATCAAGCGTGACGATACGAGACAATATGGTAGACATCGGCTGCGGGGTATAAAACTCGCCTGCTTTTTTGCCACTGCCTGCGGCAAATTTACCGATCAAAAACTCATAAGCGTTACCCAATGTGTCACTATCTGTATTGAACTCAGCTATACCATCAGCTATCTGCTGAATAATCGTAGAGAGTTTCTTATTACGCGAGTGATAATCTTTGCCCAGCTTTTCGGATTCTAGATTGATCTCAGAGAACAACCCTTGAAAGTTACTATCAAAAGATTCATTTTCAATATATTTAAAAGCTTTATTTAAGGTTTTAAGTAATTCAATATCCTGTGTGCGAGCCTTTTCAGCGATGTTACTCCAAAGGTAGTGAGGCTTGAGTACGTAATGCATTTTACGGCGCATTAAGCTTTCAAACATTTTAATATCTGGCTCTGGTGCAAATGTAATGGTTAAATCGCTATCCTTCGTCGCCTTAACAATAGGTGGCTCAGATGGTGAAGTGGGCATTGTCTTTATACTGATAAGAGCCTCAGTAGGATCTTCCTTCACTCTTAACATATCAATTGGCATTGTTAAGACACCCGTCTTCTTATCAATTAGATTGTCTATATAAGACGATTGATTGTCTGATATCCAATTACCATCTTCATCTTTATTAACGATGATACTTTTTACTTTTCCTTTAGTATCGACGTAGTCAATACTGACTTCATGAATGTCATTGCTATTATCTTTATACCATACGGCTAAAGGTGACCGCTTATCATCCTTATTCAGTTTGGGATAGTCTGCGCCTAGCTCTGCTGCCGCTGTCTCTTCATAGTTGTCTGAGAGATAACGCAGGAATAAAAAGGAGAGCATATAGTCGCGAAAGTCATCGGCATTCATCGCGCCACGTAAGCTGTCCGCAATGTCCCATAGGGTTTTACCGAGGTTGTTTAGTTGTTCTTGGGTCATGTTTATTTTCTTCCACTAGGTGGTTCAGTCATTAATTTAGGTAATTCAAACTGGTATCGAGCTAAAAATGCATGAAGGATTTTCTCAAATAAATCTTTTGTATCCTCTCCCATTTCTATAGGAGCGTAAGTGGAGTATTGCCCATGACTCATTACGTTCAAAGCCCGGCTAAATAAGTCCTTATCTTCCATATTATCGATACAGACGGAGAAGTCTTTATAGCCAAAAAAGGTGGATGTCTTTTCTAAGATAGCTCTTAGCATATTGAAATGATGCGTATATACTCTTCCTGTCTCACTTGCTTCTTTTAATTCGCTAAGCGTAGCAACATGATGAAAAAAGGGCGTATCATCAGTCGCTTGTAGCGTATAGTCACGTTCAGATGCTTTATGCAAAAAATAAAGCTTATGCTTACTTTTTTTAAGCTCATTGCTCATGACGTTAAAAAATAAACTATGATGTGAAGAAATCACTACTTTTTGATCATCTCTCTTCTTTTTTAAAAGTTTAGAAAGATCACAGGCTACGGCTATAGCATTGTTATCATCTAGTGATGAAATTGGATCGTCAATATAAATATACTTTACCCATTTATAAGCATCTGCTTCTTCAATGGCTAACTCGCAAATAGCCATAAATATACACCATACAAATATCGCCTCCTCTCCTCGCGATATCTTTATAAACTCATCTTCATCGTCTTTGTAAAACCTAATTGTCCAATTTTCGTAGTCAATTTTGAAATTAAAGCTAGCATAGCGCTCATAGTATTTAAAGATAGCGCTTTCAAGCTCTAACTCCTTAAAACCTGCAAAAAACTTGGAATCAGAATTGATATGTAGTTTTGGCTCTGTATCGTTATCTAAGTCATTATCCCAGTAAAACAGGTCTTCGGTGTAAGCATTAAAATATAGCGTATCTGGTTCTTTAGGTTTACGCTTCTTAGTCGTCTTACCTCTTTCTTTAAACTCCATAGATAAGCGTGTCTTTCCCGTACCGTTATAGGCATATACAAGAATGAAGTTTGCGCTATCAAGATCGTTAAAGTTGAGATCATCTCGTAGGCGAGAGACTATCTTTTTTAAACTGACATAATGATATAGCTTTTTGGTTTCTTCATTTGTTTCAGTCTCATTAGTATTTTGGGTTACGTCACTCATAGTCATTCACCATCCATCACAGGAAACAACTGCTGCATTAAACCTCGCTTATGCTCTTTTAGCGCATCAATTTGGTTATCTTTGGCTTGAATAAGATTGTCTAAAGAAAATAAGCAATCGACTATTTTTTGTTGTTCTTTACTACTGCTTGGGAATTGAATGTTTAAACGTCTTAGGTCGTCCCCATAAATTCTAGTTATTGTTGTAGAATTTAAAATACCCCAATTTATATTACTAACAATATAGTATAAAAGCTCGTTTTTGATTCTTTGCTTAGGGTTATCAAGCCAAACAATATTGGAATCTTGATAATAAGCATCCTCTCCATCGTATATAATTGTTTTCCCAACAGTACCGCTACATGTCAAAAGCACTTCTCCTTTCTTAGGAAAGTTGTACCTACTTTTGTAATCTTCATATAAATCTCGACTGATGAAAGCATCAGGACTGCTACCTAACGTACCGATTTTATAAAAAGGTACACCTCGAAGGCTGTTTGTTTGATCTGTGAACACTCTTTTACACATGAGTATCTTGCACAGCTCTCCTAATTTCACTTCTTCCCAATCCCCATCATCTTCAAACTCTGCAAATCGACGCTTAGGCGTTGTTTCGCCTTCAGCGGGAAACAGTTGTTGTATTAATCCTGCTTTGTACTCTTTTAAGGCATTAAGCTGTTCATTTTCAGCTTGAATCAGTGTGTCTAATGAGGATGAGCAATCGGCTATTTTTTGCTGTTCATTATAATGAGGTAAATATAAGGGAAGTTTATTTATCGCAGATGCATACAAGTGATAAACCGTGGAGCCAGTAACATATTGTAAAACCTTTTGCTCTCTAAGACGGATATAACGACTCAAAAACTCGCCATTTATAATACTTTTATCTGTCCTAATAACTAATATATCACCCCCTAAGATAATACCACTCTTGTTTATACAACTAGCTTTTGCTAAACCCTTAGGGGTTACGTCTGATGTCGGCATTAAAACATCATTTTCTTCTGATAATACCCATTTTTCTTTTACATTAGTAAAGCTTATGACCTCATTAATCACTTCAGAATAACGTGTGAATAGCTCTCCATAATGTATGCAAGGTAGTGTTCCTTTATCATCTATATAAGATTTTGGGAGCCCTTTACCTTTGCTAAAAGTAGCTACTTTTCCTAACTGTTTAATCTCCCAATCACCATCACCCTGAAACTCAGGAAAGCGTAGTCTTGGCACAGCCGTTATTTTATTAGTCTTCATATGCTTTTAATCCTGATATCTCTTGCCCATCGGCGCGTTTTTTGAGTAAGGGGATAAGCTCATCCATCAGTGCCATCTCAGCGCTCATTCGTGCCTTCCAGCCCAGATTTAATGGCTTGAGCAGCTCGGTCAGCGCTTCACCATCGAACACCTTTCGCCAGATGATATCATCAACAAAGGCGCTTAACCTATCGACCTTTAAATCATGTTTGCTAGCGATATTATCCAACTCTTTTGCCGAGCGCTTGGCTTTGAAGTCATTGTAGCCTTGTTTAATTTGCGCTTCACTGAGCGGCTCGCCCGCTTGTAGGCTATTGATATAATCGGCGATGTTATCGCGTTCATCCATTAGATTAGACTGTGAAGCAAGCAAGTCAATCAACTCTTGCTTGCTCATCTTATGCTTATCAGACGCCTCTTGAGTATAGCGAGAGATGAGTCCCATAATATAATCGTAATCAATGATAGCGGATGAAAATAATACAAACTCAAAGTCTAGCTCATCAATAGGGTCATCGGCATCTGTACTCTCAGGCTTATTCTGCTTGGCTTTTAGATCCTTTGCGATATCGATATATACTCCTCGAAACCCTAATAAGTCCTCTTTTGGAATAATATCGGCAATCGCTTGGGTTTGCTCGTCTGTTAGATCCGTATATTGGTCGAGCTGTGTCTTCAAACGCTGCACGGCTTTGAAGTCATTGATAAAGCTTGCTCGTGCGTTATCGCCTTTTAAGTTGGCGACTGCTTGCGGGGTACAATCCAGCCCTTGAGAAGCCATAAATTGCTCAAGCTTACCCACCGCTTCATTATAGTCACTGATGACTTTGGGCGCAGGGTCAACCAGCCAGATCTCTTTGGCACTGTCATGCTCTTTTTTCTCACCAGAGAACAGCTCTATCGCGTCGTCAACTGCTGACTCCTGATGACGAAAGTCTAAGATATTGCCCCAGGGCTTGGTGTCGTTTAGTACCCTATTAGTTCGCGAAAACGCTTGAATCAAGCCGTGATACTTAAGGTTTTTATCCACATACAAGGTATTTAGGTATTGCGAATCAAACCCTGTTAGTAGCATATCAACCACGATAGTGATGTCAATTTTATGACTATGAGCGTAGTCACTATTAGGGTATTTATGGTCTTTGATACGCTGCTGAACATCTTGATAATATTGATCGAACTGGCTGATCTGATGATTGCTATTAAACTGCGCGTTGTAGTCCTCTATGATGGCTTTTAAAGCCTGTTTTTTGTCTTCTGGATTGTGTTTGTTGTCCTCTTTTTCTTGAGCTAAGTCTTCTTGTAGCTGCCTGACATCTTGATTGCCCTCGCTTGGCGGCGAGAACACACAAGCAATATTGAGAGGACGCCACTCGTTAAGCTCATCTAGGCGCTTCTCTTGCACTTTTTTAAATAGCTCAAAATAAGCAATCGCATCATTAATAGAGGCAGTAGCAAATAGCGCATTAAAACGCCTGTGATCGGTCGCGGTGTCGTGCTTGTCCAAAATGGCGTTGACGATGGCTTCTTTGGTTAGCGCATCTTGATTATGACTCGATACTGTTTTTTCATACTTTTCAGAACCTTCAGGCTTAAAGTAATCCACATGAAAGCTTAAAACATTTTTGTCTTCAATGGCGTGAGTGATGGTATAGGCATGAAGCTGTTTTTCAAAAATATCCTTGGTGGTTTTAAATTGACCAACTTTGCCTTCAATCTTTACGTAGTTACTGTTTTCTTCAAAAATAGGCGTCCCTGTAAAGCCAAATAATTGCGCGTTAGGAAAAAATTCTTTGATGGCTTTATGGTTGTCACCAAACTGTGAGCGATGACACTCATCGAAGATAAACACCACGCGCTTATCCGCCAGCGGTTGCAAGCGTTTTTTATAGTCGTGTTTGTGGCTTCCATCAAGTGCCAAACCCAGTTTTTGAATGGTGGTTACGATGACTTTATCCGCGTAATCATCGGACAAGAGCCGTTCGACCAGTGCATGAGTATTGGTGTTTTCTTCAACCGCACCTTCTTGAAACTTATTAAACTCTTCACGAGTTTGCCGGTCGAGGTCTTTACGATCCACCACAAACAAACACTTTTCAATATCTGGATTGTCTTTGAGTAAGGTTGAGGCTTTAAAAGAAGTGAGGGTTTTACCACTGCCAGTGGTGTGCCAAATATAGCCATTACCTCGGTTTTGATGAATACAGTCTACGATCGCTTTAACAGCATAGACTTGATAAGGTCGCATCATTAGTATTTTTTGCTCACTGGCAACCAGTACCATATATCGACTGACCGTTTCGCCTAAAGTGCATTTTTCTAAAAAGGTTTCACAAAAATCATCAAGCCCTGATATTTTTTTATTGGCTTTGTCTGCGTATTCATACACAGGTAAAAACCGCTCATCGGCATCAAAAGTAAAATGGCGATTGTCATTATTGGCAAAATAATAAGTCTTATTATTATTACTGACAATAAACAACTGAATAAAACACATCAAAGTGTTGGTATAGCCATTACCTACATCTTTTTTATAATCAACAATCTGTTGCATAGCGCGCCGGGGACTTACCGCGTAGGTCTTAAGCTCAGTTTGAGCAATTGGTAAGCCATTAATTAGGATAACAACGTCATAGCGATGATAGCTGACATCGTGATTCACCCTTGGCTGATTGATGACTTCAAACTCATTTTTACACCAGTCTTTGATATTGACTAAGGTGTAATTGAGCGGCGTACCATCATCACGTATAAAGCTGTTCATTTGGCGTAGCGTTTGGGCATTTTTAAATACATTAGGGCTTATGATCAGCTCCATTAAGCGACTAAACTCATTATCACTTAAGTTAACCTTATTGAGTGCCTCAAACTTTTGGCGAAAGTTATTATGTAGCGCCTCAATATTGCGAATATCTTGACGATAAGTGTATTTAAGCGCTTCAAGTTTTTGAATAAATCTGTTTTCTATTGACGTTTCGTAGGACATTTATCAGCCTATATTGTTTGTGTCGTTGATGCGCTAAGAGTACCTCAGATATAAGATGGTATAAACCTTAAATCTTATTAACTTAGACTATTTTCATTTAATATAGTTTTTATTTGAGGCCTAATCTAAAATCTATATTCTAATGCCCCAAAAACTTAGGCGCTCGCCGCTCAAGCATCGCTTTTGCGCCCTCGACCGCATCACTTGAGGCAAACAATTCTGGCAAATAGCTGTGAATGTTGCCAAGCGCAGCTTTTTCACCGTTTAATTTGGCATCTTGAGCCGAGGACAATAACGCTTTAACCCCAAGCGGCGCAGCGGTGGCGATAGTTTGGGCAATGCTAAAGGCACGCTCAAACTGAGTACCTTTTTTGGCAATTTCGCTGACCAAATTTAACTTTTCCGCCGTTTGCGCGTTAAATTCGTTTCCGGTCAGCAAATACGGCATGGCTTTTTGCCAACCTGCCGCCGCGACAAAGCGAACGGTTGCGCCGCCAAAGGGCATGATGCCGCGCTGAACTTCTAATTGCGCAAATCGGCAGTCGTCGCTGGCAATGACCACATCGGCATTGAGCATCAGCTCAATCCCAGCAGTAAAGCAAACGCCTTGAACCGCGACTACCACTGGCTTTGAGCGCCGCCGACCGGTGATGCCCCAAGGGTCGATTTGCGACTCATTAAACGTTAAAACGCCTTTATCCCATTTGTCCTGTAATTCCATCAAATCAAGCCCTGCGGTAAAATGCTCGCCATGCGCAAAGATGACGGCGCAGCGCAAATTATCATTATTTTCAAAATCAGTGAGTGCTTCGGACAACTGCCTTATCATGATGCTATCAAAGGCGTTGCGTTTATCGGCGCGATTAAGCCCAATCAAGCAAATATGGTCTTTAATGTCAAAGGTAATCCGTGTGGTTATCATAACTTCTCCTTACTATTATTTTATTTATCCCCTTTGCCTTACCATACTGAGCGCGCCAAATTTGAGCAACTTAAAAATGAGGCTTTTGGAATACTGCAAAGTCATTTCTTCAAGAAGTTTCACGTGAAACAAAAAAACCGCTTTCCTAGAAAAGCGGTTTTAACAAGCTTATTTCAAAATACCAAAATAAAGTTAAATATCAAGATTGGAAACGGTTAAGGCATTTTCTTCAATAAAGGCTCGGCGCGGCTCAACATGGTCACCCATCAGGCAGGTAAACATATGGTCAGCGGCAATGGCATCATCGATGGTCACTCGCAGCATTCGGCGATTTTCTGGGTCCATGGTGGTATCCCAAAGCTGATCAGCGTTCATTTCCCCAAGACCTTTATAGCGCTGAATGGCAAGACCACGGCGCGCATCAAGCATCATTTGTTGCCATAAGTGCTCAAAGTCGCGAATGGCGATTTGGCGTGCCGACCCTGATTGCTCTTTTTGGATAAAGGCGCTGTCGGTCAACAGCGTGTTCCACTCGCTAGCCAAGCGCAGTAATTTACTGTATTCGCCAGAATTAATAAAGCTGGCATCAAGCAAATAATGATGCGCCAACTGGTGAATATAAATGGTCACTCGCGGCAGCCACTGGGCTTTATCCGACAACAGCGCGCTGTCATCGACCGCGCCATCGCCTGATAAATTTAAATTGAGCATATCCTCCGGCTGACCGCTGCTGCTAGAGTCGGCATCATGGATATTTACCAATTCAATTTCAGGTCGGAATTCCGAGCCAAAGTGGTTAAGCTGATGTTGCAAGTTGTCACACCATGACTGCATGGCAGCTTTGTCATAAGTCATGTTGACCGAAAGCTTTTCTGTTTTGGTCAGTGCATCAAGAAGTACCGCCGGATAACGGAGTTGCAATCGCGCTTTAATCAATTGCGTTTGGTTATAATCGTTTAATAACTGCTCAAGCGCTTGACCGGTAATGGCAGGGGCGTCGCTTGAAACGTGAAGCCTAGTATCGTCAATCGTTGAGGACAACAAATAGGCTTTCAGCGCTTCATCATCTTTTAAATACAGCTCTTGGCGACCTTTTTTCACCTTATAAAGCGGCGGCTGAGCAATATAAATATAGCCGCGCTCAATCAATTCAGGCGTTTGCCGGAAGAAAAAGGTCAATAGCAGCGTTCGAATGTGCGAGCCATCAACGTCAGCATCGGTCATGATGATGATTTTATGATAGCGGACTTTATCCGGATTGTATTCGTCAGGACCAATGCCGCAACCAAGCGCGGTAATGAGCGTACCAACTTCAGCGGACGACAACATTCTATCAAAGCGCGCGCGCTCAACGTTGAGGATTTTCCCTTTTAACGGCAAAATCGCTTGGGTTTTACGGCTACGACCTTGTTTGGCGCTACCCCCTGCTGAATCCCCTTCCACAATATAAAGCTCGGACAATGCAGGGTCTTTTTCTTGGCAATCCGCCAGCTTTCCGGGCAATCCTGCAATGTCCAAAGACGTTTTGCGGCGGGTCATCTCGCGAGCTTTACGAGCAGCATCTCTTGCGCGAGCCGCGTCAATGATTTTGCTGACAATGGCTTTAGCAGCGTTGGGATTTTCAAGCAAGTAATCGTTAAATTTATCGTGCATTGCCGATTCAACCGCCGATTTGACCTCGCTTGAGACCAATTTGTCTTTGGTTTGGCTTGAAAATTTAGGGTCAGGAACTTTTACCGACACAATCGCCGTTAAGCCTTCGCGAGCGTCATCGCCGCTTACGCTAAATTTTTCTTTTTTCAGCAGATTTTCGCGGTCCATATAGCTGTTTAAGCCGCGAGTAAGCGCCGAGCGAAATCCTGACAAGTGCGTTCCGCCATCGCGCTGCGGGATGTTATTGGTGAAACAAAGCACTTTTTCGTTATAAGTGTCCGTCCACTGCAGCGCCACTTCAACGCCAATGCCATCATCTTGGCTGCTGATAAAATGCAAAACGTCATTGATGCCGTCTTTTCCAGCATTGATATAACTGACAAATTCTGCCAAGCCGCCTTTGTGTTCAAACTCGTGGCGCTTACCGATGCGCTCATCGGTCAAGACAATACGAACGCCGGAGTTTAAAAACGACAACTCGCGAAGGCGTTTTGCCAAAATATCATAATCAAAAATGGTGTCGCTAAAGACCTCCGCGCTTGGGTAAAAGCGGATTTGTGTTCCGGTTTTTTGAGTCGGCTCAAGCTTGGCAACGTCGCCATCAGGAACGCCATCGCTATAGGTTTGCTGATAATGAAAGCCTTCACGCCAAATGTTCATCTCAAGCTTTTTGGACAGCGCATTTACCACCGAAACGCCAACGCCGTGAAGACCGCCGGATACTTTATAGCTGTTGTCATCAAATTTACCGCCGGCGTGAAGCACAGTCATAATAACTTGCGCCGCTGACACGCCTTCTTCGGGGTGAATGTCAACCGGAATGCCGCGACCATTGTCCATGACGCTCACCGACTCATCTTCGTGGATGATGATGTCAATTTGGTTACAGTGACCGGCTAACGCCTCATCAATGGCGTTATCGACCACCTCAAAGACCATATGATGCAGCCCTGTGCCATCATCGGTATCGCCAATATACATTCCTGGGCGAACGCGAACGGCCTCAAGACCGCGCAAGACGCGAATGTCTTTTGAGCTGTAGTCCGACGTTGGGGCAGCCCCTTCAGGAGAAATAGCTTGCGTTGACGGCTCAGAAGTTAGCTCGGTAATTTCGGTCGCAAATGACTCACTCATAGGTCTTCCTTAGTCAATCCTAATTTTTGCCCGCGTGGTTGTTGTTAAAATAATCACTGCTATAGATAGCGGCACTTTTTTATCAATAACCAACCCAATAAAATTCTGCTAAATCAAGGCTTTAACCGCCAAAAATTTGCAATCAACTATTGGTGTGGTTATTAAAAAAAAGCGAAAACGCTTGCAAAAATGAGGTGAAAAATAAAGCCTTATTTTAGCATTTTTTTGCTGCTAAGTCACTGTTTAGCGTCATAATTGGTAGCGGCAAAACAGGCGAATTAAACGAAAAATTTGCTTTTAAATGAAAGGCTTAAAATTATCAATCAAGTAGAAACTCACTAACCTGACCGTGTTTCACGTGAAACAACTTAGGCGTTTGCCAATGCGAGTGAATAAGTGAAATAATATCTTCGGTTAAACTGGTGATAAACACCTGACAAGGCAATTTGGAGAGCGTGGTAAGCAAAATATGAATGGCGCGGTCATCAAGCTCAGCGGTAACATCATCAACTAATACGATGGGCGCGGCGCGCGGCGCGGTGGTTTTGGTAGGGACAGCGGCTTTATCGACAGTCTCTTGAGTCAGTAGCGGCAGTTGCGACAGTTTAAGCGCGGTAATCAGCAGTTTTTTTTCACCGCGTGATAAGACGTTGGCAGCTTGCTCTTTAATGGTTTTGGTTTCATTAAGAGTATTTAAAGCTTCATCATTGTCAACTTTTCCAGCACTTTTACTGCGCCAATGAACATGAACGTCGGCGCGGTGGCTGCCAATTCGCGAGTAGCCCAATTGCAAATCTTGCTCTAAGCGCTCAGCCAATTGCTCATCAAGCGGTCGGTCGGTATCAAATCCGGCAGAATAGCTGAGCGTCAGCTGCTCGGCAAATTGCGGCAACAGTTTTGCGATGATGTCTTTGAAATACGGCTGCCAAGCGTCGAAAACTTGGCGGCGATAATGATGGATTAAGGCGGCATGGTTTGACAGCCCACTATCCCAAGCTCGAAGCTCGGACAACTGAGCGTTTGATAAGGGTTTTGGTTGTTTGAGCAGTTGGTTGCGCTGCTTTAAAAGGCGCTGATAAGCAAGCCACTGCGGATGAAAGCTAGGTTTCATGTGAAACACTAACCAATCGAGCAATTGCCGCCGATTGGTACTGCCTTGCTCAAGCATTTCCATGGAAGAGGGGTCAATAATTAGGGTCGGCAGCAGCGAGGTGAGGGCGCTTTGGGAATAAACGTTGCTATGATTCAGCCGTAAGGTGGTGGTGGCATCAAGCTGTTTTTGAATGGCAAGGCTTGAACCATCGGTCAGCGTGGCAAATACCGTTACCGCCTCATGATGATGTTCAATATAGCGCTTGGGCTGATGGTGGCGAAAGCTTTTGCCGCGTGATAACAAAAAAATGGCTTCAAGGCAGGAGGTTTTGCCGCTGCCATTAGCCCCAATCAGTACGTTACAAGCGCCAGCGCTGATTTTCACGGCATGTAAATTGCGCAACTGGCTGATTTGTAAGCGCTCAATCATAACAACGTCGCCATTTTTTAACGTCTAATTAAAGGCGCATTGGCATAATGACAAACTGATGCCGCTCATCGCCCAACTGATTGACCAGCACCGAGGCGTTGGATTGGCTCATTTGCAACTGAACGTCGCCTGAGATGACCGAAAGCACATCTTGCAAATACGCGGCGTTAAAAGAAAGCTCAATGCCATCGCCCTGAAATTTGCTTTGCAGCACTTCAACCGCCTCATCGTGCTCAGCGTTGTTAGCACGAACCTCAACGCTGCCATCAGGGGCAAAGCTAAAAATTACCCCACGCGATTTTTCATTACTTAAAATGGCAACGCGGCGCAGCACCTCACTTAAGGTGTCTTTGTTCAATAACGCCCGCTTATCGCTGCCACTTGGCATCACCCGCTTATAATCCGGAAATTTACCATCGAGCAGGCGCGCGGTAAAGGTCACCATCAAATCGCGGCTGATTTGACCGGTGCTATCAACGTCGCCAAAAGGCAAGGTGACTTGTAAAAATTCGCGACCAAAGCTGAGCGTGACCGGATTGTCATTATCGCCAAGCATTTTGCCAAGCTCACTGGTTAAACGCTCAAGCTCAATCACCGCTTTTCTAGGTAAAATCGCCTGCATTTGCAGGGTATCGTCCGCCTCAATCGCGCTTCTTGCTAAAGCTAAGCGGTGACCGTCGGTCGCAACCGTCGTCAATTGCCGCTGCGCCACATCAAACAGCATCCCTGTCAAATAGTAGCGAACGTCTTGAATCGCCATGGCAAACTGAGTTTTTTGAATCAAATCCGTCAGCTGGCTGCGCTGAATATGAATAGCTGTGATATTTTCAGGATTACCTAGTATCGGATAGTCTTTTGCCGGAAGCGTTCCTAACATAAACCGGCTTTTACCGCTACTGATTTGGCAACGCTCGTTATTTTGTGAAGTGATATTAATTTGCGACTGCGCCGGAAGTGATTTGCAAATGTCTTTAAATTTAATTGCAGGCAAGGTTACCGCGCCTTCTTCAATACAAGCATTGGGCGGCAATTGCAAACTGGCGGTCAGCTCAACCTCTAAATCAGAGGCGGTTAATACCAACACCTCAGAGGTAAGCACCAACTTAATATTTCCTAAGATAACCATATTATGGCGCCGATCCGCAGCCTTAGCGATCAGATTAACCGCTTTTAATAACGCCTCTCGATTGATCGTTAACTGCATTTGACAAGCCCTTTATCATAAAACTGTGGTGAAATGATCTCAGGTTTTAGGAAAAACCTTTAGCAAAAAATACGACTAGCTAACCTTAAATTATAGCACAATGCGCAATAAAATAAGCGCAATCTTTGTATTGAAGCGCTTTGGAGTTACCATCAGCCCGCTTGCAGCATGAGTGATAGCGCCTTGTAATCCTTATCAATGTTGGGGTCACTGGCGCGCAGCTCAGCCACCTTATCACAAGCGTGCATCACCGTGGTGTGGTCGCGACCGCCAAACGATTGCCCAATATCGGGGAAGCTATCACCGGTCAGCTCGCGAGCAAGTGCCATAGCAATTTGCCGTGGTCTGGCAATTTGCCGCGTTCGTTTTCGACCCATAATGTCTTTGACACTAACATTATAGTATTCCGCCACCACTTTACGAATATTGTCCATATTCACCGCTTGAACGCGCATCGCCACCACGTCTTTGAGTGCAAACTGAACCATCTCAAGGGTAATCGGCGCTCCGGTCAAATTGGCATTGGCAAAAACTTGGTTCAACGCCCCTTCAAGGCGTCTGACATTCGACACCACATTTTGTGCGATAAATAAGGCGCATTCTCTTGGCAACGCCATTTGATGCAGCGCCGCCTTTTTTTGCAAAATTTGCATTCGCGTGTCAATTTCCGGCGGTTCAACAGCAACCGTCAATCCCCAAGAAAATCGCGACCGAAAGCGCTCGTCAAACTCCGTCATTTGCGACGGGTGCCGATCCGATGCCAAAATCAACTGCTTATCACCACTGGTAAAATCAGCAAATAAGGTTAAAAACTCGTTACTGCTTTTGGTTTTTCCTGCCAAGACATGAATATCATCAACAATTAATAAATCAACCTTTTTTATTTTTTTCTTAAAATCTTCGACTTTATTATTTCTTAATGAATAAACCAATTGATTAATAAATTTTTCGGAAGTGAAATAATAAAAACTCTTATTCATTTTGACATAGCGGTCGGCAACAGAGTGCATTAAATGCGTTTTTCCAAGTCCAGAAGGACCGTAAATAAATAACGGATTGTGGCGATTTTTTGGTTGACGTTTGCTCAGCTCAAAACATGCCTTGTAGGCAAGCTGATTAGATTTTCCGGTCACAAACGTATCAAAGGTAAACTCCGGATTAAGATAGCTTAACGACTTAGCTTCGGCGGTATCCTCACTTACTGCTTGCGCAAATTTTTTATCTATCTCATTGATTTTATAATTACTTTTTTCGTCATTTTTTTCTAATGCCTCAGTAGGGGAGGGCAAATTATCGAAAGAAGAGTCTATATTTTGATGATTATCAACACGGGCAATGACTTCCTCAATCTGACCTTGGCTGTGCTTAAGCGCAAGCGCCTTGATGTCAGCTAAATGATGCTTTTGGATATAAGCCACAAAGTAATCGTTTGGCGCTCGGATAATCAAATTTTTACCTTCTTGCTGCGCGGATAGCGGGCGTAGCCACATGGTAAAGACGTTGTCTTTGACGCTATAACGCAAGTCTTCCAAGCACTTATCCCAAATCAGCGTGGTATCTATCATGAATGACATATCCTTAACGGTAAAAAAATATAGGGCAGTTATCAAAATTTATCTGACAAGCTTAGGAGATATTTTGGCGTGACAATCTAACATAATTTGCCTGTGGATAACATAGCCATTTTCTGTGGATAACCTTGGGGATAACCCTGTGAATAACTTTGGGGATAACTTTTAGACAATTCTAAAAGGCAAGTTATTCACAATTCATCCACAAGATATCCACAGGGTTATCCATATCGTAAATAACTGATAAATATAGGAAATATGCACTTAACCACAGAAAAACGCTATACCAACAATAACAAGATATATAATATTAATAAAACCTTATTATTATTAAGCAGCGCAATTTTTTTGAAAATTTAAGGCAAAAAAACGCGATTTTTGCAGTTAGCGACAAATAAAGCTTCAGGATAAATTTCAGCTAAAGACGTTTAGTCGGCTTTAAAGTTAGATTTCAAGGGTTTAATTGATTGACCGAAAAATAACAGCGTGATATAATTTTGCGCTATTACGAATTGAGTCCCATTATTTGATAGGTGAGTTATGAAACGTACATTCCAGCCAAGCGTGATTAAACGTAAGCGTACTCACGGTTTCCGTGCTCGTATGGCTACTAAAAAAGGCCGCCAAGTTCTAGCGCGTCGCCGTGCTAAAGGTCGTCATCGTTTGACCGTCTAGGAATGGATTAGAATCTTTTTGCAGCCATTAATCATTAATATTGCGATTGGATTGTTTCATCTTGCTCCTAGCAACTGCTAATTTTTATGATTAGTTTTATTAAAAGCGCCTTAGTGGCGCTTTTTTTTGGTTTAAATGTCTCCATATTTTATTGTCAATTTGGTTTTAATTAGCTTGAGGTCAAACCATGCCCAAAACTACTCATCAGCCAGCCCCAAAAGCGCCTTTAGAGGCTATAAGCGCGCGATTTACTAAGTCACAGCGCTTATTGACTGCGCCTGAATTTAAAGCGGTTTTTGACGCTCCTGAGCGCAAATTGCACCAAAGCCATCTGATGGCGTTTACCCGCTCAAATAGCGCCCAAACGCCACGAATTGGCATGGCAATCACCAAACGCCGCGTTCCCACAGCGGTCGCTCGTAATCGCTTAAAACGGCAAATTCGTGAGCAATTTCGCTTGCAGTCGCATCAGCTCAAAAATAAAGACATCATTTTTATTGTCAAAAATTCAATTGCTGACTTAGATAATAAAGAATTAAAAAGACAGGTAAATAATATTTTTAAAAAAATAGAAAATAAGTGAAAATGAAAATTTCAAATTTTTTAGAAAAGATTGTTTTTACTTTTTTTAAAAAACTGGTAAAAATATATCAATTATTCATTAGCCCAGTTATTCCCGCGCGTTGTCGCTATTACCCAACGTGTTCGAATTATGGTAAGCAAGCGCTTGATTGGCATGGCGGCATTAAAGGCAGTTGGCTGCTTTGTAAACGATTAGCACGCTGTCAGCCGTTTGGTAGTTATGGCGTTGATTTTGTGCCGCTTCCGCTTTATCGCTTTGATTATATTTTGTTGAAGGAAAACGGGAATGAGCCTATTGGAGTGATGAAAGATACCACCAGTTATCAGGCGCAGTTAAACTTATGGCTTGGACGTTAAGTTAAAAAATTGTGAGTTTTCAAGAGGCTGACAAAAAATGTTACGACCTTATTGGTGCTAAAAATCTCTGTGAGTATCATTTAATGCTAAATTTTAGTAAAATAATGACCATTTTAGGTCAAGATGAGGGTGCAAATTGGCAATTGGCGTTCAGATTCTAATAGCTCTTGGCTTAAGCCCAAATTTTTCACTGTAGGATAGGTTTATGCAAAAGATACTTCGGCTTATGATCATCATTGCGATGCTCATCACCGCTTATCTGCTGATTTTAGCGTGGCGAGATGATTATGCCGATGCGCCGGCGACAGATGCTGTGCAACAAACGGTAACGCAAGCAGGCTCCGACATTCCAACCACCCAAGGCGCGGCAGGAGATATTCCGGCGCAGTCGACCTCAACCGCTGGCGGCGCGACAGTGGCGGCGCAAGCTACAGGTAATAACGGTCTGATTACGGTAACCACCGACCGCTATGACATCAAAATCAACCCTGAAGGCGGGGACATTGTTTATGCTGCGCTCAAGCAATACAACGCAACGCTAAATAGCGACACGCCATTTGTCCTGCTCGAGAATGACCAAAATCGCGTTTATATCGCGCAGTCTGGATTGATTGGCGCCAATGGCATTGATACTGCTGAAGGTCGTGCAAACTACCAGCATGCCAAAAATAGCTATACCATGCAGCCAAATCAGCAAACACTATCGGTACCGCTGACTTATGAAAAAGATGGCGTGACGGTGATCAAAACCTTTACCTTTACTCAAAACAAGTATCCCATTGAGGTCAGTTATCAAATTCAAAACCGTAGCAATGCGCCGTGGCAAGGTCAGCTGTTTGCGCAGTTAAAACGCGATGACAGCAAAGACCCTGGCATGTCGGATAAAGGCGCGCTTAGCATGGCGACTTATCTTGGCGGCGCTTGGGGAACACCGGATGAGCCTTATAATAAGCTTAAATTTGGTAAGTTTGGCAAAAGTGAGTTAAACGTAACCAGCGAAAAAGGCTGGGTGGGAATCGTTCAGCATTATTTTGTTTCCGCTTGGACGCCAAATAACTTTAAAGGTCAGTTTTTTGCTCGCGAAACCGGTGGCGATTATTTTATCGGCTTTAACAGTCAACCGATGAATGTGGCGCCAAACAAGCAAGCGACGCTGAGCGCGACCCTTTATGCCGGTCCTAAAGTTCAATCAGAGCTTAAAGACGTTGCCGTTGGACTCAATAAAACGGTGGACTACGGTCTGCTTTGGCCGATTTCAAAGGTTTTATTTGCGCTTCTGGATGGCATTCATAAAGTGATTGGCAACTGGGGCTGGTCGATTATCGTTCTGACCATTTTGGTCAAAATTGCCTTGATGTGGTTTTCCAACAAAAGCTACTATTCGATGGCAAAAATGCGTGCCATTGCCCCAAGGCTGCAAGCGCTCAAAGAAGAGCACGGCGACGACCGCATGAAAATGTCGCAAGAGATGATGAACATCTATAAAGAAGAAAAAGTCAATCCGATGGCAGGCTGTTTGCCCATTTTGATGCAAATGCCGATTTTCTTAGCGCTTTATTGGGTGCTCGTTGAAAGTATTGAATTGCGTCATGCGCCGTGGATTTTGTGGATTCAAGACTTATCGGCAATGGACCCTTGGTTTATTTTACCGCTGCTTATGGGCGCGTCGATGTTTATTCAGCAGCAGTTAAACCCGCAGCCGACCGACCCGATGCAAGCCAAAGTCATGAAGATTTTGCCGATTGTCTTTACCGTATTTATGCTGTTTTTCCCCGCAGGTCTCGTGCTTTACTGGACGGTGAACAACTTATTTAGTATGACTCAGCAATATATCGTCAACCGAAAAGTGGAAGAAGAACAAAAACACCGAACGGTAAAAGTTCTTGATTAGCTAAATTTTTTGCTCAAAAAGACCATCGCGATTGCGGTGGTTTTTTTATGGGGAATGTCTTAATTTGAGTTAATAGGAAGATTGTTTGTTGAGTTGGGTTTTGGCGACTATAATAAGGGTTTTGGCTTTGAATGAGCGTGATGATGTTTGATGCAAGCTTAAATTTACCAACGATTGCGGCAATTGCAACGCCTATCGGTCGCGGCGGCGTTGGCGTGATTCGCTTATCTGGGGCAAAGGCGGTAGCGATTGCTAAAGCCTTAACTGGTCGAAAGACCTTGAAACCGCGCCATGCTTATTTTTGTAGGTTTTATGGCGATGATGGCACGCTCATTGACGAAGGCTTGCTGCTTTATTTTCAAGCACCAAACTCCTTTACTGGCGAGGACGTGATTGAAATCCAAGGTCATGGTGGCATGATTTTGCAAAATCAGCTGCTCGCTCGGGTGTTTGAATTAGGCGCAGTGCAAGCAGCTGCCGGCGAATTTTCTTATCGCGCCTTTGACAATAATAAGCTTGATTTGGTTCAAGCTGAAGCCATTGCTGATGCCATTGATGCGACCAGCGTGGCAGCAGCAAACAGCGCCATTCGCTCATTAACTGGTGAGTTTTCGCAAAAAATTAATACGCTATTGTCGCAGCTGATTGAACTTCGGCTTTATGTGGAAGCCGCCATTGATTTTCCCGATGAAGAGGACGTGGATTTTTTATCCGATGGGGTGATTTTAAGCAAATTGGAGGCGGCGCAAGCGCAAATTGAGCAAATATTAGCGACGGCAAAGCAAGGTCAACTGCTTCGCGATGGTATCCACGTGGTGCTGGCAGGACGACCAAATGCGGGAAAATCAAGCCTATTAAACCGCTTGGCTGGCGTTGATCGGGCTATTGTTACGGATGTGGCTGGAACCACCCGCGATACCTTGCAAGAAACAGTGGTGTTAAATGGCTTAACGCTGCACTTGACCGACACGGCAGGGCTTCGTGATACCAGTGACACCGTTGAGCGTATTGGCATTGAGCGCGCCCGAGCGGCTATTACCCAAGCCGATATTTTGCTGCTCGTTTATGACGTTACCCGCGATATTGATATTGCTAGTGGCTCGCCGCTTGATTTGGCAAAAGTATTGTTTGGCGCGGATTTGGATACCAAACGCTTACTTATTGTTGCCAATAAAAGTGATTTACTAAGCCAAGATATTGCCCAGTTAAATCAAGAGTTAGAAGAAAACGCGCTTACACCGATTTATGTTTCATGTGAAACAGGTACGGGAATTGATACGCTGATTGAAAAGCTTTGCGATAAAGTCGGCTTTCATCCGCCAGAAAATAGCTTGATTGCTCGAACTCGGCATATCGATGCGCTGAAACGAACGGCTGGGCATTTAGTCCAAGCTCATGAGCAACTAACCATTTTTCAAGCCGGCGAGTTGGTTGCTGAAAGCTTGCGGCAAGCTCAGGTGAATTTGGGTGAAATTACTGGCGAATTTAGCGCGGATGACTTACTTGGCAAGATTTTTAGCAGCTTTTGCATTGGTAAATAGTCGCTTATTACTGCTTATCGGCACATTTTTTAGCGCATTTTTTTAGAGCTTATTATTTTTGAGTACATTATTTTGGAGCATCAGGATGCATTGTCCTTATTGTAACGCGTCAGAAACCAAAGTGATTGACTCACGCCTTGCTGCTGAAGGTGCTCAAGTTCGCCGCCGCCGCGTTTGTAGCACTTGCCAAGAGCGCTTTACCACCTTTGAGATGGTCGAGGTGGTGATGCCGCGAATCATCAAATCCAGCAGCAAAATTGAGCCTTATGACAGCGACAAGCTGCGCCGCTCCATCATGCTGCCTTTGCAAAAACGACCCATCACCATTGATGAGCAAGAGGCGATGATTAGCCGAATTGAAAAGCGCGTCCGGCAAATGGGCGAGCGCGAAATCAGCAGCAAGGTACTTGGGGAAATCATCATGAGCGAGCTTAAAAGCTTAGACGATGTGGCTTACGTTCGTTTTGCCAGCGTTTATCGCGACTTTCAAGACATTGATGCCTTTCAACAAGAGCTTGCCAATATCCGCCCCGATAAAAGCTGATGGCGGCTTTGTGAATAGGTTTAGAGGCTAAATAAAAGATGACCATGACGTTTACCCCCACTACCACCGAAAAAACCGACCCGCGAGCTGCTTGCGACCGCTACTTTATGAGTTTGGCGATAGAGCAAGCCAAGCTTGGGCAATTTACCACCCGCCCCAATCCGGCGGTGGGCTGCGTGATTGTCAAAGAAGATAAGGTGGCAGGTCAAGGTTTTCATCCAAAAGCGGGTCTGCCGCACGCTGAGGTTTTTGCGCTCAAAGCTGCCGGTGACTTGGCAATTGGCGCTACCGCTTATGTCACCCTTGAGCCTTGCAGCCATACCGGTCGCACGCCGCCTTGCGCTAAAGCATTGATTGATTCTGGCGTTCGCCGAGTGGTGATTGCAGGGCTTGACCCCAATCCAAAAGTTGCCGGCAGTGGCGTTAACTTGCTCAAAGCTGCCGGAATTGAGGTGACTGTTGGCGTATTAACCGAAGCGGCTGAAGCGTTAAATCAAGGTTTTTTAAAAGCCATGCGCCAAAATCTGCCTTATGTTCGCCTAAAAATCGGCGCAAGCTTGGACGGTCGAACGGCAATGAAAAGTGGCGAATCCAAATGGATCACCGGAGCGGCAGCACGGCTTGATGGGCAAAAGCTTCGCGCAAAAAGTGGCGCGATTATTACCGGAAGTGAAACTATCATTCAAGACAATCCGCAACTTAACGTCCGAGTTGCCCCAATGGGGGTGAATTTAGCGGACATTCCAACGCCAAAAGTGGTGATCTTAGACCGCCGAAAGCGCCTAAGTTTTGATAAAAACTCGAGCTATCAGCTTTGCCAAAACCCTGAGACGCTTTATTACCGGAATGATGATTTAACTGAGCTGCTTTCTGATTTGGTTCAAAATCATCAATGCTATGATATTTTGGTCGAAGCAGGTGCAAGTGTTGCCGCAAGCTTTTTGCAGCAGGGTTTAGTGGATGAAATGATTGTTTATCAAGCGCCTTGTCTGCTTGGAACGACCGCGCGAGCAATGGTTGATTTGTCCTTTGAGCGCTTATCAGAGCAGCTCAGCTTTGAATTTGTCAGTGTCGAGAAGTTAGGAAGCGACTTAAAACTGATATTAAAACCCCTTTGATAACTGGTGAACAGAATTATTTATAAGTCCAAAAGGTTTCACATGGAACATAAAAACTGTGGATAACTTAGTTTCACGTGGAACTATTAATAGTTTTATTTTTAAATATCAAAGTAATTTATAATTAAATCAATAGTTTAATATATAGTTATTTATAAGTTCCATTTTGTGAAACCTATGAAACAATGTGGATAACTTCAGTTTTTAAAGATTTTAGCCGTAAATTTTATCCATTTAAAAAAGTTATCCACAAGGTTATTCAAGATTTAGCAAGATGTATTAAAATTACTCACAAAGATGATGAGGCAAAAATAATATGTTTACTGGAATTATTGAAAGTGTTGGCATAGTCAAAGCGCTTAAGCCCATCGGCGGCGATATCCGCTTGACCATTGAGGCACCAAAATTGGACTTTAGCGATGTTCAGCTTGGTGATTCTATTGCTTCTAATGGCATTTGCTTAACGGTCGTTCAGATTAACAATCACAGTTATTCTGTGGATGTTTCACGTGAAACTATCGCAAGAACAGCGCTTCATGAGCTAAAATCAGGGTCTATGGTTAATTTGGAAAAAGCCATGCTACCGACCACGCGCTTTGGCGGTCACATTGTTTCCGGTCACGTTGATGGCGTGGGCGTGGTGAAACAGCGCAAGCAAGATGCGCGCTCGCTTTATTTTGAAATTGAAATCCCAAATGATTTGGCAAAATTTACCGCCACCAAAGGCTCCATCACTGTCGATGGCATCAGTCTGACCAGCAATTTGGTGAAAGGCAATATCGTTTGCTTAAATATTATTCCGCATACCGCCGAAGTGACCAATATCGATAAACATTGGCAGGTGGGCAGTTTGGTAAATATTGAAGTTGATGTGGTTGCCCGCTATTTGGAGCGACTGCTGAATAAAGATGCGCCGGTAGCTGCCCCGCAGTCGAAAATCTCAGAAGCCTTTTTAGCTGACAATGGCTTTTTAAAATAAGCGGCTGTCAATAAAATTAGCTTGTGGTTTTAGCTTGGCTTACTCTTGGTTGGCGGTTTTTTCGCTTGCCAAAAACTTGGCTAAAACGGCTTGCAGCTGAGCTTTATTGACCGGTTTTGATAAAAATCCATTCATGCCAACTGCTAAGCAAGCGGCTTTATCCTCATCGCTGTTGTTTGCGGTTAAAGCAATAACAGCAATATCATCGCCCTTCGCGCGGATGGTTTGAGTGGCTTGCAGACCATCCATGACTGGCATCCGGCAATCCATCAAAATAAGGGCAATGTCGTCTCGCTGCTGCGCCAAAACTTGCAGCGCTTCTTCACCATTTTCAGCAATTAAGCTTGAATAGCCAAGCTTTTCAAGCATTTTTTTGGTGATTTTTTGATTGGTGACGTTGTCCTCAACGATTAAAATCAGTGGCGGCGCTTCCGTTGCTGTGGTATCAAGAAGGTTAGGGTTTTTTGGCAACAGTGATTGCGATTTATCGTCAACAGCCTTTGCAGGTAAATTGGTGGCAGTCTTAAGCGCTATATCAGGAGTCGTTTGGGTCAACCGCGTAAGTTCAGACAGCAATAGCGCCACATCAATGGGTTTGTTTAAAAAGCCATCAAATTGCTCAAGCAAATTTGAGGAAATACCGCGCTCAGGCTTCATGCTGATCAGTATTTTGGCAACCGTTTTATGGGCAATCAGTTGTTTTAGTAAGCTTTGCTCTGGTTGGTCTTGAACGCTCAGATAATATTCATAATCGATGATCAGTACCGGAGTTTTTGCTTCGGGAAGTTGTGATAAGGTTGCCATGATTTCTTGCAATATTTGATTATCTATTGAAAGATAAAGCTGCGTGGTGAGCGATAAATGCGCGCCAAGCTTTTGCAGATAATGCTGGCGAACGGAGTTATTGAGAATACCAAGCAAACAAATATGCCCAAAATTAAGCTTGGGCTGATGAGGCGATTGCAAGTTAGGAGTCCGGCTGGGTAAGAACAACTCAAAGCAGCTGCCGCGATTTTTTTCGCTGGTCAATAATATAAAACCACCTAAAAGTTTGGCAAAGCTGTTTGAAATGGCAAGACCCAGACCGCTGCCGCCAAATTGACGGCTGATTTGATTGTTGGCTTGATTAAAGTAGGTGAATAATCGCTGCTGCTCTTTGGGGCTGATGCCAATTCCCGTATCCATCACCCGAAAGCGAATCCACGACTGTGGTTTTTGAGCCACTTCCTCCAACCAGCGGTAGGTGGTCAAATCGCGGTCATTGCTGGTTTTTGTGCCTAAGTCATGATTCAGTTGATTGAGCCGGTCTTGTAATTTAGCATGAGCCATGCGCTGCAATTGCTCACTTGAAATCAAATCAATCTCAAGCGCCACGTGACCTTTGGCAGTAAACTTGATGCTATTATCAAGTAAGTTCAATAAAATTTGCCGAAGCCTTGTTTGGTCAGTGTGAATATAGCGCGGACAATTGGGTATAAAGGCATAGACCAAATCCAGTCCTTTTTGGCGGGCGCTGCCGATCATCAGCGAACTGATATTTTGGCTGAGCTTAAATATATCCACCGTTTCATCAACCGTCACCGCGGCGGCGGATTCACTTTTTGACATTTCAAGCATGTCATTGAGTAACGTCAACATCGATTGGCTTGAGTGAATTAAGGTGGCAAAAATTTCTTGCTGCTCAAGCGTCAAGCCGTCGGTATCAATCAAATTTAGCGTCCCGATAATGGCGTTGAGCGGCGTTCGCAGTTCGTGACCTATCACTGAGCGCAGCCGCGTCATTTCAGTAAGGCGGTGCTGTTGCTGCTCAAGCTGTCTTTCAAGATCCTGAGACTGCTGTAGCCACGACTGAACATTATGCAGAATTACCGTAAAGCCGTGGACTTGACCATGTTCACCAAACCAAGGCGCAAAATGCAGCTGATAGGCAAGGTGGTCCTCAACTCCAAAAACCAAAAGGCTGCGGGCTACCTTTTGGTCTTCTAAACGCTCTAAAATCTGTTGAATGGCTTTGTCATCGCCCATGACAAAATCCGTGATTTTATAACTGCTATCGCGCTGAAGATGGGCGGCAAAAACTTGCTCAAAGCGTTGATTAAAAAAGCTGATTTGACCTTGGCGCATCACCATCATCATCGGCAGCGGCGCTTTTTCTACCAAATGCTCCAACCGGTGCGTCAACATTTTAATGCGCCGATGTTTTTGATGCAGATCATGGCTGATGCGACCAAGCAGGTGACCTAAGCGCAAAAATTCAATAGGAGAGTCGGCATTATCAAATGGTGGCGGCGAATAGCCCTCTTTAGCGGTGCTGATTAAACCGTCCGTGTAGCTGAGCAGCTGATCCCAATTGTTGCGCCGTTTTAAAATAAACAACAGCGCCCCGATAAATAAAGCGATAGCAACCATCAGCGGCAGCCAAGATGGGTAAGCCATCCAGTCAATTTGAACCGGCTTGTGCCTGATGACCAAATAAATTTGCGTGTCATTGGCTAAGTCAATGGTGGCAGTTAAGGTATTAGCCGATAAGGTATAAGCGCTGTGATCCTCAATTTGGTCATAATTAAGAATGGGAAAAGACACGGTGTTGAATCTAGGCTCATCAGGTCGGGTTTCGCGGTGAACGTAGGTTTTCCCCGAGGGCAGCATCACAATCAGCTGATAGCTTAACTCCTGAAACATCGGTTTTTTAAGAATTTGCGCGATGTCCTCATCGCTTGGCGCCGGCAAACTTAAAATTTCAAATTTAAACGCTTCAAACGCTTGCAAGCTTTGTTCTTGATGCAAATTTTTAACCAGCAACACCATCATGGCATAGTATAATGCCAGCATCATTACCAGCGTCATTAAATAAAAGGTCAGCAAGCGTTTTAATGACTGAAACTTAGGCATGGTAGCTTGTCCTAACGGCGGTCACGGTAAGTCAACGTTAAGTGGTTAACAATAAAGATCATCTTAATAATAAAATTTGTAATAATAAAAAAACGTAATTGGCTTATTTAAGGGTTTCAAGTTATCTTAACACCGAAGCGCCAGATTTTATCGTGTTTTATGCAATTCAAACAGCGCTTCATGATAAAGCGTCAAGATTGCCGGCTAAAAGACTTCCATGGGCGTTTTGGCGGCAATAAAAACGCTGACGAGTTTTGGCATTCATGGCAGAAGCATCAAAATTTGCCTATAATAACCCTTTTAAGGCTGAAGCTTTCCGCAACACCATCAATAATGAATCACGATCAGCTGCCGATCAGTTGAATTTTATAACGATCACGATAATTTTTGGACCTCATATGACCAAGTCGATTGTACCGCCGCTGCGGGTGGTATTTGCAGGAACGCCCGAATTTGCTGCCAAAAGCTTAAGCGTGCTGATTGACCAACAAGAAACGTTAAATATTGAAATTGTTGCTGTTTATACTCAGCCGGATCGCAAAGCAGGTCGTGGTCAAAAGCTGGCAATTTCCGCAGTAAAAGAAGTGGCGCTTGCTAATAATCTTGTCGTTCAGCAGCCGTCCACCTTTAAAAAATCCGTGACTGAAGGCATCAACGCCCGTGAAACCCTGCGGTCTTATCATCCGGATGTGATGATCGTTGCCGCTTATGGGTTGATTTTGCCGGTGGGGGTGCTAACCATTCCCAAATTTGGCTGCCTAAATATTCATGCCTCATTATTGCCCCGTTATCGCGGCGCGGCGCCCATTCACCGAGCACTGCTGGCAGGCGATAACGAAACGGGCATCACCATCATGCAGATGGATCAGGGTTTGGATACCGGCGATATGCTTTATAAAGTCAGCTGCCCGATAGCAAAAGATACCACTGCCGCAAGTCTTCACGATAGCTTAGCCGACTTGGGCGCAGGCGCCATTGTCAAAGTTTTAAGCGATTTGCCAACGTATCAAGCCAATGCCAAAGCGCAAGATGACGCGCTTGCCAATTACGCGCAAAAGCTGACCAAAGACGAGGGTTTAATCGATTGGAACATTTCAGCTTACCTTATCGACCGGCAAATCCGCGGTCTAAATCCTTGGCCGGGAACGTTTAGCTTTGTAAATGGCAAACGGGTTAAAATTTTGGCGGCGTATCCGCTGATGCTCAATTCGTCAGCTCAAGCGCCGTTTGGTCGCGTGATTAGCGTTGGCAAAAAAGCGGTTCTGGTAGCTTGCGGCACCGATACCAGTGAGGATAGTGATGATATTCAGCAAACCGCCCTTGCCATCACTGAGCTGCAATTTGCCGGTAGCAAACCGATGAGCGCTGAGCAAATTTGCCACGGCAATCAAATCAATGACGGTGATATTTTTGCCGCTGATACCCATTGACTTTGACACCAATTGCCGCTGATACCAGTGCCGAAAATTAATTTTTAAAAAGACAATCTAACTTATGACCCAAAGCCCAAAAACGACCTCAAAAAATAAAATGGACTCAAAAAACACCCGAGCTCAAGTGGCCGAGGTGCTGATTGCCATTCAGCGCGGTCAGTCGCTTGCAAGCTTGCTCGATGGCTTGCTTGAGCGCGTCAATAGCGCTGATAAAAGCTTTGCCCATGCGCTGCTGCTCACCACGCTTCGGCATTGGCACGCTCAGTCGCGGCTGATTGACAGCTTGGCTGACAAGCCAATTGATGAAATCGAAGTTCGCACTATTTTGCAATTGGGCTTAACTCAGCTGCTTTATTTACAGGTAGCTGACCATGCGGCGATTCATGAAACGGTCGAGGCAGTCAAGGCGCTAGGGTTCGACAGAGCGGCGGGGCTAATCAACGCCATTTTGCGAAAAGTAGCTAAAAATCCCAATAAAATTCGCAAAAAAGCCGATAAAAATCACAGTCTGCCCAATTGGCTTGCTTATCAATTAAAGCAAGATTGGGCGGCTGAATATGATGAGCTGACCCAAAGTTTGCGCCAAGCTGCGCCGATGTTTTTACGAGTAAACAATGTCGTTGACAGCGCGGATGATTATAAAAAAGCGCTGACGGATAGCGGAATTGACTTTGAAACGGTTTGCCAAACTATGGGTCTTAACGTTGCTAATAGAGGGCTTGCGAATAAAATCAGCGCGCAAATTGAAGCATTACGATTAGCAAACAGCCTTCCGGTTAGCGCGTTACCGAAATTTAGTGAGGGCGCAGTTAGTGTTCAAGATGCCCATGCTCAGCTTGCCGCGCCAATCATTCATCATGCATTATTATCAGTAATCGATGATAATAAAAGGGATTCGGAAACCTTGCAACTCCTTGATGCTTGCGCTGCGCCGGGTGGAAAATTGGCGCATTGGCTTGATTTATTTAACCAAGATAGCGCTAAGTTTCACGTGAAACAAATTGAGATTAGGGCACTGGACAATGAATCAACAAGGCTAAATCGCGTTGATGATAACCTTAAGCGCTTGCAATTAACTGAATTCGATAAAATTAACGTCCAAAACATTTGCGCCGATGCCACCACTTGGCAAGTAGATATTCAAGATAGCGATGGCGGCTTTGATGCGATTTTGCTGGATGCCCCATGTACCGCAACAGGCGTGATTCGCCGGCATCCGGATATCAGCCTATTGCGCGTTGAGGATGACGTTAACCAAACTGTTCAGTTGCAAGCCAATATTTTGGACAATCTTTGGTTGCAATTAAAAAATGGCGGCGTCTTGCTTTATGTGACTTGCTCAATTTTAAAGCAAGAAAACGTGAAACAAATGCAGTCGTTTTTAGTCCGTCATCAAGATGCCACTGCTATTGAGTTTACCGACGATTGTAGCTTTGGTTTGGCGCAAAGCGTTGGTCGTCAGTGCTTGCCACTTGATGAGTTTGGCGGCGATGGCTTTTATTTTGCCTTATTGCAAAAACAAGCGATAACTTAATTTATATTAACGTGACAACCTTTTATTTTTACTCCTAATTTACTTTACTGAGAATGACTATGAAATATATCAGTACCCGCGGTAACACTAAGCCGATGGATTTTAGTGACGTGCTCTTGATGGGACTTGCTCCCGATGGCGGCTTGATGCTTCCTGAAACCTATCCGCAGATTGATGACGCGACGCTAAGCAATTGGCGAAAGCTCAGCTACCCAGAGCTTGCATTTGCCATCATGTCGCTGTTTGCCACCGACATTGACCAAGACGATCTCAAAGATATTGTAGACCGAACTTATACTGCCGAAGTTTTTGGCTCAAAAGACATCGTCCCGACCCGAAAACTGGGTGATAACTTGCATATTTTAGAGCTGTCGAATGGTCCAACGCTTGCCTTTAAAGACGTTGCCATGCAGTTTTTAGGAAATGCCTTTGAATATGTGCTGAAACAAAAAGGCGCTCGCTTGACCATCATTGGCGCAACCAGCGGCGATACCGGCAGCGCAGCAGAATATGCCCTTCGCGGTAAAGACAATATCGAAGTCTTTATGTTGTCCCCAAATGGCAAAATGAGTGCCTTTCAGCGCGCGCAAATGTATAGCCTGATGGATGACAACATTCATAATATCGCGGTTGAGGGCATGTTTGATGATTGCCAAGATATCGTTAAAGCCTTGCAGCAAGACGCCAAATTTAAAGCCGATTACGACTTAGGAACGGTCAACTCCATCAACTGGGGTCGCATTTTGGCGCAAATCGTTTATTATTTTAAAGCCTATTTTGCAGTGACAGATAGCAACAGTGAGCACGTGAGCTTTTGTGTGCCGTCCGGTAACTTTGGTAATATTTGCGCCGGTCACATCGCCCGTGAAATGGGATTGCCGATTGACCGCTTAATCGTTGCCACCAACGAAAACGACGTGTTAAACGACTTTTTTAATCAAGGCGCTTATAACCCAAGAACCGCCGACAAAACTTTTGTCACCTCAAGCCCATCGATGGACATCTCAAAAGCGTCAAACTTTGAGCGCTTTGTTTATTTGCTGCTTGATAAAGACAGCAAGCGCGTGAGCGAGCTATTTGATGGGGTCAAATCCGGTCAAGGCTTTGATTTAGCCGAGTTAAAACAAGTGATTAATGAGCGTTACGGTTTTGCCGCTGGAAAATCGACGCATCAAGACCGTCTCAATACCATTAAGGCAGTTTATGACGAGTTTGGTGAGCTTATCGACCCGCACACCGCTGATGGCGTTAAAGTGGCTCGCGAACTGCAACAGCCAAATGAGGTCATTATTTGCGCAGAAACGGCGCTTCCTGCCAAATTTGCCGAAACGATTGTTGAGGCTGTTGGTCAAGTTGACATGCCGCGACCTGAGCACACTCAAGGTTTAGAAGATTTACCGCAAAAAGTAACCGTTCTTGACAACGATGCAAGCTTAGTTGCCGAACAAATTAAAAAGTTTGTTAAAGCAAATTCAGCAACCGCTTAAAATTTGCTTATCTAAATTCTAAAGCCTTTTCGTTTCACGTGAAACGAAAAGGCTTTTTTATTGGAGTAATGAAAAATTTCCAAATAAAAGTTACGCTTTTGTAAAAAAGTGTTTAATATTGTGCTATGGTAGTCAAACAAAAATTTTGCGTTTTTTACCCTTAATGGCTTGCCGCGCTAACTACTCAGCCGTTCTCACCACGCTTTATCACGATGCCCGAAAAGCGGCGGCGCGCTTGCAACAAATCTTGAATCACTTAGATGGAATGACTAATGACCAATCGTTTCTCAACGCTGACCAAAGCTTTGGCGGCAACGCTTGTTGGCGGTGTCCTCTTCATGAATCCGGCGTCAGCAAACAATCCACCGCCGACGATTAAAGCCGACGCGCCCAACCGCTACATCGTGAAAAAAGGTGACACGCTTTGGGACATTTCAGGGCGTTATTTGCAAAGCCCATGGCGCTGGAAAGAGATCTGGGCAACCAATAAGCAAATTAAAAATCCCAACTTAATTTATCCTAATGATGTGCTGATTTTGTGTGTGATTCAAGGAAAAACCTTGGTGGGTGTCGATACCGGTGAAGGTTGTGCCGGCGTTGAGGCGCAATTAACCGGAGCGGCGGTCACGACAACCGTGGCGGTGACCAGTTCGGCAAACAGCATTCCGCCCATTCCGTGGTCAGCCATTCAGCATTGGCTCGATAAAACCATCATTGTAAATCCAAAGGACTTTAACACCACGCCGTATATTTTAGCGTCCAAAAATCGCAATTTAATCACCGGCGCTGGCGATAAGGTTTATGCCAAAGGCATTCCGCTGATTGTCGGTCAGCGCTACGGCATTTACCGCGAAGGTCAGCCGTATATTGACCCGACCACTCAGCGCGTCATCGGTCTTGAGGTCACTCAAGTGGCAACCGGACTTGTGACCGATGCCAATACTGATGGGGTAACCAGCCTTCAGCTGACCGGTTCTTACGGTAAAGAAGTTCGCGAAGGCGACCGCGTATTTGTTGAATTAGACCATGCCATCCCGCCGGTATTTTATCCTGCCCCTGCGCAAGTGTCGCGCGGTGGGATGATTGTTCGAGTACTTGATTCGATCAGCTCAGCGGCTCGCGGCAGTGTGGTTGCCATCAATTTAGGTCGTCGTCACGGCGCAAAACCGGGGGATGTGTTAACCGTTTATCAAAAAGGCGCGCTGGTTCGTGATATCCGCGATAATGATACGCCGGTGCGCTTGCCAAGCGAAGAAAGCGGCATGGTCATGGTATTTAACACCTTTGATGACATCAGCTACGCTTATGTTTTAGAGTCTGAATTGCCGCTCAATGTCGGCGATAAGTTGTTGCCGCCGCCTTATTTATAAGAGGTAACCGCAGTAATGGCAATCATAACAGAACACAACCGCGCCGCCTTGGCGCTTTGGTTTGAGGTGAACTGTTCGCTGAGCGCTTATCAAAAACTGATTGCAAGTTTTGATGGCGCGGTCAATGCTTGGCAGGCAAGTTCGGCAGACTGGCAGCAGCTTGGCATTCATAAGCTGCATATTGAACGCCATCAAGATAATGCAGCAACGCTTATCTTTATCGAAACGCTAGAAAAAAGCTTAGCTCAAAAGCAGTATCAGCTGCTTTTTGCCGATAGTGCTGATTTTCCGGAAAGCTTAACTGAGCTGTTTGACCCGCCGCCATTGCTGTTTTATCAAGGTAATATTAAGCGCTTGGCTGAGCCGCAAATTGCCATCGTTGGCAGTCGCAAGCCAAGCCCGCACGCGCAAAAAACAACCTTTGATTTGGCACAGTATCTGGCGCAGTCAGGACTTGTGGTGACCAGTGGTCTTGCCATGGGGGTGGACAAGCGCGCGCATTTAGGGGCGCTGTCGCAGGACAATCCACAATATCAAGGTCGAACCGTTGGCGTCATGGGAACGGGAATTGACGTTTGTTACCCCAATCACCACGACCAACTCATGGCGCAAATCATCGACCAAGGCGGCTGTATCATCAGTGAGCTGCTGCCGAAAACGCCGCCGCAGCGGCACACCTTTCCGCGCCGAAATCGCTTGGTAGCAGGGCTTAGCCTTGCCACCATCGTCACTGAAGCGGCGCTAAAAAGTGGCTCGCTGATTACCGCAAGATTGGCTTCTGAACAGGGCAAGCAGGTTTTTGCGGTGCCAAGCCATATTGACAATGTGAATGCTGAGGGCTGCCATCATTTGATTCGCGAGGGCGCCACGCTGATTTATCACCCTGACCAAGTCTTGATGGATATCCGCTGGCAACTGCCAACCACGGTCGCGCCGGCAGTTAACCAAAATAATGAAGAGTTACCGCTTGCGCCACAACGCCCAACCCTTAACCAAACCACAAATAAAACCCAAGGCATAAGCTATCAAGTAAAACAAGACGTTCCGCAAAGTTTGAGCGTCCCTGACCACCTTAACCCCATTTATGAGGTTCTTGATTGGCATGGTCAAGATTTGGATGCCTTGGTTGCCGCCACCAACGTTACCACGCCGCAGCTTATTGCTCAATTGATGGAGCTTGAGCTGTTAGGGATTATTCGTGAGCAGGGCGGTCGTTATTTGCGCGTTTAGTCGTGGTATCATAACTCTTTTACGATGATGTTTTGCCATGACTTTTTTAACCACCAATTTTACCGACCGACCTTGGGTCACTGACAACGTTTCCCAAGCCGCTACTTGGCTAAAAAATGGTCAATTATTAGCTTATCCTACTGAAAGCGTTTGGGGCATTGGCTGCGACCCGTTTAACCAAACCGCCACTCAAGCGTTGCTTGCCCTCAAACAGCGACCTATGGCAAAAGGCTTGATTGTGGTGACCGACAGTATTATAAGGATTGAGCCATTTTTAGCCGTTTTAAGCAAGGCTCAACGTGAACAAGTGGTTCACAGTTGGCAGCCCAATCCGAACGCCGATTTCAACCAAAAGCAAGCAAAAACGTGGCTGCTTCCTATGCCGCCAAATCTTAAGCAAACAATCCCCAATTGGGTCACAGGAAGCCACCAAAGCCTTGCCATCCGCGTGATTCAGCACCCTAAAATTCAACAGCTTTGCGCCGAGTTGGTCAGTGATACCAACCCGTTTGGTTTTTTGGTTTCGACCAGTTGTAACTTAACCGGTCAGCCGCCCGCGCTCAATTTAGAGGACGCTCTTAGCTACTTTAATCCGCCAAATACAGCGCAAAAGGTCGCTTATTTAGCAGGGAATACTTTAAATTACCAGCTACCAAGCCAAATTCGCGATGCCATTAGCGGGGCATTGATTCGCTAAAATATCTACAATTGTCCTCTTGTAATTTGGTTAAAAAATTTGTGAAACTGTCTTTTTTATCCTAAAAGATAACAATAAAAACAATTGCTTAGCCAAATAAGGATGACAGCCATGAACGTATTAATCAGCGGTGGTAGCGGATTTTTAGGGCGAGCGTTAAGTCGGGCGCTTCTTAACCAAGCGCGACTGCAAAATGACGGCATTAAAATCACTTGGCTGTCGCGAAACGCCAATCAAAATCACGATAACGACATCGACATCATTACTTATGATGACTTGGTTCAGCGCTTTGATGATGCCATGGCGTTTGATGTGATTGTGAATTTGGCGGGGGCGGGCATTGCCGATTCGCGCTGGAGTGACGCTCGCAAAGAAGAACTTATGGCAAGCCGAATTAAGCCGACCGAGGCGATTTTAGAATTTATTGCCAAGGCGACCATTAAGCCCAAATTGCTGTTAAGCGGCTCGGCGGTCGGTTGGTACGGCGTTCAAGGCGACACCCCACTTGATGAAGCAAGCCCTGCCAATCCAGACTTTGCTCATAAGCTTTGTGACGATTGGGAGCAGCTTGTCATCAAAGCGACCGAGTTTGGCGTTCCTGTCGCTATTGTTCGCACCGGAATTGTGATTCACCCAGACGGCGGCATGGTCAAGCGCTTGTTGACCCCATTTAAACTGGGGCTTGGCGGTAAACTTGGTGATGGGGCGCAAATCATGAGCTGGATTAGCCGTGAGGATTGGGTTCGCGCAGCAATATTCTTGATTCATCAAAAGTTAGCCGAAAAAAATCTTATCGTGGGCAACAATGAGCGCGATAGCGGAAATAGCATTAACGCTGCCGTTTATAATTTTACCGCGCCAAATCCTGTGACCAACCTTGAATTTACCCAAGCCCTTGGTCATTTTGTTCATCGCCCAACCATCATGAGCGTTCCTGCGCCGGTACTTAAAGCCATGTTTGGCGAGATGTCAACGCTTTTGCTTGATGGTCAAAAGGTGTTGCCAAAAGCGCTGCTTGAGTCGGGGTTTGAGTTTCATCATCCAACCATTGCGCAAGCGCTTGCCACCGATTCCCCGTAATTTAGCTATTTTCCTATTTAGTTTCACGTGAAACGCTTATGACTTGGTTATTTGTTTTTATCACCCAAGGGCTGGCAATTGCAACCAGCCTTATTTTATGCTGGCTACTTGGGTTAAAGCGGCGCTCGGCGGTCATGTCTTGTTTCATTGCCGTATTTATGGCTAACAATTTAGCGCTTGCTTACGGCTTAAGCGAGTTTTGGCGTGAGCGCTTTCATGTGTATTTGGTCATCAGCGTTTTGCAAGGCTTTATGAGTTATGCCGCTGTTATCACCTTAATAGTCATGATGGGAGTCTGGTTATTAAAACGCTTTACGCATCATAAGACTAAATTTACGCTTGCGTCAACGCCGCTACTTCGCGGTAGCTTTCTTGCGGTTTATCTTGCCATTGTTGCGGCAGCGTTATTTTCTGCTTATTCGCCAACGCCGCGTTATTTGACCATTCACGTGGACAAGCCCATGCCTGCGCCGCTAAAAATTGCCCTCGTTTCTGACACCCATTTGGGGCGCTGGTTTGGCAATCATCAGCTCAAAAAATTGGCAAAAATGCTTGATGACCATCAGGTGGATACGGTGCTCATTGCCGGCGATATCATGAATGACAGCACTTATTATTTTGAAAAATACCAAATGCAAGCGGCGCTTTCCCAAATTAAAGCCCCGCTTGGGGTATTTGCGGTGCTTGGCAATCATGACTATTCAGGAAATCAAGTTGCCATTGCCCGCGCCGTTAAAGATGCGGGAATTACCGTGATTGATAATCAACAAGTGCTGCTGAATAATGAAGTTTGTCTCGTTGGTCGCTCCGATGAAACCGACCCCAACCGCCCCAGTGCCAAAGACTTACTCGCCGGTATTAGCGATAATAAACCGATTATATTTTTAGAGCATAGCCCAAGCTCAGTAATCGAGATTGGCGAAAATGCGGTTGATGTTCATTTTTCAGGTCATACGCATGGCGGTCAGATTTTCCCATTAACTTGGCTGATGGAGCTTATGTTACCCATTGCTTATGGTCATCAGCAGTTTTATGACACACAGTTTTTGGTGACCTCAGGGTTTGGCTTTGGCGCGCTGCCGTTTCGCTTAGGAACGCGCTCGGAGATTTGGATTGTCACGGTAGCTCAAGCTTAAAACAAAATTTATAGCCAATAAAAACTAAAACCATAAAAAACCGCCTTTTATAGTTAATATCACACAAAAGTAGTACAGCGATGCTGAGATGAATTTTTTGTAGCCTCTGTGAGCTTGCGAACAGCAAGCAAAAAAAATTTATACCAGTTGAGCGTTTCTAAAAAATGTATCTCTCTTATTTTGGATTAACTATATCAGCGATTTTTTATAGTTTTGGCTTAAATGAAGCACTTAAAGTCCGGCGATAGATTTAAACTTGGCTTCATCAAAGTCATCGCTATGGGTGACCACCACCGTGCCTTTTTCAAGGTTGACGTTAACCCATTTTACGCCGGCAATATCGCTCGTTGCCTCAACCAAGTCTTTCGCCGCGCTTTGGTCAGCAACCGGCAAGTCATAACTGGTTTGAGCCATAGAAATTCTCTTAAATCATTAAAGATAGTCGATAAAAACTGATTCTTAAAAAGCCAGTACTTTTGTTTAATGTAGCAAAATCAATCCTTTTTTAATAGCCAGTTGGGTTAAAAAATTATGCCACTCGTCGTAAAATTAAGCCCCAATGATTTTAAATCATCGGCTCATTTTTAAAGTCAACATTAGGTAAATCATAAACAAAATCAATAAAGTCATCGATGGCAGCGCAGGTTTGGACATGAAGTCCCCCATGGACGCTTGCCAAATGAACAAAGCCATGCGGCGCGCCTTTAACCACCAGCAGCTGAGTGTTGATACCAAACTCTTTAAGTTGCTCGGCGTAAGCGATGGCTTCATCGCGAAGCATATCAAACTCAGCTGCCACTATAAAACTCGGACAAAGCTTGGAATTGTTGCCTGCCATGGGGGAAATGAGCGCATCATTGCGCTGCAAATTACTTTTTTGGATATAAGCGGAGTCAAAAACCAAAATGTCCTCATAATTGAGCAGCAATCCTTTGCTGTAAAGGTCCCAACTGGGGTAGTCGGTTTTGGTGTCGGTCACCGGATACAAGGTCAACTGAGCAATTGGCGGCGCAAGTCCTGCCACTTGCCGGAAAATTTGGGTATTGATGTCCTCGTCTTGTAAGCTTTGCTCCTGAGCGCTTTTATCCCGCGTCTCAAAGCTTTTAGATTGGCTTAATTGTTGAGCCACTAAAGCTGCCAAGCAACCACCGGCGCTGTCACCTGCCACAATGATATGGTCGTTAAAAACGCCAAAGTCTTTAGCATGCTGCGACAACCAAGCGTAAGCGGCAAGGCAATCTTTTAGGGCAACAGGCGCCGGAAACTCAGGCGCTAAGCGATAATCAACGCTCACCACCTGCCAGCCGGATTTGGCGCAAAGATGGTAGCAAAACTCGTGATGGGTATCTAAATCGCCGATACAAAAGCCGCCGCCATGAAAATAAAGGATAATCGGATTAAAGGTTTGCTGACTTGTCGCTGGTTGATAACAGCGCAGCCGCATGTCGCCGCCATCGGCATTTTGAATGATTCTATCGCCCCAAGTGACCGCTTGTGGTTTGGACAAAGACAAAAATTGGGCTAAGCCAAGCGCGGCAAGCGGGTGCTCGTGCTGCCAAACGATGGGGGATTGTAGCGACACCACATACGCTGAAAAGCGCTGCCGGAATGCTTCCATGTGGGCGGTGGTCAGCGGTTGGCGAATTTTGCGATTAAACCCGATAATCAAGCGCAAAAAAGCATCAGCGGTGGGGTAGTCTTGAGCTTTTGGCGCATCGATTTGCCAATTGATACGTTCAATAACCGCGTCTGGCAAAAAACTAATAGCTTTTAGCGCAAAGTGTAACGTATGGCTTTGATAAAGATTGACATAAGAGTGAGCAAGCTCATCAATGTGTTTTAAGGTTCGCGGCGGCGTAGAGGTGGGGGTTGCCGAAGCAAATTTGGCAGTATGAGCGCCGTGCTTAAATCGACGCTTGCGGTAGCGTTGCTGCTTATACTGCTGAACACTGGTATCAACAGCCTTTTTTATCAAAGAAAGTCCTGCATCGCGAAGCGCTTTGAGCAGTTTATTTTCAAGCTGCCATTTTAGGGTCTGGCTCATCGTTGCCTCCTTTTAACGCTGCCGCTAAACCGGTTAGTTAGCGCCGCCTACGGCAAGCCGTAATTCAAAATCTTGTTAAGTAAGCCCTTGTTTTTAATATATTATTAAGATTTATTAATAAAATAATTATAGTTATTAAAGCCTGCTGTTATGACTATTATTCTAGAAGTTTCCCTCCTAAGAATTAAGTCAAGTTTGGTCAGCTTTGGTGCAAAATCGGTAACTGCGGGCGGTAATTGCAAAAAATTGCGCCGTTAAGGCTTGAAATAAGCCGCCATAACCTTTATCAATCAGCTATTGCCAACCGGCTAGCGTCAGTGCCCACAACTGCCAGTTGCCTGACCTTATAAAGACCTAAATTTATTGCAAAATATTCATAAAACCTGAGTTGCAACTTTTAAGGTAGCACTGCCTTACCATAACAATAAAGGAGATATCATGAGCGAGCAGGCCCCAAACCATAAGTTTGATACCAAAGACCCAAAAGCTGCGCAAAGCAACATCGAGCGCGAAGACAGCGTTCTTGAGGAAGCCATTGAAGAATTTGACCCCAAAGCCAATGATGGCGACTTTGAGACCATCAAAAGTGAAATTGACTTAGATGCCTTTCATGAGCGCATAGCCGAGCTTGAAGGCGAGGTCAAACAAGCCAAAGAGCAAACCGCCCGCGCCAATGCTGAAGCTTACAACGCCCAAAAACGCATGGAACAAGAAGCCGATAAAAGCAAAAAATTTGCCTTGCAAAAATTTGCCAAAGAGCTGCTTGAGGTTGTTGATAACCTTGAGCGCGCCATCGAAAATGGTCAAGAAGACGATGCGGTCACCGAAGGGGTCAAACTTACCCACAAAGCCTTATTAAATGTGTTGAACAAAAACGGTATTGAGGTCATCGACCCCAAAGGCGAGGACTTTAACGCAGATTTTCATGAAGCGGTGGGCATTGATACCGAAGCGGCTGCCAATACTGTGGGCGAGGTATTGCAAAAAGGCTATAGCCTAAACGGTCGCTTGCTGCGCCCTGCTATGGTTCGCGTTGGTCAATAATGACGCTTGGCATGGGAATGGGCTTTTAATGAGCCCCTTTAAAATTAATATTTAAAAACCTATTCCTTAAAAACAGTGCGGATTTTCACAAAACTTCACATTAAATTGAAAATTTGCCGTTTGGATGCCTTGAAAATTAGCGTAAGAAAACCGATATAAAGCAGCAAGTCAGCGTTCAAGATTATCTATTGCAGATTCAGCCGCAGCAAGACAGGTAACTTCAAATCCGGTCTAACTGCTTGCGGCACAATTATTATTGAGCGCCATATTTTGCTAAAAATCATTCAGCAATAACAACATTGGAGAAAAATAATGGGAAAGGTAATTGGAATTGACTTAGGAACCACCAACTCTTGCGTGGCAGTCATGGAAGGCGACAGCGTTCGCGTCATTGAGAACGCCGAAGGTACGCGCACCACGCCGTCGATTGTGGCTTATAAAGACGATGAGATTTTGGTCGGTCAATCCGCAAAACGCCAAGCCGTCACCAACCCAACCAACACTTTATTTGCCATTAAGCGCCTCATCGGTCGCCGTTTTGATGACAAAGTCGTTCAAAAAGACATCGGCATGGTGCCTTATAAAATTGCCAAAGCCGACAATGGCGATGCTTGGGTCGAAATCAACGGCAAAAAACTCGCCCCACCACAGGTTTCTGCTGAAATCTTGAAAAAAATGAAAAAAACCGCTGAAGATTATCTTGGCGAAAGCGTGACCGAAGCGGTCATCACGGTTCCTGCTTATTTTAACGACTCACAGCGCCAAGCGACCAAAGACGCGGGTAAAATTGCCGGTCTTGATGTCAAGCGCATCATTAACGAGCCAACGGCGGCTGCCCTTGCTTATGGTATGGACAAGAAAAAAGGCGACAGCGTTGTTGCGGTTTATGACTTAGGCGGCGGAACCTTTGACGTGTCCATCATTGAGATTGCTGACGTTGATGGCGAGCAGCAGTTTGAAGTATTGGCAACCAACGGCGATACGTTCCTAGGTGGTGAAGATTTTGATTTGGCGTTGATTGATTACTTAGTTAACGAGTTCAAAAAAGACCAAGACGTGAACCTAAAAGGCGACTCACTTGCCATGCAGCGCCTAAAAGAAGCGGCTGAAAAAGCTAAGATTGAGCTGTCAAGCGCCCAAAGCACCGAAGTCAACTTGCCTTATATCACCGCAGACAGCTCAGGACCTAAGCATTTGGTGGTGACCATCAGCCGCTCAAAACTTGAAAGCTTGACCGAAGAGTTGGTTCAGCGCACGATGGAGCCTTGCCGAATTGCTTTAGAGGACGCAGGTCTTAAAGCTTCTGATGTGAACGATGTGATTTTGGTGGGTGGTCAAACTCGGATGCCACTGGTTCAGCAAAAAGTTCAAGAGTTCTTTGGTCAAGAGCCAAGAAAAGACGTGAACCCTGATGAAGCAGTTGCCGTAGGGGCAGCAATTCAAGGCGCCGTATTGTCAGGTGACAAAACTGACGTCTTACTCCTTGATGTGACTCCATTGACCTTGGGAATTGAAACCATGGGCGGCGTGTTAACGCCAATCATTGAAAAGAACACCATGATTCCAACCAAAAAATCACAAGTGTTCTCAACCGCTGAAGACAATCAGCCGGCGGTGACCATTCAGGTTTACCAAGGCGAGCGCAAAATGGCAAGCCAAAACAAATTGCTTGGTCGCTTTGACTTGACCGACATTCCACCAGCGCCACGCGGAATGCCGCAAATTGAAGTTACCTTTGACATTAACGCTGATGGTATCATGAACATCTCCGCCAAAGACAAAGGTACGGGTAAAGCGCAAAGTATCCAAATTAAAGCGGACTCTGGACTTTCGGACGAAGAAATCGAACAAATGGTTCGCGACGCTGAAGCCAACGCCGCCGAAGACGAGAAATTTGCTAACCTTGCGCAAGTTCGCAATGAAGCCGATGGTCGAATCCACGCGGTTCAAAAAGCGCTTAAAGATGCCGCCGATAAAGTATCAAGTGAGGAAAAATCAGCGGTTGAGGCTGCCATCAGTGAGCTTGAAGTGGCGACTAAAGAAGACGACCATGACGCGATTAAAGCCAAGCTTGAAGCGCTTGACAATGCCTTTTTACCGGTAAGCCAAAAAATCTACGCGGATACCGATTCAGGACCTGCCGGAATGGACCCAAGCCAGTTCCAACAGGCAGCAGATGAAATGCGACGTAATCAGCAAGGTGGTCAAAGCCAAGCTGATGATGACGTGGTCGATGCTGAATTTACTGAAGTTAACGACGACAAAAAATAAGTCGTTGTTGAGTTAATCAACAAAAAACGCAGCCTTAATGGTTGCGTTTTTTTATGCCTATTTTTAAAGCCGTCTTATTAATCTCATAAATTAAGGCTTTATGGCAGAGATGATGAGCGCCTCATAAGTTAAGATGACTTCTGAGGGCTTATTTGGATTAAAAAATTGCTGTTGATAATGGGCTTGAAAGTCAAAAAGGCGAGATTTGTTCCAAAAGAACGCTTTTTGCGAATAATTAGTTGAAACGCCGGTCAATTTCATGTGCTTTAGTACCGCCATCGGGTCAGAAAAAGATAAATCAAAGCGTTTGGTGGAGATTTGAATTTGGGTAAATCCGGCTTGAGTGAGCCGATTTTGCCAATCATCTTGACTTGGGTAATGAAGACCTTGACCGGTTAACGCTTTGATTTGCAAAAAATGCTCAGGGGAGAAGGTGTTAAACAGCAATTGACCGTTTGAAATTAGCCTTGAATAGGACGACTCAACCAAGCTTAACGGATTATCGAACCACTGAATGGCGTTGGCGCTGATGATTAAGCTAAAATTTTGCCCAAAATCTAACGTTTCAGCGTCGCCAATAACGACCGTAGCGTTTGGTAAAATCGCTTGCAAAGCGCCGCGTTGGCAATCAGCAAGCTCGTTAATTATGAGGTCAGGGCAAGTCAAGTGTTGCGCCAAAAGCTTGGTCAGCTGACCTGTTCCTGCGCCGATTTCAAGGGTTTTTGAATGGTGAGTCGCCGCCATTTTATCAATCAGCAATTTGCAAATATCATGCTGAATAATGGCATGGCAATCATAAGTAACGGCACCAGCAAAATGCTGAGCAATCGCTTGTTTGCGTAACTGCGCCGTGGTGAGGGTTTGGGTCATGACAAAGGCTACTAAAAAAGGTGAGCAATAAAATAGGCAGTGGCAGTTTTGCTGATAACTACAAGTTAATCACTACAAGGCAGCAATGAGTTTGGCAAGCTCGTCTTTGGTGATTGCTGCATTCATCACCAGCCTTAGCCTTGCGGTATTTATAGGAACGGTTGGCGGGCGAATCGCTTGAACATAAAATCCGGCAGCTTTTAGCGCTTCTGCTTTTTGCAGCGCGCGCTCGTTGCTTCCTAAAATATAAGGAATAATTGGCGTTGGGGTATTTTGATTCGCTAAGACAAAGCCGTTATGTTCATTCATTGGGGCAATGACTTGATAAAGCTCGTTTGAGAGTTGCGCCAAATACTCACGCGCTGCGCTAAATTCCGGCATTTTTGCCAAAATAAATCGCGACCAAGCATGATTTATCGGTGGTAGCGCCGTGCTAAAAATCAGCGGTCGCATCTGATTGACGAGCCAATCCTTAATAAGATCATCACAAAAGATATAAGCGCCAACCGAGGCAAAGGCTTTGCCAAACGTTCCCACCAAATAGTCAATATCGGTAAGCGTTCCGGACAACTCCGAAAGCCCCAAGCCTTGATTACCTAAAACGCCTACCGCATGCGCCTCATCGACATAAAGCTCAACGCGCGGATCACTCGCTTTAATGGCAGCAAGCTTGGGCAAATCGGCGCAATCGCCGTCCATACTAAAAATGCTTTCGGTGACGATAATGATGCGCTCAGCGTCCGATTGCGCGACCATCATTTTGAGCTGCTCATAATCGTTATGCCGGTAGCGCCGATAGCTGCAATGCCGACTTTGGCTTAATTTTATCCCATCAATAAGGCTGGCATGAACCAATTTGTCCGCCAAAATCAGCGTGGGTATAGCCATGGTGGTCAGCGCCGGCAAAATGCCAAGATTGGCATGATAGCCGCTATTAATGACCAGCGCTGCTTGTTTATTTTGAGCCGAATGGTTATTTAAGGCTGAGGAGTACCAAGCTTCTAAATCCGCCTCAAGCTGTTGCAGCTCGTCACTGTTGCCGGTAATGAGCCTTGAAGATACCGCGCTCATTTTTGGCAGATCATCAGGATGTTGCCTCAGCTTGGCGAAAAACTCGCCTTGTAACTCACGGTTGGTTGACAGCCCTAAGTAGTCATTACTGGCGATATTTAATAAAGGTTGCTGAGGGTCAATAAGGTAGCGCCCTTGCTGTGGCAGCGGCGACAGCTGACGATATTGCTGCTTATTTTTTAATTCTGTCAGCATGGATGGCAAAGCAGTCATGAAAGTCATTAGGCGTTCCTTGACCCGAGGGTTAAGATCATTACTGTGGTTCACTTTTAATCACATAGCGAACAACAAAGGCAGTTTATGGGGCAGTGCGCTTATTATAGTCAAAGTTATTAAGCAAACGATTTTTTCAAATGGGCAAATTGTTTATTGCCTCAATTATTGCTAAAAAGCGCTAATTGTAACAAAAGTTTTCATAGAAAGCAGTTTGTAACTTTGCAGATGACAAATGATAGCAAAAAATAACTTCCGACCTATCAAACTCTGACAGAGAAAACGACATGATTTGTTACTATATACTCATCGTTAGCAAACAAGGCGATGGTTTGATAAAAAGCAATTTATCAATCTTGGACACTTCCAACTAAATAAATAACTTGTTTGTAAAAGTGATTTTAAGGAGATGACGATGAAAACGCTACAAAAAACCCTACTTGCTCTTGCAGCTGGCTCGTTACTTAGTGTAGGCGCTCAAGCAGCCGTCTCTTATGGCAGTGGTTATACCGGTCAGCCTTATGTTGGCGCAAAAGTAGGTAAGTTTGACCTTGGTGAAAGTGGTGCAAAAGATCCAACTGCTTATGGTGTTGTTGCCGGCTACAACTTTGATCCAAACTTCGGTATGGAAGCTGAGTACGTAGGTTCAGACGATGCCAATTACAATACAGGGGATATCAGTGCCAAAACTTACGGCGCTTACGGTACGTACCGCTACGGTTTCCCGAATACCGGACTTTATGCCAAAGGTAAACTTGGTCTGGCAGAAACGAAGGTAAAAAGCTCTGGTGCGCTACCTATTGTAGACCGTAGTAAAACTAGCCTAGCAGGCGGTGTAGGACTTGGGTACAATGTTAATCCAAACTTTGGTATCGAAGCTGAGTATGACCGTCTTAATAGTGATGTTGACTTAATGACCATTGGCGCTAATCTAAAATTCTAAAAATGACTTTTAGAAAACAGAATTAACAGCAAAATCTGCCAAATAAAAAGCGATCACTAAGGTGGTCGTTTTTTTTGGCGTTAAAAATCGCTACGACCAGCTTATGTTTTTGAAAAGACTCAGTTTTTGTAGCGCTAATCTTAACAAAAGTATGCTACATTACTGATAAATGAGAATCAAAATCTAAAATTTTGCTCATAAGGGCTGAAAACAAGTAAAAGGGGCAAGGATGGATTGGATGTTCGCGGTTGAGCCTTGGCATTGGTTGGTTCTGGGACTGGTTCTTGCTATTGTAGAGATGTTTATTCCAACATTTGCCAGTATTTGGTTTGGGGCGGCAGCGGTCATCGTGGCTGCCCTAGCTTGGCTGCTGCCGATTTCTATATTATGGCAAGTGCTGATTTGGCTGGCTTTATCCGTCGTGTTTATGATTGCTTGGTTTAAATATATTAAGCCGTTATCCGTTGACCGCACCAAAGCAGGGCTTGGCGGCAGCGTCATTATCGGTGAAACGGGGATGATTATTGTCAAGCCGCAAGGCAGCCAACTTGGTCGGGTGCGCTTTAGTGTACCGATTGTGGGCGCAGATGAGTGGCTTTGCCGGACGCGCGATGAGGCGGTGGAAGTTGGTGACCGCGTTGTTGTGGTCGATATCAGCGGTAACGAATTGATTGTCGCTCCTGCGAAGCGTTTAGATGAGCAAGTTTTGCCTGATCACTGACAACTGGCTTGCTGTGTCAGCCTGACCCCAAGTTTACAACCTATATTTATAAAAATTAATACCGTTAAGGAAGAGATTATGAGTTTAAGCATCGTGATTTTGGTGTTGGTGCTGTTGGTGGTGTTTACCATTTTTAAAGGCGTTCGCATCGTCCCGCAAGGTCATAAATGGATCATTCAGCGCCTTGGCAAATACCATCAAACGCTTGAGCCGGGGCTTAACATTATCATTCCTTATGTCGATACGGTGTCGTATAAAGTCACCACCAAAGATATCGTTCTTGATATCCCCTCTCAAGAAGTTATTACCCGTGACAACGTGGTCATTATTGCCAACGCGGTGGCTTATATTAACATTGTCCACCCTGAGCGCGCCGTTTATGGCATTGAAGATTATGAATATGGCATTCGCAATTTGGTGCAAACCTCCTTGCGATCGATCATCGGTGAGATGGATTTGGACAGTGCGTTATCGAGCCGCGACCAAATTAAAGCTCAGTTAAAACATGCCATTTCAGATGATATTTCTGATTGGGGAATTACCTTAAAAACCGTTGAAATTCAAGACATTAAACCCTCATCGACCATGCAAATGGCAATGGAAGAGCAAGCCGCCGCCGAGCGCCAACGCCGAGCCATCGTGACCCGCGCCGATGGTCAAAAGCAAGCCGCAATTTTGGAGGCTGATGGCAGGCTTGAAGCCTCACGCCGCGATGCTGAAGCGCAAGTGGTCTTGGCAAAAGGCTCTGAAGAATCGATTCGCTTGATTACCGAAGCGTTAGGTGAAGAAGAAATGCCGGTCATTTATTTGCTTGGCGAGCAATATATTAAAGCCATGAACAATTTAGCGGAGTCGGACAACTCAAAAATGGTGGTCTTGCCGGCAGATATTTTAAACACCGTTAAAGGCATCGTGGGCGATAAATTTAAAAGCTAATGGTTTAATTTTGCTTTAGCGTAATTTTAAGCCGCGACTTCAAGCAAAAAATTACGCAAATAGTTGGGGGTATTTTTGGTGATAGAAAATGATGAGATAGGAAATGATAAATTAATACCGCTAAGCAGCTTTGTTCAAGGTTCTGCTTTGCCATTTGAATCCATCATTCATAACCTTGATGATGCCAATCCTCATGAGGCGCCGGTGAAGATTCGCCTTGGCGGTTTTGGCTCAGATGCCGCCGCTCACCCGCATCAGCCCAATCAGTTTTACGCCCTGACCGATCGCGGCCCTAACGCCGATTTTGACGGCGCTTTTGGCGCAGGAAAGCGTTTTTTATTGCCCGAATTTACCCCAAGAATTGGGCTGTTTGAATTAAAGCCTGACGGTCAAATTATTAAAATTAAGGAAATTTTACTCAAAGACAAAACCGGTTGCCCCATCTCAGGGCTTCCCAACCCAAAGGCGCTTGGCGGCACCAATGAGGTGGCTTACAATGCCCAAGGTTTTGCGATGACCATGAATCCTGACCTGCCCTTTGATGACGTCAGCAACCCGCTTAAAACCGATTTAAACGGTCTTGACCCTGAAGGCTTGGCAGCGCTTGCTGACGGCAGCTTTTGGATCAGCGACGAATATGGTCCGCACCTAGTGCATTTTGACCATGAGGGCATGGAGATTGAGCGCATTAACCCGTTTGCCGCTGATGCTCGAAATACAGTTGACGTAGGCGGCAAAACGCTACTTCTGCCATTAGAATTTGCCCATCGCCGTGCCAATCGCGGTATGGAAGCGCTGACCATTACCCCCGACCAAACTACTTTGGTGGGGATTATGGAATCCGCCATGGACAATCCCGATAAGGCGGCGCGGCAGTCGAGTTTGGCGCGGATTGTGACTGTCAATCTCATGACGGGCAAAATAGCGCAGTATTTGTACCGACTAAACCGCGCTCAAAACGTCACCTCAGGGATTGAAGCCATCAGCGGTCATGAATTTTATGTGATTGAGCATGACCGCAAATTCCCCTTGCAAGAGCATTCGGTACAAAAACATATTTATAAAATCAATATTTTGCAAGCCACAGATATAACTGATATTACAAAGTTTTCAAATAGTACAAACCTTCAAAAAATCTCCCAAGATGACTATTTAGGACTATTAATTGACAATCAAACGCTTGAGCAATTTACAAGTAAAGATGACAGCTGCTGGCAAGAGTTTATGGCGATGGAGATTTGTCCTGTCACCAAAACCTTAGCGGTCGATGTCATAGCCGAGCTTGATTATCCTCATGACAAGCTTGAGGGGCTTTGGCTGCGCCGTGATGGCTCGCTTGGGCTGTTAAATGATGATGATTTTGGCATTACCGATGTCACTTTGCCCGATGGTCGTATTGCCCTTGAGCAAAAATATTTAGATAACGATAAAACCATTACCGATGGCAATCGGTTATACCTTGTGAACCCCATGTTATAGCGCCAAACCATAAAAGTAACACCGTTCATAAATCAATTTCGTTCAAAAACGCTCTAGGTTGAATAGATTAATAGCGTCATCGCTAGTGATTTGACGCCGGAGAGCCCTAAATCACCTTCGAAAAGCGGTGATGGTGCTTTTTACCCAAATATTCATCAAAAACCATCGCCACGTTGCGACCCAGCAGGCGACCTTTGGGTAAAATTCGGATGCCGGCGGCGTCCATATCAATGAGTTTATCCGCTTGCATTTGACCAAGCTGCCCGATTTCATCGATAAAATACGTGACCGCATCGATGCCAAATTTTTGATTGACGTCTTTAAAATCAAGGTAATCATGGCAAAGTAAGTTCATAATCACATACTCGCGAAGGCGGTCTTTAATTGACGTTTTGATATATTTAACCGCGGTAAGCGTCGCCGGATTGTTTTTTGCGGCAATCACGCTGTTTTCATAATCTTGTAAATCGGTGGCGTTTTGCAACATATAACGGCTGGTGGCGTTGCTGATTTGGCTGATTGCCGACACCCCAAAACCGACCAAATCGCAATCGCTCATGATGGTATAACCTTGAAAGTTACGGTGCAGCTTGCCTTCGCGCTGAGCAATTGCCAGTTCATCGTCAGGTTTGGCAAAGTGGTCAATGCCAATATATTGATAACCGGCATCGGTTAAGGTATTGATGGTATTTCCTAAAATCGCAAGCTTTTCGCTTGGCGTTGGCAAATCCTCATCTTTAATTTGCCGCTGAGCTTTAAAGCGCTCAGGTAAATGTGCGTAGTTAAATACCGATAAGCGGTCAGGACTCATGGCAAGGATTTGTTCAACGGTTTTGGCAAAGCTTTCAGGCGTTTGGTGCGGCAAGCCATAAATCAAATCTAAATTGATGGAGTGAAAGCCCAATTCGCGAGCTTCGGTCAGGATATTATTGATAAGCTCGGCATCGTGAACGCGGTTGACCGCAATTTGAACTTGATTGTCCAAATCCTGAACGCCCAAGCTGATTCGGTTAAAGCCAAGATTTCGTAAAGTTGCTAGCGTATTTTCACCAAGCTCACGCGGGTCGATTTCGATGGAATAATCGCCCTCGCTCTCTGGGGCAAACTCAAACTTACCTTGCAAAAACTGCCAAAGCTGAATGAGTTCTTCATCTTGTAAAAAAGTTGGCGTGCCACCGCCAAAATGCAGCTGTTTTACAAACGGCTTATACTGATTTGCCGCGTTGGCAAGCAGTTTATGTTTGGCGGTAATTTCGCTCATTAAATACTGCAAATAATCGCCGGAGTCACTATTTTTTTTGGTGATGATTTTATTGCAAGCACAGTAATAGCAAAGGTGGCGGCAAAAGGGAATATGAAAATAAAGCGATAATGGCACCGCAGTTTCACGCTGTTTTAAAATTTTGACTTCCACCCCGTCAGGAATCGGCGCAAATTCAAGCGCGGTCGGGTAGGAGGTGTACCTTGGTCCCGAGCGGTTGTATTTTTGGATGAGGGCTTCGTCAAATTTGGGCAGTTTTTTGCTGCCAAGGCTGCCCTCAATCATCGCATACGGGCTTTGGCGCTGCAGCAAATCCTCGATAGGTCTTGTGGTCGTTGGCATCTCTTGCGGCGAAAAGTCTTGAGCATCAAGATTTGGGGTAGAGTTTGGCATTTGACCTTCCTTTTATAAAAATAAGGCGGCAAATTATCAGCAGTCGTTTTTGTGGGCAACATGATAATTAAGCTTAGACCATTATAACAAAGCAGAGCTATAAATCAGCATTAAGATTAAGGATTAATCAGGTCAATAAAAAACTGGGAGAAAAATAATGGCAAGGCAAAACAATTGCACAGTAATGCCAATTGATTTATCATCTTGGCAATTGGGTCAGCTTGGGAAAATATCATGTCATTTGCGCAAGTGTTTACGCGCTCGGTGGTTGGGCTTCACGCGCCCGAAGTAGTGATTGAAGTGCATTTGTCGCAAGGACTGCCGGCGCTGACCATCGTTGGCTTGCCTGCCGCTGCCGTCAAAGAAAGTAAAGACCGCGTTCGCTCAGCGATTTTAACCTCAGGATTTCAGTTTCCCAATCGCCGATTAACGATTAATTTAGCCCCTGCCGATTTGCCCAAAGACGGCGCTCGCCTTGATTTACCGATTGCTATTGGCATTTTAGCCGCAAGCGGTCAAATTGACGCTGAAACGCTAAGCGGCTTTGAGTTTATCGGTGAGCTTGCTTTAAATGGTGATTTGCGACCGGTTTCTGGAAGCCTTGCCGTTGCTCGCGCCATGATGACTGCAAAATCAAAGGTGAAGCAGCTGATTGTTCCTAATGACAACGGTAAGGAAGCGGCTCGAGTTGAGGGCGTCACCGTCCTTGCCGCGCCTAATCTCAAAGCCGTTTGCGCGCATTTGCAAAGTTTAAGTAAAACCGCAGCCGCAACGATTCACGCTGAGCCTTTAGCGGTCGTTCAGCCGGATTTTAGCCAAAATCAAGCTCAATACTCGGTCGATTTAGCGGACGTTAAAGGTCAGCATCATGCCCGCCGCGCCCTTGAGATTGCCGCAGCCGGCGGTCATTCCTTATTATTTACAGGACCACCAGGGTCGGGAAAAACCTTAATGGCGGAGCGCTTGCCGACGATTTTGCCGGAGCTGAGCAGCGAGGAGGCGCTTGAGGTGGCAAGCACTTATTCGGTTGCCGACAGTGATTATCATTTTGGAACGCGACCCTTTCGTCAAGTCCATCATACGATTTCGGCGGTGGCTTTGGTTGGTGGCGGCTCAAAACCAAGACCCGGCGAGATTACCCTTGCCAACAAAGGCGTACTATTTTTAGACGAGCTGCCCGAATTTGAGCGCAGCGTTTTGGAAGTATTACGGCAGCCATTAGAAGCCAAACAAATCACCATCAGCCGCGCCAGCTCCCAATTGACCTTTCCGGCAAATTTTCAGCTGATTGCCGCGATGAATCCCTGTCCTTGCGGCTTTGATGGCGACCCATCGGGGCGCTGCCGCTGCCGACCTGAACAGGTGAAGCGCTATCAGGATAAATTATCGGGACCTTTGCTTGACCGAATTGACCTGCACATCACCGTTCCTGCATTGCCAATTAGCGATTTGCAAAATGCGCAAGCTGGTGAAGCCTCCGTTGATGTTCGTTTGCGGGTAAGTCAAGCTTATGAGCGGCAACTTTTACGGCAAAATAAAGCCAACAATGAGCTGACGCCAAGCGATTTGGACAAATACGCCACCCTTGGCGCCAGTGAGCAGCAATTATTGCAAGTCGCTCAAGCCAAGCTTAATTTATCCGCTCGCAGTTATCACCGGATTTTACGGGTGGCGCGAACCATTGCCGATTTGGCAGCGAGCGACACTATCGATAGCCGCCATTTGTCCGAGGCGCTCAGTTATCGCAGCAAGGCTTAAGTTTTACTGCTTTTGCTGTAATAAAAAATCGGTCAGCGTTTGAAAATCATCAAAAGCAAAATTGGGATTGCAATCTCTAATATCTTGACCATAGTTGTAGCCGTAAGACAGCCCAATGGTGTCAATTCCGGCATTTTTTCCAGCTAAAATATCATTGATTGAATCGCCAATCATCACCGCGTTTTTTGGGTCAATATTTAAAGTCTGGCAAGTGTGCAAAAGTGGCGCGGCGTCCGGTTTTTTTTGCGGCAAGCTGTCACCACCAATGAGATTTGAAAACAGCGGCGACCAACCAAAATGATTGATAATTTTGGGAACAAAGCGGATGGGCTTATTGGTGACCAGTGCTAGGGTAAAGCCAGAATGATGAAGCTGATTTAAGCCTGAGGTGACATCGGGATAAGCAATGGTTTGCGAGCAATCAAGCGCCTCATAAGCAGCTAAAAATAAGCGCTCCGCCTCTTTGATTTCAGATGCCGATAACGACTCATCAACTTGAATATCGCCTGACAGCGCGCGTTTCACGAGCATTGACGCGCCATTGCCAATCCAAGTTTTAATAATATCTAGCGGATAGGGGTCGCGACCAAGATGCTGCATCATGACGTTGACAGCAGCGGTCAAATCGGCAACGCTATCAATCAGCGTGCCATCAAAGTCAAACATGAGTAATTGTTTTTGTTGCACAACATTGTCCTTATTCTTGTTATTAGGGCGGCGGGTTTGGCATTGAGAGTTCATTACTTGGCGCTTTCATAGCGCTGTTTATGGTCGGCTTTTTGCGCTTGGTAATCAGGATTGCTCCGGCACAAGTCCCATTTTTCTTTAAAAATTCGTGCCGATTCGGCTTTTATGGGGTCTTCAACCTGCCGTGGCAACTCGTCGCGACCATGAGCGCCGCTTTGACCTTTTTTATCAGCAGGGACAGCGCCCTTGTATTTTTTGCCGCCTTTATGATTGGCGTAGCGGCGCGCTCGGGTAAAGCCCATTTGCAAAAACTTGCGCGCCATGTCCGCGCCAACAAAGTCACCTGCGGCTAAATAATCTAAAAACATCTGATAAATGGTGTCGCTGCTTTTTTGGGCAATCTCAGGCGTGGCAAAGCGCCAATGCGGCAGGATTTCCGATTTGTAAGGCTCAACAAGCAGCACGCCTTGCTCACCGCGACCCACACGGTAAAGCTCAGGTTGCGCTCGCAAATCAAGCGCTTGGTAGTCTAGCTCGTAATCAAAGTCTGCCATAACTTCTCCTTTTCCACAGCCAAGCTTTGCTACCGCTTAGCTTTGTCATGGTTTAGTATAGGCAAAAGGTAGGCGCAAAACTGTTATAAACCGTGACTGACAGCATTTTGGCTATTTGTTTTTTTGATTATTTGCTTTTAAAAGATAAAAATTTAACCATAAAAAAAGCCCCAATCCAAAAGGAGTGAGGCTTTTAATATCTGGTCAACGAATGGTGGCTCGAGGCAGGATCGAACTGCCGACACACGGATTTTCAATCCGTTGCTCTACCGACTGAGCTATCGAGCCAATGTCGTTGAGGCGCTATTAAACTAAATATTAGTGCTACTGTCAAGATATTTTTCTAAAAAAGTCAAAATAGTTGCCGTTTTTGACAAAATCAGCCGTCAAGGGCAAGCAAGCCATAATCGCTCATGATTTGGTGAATTAAAGTTTCGGCAGGGACAAACGCGCGGACGCCTTTTTTGACTTCAAGGTCATAAACCATTTTGATAAATTTGGCATCGATGGCGCGACCGTGATTTTGCGGATGCACGGTGAGGTATTGCAAGCGTTTGCTGTTGGTTTGACCGTCATCAAAGCAGCCAACTGCCGCGATGGGCTTGTCGTTAAACATACCGACATAAAGACAGCCGCCGCGTGCAAAGCTGGCTTCGACGATGTTTAGCACGCTATCGCCGTCAGGATGACTGTCATCAGCGTCATAAAGGTCTTTTAGGCGCTCGGCAAGCTCATTTTTACGGGCAGGTTTTTTAATCAGCGGCGCATCAAGTCGGGTGATGGCAAAGGCTTCAAGGGGCATAAAGGCTCCTGATTCAAGTTGGAAAGTTAAAATTGAGCATTAAAATTATGATTATTTTAGCAGAGTTAGAAATATTTACCCGCAATCCTGCCAAGCCATAGCCGATTATCACAGGGTTTGCTATCATAAGCAGAACTTTTCAATGGCTTGATTTTGATAACCTCTTGTTATTGACCTCAAAATCAACCCTCACAAATTAACATCCAAAGCTAACACCCAAAACCGACGTTCATTATTGACGATTTATTATTGAGAGTAGCCATGACCGCCAATTTGACAGATGACACAAAAGCCCTTGCCAATCGCCCCGACCGCACCGCCACCGTTGAGCGCAACACTGCTGAAACGCAAGTGACCTGTACGGTCAACCTTGATGGTACCGGTCAAGGCGTGGTGGATACCGGCGTGCCATTTTTGGATCATATGATTGACCAAATCAAGCGCCATGGGCTGTTTGACATTGACATTAAATGCACGGGCGACACCTATATCGACGACCACCACAGCGTTGAGGACACCGGAATCACCTTGGGGCAAGCATTTGCCAAAGCCATTGGTGATAAAAAAGGCATCCGCCGCTATGGTCATTTTTATGCGCCGCTTGATGAGGCGTTGACCCGCGCCGTGGTGGACATTTCAGGTCGCCCGGGGCTGCACATGGACATTCCATTCACCCGCTCGCACGTCGGCACGTTTGATGTGGATTTATTTAGCGAGTTTTTTTACGGCTTTGTCAATCACGCTTGGATGACGGTGCATTTGGACAATTTAAAAGGCAAAAATAGCCACCATCAAATTGAATGTACCTTTAAAGCGTTTGCCCGAGCGCTCAGAATGGCCTGCGAGTACGACCCGCGAGCGCTTGACACCTTGCCATCAACCAAAGAGGCTTTATGAAAATCGCACTGCTCGATTATGGAATGGGAAATTTGCACTCGGCGGCAAAGGCGCTGGCGAGTGTTGGGGCAGACGTGAGCATCACCGCTGATCCCAAAGTGGTGGCGGCGGCGGATAAAATCGTTTTTCCGGGTGTTGGCGCAATGCGCGATTGCATGCTTGGCATGCAACAAGCCGGCATCGATGAGGTGATTCAATCGGCAGTGTTTAACAAGCCGGTCATGGCAATTTGCGTGGGGATGCAGGCGCTGTTTGAGTCGTCCGCCGAAAATGGCGGAACGCCGTGCTTAGAGATTTTAAAAGGGTCGGTGAACGCCTTTGATAATCCATTATTTAACGCTCAAGGCGAGGTGTTAAAAGTTCCACATATGGGCTGGAACACCATCAATCAGATGGCAACCGAGCATCCGCTTTGGAAAAATATTGCTGAGGACTCATACTTTTATTTTGTCCATAGCTATTATTGCGCGCCAAAAGAGGCGTCAGTGGTGGCAGCAATTTGCAATTATGGCAAGCCGTTTTGCGCAAGCCTGATTCAAGATAACTTATTTGCCACCCAATTTCACCCCGAAAAAAGCCATACCGCAGGGCTGCAACTGCTGAAAAACTTTGTCGATTGGAAGATTTAATCTAAAAGCTACATTTGGCTTACGCTAATGAAAATACGGTGCGGTAAACTAGGCGCTCTGAATCAATTTGGAGCGTTTGGTGGATTTTTACAATTTTAAAGAAGGCATCGTTGCCGCAAGCGGTCTTGATAAAGATGCGCTGCATATTTATGTCGGCGTGAGTATTTATTTGCTTAGCTTAATCGTGCTGCGACCTGTGGTTAAAAAATTGGGCGCTCGCGGTATGATGGCGCTGATTATTGTGACGATAATTGCGCTCTTGGGTGAATATTTGGACAATAAGCCAACCCTGATTAAAACAGGGCTTAACGGTTTAAGTGATAAGGAGATTCGCGACAGCATTCATGACCTTATTAATACTTGCCTGCTGCCTTACGTGCTTTATTTTTTAACTTGTTTTACCAAACTATTTAATAAATCTACCGCACCAAAAAAGCTGCTCAATCGTTAAAGCAGCTTTTTTTAGGCTTCAGGCTTTATCAGTTGATTTCAAATTAGACGTTTGCGTTGTCATAAATTTCGCGAACGACTTCGCCAATCACTTTAATACCTTCAATCAGAGTCTTATCATCGGCGGCAATGCTCATCCGAAAGCACTCGTGAGCATGGTCGTAATTGTCAACGTCAACTCCAGGGAAAAAGTACTGACTTGGGACAATCAACGTGCCTTTAGCTTTTAAGCGCTCATACAATTCAAGGGTGGTAATCGGCAAGTCTTTAAGCCAAATCCATAAAAATATCGCGCCCTCAGGCTTATGAATTTGCATGGGATAATCGCTGAGCGCTTCTTTTAACAAGCGAACGGTGGTAGTGGCTTGCTGCTGATAAAACGGCTGAATGACCTCATCGGATAAGGCTTTCATTCGGTCATCTTGCAGCAGCGGCGTGGCAATGGCGGCGCCAAACCTTGTTGGTGATAAGTTGACCACGGCATTTAGCGCGCTGACTGCTTTAATGACTTCAGGATTTGCCACGATGATTCCGGTTCTGATGCCAGGCAAGCCAATTTTGGATAAACTAAAGCACAAAATGGTGTTGTCATCCCAATTAAGCGTCGCATCGGAATAAATGATGTTAGGAAACGGCATGCCATAAGCATTATCAATAATCAGCGGCACCTCAAAGCGTTTGGCAATGGCAGCTAAGCGCTGCATTTCCTCATCGGTCAGCACGTTTCCGGTGGGGTTGGTCGGGCGCGAGCAGCAAATTGCGCCGATTTCGCCATTATTGAGTTCCGGCAGGTTTTCAAGGGCGTCAAAATCAACATGATATTTAAAAAAGCCTTCTTCGCCGTCATGCTGGCAAGCTTCAATCTTTGGCAGAACGGCTTTAAAATATTGACCGCCAACCTGAACGTCGCTATAGCCGATATATTCAGGGGCAAGCGGTAGCAAAATGGACTTAATTTTCTTTTTATTATTTTGTTTTTCACGGCTTCCGTCTTGATTTTGCTCATCATCAAACTCGCCGCCAAATAAATTAAACAGGTAAAAAAAGGCGTTTTGTGAGCCGTTGGTCAGCGCGATATTGTCTTTGGTCAATTGCCAGTCGTAATGACGGTTAAAAAATTCAACGAGCGCGTCGATAAATTTGCCGTCGCCTTGCGGGTTGGAATAATTGCCGATATTTTCTAAAGCTTGATTGGCAAGTAAATCCGCTGCGCCTAACTGCTGATAAATCGTTAAAAAAGCATCATTCACCGCATCAATTCGCGCCGGATTACCGCCACCAAGCATGTTAATGGGCTGATCGCTTTTGAGCGCATCGCCCAAATCGTCCATCAATTGTGAAATGCCCGTAGGTTTAGTAAATTTTTGCCCAAAACTTGAAAATTTCATAACGTTTGCCTAAATCATTGTCTGAAAGTTAAAAATAAAATTAGTATAGCAAAGCTTAGCTTTTGGCGTTGCCGCTTTTGACTATGGCTTAGATAAATTCGTTTTCGCCTAAACCAACTAAATCAGCGCCCGAACCCGCGCCATGATGCCGCGACCAATCACCAAGCGAACGTAAATCAGCGCAATGGCAATTAAAATAATCAGCAGCGCAGCAAGCCCTAATAAAAACTGCAACCAAGGTAAGCTAAACGGCAGCTGAAATTTTTGGGTGACCACAAACCAAGCGCTAAGGCTGGCTACTACAAGTGAAAAAATAGCCGCACTTGAGCCAATTAAGATGATTTCAATGATATTGAGTGCGTACAAATCACGCTTTTGCATCCCAAGCAAACGATAAGAGGCGCTGTCTTTTAAGCGCTCTTGGGTTGTTGCTAGCAAGGAACTTATCAGAACCATAATCCCCGTAATCAGCGCCAGTAAGGTGAATACAAATACCAATCGGCTCATTTGCGCAATCAGCGATTGCACCTGTTCAGCAATCATCGCGCCATCAATGGTGGTAATCGCCGGATAGCGCCGCGTCAGCTCCCCTTGAATCGGCGCGATGTTTTGCTTTTCCACATGAGCGGTGGCAAATTGAATTTGCGGGGCTTTGGCTAACACATCTGGCTCAAATAAAAAATAAAAAAACGGGCTAGGACCTTGTTCAAACCGCGAGCGAATACTGGTAATTTTACCAATGATTTCAATCCCTTGGATATTAAAGCGAACTTCATCGCCCATTTTAACGTTTAATAAGTCAGCAGCGGTATCCAAAATCGACATCGGCGCCATTTTCAGCGCGCCGGCAAGCTGACTTTTATCTTGACTGACAGGCGCAAACAGCGCGTCTTTTTTAACACTTGATTTAATAAATTCGGTGTCCATTACCTTATCGCTGTAGCTTAAATTAAAGACCCGAGTGGGGTCATCAAAGCCGTCTTTGGGCACGATGTCAGCCGCTTTTATCCCGTTTGCGCTGACCACTCGGGCGCGAATGACCGGAAAATAAGTCACCGGCGCGTTAATAATTTGGTTGATGCTGTCATGTTGGTCACTTTGAACGTCTAGTAAAAATAAGTTGGGCGCGTCCTTTGGGTAGCTGGTCACAAACTGCTTGGTGATGCTGTGATTAAGGGTCGCCACGAGCGCAAGCACGGCGACGGATAAAGCAAGGGTCATAAAAAACAGCGCCGATTGATTGCCTTTTCGCGATAAGTTGTGAATGGCAAGTCGTGGCAGCAGCCCGATTTTATGGCGTTTAGCAAGTTTTGCGAGCAGCCAAAGCCAAGCTTGCGCCAGTCCCCAAAAAATCGTTAATACAGTAACTAAGCCAACCATTAATCCAAGTGCCAATTGCCACGAGCCTGCTTCTAAGGTAAAAAAGCCGAACAACACCAAGCCGATGATAATCACTTTTAGCCTTGATTTTTTTTGCGGTAAAAAGTTGCTTGGGCTGGAGCTTGTGTCTTCTTGAAGCAGTACTGCCGGTTGCATTTTAGCGAGGCTTATCAGTGCTCGGTGGGTGATAAATAAGGTGAGTACCAAGGCAATAATTAGCGTTTTAATCACGCTAATGGGGCTAATACTCAAGCTAATATCGGCAGGTAAAATCGCGCCAAGCTGCGGTCTGGCAATAATAAGAAAGCCGACACTTAACACCGTTGCAATCAGCCAAGACAGAATAGCGGAAATGCCAAAAAGGCGGTAATAACTGATATTTACCGCTCGCCGCGACTCACCAAGCGCAAGCCTTGTGGCGTTAACCGATTGCTGCTTATTCACAAAAGCGGTGATGATGCCAAACATCGCCACCAACGCAAGCAGCAGCACGGCAATGACGAGCAGCTTTAAAAACAACAAAACGTTGTCCGAAATCCGCGTGATGGACGTATCCGCCGATTGCGCGTCGCTCAGTTTAATATCCGGATAATGGGTTAAAATGTTGCCTAAGCTTTCGCGCTCAGCAGCAATGCTATCTGCGCTACCTTTTAGCGCAATTTTATAGCTGACGCGGCTGCGCTCGCCGATAAGTTTGGTTTTGGCGACGGCCGCCTCACTCATCATCACCCGACCGCCAAATCCAAAGGCAGTCAGCGGTCGGTCGGGCTCTTTGATTAAGGTGTCAATGATAGTAAATTGACCTTCACCAATGGTGATGTTATCACCAATTTTGGCATTAAGTCCGGTGAGGACTTCGGGAGCGACGACGATATTTTGGTCAGATAATTGCTGCCAAAGCGGCTTATTTGAGCCAAGTTTAACCTTGCCATAAAGCGGATAATTGGCGCTAACAGCTTTGACATAGCCAAGCTGAGTTTGCTTGTCGGTGGTCAGCATGGCGTTAAAGCGATAATCCATCACCACGTCATCAGCGTCAAGCTTTTGGATATTGGCAAGCAGTTCCGGCGGCCAGTCTTGATTGCTGCTGATAATCAAATCGCCGCCAACAAGGGCGCGCTGATTGTCATTGATATAGTCATCGACGGACGCTTGAATGGAGTCAAGGCTCAAATAGGTGGCAAGCGATAAGCTCAGGGTCAATAGCAGTAGCAGCGGATAAATCCAGCGCCGCCACCACGCTTGTGATAGGGCTTTATTGCCCAGTGAGCGCCCGAATAGTAGGGCTAAAAAGGTTTCGCTTGATTTGGCAGCGTTGGGCGAATTTGGCGAAGGCTTACGGTCAAGGCTCAAATTGCAACCTCTCTTTTTGCCGCGGTTGCAATTTGCAAATTTTGCAAATTACTGTCTTCAATACTGCCATCTTTCATGATGATGACGCGGTCAGCAAGCTTGGCAAGGGCAGGGTCGTGGGTAACGACTACCAAAGCACTGCCCGAGTCTTTGCGCAAATCAAGCAGCAAATTAAGCACTTGCTTGGCGTTTTCTTCATCCAAATTGCCGGTTGGCTCATCGGCAAAAACAATTTTTGGTCGAGCGACCAATGCCCGAGCCACCGCCGTTCGCTGCTGCTCGCCGCCGGACAATTGAGCTGGCAAGTTGTGTTTTCGGTGGTTTAAATTGACCGCCGTAATTAATTCTTGAACGCGGTCAGCATCAGGCGATTTGGCAATATCAAGAGGAAAGGCAATGTTTTCGCTGACGGTCAGCGTTGGCAATAAATGAAACGATTGGAATACAAAGCCCATTTCTGACTGGCGAATTTTGGCTAAGCTGTCCTCATCTAAGGTGTTTAAAAGCGCGCCATCAAGCTCAATGCTGCCGCTGTCGGGATAGTCAAGGGCGGCTAAAAGCCCAAGCAAGGTTGATTTGCCAGACCCCGATTTCCCCATAATAATAACAAACTCGCCTGCCGCAACGCTTAAGCTGACATTTTTAATGATATCAAGGCGGCGCTCGCCCACGCGAACCGATTTATTAAGCTGATTGGCGATTAATAGTGGCGCGTTTTTTTGATTGTCAGTGGTATTGGGCTTGGTAACTTTAGATGTCATAAGGCGACCTTATTATTTTGTTATTGTTCTAAAGAAATTTTTTTTCATTGTTTTTTGCATCGGTACTTTCTAAATTATCATTTTTTTGAGCTTGCTTTTGTTTAATCGTGCTCTCTATAACCGGCAGTAATACCGGTAAAATATTGCTATTGACCACGATTTTATAGCCCTCAGCAGTCGGGTGAATGGCGTCGGCTTGGTTTAAGTTGCGGTCAGCGGCAACGCCTGCTAAAAAAAACGGAATGAGCGCCGCGCCGGTATCGTTAGCAATTCGCGGGTACATTTCAGAAAAGGCGTTGACATAATCGCTGCCCAAATTGTCATAAATTTGCATCCCGCCCAAAACAATAACGCTGCCATCATTTTGCAATCTTGCAATTGCCGTTCGAATGTTTTTTTCGACAATAGCAACGTCAATCCCGCGAATCGCGTCGTTAGCGCCAATAGTTAAAATGGTAATGTCAGGCTTGGTTTGTGCGACCCAATCGAGGCGGTTAATCATTCCAGTACTGGTTTCACCGCTTAATCCTGAATTGATGACTTGGATATTTTTATAGCCTTTTTGTTGAAGTGCGCGTTGCAGTTGCGCCGGATAATTGGCGTCACTTGCCACCCCAAGACCCTCGGTGAGCGAATCGCCAAGCGCTAAAATGGTTAAGGGCGTTAATTTAATATCACTTGAGTCAGCCGTTTGGGTTGTCGACTCGGTCGCGGAATTTTGCACGTCGGTTTGTGGTTGGCTATTGTCTTTGGCTGATTTTGGCTGACAAGCGGCAAGCGCCACCCCAAGCGCGGCGACGAGGGTTAACGCCAATAAATCAATCTTGCCATTTTTTAAGCGCATAAGTCACCTTAACCACGAAAAATTAAAAAGCTTGCGGTTAGTTTAGCAAATAAAAAAGCGCTTGCCTCATTCAAGCGTAACGCATTGTGAATGAAGCAACCGCTTAATATTAAGTTAACATAACTTTTGCTTAAATCGGTTTACCATCGACCATGACCGGACGGCAAACCAGCCAAGCTAACCAAATATTAATTGCCATAAATGCCAGCATCACCAAAATCGGCGTGTTCCAATTGCCCGTAAGCTCATGCAAAAATCCGGTTCCTAAAGGTCCAAAAAACGCCAGAACATAACCGACCCCTTGCGCCATTCCGGACAATTCACTGGCTTGATTGGTGGTATAAGTTCGCATAGAAAACAGCATCATACTCAAAGTAAAAATCGCCGAGCAGCCAAGCCCCATCATCCCCGACCAAACCAGCGCCCAACTTGGCGATAAATACCCCAGCCCCAAAACGCCAATAAAATTGAGCACCGAGGCTAAAATAGCCAAAGCGCGAATCGGGCGACCACGGTTAATCAGCCACGTTAAGGTAATGATAGAAACCGGCGCCATAAACTGGAACATCGACCCCATTTGACCGGCGGTTTTGGCGTCCAATCCGCGGCTAATCCAAATCAAGGGTAAAAAACTTGCCACCGTATAAAACAGCAAGGATTGAATTCCCATAAAAATGGCAATTTGCCAAGCAAACGCCGAGCGCCAAACCGAAACTTGCGGCGCAGCTTCCGAGCCAATCGCTTGATTTTGAGTTAACGCGCCCAATTTTACCCGCATCATCACCCAAACGATGAGCGCGGCAATACCCAAAATTCCCCAACCGCCAATTGCCCATTGCCAGCCGACAAACTCCGATAATGGCAGCACCACCCCCGAAACCAGCCCTGCCGTCACCGTCATCGTTAAGCTAAATATTCCGGTCACCAGCGGAATATGATTCGGCGTTCGCTGCTTAATCACGGGCGCGGCAAGGGTATTGGCAAAGCCGACTGCAAGGGTTAACAAGAGCGTTCCGGTTAAAAAGCCGCCCCACGTTGGCACAATGGCGCGGATAAAAATCCCAACGGTCAACAGCGCAATCATCACAATCAGCGTATTGTCAATGCCAAAGCGCTTGCCAATGGCGGGGGATATCAGCGCCCCGACTGCAAAGGTCAGCATCGGCACCGCACCCAGCCAACCGATTTGGATTTCGCTGATGTTCAGCGCCTCTTGAATCACCGGCGCCATGGAGCCAAGCAGCACGATTTGCGAGCGCATGTTGGTGCCAAGCAGCACCATCGCGCAAATCACCAACCAAAAAACAAATTTGCCTGAGGGAAACTTTGATTTTTGCTCATCTACAGGCTTAGACGGCAAATCAGCAGAGGTGGTCATGGCAGCACAACTATTAAAATAAAAAAGGACAGGCCAAGGATTCGCAGGTGGCTGCAAAAACCCAACCCAAAACAGAATACCAATTGGTATTAAAAGACAATAGATTGTATTGCTGCGACTTAAAATAAGCAATCGCGGCACACGTTTTAGACGATTAAAAGCCCTTAACTTAAAAATAAACGTTAAGGTCAGATTAAGAAACCACAATAAGAAATCAGCAGCTCAGCAACAAGGCTAAATAATGCCAAGCTTATAAACTAAGACTTAACGGCATTATAAGGTCAATATCTGCCTGATAGTATCAGCAAATAGTAACCGCCGTATAAACGACTTTTAAGCGTTAGCCGTAAAAATTCTCGGTTGGGAACTTACTTAGCAGGTGTTCCAAGCTCGGCCGCTTTTAGCGCCGTTTGTTGCTGCTCATCTTTTAACGATTCGCATTTGTTCGGGTCATTGCCACAAAATTGACAATGGGTGTCGCCCATCAATGCCGCCACCCCGCCGCAAGAGCCTTTTAGCGGCTGTTTTTTTACCATATAGCCGATGCCCATAAAGATAAAAAACAGCAAAAACACCCCAAAGCTGATGGCAAGCATAACAAGTAATTGGCTAAGCATAAGGTAACCTCGCGGTTATTTAATGATATCTGATATTATAGCAAAATTTGGCTGGCGCGTCTTAACGGGCTTACAAAGCTTTGATTTTGCTATAGTTAAAATAGTTGCTATTTTTAAAGACGCTCAACTGGGATAAATTTTTTTACTTGCTGTTCGTAATCTCACAGAGGCGGCAAAAAATTCATCCCAGCATCGCGGTATTCCTTTTAAGACAGCTAAAATTAGAGTTTTTTATCCGCTCGCAGTTGTTTCATCGCCGCCGTTTCGACCACCTGCCAGTCGCTAAGGTCATCCTCGCCCGATTTTGTCGCGTCATGAATGATAAATAGCGCGGCAATGTGTTGCTGATGGGCGGTTTTTAGCGCCTTTTCATACGGCATGGCGGTAAGCGCGGTTGCCCAAGCATCAGCTAGCGCCACTGATTTTGCGGCGACCGTCACTGAGGGCGCGCCGCCAGCAATGGGCGAGCCGGTTGTTGGGTCAATGGTATGGCTAAAGCGCTGATTGTTAAACATCACCGAGTTGCGGTAATTGCCGGACGTTGCCAAATGCAATTGGTTATTTTGCGAGGTTGGCTGACGGATGGAGGCGATGGTTTGCCGTTTGCTGACCGTACTGCCGACAATGGGCGCGTCAATGGCGATTTGCCACGGTTTTAATTGTTGATTGACGCCGGACGTTGCCACCTCGCCGCCGATTTCAACCATATAATTGTGGATGTTGTGGCTGTCTTTAAGAACTTCAGCAATGACATCAACGCCATAGCCTTTTGCCACCGCTGAAAAATCAAGGCTCACGCCATCTTTGGATTTATAAATGGCGTTGTCTTGTTGAATGACGGCATCAAAGTCAACCAAGGCTTTGGCTTTGGCGATTTCCTCTTTGGATGGCGGACTTTGCAAACGCTCAACGGTCATGGTTTTACCAAAGCCCCAAGTTTCCACCAACGGCATCACCGTTGGGTCAAACGCCCCGCCTGACTGCTGATACACTTGCCTTGAGACGTTTAGCACATGGCTAAAATCAGGGTCAATGGTGATGGGCGTATTTTTACCCAAGCGGTTAAATTTGGAAATGGTTGCCTCATCGATGTAGGTGGACATGCTGGCGTTAATTTGCGCCAAGCGATCATCAACTTCCTTTTGAATCGCCGCCTCGCTCACGCCGTCTGGCAACTGATAGCTGATATGATAGCTGGTTCCCATGGTTTCCCCCGTTAAATAGTGATATTCAGGGGATTTTTGGCAAGCGCTGAGTAGGGAAGTGGTAGCAAGGGTAAAACTTACCAAAGCAGTTTTTATTGAAAAATTTTTCATAACGATGACCTAAGTCAAAAAAAAATAAAAAAAAGAGCGCCAATGCTGACGTTGACGCTCCGTTGTTTTATTTCCAATATTATTTTTAATCGTATTAATTTTAAAAATTAGCCGCCAAAGTCATCAAGCAAGATATTTTCATCTTCAACGCCAAGGCTATGCAGCATGTCAATTACCGCCGCGTTCATAACCGGAGGCCCACACATGTAGAACTCACAGTCCTCAGGGTTTGGATGGTCTTTGAGATATTCTTCATAAAGCACGTTGTGAATAAAGCCGGTGTAGCCTTCCCAGTTGTCCTCAGGGAGCGGGTCGGAGAGCGCCACGTGCCATTCAAAGTTATCAAACTCTTTTTCAAGCGAGTCGTAATCTTCCACGTAAAACATCTCGCGGATCGAGCGCGCGCCATACCAAAAGCTGATTTTGCGCTTGGAATTGATGCGTTTTAGCTGGTCAAAAATGTGCGATCGCATCGGTGCCATGCCAGCGCCGCCGCCGATAAAGATCATTTCAGCGTTGGTATCTTTGGCAAAAAATTCGCCATAAGGTCCTGAAACGGTGACTTTATCCCCCGGTTTTAAGCTAAACACCCAAGATGACATTTTACCCGGTGGGATGCCATCGCCGCCGCGTGGTGGGGGACTGGCGATACGGATGTTAAACTTGATGATGCCTTTTTCTTCAGGGTAGTTTGCCATTGAATAGGCGCGAACCACCGGCTCATCGACTTTGGACACGTATTTGAAGACGCCAAATTTTTCCCAATCTTCGCGGTATTCTTCCGCAATATCAAAGTCTTTATAGTGAACTTCGTGCGGCGGCGCTTCTAATTGAACATAACCACCGGCGCGGAAATTGACCGCTTCACCTTCAGGAATTTTAAGTACCAATTCTTTAATAAAGGTCGCCACGTTGTCGTTGGAGATGACCTCACATTCCCATTTTTGAACGTCAAAAAACTCAGGGTCAATCTCAATTTTCATATCTTGCTTGACGGCTACCTGACACGCCAAGCGCAAATGGTCGCGGATTTCGCCTTGGGTAAAATGACCTTCTTCGGTCGGCAAAATCGAGCCGCCACCTTCAATCACGCGGCAGCGGCACTGAGCACAAGTTCCGCCACCACCGCAAGCCGACGACAAAAAGATGCCTTCGCTTGCCAAGGTTTGCAAAAGCTTACCGCCGGCTGCGGTCACCACGTCATTGTCGGGATTATCATTGATATGGATGGTCACGTCACCTGAGCTGACCAATCTTGAGCGCGCCATCAAAATAATGGCAACAAAGCTCATGATAATCACCGTGAACATGGCAACGCCACCAATCGCCGTAGCATAATCCATGAATGTATCCTTAATTTATATCTATAAATAAATGAAAGCTTGTTTAAATGGACATCCCGCCAAACGACATAAAGCCAAGTGACATCAGTCCTACGGTGATAAAGGTAATCCCAAGACCACGAAGGGGTGCTGGGATATCCGAGTATTTGAGCTTCTCTCTGATGCCAGCAAGCGCGGTAATCGCAATTGCCCAACCAAGTCCTGCGCCAACCCCGTAAACCACCGATTCGCCAAATTGATAATCGCGCTCAACCATAAACAATACCCCGCCCATGATGGCGCAGTTGACCGTAATCAGTGGCAAAAAGATGCCAAGCGCGTTGTATAAACTTGGCACAAACTTATCAAGGAACATCTCCAAGATTTGAACCACTGCGGCAATCAAGCCGATATAGCTCAGTAGCCCCAAAAAGCTTAAATCAATATCAGGGAAGCCTGCCCAAGCAAGCGCGCCGTCTTTTAAGATAAATTGATACAATAAATTGTTCAAAGGTACGGTGATGCTCATCACCACCACCACCGCGATGCCAAGACCGATGGCGGTCGATACTTTTTTGGAAACTGCTAAAAAAGTACACATCCCCAAAAAGTAAGCCAGCGCCATGTTTTCAATGAAAACGGAGGTAATAAATAAACTGACGTAATGTCCCATTAGTGACCGCCCCCTTGAACCATGCCTTTAGATTGCGGCTTGATGACAAATTCTGCCTCCTCAACCTGCTCAGGCTTCCAAATTCGGATAATAACGATAAACAGCGCAATGATAAAAAACGCCGATGGTGGCAGCAGTAATAGCCCGTTTGGCAAATACCAACCGCCATCTGTCGTCGGCTGCAAAAGGGTAATGCCAAACCAGCTTCCTGCACCCAAAAGCTCGCGGATACTGGCAACAAATAACAATACCGCCGAGTAGCCCATGCCGTTACCAATGCCATCTAAAAAGCTTGAGATTGGCGGGTTACTCATGGCAAACGCTTCCGCGCGACCCATCACGATACAGTTGGTGATGATAAGCCCCACAAATACCGATAAGCCTTTACTCACGTCATAAGCGACCGCTTTTAAGATTTGGTCAACAACGATAACTAAGGAGGCAATAATCGTCATCTGAACGATAATTCGGATGCTCGATGGGATATTTTTGCGGATAATGGAGATAAAAAAGCTTGAAAACGCGGTGACCAGCGTTAGCGCCACACACATCACCAAAGCGTTAGCGACGCTTGTGGTGACCGCAAGCGCCGAACAAATCCCAAGGATTTGCAGCGCAATCGGATTGTTGTCAAAAATGGGCGTCAGTAAAATGCCCTTAGTATCAGCCATGAGTTGCCTCCTTGCCTTGAGCGTGATGCTCGTTGCTTGGTTGAGTCGCTGCTTGATTTTGACTTGATCTGCTGTCTTTATTTAAGCTAGTGCCGCTTTGCTTGCGCAAATAGTCCAAATACGGCTTGTAGCCTTGGTCGCCAAGCCAAAACTGAATCATATTACTGACCCCGCGGCTGGTTAAGGTGGCGCCGCTGATGCCATCGACCCAGTTGTCTTTGGGGTTACCCGCTTTGGTGACGCCGGTTGCGACATTGCCATTTTCATCGTAAGAGTGAATGCCATGCCACATTGCGCGCCATTTTGGCTCTTCAATCAGCGCCCCAAGACCAGGGGTTTCTTTATGGTCGTAAAAGCTGATGCCTTTGATGGTGTTTAAATCGCTCTCCAAAGTCAAAAAGCCATAAATCGTGCCCCAAAGCCCGTAACCTTGAATGGGAAGCACGACCAATTCAGGATTTCCCGACGCGTCATTTTTCACATAAACTTTGGCATATTTGGGCTTACGACCGATGCTGGCAGGGTCATTGGCGCCCAAATCTTCGCTTAATGCTTTATTTTTGGTTGCTTGACTTGCGTCATAAGCATTGCGGTCAGGAATGCCCACTTTTTTAAGTTCTTCATCGGTCAAATAATTGCCGGCGTTTAAATCGACAATTTCAACCTTAAAGTCTTCAAAGCGTTTTGCCACATCGGCGTTGGTGTCTTTTTCGGCATCAAACATGCCGGCTGCGACCAAGATGTTTTTATTGCGGTCAAGGCGCGCATTTTCGACTTGGGCAGGCTTGAGTCCCACCGCCGCCGCCGACACCAATATTGAGCACACCAAGCACAGCACGAGCGCCACGCTGATGGTTTTCATATTGTTACTTTTGGGCTTGGACATAGCGCATCCTCCGTGCCGTTTGGCGTTTGATGTTGGCTTGGGTGACAAAATAGTCGAAAAGCGGAGCGAACAAGTTGGCAAATAAAATGGCCAGCATGATGCCCTCAGGGAAGGCAGGGTTGACCACGCGGATCAGCACCGTCATAAAGCCAATTAAAATGCCATAAGCCCAGCGACCTTTGTTGGTATGCGCCGCCGATACTGGGTCGGTTGCCATAAATACCGCCCCAAACGCAAAGCCGCCAAGCACCAAATGCCAATAAAATGGCATGTTCATCATCAAATTTTCTTCAGAGCCAACAAGGTTAAATACCAGTGAGGTGGCAATCAAGCCGACCACGCAGCCTGCCATAATCCGCCATGACGCAATCCGCGTCCAAAGCAAAAATACCGCGCCAATTAAAATAGCAAGGGTGGACACCTCGCCAATACTGCCTTGGATATTGCCTAAAAACGCATCTGTCCAAGTGATGGCATTGCCATAAGCATCGGTGAATTTATCAGGAGGGACCCCAAGCGCAGCAAGCCCTAAAGGCGTGGCACCTGAGAAACCATCAACCGCCGTCCAAATGGAGTCGCCTGACATATACGCAGGATAGGCAAAATATAAAAACGCGCGACCCGATAAGGCAGGGTTAAGAAAGTTTTTGCCCGTGCCGCCAAAGACTTCTTTGGCAACAACCACGCCAAAGGTAATCCCAAGCGCCACTTGCCAAAGTGGAATATCCGGCGGCAAACATAACGCAAACAGCACCGAGGTGACAAAAAAGCCTTCGTTGACCTCATGACCGCGAACCACCGCAAAGATGATTTCGCATAAAATCCCCACCAAAAAGGTCACCGCATAAATCGGTAAAAACTGCATCGCGCCATAAACAAAGCACGCCCAAATGCTGTCTGGATTGTAGCCAACCATCGAGGTTATCACCGTTCGCCAACCTTCAGGCTGAAGCCCCAATTGGGCAATGGCGGTTAAGGCTTGATGACCGATGTTATACATTCCCCAAAACATCGCCGGAAACGTACAAAGCCAAACGGTAATCATAATCCGTTTTAAATCAATACCATCGCGAACGTGCGAAGAGGCGAACGTCGTCGAGCTTGGCTGGCGCAAAAAGGTATCAAACATCTCATAGATGGCATAATATTTTTCGTGCTTGCCGCCTTTGCTGAACGATGGTTCCATTTTGTCGAACATATTGTGTAAAAATTTCATCGTCATCAGCCCTCAAGCTCAATTCGCGTTAAATTGTCGCGCAAAATGTCGCCAAACTCATATTTTCCCGGTGACACAAAGGTGCAAAGTGCCAAATCCTCTTCATCAAGCTCAAGCGCGCCTAAATCCACAGCGGTGACGATGTCCTCGACAATCAGCGCCCGCAAAAGCTGAGTCGGCAAATAATCTTGCGGCATCACCTCCTCAAACGTACCAATTGGCACCATTGCTCGCGGTGAGCCATTGGTTGAGGTGGTAAAATTGTACTTTTTGCGGCTAAAAAACTGCGACACATAAATGGGCAGTTTTGAAAAACGGTTGCTTCCGGCACTTAAAAAGTGAAATGCAGGGCGCTCATAGCCTTCAGTCAGAGCGCTGATTTGGTCGTGAAAACGTCCTAAATATTCGGTATTTCTTGCAACTTTACGACCCGAGAGCACCGATCCTGAAATTAAACGATTGTCACCGGCGATCAGCTCATTGTTAGCAAGAGCAACGATATTCGCGCCGCGCTCAGTGGCAACCAATCGCGGATTTTTGACCGAAGGTCCTGCAAGGCTGACTAAGCGTTTGGTATAAAGCCGTCCGGTGGTGAATAATTTACCAATGGCAATCACGTCTTGATAGCCAATTGTCCAAACACTCACCCCGCGAGCAATTGGATGCAAAAAGTGAATGTGCGTGCCAACAAGCCCTGCCGGATGCTTTCCTGCAAAGCTGTGATATTCGGTGACATTATTGGGCGCAGTTTTGGTGATTTTTGGCAAATTGGCTGCGGCTTCATGACAAACGAACGTCTTTGGGCTTAAGGTAGATAATACCGCTAAGCCATCATTAAACGCATTTAATTCATCATTGATAAGCAGCATGGGGTCAACGGCTAATGGATTGGTATCCATGGCGTTGACAAAAATAGCATGGGGGCGAGCGCCAATATCAGGAGTTCGGCTAAACGGGCGCGTCCGAAACGCCGTCCACTCGCCTGAAATGATGAGCTGAGATTCAACCGTTTGCGCGTCAAGGTCAGCAAGCGCTTGGGAATTGAACTGATTAAAGGTGATTTCGTCGCCGTTTGGGTCGACCGCAATCACCAAGCTTTCAAACACTCGGCGAGCGCCGCGATTGATGGCGACCACTTTTCCGGCGGCAGGCGCGGTATAAATGACCCCGACCCGTTTTTTATCTTCAAAAACAGGCTGACCTTTAGCGACCACATCGCCTTCTTTGACATTCATGGTAGGTTTCATCCCTACAAAATCATAGCCAATCAGGGCGACTTGAGCAGGTCTGTGCTCAAAGATCTCGCGGGAGGGTTCACCGCTAATCGGCAAATCCAGACCTTTTTTAATGGTAATCATAAGCGAAAACTTAGTCCATAGTCTAAAACGATACCAATCGACCTTGAATGGTATGACTCAGTAATAGACAAAAGCGGCGCTCAATGGCTTGACTGATCAGCCCATTAAGACAAGTTTCGCTTAAAAATTACTGCAAATAAGAATATTAACGCTGACCTTAGACTCCTTAACAACACGTTAATGTCTTAATCCATAACCAAAAGGTGACTGGCTACCAAGATGATGACGGCATTTAGTTTACCTCGACTTTCTCAATTGAAGCTTTGACCAAAATCAGGCAAAATAAGCCCTAAGCCATCATTGTTGTAACAATTAAAATTTGTAACCCGCTAAAAAAGTCATTTTAAGCAGATTTAGCCTTACAAAAAGGATGCAAAACGACACAATAACGACTACTTTAACGCATTTTCGTACAAATTTTCCTAAAGATTATACGCTAACTTAACCTAAAATTGCCAGTTTGTTAGCAACTTCAAACGTATTTTTTGCAACCAAAGGTAAGAAATTAACCTCATACCAGTTGGTCAGAGGCTTGGCAATTGCTTGAAATAATTAGTAAATTTTTTTGACTTTTATAAAAAACATTATGTCTATATTGATAAAATAAGGGTTTGGTATGACTAAAGCGCCAGTGATTATTCCGGCTATTGATTTAAAAGATGGCAAATGCGTTCGCCTAAAGCAAGGTCGGATGGAAGACGACACCGTATTTTCGGACAATCCGGTAGCGATGGCAGCGCGCTGGGTCAAAGAAGGCGCGCGCCGACTGCATTTGGTGGATTTAAACGGTGCGTTTGATGGCGTTCCTGTTCACAAGCGCGTGGTTCAAGACATTGCCAAAGCCTACCCAAAGTTGCCGATTCAGCTTGGCGGCGGCGTTCGCACCATGGCAACCATCGAGCAGTATATTGACGCCGGACTGACCTACATCATCATCGGCACTAAAGCGGTTGAAGACCCTGACTTTGTGGCTGAGGCTTGCCGCGAGTTTGCCGGTCACATCATCGTCGGCATTGATGCCAAAGACGGCTTGGTGGCAACTCACGGTTGGGCAAACGTCACCGACACCCGCGCCACCGAGCTTGCCAAGCGCTTTGCTGATGTGGGCGTCTCCTCCATCGTTTATACCGACATTGCCCGCGATGGCATGATGCAAGGGGTGAACGTCGAGCAAACCGTCAATTTAGCTCGTGAAGGTGGCTTGCCGGTTATTGCTTCAGGCGGCGTCACCGACATGCAAGATATTAAATTGCTCAAGCCTTTTGGTGCCGAGCTTGAAGGCATTATTACTGGTCGCGCCATTTATGAAGGGACGCTTGATTTGGGTGAGGCGCAAAGCTATTTAGACCGTGAATAACGACCTAAATAATTAATTGACCTTATGAAAAAAGGCGCGCTGACGGCTAAATTTTTGGCATCATGGCTTAGCTTAGGGGTAGTTATCCTAAGCTTAATGACCGTATTGCCAAAAACTGCCTTTGCCGAAAATGATGTCATCTCCGACACCGCCGCCGCCCTTGGGGTTCCGCTTCCTGCGACCAAAGACGCCAAAGCTGAGCGCAACTTGCCGGTCATCAGCGGCGAGTCCACCAACAATGAAAAAATCGAAACCCTGCCCAGTCCGCAAAAAGACCAAGACATTAAAAACCGCATCAGTGGCATTTTTTCTGAAATCGACGGCTTGCAAGCGGTCACCATTGAGGTCAGTAAAGGCGTGGTTCGCTTAGGCGGCGAAACCCCCAACGAAAAAAAAGCCCAACAAGCCATCAATATCACCAACCGCTTAACTGATGTGGTCACTGTTGAGGACCGAATCAGCCGAACCCTTGACGTTCAAGATAACGTCTCAACGGTATTTAATGGCTTAAAACATCAATTGCAAACGCTGATTAAGGCGTTACCGCTGCTCATTGTTGGTCTCATTTTATTTATTTTGGTGGCAGGATTTGGGCGTTGGCTATCAAATCGGCAAGCGCTTTGGCAGCGAATTACGCCCAATCCTTTTGTTGCCGAAGTCGTCTCGCAGCTGGTCAAAATTGTCTTTATCATTTTAGGTTTGATATTAGCATTGAGCTTAATTGGCGCGGAAACCATTTTAGGAACGCTGCTTGGCGGCGCAGGGGTGATTGGCATTGCTGTTGGCTTTGCCATTAAAGATACCATTGAAAACTATATTTCCTCCTTGATGCTCAGTATTCGGCAACCCTTTCGCGCCCGTGACCACATCAAAATCAATGGTCAAGAAGGCATTGTGGTTCGCCTAACCTCACGAGCCACCATTTTGATGACCCTTGATGGCAACCAACTGCGGATTCCAAACGCTGAAGTGTTTAAAGGGACGATTTTAAATTTCACCAAAAATCCGGAGCGCCGATTTAGCTTTCGCCTTGGTATCAATAGCAATGATGACCCGCTTGCGGCGATGAAAGTTGGTCTTGATGCCATCAAAGCGCTTGATTTTGTCCTTGAAAAGCCCAAAGCCATTGCCATTATTGTTGAGGTCGGCGACGCCAGTACGGTTTTGGAATTTTTAGTTTGGGTCAACCAATCGACGACCGATTTTACCAAAGCCCGCAGCATTGCCATTCGCGAAGCCAAGCATGCCATTGAAAATGAAGGCTTTAATTTACCAGAGCCAATTTACCGCTTGCGCTTTAATAAAAGCCTTGAAAAATCGCTTGAGCAATGGTCAAAACAAGACTTATCAACACCCTTAACGACTGAGGCGCAAACGCTTGATGACCAAGCCAAGCAGCAAGCTCGAGCCCGCGCCAAGCAAGTGCTCAGCTGCCAAAATGCCGCTGAAGTTCTTGATGCCAGTGCGGACAATAGGCTGCTTGAAAAGGTCGATGAAGAAATTGCCAACGCGCCCAACGAAACCGATTTGCTCAATAAAAACAGTCCGCAAGAATGAACAAAAGGGGCGTTCAAAACTCGGCATGAATCCTGCAACAACGCTGAGAAGACTAAATTATCGTTGTTCAAGGATAAATGAATGCCAATCAAGCCGATTATTATTGCAAGCCTTATTGCCATCGTTCTGCTTGCCGGATTTAACCTCATTAGCAATCAGCGCCATAACAGTCAGCGAACCGCAATGTTAAGCGAAACCGCCCAGTCTGACGCGCCAACGGTGGCGCAAAATGATACGCCACTTGGTCAGCAGCCAAAAGCCATTCTTGATGACGCCAATCGCAAAATTAACACCGCTGAACAGCAAAGCGAGCAGCAACTTGCCGCCGCTGACCAAGAATAATTTTTCATTTAAAAATTTTCAAAACTTAATTGCCATAAAAAAGCCCACAATGTTGTGAGCTTTTTTAGGTTAAGCAGATTTTATTTAAAGCAATAAAATTAGCCTTTTCTGCCTTTAGGCTTATCATTTTTATCTACTTTATCATGGCTGCGTTTGCGCTTTTTTTTTGATTGGTTCATTTGACTTGATTGGAGTTTAGCAACCAATTCAAAATCAATTTGCAATAAGTCCATGTTCACGCCAGCAACTTTTACCCGAACCAAGTCACCAAGACCAAAGATTTTGCCATAATCTTGACCAATAAGCTGCTGCTGCTTTTCATCAAAGACGAAATAATCGTCGCCAACGTTAGAAATATGCACCAAGCCATCAATAAATAAATCGGTTAAGGTGACAAATAAGCCAAAATTGGTCACCGTAGTGACAACGCCGTCAAACTCTTCACCGATGTGGTCTTTCATGTAATGACATTTGAGCCACGATTCAACAAAGCGGGAGGCTTTTTCGGCTCGGCGCTCGGTATCGGAGGTTTGCGTTCCGGCTTCCACTAAGTTAAAGTTCATCACCGGCTGCTTGGCTCCCGTGACTTTGGCTTTAATGGCACGATGCAGCATCAAATCCGGATAGCGGCGAATTGGCGAGGTAAAGTGGCTGTACTCGTCGTAAGCCAAGCCAAAATGACCGATGTTATCAGGCGCGTAGTTTGCTTGCATCATTGAGCGCAAAAGCATACTGTGAATGCTCACCGCATCAGGGCGGTCTTTAGTCGCCTCAATAATACGCTGATAATCCGCTTGCGTTGGGCTTTCTTGTGGGAAGCTTAAGCCAAAGTTTTTGGCGTACTCATGGATTTTAAGCGATTTTTCGCTATCTGGCTTATCATGGTTGCGATAAAGCACGGGAAGCTCATTTTTTAAGGCAAAGTTTGCCGCACTGGTATTGGCAAGCAGCATACACTCTTCAATCAGTTTATGAGCATCGCCGCGCGTTCTTGGAACGATGTCTTTAATCCCGCCTTCCTCATCAAACTCGATTAACGTTTCAACTGTCTCAAATTCCATGGCGTGACGTTCTTCGCGTTTTTTCAATAGCAATTCGTAAAGCTGATGCAGCGTATCGACCGATTTTTTAACCGCTTTATTTCCGGTTAATGACTTAGGAATGCTGTCGTCTTTTGGATTGTCAAAATAAGCATTCACTTGGTTATAAGTCAGCCTTGCCTGCGAGTGCATCACCGCCGGATAAAACTCATAACCGGTGACGTTGCCGGCGCGCGAGACTTTAATATCAGCCACCATACATAAGCGGTCAACGTCAGGATTGAGCGAGCAAAGCCCGTTTGACAGCACTTCAGGAAGCATGGGAATCACGCGGTGCGGAAAATAAACCGACGTTCCGCGCTCAAAGGCATCATGGTCAAGCGGCGAGTTTGGCGTGACGTAATGGCTGACATCGGCAATGGCAACGAGAACGCGAAAGTTACCGCCGCTGCGTTTTTCGGCAAAAACGGCATCGTCAAAGTCGCGAGCATCTTCGCCATCGATGGTGATGAGCGGAATATCGCGCAAATCAACGCGACCTGCCAGCTCTTTTTTGCTGGGTTCTTGGTAGCTGTTGGCTTGGTCAAGCGCCGCTTGGCTAAACTCTGCCGGAATATCGTAGTTGAGCAATGTCGTTTCAATAATCAATTCACGGTCATTGTCATCATTTAATACTTCAGTGATTTTACCAGTGGCAAACTCATGCTGATTTGGCCAATCGATGATGGCAACTTTGACCGGAAAGCCAATTTTGGCATTGACCGCTTGAACATTTTCTTCGGTGACCGTAATCGGCTGATGCGAATTTGGACTGCCAAGCTCAATAAAATAGCCGTCATCATCACCCGAAAGCGTTCCGATAAATTCATTTTGTTGGCGCTCAATCACTTCAACGATGCGGCCTTCGGTGCGACCGCGATTGTCCGTTGCCGTGCCAATGGCGTTGACCTTATCGCCGTTAAAGACCCAGCGCATTTGCTTTTCATGTAAAAACAAATCGGGCATGTCATCAAGAATGACAAAGCCAAAACCTTTTGCATGCGCTGATACGACTCCGGTTACCACGTCGTGCTTGGTGACCACGCGATAGCGGTAAGGTCGACCCTCACGGTTAACTTGACCATCGCGCGTCATGGCTTTTAAGCGGTTGCCAAGCGCGTCAAATTGATCCGGATCGCTGATACCAAAAATAGCCGCAAGCTCTGGATGCGTGATGTCGCTATGCTCGCCAAGCGTCGTCAAAATCAGCTCGCGGCTTGGGATCGGATTGTCATATTTTTGCGCTTCAGCTTGAGCGTTTGGATCATTCCAAGTCATAAATTACCATGTCTGTATTAATTATTGAGTCGTGTCATTTTAACACGATCCTGTCAGGATTACTTAACGCTTATCTGGATAAGCGCTAGGAGTTTTCCGGTCTTTTTAGTTTAAATTCTACTCTTTAAATTTGAATAGAATTGCTCTCATCAGTGATTCTTGAAGTCTCAAGCTCTTTTGATACCTCAAGCACTGTCGTTTGATTCGCTTTATCGAGGTATTTTTGCGCTTTATCAACCTCGGTACTTAAGCTCTCAACCGTCTGCTTCATATTATCGAGCGCTTCAACTTTATATTTACTGATCATATCCATCGTTTCATAAATATTGTTAAAAGCATTTTGCAGCTTATCAAGCTCAATGGTGCTGCTGGTGGCCTGCTCATTAATGGCAAGCGATTGGCGTTTGAGCATCGCTGACGTTGATTCAATGACGCTGCTTGTGGTTTTATTAAGCGCCGTAATTTGATCAAGCACCAATTTTTGATTGGTCATGGCTTGCGCGACGACCACAGCCGTTCTCAGCGCCGAAATGGTCGTCGTCGTTGCGCGATCCACACCTTTTATCAGCTCTAAATTGTTTTTACGAATGGTATCTAGCGCCAAATAACCTTGAACATTTACTGCCAATTGCGTTAAAAAGTCGGTGTTTTTTTGGCGAACATAAAACAGCATTTCTTCTTTAATGATTCGCGCTTTTTCAGGATCGGTGGCTTCCAAATCAGCAACTTTACGCTCAAGCTCAGCATCGATCTTTTTACCGACATAAATATATTGCCGAATCGATTGCATCAGCTCCCACATATTGACTTTTTCTTGCTCAATCATGGCATTGTCTTTAATCAGCTCATCCTTGCCGTTGTAAAGACTGGTCACCACCGCGTTGATATGCGACTGCGCCGATTCATATTGGCGAAAATAATCTTGAACTTTATTGCCAAAAGGAATGATGCCAAACAGCTTTCGCGAATGAGTCAGCTGTTTTTTACTGGGGTCTAAATCTTCAACAATACCGCGAAGCTCGGTCAATGATTTGGCAATTGGGGAGTTTTCAAACAAGCCATCATCGATACTTTTGGCGGGCAGTTGTAGCATTCGATTGGACACTTGCGCCGACTCGCGGATTTCTTTATTGCCCAAATTGTGGATGGATTGCACATTTTGCTGAAAATCAGGGCTATGAACCGGATTGGCAATCACATGATTGACAAACGCTGAGACTTTGGCATCAAGCTCAGGGATTTTATTTTTATTGAGCGTCACCATTTGGTCAGCTTCACTGGTCGCTACTTGCGTTACCGGCTCAGGCGGGGTGAGCGCAACGACAGAAGATTTTGCAGTATCCGGAGGAGTCAATTCTTGCGCCATAAGGTTGTCCTTTAATTTTTTTAATCGCTTTTTATTTAAAACCAGACGTTAAATTATTGTTAATTATTATGGTTAGGCTTCGTTATTGCGGCGGCGGGCTTGATATTCAAGGGTAAACTTCAGCCTTTAAGCGTTCTAAACTAAGAGTAGCTGAGCCAAATCAAAGCTTTAAGCCTTAAATTGTAATCGCGCACCAATTTTTGGTAACCAAAACCCAATCAGCTGACCTAAAAAGCGCAAAAAAGCCACCAATCACCATGAGTAATTGGTGGCTTGCAAGTAATCCAATAACCGCAGTTAAACTTTTACGTCAACAAGCGCTTATTTTTTCTTGGTAGGCCCAAGCAGCATTCCCATTTGTCGACCTTCCATTTTTGGTGGCTGCTCAACGTTTGAGATGTCCGCAGTATCTTCAATGATGCGCTCAAGCTGTTTGCGACCAATTTCTTGGTGCGCCATTTCACGACCACGGAAGCGAATGCTGATTTTGACTTTATCTTGGTCTTCTAAAAAGCTGATAATCTTTTTAAGTTTAACCTGATAATCCGCCTCTTCAGTGCCAGGTCGCAGTTTCATCTCTTTGAGCTGAGTCTGCTTTTGGTTTTTCTTCGCCTCTTTTGCCTTTTGTTTTTGGTCATAAAGATAGCGTTTGTAATCCATGATTTTACAAACAGGCGGCTTTGCGTCAGGAACCAATTCGACCAAGTCCAAGTTTTCATCACGCGCCGCTTTCATTGCGGTGGCAATATCGACCACGCCCAATTGTTCGCCGTCTTCTTTGACCAAGCGGACTTCTTTAGCGCTGATATCTTCGTTGATGTTCAAACGGTTTGACTGTTTAATGGGTCTTACTCCTCATCTGTTTTTTGATTTAGTCGACCTTTTTGCGCAATGTCGGCGTTCACTAAAGTTATAAAATCCTCAATGCTCATGACACCAAGATTTTTGCCTTCACGGGTTCGCACGTTGACGCTGCCAGATTCGACCTCTTTGTCCCCCAATACTAGCATATAAGGGACGCGCTCTAATGTTTTCTCTCGTATCTTAAAGCCAATCTTTTCGTTACGCAAGTCGCTCGTGGCGCGCAGTCCTGCGTTTTTAAGTTGCTCGGTAACTTCAAGACAAGCTTCGCTTTGTTTGTCGGTGATGTTCATGACCGCAACTTGGATTGGCGCAAGCCAGACGGGCATCCAGCCGGCATAATGCTCAATCAGCATTCCCAAAAAGCGCTCAAACGATCCTAAAATCGCGCGATGCAGCATGATTGGCGTTTCGCGCTCGCCATTTTCATTAACAAATTCAGCATCTAAGCGCTCAGGCATATTGGGGTCAACCTGAATCGTGCCGCACTGCCAAACGCGACCTAAGCAATCCTTTAAGCTAAATTCAATTTTAGGACCATAAAACGCGCCTTCACCGGGCAGATATTCCCAATCAAGCCCTGAGCTATCAAGCGCGTCAGCGAGCGCTTTTTCAGCAAAATCCCAAGATTCTTCACTACCAACACGTTTTTCAGGTCGCGTTGACAATTTCATTTCGATGTCTTTAAAGCCAAAATCGTCATAAACCGCCAAAGTTAACTTAATAAAATCGGCAACCTCTTGTTGAATTTGCGCTTGGGTACAAAAAATATGCGCGTCATCTTGGGTAAAGCCGCGAACGCGCATCAAGCCATGAAGCGACCCTGACGGCTCATTGCGGTGGCATGAACCAAACTCCGCCATTCGTAGCGGCAAGTCACGGTAGGATTTTAACCCTTGGTTAAAGACTTGAACGTGACACGGGCAGTTCATTGGTTTTACCGCATAATCACGGCTTTCGCTTGCGGTGGTGAACATGTTGGTTGCGTAATTGCCCCAATGACCTGACTTTTCCCAAAGCGTTCTGTCCACGATTTGCGGCGTTTTGATTTCTTGATAGCCGTTATCAATCTGAACTTTGCGCATATACTGCTCAAGAACCTGATAAATCGTCCAGCCGTTTGGATGCCAAAATACCATCCCTGGCGCTTGCTCTTGCATATGAAATAAGTTTAGTGCCTTGCCAATTCGGCGGTGATCGCGTTTTTCAGCTTCTTCAATGCGGGTGATATAAGCTTTTAACTGCTTTTTATCCGCCCAAGCCGTACCATAAATGCGTTGAAGCTGCTCGTTTTTCGCGTCCCCACGCCAATACGCGCCGCTCATTTTGGTTAATTTAAACACCTTTAAAAAGCGCGTGTTTGGAACGTGTGGTCCTCGGCACATATCAATATATTCTTGATGATAATAAATGCCAAACGCATCCTCACCCGGCATATCATTGATCAATTGCAGCTTATAATCTTCGCCGCGCTCCTCAAAGATTTTGATTGCCTCATCGCGCGGCGTCATTTTTTTGACGACATCATAGTTTTGATTGATAAGCTCAACCATCCGCGCCTCAATCTTTTCCATATGTTCAGGCGTAAATGGCGTCTCACTATAAATGTCATAATAAAAGCCCTCATCAATCACAGGGCCGATCACCATTTTCACTTCAGGATACAGCTGCTTGACCGCATGACCGAGTAGATGCGCGCACGAGTGGCGAATAATATCCACCCCATCGTCATCTTTTGCCGTCACAATCTCTACCCGCGCATCCGCCACAATCGGATCACACGCATCGACCAAATGACCATCGACCCGACCAGCAATCGTCGCCTTGGCAAGTCCTGCGCCGATACTTTCGGCAACCTGCATGACCGTCGTTTGACCCTCAAAGTTTTTCACCGTACCATCGGGTAGAGTAATCGCTACCATAATTTTTCACCTTAATTGCGTCCGCTAGCAGTGATGATTGCAACCATCAACCATTTGACCGTAAGACTGCTAAAACTGAATATCGCTAAAACAACGACAACATCTTAAAAAAAGCTACTATAGCAAAACTGGATAATGAACACTACAAATCAATAGCTTCAAGCGACCAATTAACCTACTCTTTATAAGGTCAAATACGCCCAAATCAAACTTTTTGCAAAATAATTGCAATTAATTTAAAAAAGCTGTTGACACCAAAAATAAAGTCTCTATAATACGCACCTCACAAGGCAAGCGAACTAACAAATTGGCTAGTTATGATTTTAACCTTGAGAAACAAATTAAAATAAAAGCTTGACAGAGTGTCCGATTGTGATATGATAGATGGCTTGAGCGATACTGGACGACAGATTGCTAACTATTTAACAGCGAACTAAAGAACAACTTGTGTGGATTTTTGCTAAGACAGAATGCTAATACTATTATCATTTAGTTTCAGCAAAGAACTCAAGTTAATTCATACGAATGCGAAAGTAATTTGCTAGTAATTAAATGAGCCAAGATTCGAAGTCATCTTCCTTTAAAGGTTAAAGACTTCATTTAAGATTAAACTGAAGAGTTTGATCATGGCTCAGATTGAACGCTGGCGGCAGGCTTAACACATGCAAGTCGAGCGGTAACAGGAAGAAGCTTGCTTCTTTGCTGACGAGCGGCGGACGGGTGAGTAAAGCTTAGGAATCTACCTAGTAGTGGGGGATAACTTGCCGAAAGGTAAGCTAATACCGCATACGACCTACGGGAGAAAGCAGGGGATCGTAAGACCTTGCGCTATTAGATGAGCCTAAGTCGGATTAGCTAGTTGGTGGGGTAAAGGCCTACCAAGGCGACGATCTGTAGCTGGTCTGAGAGGATGATCAGCCACACCGGGACTGAGACACGGCCCGGACTCCTACGGGAGGCAGCAGTGGGGAATATTGGACAATGGGGGGAACCCTGATCCAGCCATGCCGCGTGTGTGAAGAAGGCCTTTTGGTTGTAAAGCACTTTAAGCAGTGAAGAAGACTCCATGGTTAATACCCATGGACGATGACATTAGCTGCAGAATAAGCACCGGCTAACTCTGTGCCAGCAGCCGCGGTAATACAGAGGGTGCGAGCGTTAATCGGAATTACTGGGCGTAAAGCGAGCGTAGGTGGCTTGATAAGTCAGATGTGAAAGCCCCGGGCTTAACCTGGGAACGGCATCTGAAACTGTCAGGCTAGAGTAGGTGAGAGGAAGGTAGAATTCCAGGTGTAGCGGTGAAATGCGTAGAGATCTGGAGGAATACCGATGGCGAAGGCAGCCTTCTGGCATCATACTGACACTGAGGTTCGAAAGCGTGGGTAGCAAACAGGATTAGATACCCTGGTAGTCCACGCCGTAAACGATGTCTACTAGTCGTTGGGGAACTTGATTCCTTAGTGACGCAGCTAACGCAATAAGTAGACCGCCTGGGGAGTACGGCCGCAAGGTTAAAACTCAAATGAATTGACGGGGGCCCGCACAAGCGGTGGAGCATGTGGTTTAATTCGATGCAACGCGAAGAACCTTACCTGGTCTTGACATACACAGAATCTTGTAGAGATACGAGAGTGCCTTCGGGAATTGTGATACAGGTGCTGCATGGCTGTCGTCAGCTCGTGTCGTGAGATGTTGGGTTAAGTCCCGCAACGAGCGCAACCCTTTTCCTTAGTTACCAGCACTTCGGGTGGGAACTCTAAGGATACTGCCAGTGACAAACTGGAGGAAGGCGGGGACGACGTCAAGTCATCATGGCCCTTACGACCAGGGCTACACACGTGCTACAATGGTAGGTACAGAGGGCAGCAAGCGTGCGAGCGCAAGCGAATCTCAAAAAGCCTATCGTAGTCCAGATTGGAGTCTGCAACTCGACTCCATGAAGTAGGAATCGCTAGTAATCGCGGATCAGAATGCCGCGGTGAATACGTTCCCGGGCCTTGTACACACCGCCCGTCACACCATGGGAGTTGATTGCACCAGAAGTGGGTAGCCTAACGTTTGAGGGCGCTCACCACGGTGTGGTCGATGACTGGGGTGAAGTCGTAACAAGGTAGCCGTAGGGGAACCTGCGGCTGGATCACCTCCTTAATGAAGCATTTGATTGGTAAGAATCCACAACAAGTTGTTCTTTGGTTTAAGCGTTTTAGCTTAAGAGGCTAAGCCTAATTATATGAGAATATAAGAAGGTATTGAGCTTTTAGCCATTTCCCTTTAAGGAAATGTCTCTTGCGCTCGGAGCAAAGCAGCGCTTTGCTTTTATCCTCGCTCAGGGTCTGTAGCTCAGTTGGTTAGAGCACCGTGTTGATAACGCGGGGGTCATAAGTTCAAGTCTTATCAGACCCACCAAACATCTGGGGCCATAGCTCAGTTGGTAGAGCGCCTGCCTTGCACGCAGGAGGTCAGGAGTTCGACTCTCCTTGGCTCCACCACAACGCGAGAGTAAGCTGTAAATAACATAAATAAAGAAAGTATAAACAGAAACAAGAGATTGGAATCGATTTCTTTTTTCTGTTTGATACAGAACCTAATACCTGACGAAGGATTAGGAACTATTTAACAACATAGATATGAGTCTGGGTTAGCAATACTATTTCACGTAGTGTTGTTAACCTGATAATCACCTTTTAATGACATCAGTTGTTATCCCAAGGGGTGATTATCAAAGTAAAGAGAACTGAATCAAGCGTAAACATAGGTGATATCGTTATCATTCAAGACAAACAGACCCTTTGGGGTTGTATGGTCAAGTAATGAAGCGCACATGGTGGATGCCTTGGCAGTCAGAGGCGATGAAAGACGTGACAGCCTGCGATAAGCTTCGGGGAGGCGGCAATATCCTGTGATCCGGAGATTTCTGAATGGGGAAACCCACTTAGCAAAAGCTAGGTATCATATACTTGTATATGAAGCGAACGAGGGGAAGTGAAACATCTCAGTACCCTTAGGAAAAGACATCAAATGAGATTCCCCAAGTAGCGGCGAGCGAACGGGGAGGAGCCGATTGACTCTAGAATAGAAGAACAGCGTGGGAAAGCTGACCGTAGAGGGTGATAGTCCCGTATTTTAAATTCTAGATGAGACATATTAAGTAGAGCGGGACACGAGAAATCCTGTTTGAAGATGGGGGGACCATCCTCCAAGGCTAAATACTCCTGACTGACCGATAGTGAACCAGTACCGTGAGGGAAAGGCGAAAAGAACCCCTGTGAGGGGAGTGAAATAGAACCTGAAACCGTGTGCGTACAAGCAGTGGGAGCACCCTTGAGGTGTGACCGCGTACCTTTTGTATAATGGGTCAGCGACTTATATTCTGTAGCAAGGTTAACCGCATAGGGGAGCCGTAGGGAAACCGAGTCTTAATAGGGCGAGTAGTTGCAGGGTATAGACCCGAAACCGAGTGATCTATCCATGAGCAGGTTGAAAGTGCCGTAACAGGCACCGGAGGACCGAACCCACTGTCGTTGAAAAGCCAGGGGATGACTTGTGGATAGGGGTGAAAGGCTAATCAAACTCGGTGATAGCTGGTTCTCCCCGAAAGCTATTTAGGTAGCGCCTCGGACGAACACCATTGGGGGTAGAGCACTGTTTCGGCTAGGGGGTCATACCGACTTACCAACCCGATGCAAACTCCGAATACCGATGAGTGATATCCGGGAGACACACGGCGGGTGCTAACGTCCGTCGTGGAGAGGGAAACAACCCAGACCGCCAGCTAAGGCCCCAAATTCCTAGTTAAGTGGGAAACGAGGTGGGAAGGCATAGACAGCTAGGAGGTTGGCTTAGAAGCAGCCATCCTTTAAAGAAAGCGTAATAGCTCACTAGTCGAGTCGGCCTGCGCGGAAGATGTAACGGGGCTCAAACTAGGAGCCGAAGCTGCGGATTTGAAAATTGTTTCAAGTGGTAGGGGAGCATTGTGTAAGCCTGTGAAGGTGTGTTGTAAAGCATGCTGGAGGTATCACAAGAGCGAATGCTGACGTGAGTAACGATAATGGGTGTGAAAAGCATCCACGCCGGAAGACCAAGGGTTCCAGTCCAACGTTAATCGGGGCTGGGTGAGTCGACCCCTAAGGCGAGGCCGAAAGGCGTAGTCGATGGGAAATCGGTTAATATTCCGATACTTGTTTATGATGCGATGGAGGGACGGAGAAGGTTATGCCAGCCTAGTGATGGTTATCTAGGTGGAAGGATGTAGGTAGAGTGATTAGGCAAATCCGGTCACTTATATACCGAGATCTGATAGCAAGCTGTACTTGTACAGCGAAGTGGCAAATACCATGCTTCCAGGAAAAGCTTCTAAGCGATAGTCATAAACGAATCGTACCCGAAACCGACACAGGTGGTCAGGTAGAGAATACCAAGGCGCTTGAGAGAACTCTGCTGAAGGAACTAGGCAAAATGGTACCGTAACTTCGGGAGAAGGTACGCTGCTGATGGTGATAGAACTTGCTTCTTGAGCTGTTGGCAGTCGCAGATACCAGGCTGCTGCAACTGTTTATTAAAAACACAGCACTCTGCAAACACGAAAGTGGACGTATAGGGTGTGATGCCTGCCCGGTGCTGGAAGGTTAATTGATGGGCTTAGCGCACGCGAAGGTCTTGATCGAAGCCCCAGTAAACGGCGGCCGTAACTATAACGGTCCTAAGGTAGCGAAATTCCTTGTCGGGTAAGTTCCGACCTGCACGAATGGCATAATGATGGCAGCGCTGTCTCCAGCAGAGACTCAGTGAAATCGAAATCGCAGTGAAGATGCTGTGTACCCGCGGCTAGACGGAAAGACCCCGTGAACCTTTACTACAGCTTTACATTGAACTTTGACCTGACTTGTGCAGGATAGGTGGGAGGCTTTGAAGCAGGAACGCTAGTTCTTGTGGAGCCAACCTTGAAATACCACCCTGGTCATGTTGGGGTTCTAACTTGAGTGTGACAGCACTAAGGACAATGTATGGTGGGTAGTTTGACTGGGGCGGTCTCCTCCTAAAGAGTAACGGAGGAGTACGAAGGTGCGCTCAGAACGGTCGGAAATCGTTCAAAGAGTATAAAGGCAAAAGCGCGCTTAACTGCGAGACCCACAAGTCGAGCAGGTACGAAAGTAGGTCTTAGTGATCCGGTGGTTCTGTATGGAAGGGCCATCGCTCAACGGATAAAAGGTACTCTGGGGATAACAGGCTGATACCGCCCAAGAGTTCATATCGACGGCGGTGTTTGGCACCTCGATGTCGGCTCATCTCATCCTAGGGCTGAAGCAGGTCCTAAGGGTATGGCTGTTCGCCATTTAAAGAGGTACGCGAGCTGGGTTTAGAACGTCGTGAGACAGTTCGGTCCCTATCTACCGTGGGCGTAGGAAATTTGAGAGGATCTGCTCCTAGTACGAGAGGACCAGAGTGGACGAACCGCTGGTGTTCGGGTTGTCATGCCAATGGCATTGCCCGGTAGCTACGTTCGGATGGGATAACCGCTGAAAGCATCTAAGCGGGAAGCCCACCTCAAGATGAGATTTCCCTAAAGAGCCGTTCAAGACTAGGACGTTGATAGGCAGGGTGTGGAAGCGCAGCGATGTGTGGAGCTAACCTGTACTAATTGCTCGTTTGGCTTGACCATACAACACCCAAGTGGTTTGTTGCTGTCTAGATCAAAGATAGTATGTCTGATTCGATATCACCAAAAGCTTGATTCAATCCAAGTTCTCAACCAACCTCATATCTATACCCCCTTTGCTGACGACAACAGCGCGATGGAACCACCTGATCCCTTCCCGAACTCAGAAGTGAAACGTCGCCGCGCCAATGGTAGTGTGGCACTTGCCATGTGAGAGTAGGTCATCGTCAGCGCCCTTTTCAAAAGCCCCCAGCATGAGCTGGGGGCTTTTTTTATGCTTGGGGTTTGTGCTATTTTCTTAAAAATTATTTCCAATATGAAATCTAGCAATCCAGAAAATAATTGCGTTTAGACGAAGATTGACAGTTTAGAATCTTAATTTTCAAAAAACTGCTTCGGTAAAAACCTAGCAAAATCAACCTATTAAAAATTAATCCAAATAATTTGCTAATAACGCTTGACCTGCTCTCAAACTTCTCTATAATACGCCCCCACAAGGACGGAAGTTGGCAGCGAAAGCCGCTGATCGTTTTAAAGGGTTTAAATTGCCAAGCGTGATTTGAAACAACTTTAAAAACAATAAAAAAACTTCTTGACTTCAAGATTTAAGCGTCTATAATACGCACCTCACAAGGCAAGCGAACTAACGAATTGGTTAGTTATGATTTTAACCTTGAGAAACAAATTAAAATAAAAGCTTGACAGAGTGTCCGATTGTGATATGATAGATGGCTTGAGCGATACTGGACGACAGATTGCTAACTATTTAACAGCGAACTAAAGAACAACTTGTGTGGATTTTTGCTAAGACAGAATGCTAATACTATTATCATTTAGTTTCAGCAAAGAACTCAAGTTAATTCATACGAATGCGAAAGTAATTTGCTAGTAATTAAATGAGCCAAGATTCGAAGTCATCTTCCTTTAAAGGTTAAAGACTTCATTTAAGATTAAACTGAAGAGTTTGATCATGGCTCAGATTGAACGCTGGCGGCAGGCTTAACACATGCAAGTCGAGCGGTAACAGGAAGAAGCTTGCTTCTTTGCTGACGAGCGGCGGACGGGTGAGTAAAGCTTAGGAATCTACCTAGTAGTGGGGGATAACTTGCCGAAAGGTAAGCTAATACCGCATACGACCTACGGGAGAAAGCAGGGGATCGTAAGACCTTGCGCTATTAGATGAGCCTAAGTCGGATTAGCTAGTTGGTGGGGTAAAGGCCTACCAAGGCGACGATCTGTAGCTGGTCTGAGAGGATGATCAGCCACACCGGGACTGAGACACGGCCCGGACTCCTACGGGAGGCAGCAGTGGGGAATATTGGACAATGGGGGGAACCCTGATCCAGCCATGCCGCGTGTGTGAAGAAGGCCTTTTGGTTGTAAAGCACTTTAAGCAGTGAAGAAGACTCCATGGTTAATACCCATGGACGATGACATTAGCTGCAGAATAAGCACCGGCTAACTCTGTGCCAGCAGCCGCGGTAATACAGAGGGTGCGAGCGTTAATCGGAATTACTGGGCGTAAAGCGAGCGTAGGTGGCTTGATAAGTCAGATGTGAAAGCCCCGGGCTTAACCTGGGAACGGCATCTGAAACTGTCAGGCTAGAGTAGGTGAGAGGAAGGTAGAATTCCAGGTGTAGCGGTGAAATGCGTAGAGATCTGGAGGAATACCGATGGCGAAGGCAGCCTTCTGGCATCATACTGACACTGAGGTTCGAAAGCGTGGGTAGCAAACAGGATTAGATACCCTGGTAGTCCACGCCGTAAACGATGTCTACTAGTCGTTGGGGAACTTGATTCCTTAGTGACGCAGCTAACGCAATAAGTAGACCGCCTGGGGAGTACGGCCGCAAGGTTAAAACTCAAATGAATTGACGGGGGCCCGCACAAGCGGTGGAGCATGTGGTTTAATTCGATGCAACGCGAAGAACCTTACCTGGTCTTGACATACACAGAATCTTGTAGAGATACGAGAGTGCCTTCGGGAATTGTGATACAGGTGCTGCATGGCTGTCGTCAGCTCGTGTCGTGAGATGTTGGGTTAAGTCCCGCAACGAGCGCAACCCTTTTCCTTAGTTACCAGCACTTCGGGTGGGAACTCTAAGGATACTGCCAGTGACAAACTGGAGGAAGGCGGGGACGACGTCAAGTCATCATGGCCCTTACGACCAGGGCTACACACGTGCTACAATGGTAGGTACAGAGGGCAGCAAGCGTGCGAGCGCAAGCGAATCTCAAAAAGCCTATCGTAGTCCAGATTGGAGTCTGCAACTCGACTCCATGAAGTAGGAATCGCTAGTAATCGCGGATCAGAATGCCGCGGTGAATACGTTCCCGGGCCTTGTACACACCGCCCGTCACACCATGGGAGTTGATTGCACCAGAAGTGGGTAGCCTAACGTTTGAGGGCGCTCACCACGGTGTGGTCGATGACTGGGGTGAAGTCGTAACAAGGTAGCCGTAGGGGAACCTGCGGCTGGATCACCTCCTTAATGAAGCATTTGATTGGTAAGAATCCACAACAAGTTGTTCTTTGGTTTAAGCGTTTTAGCTTAAGAGGCTAAGCCTAATTATATGAGAATATAAGAAGGTATTGAGCTTTTAGCCATTTCCCTTTAAGGAAATGTCTCTTGCGCTCGGAGCAAAGCAGTGCTTTGCTTTTATCCTCGCTCAGGGTCTGTAGCTCAGTTGGTTAGAGCACCGTGTTGATAACGCGGGGGTCATAAGTTCAAGTCTTATCAGACCCACCAAACATCTGGGGCCATAGCTCAGTTGGTAGAGCGCCTGCCTTGCACGCAGGAGGTCAGGAGTTCGACTCTCCTTGGCTCCACCACAACGCGAGAGTAAGCTGTAAATAACATAAATAAAGAAAGTATAAACAGAAACAAGAGATTGGAATCGATTTCTTTTTTCTGTTTGATACAGAACCTAATACCTGACGAAGGATTAGGAACTATTTAACAACATAGATATGAGTCTGGGTTAGCAATACTATTTCACGTAGTGTTGTTAACCTGATAATCACCTTTTAATGACATCAGTTGTTATCCCAAGGGGTGATTATCAAAGTAAAGAGAACTGAATCAAGCGTAAACATAGGTGATATCGTTATCATTCAAGACAAACAGACCCTTTGGGGTTGTATGGTCAAGTAATGAAGCGCACATGGTGGATGCCTTGGCAGTCAGAGGCGATGAAAGACGTGACAGCCTGCGATAAGCTTCGGGGAGGCGGCAATATCCTGTGATCCGGAGATTTCTGAATGGGGAAACCCACTTAGCAAAAGCTAGGTATCATATACTTGTATATGAAGCGAACGAGGGGAAGTGAAACATCTCAGTACCCTTAGGAAAAGACATCAAATGAGATTCCCCAAGTAGCGGCGAGCGAACGGGGAGGAGCCGATTGACTCTAGAATAGAAGAACAGCGTGGGAAAGCTGACCGTAGAGGGTGATAGTCCCGTATTTTAAATTCTAGATGAGACATATTAAGTAGAGCGGGACACGAGAAATCCTGTTTGAAGATGGGGGGACCATCCTCCAAGGCTAAATACTCCTGACTGACCGATAGTGAACCAGTACCGTGAGGGAAAGGCGAAAAGAACCCCTGTGAGGGGAGTGAAATAGAACCTGAAACCGTGTGCGTACAAGCAGTGGGAGCACCCTTGAGGTGTGACCGCGTACCTTTTGTATAATGGGTCAGCGACTTATATTCTGTAGCAAGGTTAACCGCATAGGGGAGCCGTAGGGAAACCGAGTCTTAATAGGGCGAGTAGTTGCAGGGTATAGACCCGAAACCGAGTGATCTATCCATGAGCAGGTTGAAAGTGCCGTAACAGGCACCGGAGGACCGAACCCACTGTCGTTGAAAAGCCAGGGGATGACTTGTGGATAGGGGTGAAAGGCTAATCAAACTCGGTGATAGCTGGTTCTCCCCGAAAGCTATTTAGGTAGCGCCTCGGACGAACACCATTGGGGGTAGAGCACTGTTTCGGCTAGGGGGTCATACCGACTTACCAACCCGATGCAAACTCCGAATACCGATGAGTGATATCCGGGAGACACACGGCGGGTGCTAACGTCCGTCGTGGAGAGGGAAACAACCCAGACCGCCAGCTAAGGCCCCAAATTCCTAGTTAAGTGGGAAACGAGGTGGGAAGGCATAGACAGCTAGGAGGTTGGCTTAGAAGCAGCCATCCTTTAAAGAAAGCGTAATAGCTCACTAGTCGAGTCGGCCTGCGCGGAAGATGTAACGGGGCTCAAACTAGGAGCCGAAGCTGCGGATTTGAAAATTGTTTCAAGTGGTAGGGGAGCATTGTGTAAGCCTGTGAAGGTGTGTTGTAAAGCATGCTGGAGGTATCACAAGAGCGAATGCTGACGTGAGTAACGATAATGGGTGTGAAAAGCATCCACGCCGGAAGACCAAGGGTTCCAGTCCAACGTTAATCGGGGCTGGGTGAGTCGACCCCTAAGGCGAGGCCGAAAGGCGTAGTCGATGGGAAATCGGTTAATATTCCGATACTTGTTTATGATGCGATGGAGGGACGGAGAAGGTTATGCCAGCCTAGTGATGGTTATCTAGGTGGAAGGATGTAGGTAGAGTGATTAGGCAAATCCGGTCACTTATATACCGAGATCTGATAGCAAGCTGTACTTGTACAGCGAAGTGGCAAATACCATGCTTCCAGGAAAAGCTTCTAAGCGATAGTCATAAACGAATCGTACCCGAAACCGACACAGGTGGTCAGGTAGAGAATACCAAGGCGCTTGAGAGAACTCTGCTGAAGGAACTAGGCAAAATGGTACCGTAACTTCGGGAGAAGGTACGCTGCTGATGGTGATAGAACTTGCTTCTTGAGCTGTTGGCAGTCGCAGATACCAGGCTGCTGCAACTGTTTATTAAAAACACAGCACTCTGCAAACACGAAAGTGGACGTATAGGGTGTGATGCCTGCCCGGTGCTGGAAGGTTAATTGATGGGCTTAGCGCACGCGAAGGTCTTGATCGAAGCCCCAGTAAACGGCGGCCGTAACTATAACGGTCCTAAGGTAGCGAAATTCCTTGTCGGGTAAGTTCCGACCTGCACGAATGGCATAATGATGGCAGCGCTGTCTCCAGCAGAGACTCAGTGAAATCGAAATCGCAGTGAAGATGCTGTGTACCCGCGGCTAGACGGAAAGACCCCGTGAACCTTTACTACAGCTTTACATTGAACTTTGACCTGACTTGTGCAGGATAGGTGGGAGGCTTTGAAGCAGGAACGCTAGTTCTTGTGGAGCCAACCTTGAAATACCACCCTGGTCATGTTGGGGTTCTAACTTGAGTGTGACAGCACTAAGGACAATGTATGGTGGGTAGTTTGACTGGGGCGGTCTCCTCCTAAAGAGTAACGGAGGAGTACGAAGGTGCGCTCAGAACGGTCGGAAATCGTTCAAAGAGTATAAAGGCAAAAGCGCGCTTAACTGCGAGACCCACAAGTCGAGCAGGTACGAAAGTAGGTCTTAGTGATCCGGTGGTTCTGTATGGAAGGGCCATCGCTCAACGGATAAAAGGTACTCTGGGGATAACAGGCTGATACCGCCCAAGAGTTCATATCGACGGCGGTGTTTGGCACCTCGATGTCGGCTCATCTCATCCTAGGGCTGAAGCAGGTCCTAAGGGTATGGCTGTTCGCCATTTAAAGAGGTACGCGAGCTGGGTTTAGAACGTCGTGAGACAGTTCGGTCCCTATCTACCGTGGGCGTAGGAAATTTGAGAGGATCTGCTCCTAGTACGAGAGGACCAGAGTGGACGAACCGCTGGTGTTCGGGTTGTCATGCCAATGGCATTGCCCGGTAGCTACGTTCGGATGGGATAACCGCTGAAAGCATCTAAGCGGGAAGCCCACCTCAAGATGAGATTTCCCTAAAGAGCCGTTCAAGACTAGGACGTTGATAGGCAGGGTGTGGAAGCGCAGCGATGTGTGGAGCTAACCTGTACTAATTGCTCGTTTGGCTTGACCATACAACACCCAAGTGGTTTGTTGCTGTCTAGATCAAAGATAGTATGTCTGATTCGATATCACCAAAAGCTTGATTCAATCCAAGTTCTCAACCAACCTCATATCTATACCCCCTTTGCTGACGACAACAGCGCGATGGAACCACCTGATCCCTTCCCGAACTCAGAAGTGAAACGTCGCCGCGCCAATGGTAGTGTGGCACTTGCCATGTGAGAGTAGGTCATCGTCAGCGCCCTTTTCAAAAGCCCCCAGCATGAGCTGGGGGCTTTTTTTATGCTTCATATTTATGAATTTATTTTAATACTAAAATGAATAAGTCTTTGCTATTTTAACGGTTAATGGGATAAGGGTTTTAGGTTAAACTAAAGTATTTATGTTAAGAGAACAATATGAATATTATCTATATCCACGGACTAGGAAGTGACGCCAACTCTACCAAAGGCTTACAGCTAGAAGCTTATTGCAAAAGCTATTATCCTAGTATTAATGTTATCCGCCCTGATTTAAACAATTCTCCAAATATGGTTTTTGATTATTTAACTGACTTGGTGACCACTGGTCAAAAAGATGCCCAAACCGTTTTGATGGGAAGCTCTTTAGGCGGTTATTTTTCCACGCTGGTCAGCCATGAAACGAACTGTCCTGCCTTATTATTAAATCCCAGTACCAAACCGCATATTTCTTTGCAACGATTTTGTGAAAATTTTGATGTTAATAGTCAAAAGAATCGTGCTGAGACCATCATTCACACGACCGATGGCGGTTGGCAAATTAGCCTTGCGGATTTGGATTGGTTTAACGCACATCAATTAACGACGATAAATCATCTTCAAAAAATTACGGCAATTATTAAAAAAGCTGATGAGTTATTAGATGCAAAAATTGCCACCAATTTTTATCAAGACCATGGCGCAAAAGTAATCTTACAAGAGGGCGGTAACCATCAATTTACCGATTTTGAAAGCCAGTTGCCGTTAGTCATAACTGAAATTCAAGAATTAATAGCTAAGAACGAGAAAAATTAAGCGACAGTATCTGACGTAAGTTTTTGGCAGACTTCGATAGCGGCAAGCAATTTGGGTATAATAGAAACATAGCAACTATTTTTAAATTCCCAAGGAAGTTATTTTGAGTCAATACAATACGCAGTCGCTCGAAGTTTTAGAAGGGCTTGAGCCGGTTCGCCGCCGTCCTGGAATGTACACGGACACCACGCGCCCCAACCATTTGGCGCAAGAGGTCATTGATAATGCCGTTGATGAGGCGCTTGCTGGATTTGCCAAAATTATTAAAGTGCATCTTCATAAGGATGGTTCGTTGTCGGTTGAAGATGACGGTCGTGGAATGCCAACGGACATTCACCCTGAGTTTAAACAATCTGGAATTGAGCTGATTTTAACGCGACTTCATGCCGGTGGGAAGTTTTCAACGTCGAATTATCAAGTGTCGGGTGGTCTTCATGGTGTTGGCATTTCGGTGGTCAATGCGCTATCCAAGCGCGTTGAAGTGACCGTTTGGCGCGATGGCAATCAATTTGAAATGGACTTTGTAGAAGGGGTTCCAACCTCAATTTTAAAACAGTCGGTCAGCTCAAACAAACGCAAACGCGGAACCAAGGTTCAATTTTGGGCGGACGGTCAGTTTTTTGACTCCGATAAATTTAACGTCAAGCAGCTTAAACACAATTTAAAAGCCAAAGCGGTGTTAGCAGCAGGGCTTACGATTGAGTTTATCGATGATATTCATGAGGAAAAAGTCGTTTGGCAATTTGCTGATGGCATGGTTGAGTATTTAAACGAGCAGCTTGATGGGCTTGAAACCTTACCTGAGCCGCCATTTTATTATCATTTTGACGCCAAAGCAGGCAATAGGACAGGACTTCGCTTTGTGTTGTCGTGGCTTCCTGAGGGTGGAACGCCAATCCAAGAAAGTTATGTGAATTTGATTCCGACAGCGCAAGGCGGTACTCACGTTAACGGTCTGCGCACCGGAATCTTAGAAGCGCTGCGTGAGTTTTGCGATATTCACAATTTACTGCCGCGAAATGTGAAATTGACGGCAGAAGACGTTTGGGACGGCGTCAATTATATTTTATCGCTTAGCTTTTCTGAGCCGCAATTTTCAGGGCAAACCAAAGAGCGCTTATCCAGTCGTGAGGCGGCAGGAGCGGTGCAAACGCTAGCAAAAGATGCCTTTAGTTTATGGCTCAATAAACACGCCGATTTAGGCGCGCAAATTGCTGAGCTTGCGATTAATAAAGCCGGTCGGCGCTTAAAATCTGCTAAAAAAGTTGCCCGCAAAAAAATCACTCAAGGTCCAGCGCTGCCAGGGAAGCTTGCTGATTGCCGAGGGGATTTGCGCGATGGCGCGGAGCTGTTTTTGGTGGAGGGGGATTCGGCAGGGGGCAGTGCCAAGCAAGCTCGCGACCGCCATTTTCAAGCGATTTTACCGCTGCGTGGCAAGATTTTAAACACTTGGGAGGTGTCGTCTGATACGGTACTGTCCAGCCAAGAAATTCATGATATTGCTATTGCCATTGGCGTTGATCCGGCGTCCGATGATTTATCTGAGCTGCGCTATGACAAAATCTGTATTTTAGCCGATGCCGACTCTGATGGGCTGCATATTGCCACCTTAATTTGCGCGCTGTTTGTAAAACATTTTCCGGCGCTGGTTGAAGCAGGTCATTTATTTGTCGCCATGCCGCCCTTATACCGCGTTGACGTTGGTCAAAGCGTTCATTATGCGCTTGATGAGGACGAGCTTTCGCAAGTACTTGCAAAAGTTCCCAAAAATAAAAAGGCGCAAATTACCCGATTCAAAGGTCTTGGGGAAATGAGCGCCGACCAACTTCGCGAAACCACGATGAACCGCGACACGCGGCGCTTAGTCCAGCTTGATATGGACGATATGGCAGCAACAAGCAGCATGATGGATATGCTGCTTGCTAAAAAACGTGCCAGTGACCGCAAATCGTGGCTTGAGCATAAAGGCAATTTGGCAGAAATCATTTAGCTTTTCAATTGATTATCATGAAATAAGCCGATTTTAGAAACTGCCTTATCAAGCCCAAAAAGCCTCAGCTTAAAAGCTATCATCGCTAATTTCAAAGCCGCCATCAACCGGCAAGCTCACACCGGTTATGGCGGCAGCATCCTCACTGGCTAAAAAGGCAATCGCCGCGGCAAGTTCTTTGGGCGTTGCTGGAATATCAAGCGGTGAGATGGTCGTCAGCGGCTGATGCTCTGAACGAAGCACGAGGGCATTGGAATACACCAAATTGACGCGAACCCCGTGGTTAGCAAACGCCAGCGCCAGCTTTTGGGTTAAGGTTTGGATGCTGATTTTGGCATCTTGATACGCGGCAGATTGATTATTAAAGCTTGATAACACGTTAACAATTGAGCCACGGCTGCGAGCCAGTTCAGGCAGTAGCTCCTGACAAAGTACCTCAAAGCTTTGCCGATCGGTTTGGATCGCGTGATGCCAATCGGTATCGGTAGGTCTTGCTGGCGCTGCTGTTTCTAGCTGATCTTCTATGGCAAAACCGACTTTATTGATTAAGATGTCAATCTTGCCAAAACGCTGTTTAACTTCATGAATCATGGCTTGAATTTGGTCAGAATTTTTAATGTCGCAGGTGATGGTCAAATAGTTGTCGCCATGAATCCAAGTATTATCTTGCGGTAAGGTTTTCGCAGTCTGTGAGAGCACTTTAGATAAGTGACCGACAAGCACCACCTGAGCGCCTTCTAAGGCAAAGCGAACGGCGGTAGCTTGACCAATGGCAGATTCAGCACCGATGATAACCACGGTGGATTGTTTAAAGCGTTTCATGGTTTCTTCCTTAGAATTATTATTATTTAAAAAAATTTAACCGTACCTAGAAAGTTCTAGCAAAAAGATCAATGGTGATAACTTTGGCTTTCTTAAAATCATACCAAGGTCACTGGCAGAAAGCGATAATAATAAGGACGTATTGTTGCGATCAGTTTTAGGTCATCTGTAAAATTTTGTTAGTAATTCATGCTATAGTGAGGCAAATTTTTTATACTTTTAGCTTGTTATGATTGATCAGAAATTAGTTTTAGACCCATTTCTTTGTTATCAGCAGCAACGATATGAAATTACAGATGCTGCGATGTCATTGCCGGTTAGCCTTTGGCAATCTGAATACCAGATATTGTCCCAACGCTTGATTCAGTGGCGGCTTGAGTTGACGCTCTCAAGGTTGGCATCTCAAGATAAGCTTAAGGAAATGATTGAAAAAGAGTGTTGCTCGGCGTTAAAAGTGATGCAAGGGCACTTTAAACGTGAGCTGCGAAAACGCGGGGTAAATGATGCTAATTATTTTGTTTTGATTGTCAAAATAAAGTTGCAGTCAGGCGACGCAGTTAAGACTCCTGATTTTGGGGCGGATTATTTTTTAGAGTCTTTGATCGTTGATACCGATGATGACGCGCAACTCTTACAAGTCTTTTCAGCCGCATCTTGGCAGACGATTGCAGAAACGCTAATTTCGCCTACGGACATTTTAAATTTTTTAGCGTATCACCATCAGCAGCTGAGTGATGATATTGACCGAGGCGCGGCAAGCTTTACGACGGAGGTTGAGCTGTTACAGCAGTTTTTAAACCATGAAACGCTGTTGGCGCCTGCCATTGCCATTGATAATGCGCTGATTCAAGCGGGTGCTCAAGAGGTGCCAACCGCCACTTTGGTTGCCATGCGCTTGGCTCAGCGAGAAAATGTCCAACGTTGGTCAGAGTATTGGCAAAAGCTTTGGCAATCAGCACGGCTTTGGTCACAGTTGGTTACTCAGCTGATGAGCAGTGCTAAGTTTACAAGTGAAGCTATCAAAAAATGGCAAGGCGTCCTGCTGAGTGAGTCTTTGTTTTCGCGACATGAATTGATAACCGCCTTGCTTGCCCATCAAAGCCGATCGGTTGAGCTTAAAGCCAGTGGTTATGTGATTCATCAACACTCATTTTCAAACTTGGGTCGGCATTATGTGCTTATTTTTTATGGTACAAATCCTCAAAGCTTAAATTCAAAAGCCGTGATTAGCAATAATTTATCATCGATTGCTTTAGATGTGGCGTCACGGTTGCCGCTCAGTGAGCTGCAAGAAGTGGTGGTGGTTGGCTTTGAGTTTCTCAAAAAGCACGAGGACACTTGGATTGATATGGATGTGTTTATCCAACCGGTTCAAGGTATGACGCCAAAAGAGCGTCAGCTGACACGGCAGTTGCAAAAATTGCAGCAGAACGCCTCAACCAAACCTGCGCCTAAATTTGACATAAAACAAGCAAGCTTAAAAGTAAATATGACCATGAGCAATCGAAATCGAAAGTTTTAACTTAAACCCAATAAAAAAGACAGCGCTTGCTGTCTTTTTTTGATAATTGCTAGTAATCTGTGATAACGCTGAACCCTTTATATTCATTGGCTTTACTGATAATATGGAACGTGTGATAACGACAGATAATTGCTGAAAATGGCTACCAAATGGCTACCAAAGTGGCTACCAAAGTGGCTACCACGAAAAGGGCTTAAAAATGGCGAAAAAAGACATAAGCACCGATACCCAAATCAAAAAAGCCATTAAGGACGTTATTAAAAATAATCAGGCGCTCAGTTACCCGATAGCAGGTTATAGAGGCTTAGAGTTACGCGTAAGACCTCATAAAGATGCCGCCGCCGCTACCGCCGACTTTAGACACCGTTACACCCACCCCATCACAGGCAAACGCCCTTACATGACGCTAGGACAATATCCAGCGCTCAGCCTTGCCGATGCGCGCCAATGCCACAACGACAATATGCAGCTATTGGCTAAGGGCGTTGACCCGCTAGAGCATAGAGAAAAAGAGCGGCAAAAAGAGATTGCAGAGCGCCAAAACACCCTAAACCACTTCATCAATGAATGGCGCGATATTCAAGCCAGCAAAAATATCGCTAGCGCAAGCCTCAACAACAACGAAAAGGCGCTAAGACCGATTATCAAAAAATTAGGTCATATGAAAGTGACCGAAATCACTCCCAGCATCATCATTAAGTTTATTAACGACATTCAAAAAAAGAACACTTATACAGGGCTAAGGGTAAAGACCGTATTAAAAAGCGTCTTACAGGTCGCCAAAGCCCATATGGTGATTGAATATAATCCAGCAAGTGACTTACAAGGCACACTTAAAAATCACAAGGTAGAACACCGCCCAGCGCTCAGCAATGACATAGCCGCCTTTGCCAAACTGCTAAATGACATTGACCAACTAGACGATGCAAGCCAGCTTTATAACAAAAGCATCTTACAGCTACTGGCGCTTACCTTTGTCCGCATTGGTGATGCTTGCGCGATGAAGTGGGCTGATATTGACCTGACCGCTTGCCAGTGGCATTTAGAGCCGCAAAAGAGCAAAGGACGTGGCGACATGATGGCAAGCATCATCATACCGCTTGCGCCGCAATCCATAGCGATATTGAAGCGCTTGCAGCCGCTAACAGGTCATACCGATTATGTGTTTTTCAATAGCAGACGCCGCGCCGCGCCCTACCATCACCAACAACAAGTTAACAAGGTGCTAAACAGTAGCCTGATGAATGGCGGGCAGGGCTATAAAGACATTCACACGCCGCACGGTTTCCGCGCCAGTGCAAAAACGATGCTGATGGAACGATTAGGCTATGATGAACTTATCACCGAACTGGCACTAGGTCACGCGATGCTCAATAAGTACGGCAAAGCCTATAATCGCATGACGGCAATAGATGATAGAACCCGCATGATGACTGACTGGGCAAACTATCTTGATGATATTAAGACGGGCAAGTTTGATAACGTCATTCATGCCAGCTTTAAACCCGTGAAAAAACAAAAACAAGGCTAAAGCGTACTGACAAAACCGACAAAACCTATTTTTACCAGTTTTGATAGCGTCAAGCGCTGTCAATCCAAATGCGATATTAAATAGCTGTTTTTAGTATCAATAAATGATACTATAATAAAGCATAAGCTAAGGATAAGATATGCAGCGTAAGCATTTGAAAACACTTGATAGTATATTTAAGAAGCCCATTTCAGCGAATATAAAATGGGCAGATATTGAAGCCCTATTTATCGCATTAGGAGCAGAAGTTAGCGAAAGGGCAGGCTCAAGAGTGGCGGTAGTGTTAGATGGTGAAGTTCAGGTTTATCACCGACCCCACCCCCAGCCGACAACGGATAAGGGCGCGGTTGCCAGTGTTCGCAAATGGTTAGATAGCTTAGGGTATAGTCCCTTTGATAACGCCCGCGCTACTGCCCCTACAACGGATAATAAGGAGTAATCATGCAAAATATGATGATGATTAATGACCATAAAGCCATCATTCAATACGACCCTGAAATAGACCTATTCCGTGGTGAGTTTGTTGGCTTAAATGGCGGCGCTGATTTTTATGGTGACAGCATCACCGCTTTAGAGTATGAGGGCAAGCAGTCACTACAAGCCTTTTTGGACGTTTGCCAAGAGCAAGGCATTACGCCTTATAAGTCCTTTTCAGGTAAGTTTGTCACCCGTATGCCAAGTGAGTTGCATGAGCAAGTCAGCACGATTGCCACCAGCCACGGCATGAGCCTTAACCAGTGGATAACCAACACGCTTGCTAATGCTGTCAAAAGCGAAGGTATGGCGTAACAACTTTGCGAGGCTAGGACTAATTACCCGAACGGCGGTCATTCACACCCTTAAACCGTCAGCGCCTCGCACCTATTTTATTAAGGGCGGAGGGTGTGAACGTGGGATTTTTTGACGACTGGCAAGAGCAAGACAATAGCGATTATATTTTAGCTACAGACTATGTAGAGCAATTAGCCATACAGCATGACAGCAGTATTAAAGCCACAGCTAATTATTTATTAAAAGAAGTAGGGTTTAATACGCCGTTATATTTCAAGCACCCCAAAGGCTACTTTGAAAAAGATAAGACAGGTTATGATGAGGAGTATGATTTTGATGAATCACCATACACTTTTATCGCTCATATTCTTGAGAATATTAGTGATTACAAACACTCAAGCTTTAAAACTGACGCGAGCCATATAGCGTTAAGATATGCTGATAGATATTTTCTTAAAAAAGATTTGCCTACCATTCAAATAAGTGATACTGGTACAAATAAGACTGACCCGCTTATAGAGGCAAACGCTAAATTACGCCAAGAATTAGAGGAGGAAAGAGCCAAGACAGCAGCGTTAAAGGAAGCTCAAGCCAATGGCAGCTTTTTTATGGGCACGCCAACTGTTAGCCAAACCGAACCTAGAAGCGATAAAGAAGTTATTGAGCTGCTAAGGCAAGAAATAGCAGACCTTGAAAGCCAACTTGCACAAGCCAAAGCTGAATTGGCAGACACGCCAATAAATTCAGCTATAAATGAGGGGCAAGGCGATACACTGTTAATATTAGGGGCTGTTATGGACTGCATAAAAGATGTGGCAAAACCAAACTACACCCAACAATCCTTAATAACAGCAATCACAGACAAATATAAAAACACACCAAGCTTAAGTGCTAGCACTTTATCAAAGAAATTTCCTATAGCTAAAAAGCATCTAAATCAAAGATTTACATCTTGAATCCTTTCTATAGAAATTTTGCTTTTTTCTATAGAAACGACTTAATCCTCATATAAATATAGCATTCACTTACCCCTTAACAGACGTTATCAAGGAGTAAGTGAAAATGTCTAACATTCTTAGCAGTAATCAACCCGCCGCGATTGAGCCGCCCGCGCCACTTAATCCGCAAGGCTATTCCCGAATCAAGCCTACCGCCGAACTTATCGGACTGCATCACCAAACCTTGCGCCGTTGGTGGCAAGCTGACAAATTCCCAAAGCCAATAAACGTAAACGGCATTCCCATGTTTCGGAACGCCGATATTTTGGCTTTTCTTGAAAATCAGCAAGTAAGTGAGGTGTGACATGACGGTTAACGCCAACGCCCCAGTTATCAATGAACCCTCATCAAAAACCCAAGTTGATACCGTAAGAGCGCATCTAATGACAGGCGCAACCATCACCACATGGGACGCTTACCGCTTGTATCAAATCACGTGCCTAGCCCAACGCATTCATGACTTGCGAACCGCAGGACTTGTTATCCAAAGCGAAATGGTCACCCATGACGGCAAGCGCTTTGCCGTCTATTGGCTTGATGAAGCGACCTTGCTAGAAGCTCAACTATCTAATGACGAGGTGACCCCATGAGCCAATCAAACGACACACTAGCGCCAAGCTTTGTAGCAGCAGACCGCTATCAACTTTTGGAAGCGGATAGTTTTATTCAAGACTTTTCAAACGATTGTGAAAGCCTAGCTTTTGCACTGGGAACGATTGACGCCAACGACCCCGCAACCAAAGGCATTATTGTAGCGGTAAGGGCGGCATTATTTTCTTACAGCGAACAGGCAAGCGAATTAAGCGCGGGCTTGATGGCTGACCTTATTTTATTGCCTGAATTGGAGGTAGCAGACCATGACTAATATCAGCGTATCAAAAGACCATTTAGAAGCGATTAACGAGCAGCTTATCGTCTTAGGACTTGATGCAGGTCATTTAGCACTGGCATTGCAATCAGCGCATTTAGATTGCGCCGTATCAGCGGGCGTGATTCATGCAGTAAGAATGGCACTGGGCGGGCAAGCGGCATTGCTTGAGGACTTAACCGACCAATTAGACGGCATACTGTCAGCACCGCAAGGAGTCGCAAGCCATGACTGATAACCATAACAAGGCGGCAGGGTGTGAACTTTTTAACACCCTTGCAAACCCGCCAAAAGCGATTGCAACCAATAGCGCAAGCGGTTATGATGACCCCACTACTAAATATTCAGCGGCAAAGCCAAGCCGTCACCCTTTGGCTATTTTTATGCCTAAAATCTGCCTGACCACTAATCAGCAGCTTTATAACGGTATAAATAAAAACACGTCTGTCAAACAGGCAAGCCTTATCTATAGCGCTGATAATAGCGCTGTACGTTATGGCGGGTTGATAGAGCCTAATACAATACCCCTTGCGGGAAATAAGCTCAGCCGTCTGAATACGGTAGTTGAAGCCCGCTTACCCTTATCGGTAAGCGAAATTAAACTAACTAAATATTCAGGAGGGCATAACCATGCCTAAGTCAATCAACACCCCATCAAACGCCCAAAACGCTGCTACCAACGCGCCTACCCCATTCAAAGCGGGTATTTCTGTGCTTGCGCCGTCATTAAGCCCAAAGCCTTTTATGCTGCTAAATGACCCTCACGGCTTGCGCGACCTTTTAGCAATCAGCTTTGAGGGCAGTTACTTTTACTTTGATAAAGACGGCTATTTTGTGCGTTCCGATTCCACAGAAACAGACGACTTTCAGCCCGCGCTATTCCACGACACGCCCGCCAACCGTCAAGCGATTGCAACGCTATTGGCTGTCGATGTTACGACACCCGCCCCTTTGGTGATTGATACCACAGATGATAATGATGATGAAGTGATTATTCTATCGTCACATCAGCTATCGAATATGGCTTGCGACACTCAAGGCGCTATCAATGTTATAGCCGATTTAGGGCGGTTATTAGCGCTTATTTACTATAAAAAAATAGACAGCGCTACCGCTATATCAATGGCGCGACTAGCGTATGAAGCAGCTAATACATGGGAGGACATACTACGCACTCAATTAGAAATGATTAACGAACCCCTAGCAATGACGGGTTACGGCAAGGAGGGCGAATAATGAAAACTTATTCAAAGCCAAGCCGTAAGTATGCCAAGCGCCGCCGTCACTTTAAGCAGTACCGTGAGCAGCGCTTGCCACAGCATAACCCGCCGCAATCAGGCAGCCAAAGCAATCAGCACTTATCAGCTAAGGGGGAATAGATGACCACGACACAAACCACAGCCAAGAAAAAAGCCCATGATGGCGGCATGAGCTTTTCGGAATTAATTAATGATTTAAGACCACCTACACCGCAAGAGCTGGCAAGTGAACCAACATTAGCAGCGCTTTATGATTTTGCTAAGGGCAGCAATCAATCACAAAATCAGTTATTTATGATTGATACAAACCTTACCACAGTTCACGGCAATGTCATAGAAAAAGATATAGAGCTTCAAGGCTTAATAGCCGCGCTGATGCAGAACAACAGAGGCGAAGCGGTCAACCTTGCTTACCCCAACCCCAACAGTAGAGGCAGCTTTTCACTATTGAATAGTAATGTAGGCGCTTATGTTTTTGGCTCATTAACAGACGGTTGCGAGCCAATAGCCGCTAATGGTTTTCTTGATGGTGAGGTGTTAGCGCGTCATCTGCCACCTGACAAGCCGATTATTATTAGCCCTAATGAAGCAGCTTATTATTCAATGGTGAAGCACTTTAGCAAAAAGTTTGCCGTAATTGCGCTTGCTGATAGCGCCAATACCGATGAAGTTTGTAGTACGCTTGACGGCTTTAACGTCAAAGTTATCACTACTGCAATGGGCGTTATCAATGATTTAGAGCTGGGCGACTTGAGTTATAACCACATCGTCAACGACCCTAAAACTAGCGTAAAGCGACTGACAAAAGCCGCAACGACGGATTGGAAACCGCTAGGAGATATTAGCGACCCTGAAAGCAAAGCGACCCGTTATCCTATCGAAGCTTGGGGCGCAAAAGGCAGCGTATTAAGAGAAGCTGTAGAAGCCATTGCATACCATGCTCAAGCGCCTGATGCGATTGCGGGGCAATGTATGCTTGGCAACCTTGCAACCATACTACAGCAATACATAAACGCGCCCTATGCGCTAAATCGGCGGTTTATGCCAGTGTCGTTATTCTTACTGACAGAAGCAGACAGTGGCGGCGGCAAAAGCCGAACCGTTGGTTTAAGCCATAAGATGCTGACTGAGTTTCAAAAGCAAAAACGCAAAGAGGATAAGCAGCTAGAAAGTGAGTGGAAAGCACAAAAAGCAATCACCCCTAGAAAGGAATTAGAAAGATGGCTGCTTGATAATCCGCCGCCTAAGAAAACGATTATCTTTGCAAAGAACGGAACAATTCAAGGCTTCTTGGACAATATGCTGCTTGGCAATACTGCCAATGTCGCTTGGGCAACGGCTGAGGCGGCTATGTTTTTGGGCGGTCACAGCTTAACCAGTGAAACCGCAAGCAGTAACATTGCTCAAATTTGCGATATTTGGAGTGGCGGGGAATTTGATAGGCTGCTATCACCGCGATATGACACGATTAACGAAACAGGAATTAGCGGCATTCGCTTTAGCTTAGATTTGCAAGGTCAGCCCGCGATTATTGAACCTGCTTTAAATAACGAGCTGATGAACGGTCAAGGACTATTGCCGCGCTTCTTGTTTGCTTTCCCTGACAATATGAACGGTAAAATCGTTTATAACACCCCTGAACGCATGGACGCTGACCCCGATAGCGACCCGCGATTGATTGACTACTGGCGACGCTGTCAGGCACTACTAGAACCATGTCAGCCAAGATTGAATGATGATGGCAGCGTCAAACGCTTTGATATGCCTTTTGCAAATAGAGCGGCAAGGCAAGCACTTGCAGACTATCAAACGAGATGCGAAGCGCAATTAATCAAAGGTGGCAGGCTTGAAAAATATGCAAGCTATGCAAAAAGGCTGCATGAGAACGCAAGCCGAATAGCGGCAATCATGGCTTATTTTGATGGTAGAACCTCAATATCTGCTGATGATATTCACCGCGCCACCACGCTTACGGACTACTCAATGACTGAGCGCATACGCTACACAGATAAGCCGCAATCAGGCGATAACAACACGCAAAAGCTGCTTAACTGGCTTATCAAGCATTGCCGCAAAGAGTCCGTAACTCACATTGCTTACGCAACGGCTCAAAGCAAAGCTACCCCTAAGACACTACGAGCCAAGCATACTTTTGATTTGCTCATTGAAGTTTTAGAAAATGAGCATTACATCAAAGTCATTCAAGATGGCAGAGCAAGGCATATTGAATTAAGACCTGAACTTTTAGGGGGCTAGGTAGGGGAAAACGGGGAAAATGGGAAAACGTAGGCTACAGCCCTTGATATATAAGGCTTTAGCCTATTTCCCCTTTTTTATAGTGAGGGGAAAACGGGGAAAGTTAAGGGGAAAATTAGAGGTTTTCTATTAACCTGTTGATTTAGCTGTATTTTATTTATAGCTGCATTTTATAACTCTAGGAAAATCGAGGGAAAAAGACCAGTTTCAGCGGTTACTTTCCCTTTTTGGCTTCTTACTTTCCCTTTCACTTTCACTTTCCCCACTTTCCCGAAGCCTTTTAAAATAGGAAAACAGTTAAAGCTTTAATTAACAAGGCTTACAGCGGTTACTTTCCCGTTTTCCCCACTTTCCCGTAGTAGCGCTGTGAAAAACTCATTTTTTAGTCAACTTTTCCATTAACACTACAGTATATAACCGTATTGTTATATGATTGCCCAATATCAGCAGCTTATTATTTGTAGGAGCGTCAACCATGACCACGTTTACAAGCTTAGATGACTACATGGCAACCTTGCCCGCCGATAGCCAACAGCGCATTAACGATAAAGCCAAAGCGTTGAGCCAATCTATTGAACTTGCCAAATTGCGCCGCGCTCAATCATTAAAACAGACCGAACTTGCCGCCTTGATGGGCGTATCACAAGCCAATATCTCAAAGGTGGAAAGCGGTAAAGACATTCAGCTATCAACCTTGCAACAATACGTTCACGCTTTAGGCGGCGAAATTAGCATCACGGCTAAAATGCCAAGCGGTGAAGTTGTTTTGATATAACAAGCAATGAATTAAGAAATTAAGGCGTTCTAAATGAGCGCCTTTTTTTGTGGTTGAGGTTTAGAAAAGTTTAGTTTGAAAAAAGAATAACAGGATAAGCGTAACTTAGGATTGTTATTTATTATCCGAAAGTTTACATTGGTTGCTATCTTTCATTAACTAACATTGGATAACGCGCCATGACTAAAATCACTATCAGCCGTTTTGATGTGGCGGAATATCTAACCGATGACGCCTTGATTAACGCTTATTTGAATGAGCTACTTAGCGAGGGCACGCCGCAGGAATTTATTCACGCCCTAAACGATGTAGCGCGGGCGCGTGGCATGAATGACTTGGCACAAAAAACAGGAATCCGTCGCGAAAGTCTTTATAAGACCTTGCAGTCCGAAAAGCCGCGCTTTGATACCATGCTCAAGATTATTGACGCTATGGGGCTGCAAGTGACCTTGACCCCAAAGCCAAACCACGCCTAGTAGCGTTATCAATAAAGCTGCATTGATTGCGGCTTTTTATTTGCTCAAACACAAACCAACGGCTAGAAAACGGCTAGGGCGGGCGTGACCAATGCGCTTTTATGTTCTGCAATCTAATGCCCAACTTTGGGGAGTGAACAAGTTAACGCCCATAGACTTACAATCCCCATTGGGGGGAGTTGAAACCCCCGCCCAATTTTGAGCAAGCCACACCATGCAAACTTAATGCACAGTTTTTGCAAAGGCTTTGCGTCTGCTATGTTGTCGATGGAAGCAAAACGGCATAAACGCGATAAATTGGAATCAAAACAACCCTCTTTTGAATTTTGCTTCCTTGCTGCTATTTATAACTGACAAGGCTTACAGCGGAATCGTGATGGAATCATGGAATCAACAGCTATTAAAAATGCTTAATCCTTGATTCCTAATTTTATGGAAGCAAAACGGCATAAACACAGGAAACAAGGAAGCAAAAACGGCGCATTATGAATTTTGCTTCCTTTAAGCTATCTATAGCTGGCAAGGCTTACGGCGGAAGCAAGACGGAATCATGGAAGCAAGAATATTGGAAGCAAGCCGCCTTTTTGTTCTCAGTCCTCACCCTTGTTCGCGCTGATAGCATTGGCTGGCAAGGCTTGAGCAAAAAGAACAAAAAACACCATACCGGCGTTTTTGTTCGCGTTTTTGTTTGTTCGCGCCAGTTGTTCGCGCTTGTTATGCACACTTTTGCATCAAAAACGCACGTCTTTTTAGGCGTAATCATGAGCGTGTGCAATTTAGCACTTTGCTTAAGCGTTCGTCGTGATGATGAACCCAGTGGGCTTATCCAATTTTGGATTGGTAAGAATGAATAGCAGCTTTTTATCTTGAGCCTCAATAGCTAAATTTTTGATTAAATGGCTACCAAAACGGCTACCAAATCGTAGGTATTTTAAATAAGTATCTTATAAATCAATAACTTAAACTCAATAAAAAAGACAGCGCTTGCTGTCTTTTTTATTGTAAATGCTAAGAAATTACTGATTATCATCATCCAATAAATGATTTAAATCATCGCTGACATCGCGAGGATTAGTCACGTTAGGCGTCGCTGTTGATTCCGTGATATCCACATGGCGGTTGCCAAGGCTGCGCGTATCCACATTGTCCGTATGGATACTGCTTGCGTCAACACTTGCGGCTGTTGGCGATGCTGATGGCGCCGTTGGTGTATTTTCACGAACAGAATCCGCCACTTTATCTAACGTGGTTGTTTTGGTGTAGCGTGTGGTATGAACTTTTAGACCCGTACGCTCCTCATCCATTTTATCCTGCATTTTGCGTAAAAATCTTGCGGCAGCTTCTTGACCACCAAGACCAAAGGACAAGGCAAAGGCAACTGCCACCGCGCCCAAAGTTAAGCCAAAGGCTAAGTTTACGATGGAGTCGGCAATTCCCATCGCTCGAAGTCCCATCGCAAGAACCAGTCCCATGATAAGAACGCGAACGATATTGGCTAAAAATTGTGAGCCTTTTTCTGAGCGCTCAACCACGCCGGCAATAACATTGGCAAGCCAAAAGCCAATAAATAAAATGATTGCCCCTAAAATGATGTTCGCGCCAAAGGCAATAAACATCCCAATCAAGGCAGAAATTGGTTCAAAGCCTAACAAATCCGCCGCTGCAATCGCGGCAAACAGCATGGCAAAGAACATGATGGCATGACCCACCAAATCAGCAACAGTTTGCGTTCCCATCATTTCTTGCAAGCCAACTTTAGCCGGAAGCTGATTTAATTGGGTATTGTTAATGAGACCTTTAATGATGTCAGCCACCATGCGAACCACGTAAAACGTCACAATTAAAATTGCGGCTGCCATAAAAATATTTGGCAACGCCTCCATGATTTTGTTCAGCATGTTGGTTGCAGGTCGGGCAATCACTTCGATTTTAAGGGCGTTTAATGCCGCAATAATCGTTGGGATAATGACCACCAAAAATGCCAGTGATCCTGCAATATTTGGAAGGCTGTTTTGCTCGCTAAGACCGGCTTTTGATGCCAAAGCTTGAACATCAAAGGTTGATACCAAGTTGGTCACGATACCACGAACCACTTTTGCGATGATATAACCCACCACAAAAACCACGCCGGCAATTAAGATGTTAGGAATAAAGCTGAAAATCTTATCAATCATGTTGGTAAGCGGCGCAAACAAGCCATTAAGCTGCAACTGACCTAAAACCATTGTAAGCACAACCAACAAAATAAACCAATATACCATATCAGCAATGGTGCTGCTCATGGGTTTAACGCCGGCTTGAGCACTTAGCTTTTCATCCATCGTGGTTTTAGATAACGCCGCATTAATCGCCGTTCTAACGACGGTAGCCACCACCCAACCGACGATACCAACCGCAATTGCGCCGATTAAATTAGGAATAAAGGCTAAAACTTGGTTGACCATATTGGCAAATGGCGTTGAAATGGCATTAAGATTGAGCTGATTGAGCGCCCCTGAAATGGCAATGATAAAAATAAACCAAAAAATAACTTTGGAAATAATACCTTCTAAATCATAAGCTTTTCCGGTTGAGGAGTTCATGCGCTCGTTTAAATGAACCTTGGCAAGCACATTTTTGACCAGTGCGGCAATACCAAGCGCGATCAGCCAGCCGATAATAAAAATTAAAATAGCGCCGATAACCGAGCCGATAGGACCGCCCAGATAACCATTGAACGGGACATAGATGGGATCCATGATAGCCTCCTTAATAACGGTTGCCCTTCTTCTTTGTTTTAGATAGCTGTGAAAAGCAAAAATAACCTTGGTTAAAATGTTGTTTTAATTAGAATAATTTAAAAATAGCAGTAGCGATGTGTGGATATAACGACAGCATGACAGCTAAGACGGTGATGATGCTTTAAAAGCTGTCTGAGCCCAAATCAGATTACGCTTAGTAACGCTACTATAGAAAACTAACTGAATATTACGAATCTCTACTGCTATTTAAGCTTAGCCAATGACTGTTAAGATTTAAAGATAAAAAGCTTAACTGACGACTATAATTATGTGATAACTTGTTATTTAACTCGGCATAATTAACAAAGGTCATACATAAGCCGGAGAATTTTAGCGAAAATCTAGCCCATAATTATAAGATTTGCTATGATGAAGATTCACGAACCGAAATTGGAAAAGTTCCTGATTACGGTTGGTCACCTTTCAACGAAACCAGCCTTATAACTGTGATGGCTCATCAACGGGTCAAATGATTTTGAGAAGTTTTAATTCGACCTCAAACTCAAAAAGTTCTTAGGCCACAAGCTTTGATTTTCCACTGAGAGTAATGTATGAAAAAAATCACGACGTTAACGGTAACGGCGCTGGCAAGTGCTATGATTTTAGTTTCAGGTTGCAGCACCAACAATGATGCCAAGCAATCTGCTGCCAAAAGCGTGGCGGTCACTGAGCAAAGCCCTGCCAATGAAAAAGTGGGCTATAGCTTGGGCTATATGATGGCAGAAGGCAATAAAGATACGGTACAAGACTTAAATTTGGACACCTTTGAAAAAGGCTTTCGTGACGGCTATGAAGGTAAAGAGTCCGCTTTGACCCAAGAGCAAATGCAAGAAGTGCTCATGGCGTATCAAAAAGAGCAAGAAGAAAAGATGATTAAAGAGATGCAGTCAAAAGCGGCAGAAAACACCACCAAAGGCAAAGAGTTTTTAGCGCAAAATGGCAAAAAAGAGGGCGTAAAAACCACCGCTTCAGGGCTACAATATAAAGTGCTTAAAGAAGGCACCGGAAAATCTCCAAAAGCCACCGATGTGGTTGAAGTCAATTACGAAGGCAAGCTGATTGATGGCACGGTCTTTGACAGCTCCTACGAGCGCGGCGAGCCAATTGAGTTCCCACTCAATCAAGTCATTGCTGGCTGGACGGAAGGGCTTCAGTTGATGAAAGAAGGCGGCAAATATGAGTTCTTTATCCCATCAAGCTTAGCCTATGGCGAAGCGGGAAATGCCGGAATTGAGCCAAACAGCACCTTGATTTTTACCGTTGAATTGTTAAAAGTAAACCCTGCTAAATAAGGAAAGCTTTTTATATAAAAAAACATCAAACAAAAAAGCCCTCAAATTGAAGGCTTTTTTTATGGTCAATTAACCAGTCAAAATTAAAGTAATTTTTCAAAAACTTTTGAGTTGCGACCGTTGTGGTATTGTTTTAAGCGCGCCTCGGGTAAGGCGGCGGCGTCAACTTCAACAAAGCCTTGCTCAACAAACCAATGCGCGGTTCGGGTGGTCAAAACAAACAGCTTTTGCAAACCGTGACTTCGGGCTTGCTGCTCTAAAAACGCCAGTAAATCCGCACCGCGACTGCCTTTTCGGTAGTCCGGATGAACGGCCACGCAAGCAACTTCGGCTGAGCTGTCATCTAACTGATGTAAGGCCGCGCAGCCTAAAATCATGCCGTCGCGCTCAATAACGCTATAGTTATCAATCTCTTGCTCTAAGCGCTCACGCGACCTTGGGACTAAAATGCCTTCGGCTTCAAGTGGGGCTAACAGCTCCGTTAAGCCGACCACATCGTCGATTTCGGCGTGGCGGATTTCTTCATAAGGGTCGTGGCTAATCAGCGTTCCTGAGCCGTCACGGGTGAATAATTCTTCAAGCAGCGCGCCGTCTTTGGCATACGATATGATGTGCGTTCTGTGGACGCCTTCGCGGCAAGCTTTACCGGCACAATATAAAAAGTAATTGATTTCGCAGTTTAAATCGCGGTCACGTAAAAAGCGGTCAACCTCATTGGGAATCATTTCACGAAGCAGGCGACCGTGGTCATTGATGCCAGTTTCTTCGCCCAAGAAAATAAGCTTGTCCGCGCTTAAAGCAACGGCGGCACTAAGCGCCACATCTTCGCCCAATAAGTTAAACACCTCGCCGGTCGCTGAGTATCCCATCGAGCCTAAAATCACGATTTGATTGTGAAGTAGGTTGTTTTTAATCGCATCAACATCGATGGCGCGAACTTCGCCAGTCATTTGGTAATCAACGCCATCACGAACGCCAAACGGTCTTGCGGTGACAAAGTTGCCAGAAACGGCGTCAATTCTAGAGCCAAACATCGGCGAGTTGGCAAGTCCCATCGACAACTGAGCTTCAATTTGCAATCGAATTGAACCAACCGCTTGCAAAATTGCAGGCATGGCTTCGCGCGGGGTCACGCGAATGTCGTGATGCAATGGCGAGGTAATTCCGGTACCGGTTAGGTTTTTTTCGATTTGCGGGCGCGCGCCATGAACCAAAACCAGCTTGATGCCAAGGCTATGCAGCAAGGCAAAATCGTGAATCAGGTTGCTAAAATTGGGATGATTGACCGCTTCGCCGCCAAACATAATGACAAATGTTTTGCCGCGATGGGTGTTGATATAAGGGGCTGAATTGCGAAACCAGTGGACGTAGTCAGGGTTGATTTGGGGCATGGGGTTTGTCGTCATCATAAAAACGGTTAATCACTCAAAAAGCGGTCAAAAAACTTGCCGCCGCGGCATAAAAAAATGTTGAAAGGTTTTAATTTACCATAGCAAAAAACAGCAAATTGGGCTATCTTTTATTTTAACAAGATTAAGGCAAGCGTTAATCAGCCAACTATACATAACCGCAACAAGGCGTTAGTATGATGCTAATTAGGTTTTGTTATGCTAAGGTTGATGGTAACCGCGAATGATGCTTGCTCATTTACCTCGTTGCTAAAAATGCTGTCAGTTGCACGATTGACCCGCTCGAATTAGGAATCCTCGTTATTATGAAAAACCGCAATCCGTTGTCTCAGCCGTTCACTAAAGGCGGCGCTCATCGCCTATTTTTTGTTATCGCAGGAACGCTCATTAGCGCCATGGCGGTCACCCAAGCTTCTGCGATGCTACCGACCCCTGAGCCTGCCCTTGATAATCCGGCAGCGGTGCAGGCGGCCAGCAACTCAAACGCCCAAGCCGTTGCTACCAAAGTTACCGCATCACTGCTTAGCACAGACGCCAATGGTCAAGAAACGTTGGTTCCGGTGACGGCAAATACGCGCCTGCAATCCGGAAATATCATTGAATATCAAGGTTACTTTACCAACACCAACCCTGACCGCGTCCGCAAAATGACCGTGACCATGAGCATTCCTGAGCAAGTGGAATTGGTGGGCAGCGTAGCCCCCGATTTTGCTTTTGCCAGTGCCGATAGCGCAACCTTTGCCCGAATGCCACTTCGCGGTCAAGTCAACGGTCAAGCTCAAGAAATCCCGCTGCAATATTACCAAGCGCTGCGTTGGGATTTAGAAGGGGTGGGCTTAAATGATACCGTGATGGTCAAATACCGCGCCCGCGTCAAATAAACCAAGCGCAAAAGAAAAATGTTTGGGTGAAAAAAGCGCTTATGATTAAAGCGCTTTTTTTTGATTTATGATTTTTTATCGTTGTTGAGTGGGTTGACTGGCTTTAGTTTTAGCCGTAACTATTTTTTGAATGTCAGGGAGTTTTGCAAGCGCCGCTTTTTCGCCTTCGCTAATTAAGGCGGCGCGCTCGCGGGTATCAACAAAGCTTGCATGACCAACCTCAGGGATAATCAGCACGTCCGCGCGCAAGGCTTCACGGCTATGGGCAGGTTTTGCAGTCGCGTTTTGCGAATTATTAACGGCGGCTTTATTGACCGGCAATTGGTTATAAAGCCCTGCGGCAATGCTTTGTTCAAACAAGCCCCAAAAACTGGCTAACGATTTAATATCAATCGTTTGACCGTTTTTTAATTTTGCCAATTGCGCGGTAGTTTCCGCCGGCGGTTTTGCCGCGGTCACATCCACCGCGATAACGATATCTGCGCCCAACTCGCGAGCGGTATCGACCGGAACGAGGCTTGAAACGCCGCCATCAATGTATTTTTTACCGACTTTTTCAGGAATTCTTGGCGCGATAAAAATGTTCGGGATGCTGCACGACGCTTGAACCGCAAGCCCTGCATTGCCAAAATCTAAAACCGTTTTTGCCAAGGTATCGCGCTCGGTGGCAATCGCCGCAAATTTTATTGGAAAGTCTTCTATCGGGCGGTTATTGACTTGTTTATTGATAAAGTTTTTTAATTTGACCCCCTCAACAAAGCCTTGATTGGAAAAGGTGAAGTCCATCAGCGCGCTATCAGGCGTGGCAAGGGTGACTTTTTTTAAAGTATCCGCGCTCATGCCGCTGGCGTAAAGGCTACCAACGAGGCTACCAACGCTCGTGCCAACGATGATGTCGGGCTTAATGCCGTTGTCCTCAAGCGCTTTGATGACACCCACGTGAGCAATGCCTTTTGCCGCGCCGCCACCTAACACTAAGGCGACTTTTGGCGCGGTTGGCATTGCGGTGGCAGGCGTTTGGTTGGTTGGCGCACTTTGGCAAGCACTGGTAAAAAGAACGCTAACTACCATAATAACGATAGCAATCAAGCGCGAAATCAGGGGCGAGAGCGCAAAATCAGGCGTGGTTTGGGAAGAGTACAACATAAAAAACTCACTAAATTGTGATAAAAATCAAGCAGTCAGCGCAAAAATAAGTCAAGCGCGTTATGATAGTCGCATGATTACCAAATTGTCCATCATAATCAAGGGCGTTGTCGGCTATAATAAAACGTCCTTGCTCAGATAAGCGGTTGATTCTAGGGCGTTAAATGATTATTTTTTAGAGCATTATTTTAATAAAATTAAGGTGAAGCAATGCCCGTGGCAACTTTTTCAACGTCTCGATTGCAAGCGCCTCAAGCCTTTGATTTGCCGGTGACGGCGCTGGCGGGCGTGGGCGCTAAGGTTGCTGAGCAGCTTGAGCAATTGAACATCACCCGCGTGTTTGATTTGCTGCTGCATTTACCGCGCGATTATGAAGACCGCAGCCGGCAGGTGATGATTGAGGACACCACGCATGGTCAATCGGCGCTGATTGTGGCGCGTATCGTTCACGTTGAGCAAAAAAGCGGCGGTTTGACCGTCATTGTCGATGATGGCACAGGGTCACTTGGACTGCGCTTTTTTAAGGCATATCCAAGTCTTATTCAAACCATGGTTTTGGGGGCGCGATTGCAGCTGTTTGGCGAGATTAAAATCAGCCGTTATGGCAGGCAACTGCATCACCCTGAATACCAAACGATGCGCGACAATGAGCCGCTGGTCAATTCAGGACTTCAGCCGATTTATCCAACCGTCAAAGGGCTTCATCAAAATAAACTGCGAACGCTGATTAAATTGGCGCTGCAAACGGTTCGCCAAGAAGCCGTGCCTTTAACCCTATTTACCAAAGCTGATTTTGACGTGGTTGCCGATTTGCCGTTAACCAAGCCGCAAGATGGGGCAATGATTACTGATACGCCGGTCAGCCTAATGATGCCGCAAGATTTATTTTTACGCCAACATGGCGCGGACAAACGCTCCCCAAATGAGCGCGCCCGCGACCAAGCTGCGCAAAGCCCGTTTAACTTGACCATTTTTGAAGCGCTGGTGCTACTGCATACGCCGCCGCTTTATACCAATATTAATCAGCAATTTGACTTATTAAATCAACTGCTTGAGCGCTCGCATGCCGCTTGTCAGCGCTTGATTATTGAAGAATTTACCGCCCATCAATTAAGCTTGCTGTATCGCCGCGAGCAGTTGCACCAGTTTAAAGCGCCAAAATGCAGCAAAAAAAGCGCGCTTTATAAGCAGTTATTAGACGGCTTACCGTTTGCCTTGACCGGCGCTCAGTCGCGAGTAATCGGCGATATCAGCCGCGATATGGCAACGTCAATCCCGATGTTAAGGCTGGTTCAAGGCGATGTTGGCGCCGGAAAAACGTTGGTGGCAGCGGCGGCGGCTTGTTTTGCCTTAGATAGCGGTTGGCAGGTTGCGGTCATGGCGCCAACGGAGATTTTAGCTGAGCAGCACCTGCTTAATTTTAAACAGTGGTTTGAGCCGCTGGGAATTGGCGTTGGTTGGCTTGCCGGCAAGCAAACGGCTCGCAAGCGTAAAGAAGCGCTTGCTGCCATCGTTGAAAATGACGTTCAAATCGTGATTGGCACCCATGCGCTGTTTCAAGAGCAAGTTCAATTTGCCAAATTAGGATTAGTCATTATCGATGAGCAGCACCGCTTTGGCGTTGAGCAGCGCATGGCGCTTGCCAATAAAGGCGTCGCGGGAAGCACGCCGCACCAACTGATTATGACCGCAACGCCGATTCCGCGAACGCTTGCGATGAGCGTTTATGGCGATATGGACACCTCCATCATTGACGAGCTGCCACCGGGTCGAACGCCCATTACCACGGTGATGGTCGACCGCAACCGCCGCGATGAGGTGATTGAGCGAATTGCAGTAAACTGCGCGGCAGGTCGGCAGGCGTATTGGGTTTGCCCGCTTGTTGAGGAATCAACCGCCCTTGATGCGCAAGCGGCTGAGGCGACCTTTGCTGATTTAAACGAGCGCTTGAACATCAATATCGGTCTGGTTCATGGCAAAATGAAACCGGCAGAAAAGCAAGCGGTGATGCAAGAGTTTAAATCAGGAGCGCTTGATTTGTTGGTGGCAACCACGGTGATTGAGGTTGGCGTTGACGTTCCAAATGCCTCTTTGATGGTTATTGAAAATGCCGAGCGCTTAGGATTGTCACAATTGCACCAACTTCGCGGCCGCGTGGGTCGCGGCGCGGAAAAAAGCTTTTGCGTGCTACTTTACCAGTCGCCCTTGTCGGAAACCGGAATTGAGCGCTTAAACGTACTTCGCGACAGCACCGACGGCTTTGTCATTGCCGAAAAAGACTTAGCACTTCGCGGTCCTGGTGAGCTGCTTGGCAAACGACAAACCGGAAACGTGGATTATTATCTTGCCGATTTGGCGCGTGATGACTGCTTGCTTGCCATTGCCCAAAAATTAGCCGCGCATTTAATTCAAGATAAATCGCGAAAAGCGGACGTGAGCCGATTGATTGCGCGCTGGCTGCCCAAAGCCCATCAATATACCAATGCTTAAACTTAAAACTTCGCCTTAACCTATTGCAAAAATTGAAAGTTTTAAACCAAATATTGAAATCAAATCTTAAAACCAATTTTGAAATATCGAAAAATTAAAACGAGACCATTATGAGTAATGCCAATTTGCCTGAGGATGATAGTAAGTTGCCTGAGGATAACGTCACGGCGACAGACATTCCGCCAAAACATGTTGAGCCACTGGCAGATGACCCAACTGTGCCGCCGTACCGCGCGACCACAACGCCGCCAAAGCGAAAGCTTCCGGACAATTGGCCTTGGCTTGCCGCGGCGATGATTGCCATGCTTGCGATTGGCGTTTTTTTTGGCAAATACTTAAATAAAACTGACGATAGCGCGCCCCAAACTGCCGCCAAACCCAATCCATCTGTTGCGACTAATGACAACGTAGCGGCTGATACCGAAGCTTCTGCTAACGATGCCGTACTTTCGGTGGAAGCAATCAGCCCAAGTTTGGATAGTGTTGGCAGCACTTTGAGTGCGGATGGCACGATTGAACCCAAAGAAATTGCCAATGTCAGCCCCAAAGTCAGCGGCGTTGCCATTGAGCGCATTTTGGTGGAAGAAGGTCAAAGCGTCAAAGCCGGTCAAGTTTTGGCGATTTTTGATACCGACGCCATGAAGCAGCAAGTGTTGCAAGCCGAAGCGGACGTCTCAGAAGCCGAAGCCACCCTTGCCAATGCCAAAACGGACGCGGCTCGCGTGTTGCCACTGCTTGAGATTGACGCGATCAGCCGCCAAGAAGCCGACCGCTACCGAACTCAACAAGCTCAAGCCGAAGCCATGCTGCAATCCGCGCGCGCAAGACTTAATGCTCAGCGCTTATCGGTGAATAACGCTCAAGTGGTGGCACCCGTTTCTGGCGTGATTAGTGAAAAAATCGCCGAAGTTGGCATGGTTGCTGGCGGCGAGCCGTTATTTACCATTATTAAAGATGGCAAACTTGAATGGCAGGCCGACATTGACCCCAAACAAGTGGGTGAGGTTAAAGTGGGAACGGCAGTGAAAGTCAGCTTGCCTAACAACCAATCGGTGATGGGCGAGGTTCGTAAAATTGCGCCAACCGCCGACAACAACCGCAAAATTACCATTTTTGCAAGCCTTGCTCAAAGCAATAGCGCCCGAGCTGGCATGTTCCAAAAAGGCGAGTTTTTATTGGGCAGTGACCAACTGCAAACCTTGCCAAACAGCGCCATTGTCAGCAATGACGGCTACGATTATGTGATGCTCATTACCGATATTAAGGACGTTGATGGCAAAACATTTGGTCGAATTGTTCAAGAAAAAGTCAGTGTTGGCGAGCATTTGGGCGATAAAGTCAGCTTAACCACGCCGATTGACACCAAAAGCCAAATTGTCAAACAAGGCGGCAGTTTTTTAAATGATGGTGATATCGTTCGCGTGGTTGCGCCTGATGACCAAACGGCGCCGAAAAAGGTCGCCTCATGATAAATTTTTCGGCGTATTCGATTAAAAACCCGCTTGTAGCGATTTTACTGTTTGTCTTATTGACCATGGGCGGGTTGTTTGGCTTTCATCAAATGAAAGTTCAGCAGTTCCCCGATATTGATTTGCCGGCGGTGGTGGTTACCGTTACCTTACCGGGTGCGGCGCCCGCTCAGCTTGAAAATGATGTTGCCAAAAAAATTGAAAACCGCTTAACCAGTATCACTGGCATCAAGCACATCACCACCACCTTACAAACCGGTGCGGCAACGATGGTGACCGAGTTTGTTCTTGATAAAGACATTCAAGAGGCGGTCGATGATGTTCGCTCAGCGGTCGGTGAGGTTCGCGGCGATTTGCCCGCCGCGGCCAATGACCCGATTATCACCAAAGTATCAACCTCAGGATTTCCAGTGGTCACTTATTCAGTGACCGGCGACAACATGAGCGTTGAGGACTTGTCTTGGTTTGTCGATGACACCATCACCAAGCGCTTATCCGACATTAAAGGTGTTGGCGCAATCAGCCGAATTGGCGGTCTTGAGCGGCAAATTACCGTTGCTGCTGACCCAATTGCCCTAAGTGGTCTTGAATTTCCCATCGTCCAGCTCTCACAGCAAATCAGCGGCATTCAACAAGACAGCTCAGGCGGGGAAGCGGAAGTTGGCAATACCACGCAAACCATCCGCGTGTTAGGGGCGGTTGATCGCGCTCGCGAGTTAAATGACCTACAAATCGCCACGCCAACGGGCGGAACGCAAGCGCTTGGGCGAATGGCGCAAGTGACCGATGGTGCGGCTGACCCAAGCTCCCTTGCTAAGCTTGATGGTCAAACGGTCGTGGCTTTTAACATCAGCCGGTCGCGCGGCGCCAGTGAAGTTGACGTCAATAAACTGGTTGATGCTGAGCTTGCCAAGCTTGAGCGCGAGATGCCCAAAATCAAAATCGAAAAGGTTTATGACCGCGCAACGCCTGTTGCCGAGGATTACCAAGCATCGCTACAGATGTTGATTGAAGGCGGCATTTTGGCAGTTCTTGTGGTGTTTTTATTTTTGCGAAATATCCGAGCCACCATCGTTGCTGCCGTTGCCTTGCCGTTGTCGGTTATTCCAACGTTTTTAGGCATGTATTTGTTTGACTTTAGCTTAAATATTATTTCGCTTTTAGCATTATCGTTGGTCGTTGGGGTGTTGGTTGATGATGCGATTGTCGAGGTTGAAAATATTATTCGCCATTTACGAATGGGGAAAACGCCGTATGAAGCGGCAATGGAAGCGGCGGACGAAATCGGTCTTGCGGTGATTGCCACCACGTTTACCTTGATTGCGGTATTTTTGCCAACGGCGTTTATGAGCGGCATTGTTGGTCAATTTTTTCGGCAGTTTGGTTGGACAGCGGCAATGGCAATTTTTGCTTCGCTGTTGGTGGCGCGCCTGATTACGCCAATGATGGCAGCGTATATTTTACGCCCCGAAAAGCCGCGAGCGGAGAAGCGCAGCCGCGTCATGGCTGGCTATTTAAACGTTGTGGCTTGGACGCTGCGCCATCGTTGGTTGACGATTGGCGCAACGCTTTTGCTATTTATTGCATCGTTAAGCTTGGTCAAACTGTTGCCGACCGCTTTTATTCCGGACAATGACATTGACCAAACCCGCGTTGAAATTGAATTAACTCCTGATGTGGAGCTTGCCGATACCGAGCGGGTGGCGCAATTGGCTGCCGATAAAATTATGAAATTGCCCGCCGTTCGCCATATTTTTGCCTCCGTGGGTGAAGGTCAAGCGTCAATGGGGTCAGACTCAAGCGGCGGCAAAGCCAAAAATATTGCTGGGCTGGATATTGTCCTTGCGCCAAGAAGTGAGCGCGAGTCAAAATCCGAAGTTGAGCGCCAAATCAGCGCCATTGTGGCTGACGTTCCAAGCGCGCGCTTTACTGTCGGCTTATCAAGTGGCGGCGAGACTGGTTATAATTTTTCATTAACCAGCAGTAACTCGTACGTTCTTGAGCAAACCGTTCAAAAACTGATGAGCGAAATCCGCAAATTGCCGCAAGCAGGGGATGTGACGAGCGACCGAAGTCTGCCAAGACCTGAGCTTGCGGTCAAACCTGACCGATTGGCGATGGCAGATTTTGGCGTCACCACCCAAGATGTGGCAACCACCTTACGAATTGCCACTGTTGGTGATTATGAGCAAAGCTTATCAAAGCTGAATCTTGACTCGCGGCAAATCCCGATTGTGGTGCGCTTGCCTGATGTGGCAAAGCAAAATATCAATCAATTAGAAGCGCTTTATGTGCCAAGCGCGCGCCCGCAAGGTCAAGGTGTCCGCGTCGGCGATGTGGCGGAGTTAAGCTTTGGCACAGGCCCCGCCCAAATCAAGCGTTTAGACCGTGAGCGCGCCATCAGCATCACCGTTCAGCCCTCAGGTGGCGAACTTGGTGATTTGGTCACGGCGGTAAAAGCGCTGCCGACCATGCAAAACCTGCCCGCAAGCATTAATTTGATTGAACAAGGTCAAGCCGAAAGCATGGCTGAGCTGTTTACCGGCTTTGTGGTCGCTATGTCGGTTGGGGTTATTTGTATTTTGGGCGTTCTGATTTTGCTCTTTGGGCGCTTATTGCAGCCGTTTACCATTTTGATGGCGCTACCTTTGTCCATTGGCGGTGCGTTTGCAGGGCTTGTGTTAACCGGCAGTAGCTTGTCGATGCCCTCGATGATTGGCTTTATTATGCTGATGGGGATTGCTACTAAAAACTCTATTTTGCTGGTCGATTACGCGCTCATTGCTCAGCGCCGAGGTTTGCCGCGCTTTGATGCCATTGTGGATGCTTGTAAAAAGCGCGCCCGACCCATCATCATGACCAGTATCGCCATGGGCGCCGGCATGATGCCGTTGGTGCTTGGTTGGGGTGAAGCTGACCCAACATTTCGCAGACCGATGGCGGCGGCGGTTCTTGGCGGGCTTGTTACCTCAACGCTACTAAGTCTTATCGTTATTCCGGTGATTTATACGCTAATGGATGACTTGTCGAACTGGTTTGCCAAGTGGCTGGTGCCGCATGGGAAGCATAAAGAAACCTCATCATAGTTTTTCCATCACTGCTTAATCTGTTATCAGCGATAAAGACGCAATTGAAGTCTTTATCGCTTTTTTATGCTATTCGATTTCACAAAATCCTTGTTTAGTTAATTGTTATGTTATAACATTATTAAAAATTTTGAGGTTAAGTTATTTTTTCTAACGTTTTTTTGCAAAGAGTTTGGTCATGACGTATTTAAAAGCTTCCAAGGATTTGGATTTGGATTTGGGGTTAGTAAGTGATTTAAGCCATTTATCAGCAGGGGTAAAAGACGAGGTGATTAAGGTTCAGCCACTTGTCAGCAAAATGATGATGTCGGGGGTGATAAGTTTGGGGTTGGGCGCGTGCTGTCAGTTGGCAATGGCTCAAGAGGGGGTGGTCAATCAAAGTAATCAAAAAGACGCTGACCGCATCGCGATATTGAGCCGTCAAATATCATCGCCTGAGCCAAGCGTTACCTTGCCTAGCGTGGTGGTCACCGCAAATCCATTGTCAAAAAGTACCGATCAAATGGCAACGGCAACCAGCGTGGTCACCAAAGCGGATTTAGAGCTGCAAGTGGCAAGTACGCTTGGGGACGTTTTAAAATACCAGCCGGGATTGGCCGCCGATACCTTTGGTCAAGGGGCAAGCCGCCCCATTATCCGAAACCAGACCGCGCCTCGGGTTCAGGTCATGCAAAATGGGATTCGGGTTCAAGATGCTTCGCAAATCTCCCCCGACCATCAAGTTTCAGTGCCTATCTTGGGCGCAGAGCAAATTGAGGTGATTAAAGGCACTTCTGCACTGATGTTTGGCGGCGGCGCTGTGGGCGGCGTGGTCAATGTGGTTGACAACACCATTCCCACCGAGCGCTTGGCAACGCCGATAAGTGGAAGGGCAAGCTTGATGACGGAGCAAGCAAGCGATGGCTATCAGGGGTTTGTCAATTTAAATGGCGACATTAACGAGCATTGGCTTTGGAGCGGCCGCTATCAAAAGTCTGATAAAGGTAATATCCAAGTGCCGCATTGGGATACCAAAGAGGTTGCCAACAGTTGGTATACTCAAGATAACGGCAGCTTAGGGCTGACTTATTTGACGGATTTGGGCTATGTTGGCGCGTCTTATCAGCGCCAATCGTCAGAATATGGTTTGCCATTTCACGTTCACAACCACTGCGCGCCAAGCTTAAGCCGACCCAATCAGTTGGATTGCCAAGATGACCATCATCACGACCATGACCATGGTGCGCCACCGTTTGTGGGTTTGACCTCAGACGTTTATCAAATTCATGCTAAGCGCGACTTTCCTATGATTGGCGTTGATAATATCCAAGCAAAATTGGCGTATACCGATTATCGCCATGATGAAATTGATGAAGGGGAGGTGGGGACAACGTTTAGCAACAAAGCGCTAAGTGCCAAATCGCAAGCCACCACCGCCACTTACAGAACGGGAACTTTGGGATTTATGAAAGGGGTGGTCGGCATTGATGCTGACCAAAGCCGCTTTTCTGCTGAAGGACTTGAAGGCTATTTGCCAAAAACGGACACTCATCAAGTCGGTGTTTATGTCATTCAGCGGCTTACCCCCACGTATTTTGGTGCCAAATTTAGTGACGATAAATTTGCAGGAAATGACGCTGAACTGAGCCGCCACTTGGGTCATGACCACAGCAAAGATGGCATGAGCGCTGATCACTCATCATTGGCGTTAAGCCAAGCTGATGCTTTGGCCAAAGCAGTTGCCACTGACCAATATAAAAGCCCATGGTACGTTGAATTTGGCGCTCGTCAAGACTTTCAAAACATTAAAGACGCCGAAAATCAATTACAAAAATCGCAATCGGCAACGTCCGTAAGCCTTGAGGGCGGTAAATATGTAACAATGAATACACAATTATCGGCGCGATTAAGCCACTCCGAGCGGCTTCCTGCAGCGCAAGAACTGTTTGCCAACGGCGCGCATTTGGCAACCAACACTTGGGAGCGCGGCAACACGCAGTTAAATAAAGAGCGAACCTATGGCGCTGAGGTGAGCGCTCGCTTTGATGACGGTCAAGATTTTTCAGGGAGCGTTTCGGCGTTTTATAACGACATTCAAGATTATATTTACGCCAAAACCCAAGACATCGTTCAAAGCGGCGAGTCGGCAGGATTTCGGTTAATCGATTATACGCAATCCGATGCCAAGCATTTTGGTGGTGAGGTTGAAGGCCGCTACCGAATCAATGATTATTTAACGGTAAAAGGCTTTGCTGATTTGGCGCTGATAAAACTTAAAAACAGCGGTCAGGATCAATCGTATGCGCCAAGACTGGTTGCGCCGCGCGTTGGCGCTGAACTGCTGTCACAGTGGGGTCCTGTTGATATTTCACTGTCAGGCTATCACCGCTTTTTGCAAGACAAACTTGCCGATTTTGAGACCATCGCCCCAAGCTATAACTTAGTCGATGCCAAAATTACCTATCACAGCCAAAGCCACTTGGATTACACCGCCTTTTTACAAGTTAATAATTTGCTTAACGAGCTGGCTTATAACCATGCTTCTTATTTGGTGGATCATGTTCCCCTTGCTGAGCGCTCGGTTAATGCAGGTATCACCTATCGTTTTTAAACCTTTGCTTTATTTTTAATTTGGAAAACAGTTATGACTTTCTTTGATAATTATCATCCCAAAAAAGCTTTGGCAATGACCCTGCTGGCAAGCGCCATGATGGTCTTACTCTCTGGCTGCGGCGCCTCCGATGACCGAAAAGAAGCGGCGTTTCCACCGCACGATCATGATCATAGCCATGACCACGATCATGGCCACGGTACGGACGATAGCGTGACCGCCGAGATTAGCAATGGCCGATTACTGATTGCCGAAAAAGGCAGCAATCACGCTTATGTTTATAGCTTAGCGCAACAAAAAGTGATCCAAACCCTCACGCTTGCGGCCAATGCCGACGCGCTGCAAACCAGTCCTGAGGGCAATTACGCGCTTGTTTTAGACCGATCACAGCAGCTGGTTAATTTTTATCATAGCGGTCTTGAGATTGAAGATCACGGCGATCACAACCACCCTTATGCTCGCGATGTGAGCAAAATGCCGCTGCAATTAAGCTATCCAAGACCGGTTCATTATCAAGTATTTGGCAGCCAAGCTGGCCTATTTTTTGATGGTATTGGCGCGGCTGGAAACCCGATTGCCAATCCAAAGCAGAGCGCAGGATTTGCGCTTGTGACCGATGCCGACATTGCCAAAGGTAAGCTTGCTTATCAAGCGCTAAACACCAACATGCACGGCAGCAGCGAGCCGCGCGGCGATTATATGATCAGCACGGGGCGCTATGACACCGTTGGCAGCCCGCTTGCCGATACCGTTGCCGTATTTGAGCGCCATAACGATCACTATCATCTCACTCAGCAATTTAGCGAAAAATGCTCAGGGCTTCATGGCAGCAGCAGCACGGCCGATCATACCGTTTTTGCTTGCAGCGATGGGTTATTGAAGGTGACGCAATCCCAAAATACCTTTAGCGCTGAAAAATTGCCGTATCCGGTCAGCCTCTCTCAAACTCAGTGTAAGCGCGACGATGGCAGCTTGGGAGCAGCGCGAATTGGCTCTTTTGCCAAAAATCCAGACCGTCAATCGCTCGTTGGTACCGCTTGCGGCCAACCGTATCATATTGACCCTGCCCGCAAAGCCATTACGCCTATTATTTGGTCAACCGATGCTTCAAGACAAGTGCTGAGCTATGATTTTGATACCTCAGGAAAAACTTTAATGCTGCTTGACAGCTTAGGGGAGCTGCATTTATTAGATGTGGCGCAAAATTATAAAGAATTGGCAAAAATTGCGTTATTTGCCAAAGGTCTTGAAAATACCGGTCACGGGGGACCAAGCTTAATTCAAAGTCCCAACACCAACCACGTTTATATTATGGACAGCGACGGTAAGCAAATTTTTGATATTGATCTGACAACTAAATCGCTGGCAGAAACTTTAAAGCTTGGATTTACGCCATCACAAATGACGTGGTTTGGTTTAAAAACCAAAAAATCATGATAAAACGTTAAACTTTTAAAATAAAGCGTTTGAAATAAAAAAAGCCCTCAGTTAAAACAAGGGCTTTTTTATAAAAAATATTTTAAAATCAATGCGTTAGCTTATTCAACCGTGACCGATTTCGCGAGGTTTCTCGGCTGATCCACATCCGTTCCGCGCATGACTGCAACGTGGTAGGAGAGCAGCTGAACCGGAACGCTATAAACGATAGGCGCTAAGGTTTCGCAAACGTCAGGGACGCTGACCACGTGAGTGCGCTCATCAGCGCTCATTTGGGTGCTTTCACTGGCAAACACAAACAGCTCGCCATGACGGGCGTGAACCTCTTGCATGTTGGCTTTGAGCTTATCAAACATGCTGTCTTTTGGCGCAAGCACCACAATTGGCATGTCTTTATCAACCAACGCTAAGGGACCATGTTTCAGCTCGCCTGCCGCGTAGCCTTCGGCGTGAATGTAAGAGATTTCTTTAAGCTTGAGCGCGCCCTCTAGCGCAATCGGGAACTGGAGGCCGCGACCTAAAAATAAGCAGCTTTTTTTATCTTCAAAGCGCTCACTCATTTCTTGAATCGCGCCGTCCAAGTGCAAGCTTGCATAAAGTTGCCCTGGTAGCTCTTGAATTTGCGAAAGTAAGGTCGTTAAAGTGTCTTGGTTAATCCGCCCTTGGGTCACCCCAGTTTTAAGCACTAAAAGCATAAGCGCGGCTAATTGCGTGGTAAAGGCTTTGGTTGAGGCAACGCCAATCTCAGGGCCTGCAAGCGTTGGCAAAAAAATGTCCGTTTCGCGAACGAGGGACGAAGTCGCAACGTTACAAAGTGCCAAAGTCACCAAGCCTGTAGGCTCTTGGCTTTGAATATCGCGAAGTGCCGATAAGGTATCTGCCGTTTCCCCCGATTGTGAAATACAAATCACCAATGAGTTATCAACCACCACTGGATTGCGATAGCGGAACTCGCTTGCCACTTCCACCGAGCAAGGCAGTCGCGTTAGATTTTCAAACCAATATTTTGCCACAAGCCCTGCGTGGTAACTGGTGCCGCAAGCAATGACCTGAATATGGCGGACGCCGCTAAGCGCGGCTTCATGACGCTGCAAAAAGTCGGCGCGAAGCTGGTCAGTGTTGCCATTATCCACGCCCATCTCAAGCGTTTTGGCAACGGCATCGGGCTGCTCGTAGATTTCTTTGAGCATATAATGTTTAAATTCGCCTTTATCGGCATTGTGCTGCTTGGCGTCGATTTCGTGGATTTTGCGGCTGACTTTTTGACCATCAGCAAACACTTCAATGCCATGTCGGGTAAGTTTGGCAATATCGCCTTCTTCCAAATACATAAAACGGTTGGTGACTGGAAGTAGGGCTAACTGGTCGGAGGCAATAAAGTTCTCGCCAATACCAACACCAATCACTAAGGGCGACCCAAGACGGACGGTAATCAGCTCCTCTGGACAATCGACGTGAATAATCCCCAACGCAAACGCGCCATGAAGCCTTGGAATTACCGCGCGAACCGCTTCTAGCAAATCAGGATGTTGCTTATAAAGGTCGTGGATTAAATGGGCAACCACTTCGGTATCGGTTTGCGAGGTGAACGTATAGCCTTTAGCAATCAGCTCGTCTTTTAATTCGCTATAGTTTTCAACGATACCGTTATGAACGACAGCGATTTTTCCTGAAACGTGCGGATGGGCGTTTTTTTGAGCAGGCTCGCCGTGAGTTGCCCAGCGCGTGTGCGCAATGCCGATATGACCGTTAAAAAACTCAGGGTTTTCACTTACCGCATCAACTAAGGCTTGGACTTTGCCCACTTGGCGCTCACGGTGTAGCTCGCCATTTTGAATGACGCTGAGCCCCGCTGAGTCATAGCCGCGGTACTCCAAGCGCTTGAGACCTTCTAACAAAATATTGGCGATATTGCGCTCAGCAACCGCCCCAACGATTCCACACATGAATAATCCTTAATAGCGTTTATTAAAACTAGCTTTAATAATTAGAGTGATAATAGGGCTTTTAATAAGAATATTAAAAGTGTTTAAAATTAAAATGATTAGAATTAAACTGGCAAAAATTAAAAACTTCAAATAATTAAGCAGCCCCACAATGATTGCCGCGCTGCTTAAAGTAAACTAAGTTAAGTTAAACGGTTAAAAAATTTGGTGTTGGCTGATGATTACCCAACCCTATTTTTTTGAAGGTCGCTCCCAGTTGTCTTTTTGAGTTTGCCGAGCGCGACCAAAGGCAAGGGCATGGTCATCGACATTTCGCGTAATCGTTGAGCCAGCGGCGATAGTTGCGCCTTTGCCAAGGGTCACAGGAGCAACCAAGCTTGAATTAGAACCCACAAAAACATCATCTTCAATGGTCGTTTGCGATTTATTCACGCCATCATAATTGCAAGTGATGACGCCCGCGCCAATATTAACGTTGTCACCAACGACCGCGTCGCCAACGTAGCTTAAATGGTTGACTTTACTGCCTTCGCCGATGACTGATTTTTTTACTTCAACAAAGTTGCCAACTTTACTGCGGTCAGCCAGTTGTGACTTAGGTCGCAAATGGGCAAAAGGTCCAACGTCAACGCCTGCGCCAATTTCAGACTCATCAATCACGCAGTATGGCTTGATATGGCAAGCATTGCCGATGGTGGATTGCTTAATCACGCAGCCGGCTTCAATATAAACGTTGTCGCCAAGCTTGCAGTCGCCTTCAAAGACCACGCCAACATCGACAAAAACATCTTGACCGGCGCTAACACTGCCGCGAATATCAACGCGGGCAGGGTCGGCAAATTGAACGCCGGCAACTTGCAAGTCTTCGACCAATTTAGCTTGCCAAGAGCGCTCAAGGGTCGCTAATTGCTGACGGTTATTAACCCCTTCAATCTCAAAAGCGTTCTCAGGCTCAATCGTTGCAATCACAATATTGTCGGCGACCGCCAATTTAACGATGTCGGTTAAATAATATTCTTGTTGGGCATTGTCATTGCTCAGCTTTGGCAAATATTTATGCAGTAGCGCATTGTCCACGCAATAAATGCCGCTGTTAATCTCGCAAATGGCGCGCTCACTGTCACTGGCATCTTTTTGCTCAACGATAGCCGTTACCAAGCCATTATCATCGCGCTTGATTCGACCAAGACCAAACGGATTATCTACGGTTAAGGTCAGCATCGACAAGCCGTTGGTGTTAGCGGCTTTTAGTGCTGCCAACGTTTTTTCGCTAACGAGTGGCACATCGCCATATAAAATCAGGCTTTGACCATCTTTTGGCAGTTTTGGCAGCGCCATTTTGACCGCGTGCCCCGTTCCTAATTGTTCCGTCTGCGCAACCCAAGAAATACGGTGCTCGCTATAATCGCGGCTGATTTGCTCTTGGACTTGGTCGCCGCCAAAACCAAACACCACAATGGTATCGTCAACCGTCAACTGCTGACAGGTATCAAGAACGTGACCGAGTAACGGCTTGCCTGCAAGCGTTTGTAATACTTTAGGTTTTGCCGATTGCATTCGCGTGCCTTTTCCGGCAGCAAGAATAATGACAGAAAGTGATGCGGTCATAAAAGCCCTACAAATGTAACAAAATATCAATGATTATAGCGTAAAATTTTTTTTAAACAAATGATTTGCTGTCGCTACTTTGTAATGTTTAATCAAACGGCAGCCACTGAGCAGCAGCATAAACTATAATAATCCAAACGACTGCGGCCATCACTCCGGCAATGATGTCATCAAGCATAATGCCAAGACCGCCATCAACTTTTTTATCTGCCCAAGCAATCGGCGGCGGCTTTAAAATATCAAAAAAGCGAAACAACACAAATGCGGCAATAAGCGCAATGAGGGAAAAAGGTTGTAAGATATTTTGCCAGTAACTTCCTAGCATCGCGTTTTGAAAAGTCAGCAAATACGACAGCGGAAGCAAGGTAATCCAAATCCCCGACCACTCATCCCAAACGATGTGCGGGTCATCGTGAACGCCCATCATATCAGACGTGCGACCACAAAACCAAACCCCGATAACGCAAGACAAAATCGTTAACATTAAAAACGGAACAAAGCCAAGCGTCATCAAAAACACACCGGCAATTAAGCCGCCAACCGTTCCCCAAGTCCCCGGAGCGCGGCGCGGCAAACCACTACCAAGACCAAGCGCGAGCCAATAAACCACCGCATCTAAAGCACTTGCGTTTTTAGGCAGGGGCGGGCAATCATTAGCTTTTCTAATATCGGGCTTGGTTAGCTCATCGCTCATGATGTTCCTTTAAAAGTTATCTTAAAAAATAACCTTAAATTTAACTGTTAAAATGTTGATAACCGGACAATGGCGGCAGTTTGTCAAAGGGTGCAGGATGTAAACTTGATAACCTTGAGCCTTGATAAAAAAGCTGCGGCTGGCTGGGCGCATTAAGATTTGCCGTTTTGTCATCTTGCTTAGCAATCACTTCACCAATACAGGTCACTTGAGTATTGCCATCAGGCGGGGCGATATGCGCAGGCAAAGTAAAGGCTAATTCATAATCATCGCCGCCGGTCAATTGACAAAGCAAGCGCTGGGTTTGCTCAGCTTTTGCAAGCTCAGTGCTTGTTGGCAGGTTTTCCAAATTAATCACCATATCCACGCCGCTTTGCTGACAAATATGACTTAAATCTTGATAAAGCCCGTCTGAGATGTCAATCATTGCGCCTGTTTGAGTTTTGCCAAGACTTTGACCTAAAGCAGCTCGCGGCGTTGGCATATCAAGGCGATGGCGTAAGCTTTTGCCAATCTCACTATCAGGATTTCTCAGCGCAAAGCTAGCATCACCAAGCGTTCCTGAAACGTAAACCTTATCGCCAACTTTTGCGCCCGAGCGATAAACTGGCGTCGCATCTTTGGTCAAAATTCCCTGAGCGCTGACGCTAATCACCAACTGCTCGCTGCGCGTGGTATCGCCGCCGATCAGCGCAATATCAAACGCATTGCAGGCGTGAAAAATGCCTTGAGCAAACTCGTTTAGCCAAGATTTTTTTGCCAAGCGCTCAGGCAGAGCAAGCGCCAACAGTAAGCTGTGCGGCGCTGCCCCCATCGCGGCAATATCAGAAACATTAACTGCAACGGCTTTATAACCAATGGCAAAGGCTAAGCGCTCAACCGCGTCCCAATCCCCGCTAAAATGCCGACCTTGAACCAAAGTATCAATGCAACTGACCAAGCGCGCACCAATGGGCAGGCTCGTTACCGCTGCATCATCACCGATGCCTTTTTGAATATCGCTGTGGTTTGGCAAAGTTTGCTTTTGGTTAAAAATCTGCTCAATAAGGTCAAATTCGGTCATGGCTTAGCCGTTGTTATTATCGTTGTTGGATTTGTCATCATTACGGCGTGGTCTATCAGAACGTGAATTATCAAATCGAGGTTTGTCCGATTTTGATTGGTCAAAGCGCGGCTTACCACCATTTGATGGCGATTTTTTAAACGGTTTTTTATCGCGATTTGGCGCGTATTTATCGCGGCGTTTATCGTCGCGGTTCGCGCTGCCGCGTTTAGAATCATCGCGATTAAACTTGCCACTTTTTGGCTTATCACTTCTGTTTCTGCCGTCTTTACCTTTTCCGTCTTTGCTTTTATCGCCTCGGTTGAAACTGCCTTTTGACTGGTCTTTTTTTACAAAGTCGCGATTGCTACGGTCGTCTTTGTTATCGCGAGCGCTTGCCGAATCACTTGTTGAGTTTACGGTTTCATTGTCACGATTGGGTCTTTCGCGTTTAACGTCGGTTTTATTGGCGCTGATTCGCGGTTTGTCGGAGGGCACGTCTTCCCGCGGCTGATTTTGCTCAGCAAGCAAGGTTTTTTTGTTGATGATGGTGACGTTTTTGGCGTTGGGCTGCGCTTTTGTAGTTTGCGATTTTTGAGCGCGGGGATTGACATCGTTTTCAGCGGCAACTTCAACGGCGCGAAGGTTTGCGGCAAGTTTATCGAGAACGGCGTTGATGAGTTTATGAGCGTCGGTGGCGCCAAAATGGTTGTTCAGCTTCATCGCTTCATCAAGAACGATTTTATAAGGAATCTCAAGGTGCGATTGCAGCTCGTAAGCGCCAATCAATAAAATCGCGTGTTCAACGGCGTCAATTTGGCTCAAGTCGCGGTCAAGCTGCTCGCCAATTAGGGCATCAAGCGCGTCGATTTGCTCAGGAATGTCGCGCATCATCTCGTGATAATAGCCCAAATGCACGGTATGCATGGCATTGTTGGCGCGCGTTCTTGCGGCAATGTCATGCGGCGCATTGCTTTTCCAGTCGCGCAGACCTTCAACATCGAACCGATGGTCGGTCATCAGCCATTCATAAATGCCTTGAAGCGCAAAACGGCGCGCCTTTCGCATTGCCGCGTGACCAGTTTTGTACGTCGATTCGCTCATATCAAAGCTTTGGTCGGATTCACTTGCCGGAGTCATAGGGGCAGGTTGAGGGCGATTGAATTGGTCAGTCATAACTAAAAATTACCTAATGGGATTTGATTTTTAAAAATCAGAAAAATTAAAATCGCAAAATCAAAAGCTTATCGCCATGATAAAGCAAATCGTGCCGCAAGATGTTAAATAATGGTAAGGGGTGGCCAATTTTGGTAAATAAAACCAATTTGGCAAATCCTTGTCACAACGTCGCCAAAACGTGATGACTTAAAAGTAAAAAAGCAAAAATAACAGCGCCGTTATTTTAATAAAAAATGAAAAAATTTACCGCTTATTTTTTACAAAAGCGGTAAATTGATGATAAATACAATAAAAAAGCCGGTCAAAATAACGGGCAAGCTACTAATATAACGAGCAAGCTACCAATTATTCATCGTCAACGCCATTATCAAGCTGCGACAACACGGCGATCATTTCAAGGGCAACCATGGCGGCTTCTGCGCCTTTGTTTCCGGCTTTGGTTCCTGAGCGCTCAATGGCTTGCTCGATGCTGTCGGTGGTGAGCACGCCGTTGGTGACCGGAATATTGTAATCGGTTGCCACGCGTGATAAGCCTTTTGCTGACTCACTTGCCACAACATCAAAATGCGGCGTGCTGCCACGGATAATGGCGCCAAGTGCCACAATCGCGTCAAAGCGGTCGGATTCTGCCGCTTGCTGAGCGACCAATGGTAACTCAAACGCGCCTGGAACGCGAATCACAGTGATGTTGCTGCCAGAAACGCCGTGACGAAGTAGCGCGTCAATGGCGCCATCAACTAAAGATTCCACCACAAAGCCGTTAAAGCGGGCAACAACGATGCCAATACGGGCATCGGTATTTTGGTGCAGCGCGCCATCAATATGGGTGACCGCCGAGCGCTCATCTTGTAAATTGGTCATAACTTGTCCTTTTGCAATCAGATTTGGAAATTGGCAATTTTTAATGGTAATTAGGGTTTTTTGAATAAAACAAACATGTTAGCGCTATCATAACATTTTTTTTAAAATCGCATGGGAATTCCTTTGGCTGCCATAAATTCTTTGGCTTCTAAAATGGTGTGCTCGCCGAAATGAAAAATGCTGGCAGCAAGCACCGCATCCGCGCCGCCCTCTAACACGCCGTCCGCCAAATGCTGCAAATTGCCAACGCCGCCTGAAGCAATGACCGGAACGCTCACGCGATTAGTAATTGCGCGCATCAATGCCAAATCGTAGCCTTTTTTAGTACCATCGCCATCCATTGAGGTGACCAGCAGCTCGCCTGCGCCCAAATCCGCCATTTTTTGTGACCACTCGACCGCGTCAATGCCGGTGGGCTTTCTGCCGCCGTGGGTAAAAATCTCCCATTTTGGCGTTAATACGCCATCGACCATCACGTCATCAACGCGTTTGGCGTCAATGGCAGCAACGATGCATTGGTTGCCAAATTTTTGCGCCGCCTCGCCGACAAATTCAGGAGTGAAAACCGCCGCCGAGTTAATCGCCACTTTGTCCGCGCCCGCATTTAACAAATTGCGAATGTCCTCAATTTTACGAACGCCGCCGCCAACGGTTAGCGGCACAAATACCGTTTCGGCAATGCGCTCGACCATGTGATAAGTGGTATCACGACCGTGATGGGTGGCGGTAATGTCCAAAAAAGTAATTTCGTCCGCGCCTTGCTCATTGTAGCGTCGGGCAATTTCAACAGGGTCGCCGGCGTCCTTGATGTCCACAAACTGAACGCCTTTCACCACTCGACCATTATCGACATCCAAACACGGAATGATTCGCTTTGCTAACATAGGGGGTTTCGCCTTATAATTCATGAATTAATAATCGCTAGTCTATCAAAATCAGCACCGTATCAGGCATTTTTGCAAAACTTTATTTAACAGCGCGGTGACCTTGCCAGCAAATCAACCGTAGCTGCGCCGCTTTGCTATTTTTCAATTCTTAACGCCACAAGTGAGAAGCCATGTCCGTCTATACCCAACTAACCAATGACCAGTTTTCAGAATTTTGCGCCCAATTTGGCGTTGATTTTGCCCGCGCCATTCCCATCACCCAAGGCATCAAAAATTCCAACTGGTTTATTGAAACCACGGCAAATACTGACGGCAATCCCGACTTTGTGTTTACCTTATTTGAAGAGCGCCCGCCAAGCGACATCGAAAAAATGGCGGTTATTTTAAATCAATTGTCAGGAAAATTGCCCGTTGCTGCCCCAAAAGCATTGATTAATAGCAAAAAAAATGACGTTAATAATGCTAACAATGATAAAAGTGACGGCAGCCAATTTGTCATCCATTACGACGATAAAGCCATCACTTTAGTGCCGTGCTTGGCAGGCGAGCACCCTAAGCAGACTACCGAAGCCATGTGCTTTGACATGGGGGCGGCTTTGGCGGTGCTTCATGAAACCTTGCAAAGTTTGCACCCAATGGAAGATTTTGGCGTCGCGCTGTATCCTTGGGACAGCGTTCGTGACCGCGAAATGCAATTTATGCCAAGTGATGAAGCCAAACTTATGGGTGATATTTGGCGCGCTTATGATGCCTTGCCGCTAAGTGAGTTGCCAAAAGGGCTTTGTCATCTCGACATGTTTGCCGACAACACCCTTTGGGATTTGACAGGCGACAGTGCTACCTTAACCGGACTGCTTGATTTTACCGAGGTCAGCGTTGAGCATTACGTCATGGACATTGCCATCACCATCAACGATTTTTGCACCACTTGGGGCTTTGCAGAAACAGGCGAATCGGTTGATTTTGATCGCAAAAAAATGACCGCGTTTTTACAAGGTTATGAGTCTAAACGCACCCTTGATAACCATGAAAAACGCGCGCTGCCAGTGATGCTTGCCAAAGCGGCAGTGATATTTTGGCTGCTTCGCTTAAACGTCATTCACTACAACCGAACCGAGGGGCGAACTGGCGACAACATTATGGTGAAAAATCCGGACTTGATGAAACGCCTTGCCGCGTATCATTGGTCGCAGGTGGAAAAAGCCCATTAAAAATTAGCGGCTAAAAATAAGCCAACAACGAAAAGGACATTCAAATGACGAATAAAGTCGACAACTGGCAAAAGCTGGCGCGCTACGACACCAACATTCAAGGCGAATTGCACGCCAATTTGTTAAAAAATAATGGCATTGAGGTGTCCTTGCAAGCACTAAGCGCCTTGCCGGGGCTAAATTCTGGCATCGTGCTTTGGGTTCAGCAGGACGATTTAGCAAAAGCTCAGCGCATTTTAAACGACATTGCCGTTGAAACTGATATCGATAGTGATGCTAATATGGAAGGCGGCGACGATGACTTAGGCGCGATTGATGAGCGCGGCAATGGGAAATAGAGATAATCAAAGCGGTAGCGAAACTATGTGTCAACTGTTAGGAATGAACTGTAACACCCCAACCGATATTGGCTTTAGCTTTTCAGGGTTTCGGCAGCGCGGCGGCAATACCGACCGCCATGAGGACGGCTTTGGCATTGCCTTTTTTGAAAAAAGCAGCTGTGAATCCCAAAACGGCGGCAATTCGGCAACTGGACTTCGCGTGTTTCATGACAACCGGCCTAGCCATTTGTCGCCGGTGGCGGACTTGGTCAATCATTATCCGATTAAAGCGATGAACGTAATTGCCCATATCCGCAAGGCAACCCAAGGTCAAAACTGCTTGGCAAATACCCATCCGTTTGTGCGCGAAGTTTGGGGCGAGCAGTGGGTGTTTGCCCATAACGGTCAGATGAATAAAGCCTTTGTTGAGCGCTGCCGCCGCTTGCAAGACAATGGCAACGCCGTTCATTGTCAGCCGGTTGGCACGACCGATTCGGAAGTGGCGTTTTGCTACTTGATTAACCGGCTAAAAAGCACCTTTAAATCACGACCGGACGACAAGGTATTGTTTAACTTTTTGACCACGCAATGCCGATATTTATCCGCCAATGGCTTGTTTAACTGCTTATTGTCAAATGGCACTTGGCAATTGGCTTATGCCGGAAGTTTGCTGTTTTATCTCACACGGCAAGCGCCGTTTGGCGAGGCAAAATTGTCTGATGAGGACTTGTCGATTAACTTTAGTGATGTGACCACGGACAATGATCGCGTGACCATTTTGGTGACTGTGCCGTTAACCCAAAATGAGAAATGGCAACAGCTTGCGGTCAATGAGTGCTTAATTTTTCAAGATGGCGCGGTCATTCATCAGGACAGCCCAAGCCTTCGCAAGTTTTTAACCATTGATGAGGGTATAGCGATTGCAAGAGCGGTTGGGGCGAGTGTTTAGGGTAAAAACCGACCACAACACCGCTTAAACTTCTCCCCTGATCCGCAACTACAAGGCTGTTTTTGGCTCATTTTAAAGTCAACGGTTGGGTCTAAAAAATACCACCGCGCACTTTGGTTGCTGTTTTTAACCAAAACAAAGCTTGATAACTCATGATGCGCTTGCAAGCCGTTGTTATCGTTAAAATAAGCTTTAAACTCAACTTGAGCGTGGCGTTTGCCGATGGGTTTATGATTGATAATTTCAAGTCCTGACCACGCCGTATCTTTTGCCCAAGCTGCAATCGCACTTTTATCAAGGAGCAGCTGCTGAGCGGGCAAGGTTGTGTTAATAATATACTCGGGATTGACCATCACAAACGCGCTATAGCGGCTGCGCATCAGCTGTTCGGCAGTTTTCGGCAATCTGCCTTCGTGGAATGGCTTGCAGCAGTCACGATAACTTTTGCCATTTTCTAAATTTTTCGCGTTTGAATTTGACAATAAATCAGGCGTAATTTGACAGGGGCAGCGCATTAAATAACCTCCGAGCCTTGTAAAAAGTCTTCAATAATATCAGGCAACACGCCAACTTTGAGCTGTGACCACGGTTTTGGATTGGCAACCGTCTGCCAAAACGGCGCAAAGGGCGGTGCGGCAAACAGCAATAAAATAAGCAGCGCGTAAATGATGCCATAGCGCCAGTTGTCCTTGTGCTGATAAAATTTCATTGCTGTTCCCGCCGAGCGCTTGAGCGTCATTCCGGACAAATTGACGCTGTACATCTCATCAAGGGTTAAATGAACAATCGCGCCCATGAACAAAAACAAGCCGTAAAACCAGCTTATCACCACGTCATTTTTAAAGCCGTAATAGCTCAAGCAGGTCAAAAGCAGCCCCAAAATCGCCATATACGGCACGGAGTGAATCACCCCGCGATGAACGGTCACTTTTTTAAACCATTTCAGCACCAAATAGCGCATCACCCCATAGCCGATAAACCAAAGCACGATGAGTGACACCAAGCTTAACTGACTGCGCCAATGCATCACAAGGGCAAAAGCGACGATAAGCGAGGCGATATTAAAGCCAAATTTTACCGGCGTTGAGTGGTCGGAATCCAAATCCGGCAGCAGTCCGCCGACCGTTCCAAGCGCGGTACAGATTAAAAATCCTGAATCATTGACCAGTCCTGCCTTATAAACTGTGAGGCTGAGCACCGCGCTGACCGCAAACGCGCCGGTTAAATGGGTATTAAAATTTGCCATAACTTCCAAATCATCTGCTGATCATCCCGATAAAAGGTGCGCTATGATACCATGATGCCCATTTTTCGGCGAAAGGCGTGTTGATAATGACCTCAAAAAAATTAGAAATGGCGGCAAATTCTGAAAAAGCTGTTTTTATAAACCAAGCTAATTTTGCAAAAATTGACTGGCAAGCACCGTGGCTTTGGCATCTCAACCATCGTGAGATATTAGAAAGCGGCGTTAAGGCAATGATTAGCGATAATTTAAAAAATCCCTCTGCCCAGCCGACAAATTATGACAGTACCAAAATTGCTGAGTTACTCAATCAAGCGTTAGCAACAATAAACGCGGACAAAGGCAAAACCGCAACCACTTTTCCAATCAAAGATTTGAAGGCAAAACCGCTAAAATTTGTGTCACAAAATGCGTTGCCTGAAGGCGAGAGCTACGAAGCCTTTATCGGCAACTCAGGGCAAATCCCCACCCGCGATAACTTGCATGATTTGTTTAACGGCAGCATTTGGCTCACCTTTCCTAAAACCAAAGCTCGGCTTAATTTTCACCATATGCAGCAAATCCGTCAGTTTGGTGAGGCGCAAGGTCGCGGCAGGGTTCGCGATACCATCACTGTTTTTGATGAAAATGGCGCGATTTTGGTAACCGCAAATCCTGATATTGGTGATGCGCTTAAAGCCTTTAATTGGCAAGACTGTTTGGTCAATCCGCGAGCTGATTGGGACGATCCGACCGCGCCAAAGTTGGACGCCAAAGCTTGCGTTTATATTTTTGGTCATGCGCTTCTTGAGCAGCTGATTGCCCCGCGAAAGCCACTTTGCGCGCATAGTTTAATTATTCACGTTGACCCCAGTTTTTTTGCCAAATCGATGATTGACAAAATGGCGTATTTGGATGAGGTGTTAGCCACCGCCGTTGATGAGTTGCTAACGGGCGATAACGTCACGCCTAAGCAGTTATCGCCGCTACCGATTTTGGGCGTGCCAAATTTTTGGGAAGAAAACGAGGATAAAGAATTTTATCACGACCACTTTGTATTTCGCAGTGGTCGCCGAAAATCATAAATCCTTTATAGTTAATACAAAATAAAAGAGATACATTTTTTAGAAACGCTCAACTGGTATAAATTTTTTTTGCTTGCTGTTCGCAAGCTCACAGAGGCTACAAAAAATTCATTCCAGTATCGCTGTATTACTTTTATATGATGTTGACTATATTACAAGATAAAATAATAACCGTTCTTAGTAAGCGCTTGTTTTGGTTACCATTGTGCCACGATTTGCTTAACAGTTGGCGTTAACAAAGGTTTGGCGATTTGATATGGTAGAAAGATGAATGATGCCAATTTGGGTCATTTTAAGCCACCTTATAATGATAACAATCAATAACCAAAACAAAAGGAAGCGACCATGAGCGATATTTTTAAGGTCAAAGCCAAGCTGACGGCAGCAGGCAAGGATTATACTTATTTTAGCCTTCCCAAGCTTGCCGAGCGCTTTGATAACATCAACAGCTTGCCATATTGCATGAAAATTGTATTGGAAAACCTGCTGCGCCACGAAGATGGCGGTCAGTCGGTCGGTCAAAAGCACATCGAAGCGGTTGCCAAATGGGACTGCGGCGCTGAGCCTTGCCAAGAAATTGCTTTTATGCCGGCGCGGGTGGTGCTGCAAGACTTTACCGGCGTGCCCTCGGTCGTTGATTTAGCCGCAATGCGCGATGCGGTGGTTAAGCTTGGCGGAAAGGCTGAGCAAATTAACCCGTTTATCCCAAGCGAGCTGGTCGTTGACCACTCGGTTCAGGTCGATGTTTATGGTCGCGAAGATGCCCTCGATTTAAACAAAAAGATTGAATTTGAGCGCAACAATGAGCGCTATGAGTTTTTGCATTGGGGCAAGCAAGCGTTTAAAAACTTTGCGGTGGTGCCACCTGCTACCGGAATTGTGCACCAAGTCAACCTTGAATATTTGGCGCGCGTGGTCATGGAAGCTGAAACTGATACGGGCGACGGCAAGGAATTAACGGCGTATCCGGATACGGTTTTTGGCACAGACAGCCACACGACGATGATTAATGGCATTGGCGTGTTGGGTTGGGGCGTGGGCGGCATTGAAGCTGAAGCGGCAATGCTCGGTCAACCGTCCTCAATGCTCATTCCGCAAGTGGTGGGCTTTGAGCTGACCGGAAAATTAAGCGAAGGCGTCACCGCTACGGACTTGGTACTTCGCGTGGTTGAAATGCTGCGCGCTCATGGCGTGGTGGGCAAATTTGTGGAATTTTTTGGCGAAGGTTTGGCACAAATGCCGCTTGCCGACCGCGCCACCATTGCCAATATGTCGCCTGAATACGGTGCCACTTGCGGGATTTTTCCAATTGATAAAGTTGCTATTGACTACCTGCGGCTGTCTGGTCGTGATGAAGCGCATATTGAATTGGTCGAAGCTTACGCCCGAGCTCAAGGGCTTTGGCATGATGAAACTAGCAAAAGGGCGTGCTATTCAAGTATGCTGCATCTCGATATGGCAACGGTTGTGCCGTCGCTTGCAGGACCTAAACTGCCACATCAGCGCATTGCTTTAGCCGATATGCACCAAAGCTTTGGCGAAACGCTGCATACGATGAAAAAAGACCGTAAAGCTGAAGTTAAAGGTAAAGTCCGCTTTGATCAAGAAGGCGGCAAACAAGAACAAGCTAAAGAACTTGCCGCCCATCCAAAACTAGAGGTTGCTACCGAAGTCCCCCACGACAAAAACGCCCCAAGAGGCGTGTTTTCAACGGTAACGATTAACGACAAAGAGCATAAGCTTTGTGACGGCTCAGTAGTTATCGCTGCGATTACCTCATGTACCAACACCTCAAACCCTGCCGTGATGATTGGCGCAGGATTGGTTGCTAAAAACGCTGCGGCAAAAGGTCTTAAAGCCAAACCTTGGGTAAAAACGTCTTTAGCCCCCGGTTCCAAAGTGGTCACTGATTATTTGCATAAAACTAACCTTATGGATGAGCTTGAAAAAGTGGGCTTTTACCTTGTGGGTTATGGCTGCACCACTTGTATCGGTAACTCAGGACCCTTGCCGGATGTCATCGAAAAAGGCATTAAAGATAATGAATTAATCGTGTCCTCAGTCTTGTCCGGCAACCGAAACTTTGAAGGTCGAATTCACCCTTCGGTGAAAACCAACTACCTTGCCTCACCGCCTTTGGTCGTGGTTTATGCTTTGGCAGGAACGGTTGATATTGACTTAACCCATCAGCCGCTTGGTTGCGATACTGATGGCAACGACGTTTATTTAAAAGACATTTGGCCAACGTCAAAACAAATTGACGAGCTGATTGCCAACAACATTGACGCCGACATGTTCCATAAAAACTACGGCAAAGTCTTTGAAGGCAGTGAAGAGTGGAACGCCATTCACTCGTCCTCAAGTGAGCTTTATCCGTGGAATGAAGCCTCAACCTACATCAAAAACCCACCGTTTTTTGACGGTATGCAAATGGAGCCTGAAGGCATGAGCGATATTAAAGACGCTCGGATTTTGGGCGTTTTTGGCGACAACATCACCACCGACCACATCTCGCCTGCCGGCAGTATTGCGCCGGACTCTCCTGCCGGAAAATACCTACAAGAGCGCGGCGTCATGCCTGCTGACTTTAACAGCTACGGCTCGCGGCGCGGTAACGATGCGGTCATGACGCGCGGCACCTTTGCCAATATTCGCATTAAAAACCTGATGATGGGCGGAATGGAAGGCGGCTATACCTATTATTTTAAAGGCGATAATGCCAGTCTTAGCGATGGCGAAAAAATGTCCATTTACGATGCCGCCATGAAATATAAAGAAGATAAAAGACCGCTCATTGTCATTGGCGGTGAGGAATATGGCACCGGCTCAAGCCGCGATTGGGCGGCAAAAGGCACCAATTTGCTTGGCGTAAAAGCCGTTCTTGCCGCCTCGTTTGAAAGAATCCACCGCTCAAACCTCATTGGCATGGGGGTGTTGCCGCTCACCTTTAAAGATGGTGAAAACGCCGAAACCCATAATCTTGACGGCTCAGAAGTCATTAGCATCTCAGGGCTTGATGACCCAAACAAGCATACGGCAACCGTTACCGCCACCCGAGCCGACGGCAGCACGACTACCTTTGATGTTCATATCATGCTGCAAACGCCAAAAGAGCGCGAGTATGTTTGTCACGGCGGCGTCTTGCATTACGTGCTTCGGCAGTTGGCTTGTGAAAACAAACAAGCCTCTTAACTTTAATAAGCTATAAAAAGAAAACCTGACTATATGGTCAGGTTTTAGCTTAAAATTAAGCATAAAAAAAGCCCAATCAAAACGATTGGGCTTTTTGCGGTGTCAGCTTTTCAGTCTTACCGTTTGCTGATGTGACGCCTAAATAGTGGCGTCCCCACGGGGATTCGAACCCCGGTTACCGCCGTGAAAGGGCGATGTCCTAGGCCTCTAGACGATGGGGACGCAAAGAGCGATATATCACTATATCAATCAATATCAGTTGCTTTTTCAAGCTTGCCTAGGTGCTGATATTGAATCTTAGCAAGAAAGTTAATAAATTAACTAGCGTGGTGGAGCTAAACGGAGTCGAACCGTTGACCCCTTGCATGCCATGCAAGTGCTCTACCAACTGAGCTATAGCCCCTCGCTAAGAGTGATGCGTATTTTAGGGAATGATGATTAGGTTGTCAACCCTTTATTTTAAAAAAAGTGAAAAAAAAGCGCTAATTTAATAAAAAGAGGGATAAAAACCAATTCTTATTAACTTAGCGCTAAATTAAGCTATTGATTTTAATACTTTTAATCTGCTAAAAAATTTGGCAACTCGCTGGCTTGTTTTTCCAATTTTTTCAGTTTTTTCTTGCCCAGACCGCCCAAAATTTCAATGGCATGACGCAAGCGGTTCAAGGTCATGTCCGCGCCAATGATTGCCATGGAGTTCATCACCGGCGTTGAGGCGGTGCTACCGGCAATCGCCACAAAAAACGGCGCCATAAAATCGCGAAGTTTAATATCAAGGGCGCCAGATAAGCCTTTCATCACCGCAAAAATATTGTCCTCACGCCAAACAGGCAACACCTCAAGCTGCCAAAGCGCCAATTGCAAAATCTCGATGATTTGCTCGGGGCTTAATGATTTGTGCGCAAAGTCATCAGCGCTGATGGCAGGCAGATTTTGAAAATAAAAGCCGCCCCAATTGACGGCGTCGGATAATAGCTCAATTCGTGGTTGAATGGCGGCAGCAATGGCGGTTAATTTGTCGCTGTCATTGGCCCAAGCTAAGATTTTTTCTTTAAGTTCGCTTGGCGTTAATGCGCGAAGCCATTCGGCGTTGAGCCAATACAGTTTTTCAATGTCAAAAATAGGACCGCCAAGGGAGACGCGCTGAATGTCAAAGCTGGCAATCATCTCATCCAAGGTGAATTTTTCGGCATCATTAGGCAACGAGTAGCCCATTCTGCCCAAATAGTTTAACAGCGCTTCAGGCATCACGCCGGCATCGCGGTAGTAAGTGATGGAAGTTGGGTTTTTGCGTTTCGACAGTTTGGATTTGTCAGGGTTTCGCAGTAGCGGCATGTGACAAAGGGTTGGCATTTCCCAACCAAAATAGTCATAAAGCAGCTGATGCTTGGGGGCAGAGTTGAGCCATTCTTCACCGCGAAGCACGTGGCTGATTTCCATCAAATGGTCGTCAACAACGTTGGCTAAATGGTAGGTCGGCATGCCGTCGGCTTTGAGCAGTACTTGCATATCGACTTGCGACCACGGAATTTCAACGACGCCGCGAAGCATGTCGTGAATTTGGCAAACACCTTCGGTGGGAACGCGCATTCGGATAACAAACGGCGTGCCTTCAGCCACTTTTTTGTCCGACTCTTCACGGGTTAAATTGGCGTAACGACCGTCATAACGCGGGGTTTCGCCGTTTGCCATTTGCGCGGCGCGCATGGCGTCCAATTCCTCGGGGCTACAAAAGCAGCGAAAGGCGTGACCGGCGTCCAATAATTGCTCGGCGTACTTTTTATAAATCTCACTGCGCTCACTTTGACGATACGGCGCATGCTCACCGCCAACGTCAGGACCTTCGTCCCAATCCAAACCCACCCAGCGCAGGGCGTCCAAAATCATCTTTTCGGACTGCTCGGTGGAGCGGGTTTGGTCGGTGTCCTCAATTCGTAAAATAAACTTACCACCGTGGGCTTTGGCAAAGGCCAAGTTAAATAGCGCAATATAAGCGGTTCCGACGTGCGGAAATCCGGTGGGGGAGGGGGCAATTCGGGTGCGAACAGGGCGCTTGGTAGCAGCAGCTTGGGTCATAATATTCTCATCAGTGAAAAGGGTAAAATCAACTCGAAAAATGCGCTAAAATAGCCTTATTATAACAAAGTTGGCGAATATTTTTGCCAAAAACCGCCGTTGTGGCTTGACTCGCTGTGTAGGCTTGCGATAATAACGCCTAAAAAATCCTAACTCGTTTATTTTCTTCTGATTATTAACCGTTTTTGGGGTAAGTTTTGAAGCAAATTTAACAAATTTTTTATCCAAAGGGTGCGTGATAGATGCAAAAAGAAAACAGTTTGGCGGCATTAACCAGTCCTGATGCCAAGCAAGCTTTGGATATTAAAGACTTTTCTCATGATGCGGTGCTGCTAACTGAAACGGTGGCGGCGGTTTTGGGCGTCAAAAAATTAGCGCAAGAGAACGCGGCAACGCCCGAAGCAAAAAAGCACGAGGGCATTTTTGTGGATGCCACGTTTGGTCGCGGCGGTCACAGCCGATTATTGCTATCGCAATTAAGTGAAAACTCCAAGCTTATCGTTTTTGACAAAGACCCCACGGCAATTTTCGTGGCAAACGACTTGGCGGCAACTGATGACCGCGTTAGGGTTGTTCATGACAGCTTTGCAACTTTAGGTCAAAGTTTGGCAGCGCTGAACATTGATAAGGTCGATGGCATCATGGCGGATTTGGGCGTGTCCTCGCCGCAGCTTGATGATGGCAGCCGCGGTTTTAGTTTTATGCGCGACGGCGCGGTCGATATGCGAATGGACATAAGCCGTGGTCAATCGGTGGGCGAGTGGCTAAAAACCGTTGATGAGGACACCCTTGCCAACGTGTTGTTTGAATTTGGTGAGGAGCGGCATAGCCGCCGAATTGCCCGCGCCATTAAGCAAATGGACAGTTATGATTCCACATTAAAACTGGCGGAGGTGATTAAGCAGGCGCACCCCAACTGGCAAAAAGGCAAGCATCCGGCAACCCAAAGCTTTCAAGCAATGCGCATTTTTATTAATAATGAATTGGGCGATGTCGATGACTTTTTGGCGCAAACGATTGAGGTATTAAAACCAAATGCCAATCTTGCGGTGATTAGCTTTCACTCTTTAGAAGACCGCCGAATTAAGCAGTTTTTTGCCCGTCACAGTAAGGGTCAGTACCCTGAAGATGAGGCTTTGCCGATGCCACCAAAACGACCGCGCTATTTTAGTAAGCCTAAACGGGTCGGCGCAAGCAGCACTGAGCTTGCTAATAATCCGCGCTCAAGAAGCGCTTGGCTGCGATTTGCGGCGCGAACTGCTGAGGCTTATCAAGAAAAGGCTTAAAGTGGCAAAGTTAATGAAAAACAGGTGAAAAATTGGCGATTAAAAAGGCTAAGGTTTCGCGCAATATGACTAAGCTGTTAAACTCCTGTAAGCATTGTCTGCTAGTCTTAGTCGCAATTTTGCCGCTTTAGGTCAGTGCTGAGTAATTTTTATTTTATATTTTTGAGAGCGTCATGGCACGATTGGACAAACCGGCAAGCCGTCAAAAAACAATGATTTTGGGTAACGATATTAACGGCTTGATTGGCTTTGATTTTAACGCAGTTCGGCTTTATGTCGGTATATTGCTCGTGCTTGCCGTGCTTATCGTTTGGAGTGGCATTCGAACTGCCGAACAAGTTCAGCAGTATCATCAGGATTATAAGACCTTGCAAGACATGAAAAAACAAGAACGCTTGTTGCAAGTTGAGCATCAGCGGCTACTTATTGAACAACAAACCTTTAGTGCCACCCCACAAATTGCCAGTCGCGCCGTCACTGAGCTTGGCATGTTTTCGCCAACGCTCAACGATAAAATGGTCATTCAGCCCCAAGCGCCTAATCAAGGAGGCGCTCAATGACGGATAACAGCAAAAGCGGCAAAACGCCCAAAAGCCGGTCTGGACTCAACCGAAGCGCAATAAAGCCAAGCCCGAAAAGCTCAAGCAAAACTGCCCAAACGACTCAAGGCACGAAATCGGTCACCGGCGGCAAATCGAAACCTGCGGCAAAAACTGCTAAAACGGCAAAATCAGCAGCGGCTAGCAAAGGCGCGCGCCGCAAAACCAGTGCGCGCTCAAGCAAAGTAGCCACTCGCTTTACCAAACAAGACAAGAAAAAACTGCAAGGCGCTTACGTCAGCGTTAAAAATCGTGACCGCAATAAACCAGTATTTAGTAAGCCCTCAGGAGCATCAAAACGCGGCAGCCTTGACAGCGACAAAAATCGCTTTTTCACCATTTGGTTTTTAGCTGCTTGCGTGTTGTTTGGGTTGACCGGTCGCGCCTATTATTTACAAGTTGCCAACGCTAAATTTTATCAAGAAAAAGGCGATCAGCTGATCACCAGCGTTCGCTCGCAGCCCTCGTATCGCGGCATGATTACCGACCGCAACCACCTGCCGCTTGCGGTAAGCGCGCCTTTAGCCACCGTGTCTTTTAGTCCGTTTGATTATGCTCGTGAATATTATGAGCTCAAGCGCATCATTGCGGACAACCCTGATAAGCCAAAAATGCAAGAACGAATGCAAAAGCGCTTGGATAAAATGGATTTAAATCGCCTAGCGGCGGTGGCCGGCGTTCCGGTGGAAAACTTACAAAAAGCCGTTGGCATTGACCCAAATGTTGATGTGAGCGACCCTGAAGCGGTGAAAGCGGCCTTGCCATCGGGCGCAGGATCGCACTATTTGCCATTATTAAATAAAGTTACCCCTGAGATTGCCCAAAGCGTCAGTGCCCTTGACTTTGTCGGGGTGAATGAAAAAGTCTTTTTTCAGCGTTATTATCCGCAGCCGCAGCCCAACGCTCAGCTGCTTGGGTTTATGGGGCAAAATGCCAACGATCCAGATGGCGGTTATGAAGGTCGCGCCGGCATTGAGCGCCAATTTGAACAAGCCCTTGCCGGTGAGGCGGGTAAAGTTTTGGTGTTAAAAGACGCCAAACAAAACAGCTTAAAAGAATTAAAACAGTTGGCCCCTGAGATTGCAGGTCAAGACGTTACCCTGACCATTGACTCGCGATTGCAATATTTGCTGTATAAAGAGCTTGAAAAAGCAGGAAGGCTTCAAGAGGCGCGTTGGTCAACCGGAATGATCGTTGATGTTCAAAATGGCGAGGTGTTGGCGCTCTCCACCTGGCCGTCCTTTAATTCCAACAATTTAAATGAAATGACCGGCGAAAATCAGCGCAACCGCGCCCTGCTGGATGTGTTCGAACCTGGCTCGGTGATGAAGCCATTTACCGTTGCTGCTGCCTTAGACTCAGGAAAATATACCGCAAGCTCCTTGATTGACACCAATCCAGGCTCCATTCGCGTTCCAGGCTACACCATCCGCGACCATAATAATTTGGGAATGATTAACCTTGCGACGCTCCTGCAAAAATCAAGTAACGTTGCCTCCACCAAAATTGCCCTATCTTTGCCGCCCGATGGCATCACCAACATGCAAAAGCAATTTGGTTTTGGGGCAAAAACGCCGCTGAATTTCCCCGGCGAGGGTAGCGGAATTGTGGCAACTCCCAAAGAAAAGGAAATCGCTCGGCGGGCAACGGTCAGCTACGGCTATGGTCTGCAAGTGACGCTTGCCCAAATTGCGCAAGCTTATGCCGCGCTTGGGGCAGGTGGGGTAATGCACCCGTTAAGCATCGTCAAAACTGACCATCCGGCACCGGCAAAACGCATCATGGCGCACGATCAAGCCATGGCAATTGTGCAAATGCTTGAGTCCGTTACCGTTCCGGGCGGGACAGCAACGGCGGCGGCCATTGACGGTTACCGCGTTGCCGGTAAAACCGGAACCTCAAGACGGATCAATCCTGAGGGCGGCTATTATACCGACCAATACCGCAACGTGTTTGCTGGCATCGTTCCGGCGTCAAACCCAAGGCTTGTCGGCGTCGTTTTGGTGGAAGATCCGCGCAAGCAGTATTACGCCGGATTGACCTCGGCGCCGGTGTTTCATAACGTCATGAAAGAGGCGCTGCGCCTTTATAACGTGCCGCTTGATAAGCCGCTGACCACCAAAACTGCAACCCAACCATAATCCGTTAGTTTAACTGACCTTAGGAAGCTTTTATGTCGCCAATCCAGTGTTCTGTTACGTTGCAGCAGCTATTGCCAAAGCTTGCCTCAAAGCAAGCGGCGTGCCTAATGGAGCAGATAAATAATAAGGATTGGTCAGAGGTTAAAGACCTTGCTTTTGTCAATGTCGAACTTGACAGCCGCAAGGTTGGCAAAAATGATGTGTTTGTCTTATTAACAAGTCAATCAAACGACATGGCGAAAAGTGCGGCATATTTGCAAAATGCTGCCAAAAACGCGGTCTTTATTATATCTGAAATTGCGCCTAACGCATTTAGTTTAGAAAACTTAGCTTGTCCTGTGGTGTTTGTTCCCAAAATTCGCCAAATTTTAGGCAGTTTAATTCAAGCGGTCTTGCAGTCTTCGCAGCCGCAAACCTTGCCAACGATCGTTGCCGTTACCGGAACCAATGGTAAAACGACGATTAGCCAACTGGTCGCTCAGCTTTGTGACTTGGCAGGAAAAAGCAGCGCGGTCATGGGAACCGCCGGAAACGGTCGGCTGAATCATTTGGTTCAAGCAAGTCACACCACAGGGGATGCAGGACTGGTTCAGCAGTTTTTGCATCAAATGGGCGCGGAGGGCGTTGACGTGTTGGCGCTTGAGGCAAGCTCGCACGGTCTTGACCAATGGCGCTTGCAAGGCGCGCCGATTAGCACCGCCATTTTTACCAATTTAAGCCGCGACCATTTGGATTATCACGCCTCGATGACCGAATACGCCGCTGCTAAAGCGCGCCTGTTTGATAAAAACTATTTTCCAAGCTTAACCCACGCCATTATCAACCTTGATGATGACTTTGCCGAATTAATGATAACGACCGCGCAGAGCAGCGGTCTTAAAGTTTGGTCGTACAGCTTAAACCCCAAGGCAACAGCCACCTTTGTTGCCACCAGCATCGCCCCAAGCTTGGATGGCGTAACCATTGACATTCAAAGCCCGTTTGGCAATTTGCAAGTAAAAAGCCCACTTTTAGGGCGCTTTAACGTGGCGAATTTAATCGCGGCAATGGCAGCGGTGGCAACCTTAGGCGTTGATTTTGAACAATTACAAGCGCTTGTGCCAAAACTTCACGGCGCCATGGGTCGGATGCAGCGCGTGCCATCAACTGACGGCTGCTTTATTGTCGATTACGCGCACACCCCCGATGCGCTGACCCAAGTGTTAACCAGTTTAAAAGCGCACTGCAACGGTAAGCTTTGGGCGGTGTTTGGCTGCGGCGGTGACCGTGACCGTGGTAAACGCCCTTTAATGGCAAAAGCAGGACTTGCCGTTGCCGACCGCGTGGTGCTCACTTCAGACAATCCGCGCTCAGAAGACCCGATACAAATTTTAGCCGATATGCAAACCGGATTAAGTTCCGAGCAGTTGGCAAAAGCGCAAATTGAACCCAGCCGCAAAGCGGCGATTGATTGGGTCGTGGGTCAAGCAGGCGCGAATGACATCGTGGTCATCGCCGGCAAAGGTCACGAAACTTATCAAGAAATCAACGGCATCCGTCACGATTTTGACGACAGTCAAGTGCTAAAAGCTGCCCTAAATCAGCGCCCCTAGCTAAGCGCTCCCATCAGCCCAAAAGGTTACTCAAGGATTTCTTATGACAGCAACACCCAAGCCCAAAAATCCGCCAAAACGGTCTGATTGGGACGCCGCGTCATTGCTTTTTGCCACCCAAGCGCTTCATGGTCATTGGCATCATGACCAAGCACTAGACGATAATGAGGCTCAAAACGACTTACAAAACCTTCCCCGAAATATCGTTACCGACAGCCGCAAAGTAACTCGCGGGGATATTTTTTTGGCGATAAAGGGCGATAACTTTGACGGTCATAATTATATCCAAACGGCAATGGATTTGGACGCAGCAGCAGCGATTGTCAGCACTCCGGTTCAAGTGGACATCCCGCAGCTTGTGGTTGATGACACCAAGCTTGCCTTAGGCGCGCTTGGGGCGTATCACCGCAATCAATTTGACGAGTTAACGGTGATTGCCCTGACCGGTTCAAGCGGCAAAACCACGGTAAAAGAAATGCTTGGCAGTATTTTAAATCGTGTTGCGCCAACGCTTATTACCCGTGGCAACCTCAATAACGACTTGGGCGCGCCGATGATGCTGCTTGAGTTGACCGATGAGCACCGCTTTGCCGTGATGGAACTTGGCGCCAATCATATCGGCGAGATTGCTTATACCACTAAGCTGGTTCGACCCGATGTGGCTTGCGTGTTAAATATTGGCAGCGCGCATTTGGGCGAATTTGGCAGCCGTGAGGGTATTTGCCAAACCAAAGCCGAAATTTTTGAAACGCTGGATAACAGCAAAACCGCTATCGTTCCTGATGACGATGATTTTGCAGAACAATTACGCGAACTTGCCGGCAATTTCACTCAAAAGGTCATGGGTTTTGGTAAATCGGATGTGACCGCAAAAGATGTGGTTTTAAATGCCGATGGCGGTCAGTTTGTCTTAACTATCGATGGTAAATCAGTTGCGGTTAGCTTGACCATGGCAGGCGCTCACAATATTAGCAATGCCTTAGCGGCGGCGGCTTGCGCTTATGCCGTTGGTATTGGTCTTGAGGACATTGCTCAAGGCTTAGCCCTTGCCAAACCTGCCAAAGGTCGCTTGGTCAGCAAAGCTTTTGCTCAGCATCATTTAATTGATGACACTTACAATGCCAATCCGCATTCCGTTCGCGCTGCAGCTCAGGTGCTTTCGCAAAAATCAGGTCATAAAATCATGGTTCTTGGCGACATTGCCGAGCTTGGGGACGCCGCTTCTGAGGAGCATTTTAAGCTTGGTCAAGCCATTGCCACGAGCGGCATTGACCAACTTTTTGCGGTCGGTGAGTTTGCCAACGACAGCGTTTCAGGCGCCACTCTTGGAGGATTAGCGGCGCAAGCTTTTGCCAATAAAGCGTTGCTACTTAGCGCATTAAAAGCTGATATCGCCAATCAAGTTAAGCCTTGTACCATTTTATTTAAAGGGTCGCGCGCCATGCAAATGGAAACCCTAATCGATGCGCTAGTTGAGGAGTAAGCGGTGTTAGTTTGGTTGTTTAGCTGGCTTGGTCAGTATTATTTGCCGTTTTCTGCGGTGTCATCATTAACGCTAAGGGCGCTGTTATCCGTGATTACCGCGCTTGGCTTTAGCTTGATTTTTGGCAAGCGCGTTATCAACCGCTTGCGAGCGCTCAAGTACGGTCAAGCCATCCGCAACGACGGTCCGCAGTCGCATTTGGCAAAAACCGGAACGCCGACCATGGGCGGGATTTTGATATTAAGCGCCATTGGCGTATCAACCTTGCTTTGGGCGCGGCTAACCAACCCTTACGTTTGGATTTTGCTCGTCGTTATGGTCATTTTTGGCGCGGTCGGCTGGGCAGATGATTGGCTAAAAATAAAGTATAAAGACCCCAAAGGCTTAATTGCCCGCAAAAAATACTTTTGGCTGTCGATGGGGGCGCTGTTTGTTGGCGTGTCCTTATATTATATCGCCAGTAAGCAGCCAAACCCGTTTACCACCCGCGAAATGCAAGACTTATTGATTCCGATGTTTAAAGATTGGATGATTCCGTTTTCCGCCGTTCCCTTTGGCATTGGCTTTATTATTTTCACCTATTTTGTCATTAATGGCGCCTCAAACGCGGTGAATTTAACTGATGGTTTGGATGGTTTGGCAATTTTACCGGTCGTTTTGGTTGCCGCAGGACTTGGCGCGATGGCGTATGTGTCCGGCGACGTTCGCTTTGCTGATTATTTGCACGTGCCCTATATTGCTTACAACTCTGAGGTCATCATCGTTTGCGGCTCCATGATTGGTGCAGGGCTGGGCTTTTTATGGTTTAACGCCCATCCGGCGCAGGTCTTTATGGGGGATGTCGGCGCCCTTGCTTTAGGCGCGATGCTTGGCACGATTGCCGTCATGACCCGTCAAGAAATTGCCTTTGCCATTATGGGCGGCTTATTTGTTGCCGAAGCGTTGTCCGTGATGCTGCAAGTTGGCTCGTATAAACTGCGTAAAAAACGCGTGTTTCGAATGGCGCCACTGCATCACCATTTTGAAGAAATCGGCTGGAAAGAAACGCAAGTGGTGGCGCGGTTTTGGATTATTGCCATTGTCCTTGTGGTTTTAGGTTTAATGACCTTAAAGCTACGCTAAAAAAACAGCGCTAAAACTGTACTAAAAAAATGAGTAAAATAAAAAAGCCATTGTCAAAAATGGCTTTTTTTTTGGCAAGCGGTTACCATTATCCTATCTTTTTAGCCCATATTGAGACGATTTTGAGCTTATTTTTATGCCCGCTTTGTGGTTCTAATTTAACGCCTGATAAAAAAACGTGGCGCTGTGATGGCAGTCAAAACCCTAAAACTACGGTTCACAGCTTTGATGTCGCTCGTCAAGGTTACGTCAATTTATTGCCCGTTCAACAAAAAAAGTCCAAAGCGCCAGGGGACAGTGAAGACTCCATTCAAGCGCGAAAGCGGTTTTTGGCGGCAGGATATTACGCGCCGCTGCAACAAGCGCTTATTGATATGGTTTCAAGTTTAGTGGATAAAGATGATGCCAACCGCCCAATAAACTGGCTTGATATCGGCTGCGGTGAGGGTTATTACAGCCAAGCCTTAGCAAGTTTAAACATCGATACGTTGATAGCTGCCGATATCAGCAAACCTGCATTAATTGAGCTGGCAAAAAAAAGCAAATCGGTCAATCAGCTTTGGTATCAAACCACCGACAATCAACTGGACGATAACACGAACCATAAAGCTGCCATCGTTCCCATGGTTGCAAGCGCTGCAAATTTACCTATTAAGCCAAACAGTTTATTTGGTATCAGCAGTATTTTTAGCCCCATTTTGCCCAAAGCTTTTTTTGAGGTGCTAGAAATGGGCGGCTATTTGGTCATTGCCAAACCGGCTCAAGGACATCTTGAAAGCCTTCGGCAAGCGCTTTTTGAGGACGTTCGCGAGCACGATTCGGACAAGTTTTTACAAGACTTAGCGCCGTATTTTGAGCTTATTAAGCGCTTTGAAGTTGCCACCCCTCTTGAATTATCAGCAGATGCCCTTGCTGACTTATTAACCATGACGCCGTATAGCTACCGCGCTAAGCCTGAGCGCCGGCAAAAATTGCTAACGTTGGCAGCAAATTCAGCCTTTCTTACGCAGGCGCGATTTGTAATTTTTGTGCTGAAAAAAACAGCGGCTAACTGATAAAAGACCGCTGTTTTTGACTTCTTCCCCTCTCTAAAGTGAGGGGATTCCTTCTGCAAGACGGTCAAGCCCGACCGCAAGAATGTTCCTTGCCGCGTTGATATCGCGGTCATGAGTGACACCGCACTCACAAGTCCATTCTCTTATTCCAAGACCTTTACGCCCTTTAGGGCTACTGTCACTGATTTGGCAACAGCTGGAACAGGTTTGGGTAGTGTAACGCTCATTCACAATCTCAAAACGGCAACCTGCATGCTTGCATTTATAGTCCAATTGCCGTTTGAGCTCAAACCAACCCGCATCGTAAGTCGATTTGGCAAGATTGGTTTTCCTAGAAGTGAATGATTTTGATTTTACGTCACCAACCACAATCAGCGAATTATCTTTAACTAATTGGGTGGTGAATTTATGAATTAAGTCTCTACGGGTATTTTTAATCTTGGCATGAATGGCTTTAACGCACTTTTTGTTGTTAGCACGTTGGGCGGTAGCCAATTTCGCCGCCCATTTTTGGGTTTGTTTGATGGTCAGGGTATCGCCATCTGAGGTAGTCGCCGCGTCTTTGAGTCCTAAATCAATGCCAACTTTGCCGCTACCGCTTTGGGCTTTGGCGTCAGTTTGAGCTTTGGCTTTAACCGTGATACAGGCGTACCATCTACCCCTCGCGTCTTGAACCAGCTCAAGAATATTGATTTGATATAAGCTTAGATTGTAGCTGTCAAACAATTCAATAATCAGCTTTTGACCTTTAGCCAGTGACAGCTGAATGGTTGATTTAAGCGCCTTTTTACCGCTTTGTCGTGTGGCGAGGTGTTTGATGGCACTCTTTTTAAACGGTATCCAACCTAAGCTTTTTTTGCCTGTCTTAGGCTTATTGGTTCGCCATCGAAGCTTGGCTTTTTTAAACTGCTTTCGGCTTTTGGCGTGGGTTTCACTAATCGCTTGAATGGTTTGCGAGTGCAATCCTAAAAACTCGCCGCTACCTTTGGTATATTCGGCTAAATCGTAAGCACTAAAAAACTTTCCAGTTTTTTGTAAGTGCTTTAAACTCAACTCATTGACATAGTTCCAAACAAAGTTGACCGAACCACTTATGGCGGTCAGTTGTTTGGCGTGTTTGTCTTTAAGCCGGAGTTTAAGGGTTTTCATAATTTGATTTTGATAGATTTGGTGAGTCTTAGCAAGCTTAAAGCCGCTTTAAACGTCAACGACTGTCGCCTGATATCCATGCTTAGAGAGGCATGGTTTTACGGCGACTTTAGATAAAAGACAGTTATAAAATAGGTCCCATAGTCGCCACAACGTTGTTCCAAATTCGGTGCGGTAGCGACCAGTTTTTAACTTCTTCAAAGGTGATTGCGTCAGAGTCGGCAAGGTAGTCTGCTTGGCGCTCGATGATATCTTGGGTGACTTTTTGGTCGTAAATCAAAATATTATTTTCATAGTTTAAATCAAAACTGCGCAAGTCAAGGTTGGTTGAGCCAATCAGGCTGATTTGACCATCAACGGTTAAGGTTTTGGCATGAAGCAGCCCCAAATTGTATTCAAAAATCCGAACGCCGGCATCAAGCAGCTGAAAATAATGGCTGCGACTGGTGGCGGCAACGACAAATGAGTCGTTGTTTTTGGGGAAAATCATGGTGACTTTCACGCCGCGCTGAGCGGTGGCGCACAAAATGCTCACCAGTGAATAATCGGGAACAAAATACGGCGTTGAGATGGTTAATGTCTCTTGCGCCTGACTGATGAGCGCCCCTAAAAACTGCGGCGAGGTGGCGCGTTTTTGCGTCGGACCGTCGGCAAAGACTTGCGCGACAAAGCCGCCATGAATCTTGGTGGTGTCGTAATCAAAGCTGTCAAGCGGGGTGTCAGGATTGTGCATGAGCCAGTCGCTGGCAAACAGCAGCTGATTTTGCGCGACAATAGGACCTTCAACCCGAAGCATAATGTCAATCCACGGCGCGTATCTGGGCTTTTCGCGAAACTCAGGGTCAGCGCAGTTGCGGCTGCCACAATAAGCAATGCGACCATCAATCACGGTGATTTTTCGGTGATTGCGCAAATCAATCCGGCTAAACAAAATCACTTTAATAAAATTGGTAAAGGGTAGGGCAACGCTGACTTGAACGCCGGCGTCTTTCATCTCTTGCCAAAGCTTTGAATGCACAAACTTTCGCGACCCCAAGCCATCGACCATCGCCCGACAAGTCACGCCGCGCTTTGCCGCCCGAATGAGCGCTTTTGCCGTCGCCGTTCCCATCTCATCTTCAAGCCAAATATAATACAGCACGTGAATGTGGTCGGTTGCCGCGTCAAAATCGGCAATCATGTGTCGGCGCGTGTCGTCAGCGTCTTTCATGAGGGTAGCTGCATTCCCTGTCACCGGAAAATAACCGGTCACCAGCCCTGAATAGGCAAACGCCGCTTGATATTCAGGTTTGATGGCGTGGTGCAACACCTCGTCATGCTTGCCCAATACGTCAGGGTGCTGACCGTGAAGCGAGTCGATAATTTGCTGATGCTTTTTAGCAAATTCAGGACCTAAATGCACCTCGCCAAACAGCCAATAAACCACCACCCCAAGATAAGGCAATAAAAACAGCACCACAAGCCATGAAAGCCGAGCCGGAGACGTCAAATCATCCCGCGCCAAAATCCGCAGCGCAATGATGATGAGCAAAATAAAGTGAATAAATAAAACAATATTAATAAATAAAGAGTAATCCATGTCGCAAGCGATAATCCGTTAAATAACGAAATTATAGCCTAGGCGGCGTAAATTCTTGCTGACTTTTGAGGGGATAATTGTAGAGATTGGTTTAACAATCGCTTTGATAAGGCTAATCAATGGCTAATTGACGACTGGATAAAACGGCTTTCCCCAATCCATTTTGTCGTGATGGCTCATCATGAGTTGCAAAACCAGTGGCAACAGACTGGCTAGAATGGCGCCGCTGTCTTTAATTTGGGCGCGGTTGACTTGACTGCCGTGGGTAGCGCCACCGTGAATAAGCTGATTGCGAAGGGTATAAAGGCGGTCAAAAACGATGGCTATTATAAGTTTTCTTTTTAATGGAATTTGTTTGCATTACTAAAAAGATAAAAAACGATACTTAATCGCTTTTTATCTTTCTGAGATCTAAGTATTAATTTTATACAAACCGAGAGATAAGAGCCATTAGGCTAGATTTGTCGCGTGAGCTTACTATAGTCCAAACCTCTTTTAAACCTAGATCTTTCAGGACGCCAAATATCTTATTATACTGGTCTTTTATTTCAGTTTTATCATCTAAGTTATATCCATTTTCGTAAATCCAGTTTACCGTGCTTAACATTGCAATAGTAACACCTACTGCAACACCTGCCGCTGCAACATCAACAATACCTGTAGGCGGTAATAGAGATTTTGCTACTAAAAATAAACTAGAACCAATGCTTTGACTGGCAAATAAAGGAATGATAGCAATAGCTGATTTTTTACTGAGGATTTCACCTGTATAAACATAATGAATAGACATAATAGCAGTTGCTTGAATGCCAGTAATATAGACAGCGCTTCCAGGAATAAACGCTGCACCAGCAGCAGCTACTAATGATGAATATATAATTCGTTTGGCAATGACGGATTTCTTTTCCATTTCTCGAGCTAATATCAAGTCTTTGCCATATTTTTTCAAGAAATCTAATATATCTTCTTTTAAGTTATCTACACCGCGAATATCTAAATCCATATCTTCATCATAATCAGGGTCATAGCCTTCAGTACATGTCGGATATATTTTAGCATCTGTATCTAAATCTAATGCTTTGTACCATTGATTTATAACTTTATCTAAAGCTGATTTCTTTTTGTCAAACTCATCAATTTTATTCAAAACCACGAATACTTTTTTACAGTATAATTTTAACTCTTCATAATGATCTTTTTGAGACTCGTCAGCAGATCCAGAAACTACAAGAATTCCAACATCGATATCATTCAATGCAAACCTAGTTTCCTCACTATTTTCTTTTTTAATATCACCTAATCCTGGCGAATCCATAATTTCAACATTTTTTCCCAACCTGAATTTTCTCGTTTTAACTGTGACACCCGATTCGGCTCCTACTTCTGCTAATACATTTTCTCGTCCTCTATTAAAAATAGCATTAAGTAGAGAGCTTTTCCCTGTGCTCACTTGTCCTACAATAGCAACAATGACTTTTTTATCTAAATCATTTTCTAATTTATCAAAAAGCTCATCTGTATCCTCTTGGCTATAAGACTCTTTTTTATTTAAGCTCATAAAGCAATTCCTTAGTATAAATTAAAGTTAAAAAATTATTAATTTTTGAAAATTAAATTAATAATAGGATATATAGCTGAGTGTTAAAAATAGTTGGATAAAATTTCATGTAGCTAAATACTCTCTCAACCGACTTTCCATCTCCCCCTGAACCTCCGCCGGACTAATAACCCTGACATGCGGGATCCAGTATTGAACAATCGGGATGACTTCGCGCGGATGCACATTTCTGCAAGCAAGCAGCAAATCGCCACTATCAAGCTTGCGAACCAGCTCTTGATTGGGAAGCAAATCGCGGCGCTCAAAATATCCGGCGACTTTACTTTCAACTTGGATGACAATTTCGCTGATATGATTGTCAAAAAACAAACTGTCCGTTTCCACAATGCTGTCTTTAACTGCCAAATCGCAGTCAAAATGTTCATCGGTGACGGTCAATTGGCTAATTCGGGTAAAGCAAAACGTCCGCGTCTGCTCATGCTGGCGACCGACCACATACCAGATGCCATTTTTATTGAGCAGATGATACGGCTCAAGGCGATAGCGCTTGGCTTGAGTGTTTTTGGCGCTGTCGGTAACTTTTCGGTAGCTAAATTCCATGGTTTGGCATTGCTGAATGGCGGCGGTGATGGCAGTAAAGTCGTCTGTATGCTGCTGAATGTTTTCATAAGCAAAGCCTTTGACCACTACGCTTTGATTAAGCTTGTCATGAAAAAATTGCCGGTCTATTTTTGGCAGCAAATCTTGAACGCTGGCAAAGCGCGCAAAGCGTTTGATTTCAGTTAAGTTTAAATAACCCACCTTATTGCTATTGAGGCGATAAAATCTTGCGCCCCACTCTTCAAAGTCCAAATGGGCAAGGCGCTCTTTAAAATCACGTCTCAGCGTTCGCATGGAAACGCCATAATCCACAGCCAACTGCTCTAAATCTAAACGTTCGCCATTGTTGAGCCGGACGATAATATCAGTCAGTCTTATGGCAAGTCGTTCGTGGTTCTTTTGGCTCATGGGAGTTCTCTATACGTTTGCTTACCTTTAGTTGCAAATCGTTTCTAAATTGATACACAAACATAATTATACACTTTTTTTTATAATTATTAATCTTATTAATAAAATAATTTCTAATCTTTAACTGATGACAGGGGGGAATTGATTTTATAAGTTCTTATCGCTTTTGAACTTAAGCTTAGTAAACGAGCCGTTTATTTTGCCAGTGCCGGTAGTCTTTTTCATAAAAAATTACGGGCGCAATTCGGCGCTGACCAGTAAGTTTTGAGAGACTTTGCCGCTGCTTAATGATGGCGCGACCCTTAAAACGTAAGAATTTAATAAGCCCTGTTGGGTCTTCAATAATAGCCGTGCCATTGATGTCAAGCTGATAGCCCGAATCATAAATCAGCCAAATCGGTGTTTGAACGTCAAAATGGGGTTGACGATCACTGACAGCTATTTTGGCTAATTCATTGTTTTTGTTTGCAAAAATATCTTTGAATAGGGACATAAAACGCCTCGGCTTTAATCATTTATCGGCAAGGTTTAGGAACTTATTGCTAACTTTTCAACGATTGTAAGTCAGCTTAGTGACAAGTGGTGTCCTAAAAAAAACGTAGCTGAAAAAAAGCCCTCAATATTGAGGGCGATAGCTTGACTTAAAAAATATATAAAAATTTAGACGTTAATAGCCTTCCCCCAAATCCTTTGATATTTCGCTAACAGCGCATCTGGCGTTTCAAAATGCGCCTCATCTTTAACAATACAATCAATCGGGCAGACCTTATCGCAAGTTGGCTCGTCATAAAAGCCGACGCATTCGGTGCAAAGCTCAGGATTTATCACATACGTTTTTTGACCTTTTTGGTCGTAAAAAATGGCATCGTTTGGGCATTCGGGTTCGCAAATGTCGCAGTTGATGCAATCTTTGGTTATTTTTAACGCCATGATGAGTCCGCCTTTTTGACCGAGTTTGAGAAAATCTTCTAAAAATTAAGAATAAATTGGCGCGTTAATATTTTTCATGATTAAGGAAAACTGTAAATCGTCAGCGCTTAAGTCCTGAAACGGATTGCGGATTGTTGCTTGCCAGCCTGAGCCAAGCGCGGCGTCAATCGCGTTGCCTTTGTTATCCCAAAGTTCGCTTAAAATGGTGGTCAAATTGCCTTTTGGGGTCATAATTTCAATCGTATCACCAATGCTTAATTTATTTTTAATCTCAAGGGTTAATTTGTCTTGACTGACTTCAATGACTTCAGCAACGAATTGTTGTTGGTCAGTTTTGGATGCGCCAAAGTCATAATTTTGGTAGCTGCTATGGACGTGGCGGCGCAAAAAGCCTTCGGTATAGCCGCGATTGGCAAGACCATCAAGGGCGGTAATCAAGCTTTGGTCAAAGGGCTTTCCTGCCACCGCATCATCAATCGCTTGGCGGTAAACTTGAGCCGTTCGGGCAACATAATAGTGCGATTTGGTTCGACCTTCGATTTTAAGCGAATGAACGCCCATGTTAACAAGATCGGGAACCAGCTCGACCGCGCGTAAGTCTTTGGAATTCATGATATAGGTGCCGTGCTCGTCTTCAAACATTGCCATCAGCTCGCCTTTGCGGTTTTGCTCCTCTAAAAGGACAACTTGGTCAGATGGCGTATTGATTGGCGCAAATTGTTGAACGCTTGAATTTTTAAGCTCATTTTGAGCGCTTGTTAGCGGAACAATATCGCCAGTTTCATTTTCAACCGCTTGATAAGTATTGTAATTCCAGCGGCAAGCGTTGGTGCAAGTACCTTGGTTGGCATCGCGTTTGTTGATGTAGCCGGACAGCAAGCAGCGACCCGAGTACGCCATACAAAGCGCGCCGTGAACGAAAACTTCGATTTCCATGTCGGGAACATGATCGATAATTTGCCCAATTTCTTTGATGGACAGCTCTCGCGAGACAATCACGCGGCTGATTCCCATGGATTGCCAAAATTTGACCGTTGCCCAATTCACCGCGTTGGCTTGAACCGATAAATGAATGTCAATGTCAGGAAAGTTTTCGCGAACCATCATGATCATTCCGGCGTCCGACATGATGAGCGCATCCGGCTTCATCTCAACAATTGGGCGAATGTCCTCGATAAAGGTAGCAAGCTTGGCGTTATGAGCTTGAATGTTAACGACGACGTAAAACTTTTTGCCTAGATTGTGAGCATACTCTATCCCGCGGCGCAAATTGTCCTCGTCAAAATCGTTATTGCGAACCCGAAGGCTATATCGCGCCTGACCCGCGTAAACGGCGTCCGCACCATAAGCAAAGGCATACTGCATATTTTTAAAGGTTCCGGCAGGGCAAAGCAGCTCAGGTAAACGAGGGGAAGTTGGCGATGGGCTCATGCAGTTTCCTGATAATCAAAAAAGAACAGCCAAAAGATAATAAGCGCTATTATAAAAGATGTTCAGGGCGGATAACATCAAATCATTAAAATAATTGTGGTTTTATTGAAAATAAATCACAAGCTTATCATGCTTGCCGCGATAGAGCATGGTACGCTGTTAACTTTGCTCATATTAAGGACATTGGCATGGGGAATCATCAATCAAGGAAGTTTTCGCGACAACATTGGTGGCTGATTCCTTTTGGCTGTTTGTTGTCAGGCGGTATGCTGCTTGGGATTTCGACCAACTTAGCCAAATTTGCCATTACCATTGGGCTCACGCCGCTTGCCTTTTTATTCTGGGCACTGTTAGGCGCGGCGGTGCTGCTAACGCTGCTGTCTATCCTTCGCCGTGAGCGCTTGCCAACGAGCGCCCGCGCCATTGAATATTATATCGTTGCTGCTTTGGTCGGCGTTTCGGGGTCAAATCTGATATTTTTTTCTGCCATTCCGCACGTTGGCGCAGGATTTGTGGCGATGATGATAGCCTTGCCGCCGCTGCTGACTTACCTTGGCGCGTTGGCGCTTGGCATTGAGCGCTTTAATAGCTTGCGCGCGTTTGGCGTTGCAGCCGCCCTTTTTGGCGCAGGGGTTTTGGCGGCGCATAAATTTTCGGCGCCAAATACCAGTGCGATTTGGGTTATTATTGCGCTTTGTGGTCCTGTGCTGCTTGCCATTGGTAATATTTATCGGACATTGCGCTGGCCGGATAACGCCCGACCCAGTTCGCTTGTGCCGGGGATGCTCATTTCAGCGGCGTTACTTTTAGCCCTCATGGCACTGTTGCCAAACTTTTCTTTGGCAGTTAATTATCATAATGCAAAAACGCTTGCCATTATCGCAGTGCAATCGTTTATTTTTGCCGGTCAGTTTTTATTATTATTTTTATTACAAAAAACGGGTGGTCCTGTTTTATTAAGCTTGCTCGGGGCAGTTGGCGCGGTGGTTGGCGTTCCGGTGGCGGTATTTTTACAAGGCGAGCGACCGCCAGAAGGTTTGCTACTTGGTGCAACTTTAATTGCGATAGGCGTAGCTGCCGTGACTTGGGGCGGAATTCAAGCGGCAAAATCAAAAAAATAAGCGGATAACAAATCACTTTGTTGATGAAAAAAATTGCCACCCAAAGATTTTTTGAATGGCAAGGCTAAAATAAGTTTGGATAATAAGGTTAAAAGTTTTAACCATTAATTACTGGTAAACGTAATCACCTGATTGCCGCTACCGGCAGGCGGGGTTAATGTCACTTTACTGGCAAGAATATCGCCGCGAGCGTTGATTTTGTAGCACTCGCTTGATGTGCCCTCGCGCGGTTGACTGGCGATTAAATTGTCCGTGGTATCGATGCAAAACCAAGCGGTGTTGTTGCTATCGCGAGCAAGCGACCAGCTTTGATTGTAGGTGCCGATTTTGCTTCGCATGCTGCTGTCGCGATAAACGTCCTCTTTAATCAGCATGTTTGAGGCGCCAACGCTTGCCAGTTTCGGAATTGCGCTCTTTTGCGTGGCGATGGAGTATTGACCTTGATTGTCGGTAAAGCCGTAAAAGGTCAGCGGGCTTAGGGTAAAATAGTTGGTTGCTGCTGAGCGGTTGATCACTTGACCGTTCATTTTGTTAATCGTGCTGATTTCTGCTGCTTGAACCGTGCGGTTGTTAAAGCGCATGTTGCCTTTTGGGGTCACGCGAATGTCAGCGGTCATCGTTTTATTGCCAACGTTTGCGGTTAACGTTTCGCTTCTTGATTGGGTATAAATGTTTAAAATCGCCGTTTCAACAGGGAATTGGCTGACCATATTCTGACCTGAGTTTGGCATTCCGGCGCAAGCGCTTAGCCCGACAACTGCTGCGCTAACGCCAAAGACTTTTACCAGTGACCATGATTTCATAATGTACTCCTCAAATAGTAATTGGGGTTAATTGTCCTACTATAATCCAATTTTAGCGGCATATCAGCCCTGCCGTTTCTATAATGCCGTGATGCTTACATCTTAATAACATCTTGTACAAATTCAGTATATTGCGCTCGCTGGCTTAGTAAGTTAGGGTGTTGAAAATGGCTTTTTTAGTGTTATTTTTAAAATAAATTTTGTTAATTTTTGTTTGTTAATATAAGGGATAATATGATTTTACCAAAGATTCCAAATTTGCCGCAGTTCAGTTGGCAAGCTACCCAGCAAGTTCCTATTGTCGATAATAAAGAAACGCTTATTCCTATTCCTAATCACGAGCGCTTAAAGTCTTATCCGATTTACTTTGCAAAACAAATTCCAGATGCTATTGATAGTTGCGTGGCAAGGTTGTCGGTGGTGCAAAAGTTGCAGCAAGCCGCCGAATTGTTGCCCGAGCAGTTAGGAATTGTGGTTCTTGACGGTTGGCGTTCGCGCGAAGTTCAACGCGGCGTTCAAGAGGAAATCAGGCAGATGATAAAACGCGATTACGCCCATTTAAGTTTGGCTGAGCAAGAGCAATTGCTGCTTGATTTTGTCGCACCCATTATTCCAAATTTTATCAGCCCGCATTTAACCGGCGGCGCGGTTGATGTCACTTTATTTGATACCAAAACTGGCGATTGGATTGATTTGGGATCGGGCTTTGATGAGCCTAGCTCACGCTCGCACACGGCGTATTATGAAAGCTTTCCTGATAGTGAGGCGTGTTATTACCGCCGATTGTTATATCAGGTCATGACCCAAGTTGGCTTTACCAATTTACCGACCGAGTGGTGGCATTTTGATTTTGGCAATGCGCTTTGGGCGCTTTATACGCAAAACGATCATGCAATTTATGGCGCGGCGGATTGGGAAGTTAGCCGCTAATAATCAATAAAAACTCAGGTTTTTGGTTTTATGAGGGCGAGTCGTTAGAAAATATCACCCAAATTATGCTAACCGTAGCATTCTAGACAACTATCAAGATTATCTTTACCTTTCTTTAGCTTTTATGAAGCTACTTAACGTTGATATTGATTATTATTAACAGGTCGATAGCGACGTTTGTATTATAAAAGCGCCATTAATTACGATCACTACGGTGATCACGCCAAAGGATAATGATAATGAAAAATATCTTATTAAGTTCAGTAGTAGCCGCCACCGCTTGTTTTGCCATGTTGGGTCAAGCCAATGCCGCCCCGCAGCCTATCAAGCCGCATGCACCTCAAATTCATCATCAAAAAGAACATATTAAGGTTAATAATAAGCATAAACCAGTCTATCATGGCAAGCAAAAAGTGGTAGCGCCAAAGCATCAGCCAAAAAAAGCTGCCCATGCACCTCATGCAAAAATTAAACACCAACAGCCCAATCACCACCGAGGTTAATCGGCAATAATCCAAATCAGCAATTAATCTTTAAAAATGGCGCTTTAATTGGGCGTCATTTTTCTGGCTTGGATTAATTCCCCTGATCGTAGTATTAATTTTAAGAATATATTTAGCTATTGCCTAATAAAGCAAAAACCCACGATTACCGCGGAACAGCTATATAAAATAGAAGTTTAAAGGAAGCTTAAGGTAGGAATTTTTCGGAAAACTTATAATTTATTGAGATTTCATAAGATTGGCGGTGAAGGAGGGATTCGAACCCTCGATACGCTATTAACGTATACACACTTTCCAGGCGTGCGCTTTCGACCACTCAGCCACTTCACCAAATCAAAAGCCGGTCGGCTTTTTTGAGCGCCCAGTTTTTTGAGAACTTAGTATAGCGAAATCTTCAAGCGTTGTCACGTAAAGCCAAGCTGAATCCTACAATTTTATCAAATCAGCGCTTTGCAGCAGGCGCGTTGGCTGCTAGGATAACCGTTAGTTATTGACAGATAATGAGTTAACAAGCGCGGCTATGAAGATATTTTATCAACGGTTTTTGCACTTTTTCACGACGGTTTTTATAACTGTGCTTTTGCTTGCCAGCAGCAATTCAGCTTTGGCTGAAGATTTAGCCAAGTGCAGCGCGTCGTTTTATCAAGGTATTTACCCAAATATTACCAATAAAAAACTGACCCGCGACACCAAACCTTTATGCTTTAACGGTTTTGCGGTGATGTATTCTGGCGTTACCAAAACGCCCTTATGGTCGGCTGAGCACTTGACCAAAAAGCGCATCAATGACGCCAAAAAAATCAGCCGCGAGGACAACTTTCACGAAGAAAGCCGCCTGCCCAAAGCCATGCGCGCAACCTTAAGCGACTACTCTAAATCTGGCTTTGACCGCGGTCATTTAGCGCCCAATGGCAATATGGCAACCCGCGCTCAGCAATATGACAGCTTTAGCCTTGCCAATATTGCGCCGCAATCGCCGCGAAATAACCGCTACATTTGGCGCAATATCGAGACGGCAACGCGGCAGTTGGCGCTGCAATACGGCGAGGTTTACACCGTGACCGGCGTCACCTTTTTAGACCAAAATGTCAAAACGCTCAAAGGTCGCGTTCTTGTGCCAAGCCATTTTTACAAAGCCGTTTATATCCCCTCCCTCAATCAAGCCGGCGTTTATTTTGCGCCCAATGACGAATCTGAGCGCATTGAGGTGATTAGCGTTGACAGCTTGGCGAAAAAAACCGGCGTTGACGTCCTGCCCAGTCTTGATCATTCAGTAAAAGCTTCCGAGCTTGACTTGCCGCTTGATGGCAGCCACTCCCCATCGCCTAGTCCCAGCAAAAACGAAGCGCCGACTTGGCTGATGTTTTTGACCGCGATTGTGGATTGGGTTTTGGCACAGCTGAACGCTTAAATAGGATAAGTTTTACAAGGAGCTTTTATGATTGACCCTTTTGCCAATGACTCCCAAAGTATGCAAATCGGGGATTTGGTCATTGAAAACCAAACCGATAAAGTCATCATTTATGGCGATATTGACGTCACTTTTGATGTGGCGGGGTTTGAAGCGGCAAAACAGCTGCATGAGTTGACCGGTAAGCTGATTAAAGCGTTTGAAAATGATGAGCGTTACCTAAGCAACAGTTTTAAGTCAAAAACTAATGATGACTTACCAGACCATGAAATTAAAAACCCTTTTTTATAAATTTGGGCTAGAGTATTGATTTTATAGTAAAAATTTTCTATAAAAAATTACTAGGTAAAGTTTAAAAATTGCTTATAATGGAGTTAAGCCAAAAAATTGTGCATGATTTGCCAATTTTAGCCGGCATTATTGATGTCATGTGATGACAGGAGTCAAATTATGAAATTCGTTATCAAAAGTGCGTTAGCTGTTGTAGGAATGGGGCTTGCAAGCGTGGCCTTTGCCGCTGACCCGCTTGCCAACACCACGTGGCAAACTTACGAGGACGGTCAGCCAAAAGCCGTGGTAAAAATCACCGAAAGCGGCGGCGTCTTTACCGGAAAAATCATTGCAGGGTCAACGACCAAAGCCAAACAGTACGTTGGTCAAACCGTCATTAGCGGCTTAAAAGCTGATGGCAATGGCAAATATAGCGGCGGCACCATCACCGACCCTGTCAAAAACAAAACTTACCGATTAACGGCAAACTTAAACGGCTCAACCTTAAATTTAAAAGGTCATTTAGGACCGTTTTCAAGGTCGCAAACGTGGCAAAAAAAGTAAGACCGTGAGTTAACCGTTAACTCCTATCCTGAATGACGTTAGGTGATTCAGGATTTTTTTATGGACAAAGCAAAAAAGCTGACCGTTTAAATGGCGTCCGCGCCGGTTTCCCCAGTGCGAATGCGAATGACTTGCTCAAGGTTGGTGATAAAAATTTTGCCGTCGCCAATTTTGCCGGTGCTTGCCACGCGGGTGATGGCTTCGATGGCAGCATCCATCATCTCGTCAGTGACGGCAACTTCAATTTTTACTTTTGGCAAAAAATCAACCACGTATTCCGCGCCGCGATACAATTCCGTGTGACCTTTTTGTCGACCAAAACCTTTAACCTCAGTGACGGTAACCCCTTGAACCCCAACTTCGGACAAGGCTTCTCTGACATCATCAAGTTTAAAGGGTTTTAAAATAGCCGTAACCAGCTTCATAATCATATCCTTATAAGTTTTAGGCAAGCAATCAAAGCCAAGGCGCGATAAGCAAAGCAGAACTAAAATAACGTCTTATTATAACCAACTTTGCCATGAACAAGGCGGGCACTTTTTTTAAGAATTATTATCACCGCCACAAGGTTTAAAGCGGCTCATCGAGTGAGACTTTAGGAAATAATAAATAAGGAATCAAGGTGGCTTCAAGCATTTTTTTGGTGTTGCTGCCTTGAATCAGCTCAAACAGCCTCGATTGCCCAAAGGCGCCACTCATCAGTAGCCCGATGTTATTGTCCATTTGGTAGCGCTGTAGGGTTTGGGTGACGTCGCGACCATCAAGCAAGGCTTTTTTGCAGGTAATTCCGGACTGCTTTAATTTGGCATAAGCTTCGCGAAGGGCATCGACATTTTCGGGGGTGTCTTTGCCAACCATGACGATATGAACGGTTAAGGCGCGAATTAAAGGCGTTTTACAAAGCCAATTGAGCATCCGCTGCGCGGTGGCGCGGTTGTCAAAGGCAAATAGGGCTTGGGTTGGCGCGACAAACGGCGCGTGAGTGACCAAAATGGGGCAATGGCTCATGCGAATTAATTGCGCAAGCGGCGTTTTACAAGTCAGCTTATGACCGATGACCACAAGCTTTGAGTAATTATCGACATAATCAAGGCTGTCTGCCAAACTGTCGTGGCGATGCAGGGCATAAACTTTGCGCTTGTGCTGCTGCTCCTCGCAATAAGCTTCGGCGTGCGCCAGCAGCACTTTGGCTTTGGATTTTAGCTCAGCGTTACTCAACTGCTCATGATTGGTAAACGCGTCTAAAAGATGACTTTCATCATTCACATTTAAGCAGCCTGAATAATCAACCGCTGCTTTTTGCTGCAGACTGGGAACCGCGTGCAAGAGCGCAATCGGCGCTTGCATTCTTGCTGCCGCCCAAAGACTGGCATCAAGAACCGCTTGAACGTGGTTGGGATTATCTAAACAAGCAATCACGCTATCAGGCTTTAACTGACTCACCATCGCACCTTTTTTCACCTTCAATCAATCAAGAAGACCAATATCCCGCTTATCGTGGATAGAAAACTTATCAATCAGCGTCCGGCTGGCGTGATTTAGCCCCACCACTTTGACCTCAGTGCCCTCGCGCTGCAAGCGAATCACCAATTTATCAAGGGTATCCACGGCGCTGACGTCCCAAAAATGGGCAAGGCTTACGTCAACCTCCACGCGGTCAAGCGCTTCTTTGGTGTCAAAGCTTGCCAAAAACTGCGACGTTGAGGCAAAAAACACCTGACCTTGAACGTAATAATAGCGCGTGTTGCCATCCTCGCTATATTCGCTCATTACCGTTAAAAACTGACCGATTTTATTGGCAAAAAACAGCGCCGAGAGCAGCACCCCAACCAAAACGCCATAAGCTAAGTTATGGGTGACAATGGTGGTGATTACCGTTGACAGCATGACGAGGTTAAATGAGGTCGGGTGGGTTTTAAACTCGCGAATCGATTGCCAATTAAACGTGCCAACCGACACCATAATCATCACCGCAACCAAAGCTGCCATCGGAATTTGGCGCACCCAATCGCTTAAAAACACCACCAAAATCAGCAGCACCACACCGGCAATCAGCGTTGAGAGCCGCGTTCTGCCGCCGGATTTGACATTAATCATCGACTGACCAATCATCGCGCAGCCTGCCATTCCGCCAAAAAAACTGGTGACAATATTGGCAATGCCTTGACCGCGGCACTCGCGATTTTTACTGCTTGGCGTGTCAGTCAGCTCATCAACAATGGTGGCGGTCATCATCGATTCAAGAAGTCCGACCACGGCAAGGGCAAATGAGTAAGGCGCGATAATCAATAGCGTTTGCAAATTGAGCGGAATATCGGGCAATAAAAACACCGGCAGCGAGTTGGGCAAATCACCCATATTGCCGACATTGCGAATGTCTAAATTGAGCATCATAGCAACCGCTGTCAGCCCAACGATGCAAACCAGCGGCGAGGGGATAATTTTACCGATTTTTGGAAGCTGTGGAAACAGATAAATAATCGCAAGCCCTGCAATCGTCATCAAATAAACGTTTAAACCAACGCCTGCGGTTTGCGGGTTTAATTCAGGCAATTGCGCCAAAAATATCAAAATAGCAAGCGCATTTACAAAGCCAATCACCACCGAGCGCGCCACAAAGCGCATCAGATTGCCAAGCCTTAAGATTCCCATGACCACTTGAATGACGCCGCAAAGCAGCGTTGCCGCCAGCAAATATTGCAAGCCATGCTCCGCCACCAAATCGACCATAACCAGTGCCATGGCACCGGTTGCCGCCGAAATCATTGCCGGTCTGCCACCCACAAAGCTGATGACCACCGCAATACAAAATGACGCATAAAGCCCCACTTTTGGGTCAACTCCGGCAATGATGGAAAAGGCAATCGCTTCAGGAATCAGCGCGAGCGCCACCACCAGACCTGACAGCACATCACCGCGAACATTGGAAAACCACTCATCGCGAATGGTATCAAAAAAAGAGGTCATACTCAGCTTATCGAATCAAAAGCAAATTGGCAAAACTTAACTTATAATAAGCCTTGCCAAGCGGCTTTATCACAAAAAATTAGGCGCATCATAGCATAAAGCGCCCAAAAACAAGTACCGAAAATTGAACGCTGCCGTTATGCCGATCAGCTTTTTGCCTGAAGCTTGCGCCAATCATAGCTTTTGCAGCGTTTACCAACATATTTGCTAACAACTTTGCCCAAAATAAGGATTTGCAACCATGACTGATGTTAACCTCACTTTAAACAACCCTGAAAACCTGCAAGTGGTGGTCGGTCTTGGTCAATCTGGACTTTCTGCTGCCAATTATTTAGCCCAGCAAGGCTTTCAGGTGGCAGTCACGGACCAAAGCGCTGCCCCAAGTCTTGCCTCACAGTTAGCAAGCAATATTGCGCCGCAAAAATTTGGCGGCATTGACCAAGATTTGTTGTTAGCTGCAAGCCGAATTATCATCAGCCCTGGTATTTCGCTTGAGCAGCCGGCAATTCAAGCGGCAAAAGCAAAAAACATTCCGGTGGTCAGCGACATTCAGCTGTTTTGTGATGCCAACCGCGTGCCGATGGTTGCCATCACCGGCTCAAACGCCAAAAGTACCGTCACCACTTTGGTTGGGCAAATGGCAAAAGATGCTGGTGTTAACGTCGGTGTTGGCGGCAATATTGGTATTCCGGCACTTAATTTACTTGAGAATAAAAATATGCAGCTTGCCGTTCTTGAATTGTCCAGTTTTCAATTAGAAACCGTGACCGATTTAAACGCGCAAGTAGCGACCGTTCTTAACATGTCGCCCGACCATTTAGACCGCCATCATGATATGCTTGGCTATCATCAAGCCAAGCACCGCATTTTTCAAGGAGCAAAGTCCGTGGTGGTCAATCGCAATGACCCAATGACCAAGCCGCTATTGGCAACAGACTTGCCTTGCTTAAGCTTTGGCATTGATGCGCCAACGGGGGATGACTTTGGACTGATGATTGACAATGGTCAGACCTTTTTGGTCAAAGGTCATAAAAAACTGCTTTCTGCGGATGAGCTGATTATCAAAGGTCGTCACAATTTATTAAACGCCCAAGCCGCGTTGGCACTTGGCACGCTTGCTGGATTGCCGCTTGAGGGTATGCTAACGACGCTAAAAAGCTTTTCAGGGCTTGAGCATCGTTGTCAGTTTATTGCCCATCATCAAGGGGTAGATTATTTTAACGACTCAAAAGGCACCAATATCGGCTCGACCATGGCGGCAATCGAAGGTCTTGGCGCGGTTTATGCCCCAAAAGAAGGTAAGCTGCTGCTCATTTTGGGCGGTCAAGGTAAAGGTCAAGATTTCAGCGAGCTTGTGCCCTTAATTAATGAGTATGTCAGTCACGTGATATTGATTGGTGAAGATGCCAAAAAAATCGCCGCCGACTTAGCTGCGCTGCATTCCGAAATCAGTTTGCAATCTTGTCAAACCCTTGACAATGCCATGCAAGCCATTCCCCAAATCATTCAAAGCAGCTTATCGCAGGTGCAAGCGGTACTGTTGTCGCCGGCTTGCGCAAGCCTTGACCAGTTTAAAAACTTTTCCGATCGCGGTGAGTGTTTTGTTCAACAGGTTCATAAGATGATGGCGTAAGCGGAAAATGTGAGCCGCGCAAGTGTTGGTTTGGCGCTTTGGGGATTAAAAAAATAGCGTTAATGCCTTGTTTTGATTGAGTTTGATAGCGGTTGTCAGTCATAATAGCAGCTTTCCTGATTATCAACTCTTATAATCAATAAGCTTTTTGTTTTAGTGTAATCAATATTATGGCAACTTCTTTTTTATCGCGGTTGGTGCAAAAAACTACCGACAATGACGCAAGCGACCGCTGGCAATCTTGGCCCTCTGCCCAGTCTCTGCTTTTGGCAAGTTTGGGCTGCATTTTGGTCTTAAGCTTATTGATGGTCGCCTCAGCGTCGATTCCATTTGCGCTGACCCGTGATTTATCGGAGCTGTATTTTTTTAACCGACAGCTGACTTATATTACCGCTGGGCTATTTTTTGCGGCGCTGGTTTATTTTTTGGTGCCGCTGCGCTGGTTGTACGAAACCGGAGCGCAGTTTATTTTATTGGGGGTGACAGGGTTTTTATTACTGGCGGTGCTTATTTTTGGAACGCCGATTAATGGCGCCAAACGCTGGCTGGATTTAGGAATTCTTAACTTTCAGGTGGCTGAACTTGCAAAAATCGTGGTGATTTTATTTGTCGCTGATTTTGTAGTTCGGCGCTCGTTTGAGGTGCGTAACGGTTGGGACGGCTTTTTACGAATCTCAGTGGTAATGGGAATTTTAACCGTATTACTGCTTGCTCAGCCGGATTTTGGCTCGTTGGTGGTGATTTTAGGAACGGTATTTACCATTTTTTATATTGCCGGAACGCCTTACAAGCTGTTTTTTGCCTTAGGGGCAATTTTAAGCTCGCTTGCGGCAATGGCGATTTTGTTTGCGCAATATCGATTAACGCGGGTGCTGTCGTTTATTGACCCTTTTGATGACATTCAAGATACCGATTATCAGCTGGCGCGAAGTCTGATTGCCTTTGGTCGCGGCGAGTTTACGGGCGTGGGTTACGGCGAAAGCGTTCAAAAGTTGTCGCATTTGCCGGAGGCGCATACCGACTTTTTATTGGCAATCACCGGTGAGGAGCTTGGGTTTTTAGGGGTGTTAACGGTGCTGCTGCTTGAGGCGGTCATTATTGGCAGTGCTTTACGAATCAGCTATAACGCGCTAAAACATAAGCAAATGCGAATGAGTTACACCGCCTTTGGTATTGCGATTATTTTTATTGCGCAAACAACGATTAACGCGGCGATGAATATGGGCGCGATGCCGACCAAAGGCTTAACCATGCCATTTTTTAGTTATGGCGGCTCATCGATGGTGATCAGCTTGATTATGGCAGCGGTGCTGCTGAAAATTTGGAAAGAAATTCCCAAAATTGATGCCAGTCAGTGCCGCTATTATTAGCTTGTTTTTTAGCCATCAACGCTTGGCGGCGCGTTTAACACGTGCAGCTGCTGCAAAGGTTTATTATCCCATTGCGCGACCGCTTGAGCCAACATGCGCTCTGGGGTATCGCTATCAACGGCAGGCTGTTTTAATAACCCAAGGGCGGTTTGCAGCAACGCGCTTGGGTTACGGGTGTCAATCGGGGTGGCAAGATTTTGTTTGGACAGCTTTTGACCGTCAGGGTGACAAATCAGCGGTAAATGATACCAGCAATCGATACTTGGCAAATTTGCTGCCGCTAAAATGGCGATTTGCGCGCTTGTCATTGGCAAAATATCTAAGCCGCGCATGATGTGGCTGATGTTTTGCAGACCATCATCAATGCTTGCGGCTAAAATATAATTAATCATGCCATCAGCGCGTTTGACCACCATGTCACCAAGCGTCTGCTGCGGATTTTGCCATTGAATACCTTGAATGCCATCTAAAAAGCCGATGCTAAAATCAGGAAGCTGAAGGCGCAGTTTTTGATGGGGTTTATCAAGGTGACGAGCTAAGCAAAGCCGTGGGTAGCGTTGACTGCGAACCAAAGCCTCTTGAATGCTTTTTGGTTCGTGATTGTAAAGTAGCGTTTGCGCTTGAGCTTGAGCGCTTTTAGACTGTCTCTGCTTGGCTTGCTTTTCTTGCTTTTGCCAATAGTCCGCCAACTGCTTTCTTGAGCAGGAGCAGGCATAGGTCAATGGCGCAAGCTGATCATTTAAAAACTCATTATAAATGTCGGTGCGCTCAGACTGGTAAATCACATCGCCATCCCAAAATAGCCCAAGCGCTTCTAAATCTATTAAGATCTGCTCACTGAACTGAGGATCACAGCGCGCAAAGTCAGTATCCTCGATTCGCAGTCGCCAAAGCCCGCCGATAGCTTTAATTTGGCAGTAGCTGGCAAGAGCGGTGGTCAGCGATCCTAAATGCAGTTCACCGGTCGGCGAGGGCGCAAAGCGACCAATCGGCAGTCTAGTCTGCGCTTTAGGGCTTGCGGAATGAAGTTTTGGTTTTTGGTGAGAGTTTGGCATAAAAGCCACCATTGAGGGTTAATATAACGATAAAAAGTTTAGCAGAAATTTTTGCAAAAAAATAAGCGACCTTAACTTAGGTCGCTTATGGTAACTGAGCTCAAGGCGTTAGATCTTAAATATGACCTTGGTTTTGGCGCTCTTTGATTTCTGATAAGGTTTTGCAGTCAATACACTGAGTTGCAGTTGGTCTGGCTTCTAAGCGGCGAAGCCCAATTTCAACGCCACAAGTTTCGCAAAAGCCATACTCTTCATTGTCAATTTCGGCAATGGACTTGTCGATTTTGCGGATTAACTTACGCTCGCGGTCACGGGTGCGCAAGGCGAGGGCAAACTCTTCTTCTTGGGTGGCGCGGTCATTGATGTCAGGCATGGCGCTTGATTCATCTTGAATATAAGTTTTGGTGCGGTCGGCCTCGCCAATCAATTGCTCCTTCCAATCCAGCAAAATGGCGCGAAAATGCTCAAGCTGAGCTTCAGACATGTACTCTTCATCTTCAGCTGGCGTGTAAGGGGCAAATCTCATCTCATTTGGGTTGGTGGTCAAGGTGCTCATATCGGTATCCTAATTTTTCAAATAATGGCAATAAAACGAGTTGCTAACGCAACGCTCCTCACAATCACTACGAACTGGCGGGTTATAACAATCCTTGCCCAAAATAACAAGGCAGACTTTTGGTAAAATGATAACTTGTCCTAACCGTTACTCATCATCCTGCCGGTATTTTTTTTGCGCCTTATTTTTATATGATCACTATACTGGCAGTGATTGCTGCGCTTGTCGGTCAGGGTGATGATAAGTCTAAGTATCCATTCTTTTGACCCAGCTTGCAACCTGTCCATTGTTGCCTAATTGCAACCATCGGTAGCCGGGGCGAGCGTCCTCATCAACCGCAAAGTTGTCCTCAAGCGGCTTAAACTGATAGCACGTTGAGGGGGTGGTATAGATCGTCACTCCATTTTGATGCTTGACGTGCTCTTGGTGGGTATGACCGCTAACAATGACCCGAAGGTTAGCAAAACTGCCAAGCTTTTGCCAAAACATCTCCGCATTGTCCGCGATATGCTCATCAATCCAATCTGAGTCCATGGGCGTAACGTGATGATGAAGGGCAATGACGGCAGGCTTTTGGCAGCGAGTTAACTGCTGACTGAGCCAATCAATATCGCTTGCGCTGACCTCCCCTGACACTTTTCCAGGGATTGCCGAATCGATCAATAACAGTTGCCAGTGCTCGCTTTCAATGACGTGACGGCTGAGTAGGCGCTCATCGGCAGCCGTAGGCAAAAAGGTGCGCTGATGAAACGGTAAGTGAGCGCCAACTTCATCGGTGACATCATGATTGCCGGCGACACAAGCAAAAGGCAACTTGGTGTTTTCTAATACTTTAAAGATATGGTTGTAAATATCAGGGCAAATCTTACTGACCAAATCGCCCGTCACTAAGATTAAATCACAGCGAACCGGCTCTTGTAAGGCTTGATTGAGCAGCGATTCAAAACTTTGACAGCAGTTTAAACTATGCCAATCCGCAGTCGGTTTGGCAGCCGCCGACAGCGTCTCAATATGCAAATCTGATAATTGCAAGACGTTCAGCTGACCGTCTGGCGTCGCAATAAAGTCGGCAGGGTAGGTGCGTAATGACATAAGCTAAGTCCTAAAGTTCAAAGCCAAAATTACCACAAAACCGTGATAAGTTAATACAATCTTATATTAAGTAAATATTAACATTTAGCGCCAAAACAACAGCAATTTTTAATAACAATAAAGAGCGTTTAGCAGGGTTATAGCACGAAATCTCTGTTAATTCTAGCTTTAAGCGGCTGATTTTTTTAAAATTATTTTGACAGTGATAAAGGTTGTTAAAAATATCAGCGCTAAAATTAATACAATGGCAAGACCGGTTTGAATATCAAGCCAAACGCTGCTCCAAACGCCAAAGGTGACCCCAATTTGAGCTGCAATCATCGCAAAAATTACCATCTGTTTGGGATTGTTGGCAAAAAGCCTTGCCGTTAATGCCGGAAGCACCAACAAACCACTGATCAGTAAGCTGCCGACCGCTTGCAACGCAATCGCACAAAATCCTGCCAAAAGCCCCATAAAAAATAGCCGCTGCTTTAACGGATGAATGCCTTGGATTTTTGCCAACGGCTCATAAGTGGCAATTTTGATTTGTGCGGACCAAATATAAACCAGCGTAATCAATCCAATGACGGTCGTTGCCGCCAAAATGATCAAATCCGACCAATCAACTTCCAATAAACTGCCAAATAAAAACCCCAACACATTGGCTTGCTGATTGGTCAATTGGGTTAAGGTCAAAAGTCCCAAACACAGCAAAGTCACTGCCACCACCGACAGCACGGCATCACTTGGCAAGCGCTCATCATCCAAAAATACCAGCCCTGATACCACCAAAATGCTGACCAGTGCCACCCCAAGCCCTAACGGCAGCTGAAATAAAATCGCCATGCCAACCCCAAACAGCGTACCATGAGCTAAGGCATCAGCAAAAAATGCCATCCGCCGCCAAAGTACCAAGCAGCCAAGCGGCGCTGACAGCAGCGCCAAAATACTTCCTGCGATCCAAGCCGGAGCGATGATTGAAAGCCAGCTCATAAATGATGTTCCGTTTTTGGGAGTAGCGACTCTTGCGGGGCGTGATGCTCACAGTGGTGCGCTTTATGGACGTAGGGCTGCTCATAATGATGACCAAACAGCTTTTGAAATTCAGGAGCAATGGCAAGCTCACTGGGCTGACCTTGACAGCAAATGTGCTTATTTAAGCAAATCACCCGGCGCGAGCCTTTCATCACCCAATGCAAATCGTGCGATACCACCACCATCGCGCAGCGCAAAAACTCCGGCAACTCGTCAATAAACTGATACAGCCAAACTTCCGAATCAGGATCAAGACCCTGCATCGGCTCGTCCAAAATCAGCAAATTGGGCTTTTCAAGCAGCGCCCTTGCCAAAAGTACCCGTTGCATCTCACCGCCTGACAAGTGCCGCAGCTGCTGATTGAGCAGCGGGGTCATGTCAAGATGGGTAAAGACAAACGCCTTTTCGCTTTGGCTTAAACAACCTTTTTTTGCTTGGTTGAGTAAATCTTGAACCCGAAGCGGCAAAATTGGCGGCACGCTAAAGCGCTGCGGAACATAGCCCAATTGCAGCGGCAAATGAGCCTGAATTTGCCCAGAGGTTGGCGCAATTAGTCCTAAAATCAATTTAATCAGCGTTGATTTTCCCGCACCGTTTGGACCAATAATGCTGATGGTTTCATGTTGCGCAAGGTCTAAGCTGATTTGGTTCAGTAACACCTGATGATCAATTTGATAGCTGACGTTATCAAGGCTTAACAATTTAGGCGACGCCATGCTATCGAGTGGCTCAGCAAAATTATTATCAGAAAAAGTAGGCATAAAAAGCTGACTTAAAAATAATCGACAAATAGGTGAATAAGACTTATCAAGCCGCCTTACTGACACGCTTTGCAGCGACCGCCAAGCTCAATCACGCTCCGGTCTACCAAAAATCCGGCATCGTTTTTGGCAAAGCTCATGATCTCTTGAACTGGCAAGCTGCTACATTCTTGAACGCGTTGACACAATTCACAAATTAAAAATGCCGCCGTATGTTTATCGCGCGGATGACAGCAGGGCACGTAAGCATTTAAAGACGTGAGCTGATGGATCAAGCCTTCGCTCAATAAAAACTCCAAACTGCGATAAACCGTTGGTGGTGCCACGTTTTTATTAGCTTTATCCTGAGCCTCAGCGGTTTGGTTGAGCCGTAACTGCTGCAACTGAGTGATCAAATCATAAGCGCCAATTGGCGTGGTTGACTCCAAAATCAGCTGATAAATTTGCTGACGCAGCGGGGTAAAACGAACGCCGCGGCGAGCGCAATCGGTTTTTGCTGCCAAAATTCGTGCGCTTATCTCATCATGGCTAAATTGTTGGACATCATGAATGTGATTACAGCATGGCTTTTGACTCATGGCGCACTCCTTGAAACGAGGAAATCTTCAGCAATCTTTTAAGCAAAACTTATCCTATGGCAGTTATCAACCTGAGCTGGCGATTAAAAACTGCCATGTCATAACTTTGAATTTGACCGCTATTGTAACAATCCGGCGTGGCTTTACCATCTTTTTAAAAAATTAATCCTACCCTTTTTTATTGTTATAGTATAACATAATATCTTTGATCATGTTGGCTTGGTGATAATTTTTTAACTACTTGCCGCCATGATCCAAGTTATGGTTCTTAACCCTTCAAAATTTATCAAGTAGGAGTGCTCGCCGCTATGTTAGGTCATCATCAAATCAAGCCCAAGTTTAAAAAACGAGGAGGCGCACTCCTTGTAGGTTTGATCGCGATAAGTTGTAGCATGGCTCATGCCGCCAACACCTCACCGGTAAGCGTCAGTAACTATCCGCTTTACTTATTAAGTAAAGCCGTCACGGAAGGCGTTGCGCCGCCAGCAACCCAGATTTTGCAGTCAGGAGAGGTCGGTCACCACGGTGCCATCAGCCCAAGGGACATCAAAACCATTCAAGACAGCAAATTTGTGGTTTGGTTTGGCAAGCCGTTAGAAGCCAATTTAGCACCAACGCTTAATAAAGCGCCCAATAGCATTTCACTATTTAAATTTCGCGCCTTTAACCGCTTCCCCCTTCGTGATATTAAAGGCGCGCCAATTAAAAACAGCTTAGACCCGCATATTTGGCTTGACCCACAAAATGCCAAAGCCATTGCAGCGGCGCTTGCCGTCATTCACAGCCACGCCGATCCTAAAAATAAAGGGCAATATGAAAGCAATGCGCGAAAATTTGCCAAAAATATGGATCAAGCAATCAAAGACGTTCAACGCTCTCAAGCATCAAGCGCCTACTGGGCATATCACGATGCCTATCATTATTTAGAACCCACGCTTAAGCTTAAGCTTGCAGGAAGTTTAAGCACTGACCATCATTTAGAGCCCACGGCGACTCAAATTAAATGGTTGAGTGATCACCGACCACAAAAACAGATGTGCTTAATCAGTGAAGGCGCGCCCAAAAAAGGCTTACTGGCAAAATTGCAACCGGTCAACGTCACGGTTCAAGAAGAAGACCTAAGCGCGGCTCAAGATTTTGTAAGCGGTTGGAAAACCATGGCGATGCAAATTTCTGATTGTGCGTCTTAATCAAGCTTAAATTCACGGGCACAACCTTAGCAGGATTTATTAAATCTTGACCGGTAAGCAAATCTTTTAGTAAAAAGTTAAGTGGATAACTGATTGAAATTGATCACTATCTATTGCGCTTGCAAACTGGTTTTTTTATTGGTTGACAAACGTCACATTTTACTTGCTTAAGCGCGGCGCCCTCCTTATAATGGGGGCGTTTTATTTTGGGCAAAGCCAGATCCAAGTGCGCCCTAACAAGCTTTAGGATCGCTTATGACAAAGCCGGCGCGGCGTCAGTCAACGCTGAACCTTCAAGCTTATAGCAAGCAGCAGTCTTGGCTATTGTTAGCAGTGATTTTAAGTGTTGGGTTGCTAGAAACGCTTTTTTTTAACAGTCACGGCATCGTGACCAAAAGCGCCGCTTTAGGGGCTTTATTAAGCTTTGTGGCTCAGTGGGTGTTTACACGATTTGTGTTTTGGCATTCAGGATACCGCGCGCGCCGGCAAATTGTCAGCCAATTGTACCGAGGTCAGATGGCAAAGTGGCTTATTATTATTTTGGGGTTTGTACTGATTTTCACCCTCATTAAGCCCTTATCCGCAGCAGCCCTTATTTTTGGTTTTATCACCATGCAATTGGCTCATAATATTTTGTCGGCTGTTTTAGGAAATCATCAAGGCTCAACCAAAAATTAAATAAATTACAATTTTTTTATCCGTGTAAAGTGCGATAACTAAACGCTAACAGCAGAATCCTTAGTGTCACAAAGGATAAAAAGTAAATAATTGACTTTACACAATAACAACGCTGCATTAATATGTACAGCTAAATATTTTGTTTAAACGCGACATATTGACTCATTATCTTGCTAAAAGGATATTAGCAAAGAAACACAAAGCATTTATGTGTGAATACCAAAGGGCTGGTTGATGATTATTCAAAAGCCCTTTTTTGATAACTAAAATTTGTTAAAGCCGAAAAATTACCTTTAAAAATAGGTATTTATAAAAGCAAGATGGGTTGGTGGTTAGCAGTGGTTTAATAAGTAAAACGGCAGTAGCAACCGTTTTAACATCGCTGTAACAACCAAGATTTTGGTAGTTGATTGAATCGTTGATTAATAAGAAGCTTACATTATGGCAGCCGAGCAGACATCATCAGAGTATATCTCTCATCACTTAACTAACTGGACGTTTGGTTATTTGCCAGGCGAGGGTTGGACTGTTGCCCATACTGCTGAGGAAGCAGGACGGATGGGCTTTAATGCCATTCATCTTGATTCCATGCTTTGGTCAATCGGTCTTGGGGTGGTATTTTGCGCCATCTTTTGGTCAGTTGCCAAAAAAGTGACTTCAGGCGTTCCAAGCAAAACCCAAGCTGCGGTTGAAATGATTGTTGAATTTATCGACAGCAACGTTCGCGACTCTTATAGTGGCAAATCAAAGCTGGTTGCGCCGCTTGCGTTGACCATTTTTGTTTGGATTTTTTTAATGAACCTGATGGATTTGATGCCGATTGACTTTATTCCAAGTCTGGCAGGTCAAGTCGGCGCGATGATGGGTCATGACCCGCATCATGTGTTCTTTAAAATTGTGCCAACCACAGATCCGAACATCACCCTTGGTATGTCGTTTTCAGTATTTGCGCTGATCATCTTTTATAGCATCAAAGAAAAAGGTTTGGGCGGCTTTGTGGGCGAGCTGACCTTGCATCCATTTAGCGCCAAAAACCCAATTGCTAAAATTGTACTCATTCCCGTCAACTTTATCTTAGAGTTTGTGACGTTAATTGCAAAACCTATCTCACTTGGACTACGACTGTTCGGTAACATGTATGCCGGTGAGCTGATTTTTGTGTTGATTGCCCTAATGCCATTTTGGATTCAATGGGCGTTGTCTGTACCGTGGGCTATCTTCCACATTTTAATTATTACCCTTCAAGCGTTCGTCTTTATGATGCTCACGATAGTTTATCTGTCTCTTGCGTCATCAACCGAACATTAATTAGACTTTCAATAGGTAAATGAGGATACATCAATGGATCCAGTATTAGGTGGTTACACAGTTATCGCAGTGGCGTTGCTTATCGGTTTTGGTGCTCTTGGCACTGGCATCGGCTTTGCGATCTTGGGCGGCAAGTTCTTAGAAGGGGTTGCGCGTCAGCCTGAGCTTGGCTCACAGTTGCAAACTCGTATGTTCATCGTCGCAGGTCTACTGGATGCCGTTCCAATGATTGGTGTTGGTATTGCGATGCTGTTGTTATTTGCAAACCCTCTCGCCGGTTAATTTGAAGGCTCAGTTGACGGTGTTTGGTTTTTATAACTCATAACAAACCGTGGGAACTTATTGCCTAATCATAGGTTTGAGTCTGGCATCACGACAATTATCGTTATAAAGATCAAGCACGGTCAATAACACTGATTTTTCATTAACAAAGAGGTGATCACGTGAATATCAATTTTACCATCGTCGGTCAAGCCATTGCTTTTGCAATATTTGTGGTGTTTTGCATGAAATTCGTGTGGCCACCCTTAATTAATGCCATCAATGAGCGCCAACGTAAAATTGCTGATGGCTTAAGCGCGGCTGAAAAAGCAAAAGCAGATTTGGCAAGTGCCGAGCAAAGTGTTGAGCAAGAGCTTAACTTGGCAAAATCAAAAGCCGCCGCTTTGATTGAGCAAGCCAACAAAAGCGCCAACCAGTTGGTTGAGGACGCAAAAATTCAAGCCCAAGCTGAAGGCGAGCGCATTCGTCAGCAAGCAAAGGCAGCGATTGATCAAGAAATCAATCAAGCTCGTGAAGCGCTTCGTGCTCAAGTGGCTGAGTTGTCTGTTCTTGGCGCTGAAAAGATTTTGCAAGACCAAGTCGATGCGCAAAAACACGCCAGCATGTTAGACCAACTAGCGGCAAAGCTGTAATAGTGAGGATATATGGCTGACTTATCAACCTTAGCAAGACCCTACGCAAAAGCGGCGTTTGACTATGCCCATGAGCATGGCGTGGTCAATGAGTGGGAAAACTTCTTATTCATTGCCAGCACCATTGTCAATGATCACGATTTTTTGTTGTGGCTTGACAATCCTGCTGTTTCTGCTGAGCTGAAATCAGCCGCCTTAATCGATCTTTATAACAGCAACGTTGCAGGCGACAATGCTTCGGCGCTAAAGCAGCTGCTTGATGCCACCCAAGGTCATGGCGAAAACACTGAGCACTATCAAAACGTGAGTGCTGAGCTTGCAAACTTTATCCAACAACTGGCAGAGCAAGAGCGCTTAGCGCTGCTTCCTGCCGTTTATGAACATTTTCGCCGCCATAAAGCCTCAAACTTAAAGCAGCTTGATGCTTATGTGACTTCTGCGTATCCCTTGACCGACGCTCAGCGTGAGATGTTTCAGTCAAGACTTGCCGCCTCAATGAACGCAAGTGTGGTGATCCATGAAGCCGTAGACCCAAGTCTTTTGGCAGGAGCGACCATCAAGATTGGCGACAAAGTCATTGATGATTCGGTTCGCGGCAAGTTACAACAGTTAAAATCACAACTCATGGCTTAATTTGCAGCGCAGAGGTTCTGCGGGCTGTGACGCAAAGTCAATGGTCGGGTTATCATTATTAAAGGAAACAAGGCAATGCAACAATTGAATCCAGCGGAAATCAGTAATCTGATCAAGCAGCGAATTCAAGACCTTGATGCGGGTGCAACTGCAAAAAATGAAGGCACGATTGTCAAAGTATCGGACGGTATCGTGCAGATTCATGGTCTTGAAGATGCCATGTACGGCGAAATGATTGAGTTTGAAGGCGACATCTATGGTATGGCGCTTAACTTAGAGCGTGACTCAGTAGGCGCGGTAGTTCTTGGCGATTATCTGCCACTTCAAGAAGGTCAAAAAGCCTATTGTACCGGTCGTATTTTAGAAGTTCCAGTCGGCCCTGAACTTCTTGGCCGCGTTGTTGATGCGCTAGGAAACCCAATTGATGGTAAAGGTCCGATCAATGCCAAATTGACCGACAAAGTTGAAAAAATTGCCCCAGGCGTTATTGACCGTCAATCGGTTGACCAGCCGGTAATGACCGGTTATAAAGCCGTTGATACCATGATTCCTATTGGTCGTGGTCAGCGTGAGCTTATCATTGGTGACCGCCAAACGGGTAAAACTGCCATGGCGATTGACGCCATCATTGCGCAAAAAGCTTCTGGCATTAAGTGCGTTTACGTGGCCGTTGGTCAAAAGCGCTCAACGATTGCTAACGTCGTTCGCAAGCTTGAAGAAACTGGCGCCCTTGAATACACCACCGTTGTGGTGGCATCAGCATCAGAGCCTGCTGCGCTGCAATATATCGCGCCGTACTCTGGCTGCACCATGGGCGAATATTTCCGCGACCGCGGCGAAGATGCCTTGATTGTGTTTGATGACTTATCAAAACAAGCGGTAGCTTATCGTCAGATTTCACTACTGTTACGTCGTCCGCCAGGTCGTGAAGCCTATCCCGGTGACGTGTTTTACTTGCACTCACGCCTGCTTGAGCGCGCCTCTCGCGTAAACGCCGCTTACGTTGAAAAATTCACCAATGGTGAAGTGACGGGTAAAACGGGTTCATTGACCGCATTGCCAATTATTGAAACCCAAGCGGGCGACGTTTCAGCATTCGTTCCAACCAACGTGATTTCAATTACTGACGGTCAGATTTTCTTAGAATCAAGCCTGTTTAGTGCTGGTATCCGTCCTGCGGTGAACGCTGGTATTTCGGTATCGCGAGTTGGTGGTTCAGCGCAAACCAAAATCATTAAAAAGCTGTCTGGTGGTATTCGTACCGCTTTGGCTCAGTACCGTGAACTTGCGGCGTTTGCTCAGTTTGCCTCCGACCTTGATGATGCCACCCGAGCTCAGCTTGACCACGGTGAGCGCGTCACTGAACTTATGAAGCAAAAACAATATCAGCCGATGTCAATTGCTGAGCAAGCAGCGGTAATTTTTGCCTCAAACGAAGGTTACTTATCAGACATTCCGGTTGAAAAAATCGGCGCGTTTGAAGCTGCTTATCTTCGCTATATGTTTGATGAGCAAAACGACTTGATGACTGAAATTAATGAGACGGCAAATTATAACGATGACATTGCCAATCGTTTAAAGCACGCTATTGAAACCTTTAAACAAAACCACAGTTATTAAGATACTGTTAAGAACGTAAGATAACCGGTTGCTTTTATTGACTCATCGTAGCACCGCAGTTTGTGCTACGATGAGCAAAACGCAATCCGGATTGCGAAGTGCCAGCAAGCGCAGCCTCGCCAATGCTTTTTAATCCTCTTATATTGGAATCATTATGGCAAGCTTAAAAGAAATTCGTGCCAAAGTCACCAGTATTAAAAGCACCCAAAAAATCACCCGCGCCATGCAGATGGTTGCGGCAAGTAAGATGCGCCGAGCTCAGGATCGCATGGAATTGGGGCGCCCGTATGCAGACAGTATGCGCCGGGTTATCTCGCATTTGGTGAATGCGTCATCCGATTACAAACACCCGTATATGGTGTCGCGAGCGGTCAACAAGGTTGGCTATATCGTGATTACCTCAGACCGCGGTTTGGCAGGCGGCTTAAATATTAACTTATTTAAAGCCTTAACCCAAAATATCCAAAGCTATGAAGGTCAGTCGGTTCAGGCAGAGTTTGCGGTCATTGGTTCAAAAGGCGTCAGTTTTTTTAAAAACTTTGGCGGTCGCGTGACCTCAGCGGTGACCGATTATGGCGACAACCCAACCTTTGAGCAGTTAAATGCACCCGTTCAAGCGATGCTTGATGACTATGCTAATGGTAAACTTGACCGCATTTATGTGGTTTATAACCAGTTTATCAATGCCATGACCCAAAAGCCGACGGTTACCCAATTGGTGCCGCTGCCTGAAAATGCCTTTGGTGGCGAAGAAAGCGCCATTCAAACCGAGTTGAGCTGGGATTATATTTACGAGCCGGACATCAAAACCTTAATTGATGGCTTGCTTGGCCGCTATATTGAGTCGATTGTTTATCAAGCGGTGATGGAAAATATCGCCTCTGAGCAGTCCTCACGAATGGTCGCCATGAAAGCGGCAACCGATAACGCCGGTGAGCTGATTAACGATTTACAGTTGGTTTATAACAAGCTTCGACAAGCGGCGATTACCCGAGAAATCTCGGAAATCGTTGGCGGCGCGGCAGCCGTTTCTTAACTGACTACCTAATTTTAGAATTTCAAGGAGAACGCGATGAGTAGCGGTCGTATTGTACAGATCATCGGCGCGGTAATTGATGTTGAATTCAACCGTGACGACGTCCCCCAAATCTATGATGCCCTGCAAGTTGACGGCACCGACACCACGCTTGAAGTTCAGCAGCAGCTTGGCGACGGTATCGTGCGAACTATTGCGATGGGATCTACCGAAGGCTTAAAACGTAACCTTCCGGTGAGCAACACTGGCGCGCCGATTTCTGTTCCTGTTGGAACCGGAACGCTTGGTCGAATTATGGACGTGCTTGGTCGCCCGATTGACGAAGCAGGCCCCGTTCCTACCGAAGAAAAATGGTCAATCCACCGTGAAGCACCAACATACGCTGAACAGTCAAACAGCACTGAGCTTTTAGAAACGGGAATTAAGGTTATCGACCTACTTTGCCCGTTTGCCAAAGGTGGTAAAGTTGGCTTGTTTGGTGGTGCAGGGGTTGGTAAGACCGTCAACATGATGGAATTGATTAACAACATTGCACTTAAGCACTCAGGATTGTCGGTATTTGCAGGGGTGGGCGAGCGTACCCGTGAAGGTAACGACTTCTACCACGAAATGCAAGAAGCCGGCGTTGTCAACACTGAAGACTTTAGCAAATCAAAAGTGGCGATGGTTTACGGTCAGATGAATGAGCCGCCAGGAAACCGTTTGCGCGTGGCGTTAACTGGTCTTACTATGGCAGAATACTTCCGCGATTCAAAAGACCCAGCTACTGGCAAAGGTCGTGACGTGTTGTTGTTCGTTGATAACATTTACCGTTATACGTTGGCAGGAACCGAAGTGTCCGCACTGCTTGGTCGAATGCCATCGGCAGTAGGCTATCAGCCAACGCTAGCTGAAGAAATGGGCGTTTTGCAAGAGCGAATCACCTCAACGCAATCAGGATCGATTACTTCGGTTCAAGCCGTTTACGTTCCTGCCGATGACTTGACAGATCCGTCGCCGGCAACGACGTTTGCTCACTTGGATGCGACCGTTGTTTTGAGCCGTGATATTGCCTCACAAGGGATTTATCCTGCGGTTGACCCGCTTGATTCAACCTCACGTCAGCTTGACCCACAAGTCATTGGCGAAGAGCACTACAACGTAGCTCGCGGCGTTCAAGAAGTGCTTCAGCGCTATAAAGAATTAAAAGACATCATTGCCATTTTGGGAATGGATGAATTGTCCGAAGAAGATAAGCTTGTGGTTTACCGCGCTCGTAAGATTCAGCGCTTCTTATCACAGCCGTTCCACGTCGCGGAAGTGTTTACCGGCGCTCCTGGAAAATACGTTGCCCTTCGTGACACCATTGCCAGCTTTAAAGCCATCATTGCCGGTGAATACGACGACTTGCCAGAACAAGCGTTTTACATGGCAGGTGGCATCGATGAAGTGGTTGCCAAAGCGGAAGAAATGAAGTCAGCGGCGGCTTAAGTTAATAATCAACCATTGCGCCAGTTTGCGAATTGACGCAATGGTTAATCTTAATTCATTCACCATTTGTGTTAAGCTCAGGAGTTAATCATGGCCACATTCCAATGCCGAATCGTGAGCGCTCGTGAAGAGCTGTTTTCAGGTGAGATTAATATGCTCATCGCTACCGGCAGCGAAGGCGAAGTTGGGGTTCTTGCCGGTCATACCCCGCTCATCACCTTATTAAAGCCCGGTGCCATGCGTGTTCAAACGGCTAATGGTGATGAAGAAGTCATTTATGTGTCAGGTGGCGTGTTAGAAGTTCAGCCAAAAATGGTCACCGTTCTTGCTGATACGGCCGTTCGCGCGCATAACCTTGATGAAAGTAAAATTATTGAGGCGCGTAAAAAAGCCGAGCAGATGCTGGTCAATCAATCAGATACTTTGCAAACCAATGCTGCGCTTGCCTCACTTGCTGAATCGGTGGCGCAATTGCAAACCTTGCGCAAATTTAAAAACCGCGCTTAATCGTTGGTTAAGAAAAAAACAGTCCATTTTGGGCTGTTTTTTTATGGCAAAGAATGATGAAAATCCATTCCTTAATTCTTGGACGCAAACTAAAGCTTTTGCCAATATTGTTTATAGGTTTTGTTAACACAAATAAGCTATAGTATAAGAATCGCTAGATTTGATAGTATACTGTGTGACCAAGACAACACTGCGTAACCAGTGAATTGTGCCATTTTAGGTGAGGCCAGTGTAAGTAGGCAATCAGCGATCAGAAGCATTTGCCTAGCTTTTTTTTGACCCAACTCATTAGAGGACATAACAATGACAATGAATGAAGAAGATACCACCCCCCGAATTTTAATCGTTGAAGATGATGAGCGCTTAGCGATGTTGACCCAAGATTACTTGGTGAAAAACGGTCTGGAAGTGGCCATTGAAACCGATGGCAACCGTGCTATTCGCCGAATTGTCAACGAGCAGCCAGATTTGGTGGTTCTTGATGTGATGCTTCCTGGTAGCGATGGCTTGACCGTTTGCCGTGAAGTGCGACCGCATTTTCAAAACCCTATTTTGATGCTGACCGCGCGAACCGAAGATATGGATCAGGTGCTTGGTCTTGAAATGGGCGCTGACGATTATGTGGCAAAGCCGGCTCAGCCGCGCGTGCTTTTAGCCAGAATCCGCGCCTTATTGCGCCGCTCAGAAAACGCACCATCAGAAGACGTTCCGCAGCGCCTTGAGTTTGGCGATTTGATCATTGATAATGGCGGTCGCTCGGTGATGCTTGGTGATGAGTTGGTGGACTTTACCAGCGCTGAATATGATTTATTGTGGCTTTTGGCGTCAAACGCCGGTCGTATTTTATCGCGGGAGGACATTTTTGAGCGCCTTCGCGGCATCGAATACGACGGTCAAGACCGCTCTATTGACGTTCGCATCTCCAGAATTCGTCCAAAAATCGGCGATGATCCTGAAAATCCAAAACGCATCAAAACCGTTCGTAGTAAAGGTTATTTGTTTGTCAAAGAAGGCAATTGAGATAATCGCTTAACAATTTCTTGATGATTTAAAAAAACCAGCGCCGCGCTGGTTTTTTCTTGGCAAATTGGTAAGATTTTGACCGAAGTTGGTTTTTATGTGCTTTAATGAGCGCTGATATTCTAAGCACGCCTTTGGGTTGCTTAAGCGTTGATAATTTAATGATAAAACTCTTGATTGATTTTGGTATTGGTTTTAGTAGCGTATGTCTTTAGCTTCTTCCTTAAAACACAGCATTTTTGTCCGCATTTATGGCGGGCTTCTTATCGTTTGTTTGTGCGTGGCACTGTTCGCCCAATTGCTCCTTGATACCATTAATAAAGAGCGCATTCAGTCGTACCGCGAGCGTATGGCAACCGGAGCGTTTTATTTGGTGAGTGAAGGCATTGTACATCAAGACACCAAAACTCAGCGCGAGTATTGGTTGTCTGATGCCAGCAGCTTGTTTGGCTCGACCTTTCGAATGTTGCCAATCAAAGAGGTTGACTTTACCTCAAGTGAGCTGCGCCGGCTTGATCGCGGGGATACGGTGGTTCGCTACAAATCCAAACTCAGCTATGCCGATGTTTACCATAAGCTTCCTGATGAGGACACGGTGATTAGTGTTCGCATTTTACAAGTGACCGAGCAGCAAGTTCGGGCGATGGCGGTGTTTTTGCTCGATGACTTGTCCTATTATCCAACACTTTCGGCAAAGCGCAACCGTTTGGCAGAGCTTGAGGAAAAATTTTCCTTTCCGCTTGAGATCAAATCGGTTAATGCGCTCAATCTTGACAGTGATCAGCTATCGCGAATTCGCCGCGATGAGGTGGTGATTATGTTTCAAGATACCAATAACAGCCAAGGTGATTCCTCAATCAGCATTATTGTGCCCTCAGAAATCAATGACATGGCGATTTTAATGGGACCGATTCCGCTATTTAACCCGTTTCCGCTGAATCTGATTGTCAGTATGGTACTAATCAGTATGTTTTTAATCAGTCTTGGGGTTTATGCGCTGATTTTCCCACTTGAGCGCAAGTTGCAATTGATTCAGCTTGGGGTCAATGAGGTCAGTAAAGGCAATATTGACACCAAAGTTCAAGTGATTGGTCAAGATGAAATTGCAAGGCTTGCTGCAACCTTTAACGCCATGACCGCGCATATTAAGCGCTTAATTGAGTCGCAGCGCGAGCTGACCCGAGCCGTGTCCCATGAGCTTAGAACGCCGGTGGCGCGGATTCGCTTTGCGGTCGATATGCTTGCTGATACCGATGATGAAGAGTCACGCTTTATGCAGCGCGATTATATTGACGAGGATATTGAGTCGTTAAATGGTTTGATTGATGAAATTTTAACCTATGCCAAACTTGAAGAAGGTTCACCTAAGCTGGATTGGGAAGCGGTCAACTTGCGCGAATTGCTTGAGCAAATTGAGCGCGAAACCAATGCCTTAGGAAAACCAATCAAGATTGTTGCCAAGCTTCCTGCGGCAAAAGTGACCGCTGTTGCGGATCGGCGTTACCTGCATCGGGTGATTCAGAACTTAGCGGGAAATGCGCTACGCTATGCCGATAGCACCATCATCATCAGCGCTGATGTGAAAAAAGGCAACGCGTTTGTTAGTGTGGAAGATGATGGTCACGGTATTCCTGAAGCTGACCGCGAGCGGGTGTTTATTCCATTTTCGCGCCTTGATGACAGCCGGACGCGAGCATCAGGCGGCTATGGTTTGGGGCTGTCGATTGTCTCAAGGATTGCCTTTTGGTTTAGCGGCAGCATGAAAGTGGATGAAAGCCCAACCCTTGGCGGCGCGCGCTTTATCATGACCTGGCCTGCCAAGCCATTAACCCAAACCATTGCTGCTGATGAGCTGACCCAAGAGCAAAGCGAGCGCTCATTTAATGAAGATTAAGCAGCGTCTAAAATAATGAAGGAACTTAGGAGGAAATATGCCCTATTTGTTTGGTGGCTTGGTGGTGTTAAATGCCGTCATGCTCAGCTATTATTTATTTTTAAAGCCCCCTGAGCGCAGTAAAAGCGTTCAACAAGTCCATAAGTCGCTCACTCAGCCGATTGAGTTTAGCAACAGTGCCGCATACCTTCCGCCGCCTATTGGTACAAAAAAGTAATCAAGGAAATATTCACTCACTTTTAATTACATTGGTCGGCGGCGGTAATGGCTCTGTTTTTTGGTCACCATCATTGCCCGTAACTTTGGAAATCAGCGGAATACGAACGCAAACTTGTAGCCCGCCATGCGGATGATTAATTGCCTCAACCGTTCCGTGATGTAGCCTTGCAATTCGGTTCACGATAGCAAGCCCCAGACCGCTGCCTTGGGTCGTTCGCGCCGTCTCGCCGCGCTCAAAGGGCTGCATGATGCGCTCTAATTGGTCATCAGCCACGCCATCGCCGCAGTCACGGACACAAATCAGCAGCTCCTCTTGCGCCTCTTTAGTAACTTCATTTTCACTGATAACGTCATCTGCCAAATCCTCTTGCTCGATAAAGGTGGGAATGATGGTCGCAGACAGATAAATGGGCGGTTTGCCGTAGCGATTGGCGTTATTGACAAGGTTGATAATTAAGCGCTTAATCGATAACGGTCGCACCGGAACCGCTTTTTGGCAATCAGATTGGTAAATAAACTCAAGCGGCGCAAACTGAATCATCACCTCATTAAAAATGGTGTCTAAATTGGTCAAGCGCACCGGCTCATCTGAGCCATCTTTCATAAATGAAATAAACTGCTCTAAAATGGCGTCCATGTCTTCAATGTCATAAATCAGCCCTTCACGAAAAAACTCATCAGGGAGCATCTCAGCGGTGAGGCGCATTCGAGTTAGCGGCGTTCGCAAATCGTGAGAAATTCCTGCCAGCATGATGGTACGCTCTTTTTGCGCTTGATTTAGGGTGGTAAATAGCCGGTTAAACGCGGTGTTCACTTGTCTGATTTCAGTAGGACCTTCATGCGTCGGTAAGGTTGTCGCGTGACCTAGGCGGATATAATTGGTAGCCGCGCGCTGAAGATGGCGCAGCGGTCGGTTTAACTGCTGAACCAGTAAAATAATGGTCATCAGGGTCAAAATTGGCAGCCCTAATAAGAACAGCACCAAAAGCACGGGGCTATATTGCGAATAATAAACCACCGGCTCACGAATCCAAAAGCTGACATCTCGGCTGTCTTGAACCCAAAGCTGCGGCGTGGGCTTAAATTTAAAATACACCTCAACGGGTCTGCCAAGCTGATTACCAATCTCATCTTGCAGAACATCGGTGAACATGCCGACAAATACTTTATCTTCAACTTCTGGAAACTCATTGGGGTTTTCAACCACTTTCACATGGGAGTTTTGATAAATCCAAAGGCGCATTTTTGGATCATTTGCCCAGTCCTTTTTCACATTACTGATTAAATTCAGCTCACTGGTCAAATAGCGGGCATGGGTTTTTAGTTCTGGCAGATAAAGACTGCGCCAAAACAACCAAAGCGACAACCCAACGCTAATGAGCACCATAAAAGCCACCATCAAGGTGGTCAGCCAACTGTTTGACCAGCTCTTATTTGTCCCGATTTTAGGAGAAAAAAAGCGCCGCTTTTGCGGTCGTGATGACAAAACAGGTGAGGTCATAGTGAAACTCGTTAGGTTAGCAGGGGTTTAAAAAACCAAGCAGCAAGCGTCAAGTATAGTGCAATCTTCAAGTTCTTTCTAGAAGTGGGCAGGGCCTTTAAACCATTAAAAAAACAGATTAAGCCCTTGTTATGACATTAAAAATAAACAATTTGATGATGTTCAATAATTAAAAACTGTGCTATAATTATGCCCTTTTTGGTATACCTACGAAAGAGAGAAATCACATGGTAGTTATTCGTTTAGCACGGGGCGGTGCCAAAAAACGCCCATTTTATCAAGTTGTGGTTGCCGATCAGCGCAACTCACGCGACGGCCGCTACATTGAAAACATTGGCTTTTTTAACCCACTTGCCAAAGGTTCAGAAGAAGCCGTTCGCTTAAACATGGAAGCTTATAACGCTTGGGTCGCCAAAGGTGCTCAGCCTTCAGACCGCGTCGCGTCATTGGCAAAGTCTTATAAGCCTGCTCAAGAAGAAGCATCAGCGTAATTGCTGATGGATCTGCCACTGGGCAAATTTTAGTTTTAAAAAGCTAGGTTGAAGGTTATGGCAAACACGCCCGACATCGATTCGATGATTAATATCGCTCAACTCAAAAAGCCTTATGGCATCAAAGGTTGGCTTTGGGTGTTTAGCAATACTGACAATCGCAGTGACATTTTTGCTATGAGCCCTTGGTGGATGAAAACTGCGGTTGGCTTAAAGCCGCTGACGGTCGTCAATTGGCGACAACAAGGTTCCGGTCTGGTGGCGCAGTTTAAAGAAGTTCCTGACCGCAATGTTGCTGAAACCATGAACGGCGTCACCATTTGGGCTGCCAAAGACAGCTTGCCAATGCCTGAAGCAGACGAGTATTACTGGTCAGATTTGATTGGGCTTCGCGTGATCAATGAGCAAGGCGAAATATTAGGTGACATCACTGAAATGTTTGAAACTGGCGCTCACGATATCATGCAAGTGTCAGCAACAAAAGACAGTTTAGATGCCGAAGAGCGTTTGATTCCTTGGCATAAGCAAACCGTGATTCAGGTCGATTTGACGGCGAAAACGGTAACCGTTGATTGGCCAAGCGATTATTGATGGCGTAAGCAAAGGTTTAAGCGGATGTATTTTGCGGTAATTAGCATTTTTCCTGACATGTTTGCTGCCATTCGCAAGTTTGGTATCAGCGGTCGCGCGATTGCTAATCAGCAGGTGGTCATAGAGTGCTTAAATCCGCGTAACTTTGCCACCGACAATTACCGCCGCGTCGATGAGCGCCCTTTTGGGGGTGGCCCTGGCATGGTGATGATGGCAGAGCCATTGTTAAAAGCCATTAATGAAGCAAAACAGCGCGCGCAAGCGTTTGGTTGCCGAATAAATCGCGAGCATTGCCCCGTGGTTTACTTATCGCCCCAAGGTGAGACGTTATCCGAAGCAAAAGTGGTCGATTTTTCAGCGCTTGATGGCATGATTTTGCTTTGCGGTCGCTATGAAGGCATTGATGAGCGCTTATTACAAGCGTATGTTGATGTTGAAGTGTCGCTGGGTGATTATGTGCTAAGCGGTGGCGAGCTTGCCGCAATGGTGCTGATGGACAGCGTGATTCGGCGCTTGCCAAACGTGATGGGTGATGACAAATCAGCAGAGCAAGACTCGTTTGTTGATGGTTTGCTTGATTGTCCACATTTCACCAAGCCGGTTGAGTTTGAAGGCGTAAGGGTTCCTGAAGTTTTACTTTCAGGGCATCATGGCAACATTGCCAAATGGCGTTTTTATCAGCAGGTGGCGCGAACCAAAGCGCGGCGACCGGATTTGTGGGAAAAGTTTTGCCCAACGCCTGAGCAAGCCGCTTGGCTTAAAAAAATGCAAGACTGAAATATAGTAATTGAATTTGAATTAAATGGCTTATTTAATGATAAGCGTTTAACCCCTTTTTATGTCATGTTTTATCTCAAAATATGATGACTTATTAAAAACAGGTGATATGCGGTAAGCCTCTATCATCTAATGTGAGGAGAGTACTCTCATGAGCAACAAGCATCCATTGGTTCAAGTGATTGAAAATGCCCAATTGCGCGAGCACCCAAGCTTTGCCCCTGGTGACACCATCGTCGTTCAAGTAAAAGTTCGTGAAGGCGAGCGTGAGCGTTTGCAGGCGTTTGAAGGCGTGGTTATCGCTAAGCGTAACCGCGGTTTAAATTCAGCCTTTACCGTTCGTAAAATTTCAAGCGGTGTTGGTGTTGAGCGTGCGTTCCAATTGCATTCACCAATCGTTGAGAGCATTGAAGTGAAACGCCGTGGTGCTGTTCGCCGTGCTAAACTTTACTACCTTCGTGAGCGTTCTGGTAAATCAGCTCGTATCCGCGAAAAGCTTGGCGGTCGTTCTACTCAGCAAAAAGCTGCGGTTGCTGAAACTGCTTCTGAAGCTTAATTGCGAAGTTAAGCTTATTTTTAAGATCATTTAATAATAAGTAGCGTTACCAAAAAAGACAGAACCCCAATTAGGCATTGCTTAATTGGGGTTTTTGTTGGCTCAGCAGTTGCCAAAGCCGCTTATTAATTGTCGCTGTCTTGATAAATGCTGCGGGATTGGTCTTTTGAATGGCTAAACTTGCGCAGTCGAATATAGACGGTCTTTTTTACCGTGGCAATGACTTTTTGTTTGTCATCAACAATTTCGGTTTGATACTCGCGAAATACCGGATCGCCATTTTTGGCAAGCTCTTGGATTAAGGTCAGCTCCGAGCTTGGGATTTTCATTTTGGCGGTAACGCGACTTTTTGCCGGCGTAATAAAGTCAATCTGCGCGCTTTTGTCCCAAACCACGTAGCTGCTGCCAAGCTGATGCATCAAAATAAGCATATAAAACGGGTCAACCATGGCGTATAAACTGCCGCCAAACTGGGTGCCGACCACATTTTTATTCAGCGCGGTTAAATTAAGACTCGACACACAAAGCCCTTGGTCAAGGTCGATATGATCAATTTTAATTCCGGCACCAACATAGGGCGCGTAGGTGTTGATACGAAGTTTAAATAAATGGGGGGTGAGCAGCGGCATGATATTTTTTTTGGCTTTGCGCTTTAAGTTATCAAAATTTTTGGGAAGCAAACTCATAACCTATCCTGATGCCAACATGGTTGGGCAAGCTCAATGTAAGAAAATAAAAGCCATTATCATAATTAAAATTAAATCCACCCGCCAGTCTTAAAGCGTAACCAATGATCTTTAATGTTAAGTTACGAGCTTACTATCATCGGGGGCTTGATTAAGAAAGCTTTACTTTATACCGTTTTATTATAAAACCAATCTCAATCCAAATTGGAAAGACGGTTATGAGTAATCAGCAGCAGTTAACCGCAGCAAGCTCAAATGACGATGACCGCGCGCCAAGCGCTTGTGAGCTTTGCGCTCGAACCATGCCGTTGACGCGGCATCACTTAATTCCGCAGTCGCGGCACAATAAATCGCGAACTCGCCGCAATTTTAGCCGCGATACCATGAAATCAGACATTGCCATGATTTGTAGGCCGTGCCACAGCCAAATTCACCGCGTATTTTCCAATCATGAACTTGCTGATTATTACCATACCATTGAGCGAATCCGCGAGCATAGCGAGATGCAAAAATTTATTGCTTGGGTTAAAAAACGACCGGCAGGGCTTAAAATAAGGGTGAAATATTGATAATAACAACGCTTATTTGGCAGCATTTTTATCATTAACTGTCAGTTAATATCAAGGCAGTAAGCTTATGGCGAAAGCTTGCAATTTGCCGCAAAAGTCCTTATTAATAAGGCTCAAGCAATCATGGGCGCGATAAATTATGGTCGATGACATCTCAAACAATGACACGCAAAAACGGCTTAAACATTTAATCAAACGGCTGCCCAATTTGCCCGGCGTTTATAAAATGCTCGGTAAAAACGGCGATATTTTGTACGTCGGCAAAGCCAAATCGCTAAAAAGCCGCGTCAACAGCTACTTTGCTAAAACCATCGACCACCCAAAAACGCGGGCACTGGTGGCGCGGATTCATGATATTGAAACCATCATCACCCGCAGCGAAACCGAGGCGCTGCTGCTTGAGCAAAACCTAATTAAAGAGCACCGACCACCGTATAACGTGCTGCTTCGCGATGATAAATCCTACCTTTATGTGTTTATTTCCGCCGATAAGCCGTATCCGAGATTGGCGTTTGGTCGCGGTAAGGGCAACCATCAAAAAGGGCGTTTTTTTGGTCCTTTTCCATCGGCGCACGCAGCAAAAGAAACGCTCATTTTAATGCAAAAAATGTTTCAAATGCGCCAGTGCAGCAATACTTTTTTTCGCGCCAGAAAACGACCTTGCCTTGAGTATCAAATCAAACGCTGCCGCGCGCCTTGCGTGGGCTTTGTCAGCCCTGAGGAGTACAACGAGGACGTGAACAACACCATTCGCTTTTTAAAGGGCGACTCAAGCGATATCCATAATGCTTTAATTGAAAAGATGGAAGCGGCTGCCGAGGCTTTAGACTTTGAAAAGGCGGTGTTTTATCGCGACCAACTCTCCATGCTGCGCGAGGTTCAAGCTCGGCAAGCGGTTTATACCGTTCAAGGGGAGGCGGACGTGATTGCTATTACCAGTCAAGCCGGAATCACTTGCGTAAACGTGTTGACCGTTCGCGGCGGCCGCGTTTTGGGCGGTAAAAATTATTTTCCGGATGTGGACAGCAGCTTGCCTGTTGCTGAAAACCTATCCGAATTTATTAGCTCATTTTACTTTCAAGTGACCGATGATTTGCCAAGCGAAATCATTTTAAGTCATGAGTTGCCCGACCAAACCGCCATTAGTGAAGCACTAGCCGCGCATTTTGACAGCAAAGTGGTGATAAAAACCAGTGTCCGCGAGCAGCGCGCGGATTGGCTTGATTTGGCGGTACTCAATGCCAACAACGCCATTAAAACCAAATTGGGTGATTATTTAGAATTAAACGCGCGCTTTAATGCGCTCAAAGACGTTTTGGCGGACGTGACCGATCGCACCATCGACCGCATCGAATGCTTTGACATTTCGCACACCATGGGTGAGGCGACGATTGGCAGCTGCGTGGTGTTTGACCAAGGCGGCGCTCGCAAGCGCGACTATCGCCAATATGCCATTCACGGTATCCAAGGCGGTGATGATTATGCCGCGATGAAGCAGGTGCTTGAGCGACGCTATAAAAAGCAGCCACTGCCAGATTTGTTATTGATTGATGGCGGTAAAGGTCAATTGAATATGGCAAAAGAAGTGCTGGAATCGCTTGGAATTTTAAACGACACTTTGCTGATTGGGGTAGCTAAAGGCGAGGGTCGCAAAGCCGGTCTTGAGGTGCTGCATTTTATCGACCATCCGCCGCTTGATTTGCCGATGGACAGTAAAGCGCTGCATTTAATCATGAACATTCGCGATGAAGCGCACCGCTTTGCCATCACCGCTCACCGCAAAAAACGCGATAAACGCCGCTCGTCATCGGTGCTTGAGGTTATCCCAGGGCTTGGCGAAAAGCGCCGCCGCGATTTGCTCAACCATTTTGGCGGTATTCAGCAGCTGCTTGGGGCGTCCGAACAAGAGCTTTGCGGCGTTAACGGCATTGGCCCTGTGCTTGCCAAAACCATTTATAAAGTGCTTCATGAATAGCAGCTTATCAAGCGCTAATTTTTTAGAGGTTTTCAGTTAGCTTGACTGGCGCTGATAAGTGACAAATTGAAAGCTAAGACCGCTGTTATCGTCCTGCATTTGAGCTGATTTTTGACTTTGGGCAAAATCATCAGGCAATGTTGGATAAAACGCATCGCCGTTGTCAATTGTGGTTGCCACGTGGGTCAGCTCAATGCGGTCGGTCCTATCTAACGCTTCGGTAAATAAGCGCTCACCACCAATGACCCAAACCGTTGGCAACGCCACTTTTTTAGCCAAATTGGTTGCCCTTGTGAGCGCGTCATCTAGGCTATGCGCCACAATAATGTTTTTACAATCGGTTAAGCCATTTGCCTCGGCAAAATCCTGCTGCGAGGTGACAATGACGTTCATGCGTTTGGGCAGCGGCTTTGACCCCATGGATTCAAAGGTTTTACGCCCCATAATGACGATACCCTGAATATCTTGACCGACTTTTTCACTGTCCGCCGTCATTTTTTTAAAATGCTGCAAGTCAGCTTTGATATGCCATGGCAAATCGTTATTTTTACCGATGCAGTAATTTTCACTTACCGCCGCAATTTGCGCCACTTCGATATTTTGAACGCTCATAATTATTTTTCCAAGCTTGCTAAAATTTTGTGTTAAACCGCAACGTCCGCTTTAATTGCTGGATGCGACTCATAGTCCACAAGCGCAATATCGCTAAATTCAAAGGCAAAAATATCGTCAATTTCAGGGTTTAATTCAAGCGTTGGCGGCGGCAAAATAGCGCGCGACAGTTGCAATTTAACCTGCTCAATATGGTTTTGATAAATGTGGCAATCGCCGCCTGTCCAAATAAATTCGCCAACTTGCAGCTCACAAACTTGCGCCACCATTTGCGTGAGCAGCGCGTAGCTTGCAATGTTAAACGGCACGCCCAAAAACAAATCTGCCGAACGCTGATACAACTGGCAGGACAATTTGCCGTCGGCAACAAAAAACTGAAATAGCGTATGACACGGCGGTAAGGCGACTAAATCCGCTTCGCAAGGGTTCCAACCGGTGACAATCAAGCGGCGCGAGTTGGGATTGATTTTGATTTGCTCAACCACAGCTTTGATTTGGTCGATGCCATCGGCATTGTAATCGCCATTAGCGTTTTTAGTGGCGCCATAATTGCGCCATTGGTGACCGTAAATGGGACCTAAATCGCCCTCACGGCGGTTAAATTTTGCCGTTTGCGCCGCCGTTGCCCACTCATTCCAAATGCGAACGCCGCGCTCTTGCAAATATTTGACATCGGTATTGCCGCTTAAAAACCAAAGCAGCTCGTGAACGACCGATTTAAAATGCACCTTTTTGGTGGTAATTAAAGGAAAGCCTTTTGCCAAATCAAAGCGCAATTGGGCGCCAAAATGACTGAGCGTTCCGGTTCCGGTTCGGTCGCCTTTTTGGTGACCGTGGTCTAAAACTTGCTGTAATAGTTCTAAATATGCCGCTTCGTTGGTCGTTGTGATCATAAAATTAACTGTTCGTTTTTCAATTTAAAATATCTTTAGCAGCTTAATAAGCCGCTTGTTTGCCCCAATCATAAATGCCGCGCTTATAAGCATAAATCAGCATCAAAATGCCAATAACAATCATCGGCGCGGTCAAAATCTGACCTTTGGTCATCCAGCCAAATAAAATAAAGCCTTGGTCGGCGTCCGGCTGCCGGAAAAATTCGATGATAAATCGCGATAAGCCATAACCGAGTAAAAACAGCGCCGACACCGCCATTCTTGGTCGCGGTTTTGAGGAAAACCACCAAAGTACCAAAAATAAAACCAACCCTTCAGCAAACGCTTCATAAAGCTGCGACGGGTGGCGCGGCAATAAATAGTTGCCATTGACCTCAAGCATGAGGCTTTGCAAATTTGGATTGGCTTCAAGCAGTTGATAATCAAAATTTGCCGCTTGCGGAAAATAGGTCAGCCAGTTGTAGCCGCCGTCTGATACCCGACCCCAAAGCTCGCCGTTGATATAGTTGCCGATACGCCCAAAAAGTAGTCCCGTTGGCACACAAGGGACAATGAAATCAAAAACTTGAAACGGCGTTTTTTTGTATTTTCGCGCAAAAAAAAGCATCGCCAGCATCACGCCAATAAAGCCGCCATGAAAGGACATCCCGCCTTCCCAAACCTTGAGCAAATACGCCGGATTTTGCAAAAGCTCGCCGAGCTGATAAAACAGCACATAGCCGATTCGACCGCCCAAAATGACCCCAAGCGCGCCATAAAATACCAAATCTGACACCATCTCACTCGACCAGCCGTCACGGCGCGAACTGCGATACCACGCCAAGCCATAAGCGGCAGCAAAGGCAAGCAAATACATCAGCCCATACCAGTGGACTTCGAGTGACCCTAGTTTTAAGGCAACAGGGTTATAGTTGGGATGAATCATCATAGCGTCGGTTTCGGCAGTATAAAATGCTGACTATCATAGCAAAATTTAGGGCAAATAATAAGTGAAGATGATAGCATGACGTGATTACTTAGCATTTTGCTGATAACTTAAAAAGGCTGTGTTATGTGTATTGCCGCCATTGCTTGGCAGTTATTTGATGACTTACCGTTGGTACTATTATCCAACCGCGACGAGTTTTTTGAGCGACCAACGACGCCATTGCACGCTTGGTCAGACAAACCCATCGTTGCCGGTCGTGATGACAAAAGCGGTGGCACTTGGCTTGGCATTCACCAAGACAAAACTGGCGCTCAAAATGGTCGCTTTGCTGCCGTGCTTAACTTTCGCGATGGGGTTCAAGCAAACGAGTTTCAGCGCTCGCGCGGCGATTTGGTGAGCGATTTTTTGCAAAGTGAGTTAAGTCCGATGGCATTTGCCCGAGCCATTAATTTGACCGATTTTGCAGGGTTTAATTTAATTATCGGTGATAGCAAGCAAGCGGTGATGGTCAACAATCGTGGTTATCCGCCAACGCCGCTGCATTCAGGGCTTCATGTCATCTCTAACGGTCAAATCGATGACGCTTGGTTTAAAACCGAGCGCCTTCGCGGTCGAATCCGCCAAGAGTTGCTGCCGGTGATTGCAGAAAGCTTTAGTTTTAGTGAAATGAAAATAGAAAATAGCGCCCAAAACGCTTGGCAGGATATTGCCTTTAATATTTTAAGCGATGCTACTACTGCACCTGTTAATCAGCTTCCTGATACCGGAATTGATAAAACCATGGAAGCCGCGTTGTCGTCCATTTTTATTGCGCCAACGGTGTTTAATTTTGACAATAAACTACTCAATTACGGCACGCGATCGCAAAGCATTTTAACGCTAAAACTTATCAACGGTCAGCCAAAAGCGGAGTTAATCAGTAAAGATTTTAATTAATAACAAATAATAAGGCATTAAAAACAGGCAATAAAAAATGCTTGATAAAAAGTATCCTTTTATCAAGCATTTATTAGGTTATTAAATTTAAAGCGTTATCACCAAATTTAAGCTTAGCCCATCAATAAATGGTTATCTTGCTTTGGCAGTATCAGCTCCTTTTTTAAGGGCAGATCAATGGCAAGTTCTTGCAAAGCCCTGCGATACACCCCGCGTTTAAAATGAATAACTTGACCGAGTGGATACCAATAACTGACCCATTGCCAGTGGTCAAACTCAGGCTTTGCCGCATCAAAGCGGATGTGCTGAGCGTTTGCCTCATCAAGGCGCAGCAAAAACCATTTTTGTTTTTGCCCGATACACAAAGGATATTGCCCGTGGCGAACGTAGCGCTTAGGGAGGCGATAGCGCAGCCAGTCTTGAGTGACCGCCAAAAGCTCCACGTGGCGCGGATATAGTCCCACCTCTTCCCAAAGCTCGCGATACATCGCATCCATCGGCGTCTCCCCGTGGTCGATGCCACCTTGCGGAAACTGCCAAGCGTTGTGACCAAGACGTTTTGCCCACAGAACTTGTCCTTGTGTATTTGCCAAGATGATGCCGACATTGGCGCGAAAGCCGTCTGCATCTATCATGATTCAACCTTTTTCAATAGTGATTGAGCTTATTTTGCGCGCGGCGTTATCATAATTATTATTGAGTGCTAATCCCAAACTGACTATGATGAGATAACAATAACGCGATTGCGACAAAATAAGGTTTATTGCCGCTATTAAAGCAAGAATTGGGCAAAATGTGTAACAGTATTTTGCTATAAAATGTTTCACCAATTTTTGTTTTATCATTACCTTTTATATAAGGTCAAATTTCAATCATTAAACGCCAAACATTGGCAATCATAAAAAAGGACAACCGTTATGGCAGAACTCAAAGCATCAGTCACTTGGCAAGAAGAAAAATCATTTTTGGGCGTATCGCCATCCGGTCACGACGTTCAAATCGACGCCGACAAACAAAAAGGCGCAAGTCCAATGGAGCTGATTTTACTCGGGCTTGGCGGCTGTGCCAGCTATGACGTGGTGGCAATTTTGCAAAAGTCGCGCCAAGAGGTCACCGACGTGGTTTGTGAAATGACGGCCGAGCGCGCCGAAACGATTCCGGCAGTATTTACCGATATTCATTTGCATTTTGTGGTTACCGGAAAAAGTGTGAAACCGGCGCAAGTGGAAAAAGCCATCAAGCTTTCTGCTGAAAAATACTGCTCAGCCAGCCGAATGCTGTCGCAAGGCGGCGTCAATGTGACCCACGATTTTGACATCATCGAGGGCTAAGGGGCGCGTATGAATTCCCTATTTGGAATAATTCCAGACAGCATTGCTGGCGCGATTTGGGCGATGGTGGCGGCAAGTTTGCTGCCGGTGGTGATGGCAATGGTTGCTAAAATGGCAGGCGGCTTTGGCTTGGCGGACAACCAACAGCCGCGCGAGTTTTTAGAGCGAACCACCGGAATGGCAGCGCGAGCCAATGCTGCTCAAAAAAACAGCTTTGAAACCTTGCCGGTATTTTTGGCGGCGGTGGTCACCGCAATGCTGTTTTTTGTGCCGCAAATTATTGTCAATACGCTGGCTTGGCTTTACGTGCTGATTCGCATTGGTTACTGCTTTGCTTACGTCACCAATTTAGCGATGTTTCGCTCGATTTTATGGGCGTTGTCGCTTATTTGCTCGCTTATGCTGTTTTATTTGGCAATTCGGATTAGCGGTTAAGGCTTGAGCGTCGTTAATTGTTAATTTGCCTATTATTAATTTGCTTATTAATAATATCGATGATAACGGCTTTGTCTTTTTCGCGTTTAACCGCGTCCCAAAGCGGCTGCGCCTCAACATAGCCGCGCGTGAGCATACCAAGCCACTGCTTATAGCGACCGACAATGACCGTATCATTTTTAGCCGCGCCATTTAAAAAGGTCAATTGATGCGGTAATAATTCTTGCCAAGTTAGCAAATCAGGATTTTGCAAATTTTCCTTGTCAATTTGCGCCACCAAATCCGGTCGAGTGACCGCGCCGCGACCAAGCATCAAATGCGGCGTTTCGGCTTTTTTAGTGCAGTCCAACGCTTGCGCCGCTGACCAAATTTCACCATTGGCAATGATGGGAATATCAAGGCTGTTAAACGCGGCGATATTTTCCCAGTACGCCGGCGGCTTATAGCCTTGCGATTTGGTTCTTGCGTGAATGGTCAGCCAATCCGCGCCGCTGTCACCAATGGCATCCCGAATGGCCATCATATTTGAGGTGTCCGAATAGCCCAAGCGAATTTTTGCAGAAACGGGGATTGGCTTGGGAACGGCTGCGCGAACGGCGCTGATAATTTGTTTCATCAGCATTGGTTCATCAAGCAGCACCGAGCCGCCGCGGTGATTGTTGACCGTTTTTGCAGGGCAGCCAAAGTTAATATCAATGGCCGGAGCACCAAGACTGCAGGCAAAAGCGGCATTTTCTGCCATGAGTACAGGGTCACTTCCTAATAGCTGAACATGAAGCGGCGTTCCGGCGTTGGTTTTTGCCCCAAAGTTTAATTCAGGAACGTATTTATAAAACACATGCGCGGGTAAAACAGTTTGGGTTACGCGGATAAATTCGCTTACTGACCAGTCATAAGGTCGCCCCAAGTCCGCCGCGATTTGGGTTAAAATCTGGCGCATTAGCGGGTCAGTTAAGCCTTCCATCGGCGCAAGCAACCGAACAGGAGCGGCAAAGGCGCTAGCTATAAAATCTTGGGTACTCATCACATTCACGCCTGCTTATTTTTGAAAATTGGTGTTGATAACGATTTTACAAAAAGTTAATTGCCATAAATCACTTTTTTGCCCGATTGCAGCCCGACAATCAAATCTTGGATGTTTTGACAATCCAAATTGCTTTGCGCCCGCGTGCAGGCCACATAAAGCAGCCGAAGCTCCTCAGGGGTGATTTTTACGCTTTGAGCAGTAGTGTCATAATAAAAATCATCATCAAGCTTGACCCGCGACCATTCAAGACCTTTGGCTTTATGCGCGGTCGAAATCACATAATCGGCGTTCTCAATTCGCGTTAAGCTATTGACCGCTTGCGCAAGCACATTGGTGCCGTGGTCATCGACCAGTTTCACCAGCGTTTTTAAATCGCTGCCTTCGCTCGTTTCGGAATATTCTTGAACGTCCGACCAATTGTAAAAATAAGCAAGCTCAGGAACGCCATAAGCCGATTTGCCGTTTTTTAAGTTTTCGGCGGCTTGGCAAAACTTCAGCATTCTATCGGTATCGGCTTGTAGTGCGACGCGGTGACCAAGCTTTAGCCCAATCAATAACTGATTCATCGCCGCGGCGTTGGTTCGGCAAAGTATCGCGTCTTTTTTGGCGTTCATCAGTCCTGATTCGGTACTTGAATCACGGTTAGGATTGCCTTTTAACGGAACATCTTCTTGCAGCGCTTTTAGCAGCGTATTAGCAACATCAGCAATTGGCTCACCAAAACGAAACGATTGCGTTAATAGCGTTTGCGGTAGTGGCAGTTTTTTCATGGCATTCACCGCACCGCGCCATTCATAAATTTGCTGATGAGCATCACCCACGTAAATTACTTGCCGCGGCTGCTGCGTTAAAATCCCCATCATCAAGGGGTCAGCATCTTGAGCTTCATCAAATAAAATAAAATCGGCGGGGATGTTGGGTTTGGATAACGCCCAAAGTTTTAAATAAATATCATGACCAATCCCTGCCGGATGACGCGCGTCAATCGATTGCAGCCAGCGTTTTTCAACCGCCGGAAACAGCATCTCACGAAGTTGGTCAGCGTCCCCTTGGTCAATCCATTTGGGCAGCTCGATATGGCGCGGGGCAGGGTAGCTGGCGTGGGTGCTGCAAAAGTGACTGACCGAATCGCTGACGATTCGCGCAAGTTTGGCAGGCGTTAAGGTGACAAATTTATTCACCCCATCCATGTTTCGGCGGATTTGAACGGGCTGCAATCGCAAATCATCGCCCAAGCGTTTTGGGGAAAATCGTGGCAGCGCAAGCTTGGCGGTAATATCACGCGACACGTGACGGTAAGCCAGCGAGTGAAACGTTCGACAATCCACATGTGGCGGGAATTTTTGCTGAGCTTCACTGGCAATGGCTTTGTTAAATGCCAAATACAGCCCGCGACCGCGAAGCCGCTCGCCGATAAGTTTGAGCGTTGTGGTTTTTCCCGCGCCAGCATACGCCACAATCTTAAACGATTGCCTATCCATCGCCATATTCAGCGCCGCCAATTGCTCATCGGTCGGGTCGGTCATATACGCGGGCATCGAAGCGGTCATCATCAGATTTCACCTAGCATCTGCCAACGCTGCAATCAAGCAAAAAAGCCACTGATGAATCAATGGCTCATTGGCAATAAAAAATTAAAAGGAAAATTAAAAAGGGGCTTAATTAAATAATGGAATGGCTAAATAAGCTAAATACAAAATTAGCTTGCCGCCGTTTTATCTTTAATCAAAATTTTTGCGAGCAGCAGTCCAAGCTCAAACAACAGCCACATCGGAATGGCAAGCATCAGCATCGACACCCCATCAGGCGGCGTGGCAATCGCTGCCACCCCAAAGCAGCCAACGATAATATAGCGCCGCTTGTCCTCGAGGCTGTCAATGGTGACAATCCCTGCCAATATCAAGAGCAGGGTAATGACCGGAATCTCAAAGGTCAATCCAAACACCATAAATAGTTTGAGCGCAAAGCTTAAATAGCTGTCAATATCGGTCATTGGCAGCACATTTTTAGGAGCAAAGGTGATAAAAAAGCGCAAAACGCCTTTGAGCACCACAAAATAAGCAAACGCCACCCCCGAATAAAACAGCACGATGGACGACAGCAATACCGGAATGGCAACCTTTTTTTCTTTTTGGTAAAGACCAGGCGCAACAAACGACCAAATTTGCAGAAGCACATACGGCATCGCAATAAACGCCGCCACAAAAATGGTTAAGCGAATCGGTGCCATAAAGTTTGCGGTAATGTCGGTGGCAATCATTGTTGCGCCAACCGGCAACTGCGCCACAAGCGGCATCGATAAAATGTCGTAAAGGTCGCGCGAAAACCCCACCAGCGCCAAAAACACCACCAAAACTGCCACGCAAATTTTAATCAAATGGCGCCGAAGTTCAATCAAATGCTCGGTAATGGGCATATCGGCATCTAAAATATCTTCTTTGGGCGGCGATTTTTTTGGTTTGGGGCGTTTTATCAGGGTCATTTATCCCCCGATGATGATTGAGTTAATGGTTGGGCGTTCAGCAAAATATCGGCTTGATAATTGGGCAGCCTTGGCGGTGGTGGCAGTCGTCTTGCTTTGTCATAATCGCCAAGCTTAAACCACATATTTTCCCAAGGTTTGGTGGCTAGCCAATCGTCTGTTTCGGTAAGCGCTTCTTTATGGTTAGCGTTATCTTCGGCATTGCTATTTTTGAGAATGTCTTGATGATAAGCGTAATCAGCCGTTGCCGCGCTTTGGCTATGATTAATGTCATTATCGTTATTATCAGCAGCAGATTGCGGCGTCGTGCTTTTATTTTGGCTTTGATTTTGGCTGTTATTTTGATGTTGACGGCTGGCGGCTTCCATCTCGTGAATACTGCCGCGCATTCTTGCCATCTCGGAGCGCATTTCCGCTTCCGTTTGCCGGATTTTGGCAAGCTCGTCTTTTAATTGTTGCCGAGTTTCCGCCAAATCAAGCTCGGCTTCAATTTCTGATTGCAAGGTTGCTACCGTCCGGCGCAGTTTGCCATACCATTGCCCAGCAGTTCGCGCCGCTTTTGGCAGCTTTTCAGGACCTAAAACAACCAGCGCCACAATACCAAAAATCAGCAGCTCAGAAAATCCGATATCAAACATAGCTAAAGCACATTAGCAGTAGGGCAGCTTAAAGCTTGTCGTCATCAGACGTGGTTACCTTAATGTCATCAACCCGAGTGCCGTCTTTTGGTGACAGCGCTTCGCTGTCATGGTCAAGAACGCGGCGCTTTTGGTGCTCGCTTTCTTCCTCGCGGACGGCATCTTTAAAGCCTTTGACCGCGCCGCCCAAATCTTTTCCGGCGTTTTTCAGCTTGGAGGTGCCAAAGACCACCACCACGACCACAAGTAAAATCAGCCAATGGGTAATCGAAAAGCCGCCCATATTGTTATCCTTGTTTGCAACGTAAGTAACCTTAAGGTTTACTTATCAAAATATCATTGGGCTTATTATAACGCGCCAACGCGCTTTAGGGCAAAAAACTAATCGCAATCATTGTGTTATCAAAAGGCGTTAGTAAAAGACCACCTCAAACAGTTAAGACGTTCGGTTGGCTTTTTCCTCAAGCCCTGACAGCCCAAAGCGGCGACCAAGCTCGCAGGTAATTTCATCGGACGAAATATCAAACCAAGCTAAGCCTACAAGGGTATGAAACCAAACGTCGGCAACTTCATAAATCAATTCGTGACGGGCGGCTACAAAATCATCGCCATGGTCATTGTTGTTGTTGTTGTCTTTTTCTTGGCAAGTGGCTAAATCTTTTGCCGCAATGATGGCTTCAACGGATTCTTCACCGACTTTTTCAAGGATTTTATTCAGCCCACGAGCGTATAAGCTTGCCACATATGAGCTGTCGGCATCGGCGTGTTTGCGCTCGGACAATACGGCATCTAACTGCTGCAAAATACTGGCTTTTGAAGCGTTTTCTGGTGAAGTTCCTGAGGTTGATTGCAAGTTAGCGTGAGCTGTTTTTGGTTTATCTTGAGGGTTATAAATTTCTTTGGGGTCTTTTAACACCTCATCGACCGCTTGCCAAGTTGGCGTGTCGCTGCTTAAATCTAAGCGCTGATAAAAGCATGACTCACGACCGGTGTGACAAGCAATGCCGCCGATTTGGGTGATTTGCAGGACAATCACATCGGCATCGCAATCAAGGCGGATTTCATGAACGATTTGGGTGTGACCTGAAGTTTCACCTTTATGCCAAAGCTGTTGCCGAGAGCGTGAAAAATAAACCGCCGTTTTGGTATCAGCGGTCAATTGTAGCGCCTCGCGGTTCATCCAAGCCACCATCATCACGCGACCGGAGTCACGATCTTGGGCAATCGCCGGAATTAACCCATCTTTATTAAAGCTTACGCTATCAAGCCAAGAGTTGCTCATGGTTTATCATCTTTTCATTAAAAACAGCAGCAAAAAATAAGTAATCTAGAGGAATGCCATATTATAACTCAAATGGCTCAGGATTGAGCGCCTCTTTTATTGCAGCGCTTAGCGTGGTGGTGGTGTTTAAGCGATAATCGAAATTGACAAAATGCTTTCGCGCCTTTGCAACCAACGAGCCGTCAAACATTCGGGTCACTTTAATCGCAAAAGTTCCGCCGTTGTCGGTCAGCGTTTCAACGCCGATTTCAAACAGTAGTTCTTCACGAGCTCGAACGCGGCTTGATACCTCAAGGGTTAATTGGTCAATCATTAAGCCTTGAAAGTCAGAATTGACCTCTTTAATACCTTTTGAAAATAAAAATCGTGCCCGAGCCTCCGCAAGCTGCGCCGTCAGTGCCTCAAAGGTCAAAAATTGACTGGCATCAATCTCCGTATTGCGAACGCGCATGACCGTCTCAAAGACAAATACCCCATCATCGAAATTGAACGTTTGCTCTGCCATGCCCTCTCCTTTATCATTGAACCCTTGCTGGTGAATCAATAAATCCGCTTGTTATAGCCATTAAATGCATTATTTATGCCATTATTATGGTTGCGATAATCAAGTTTTATCGGCTAAAAAATACCGTTAGTCGTCATTATTCCCGATTATAGCTGAACTTATGATGATTTTTAGCAAAATATATAAAAATTAAATGGCGCTGCTGGCAAGAAAACTAAGCTTGGCAAAGCTTTTGTATTTCTGCTAGAATATTGCCTCCCACCTCAAGGTAAATCTATCAGTGATCCACCAAAGAGGTTCTTAACCAAGACCAAGAGGCAATCGTTCATGAAAGTGAAGATGAAAACCAAACGCGGTGCTGCCAAGCGTTTTAAAAAAACGGCAAACGGCTTTAAGCGTAAGCAAGCATTCAAAAGCCATATTTTGACCAAAAAATCAGCAAAACGTATCCGTCAATTGCGCGGATTGGTGTTGGTGAACAAATCTGACGAAGCTGCCGTTCGTCGTATGTGCCCTTACATCTAATTAATAGTCATTAATTACGATTTTATTGCCCTTTGACCTAAGCTAATATGCTGTCGGTCGCAATCATTTTTTGGAGTAAATTATGGCCCGTGTAAAACGTGGTGTTCAGGCAAACCGCCGTCACAAAAAAATCCTTAAACGTGCTAAAGGCTACTACGGCGCTCGCTCACGCGTCTTCCGCGTTGCCGTTCAAGCGGTAACTAAAGCTGGTCAATATGCTTACCGTGACCGCCGCAACAAAAAACGCACGTTCCGTCGTCTTTGGATTGCTCGTATCAACGCTGGTGCTCGCATCAATGGCATGAGCTATAGCCGCTTTATCAACGGTCTTAAAAAAGCAAATATTGCTATTGACCGCCGTGTTTTGGCTGACATTGCCATGCATGACGCGAAAGCATTTGAAGCGTTGGTTGAAAAATCAAAAGCGCAATTGGCGGCTTAATCGTCAAACTATAGTAAGCTTAGGCTTGATTTAAGCTTGCAAAGAAGACGTTATTATTGATGGCTATTATTTGCCCTAAATGATGACTTCTTTATGAAAAGGCTGCCGTTATTGGCAGCTTTTTTTATGATTTTTATTTAACAAAATTTGCCTTTATGGATTAAATTTGCGCTGATGTCCTTGAATTGTTTGCAAAATTAATTCAAATCTTTACAATAACCCCTATGATTTCTTTTCAAATGGCTGCCTTATGACCACCTCTGCTGCTCCAACCGATTTGCAAGCTGACTTGCGCATCCCTGAAACGTTAAGTGACCTTAACTCTGACCAACTAGCCGCGTTTAGCCAAGCGGCAACCGCGCTTATTCAAAGCGCCCCGTCAGCGGCAGAGTTGCAAGCGTTTCGCGTCCAGTTAACCGGTAAAAAAAGCTTACTTACCGGTTGGTCAAAGCAGCTTGGCGGTCTTGATGCGGACAATAAAAAAATCTTTGGCGGCATGCTTCATGACGTTCGAAGCCAAATTCAAGCCGCTTTTAGCAATCAGCAGCAAGCCCTTGACAGCAAAGCGCTCAATGATAAGCTTCAATCTGAGCGCATTGACATCACTCAGCCGGCGCGCGGGGCAGCAAAAGGTCATTTGCATCCGGTAACGATGGTCACTCAGCGCATGCAGCAGTACTTTATCCAAGCTGGCTTTAATGTGGCGACAGGCCCTGAGGTGGAAAGCGATTATTATAACTTTGAGGCGCTTAATATTCCTGAGTCGCATCCGGCACGGGCAATGCACGATACCTTTTATTTTGACGCCCATTATTTATTGCGGACGCACACCAGTCCGGTGCAAATCCGAACGATGGAGCAAAGTGCGCCGCCGATTCGCGTTATCTGTCCTGGCCGAGTTTACCGCTGCGACTCCGACCAAACCCACTCGCCGATGTTTCATCAATTAGAGGGCTTGATGGTGAGTGAGTCGAGCACCTTTTCTGAGCTTAAAGGCTTAATCAGTGAGTTTTTAGAGGCGTTTTTTGGAAAAGCGTTGACCGTTCGTTTTCGACCTTCATTTTTCCCCTTTACCGAGCCGTCCGCCGAAGTGGATATTTTGGATGATAAAGGTCGCTGGCTTGAGGTGATGGGCTGCGGCATGGTGCATTCGCAAGTGCTCAAAAACTGCGGCATTGACCCTGAAAAGTACACCGGTTTTGCCTTTGGTATGGGCATTGAGCGCTTTGCCATGCTGTATTACGGTATTGATGATTTGCGCTTGTTTTTCCAAAACGACACCCGCTTTTTAAAGCAATTTGGCTAGTCCGGTCGTTAAATCCTCTTTTGCAACTCAGATTTGCTTTTAATAATAATTCGAGATACTTATGAAAATCAGCGAACAATGGCTTCGGCAGTGGGTCAATCCCAACAATAACAGTGAGCAATTGGCCAATCAGCTGACCATGGCAGGGCTTGAGCTTGATGACCGCTATCCGGTAGCGCGCCAGTTTCGTGGCGTGGTGGTGGGCGAGGTGGTTGAGGTTACCCCGCATCCGGATGCCGATAAGCTTCGGGTCACGCAAGTTAATATTGGTGGTGATGAGTTGTTGCAAATCGTTTGCGGCGCGCCCAATGTCAGCGTTGGCATGAAAGCACCGGTGGCAACGGTTGGGGCGGTACTGCCAAGCGATGATGGCAAAGGCTTTACCATTAAAAAAAGCAAGCTTCGCGGCGTGGCATCAAATGGGATGCTTTGCGGCGCCTCCGAGATTGATTTGGTTGACAGCGTTGATGGCTTGCTTGAATTGCCAAGTGATGCGCCAATCGGCACGGATATCCGCGACTATTTGGGCTTAGATAACGAGATTTTTGACATTTCTATCACCCCAAATCGCGGCGATTGCTTTAGCGTTCGCGGTATTGCTCGCGAAATTGCGGTCATTAATCAATTGACCGTGAATCCGCCTGAAATTGATGATTCAAGCTTGGCGATTGATAATCAATTAACCGCGCCGAAAGTTACAGTTAACGCCGTTGAGGCTTGCCCGCGCTATTTGCTGCAAGCACTGAGCAATATTGATCGCAGCATCCAGTCGCCAAAATGGCTGGTGGATGCGCTCGTGCAATCAGGACTGCGCAGCCATAACTTTTTGGTCGATGTGACCAATTATGTGTTACTTGAATTGGGACAACCGCTGCACGCCTTTGATGCCGATGACATCCAAGGCGATATTCAAGTGCGACAGGCTTTGGCAGGGGAGAGCGTCACCTTATTAAATGACCAAGACATCACGTTAATTGGTGATGAGTTGGTCATTGCTGATGATAAGGGCGTGTTGGCATTAGCCGGAATTATGGGCGCCAAGCGCGGTAGTATCAATGACGATACCAAAAACATCGTCCTTGAAAGCGCGTTTTTTAGCCCGCTTGCCATTGCTGGTCGAGCTCGCCGCTTTGGGCTGCATACCGATGCCTCGCAGCGTTTTGAGCGCGGCGTTGATTTTGAGTTGCCAAAACTTGCACTTACCCGTGCTTGCAACCTGATTGCCGCTATTTCAGGCGCGACGGTTGGTCAAGTAAATATTACAGAAAGTTTAACTCAGTTGCCAACAAGGTTGCCGATTACCTTGCCCATTGCAAAAGTTGCCGACGTTTTAGGAATTGACATTGCTCGTGATGACCTCATCGATATCTTAACGCGGCTTGAATTTGAGGTTGCCGCGACCGATGATACGCTCATTTGTACGCCGCCAAGCTTTCGCTTTGATATCAGCATTAAAGAAGATTTAATCGAAGAAATTGCGCGCATTTTTGGCTACAACAATATTCCAAGCACCTTGCCAAAGCTGGAAGTCAGCTTGGATTATGACGACAGCGCTGACTTGACTCACGATATGAAGCTTGCTCTTGTTGATGTCGGTTACATGGAGGCAATCAGCTTTAGCTTTAGCGATGCCAAAATCGAAGCGCTGCTTGAGGATAAAGATTTAGGCGAAGTTTTGGCGCTTGCCAACCCGATTTCAAGCGACTTGGCGGTGATGCGTCGAACCTTGCTGTCAAGCCTATTGCCTTGCGTTCAATATAACTTAAATCGTCAGCAATCAAGGCTGCGCTTTTTTGAAACGGGGCTTAGCTTTGTTGGCAGCAGTGTTAGCGATTTGGTGCAAACGCCAAGTATTGCCATGGTCGCGACCGGTGACGTTTTTGAGGAACAAGCCTATCAAAATCGCCCCATGGACTTTTTTGATTTAAAGCACGACGTCGAGCAATTATTTGCCGCCAATATTAACCCAAGCCGAATCCGCTACGAGCGCAGCAGCTTAGCGTTTTTGCACCCCGGTCAAAGCGCTAAGCTTTATATTGATGACACCTTTATTGGCTGGCTTGGTCAATTGCACCCAAGCGTGGCAAAAGCCCTTGACCTGCCGACCACTTGGGTTGCTCAGTTAAATTTATTGCCGCTACAACAGCTGCAGCGCGAAAAACAAGCCATTGTTAGCCCAAGTAAGTTCCCACAGGTTCGCCGCGATATCGCCATTTTGGTTGATGACCAAATCAGCGTTCAAGACATCAGCCAAAGCATCTATAAAGCAGCAGGGGACACTTTGACAGATTTATGGTTGTTTGACGTTTATCAAGGCGCTAATGTTCCGGACAATCAGCGATCGCTAGCCTTTGCTTTGATTTTACAAGACCGCCAGCAAACCCTTGCTGATGATATCGTCAAAGCCATCACAGATAAGGTCGTTGCGGCGCTAACTACCGAATTTAACGCCAAGCTTCGCGACAGTTAAGCCATTAATTTTTACGTTAAAGGCAGCGATTAACCTTGTTAATCGTTGCTAACTGATTATTAATAAAGGGTTTTATAGGGAAAAGCCTTAATTATTTTCTCAAAACTCTTTATAATAGCAACCTTTAGTCGTTTCCTACCAATAACTTACCTAATGACCCAGCATAGGAGCGGTACTGTGAGTACGTTAACCAAATCTGACATGATTGAGCACTTGATGCAGCGCTTGAACTTGACTCGACAAGAAGGTCGCTGTCTTGTCGAGAACTTCTTTGACGAGTTGTCAGACAGCCTCATTGAAGGCAAAGAAGTGAAGCTTTCAGGATTTGGAAACTTTGAGTTAAAAGACAAAAATAGCCGTCCCGGTCGTAACCCAAAAACAGGTGAGCCGGTCAACGTTTCAGCGCGCCGCGTGGTGACCTTTAAAACTGGTCAAAAATTTCGCCAGCAAATCGATGCTCAATTGATTGATAAACAAGCTTAAATCATAAAAATAAAAAAGCAGTCAAGTCAAGGCTTAACTGCTTTTTTAAACCGTCAAATTTTAATGCATAAAAAAAGAGAGCAATTGCTCTCTTTTTTATTGATTATTGATTTCTCAATAATTACTGAGCAGCTGGCTCTTCAACAACTACAGTGTCAGCTTCAACAACGGCTGGATCAGTAGCATCAGCTGGCGCAGCAGCAGCAGTGTCAGTAGCTTCAGCAGTAGCTTCAGCTTCTGCTACCGCAGTTTCAGCTTCAGCAGTGGCCGCTTCAGCTTCAGCAGTTGGCTGACCTTCAGCGTTTGCATCAGTTAGCTCTTCTTGAGCGTCTTGAACATTTTCTTGAGCGTTAGCTAAGTCTTCAGCCGCGTTTTCTTTGTTGCTATCGCAAGCAGTTAGGCCCATTGAGGCAGTCATAATAGCAGCTAAAGCAATTAACTTAAGTTTCATGTGGTATTCTCCGGGGATTGAATTGAGCAGTAGCTACACAAAAAAGAGCTGAGTTCCTGAAATATTCAGATACTCAACTACTCTTAGTTACAGCTACTCAGCTTTCGTGCATTCTATATTGTTTTTTATGAAAAGAAAAGTGTTTGTACACTTTAGTAACAATAAAGTAGTAAATAATTGGGCTAAATTTTATTTTGTACCAAATTTTATACAGGACAGCTTGATAAACTTCGTATAATTCACTAATAGCTATTGATTTTAAAACAATTTTGATAAGTTTAAAGGACAAGTTGGGAGTAAAAGTGATTTGTTTGCGGTGCTATGGTTTGAGCACTTGCCGATAGCGATCAGCTGAGCTGAACAACGTGATAATTGGTTTTATTTTAATCAGCTAATATTACGAGGATATAAAAATAAAAAAAGGAGAAAATTATGAAATGGCAAGGTCGAGAGGGCAGCTCAAACGTTCGCACCAGTAGCGGCGGAAAACTTATGGGCGGCGGTATTGGCGGGATTATTATTGCTGGAATATTGTGGCTGGTGTTTGGGGTCAATCCCATCACCGCGCTGCAAACTGGCGAAAGTATTGCAGGCGGCAAGGCAACAAGCACAGAACCTGCCGGTGATGATACCCGCGATGAGCGCTTTGTCAAAGTGGTATTAAGAGATACGGAATTGGTTTGGGGTCAGGTCTTTCGTGATGCAGGGGAGACGTACCGTGAACCACAATTAATCTTATTTGATGGTCAAATCAGCTCGGCTTGTGGCTCGGCAACGTCCGCGACCGGTCCTTTTTATTGCCCAAGCGACCAGACGGTTTATTTAGATACCTCATTTTTTGTGGAAATGCGCCAAAATTTAGGCATTGTTGGCGACCAACAAGGTTCAGGAGATAGCGAAAACCAAGGTCGGGCAGGCGATTTTGCTGAAGCTTATGTGATTGCTCATGAGGTGGGGCATCACGTTCAGACGCTGCTTGGCATCACTCAACAAGTGAATGAAGCCACAAGACAAGTTGGCCGCGCTGAGGCAAATCGGCTTTCTGTTTATCAAGAATTACAAGCCGATTGTTTTGCAGGGGTTTGGGCAAATCGTAATGAGCAGCGGATTGGCTTTTTAGAAGCCGGTGATGTTGAAGAGGCGATCAATGCGGCAAGTCAAATTGGCGATGACCGCTTGGCACGCGCAAGTGGTCGCGCGGTGGTTCCGGACAATTTCACTCATGGTACCAGTCAGCAGCGGGTTGAGTGGTTCAAACGTGGCTTAAAATCAGGAGATATTCAATCTTGTGATACCTTTAGCGGGGCATAACTTGTCAAAAATAAGTGTTTCAAATAAAAAAGCCTGATTATGAATCAGGCTTTTTTATAATTCAATAAAGAAATAACTTATCGAGTGCTGTCTAGGATATAGCCTGCAGCCCCACCAACAGCAGCGCCGCCAATAGCGCCGCGAGCGATGTCTTTGCTATCGCCGGTGCTCTTGATTAACGCTCCCGCCGCTGCGCCTGCCGCTGCGCCTTTTGCCGCATTGCTAAGACCTGAGTTATAACCATAACCATTGGTGGTGTTACAGCCGGTCATCACCAAAACTGAGCTGGTAATGGCAGTCAATGCTAAAGTTTTTGCAAATTTCATAATGTCACCTATTCGTATTAATCAACTTTAAATATTATTTAATGGTTAGCAACCCGTGCTACTATCAATAAATATCCTTAAAAATCTTAACCTTAAAAAGTCAGCTTAAAAACGGACAAATAAGTTTAACCTAATGAGTATCATAATCTAATTTAAGACCTAAAACGAGTCTTAAGTCGTAGTGATATCGCAAAGCTTTATCAACAAACTGTAATATATATTTCTTAATTGTATCATTAAGCAGTAATTTGCTTAGGAGTCTTGTATTCTAAAGCTAAGTCCGCTAACGCGTTTTTGGGCAATTGGGACAAAGATGCCCGATTAAAAAAGCGGCTTATAGAAAAAGCCGTGATATCACGGCTTTTTGCCCTTACGAAAAAATAGCGGACGAGTTATTGGCTTTGCGACTTTCGGGTCATTTGTTCAAAAAACTCGTCGTTGGTTTTGGCTTCTTTTAAGCGCTCAAGTAAAAACTCGGTCGCTTGAACCCCTTCCATAGGCTGTAAGAGCTTGCGTAAAATCCAAACTTTACGCAGTTTGTCTTCATCCAGCAGGCGCTCTTCGCGGCGCGTTCCTGATTTTTTGATGTTGATGGCAGGGAAAACGCGTTTTTCGGCCAAATCGCGCTCAAGGGTGATTTCTTGGTTACCCGTGCCTTTAAATTCTTCAAAAATCACGCTGTCCATTTTACTGCCGGTGTCAATCAGCGCGCTTGAAATGATGGTTAAGCTGCCGCCTTCCTCGACGTTTCGCGCCGCCCCAAAAAAGCGTTTTGGGCGCTCTAACGCATTGGCATCTAAACCACCCGTCAGCACTTTTCCAGAAGATGGGCTGACGGTGTTATAGGCTCTCGCAAGCCTTGTGATTGAGTCGAGCAAAATGACCACGTCTTGTTTGTGCTCAACCAAACGCTTGGCTTTTTCGATGACCATTTCAGCCACTTGAACGTGACGCTGCGGCGGCTCATCAAAGGTTGAAGCGACCACTTCACCGCGAACGGTGCGCTCCATTTCGGTAACTTCCTCAGGGCGCTCGTCAATTAACAGGACGATAAGGTAGCATTCAGGATTGTTTTTGGTGATGGACTGGGCGATGGATTGTAAAAGCATCGTTTTACCGGCTTTTGGCGGGGCGACGATAATTGAGCGTTGACCTTTACCGATGGGCGCAATCAAATCAATGATGCGACCGGTCAAATCTTCGGTGGTGCCGTTACCGATTTCAAGCTTTAATTGCTCGGTTGGAAACAGCGGCGTTAAGTTTTCAAAAATTAATTTGTGGCGTGAGCGGTCGGGGGTGTCAAAGTTAATCTCGCCGACCTTTAATAACGCAAAATAGCGCTCAGAGTCCTTTGGCGGTCGAATCGTTCCGGCAATGCTGTCGCCGGTTTTTAAGCTAAATCTGCGAATTTGGCTTGGGCTGACATAAATGTCGTCAGGACCTGCCAAATAGGAGCCCTCTGAGGAGCGCAAAAAGCCAAAGCCGTCGGGGAGCACCTCAAGGACGCCATCGCCATAAATGGCTTCGCCGTTTCGGGCGTGGGTTTTTAAAATGGCAAAGATGATGTCTTGCTTTCGGCTTCTTGCCATGTTGTCAAGACCCATGTCTTTGGCAATGCCTAACAGCTCGGAGATGCTTTTTTTCTTAAGTTCTGTAAGATTCATAAATAAGTCATTAGCAATTGATTGGTTAAAAGCTGCCATAAACCCTACCGCCTAAGACAATAGGATTACTGTCTGAGCAACGTCGTTGATGGGTCATCATGGAATGGGCAGCGGTAGATTATCAATAGCGATATCAAGATGCGCTCAACACAATTATCACTAAAAAAGCGCTAACAAGAGGCACTACATGAGCCGCTTGGTCTCAACAATCAATCATTGGTAAAAGCGAGTAGTTGTGCTTGGTCTTGATAAACACAAAAAAGGAGAGCAGCGATAACGCGCAAGCATACGAAATGTTTCTTATGTCGACAGACTATACGGTTTTCACCTAAGACTTGTCAATGAATTTTGCTAAAAAAGTGCTGAATTTGGGTGATTGCCTAAAAAATAAGCAATTGCCATTATCAATGGACAATGGCAATCAACAAAACCAACCTTAAAATAAGCTTAGCTTTAAAACTAATGATTAAAGGTGCTTGTCAAGAACGCGGGCAAGCTCACCTTTTGGTTGCAGTCCCATGACCGCATCCACTTTTTCGCCATTTTTAAAGACAAATAGCGTTGGGATATTACGGATTCCAAAGCGGCTGGCGGCTTGTGGATTTTGGTCAACGTCAACTTTGACGATTTTGACGCGACCTTGGTACTCGTCGGCAAGCTCCTCTAAAACTGGGGCAATCGCGCGGCAAGGACCACACCACGTTGCCCAGAAATCGACCAAAACGGGGATTTCTGATTGCAACACGTCTTGGTCAAAATTGGCATCGGTGGTATTAACGATAGAAGCTGACATAATTTTCTCTCTATGAGTCATTGTTAAACTATTTTTGTTAACTTATTTTTATCGACCTAAAAGCAATCGAAATAAAATAGAGAATCAAAACAAAGTTGATTAGACAGTTATAATATCACGATTGCAGATACTTGGTGGCTTAGGACAAGTTTAATTACTTAAAAACTTAGATTAGTAGAATAAATTGCAACAATCATCCTGCAAATCTGGCTTGCTTAATTGATGATTTTAATCAAAGTTCTTGAATAAAGTCTTTTTGAAAATAAGTTTTTGCAAAAGGGTTACGATTAAAACGCCCTAGACTTTATAATGGGCGCAAATTTGAATGATAAGTGATGATGATGCCGATTTCTGATGAGGTGGTGGTGCAGTTAAACCTGCAAGAAAGCCAATTTTCGCAAGATTTTTTTAAAGATTTTGCCCAAAGTATCACCGTTTATGAAGATGACGACATTTGGGTGGTCGATAAGCCTGCCGGATTGTTAAGCGTTGACGGCAAATCGCTAAAGGTCAGTTTGTTATCAAGACTTTACCGCGCCAATCCCGAGGTGAAACTGATTCACCGCTTGGATATGGACACCTCGGGACTCATGATTTTTGCCAAAAATGCTGCGGCGCAAAGCCAAATCAGCAAGCAATTCATCGAGCGCTTACCGCAAAAAATTTATCAAGCTCGGGTGATGGGACACTGGCTTGGGGTTGGTGAAACTGGTCGCATTGAGGTTCCGGTTCGCTACGAGCCGGAAACCAAACCGCGCCATATCGTTGATTTAACTTGGAAAAAAAATGCGCTGACTTTATTTAAAATCTTGGCTCATGAAACGGTCGATGGCATTGAAGTCACCCGAGTTCAACTCAAACCCGTCACCGGTCGCAGCCATCAGCTTCGCGTTCATATGCTTCACGCGGGGCATGTGATGATTGGCGATCCGATTTACGCGGAAGGTACGGCACTTAACATTGCCCCAAGGCTTAATTTACACGCGCAATCTTTGCGATTAAAACATCCTGTTTTTGGCGCTTGGATGGATTGGGAAAGCGCCGTGCCTTTTTAATCTATGCCTTTTTAATACAGCGCCGTTTTAATTTTACTGGTTTTTAGCCGTTGTTATTGTTAATAAAGTCGCTCACTTGATGACTTAAAATATCCCAAAGCTTAAGCTGAGCGGCTTTGCTGCCCCAAGCGTTATGCGGGCTAAAGATGACGCGCGGATGGTCTTTTAAAGTTAATAACGGGTCGTCATTCGTGATGGGTTCTTGTTCAAAAACGTCGGTGGCATAGCCGATGATTTGCTCATTGTTAATCGCGTCGGTGATGGCTTGGCTGTCAACGATACCGCCGCGAGCCACGTTAACGATAAGCGGCTTATTTGTCACTTTGGCAAGGGTTGATTCATTAATTAACTGGCGCGTGGCATCAGTCAAGGGGCAATGCAGGCTAATCACATCAGCGCGAGCAAGCACTTCCTCAAAGGCGGTATAATCGGCATTTCGCGGGGCGCGGTTTTGATGCTCCGCCCAAAGCACTTCCATGCCAAAGGCGCGGGCAATGTCGGTTACGCGCTTGCCAATCGTGCCAACGCCAATAATGCCAAGGGTTTTATCTTCCAAATCAATGAGCGGAATATCGAGCAAGCAAAAGTTACCGTTGTCTTGCCAGCTGCCATCAACGACTTTTTCGTGGTAATAATTGGTCGCGCGCATCGCCGCAAGCATCAGCATAAAGGTGTGTTCAGGAACGCTTTTCACCGCGTAACCGGCAACGTTATAAAGCTCAACGCCATGAGCTTTACAAGCATCACCATCCACATTATCAAGACCGGTGGCGGTCAGCTGAATCAGCTTTAATTGCGGCAGTTGACTAATGACATCCGCGCCGATTTTGACTTTATTAGCAATGACAATGTCCGCGTTTTGGCAGCGCTCAATGATGGTGGCGTCGTCTTGAGGGGTCTCATTAAAGGTGACGTAATCGCTGACGCCTTTTGGGGCAGGCAGGTCAATGCCTTCTGAAAACGTACCTTTATCTAAAAATACCGCGCGCATAATCGCTCCTTGATGTAAAAGCTTAAGCCTAGCATTGATTGCGCGCCGCCCTCAAGGCAGCAAGGGTTAATATTATCGTCAAATTTTGACTTTTTGATTTATTAACCGTGTTTTCACTAATTTTTATAAGAAAATCAAAGCGCCAGCGATTAAAATTGCTTGAAAATTGACAATATTGCACGCATCTAGCGGCTAACACGATATAATATTGTGGTTTTTTTAAGCCCAATTGGTCGCGCGACTGATTTGACTTAAGCTTAACCGCTATTTTTTCCATTGAGAGCCAAAGACACGCCTTATGACAACTTCTGCTTCTGCACTGCATAATAAAACATTCGCTGTGGGTCAACGCCATTTATCGGACACTGAAACTGAGCTTGGGCTTGGGGTAGTGATTGATGTGGACGACCGCTGCGTTCATATTTTATTTCCGCAAAGTGAGGAGACGCGCGTTTATGCCAAAAATTCAGCGCCGTTATCGCGGGTGGTGTTTAAAGCCGGTGACAGCATTTGCGACCAAGATGGCAACACCTTTGTGGTCAATGGCGTCGATGAGGTCATGGGCGTGGTCAAATATAGCGTTGACGGTCATGACAAAGCCATTATGGAAACGAGGCTTGCAGCAAACATTACCCTTGCCAAGCCTTTAGAGCGCTTGCTTGCCGGTCGCATTGACCGCGGCGATTGGTACGATTTGCGCCAAGATATGTTGCGGATGCAAGGGGCGTTATCCAGCCATCCTTTAAAAGGCTTGATGGGCGCTCGCGTTGATATTATTGAGCACCAGCTTTATATCGCCCATGAGGTCGGTAAACGCATTGCGCCGCGAGTGCTGCTTGCTGATGAGGTGGGTCTTGGCAAAACCATTGAAGCAGGGCTGATTATCCATCAGCAGTTATTGTCCGGAAAAGCTGAGCGCGTATTAATTTTAGTTCCGGACAGCTTGCAATATCAATGGATGATTGAACTTCGCCGCCGCTTTAATTTAAATTTTGCCCTGTTTGATTTGGTTCGCACCGCCGCAATCAAAGAGCACAATCCTGAGCAAAACGTCTTTTTAACCGAGCAATGTATCATTGCTGGCATGGATTTGCTGCTTGACCACCCTGACCTTTATGACCAAGCCATGGAAGCTGGCTTTGACTTGTTGGTCGTTGATGAAGCGCACCATTTGCATTGGGATGCGGCGCAAGGCGGCAATGAAAAATACGACTTGGTTGCTGATTTTGCCGAAGAAACAGCAGGAGTCATGCTATTAACCGCAACGCCTGAGCAGCTTGGCGTTGAAAGCCACTTTGCAAGGCTGCGACTCCTTGACCCAAACCGCTTTGATGATTTGGACGAGTTTATCGCAAGCCAAGAAGCGTTTGCCGATACGGCGGCGGTCGCTCGCGTGTTGATTGACGAAAAGCCTTTAAGCGATAACCAAATTAAAGCGATAACCAGTCTGTTAGGCGTTGATAGTGATGAGCTTGTTAATATTAATAACGATGAAAAATTGCGAGCTTATGCGTTAAATGAATTGCTTGACCGTCATGGCACTGGTCGCGTGTTGTTTCGAAATACGCGCGAAAGCGTCACCGGATTTTATGGCAGACAAAGTCAGCCGCACCCGCTGCCATTGCCTGAATCTTGGGTCGGCAGCTACCAAACTTGTGGTAAGCTTCGCGAGCAGCTTTGGGGCGAAGAAAATAAACCCGACGGCAGCTGGCTTGAAGATGACCCGCGTGTGCCGTGGCTGATTGATATTTTAAAATCAAAACTTAAGCATGAAAAAGTGCTACTGATTGCCCGAAGTGGCGCTACCGTTGAAAGTTTAGAAGCGGTTTTGCGACTTCATGCGGGAATTAAAACCGCAATTTTCACGGAGCAAATGAGCTTACTTGAGCGCGACCAAGCGGCGGCGTTTTTTGCCGATAGTGAAGGCGCTCAGATTTTACTTTGCTCGGAGATTGGCTCAGAAGGTCGCAATTTTCAATTTGCCAATCAGCTGATTTTGTGGGATTTACCGGCAAATCCGGATACCCTTGAGCAGCGCATCGGTCGCCTTGACCGAATTGGGCAAACCAAACAAATCACCTTGCACGTGCCGTTTGTGACAGGAACGGCGCAGGAGCGCTTGTACCTTTGGTATGACCGTGCGCTGAATATTTTTAACCAAATATCGCCAACCGCGCAAAGCGTTCAAGAGCAGTTTATTGCCGAATTAAAGCCGCTGCTTGAAGGTGAGGATAACACCGATAATCGTGCCGCCCTTGATGAGTTGATTGCTGATGCCAAAGCCACGCGCTTGGAATTGGAAGCAGCATTGCAAGAAGGTCGCGACCGTCTGCTTGAATATAACTCGTGCCGACCTCGCGTTGCCGGTCGAATCAAAGAGGCGATGCTTGATTTTGATAAAAACAATTTGCTTGCGCCCTTTGTTGACCGCTTTTTAGCGTCGGCAAACATTGATTATAGTATTCAGCGCGACGGCACTTGGGTAATAACGCCGGTCGATAGCAGCGAGGCGAATGAGTTTATTGAAGCTTTGCCCCTTGGCGGCGAGGATGGCATGACCTTGACCTTTGAGCGCGCTCAAGCGTTAAAGCGTGAGGAAGTTGAATTTATCACCTACGAGCACCCGCTCATGCAAGCGATTTATGAGCTTGCCTCGAGCAGCACCTTTGGCAATACCGCCGTTGCCATGCTGAAAAGTAGCGCCATGCCGCAAGGAATGATTATGCTTGAAATCAACTTTCGCGTTGAAGCCATTGCGCCAAAGCTGTTAAATTTGCCTGCCATGCTGCCGATGCAAAATATCCGCATCTTTTTAAGCGAGCAAGGTGGTGATTTGTCGCAAAAAGTCAGCGCCGAGATGATTATGCCGCACGTTGAGCGCTTGGATAAAAATCGTGCCCGCCAAGTCATTAAAGTTCGCGGCGATGTCATTGAAACGCGCTATCATGAAGCCGAAGCGCTTGCCAAAGCTCAGATTAAAGATATTGGCGAGCAAGCCGCCGCCCGCTTTAGCCAACAGTGGGGTCGCGAAATCAAACGCTTAAAGCATTTGCAATCGATTAACCCCAACGTTCGCGACAGTGAAATTGAGCGCTTGGAGCAATTGCAATCGCAAGGCGAGAAAGCACTTGCCAATTTGTCCTTGGTTCCTGATTCCATTCGCGTGTTGGTGGCAGTGAAACCTTAGTTTTTAAGTGCTTTTGTTAAAGCGGCTTTTTACGAAAAATCTAAGGTTTACCCAAAAACAAGCGCTTCAAAGTTTAAAGGCTTTGGACTTTGTAGCGCTTGCTTGACAATTTTTGATAACGTTTAATAACGCTCAATAACAAGGAGACTGACGGTGATGTCAGAGGATTGCCAACTGATTGATGAACTGCTTGCCACGGTGGCGCTCACCGAGATTCGCCCCGATGTGTTTGAAGGTCAAAGTCATGACTACGTTGGCGCGCGGATTTTTGGCGGTCAGGTGCTCGCGCAAGCGTTGATGGCAGCGGCAAAAACGCTCAATGAGGACAAGCCGTGTCACTCCTTACATGGTTATTTTTTGCGCGGCGGCGATATTGACAAACCGGTGATTTATGAAGTTCGTAGGCTTCGTGATGGCAGAAGCTTGTCGGCGCGGGAAGTCACCGCATTTCAATGCCAATCGGTCGATGGCGATACGCCCAATTTGCAGGTGATATTTTCGATGATGGCGTCGTTCTCCCCGATGGAGGAGGGTCTTGAATATCAAGAAGATATGCCCGTTTATCCGCCGCCGGAGGACTTACTTGCCGAGCAGGATTTAAAAGAGCAATACGTTGGCAAAGTCCCTGAGGCGCTAAAAGCGCGGTTTATGCGCAAGCGCCACGTTGAAATCAAACCGGTTAAGCCGCGCGACCCCATCCACCCTGAACCCATGAAACCCAAACAAGCCAACTGGCTGCGGATCAAACAGCTTGGCGAGCAGCCGCAAGCCATTCAGCAAGCGCTATTGGCGTTTTCCTCCGACTTTTATTTGGTCGGAACGGGGCTGATGTCGCACGGTGTCAGCTTTATGACCAGTGGCTTGCAAGCGGCTAGCATTGACCACTCGATGCACTTTCACCGCGCCTTTGATTTAAACGACTGGCTGCTTTATGACATGTGGAGCGATACCACCTCAAATGCTAAAGGCTTAAACCATGGTCAGTTTTGGCAAAATGGTAAGCTGGTGGCGACCGTTCAGCAAGAAGGGCTGATGCGGCTGCGCTCGCCAAAGTGCTAAGGTTGAATTGATAAAATTTTAGTTAAGCTTGTTCTAATCAAAGAACACCCAACACCTTTTCCATCGCTCGCGGTAACCCTAAGGTGGCTTTTGCGGTTTTATCGTCAAGCCATTGAAAGTCAATATCCGCTTGGCGTAGTTTTTTACTTAATATCTGAATGTTTTCATCACTTAAGCGCGCTTGATACGGCGTTAAATACCAATGAAAATGGGTCAGACTGTGCTTGATGGGCGCGTCGTCAAACAAATCTTGACCGCAAGGTGTTAACTCAGCGTTGCTATTTAAAATCAACTCATGAATAATTTGCTCAGCGGTATTCATTTCGCTGTCAAAAAGCGCGTCATCTTGCTCAGCGGTAATGATAACCTCAATTTTAGATTTTTTATCCAACTGAACTTTTTTATCAAATAAAAGCGGCAAACTCCAAAGTCCGCCCCAAATGCCATTGTCAGGGCGTTTTAGCCAAAGTATTTCGCCGTTATTATTACTGATAACTAAGGCTTTGCTAAATTTACTGGGTTTGGGTGCTTTTTTTGCTTTAACCGGAAAGTCAGTTTCGCGACCTTGAGCGTGAGCGATACAGTCGTTTTGTAGCGGGCAGGATTGGCAATTTGGATTTCGGCGCGTGCAAAGCGTCGCCCCTAAATCCATCATCGCTTGGGCAAAGCGTCCGGCGTCATCGCTTGGGGTCAGCCTTGTGGCAAGTGCCCAAAGTATTTTGTCGGTTGCCGATTTGGTAATGTCGCCATCGATTGCCGACCAGCGCGTGAGTACCCGCTTGACGTTGCCATCGCAAATCACGCCGTATTTATGCAGCCCCATTGCCATGATTGCACCTGCCGTCGAGCGTCCAACGCCTGAAATGGCTTCCCAATCTTGCAGCGATTGCGGAAAATCGCCGGTGGCTTCAATCACCGCCACGAGCTGCTTTGCACCTTTATGCAAATTGCGAGCGCGAGCATAGTAGCCAAGCCCCGCCCAGTGTTCCGCCACCAAATCCCAATCTGCCGCTGCCAAATCATGAACGCTTGGAAAGCTTGCCATAAACCGCGCAAAGTAGGGCAACACCGTGGTGACCTGCGTTTGCTGAAGCATGACCTCAGACAACCAAACGATATACGGGTTTGGCGAGTCGGTTTTGTGCTGCTGCCACGGCAAATCGTGGCGACCGTGAGTGGCGAACCAATCGAGCAAGCGCGGGGCGAAGCTGTCGAGGTGGTCGGCGGGTTGGGAAAAGTCTGGGTGAGCAGCATCAGTCATTATTTGGCAACCATTGGCTAAAAGCTTTTATATAAGGGCGATGGCGCAAATCTAAAGCCTAGCGGTAAACGCTGTCTAAGGTTTGACCGTCTTTATTTTTCCACTCGACCCAACCGTTATTTGACGAGCATATAATAAATTAATTAGCTAACAATTAGCTTGAAACCTACTTCCGATTCTTCTTGGTTTTTAATCGGCGCAAGCGTTTTTCTTCCTCCTTTGCTTTCTTTTTTTCTTCAGCCGCAAGTCGCAATTGCGCCACCTCGATTTCTTCCACCTCGCGCATGGCAGGGGTTTCAAGGGTGATGTTGCCGATTTGCCCTGCGCGAAGCTCATTGACTAAGATTTCTGACATTCGGTAAGTATCGACAACGCCGCCTTTTTTGAGCAGTCCACGCGAGCGACCCGCCAATTCAAAAAATTCCCAATCGGTTTTCGGCAATTCCTCAAGTTTATATCGCGCTTTTAATAGTTCAGGGTAGGCGCTAAGCAAATACTCGGCGGTGTAGCTTGCCACGTCGCTAAAATCAAACGCCGTGTCTTTGACGCCGCCCGTTGCTGCCAATCGGTAGCCGGAATGGGCGTTTTCGACCTTTGGCCAAAGCATTCCGGGGGTGTCATAAAGCATGATGCCAGCGTCAAGTTTGATGAGCTGCTGCGATTTGGTCACCGCAGGCTCGTTGCCGGTTTTGGCGACGGTGCGACCGGCTAAGGTGTTAATCAAGGTTGATTTGCCAACGTTGGGAATTCCCATAATCATGGCTTTGATTTGCCGACCGGCAGCCGCTTTTCCGGCAACCATCGTTTGGCAAAGGCTGATAATTTTGTGAATGTCGTCGCTTTTATTGTTGTCAAACGCCAGCGTTTTTACCCCAGATTCTGATTCAAAAAAGTCCATCCAAGCTTGGGTTAAAACGGGGTCGGCAAGGTCGGCTTTGTTTAAAATTTTAATCACCGGCTTGTCACCACGAAGTTTGCCAATCATCGGATTGTCGCTGCTGTACGGGATTCGCGCGTCGAGCACCTCAATGATGACGTCCATTTGCGGCATCATCTCTTTAATCTCGTTGCGCGCCTTGTTCATGTGCCCAGGAAACCATTGAATCATCGTGGTGGTGGTCATAATCTTGCCTTTTTAAAATAAAAAATTAATCGGTTTTATGGTTGATGGCAGGCGGAATGGGCGCAAGGTAACCGATAAGTAAAATCAAACTTCCTGCCCCCAAAAATGACATGACGCGCCAAATGGCTTCAATTTGCGACAAATCAATCAGCACCAGTTTTATCACCACGGCAGCCAAAAGCCCAATGCCTAAAAACCAAAGCGAGCGCGCTAAATAGCGACTTGCGGTAATGGTGGCAACTAGGGCAATCAGCGTCCAAAGCATGGTCAGCCCCGTTTGCACTTGCGAGCTTTCCCAAGCGCCGCCGTCCCAAAGCGGCGTGCCAATAAATGCATGTAAGGAGCGAACCAAAATGCTCGACAGCGCCCAAAAACTGGTCAAGGCAAGCGCAATCAGTAGCGGCTGCGGTAAATCCGGCGCATCGCCTGTAGGCTGGCTTGCGCGCCACGTTAATATGCCCAAAATCAGCGCCAAAATTGTCGTTATATCATAAAAGTTGAGTAGCGGAATATACGGCAAGCCCCAAATCACACCATCATAAGACCAGCTGGTTATTATTATCCAAATTAGAATAATTGGCGCAAAAAACTTCGCGCAAAGCAGCCAAGCGCTTGACCAATCAAACCAAACCGGCTTTTGAAAAACATGGCTTGCCTTGCCAATTTGATTGGACGATTGCCAAAGTCCAAAGGTTAATAGCAAGGTGGTGACAAGCATTGCCATCACGCCGTCAGAGGGGGCAAGAAGATAATGCGCCAAACTTGCTGCCACCAAAATCCCTGTGCCAAGCCAACTTGCGCCATCATAACGGCGTAACTCGTTTGATTCAAACCAAAATTTAAGCCAAGCTTGAGCAAGCAGAGCCCAACCGAAAACCAAAATTCCCCAAATCAACCACGTCGCGCCCTGCCAAGGGTGATGAAACTCATAATGCTGTGGGAGTTGAACAATCAGCGCCAAATAAAACAGCACCAATAAACCATGCGTCAATCGGCTGACCTCGCGCCAACCTTGATAGCGGTTGATTACCCAAAATCCGGCAATGCTGATTAAAAGTGCTAATGCCGCAGTCATTGACCCTGATAACTTAAGCGCCGCCGACCAATCGTCAATATCGACAGCCAACACGTAAATCAGCCAAGCGGTGGCAAGCAGAGTTAAAAAGCTAATAAAACTTGGGCTTTTCCAAAGTAAAGTTACCGCAAAGCTTTGCGAGTTAATTCCCGATAGCCAAACGGTGCTGCGATAAAAATTAGGGTCTAAGGGATTTTGGCTTTCGCGATTATTTTCTAATTCTAAATGATTAAATAAAGGCACTGGCGAATTTGCCGAACGCAAAATAAATGCTGTCGCCAAAAAGCTCAGCGCGGAAATACTTAACGACAATAGCGGTGGCGACATCGCTGAATTTTCCCAAAGCCATAATATACTAAGCCCTTGCAGCACCAAACCAAACAGCACCGCCCAAGCGCGAAGGCTTTGCCTGCCAAACCAAACAAGCGCTAAGCCTTGAACCGACCAGCCAAACGCCACCCATTTGGCATCAAAAGCAATCGGAATCATCAATGCTAAAAAGCCGCCACCAAGCGCAAGCATGCCCTCGCTGATTGGCTCAAAGCGACCGCTTTTTTTCACAAAAAATAGCCCAAGCCCCAAATAAACCAGCGCAAATAATCCGCTGGCTATCGTGAGCGCGTGATTGAGGTCGTAAAGCAGCGCCGATAAGATACCAAACGCTAAAATGGGTACGGAAAACAGTAATCCCACGTCAATGGGGAATAAATATCGCGGTAGAGTTTTTATGGATGTTTCGACTTGGTTTTCTAAAGTGCCGTTTTCTTGGCTTTTATTTAAAAGGCTTTGCTTTGAAAGCTTATGTTTTGCAAATTCTGCCACATTATATTGGGTTAATTGTTGAGCAAAACGGATAACGACAAATAAATAGAGCGCCACGTGAAGCACGGTTAGCAGCACCAATGCGCTGCGCTGAGCTTGCAACACGGAAAGTGGCGTTTCCGAACCCAAATAATACGCCAAGCCAAAAGTTAGCGTGACGCCAAGTAAATTGAGCACTTTCCAAGGTCTAAAATGGGCGATGATGGCAATGGCGGTATTGAGCAGCAAATAATAACCAAACAGCGCCGTTAGATTTTGCGAATTGTCACTGGTCAAAATCGGCGCTAAAAAGCCGCCACCAAGCGCAAGCAGGGCAAGCGGGAAGGCATTTTGCCGAAGCGCCAGCCCAACGGTCAGCGCGGACAAAACGCCAAGCAGCACAAAGCTTGGCAAGCCGGCAAGCACGTCATAATAGCGATAGGCAAAAAAGGTGCTTAAGTACGCTGTGGCAATTCCTGCGCCTTGCAGCGATATGCCATAAGCAAAGCGCTTTTTGGCAAGCTTTAAGCCAAGTCCTGCTAACGCTAATCCTGCAACGCCAATGGCAATAAGCTTGGTCGTGATAGACAGCTCAATATAGTCGCTAAGCAGTTTTAAAAGCAGCACCACGCCAACGAGCAGCACCAAAACGCCGACGCGAACCACCAAATTGCCACCAAAAAACCACTGCTTTATTGAGTTAGCAAACGAAGTAACCACTTCAAATGAGCGCTCATCGGGATTGATGGGGTCGCTGTTGGCATTATTCGCATTGTTATCAGATTTGGCAGTCGGTTTTTGCGGATAATCGGTTGCCGTTTTTGTAGTTTGAGCGGTTGCATGTTGTAGGGATAGAGGGCGCTCTTGGTCAAAATAGCCACTGGGCACCGGCGGCGGCGCAGTTGGGGTTTTTGGTAAAGATGCAGCAGGTTTCGGCACTTGGTCATTTGGCGTTGGCGTTTGTAAGGGTTTGGAGTCCAAAGACGGCGATAACAAACGCTGATAATCGTCGATTTGGTATTGCAGCTCATCAACTTTTTTGGCAAGCCTTTGGATTTTGTTATTTAAGTGCTGATACAGTACCACCACGACCACAAGCAAGGTCACAAAGGTCAAAACCCCAAACGAGCCTGCAAACAAATAAAGCATCCTAAACCTCAATCCTAACCAACCTGCATAAATCATGACCTGATTTTATGGCAAGCACAAGCCAAAAAATGTGCTTGATAAATGAGTACGCCAATCTTAAAAACAGCAATTAAACAATGCCAAAAGAAAAATGCCTAAGCTTAAACTCAGCTTAGGCATCTATTATGCTTTATGAAGACTTATTTCAAATTGGCTTTCATAAAGTCAATCATTTTATCCCAGCTTTGCTTAGCCGCGGTTTCGTTGTAGCCCAAATCAACATTGTTTTCGACAGCGCGTTTGTCGGCATCAGGGTTGGTAAAGCCGTGCTTGGCGTTGTCATAGACATCGACGGTATAGTCAACGCCTGCCGCGCCTAACTCTTTTTTAAGGTCGTCAATGGCGTCCATCGATACCATGGAGTCATCGCGACCGTGAGCGACCAAGACTTTGGCTTTAAAACTGCTGTCGGCAGGTTTTTTTGGCGCAGGGTTACCGTGGAAGGTGGCAACGGCTTTTAAAGGCAAACCTTCACGCGCCAAATCAAGCACCACTTTGCCGCCAAAGCAGTAGCCAATCGCGCCGATATTATTTTTATCAACCGCCGTTTGGTCACAAAAATCTTTTAAAATCAGGCGACAGCGGTCGGTTAGTAAATCTTTGTCCTCAAGCACCTGCTCCATCCAAAAGTTTGCCATTGCCGCATCACAAGTCAATTTGCCTTCGCCGTAAACGTCCATGGCGACCGCTGCAAATCCGGCTTTTGCCAAGCGCTCAGTCACGTTTTTAGGGTGCTCAACGATGCCCCACCATTCCGGCGCCACCAAAATTCCGGCAACAGGATTGTCCTGTGAAGCGCTTTCTGGTATCGCCATGTAGCTGATAAGTTGGACGCCGTTTTCAGTGGTGCTAATCAGCTCAAAGGTTTTAATAGACATAGGATTTCCTTGTTTTATTTTTGATTTAATTCAAAGTTTTAATGCCGAAAATTGCAACTTAAAAGTTTATTAGGGCCAAATTTTTCGGAATTAACCTGACCACCTTAGCCCCAAACCGCCCGAAAAACAGCTATAATACTGTAACGCTGATTATCAGCCCGCTAATTTTCCTGCCGCCGCGACGTTCCTTTATGAAATTTAATTTATTGCAATCGCTTCAAGCAAGCTTTGATTCCGTTAATACTGTGCCCACTGCTAAAAAGCCAAAATCTACGCCGATTGTTAATAACGATGCCGATTTGCGACCCAATTTTTGGCAACAGTTTTCGCTATTTGAGCTGACCAATAGCGAATGGGAAGCGCTTTGTGATGGTTGCGGCTGCTGCTGTTTGATTAAATATATGGACGATGACGACGAGACGGTCGAATATACCGATGTCGCTTGCAAGCTGATGGACTGCGCGACGGGGCACTGCCAAAACTATGAGCACAGGCAAGATTACGTTCCCGATTGCATCCAATTGACCAAAAACAATATTGCCAAGATGACTTGGTTGCCAAATCACTGCGCTTACAAACGCGTTTTTGAGGGCAAGTCGCTTCCGGATTGGCACTTACTTATCACCAAAGACGCCGCCAAAACCGAAAAATTAATGCAAGCGGCAAATATTGGCGTGGCTGGTCGCTGTGTAAGTGAAGCCGGCATGAGCGATGAAGAGATGGAGTTGCGGGTGGTGACTTGGGTGGATGCTTGATTTTTGTTTGATAATTGGCTTTAATTGAGTCAATTATCAATTAAGGATTGAAAATGGCTAAAACTATAACAAGCAAAAGCCATCAACGAAAAAGCGTGGCTAAAAGTGCGATTAAAGGCAGTTTGCTAGTAGTCGCGGTGCTGATATTAAGCAGCTGCGCCAATACAACGCCTTTAACTAAAATCAGTTCAAAACAAGCGTCCAAGCAAGCGGTTCAGCCAACGCCTGCCGACGCAAAAGCTTTACCTGCTCAACCGAAAATGAAACCCGAGGTAAAGCCTATTTTGGTCGTTGATTGGCAAAAAATAGCAGCAGCAGCCGATAAAAAATACCAAGATGAGCCATTAGAAGATTATTATTTAAATATCTTAAGTGAAGAAGAAAGAAACGCCGCCCCATGGTTTTATGCTCAAGAATTTAACGTCTCAATTGAAGAGGCTCAGCGCCGATTATTACTGCAAGGGATCAGCTCACCACTGATTCAAGCGATTGCCGAGCAGTTGGGAGAAAATATCGCGGCGATTTATTATGATAATCATAATCCAAATGAGTATTCCATAAAATTCACGACGTTAACTTCAGTTAACGCTGTCCCGCCCAAATTTGTGTATCATTTTAAACAAAAAAAGTTTCAAGAGTTTGCTTTCCCTATCTATATTCAAGCCAGTAGCGATAAATCACAAGCACAAATTTTGGCATTACAAGAAAAAGCGTGGCCTGAAATATTAAAACGCTATCCAAATTCGCAAACTATTGGCTTTAGTCCAATGACCAATACCATTAATGTGAGTATTTATAGTAAAACCATGGATGAATCTGACCGCCAGCGAATAGAAGCTGAATTGACCAAGCTTGTGGGTCATCCGGTAGTTGTTGAGATTTGGCGCAATCCATTAACGATTCATTAAAGCAGCTCAATTTTGGTTGGCTTTGGCGGTTTTTGAGTCAGTTAACTTTGGCTGCGGCAACCCTTCGCGAATTTTTTGCGAAAACTCATCACTGTGAATATTTTTATTGTTTAAATCGCGGCTAAAATTTCGAACTTTGGGGTTGATATGCGCGCGCTCGTACCACTCATCCATTGACCACGATTGATTTTGAACGTTTTTGGCATCAAGATTAGTATTCGGTTGTGAGTCAAGAAGCCCCAATTTATACAAATAATTAGGCAGCCAACCCGACACCCAAATCCGGTAATCCCAAGGCAAACGGTCACCGCTGATAATCCGCGCCATATAAAAAATGATGTTGGTGCAATTGCTCGTTAAGGTATTGTACCAGTCAGGATTGGCATTCAGCTCGTCACTGGCGCTCAAATACGCCTCAAACAGCGTCTTGACTTGGCTTTGGTTTAAATGACTGATAGGAAATAAATAGACCTGCTCGCCGCGAGCGTTGGTTCGGGTATAAATGATGTCGCGCTCCTCAGATGCGATGAGGCTGAGTTCATAACGCTTAAAAAAGCCGCCAAGCGCCGAAAACGACTCGCCGTTTTCTTTGCGGATTTCAAAGGACATGGCAATTGGGCGCTCGCCGTCAATATGAAAGCTGACCAAAGTATGCGCAATTAACGGTCCCATCCAGTAAGAATTAATCACATCAACGCCGGTTAATTTATCCAAATCAATCGTCCGCGATTCCCAGCGCTCGGTGGCGTCCTCACTATTTACCCAATCAAAATTACGAACGTTGTAAAGCGTCACCAAGTTAGGATTATTAGCGTCGCGCGAGTAACTTAAAATTTTGGCAACTTCCGGCTTCCAATCGCGGTCTTGCAAAGGCTGAATGCTGACAAACCAGCCCAAACCAATGAGCCAAATCACCGCAAAATTGGCGATTAATTTTTTAACATTAAACTTGGTTTTAAATTTGGCATTAAGCGCTGTTGGTTTTACGATTGCCGCTATGATGAATAAGGTGAGGGCGATAATTAATGCCGCGCTTAAACTTGCCAAGACCGTGGCAAACAGTGTCAGCTCACCTGCCATGACGAACACCCCAAATTGATACCAAAGGGCTAAAAGCAGCCAAATGGCAGAAAAGGCAATCGCAAGCATCATCAATAGCCAAATCAGCTTTGAGCGCCAAGGCAATTGCTTAAAATCAAGACGAGGCTTTAATTTTGAGGTTATCAGGCGTTTGATTATCGATTTAAAGCTCATGAAGGATAGCAAACCTTGGTATTGTCGGTGAGGAGTAAAACCATACCAAAGTTTGTTGCAAGCAAGCAATAGCAATTGACTTTATGGGTACAATTTGCAAATATTTGCTCAAGGTGACAGTAAAAAGTTCTTGTAAAATTTGGTTTTAATTTTGACAGTTACCCCCATCATAACGCTTATCATGATAAACGAGGTTAAATCAAACCATTATGTCCGATGAGGCTCCAAGTCCGAGTAGTTGGTCGATGCGCGGCTTAAAACGCTGGCTGACGACCGCCCCTGAAACCCGAGATGAACTGATTCGGCTCGTTCACGACTCGCGGCAGTTTTTAGAGCCCGATACGGTGGATATGTTAGAAGGCGTTTTGGATTTGCCCGCCACCCAAGTCCGCGAAATTATGACCCCAAGACCGCAAGTGATCGGGCTTCACGAAAGCGCAAGCTTACCTGAGGTCATGGACATCATCCTTGAGGCGGCGCACTCGCGCTATCCGGTGTTTGACAGCCAAGATGATGATGCGGTAATTGGCATTTTACTTGCCAAAGACTTAATCCCAATTTTGGTGATGATGGTTCGCAATCAAGAGGACAAAATCGACAGTAAGCGCCTTCGGGATTTGGTGCGTCAGCCGCTTTATATCAGTGAATCGGCGCGCTCCGATACGCTGCTTCGCTCCTTACAAAGCACCCAAGTTCACATGGCGGTCGTCGTTGATGACTTTGGCAACTTTGCCGGCGTGGTCACCATGGAAGATTTACTTGAAGAAATCGTTGGTGACATTGTCGATGAGCATGACGACTTTGATGAGGACAGCGACATTAATAACATCGTCCCGCATCCGGACAAAAGCGAGACATGGTGCGTTCAAGCGGCAACGGTGATTGAGGACTGCAACGACGAGCTTGGCAGTCATTTTGATGATGCTGAAGTGGATACTATGGGCGGTTTGGTGATGCAAGCGCTCGGTTATGTCAGCGATTTAGAAGGCGAGAGCGTCACCATTGATGATTGGAAAATTACCATTACCGATGTTGAAGGTCGCTTTATCCGCTTGCTTGAATTGACCAAACTCCCTAAAAATGAACTGGTCACCAATCCGCTACCTTAAAATCTGCTTTTATAAAATTCAAAGTATCATAAAAAAGCGCGGTTTTTGCCGTGTTTTTTTATGGCGAATAAAAATTCAGTTAAGCGCTCACTTAAGCTTAATTAAAGCGTGCAAATAAGACGCCAAAGTTTTCCTTTTAAGCGGTCATACTGGTATCATGGGCGGCAATTATTTTGGTAACCTTTTATTTTTTTATTACTGTTTATTGACATCATTGGGAATAAAGTATGCGGCTGACCACGGCGGATTTGCAAAAGCGGCTTAAGGCAAATCAAGCGCAATCTTTGCCACTTTTAGGCGCGATGCTTATTGCTTGGCTTGCAGGGGCGATGTTTTTATTAGCGCTCGCGCCTTATAAAATTTGGCCGCTTGCGATTGTGTCGCCGGCGATTTTGTACGCGTTATTAACACCTGCCATGAGCGGCAAGCGCGCCTTTTTTATTGGTGAAGCTTATGGCATGGGGCTTTGGTGCGTGGGCGCGTTTTGGCTTTATACGTCCATTCATGATTATGGCGATACCCCCGCTTGGCTTGCGCTGATTATGATTGCCCTGATGGGAATCATCATGGGGCTGTTTCATGGGGTTTTGGCGCTGATTTTTAACAATGTTGTTGGTCGTCAGCCGTTGTCCTTTGCCGCGCTTTGGGTGGCTCAAGAATGGCTTAAAACATGGCTATTTACCGGATTTCCTTGGCTGTTTGTCGGTTATGCGTTCACTGAGCAGTATTGGCTCTCAAGCCTTGCGCCGGTTTTTGGGGTGTTTGCCATTAGCTTTATTGCGGTATTATTTGCTGCAAGTTTGGTGGAAGCTGCGCGCCGCCGCATTGGGTTTTTGCTGGCATCATTTATTTTTGTTGGCGCAGGCGTGGTGCTTTGGCTGGTCAATCCGCAGTGGACAAAGCCAAAAAACACGCCAAATTTGACCGTATCACTCATTCAAGGCAACATTCCACAAGATTTAAAATGGCTGACCGAATACCAAATTGAAACGCTTAAAATCTACGCCACGTTAACCCGAACAGAATGGGGTCGCGATATCATTCTTTGGCCCGAATCCTCAATTCCGATGTTTCAAGATGAAGCCATTGGCTTTATTAATGAGGTCGTTAAAGTCGCCAAAGAGACCGGAACGACTTGGATTACAGGAATTCCTTATAAAGATACCGCCGCATTTAATCCCAAAACGGATAAATATCCGCCGTTTTATAACAGCGTCATTGCCCTTGGCACAGATGCTGATGGGCTTTATAAAAAGCAGCGCTTGGTGCCGTTTGGCGAATATATTCCGTTTGAGGGGGCGCTGGATATTTTGCCAGATTTGGCAGGAAATCAAGAGATTATGAGCTACAGCCGCGGTACCGACCATCAAGACCCGCTTCACGTTCGCGGTCATAATTTGGGCGCGGCAGTTTGCTACGAGGTAGCTTATCCCGACACCACGCGCAAAAACGCCATGGATACCGACTTTTTATTGACCATTTCAAATGATGCTTGGTTTGGCACGTCTGCAGGACCGTTGCAGCATTTACAAATGGTTCAAATGCGTGCTCTTGAAAACGGTCGCTGGTTTATGCGCGCAACCAACACCGGCGTCACCGCCATCATTGACGATAAAGGTCGCATCGTAAAACGCGCGCCGCAATTTAAGCGCACTGTCCTTCGCGGCGAGATTGAAGCGCGATCGGGGCAAACGCCATTTACCCGCTTTGGCAGCTATCCAATTTTAGGATTTATTGGTTTGCTTTTGGTGTTAAGCTACTTAGGTCGCCGCGCTAATCTGGGTCAGGAAGGGTATTAACGCCTTGATAGCTTGTAAAATAAGTGCGTACGATAAGGCAAAGAAACTTTTTAAAAAATAATCCCATTTAAAAGTTAAGGCTTTTAACAATTTGATAAAATTTGCGATATAATAGCCTAAAATTTTAAATATTTTTTGTGCAAGGTGGATAAGATATGTCAGATGATATCAGCAGCAACAACCCCATGAAAGAGTTTGCGTTTGCTCTAGGCGGCGTAGGCTTATTTTTAGGAATCGTTTTGCTCATCGGTATTTCCGGATTTTTGCGACCGGCAGGCGAGCACATCAAAGCTGAGGCGCCTGCAGCAGAAGTTGTAGCCGACACCGCAGCAGCACCTGCCGAAGCCGCTGCGCCGGCGGCAGCTAAAACAGAAGCGCCGGCTGCTGAGCCTGCGGCTAAAGAAGAGGGCGCCGCAGCGCCAGCAACCGCAGCAGATGCCACCGCGACGCCTACGCCAACTGAGGCAAGTGGCGATGTGGTTAGTGCCGAAGCAGGAACGGCAACTGCTGAAGGCACAGTCAGTCAAGCAGCTGTTGAAGCCTCAGAGCCGGCTGCCGAAAAAGCCAATGCAGAATCTGGAAAACCGGATTCTGTAGCAAAATAAGCCCTAGCTTCATTTAGCAAAAGCATGTTATCAGCAATCTTAATCATTAAGGTTGCTGATATTTTGCGACTAAAAATTATCAAATCGCAATAATTATTTGGCTTGGCTTTGGTGCTGATTGGTAAAACCTCTTATTGACGCTTGCAAAACTTTATCCTCAATCCTGCTAAGGGGCACTTTGGCAGGATTTTTTATGACCATGAATTCTAAAGCTAACGGTGCTTTGGCGGTTACCGTATGGTGATGAGGCTAAATAGTACGGTCAAAAATTGCGCTTATAATTTAGCAGCTTTTACTGCAAAAGCTGATAGTATGGTCTTAAAATAGAATTTTGCAGTGATTTTAAAATAAAAAGAGGCGTTATGACCGCAATCAATTGCACTTCCCAAGAAAAAGCAATCATCAAATCACGATTGGTAACCCTTCGCGAAAACCTTGCTAAGCAAAACATCAAAGCCATCATCGTGCCGACCGCTGACCCGCATTTGTCCGAATATCTGCCCGAATACTGGCAGGGTCGGCAGTGGTTGTCAGGATTTACCGGCTCGGTTGGGACGCTTGTGGTGACCCAAGATTTTGCAGGGCTTTGGGCGGACAGCCGCTACTGGGTTCAAGCCGCCGACCAACTTAACGGAACGGGGATTGAGCTGCAAAAACTTGCTGCTGGCAACCCCAATCACATCACTTGGCTTCGTGATAACTTAATCTTAGGGGATAGCGTTGCCATCGATGGCGATGTGTTGGCGTTAAGCGAAAAAGAAAAACTTGAAAGCGCCTTTGTTAAAAAAGGCATTATTTTAGACATCAGCCGCGATATGTTAGCGGATATTTGGGAAAATCGCGCAAAACTGCCAAACGCAGTAATTTTTGCTCATGATGACAAGTTTTTAGATACCACCGCCGCCGATAAACTTGCCAAAGTCCGAAGTGAAATGGCAAAAGTCGGCGCAAGCCATCACTTATTATCAAGCCTTGATGACATTGCTTGGCTGACCAATCTTCGTGGCGCCGATGTGGAATACAATCCCGTATTTTTAGCGCATCTACTTATCAGTGACAGTGAGGCGACGTTGTTTGTTGATAAAAGCAAAGTCAGTGATGCTATTAAAACTGACTTGGCAAAAAGCGGCATTAACATTGCCGATTATCAAAACGTGAAATCAGCGTTAGCAAAGTTGCAAGCAAGTGATGTTTTGTTATTAGACCCTAGTAAAGTGGCTGCCGGAACAGTGAGTGAAGTTGCAAGCGAGGTTAAAATCATTGAGCAAATGGCACCAAGCACGCTATTAAAATCAATTAAATCACCGGCTGATATCGAAAATATCCGCGAAGCCATGCGCCAAGATGGGGCAGCGCTTTGTGAGTTTTTCGCTGATTTTGAAAAAAGGCTTGATGCTGGCGAAGCTTTATCCGAGCTTGACGTTGACCAAATGCTGATTGATGCTCGCAGCCGTCAGCCCAATTACATTTCGCCAAGCTTTGCCACCATTGCTGGATTTAATGAAAACGGCGCGCTGCCGCATTATCGAGCGACCCCTGAAAAGTACAGTCAGCTTGACCCCAAAGTTGGCGGCTTACTGCTGATTGACTCGGGCGCTCAGTACCAAAACGGCACAACCGACATCACCCGCGTGGTTGGCGTTGGGGAAGTCAATGACGCGCAAAAACGTGATTTTACTTTGGTGCTAAAAGCCCATATTGCACTTGCTCGCGCGCATTTTCCCGATGGTATTGCCTCACCGCTGATTGATGCAATTTGCCGAGCGCCGCTTTGGCAAGAGCAGTTGGACTTTGGTCACGGCACCGGTCACGGCGTTGGCTATTTTTTAAACGTTCATGAAGGCCCGCAAGTCATTGCCTTTGGCGCCACCACGCCAAAAGAGCGGGCAATGAAGACAGGGATGATTACCAGTAATGAGCCGGGGCTGTACCGTGAGGGTAAATGGGGCATCCGGATTGAAAACTTGGTGGTCAATATGCCCGTTGCCAATCCAAGCGAGACCGATTTTGGCAAGTTTTTATATTTTGAAACGGTGACCTATTGCCCGATTGATACGCGGTTGGTGGAAAAATCACTACTTACGCCAATCGAAATCGACTGGTTAAATGACTATCATCACTTGGTTTTTAAGCAGTTAAAGTCACGCGTTGAGGGCACGGCGCTTGCTTGGCTAACCGCGAGAACTCAAGCCATTTAACTTACTTTTAACACTCTTTTAACCCTAATAAAAAAGCGCCTTAAGTTTGGCGCTTTTTATTGGGTTTTTAATAGTGGGGTTTTCTAATAATAGCGCAAAATAAGCTTATTTCTTATCTTGCTTATTTTTACCCTCAAGTTCGGCAAGTTGTCGGCGGACTTCTTCTTTAAGCCAAGTTTTTAAGTCTTCTGAAAGCTGCATCATTTTATCGGTTAAAAAGTCGTCAAGATGATTGCTTAATGCTTGGGTGATGTCATCGGCAGTTTTGGCATCAATGGTTAAGCTTTTAGGAAGGTCTTTTTGTGTTTCATTTGATGGTGCTTTTTTGTCTGATTTGCTGCTTTCTTCTGATGCTGACGGCGCGACTTCTGGTTTTTCGTTAGCTTCGTTTTTGGTGTTCTCAATCTCAGTGGCTAAATTTTCTGCAGCTGTATTGTGCGTATTTTTAGCTTCCATAGTTTCAGCTTCTAAAGCTTGGTCGTGCTCGGCTTCAGTCGCATTTGCTTGGTTATCGCTGCTGCTTTGGGAAGCTAAGTTTTGCTCTAGCGGTTCTTCTTTCTCGTTATTTATCCCATTTTCTTGCAAATTGGCGGCTTTATTTTGCGCTCGGATGTCTTTAAATAACGCATCAACGTCATTGGCGAGGCTTTGCGGCTCGGGCTTTTCTTCGGTCGCGATACTGGTTTCTTGAGTTGTTGCGCTTTCATCAGCAGGCAGGTTTTGCGGTTCTTGCTGAGTTTGATTTTTTGTCTCTTCAATAGCGGCTTGTTCAGCTCGGGCTTTTTCTTCCTCGCGGCGCTGCTTGTCTTTAGCGGCTTTTTCCTCGGCTAAGCGCTCAGCTTGTTCGCGTTTTTGGCGGCGCGCTTCGCGCTCTTGTTTTTCTTGTTCGCTGCGGCTGCGGCGCTGCTGTTCTTCTAATGCTTTACGCTCGGCTTCGGCTTTGAGCTTGGCGCCGTGCTCGCGGGTAAGCTCATCTAAATGCGCGTCCAAATCCTCAATGCTAAATTGGTAGGTATCAAGGCGGGTTTCGGGCTGCAACAGGGTGCTGATGTCGGCAAGCTCTTGGGTGATGGCACGGCGAATGACTTCAGGAGCGTGAGTCCAGCGCTGATAAAATTGGTGCGAAAACGTGTAACTTGACATAGTTTTTTTCCATTGGGCTAAAAATTACCCCTTATCATACGCAAGCTTGATAAGGGGCGGCAAGCTGATTCACACTGATTTTTAAGTGCAGCTTGGATTAAGCGTTTTATTAACTTTTATCCTGAGCAGTTGGGTAGCGGGCAAAAACTAATGAGCCGTTGGTGCCACCAAAACCAAAGCTGTTGGATACGGCGTAATTTAGGTCGGCAACTTTACGCGAGGCGTTGGCAACGTAATCAAGGTTGCAGCCGTCCTCCAAATTTTCTAAATTGATGGTTGGCGGAATATGTTGGTCTTGCAAGGCTTTAATGGTAAAAATGGCTTCGATGCCACCTGCCGCGCCAAGCAGGTGACCGGTCATAGATTTGGTTGAGCTGACCAAAATGCTATCTTTAACCGGCGCAAATACCGTTTCGATGGCAATGGATTCAGCAACGTCGCCGGCGGGCGTGCTTGTGCCATGGGCATTAACATAACCGACAACGTCAGGGCTGATTCCGGCGTCATTTAAGGCATTGGTCATGGCGCGAGCGGCACCGCGACCGTCTTCAGGGGGCGCGGTGATGTGGCTGGCGTCATCGCTCATACCAAAGCCGACCAGCTCTGCCAAAATAGTAGCACCGCGAGCTTTGGCATGGGCAAGGCTTTCAAGTACCAAAACGCCGGCGCCATCGCCTAACACAAAGCCGTCGCGGTCTTTGTCAAAGGGTCTTGAGGCGCGAGTTGGCTCGTCGTTTCGCGTCGATAGCGCGTGCATGGCACCAAATCCTGCCATACCAAGCGGGCTTGAGCCTTTTTCACTGCCGCCCGCCAGCATCACATCGGCATCGCCATAAGCAATCAAGCGTGCAGCAAGACCAATCGCGTGAGTTGCGGTGGTGCAAGCGGTTGCGGTGGCAAGGTTAGGACCTTTTAGATCGTGCTTAATGGCAACCAATCCTGCTGCCATATTGACAATAGACCCTGGGATGATAAACGGCGATACTTTTTTCGCGCCTTTATTACTCAAGGTGTCGCAGCTGTTCTCAATGGTTTGGATGCCGCCAATTCCTGAGCCTAAAATAATGCCAAAGCGCTCAGGATTAACGCCTTGAACCGGCGCGTCAGTAGCGCTTACCTCGTCGATAAATCCGGCATCTTTTAATGCCATTGCGGCAGCTGCGATACCATAATGCATAAATTCATCATAGCGGCGGGCGTCTTTGGCATTCATAAATGCTTTCACGTCAAAGTCTTTAACCGTTCCGGCAATGCGCGCGCGAAAATCTGAAGCATCAAAATGCTCAATGTGGCGGATGCCGCTTTCGCCATTTAAAAGCCGCTCCCAAGTGCTTGCCACATCAAGCCCAAGCGGGGTAATTGCGCCCATTCCGGTGACTACCACCCGCATCTCATCGGGGCGCTCAAAATGTGGCGGCTTTTGGCGAGAAAACGGCGACGTTGCCGGCGCATCTTTGGTAGAAAAATCGGGGGTTGGGCTGATCTGGCTCATGCAAAGTGTCCTATTTGGTTGCAACTTTATCAAAAGATTGACGCTTGCTGTAGTTATAGCGTTATCTTGGTCTTTTGGCAACCATTATAAAACACATAAGTGAACGGCTGTAAACTTAAATCAAAAGATAGTTTGTTTTTTTGGTAACTGTGCCTAAAAATAATAAGACCATTAAGCAAAACAAACCTGACCTAACACCACCTTTTTAACAGCACCAGTGACTGCCGGTAAATTGCTGGTCTCGCCCATCAGCGTTTGCTTTGCCAGCCAAGCAAAGGCGACCGCTTCCACCCAAGTTGGCGTAAGTCCAAGCGCGTCGGTGGTGAATACCTTGCAATTTGGCAAATTGGCTTGCAAGCGGCTTAACAAATAGTCGTTTAGCGCGCCGCCGCCACAAACATAAACGGCAGCTTGATGATTAGGATAGTTTTTTATAAAGGGCAAAATCTGAGCGCTGCTGCTTTTTGCGGTTAATTCCACAAGAGTGGCTTGAACATCGGCAGGCGCGAGCAGATCAGGATTGTTTTTGGTAAAACGGCTGATTTCATCTTCAAGCCAAGCTAAATTAAACTCCTCGCGACCGGTACTTTTGGGAAAAGGTTTGGCAAAAAATGAGTGCGCTAACAGTTGCTCAAGTAGTGGCTCAATAATTTGACCGGATTTTGCCCAAGCCCCATCTTTATCATAAGATTTGCTCAAATGCTGTTGAACCCAAGCATCCATTAACATATTTGCAGGTCCCGTATCAAAGCCAACAACATCGCCATTCGGCGGCAACACGGTAATATTGGCAATGCCGCCCAAATTGAGCAAAATTCGCAGTTCGTCTAATTTGGCAAATAGCGCCTGATGAACTGCCGGAACGAGCGGCGCGCCTTGACCACCAACCGCCAAATCACGGCGGCGAAAGTCACTGACCACGCTGATTCCGGTGCGCTCTGCAATGATGCTTGAATCAATCAGCTGCAAGCTAAAGCCAAAATTTGGACGATGGCGAACCGTTTGCCCATGACAACCAATCGCTAAAATATCCTCTGCACTAATTTTTGCTTTTTTAAGCAGCTTATTAACAACTTCACTGGCAAATTCACTATATTGCGAACTTGCTAAGCCGAACCAATCAAGCTCGCTGGCGTTTTTTGGCTCATTGTCTTGTGGGGTAAGCTGATTTGTACCATCAGGCAAACTTAATGCCAGTAAAATTTCGCGAAGCCGTGGCGGAAAATCTTGGCTGATGGTGGCGATTAGTTTTAGCGGTTTGTCGCTACGGTTATTTTTGTCATTGTTGTCATCAAAATTGTCATCAAATTGGCAAATCACCGCATCCATGCCATCAAGGCTCGTCCCCGACATCATGCCGATATAAAAGCCATTATCGAAGCTGTCAAATAATGACGCTGCTGAATCGGTTTCATCCGATAAAAAATCAGCAAGCTCACCGTTGACAGTTTCGGCAAATTCATTGGTTAGTTGGTTTGGATTTGACCCCAAGCTTGGGTTACTCATGGCAATTTACCTTAAAAAACGCTACTATATCTGCCAAATTTTAGCATTCTTTTATCACCGCAATCCCTTATTTTCACAATCCCAACGACCGTCAAAGAGAGTACCATGACCGAATTGACCTTAGAAGACCAACTGGCAATCATTGAGCGCGGAACGCAAGAAATTTTATCCACCGAGGACTTGGTCGCCAAGCTGAAGCAAAACCGACCGCTGCGAATCAAAGCCGGATTTGACCCGACCGCGCCTGACTTGCATTTAGGTCACACCGTTTTGATTAATAAGCTCAAGCATTTTCAAGATTTAGGTCATGAGATTTATTTTTTAATTGGCGACTATACCGCCAAAATCGGCGACCCGTCCGGTAAAAACGCCACTCGACCGCCATTGACCGACGAGCAAATCAAGCTCAATGCCAAAACTTACGCCGAGCAGGTGTTTAAAATTTTGGACAAAGACAAAACCCGAGTGGTGTTCAACTCCGAGTGGTTTAGCAAAATGAGCGCCGCCGACATGATTCAGCTTGCCAGTCAGCAAACCGTCTCGCGGATGCTTGAGCGCGACGACTTTGCCAAGCGCTACGCCTCGCAAACGCCGATTTCGATTCACGAGTTTTTATACCCGCTCGTTCAAGGTTACGACTCCATCGCGCTTAAAGCTGACGTTGAGCTTGGCGGCACGGATCAGACGTTTAACCTGCTTATGGGTCGCACTTTGCAAGGTCGCTACGGTCAAGAGCCGCAAGTTTGTATTACCGTGCCGATTTTGGAAGGCTTGGACGGCGTCAACAAAATGTCCAAATCCCTTGGCAACTATGTCGCCATCGATGATGCCCCAGGAGCGATGTACCAAAAAATCCTATCCATGCCGGACACGCTGATTCGCCGTTATTTTGAATTTTTAAGCTTTAAGCCGATGAAGGATGTTGAAGCGTTAATGCTTGAGATGGAAAACGGTCGTAACCCGCAAGAGATTAAGCGCATTTTAGCCGAAGAGTTAATTGAGCGTTTTCATGGTGCAGAGGCTGCCGCAAGCGCTCACAAATCGGCGGGCAACGTGTTAGCCGACGGCGAGCTTCCCGTTGACTTGCCCGAAGTCACTCTTGATTTGGATGGTCAAGATGCCTTATTTATTGCTCAAGTCCTCAACCAAGCAGGACTTGCCAAAAATAGCTCGTCGGCAAAAGATATGCTCAAACGCGGCGCGGTTAAAGTTGATGGCGAGGTGGTCGATGCCGGATTTAGCTTAACGTCTGGTCAATCAGTCGTCATTCAAGCGGGTAAAAAGGCGTTTGCCAAAGTGATGGTTGCTTAAAGGGGATTACTTGAAAAATAAGGTTGAAATCACAAAATTTTTGACCTTATTTATCATTTAAGCCGTTATCTAAATTATTCAAAATAAGCTAAAGTTATGTTGGAAATAAAAACCGTTCCCCAAGGCATCTACCGTCATTATAAAGGCAACCTTTATCAAGTGCTGCATACCGCTTGCCACTCCGAAACCGAAGAGGCGCTCGTCATTTATCGTTGTCTTTATGGCGAGTTTGACGTTTGGGCGCGACCGCTGTCGATGTTTACAGAAACGGTAATGGTTGATGGTAAAGAAGTGCCACGATTTGAAATGATTAAAGCTTTGGCGGATTAGAATTTAAACGCTCAAGATAGGCTTTACGGCAAGGACTATCGTCTGTCCAAGAAACATGCACAAACATTAAGTTACTTATACTTTTACCTATTGCGGTGTAATCGTTAATTTCGTGATTAATAATAAGGTGGTATTGATTATAACAATACTCAAATTCTCTATAGTCTTCAAAATGTACTTCTTTCCAAATTTGCTGGTTGTTAATATTTTGAATTAATCGGTTAACCACCTCTTGTGTTGGGTTTCTATATACTTTTACAGCAGATCGCACCACTAAACTTGATCTTTCAGTGTTACGTTCTACAGGAGGAAGCCCTTTAGTTACGTCATCTAATAATAATGTGACTTCCTCCATTAAGGGTCTGTCTTCTCTTGTCGGTATTGTGCCGCCAAATCCTAAATCACCTTCTGTATAAAAAGTCCACCAAATTAGTAAAAACAATGATACGACTATTATAATAAAGACAGTCCTTATAATAGAAACGATATTTTCCAAAGCCAATTTACTGCCAAAGCTTCGCATAACTTGCATCACTAATATCCGCAATATCAAGCTCATTGAGCATTGACCGCAGCTCCGACCAGCGGTCGGCGTCCGGTGCAATCGGCGTTACCAAGCGCTTGAGCGTATCTTTAATAATGTCGTCCATGAGCGCAGACGGCGAATCTTCGGTAAAGCCGTAATAAATCTCGCAAGCCTTTTTAATATCACCAACACAAAGCTGAGCCATCTCATCGGTGACTTGAACAAATTTATCAATGGCGGCTGATTTTTGTTCATAAATGCTGTGCGTCGTCATCAGCTCAAGCGCTGAAAAATTAGGGTAGGGCGACACATTTTGGTCGATAAAGGTAAAATCAAGCCCCAAATACTTAGCTTCTACGCCCTCAAAATTGTAAAAACACAGCCAAGCGCCATCAAAGTCGCCACTGTCATCGCCATGCTCTAAATGATGCAAATGCTGAAAGTCCGTTTCCACAAACTCAACGTTTTTTTCGTCAAGCTCAAAGCCATTTTTTTTGGCGTAGCGCTTAAGGATTTCAAAGCCAATTTTATTGGTAATCGGATTTGCCGCAGGGGTAGTGATGCGAATAGGCTGATTTTGCTCAAGTTTTTTCATGCTGCTTGTTTTCATCAGCACGCCGCCATCGGTCACAAAAAAGCAGCCAAGCGCTTTTAAATCCTCAAAATAATGCTCAAATAAATGAATCGGCTCGTTCACGTGCAAATCAATTGCGCCCGATTGCAGCTCGCTAAAGCCATCGTAATGCTCGTCAGGTTCAATCATGTGAATATCAAGACCGGCGTTTTTATACGCTCCGGTGTGGATTCCGGCGATAAACGGCAGATGGTCTGGGTTTAAAAACCATTCTAAAGTGAGTGTCAGCTTGGTAGTCATTGTTATCCTTAAAGTTTATTATTCGTTGTTATAAAGTCGAGTTGTTATAAAGCAGCATTGTTATAAAATCAGCTTGCAAACCATAGCACAATTAAATTTGTGACAAGTTAGTGATAACGTTAATAAAGCTCGCTAAAAAAGCTAAGTCCACCGCCGCCAAAGGAGATACCCATGCCGCCGTCATCATTGCCAACGCTTCTGAGTCTTGACGATAATCTCTATCCGCAGTCGTGGCAAAATCAAGTAATGATGACACCTACCGAGCTATTAATGGCAATGATTTGCGGTCAAATTGACACTGACGCGGACGATTTTGCAAAACGGCTACTTACCAACAAAACCTATCAAGATTGGATAACTTTCACCGTTTTTGGCAGCTATATTCAGCGCAGTTTTGCCGCCTTTTATCAGCAAACCGAGGACAGCTTTAACCAAGATTTACCCGCGATTTTTTATCGCGAGCTTAAGCGCCACGCTCAATATCTACCGCTCAATCAAACCCTGTTTTTTGCAGGAAATTTGCCAAAAACCACGCGGCAAAATAAGCTGTTATTTACTACTCTTAACCCTGCTACCGCCATTTTAGACGCGCAAAACCTTAGCCAAGCTACCACTCCTATCATTATTAATCAAATCAAAGTCACCGGAAAAACCGTTGCCGCCTTTGCCGTCCGCCATAACAAACGAACGCGCGAGCGCCTAAAAAGTCAGGTATTAATTTTAGACTTTCAGCAGCTAAGGCTTATAAAAGAGGAGATTATCAAGGCAAATTTGACTTATTGTTTAAATACGTATGACATAAAATAAAGGCAAATAAAAACGCCAACCAAGTTCTGATTGACGTTTTATTATTAAGCCAAATTAAGCAAAAATTAATGGGTATCGTGGGTTTTTGTACCAAAAATTTTATCACCGGCATCACCAAGCCCCGGAATAATATAACCATGCTCATCCAAGTGGCTATCAAGCGCGGCAGTATAAATGGTCACATCCGGATGCGCCTCATTCACCAAGCGAACGCCTTCAGGAGCAGCAACCAAAACGAGCGCCTTGATGTTGTTGCAGCCATGTTTTTTTAGCATATCAATGGTCGCCACCATCGAGCCGCCCGTTGCCAGCATCGGGTCAATAATCAGCGCCGGACGCTTGTCCATATGACTGACGAATTTTTCAAAAAATGGCACAGGCTCAAGCGTTTTTTCATCACGCTGCAATCCCACCACCGAGATTTTCGCCGTCGGAATCAAATCTAAAACCCCGTCAAGCATCCCAAGCCCTGCTCGCAAAATCGGCACGACCGTCACCGTTTTACCGATGATTTGCTCACCGGTAATCTCACCGCACCAGCCTTGCATCGGAAACGTTTCCACCCCAAAGTCGCGGCTTGCCTCATACGCCATCAAGCGCGCAAGCTCTTTGGTCAGCGTCCGAAACTTATAAGTGCTACAATCTTTTTCCCGCATTAAGCTCAGCTTATGGCGCACTAAAGGATGGTCAATTACCGTAATATTTAAGTCACTCATGAGCACTCTCTTGGTTTTTGGTCGTGTGTTATGATAGCAAAAAACAGCTTTTTTGCGGGAGAAAATCATGACCAAGTGCCCACTAGAACAAAATGATATGAATAACGAGCAAAGCCAAAAAAATAATCAAGCAAGCGACTTAATAATCACTGAGAAAAATCCAAATTTGCCCATCGAAACGCATCCGTTTACGCCCGTACTACCGCCCAATGCCACCGTCATGATGATGGGAACGTTTCCGCCAACTTCCGATAAATGGGCAATGCGTTTTCATTATCCCAACTTTTATAATGACATGTGGCGCATTTATGGTCGCGTGTTTTTTGATGATGCCGACCATTTTCGCATTGGCAACGAAAAGCATTTCGACCCCGAGCGCATCCGCGCCTTTTTAATGGATCGCGGGATTGCTCTTTGCCCAAGCGTCCGGCAGGCAATCCGCGAAACCGGAAACGCCTCTGACAAACACCTAACCGTCGTCACCCCTGTTGATTTGCCGACTATCCTACCGCAAGTGCCAAACGTCACCACCTTATTTACCACCGGCGGCAAAGCCACCGAAACCCTAATCGGTCTACTTGACGAGCCACTCCCCAAATCAAAATACCCAAAAACCAACCAAAGCATCCCATTTTATTATCACCATTCAACCATTGAGCGCCAAATGACCTTATATCGACTGCCTTCTACCTCGCGAGCTTACCCGTTAGCCCTTGATAACAAGGTCGCCGCTTATAAAGCTTTTTTTGAAAAAATGGGAAAACTATAAAGACAGTGAAAGGGATGTGATGGTAGAATAATAGTGAAATCAATACTTTATAAATTAATTCAAATAATTTGCAAATAACGCTTGACCTACTTTCAAACTTCTCTATAATACGCCCCCACAAGGACGGAAGTTGGCAGCGAAAGCCGCTGATCGTTTTAAAGGGTTTTAAATTACCAAGCGTGATTTGAAATAACTTTAAAAAGGATTAAAAAACTTCTTGACTTCGAGATTTAAGCGTCTATAATACGCACCTCACAAGGCAATGGCAGCGAAAGCCGAATTGGCGGAAGTAAGGTTGAGTAATTATCAATTGGATAGAAACTCAGCGCTCATTACCAAAGTGAAACAAATTAAAATAAAAGCTTGACAGAGCATCACGGTGTGATATGATAGATGGCTTGAGCGATACTGGACGACAGATTGCTAACTATTTAACAGCGAACTAAAGAACAACTTGTGTGGATTTTTGCTAAGACAGAATGCTAATACTATTATCATTTAGTTTCAGCAAAGAACTCAAGTTAATTCATACGAATGCGAAAGTAATTTGCTAGTAATTAAATGAGCCAAGATTCGAAGTCATCTTCCTTTAAAGGTTAAAGACTTCATTTAAGATTAAACTGAAGAGTTTGATCATGGCTCAGATTGAACGCTGGCGGCAGGCTTAACACATGCAAGTCGAGCGGTAACAGGAAGAAGCTTGCTTCTTTGCTGACGAGCGGCGGACGGGTGAGTAAAGCTTAGGAATCTACCTAGTAGTGGGGGATAACTTGCCGAAAGGTAAGCTAATACCGCATACGACCTACGGGAGAAAGCAGGGGATCGTAAGACCTTGCGCTATTAGATGAGCCTAAGTCGGATTAGCTAGTTGGTGGGGTAAAGGCCTACCAAGGCGACGATCTGTAGCTGGTCTGAGAGGATGATCAGCCACACCGGGACTGAGACACGGCCCGGACTCCTACGGGAGGCAGCAGTGGGGAATATTGGACAATGGGGGGAACCCTGATCCAGCCATGCCGCGTGTGTGAAGAAGGCCTTTTGGTTGTAAAGCACTTTAAGCAGTGAAGAAGACTCCATGGTTAATACCCATGGACGATGACATTAGCTGCAGAATAAGCACCGGCTAACTCTGTGCCAGCAGCCGCGGTAATACAGAGGGTGCGAGCGTTAATCGGAATTACTGGGCGTAAAGCGAGCGTAGGTGGCTTGATAAGTCAGATGTGAAAGCCCCGGGCTTAACCTGGGAACGGCATCTGAAACTGTCAGGCTAGAGTAGGTGAGAGGAAGGTAGAATTCCAGGTGTAGCGGTGAAATGCGTAGAGATCTGGAGGAATACCGATGGCGAAGGCAGCCTTCTGGCATCATACTGACACTGAGGTTCGAAAGCGTGGGTAGCAAACAGGATTAGATACCCTGGTAGTCCACGCCGTAAACGATGTCTACTAGTCGTTGGGGAACTTGATTCCTTAGTGACGCAGCTAACGCAATAAGTAGACCGCCTGGGGAGTACGGCCGCAAGGTTAAAACTCAAATGAATTGACGGGGGCCCGCACAAGCGGTGGAGCATGTGGTTTAATTCGATGCAACGCGAAGAACCTTACCTGGTCTTGACATACACAGAATCTTGTAGAGATACGAGAGTGCCTTCGGGAATTGTGATACAGGTGCTGCATGGCTGTCGTCAGCTCGTGTCGTGAGATGTTGGGTTAAGTCCCGCAACGAGCGCAACCCTTTTCCTTAGTTACCAGCACTTCGGGTGGGAACTCTAAGGATACTGCCAGTGACAAACTGGAGGAAGGCGGGGACGACGTCAAGTCATCATGGCCCTTACGACCAGGGCTACACACGTGCTACAATGGTAGGTACAGAGGGCAGCAAGCGTGCGAGCGCAAGCGAATCTCAAAAAGCCTATCGTAGTCCAGATTGGAGTCTGCAACTCGACTCCATGAAGTAGGAATCGCTAGTAATCGCGGATCAGAATGCCGCGGTGAATACGTTCCCGGGCCTTGTACACACCGCCCGTCACACCATGGGAGTTGATTGCACCAGAAGTGGGTAGCCTAACGTTTGAGGGCGCTCACCACGGTGTGGTCGATGACTGGGGTGAAGTCGTAACAAGGTAGCCGTAGGGGAACCTGCGGCTGGATCACCTCCTTAATGAAGCATTTGATTGGTAAGAATCCACAACAAGTTGTTCTTTGGTTTAAGCGTTTTAGCTTAAGAGGCTAAGCCTAATTATATGAGAATATAAGAAGGTATTGAGCTTTTAGCCATTTCCCTTTAAGGAAATGTCTCTTGCGCTCGGAGCAAAGCAGTGCTTTGCTTTTATCCTCGCTCAGGGTCTGTAGCTCAGTTGGTTAGAGCACCGTGTTGATAACGCGGGGGTCATAAGTTCAAGTCTTATCAGACCCACCAAACATCTGGGGCCATAGCTCAGTTGGTAGAGCGCCTGCCTTGCACGCAGGAGGTCAGGAGTTCGACTCTCCTTGGCTCCACCACAACGCGAGAGTAAGCTGTAAATAACATAAATAAAGAAAGTATAAACAGAAACAAGAGATTGGAATCGATTTCTTTTTTCTGTTTGATACAGAACCTAATACCTGACGAAGGATTAGGAACTATTTAACAACATAGATATGAGTCTGGGTTAGCAATACTATTTCACGTAGTGTTGTTAACCTGATAATCACCTTTTAATGACATCAGTTGTTATCCCAAGGGGTGATTATCAAAGTAAAGAGAACTGAATCAAGCGTAAACATAGGTGATATCGTTATCATTCAAGACAAACAGACCCTTTGGGGTTGTATGGTCAAGTAATGAAGCGCACATGGTGGATGCCTTGGCAGTCAGAGGCGATGAAAGACGTGACAGCCTGCGATAAGCTTCGGGGAGGCGGCAATATCCTGTGATCCGGAGATTTCTGAATGGGGAAACCCACTTAGCAAAAGCTAGGTATCATATACTTGTATATGAAGCGAACGAGGGGAAGTGAAACATCTCAGTACCCTTAGGAAAAGACATCAAATGAGATTCCCCAAGTAGCGGCGAGCGAACGGGGAGGAGCCGATTGACTCTAGAATAGAAGAACAGCGTGGGAAAGCTGACCGTAGAGGGTGATAGTCCCGTATTTTAAATTCTAGATGAGACATATTAAGTAGAGCGGGACACGAGAAATCCTGTTTGAAGATGGGGGGACCATCCTCCAAGGCTAAATACTCCTGACTGACCGATAGTGAACCAGTACCGTGAGGGAAAGGCGAAAAGAACCCCTGTGAGGGGAGTGAAATAGAACCTGAAACCGTGTGCGTACAAGCAGTGGGAGCACCCTTGAGGTGTGACCGCGTACCTTTTGTATAATGGGTCAGCGACTTATATTCTGTAGCAAGGTTAACCGCATAGGGGAGCCGTAGGGAAACCGAGTCTTAATAGGGCGAGTAGTTGCAGGGTATAGACCCGAAACCGAGTGATCTATCCATGAGCAGGTTGAAAGTGCCGTAACAGGCACCGGAGGACCGAACCCACTGTCGTTGAAAAGCCAGGGGATGACTTGTGGATAGGGGTGAAAGGCTAATCAAACTCGGTGATAGCTGGTTCTCCCCGAAAGCTATTTAGGTAGCGCCTCGGACGAACACCATTGGGGGTAGAGCACTGTTTCGGCTAGGGGGTCATACCGACTTACCAACCCGATGCAAACTCCGAATACCGATGAGTGATATCCGGGAGACACACGGCGGGTGCTAACGTCCGTCGTGGAGAGGGAAACAACCCAGACCGCCAGCTAAGGCCCCAAATTCCTAGTTAAGTGGGAAACGAGGTGGGAAGGCATAGACAGCTAGGAGGTTGGCTTAGAAGCAGCCATCCTTTAAAGAAAGCGTAATAGCTCACTAGTCGAGTCGGCCTGCGCGGAAGATGTAACGGGGCTCAAACTAGGAGCCGAAGCTGCGGATTTGAAAATTGTTTCAAGTGGTAGGGGAGCATTGTGTAAGCCTGTGAAGGTGTGTTGTAAAGCATGCTGGAGGTATCACAAGAGCGAATGCTGACGTGAGTAACGATAATGGGTGTGAAAAGCATCCACGCCGGAAGACCAAGGGTTCCAGTCCAACGTTAATCGGGGCTGGGTGAGTCGACCCCTAAGGCGAGGCCGAAAGGCGTAGTCGATGGGAAATCGGTTAATATTCCGATACTTGTTTATGATGCGATGGAGGGACGGAGAAGGTTATGCCAGCCTAGTGATGGTTATCTAGGTGGAAGGATGTAGGTAGAGTGATTAGGCAAATCCGGTCACTTATATACCGAGATCTGATAGCAAGCTGTACTTGTACAGCGAAGTGGCAAATACCATGCTTCCAGGAAAAGCTTCTAAGCGATAGTCATAAACGAATCGTACCCGAAACCGACACAGGTGGTCAGGTAGAGAATACCAAGGCGCTTGAGAGAACTCTGCTGAAGGAACTAGGCAAAATGGTACCGTAACTTCGGGAGAAGGTACGCTGCTGATGGTGATAGAACTTGCTTCTTGAGCTGTTGGCAGTCGCAGATACCAGGCTGCTGCAACTGTTTATTAAAAACACAGCACTCTGCAAACACGAAAGTGGACGTATAGGGTGTGATGCCTGCCCGGTGCTGGAAGGTTAATTGATGGGCTTAGCGCACGCGAAGGTCTTGATCGAAGCCCCAGTAAACGGCGGCCGTAACTATAACGGTCCTAAGGTAGCGAAATTCCTTGTCGGGTAAGTTCCGACCTGCACGAATGGCATAATGATGGCAGCGCTGTCTCCAGCAGAGACTCAGTGAAATCGAAATCGCAGTGAAGATGCTGTGTACCCGCGGCTAGACGGAAAGACCCCGTGAACCTTTACTACAGCTTTACATTGAACTTTGACCTGACTTGTGCAGGATAGGTGGGAGGCTTTGAAGCAGGAACGCTAGTTCTTGTGGAGCCAACCTTGAAATACCACCCTGGTCATGTTGGGGTTCTAACTTGAGTGTGACAGCACTAAGGACAATGTATGGTGGGTAGTTTGACTGGGGCGGTCTCCTCCTAAAGAGTAACGGAGGAGTACGAAGGTGCGCTCAGAACGGTCGGAAATCGTTCAAAGAGTATAAAGGCAAAAGCGCGCTTAACTGCGAGACCCACAAGTCGAGCAGGTACGAAAGTAGGTCTTAGTGATCCGGTGGTTCTGTATGGAAGGGCCATCGCTCAACGGATAAAAGGTACTCTGGGGATAACAGGCTGATACCGCCCAAGAGTTCATATCGACGGCGGTGTTTGGCACCTCGATGTCGGCTCATCTCATCCTAGGGCTGAAGCAGGTCCTAAGGGTATGGCTGTTCGCCATTTAAAGAGGTACGCGAGCTGGGTTTAGAACGTCGTGAGACAGTTCGGTCCCTATCTACCGTGGGCGTAGGAAATTTGAGAGGATCTGCTCCTAGTACGAGAGGACCAGAGTGGACGAACCGCTGGTGTTCGGGTTGTCATGCCAATGGCATTGCCCGGTAGCTACGTTCGGATGGGATAACCGCTGAAAGCATCTAAGCGGGAAGCCCACCTCAAGATGAGATTTCCCTAAAGAGCCGTTCAAGACTAGGACGTTGATAGGCAGGGTGTGGAAGCGCAGCGATGTGTGGAGCTAACCTGTACTAATTGCTCGTTTGGCTTGACCATACAACACCCAAGTGGTTTGTTGCTGTCTAGATCAAAGATAGTATGTCTGATTCGATATCACCAAAAGCTTGATTCAATCCAAGTTCTCAACCAACCTCATATCTATACCCCCTTTGCTGACGACAACAGCGCGATGGAACCACCTGATCCCTTCCCGAACTCAGAAGTGAAACGTCGCCGCGCCAATGGTAGTGTGGCACTTGCCATGTGAGAGTAGGTCATCGTCAGCGCCCTTTTCAAAAGCCCCCAGCTCATGCTGGGGGCTTTTTTTATGGGTGCAGTGTTTTATGGAAAAGGTTATTTAATTGAATTGTCTCTTCATGCCAATTGCACCTCAGCATTCGTAAAAGAGTAACTAATGCGCAGCTCACCTTGAGCTGCCTGCACGCCCATGGCAGCAATAGCTTGAATGTCGTCTTCTCTTAAGGTCGTTATAGGTTCGCTCATATCTTATTCCTCTATCATTAAGATTTATTGTAATTCGACTTCTTTAAACTGTTTGACAACTTCTACAGCGATTGGACAAATACGTTGCCACTCTTCTTGCCATTTAATTTGGTTATCACCTTTATGCTCTATTCGGGTTAAGGCGCCAAATAAAATTCCATTCCAGATAAATGCACCTACTTTATCTGGATCTGTCTTTGACTTTTCACAGACTTCATCATAATTGGATGTTATTGCTATTCCTCGTTGATAAGCTAAATTATTGACTGAATGCATCAAGAAATACACACCATTACGAGCTTCAGGTGGCGCTACGTAATATTTTCTAGTCATAATGTCGTATGCGATGTAACTGTGCTGCCATGTGTAAGGAACAGCCATGCCATCAGTAGCACTATATTTTTTTGGAGCAATATAAAAGCGTCCTCCCATTTTAAAAGGTAGATATACACTTTTATCATATTCAGGTAAACGCTCCATTTCCCCTTCTAAAAATCTATCTTCAACCATCGCGCGACAACGCTCCCACTTACCGTTAAACTCAATCTCCTTGCCTCGCTCTGTCAAGGGCAGATGCGCCGTTGGCATGGGGCGTGTTGTGGTGATCATCTCCTGACACTTAGCGATTCTGCGCGCTTCGCGCTCTTCTGGTGTACTGCCGTCACAGCTACTTAGTAGTAGTAACAGGGCATAGAGTATTAGAGCATATGAAGTTTTGGTTATTTTGTGCCTCAGCAGCATAGACTATCCTTATCTGCACCACTGTAAAGCTGCTGCGCTACTTGGTTAGAAGCTGCCTGCACACCCATAGCAGCAATAGCTTGAATGTCGTCTTCTCTTAGTGTCGTTATAGGTTCGCTCATACTCTTATTCCTTTATCATCGTTGTGGGTTGTGTTGCAACAATCTCTAATTGACTAGTAACCGCTTCTACTGCTATCGGACAAATCCGTTGCCATTCTTCTTGCCATTTAATTTGGTTATCACCTTTATGCTCTATTCGGGTTAAGGCGCCAAATAAAATTCCATTCCAGATAAATGCACCTGCTTTATCTGGATCTGTCTTTGACTTTTCACAAACTTCATCATAATTAGACGTTATCGCTATTCCACTTTGATAAGCTAAATTATTGACTGAATGCATTCCGAAATACACACCATTACGAGCCTCAGGTGGCGCTACGTAATATTTTCTAGTCATGATGTCATATTCGATGTAACTGTGCTTCCATGTGTACTCAATCGTGAACGCATCAACGCCAACTTTTAGATAATTACTTGGTCCCTTAATGACTTTATTTCCAAGCTTAATGTAGTGATACTTTTTAGTATTGTTCCATGCATCTATCTGTTCATTAGGAAGCCATTTATCTTCAACCATCGCGCGACAACGCTCCCACTTACCGTTAAAATCAATCTCCTTGCCTCGTTCTGTCAAGGGCAGATGATCCGTTGGCATAGGGCGTGTTGTGGTGATCATCTCCTGACACTTAGCGATTCTGCGCGCTTGACGCTCTTCTGGTGTACTGCCGTCACAGCTGCTAAGTAGTAGTAACAGGGCATAGAGTATTAGAGCATATGAAGTTTTGGTCATTTTGTGCCTCAGCAGCATAGACTATCCTTATCTGCACCACTGTAAAGCTGCTGCGCTACTTGGTTAGAAGCTGCCTGCACACCCATGGCAGCAATAGCTTGAATATCATGTTCTCTTAGTGTCGTTATACGTTCGCTCATATTCTTATTCCTCTATCATTAAGATTTATTGTAATTCGACTTCTTTAAACTGTTTGACAACTTCTACAGCGATTGGACAAATACGTTGCCACTCTTCTTGCCATTTAATTTGGTTATCACCTTTATGCTCTATTCGGGTTAAGGCGCCAAATAAAATTCCATTCCAGATAAATGCGCCTGCTTCATCTGGATCTGTCTTTGACTTTTCACAGACTTCATCATAATTGGATGTTATTGCTATTCCTCGTTGATAAGCTAAATTATTGACTGAATGCATCAAGAAATACACACCATTACGAGCTTCAGGTGGCGCTACGTAATATTTTCTAGTCATAATGTCGTATGCGATGTAACTGTGCTGCCATGTGTAAGGAACAGCCATGCCATCAGTAGCACTATATTTTTTTGGAGCAATATAAAAGCGTCCTCCCATTTTAAAAGGTAGATATACACTTTTATCATATTCAGGTAAACGCTCCATTTCCCCTTCTAAAAATCTATCTTCAACCATCGCGCGGCAACGCTCCCACTTACCGTTAAACTCAATCTCCTTGCCTCGTTCTGTCAAGGGCAGATGATCCGTTGGCATAGGGCGTGTTGTGGTGATCATCTCCTGACACTTAGCGATTCTGCGCGCTTCGATCTCTTCTGGTGTACCGATTTCAGCGCAGCTTGCAAGCCGGAATAAGAGGAACAGCAAAATTAGAAAGAACAGTAACCACAGAGTAAGTTTGATTTTAGCTTTGATAATCTGATTCCTTTAACGTTGTTACAGTTAGTTGGTGGCAGTTTATTCAATAATTTTAGACTAGACTCCCTCTTTATAAGGGTCTTGCTTTTGTTGTTGCATACAGCCTCCTTGCCGTAGAATGGTCATGACTCTGAAATATCGTTTTTTTCTTATTATTGATGGCTTCATTGGGTTGCCTTAGCTTTGATTCTTTTGATAGCTAATATTGATAAAGGTATTAAAATTAGAATAAGCACTGAAGATAGTAATTATTTTTTTAGTTAGAAAGGTGGGATATACATCCGGATGCATGAAATAATTAAATTTATATTAATAAATGTTTACACTAATGTCTACTTTTTATTTTAATCTACATTGACTGGTGATAAAACCATTTAGGAATCGAATAGAATTATCGTTATTTATCAACGGTATTCTGATTCAAGATATGGTGGAATATTGCATTTACGTTAACAAAGAGACTGGGTCAAATAACTAACTTAAATAGGTTATACTTGGATAGTTTATATGTGAAATTGTGAAGTTTTGGTGTATGCCTCAGCAGCATAGACTATCCTTATCTGCACCACTGTAAAGCTGCTGCGCTACTTGGTTAGAAGCTGCCTGCACACCCATAGCAGCAATAGCTTGAATGTCGTCTTCTCTTAGTGTCGTTATACGTTCGCTCATACTCTTATTCCTTTATCATCGTTGTGGGTTGTGTTGCAACAATCTCTAATTGACTAGTAACCGCTTCTACTGCTATCGGACAAATACGTTGCCATTCTTCTTGCCACTTAGTTTGATTATCCTTTATATACTCTATACGAGTTAGTGAACCAAATAGTATGCCGTTCCAGATAAATGCACCTACTTTATCTGGATCTGTCTTTGACTTTTCACAGACTTCATCATAATTAGACGTTATCGCTATTCCACTTTGATAAGCTAAATTATTGACTGAATGCATCAAGAAATACACACCATTACGAGCTTCAGGTGGCGCTACGTAATATTTTCTAGTCATGATGTCATATTCGATGTAACTGTGCTTCCATGTGTACTCAATCGTGAACGCATCAACGCCAACTTTTAGATAATTACTTGGTCCCTTAATGACTTGGTTTCCAAGCTTAATGTAGTGATACTGTTTACCATTGAGCCAATTATTTTCCCTTTGCTCATTAGGAAGCCATTTATCTTCAACCATCGCGCGACAACGCTCCCACTTACCGTTAAAGTCAATCTCCTTGCCTCGTTCTGTCAAGGGCAGATGCGCCGTTGGCATGGGGCGTGTTGTGGTGATCATCTCCTGACACTTAGCGATTCTGCGCGCTTCGATCTCTTCTGGTGTACCGATTTCAGCGCAGCTTGCAAGCCGGAATAAGAGGAACAGCAAAATTAGAAAGAACAGTAACCACAGAGTAAGTTTGATTTTAGCTTTGATAATCTGATTCCTTTAACGTTGTTACAGTTAGTTGGTGGCGCTTGGCTTCGTTCTGCTGAATGGTGTGATGCATGGTTAGCCTTATTAGAGAGTAAAAATAGACTGTGTAAGGAAGTCTAAAATCAGACGAATAAGTTATTTCGCCTAGGCTTTTGTTAGCTATTATACTTTTGTTTTTTAATTAAAGAAATTGAGATAAAACATAATTTTTTTAAGCCTATCCTGCCCCAAAGCTGAGTAGTTAGAGCGGTTAAACGGTGAGCGGCTTGTAAAGAAGCGCCGTTTTATTAAAGAACTGCTACTTACGTTGTTATGATTTATTGCTAAACTAACCGCTGAAAACAATAATAATTTGAGGGTGGTCATGGCGGTTGATTTTTCTAATACGTTAATTGTGGCAATTTCGGCAACAGCGCTGTTTGATTTGTCCGAATCAGAAAATCATTTGCTTGATTTGTTAAAGAGCACCCCTGAAACGGCAATTAAAGAATTTCGCGATTATATGGCGCTGCGTGAAAACGATAAACTTGAAATTGGCGCAGGATTTCCTTTGATTCAAGCATTACTTAATTTAAATAAGTACTGCGAAACGTGCCCAAACGCCTATTCTGGAGTGATTGCGCCACTGGTTGAGGTGGTCATTGTGTCAAAAAGTAGTCCTGATACCGGAATTCAAGTGTTAAATGCCATTCGTGATTATGGCTTGAGTATTTCGCGCTCGGCTTTTATTTCTGGAAGTCCGGTCGCGCCTTATCTTGATGATTTCAAAGTGGATTTATTTTTAACCACCAATCGTGAGGACGCTCAGCAAGTTGCCGATGCCGGAACTTGCGCTTGTGCGATTTTAGATGCCACGCCGGTGAATACTTATCAGCTGGATACGCAGCAATTGCGGATTGCTTTTGATGGTGATGCGGTGCTGTTTGATGATTCAGGCGAGCTATTATATAAGCAAAAAGGACTGCAAGCGTTTCATGAGCGTGAGGCAAAATTGCGGGATTTGCCAATTGAAAAGGGTCCTTATGCTGAGCTGTTAATCAAATTGTCCAATTTACAAGAGCGGCTTCCGGCAAGCCCGACAGAGCGCCCCATCAGCATTGCGTTGGTGACGGCACGAAATGCGCCGGCAGATTTGCGAGCGATTAAAACATTGCGCGATTGGGGCGTTGATGTCGATATGGCATTTTTTTTAGGCGGTCTTGATAAAACAGCGGTGCTCAAAACGTTTGCGCCGCATATCTTTTTTGATGACTCAACCAGTCATATTAATGCGGCAAAAAGTTTTGTACCAACGGCGCTTGTGCCTTATCGCTCAAGCTCGAAGCTTTATTCGACACCAAAGGCGACGGCAAATGTCGCTAAAGAACTGCGTTTTATACCTTGCAAAGATAAATTGCGGCAAGTAAGTAAGCGGCATTAATTTTTTAATCTCATCTAGAAGGCAATCATGGACTGGCAACGATTTTGGACGCTTATTTTTAGCCGATTGCGGCAAGTGGTGGGGCTTTATGCGTTTGTCTTACTGCCGATGTGGGGGATGTTTTTTATTAACAAAACGTTGCTGTTTGGACTTTGGAACATTTTTGGGATTGTGCCGCGAACCGTTGATTTACGAAGCTTGGTTGGGGTGTTTGCCTCATGGACGATGCACGCCGATTTGGTCCATCTAATGGGAAATAGCTTTTTATTATTGCAAATTTTATTTTTATTTGGGCTGTTTGAGCGCGATGCTTATTTAACGATTGTTAAATTGATGGTGGCTTCAGGGACAATGACTTGGCTATTAGGGTCGCCGTTATCGATTCATATTGGCGCTTCAGGGCTTTGTTTTGCGATGATTGGTTTTATGATTGGCGGGGCGGTATTTGCTCGGCGCTGGGGCTATTTGGCAGCTTGTTTAATCATGGGGACAGGGTATTGGCTGGTCATCAAGGACGGTTTAATGCCGCAATCAGGGATTTCTTTTGCTGCCCATTTTGGTGGACTTTTGGCAGGGCTGATCCTCGGCGCAATGTCAAAACAGTTGCCGCCACCAAAAAAACCGCTATTAACCTCGTCAAGATAACGGTCTTTTTATAAGTGCTCATAACAAAAAAGCCCTTAATTGCTAAGGGCTTTTATTTTAAACCGCTTGACTATTAATGGTCAGAAGCGCCTGAGATGCCAATTCCGGTTTGTGAGCGCACAAACTGAGCATCAAAGGCTTTGCGTTCGGCTTGGGCGCGAGCGGTTTTGTCCGTGACCGAGAAAAACCAGCAGCAAAGGAACGATAAAGGCATGGCAAAAAGGGCAGGACCATTAAAGGGGTTTGGCGCGCTATCAGAAATAGCAAGGGTATCGACCCAAACCGCTTTTGAAAGCACAATTAAGATGACCGCGCCGACAAGACCGACCACGCCGCCAATTACCGCGCCGCGAGTGGTCAAACCTTTCCAAAACATCGACAACACAAGAACGGGGAAGTTGGCACAAGCTGCAACGGAGAAGGCTAGACCGACCATGAAAGCCACGTTTTGTTTTTCAAACAATACACCTAAAATGATGGCAAAAATCGCTAGCGCAATCGTGGCAATTCGCGACATTTTAAGCTCAGATTGCGGCGTGGTTTGACCTTTTTTAAAGACGTTGGCATAAAGGTCGTGTGAAATGGCAGAAACGCCGGAGAGCGTAAGCCCTGCAACCACTGCCAAAATGGTGGCAAAAGCAACGGCTGAAATAAAGCCCATAAATAAGTCGCCTCCGACCGCTTCACTTAAGTGAACCGCCGCCATGTTGTTGCCGCCAATCAGCTCCAAGTTGCCGCTCATGGCTGACTTTGCCAAATCGAGGAACTGCGGGTTGTTTGAGACAAACAAGATGGCGCCAAAGCCAATGATAAAGGTGAGCAGGTAAAAATAACCGATAAATCCTGTGGCAACGACGACCGATTTGCGAGCTTCTTTGGCGTCTTTTACCGTGAAAAAGCGCATTAAGATGTGCGGAAGTCCTGCCGTGCCAAACATTAAGGCAAGTCCTAATGACAAGGCATCAATTGGGTTTTCGGTAAGTTTGCCCGGTCCCATGATTTTGGTGGCCTCGCTCAGGCTGATTTTATGAGCTTGGCTATAAATGCCAATGGATTCGCTAAACATGTTGCTAAAGCTAAAGCCAACCGCTTTCATCACCATAAATGCCATAAAAGTCGCGCCGCTTAGCAGCAATACCGCTTTGATAATCTGAACCCAAGTGGTGGCAAGCATGCCGCCAAACAACACATAAGCCGTCATCAACAAGCCAACGACGATAACAGCAATATTGTAATCCAAGCCAAACAATAGCTTAATCAGCTGACCTGCGCCAACCATTTGCGCAATCAAATAAAATGCCACGACAACCAAGGAACTAAAAGCTGCCAGTGTTCGAACGGGCTTTTCTTCTAAGCGAAAGGACACCACGTCTGATAAATTAAAGCGACCAAGGTTACGCAAGCGCTCAGCAATCAAAAACAAGACAATCGGCCAGCCGACCATAAATCCAAGTGAATACAGCAGCCCATCAAAGCCGGAGCTGAAAACTAATGCTGAAATTCCCAAAAATGACGCTGCCGACATGTAGTCGCCGGCAATGGCAAGACCGTTTTGAAAGCCGCTGATGCCGCCGCCTGCGGTATAAAAATCTTCAGTGGACTGGGTTTGCTTAGCCGCCCATTTGGTAATTAAAAGCGTGAAGCCCACAAAAACCATAAACATGATAATCGCGTGCCAATTGGTGGCTTGTTGTTCAGCAACCCCCAAATCAGGAGCCGCTACCGCAAGCCCTGAAGCGCCAACCCCGATGATAGTGAGAAATAATGCGTTAAGAGACATCCTTTTCATCTTAGTGCCTTCCTTTTTCATGTGCGATGGCCTCAACTTCCTTGAGGGTTTCTTCATTGAGCGGGTCAAGCTTACTGTTAGCGATATAGGAATATACCGCACATAAAATAAACGATAACACAATGATGCCAAGCCCCAGTGGAATTCCCCAAGTGGTGACGCCGCCGCTCACCGAGCTTGCCAAAAACGCTTTGTTATAGCCTACCAGCAGCATAAAACCGACATAAACTACCAGCATAATCGCGGTGAGCGTCCAACTTAGCTTACGTTTTCTGCTGACCATCTCTTGAAACTTCGGATTATTGAGAATTCGCTGAACCTGTGAATCATCCATAATCGACTCCTTATTGTTGTATCCAGCCTTGGATTGCCTTGCAAATGGAATATCAGTTTGTGGATTAAAACGGCGTACCCTCCAAAACTACGGCGTTTAATTCGTTGCAAGTTGGCAAAAGAGAAGAGCGCATCATAAATAAAAAAAGATGACAGCATAAAGAGAAGGTTGATAAGGCTAACACTCCACTGTTTTTTGGTCTCTTGTCTTCCTGACAAATTGCGATACTTATATAATAAGGCTAACTTTAATTGACTATTTTGCTAAAAATTCGGCAAAGCCCTATAGATTTCTATTGAATATATACAATTTATATCGATATAACAATGATTAATTCTAGATAAGCTTAACTAACGGCTCAGTTATAAAGATAAAACTTGTAAAAAATTATTTTTTTAGCAAAAAATGGTAGTTTTAAGGGCAGAATTTGAAAAAATTATTATTTTTAGCGCTTAAGAAAATCGTTATAGGGGCGTTTTGCTACATAAAAATTTATTAGCGGACAAATATTCTTCTTGATGGCAGCATTGTTTTGTTAAAACCTTTTCTCAAACGGCGCAAAACGAGAAGTCATTGCTATTTTTAGCAAAGGAAAGTTCTAAAATGCTTAAAATAAATGTGATAGCGGGGCAATACAGGAAGATAAGCTAAGTGGCGATTGACTAAACGCTCAGAAACGCTTAGAAATGCCATTGATAAGCATAAAAAAACGCGCGGAATTATCGGCGCGTTTTTTAAGTCTAGTTTTTTATGTTGAAATGGCATCGGGATTACATATTAGGATAGTTCGGGCCGCCGCCACCCTCAGGAGTCACCCAAGTGATGTTTTGTGACGGGTCTTTAATGTCACAAGTTTTGCAGTGGACGCAGTTTTGCGCGTTAATCACAAACTTGGCGCCATCGTCTTCTTGAACCACTTCGTAAACGCCGGCAGGACAATATAACCGCGCAGGTTCGGCATAAAGTGGCAAGTTAATGGCGACAGGAACGGTTGGGTCGGTTAGTTTTAAATGCGTCGGCTGATTCTCAGCGTGGTTGGTGTTCGAAATAAACACGGAGGACAGTTTGTCAAAAGTCAATTTGCCATCGGGCTTTGGGTAATCAGGAGCAAACGCATGATCGGCGCGCTCAAGCTGATCAAAATCGCGCTGATTGTCGTGAATGGTCAAAAAGGACTGACCGCCCATAAGGTTTTGCTCAACGTAGTTATAAGCGCCGCCCATCCATTGCCCCATGCGGTGCATGGCGGGGGAGAAGTTTCGCGCCGCAAAGTTATCTTCAAACAACCACGAATCTTTAAATTTATCCGTATAAGCGGTGACTTCATCATGATGGCGATTGTCGCTGATTGCCTCAAAAATAGCTTCCGCAGCCAGCATCCCAGATTTCATTGCCGTATGTGTGCCTTTAATTTTGGCAGGGTTTAAAAATCCGGCATCATCACCGACCAAAACACCGCCAGCAAAGGTAAGCTTTGGCAAGGAATTGAGTCCGCCTTTAGTCAGGGCGCGGGCACCATAAGACAAGCGTTTGCCGCCTTCTAAAATATTGCGAATGAGCGGATGGAGCTTTAAGCGCTGCAACTCGTCAAACGGCGACATATAAGGATTTGAGTAGGACAAATCAATGACAATGCCAAAGCTGACTTGGTGATTTTCCGCAAAATAGAGCCACCAACCGCCAGAAGATCCGGTTTCATTCAGCGGCCAGCCTGAACCGTGCATCACCACGCCTTCTTCGTGTTTGGCGGGGTCGATTTCCCAAAGCTCTTTAAGCCCGATACCGTAATGCTGTGGGTCTGAGTCTTTATCAAGGCTAAAGCGGCTGATCAGGCGTTTGCCTAAATGACCGCGGCTGCCCTCAGCAAAAATGGTATATTTGGCAAGCAGCTCATAGCCTGCCTCAAAACTTGGTTTTGGCGAGCCGTCAGCCGCCACGCCCATATCACCGGTCAAAATACCTTTGACTGAGCCGTCATCATTATAAAGGATGTCAGCGGCGGCAAATCCTGGGAACATCATCACCTCAAGCTCTTCGGCTTGGGCTGCCAGCCAGCGCACCACATTGCCAAGCGAGACAATATAGTTGCCTTTATTATTCATGCTTTCAGGGACGACGGAGTGCATCAGCTCGGTGGCGCGCTTGGCAGATCTGAGCATATAAGCTCGGTCTTCGGTTGTCTGAACGGTCAGCGGTGCGCCTTTTTCTTGCCAGTCAGGAATCAGCTCATCAAGCGCTCGCGGCTCAATCACCGCTCCTGATAAAATATGAGCGCCAAATTCTGAGCCTTTTTCAACCACGCAAACGCTAAACTCATCATTTCCCGCGGCAATGGCAAGTTGCCGCAACCGGATTGCCGCCGACAGTCCGGCAGGACCGCCGCCAACGACAACCACATCAAATTCCATCGACTCACGCTCAATCTCAGGGGCGCTTACTTGCGGCTCAACCGTTGCCGTTGGAATCACATCGGGCGCCAAAGCCCCATCAATGACTTCAACCGGTTCTTGATTGGCTAAAGCTTCAGGGCTGAGCTCTGCTTGGTTGGTGGGCGTTGAAAGAGGTGGGTTCATGACCGTATCAGCATAGGCGGGCGAGGTGTCTTGTTCTTGCATAGCTACTCCTAGATTTTTCGGGGCTTCTCTGCGGCAAGCGGCGTGACAATAAAATGATGGCGCTTTGATTAGCCTCAGTCACAAGCGATCTTAACCCCACTTTGATGTCATCAAAGACAGTTGCCAAACTAACAATTTGGCATGATATCAAGATGCGGTGTGAAATTGTGATTAAAACGGACACTCGTAAGACCATTTTAATTCAATGACTTTATATAAAAATTGCTTAGAAAATGTTTTACAATCGTGATACGAAATCAGGATTCTGATCGCGCTATGTTGGTTTATATTCTCAAAATTGAATAACCGAGCAACCATCATACCGCAACCGCACAAAAACTTAAACAAAAACGACAGGGTCTGCCGATGATAGCAAACTTTACCGCAGCCTTAAGGCAAAAAGCAAAAGGTTTTTAACAATTTTTAGCGCTGATTTTAGCTAAGGTGACCACTCATGAATCGCAATTCAGAAAAGCAAAAAAATCCTCAATATAAGGCGGATTTCGCCATCGAGCAGTTGACGACGCAGTTGCCCTCAACCTGCCAATCTGGCTTGCGCATTCCTCCGCTTGAAAACTGGCATCCCACTCAACTTGGTACTATAGATATTGTCATCAAAGCCAATGGCGAGTGGTGGCATGAGGGGCGACCGATATTGCGGCAAGCGTTGGTTGACTTGTTTGCGACCATTTTATGGCAAGAAGTGATCCATGGCGAGGTGCAATATTTTTTAAAAACGCCCGTCCAAAAGCTGAAAATCGAGGTGGAAGATGCGCCCTTATTGATTGATTCGGTGGCAGAGGTTATTGAAAATGGTGTGTCGATCCTTGAGTTTTATACCAAAACCGGTGATGTCGTTCGTTTGGATGATGAGCATTTGATAAGCTTACGACCTTGTTTTGCTAAAACAGCCACTCAAGCCACCGACATTCGCCCTTATATGATGGTTCGTCAAGGTTTGACCGCCCTCATTCATCGCAATACTTTTTATCATTTGGTTGACATGGGAGAGCTGATTGAAGAGGAGGATAGCACAAGTTTGCTGTTATCAAGTGGCGGTAAAGAATATCGGCTTACGATGCCTACGGCAGGTTAAAAAGTGCGGGTGATTGATGATAAACTGGTATTTTGCCATCTTGATTGGGTAGGTGAGGACAATGATTGCACAACCTATGGCTGATTTAAGCGATTTTTTTAGGGAGCCGGCAGCTCAGCTAACGTCTTTAACCGCTAAAAAAGTGGACGCTCACTCGCCGATTGGGCTTTTTGACTCAGGCGTTGGCGGCTTGTCGGTGTATCAGCATTTGGCAAAGACCTTGCCCAATGAGCGTTTTGTCTATTTTGCAGATACGTTAAATGTCCCTTACGGCAGCCGCGACAGTGCAGAGATTGAAGCTTTAACTTTAACGGCGGTTGATTGGTTATGCGCTCAAGGTTGCAAATTAATTGTCATTGCTTGCAATAGTGCCTCAGCTTATGGTTTGGTGGCAGCGCGCCGCCGTTATCCAAAAGTGCCTATTGTGGGATTGGTTCCGGCGCTAAAGCCTGCGGTGCTGGCCAGTCAGTCGCGGCACGTGGCAGTCTTGGCAACCCAAGCCACGTTAACAGGTGAGCTGCTTAATCAGGTCATTGCCGAGGTAGCAACGCCGCATCAAACCCAAGTCACTAAGCACTTTGATCCTGAGTTGGTGCCGTGGGTAGAATCGGGGATGCCGACCACTGCCATTACCGCCCGCAATCTTTGCCAAAAACTTGCGGACTTTGCGGAGCAAAATGTAGATCACTTGGTGCTTGGTTGTACCCATTATCCTTTTTTTAAAGATTTTTTAATGGAAGAGATCACTAAAAATAAGCTTAATATTCAAGTGATTGATTCAGGACAAGCCATTGCCGCTCGTGTTCGCCAATTACTAATGCTGCACCAATTAACGGCGCCCAATTATCAAACAACCTCGACCGCGCAATTGCTGTTTCATGCCAGTAAGCTTGATGACCACACCAAACCACTAGTTCAGCGCCTGATAGGAGAGGATTTTTTTATGGCATCGTTATAAAACCTTAATAAAACAAGGGTTTTGTTAACATCCGGCAATATTTTTCGAATTATGCTTAGAAATTTCGGCGATAAAGCCAAGATTATGCTAGGCTATTGAGTTTAATTGTGAGCTAATTTTAACATCATGACGTAAGTTATAGAGGTTACTGTGCCCAATCGTCGCTATCATATTCATATCATTTGCGCTGCAAACGATCAGCTGTTGGTGCTTGATCGGCTGGCAATTTTTTTTCAATCGCGCGCATTTTTGACGTATGATGTGTCCAGTCAGTTGCCGCAAGCCGCGCTTTATGGTCGCCAATGTATTGACGCTTGTGATTTTAGTTTGGTGGTTATTGGTGAAACTTATGGCGCAACTCACAAAACAGGGGTCAGCCAGCTGCATTTGAGTTATTTAAGTGCCAAAGCCAAGCTAAAGCCCATGCTGATTTTAATCAAAACGCTTCCTGAGGGCACATTAATTACGCGCCAGTTGCAGGACTTCACCCGAACGGTTGAGCAGCAAGCCAGTCACGTTTATTATTATGATGATCGCACCGACTTCAATCAGCTGCTCACTTATGCGTTTAATGACTTGCTTGAGCGCTACTCAGCAACAGGCTGGATTCGTGCTGAGCCAACCAACGCGGCTTCAAAGGCTGCGCCGAAAACCACCAGTGGCATTCCGGCATCGGCGCTATCTTCCATCAATACCAACTCGCCAAACCGCTTGTTTTCCCCCAATCGCTTGTTTGTGGATAAAGCGGCGGCGCTCGATGACGAGCCTCATGATGACGCTGTCACCAGACCGCTTAATTTGCAAGACGATTTTAATTTTCAATACAATGCCCAAGCTTATGAAGGTGGCAATTTAAGTGATGTTACCATGACCTTAAGCTGCTCTTGGGGTGAGATTTTACAAGCGCTGATTAGAATTCCAGCAGCGTTTTCAAGCTATGGTCTGCAAAGCTGTATCAATCGCTTAATCGTTCCTAAAGCTGAGCGCGATATCAAAAAAATGATGCCCAATGTTCATGCCGTTTCGCGCTGCCAAATTCATCAAAAAGACGTTATTCGCTTGCAAAAGCTACTGGTTGCTGCCAATTGGATTCAGCTCACTGCTTCGGGTAGCCGATCAACTCAAGAGCTTTGGAAACTGACCTTTTACGCCAAAAAACTGTTTGACGAAAACTATAAGTAAGTTAAGTTTGCCGTTTAAACTACGATTTGTAATAAAACTGCTACTGTCATGGCAAACCCTTTGGGCAATAATAAGATAACTGCCAATTATAATAACGACACAGTTATAGACATAATTATAAGAGCTAAAGGAGTCAACCATGACAGACCAAAAAAAATTGCAAGAACTGGAAGCCCTTGAAAGAACCATGCACGACACGGAGCAGTTTCATACGCTAGAAGAGCAAGTGGCGGATATGAAGCGGCGCGGTCTTGACCCAAGTAAGACCTATAACGATTGGGATGCCAAAGAAGACGAGGATTGGGGCGATGCCACGTGGCGTGAAAATGGCAAATGGGAGCACAAAACGCCTGCGGATTTAGACGAAAAGGCGCGCGAAAATTGGGATGGCGACAACGGTAAGCCCATTCCGCCGCCGTTTGTTTAAACCCTAAAACGGTTATCTGGGTTTCTAAATCCAGTTGCTTTAAAATAAAAAAACCACGCTCATAAGCGTGGTTTTTTATTGCGGTTAACTCAACTATTGACCCTCATCTACCCGAACGAGGCGCACCACGCCGTCCGCGCCTGCCATTCGGCGATAACGGGCATTGCCAACTTGGGCGGATGGCGCAATCTTCGTTGGCGTTGCATTGGGGCTATAGGTAGGAGTGCTAGAGGGTTTGGGCGCTTGCTGTAAAATCAGTTGCCCGATGCGGTCGGTGGATGATGATACAGGCGCTTGCGCGGCTTTGTTGGCAGCGATTTGGTTATAAAACTTTTTGCCGGCGCGACCATCGGCGGGGAAAATGCCGCGACTGGCTTGATATTCTCTAATGGCTTTTCGCGTATTGTCACCGATAATGCCATCAACCGCGCCGATATCGTAGCCGGCGTTTAATAGCGCTTGCTGAATGTCTTTGGCTTCTTGACGGCTGATGCCAGGGTCATCGGTTGGCCAAGCAGTAATAAAGTCAGTCTTTGAGCTGTCCTCGCGAGTGATTAAGTCGGACAAATGAGCAATGGCTAAGGCGTAATTTTCTGAGGCGTTATAAGAGTAGAAGGTATCAAAGTTTTTGCCAACCAAAAACGCAGGACCATCTTTTCCGGCAGGCAATAACAATCCGGCGCTGCTTAGGTCATAAGGCAATGGGCTACCGTTCGCAAGCGTTAAGCCTTGGTCGCGCCAGTGGCTTATCGATTTTTTATCTTTACGATTGGACGCTGCCCAATAGCCGCTTGGGAGTTTGACTTCATAGCCCCAAGGCTCGCCGGATTTGTAGCCGCGTTTTGCTAAGAAATTGGCAGTAGAAGCAAGGGCGTCCGGAACGCTATTGACCAAATCACGGCGACCGTCACCATCAAAATCAACTGCCAATTCTAAAAAGGTGCTTGGCATAAACTGCGTTTGCCCAAATGCGCCTGCCCAAGAGCCGGTCATGTCACTGGCGTTAATGTCGCCGTTTTGCACGATTTTTAGGGCGTTGGCAAACTCACCGCGAAAATAGCTTTGGCGGCGGTCAAAACAAGATAAGGTGGCAAGCGACTCAAACAACGGCTTTTTGCCAAGCGTTTGCCCGAAGTTGGATTCAACGCCCCAAACGCCTAGCACGTGCTCCGCTTTGACCCCGTAACGCGACTCAATCTGACGCAGCACGTCCGACCATTGACGCTTAGCGCGAATGCCATCTTCAACGCGCTCTTTATCGACAAGCGAGGATAAGTAATCCCAAACGTCCTTTTGAAATTCAGGCTGATAGTTCAGCGATTGAATGACGCTTGGGTCAGGATTGCTTGGGCGATAGCGCTCAAAGGTTGCCGCGCTCACCCCGCGAAACTGACTGGAGTTTTTAAGGGTAGTTAAACACTGCTGAAGCTCGCTGTTGGATAAATTGGGCGCCTCAGCGGCTTGACTGGTAGCCGCTAACATCAGTCCTGCAGCTACGGTTAGGCTTTGATAAAAGGTGGTGCGATTCATAAATTTTGACCTCAAGTGACCCTTTTTCTTGTTAATTGCAAAATTAAGCTGATAATTCGGCGTTGATTTTAGCTTTAGTTGTCATTATGACTGCTAGGGTAACGAATAATTTCAACAATTAAAAGAAAATTGCACATCTTCTTACTATAAGCGGACGTTCAATCAGATTGCCGTAAGATGATGGGCGTGCGCTGGCGTATTTGGTTTACTCGACCTCAGGTTTTGGGCACAGCAGCCAAGCCTGCTCTGTCACCGCAAGCTCTGGGGCAGCGTTTAATGTTGAGGCGGCATTAAAAATCTTCTTAATCACATAACGATGTTGATAATAGTCTAAAATTTGCTTCGGGGTTACGGAAAATGGCGGACCTTCAAAAGCGCTTTGGTCATAATTTAAGGTAAGAATCAACTGCGGCGCGTTTTGAGTGAGCGCTTGGATTTGAGAGCTATACGCCTCGCGCATGTCTTTGGGTAAGGCAATAAGGGCAGCTCGGTCATAAACACCGTCAATTTCGCCCAAATTCTTATCGGTAAGCGCAAACATATCGCCGGTGATAATGGTGATGCTTTGCTTATTGATTTTGCTGCGATAAAAGCGAATGCTTGAATGATAAAGGTGCGGGGTCACGGTAAAATCAAGCTTATTTTCTTGAAAAAATGCCAGTACCGCTTCTTCAACAAGCTCAGCCCCAACCACGTGAAAGCCTTGCTCAGCAAGCCAAATCATATCCACCGACTTGCCGCAAAATGGTACAAACACTCGACTGCCAACGCTCAGTCGCAACGTTTCAAAATACTTGATTAATAACGGGTTGGGCGCTTCTTGGTTAAAGCCAATGCGACCGGTTTGCCAACGCGATTGCCAAAATTCAGGATTCATAATACCGCCTTGATGATAAAACGCTTATGTCATAACCTATTCAAAGCCCTTATCATGACCCATATGGCTTAAAAAATAAACCCAAAAGCGGCGCAAAGGTTTAAAAATAGGCAACCGCTTTTGGGAATCTAAGTTTTAGGAGGCTAAGTTTTAGAAATATAAGAAGGGTTGAACCAAAACCGCCTTAACTGGTCATATACTGACCAAGCGACTGTCGCAATTTGGCAAGCTTGGGCGGGATAGAAAAGTTGCAATAGGCTTGATTGGGGTTTTTATTATAAAAGTCTTGATGATAATCCTCGGCCTCATAAAACTGACTTGCCGGATGAACCTCGGTCACTACGTTTATGTCGCCATCGCGAAGCTCATTAATCACGCGGTCAACCGTTGGTTTTTGGTCGTCATCGGTATAAAACACCACGCTTCGGTATTGACTGCCAACATCGTTGCCTTGGCGGTCGCGGGTCGTTGGGTCGTGAGTGGTGAAAAAGGCATCAAGGATGATTTCAAGCGGAATCACGGTGTCATCAAAAGTGACTTTAATCACCTCAATGTGACCGGTATCACCACCACAAACCGCTTGATAATTTGCCGTTGCTGCCTCCCCGCCCATGTAGCCTGAAACGACCGACTCAACACCTTTTAAATTTAAAAAAACCGATTCGGTGCACCAAAAGCAGCCACCGCCTAAGATAATGGTTTGCATAAGTTATCCTTTTGATTCACAGTAAAAAACGCGTTTTGATTAGCTTATCAGCCTAATTGCGCCGCTATTGTCACAAACAGTAATGTTATAATGCGCTTTTGCTAAGTTAAAGAGTGCTGCCATGACCACGACTTCCCAAGCCGGACTGGATACCTTATTCACCACGCCCCTTGATAAAGCGGCGCGGTTTTCGTTTGATGAGCAAGTGGTGGCGTGTTTTCCGGACATGATTCGCCGAAGTGTCCCCGGTTACGGTCAAGTTTTGGCGATGCTGCCTATTTTTGTTCGCCGTCATGCCAAGTTTAATCAGCAAAATGCGGCAGGACTTCGGGTCAGCCGCGTTTATGATTTGGGCTGCTCACTTGGGGCGGCAAGTATGGCGCTGGCAAGTGACTTTGCGCCGAGCGATTTGCAAATCAGGGCGGTCGATATCTCCCCTGCGATGACCCAAAAAGCCAAAGCAGTGCTTGACGAGCATTTCCCTGAGCATGATATTGAGGTCATCACCCAAGACGTTCGTGAGATTAATTTTGAGCCTTGCGATGTGGTCATTTTAAATTTAACGCTGCAGTTTTTGCCCAAAGATGACCGCTTGGCACTATTGACCAAAATTTATAACGCGTTAGACAGCGGCGGGATTTTGATTTTAACCGAAAAAACCCACGCCTTAGATGAGCAATTTGATGCTTGGCTGATTGAGCGCTATTATGATTTTAAACGCGCTAATGGCTACAGCGAGCTTGAAATCAGCGGCAAACGCAATGCTTTAGAGAACGTATTAATCACGGATACCATTGACGAGCATCATCAGCGCTTAAACATGGCGGGATTTGAGCGCCAGTTAACATGGTTTCAGTTTTTAAATTTTGCCTCAATGATTGCTTTTAAAGCTTAACTAATTTTCTAACTTTTTCATTTTTTTATTGTTCAACAATCACGGTTTTTTATGAGTTCTGACACCATCATCAGCGCCGAGCGCGAGCTTTATTTAACCTTGCTTAATTTGGCAAAATACCACCCCAAAGCTTTTGAGTGGCTCAAATTGCTTCCCGATTGGCTCGGCGATATTAAAGATAAAAATAACTACGCCCATGCGCCCGAATATCAAGCCGTTATCAATAAATTGCCAAAAATTGCTGCTAACAAAGTCGCGCTTGATTCGGACAATCTGCAAATTGAAGTTTGCTTTACTCAAGCGGAGTTTAAGCAAACTGAAGCCTTATTAAAAAAGCTTGCGCCATGGCGAAAAGGGCCTTTTTTAATCGGTTCTGATGAGACGCAACTCTTTATCGATACCGAATGGCGCAGCGATTTTAAATGGCAGCGCGTTGCCCCGCATTTATCCAACCTTGAAAATCGGCGCATTTTGGACGTCGGCGGCGGCTCAGGCTACCACGGCTGGCGAATGGCAGGACTTGGCGCCAAAACGGTGATTATCATTGACCCGTCGTGCTTGTTTTACCATCAATTTATGGCGATTCGGCATTTTATCGGTGATAAAGACGGCTTTCGAACTCATTATATCCCCGTGCCGCTTGAGGCGCTTCCTGAGCAAAGTCAGCTGTTTGATACCGTCTTTAGCATGGGCGTTTTGTATCACCGAGCCTCACCGTTTGAGCATTTGCAGCAATTAAAGGGTCAGTTGGTGAAAGGTGGTGAGTTGGTGCTTGAAACTCTTGTGGTTGATGGTGATGAGACCACCGTTTTAGTGCCAAGTGACCGTTACGCGCAAATGAACAACGTTTATTTTTTGCCGTCGATTGCAGCCCTCACGCTTTGGCTTAAAAAAGCAGGATTTAGCGAGGTTCGCTGCGTTGATGTGGCGGTCACAAGCCTTGAGGAGCAGCGCAAAACGGACTGGATGACCTACCATTCACTTGAGGACTTTTTAGACCCCAATGATTTAAGCAAAACCATTGAAGGTTATCCTGCGCCCAAACGCGCCACCTTCATTGCAAAAAAATGATAGGTCACCATAAATATAACGAGTATTGACGACCGCGATGAACGCTTAGAAAGTTTGAAAGCGGCTAAGCGCTGCAATCTTATCTTAATTTTAAATAAACCAGCGCTTAAAGCCTTCTTCAATCAGCACCTTTAAGATAAAACCAATAAACCCTGCCCCTAACGCTAAAAACATCCAAAACGTGCCGGCGCGACCGGCTTCAGATTTTTTGGACAAATCCCAAATAATAAAAAATAAAAACGCAATAAAAATAGGCAAAAGGACATAAAGTCCCCAACTGGTTACCGTACTTGCGGCAATGGCAAACATAGCATCTCCTTAATTTTGTGATATTTAAACCAATAAGCTTTGAAGTGACGTTAATTATACGCCCAAAGCGCCTTTACTATAAACGAACAAAACGCTTGGGCAACCGAAACGCTACAATGATAGGTCGGTCAATGCTGCTTGATACTTGCTTAACGCCCGCAAAATAAATTTTTTTCGCAAAAAAACGGTCTCAAGGCAGCGCTAATGGGTGCAATGGCGACTAAAGCTTGTTATATTTATCAGTTATCCGCTTTTTGCCAATTTTTATTTTTTGAGTGCAATTGTTATGTCCCAATCCCAAATCGACACCTTAGCCGCGCTAATTTTGCAGGCAACCCAAACGTTAAAAGAGCAAGGCGAGTTGCCGCCGGATTTTGACAACAGCGGTCAGATTACCCGAACGCGCGACCCAAGTCACGGCGATTTTGCCAGTAACATTGCGCTTGTCGCGGCAAAAGCTGCGAAAACCAACCCGCGAGCGCTTGCGCAAAAAATCGTTGACGCCCTCCCTGAGAACAGCGACATCCGCCAAGTTGAAATCGCAGGCCCCGGATTTATTAACGTATTTTTAAATTCAGACGCCAAATTTGCGGTTCTTGATGACATTTTAGCCAAAAAAGAGCGCTTTGGGCTTAGCGATGAGTTTGCCGGCAAGCGCGTTCAGGTGGAGTTTGTATCAGCCAACCCAACGTCAAGCCTTCACGTCGGTCACGGCCGCGGCGCAGCTATCGGCATGAGCGTTGCCAATTTGCTTGAAGCCATTGGCTATGACGTCACCCGCGAGTATTACGTCAATGACGCCGGTCGGCAGATGGATATTTTGGCAACGAGCACTTATTTGCGCTATTTAGAGTTAAACGGCGAGCAAATCAAATTTCCAAGCAATGGCTACCAAGGCGATTATGTTACCGATATTGCCCAAACTTTAAAAAATCAGCACGGCGCTAGCTACGTCCATCCGTTTAGCGACGTTGCCGGCGGCGTTGCTGATGATGCGGTGTTTGAAGTGAGCGTTACCGGTGAAAAAGTGCTGTTGTCGGGCGATAAAGAAGCTCATATTGACGGGTTGATTGCCAACAGTAAAGCGCTGCTAGGCGAAGGCTACGCGCTGTTTTTAAACGCGGCGCTGTCAAGCATTTTGGCGGACATTAAAGACGATTTGGGTGAGTTTGGCGTTCATTTTGAATGCTGGTTTAGCGAAAAATCAATTGAAGATAAAATTGCGCCGGTACTTGCCGAGCTTGATGCCAACGGTTATTTGTACGAAAAAGACGGCAATACGTGGTTTAAATCAACCGAGTTTGGCGATGAAAAAGACCGCGTGGTTCGCCGCGCCAACGGTCAAACCACTTATTTTGCTTCCGATATTGCCTATCATAAAGACAACTTTGACCGCGGTTTTGATAAAGTGGTCAATGTTTGGGGCGCTGACCACCACGGCTACGTTCCACGTGTGAAAGCAGCGCTCAAAGCCCTTGGCATTGATGATGATAAATTGGATGTGGTTTTGGTTCAGTTTGTTGCCCTTTGGCGCGGTGATCAAAAAGTTCAGATGTCCTCGCGCTCAGGAAGCTTTGTCACCTTACGCGAATTGCGCGAAGAGGTGGGCAATGATGCGGCGCGTTTTTATTACGTGGCAAGAAAGCCGGAAGTTCACGTTGATTTTGACTTAGAATTGGCAAAATCGCAAAGTAAAGACAACTTGGTGTACTACATTCAGTACGCCCATGCTCGCAATTGCCGACTGTTTGAAAAAGTGGCAAGCTTTGGTTTAAGCGTTGATGACGCTATGGGCAAAGCTGAGGAATCACGATTGACCGCCGCTAATGAAGAGGCGCTGATTAAACTGCTCGCCGCGTATCCTGCCACCATTCGCCGCGCTGCAACGGGTTATGAGCCGCACATTTTAACCAACTATTTAAAAGAGCTTGCCGCCTTATTTCACGGTTGGTACGACAGCAACCGCATTTTGCCGATGGCACTGAGCCAAAATGATGCCCCAAGTGATGAGGAGTTAAAACTCATGCAAGCTCGACTGCGCTTGTCAAAAGCGGTGTCGCAGGTACTTGCCAATGGCTTACAACTTTTAGGATTGAGCGCTCCTGAAAGCATGTAGCCGCTTTTATAACGCTTGATTTTTGCGCGGTTGGGATTGGGATTTGGGGTTTTTGCCGTCATATACCAAAGCTTACGATAACTTGCGCAAAGTCTTGCTACTATAGCGCCGATTTATATGTCCTGATTTATCGACTCGCGAGGGAGAAGATGTTATGTTAGCCAAAAAACCCAAAGGTGCCACCGCCAAGCGCCAGCCGAGTAGCGCATCAGGACTGTTATGGATGTTTGTGGGCGCGGTTTTGACCTTAATGATTGGGGTGTTTTTGTATTTGTCGCCGCTGTTTGATTTTAAACCGGCGGCAACGGCGGAACCTGAACGGCAAGTTCAGCCTAAAGTGGCAACAAACCAAGATGACGGCGATTATGAGTTTTATGACATTTTGCCCAATCAAGAAATGGCAACCATTCCCGATGAAAATATTTTAGACCCCAGTAAAGCGCCCTCAAGCAATCCGTTTGAGCCTGATGTGGTGGTGGTTCAGCCGCGCGAGGACAACAGCACGCAAGCGCAAGACAATAACAATGCTCAGGCAGGCGCTAATAATGACTCAAGCCAAAACCGAGAGCCTGCGGTAAGCGGCGATGACGACATTGTGATTATTGAAGAAAACTCCACCTATGAAGGGTCGCCAAGCCAAAACAATCAAAATGGCAATGCCCCAACTCCTGCCGCCAATCAAAACCGCTCAGGCGCAGAAGCCACCGGCGCAAGCATTCAGCGAAGCGCTCCTGCAGCAACTTATATTTTGCAAATCAACAGCTTTAGCAATGCCGATGAAGCTGACCGCCGCCGCGCTCAAGTGTTGATGGCAGGGGTTGATGCTAAAGTGGTAAAAAATAAAACCGCCAATGGCGAGCCGATTTATCAAGTGGTATCAAGACCGATGGACAACCGCAAAGCCGTTTCAGGGGCTCAGCAGCGATTGCAAAATAACGGCATTGATTCCATCATCGTCGAGCAGCGCCGATAACGGTTTAAAAAAGCGTCCATGATGGCGCTTTTTTCAAATTTGACTAAATTATTTAACGGGCGATTTTCCAATGGATGGTGAGCGGACATTATGAGTCAACTTGCAGCAGCCGAGGCGCGCTTGACCCTCAAAGCGTTTTTTCAAAAATACTTTATCGATGCCTTTACCGGAATGGCACTTGGGCTGTTTGTCACCTTAATTGCAGGGCTTATCATCTCGCAAATTGGCGGCTGGGTTCATCTGCCGGTGCTCGTTGCGGTTGGCAAATTGGCATCCGTGTTGATGGGTGCTGGCATTGGCGCGGGGATTGCTTATTATTTAAAAGCGCCAACGTTAGTGATTTTAAGCTGCTTGGTGGCAGGGATGCTGGGCGCGCATTCTGAAGCGCTCATGGCAGGGTCGTTATTTATTGCTCAAGAGAACGCGCCTGCAACCTTTGCCGCCGTTCCGGGCAATCCCATTGGCGCCTATTTAGCCGCCGTTTTTGCCTATCGCGCCGGAAGCTTGATTGCCGGAAAAACGAAATTGGATATTTTGCTCATTCCGCTGACCGTTTGCGTGGTGGCGCTTGCGGTTTGCGCGGTTTTAAATCCGCCGGTCGTTGCTGCCATTGACGCCATTGGTCATGGTATCCAAGCCGCAACGGCATTGCAGCCGCTGCTTATGGGGATTGTTATTGCTGTTGTCGTTGGATTGCTGCTAACCCTACCAACGTCAAGCGCAGCCATTTGTATTGCCATTGGTCTTGGCGGCGTTGCTGGCGGGGCAGCGGTCGTTGGCTGCGCAGCGCACATGGTCGGCTTTGCGGCGGCAAGCTTTAAAGATAACGGTGCAAGTGGCGTTATCTCGCAAGGTCTTGGCACCAGTATGCTGCAAATCCCCAACGTCTTTAAAAAGCCCATTATTTTATTACCGGCAGTGATTGCAAGCGCGGTGGTTGGTCCTATTGCAACGGTCGGCTTTAACTTAGCTTGTACCGCAACGGGTGCGGGCATGGGAACGGCAGGACTGGTGGGCGTTTTTGGGGTGATTGACGCCTCAAAAGATATCATGAGCCCTTTGCAGCTGTGGTCAGCGATTATTTTACTGATGTTTGTGCTGCCTGCCATCATTGCTTGGGGAGTCGCATTTATCATGCGCCGAATGGGGCTGATTGTTGATGGCGATATGAAGCTGCCTTAGCGTTTTTTTTATTTTTTTAAAGCTGAAATAAACCTCCCAACCACTTAAGTAAAGCAGTTGGGATTTTTTTAACGGTAAATTTTTACTAATAAACGCTTATTTTCGAGCATCTTTTGGCGCATCGCCATTTGGCCAGTCTTTGTCTTTATTGGCTTTGACGGGTCTTGGCAAGTGGGTAAAGTACTGCGCAATGTCCACCGCTTCTTGGTCAGTTAGGGTGTTACCTTGACCAAACGGCATTTTACCTTTAATAAAGGCCGCTGCGGTATAAGTTCGCGCCATTCCTGCGCCATCGTTGAATGAGTCCTCACCGGCAACCGCAGGATAAGTGTATGAGCCATCTTCATTATACTGACCTTCGCCGTTCGCACCGTGACAAACCGAGCATTTTTCAGCAAACAGCTTTTTGCCGTTATCCTCGTTAGGGGTAAGCGACTTGTCAATTTTCACAAAGCCGCGACCTTCAGGGGATACGCCCATCGGTAAGCCTTGTGACAGCCAATTCATATAAGCCACCATTGCATTCATGTCGTCGGAGTCAAGCGGTAAAGGCTTGCCGTTCATCGAGCGCTGAAAACAGCCATTAATCCGCTCTTGAATGGAGTTGACCCGACCAGCGCGCGAGCGATAAATCGGATAAATTCCTGACATGCCATTCCAAGGCGCGGCAAATGCTTCTGAGCCGTTTCCTAAGTGGCAACTGGTGCAGTTAAGCCGGTTGCCCACATAATCTGGAAGTTCTTTATAAGTGTGGTTGGCAATCTGCATGCCGCGGCGGATGGCTTCACCGGTTTCATCATCAGGAATCGTTGACTCATCGGGCATTTTAATTTCAGCGCTACCACCTGTTGCAGGCGCTGCTGCCTCGCCACTGGCTGCAGGAGCAGGGGCGTTGCCCTCAAGCTGCGCCGCCCGCGCTTCCAAATCTTGAACCCGAGCAATGGCCTCCGCCTCGCTAACGCGGTCGGTAGCTTTTACGTCTTTATCATTGCTACAGCCTGCCATTCCCGTTGCCGCCGCTGCTATAAGCATCGCGGAAGCCAAGGTTGTTTTGGCGGTTAAAAATGTTTTCATGAGCATATCCTTATAATGAAAAATAATATGTAAAAGGGTTTTAATATGATAACTTATCCGGCAGCATCCCTAATTGCAGCTCAAAATTAACTGGCAGCTATCGCCACAAACTTTACCGCAAACCATTAGTCATCATTGATAAGGGTCAAAAGCTATGGCTGCTTGGATTTTTAATGGCATCTTAAGAAGATAAAAACCCAACGTGGCTAAGCTTGCTATAGAACCGCCTTTATTTTTAATAACATTATAGCAAGCACGGCAATGCTAAATGTTATCAATCTGCCATCAAGTATTAATTCACGTAACGACGCGGCGACCGCTAACCGCTCAATACTGCTCAGTAATTTAGGAACGACAAAAATAGGGCGACCAACCGCGCCGCCTTCAGTGAATCCCAGCTGAACTATCAAAAAAACCTATTCTACAAAAATTAAAAAAATAACCGCCAAGCACCCCTATGTTTTTCATAGGGCGCAAGTAGGTTATCAGCACTATTAAGTTTTGAGTGAACGCTTAAGCAAGAGGGCTTAAACGCTCGGCGGGGAATTGTAACACATTTTTTAAGCGATTTTAGGCGTTTTGCCGTCGTTGATGACCGCCTCGTCAACGGTAACCGTGGTGATGCCTTCCATGGAGGGGATTTCATACATGGTATCAAGCAGCGCATTTTCAACGATGGAGCGCAGACCACGGGCGCCGGTTTTACGTGCCATGGCTTGTTTGGCAATGGCTTTGAGCGCATCTTCGGTGAAATCAATCGCCGCGCCTTCCATTTCAAACAAGTAGCGGTATTGCTTAACCAAAGCATTTTTTGGCTCGGTTAAAATCTGCATCAGCGCCGCTTCATCAAGTTCTTCTAAAGCCGCAATGACTGGCAATCGACCAATCAGCTCAGGAATTAAGCCAAATTTGATTAAATCTTCCGGCTCAACTTCTTTAAATAAGTCTGAGCTTTTGCGGCTGTCGTCTTTTGAGCTGACGGCAGCGTTAAAGCCAATGCCGGTTTTTTCAGTGCGCTGCTGAATGATTTTATCAAGCCCTGCAAACGCGCCGCCAACGATAATCAAAATATTGCTGGTATCAACTTGAATCAGCTCTTGCTGCGGGTGCTTGCGACCGCCGTGCGGTGGAATGGCAGCAACCGTGCCTTCAATCAGCTTGAGCAGCGCTTGCTGAACGCCTTCGCCTGACACGTCACGGGTGATGGATGGATTGTCGCCTTTTTTGCTGATTTTATCGATTTCATCAATATAAATGATGCCTTGTTCGGCTTTACTGACGTCATAATCTGACGCTTGCAGTAGCTTTTGAACGATATTTTCAACGTCTTCACCCACGTAACCGGCTTCGGTTAAGGTGGTGGCATCCGCCATAGCAAATGGCACATCCAAAAGGCGAGCAAGGGTTTGCGCCAGTAGCGTTTTACCTGACCCTGTCGGACCAATCAGCAAAATATTACTTTTTGCCAATTCAACCATGGCGTCATCGGCGCCGATTTTGGCTTTTTTGCTGTCTTGGGCAAACTTTTGGCTCACTTTTAGGCGTTTATAGTGGTTATAAACGGCAACGGCAAGCGCCTTTTTGGCGGCATCTTGACCGATGACGTACTCATCTAAATGGGCGCGAAGCTCTTTTGGGGTAGGCAGTTTTTTATTGACCCAAGAGGTGTCAATATCCTCGTCTAAAAAGTCGCTGTCACGGTCGCTATCGGCGATCAAATCGGTGCAAAGTTCGATACATTCGTTACAAATATTGGCATCATCGGCGGCAATGAGTTGTTTGACTTCATTTTTGGCCTTGCCGCAAAACGAGCAGTGGGGAGTGTTGTCATCGGCCATAAACGGCGCTCCTAAATGTTCACGCAGGGTTTACGCTAATTGGGTGGTCAATGTAACGCATCAAAGCGCAGTGACGGCACTTTGATGGTCATAGCTATCATTGTTAAGATAGTTATCATTGTTGGATGATTGGCATGGTTAAATAAAGGTCGGAGTCAAAAGCCAAAATTATAACCCTTCAGGGCGGCGCTCAAGCACTTCATCGACAAGACCGTAAGCTTTGGCAGCAGCGGCGCTCATAAAGTTATCGCGGTCAGTGTCTTTTTCTAAGCGCTCAACCGGTTGACCGGTATGCTCAGCCAATAAGCGGTTGAGTTTGGCTTTTAATTCGATGATTTCGCGGGCATGGATTTCGATGTCGGAGGCTTGACCGCGAAAGCCGCCTAACGGCTGATGAATCATCACGCGCGAGTTGGCAAGGGCGTAGCGTTTGCCTTTGGCGCCTGCCGATAACAAAAACGACCCCATCGATGCCGCTTGACCTAAGCAAATGGTTGACACGTCAGGCTTGATAAAATTCATGGTGTCATAAATTGCCATTCCCGCCGTCACCACGCCGCCAGGGGAGTTGATATATAAATGGATGTCTTTGTCGGGGTTTTCTGCTTCCAAAAATAAAAGCTGAGCGACAATCAAATTTGCCATATTGTCTTCAACTTCGCCGGTCAAAAAGATGACGCGCTCGCGAAGCAGGCGTGAGAAAATATCAAATGAGCGCTCGCCGCGAGAGGACTGCTCAACGACCATAGGAACTAACGCGTTTTTGGCAGGAATGGCGTTAAGAACGGTCTCAAAATGCGGATTTGACGTGATACGATCATAATCGGTCATAAAAATATCCTAAAAAATAAACTTTTAACGAAAAAATAAAATTATTGGAAGCAAGCGCCAAAATAAAAATTAAGTGACCTATTAATAAGGCGTTTGGTATGAATTATCAAGACTTGAAGCGTAATTGAGCGGCAAATTTAGCAATTTTGCTACAAATTTCGCCAAGCTCCTGCGTTATTTTTAATTGCTTGAAGAAAAATGCCCCAACAACAAGTCAGGGCATTTTTTTAAAACCTAGCTTTGATTACATCGCTTGCTGCTGAGCGGCAAGTAGGTCTTGGTAGCTGACTTCTTTGTCAGTGACTTTGCCTTGAGCGATTAAATAATCAACCACTTGGTCTTCTAATACCACTGACTCAATGTTAGCGCGTTGCTGCTTGTCATTGGTGTAGTATTCGATAACTTCTTCTGGGTCTTCGTAGTTTTCAGCGGCTTCTTTGATGAAGGCTTCAACGCGGTCTTGATCCACTTCAAAGTTGTTGGTATCGATAAGGCGCGCGACAATAATACCAAGGCGAGCGGCGCGAAGGGCTTGGTCTTCAAACAGCTCGTTTGGCAGCATGTCTTTGTTAAAGCTGTCGGCAGCGGCACCAAATTGCTGAGCAAAGCGCTGCATCATCATGTTGCGCTGACGGTCGATTTCTTGCTCAAGCATCGCGCTTGGAACGTCAAATTCATTTTTTTCAAGAAGGGCGTCAAAAGCGGCTTGCTTAACTTGGTTGCGAGCGGCGTTTTTGATTTCGCGTTCCATGTTTTTGCGAACGTCGGCTTTGAGCTTATCAACGCCGCCCTCTTTTACGCCGAAAAGTTCTAAAAACTCATCGTTGATTTCAGGCAATTTTGATTCTTCAACTTTTTTCACGTTGATTTTAAATTGCGCTTGTTTGCCCGCTAAGTTTTCTGCTTGGTAATCTTCAGGGAAGGTCACATCGATGGTTTTTTCGTCGCCCGCTTTCATGCCTTTGATGCCATCTTCAAATCCTGGAATCATCTGATTGCTGCCAAGCACCAATTTGAAGTCTTCCGCAGAGCCACCTTCAAATTTTTCACCGTCGATTGAGCCTTCAAAGTCAAAAATGACTTGGTCGCCGTCATCTGCTGCGCCGTCTTTTTCAGCAAATTCTTGGCGCTGCTTTTGCAGATTTTCAATCATAGTGTCAACGTCTTCATCGCTCACCTTAGCGCTTTGACGCTCAACTTCGATGTCGCTGACGCCTTGAACGTCGATTTCTGGGAAGATTTCAACGGTGGCTTGATACACCAAAAACTCGTCTTCAAGTTTTACATCATCGATATTTGGCATGCCAACGGCGCGGATGTCCTCTTCTTTGATGGCTTCAAAAACGGTGTCACGGATCACGTCATTAATGACTTCTTGCTGAATGCCAGCGCCGTATTGGGCGCGGATGTGAGACATTGGGACTTTGCCTTTACGGAAGCCGTCGATTTTAGCCGTTTTTGCCACTTGGCTGATTCGGCTTTCCACTTGTTTTTGGATTTTTTCGACAGGGACTTTGACGGTCAGCTGAGTTTCTTTGTTGTTCAGCTTGTTGGTCGTCACTTGTAAATCTGTTGCCATGTTGGTTGCACCTTTAGGATAATGGGTTGGCATTCGCGGATGCCAGTTTTGGGATACTAAAACTTAGGGTAATAAAGTCAGTATTGTAATAAAAATTTAAAAGTAGGTCAGTATAATCTATCTACTAATCAAAGTAAAAACTAATCCCTGCAAAATTGCGCCTAGGCTGGCACTTAAAAGTTAGCGCTTAAACTCGCGAATTTATTTGTTCAAGCAATCGTGCAATCGCTTGACCGCGATGGCTGATTTGGTTTTTGTCGGTCATGCTAAGGCTTGCCGCGCTTTGCTGTAATTCCGGCAACCAAAACAGCGGGTCATAACCAAAGCCGCCCTCGCCAAAAGGCGCATCCAAAATTTCCCCCTGCCAAAGCCCTTCGGCAATAATCGGTAAGGGATCGTCGGCGTGCTGAACCATAGCTAATACGCAAACAAACATGCCTTTAATAGGGGCATCAGTTTGCGTGCGAAGTGGGGTAAGCTCATCAAGCAATTTGGCGTTGTTTTTGGCGTCATTGCCGTGCTCGCCTGCAAATCGCGCCGAATAAATCCCCGGCGCGTTTTTTAATATCGGAACGCAAAGCCCAGAGTCGTCAGCAATGGCAGGAAGTCCGCTTTCACGGCTGGCGTGACGGGCTTTGATAATGGCATTTTCGACAAAGCTTAGTCCGTCCTCAATGGCGTCAAGAATGCCAAGCTGACCTTGCGGAATGATTTCGACGTTTAAATTTGCCTCAGAAAATAAGCGCTGAAACTCGCTCAATTTGCCTTTATTGTTGCTGGCAAGCACCCAATTTGGCGCCCATTGGCTTGAGTTGGATGGGTTTGGCGTTAAAACAGGGTTTGTATTGGTCATAAAATTCTCAAAGTCAATTTTAACTTATTTTAGCAAAATTTATTTTGATAGCATGAGGTTTGATAGCCTAATTGGTAATATCAATCATAATCATTGAAAAATGCAATAGTATCTATAACATACGGTAACGGATATTAAAGCTTGGCTTTGCTATAATAAGCAACAAGTTTATAGTGAATTACTACTTATCAGTCCTCAATAAAAGATTAACAGTTTGAATGCTGTGATGACTTTTATTGTGTTTTTAATGCCAATGACTGATAATAGCCTCGGGGCGAACGCTTGCCCAATTTTACCCACACTCAGCCACTTTAGCCCAATAGGATATCTTTTTTGGCGTCAAAAAAAAGAGGTTCTGTTGCGGTGAGGATTGCACTTTGCAATCCAATCGGCTAAACCAGCAAAGGATATAATAATATGTCACAGATTAAACTGCCAGATTTGCCTTACGCCAAGGACGCTTTAGAGCCAAACATCAGCGCTGAGACGCTTGAATACCATCACGACAAGCACCACGCCGCTTATGTGAACAAACTTAACGAATTGCTTCCAGGATCAGGTCTTGAAGGTAAAACGTTGCCTGAGATCATCAAAGCTACTGCTAAAGATGACAGCACCCAAAACATCTTTAACCAAGCCGCTCAAGTTTGGAACCACACGTTTTATTGGAACTGCATGACGCCAAACAACGGCGGCGGCGAGCCAACGGGCGACTTAAAAGGCAAAATCGAAGAAGCCTTTGGTAGCTACGACAAATTCCGCGATGAGTTCAAAACTGCTGCGGTTTCTCAGTTTGGTTCAGGTTGGGCTTGGTTGGTTGCGGACACTGAAGGCGGCAAATTGTCCATCATGAAAACTGCCAACGCTGACACGCCAATGGCGCATGGTAAAGTTGCAGTATTGACTTGTGACGTTTGGGAACATGCGTACTACATCGACTATCGCAACCGTCGTCCTGACTACGTGGACACGTTCCTTGATAAGCTTGTGAACTGGGACTACGCGAACGCAAAATACAAAGGTCAAGACGCAGGCGTTGAAGAGTAATCTTTAAGCTTATGATTGATTTAAAAAAAGACGCTGAGAGGCGTCTTTTTTTGGTTTTGTTAACTTCCCAAAGTTTTTGACCAAAAGTTTTTCCAAGCTTCAATATAGCCATCGACATCGCTTTCAGTTAAAGCAATATTTCCGTTTTTAATAAGATTAGGAAAATTTTTTTTAACTTGTAATCCAGATTTACTATCCAAACCATGCTTAATTGCATTCGCAATTTGTCTTAACTCCTTATTTAAGATCAGCCAATCTTTACAGGAGTCCAAAACATGACCGTTTTTAGCAAGTTTTGGTTTTAATATATTAGTTTTGTCTGAACCTAACACTATCTTTTTTTGTTTTTCAAAAGTATGAAATATTGTAATGGCAGAAGAGTTTAAAAAATTTTCCTTTAACAATTTCTCAGTAGATATATGGTTGATTTCAGCAAAATAAGCGCCTTCTTCTATGAGCGCATCATCGTCTAGGTCAGGATCAAATGCTTTTGATCTTTTATCTAAATATGATTTCTTCTTTTCCTGAGCTTCCGCTTCAATATCATTGAAGCATCTTAATATTCTATAGATATTCTTCTTAAAATTATCGATTTCTGAATCAACATTAATTTTTACAATTTCAGGATACATAGTATTTTTTTCTTCTCGACGATTAATATTTATTATAAATATATATTTATAATCAAATGCCTTAATCAAAAATTTTGGATGAAGTCGGCATAGCATATATCAATATCTTTCGACTTATGACAATACATGATCTCTTCATCTTTAGGCTTTGGCGTCATAATATTATGGTATCGCGGGTCACGATAATAGACTTTAGCGCGTATATTGTTTAATTTAGTTATAGTAGGATCGTTTCTTCCATTCTCATAAATCTTATAATTTTTTCCTTCAAAGGATAGTTCAATGTGAGATTCACCATAGCCGCTTTCTGATGAAATCAAACAAACGCCTTTTTTTAGCAGTTTATTATCTTTGAACAGGTAACAGCTAGCCGCTCTGTCATGATATACAACGGCACTTGCCGTCATAGAGATAGCTAAAATCGCAAAAGTTAAATATACATTTCTAATTTTCATATATTACCTTATTTTTTAGTTTGTAAATCACAACACCTCAATCCCAAACCCCTCAAGCGCTGCTTTGAGCATCTTAATATTATAGTACGAATGCGCGTTGACCGTATTTTGAAAAAACACGAAAAGCGTATCAAAATGCTGACGCTGATTGTCAATCGCTTGCGCCCAGTCCTGCATTTCCGCCTCAGTATAGCGATAGTCGTGACGGTCGCTTGCGCTCATAGCATCCCACCAGTTTAGATTGTTGCCATGCATCCGCAAATAGCCCGTCCGGCTTGTGAAAATCAGCCGTGAGGGCGGCAGCCCCGACACGTCAGGATAATCCACGCTGCACCAAATCAGCCCTTGCTTGACAAAGCTGTCCACCACTTGCGGCGTGTGCCAACTGTTATGACGAAACTCAATCGCAAGCGGATAGCCTGAAAACCAACTAACGAGCTCGCTAAGATACAAGCGGTTGGCTTGGTTGCGGTCAAAGCCGTGCGGAAACTGCAAAAGTAGCGGCGCTAAGGCATCGGCGTCCACAAGCGGCGAAAGCGCCTTTAAAAAAGCTTCGGCGTGCGCTGCTGTGCCTTTGCGGGCGTGGGTGAAATCTTGGTGCAGTTTGACGGCAAATTTAAGCTGACTTCCGGCTTGGTTGTAAGCTTTGTCAACCATGCCTGCAAAGGCTTTTTGACCGATGGGCGCGTAAAAGGTGCTGTTCACTTCAACCGCGCCGTAATGCTTGGCGTACTCTTTTAAAAAGTCGGTTTTTTTCGTTCCAGTGGGATACAGCGCTCCTAATAAATCGGTGTCGCTGTAGCCGCCCGTGCCAAGATAAACGGTAGGTTTTTTATTATCAGTCATGGCTCATCCTTGATTTTTTCTTATTTCGCGTTATTTTTTTATGATTCTTTTTTTTAATAATTGTCAAAATCAGCCTGTTAGTTATTTTTGCCGCGCCCAAAGCCAGTCGATAAGTTCAAGTAGCGCTTTATGGTTCGGATTGTCTTTTAAAGTGGTGGTAATGGCTTGGCGACCTTGGTCAAATAATCTTTGCGCGTAGTTACTTGCTGCCTCAATTCCCATGAGTTTTACGTAAGTGGATTTGTCCAATTTTTCATCGCTGCCGGCAGGTTTGCCAAGCGCGTCGGTGCTCATAGTGACGTCCAAAATGTCGTCTTGAACTTGAAAGGCAAGACCGATATGTTGCGCGCAATCTTGCAGGGCAATGCGCTCAGGAGCGGTGGCGTTACCGCAAATTGCGCCCATGAGCATGGCGGCTTCAATGAGTGCGCCGGTTTTGTCGCCGTGGATGGCTTCAAGCTCGGTTTGGCTGACATTCGCTTTGGCTTCGGCATTTAAATCCAGCATTTGACCTGCTACCATTCGCCGCGCTCGCGGGGCAAAAACGGCTAAAAGCTCACCGGCTATCAGCGGATTAAACGGCGCAAAATTAGGCAGCTTAATGGTTAATACTTCAAAAGCAAGCGTTTGCAGCACGTCGCCTGCCAGCAGCGCGGTTGCCTCGTCAAACGCCACATGAGCGGTGGGCTGACCACGGCGCAGCGCGTCATCGTCCATACACGGCAAGTCATCATGAACAAGCGAATAAGTATGTAAAAGCTCAACGGCAAGGGCAGCGCGGCGGCACATATCAAAGTGGCTTTGGATTTCTAACTGCTCATTGACTTCGTTTAATAGCTCAGTTTCAGCATCATTTGCGTTCTTGATTTGGTCGGTGCTTAGGTCTGGCGTCTCAAAGCTGTCTTCGTGACTGGTGCTGATAAAAGCGGCGGCAACAAGCAGCGGTCGCACCAATTTGCCTTGATTGCTCATCACGTAGCGGCAAGCGTCAATTAGCGGGCTTGGCAAATCGGTTGCTGCAAAAAGGGCGTCCAAATCTGCGGCAATTTGCAGTTGCAGCTGACGCTGAAAGTCTAAAAATGAGGTGAACGGGGCAAATCGCGGGGCAGCTAAAGCGCTCATAAAGGGGGCAACCTTAAAAAGAAAAGCTTAAAAATGGGGCATAACTTATCACCGTTAATTGTAGCATGATAGCGCGCGGCAAGGCTCGGCTTGGTTTATGGCGCGTGACAATCGGTTGTTTCTCGGTGATTTTGGACGCTCAATAATACGCCTTAGGATTTGGTTACGTATTGGCGGTTTAACTTGTGCCCTGATTATGATTTGATAATTGCTGAGCAAAATTTTGCTTTTTTTGCCACAACTTAACCTTTTCAGGAAATGACTAATCAGTCATGACTTATGAGTTTGGATTGGCTTATGACAGCAGGCGGCGCAATCTTCTACACTAATTGCGCAAAACCGTTTGGCAAAGGGCACTAATTTTTGCTCAATGGTCAAATTTTAATTTCATCAATTTTTATAATAAATTTTATAACACGTTAAAAAAACAACGTTCACAATCAAGGAGCCGGACATGATTTATCAAGGAAACCGCATCACCGTCAGTATGCTGGAGGATGGCATTGCCAACATGCATTACGACGCACAAGGCGAGAGCGTCAATAAGTTTGATAAAGAGACCAACCAGCAATTTAGCGAGGCGGTCAGCGCCCTTGAAAATAATGATGCGGTTAAAGGGTTGATTGTCACCTCAGGCAAAAGCGTGTTTATCGCAGGCGCGGACATTACCGAATTTGTTGCCTCATTTAAGCAGCCTGAGGACGATATTAAAAATTGGCTGATTGAAATCAATGACAGCTTTAACCGCTTTGAAGATTTGCCGTTTCCAAAAGTTGCCGCGATTAATGGCGCAGCGCTTGGCGGCGGCTGCGAGATGACCCTTGTTTGTGATTACCGCGTGATGGGTGACAAGGCGATTATTGGACTGCCGGAAACTCAGCTTGGCATTTTCCCCGGCTTTGGTGGAACGGTTCGCACCACGCGCTTAATTGGTATTGATAACGCGCTTGAGCTGATTGCCACCGGAACGCCCAAAAAGCCGCTGGATGCGTTAAAGCTTGGTTTGGTTGACGCCACCGTTCCAAATGATGACTTGCAAGATGCGGCGATTGATTTGGTGAAAAAATGTATCTCAGGCGAGCTTGATTGGCAAGCGCGCCATGATGAAAAAATCAATCCGGTGAAATTGAACCCGCTTGAACAAACCATGGCGTTTAACAGCGCCAAAGGGATGATTTTTGCCAAAGCTAATCCAAAACAATATCCTGCGCCTGCCTTAGCAATAGAGGCGATGGAAAAGCACGTCAATCTGCCGCGTGATAAAGCCATTGCCGTTGAAGCAGCAGGATTTGCCAAAGCCGCTAAAACCCCGCAAGCGGAAAGCTTGGTTGGTTTATTTTTAAATGACCAACTCGTTAAAAAACTTGCTAAAAAACACAGCAAGCAAGCTCATGACATTAATGAAGCGGCTGTTTTGGGCGCTGGCATCATGGGCGGCGGCATTGCTTATCAGGCGGCGAGTAAAGGCTTGCCAATTATCATGAAAGACATCAAAGCTGAGCAGCTTGATTTAGGGATGAACGAAGCCAGTAAATTGCTTGGCAAACTCGTTGACCGCGGTAAAATCAACGCTACCCAAATGGGGCAAACGCTCAGCCACATTCGCCCAACGCTGAACTACGGCGATTTTGGCGATACCGACATCGTCATTGAAGCGGTCGTTGAAAATCCAAAAGTCAAACATGCGGTGTTAAAAGAAGTCGAAGGCTTGGTCAAAGACAACTGCATTTTGGCATCGAACACCTCGACCATTTCCATCACGTATTTAGCGGAAGTTTTGCAGCGCCCTGAAAACTTTGTGGGCATGCACTTTTTTAACCCCGTTCACAAAATGCCGCTCGTTGAAGTCATCCGCGGCGAAAAGTCGTCTGAAGAAGCCATCGCCACAACGGTAGCCCTTGCTACCAAAATGGGCAAAGTCCCCGTTGTTGTCAATGACTGTCCTGGGTTTTTGGTGAACCGCGTATTGTTCCCGTACTTTGGCGCGTTTGATTTGCTGCTTAAACAAGGCGCGGATTTTGTTCACGTTGACCGCGTTATGGAAAGATTTGGCTGGCCAATGGGACCTGCCTATTTGATTGATGTGGTTGGTCTTGACACCGGCGTTCATGGCGCGGAAGTCATGGCAGAAGGCTATCCTGACCGCATGAAGCCGGATTATAAAGGCGCAATTCAAGCACTTTTTGAAAACAACCGCTTGGGTCAAAAAAATGGCGTAGGCTTTTATAAATATGAAACCGACAAGCGCGGTAAGCCAAGCAAGCTTGCTGATGACGTCACTTATGAGCTGTTAAAAGCCACCACCGACAGCGATAAGCAAGCGTTTGACGACCAAACCATCATTGACCGGATGATGCTAGCGTTCTGTAACGAAACCGTTCGCTGCCTTGAAGACAATATTGTCGCAACGCCAGCGGAAGCCGATATGGCAATGATTATGGGCGTTGGTTTCCCGCCGTTCCGCGGGGGTCCTTGCCGCTATATCGACCAAATGGGCGTGAAAAACTACCTTGAGCTTTGCGAAAAATACGCGCATTTGGGCAAAGCTTATGAAGCCCCGCAAAAAATCCGCGAGATGGCAGCTAATGGTGAAACCTTTTATCCAGTGGCTTAATTTGCCGTAAATAAAATTTTTTAACTCAAAATTTAGCGGCAAAGCTTGGATTAATAAAGACAATAACAATCAGCACGCTTTGCCCAAACCAATTAAAAAAGGATATTGATATGACAACGCTTAGTCCAAAAGATGTGGTCATCGTTGATGGCGTCCGCACCGCCATGGGAAAATCAAAAAATGGCATGTTTCGCTATGTTCGCGCGGACAGTATGTCGGCGGAGCTGGTGCGAGCGCTGACAACACGCAACGACTTTGATACCCGCGAAGTAGAAGATATTATTTGGGGCTGCGTCAACCAAACGCTTGAACAAGGCATGAACATTGGTCGCAATATTGGGCTGCTTGCCGACATCCCAAAAACGACCGGCGGTCAAACGGTGAACCGACTTTGCGGCTCATCGATGCAGGCACTGCACACGGCAGCTGCGCAAATCATGACGGGTCAAGGCGATATTTTTATCATCGGCGGCGTTGAGCACATGGGTCACGTCGGCATGATGCACGGCATTGATTTGAATCCCGAAGCCTCAAAGCATTACGCCCGCGCCTCCAACATGATGGGGCTGACTGCTGAAATGCTAGGGCGTATGAACAATATCAGCCGCGAGGAGCAGGACGCCTTTGGTCTTGAATCGCATCGCCGAGCTTGGGATGCCACCGTGAATGGTCGCTTTGATAACGAAATCGTCGGCATCGAAGGTCACGACGAAAACGGTTACTTGCAGCTTTGCACCATTGATGAGGTCATCCGTCCTGATGCGACTATTGAGCAAATGCAAAAATTGCGCCCTGCTTTTGACCCCAAAAATGGTACGGTCACCGCAGCAACATCATCCGCATTATCCGATGGCGCATCCGCCATGCTCGTCATGAGTGCCAAAAAAGTGCAGGACTTAGGGTTGAAACCACGAGCGCGAATCCGCAGTATGGCGATTGCCGGTTGTGATGCCGCGATTATGGGTTATGGTCCCGTTCCTGCCACCCAAAAGGCGCTCAAACGCGCCGGCATGAGCCTTGACGACATGCAAACCATTGAATTAAACGAAGCCTTTGCCGCGCAAAGCCTTGCGGTCATTAAATCATTGGGGCTAAGCGACAAGCAAGATATCATTAACGTTAACGGCGGCGCCATCGCTTTAGGTCATCCGCTTGGCTGCTCAGGCGCTCGCATTACCGTAACTTTGCTTAACGCCATGGAGCAAATGGATACCGAAATCGGTCTTGCCACCATGTGTATTGGCTTAGGTCAAGGGATTGCCACGGTGATTGAGCGGGTTTAATAAATAGTTAATTTTTAAGTAAAAATAGTTTGATTTGTAATAAAAAACCTCTTGTTAAAAGGGGTTTTTTTGTGGCAAGTTAATACTGAGTAAAATTTATCAGCTTTAAAATATAAAGCGCTAACTTAACTAAGCAATTGCAATAAGTTGTTACCGAAAGTTATCGTCATTGACGATGTCGACAAAATATGACTAAATAAGAGAGGAACAAAAACAATAAATGATGGCTATTTTGGCGCGCCGAATTGGCAGCCGACAAGGAGCGTACTATGTCGACCATGATTTCTGATAAAACCTACCGAATTTCCCGCGAAAACACCCAAGCGATGGTGATTGATGTTCAAGAGCGCCTGACCCCGCATATCGAAAACCATGACGCCGTCGTAAATAAAATCGTCACCTTAATCAAAGGTCTGCAAGCGCTTGATATTCCCATCATGCTCAATGAGCAATATAAAAAAGGTCTTGGGGATACGCTTCCTGAAGTTCGCGAACTGCTGCAAGGCGACAACGCCAAAAGCTTTGAAAAAGTCACTTTTAGTGCTTGCGATACGGATATCTCTTGGCACTATTTAGCCCAGCAAAACCGTAACACCGTTCTGCTTTGCGGCGTTGAAACTCATGTTTGCGTGCTGCAAACCGCGCTTGATTTACTCGATAACGGTATGCAGCCGGTCATTATTGGCGATGCGGTCGGCTCGCGATTTCCTTATGATAAAAAGCAAGCCTTGCGCCGGATTCGCCGAGCAGGTGGCGTGGTGACCACGGTTGAAACGGTTTTGTTTGAGCTTTGCCGCTCAAGCCAAGACCCTGCCTTTAAAACGATTAGCAGTTTGATTAAATAGCCTTTCAATCAGGTTTAAAGCCATTGAGAAGTTAGCTTAATAAAAGCTAAAGCGGTAATTTAATCACGGCTTTAGCTTTTTATTTGGCAATTGGTTTTTATCTTTAGTCAGATAATGCTTCTTGATTAACCCCAAGCAATTGCCCCATTTGAACGGTACTTCCGGCGGTTAAATCAGCTTGCCAAATGGTTTTTGCCGCTTTTGGCAACACCACAATCGCCGTTGAGCCCAAGTAAAATCTGCCAAGCTCGTCACCTTTATTTAGGTTTAACTCATGGTTTTGCAATTGAATATGGGGCGTTCGCTCAATTTTTCCCGTGGCGACCGTTTCAATGCCGGCAACAATCATTGCGCCAACCATCACCACCGCCGCGCGACCAAAATCGGTATCAAACATACAAACCAAGCGCTCATTGCGGGCAAATAAATCCGGAATGTTTGCTGCCGTTATGGTGTTGACCGAAAACAGCGATCCGGCAACGTAGCGCGTCTGCACGAGTGTGCCATCAAACGGCATATGAACGCGGTGGTAATTACTTGGCGCCAAATAAACGGTCGCAAAGCTGCCATCTTTAAAATAATTGCCGTCGTCATTGTCGGCAAGCAATTGACCGATGTCATAATAACGACCTTTAGCTTGCAACACTTTATGCTTATCAATCGCGCCAAGTTGCGAGATGACGCCGTCCGCCGGACTTAAAATTCCGTTTTCGGTTAAGTCCAAATGGCGAGCATCGGCTTTTAACTCGCGGGTAAAAAAGTCGTTAAAGCTGTCGTAAGCATTCAGGCTTTCGCGCTCATAATCGTCAAGGGTGATGCCGTAAGCTTTGGCAAAGCTTCGGATAATGGCGCGCTTAACGACGGGGTGGCGGCTTTCGGCTAAGCGCCCTGCAAGTTGGCTGAGCTTTTGCTGTGGGACGATTTGCTGAAGTGAGGTAAATAAGGTCATGGGGTTATCCAAAAAAATTTATCAAAATAAAGGTCAAAATAAAGCGGTAAAATTGGCTTATGGTATCATGCCAGCAAGCCTTGCCATAATTTCAATGGTAATCGTAATCACATTATTTTGATAAAATTTTAAGCAAAATTATAATTGGCTACCATAAAAGGAGCATTATGAAAGCGGTCATTCAGCGGGTCAGCCGCGCTTGCGTTCGCGTTGATGGCGACACGATTGGCGCAATTAATCATGGCATTTTGGCATATATTGGCATCGGTCATGACGATAATATTGACACGGGCAAAAAACTCATTGATAAAATACTGACCTACCGCATTTTTGAAAATAAGGAAGATGCGGCAAAAGCTGGCAAGCTTGATTTAAACGTCGCTCAAGTTGGCGGCGGTTTGCTTTTGGTGCCGCAATTTACCTTAATGGCAAACACCAACAGCGGTCGCCGCCCTGATTTTGGCGGGGCAATGCGACCGGATTTAGCAAAGGCGTTGTTTGATGAGGTAGTAACTTATGCCAAAGCCAATTTTGCAAGCGTTGAAACGGGTCAATTTGGCGCAGACATGCAAGTTGATAACATTAATGATGGTCCTTTAACCTTTTTATTGGAAGTGTAGGGGATAAAATTTTACCCTCAGCTATAGCTATCTTGTTGTCATCACGTTGTCATAATTTTCAGGTTTAATAAGGCAGCATTGTTAAAGGAGAATTGCTGTGAGCCAAAAGCCAATTTTAATTGTGGAAGATGAAGCCGCCATTCGCGAGATGATTGTGATGACGCTTGAATTGGCGGGGTTTGACTGTTTGCAGGCAGGCGATGTGGCAGAGGCGCATCAGTTGGTGGTGGATTGCAGGCCAGCACTGATTTTACTTGATTGGATGCTGCCGAATGACCAAAGCGGCGTTGATTTTTGCCGAATGCTTAAAAAAGACGCGCTACTTTGTGAAATTCCGGTCATTATGCTCACCGCAAAAGGTGAGGAAGACCATAAAGTTCAAGGTCTTGATGCTGGCGCGGACGATTATATCACCAAGCCATTTTCAACGCGTGAGTTGGTATCGCGAATCAATGCCGTACTGAGGCGAGCGCAAGGGATAACTGCCGATAAGCGCATTAAAGCCGGCAACCTTTGCCTTGACCATAGCAGCCGCCGTATCAGCGCCAGTGGTCAGCATTTAGAGCTTTGCCCAACCGAGTATCGCCTGCTGGCGTTTTTTATGAGCCACCCTGAGCGCGCTTATTCTCGTGACCAACTGCTTGACCAAGTTTGGGGTAGCACCGTTTATATCGAAGATAGAACCATTGACGTTTATATTCGCCGACTGCGCCGCTTGCTTGAGCCTTACGGCTGCGCCAAAGCCATTCAAACCGTTCGCGGCATTGGCTATCGCTTTTCCATTCAAAACTCGCCTTAATTCAAGATTATATTGACCATGCCGCCACAACCGCCTGAACCTACCTCAAGTCTTGAGCCAAATGCGCTTGAGAAAACTGCTACCCCTGAGCTGACCGACGCGCTGCCGCCGATGAGCGCACCCAATACGCCTGACCAAAGCGCCACTTTTAAGGCGCCCTCTGTTTGGTCAGATGCGCCCGTATTTTTGCTTTGGCTGATTGTGGCGCTCGTTATTGGTTTGTATAGTCAGCATTGGGGGCTTGGCTTTTTTATCGCCTTTATCGGCTACGGGATTTGGCGGCTTTATCATACTCAGCGTTTTTTAACGTGGATTGCTGAGCCTACCAACAATCCGCCGCCTGAAATGATAGGGACGCTTGGCGCGGTGGCAACCCACCTTTATGAGCGGCGAAAACAAGAACGGCAAGCTCAGTTGCAACTGCTTGGACTGAGTAAAAAAATTCGCAGCTCGCTATTGTCGCTACAAAACGCGGTAATTTTGCTAAATGACCACGATGGCATTGAATGGTGGAACCAAGCCGCCGAAAAACTGTTGTCACTCACCTCGCAGGATAAAAACAACAGCATTCTAAATTTAATTCCGGTGGCAGAATTTCAGCATTATTATAAAACGGCTGCCACACCCAACAACGGCATTCATTTGGTATTTTGGCAAAACCCCAACCGTTATTTAAAATTTGAAGTCACCCATTTTGGCAGTGAAAAGCTGCTGATGATTTATGACGTCACGCGACTTCAGCACTTAGAGCACATGCGCCGCGACTTTGTGGCAAACGTCTCGCACGAACTGCGAACGCCCTTGACCGTATTGATGGGCTATTTAGAAACTTTTTCCGACCAAGCCGACCTTGCGCCAAACTGGCAGCGCGGCTTTGAATTGATGACCCAGCAGACCACGCGAATGAACAACATCGTTAATGATTTGTTGCTGCTGTCACGGCTTGAAAACGACGAAGCGCCCGACCAAACTTGCATTGATATGCCGGCACTCATCACCCAAATTTTTGAGGAAGCGCAAACATATAATAAAGACTTTGGTCATGACATTACTTTGGATATTCAAAGTCAGCAGCATATTTTTGGTGCGGCGCTATATTTAACCAGTGCGCTACAAAACCTTGTCATTAATGCCATCAAATACACGCCAAAAGGCGGCAACATTACCATCGTTTGGCAGGCGGGCGCTGACGGCATGGAGTTTTTAGTATCCGATAACGGTATTGGTATCGCCCCGCAGCATATTGAACGCCTCACCGAGCGCTTTTACCGCGTTGATAGCGGTCGCAACCGCAACGCTGGCGGCACAGGGCTTGGTCTTGCCATCGTCAAACACGTCCTTTATCAACATGATGCCAAACTGCAAATCGACTCAGTTGAAAATCAAGGCTCGACCTTTCGCATTATTTTTGCCAATCGTCGAAATTGTCTTTGATTGGCACGGCAAAACATGAAAAGCTTGCCGCAATCTGCCTTTAGCTTGCGCCCAAACTTCCCGCCACTTTATTTTCTTAACCTTGCTTGAACAACATATTCGTTACGCAGCAATAAACTGTAGTAACTCAGAGCAGTTTTAGCGTATGCTAAGATGACTGCAGGGCGAGTTTTGGCATTAAATAATAAGATGAATTGCTGAATTGCCAACGATTACCATTTAAGGAGATTTTATGCAAATGACGATTAATAACCACAATTATGACGTGTTAACCGGTCGCGATATTGCCCATATTGAACAAGCGATTGACAAATCTAGTTTAGAGATGCCACTGGTTGCGGTTTATTGCGGCTCAAGGCTTGGCAATGATGTGGTCTATGAAATGGCAGCACGTGAGCTTGGTCAAAAATTGGCGCAAAACGGCATGGGACTGGTTTATGGCGGCGCAAGCATTGGACTTATGGGCGCGGTTGCTGACGAAATCATTAAAGGCGGCGCGCAAGCGGTTGGGGTCATTCCAACCTTTATGCTCAAGCACGAAATCGCCCACGATGCCTTGACAAAGCTGCATTTAACCGACACCATGCACACGCGCAAAACGGTCATGGCAGAGTATGCCGATGCGTTTATCACCTTACCGGGTGGTTTGGGAACGCTTGAGGAAATCATGGAAATCGCCACATGGCGTCAGCTGTATCAGCACGAAAAGCCGATGATTATTTTAAATATTAATGGCTTTTATGACCGCTTGATTGAGCATTTGGCATTTACCGCTGAGCAAGGCTTTATGAAAAAAGACGACCTTGAGCGCTTGGTGGTTTGTAATACCATTGATGAAGCCATTGATTTGCTTCATGTATTGGTTAAAATTGATGAGCCGGTGGATACCGATAAAATGGCAGGAAGTTAATAAAAACTGAGTTCAATAAAAAGCTGACCAATAAAGAGTCAAGACAGTAAAAACAGGCAAATAAGTCAGCAACTCCCAACAAAAAAGGCGGCATTTATCCCGCCTCTTTTTTTATTCAATATTTAATCCCTAAAACTTTAATAATTGATTTTTCATAATTGGTTTTTCATAACTGAGGTGTTAATAACCTAGGTGTTAATAACCTAGGTGTTAATAACCTAGGTGTTAATAACCCAGTTTTTAATAGCTATGGCGTCAAACTACAAAGCGCCGCTAAGCGCATGCCTTTATTGACCCACGCCATATCTGCCGGAAAATCGCGATTGACCGCCAGCATTCGTGCCACGGAATCAATATGGGTATCATCATTGTGAACCAAATACTGCCACTCGTGATTTTTGCGGTAATGGTCATCGGCAGCCGATTTATCAATCATATTGAGCGTAACCAGTTGCTTGACGATTTCATCAGCCGCAATCAAGGTTGAGGAGGCTTTCACATTTTCAGCGCGAGCGTAGTGTAAGTTGGGATAAAGGCTGACGTCAGCCACTCGAAGCGTGTCATCCTCACCGGGGATTTGCTGAGCGCCAAACAAGGCATTTTGGGTCGTTCGAGCGCTAGTAAATTTTGGCACAAACTCCGCCACATAATCGATGGCTTGTTGAGCTCGGGCTTGCAGCGCCGATTTGTCCCAACCGTTATCGATATAATCGACATATTTTTTGGCAAGTTTTGGCTGAGCGCTGTCTTTACTTGAGGCAACCAAGCCATCATCAAACAAGGTGATAAATTTGCTCATGCCATGAATTTGAAAATAGCCGTTCGGATACGGCGTCAATTGCGCCATACCCTCAGGCGTTCCGCGCTCCCCGTAAATGATGATTTCAGGGATTTGACCGCCGGCGTTGTCCCAATGGGTCACAAACGAGGATTTAAACTCCACCATTCGCGTGACCGAAACCCCAACCAAATCATCAATAATTCCCGTTCGAAATCCTGCCGCATTAATCAAAAAATCGACCTCAACCGATTGTAGCGCGCTGTCTTCTTTCGCGTTTGACGATGCCTTTTGATAATCAATCCGCCATTTGCTGACGTGATGGTTGGCATTGCTGCAATTTTCACATTCAAGCGGCGCAACGTTTTGAACAATAGTGTTGGTCAGCACATGAGCATTTGGGTATTCTTCAAGGGCAAGCTTTGCCGAAGCTGCCAAGCGAAAAATATTCCAGCCGTACTCTTGAACGGCAATCAAGGGAAATTTCACTTTGTTTAAATCCAAGTGTTTGGCAACCGGAATCAGCCATTCATCAAGGGTCGCAGGAACGGCAACTTGCGGCAATTTTGCCAATTCAAGCAAGCGCTCATGCGAGTACAGCTGATAATAATTATCTGGCTCGCCCAGCACTTTGTTATTAATATCGCTGTCAACTAACGCTTGATAGGCGTTTTTTAAGGCATCAAGCCGTGGCAGTAAGTCTTCTGGCGCGCCATCATCACGGGTTGGCACGGCAAATACCGTTGGGCGAATATCGATGGTGTAGGGATAAAGCCTAACAATATCAATGCATTGCTCAAGCAGCGCCACGCAATCCTCATCAGGGATTTCGCGGTACAAATTGCCGCCGGCGTGCAAATGACACATCGGTGGACCATCAATCAGCGATGCTTTTTTTTCAAATAAGTAAGTTTCAACCCCAAGCGCTGCCAAGCGAATGGCAATGGTTGACCCTGCCGTCCCGCCGCCCAAAATTCCCACTCGGGATTTTGGCTTAGCCTGAGCTTTTGCCGTAAGGGCTTGCTTGGCGTCAACCGCAGAAAAATCGTTTTGGTTCATCAATGAAGTCATTTCGGTGATGATGTCCTTTGTTGAAAGTCATGAAAAGCAGGCAAGAATAAGCGCCAAAAGAAGGTTTGATTAAGCTATATCTTGGAGATTATTTGACCATTTCAAGAGGTAAGTTGGCTTTCATTAACGGTCTATAATTGCAAATCGCTGTTAAAGTGCCGAGCAATTAACCAGACCGGATGAGCAACTGTTAAAGTTTTCTAAAGATAACCCCATTTTACCGAAAAATTTTCTTATCAAATATAAAGATGCGTAACGGGCTGCATAAGTTTTGTCAATGCCGCCCATGATTCCTCAAGCTTAAATTTCTAATTATAACAAGCAACAAAATTAGCGCCGCATTTATTATTCTTATAAAAACTCGTTTCTTAAGAGTTTGCTCACTTATTTATTCGCGTTGATAAACCATAAAAAACAGCAACCTAGATTGCTGTTTTTTTGATTGTGAATTTTGAAAAGCTGATGGGGCTTTATGGTCTTATTTGCTCGTTTTTTCGACCAATTCGCCATCGATTTGAATCGGAACTTTGGTGGTGATGCCATCAGCAAAGCTGGTCATGCCAAATTCAGTGCGGTCAATGACGCCGGTGGCGCGAAAGCCAATTACCGGTTTTTTGGTCATCGGGCTGTTGGCAATTTTTTTAATGGTGACGTTTAAGGTGACCGGTTTGGTGACGCCAAGCAAGGTCAAATTGCCATCCACTTTGGCTTGCTGCGGGTTATAAAAATTGACCTTGGTAGATTTAAAGGTCATCGTTGGGTATTTTTTAACGTTAAAAAAGTCGTCCGAGCGCAAATGCTTGTCGCGGGCTTCAAAGGCGGTGTTGATGCTGTTTGTGTCAATCACAAAGTTCATCGTGGTTTTGTTTGGCGCTTTGATATTGTAGTTTAGGGTGCCGTCAACCTTGTCAAAATGCCCCATGGTGGTTGAAAAGCCTAAATGCTCGACTGAAAAACCAACGCGGGTGTGCGAGTTGTCAAGCTGCCATTGGGTAGGCAGGGCAGCATGAGCCGCGCTGGCAAGCAGTAAACTTGCGCCAACTAAACTTTGCAGTAAGGGGTTGCTAATAAGTTTCATAACTGTTTCCTTAAAAAGACCGAATAAGCGATTGGCTTATCAGGAGGGCTAAAAATTATAATAATCAGATTGTTTATACCTTATTTGCTTAACAATGTCAGTATATTTATAGCTATATTCTTAACAGTAAGCGGTTAATTAACGCAATCTTCTTGCAAATTTTAGCAAAAACCGCTAGAATCGCGATTTATTTTTCCCGCTGGGGAAGGCTAAGCGTGCATCAATGTGGTGGCAAGTGCCAAAATGAGTTGGTGACTTTTTTGCTAGATTGACAATGTCCTTAGTGCCTCAGTTGAGCCAAGCTCACCGGACTTGAGAGTATATTATGCGCAACGATATCCATCCTGATTACCACGACGTTTTATTTCACGACACCAACGCTGACGTTTACTTTTTGACCCGCTCAACGGTTAAAACCAAAGCCACTCGTGAATATGAAGGCAAAGAATACCCATACTTCCCACTTGATATCTCAAGCGCGTCGCACCCATTCTACACCGGCGAGCAGCGTAAAGCGTCAAGCGAAGGTCGTGTGGCAAGCTTCAACAAGCGCTTTGGTGCGTTTGGTGGTCGTAAGAAAAAAGCCGCTGAATAAGCTGGTTTTTACCTTATTGCTAAAAAAGCCGCTGAATATTTTAGCGGTTTTTTTTGGTTAAAATTTAATGAAAGTTTTTAGTTTAATTTTTTAGTTTAATAAAGAATTAATATAATCAGCAAGCTGGCTTGCCCAAAGCTGATAAGCGCTTGAACTTGGGTGAACGCCATCGTTTGCAAACATTTCGCTTAAGTTTTTGCTATCGGTTAATTTTGGCGAAAAATAATAAACGCCGTTCGTATTTTCACAAATTTGCTTTAAGTTTTCATCAAGCTGCTGAGCCTTTTGCCCTAAAAGTTGGTTCAATGGCGAAGGCAGGGCAGGCATATCGCCCATCGGCGGCAAACTTGAAAAAATAATAAAGCGCGCGCCAAATTTGCGCTGACTTATGGCAATGATTTCAGCAATGTTTTTTTGCCACGGCTGTAATCTCGTATTTTTGGTGACATCATTCACCCCGATGCAAATGACCATCACCTCAACCGACTGCTTAGGCGTGACAAACAATCGCCTTAGCAAATCAAAACTGCTGTCGCCGGATTTGGCATGAAGTGACCAATGAATGGCGCGATAATTTTGCTGAGTCGCGTTTTTACTAAAATTTGCTTGAAGGGTAGTCGCTAAATTTTGTGCCAAGCCCTCATTTTGCAACTTACAGCCAACGCTTGCCGCTGACGAGTCGCCAACAACCATAAGATTCAGCATTTGCGACGTTGGCAAATTATCATTAATGACAAGCATTCCTTGCCGCTCGCCTTTTGGTTCAGGTAAAAGCAGTGCTGACTTTTTGACCTGCTTTGCTTGGTATAAATAAACGGGCGCAAGGGCGGCGTGTTTTAGCTTAGCGAAATGAGATGTTGCCATGACTAAACCCCAATCAGCTTTTGGATAATGGCTAAATGGTCTTGAAACATTTGCTTCGGGTCAAGATTGGCAAGCGGTAGCCAAAAAGCGCGCGCCGCGTCATCACTGCCTTTGATTTGCGGTAAGCCTTTTTCTTTACTATTTAATTCAAAATAAAACGCTTGGGTAATGACGCGACCAAGCGGCGAGCGGTCGGGGTCATCAAAGGTCAATTGGCGCTGATAGGACTGCTTTAATTCAGTTTCCAAAACGTCAATTTGCGTCTCTTCAATCAGCTCGCGGATACAAGCGTCAATGAGCGCCTCATCGGGATTGAGAAAACCGCCCGGAAGCGCAAACTGACCCACGCCCGGTTGACCGCCGCGCTCAACAAGCAAAATATGCCCCGACTGAACCACCACGGCATCGACCGTTGCAAAAATCGGCGGGTAGGGCGCCGCTTGCCATTGGCGTTTATACTCGGCAACAAACTTTGCCTCAGCGTTGAGCGTTTTAAAGTCGTCAGTTGTTGCAAACTGGGTTAAAAACTGCTTCGTAGACTTTGGGATTGGCTCGTTATTTAAGTCGTCCGCTGATTTTTGATTTAACAAATACGCTTTGCGAAGTGGTGTTGCTGATAGATTTTGATAATTGGCAACTGATTCTGCGCCCCAATGCGGAAACAGCGCCAAATAATACGACGAGCGGTCTTTTAGATAACCGATAATGCCGATATTGTCGTTTAAATCATGAGTAACGCTTAGCACCGCAGATTGAACGTTTTTTAACCAGCGCGTGTCGTTATAAAGTGCGTCAGCTAAGGGTACGCAATGAATTCGCTTGGCGTCCGCTTCTGAATATGCGCCCAAAATCATCTGCTCACGCTCGCAAGTGGTAAACGGATTGCGAAGACTTCTTGGCTCATTGGCAGAGCCGATAAGCACGATGACATTGTCGGCTTTTTCAAGGGCCGCATCAATGACCGCTTTATGACCCAAATGAAACGGCTGAAAGCGACCGATAAAGACCAAATAACGGTAAGGTTTTTGCGTAATATGAGGGATTATTGTCATTATTGTAACCTTATTATTTTTAACTTTAATTTTGCTCATTTGATAGATTAAGAAATTCACAGCAGCAAGGTCGGAATTGTACCTTGATTGCACAAAAATTGCCCTTATAATATTGCTAACGAACGGTAAGCTTTGGGCTTGCTTTCACCCTAATTTTGATAAGGCAGCCGCCGGTTGACCGTTATCATTAGATTGCCAAGGACTCAATATGACTGACCACGCTCAACCTGATAACGTGTCTGCGCTTGATTTAGAGCAAAGCGACATTAAAAGCAATATCACCATCACCGAATCGGCGCAAGGCTATTTGGCGGATTTGCTTGCCAAACAAGATACCGATGGCATTGGCGTTCGTATTTTTGTTGAAAATGCCGGAACGCCGCGCGCGGAATGCTGCATGGCGTACAATCAGCCCGGTGAGGAAGATAGCGCCGATTTGCGCTTGGATTATGACGACTTTTCGGCATTTATTGATGCGCCGTCCGTACCGTATTTGGAAGATGCGGTGATTGATTACAACAAGGACCGGTTTGGCGGTCAGTTGACCTTTCGCGCGCCTAATTCTAAAGTTCCTAAAGTTGGTGCGGACGCAAGCGTTGAGGAGCGCATCAATTATGTGCTGCAATCGGAAATTAACCCAAATCTGGCAGCGCATGGCGGCATGGTCGAGCTGTTAGAGCTGATTGAAGAGGACGGTATTGGCTTGACGGCGGTGCTTAAATTTGGCGGCGGCTGTCAGGGCTGCTCGGCGGTCGATATGACGCTTCGTCAAGGCGTTGAGGTACAATTAAAGCAGCAAATCCCAGAATTGACCCAAGTGGTTGATGAAACCGACCACACGCGAACTGAAAATGCGTATTATAAATAAGTGCCCGTTAAGTAAGCGTTCGTTTAATTGGGTATAAAAGCGGCGCTGATTGGCGGTGTTAATCCTAAAGAAGCTGAGGTATGATAACTTCAGCTTTTTTATTTGCCAACATATAAACAATGCCATCACAATCATTTTTTTAAGGACAAAATTATGAGTCACGACAATCAAGCCCAAATGCAGCATTTAGAAACGCTTGCCATTCACGCCGGCTACACCCCTGAGGAAACCACCAAAGCCGTTGCCGTTCCGATTTATCACACCACCTCGTATGCTTTTGACAATACCCAACACGGCGCGGATTTGTTTGATTTAAAGGTTCAAGGCAACATTTATACCCGAATTATGAACCCAACCAATGCGGTATTGGAAGAACGCGTGGCGGCACTTGAGGGCGGCGTTGGCGCGCTTGCGGTTGCCTCTGGCATGGCAGCAATCACCTATACCATCCAGACCATTTGCGAGGCGGGCGACAATATCGTGGCGGTATCGACCCTTTATGGCGGCACTTACAATTTATTTGCCCATGCTTTGCCGCGACAAGGGATTGAGGTTCGCTTTTTTGATTATCAAAACCCTGAAGCCATTCGCGATTTGATTGATGATAAAACCAAAATGGTATTTGCTGAAAGTATTGGCAACCCGCTTGGCAATATCGTGGATATTCAAGCGCTAAGCGACATTGCTCATGAGTTTGGCGTGCCTTTGGTCATTGACAATACGGTGGCAACGCCTGTACTTTGCCGACCGTTTGACTTTGGCGCGGACATTGTGGTTCATGCGCTGACCAAATATATGAGCGGCACAGGAACGTCAATTGGCGGTGCGATTGTGGATAGGGGCAAGTTCCCTTGGGGCGATTATCCGGAGCGTTTTGCGCTGCTTAATACGCCGGATGCCAGTTATCACGGGGTGAATTTTGTCAAAGACATTGGCGCGGCAGCATTCATTGCTCGCGCTCGCGTTGCCCCTTTGCGCAATATGGGCGCAGCAATGAGCCCGTTTAACGCCTTTAGCATTTTGCAAGGGATTGAAACACTAAGCTTGCGAATGGAGCGCCACGTTGAAAACGCCCAAGCGGTTGCAGAATATTTAACCGGTCATGACAAAGTTGCTTGGGTAAAATATGCCGGACTTCCCGACCATCCCGACTTTAAGTTGTCGCAAAAATATATGAAAGGTACGCCGTCTGCGATTTTAACTTTTGGGGTAAAAGGAGGCAGGGAAGCCGGCGCGCGCTTTATTGATGCGCTCAAACTCATCACCCGATTGGTGAATATTGGTGATGCCAAATCGCTAGCTTGTCATCCGGCAACAACGACGCATCGTCAGCTCAATGGTCAAGAGCTTGAGCAAGCAGGGGTTAGCGAAGATATGGTTCGCTTGTCAATTGGCATTGAGCATATTGAGGACATTAAAGCCGATTTAGAGCAAGCATTAGCTGCGGTTTAATTGATTTATCGGTTAAACCAAAAAACCCATCATTGCGATGGGTTTTTTATTTTTTCATCTTTTTTATCAGGGTTTTAAAAACCATGTTAACGTGGTTAGGCGACCAAAACGCGCCTTGAAATGTCTTGATAAATTTCTGACTCAAGTCTTGGGCCAAATTGCTGAATCACTTGCGCGGCAACTTCACTGGCAAGGCGACCGCATTCATGAAGGCTATAATGCTGCGATAAGCCAAACAAAAACGCGCCGGCATAATTGTCGCCTGCGCCATTGGTATCGACCACGTTAACAACCGGCGTTGGAATGTCAAAAAAGACAGGCTCAAGGTTTGGCTTTTGAGTCATTTTTTGGGCAATCAGCGCGCCATTTGCGCCATCGGTGATGACTGCAATGTTGCAGTAGTCAAGAAGTGCTCGCGCTGCCGCTTTGAGCTGTTTTTTATCGGTGAATAATCGCGCCTCTTCGCTGTTGCAAAAAATCACTTCAACGGTATTGCCAAGCATATTTAATAAGCCCTCTTTGGCAAATTTAACCACGGCAGGGTCAGCAAAGCTTACCGCGATTTTGGCGCCATGAAGCCCTGCTTGCTGACGCAGCTGAGTCATCGCCGGCTGAATGCTCTCAGACATCGCCAAATAGCCTTCTAAATACAGCCAACCGGCTTGCGTTAAGGCGTCAAAATCGACGTTGTCGGCGCAAATCTCACTCGACGTGCCAAGATAAGTTTGCATCGTGCGCTCGCCATCATGAGTGACCGCCACCACACAAGAGCCGGTCACGCCGCCGTCATGGATCGATTTGTCAGACGTTGCTACGCCGGCTTGGTTTAAATCTTGCAAATAAAATTGACCTTGAGCGTCGTCACCCACGCGGCAAGCATAGAACGGCTTTCCGCCCAAGCTTGCAAAGGCAAACATGGTATTTGCCGCTGAGCCGCCGCCGGCTTGCTTGGAGGGCGCAATGTTGGCAAGCTGAAAATAGGCAAGCAATTGCTGCTGCTCATCAAGAGTGGCAAGGGTCATGTTGCCGCGCGTCAACTCGGTTTCTTCAAGTTCAGCATCACTTAACACAAACTCATGGTCAACCAAGGCATTGCCAATCGCCATCACATCAAACATGGCCGTCTCCTAAACGAAGTTAAAATAAAGTTAAAATCAGTTAAAATAAAAAATTACGAATTATCATTTTGCGATTGCAGCTCAAGCAAGCGCTGATAAAGGCTGTTTTTTTTCACGCCGGTAATGTCAGCGGCAAGGGCAGCCGCTTTTTTTACGCTTAAATCTTGCAGTAATCTGAGCAATAATTCATCAAAATTGTCCGCATTATCGTCTTCTTGCTGAGCGCCGGCAACGACCAGCACAATCTCGCCGCGCTGCTGATTGTCATCGTTTTTAACAAAATCAATCAGCGCTTTTAGCGTTGATTTATAAACGGTTTCAAAGGTCTTGGTCAACTCTCGGCAAAAAGTAATCACGCGCTCCTCACCAAAAACGCTTGCTAAATCCTCAAGGCTTGCCAAAATTCGGTGCGGTGCTTCATAAAAAATGAGCGTCTCGCTTCGTGATTTAAGCAATTCAAGCTGCTTTTGACGGCCGTGCGCTTTTGCCGGTAAAAAGCCAATAAAGCTAAAGCGGTCAGAGGGCAATCCTGCTACCGACAACGCGGCAATTGCGGCTGATGCGCCAACGATGGGGGAGACGCTCACGCCCGCCGCGTGCGCTGCTTGAACCAATTGAAATCCAGGGTCGCTAACCAGCGGCGTTCCGGCATCACTAATCAGCGCCACTGAATGACCATTTTGAATCATTTCAATCAGCTTGGGCGTTTGCACCGCGCTGTTATGCTCATGATACGCCCACAATTTTTGGTGCTGGCTTTCGTTATCGGCTGCCAATTGTTTGGTGGCAATGTTAAAATGGTCAAGCAGCTTTTTTGAGGTTCGCGTGTCCTCACAAGCAATAATGGCAACGCTTTTGAGCACCTCGATGGCGCGCGGCGTCATGTCCTGCAAATTGCCAATCGGCGTTGCCACAATGTAAAGCTGCGCCTCAGCCCTTGCTGTATTGACCAAATCGTTTGTTGCCATCACTTTTACCTTTTATAGCGTCAATCATTGCGCGGGGCAAAATCGAACTCAAATCCGAACAGTTTAGCATGATATGCTATGATGAAAAGAATTTGCAAAAAATTATGATGACAGCTTCCCAGTTTAAACTTTGACCCGATGGCTTTTTTGGATAAAGCGCTCATCGACAACGCTTGAGTTAAAAAAATGCCAAAAAAACCGCTAAAGCTTACCAGTGCTACTCAGCAATCAGGGGCAACCTTTGAAGCGCTGGCTTGTGAGTATTTGCAAAACCAAGGTTTAACCCTTATCGCGAAAAACTGGCAGCAACATAAAGTGGGCGAGATTGACCTTATTATGATGTCGGCAACGGAAAATAACGGCTTGGCAACCTTGGTATTTATTGAAGTTCGTAAACGCCGAGCGTCCAATTTTGGTAATGCGGCGATGAGTGTCAGCCCTGCTAAGCAAAAAAAGCTCATTAAAACCGCGCAATATTTTTTACAGCAGCACCCACAGTTTGCCGATTACGATTGCCGTTTTGATGTGGTGGCATTTGACGGTAACAATTTAACGCCAAATTGGATTGCCGGCGCGTTTTTAGCCCAAGCTTGGTAAAGTTTGTTGCAAAAATTAAGAAGAATTTTTTAAAGCCGAACATTAGTTTTTAAAAGGTGTCATTAGCAGCGATTAAGTAAGTTATCAACAAGTTAACGTTACCAAACATATTATCTAATTTTGTCATTTTTCAGTAAAGTAAGCGCCACCAGTGCCCACTATTCTAAAAGATTACCTTTAAAAGATTATTTAAGCCCTCAGAGGTATCCCATGACCCAAACCAACTCTTTTTTTCGCCAAGCTTTAGTCGCCGCTACCATTGCGAGCACATTACTTGCTACCGGCTGTACGACCAATTATTTGACCAACAGCACCAAAGGCACTTATGGCGTTCCGGCAACCGAGCGCACCATTCCGCAGCGCTTGCTTGACCGCAGTATTGAGCACACCGCCAAAGTCAACATTTACGGTCTTGAGCAAAATTTGCAGCAAAGCAGCCGAATGAGCATTGATAGCTTTAACAGTGAAGTGCTGCTGTCAGGAGAGGTGCCAAGTGAGGCGCTCAAAGAGCAAATCGGTAAAGTGGTGGCTTCCATGCCAGACGTCCGCCGCGTTTACAATGAGCTTAAAGTTGGGGTGGCGCGCGGGGCAAGCGCAACCGTTCACGATGGCTATATCAGCTCCAAAATTATGGCAAAAGTTGCCGCAAGCAACGCCCTTAAATCCTCGCAAATCAAAGTAGTTACTAATGATGGCATCGTTTATATCATGGGGCGCTTGACGCCAACTCAGCAAAGCAATTTGATTGACATGGCTAACAAAACCGCAGGGGTTATTGAATTGGTACTGATGACCACGCTGGTTGATGATTCAGGATCACCAATTAATGACAACGACATCATGTTTGAAAATAAAAGCTCGCTTGCTGCAAGTCCAAGCCCCGCGCCCGTAGTCAACTCCCAAACCGAGTATCAAGACATAAGCGACAACCAAAGTCGAACCCCCGTCATCGTGATTGATGAAGAAGACTTAGCGCCTTAGCCATTGTTTGGTTGTTAAATTTCACTTAAAAATTCATAACAAGACTTGCCTATAAATTGCCAATGATCGTTTTATAATAGCATTTAAAGCGAGACGCAATTTACAAGGCGGGCTGCTATGAACAAGACCAAATCTATTACCGCTTGGGCAATCAGCATTTATCAACCCCGCTATGGTTATAGGTGGCAAATTGCTCAATCAACGCGGCAGGCAATTGTGCAAGTAATCAGTTTGGGCACTTTACTGATACTGATGATGGGGCAAAACGCTTTCGCTTTTTCAGGACTTGAGGCGGTAAACCGAATCAGCTTAGCAGGGGGCGTTAGCGTTCAAAAAGACATCCCGTATGGTGATGAGGCGATGCAATATTTGGATTTGTATTTCCCAAAATCGCTGTCGCAAAGCTTTGAAGATAAAACCGCGGTGACCACAAGCTATCCTTTGGTGGTTTTTGTTCACGGCGGCTCTTGGAAAAATGGCAGCAAAGAAGATTATGCGTTTGTTGGTCGCAGCCTTGCTAAAGCCGGTTATATTACTGCGGTGATTGATTATCGCAAAGCGCCGGATCATGTTTATCCGGATTTTGTGACCGATACGGCTAAAGCCATTGCTTGGAGCTACCATAATGCGCCAAGCTTTTTTGCTAATCCTGATAAAATGGCGGTGATGGGGCACTCGGCAGGGGCATTTAACATGATGGCGGCGGTATCTAATGCCGATTTTTTGGCGCCCTTTGGCATGAAACCAAACGACATTAAAGCGGTCATTGGCATTGCCGGTCCTTACAGCTACGATTTTCGCCGTTATGGGGGCAGTGAGGCATTTTCAGCCGATGCCGACCCCAATGTCATCATGCCCAATTATTTGGTGAAAGGGGTTCAGCCCAACTATCTATTATTGACCGCTGAAAAAGACAAGTTGGTTCACGACTCTGATACGCAAATTATGGCTCGCGCGCTAAAAGCTCATGGGGCGGTTGTAACCACCGGGGAAATTAAAGGCGCCAGTCACGCCACCAGTATTGGCGCCATGGCAACCCCTTTACAGTGGCTGAACGACGTTCGCGCTCAAGTTTTGAGTTATTTATCCGCTGAACTTTAAGTTAAGCTTGGTAGGCGCTGATTGATGCTAAAAAATTGGCAAATCGAGGTGAAGATTGACCTACTGAGCCGAAGGGAACTTTGCTATAATAGCGCCATTTTATATAAGGCTTGATTGTTAATGATAATTGAGCTGATTTTGTGATTTTTTATAGGATAAATTATGACCGCTGATGATTTGATTGCTTTTTTGCAGCAGCATTTTCCCGATGCGTTTATTCAAGCCGCCAATCAAGGCAATAAATTTGACGTTCGCGTGGTTGACGCAAGCTTTGAGGGCAAACGCCTTGTTGCTCGTCAGCAAGCCATTTATGCACTGGTCAATGACAAAATTGCCAGCGGCGATATTCATGCGCTTAATATCCAAGCGCTTACGCCTGCGGAGTGGGACGCTCAGCAAGCTCACTAAATGTTATTAACGCATGACATGCCGTTGTCAGCGTTATTTATAAGCTCAGTTTTTATAAGTCAGGTTGTCACAATTTATGGATCAATTTTTAATCACCGGTAGCAGCCGCATCGCGGGGGAAGTTACTATTTCAGGGGCAAAAAATGCCGCGCTGCCCTTACTTGCTGCCATGATTTTGGCAAAAACCCCGATCACGCTGTTAAACGTGCCGTCATTACAAGATGTGCAAACGCTCATCAAGCTGATTGCCGGCATGGGGATTGACATTGAAAAAGACGGCTCAGTGGTCACTTGTGATACCAAAAATATCAACAGCTTTTACGCGCCTTATGATCTGGTTAAAACCATGCGAGCGTCTATTTTGGTGCTAGGGCCGTTGCTTGCGCGCTTTGGTGAAGCTGAAGTGTCGCTACCGGGCGGCTGCGCCATTGGCTCGCGACCGGTCGATCAGCATTTAAAAGCCTTTGAAGCCATGGGCGCAACCATCACCGTTGAAAATGGCTACGTCAAAGCGCAAGCGCCAAAAGGCGGAAAACTGCTTGGCTGTAACTTTTCGTTTGATATGGTGACCGTGGGCGGTACCGAAAACGTCATTATGGCGGCAGCGTTGGCAAAAGGCACCACGGTTCTTGGCAACTGTGCTTTAGAGCCCGAAGTCGTTGATTTAGCAAATATGCTCGTTAAAATGGGCGCAAAAATTAGCGGCATTGGCACAGCAACGATGACCATTGAGGGCGTCGATGAGCTTCACGGCTGTGAATATTCCGTCGTTCCTGACCGTATTGAAACCGGTTCGTATTTGGCAGGGGCGCTCATGACCCGCGGCGATGTTCTGACCAAAAACACCAAGGCGGAACTTTTAATTCCCGTGCTTGAAAAATTTGAAGCAATGGGTGCCACCATCACGACAGGTGACGATTGGATTCGCGCTCAAATGAGCACTCGACCAAAACCTGTCGATATCCGAACTCAGCCGCACCCCGGTTTCCCAACCGACATGCAAGCGCAATTAATGGCGGTTTGCTGCTTGGCAGATGGCACCAGCACCATCATCGAAAATATTTTTGAAAATCGCTATATGCACGTGCCAGAGCTGAAGCGCTTAGGGGCGTCTATCAAAATTGACGGTCATACTGCCGTGGTGATGGGGGTGGAAAACTTTACCGCAGCGCCGGTAATGGCAACGGATTTGCGCGCTTCGATGTCACTGGTCATGGCAGCAGCAGCGGCAGAAGGCGAAAGCTTAATCGACCGCATTTATCATATTGACCGCGGTTATGAAGACGTTGAAAACAAACTGCGCGCCCTTGGGGTGACGATCAAGCGTATCAATTCAAAAGATATCTGATACACTTAACCCTCAGCTAAGCTTAAACGCTTGGCTGACTTCTTATTTTTTATTAAATTTTTACTGTCAACTCAGTTAAACGGATTTTATGATGACCCAGACGCCAACGCTGAAACCTGCCGATGCCGATACTGCTTATTCGCAATTTGATGGCTTAACGCTTGCGCTGTCCAAAGGTCGTATTTTAGATGAAACCATGCCGCTGTTGAAGGCGGCAGGGATTGAGCTATTAGAAGACCCCTCAGCGTCGCGAAAGCTGATTTTTCCAACGACCAACCCCAACGTTCGCGTGCTCATTTTGCGGGCAAGTGACGTTCCAACCTACGTTGAGCACGGTGCGGCGGACTTTGGCGTTGCCGGAAAAGATGTTTTACTTGAGCATGGTGCAAGCCACGTTTATGAGTTGCTTGATTTGCAAATTGCCCAATGTAAACTCATGACCGCCGCAATCAAAGACGCGCCACTTCCTAATCGCCGACTCCGCGTTGCCACCAAATACGTTAACGTTGCCCGAGCTTATTTTGCCAGTCAAGCTCAGCAGGTCGATGTGATTAAACTTTATGGCTCGATGGAGCTTGCGCCGCTTGTTGGTCTTGGCGATTTAATCGTCGATGTGGTCGATACCGGCAACACCTTGCGCGCTAATGGTCTTGAGCCACGCGACCATATTTGCGACATTTCCTCACGGCTCATTGTCAATCAGGTCAGCTTTAAGCGCAAATTTGCCTTACTTGAGCCGATTTTAGACAGTTTTAAAGCCAGCATTGCCAAAAGTTCTACTAAAAACTGATTCAGTTTAAAAAATTATTTTAGCCATAATGAATGTTAGCAATAGCAGCAAAGTTTTTAGACGATGCTAAACTCAATCGATATTTCTTCTTTTTTACTTCCTTGAACCGTTCACAACAAAGGATGCGCCATGCGAAAGCTCAACTCCCAAGATGCCGATTTTGAGCAGCAATTAAGCCAGCTGCTTGCTTTTGAGACCGTTAATGATGCTGAGTTATTAAGCGTTGTTGATGACATCATCGCGCAAGTTCGCCAGTATGGTGATGATAAAGTATTGGAGCTGACGCAAAAGTTTGATGAGCATCCTGCCAAAACGATTAGCGATTTGGACATTTCAAAAGACAAGCTAAAAGCGGCGTTTGAGGAGTTAGATAGCGACTTAAAGTCGGCATTAACCACTGCTGCCGACCGCGTTAAACAGTTTCATGAAAAACAAGCCCAGTCGTCTTGGCAATATGAAGACGATTTGGGAAATATGCTAGGTCAAAAAGTGACGCCGCTTGATCGCGTCGGTATTTATGTTCCGGGCGGCTTGGCGTCTTATCCGTCGTCCGTTTTAATGAATGCCATTCCAGCAAAGGTCGCCGGTGTCAAAGAAATCATCATGGTCGTCCCTGCGCCAAAAGGCGTGTTAAATCCACTCGTTTTAGCGGCCGCTCATTTATCTGGCGTTGACCGCGTCATCACGATTGGCGGCGCTCAGGCGGTGGCGGCGTTGGCTTACGGTACCAAAACCATCCCGCAAGTGGACAAAATCACCGGTCCCGGTAACAAATTTGTTGCCGCTGCCAAACGCGCCGTTTTTGGTCAAGTGGGCATTGATATGATTGCAGGACCTTCTGAAGTGCTCGTTTATGCCGAAGGCGAGGCGGCAGACCGCGCCGATTGGTTGGCGATGGATTTGCTGTCCCAAGCGGAACATGACCGCGTGGCGCAAGCAATTTTTGTCACTACCAGTCCCGAGCAATTAAAAAACGTCGAAATGGAAATTGAAAAAGCGCTTGGTGAGCTGCCAAAATCGGACATTGCTCGCGATGCCTTGCAAAATCGTGGCGCGCTGATTTTGGTGAAAGACCGCGCTGAGGGGCTTCGCGTGATTAACCAAGTTGCTCCTGAGCATTTGGAATTGTCCGTTGATGACCCAAATAGCCTGATTGACGACATCCGTCACGCCGGCGCGATTTTTATGGGTCGCCACACGCCAGAGGCCATCGGTGATTACTGCGCAGGACCTAATCACGTGTTGCCAACGTCAGGAACGGCGCGGTTTTCCTCACCGCTTGGTGTTTATGATTTTCAAAAAAAATCGTCGCTGATTTATTGCAGCCAATCGGGTTGCAAGCCATTGGCAAAAACGGCAGACGTTTTGGCACAAAATGAAGACTTGGACGCTCACGCTAGATCAGCGCGCTACCGCTATCAAGATTAAAACACCTATTGGGCTTTTAGTAGGAAAACTCATGGATACTTCCGGCATTGATACCCGCCTTTGGTCAAAAAAAGCACAATCGCTGTCACCTTATGTCCCCGGTGAGCAGCCAAAACATGACAATTTATGTAAACTCAACACCAATGAAAACCCATTTCCGCCTTCACCAAAAGTGAGCGAGGCAATTAGCGCGGTGCTTAATAATCAAGCTGACCCGCTAAAATTATATCCGGCGCCTGAATCGGACGAGCTTCGTCAAGCTTTGGCTGATTTTTATGGTTTAAATAGCAATCAAGTGTTTGTCGGTAACGGCTCTGATGAAGTATTAGCGCTAGTTTTTGCCAGTTTCTTTTTAAAGGACTTGCCGCTATTAGCTCCTGATATCAGCTATAGCTTTTATCCGGTTTACGCGCAAACCTTTGGCGTTGAGTTACAGCAAATTGCGCTAAGCGCTGACTTTAGCATCAACCCTGATGACTATCAGCAGCCTTGTAGCGGTATTATCATTGCCAACCCAAACGCGCCAACCGGAATGTTAATGCCGCTATCAGCGATTAAAGCGCTTGCCAATCAGCACCCGAATAGCGTCATTGTCATTGATGAAGCTTATATTGATTTTGCGCGCGATGGCAAAGATGCGGTTTCAGCAGTCAGCTTAATTAATGACTTTGATAATATCTTAGTCACTCAAACGTTTTCAAAATCGCGCTCGCTTGCAGGGCTTCGCGTGGGCATGGCGTTTGGCAACCCGTCGTTAATTGAAGCGTTAACGCGAATGAAAAACAGCTTTAACAGTTATCCGCTGGATAAGTTGGCGCAAGCAGGAGCAACGGCAAGCGTTCTTGACGGTGATTATTTTAATGACATTTGCCAAAAAGTGATTGAGCTTCGCGAAGCATTAACGAGTGATTTAACTCAGCTTGGCTTTGAAGTTTTACCCTCGCAAGCAAATTTTGTGTTTGCCAAACCAAGTAATACGTCAGCAGTCGAGGTCGCTTCAAAACTTCGTGAGCAAGGTATCATCGTTCGCCATTTTAATCAGCCGCGAATTGAGGATTATTTACGAATTACCGTTGGAACGGCAGCGCAAAATCAGCGATTGATTGAAGCGTTAAAAGAATTGGTTTAACACTAAAAATGATCATAAAAAAGCTTACTGTGACGGTAAGCTTTTTTTATAAAAGTATTATTTTAAACGGCAGCGCTTTAAACTATCTTGGCTGGCTAGTTTGACTGACTAAGTACCGTCAAAACATTGCCCACTTTATCCAAGCATTCTTGGTATTCCGCCGCACAGTTTGACGCCACCGTAATGCCGCCACCTGCCCAAACGCTGATTTGCTTTTGACCATCATCATTAACGCTTGCCTGCAAAGTTCGGATTAACACGTTCCATTGACCGCTGCCATCAAAGTTCATAAATCCCATCGTCCCGCAATAGGCGCCGCGAGCTTGATTTTCAAGGCTTGAGATGATTTCAACCGCGCGTTTTTTCGGCGTTCCGGTGATTGACCCTGCCGGAAGACTGCCAAACAAAACGGTTAGCGGATGGACAGTTGGCTTTAAAGTGGCGGTGATGGTGCTGACCAAATGATGAACGTTGCTAAAGCTTTCAATGGCAAACAGTTTAGGGACTTTCACACTGCCAATTTGCGCATATTTTCCCAAATCATTGCGCAGCAAATCGACAATCATCACATTTTCGCTGCGGTCTTTTTCACTGTCCTGCAATTTTGCTTTGAATTGCTCGTCCTCAAAAGCATCGCGACCGCGTGGTACAGTACCTTTGATGGGTTTGGTAGTAATGGTTAAGTGATGATTATTTCGATTGAAAGTAAAAAATAATTCAGGAGAGCAGCTTAATAATTCAAATCCCAAATTATTTTTATGCTGATTTTCTAAAGCACCATTTTGAAAATAGGGCAGGGCTAAATAGCCGGCAAAGGGCGCTTGGGTTTTGGCGTCCAGCATCGGCAGATAATCAATCAACGCCGTAGACTCAAAAAGCGGTTCACTTCGCCAAGCTTGGGTGAGATTGATTTGGTAGCAATCGCCATTTAATAAATAATTTTGCGATTGCTCAAACGCCATTTGATAATCGCTAATCTGCCAAGCTGCTTGTAAATTTAGTGGTAACGGTTGATTTGTGGTCGCTGAATTTGATGCCAGTTGCTCATTAAAAGCATCTAGATAGCCAATGAGCTGATTAATTTTTGATTTTTTTGACCATTCAGATTTGGGCTGATGGATCATTAATTGCCAAAATTTTTCATCATTTTTTTGCACAGGTTTAAGATAAATGTCGTAATGACCAAGCATGGCGCAGGGTTGATTTGGTGCTTGTTGAATATCGGCGTTCGGGCTGAGCTCATTTGCCGAAATATCATAGCCGATAAATCCCATCAAGCCGTGATGATAGCTTGGGTTGTCTTTAATTTCATAAGCTTGATTGGGTTGCTTAAAGTTATCAGTATAATCAATCAATAACTGCTGCCAAGCCTCATAAGTCACTGTTGAGGCTTGAACGGTGGGCGAATCATCACGGCAAATGGTATTAAGATGATAAAGCGCTTTGCCATCATCATTTTTTTGGCTAGAAAAATATAGCGACCAACTCACCTTTGGCAAAATTCCAATGACCGGTTCGCCATTGTTGTGAAACCAAATCATTTGCCAAGGTAAGTTGCTATCTTGAGCGCTCAAAAACTTTTGTAGCTGAGTCACCAGTTCCGCCGCCGTTAAATTACCAAACGAACAATAAAGCGGCAAAGAAAAATCAGCCACCGATGCGGCAGCTGAGGTTGAATTTGATGATTTATTCATAAAAAGTGGTTCATAAAGACTTAATTTTAACAGGTTATTCAGCAAACTTTTTGATGATTAAGGTGGCGTTAGTACCGCCAAAGCCAAAGCTGTTGCTCATGATGCTATCAAGTTTAACATCGCGTTTTTCGGCAACAATATCAAAGTCTTGAGCATCTTCATCAAGGTTTTCAAGATTGATGTTCGGTGCGATAAAGTCGTTTTGCATCATCAGCAAGCAATAAATCAGTTCTTGAGCGCCAACTGCCCCTAAGCTGTGACCGGTCATGGATTTGGTTGAGCTGATGGGCGGCACGTTTTTGGCATCCTCACCAAATACTTTAGCAATCGCCCCAAGTTCGGTAATGTCACCAAGCGGCGTGCTCGTGCCGTGGGTGTTGATGTAATCGACCGTTTCAAGACCGGCTTGATGTAAAGCTTGCTGCATACAGCGAACCGCGCCTTCACCGCTTGGGGCAACCATTTCAGCACCGTCCGAGCTTGCGCCGTAACCGACGATTTCAGCTAAAATAGTTGCGCCGCGAGCCTTAGCGTGATCCAAACTTTCAATAACCACCATCGCGCCGCCGCCAGCAATCACAAAGCCGTCGCGGTCTTTGTCATAAGGTCGCGAGGCTTTGGTTGGCGTGTCGTTGTACTGGGTGCTCATTGCGCCCATAGCGTCAAACATACAAGACTGCGTCCAGTCCTCAGCTTCACTGCCGCCTGCCAGCACCACATCAGCTTTGCCAAGTTGGATAAGCTCTGCAGCGTGACCGATACAGTGCGTTGAGGTGGCACAAGCTGAGGAAATTGAATAGGAAATGCCTTGGATTTTAAGCCCTGTGGCAAGTGCGGCTGATACCGAGCTGCTCATGGTTTTTGGCACTGCCATTGCGCCCACGCCGCGAAGCCCTTTATCTTTCATCGCATCAACAGCATTGGTAATATCAAAAGTTGACGCGCCGCCAGACCCTGCAACCAGTGCCACACGCGGATTGTGATTGATGGTATCAAGGTTGAGTCCTGATTGCTCAATGGCCGCCAAAGCGCTGACATAAGCATAAAGGCTGGCATCACTAAAAAAGCGCTTCAGCTTTCGGTCAATTTTTGAGGTATCAAGCGCTGATTTGTCAATACTGCCGCTGACTTGCGACTTAAAGCCGTGCTCAGCATAGCTTTCGTTAAACACAATTCCTGATTGCCCCGATTGCAGCGCGGCTAATACGGACTCTAAATCTTGACCGATGCAAGAGACGATCCCTGCTCCTGTGATGACGACTCGGTGCATAAAGTATTCCTTTTATATCTTATTTTGGTGTGGGTTGGGCATCGACAAATCTTGCTAAGATTGCCCTAAAAATAAACAAAAATTCTTGCCACATCATACCGCAAATTACAGATCATGGCGCAAATAAAATTCAGCTTTTATGCTTTTGTCAGCGATAAGGCTTGGAATAGGGTCATTTGATTCGCGATACTTTTAGATACAAATTTTACTAGCGCCATAACATTGTTAACACTGACAAAGGCGCTCAATATTTTTTAAGATAATTAGGCATTGTTAAGACATTAATTAAAATTTAGTGCATAATTTTAACAGGGTTTTAATAACCCTGCTTTTTACTATAAACAATCATAAAAACCATTATTTTATTGGATAAGGACGTTGTCATGGCAAAGCAAAGTACGCTGTCTCAAGGCATAAGCTTGGTAGGTCGAGTTACGCGAAACAACCTTGAGCGCGTTGGCGCATTAATCGATACGGTCAATGCAAAAACGGATAAACCGACCCAGTTTACAGCCGTTGACCTAAATAATGCCGAGTCGCAGCAGGATTTATTCCGTGAGCAAACGTTAAAAACGACCGAGCAGCTGATAGGGCCGCGTTTCGCCACCTATGGTAAATTCGCTAAAAAAGTTGTTCCAGATAAACTGATGCAATCAGCACTTGATGGCGCGTTTGGGCAAGTGGCAAAGCTTGCAGACAGTTGGAGCCAACTGGATTTGCCCAATGAGCATCGTTTTTCAGATGTTGCAAGCCTTGATGAGGAAGAGCGTAACGCCCTTGTTAAAGCCATTGCCAACCAAAACCGCGCGTTAGCTACGCTTGGCGGCGTCTCGGGACTTGCCGGCTTGCCAGGAATGTTTGCTGATACGCTATGGCTGCTTTTAGTATCGCTAAGAACCGTTTATCAACTTGCCGCTGTTTATGATAAGCCGCTTACGGGCAAGCAAGGCGTCAAAATGGCTTATGAGCTGCTTGCGGCGGCTGATTTGAGCAAAATGCAAGAAAAACAAGCGCTGCTTGCCGGAATCAGTGTTGGCAAAGGGCTTCTTGACAATGCCCAAAGCCAAGGGCTTCATAACGAGCTTCAAAACTTAGGGCTTAAAAATCAAAGCGTTAACTATTACGCCGAACAAATTGACAACATTGCAAGCCAAGTAGGTATTGATTTAGACAGCATTAACTTATCATGGATTCGCAAACTCTTACCGGTCACTGCCGTTATCGTGGGAATGCGCTATAACAGTCACTTGATTGAAGAAGTGATTGGAACCGCAAAAGCGACTTTTGGTCCTGAGCCTAAGCTTGCTCAAGCGTTAATCACCGATGACAGCAAGAGCGAAGCGTCAATCAGCGACCTAAAAAATAGCGCCGATAACGAAGATAAAACAGACAGCAGCGATAAAGGCACTGATTCTAAAGCGGACAGTGACAAGGCGAAGCGTGACGCTAAAAATGGCGAAAAAGATAGCAACGCTTCACAAGATAAAGATAATCACTCTAAAACCGATGCTTCTCAATTAGACGTTAAAAAAGACAGTAACAAAGACGACAAGTCCGACAGTCAAAAAGACGATGAGACTAGCCATAAAAAAGATGACGCCAAGCAAGACGACAATAAGGCAGCGTCTAAAAAAAGCGAAAGCAGCGCCGTCAAATAAGTAGAGTAATTAAAAAAATTCACCTATGAACTTTGCGATATGAAAGGGATGATTTAAATTGTCCCTTTTTTCATGGCAGACTTTAAAAGCTTTGAATCACCTCCATAATAGCGCTTACAAAATCAGTGTTTTGATGGTTTTTTACAAATTATTAAAAATTGCGGTTTTAGCTGTCTCATAAAATTGCGGGCTTTATCACGCTTGCAAGATGCTAGATAAGTGGTTGAAATAGCAGCAACATATCTTTATAATATACTGTCCTAAAAATGGGCGCCATTGCCGCGAGCTATATCGCAGCTTTAGCACCATTTTTTTGTTTTAGACTAAACGGGAGAAGGATGCCTTATGGCAACAACTAACCAATTGATTCGTAAGGGTCGCAAAACCATCAAGGAAAAATCAAAAGTTCCTGCGTTACAAGCGTGCCCACAGCGCCGCGGTGTTTGCACCCGCGTTTACACCACCACCCCTAAAAAGCCAAACTCAGCAATGCGTAAGGTTTGCCGTGTTCGTTTGACTTCAGGATATGAAGTATCAAGCTACATCGGCGGTGAAGGTCACAACTTACAAGAGCACAGCGTTGTGTTGATTCGCGGCGGCCGTGTAAAAGACTTGCCAGGTGTTCGTTATCACACCGTTCGTGGCGCTCTTGACTGTGCTGGCGTTAAAGACCGTAAACAAGGTCGTTCAAAATACGGCGCGAAAAAGCCTAAAGCTTAATCTCTTTTAATAAGAATTACTGTTTTTTGACTTTTTTACCCCCATATTCACTGTGCATGGTTTTACCATGCAGTAAGGCTGACTGACAGCAGCTGCTAATATGATGCTGTGAATGTCAGACGCTCCTGAAGACAAGGAAATTTATTATGCCAAGACGTCGCGTTGTCGCTGCCCGTGAGATCCTTCCTGATCCTAAATTTGGTAGCAAAACTATCGCTAAATTCATCAACCACGTTATGATTGATGGTAAAAAATCAACGGCTGAGCGCATCGTTTATGGTGCTCTTGACACGGTAAGCCAAAAACGCAACATCGAAGATCCGGTTGCTTTTTTTGAAGACGTGCTTGAAAACGTTCGCCCAATGGTTGAAGTAAAAGCCCGCCGCGTTGGTGGTGCCACCTATCAAGTGCCAATGGAAGTACGCCCCTCCCGTCGTACCGCATTGGCAATGCGTTGGCTTGCTGAAGCGGCCTCTAAGCGTTCTGAAAAATCAATGGCCCTTCGTTTAGCCGGAGAGCTTGCTGATGCTTCAGAAGGTAAAGGTAACGCCATGAAAAAACGTGACGAAGTTCACCGTATGGCTGATGCGAACAAAGCGTTCTCACATTACCGTTTCTAATATTATTGTATTAATTAGCCTTCATCGATTGATGATGACTAAAACTTGCTGTTAATTGATTTTTTTCTTGATTAACGGCAAGTCATCCTTATTTATAGCTCGATTATCAAATTCAATTATTAAAACCTGATAGCTTTGTATTTAAAGTTTGACGTTGGCGGCAGTTAATAATTGAGATAATAAGTGCTAAGTATTAGCCGCAGGATTGATGCCAAGATATTGATGATAGTTGCTCAATTTGTCTGAAAACTCAGGCAATGACAGCTGTAAAAAGCAAGGGCTTGGTCTTTGTTTTTTTAAGTCTTTGGTAGAGATTTACAATACATTTATACATACATGACTTTCCTTAGGAAAACACTATGGCTCGTGCAACTCCCCTAAAGCGCTATCGCAATATTGGTATCTCAGCGCACATTGATGCTGGTAAAACGACCACTACTGAGCGTGTTTTGTTCTATACCGGTGTTAGCCACAAACTTGGCGAAACCCATGATGGCTCTGCTACCATGGACTTTATGGAGCAAGAACAAGAGCGCGGCATCACCATTGCTTCGGCAGCGACAACTTGTTTTTGGTCAGGAATGGCCCAGCAGTTTGATGAACATCGCATCAACATCATTGACACCCCAGGTCACGTTGACTTCACCATCGAAGTTGAGCGTTCTATGCGTGTTCTTGATGGTGCTTGCATGGTTTACTGTGCGGTAGGCGGCGTTCAGCCACAGTCTGAAACCGTTTGGCGTCAAGCAAACAAGTATAAAGTACCACGTCTTGCGTTCGTCAACAAAATGGACCGCGTTGGGGCTGACTTTTACCGCGTTGCTGAGCAAATCAAAACTCGCCTTGGCGGCAAACCGGTACCTTTAGTGATTCCTATTGGTAAAGAAGATAACTTTGAAGGCGTGGTTGACTTAGTCACCATGAAAGCCATCTATTGGGATGAAGCCTCTCAAGGCATGAAGTTTGAAGAGCGCGACATTCCTGCTGAGCTTCAAGACAAAGCTGAAGAATACCGCGAAATGCTTGTTGAAACTGCGGCTGAAGCTTCAGAAGAGTTGATGGAAGAGTACTTAGAAAACGGTGAGCTGCCTGTAGAAAAAATCCATACGGCACTTCGTCAGTTGACTATCGATAACGAAATCATTCCACTGCTTTGTGGAACAGCCTTTAAAAACAAAGGCGTTCAAAAAATGCTAGATGCGGTTATTCAGTATCTACCAGCACCAATGGACGTTCCGGCGATCAAAGGTATTTTGGACGACAAAGACGAAACTGAAGCGACTCGTGAAGCCTCTGATGATGCCCCGTTTGCTGCTCTAGCGTTCAAAATCATGAACGACAAGTTCGTTGGTAACTTAACCTTCGTTCGTGTTTATTCAGGCGTTTTAAAGCAAGGTAGCAGCGTTTATAACCCTGTAAAAATGAAGCGTGAGCGTGTTGGTCGTATCGTTCAGATGATGGCAGATGCTCAGCAAGAACTTCAAGAAATCCGTACCGGTGACATTGCCGCCCTCGTTGGTATGAAAGATGTGACCACGGGTGACACGCTTTGTGATGAAAACAACATCATCACCCTTGAGCGTATGGAATTCCCTGATCCGGTTATCAGCTTAGCGGTTGAGCCAAAAACTAAAGCTGACCAAGAAAGAATGTCAATTGCTTTGGGTCGCTTAGCTAAAGAAGATCCTTCATTCCGCGTTCATACGGACGAAGAGTCAGGGCAAACGATCATCAGCGGTATGGGTGAATTGCACCTTGAAATTCTTGTGGATCGTATGAAGCGTGAATTTAACGTTGAAGCGAACATCGGAGCGCCTCAGGTTGCTTACCGTGAAACTATTCGCAGCACCGTTGAGCAAGAAGGTAAATTCGTTCGTCAAACCGGTGGTCGTGGTAAATTTGGTCACGTTTGGTTACGTCTTGAGCCGCTTGACCCAGCAGGTGACGTTGAGTACGAATTTGCTGAAGAAGTTGTTGGTGGTGTGGTTCCAAAAGAATACCATGGCGCCGTTGACAAAGGTATCCAAGAGCGCATGAAAAATGGTGTTCTAGCAGGCTACCCCGTAGTTGGCGTTAAAGCAACCCTTTATGATGGTTCATACCATGACGTTGACTCGGATGAATTGTCATTTAAAATGGCAGGCTCTATTGCCTTTAGAAAAGGTTTCTTAGCCGCCGATCCTGCACTTCTTGAGCCAATCATGAAAGTTGAAGTTGAGACTCCAGAAGACTATATGGGCGATATCATGGGTGACTTAAACCGTCGCCGCGGTATGGTTCAAGGTATGGACGATCTTCCTGGCGGAACGAAACAAATCCGCGCTGAAGTACCACTTTCTGAAATGTTTGGTTACGCGACCCAAATGCGCTCTATGTCGCAAGGTCGTGCAACTTACTCAATGGAATTCCAAAAGTACGCGGAGATTCCAAAGTCAGTTTCAGAAGGCATCATTGCGAAATTCAACTCAAAAGATGATGATGAGTAAACAAAAATTGTAGCTTAGAAAAATAACGCAGTGTAGGGTAAATATGCCCTACATTGCGCTTAAGCTTTCTTAATGACTGATAAAGCGCTTGTTATTCATGAAAGAATTCTTATAATAGCTGCAACTTGTTTATCTTGTTTGATTAACAATTATTTTAAAAGTGGGTAGCCATTGGCTAATTAACCGCGGTTACCCCCAAATAAAGAGGACTACCCCATGGCAAAGGCCAAGTTTGAACGCAACAAGCCTCACGTCAACGTCGGCACCATCGGACACGTTGACCATGGCAAAACCACATTGACTGCTGCAATTGCAACCGTTGCTGCAAAAACCTCAGGCGGCGAAGCTAAAGACTACGCAGCCATTGACAGCGCTCCTGAAGAAAAAGCGCGTGGCATCACGATTAACACCAGCCACATTGAATATGACACTGCTGATCGTCACTACGCTCACGTTGACTGCCCAGGTCACGCCGACTACGTTAAAAACATGATCACTGGTGCCGCTCAAATGGACGGCGCTATCTTAGTCGTATCAGCCACTGACGGTCCAATGCCACAAACTCGCGAGCACATCTTGTTGTCTCGTCAGGTAGGCGTACCTTACATCATCGTCTTCATGAACAAATGCGACATGGTTGACGACGAAGAATTGCTTGAATTGGTAGAAATGGAAGTTCGTGAACTTCTTAACGACTACGACTTCCCAGGTGATGATACCCCAATCATCAAAGGCTCAGCTTTAGAAGCGCTAAACGGCAAAGACGGCAAGTATGGTGAGCCTGCGGTTCAAGAACTTTTGAACACCCTTGACACCTACATCCCAGAGCCTGAGCGTGACATCGACAAGCCATTCTTGATGCCGATTGAAGACGTGTTCTCAATCTCAGGTCGTGGTACGGTTGTGACGGGTCGTGTTGAATCAGGAATCGTTAAAGTTGGTGATGAAATTGAAATCGTTGGTATTCGCCCAACTCAAAAAACCACCTGTACTGGCGTTGAAATGTTCCGCAAATTGCTAGACGAAGGTCGTGCTGGCGAAAACTGTGGCGTTCTGCTTCGTGGTACCAAGCGTGAAGACGTTCAGCGTGGTCAAGTATTGGCAAAACCAGGTTCAATCACCCCGCATACCAAATTTGACGCTGAAGTTTACGTGTTGTCAAAAGAAGAAGGTGGTCGTCATACTCCGTTCCTAAACGGCTATCGTCCACAGTTCTACTTCCGTACCACGGACGTCACCGGTGCCATCCAATTGCAAGACGGTACTGAAATGGTCATGCCAGGTGACAACGTTGAGATGGGCGTTGAGCTGATCCACCCAATCGCGATGGACAAAGGTCTTCGCTTTGCAATCCGTGAAGGCGGTCGTACGGTTGGCGCAGGCGTTGTTGCCAACGTTCGTGACTAATCCAAGCGTTCGCTAGTGATTAAAAAAACCGTCCAAATAGGGCGGTTTTTTTATGATTAACTTTTAACTGTTTTTGAAGTAAATTGAATGAAGCTATTGTTTTTAAAGTTAAGCCTTGTTATATTAGCAATCGATTTCTAGCGTAGCTTTAAAAAACAAAGTGAAAAGGTATGAATCATTTTATCTTTAGTAGAAATCATAAAAACATCAGCTAAAGACTTGCAATATCGTCAAAATATTGTATAATGCTGACCTTTAACACCTATAGGCGATTGGCTCAATTGGTAGAGCATCGGTCTCCAAAACCGAGGGTTGTAGGTTCGAGTCCTACATCGCCTGCCATCTTTTTTATCTCTTTGTAGTCGCCCAGCATCGTGAGTCCATTATGAGCAATAAGCAGGATAACCTTGATACCAAGTTATCTGCAAGCGATAGGGCAGCTGGCGGACTATTAAGTAAACAGAAGCAAGATATGGCAGCAAGTTCAGCAGTCGAAGTCGCAAAAACCAGTTCAGCCAAAGACATCGTGCTTTGGCTTATTGCTATTGCCTTATTGATTGGCGCAACCTTAGTGAACCAATATCTTCCAGGGTATTGGCAGCCTGCAAACAATATCTGGACGCGAATTGGCATTATTGTTGCGTTAATTATTGCCGCAATTGTTTGCTTAGCGATGACCCATCAGGGCCGCGCGTTTAAGATTTTGCTAAAAGATGCTGGAATTGAACTTCGCCGTGTCACTTGGCCAAGCAAAGATGAAACTTTTCAATATACATGGCAAGTGATTGTGGTTATCGCGATTGTGGGCTTTGTGGTTTGGTTGTTAGATAACTTTTTTAATTGGTTTGTCGGTGTTTTTATTGGCTAGGCTTTGGTTGAATTAAACTAAGGTTAATCAATAAACGACAAGAAAAGATTAGGAGCGCCTTATGCGTTGGTATATTGTCCAAGCATTTTCAGGATATGAAAAACAAGTGCAGCGCTCATTGATCGAGCGCATTAAGCGCAGTGATTTTGCAGAATTATTTGGTGACGTTTTGGTGCCAACCGAAGAAGTCATTGAAATGAAAGACGGTAAAAAGCGTAAAAGCGAGCGTAAGTTTTTTCCAGGATACGTATTGATCCAAATGGAAATGAATGATGACACTTGGCATATTGTCAATGAGTGTCCACGGATCATGGGCTTTATTGGGGGGACTCCTGAAACTCCTGCGCCCATCACCCAAAACGAAGCCGATCGCATTTTAAATCGCTTAAATCAATCTCAATCAAGTCCTCGACCGAAGACGCTATTTGAGCCGGGTGAAGAATTGTTAGTGATTGATGGTCCGTTTACTGACTTTAAAGGTTTGGTTGAAAAAGTGGATTATGAAAAGTCCAAGCTTCAACTGACCGTAAACGTATTTAATAGACCCACTCAGGTCGAGCTTGAATTTAGTAAAGTTGAAAAGCTAAGCTAAATTATTTTTAATCGGGGAGCTTATTAAAATTAATAAGCGCTATCACCCAATAAGGAGACAATCATGGCAAAGAAGATTGATGGCTACATCAAACTACAAGTGCCTGCTGGCAAAGCAAACCCGTCACCACCAATTGGTCCTGCATTAGGTCAAAAAGGGGTGAACATCATGGCGTTCTGTAAAGAGTTTAACGCCGCCACCTCAGGTCAAGAGCCAGGATTACCTATCCCAACGGAAATCACCGTTTATAGCGATAAGTCATTCACGTTCATTATGAAATCGCCACCAGCGGCTTACTTACTTCGTAAGGCGGCTGGCATTGCTAAAGGTTCAGGCGCGCCAAACACTTCAAAAGTCGGCAGCGTTAACCGTGAGCAGTTAGAAGAAATCGTCAAAACCAAAGACGCCGATTTAACTGCAGCTGATCTTGACGCAGCGGTTCGTACCATTGCTGGTACTGCCCGTTCAATGGGTATTACCGTGGAGGGTGTGTAAATGAGTAAGCTTACCAAACGTCAAAAAGAAATTCAAAGCCGAATCGATAACGAAAAGCTTTATAGCCTTGAAGAAGCCGTTCAATTGCTCAACGATTTGCCACCAGCAAAATTTAAAGAGTCTATTGATATTGCCGTAAACTTGGGCGTTGATCCACGTAAATCAGACCAAGTGGTTCGCGGTGCAACCAATCTTCCTGCAGGAACTGGCAAAACCAAGCGCGTTGCTGTTTTTGCTCAAGGTGCTGCTGCTGAAGCTGCTAAAGAAGCTGGTGCTGACATCGTAGGATTTGAAGATTTGGCAGAGCAAATCAAAGCCGGTAACATGGATTTTGATGTGGTGATTGCTGCTCCTGATGCGATGCGAATCGTTGGTCAGTTGGGAACTATCTTAGGACCTCGTGGTTTGATGCCAAACCCAAAAGTTGGTACGGTTACGCCAAACGTTGCTGAAGCCGTTGCTAACACCAAAGCTGGTCAGGCGCAATACCGCGTTGATAAAGCCGGTATTATTCACACGACAATCGGTCAAATTGGCTTTAGCGCTGATCAAATTGAACAAAACGCTCAAGCCTTACTTACTGATCTAAAACGTGCTAAACCTGCCACTTCAAAAGGCGTTTACATTAAAAAAATCACGCTATCAAGCACTATGGGACCAGGACTGAGCATTGATCCTGTACCCTACCGCGTCGCAAAATAATTAGATTTTTTATAACAGTATTTTAAAAATTAGGTCAGCGCAGGCAACTGCGCTGTCTAAGACCGTAGGTAAAAGGCAAAAGCTTTTAGCTTAGCCTTTGTTAATTGATCGCAAGCGTAAGTTTGCATTGGCCTACGCAGACGGTGACCCAAACAGTTTATGATAGGTCGATAATTTTTATCTGCCGATGTTTATTCTGATAACGGTGCCGTAATCAGTCGTTATTTAAAGGCGGTTTGCTTTAAATAATGTGTCGTATCAAGTCAGCTTTTATTGAATGATAAAGGCTTGATAAGATTAAGGAGTCAACTTATGGCATTAACGCTAGAACAAAAACAACAAGTTGTGGCTGAAGTGTCTGAAGTTGCTGCTAATGCTTACTCAGCAGTTGCTGCCGAATATCATGGAATTGGTGTTGCGAAACTTACTAAGCTTCGTGAACAAGCCCGTGAAAAAGGCGTTGTTTTAAAAGTGGTAAAAAACACCCTTGCAAAACGCGCTTTTGAAGGCACAAAGTTTGAGTGTATGTCAGACGGTCTGACTGGGCCATTGCTTTTGGCTTTCTCAATGGAAGATTTGGGATCTGCTGCTCGCGTCGTTTACGACTTTAGCAAAGAAAACCCAACCCTTGAGACCAAATTGATCTCAGTTGGCGGTGAAGTCTTTGGACCTCAAGAGCTTGAGCGCGTATCGAAGTTACCAACTCGCGACGAAGCTTTGGCAATCTTGATGGCAACCATGAAAGCACCAGTGACCAAGCTTGCTCGTACTATGAAAGAAGTTCCTGGCAAGTTCGTTCGCACTGTAGCAGCAGTCAAAGATGCAAAAGAAGCAGCTTAATTGCTTGTTTTAACCCCTTGAAGTCAGTGCCCTTGGCGTTAAAAGAATACGCCTTTGCATTGGTGGCAATTATTAAATTTTATCAGAAAATCGGAGAGTTCTCATGGCACTATCTAAAGATGACGTGTTAAACGCAATCGCTGAAATGTCAGTAATGGATATCGTTGAATTAATCAGCGCTATGGAAGAAAAATTCGGCGTAACTGCTGCTGCTGCTGTTGCTGCGGCTCCTGCTGCTGCTGAAGGTGGCGCTGCTGCTGAAGAAAAAGACGAGTTTGACGTGATCCTAGCTGGTTTTGGCGACAAGAAAGTTGGCGTTATTAAAGCCGTTCGTGAAGCAACTGGCCTTGGCTTGAAAGAAGCTAAAGACTTAGTTGAAAGCGCTCCAGCTCCTATCAAAGAAGGCGCGTCTAAAGCCGAAGCTGAAGAATTGAAGAAAAAGCTTGAAGAAGCAGGCGCAACTGTTGAGCTAAAATAAGCTTAATTTTTCTTTATGAATATTTTTTAAAGAAAATTGCGTTAAAAAAAGCTGGTGGTGCGCTTGCGCTACCAGCTTTTTTTTGCTAAAATCAATAGATTGACCTTTTGTGTCTACCAACATTTTAAGCATAATCTGGTGGATACCCATCAAAAGGACAGACGATTTACATGCATGCGCTAATGCCAAGTTACCCTATTTTTATGGATGCTAAATGTCTTGAGATGTTTGGCATTTTTCTGCGTCTGTAAGCTTTTTAAAAGCTGGAATCAGGCGCCGTTGGGGAAATTTGGTATTACTGTTTTATTAAGCTTAAAAATAAGGCAAGATTTAGATGACTGACGATAGTAATAACACTTATTTTACTATTGAAAAGTCATTCTAAACACGTCATATCATGAAGCTTGGTTGCCCCTCTGATATCTGATTGCGGTAATGAATGAGCGCGTTTTAGATTATTATAAAGGATAATCTATAGCGCCGTAAATCATTACCTCAATTTTTGATTTTATGAAAGTGTTATTTTACGTGATTGCTGCTCATCATTGATATGGGATAAATCACGCTTTTCAATTGTTTTCACGACTACTGTAAGGATTTTCGATGGCATATTCCTATACTGAAAAAAAGCGTATTCGCAAAAGTTTTGCCGAATTGCCCGCTGTAATGGACATTCCCTATTTGTTGTCTATTCAAGTAGATTCTTACGAGCAGTTTTTGCAAGAGCATAAAAAGCCTAAAGCTCGGGAGAATATTGGTTTACAAGCCGCGTTTTCATCGATTTTTCCGATCGAAAGCCACTCAGGAAACGCAGAACTTCAGTTCGTTGAGTACTATCTAGGAACGCCTGAGTTTGATGAGCGCGAGTGTATCCTTCGTGGATCGACGTTTGCTGCTCCTATGCGCGTGAAGATTCGTCTGATTATCAAAGACAAAGACAGCAAAGATAAAGACAGCAAAGCGGCAATTAAAGACATCCGTGAGCAAAGCGTTTATATGGGTGAAATTCCGCTGATGACCGATAACGGTACGTTTATCATTAACGGTACCGAGCGGGTTATCGTATCGCAATTGCACCGCTCGCCTGGGGTGTTTTTTGACCATGATAAAGGCAAATCGCACTCAAGTGGTAAAGTGCTTTATAACGCTCGCATCATTCCTTATCGCGGATCGTGGCTTGATTTTGAATTTGATGCCAAAGATTTGGTGTTTGCGCGAATTGACCGCCGCCGTAAGTTGCTTGCCTCTATCATTTTGCGCGCGCTAGGTCTTGATACCGCTGAAATCTTAGATTTGTTCTTTGACAAAGTATCAGTTTATAAAGGTGAAGATCAGTTTGAAATTGACCTTGTTGCCGATCGCCTTCGCGGCGAGATGGCTCAGTTTGACATCGTATCTCCTGAAGGTGAGGTGATCGTTGAGCAAGGCAAGCGCATTAACGCTCGCCGAATCCGTCAGCTTGAAGAAGCTGGAATGACTAAGATTGCCGTTCCTGACGAGTACCTTTATGAGCGCATTTTAGCGCAAGACATTATTGTTGATGATGAAGTGATTGCTCGCGCGAACACACTTGTTGACCATGAATTGTTGGTAAAGATTAGCGCTGCGGGTATTAAAGAATTTAGCATCTTATTTACCAACGACATTGACCAAGGCACTTATATTGCCGATACCCTTCGTGCCGATACTACCTCAAGCCGCGAAGAAGCGCTGATCGAAATTTATAAAGTCATGCGTCCAGGTGAGCCACCAACGGTTGATACCGCCGAAAAGCTGTTTGAAAGCATGTTCTTTAATGCTGATCGCTACGATTTGTCCAACGTTGGTCGGATGAAATTTAACCGCCGCTTAGGGCTTGAGTTTGAAAATACCGACGATCCTGACGTTCAGCGCGCTCGCAGTGTGTTGACGAATGAAGACATCGTTAACGTTTTAAAAGAGCTGATCGAAATCCGTAACGGTCGCGGCGAAGTGGATGATATCGACCATTTAGGAAACCGCCGAATCCGTTCGGTTGGTGAAATGGCTGAAAACCAATTCCGTGTGGGTCTGGTTCGCGTTGAGCGCGCCGTGAAAGAGCGTTTAAGTTCAGCGGAATCTGATAACTTATCGCCACAAGATTTGATCAATTCAAAACCGGTAGCCGCAGCGATCAAAGAATTTTTTGGTTCAAGCCAGTTGTCGCAGTTTATGGACCAAAATAACCCATTGTCTGAAATTACCCATAAGCGCCGTGTTTCAGCGTTAGGACCAGGTGGTTTGACCCGTGAGCGTGCAGGATTTGAAGTTCGTGACGTTCATGACACCCATTATGGTCGAGTTTGCCCAATTGAAACGCCAGAGGGTCCAAACATTGGCTTGATTAACTCGTTAGCAGTATTTGCTAAGACCAACAGCTTTGGCTTTTTAGAAACGCCGTATCGCCGCGTGGTTGATGGTAAAGTAACGGACGAAATCGAGTACCTATCTGCTATTGAAGAAGTGGGAACGGTGATTGCGCAAGCCGATTCGCCAATGAATGACAATGGCGAATTAAGCGATGAGATGGTCAGCGTTCGCAGCTATGGCGAGTTTGTGCGAATGCCAGCCGATAAAGTGACGCATATGGATGTGTCACCAAGTCAGGTGGTATCGGTTGCGGCAAGCTTAATTCCATTCCTTGAGCATGACGATGCCAACCGTGCACTTATGGGATCAAACATGCAGCGCCAAGCGGTGCCGACCCTTCGTGCGGACAAGCCGCTTGTTGGTACCGGAATGGAGCGTCACGTTGCCCGCGACTCAGGCGTTTGTGTGATTGCCAAACGTGGCGGCGTGATTGAAGATGTGGATGCGTCGCGAATTGTGGTTCGTGTGAACGAAGAAGAGATGACGGCAGGTGAAGCCGGTATCGATATTTATAACTTGATCAAATATACCCGATCAAACCAAAACACCTGTATTAACCAGCGCATTATTGTGAACCAAGGCGACAGCATTGCCTCAGGCGATATTTTAGCCGATGGTCCATCGACCGATTTGGGTGAATTGGCACTGGGTCAAAATATGCGCATCGCATTTATGCCGTGGAATGGTTATAACTTTGAAGACTCAATCTTATTGTCTGAAAAAGTGGTAAAAGAAGACCGTTTTACCACCATTCACATTCAAGAATTAACTTGTGTGGCTCGTGATACCAAACTTGGCACGGAAGAAATCACTGCCGATATTCCAAACGTTGGTGAAGCGGCGCTTTCAAACTTGGATGAAGCCGGAATCGTTTATATCGGTGCTGAAGTTGATGCCGGTGACATTTTGGTCGGTAAAGTGACGCCAAAAGGTGAGACGCAATTAACGCCCGAAGAAAAATTGCTTCGCGCAATTTTTGGGGAAAAAGCGGCGGATGTGAAAGACACCTCACTTCGCGTTCCAACGTCAAGTAAAGGTACGGTCATTGATGTTCAAGTCTTTACCCGTGATGGCGTTGAAAAAGACGCTCGCGCCCGAGCGATTGAAAAATCACAGCTTGACAGCTACCGTAAAGACTTAAAAGAAGAGCTGCGGATTTTTGAAGAGGCGGCTCGTGGTCGGATCAGCAATTTACTTAACGGTCAAAAAGTCAGCGGCGGCGCGGGGCTGAAAGCCGGAACGGTCATGACGCAGGATGCGATGAAAGACATGTCGCTTGAAACCTTGCTTGATATTCAGCCAGTTGAAGAAGAAATCTCCGAGCGATTGGTGCAAATTGCGGATTTCTTGGTAGATAAGCAAAAAGACATCGACAGTAAGTTTGCTGAGAAAAAACGCAAATTGACCGCAGGCGATGATTTGGCGCATGGCGTTCAAAAAATTGTTAAGGTTTATTTGGCGGTGAAACGTCGCATTCAGCCGGGTGACAAAATGGCGGGTCGTCATGGTAACAAAGGGGTCGTATCACGAATCATGCCGGTTGAAGATATGCCCTATGACGAGCATGGCAATACCGTGGACATCGTATTGAACCCACTTGGTGTACCTTCGCGGATGAACATCGGTCAGGTGCTTGAGACGCATTTGGGAATGGCAGCCAAAGGTCTTGGTGAAAAAATTGATAATATGCTCAAAGCGCAAGCTGCCATTGGCGAGCTTCGTGAATTTTTAGATAAGATTTATAACCAAGTTGGCGGTGAGCGCGCCGATTTAGACAGCTTATCTGATGAGGATATTATGGCGCTTGCAGGAAACCTTCGTGAAGGCGTTCCGATGGGAACAGCCGTATTTGACGGCGCTCATGAACATCAAGTCAAAGATTTGCTTGAGCTTGCAGGACTGTCGCGTGATGGTCAACAAGTGCTTTATGATGGTAGAACGGGTCAGAAATTTGACCGTAAAGTGACCGTCGGCTACATGTATATGCTCAAACTTAACCACTTGGTTGATGACAAAATGCATGCTCGTTCAACCGGATCGTACTCACTGGTGACTCAGCAGCCGCTTGGTGGTAAAGCTCAGTTTGGTGGTCAGCGCTTTGGTGAGATGGAAGTTTGGGCGCTTGAAGCTTATGGCGCAACTTACACCTTGCAAGAGATGCTTACTGTCAAATCGGATGACGTTGAAGGTCGGACGCGAATGTACAAAAACATCGTCGATGGTGAGCAGTACATGGACCCTGGAATGCCGGAATCCTTTAACGTATTGACCAAAGAAATCAAATCGCTGGGAATTAATATTGAGTTAAAAGAAAGCAACTAAGCCTTCAAGCTTTGCCTTTCTGACCAAAAGTAGTCGCCAATGAGGCTACTTTTGGGATTATCTCAACCTGATTCATTGCTCTTAATCTGTAGCGTTAATCGCAACAGATGATTACAAGAACGGAGACGCAACTTGAAAGATTTACTCGATATTATGCAAAGCTCTGCCGGAACTGGCAGCCGTGAGTTTGATAGTATTCAAATTACCCTAGCTTCCCCTGACACCATCAAATCATGGTCGCACGGCGAAGTTAAAAAACCTGAAACCATCAACTATCGCACCTTTAAGCCAGAGCGCGATGGGTTGTTTTGTGCCAAAATTTTTGGTCCAGTCAAAGACTTTGAATGTCTTTGCGGAAAATATAAGCGCCGTAAATTCCAAGGCGTGATTTGTGAAAAATGTGGCGTTGAAGTCACCACCGCTAAAGTTCGCCGTGACCGCATGGGACATATTGACTTGGCAAGTCCTGTGGCGCACATTTGGTTTTTAAAATCACTTCCTAGCCGTATCGGTTTGCTTCTTGACATGACGCTTCGAGATATCGAGCGCGTCCTGTATTTTGAAAGCTATATTGTCACTGAGCCGGGTTTAACGAGCCTTGAAAAATATCAGCTTCTTGATGATGAAGATTATTTTAAAGCCCTTGAAGAATTTGGCGATGAATTTGTTGCCAAAATGGGCGCCGAAGCCATTCAAGACTTGTTAAAAGACATCGATTTGGACGTTGAAATTGATGAGCTTCGTGAAGCCATTCCGCAAACTGGCTCTGAAACCAAGCTTAAAAAGATGTCAAAACGTCTAAAACTGCTTGAAGCGTTCCGCGATTCCAACAACAAGCCTGAATGGATGGTGATGACCATTTTGCCAGTCTTGCCACCGGATTTGCGACCACTGGTTCCGCTTGAAGGCGGTCGATTTGCAACGTCTGATTTGAACGATTTGTATCGCCGCGTTATTAACCGTAACAACCGTTTAAAGCGCCTGCTTGAGCTGAACGCACCGGACATCATCGTTCGTAACGAAAAACGTATGCTTCAAGAATCGGTCGATGCGCTTTTAGATAACGGTCGCCGTGGTCGCGCGATTACTGGCAGCAACAAGCGTCCTTTAAAATCGCTTGCCGACATGATTAAAGGTAAGCAAGGTCGTTTCCGCCAAAACTTACTTGGAAAACGGGTTGACTACTCGGGTCGTTCGGTCATCGTAGTAGGACCCACCCTGCGCTTGCACCAGTGCGGCTTGCCAAAGAAAATGGCGTTAGAATTGTTTAAGCCATTTACTTATAACAAGCTGTTAACTCATGGTTTAGCAACCACCATTAAAGCCGCTAAAAAAATGGTTGAGCGCGAAGAGCCGCAAGTTTGGGATATGCTCGCCATGGTGATTCGTGAGCATCCGGTGCTGCTTAACCGTGCACCGACGCTTCACCGTTTGGGACTGCAAGCCTTTGAGCCGGTATTGATTGAAGGTAAAGCCATTCAGCTGCATCCGCTCGTTTGTACGGCATTTAACGCCGACTTTGACGGAGACCAAATGGCAGTTCACGTGCCGTTGACTTTAGAGGCTCAGCTTGAATCACGAGCTTTGATGATGTCAACCAACAACATCTTATCGCCAGCTAACGGTGATCCAATCATCGTACCTTCACAAGACGTTGTTTTGGGACTTTATTACATCAGCCGCTCGTCAATCAATGCCAAAGGCGAAGGCATGGTGTTTGCGTCAGTCAACGAAGCACTTCGGGCGATTGGTTCAAACGACTTGCACGTGAATGCGAAAATCAAAGTTCGCGTGACCGAAACGCATTTTGATGACGATGGCAATAAAACCAAAGAAACCAATTTAAAAGAGACCGTTGCCGGTCGACTGTTGATTTGGAACATCATGCCAAAAGGGATGTCGTTTGATGAGTGTAACCAAGAGATGACCAAGAAAAACATCTCGCGCCTCATCAACTCATGCTACCGTAAAATGGGCGTGAAAGACAGCGTCATGTTTGCCGACCAATTGATGTACCTTGGTTTTGCGCAAGCAACGTTGTCGGGCGTTTCCATCGGTCTTGATGACATGGTTATTCCACCAAGCAAAAAACAAATTATCGATTTGGCGGATGCTGAAGTTCGTGAAATTGAAGATCAGTTTGAGCAAGGCTTTGTGACCGCCGGTGAGCGCTATAACAAAGTGGTTGATATTTGGTCGCGAACCAATGACAAAGTTGCCAAAGCCATGATGGACAACTTAGCCACCGATAAAGTGATTAACGCTGAAGGTGAAGAAGAGGAGCAAAAATCCTTTAACTCCATCTTTATCATGTCAGATTCAGGAGCTCGGGGTAGTGCCGCTCAGATTCGTCAGCTTGCCGGAATGCGTGGTTTGATGGCAAAACCGGACGGTTCAATTATCGAAACGCCCATTAAAGCCAACTTCCGTGAAGGCTTGACAGTTTTGCAGTACTTTATTTCAACTCACGGTGCTCGAAAAGGTCTTGCCGATACTGCGCTTAAAACTGCAAACTCAGGCTATTTGACCCGCCGCTTGGTTGATGTGGCACAAGATTTGGTCATCACCAGTGAAGACTGCGGTACAGAGCAAGGCTTGCTTATGACGCCGCACATTCAAGGTGGCGAGATCATCGAAAAGCTAGGTGACTTGGTGCTTGGTCGGGTAACGGCTCGCGATGTCACTTATAACGATGATGACTCAAAAGTTTTAGTTCCTGCGGGCACTTTAATTGATGAGCATTGGGTTACTGTTTTAGATGAAAATGCCATTGATGACGTTTGGGTTCGCTCAGTGATCACTTGTGATGTGGCTCATGGCGTTTGCTCACAGTGCTATGGTCGTGACTTGGCTCGCGGTCATAAAGTGAACATTGGTGAATCGGTTGGGGTTATGGCAGCTCAGTCGATTGGCGAGCCGGGAACTCAGTTGACCATGCGAACCTTCCACGTGGGCGGGGCAGCAAGCTCAGCTTCGGTGGATAACAGCATCTCTGTCCGAAATGGCGGTCAGGTTCAGTTCCAGAATATGAAGACGGTTGAGCACGTTGATGGTCACTTGGTCATCGTCTCACGCTCCGCTGAAATTGCCTTAACGGATGAGCTTGGTCGTGAGCGTGAGCGCTATAAAGTCCCTTACGGCTCAAGCGTGTTGGTTCGTGATAAAGACTTGGTGGATGCCGGTCAAACCATTGCCAAGTGGGATCCGCATACCCACCCAATTATCACTGAATTTGCCGGTAAAGCGCGCTTTAGCGATATTACCGATGGTATGACGGCAACGGTGAAAATCGACGAAGCCACGGGAATGAGCTCGTTTGAGATTTTGGCAACGCGAGACCGCTCAAGTGCGGCTAAAGACTTGCGACCTGCCATTATTCTAAATACCGATGAAGGTAAAGAAGTTGTTTACTTCTTGCCGGCTGAAACCATCATCCGCGTGAGCGACGGTGAAGAAGTGGCGGCAGGGTCGGTACTTGGTCGCGTTCCGCAAGCCTCATCAGGAACCAAAGACATTACCGGTGGTCTACCGCGCGTGGCTGACTTGTTTGAAGCTCGCCGACCAAAAGACCATGCGATTATGGCTGAGATGACGGGTGTGGTCAGCTTTGGTAAAGAAACCAAAGGCAAAAACCGCTTTATCATTACCAACGAAGACGGCGAAGTCCATGAGGAACTGATTCCAAAATGGCGTCAAATCAACGTCTTTGAAAACGAAACGGTTGCTCGCGGTGAGATCATTGCTGATGGTCCGCAAAACCCGCACGACATTTTACGCTTAAAAGGCGAAACGGCGCTTGCCAACTATATCGTTAATGAAGTTCAAGAAGTTTATCGCTTGCAAGGCGTGAAAATCAACGACAAGCACATTGAAGTCATTATTCGTCAAATGCTGCGTAAAGTTGAAGTGACCGATGGCGGCGATTCAAATTACTTTAAAGGCGATCAGGTTGAGTACGCGGATGTTAAAGCATTGAATGCCAAGTTGATTGAGGAAAATAAATTCCCCGTTCAGTTTGAGCGTCAATTGCTAGGGATTACTAAAGCCAGCCTTGCAACCGAAAGCTTTATCTCGGCAGCATCGTTCCAAGAAACCACGCGCGTTCTTACCGCCGCTGCGGTTACCGGCAAAGTCGATGACCTTCGCGGCTTGAAAGAAAACGTGGTTGTTGGTCGCTTGATTCCGGCGGGAACTGGACTTGCGTATCACAGATCACGCAAAGAAAAACTGGAGCAAAAACTGCAAGATACGGATTTGAGCGCGGCATTTGACATTACCGCAAGCTCTGAAACCAGAGACTTTACCAGCTTTGATGAAGCCTTTGCTCAAGAACTTGGTCAAGACAATTCGTAATTATTGACTTAAGACGAAAAAAGCCAGCGTGATGCTGGCTTTTTTTGTGTTCAAGTTATTTAATTAAAAATAAGCAGCTGAATGATGACAAGCTATTCAAGCTGCTTATTGGTTTTCTAAAGTATTATGGTTCTATTGGAAGCCGCTCATTGCTGACGCCTTCTGTCAATTCATCTTCAAGCTCTGGTAGCGGGCGCTTTTGTGGTTTTGGCGCAACGGGCTTTTTAATCTCATCTAAGTCAACATCTTCATCGTCTGCAGCTACAGCGCCGCCATCGGTCATTTCAATAATACGCTGCTTTTGTTTTTCAGACTTGGCGCGATTATTTAACGATACCCACTGTTTTGGGGTATTTTTTAATTGCGGTCGCATAAAGTCAATCCAAACCGGAAGGGCAGCAACGCCGCCAAATTCGCTGCGACCCATGGGCGAGGGTTGATCAAAGCCCATCCAAACCACGGTGGCATTGGTGGGGTGAAACCCTGCAAACCAAGCATCTTTAGCTTCGTTGGTGGTTCCGGTTTTACCACCAATATCACTGCGACCAAGCGCTAAGGCGCGCCTTGCCGTTCCGCGCTGAACCACATCACGAAGAATATCCGCCATTTCATAAGCGACGCGTGGCTGCAAAATTCGCGGCGCTTGAGTGGCAAAAACGTATTGAACCGGCGGCGCTTTTAAGCGGTCCGCTGCTGGGCTGGCGTCATAAATCAAAGCTTCTTTTGCCGCTTTGATTTTGGCAGCTTTTTCCAGATCTTCAGCGGTTGGCTTAGATTTTTTGTCTTTTTTAGGACGATCTTTGTTGTCCGTTTTGTCGTTGGTTAACGCGTCGTCCTCCTTTGCTGCGTTATGATCTTCAATCAGCTTTTTATTTAAATCTTCTAACTGTTCATTAAAACAAACCGCGCAAGCTTGCTGTGGATTGGCTTGGAACAGCAGCTTGTTGTCATAGTTATAGATTTGCTCAATAAAATAGGGCTGAATGCGATGACCGCCATTAGCAAAGGTGGAATACGCGGTTGCCATCTGCAAAGGCGAGGCTTCGCCAGTGCCTAAGGCTAAAGATAAGGTGGTTGGTAGTTTTTCTTTATCAAGCCCAAACTGATCGAGTAAGTTGCGGGTGTCTGAGATACCAACGGCTTGCAATAACCGAATTGAAACAAGGTTTCGTGATAAATACAGACCACGGCGCAAGGTCATGTCGCCATAAAAGCGACCATCGGAATTTTTTGGTCGCCAATTTCCCACTTGAATGGGACGGTCAGAAACGATGCTGTCTGGTCGATAGCCTTTTTCAAGCGCGGTGGTATAAACCAGTGGCTTAATGGTGGATCCTGGTTGCCGCCAACCTTGCAAAGCGCGGTTAAACTTACTGTGGTTAAAATCAAAGCCACCAACCAAGGCATTAACCGCGCCCGTATCAGGATTTAAAGACACCAAGCTGCCCTGAATTTTGGGAATCTGAGCCAACTGCCAGTTACCGCTGTCGGTTTTAATCAAGCGGATAATATCATCTTTTTTGACGACTTGACCTGCGTTACTTGGTGAGCCGCCAACACGGTTGGCTGAGTAGTATTTTCGCGCCCAACTGATTCCTGACCAATTGACCGTTACGGTCTCACCGGAGGGCATTAAGGCATCAAAGCTGCGACTTTTAACATTTAACACTTTAGCAGGATACATGCTGCCGTAGCGTTCAAATTTTTCTAGTGGTTCACTGTTGGCTTCAGCACCGCGCCAACCATGGCGGTGATCGTAAGCCACTAAGCCTTTAAGAACCGCTGTTTCAGCATCAACCTGCGCTTGACTATCAACGGTTAAGCGAACGCGCCAACCGCCATTAATAACTTGTTCCCCATAACGATTGACAAGCGCATAACGGGTCATTTCTGCCAAATAAGGCATATTGACATCAAGTTTTTCTTGGTAGATTTTCAAACCAATCGGCGCTTTTAAGGCTTTGTCGCGCTCAGCCGTACTGATATAGCCAAGCTCATGCATCCGCCCAATAATCCAGTTGCGGCGGGTGAGCGCCCGAGTTGGGTTGGCAACCGGATTGTATTTTGACGGTGCTTTAGGAAGCCCTGCCAGCATTGCCATTTCAGCGATGGTTAAATTATCAAGCGATTTACTATAGTACTTTCGAGCTGCCGCACGAATACCGTAAGCGCCTTCGCCCAAATAAATTTTATTGACGTATAAAGTTAAGATCTCGTTTTTGCTGAGCTCATCTTCCATTTTGCGCGCTAAAAACAGCTCGGTCAGCTTTCGGTTTAAGGTACGCTCTGGACTTAAAAAATAGTTTTTAGCCACCTGCATGGTGATGGTTGAGCCGCCCGTTTGACCATCATCTTCAGTGACCACTTCGGTCACCGCTCGCCCCAGACCTTTAATACTAATACCGCTATGCTGAAAAAAGCTTGAATCTTCTGCCGCTAAAAAGGCATTGGTCATGTTTTTTGGAATTTCATCAAAAGTCACCGGCAGCGACATGCGATTCCCATACTGACCAATTAACTTATCATCGCGGCTGTAAATCTGTAGCGGCATCTCAAGGCTTGCGGTTTTAATTTCTTGAACGCTTGGCAAGGTTGGGGAGAGGTACATTGCCATGCCATAAAACCCAATAGGGACAGCAAGGATTAAGATCAGCGCCAAAGCCAAACAGGCAACGACAAGTCTCACCAAGATTTGGATGAGACGGACGGTAGCAGGGTTCTGGGTCATAAGAAAAACTTATTAGATAATAATTGTGACAAATGATTTATTATACCTTGAAGCGGACATTGAGGTGAAATGAAAAGTGTAATTTAATTCAATTATTAGATTTAATCACTTGAATATGTCGGGCAAGTAACGTATTGTAGTTGACTATTACAAAAAACCATCAATCCGTATCAAACACATAAGGTATTGCGCTTGTGAGGCTATTTTCAGCGAAAAGTCGGCATTTAATTGGAGTTGATATTTCATCAACTTCGGTAAAAATTGTTGATATTCAGCGTCAACAAGGTATTTTTCATTTAAAGTCTTATGGTATTGAACGATTATTGCCCGGAATCGTTGTGGATAAAACGATTGTTGATAGTGAAGCAGTAGGCGAGACAATTGCCCGCTTAGCGCGGCGTTGTCAAATCAGCGCTTTAGATGCTGCCACTGCGGTTTCAGGGTCTTCGGTCATCACCAAAATTATCGATATGGAAGCCAACTTAACGGATATTGAGCGCGAAGCTCAAATTCGTTTAGATGCCGACCAGTATATTCCTTATCCTTTAGATGAAGTTAACTTAGATTTTGAAGTCATTGGACCTTCATTGGTTGACGACAATTTGGTGCAGGTGCTCCTTGTTGCATCACGATCCGAAAATGTCGATCAGCGCGTTGATGCGCTCACTTTTGGCGGTCTAAAAACCAAAATCGTCGATGTGGAGTCCCATGCCGTTGAACGGGCTTTTGGACTTATGGTGGATAGCTTAAGCAATATGCCAGAGCTTGTGGCGCTTGTAGATATTGGTCATTATCAAACGACGCTTTACGTGGTCAAAAATGGTGAGTTTGTTTATAGCCGTGAGCAGCTGTTTGGTGGCTTGCAGTTAACTGAGAGCATCCAAAACCGTTATGGGTTGTCGTTTGAGGAGGCGACCATCAATAAGCGCGAGCGAACCCTTCCTGACGATTATTATCCAGAAATTTTAACCCCGTTTATGGAAAATGCCATTCAGCAAATCACCCGATCACTGCAGTTTTATTTTTCCTCAAGTCAATATAACAGCATTGATCATGTGGTACTGGCAGGTGGCAGCAGCTCCATTCCTGGGCTTTCAGGAATGGTTCAGCAAAAATTGGGCGTTCCGGTAACGATCGCCAATCCTTTTATTAATATGACCATTAACCCTTATATTGATAATGAGCAATTAAGCATAGATGCGCCAAGTTTGATGGCCGCTTGCGGTCTGGCATTAAGGAGCTTTGACTGATGGCTCGCATTAACCTATTGCCATGGCGACAAGAAGAGCGCGAACGGCGAAATAAAGAATTTATTGCACTGGTGGCGGCGACCACCTTACTGGCATTATTAGCCGCATTTGCCGCTTGGAGTTATTTTAATAATGAGTTGAATGATCAGCGTGATGCCAATGCGCTGATTGAACAAGAAAACGCCCGATTAGACTCCGCGCTCAAAGAGATCGATACCCTTGAGCAGCGCCGCGATGACATCATTTCCAGAATGCAGGTCATTCAAGACTTGCAAGGTCGCAGGCCCATTCCGGTTCACTTGTGGGATGATATTGCTAAAGCAATTCCGCCAGCTTTGTATCTGACCAACCTCAAGCGAGAAGGGGATTTGCTGACCTTAACAGGAATGGCGGACAACCCAAATGTGGTTTCAAGTTTGATTCGTAATTTAGATGACAGTCAATGGATGGGCAATTCTGCGGTGCAAAACATTCAGCAAAACATCACCGCTTATCAAGCTGCTCCTGAAATCAATACGGCGCCTACTGCCGATGGCGCGCCGCCAAGACCGGTGTATCCTGAGGACAGTTATGTGCAATTTGTCATTACGACACAGGTTGAATTTGCCTCAAAGCTTGATCAAACGGATGACACACAAGCTGAGGTCGCAGTGGCAACTGATGCTGGAGGTGGCGCATGAAGCTTGTCCGTAAAAAGGTGTTGTTAAAAAAGAAAAAAGTGGCAACAGATAAAAAACCATTTGATTTCAATGAGTTTCGCCGCAGTTTTGAGTCGCTTGATCCTGAAAACTATGGCAGCTGGCCGGTTGCGGTTAAAATCACTTTACTGTGCTTTATTGTTGGCTTTATTGCCGCTTTAGCTTGGGCGTTGCCGATTAGCAGCAAAATCGATGAAATTACTGCCGCTGAATCTGAGCAGCAAACGCTGCTTGACAGCTATCGCCAAAAAGAGTCAAAAGCTCGGCATTTAGAAGCGTATAAAGCTCAAGTGACGCAAATGGAAACGGAGTTTAATGCGCTGTTAGACCAGCTTCCTAAAGACACTCGGGTGTCTGAGTTGGTCGAGGGCATTAACATGACGGGCGTTGGCAGCAACATTCGTTTTCAAGACATCTCCGTTGAGCCTGAAGTTGAAAATGAATTTTTTATTGAACAGCCTATTCGCATTGCTGCTTTAGGGGACTATCACCAATTTGGTAGCTTTATCAGTGGTCTTGCGGCGTTGCCACGGATCATTACCATGCATGATTTTGAAGTCACCAATCCTCAGCCGACTCTTGATACTTTGCCTGAGCTTAATTTGGTCTTACAAACCAAAACCTACCGCTCAAAAGAAATTAAAGAGGATGAGGCCGCAGCAGAAGGCGCTGAAACCGCAACGACAGATGATTCGGCAGGAGGCAACTGATGACAACCAAGCAACTGCCCTTAACGTTGGTCATAATGATGGCTCTTGGTGTGACCGCTTGTAGCGATCGGGTAGGTCTTGCTCAAGAAGCGATGGAGCAGATCCGCAATGAATCCGCTCAGCCCATTACCCCGCCGCCACAAGCTGAAGTGATTGAGGATTTTGTTTACAGCTCAAGTATGCTGCGAAGCCCATTTTTGCCGCCAAGTTTAGTAAATATTCAAGCGCCCACCAATGCCCTTGACAGTGTTCGCCCAGACATTACTCGTGAAAAAGAACCGCTCGAGCAGTTTGAATTGGCTCAGCTGACCTTTCGCGGTATGGTCATCTCCCCTGAAGGTCAGCAGTTTGCGCTGGTTCAGCGTCCGGATGGCTCAGTGGCAAGCGTCAAAGTTGGCGATTATATTGGTCTAAACGACGGCCGAATTGTTGAGATTACCCCAACCCAAATTAATTTGATTGAAATTGTGCCAGACAGCCGCGCAGGCTTTGTTGAACGCCCGCAGTCGCTGGTATCCCCCATCAGCTAACTTGGCATATTTTTTGAGGAATAACTAATGACCAAACGCCAACACTGGGGCGCGTTGACCAATAACCGCGTCTCCTCGACTTTTGCGGTCTCTATGCTTAGCATGAGCATGATTGCCATCACATCAAACGCCCATGCCGCTGAACGCATCAATAATGTCGTGGTGACGCAAACCGCTCCTGCCGTCACCCAATTACGACTGAGCTTTAACGGCGCTCCTGTCCAGCCCAAAGCTTATCAGCTTAAAGACCCAAGCCGATTGGTTTTGGACTTTGAAAAAGTGCAAAACGGTCTTGTGAGCCGTTCAACGGACTATAATACGGGTCTGGTGCAGAACATCACGACCTTAAATAATGACGACACCACCCGCTTAATTGTTGGGTTAAGTGGCGAGGGCAGCTATACGACCACAGTCAGTGGCAACGATTTATTGTTGACCATTACTGAGCCTAATCGAACGAATAACACGGTCATTCGCCGCGTCGTCAGAGCCCAACCTATGGCGGTTGTTCCTGTCACGCAAACTGCAGTCGTCGTCACCGATGATGCGCCTATTGCCACCACCGCTGTGGTAACGCCTATTGTTGAGACCAGCAGTACCGCCGTGACCCCAATTGTGGCAAGCAACACTGTTATTACCAAGCCTGAGGTTCCTGCAGACACCATGGTGGTTCGGGTCAACCCACTTCTTGACCCTAAGCTTGCGTCAACTCAAGTCAGTCGCCAATACAGTTATGATGGCTTAAGCGCGCTGAATTTTACGGCAGGTGCCAATGGCGGCGGCAGCGTCAATATCGCCCTTGCCAATGAAGCCATTCCAGTTGATGTTCAGCGCCAAGGCAATAAACTTGTGGTTCGTATGACCGGCAGCACTGTCCCACGCAACTTGCTGCGCCGCTTAAATATCAATAGCGGTTTGGTCGCTAGCATTGATACCAAAAACCAAGGTCAAAATGGCGTCGTTACCATTAACATGACCGGCGATTATGAGTACCAAGCTTACCAATCAGGAAACCAATTAACCATTGGCATCAGTAAGCCTGAACTCTTGCGCGAACCGACCATTGAAGAAAAAGTGTATTCTGGTGAAGCGCTATCTATGGAGTTTCAGGACGTTGAAATCCGCAGCGTTTTGGACATTTTAGCCCAGTTTACCAGTATGAACATCGTAGCAAGCGATTCGGTTGCCGGTAATATTACCCTGCGATTAATCAACGTTCCTTGGGACCAAGCCCTTGATATTATTCTAAAAAGTAAAAATTTGGGCAAACGCGAAAATGGCAACGTCATTTTGGTCGCACCGGCTGCTGAACTTGCGCAGCAAGAGGCTCAGGAGCTTGAGGCTCAGCGCGCTGTAGAAGCGTTTGAACCCCTGCGAACCGAATATATTCGCTTAAGCTATGCCAAAGCCGCCGATGTGTTAAACCTCATTTCACAAGGCAGCGGCGCGAGCAACCGCGGTACGACCAATAACACGATTGATGACAACAATACGCTACTGTCTAATCGCGGCACGGTCACCGTGGATGAGCGCACCAACACGCTAATCGTTAAAGACGTTGCCACCAGTATCGAAAATATCCATAAGCTCATCAGTAAAATTGACATTCCAGTGCGGCAGGTGATGATTGAAGCGCGGATTGTGAGCGCAACGGATACCTTTAGTAAAGAAATCGGCGTTCGCTGGGGTATTTTATCCAATGGCGCCGCCAACAACCGCAACTTACTGGTCGGCGGCAGTGACCAAACGCTTTGGGATTTGAAGAACTTTGACGTTGAAAGCACCACTATCAATGGTCAAACCGTCTCTTATCCAAAGTATGACATCAGCCGCCCTGATAACTTAAACGTGGACTTAGGCGTTGCCAACCCTGCAGGGCGAATTGCGTTTGGACTTTTAAGCATGTCCGATTTCATGCTTGATTTGGAATTGTCAGCGCTGCAAGCCGATAATCGCGGTGAGGTGATTTCAACGCCGAAGATTTTGACCGCCGATAAGCAAACGGCAAAAGTCTCCTCAGGAACGCAAATTCCCTATCAAGAAGCATCAGCAAGTGGCGCAACTGCCACCAGCTTTAAAGAGGCAGCACTAAGTTTAGAAGCGACGCCAAATATCACCCCTGATGGCAAAATCGGCTTAAAGTTAAATATTTCTAACGGTAGGCCAGTTGCATCTCTTGATGGGCAGGTTGCTATTGCTGAAGATTCAATCTCAACCAATGTCATCGTTGAAGATGGTCAAACTCTTGTTTTAGGTGGTGTCTTTAAAAACCGCAATTCAACGGGGGTTGAAAAAGTACCATTTTTAGGGGATTTGCCTTATATTGGCAAAGCTTTCCGTCGCGATGCTCGAAGAAATGAAAAAGAAGAGTTGCTTATCTTTATTACACCAAAGCTAATTAACGATGGTACTAGTCGATTAGATTAAGCTAAAGAATATTTTGACTTTTAATAAACTTAAGTCTATATTAAAAAGTCATTATGAAATAATTATAGATATAATAGGATGAAAAAATATGAGAAATGGTATCTTAGCTTCAGCCCTTCTTTTTCTTAATATTAGTGTAATAAGTATATCTACGTCCCATGCAGCTTTACGTGATGTCTATTTAACTTTTAATGAAAGAGGTATGTGCTCTATGGGAAATAGTTCTAACGGTAATGATGTATATATCTACTCTTCAAATAATAAGGAAGCATACAAAGTTTTAGTTCAAGTTAAAGCTTACACACAAACTACATCTCTTGGTATGAGAACAGAAATATATAATAAAGAATTTTATATCTCACCAAAGGGAAAAACTTTTGTTGGTTGTTTAAAAGATGCGGCTGCTTATAAATATGAGTACCAAATATTAAGTTATAGCAGTATATAAAATACAGCATAGTATAAGTATATTTTGATTATTTTTTAACAATAGAAGAGTAGGCGAATTTACCTACTCTTTTTTATTTTGCTTTAAAGAAAATATAATATATGATAGTTCATTTATATTTAAGTTGGGTGATATGGTAGAATCGTTGCCATCAATTTTTATTGTAGGTCCCATGGGCGCGGGGAAAACGACGATCGGACGCTTACTTGCCAAGCAGCTTGGTCGTGAGTTTATCGACAGTGATTGGTTTATTGAGGAGCAATCAGGCGCAGATATTGCTTGGATTTTTGCCAAAGAGGGCGAAGCTGGGTTTCGTAGCCGCGAGTGCCGTGCCATTGATGAGTTAACCAAACGCCCAAATATTGTCTTAGCGACCGGTGGCGGCGCGGTCATGAATGCCGCCAATCGTCAAGCCCTGCATGACCGTGGCATTGTGGTTTATTTAAACGCCCCTGTCGAGGTGCAGCTTTCCCGAACGGCAAAAGACAAATCGCGACCGCTGTTACAAAATCCCAACCCAAGGCAGGTGCTGCAAAATTTATATCAGCATCGTGACCCTTTATATCGGGAAACGGCGCATATTATTTTGCCCACCGGTCACACTTATCCGCGGCATATGGTTCAGCAGCTCATCGAGCGCCTCGATGAAAAATTTGGCAGCAGCTTTGATTTAACTGCCATTCGTTTGCAAGCGCCCATGAGCGATGATGAAATTTAGCAACAAAGTTGGTTTATAATAGCCAAAGCGGGTTACGGACAATTACATTTAGGAGTAGAGGATGACTGTTAGCACCTCAATGCCAACGCTACAAAACAAAGATGATGGGTTGTGGGTAAAAACCCAAAGCCATGATTATCCCATTGTCATCACCCAAGTGGCTCATCAAGCGGCGTCAGCAAGCGTTGCTATGGCAGATTATATTGCGCCGTTTATCCAAGGTCAGCAGGTGTTAATCGTCAGTAACGAGACGGTCGCGCCGCTGTATTTAGCCAAGCTAAAACAAAATCTTGGGGCGCAATTTAACGTTGCCACTTGTATTTTAAAAGACGGTGAGCAGTATAAAACTCAAGACAGCATCAACCAGATTTATGATGCGCTGATGGACAGCCATTTTAACCGCGATGTCACCTTGATTGCGCTTGGCGGCGGCGTGGTCGGCGATATGACCGGCTTTGCCGCAGCAAGCTTTATGCGCGGCGTGGATTTTATCCAAATCCCAACGACGCTGCTATCGCAAGTGGACTCAAGCGTTGGCGGTAAAACGGGCATCAATCACCCTAAAGGCAAAAACATGATTGGCGCGTTTTGGCAGCCGCAATTGGTGCTTGCCGATATGGCAACGCTGAAAACCTTGCCGCCGCGAGAGCTGTCCGCAGGGCTTGCCGAGGTCATCAAATACGCTTTAATCATGGATGAAGGCTTTTTGACTTGGCTTGAAACCAACTTACCTGCCATGATGGCGCTTGATTTAAGCGTTCTTGGTGAGGCGGTCAAACGCTGCTGTCAATATAAAGCCGACATTGTGGCAAGTGATGAGCGCGAGTCGGGAATCCGCGCCATTTTAAACTTCGGTCATACCTTTGGTCATGTCATCGAAACCCATGAAGGTTATGGCAACTGGCTTCACGGTGAGGCAGTGGCTGCCGGCATGGTTCAAGCTGCAAAATTATCACAAAAGCTGGGTTGGCTAAGCTCAGCTGACGTTGCTCGAATTGAGCGGGTGTTAACCCTTGCCAATTTGCCCATCAAGCCGCCGCCCATTTCGGTGGCAACCGCCCTTGATTTGATGGGTCATGATAAAAAAGTCAAGCACGGACAACTGCGGCTGATTTTGTTAAAATCGTTAGGAGACGCTGTCATCACCAAAGATTTTGACAGTGAGTTGTTAGCCCAAGTGCTATCAGAACCTGCGAACTTAGAACATTCGCCGTCAGCGTGTAGCAACAGCCATTTACAGAACGCTTAAGCGGCGCTTCTATTAATTTTGAAAGGATAGTTCCATGGTCGCATCACCACAAGCGACGCGCCAAGATCGTAATTCATACCGCCGCCAAGCTTTGATTTGGTTGATGATGACCCTTATTCTTGGCGTGGTCACGGCTTTAATTTGGATGGTCAATCAGACCCCAAAAGTGACCACCAAGATTGAAAATGCACCTTTAGCTGCAACTGCGCCGCCGCTTGAAGAAGAGCTGACTCAGCCGACGCAAGTTGAACCCTTGCATGAGCTTGATGCGGACGTTCAGCCCATCAGCTTTGAGGACACCGTTCGCGATTTGCGCAATTACCCTGACGAATTTAAAGACAAGCGCTATTTGCTTGCCAATAAAGGCAAATGGACCGTTCAGGTGATGAACGTGGCTGAAAATGACGTGGTGGTCAGCTATTTAGATGGTCGCGATGACCGTGAGAAGTTTGCTTACTTTCGTTACCGCGATGAGGACAATCAGCTGCGCTATATGCTTACTTATGGCTTGATGGGAAGCCCGCAAGAAGCCATGGGGGCAGCAAAACTGGTCGATTTTGGACTTCCGGCAAACGTTCGCGTTATTCCTGAAGAAATCAACCGTTATGTCAATATCATTGACAACTACGAGCGCCCAGAACCGATTAAAGATTTAAGCTCGAAGCGCACGCGAACGGTCAAGTTGCAACCGACCAAGCGTGAAGTTCCGGTACGACCAAGACCGCAGCCAAAACCTGAGCCCAAAAAAGAATCGGGGTCAAGTGATAGCAAAGCAGAGAGCATCAAACAATCGAAAAATCAATCGGATACGTTGTCGGTTAATGAAGAGCGTACGGTGACAGAAGAAGCTGTCAACAGCGCGGACAATCGTGTCGATGAGACCAAAAAGCCGCCTGCCGTTCCTGCGCCAAAGCCGCCAAGTGACAGCAAGTCAGACAATAAGGCGGATAAAAAGTCAGAAAACAAAAAAGCGGACGACAAAGCCAATAAAAATGCGAGCAAAGACAATAAAGGCGACAGCATGAAAGAGCTTATTGACGACAAGTCAAAATAGGTCGTTACGAGAAAAACTATCTTAGTAATACTAAAAACCCTGCCAGTTAAGCAGGGTTTTTTATGAGTAATAATAAAAATTAACGATTGGCTTTAAGTTTATCCCAATACTGCTGATACAGTTGTAGCGCATCATCGCCAACATCTTCTTGAAATTCCGCTTTGGCTAAAATGTCTTTGCTTGGATAAATGGTTGGGTTGTTACGGACGCTGTCATCCATCAGCTTTCGCGCCTCAATATTGGGTGAGGCATAGCCAATTTCTTCGCTCACGATTTTGGCATTTTCAGGTCGCAATAAATAATCGATAAATTTATGAGCCGCCTCAACGTTTTTGGCGTTTTTGGGAATGACAAAATTGTCCATCCAAAGTAGCGCGCCCTCAGTGGGGTATTTGTAAACCAGACTTGTTAAGCCCTCGTTGTTTGCCATGACCGCCTCGCCATTCCAAGTCATGCCGATATTGGTTTCGCCCTCGATATACGGCATTCTTGAAGCGTCCGAATTAAAGGTTTTTACGTTTGGCATGAGCGTGGTCAGCTTTTCATAAGCCGCTTTGATTTCCTCAGGGTTTCGGCTATTTCCCGAATGACCAAGGGTTAAAAGCGCCATACCAAACACCTCGCGCAAGTCATTCATCAGCATCACCTGACCTTTATACTCCGGTCGCCAAAGGTCATTCCAACTGTTTACCGTTTTCGGGTCAATCACATCGCCATTGATGGCAAGTCCCGTGCTGCCCCACATATAAGGGATCGAGTATTTGTTATCAGGGTCAACTTTGGTGTTGGTAAATGAGGTGTCCAAATTTTTAAAATTGCTTAATTTGGACTTGTCCAACTCTTGTAATAAGCCTTCGTTTGCCATTTTTTCAACATAATAGGTCGAGGGCACCGCCAAATCGTACTGGCTTGAAGTGTCGAGCAATTTGAGTTTGGCGTACATCGCCTCGTTTGAATCAAAGGTGGTGTAATTGACCTTGATTCCGGTTTCTTGCTCAAAGCCGTCCAAAATCTCTTGCGGCATATATTCCGACCAGTTGTACAAATTAAGCGTCTCGCCGGTGCTATTTGCACCAGTTGCCGCCGAATTGTCCGCCTTATTACAGCCGGTGAGGCTTGCGGCGATAACGGCGCAAGCAAGAATCCTTGGCAAAATTTTGGCAGTCGGATAATGAATGGTTACGGTCAAAACGGCGCTCCTCAATCAGCTAACAAGTAAAAATGGTCAATAAAACGGCGGATAGCGTTATTCGTTATATGATTATGGTTATGAGTTGTCGCAATTTAAAGGGCGAAAGCAAAAGTAATTGCCGCTAAAACATGGAGCGATAAGCAAAAAAAAGCGTACTTAACCATGCTATGATGATGGCTGATTGAATCACTACAAAAGTATTAGCAATAAAATTAAGATAAAAGGAGTTAGACCATGACTGATAATGCAATAACCATTCCTGCGCTATTGACCGATAAAGTGGCGATTGTCACCGGCGCAAGTCGTGGTTTGGGCGCTCAAATCGCTAAGCAATTGGCAGCTAGCGGCGCAAGCGTTTGCGTCAATTATCTAAACAGTAAAGACGCTGCTGAAAAGGTAGTAGCAGAAATCATCGCCGCAGGTGGCACAGCATTTGCTTATCAAGGCGATGTGACCAGCCTTAAACAAATGCAAGCGCTGAGCGCTGAAGTTGTTAACCGCTTTGGGAAAATCGACATTTTGGTGAATAATGCGCTACCAAATTATCAGTTTAATCCAAATGCTGAGTTTACAAGCATTGAAACCGTTAAATGGTCGCATTTTTCGCAGCAAATTGAGGGCATTGTTCAAGGTGCGGTCAATACCGTTCAAGCGGTCTTACCACAAATGAAATCGCAGCAAATGGGCAAAATCATCAACATCTCAACCAACTTGGTTTATAACCCTGTGGTGACGTATTACGACTATACCACCGCCAAATCGGCGCTGATTGGACTGACGCGCAATTTAGCAAGCGAGCTTGGTCAATTTGGGATTCGCGTCAATTTGCTGGCAGGCGGGCTGCTCAAAACTACCGATGCCAGTAGCCTTACCACTGAGGAAGTCTTTGATTATATCGCTACCACCACACCGCTTCGCCAAGCAACTTCGGTCAGCGATTTTGCCAACTCGGTGGTGCTTATGGCGTCCGATTTAAGCCTTGCTATTACCGGTCAGTCGATTGCCGTTGATGGCGGCTTGACCATGCCGTAAGCTATTATGAGCTATTAAAGGTTAAAACAATCATGGCAGATAACGCGATAATAGACTGGTCTTTAGAAAAAGTTTTGGTGCAAAAACAGCAGCAAATCAACGACTTTGTAATCCGCGCTAACCCGTATTTGGGGGACAATCCGCTATTTTTTGCCGGTCACTTTATCACCGGAAAGCTTAATCATCCTGATATTTTATTTATCGGCATCAACCCCGGTCATCGCTATTGGTATGACTTAACCGCTCGGCAAAACAATACCAAACTGGTTGATTTTAAAAGCTTGCCTTGCAAATTTATTGAGGAAGCAGCAATTAGCAATCGCTTTGCCCGCCGCGTGATTGATGTGGCGTGTCTTGGTGATGTGGCAAAGCTTGAGCGCTGCGCCGAGACCAGTTTGCTGTCCTATTTTGCCAGTCCGACCGAAAGCGTGGTAAAAGCTCAGCTTAAACAACTGCCTAAATCAATGCAGCTTGAACATCAAGAGTTAATGCAATTGCCACTTGCACAAATTGCGCCCAAGCACATTGTTTGTATCGGTTGGCGAACCTTTGATGAATTTATCAAACGCTACCAAAATCCGCGAAAGTCTCGAAGTGAAATGCCATCACGTCAGCTTCCCATTCGGGTCACCAAAGACAGCTCAAGCAGCAAGCTTATGGACTTTTATGTTAAAACCGAGGTCAATGGCATTCCCGTTCATGGCGTTCGGCATTTTTCAACGCCACTAAGTAGCGAAATGCTTTTTGAACTGAAGCAACTATTTAGTAAGATTTGGGCGGAAATTGAGCAACCAAAAATTGAGCCATTAGCTTAGCTTGCTAAAAAATGCTCAACCACCTTTTGAATGCCATTTTCCTCAATACTGCCCGTAATTAAATTAGCGCGGGCTTTTAACTCATCTTTACCATCGCCCATTGCCACCGCAAAACCGACCAAATCAAACATTTCTAAATCGTTTAGCCCATCCCCAAATGCCATGCAGTCGCGAGCATCGACCGAAAAATGCTTACAAACGTCCAAAATGCCGCGCGCTTTTGAGGCGTCAATCGGCAAAATATCGCCTACAATTGAATGCCAATGCACCAGTTTTAGCGCGTGATGATCAAAGTTAACGTCCTGCATTTTTTCATCTTGATTGTCAAAAAATACTGAGCATTGATAAACGGTGTTAAATCTGCAGTAGTCGGGGTCGATGATGCTGCAGCTTTTGATTTTGTCGTGGTAGGTGGTTTGCCATTCGTGCTCATCTGACCAGACGATTTGTGATTCGGCGTCGAACTTATAGACCAGACCGCTTTGGTTGCAAAGGTCGGCGATGGTGGTCGCCTGCGCTGCGCTCAAAGGGTAGTGGCTGATGATGCGCTCGTTGTCAAAGCTGTATTGACCGTTCATGCAGATGATGGCGTCCAATACGCCGGCGTCAAGCAGTTCGGTGATGTCGGGCGGCAAGATGACTTTGGAGCGACCGGTTGAGATGACAAGCTTGATGTCGGTATCGGCAAGCGCCTCAAGGGTTGCTTTGTTGTTTGGGGCGATTTTACCGTTTCGGCTTAAGGTGTCGTCGATGTCAAAAAAAATCATTTTTGGGGTGGGGACGGCAATTTTTTCGGTGGCGATGGTGAGGGTTGGCATGGGCGTCCTTTTGTATCAAAGCAGCTTTTTATCAGCTATAATAAACTTTAGTTTGTATTTTATAGATATTTAACGAGGGTTTAAAGCAATTTAAAGTGAATATCTTTTTAAATCAAGGAGATAGTTTTGGAGTTAGCCGTATTATACACGTTATCCGCTATTTTCGTTCTTGTCGCCCTTAAGGATAGGCTAACCGCATTTATTTTTGGCAAAATTTGGGACAAACGAATTATTTATGATTTGGATAAAGAGATCATCTATAAGGAAAGACTTGTTGAGATGGCAGGATTGATGAAGCTTCACGAGCCTTATATCTCTTTTACCACCGATTATAACCACAAATCTATCTCTGGCGAGCTTTACTTTCAGTGGGATAAGTTTTCCTTTAAAGACAAAGCGGCAATGCAGGATTTTTTAGCCAACATAAATGCTGTGACGATATATATTAATCCCAAAAATCCAAGCCAGTTTATCATTTACCGCCCTGAGCCGCGAATTCAATATTGGATTATCGCAGCAATGTTCATCATTTTTGCGCAAGTTTATGCTCATTTTAGCGCTTAAATAAATCATGAAATAAGGTCAGATTATTTTGGCAGTAGTCACCTAACCTGACCCTAAATAGTTATTCAGCCACCAAAACATCACTCACATTCTGAAAACCCCTTGGCAGTTTGCTGCCCCGAGCCGCGCGCGACCCTTGATAGTTTGCCAAATCGCTTGGCTTTAAAGTCACGTGGCGCTTTCCTGCGGTGATGACAAGGCTGTCGGTCAGTGCCATCGGCGTGATGCTGATGACATTTTCGCCGTCTTTTAAATCAATCAATTTATTGCCTTTGCCGCGAGCTTGGGTGGGCAGCTCAGCGAGTGGAAAAATCAGCAAGTATCCAACGTCCGTGGTGACTGCTAAGTGGTCAGGATTTGCCGCCGTGTCTAACGCTGCAACCGGAAGCAATCGGCTGCCACCCAAGTTAATGATGCTTTTGCCAGATTTTTGGTTGGTGTCCAAGTTGCCAAGGGTATTGATAAAGCCGTAACCTTGAGCGCTGGCAAGGACAATGCGCTCATCAGTCCCGCCGGATAATAGCTGCTCAAAGGTCGCGCCAGATGGCGGCTTTAAGACGCTGGTTAACGGGTCGCCTTGACCGCGAGCGGACGCTAGGCTATGAGCGTCAACACTGTAGCTGCGACCGGTGCTGTCAAGAACTAGGATTTTGGCATTGGATTTGCCGCGCGAGTGCGCCTGATAGCTGTCGCCAGCGCGAAAGCTCATGCCGCGCGGGTCGACGTCGTGACCTTTGGCAGCCCTGATCCAGCCCGCTTTTGACAGCACAGCAGTGATCGGTTCGCTTGGCATGAGGTCGGATTCTTTAAGCGCTTGCGCCTCGTCGCGCTCGATAAGCTGCGACATTCGGTTGTCGCCATGAGCTTTCATGTCGTCCGTCATCTCATCAATCATCAATTGCGTAAGGCTGTTAGGGTTATCCAAGTGTTCTTGAATGGTGGCGCGCTCGCGGTTTAGCTCGTCTTGCTCACCTTTAAGTGCCATTTCCTCAAGTTTTGCCAGTTGGCGTAAGCGAATGTCCAAAATTGCGCCGGCTTGAATGTCGCTTAAGCCAAAGGTTGTCATAAGCGCGGCTTTTGGGTCGTCCTCTTCGCGGATGATTTTAATGACCTCGTCAATGTTTAAATAGGCAATCAATAAGCCTGCTAAAATATGCAAGCGCTTATCGATTTTATCCAAACGAAACTTTAAGCGGCGAGTAACCACTTGTCGGCGGCACTCAAGCCATTCGGCAAGGATTTCTTTTAAGTTTTTGACTTGCGGCTTACCGTTTCGCCCAATCATGTTCATATTAACGCGGTAGTTACTTTCAAGGTCGGTGCTGGCAAACAAATGGCTCATGACCCGCTCAACGTCAACACGGCTTGAGCGCATCTCAAGCACGATTCGGCACGGGTTTTCGTGGTCGGATTCGTCGTGAATGTCGGTAATCCAAGGCAGTTTTTTCTCCATCATCAAGCGCGCAATTTGCTCTTGGATTTTGCTTCCGGACACTTGATAGGGCAGCGCATCAATGATGATGAGGTTTTTTTCTTTGGCATCGATATGGTAAGTGGCGCGCATTTTATAGCTGCCGCGACCGCGCTCATACATCGCTTGCAAGTCTTTTTTACTGGTGATGATTTCAGCTCGGGTGGGCAAGTCAGGGGCAGGGATGGACTGGGTTAATTGCTTAATGGTTAAGTCCGGATTTTTAAGCAAACGAATGGCGGCGCGGACGACTTCGTTTAAGTTGTGCGGCGGAATGTCGGTTGCCATACCAACGGCAATTCCCGTCGTGCCGTTTAATAAAATATTGGGCAACCGCGCCGGCAACGTCACCGGCTCTTCAAGTGAGCCATCAAAGTTATCTTGCCAGTCAACCGTTCCTTGACCCAATTCCGCCAGTAGCGTGTTGGCATAAGCGGACATTTTAGCTTCGGTATAGCGCATGGCGGCAAAGGATTTGGGGTCGTCAGGGCTGCCCCAGTTGCCTTGACCGGTGATGAGTGGATAGCGGTAGCTGAACGGCTGCGCCATCAATACCATGGCTTCATAACAAGCGCTATCGCCGTGCGGGTGGTATTTGCCAAGGACATCGCCGACCGTTCGCGCCGATTTTTTGGGTTTAGCGGATGCTTTTAGCCCAAGCTCGCTCATGGCATAAATGATGCGCCGCTGAACGGGCTTTAGCCCATCGGCAATGTTAGGCAGCGCGCGATCCATAATCACGTACATCGCGTAGTTCAAATACGCCTGCTCAGTAAATTCAGCAACCGAGCGCGAGTCAACTGCCTCGTTTAATGGCGTTTGTGACTCAAAAGAATCGTTAGCAAAAGTAGCACTTTCGGACATAATCAACATTCACTTTTTAAATTTTTGCTGTTTAAAGCTGGTTTTTTAAGTTCGGCTGTTAAAAACAGAACGCCCAAATCAGGGCAATGGCGCTATCGTAAAGCAATTGATGACAATTAAAAAGGGCAAAATGACGCTAAACGACGCGGGATGACGCAAAAAAATACTAAGAATGATTAGAATTTAGCTCCTTTATTCGCTATATTAAATACAATAAAATCTTAATTTTGTTTGCCAAATCTATTGATAAGTTAAGCAACAAAATCAGTCCCTGAATCCATCCGCTTTGCGCTCATTAAGGAGTATTGTCATGAATCCTAATCCAAGCTCCAAAACTGCTTTTTTAGCCAAGCCCTTGTTAAAACAAGCGCTTTATCTGGGTGTGATGACCGCGATGCTTGCCGCTTGTAGCGCTCAAAAGTCTGACAGCATGGGCGAGCCGACCAGTTCAAAAAGCATCAGCCGAGGTCAAAATAGCGAGGTGGCAAGCGAGGTTGCCAACGCCGATATGGCAGCGCCAACGGTTGCATATAGCGAAGCGGAAATGATGACCGTAGAGCCGTATTACGAACCAACGATTGAAAGCCGCGACAATTATCAAAAAAATATCGCCAATCCGATTCAGCGAACCCTTGATAATCCCGTTGCTACCTTATCGATTGACACCGATACCGGAAGCTACGCCAACATTCGCCGCTATCTCAATGAGGGCAGCTTGCCGCCTCGTGATGCCGTTCGCGTTGAGGAGATGATTAACTATTTTAATTATGACTTTGCCAACAGTAAGCGCTTGGGACGCGCGCCATTTGTGGTGGAAACTGAGCTTGTCAGCTCACCTTGGAACGCTTCCAATCAAGGCAACCAAATCTTAAAAGTTGGCATCAAAGCGGTGGACAATTTAAGCTTTACCAAAAAAATCCCGCCGTCAAACTTGGTGTTCTTGGTGGACGTTTCAGGGTCGATGGATGAGCCGGACAAATTGCCACTTGCCAAATCGGCGCTGAATTTATTGGCCAAGCAGCTTCGCGCTGAGGACACCATCAGCATCATCAGCTATTCTGGCGAAACGGAAGTCGTGCTGCCGGCAACGCGCGGTAATGATACGCGCAAAATCCAAGCTGCCATCAATAGCCTGCAAGCCGAAGGCAGTACCAACGGCGAGGACGCGCTAAAGCTTGCCTATAATGAAGCGCAAAAATCGCTGAAAAAAAACGGCATCAACCGCATTTTGATGCTCACCGATGGCGACTTTAACGTCGGCATCAGCAGCGTTGAGGAAATGCTCAATTTAGTCAAAGCCAACCGCAATCGCGGCATATCGCTGTCCACCGTCGGCTTTGGTCGCGGCAATTTAAACGACTTTATGATGGAGCAAATGGCGGACAGCGGCAACGGCAATTACAGCTATATCGATAGCCTCATGGAAGCCAAAAAGGTCTTTAGCGATGAACTTGCCTCAACCTTTAATACGGTGGCAAGTGACGTCAAAATTCAGCTTGAATTTAACCCCGAAGCAGTCAGCGAATGGCGCTTGATTGGCTATGAAAATCGCTTGCTCAATGAAGCTGATTTTAACAATGACAAAGTCGATGCCGGCGAGATTGGCGCTGGAAAATCGGTGGTCGCGCTGTTTGAAGTGACGCCAAAAGGTCAAAAAGGCAGCGTTGATTCGCGCCGCTACGCCAAGCCGCAAGTGCTTAATCCGGCGATAAAAGCCAAATCGTCTGAAATGGGCTATTTAAAAGTTCGCTATAAGCTGACCCCTGAGGCGCGCTCGCAACTGGTTGAGCTGCCGATTTTGGCGAACAATGCCGTTGCTATCAGCCGCGCTCACCCCGATACCCAGTTTGCTATTGCCGTTGCCGGCTTTGGTCAAAAATTGCAAGGCAGTGACTATATTAACAACTGGCAATTTAGCGACAGTAAGCGCTTAGCCAATCAAAGCTTAAGCGCCCAAAGCGCCACTGACCCCAATGGGCTTCGGCGCAACTTTGTGCAATTGCTTGATCTTGCCGAAGCGTTATCACCAACAGATGCCGCTGCCAACCGTTAATCAAGCTAGGTAAGCCATGCTGCGATCAATCGCGGCATGGTTTTTTATTATTTAAAATACTTTAAAAAAACAGTCAAACGCTGTCAATCTTCTTTGCAAACTCAGCAAGCAATCTTTGGTATTGAGTCCACTCCCTAAAGTGTGTATGTTAAAGGGCAAAGGAGTAAGTTATAACAATAATTTAGGAGATGATTATGGAAAATCAAAGTGTTGGCACCCGCCATGACGATAAAGTTTGGCTTAAAACCTATGAGGCGCTTGGGCTCAACTATGACATTCAGCTGCCGCCGGACAATACCTCACTCATCGACATTTTTGAGGTAAGCTTTGCTAAATTTGGCGACAAACCGGCGTTTGTTTGTATGGGGTCAAGTATCAGCTTTCAAGAGCTTGATTTATACAGTCGGCAAATGGCGGCGTATTTGCAATCTTTGGGGCTAAAAAAAGGTGATAAAGTGGCGGTCATGATGCCCAATATTTTGCAGCTTCCGGTTGCCATCATTGGCGTATTACGGGCAGGGCTGACCCTTGTGAACGTCAATCCACTTTATACCAAGCATGAACTTGAGCATCAATTAAAGGACTCGGACAGTAAAGCGCTGATTTTGGTTGAAAACTTTGCCAAAACTTATCAAGACATCGGTAAAAAGATGGTCGACCACGTCATCATCACCAATATGGGCGACTTGATGGGAACGTTTAAAGGCTTTGCGGTGAATATGGTCGTCCGCCATGTGAAAAAATTGGTGCCAAAATATAACATCGCAGGAAGTGTCAGCTTTAAGCAAGCGCTTCATGAAGTTGGTGCCAGTAAATATAAGCGCCCAAGCCATATTGGATTGAACGACATTGCCGTGCTGCAATACACCGGCGGCACGACCGGCGTTGCCAAAGGCGCGATGCTCAGCCATAAAAACTTGGTAGCAAACCTCATTCAATGCGACACTTTTTTAGGAAGCGCGTTTGACGATTTTGAGCATAAAGGCGAGCAGCCCGTTATTTTAACCGCGTTGCCTTTATATCATATTTTTTCATTTACCGTTTGCGGGATGTTTGGCATTTATCGTGGCTGCCTTGGGCTGCTTGTTCCCAATCCGCGCGACATCAAAAGTTTATTAAAAGACTATAAAGACTATCCACCAGCGTTTTTCCCTGCGGTTAATACCTTATTTAATGCCCTAGCCAACAACGACGAGTTTAAAGCGATGAATCACAGCAAGCTTAAAATGTCGATGGGCGGCGGTATGGCAGTGCTAAAAACCACCGCGGAAAAATGGCGGCAAATCACCGGCAACGTCATCGTTCAAGGCTATGGTTTGTCTGAAACTTCCCCTGTTGCCACCGCAAACCCTGCCAACCAAGCCACTTTTGGCGGAACCATTGGCATTCCGATGCCGGCAACCGATGTGGCAATTTTAGATGATGATGGCAATGAAGTGGCACTTGGCGAGCGTGGTGAGATTTGCGTTCGCGGTCCGCAAGTGATGAAAGGCTACTGGAACCGCGAGGAAGCGACGCGCGAGGTGATGACTGAGGACGATTATTTTCGCACCGGTGATATTGGCATCATGGATGACGCCGGTTTCGTCACCATCGTTGACCGCAAAAAAGACATGATTTTGGTGTCAGGATTTAACGTCTACCCCAACGAAGTTGAGGACGTGATGGCCGCGCATCCGAAGATTTTAGAATGCGGCGTGATTGGCGTTCCTGATGACAAAAGCGGCGAAGTTCCCAAAATTTTTGTGGTCAGAAAAGATAACAGCTTAACGGTCGAGGACGTCTTGGCGTTTGCCAAGCAAAACCTCACCGGCTACAAACGACCGCGCTATGTCGAATTTATCGATGAGTTGCCCAAATCCAACGTCGGCAAAATTTTGCGCAAAGACTTGCGAGCATTGGAAGAAAAGAAAACCAAAGCGGCGTCTTAACCATTAATAAGCGCTGAAAAGAGATAAAGCAGCGTCTTTAAACGTTGAGCTTGGTGATAATTTGCGAAAAACTTCACAAATTATCACAAGGCAAGGCTGAACTTTACCATGTTTTCGATTATGCTATTAGTTTTCGAGCGCCTTTTTTGCTTTTTTTTGTCGTTTTTTACTTTTTGAAAATGCCCTTTTAAATGGCAATTTTTATTTTAACTGTTTTGGAAACCTGCTATGACTCAGCCTGCCCAATCAACCTCTCATCACGCCGCAACCCAAGCTGAAGCAACCGCGTTTCCAACCATGCCCGATATTCCAAGCAATCGCCCGTGGCTTGAGGCTTATGAGCGCTATAACATTGCGCCGACCATTGACATGCCGGAGGACAACACCTCGTTGCTTGAAGTTTTTGAGCGCAATTTTCGCCGCTATGGTCAAAAACCGGCCTACATTTGCATGGATGAGAGCATCAGCTACAAGCAGCTTGATTTGTTCAGCCGCCAAATCGCCAGTTATTTGCAGTCTTTGGGTCTCGGTAAAGGCGAAAAAGTGGCGGTCATGATGCCAAACTTGCTGCAATATCCCATTATTGCGCTTGGGGTCATTCGTGCAGGATTGACCCTTGTTAACGTCAATCCTTTATACACCAGTCGCGAGCTGTCGCATCAGCTAAAAGACTCGGGCGCAAAGGTGCTGTTTATCATCGAAAACTTTGCCAAAACCTATCAAGATGCCGACGATAAAGGCGCGGTTGAAGAGGTCATCATTTGCAAACTTGGTGATATGTTTGGTATGGCAAAAGGCTTTGTTATTAATATGGTCGCCCGCCATATCAAAAAATTGATTCCAAAATACAGCTTGCCTGACAGCCAAAGCTTTCACCACGCGCTAAATGCGGTATCAGCCAGTAAATATAAACGCCCCGATTTAAACTTAAGTGATGTGGCGCTGCTGCAATATACCGGCGGCACCACTGGCGTTGCCAAAGGCGCGATGCTCAGCCACGGTAACCTTGTTGCCAATATGCTACAAATTCGCGCCCTTATGGACAGCGCCTTTGAGGACGACCCGAACGCTGACGATGTCATTTTAACGGCGCTGCCGCTTTATCATGTGTTCTCGTTTATGGTTTGCGGCATGTACGGCATGTATGAGGGCTACGCTGGACTGCTTATTCCTGACCCGCGCGATTTGGACGGGTTAATTAAGCAAATGGGAAAATACAAACCGGCGTTTATTCCGGCGGTAAATACCTTATTTAATGCTTTGGTGGGCAATAAAAAATTTGCCGAGCTTGATTTTTCCAACTTAAAAGCAGCCATTGGTGGCGGCATGTCGGTATTGCCAAGCGTTGCCAAACAGTGGCATCAAATTACGGGGCTTCCTATTGTTGAAGGTTATGGCTTGTCGGAAACCTCGCCTGTGGTTGCTTTTAACCCGATGACCATTGCCGAATTTACCGGCAAAATTGGCATTCCGGCGTCGAGCACGGACATCATTTTGATTGATGATGACGAAAAAGAATTGCCGCTTGGCGAGCGCGGTGAGATTTGTGTCAAAGGACCACAAGTGATGATTGCCTATCAAAACCGCCCTGAGGAAACCGAAAAAACCTTTACCAAGTCCGGCTACCTCAAAACTGGCGATATTGGCATTATGGATGAAAAAGGCTTTATCAAAATCGTTGACCGCAAAAAAGATATGATTTTGGTGTCGGGATTTAACGTTTATCCCAACGAGATTGAAGAGGCGATGAGCGAGCATCCGGCGGTTAAAGAGGTGGGCGCTATCGGCATTCCAAGTGACAAACGCGGCGAAGACCCCAAAATTTTTGTGGTCAAAAAAGGCAAGGTGACCGAGGAAGAATTGCTTGAATTTGGTAAAAAGCAACTGACCGGCTATAAACGACCGCGCCACGTTCAGTTTGTTGATGAATTACCCAAATCTAACGTCGGTAAAATCCTACGAAAAGAGCTTCGCAAAATGGAAGGGTTAGAGTAGATTTTGAATCATTGCCCCAATCACTGCTTGATTTTCGAGCCCTTAACCGTTGATATTTGCAAAAATGGGCGTTAGGATAGCGGCAACTTTGATTTTAAACGACCATTTTGGAATGATTTATGCGAATTGATAACCGCAAGCTTAACGAGCTTCGCCCGATTGTTTTTGAGCGCCACTACACCAAGCACGCTGAAGGCTCGGTATTGGTCAGCTTTGGCGATACCAAAGTGCTTTGTACCGCAAGCGTTGAGGCGGGCGTTCCGCGGTGGCTCAAAGGCAAGGGCAAAGGCTGGGTGACCGCAGAATATGGCATGCTGCCGCGAGCCACCAACACTCGAAATCAGCGGGAAGCTGCTCGCGGTAAGCAGTCCGGTCGCACCCAAGAAATTCAGCGCTTAATTGGTCGCAGCCTACGAGCGATGGTTGATTTGGATAAGCTTGGCGAAAATACCATTTATATCGATTGCGATGTGCTACAAGCGGACGGCGGAACGCGAACCGCAAGCGTCACCGGCGCGGCAATTGCGTTAATCGATGCGTTAGAGGCTTTACAGCGAACCAAAAAGCTAAAAAATGACCCCCTCATTGGTTTGGTGGCGGCGGTTTCAGTGGGAATCAAAGGCGGCGAGGCGTACCTTGATTTGTGCTACGAAGAAGATGCCAGCTGCGATACCGATTTAAACGTGGTGATGACCCAATCGGGCGCTTTTATTGAAATTCAAGGCACAGCGGAAGAAAAGCCGTTTTCACGAAACGAAGCCAATGCCATGCTTGATTTGGCAGAGGGCGGCATTAAAGAGTTAATCGCCCTACAAAAAGACGCGCTTGGTTGGTAAGCGGTTTGTTAATTGCTTGATTAACTGCTTTAACAAGGGCTAAAGGCGCAATCGATTATGCTAAAACTTACCGAAAACGGCGCAAAAATCAGCTTAAAAGGCGCAGCAAAACCTGCCGATAACGGGCTGTTTTGGTTTGGCGCGGTGCTGCTTTTAGGCGCGGTTGCCGTTGCCATTGCCATGAGCTTGTTTCCGGTTCGCTATTCGCTTGCCGCCTTAGGGTTATTGGTCGTGGCAAGTTTTGTGTTTAATTTAAAGCGCCAACAGCAAAAAAAAGCCCAAAGCGGCATGATTCAAGGCGGCATTCTTTGGGTAAAATCAGGCGAGCTGATTCACGACGCCCACGGTCGCCGCGAGCATATCACGTTAAGCAGTGATGACACTATCAGTCAAATTGACAATCAGCTGAGCATTACCAATTCTCAAAACGTTCTTAAATATCAAATCAGTGGCTTTGACAGTGAGCAAGAAGCGGCTGCCGCTAAAGCTATTTTGCAGGGTCAAGCACTGCAAAAGCGTAACGTCAACATCAAATTGCAGTCAGAGGATTAGGGCGTGTTGAATATTCATAATTTGAGCCAGATATAAGCACAAGCAAGAGCGACTGTATTTTCATAACTCTGCTTGAGCTTATCAAATCTGGTGGCAACCGCCCTATACTGTTTTAGTTTGGCGAAAGCATTTTCTACTAAGTGTCGTGCTTTATATAAGTCCCAGTCCATATGGTCGTTAGAAGACTTAGTGTTTCGTTTTCGAGGGATGTTATCCCGTGTCCCGGCTTGTTCAATATGCGCTCGTAGTGCATCAGAATCATAGCCTTTATCGGCACATAAAACCTCTGTATTGCTCAAATTAACTTTGTCTACTAAGTCAGGTGCGACTTTAACATCGTGGGTAGTGCCATCTGACAAGATAAAGGTAATCGGATTGCCATGCGCATCTACTGCCAAGTGAACCTTGGTCGCGCGTCCTGCCACACTTTTACTAATGGATTGTAGGTTCTCATTGCCACCACTGCTGTGCTGATGCGCCTTGATATGAGTACCATCAATGAAGACCCACTCAAGATCTGCGTCTTTGATTAATAAAGCAAACAGCGTAATCAGCTTATTACTGCGAAACCAGCGCTGGTAAGCTTTATAGATGGTATTAGGCTTACCAAAATACTCCGGTAGGTCGCGCCAAGGACAGCCAACACGCATGCGATAAAGCACGCCTTCAACCGTTTGTCTAAGATTTTCTTTGTCATAGATATTAAGTTCTAGTAATATAGGTTTCAATCTTGTCCAGTGTTCATCTTTGAGCATAGTGTGAGGCATAGCGAACGATATCTTTTTTGTGTGAGAACTTAAAGATTAACCGTTCGCTATTTTTTTTGCCAGAAATTTATATCCAATGTTCAACACGGCCTAAGCATTCTGTCGCTTTTTTACCACCTTTTAAATTTTCCAGTCAGCAATAGCGCTTGCAGAAAAGCTGCAAAATGGTTTATAACAGCCTTTGGTGCCAACAAAAGAACAGTTGGCAAGTGAGAGTTGTGAGGTGAGGTTGGCAATGCGTTATAGTTCATTGAGATTAGCGAAGCGCTTGGGCGGTTATACTGCCATTGGCTTTGCCGTGATAGTGGTCAGTCCAGCATCGGCAAGTTTATCGACCGACAGCATGAGTCAGTTAATTGCACAAAAATCAAGCAATCAAACCGCTGATTCAGAAATCAAAGTGCCACCGGCGCGGGTGAGTACCCAATCCTCTATCCGCCGCGCAAGCCAACAAACGCCGGTATCTTATGGCGCAAGCTTAAATAATGCGAATTTACAAAATTATTCGGCTTATCCAGACTATCAGAACTATCAAAACAATCAAAATCAGCAAAGTTATTCTTCGCAAAGCCAAGCGAAACGCTTAACCATCGTTCAATCGCCAAACAATAGCAGCCCTGAATCGAAAACGGTCATTCAACCCAACTATCCAACCAAAAATTATTCTGTTAAAGATTACCCAACCACCGTTGCCGCGCCAAAAGCGCCTGCTGTGTTACCGGCATTTTTGCGTGGTAGCGGTATCGCAGGAAACTATGACAATGTGGATAGCAGCTATTTGCCGCTATTATCGCAAGCCGAATCGCAAAGCAGCCGCGCCGCTCGCGATGTTCTTGCAACCGCCCGCGCGATGGCACTTAACGAGCGAACCATCATTAAAGGCGGCTGTTGGGATTATTTAAACGCGGTATTTAATCGAGCAGGGGTGAGCAAAAACACCATTTTAAAGGGCGCTTATAAAGGCGGGCCTTACGCCAACCCAGAAGAAATCCAAGTCGGCGATTGGCTATATTATATCAATCACGGTTATAACGACATTGAGCACAGCGGCTTATTTGTCGGTTGGGTGGATGAAGCTAACAAGCAAGCTTTAATATTAAGCTACGCCGGTGAAAGTCGTCATGAGCCGGCGCGCTATAAAGTTTATGATTTAAGCCACGTTTATCATATTATGAGACCGGTATAATCAAGGCTTAAAACGGCTTTACCACCACCAAAATCACGATAATGACCAGCGCAAATACCGGAACTTCGTTAAACCAGCGCCAAAATACGTGCGATTTGTAGTGCGGATTATCCATAAGTTTTTTACGATAAAATCCGCAAGCACCGTGATAGGCGGTCAATAAAATCACTAAGGTCAGCTTGGCATGAAGCCAGCCTTGTGATTTATAAACATCCCAACCAAGCACCACCATCCAAAGCCCAAATGCCCAAGTGGCAATCATTGCCGGAGTCATAATCCCGCGATACAGCTTGCGCTCCATAACGGCAAAGCGCTCTTGGCTGATTTTGTCCTCGCTCATCGCATGATAAACAAACAATCGCGGCAAATAAAAAATCGCCGCAAACCAGCACACCATCGAGATGATGTGCCAAGCTTTAATCCAATTAAAATACTCCGGCATGAGACTCTCGGCTGAGTTAGGATAACAGGGTTATTATAGGGCTATTTTAATCAAAATGGTGCTTAAATACGGCTTGCTAAGTCTTAGTCGGCAAGCACCAATGCTGATTCATGACCGCTCATGGCATCAATCACCGGCAAGACTTTTGGCGCTCGCGGTTCAGCAATTTGCGCCTGAAGTCCAAGCTCGCGCATCAAGCGCTGATCGCTGGATTGACTGGCATTTCCTGTGGTTAACAGCTTATCGCCATAGAAAAATGAGTTTGCCCCTGCCATAAAGGCAAGCGCTTGCTCAGCATCCGACAAGCTTTCACGACCTGCCGACAGGCGGACGTAACTGCTTGGGCAGCAAATTCGAGTCACCGCAATCGTTCGGATCCATTCAAGTACCGACAATTGACCCTCAGCAATCACTTTATCACCTAAAGGCGTTCCTTGAATCGGCACCAGCAGGTTGACCGGAATGGACTCAGGCGGCTTAGGCATGGCAAGCAGCTCCATCACCCAATCGATGCGGTCGTCGCGGCTTTCGCCCATGCCAACGATATTGCCGCTACAAACGTTAATGCCAGAGGCGCGAACTTGAGCAAGCGTATCAAGCCTGTCATCATAGCTGCGCGTGGTGACCACTTCATCATAATAGCGGCGCGAGGTGTCCAAATTATGATTGTAATAATCAAGTCCTGCCTCCGCCAATTGCGCGGCTTGATCGGCGTTTAGCATCCCTAGGGTCATACACGTTTCAAGCCCAAGCGCTTTGACTTCTTGAATTAATTCAACCACATAAGGCATGTCTTTAGCGCTTGGGTGCTTCCAAGCCGCGCCCATACAAAACCGTGATGAGCCGCTGGCTTTGGCACGTTTTGCGGCGGCAATCACTTTATTGACTTCCAAGCGCTTTTCAGCTTCAAGCTTGGTTTTGTCGCGGTGATGCCCCGACTGTGAGCAATAACCGCAGTCCTCAGGGCAATTTCCGGTTTTGATAGACAGCAACGTGCTGATTTGAACCTCATTGGCGTTAAAATGCTCGCGGTGAACGCTTTGCGCTTGCATTAATAAGTCCATCAGTGGCAAATCAAACAACCGCGCCACCTCCTCGCGGCTTTTGATGGTCGCAAATGACGGTACAAAGCTTGAGCTTGGCTCCAAAATTTGTTGCAAACTGGTCATAAAAAAAAGTCCTTTTAGGATGACGCGAAAGCGCAAACGGCAGGTTAAATGGGGGTTAATTTAAAAAAATGTTATTAAAACCATTTATAAAAATTTGATAAAGCCACAGGCATAAAAAAAGGTGCAGTAACTGATTATTTAAGTATACCGCAACCTTCTTTAAAATAGCATGATTCAAAATTCGCTGATCAAACTTTTTAAGCGGTTATCATGCGTTATTTGCCAAGTTTATGTTTGGCAACCCCAACCCAATGCTCGGCAAATTGCTGAGCTTTATAAGCATAAGGCTTAGCGCGATCAAGATAGGGCTTGATTTCCTCAGGAATTGGCGGAACAATGTGCTTGGCAAGCTTATTAAACCACATCAACTGGCTGTAATCGCCATCGATGCTCAGCTTTTTGTCTTGAACCGCGGTCATAAAGGCAGGCAAGCTACCTTGGGTCAACAACTTAACGCCGGTCATGGAGTCTTTAAATTTAACGGTCAAATCGGCGTTTTCCGCCTCCCCAGATTGTTGGCTAAATTTGCCATCATTAAAGCTGTAGCTGCGAGCAACGCCTGACTCTTCGCTGATAAATTCAATGGTCACTTTTTTATCGTTTAATAACGCTTGAACGTCCGCGTTGTCGCTACCGGCAAGCATGGATAAGCGATAGCCGATCACTGCCAAAAGCACGTCTAAAGGGTCAGATTTTACATCCAAAACCGGAATGGTAACCATAATGTCACTCCAAAATAGTATTTAATTAACATCAGCTTTCAATTTGAAAGCGAAAACTTAAGTCGTATCTTGGCTGATTATAACCAATTCATTGCCAACTATCGTTATCAATTTGCAAGAAAAAACCCAGTATCATGTAACAATCGGTGTGAAAAAAGGCGATTCTGGTAAAAAGTTGCCTTGTTATGAAGAAATCAGCGAAACCGCGGCTGAAATTTGTCATCATAAATAGGGGAATGCTCACGGCAAGACAGATCCTTTGAGGCAACGCTTGGTTTGTTGACCGTGAGGCTGTCATAACGCCAAAGGCGATAGCTTATCCAAATAAATAGGGGCAGCCAGCTTAAGCCGAGCGCCACAACATAACCGTGCCAATCGCTGATGCCAAACCAGTTACAAAGCTTATGATGAAGCAGATGGATGGCAAACCAATACAGCATGCCACCCCCCAAATAGGTCAGCAGCCAGCGTTTTTGGCTAAGGGCAAGGGCGGTGATCAGACCTGTGATAACCCCAATCCCAAATCCCATCACAGGCGTTGCTTGTGCCGCGCTTATTGGCAAAAGGGTAAGCATCATCGGTCATCTCGCTGATTTTACGGTGAAGTTGACCTTTTATTATGAAAGTTTTTGCCCGAAAGCTAAAGCAAATCGGGCGGCTTTACGACATTAGATGACGCTTACAATAGGAACTAAAATGGGGGTTGAATTTAATGATAAATAAGCAAATCGATTAGCGCTGATTTGTGGTTTTTCGCCCCCACCACGACAGCAGTGAGACCAAAATTGCGCCAAGTACGATTAATGATAACGTTGTCAGCCAATGCGCCCCCGTTGGGTAGTGCCACGGCATGACGTTGATACTTGCCGCCTCAGATAAACCACCAAGCGCGTCAACTTTCCACGGCCAAACTTTGACCAGTGACCCTGCAATAAAGCCGATAAGTAGCGCAAGAGTGCCTTGATAGTAATGCGATAACAGCCATTTTAAAAACTTGGTAAATAATAATAATCCTGTTGCCATACCACTAACGAGCGTCAAAATAATCGGCAAATCAAAGTTATGAATCGCCGCAAGCGCCGTATCATAAGAGCCAAGCAGCAACAAAATAAATGACCCCGAAATCCCTGGTAAAATCATCGCGCAAATGGCAAGCGCCCCCGACATAAATAAATAAGGCAAGCTTGGGGTTCCGGTGAGGGCAGGCATACTACTGATAATCACTGCCGCAACCATGCCAACAATAAATAGTCCCGCTCGGCTCACCGTCCAGCGCTGAATTTCGCTCAGCAACAATAAAACGGTCGCCACCACCAACCCAAAGAAAAATGACCAAATAAGTAGCGGCTGAAAATCTAATAAATATTTAATAATTCCGGCAAAAGTAATTAAACTGGTCGCAATCCCTGCCACTAAGCACAATAAAAACGTGCCATCGACCGCTCGCCAAACGGCAAGTAGCCCTTGTAGTCCGCCCTGTTTTCGATAATCGTGCCAAAGATTGATGCCAATACTGCTTAAAGCAGCAATTAAGCGCTCATAAATGCCAGCAATGAGCGCAATCGTGCCGCCAGAAACGCCCGGAACCACGTCAGCTGCGCCCATTGCCATACCCCGAGCAAAAATTCCGGCAAGCTGCTTTGGGCTATCGGCATGATGAGGGACTTCGATGTCATGTAAATTGGCGTCATTAAAGGCATTTTCTGCCGGATCAACAAGGTTTTGTTGAGCGCTGTGGTCTTGAGAAGCGCTGTTTTGAGCATTGATTTTGGCAGAATTCACAGCAGGTTTTGATGATGGCATGATGGCCATTTCCTTGTAACTTGTCAAAGTGACGGGTAAACATTGCTTAATTAAAATAAAAGGTAAGTTAAAAAAGAAGATAAAACAATAGCTTATGAAAAAATTGATAAAACATAGCAAAAAAGCCAAGCCGAAGCTTAGCTTTTTGTGTTAAAAAATTAATCGTCTTGGCGCAGCGCCGGATAGCCAAGCGCATAAAGGACGCCCTCAAGCCCTGTCACATTAACTGCGGCATCCGCTCGCGCTTGAACGATGGGCTTGGCGCGATACGCCACGCCCAAATCAGCTGCTGCCATCATCGGCAAATCGTTGGCGCCATCGCCCACACAAACCACTTGTGACATATCAATGCCGAGCCTTGCGGCGGTTTGCGTGGCAATTGCCGCTTTTTTTGTGCCATTAATGATAGGCAGCTGAACCTCACCGGTCACAAAGCCATCTTCAATGTCCAAGCGGTTGGCGTGAACTTCATCGATGCCCAACATATCCGCAATATAACGGGCAAAATAAGTAAAGCCACCTGATACCAAAACGGTATGATAGCCTAATGCCTTAAACGCACTGATGGTCGCTTTGGCGCCCGTTGATGGCGTTAAACCTGCACAAATATCATCAAGAACGGTGACGGGAATGCCTTTTAACAACGCCAAGCGCTGTGCAAACGACTCATCAAAATCAATCTCACCGCGCATGGCAGACTCAGTGATTTCGGCAACTTCCTGACCAACGCCGGCTTCTTTGGCAAGCTCAACAATCACTTCTTCTTCAATCAAGGTCGAGTCCATATCAAAGCAAACCAACTTATGCGATCGCAGCATATGACCGATGGACAAAATATGACAATCGACGAGATTTAACGCTTCAAGCGGATCATTTTTAGCTTGCTGATAATGCTGACTGAGCGCTTGACGTAAGCTGCTGGTCAGTTGCTCATCAATAATATGCGCCGCGGCGGTCTTTTTCGCCGGATGCATCAGCGTTTTAGTGACAGGAACGAGCAAATAGCGATACACGTTTGACGTGATTACTGAGTTTTTGCTGTTTTTGAGCGTAGAATGCTGGCTGTGGTCTTCAGTTATCGGCGCTTCAGAGTTCGGCATCACCTCAACGTGAACCGCCGCAACCGCCGGATTTTCAACGCTAAACTGGACGTAGCTTGCCTCTTTGTCCTCAGCTACCGTGACCAGATGCCAATTGGGCTGATCATCGACCCAAGACTGAACATAATCATGGACATCAAGAGCAGGGAGATGAGCGGGAAGCACCACAATTAAGGCAAAGACCGGCAGAGATTGCAGCGCTTCAAAATCGCGTAAATCGGTCTTGTCAGGAAGCAGCTCAGCAATGGCATCAACCGCCTGCTGCCATGCCAAACTGTCCTTTGGAAGCGTAAATGAGGTGTGGTTGCTCATAGCTCAATATTTCCTTGTCAGCTGAGATAAGATTAGGAATAATAACAGTTTTATAAAGCGCCGCCTATAGAGGGTTATGGAAGTGTTTTTTATCGGTTTGTGACGTGATAAGATTTCGTAAAGCGCGCCGCCGCCATATTTACCTTTGAATCGCCATAAAAAGCCAAAAACTCCGGTCAATTTAAGCTAAAATAAGCCGTCAGGACGCCATAAGCTTTGAGCTTGTGAATTAACTTTCCTAATCATAATAAGTTTATCAATCATGATGTATTTAGCGCCACGGCAAGGACTGTTTGCCATTATTTTGTTGGTAAGCTGTTGCTTACACACGTTATTGATGGTCGTCAGTGTCGATCACCAAGTCACCAGCAGTCTTGAGCAAAAAGGCGAGCAAATGCTCGACCAGCTCATTGATGAAGCAAAACTGTCTTTAGAAAATCAAGACCGCGTAAGCTTAAGCGTTATTGCCAATCGTTATACCAGTGAACAAGATGTGGCGCGCCTTGTCATCGAGGACACTAAAGGCAATGTCCTTGTTCCGGTTGGCAACGCGCCGCTTCAACAAGGTGAGACCCTCGCAAAAATTGCGACCAATGGTGAAACGGTGATCGGAAAGGTCAGCCTCACCTTAAAAGACATCAGCAAAGGTGAGATCCTAGCGATGCAGTGGCCGTTTGTGATTGGAGCGATGATTTTTCATTTGCTGCTTTGGGTGGCTTATGGCTTTGTGGCGCGACCAACCCCTGCGCAAATTAACGCCTTTACCCGACAATCGGCGTCAAAGTCGCCAAAGCATCCTAGCAACAATCGCCCAAAAATTGAAGCTAAAAAACCGTCAACTCCTGAGGCTGAAGCTAAGCTGCCGCTTGGTGAAACCCATCAAGACGTGAATGCCTACTTGCGAGCTCAGCAAAGTGCTCATGAGACGCCGACGCGAGCCACACCGGCAGAGGCGATCAAATCAAGCCCTACCATCATGACCCAAAAGCTGTCAGATCAGCGCGATTGCGACAGCGTTCAGCTACAAATTGTATTTCACGATGAATATGGTATGCTCAAGCTGTTGACGCCAGAGACGCGAGCGCCGTATTTGGCATTGTGTTCGCAACTGTTGCAGCAAGCGACTAGTCAATTACTGCAACTGCCATTATTAGAGGGCGTTGCGGTAGAAGCTGAGCCGGTATTTAAAAACCAAAAAGCACTGGTTCAGCTGCAAGCTAAAACTCCTGAAGCCAAAGTGGCGCTTGCCGGTGTGATGCTTGGCAAACTTTATTTGATGCTCAATAAAATCATTTATGAAAAGCATGTTGAGCTTGGTCGATTTGCATTGCCCGTCAAGGCAGGGGTTAGCGACACTCCGCTAGATAACGCGATGAGTCAACTGATCACGACAGTGGGTAAAAAAGAGCAGCTGTTGGTATTACTACCGGCAGTGGGATTACAGCAAATTGGTCACTTTGTGCGTCTTCGCAGCGTCAGCCGACCCACCAATGCTTTTGAGCGGCAATGCGCGGTGTTTGATGGCGGCAATCTTGAAATCATCGACGCGTTATCCCAAGCGCGTAATGCGGTGCTGATGTCAGGTGCAGAAGTTGCCGAGGGTTGATTGGTTTTGCTTATTCAAGTGATTTGGGAGTCTTGGCTTAAAAAAGATTGACATTACCGGCTTGAAACTTTATAAGGCATATATCAATTTTATATTTACCAATTGCCCAAGCCAACAATGAAGGAGCCGGTCATGAGTGATGATATCGATGACGATTTTGATGATGATTTTATCGACGACGACGATGCCAAGCTTGTCGAGGAGGCGGAAACGAGCGCTCGAACCCGCTTAAGCAGTTTAGAAAAACGCCGCTTAATCGACAATTTACTGGAAGAAAAACGTCTGGCGCGCGCCTTAAAAGATGAGCTTGATGAGCTTGGCGACGATGATGACGATTTTGATGATGACTGGGACGATGAGCTGTAACAGTCGTTTGCCAAAGACTTTTATCCCTTGAATAAGGAACGCTAAGCCATGGAAAATTCATTAAGCTTTGATGAATTGCTTGATTATTTAGATGAATCAGAAGACCAATTTGTTCTTGACAGTGTCGCAACGCACGGGTTTTTGACCGCAACGGTAATCGGAAAACCACTTCCAAATTGGCTAGATACCTTGTTCGAGGAGCAAACGGACAAAATCCCAAGCAATGTCATCGATGGCATCAAGCGTTGGCGTCAAGAAATTGAAAACGAGCTAAAAAACGAAACGCCCATCAGCTTGCCCTTTGGCGAGGACGATGAGCCACTTGATTTGTCTGATGAATCCGACATCGTGGCGTGGTCGATTGGTTTTGTTGATGCCATGTACGCTGATGAAGCAAGCGACTGGTTTGATGATGACGACACCGCCGAGGACGTTGCGGTATTGACCTTACCGATGATTGTGCTCAGCGGCATTGGTGAAGATGACCCTGAGCTTGTGGCTATGCGCAATGATAGCGACAAAATTGAGCAGATGGCAGCAAGCATTGAGAGCAATTTAACGGAGCTGTTTTTATTGTTTCATACCAACGATTAAGTCCTAATTAATATCAGGCTTAACTAAATAAAAGGTGTCGCCATGCAGCTGTCCAACCTTGAGCACTTGCCCAATTATCAAATCACCGAGCGCCTTGATGTGGTTTATGGCAGCACCGTGCGCTCAAAGCACGTCGGTCAAGATATTTTTGCCGGCATCAAAAACATTGTTGGCGGCGAGCTGACCGCTTATACGGAGCTGCTTGAAGAGTCGCGCCAAGAAGCCATCGACCGGATGATAAAAAAGGCAAAACTGCTTAATGCTGACGCCATCGTTGGCATTCGCTTTTCAACCTCAAGCATTGCTCAAGGGGCGGCTGAACTTTTTGTTTATGGCACGGCGGTGAAGGTTGCGCCGCTGGCAAGCCCCAACTATCCAAATCAAAGCCAGCCAAATCCGCCACAAGCGCCGACCGCGCCTGTCGTGACGCCTGCGCAAGATTTGCCAAGGTTTCACCCGTTTGATTAGCCCTAATTGAGGTGGGTGATGAATTCATCCTTTGAGCAGCTTATCATCAATTATGCCCCGCTACTGGTGTTAATCCTCGTTGGCTGGTTTTTTGGCACGCGCAACGAGCGCCGTCATTTTGCTGCGCTTAAAGTGTCAGAAGCCAAGTTTTCCCATATCATCGTCTCCACTGAGCGCTTTTATCAGCCCAATTTGACCCCAGAAAGTCGCGGCGAATTGGTGCTAGGCAGCGTGGTCATCGCCCAAGATTATTTTAAAATGGTGGTAGCCAAAATTTTAAATATTTTTGGTAAAAATTTAACCACCTATGAAACCTTACTTGAGCGCGCTCGCCGTGAGGCGGTAGTTCGGCTTCGGGAACAGGCAGCCGCAAAAGGCTTTAGCCACGTTTATGGTTTGCGCTTTGAAGTCAGTAACATCAATCAAATGGGCGGTATGGTTGAAGCCATTGCTTATGGCACGGCAGTCAATGTCGACCCGAAAAATATCGGCGGTCAGTATCCGGAGTATTATCAACTCTAGCTGATGTTAGATTTGTTAGTAATAATGCTAAATTAAAACTGTTGCCGCGCCAATCCTACGATTTACTTAATCTTTAGTTATTGCTTTTTTATCCCTTCACTTCGCTAAATCTTCGCCCTTATCTTAATGACATACCAATTTCTTCATTGGCTTTTTGCTATTGCACGACAATTTTACCCACAACGCCAACCAGCCCTAACAAATTTTTCGCAATTACGCTAAAATTGAGACCATAATCGTGTGATTTTGCTCAAGGGTAACGGGCAATATTGCCAATTTAGCTGTATTTTTAATTTTTCATCTTTTTATTATGTCAAAGTCATTGTGCCAAACTGATCGGCATGGTGAGTTTGTTATCGATTTTTGAGAGCCTTATGAGTAACCAAAATTTAACCACCTCAATCCAAGCTGCGTTATCCGAACTTGAAAATGCTTATCAGCCCGCCGCTATTGAAGCCGGACGCTATCAAGAGTGGGAAGATAGCGGTTATTTTGCGCCCACCTTTGATAAAAAAGCGTCGTTTTCGATTGCCTTGCCGCCGCCGAACGTCACGGGCTCTTTGCACATGGGTCACGGCTTTAACAACACCATCATGGACGCGCTGACTCGGTTTCACCGAATGAAAGGCGACAACACGCTTTGGCAGCCGGGGACGGATCATGCGGGGATTGCCACGCAAATGGTGGTTGAGCGCCGCTTGAACGCTGAGGGCATCAAGCGTCATGATTTGGGTCGCGAGGCGTTTATTGACAAGGTTTGGGAGTGGAAAGAGGAGTCGGGCGGCAACATCACCCGCCAAATCCGCCGCCTTGGCAGCTCAGTGGACTGGTCGCGTGAGCGCTTTACCATGGATGAGGGCTTGTCAAATGCAGTGAAAGAGGTGTTTGTTCGCCTGTTTGATGATGGTCTTATTTATCGCGGCAAGCGCCTTGTCAACTGGGACCCAAAATTTCAAACGGCATTGTCGGATTTGGAAGTGGAAAACCATGATGAAAAAGGCTCGCTTTGGCATTTTCGCTATCACTTTACCGATGATGCGGTTAAAACCCAAGACGGTAAAAATTACTTAGTGGTTGCCACTACGCGACCTGAAACGTTGCTTGGCGATACGGCGGTTGCGGTCAACCCAAATGACGAGCGTTACGCGCATTTAATTGGCAAAACCATCACCCTACCGATTACCAATCGTATTGTTCCGATTGTTGCTGATGATTATGTGGATATCGACTTTGGGACTGGCGTGGTCAAAATTACCCCTGCCCATGATTTTAATGACTATGAGCTTGGTCGCCGTCACAATTTGCCACTGATTAACGTTCTTGATGCTCACGCCAATATTTTGCCGCAATTGCAAGTTTATAGCGATTTGCAAGCTCGCGAGCCACAGCTTGAAACTACCCCAAGCGATTACGCCGGACTTGAGCGCTTTGCTGCTCGAAAATATTTGGTTGAGCAAGCGCAAAATGAGGGCTGGCTTGATAGTATCGAAGATTACGCGCTCAAAGCCCCGCGCGGCGACCGAAGCGGCGTTATCGTTGAGCCGTGGTTGACCGATCAGTGGTACGTTGCCGTTGCAAAATTGGCAAAACCTGCCATTGATGCGGTCGAAGATGGTCGAATTGAGTTTGTCCCTGCGCAATATAAAAACATGTATATGGCGTGGATGAACGACTTGCAAGACTGGTGCATCAGCCGTCAGCTGTGGTGGGGTCATCGCATTCCGGCATGGTATGACGAGGCGGGGCAGGTTTATGTCGCTCGTAATGAGGCGGAAGTTCGCCAAAAATACAACCTTGGCGCGGAAGTGGTATTGCGCCAAGATGAGGACGTTCTTGATACGTGGTTCAGCTCAGGGCTTTGGACATTTAGCACTTTGGATTGGGCGGACAAAAACGCTGATGCGCGCGTGATGCAAACCTTTCACCCAACCAGTGTTTTGGTGACCGGCTTTGACATCATTTTCTTTTGGGTTGCCCGAATGATTATGCTGACCATGCATTTTATCAAAAATGACGATGGCACGCCGCAAGTGCCGTTTAAGACCGTTTACGTTCATGGTTTGGTTCGTGACAGCTTTGGGCAAAAAATGTCCAAGTCCAAAGGCAATGTGTTAGACCCCATCGACATCATCGACGGCATCGATTTAGAAAGTTTGGTCGCTAAGCGCACCAGCAACATGATGAACCCAAAAGACGCCGCCAAAATCGAAAAACAAACCCGAAAAGAGTTTCCTGAAGGTATTTCTGCCTTTGGAACGGATGCGCTGCGCTTTACTTTCACCTCCTTGGCAAGCACCGGTCGCGATATTAACTTTGATTTAAAGCGCGTTGAAGGCTACCGCAACTTTTGTAATAAAATCTGGAACGCCAGCCGCTTTGTGCTCATGAACTGTGTTGACAAAGACGGCAACGCTCAAGCGCTTGATAAAGCGGCAAATCCTAGCCTTTGGGAACTTCCTGAGCGCTGGATTATGAGCCGTTTGAACAGTACCATTAATAGCATTCATCAGCATTTTAACCAGTACCGCTTGGACTTGGTCAGCCATGATATTTATGAGTTTATCTGGAATGAATACTGCGACTGGTACGTCGAGCTTGCCAAAGCCAGCCTCAATGACGACTCGGTGAGCAGCGATCGCAAGGCACAAATCCGCTTTGTACTCTTAAACGTGCTTGAAACTGCGCTGCGCTTTACCCATCCGATCATGCCGTATCTGACCGAGGAGATTTGGCAAATCATCGCGCCGCTGCTTGAGCGTAAAAATGTAGACAGCATCGTCATTGCCGATTATCCAGCGGCAAATAATGACCAAATCAGCGAGCAAACGGAAGCGGATATGGCTTGGCTGCAAGAGTTAATCGCGAGTATTCGTAACATTCGCGGTGAGATGAACCTTGGCAATGCCGTTCGCTTGCCGGTACTCTTGCAAAATGTCTCGGAAGAAGAAGCTGCGCGATTGTCACGAATTGAAAACCAATTTAAAGCGCTTGCCAAAGTTGATAGCCTTGAGATTTTAAAAGATAGCGATACCGTGCCGTTGTCGTCCTCAAGTATGGTCGGCAAACTGCGCGTCCTTGTACCTATGAAAGGCTTGATTGACCCTGCGGCAGAATTAAACCGTCTTGGCAAAGCCTTTGAAAAATTGCAAAAGCAAACCGACGTTTTGGCGAAAAAGCTTGGCAATGAAGGCTTTGTGAGTAAAGCCCCTGCGGCGGTGGTCGAAAGCGAGCGCGCGAAACTTGCCGAGCTTGAAGCGCAACTTGCCGCGATGACGGGGCAGATGGAAGAGTTGAAGGCGTTGTAAGTTAATGTTTAATTAAATTAACCAAAGCTACCTAGCTCAGTTAGGTAGCTTTTTTATTACCACTAAATTATTTTTTTAATATTGGAAATCATATGAACCTTACCATCGGTCAGCGCCTACCTTTAAGCCAGTTGAATCTTGATATAACCGCGCCAATTATCATTACTTTTTCAGGGCAAAGTCAGATTGGCATAGACATCAGCTGCTTTGCTTTAGACAGTAATGGCAAGCTGATTCATGATGATTATATGGTGTTTTACAATCAGCCGGTTTCGCCTTGCGGTAATATTAAGCTGATAACCTATCAAATGCCGCCCTCTCAAGGAAATCGCGCTCAAGCAGAGTTTGAGATTCAATTATCAAAGCTTCCAAGTCAAATTGATAGCTTATATTTTGTTTTATCGGCGGACAGCGCGCTAAATCAAGTATCATCTTTAACGATGAGTGTAAATCAATCAGCAATCAAAGCCCAAGCAAATTATCAATCAGCCGATGTTGCCAACTTGCAAGCTTGTATGCTGATTCAGCTTTACCGGAAAAATGGGGAGTGGCGTCTTGCCAATGTGGCGCAAGGCTTTAATGGCGGTTTGGCAAAAGTCGTTCAGCACTTTGGCGGCGATGTTGAAGAAAATGCTACTGAAACGTTGCCCGTTAATACCACTGCTAAAGTATCGCTTGAGAAAGTCATTTTTGATAAAGCGCCTAAGCTTGTCAATCTTGCTAAAAAGGCAACCGTGTCGTTAGAAAAGCGGCAATTGCAGCAATTAACTGCCAAAGTGGCGTTGGTTCTTGATGCGACCGGCTCAATGCACCGGCAATATAAAGACGGTCACGTTCAAGAAGTTGTCAACCGATTATTGCCGCTTGCGGTTAGCTTTGATGACAACCAAGCATTGGACTGCTGGGCGTTTGGTGAGCGCGCGCTTTATTTAGGTGAAGTTGGTCTTAGCAATTATGGCGATTTTATTACGACGGCAAAGGGTGGTTGGCGCGATTGGTCACTTGGCGCTCGGGTTAATAATGAAGCTTTGGTCATGAAAGAGGTTGTTGATTTTTATAAAAAAGACGGTCTTGACGTTCCCGTTTATGTGCTATTTATCAGTGATGGCGGCGTTCATGACGCTCGCGGTATCAGCAGTATTATGACCAAAGCTGCAAAACTGCCTATTTTTTGGCAATTTGTTGGGTTAAGTGGTCGCAATTATGGCATTTTAAAAAAACTAGATGATATGAGCGGTCGCGTGGTGGATAATTGCAGCTTTTTTGAAGTTGATGAATTGGATGACATGAGTGAGCAAGAACTTTACGACGCCATGCTCGATGAATTTCCAAGCTGGCTTATCGCCGCCAAACAAGCCAATATTTTACCCTAATTATTAATCTTACCTTTTTCACCTAACAAAAAAGCCCATCTTTCAACGGGCTTTTTTTATGTTATATCAAAGCAACATTAGCACTTCGACAGATGCGCGTAATCCACACCTTTTGACAACACATAACGGTTATCGGTTTCGCCGTCGGTCAAGAAGCCACCAAAGGTTTGCGATACGGCGCTAAATAGGATGATTCGGACGGAATCAAGGGCGCATTCGCTCATGTTTTCAGTGCGCAGCATCTCTTTGGCGCGCTCAAGGCTAATGACCGCGCAGCTTTCATTGATACTCAGGCGCGGCATGTTCACGTCATTGTAGTTGCGATAACAAAAAGCGATGGACACGTAATCTTCAGAGCCGGCAAGCTCTGCCAAATAAGCTTGGTCAATCGGGCGCTCAGCTTCAAGCGTTCGGATGCTCAGTTGGCGTTTGATGGGCTTTAGGCGGGTGCTGTGAACGATGGTGATGAGGTGCTCGTCTTGTCTTCTTCTTGTCGATAGCATAATGACGTATCCTTTTATTCAAAAGTCAAATTAGAAAGTCCATTTTTTTTGATGACTGGCAAAAAGTGGGGTCAAAGCGTTGACCGATACTGCCAGCTCTGCAAGCTTCAATTATTGCAGACACCCTTAGTATGCCACAATAAAGCAGAAATAAAACCAACATATCGCCTTGATTGGCAATATGGTTACAACTTATAAAAATTAACAAAATCATATAATAAAAAACCGTAAGCCAAAAAAATCGCTGATACGGTGGCTACCAGCGATAAATTATTAAAATGATTTATATTGAATTATTTTAATTAAAAAAGCTAATTAAACTGTTGATTAAACCGCCACCGATGATTAACCAAGCAAACATAATCGCGCCTAACAATAAGGGTTTTGCGCCGGCTTGTTTAATCGCGCTTAAATGGGTGGTCAAGCCTAAGGCAAACATCGCCATGGTCAACAGTAAATCATCGGTAAATACCATCGCATGCTCAAAGCTTTCCGTCATATTGACCCAAGTGTGAATAAAGACGATGGCAATAAAGATAAACGCAAACCAAGGAATTCTAACTTGACGGGCGCGGTCAAAAAATGAGGGTGACTCGCCGCTGACTGCGCTCTCAGCTTTTGGGGTTAACGCAAACGATAAGATTAATAAGAACGGTGCAAGCATCATCACCCGAATCATCTTAGTGACCACTGCCGTATTGCCAACGTCAGCGCTGATGGCGTTTCCGGCAACGACCACTTGCGCGACCTCATGAATGGTTGAGCCGGTATAAACGCCATAGTTTTGGGCACCAAGCCAAGAGCCAAGCCAACCTAAATGGTATAAAAAGGGGTATAACAGCATGGCAATCGTGCCAAAGACCACCACGGTCGCCACCGCAATGGTGACTTTATGGGCTTGGGCTTTGACCACAGGTTCTGCGGCAATCACCGCCGCTGCCCCGCAAATACTTGCTCCTGAACCAATCAAAATGGTGGTTTGCTTATCGACTTTGAGCCACTTGGTTCCCAAAAAATAAGTGATTAAAAAAGTAGAGCTGAGCACCAAAGCATCGCTCATAATGGCAGGCATGCCAACGCTTGCCACTTGGGTTAAGGTCAATTTAAAACCATACATCATGATGGCTAATCGCAAAATTTGACCTTTTGCAAAAATGACACCGTCGCCAAGATTTTCTGCAAACTTAGGATAAATGGTATTACCAATCACCATTCCGATTAAAATGGCAAGCGTTAACGAGGAGAGTCCGACGATTTTGCCATGTGACCAAATGTTAAGCTGCGTGTTGAGCCACAAACAAAACATACTGCCAATCAATACGACCACAAGCCCCGCCAAATGTCGTCCGCGCGGGACATAACCGGTGACTGCTTGAGAAATCGCGCTCATAAGGTTTGTCCTATCTTAAAATTTGATTGCTTAGCCAGTAGTTATCAAAGCAATTGATAATTTGGCATAAGCTTATTTATATATATTATAAGATAAGATAATTAATAATAAAAACAGATTAAAAAGATAATATCTATCGATTTTCTGGGTTAATAACGTTATAAATAAGGCTATTGTTTTTACAATGATTTTTTAAAATAGTTTTTAGGAAAGCCCATGACTCAGCAGCAGGTTATGGTTGCCAATGCGCAGCCGATTCCGAAAATTACGCTTAAGCAATTGGCGGTATTTGTCAGTATTTATCAGCTTGGCAGCACCAGTCGCGCGAGCGTTGCCTTGAATTTGTCGCAATCGGCGGTAAGCAGTGCGCTGATGATGCTTGAGGAGCGTTTGCAAATGCCGCTGTTTGAGCGCGTTGGGCGGACGCTCAATCCGCACCCAAACGCTCGCGCGTTTTTTATTCAAGCGCAAGCAATTTTGGGGCAGGCTCAATCGCTTGAGCACTATTATCAGCATAAAGCCGGTCATTTAACCATTGGCGCGAGCACCACGATTGGCAATTATGTGCTGCCAAGCATCCTTGCCAAGCTTTATGAGGTCATGCCCGACGCTGACATTAAGATTTTTATTGCCAATACCCAAGAGGTGGTCAGCGATGTTGAGCAGTTGAATATTGATATTGCGCTGGTTGAGGGGATGCCGCGACCTGAGGACAGCCACGCGGTTGAGCGCCGCGCTTGGCGGACGGATGATTTGGTGCTGTTTGCTAGGCCTGACAGTCGATGGCTTGCGCAAGCTTATTTTGACAAGGCACAAAACTGCTATGAGATGGATAAAGATACCCTTGGCAAAGTGCCGCTACTGGTTCGGGAGATGGGGTCGGGGACGCGGCAAGTTATCGATGAGCAGCTTTTAAAGCAGCTTCCTGACAGCATCAATTTGATGGCAATTCAGCAATCAGAAGCCATTAAAAATATGGTGCTCTCTGACATTGGCATTGGCTGCTTGTCGCAAATTGTGATTGACAGTGAGCTTACTGAGGGCAGCTTGGTTCAGGTAAAGGTCAAGGGCATTGACCTTGCGCGCTCGTGGTGGCTCGTTTGGCACAAAGCTCGGCACCAAAGTCCAATTTGGCAGCGCTTTTTGGACTTGGTGCAAAGCGATTAGCGCAAGCCTTCATGGGTTATAGCGATTGGCTTGGCTTGGTGATGGGTTTTTCCAAGCGCACCACAAGGCTGTCGCAGGGCACATTGGGCAAAATATTGTCCGCGGTTGCGCCATTGAGCCAAGCCGCTAAGCCGTGGCGCTCATGGCGACCAATGACGAGCAAATCAACGGCGTTTTTATGGCAATAATTGACAATGCCTTCACTGTTAGAAATGGCGGTGGTCACTTCGGAGTTGACATTATGAAGCCCATTTCTGTCCAAAAACTGCGCCAATTTTGCTCGCGCTTCTTGGCAGCGCTCATCATCGATTTTGTCATAAAGGCTTGAAGCAGGAACCAGCTCATAGCCAAAGCCGACCATGCTGTCACGGACGATATGCAGCACGGACAATTTGGACTCAGGGCGGTTTGACACGATATGCTTGGCTTTTTGCGCCACAATGTCGGCGTCGTCCAAAAGGTCAGTTACCAGTAAAATATGTTTGTAATGCATACCTTGCTCCTTAAGCTTGCCGCTCGTTATTATTATTATTGTTCAACTTTACTATAGCACCCCTTTCGGCGGCTGTTAAGAGGCTTTTTAAGAGTAATAAGGGTTTAAATTGTCGTGATTGTATTAACAAATTGCTTAGCAAAAATTAAGGCTATCGCCATCATCGTTATGACGATTTTGAAAAATTACGCCAAATTTTGGGGGTCTGCTTGACTTATCGCTTTTAAAGCCGCATATAATGGCGCAAGGCAAATTCTTTTTTCATTGACCGTTTTGCCAATAAATTTGAAGATTACCGAACGTTCGATATTTTAATTTTTCGCCAAAAGAATAGTTTTGCAAAAAGGCGAAACTATTTTTTTTAAGATTGCCCTTGTAGTTTATGAATGATTATGGGTAATTCACCTTAAAAGGATACTTATGACGACCCCAAAAACCGCAATTGCCCCTCCTGATTTGACCTTGCATCCTGAATTTGAACTCGTTGAACATCGTCCCATTGAAGCGCTGTCCTTAGATGTGCTGATTAGCCGCCACAAAAAAACCGGCGCGATGCATTACCATTTGGCGCACCCAAGCGATGAAAATGCGTTTTTGGTCGGCTTTCGAACTCAGCCGATGGACTCAAAGGGTGAGGCGCACATTTTGGAGCACGTGGCGCTTTGCGGCTCAAAAAAATTCCCCGTTCGCGACCCATTTTTTTCGATGATTAAGCGCTCCTTAAACACCTTTATGAATGCGATGACGGCGGCGGATTGGACGGCGTATCCGTTTGCCACCCAAAATGAAAACGATTATTTTAATCTCCTTGCGGTGTATTTGGACGCGTCATTTTTTCCCAATATTCACCCGCTTGATTTTGCGCAAGAGGGCATCCGCGTTGAGCTTGATGACGAGGACAAACCGCAATTTAAAGGCATTGTGTTTAATGAGATGAAAGGGGCGATGAGCGGCGAGATTGACCAGCTTTATCATTCGGTGGCGCATCACTTGTTCCCAACGACGACCTATCATTACAATTCCGGCGGTGACCCTGCCGATATTCCGGATTTGACCCATGAGGAGTTGCTTGAATTTCACCAAAGCCATTACCATCCCTCAAACAGCGTGATTATGAGCTTTGGCAATATTCCGGTGGCAAAAACGCAAGCAAAACTGCATGACGATGCGCTAGCGAGCTTTGATCAAGGTCAAAAGCACAGCTCAAAAGCCGAGCAGCGGTTAACTGCGCCAATCAGCGCGGTGGAAACTTACACGGCGGACACCGACGGCGAAAAGCAGACCCATCACGTGGTAGCTTGGCTGCTGCCTAGCATCACCGACCCAAAGCAGCGCTTGGCACTGCGCTTGGTTGAGGGCGTTTTGGTTGAGCATGCAGGGTCGCCGCTGCGGGCGTATCTTGACAGCCATCCTTTGGGAACGGCGCCAAGTCCGCTGCTAGGTCTTGATGACAGCCATTTTGAAATGGTGTTTTATACCGGACTTCGCGGCTCAGAACCTGAACACGCCGAAGCGGTTGAAAGCGGCATTTTGGACTTGCTAAAAGAGGTCGCCTCAAAGCCCATTGATGACGACACCATCGAGACCATTTTGCACCAAATCGAGATTGACCAGCGTCATATCGGCGGCGACAGCATGCCTTATGGGCTAAATCTGATGCTTGAGGGCTTTAGTACCGCCATTCACGACGGCAATCCGGTGGACGTTTGGGAAGTTGACGCGCATTTGGCTTGGCTTCGTGAGCAGGTGAAAGATGCCAATTGGCTACCCAATTTAATTAAAACCCATTTGATTGACAACCCGCACCGCGTTCGAGTAACGCTAAAACCGGACAGCCAAAAGTCGGCAAAACTTGCCGCCGCTGAACAACAACGCTTGGATAACATCGCCAAAAACTTGGATGATGACGCCAAAGCGAAACTTCGCGCTCAAGAGCAAGCGTTGGCTGAACGTCAAGCGATGCCGGATGATTTAAGCCTCTTACCAAAGGTGGGGTTAGAAGACGTTCCAGCCGACATTAGCTTTATTGAAGGTCGCAAAAAGGCGGTTCAATTAAGCGCTCGCGACAGCAGCATTTTTGAATATGATGCCGGAACCAACGGGCTTTATTATTATCAAGTGGTCACGCCGCTGACCCCAACCGTTGACGGCGTAGATACCGCCGCGCTGCCTGCCGATGACATTATTAACCATCCGTTATTGCCGATTTATTTAAGCTTGTTGTCCGAGCTTGGTACAGATAGCATAGGCGCGCTTGAATTTCAAGCCAAACAAGCGGCGCAATCGTCCGGCGTGACCGCGCGAATCAGTCAGCGAACCGCAATTGACAATCGCGACGACATCAGCAGCTATTTTGTGGTGGCAACCCGAGCGCTTAACCGCAAGCCTGAAGCCATTGACTTGGTAAAAGAGGTGATGGAGCACAGTATTTTCACTGAGCAAAGCCGGATTAAAGAAATCTTGCAGCAGCGCGCCGCCAGTTGGCAATCACGGCTTTCTGGCGCCGGTCACGCTTACGCCATGCAAACCGCAAGCCGCGCCATGAGCCGTCAGTCAAGGCTTGAATATGCTCGTGGCGGACTTCCTGCGCTCAATACGCTTAAAGACTTTTTGGCGCATGCCAATGAAGACAGCAGCGTTTGGGATGAGTTGGCGCAAGGCTTGATGGCGCTGCATAAGTCAATTACCAGCCTTGCTAAATTTGCCATCATCGTTTGTGAGCCGGATGAAACGGCAAGACTTAGTGATTTGATTGTAAAAAGCTGGCAGGATGATAAAAAATCCGCCGATTTTGACGATTTAAACCGCCAAATTCCAAGCGATTTTGCCAAAATAGCTATTGATGATATCAATATTCAAGGTAATGACAACGACAACACAATGGCAACCGACTTGGCTTGGCTGGTGGCAACCAACGTTTATCATAATGCCAGCGCTTATAAAGTACCACCGGCTGACCATCCGGACACTGCCGCGCTCATGGTACTTGCGCCGTACTTGCGAAACGGCTACTTGCACAGCGCTATCCGCGAAAAAGGCGGCGCTTATGGCGGCGGCGCGGGCTATGATGCCAATGCTTGCGCGTTTAAATTTTTCAGCTACCGCGACCCGAACTTTGAGGCGACCTTTGAGCATTTCGAGCAAAGTATCGCTTGGTTATTAACTGCGCCGCAATCGGATGAGCAGTTAGAGGAAGCCATTTTAGGAATTATTTCTGGAATGGACAAACCGGGTTCACCCGCAGGCGAGGCAATAAAATCTTGCTTTAGCGATTTGCATCAGCGCGGCGTTGATTGGCAACGTAAAATGCGAGCGGCAATTTTGGCGGTCACTATTGACGATTTAAAACGGGTGGCGACCACTTATTTAAAAGATAAGCCAAAAACGCGCGCGGTTCTTGCGCCTTATGATAAAGAAGATGCCGTTAAAAATGCAGGCTTTGAGGTTTGTAAAGTGAAAAGCTAAGCGCTGTTAAATCGCAAAAATAAAAAAACCGCTCATCATTGAGCGGTTTTTTATACGTGGAATTTTTGCTTTGTTATCAATTGAGCGTTATTTTTGAATCAGGTAATTTGCTAAAGCTTTATAAGCCGGTAGCGACGTTGGGTCAATTTTACTGTTGCTTGCCACTGGAAATGACGCAAAGCGAACGATGACCATATCGGCGGCAGGGTCGACATAAACGGTCTGACCGTGGACACCGCGAGCGGCAAAGATTGGCGTTGGGTTGTTAAACAGCCACCACATGCTTTTGTAGCTGCCGTTTGGTAGTTGGTTGTAGCCAGCTTTGGCAAAGACAGATTTGTCGCCGCCTTTGGCGATATTTTCAACGACACTTGCCGGAAATAAGCGCTGATTATCGATGACGCCATGATTGAGCATCAATTGACCAATCTTTGCCATATCATGAAGCCCTGCGCTCAAGCCACCACCGGCAAATGGCGTACCTTTGGCGTCAACGGTCATATAAGCGCTTTGCTCCGCACCAATTTTTTGCCAAATGCGCTCGGACAATAAGTCATCAACCGCTTTTCCGGTGACGCGCGAGATAATCCAGCCAAGCGCGTCGCTGTTAATGGTTCGGTAGTTAAACTCCGCGCCATGAGTGCCATTTTTTTTCACCGTTTGCAGATATTCAAGGTAGCCGTTCGCGCCGGTATAGCCTTCAGGTTTTGGTAGGGGGCTTGCCGCTTTTGAATACGCCCAAATATCGGCGTCAGGGTCGGCATAGTCTTCGCTGTAATCAAGGGCGGTGGTCATGTCCATCACTTGCCGGACGGTGGCGTCACCAAAGCCGCTATTTTTTAATTCAGGAATAATACTTGCCACCAGTTTTTTATCGTCTAAAACGCCTTCATCAACCAAGATTTGCGCTAAAAGTCCGGTCATCGATTTGGTCATCGACATGGCAGCATGATTGCCAAGCGGTGTTAAGCAGCCGTTTTGCCGCTCATAAACGATTTTGCCGTGATGCAGCACCATGATGCCATCGGTGTAGTTGGCGTCCAATGATTGCCGCCACGTCATCGGTTTTTTACTGCCGGTTGGGGTAAAGCTGATGGCGTCAATTTTGTTATCTAGCGCATAATCAAAGGTGGTCGGCGCGCCAATGCCGCGGCTGACCTCAGTGGTTGGCATCAGCTCGCGAATGTGGCAAACCGTCCAGCGCAGTTTCGGAAAGCTAAAAAAGTCCGATTCTGGCTGCATAATCAGCTTGTCTTTTGGCGGCGGAAAGCCTTGCATCCAGCCCAGTTTATTGGGGTCGGAGTCGGCAGCGGACAAGGGCGGTTTTGGCGAAGTGTTTTTCGGTGGCTCCATTGCCATTGCTCCAAAACTTGTCATCAATGCTGCCGTCAGGGTTAAATATTTTAAGCGCGTTCTATTTATCATTTTTATTGCCTCTTTATGACGTTTTATCATGACTTATTTTATTATTTTTAATAGCGTTTAATGCTTTGGTCTTTGTCAATCATGTCTTGATGAACGGGGAACTCGGCAAGCGTTTTACAGTGCTTGCGGTCTTCAAAATAGCAGTTGAGCGTTCTTTTAACGGCTTCAAAAGCAAGGCTATCCCAAGGAATCTCATCTTCGCTAAACAGCGCGCAATCCAAGCTTTCAGAGCCCACGCCAAACGCGCCGTCTTTTAAATCGGCAAGATAAATGATGTAAATTTGACCGATATCAGGGATGTCAAAAAGGCAGTAAAGATTTGGGTTAATGACCACCGCGTCTGCCTCTTCAAAGCTTTCGCGGGCAGCGCCTTCAGCGATGGTTTCGCCATTTTCCATAAATCCTGCTGGAATCGTCCAAAGCCCGTATTGCGGCTCAATGGCGCGGCGGCAAAGCAGCACTTTGTCCTCAAAAACCGCAAGCGAGCCGCAAATGATTTTGGGGTTTTCATAATGAATGTAGTGGCAGCTTGGGCAAACCAATCGCGGCATGTTGTCCGTTGCCGGAATTTTGACCTCAGCTTGGTGACCGCATTGAAGACAATACTGCATAATCCCTGCCTTAATTTTGCTAAAGATAAGTTTTATAATCGTTGTGGGTTGTGCATTTTTGAGATGCTTTTTAGCATTGCCAAAACCCAATCAGCGCTTGATTTTGGCAAACCAAACCGTCATCTTAGGAAGATAGCATAAAACAAGATAACATAGAATTGGGCAAGGCTTAGCTTGGGTTACAGGATTACAGCATTTTTAAGAAAAATTGGAGGTTATGGCTAACTGAGGGCTATGGTTAGCTAAATGGCAATTTGGTAAAACTGACAAGCTTCAAACGAACTTTACGGCAAAGGGGGTGATGATGACGATGGCGGCGCATTCCGCGCGATTTGATAAGCCAAGTGTGTTGCTGCCAAGTGGTATTTCGCAGCCGCTACTTTGTCAGCTTGCCAAAAGGCTACAAGCACCGATATTGCAAACGCTTTGCCAAAATAAAAGCCTTGATTTTACAGCTTTAAATCAAGACCCTTTAAATCAAGACCATGAGATTGCATTAAGCTCGCGTATTTTAAATGAGTTGTACCAAACGCCCATTGCCGATGCCTCGATTTTGGTGGCGATTACCAATGAGGCAAAGCCAAGATTGCTACTTACTCGCCGCGCCGCGAACTTAAACAGCCATGCAGGGGAGGTGTGCTGCGCCGGTGGTAAGTTTGAGCTTGGCGATGGCAACAACGTCGTCACCGCCCTTCGCGAAGCTTGCGAGGAAACCGCGCTGCCGCCAAGCCGAGTGAACATCCTCGGTCAGCTGCCGGCGCAATTGTCCAAAAGCGGCTTGAGCGTTCGCCCGATTGTGGCGCTGGTTGACCCTGATTTGATTTTAGTTCCTGAGCTTGGCGAGATTGCGCGGATATTTTGGGCAGATTTTGGCAAGCTTATTGATCAGCCGCTGACCGAATATCAAATCCGCTATCCCATTCAAGGCGTTCCGACCACCCTTGTTACCCCAAGCTTTTTGGTTGATGGCGAAACCGTTTGGGGATTGACCGGTCGGGTGATTGCCAGCCTTCTTGAGGTCGGTTTTGACCGCAAGTTTGATTGGTATTACCGCTTAGCGCCGTAATTTTTTAGGGCTTTTATTTTTAAGCTGAAACTTGTTTTTCTTTCATTGTACTTTTTAAACTTTTAATTTCATTTTGACGCTTATTTATAACTGCTACTTATAATAGTCATCATTTTTTTTCAGCCACCAGTTCATGTTGTCCTGCCGTTTGGCGCGAAATTGCTCAAGTTTTTGCGCCGCTTTGTCATTGTGAAGTCTTGCGGTATCAAGGGCAAATAAAATCGGCACGGCAGAAAGTACGCCAAAGCGCAATTTGGACTTGGGCAGCTTTAACCCATCGCCAATGTCATCACCAACCAAAGTTCGGGTGACGCTCGCGTTAACGAGCTCGACAAACTGACCACGGCGGTTGTCCTCGCCCATCAATTGGCTTGGCAAGTCGTGAAGCGCTTTGGCAAGCGGTCGCCCCACCTCAAAATCAAGCTGCTGAATGGACAAATAGGTATAAAGCCATTCCCAACACGCCGTTTCATTTTCCGGCAGACGCTTTAAATCAACGCCAAGCCAAAAGCTGGCAAGCTGCCATAAATGCAAAATCCCTGCTGCTTCCTCGCGACTGATGCGAGCGCCAAGCAGTTGCAATCCGCGCATAATCAGTAGCGAAAATTGCAAATGAGTGGCAACCATGTCGGTTTGGTTGATGGGAATTCCCCAGTAATCGGTATTCCAAAGATTATCCGCTTGAGTGCGAGCGGCGTTTTTGGCAAGTTCGGGAACGGCTAGTTTTCCAGTGAGCAGCTTATGGCGGACAAGGGCGTGAATTTGTCGAACGCTGATAGACTGCCGCCAACCCTCAGAGCCAACGGCAAGCACGGTATCAAAGGCAAATTTGGCTTGCTGGTTATGATGGTTATGATGGTCGTGACGGTTATCACAATTTGGATATTCAGAAATCGCTAAAATATAAGCGTAAGTCCGCATCAAGCGTGGCAGCGCGTCATGAACCAAAGCTCCGGTTTGAATTAAAGGCAACGACAACGCCGGAATGCTATAGCCTGCCATTAACGCCACATTTCGAAGTAGCCAAATGAGCATCAATGGATAGCGCCGATAGGCTGCTGCGCCAATGGCGGCAAGCTTTGGGTCAAACCAATCAGGATGGCAGCTAAACGTTTGGTAAAGCTGATGAAATTCCGGTCGGTTTAAGTCGATTTTTAACTTGGGTTTTTCATGGTTATTACTTGGCTTTAAAATTTGCATTTGTAATGGCTTGGCAAATTTAATCCCATCTTGAATTAACGGGTCAGCAAGCGGGTCGCCTAAATCATAACCTTGAGCCAGCTCAAGCAATAACTCGTTTGAGATAGCAAAGTCTTTTGGCAATAAATAACGCTTGATTCGCCGTAACACTTGCAAATCCTTGTGGTCGTCCACCGCTGTGGTGCGACCGTGACTCAGATAAGACGTTGGCATGACCTCTGCTACCTTTTTTAAACCTTGTTATGAGCGCGTTAAATCGAGCGTATTTTGACTGACTGAGTTTTTAAGACTGATTTTTAGCATGATATAACCTGCAATCGCCGACACAATCGACCCCATAATGATGCCAAGGCGCTCATCAAACCCTGCCGTCGCCCCGCCAAACGCCAGACCGCCGATAAATAAGCTCATGGTAAAACCAACGCCGCAAAGGAGCGCTGCGCCATAAATTTGTTTAAAATTGACCCCTTGCGGCATGGTCGACAGCCCTGATTTAAAAATCAGCCAACAAGCAATCATAACGCCGACTTGCTTACCGATAAACAGCCCTGCGGCAATACCAAGCGGCACAGGGTGCAGCAACTCGCCAATCCCTGCGCCTTGTAACGAAACCCCTGAATTCACAAAAGCAAATAATGGCAAAATCCCGTAAGAAACGGTGTTTTGTAAATCGTGCTCCAATTCCTCAAGCGGCGAGTGCTCAGGGTCAGTTTTGTCAAACATCGGGATAAATAGCGCCAAAACAACGCCGGCAAGGGTCGCGTGAATGCCGGATTTTAACACCAAAAACCACATGATGACGCCGATGAGTACATAAGGCGTGATTCCGGTGACGTTTTTGCGGTTAAGTAGGTATAAAAACGGCAAACACAGCGCGGCAAGCCCTAAAGAGCTGAACGACAAGTCACTGGTATAAAACAGCGCAATGATGATAATCGCGCCGATGTCATCAAAAATAGCAATCGATACCAAAAAGACTTTGAGCGCATTGGGAACGCGGTTGCCAAGTAAGCTTAAAATGCCAAGGGCAAAGGCAATGTCGGTGGCGGTCGGGATTGCCCAACCTTTTAAATACTCAGGATGCTGATGGTTAAACGCCACGTAAACAATGGCCGGCATAATCATTCCGCCAAGGGCAGCGGCAGCCGGCAAGATGATTTGCTTCACGTTGGATAATTCGCCAATGAGCACTTCGCGCTTGAGCTCAAGTCCCACTAAGAAAAAAAACACCGCCATCAAGCCATCATTAATCCAGTGGTGGGCGTCTTTGGCAATGGCAAGCTGACCGATTTGGATAGCAACGGGCGCATGAACAAACGATTCATACCAAGTTACCAAAGGCGTGTTGGCAATAATCATTGCCGCCACTGCCGCCAAAGCCAGCACGATGCCCCCTGCTGCCTCAAGCTCAAAAAATGCCTTTAGTCGTCGAAGTGCCATACTATCCTCATTAATTCAGTCAAAATTAACTTTTATCGTAAGTTTTATTAAATTTAGCAAAAATCCGCTGCCTTTTGGCTTTTTCTGTGCCTTTAACCGTATAATAAGCGCAATTTTACGCAAGGATTGTTCATTTTTGCAGCCTATCCAAACTAATTGTTGTCAAACTATTAATAATCACGCCGCCAAGTGAAAAAGCACCGCGATTTTCAGCTTTGCCGCTTTTTTTAGCAAAATTAAATTTGTAGTTAAATGCCAAGTAGGCAGTCAAATGAGTGCCAACTTCCAAGCATTTTTGCCCGTTAATGAAAAGGTTGAGACATGGACGTATCATTGTCAATTGAGATTATATTAATGCTGGCAGGTGTCGCCGCGCTGGCAGGATTCATCGATGCCATTGCCGGCGGCGGCGGGCTTTTGACCATCCCTGCCATGCTGCTTGCTAACATTCCGCCGGTGATGACGCTTGGCACCAACAAACTGCAAGCCTCGTCCGGCGCGTTTGCCGCGTCCCTTACCATGATTCGCCGGCGCGTGGTTGACCCAAAAGCCATCAAAACGGCGGTTATTGCCTCGTTTATCGGCTCTGTATTTGGCGCGATTGCCGTTCAATTGTCGCCGCCTGATTTACTGGAAAAATTAATTCCGTTTTTGATTGCGGCGATTGGCATTTATACACTGCTTGCGCCCAAAATCGGTGAGGTCAGAAAAGAGCCCAAAGTGACCGAGGGCGTTTGGCAAAAAATCATCTCACCGATTATTGGCTTTTACGATGGCTATATGGGACCGGGAACAGGGATGTTTTTTGCGCTGGGTAACGTGGCGCTTCGGGGTCGAACCATTATTGAAGCGACCGGTGCGGCTAAAATGCTTAATTTAGCCAGTAACATCGGCTCGCTGATATTTTTTATTATTGGCGGCAACGTGCTTTGGAAAGTCGGGCTTGCAATGATGGTTGGGCAAACCCTTGGCGCGTATTTTGGCTCGCAAATGGTCATTAAAGGTGGCAGCCGCTTAATCAGGCCAGTGATTGTTTTGGTGTGTTTGGCGATGGTGACCAAATACGTTTTAAGCTGATACCATTTAAAAATTAAGATTCATTGATAAAAAATAAGCATAAAAAAGCAAGCCATCATCGAGCTTGCTTTTTTTATTGTTTTAAAATTATGGTCTTAAAGCTTATTTGTCATCGTCACGGCGTAAGCCATCTTGCCATTTTTCAGCCGCAGCGCCGGAATGATTTTGGCTCATGCGCTCGTTGAGCGTGTGCTCAGCATCGCGGTGGCGGTGGCTTAAGGCTTCAGCATTGGGGTTGTCGTGAACGAAATCGGCTTGGTTACGGACTTCTTCTGCTGTGTTTTGTTCGCTGGTTTTTTTGACCTCACCGTCTTGCTCGTAGCCATGGTCAGGGTTGTCATCGCCCGTTGGCTTGTCGTGTGACTGTTGACGGGTGACGCCATGCCGCTGCTGTGCGGCGGCTTTAACCTCGGCGTAATTGGTCAACTGCTGAACGGCGTTGTCTAATGTATGCGGATTATGGCGCTCTTGAACGTGCCACAACTGCGCGTCAAACACATCAGTCAACAAGGAGTCAAAGCGCAGCGCATTATAATGAATCAGCACTTCGGCATCTTCTTCGCTAATGATGCCGTTTTGACTGGCCTCAACCACGTGGTCTTCAAAGGTTAAGCCCTCAAACTTGCCTTTATTTTCTGCCTTTTTAAATTTATGCCATAAGGGTTCAACGGCAAGTAAGGCTTGATAGGTGTTTTCCAAGCGACCGGTCACGTCATCCGGCTCAGTGTTGTAATAAATCATGGATTTAAGATAATCGCGGAATGGGTTGTCCTCAAAATCTTCCATAAAGGTGTCGCCAAGTTTTTGTTTTAACTCATCGCTGACGGGCGCAAAAATCCGACCACTTGGAAAGGCAACAAACTGAACCAATTTGGCAGCAAAGCGGTTAGGGAAGTTGGCATAAAAGCTAAAAAACGCCTCTTGAATGGTATAAAGACTGTCTTTTAAGGCGACCTCAGCGTGAAGGCGCTCGGCAACGGACTTGCTGCCGTTTTGATAAAATTGCAAAATGGCAGTGGCAATAAATAAATGACCGTGAATGTCAGCAAGGCGACCTGAAAGCATTTCTTTGCGTTTTAAATCACCGGCTAAAAGCCCAAGCGCCATATCCGCCGTCAATGCAAAGTCGGCGCTTAAGCGGTTGATGTGCTGATAATAGGGGCGCGTGAAGGCATCTACAAAAATCGGCGCGTGACTGCTGCCGCCGGTATAACCTGCCACAAAGGCTTTGGCGCCGCGGTTAAAGGTGTAGCCTAAATGTTTAAAAAATAACTCATCAAAGGATTTGAGCGCCGTCTGTTTATCGTCGCTTTGCAAAAGCTGCAACTCATCAAACAAATACGGGTGACAGCGCATTGCCCCTTGACCAAAAATCATCAACGAGCGCGTTAAAATGTTTGCGCCCTCAACGGTGATGGAAACGGGAATAGACTGGTAGGCGGTTGATAAAAAGTTGCGCGGTCCCATTTGGATGGCGCGGCCACCGACCACGTCCATGCCGCCATTGATGACCTCACGCATGGTTTCAGTGGCGTAGTATTTTGCCATGGCGGTCATGACCGAGGGCGTTCCGCCTTGATTCAATCCGCAAGTGACCAAATGGCGAAACGCTTCTAGCATATAGGTTTGGCTTGCCATTTGGCTGGTGACTTCTTGAACGCCTTCAAATTTACCGACCGAAATTTTAAATTGCTCACGGATTTTGGCAAACGCGCCAACGTTTAAGTAGCTCATTTCACTTGCCGCCGTTGATAGCGCAGGCAAGGAGATGCCGCGACCAACGCCTAGGCACTCCATCAACATCCGCCAACCGCGACCGACATTGTCAACGCCGCCGATGATGTAATCAAGCGGAATAAACACATCTTTGCCATCGACCGTACCGTTCATAAACGGCGAGCCGCTTGGGTTATGGCGCGCTCCTGTGATGACGCCCTCGTGAGTTGCCGGAATTAAGGCACAAGTGATGCCGTAATCGGTTTTTTCAGGGTCGCCCAAAAGCCCCTCGGGGTCATACAATTTAAAGGCAAGACCAACGACAGTGGCAATTGGCGCAAGCGTAATCCAGCGCTTGGAAAAATTCATGTTAAGTCCCAAGACTTGCCGACCTTCAAAATTACCGTAGCAAACCACTCCCGTATCCGGAATCGCGCCTGCGTCCGAACCTGCTTCAGGACCGGTAAGCCCAAAGCACGGAATTTCCTCACCTTTTGCAAGACCGGGCAGCCAGCGCCGTTTTTGCGCGTCCGTGCCATAATGCATGAGCAGCTCACCCGGTCCTAAGGAATTTGGCACCATACAGCTGACCGCCGCCGTTGGCGAGCGCGAAGCAATTTTACTCATCACTCGGCTTTGCGCGTAAGAGGAAAATTCAAGACCGCCGAATTTTTTGGGAATAATTAGCCCCAAAAAGCCATTGTTTTTGATAAATTGCCAAATCTCATCAGGCAAACCTTTTAATTCATGCTGAATTTTCCACTCATCAAGCATCCGGCAAAGCGTCTCAACCTCATTGTCCAAAAAGCTTTGCTCATCAGCGGTCAATTTAGGATAAGGATAATTGGCAAAGGTGTTCCAATTGGGCGCACCCATAAACAGCTCTTTTTCCCACCAACTGGTTCCGGCGTCCAACGCCTCGCGCTCGGTGTCGCTCATGCTTGGCATCGCCCCTGCCAAAATTTTATAAACGCGCTTGGTAATCAGACTTTGCCGAAGTGGGGAAATTAAAAGCACCAAGCACAACAGCGCAATTGGCAGCCCTAAAATCAGCGACCACGGGCTAATAAAAGCACAAACGGCTACGGTAATGAGCGCAAAAATACTGCCCGTCAATCGCGATAATGACAGCAAAAAGAGGGCTAGAATCATTGCCAACTCAATCACTACTGCCAAAATAAATAAGCCAATCGCCATGACGGCCTCCCCAAAAATAATAAAAATAAGTGTCAGCAGTCATTGCTGGTTAATATTAAAATAATCGTTTTATGCTTGATTTTTTAAAGGCTTAAATTACCAAATACCTGCTGATGGCGCAAATTTTAGCAATACGAGCGCAATTTTAGCTACAATTAGTAAGCAATATGAAATATTCGCGAGCAACTATCAAGGGGGATTGTGCTAACGAATGTCAAAAACTGTATCCAGTTATGTTTTAACAGCGGTTTAACCCCTCGTTAAGCGGCGTTTAAATCCAATCTAAAACGGCGCGCGGTTCAGTTCTTTATAAGACAACACCTCACCAGAGCCCACAATAATATGGTCAACTAAGGTTAGGTCAATCAGCTCGCAAGCGGCTTTTAATTGGCAAGTTAAGTCATCGTCAGCGCTGGAGGGCGCAGCTGAGGTTTTTGGGTGATTGTGAGCAATAATCAGCTGGCTTGCTGAATGGCTAATGGCGTGACGAAGCACGTGCTTGATGCAAACTGAGCAGCTTGATATGCCACCGGTAAATAATATCTCAAAGTTGATGAGTCCAAGCGCGTCATCCAAGCACATGACGGCAAATACCTCGCGCGGCTCGCAGGCAAGCTTGGCGCGAAGGTAGTCTTTGACCATGCTTGATTGGGCAAAATGCTGACCGGATTTTAGCTGACCGTCCAAATAGCGAACGCCCATTTCAAGCGACGCCATAATCTGCGCGTATTTGGCAATCCCGATGCCATGACATGCCAAAACGGTGTCTTTTGGCGCGGCAAGTAAATTGGCAAGGCTACCAAATTGCGCAATCAACTCGCGAGCCAAATCAATGGCGCTTAGCTTTGCCGTTCCGGTTCGCAAAAATATCGCTAAAATTTCTGCATCACTTAAGCTTGCCGCGCCCAATTTCAGCAGCTTTTCGCGCGGTCTGTCGTCCTCATGCCAGTCTTTGATTGCCATGATTTGCCTTTTAAAATGATAAAATTTATAGGAATAAAATTTTGTCGTGGGTTAGAATAAATTGTGCAAAATATTACCCAATTTCAAGCAAAATTGATACTATAAGCGCAATTTTTGCCCTTTTACTATTTTTGCTTTTTTAATATCGTCTTTTTTAATACTGAAAAACGCTTATGACCAATATTGTCCTTGCCATTACCGGCGGAATTGCCGCTTATAAATCCGCCGTTTTTGCGCGGTTGCTGATTAAATCAGGCTTTGACGTTCGGGTGATTATGACTCAAGGCGCGCAAGCGTTTATCACCCCATTAACCCTGCAAGCGCTGACCGGCAATCCGGTGCATTTAAGCTTGCTTGATGAGGCGGCTGAAGCCGGAATGGGGCATATTGAGCTTGCCAAATGGGCGGATTTGGTCATTATTGCGCCGGCGTCGGCAAACACCATAGCAAGGCTTACCATGGGAATGGCGGACGATTTGCTGGCTACCGTTTGCCTTGCCACCACCGCGCCGGTGCTGATTGCCCCAGCGATGAATCAGCAAATGTGGTCGCATCCAGCGGTCAGTCTTAACGTTCAGACCTTAACCGATTTAAATTACCATATCATCCCACCTGAAAGCGGCATCCAAGCTTGCGGCGATGTGGGCGCAGGTCGGCTTCCTGAACCCGAATCGCTGCTTGCGCAAACTCAGCTATTTATTGCTCAATCTAGCACGCCGCAATCTTTAGCAGAAAAACACGTGGTCATCACCGCAGGACCTACGGTTGAAGCCATTGACCCTGTCCGTTATTTGTCCAATCATTCCTCCGGCAAAATGGGATTTGCTTTGGCAAAAGCTTGCGTAGCGGCAGGGGCAGAGGTGACGCTGATTGTCGGTGGGAAAGTTTTGCTGCCAACGCCAATTGGCGTGACCCGAATTGATGTGTTGTCTGCTGATGATATGCTCAACGCGGCAACCGCTTGCGTTGCCGGAACGCATCCGGCGCTCATTGCCAATGATGACGACCATGACCATGTTCATCATCACCATCATCATGAACACCACCACGACGATTGCGGCTGTGACCATGACCACGACTTTGCTGCTGACCAATTCAGCCAAAACAAAGCTGCCGATATTTTTATTGCCACCGCTGCCGTTGCCGACTACCGAACCCGCGATGCTGCCCCGCAAAAAATCAAAAAAACGCAAGACACCATGACGCTAGAATTGGTCAAAAACCCTGACATTTTAGCCACCATTTCAAATGCCAATCCGGACTTATTTGTCGTCGGCTTTGCCGCAGAAACTCAAGATGTCGAGCATTACGCGAAAAAGAAACTTATTGATAAAGACTTAGACATGATTGCTTGCAATGACGTGTCGCGCGCCGATATTGGTTTTGCCAGTGACAATAACGCCATGCAAGTCTTTTTTGCGGAAAACTATCAAACCGCAAGCGTTAATTTAGATAAAGCATCTAAAGATGACATTGCTCAGCAGTTGGTCAGCTTAATTGGGGCGACCATGGTTAATCGCGATAACCGCAACTAAGCCATTTTTATAAAAACTATCGGTTAAAAATTTAGTTATTAAAAAAATTAATTATTAAAAAAAATGCGTTGGGCGGCGCGAAAGGTATTGCAGTGCGCTTCAACCACATCGTTAATGTCTTCTGAATAGCCGCCGCCCATCACAATTGCTACCGGAATTTGCGCGTCTTTTGCCAAGTTTAATACCATCTCATCACGAGCAAGGCAGCCCTCAGGCGTCAGCGCCAATTTACCCAGTTTATCCGTTGCCAAAACATCAACCGCCGATTGATAAAAAATTAAATCCGGCTGAAAGTCGCTGATTAATTTTGGCAACGTATCCTGCAAAATTTGTAAATATTCTGCATCTCCCGTGTCGTTGGCAAGCTCAATATCCAAATCCGAAATCTGCTTGCGAAACGGATAGTTTTTTGCACCATGAATGCTAAACACAAACACGCGCGGCTCATCTGTCATGATTGCCGCATTGCCGTTGCCTTGATGAACGTCCAAATCGACAATCAAAATCCGTGATGCTTCGCCGCGAGACAGCAGCAAATTGCTGGCAATACAAACGTCATTAAACACGCAAAAGCCCTCGCCGTGGTCAGCAAAGGCATGATGGGTTCCACCTGCCACGTTCATTGCCACGCCAAATTCTTTTGCAAATAGCGCGCATTCATAAGTGGCGTGAGCAATGTAGCGACCGCGAGTGACCAACTCCGGTGTCATCTCAAAACCAATCGGTCGCGCTTCTTTAGCGCTTAGCGTTTGGGTTTTTAACTTGTGCCAATATTCTGCGGTGTGCGTGGTTAAAATCTCCTCCTCGCTTAAAAGCTTTGGCGCAAAAAAGTTGTCCGTGGTAATTGTGCCCTCCTTCAATAAGCGCTCAGGAATCATGGTGTATTTTTGCATGGGAAAGCGGTGTTTTTCAGGGACTTGGTAGCGAAACACCTCAGAGTAAGCAATTTTTAGCATAATGGTTCAAATGATTTTTTTAAATAAAAAAGGTCAAATCGTTTTTAAAAGAGTTACTGGACAAATTCGGTTGGTAAAAAAAACGTCCGCGATTGTGCCTCAGCGTGAAGCTCTTCAAGCAGCGTTGGCAAGTCGTTTGATGGACTTGGTGTGTTAATTAAATCGCTAAAAATTTCAAAGGCAACCGTGGTCATCGCCACTACGCTTTGCAGCAGGCTTTCAATGATGTCCTCATCAAGCCCAAGCACCTCAATATCAATGGCATTTTTGTAGCGAACTTCGCCGTCATTGATATCCATTTCAAGGTTGCCGATAATCATATCGTAGTTAATTTGGGTGATAAGCAGCATCGCCGCGCTTTGGTGCGACTCTGGAATTAAAAACGGCAAAATCCCATAAACTGCCAAAAAATGGTTGTTTTCTTGAACGCGAAACAAATAGCCGCAGTCAATGTCTTTATTTTTCATTCGCAAGGACAAATGATGCGACTGCTGCGAGTCATTATCGCGCGGCGCATAATAAGTATAATGCCACTGTTTTTGCTCAAAGTAGCCTTTGATAAAATCGGTAATCGGCGTGGCATCGGACTCGGTTGGGCGGTCAAAAAATGGTAACTCATCGTCCGCAGGAGTGTTGTTTTCCAAGCTTTTTTCCAAGCTCTCCGCATCTTGGTTTGTCGTATTTTGCGCTTTTGCATGGGCCTCATTTTGGTCAGCCGCCGGCTTTTTTGGTGACAAGTTTTCGGGCGTAAGGGCAGCATCGTCAGCTTTTGCGCCTTTTGCCTCATCATTTTCTGAAGTCTTTTTTTGCAAAAGCTGTTTGATTTTTTGCCAAACGCTGATTTTAGAAGGTTGACTCATATAAAAGGGTCTTTGGGTCAAAATATCAGCGCTGCTGATAAAAATTAATTGTAAAATCCACCGCCAAACTTACTACTTTAAGACTTATCAAGCAGTTTTTGAATCTCCGGCTGCTGATAAAAGTCGCTAAGCATTTGATGGGAATAGTCAGCAAAAACAGGGCTTGCAATAGCATCATGGCAAAGTGGGGCAAGCTTACTGGCAAGCGCGTCAATCGCTTTATCATCAATATAAAGGGCACCGGCAAGTTGACCGATTGTGTCATCGATATGATGGTGATACCATGATTCGCTAACTGATTTGAGCAAAGTTTTTAAATAATCGGACTGCCGAAGCCGGTTAAAGCTTTGATGGATATGGGCTTCAATATGCTCGATGCTGTTGTTGTCGTCATCGTTGCTAATATCATTATTAAGGTAATCTTGAGCGGTGCTGAGCGGGGTTTCTTTAATCCGTGACCAACCTTTAAGCAGCAGCCTTGCCACTTCATCGTTGGACAAATGAGCGTTGGCATTGGCTTCCGCGCGCAGGCTTAACTCTTTAATATTGCGGTGTAAGTAGCCTTGAAGCTTGTCATCAAGGTTTTTGTTGGTGGCGCGCTCAAAGGAGCTGCGCCCCATTTTCATCAGTTTGCCAACGCCGCCGGCTTTATCCAGCGTGCCTTCCATAAAGTCGTTGATGGCGTGATGTAAAGTTTTGGTCAACAAATCGGCAAAGGTATCATTGCCGATGAGCGCATGAATGAGAGCGGCGCGCTGCTGCTTATGACGGCTTATATAACGGGCAAGATGGTCAACTTGAGCGTCGTCAATGAGCTCAGACAGTGGCGTATTATCGTTAACAGGGTTGTAAATAATACTTTGCAGCACAAGCCTGATATCGCGACGCATAACGTCGCTTAACGGATAAGCAAGCACCCAGTCGGTCATCAGCTTTTGGACATCATCAAGGCTGATATAGCGCGTCATCGGCTGCTGATAAAGCCAAGCAATAGCGTCTTTTATGAGTAAGTCGGCGTTGTCCGCTAGCCAAGACTGCATAAAGGGCACTTGCGCGGCAATCAAGGCGGCAGCTTGTTGGTTTGGCTCATGATTTTGAGGGCTGCTGGGTTTGGAGTCGGGCTTAAAATCAGAATTGGGATTTGAGGTCATAATATCGGCAATTTGTTATACTAAATAGGCAATTCAGGTCAACGAAAGTCGCAACCGGTGTGGTTATTTTGCTATTATGCCACGAACTTTAGTGACGAGGCGTGCAATATGCCGCCAATTTTCAACGATGGCAGAATCTAATCATGACTTTGCAACAACCGCTGTTAACCTTAGAAGACTTGACCGTTCAGCGCGGTGAGATGCCGCTTTGTGAGGCGGTTGAGCTTAGGCTGCATTCCGGCGATATTTGCCATGTCATCGGCGAAAACGGCACCGGAAAAACCACGCTTTTAATGCAGCTTGCCGGACTTTTGCCAATTTTGCAAGGCGAAGTTTATTACCAAGGGCTAAAAAGTATCCCGATTCAGCCGCTGTTTGTGTCGCATCAGCTTGGCATTCACCCTAATTTAACCGTTGAGCAAAATTTGACTTTTTTGCTGAATTTATATGGCATTGCGCCATCAAAGGCAGAGATTGACGAGGCGCTTGAGTGGGTGGGATTGCAAGGCTTTGAGATGCTGTCGTCCAACCATTTGTCAGCAGGGCAAACTCGCAAAATTACACTTGCTCGGCTTAAGCTGATGACCCCTGAGGTGACGCCGCTTTGGCTGCTTGATGAGCCTTTTACCGCGCTTGATGTGGCAATGGTGGCGAAGATGGAAGCACAAATTTTGGCGTTTAGCAAAGCAGGCGGGGCGGTACTCATGACCAGTCACCAAGCGGTTAAGGTGGCAAATCGCCACCTTGATTTGTCAGAGTTTATGGTTTAACCATTGATTTAACAATTTTAAAGTTAATAAATAGGGTGGGTGATGGCAAAATCCCGTGAGCAAAGCGCCGTGCACCGTCCGGCATCGTGCGGTATCAGTTTGGCGCAGCTTTGGCGGCGCGAGTGGCACGTCAAGCAGCAAGGCGCGGTTCAGTGGCTCTATCCGTTGGTGCTGTTTTTGGTGATTATTACCTTGTTTCCCTTAGCCGTTGGCAGCGAGCCGCAACTGCTTCAGCGCTTGGGTGTTTCCGCGGTTTGGATTGCGGCGCTCATCTCGTTGGTGATGGGCGTTGATGGGCTGTTTAAACCGGCGCTTGATAACGGCACGCTGGCGCAGCTTGTGGTCGCTCAAGCGTCGTTGCCGCTTTGGGTGCTCATTCGCTTAACCATTCATTGGATTTTTAGCAGCGGTATTGTGGCGCTGTTAAGTTTGCTTGCCGTGCCGTTATTTCAACTCAGTTGGTTTGAAACCGGCATTTTAATGGTGTCAATTTTGACCGGAAGCCCAATGCTGCTTATGCTGTCAGCCATTGCCAGTAGCTTGACGTTATCGCTAAAAAACGGCGCGGTGCTTGTGCCGTTAATTGCGCTGCCGATGCAGCTTCCGGTACTTATTTTTGCCACCGGCGCGGTCGATTTGTTTGCCACCGGCTTAAACGGTTTGCCCATTTTGGCGCTACTGCTTGCCGGAAGTATTGTGTCGGTACTTGTGATGCCTTGGGTGATCGCGCAGACGCTTAAAATGTCGTGGCTGAATTAAGCGTTCAAGCGTGAACAAATCTTGCAATATTGCTATAATGAAATCAGGTGATTATTAACGCTGGCAGGTCGCTGATTTGCTGCTAAAACATAGGTTTATCTTCATGCCCAACCCAACTCCTGCGTCATCAATGAGCTTTTGGCAGCGCCTTTGGCAAGGTTTTTTGACCACCGTTGGCACCAAGCAGTTTTTTCGGATTTTTGCGCCATGGGTCAAGTGGCTTGCCATTTTGGCGGCGATTTGTTTGACCATTGGCAGTATTTGGGGCTTGGCATTTGCGCCGCCGGATTATTTACAAGGCAACAGCTACCGGATTATTTTTATTCACGTTCCGGCAGCAAGCCTTGCCATCTCCATTTATTTTGCCTTAGCGGTTTTGGGGGTGATTTATTTGGTTTGGAAAATTAAAACCGCCAATTTGGTGGCTCAAGCCATCGCGCCGATTGGGTTTTTGCTTTGCGTCATCAGTCTTTTGACGGGGTCGATTTGGGCAAAACCCACTTGGGGAACGTATTGGGTTTGGGATGCAAGGCTGACCTCAATGCTGATTTTGGCGTTTTTATATGCCGGTGTCATGGCGCTATTTGCTGCCTTTGAACATACGGCAAATCGCGGAAAGGCGGCGGCGATTTTATCGATTGTCGGCGCGGTCAATTTGCCCATTATCAAATACTCGGTTGAGTGGTGGAATACCCTGCACCAAGGCGCAACCTTTACTTTAACTGCCGCGCCAAAAATGTCAGCAAATATGTGGATGCCCCTTTTGCTGATGATTATTGGCAGTTATTTATTGGTGGCCACCCTTGCCATTTACCGCACCAATACATTAATTTTATACCGTGACCAAGGTAAAGCTTGGGTCAAAGAATACGTTCGCAGCCGCCAAAAGTAGATTTTGCCAACCCCAACTACTCAAACCATTTAGGAGTGCTTGATGCAGCCTTATTTTTATGATTTTGCCGATTTTATCGCGATGGGAAATCATGGCGCGTTTGTTTGGTCGTGTTGGGCGATTACCGTTGGGGTGATGCTCGGGTTTATTCTTTATAGCCGCCGTCAGCGTCAGGCGCTCATCAAGCAGCTTGCCATTCAAGATATCCGCCAGTCCGGTCGCCAAAAATCAGTAAAATCGCCAAAAAATCTCGATTAACATTTAGCCCACGATATTATATGTTTAGCAAAATCATTGTTGATATCACTTATGATGATTGCTAAAAAAATGGTATCATATCAGTAAGATAAGTTAAGAGGTTGCACAATGAACGCCGTTCGTCGCAAAAAGCTAATGTGGGTGATGTTTACGCTTGTTGGGGCTGCTATTGCGGTCGCCTTGGTTATTTACGCCATCGGTCAGCAAACCGATTATTATTTTGACCCAACCGCGATTGCTCATAATGAAGCGCCGCAAGATAAGCGCATTCGCGCAGGCGGAATGGTGGTGGCAGGAAGCGTTCAGCGCGCGCCCAACGACCCGTTAAGCGTTCAATTTGCCATCACCGATTTTAAATCGACCGTTCCGGTCACTTATCAAGGTATTTTGCCCGATTTGTTTGCCGAAAATTCAGGTGTTGTAGCTACCGGAAAAATGCAAGGCAAAACCTTTGTGGCAAGTGAAGTGCTTGCAAAACACGATGAAAACTATATGCCGCCTGAGGTTGCCAAATCGCTCAAAGCCAATAACCGCAATGGCGTCACCCCGCCGTCAGAGCAATATCAGCCTGCTGAAAAGGTTCATGAAACCACAACGCTGGTTCAGTAACTTTGTTTAGCGCTAAAATCTTTAAAATAAAAAACGCCCAAATCCAAGGGCGTTTTTAATTATCCTAAATTAAAAAAGGCTTGCTGAAAAAGCTTATTTTGCTTTGGCAGCTTCAGTAGGGGCAGCCGAGTCAGCTTTGGCTGTATCAACCGATTTTTCTTGACTATTTTCCAAGTTTGCTTGATTATCCGCGCCCCAAATTTTAGGATATTTATAACCTGGGAAAGTGTCGTGAGCGTACTTTTTAAAGGCATCGGAATTGTAAGCTTCGGTGACGTCTTTGACCCATTTTTTATCGACGTCAGAAGCTTTTACCGCTGACCAATTGATATAAGCAAAGCTTGGCTCTTGGAATAACGCTTCGGTTAAGTTAATACCAGCGTCGGTCGCGTAGTTGCCGTTAATGATGGCAAAATCGACCTCGTCACGGGCGCGCGGCAATTGCGCCGCTTCCAATTCAACGATTTTAATGTCGAATTTGCTGTTGTCCGCAATATCGGCTTTTGAGGCGGTCAACGGGTCGATGTTGTCTTTTAATTTAATCCAGCCCAAATCATCCATCATCACCAAGGCGCGAGCAAAGTTGCTTGGGTCGTTTGGCGCGGATACGCTCATGCCTTTAAACGCCTCATCAAGCTTGGTTTTTTTACCCGAATAAATGCCAAGCGGCGCGGTTGGAACTTGAAATACTTCAACCAAATCAAGCTTGTTTTCCGCTTTAAAGGTATCTAAGTATGGTTTGTGCTGAAAAATATTGATGTCCAAATCGCCTTCGGCTAAGGCTAAGTTTGGGCGAACATAATCGGTAAAGGTGACCAATTCCACCTCATAACCTTGGTCTTCAAGCGATTTTTTGACTTGATTGCGAACCATATCCGCAAAGTCGCCCTCAGTCGTCCCAATGACGATTTTGGTGTGCTCGGGGTCGATATCGCCTTTTGCCGTGCCACTTGCTGCCGTCTCGGTTTCGTTAACTTGTTCTTTGGTGGCTTCAGGTGCTGACGAGTTGCTGCAACCAACGAGAACCAATCCGGATACCCCAACGGCTGCAAACGCGCTTGCCAATTGGCGGCTGATATCTGTCAATTTCATAAATGATCCTTAAAGTAAAATCGCAAAATGGGCGGTAATGACAATGGTAAACTTTTCAAAATTAACTGCGTTGACCTTGAAAGTCAAGCGCGGTTTCAAGTCCAAATTGGCATGAAAACATGAATAAATTTCAAGATGATGACCAATAACGATTAAATTTGAATCAAAATTTGCGCTTATTGTTAGTTTTTAATACTAAATTATCGTTTATCCAGCCGCGTTGCCAGCCAGTTGCCAATGGCTTGAATGCCGATGACCATGACCGACAGCATAATCACGATAAATACCATCACTTCAGTTTGGTAGCGGTAATAGCCGTAGCGGATTGCCAAATCGCCCAAACCGCCGCCGCCAATCATGCCGGCTGCTGCTGAATACGACAGCAAGCTGATACATAAAATAGTCACCGACAACACCAGTCCCGAGCGCGCTTCATTAAGTAATACTTTAACGATGGTAAATGGCTTTGCGCCCATGGATTCGGTGGCTTCGATAATGCCGCGCGGTACTTCGCGAAGGTTTTGCTCAACGAGTCTTGCAAAATAAAAGGAGCCGGCAATCGCCAAAACTAAGGAAGCAGCAATAGGACCAATTCCCGTGCCAATAATCGTTTTGGTCAGCGGACTCATGGCAATCATCAAAATCACAAACGGGAAGGCGCGCATAAAGTTGGTGATGGCGCCCAAAATGCCATAAAGCACTTTATTTTGCAAAAACTGCCGGTCGCTTGATAAAAATAAAAAAATACCAAATAAACCGCCAATGACAATCGCCGCAAAGGTTGAAATGCCAAGCATCACAAAGGTATCAATGGTGGCTTGCAAAATTTCAGGTCGCAGCGCAACCAATTTGTCGATGGAGGCAGAAAGTTCTGAACCGGTAATCATAAATCGTGCCTCACTAATCTTCTTGAACCAAGCCTTGACCAATGGTGGTCGCCGCTTGAATGTTGCCATCGACAATCGGTGCAACTTCTAATAGCTCGCCTTGGTGCAATAAAGCGGCGCGGTGGCAAATCCTGCGAATCACGCTCATCTCATGAGTCACAATGACGATAGTCACGCCAAGCTTTTCATTGATGTCTTGTAGGCAGGCAAGCAGGCTTCTTGTCGTTGCCGGGTCAAGGGCGGAGGTTGGCTCATCGGCAAGCAAGACTTTTGGGTTTGGGGCGATGGCACGAGCAATGCCGACACGCTGTTTTTGACCGCCGGACAGCTGCGCCGGAAAATGACCTGCGCGGTCGGTCAAATCGACGATGTCCAAGCATTCCATCACGCGCTCTTTAATCTTATCGCGCGCAAATCCGGAAACGGTTAAGTTAAACGCCACGTTATCAAAAACGGTTCGGTTACTCATCAAATTAAACTGCTGAAAAATCATGCCAATATTGTGACGCGCCACCCGAAGCTCACTTGCGGACAAGGTCATTAAATCAACACCATCAATCACCACGCTGCCGCTGTCTGGGCGCTCAAGTAAGTTGATTAAGCGCAGCAGCGTTGATTTTCCGGCTCCTGAGTAACCCATCAGCCCGAAAATCTCGCCTTGTTTGATGCTTAACGTAGTGGGGGCGACGGCGGTAAACCAACGCGTGACGGCATCGCCACGGCTTGCGCGGTCTTTTAAAAAGCGCTTGCTTACCTCGTTTAAAACGATCATATCGGTCATGACAGGCTCAGTAGTTTTGAGAAAAACGCGAAACCGCGTCTATTAAAAGGGCGATAATATAGCATATTTTAAAGTGATTTGGATATGATGGGGGGTGACTGAAGGTTGAGCAATTGCCATTTGGCGATAAAGTTTGCGCAAAATTTTAATAGAAATTGTCAATTTTTTAATGACTTATCAAAAATCTGATTTTGCAACCGTATCGACTTTACTTGCTTTTACCGCTTTTAATTTGTCGTTATAGCGAAAATGTGGGTCGTGGCGTACTGGCAGCACCACCAAAAACCGCGTATGACCGTTGATGGTGTCGGTGGTGATTTGACCTTGATGGGCGGTGACGATTTGCGAAACCAGTGACAGCCCAAGCCCTGAGCCTTTTTTCTTTTGCTGAAGCCTCACAAACGGGCTAAAGATTTCCTCGCGTTTGTCCTCGGGGATACCGTGACCTTCGTCAATGACGGCAATGACCGCAAATTTGGGCGCAGGTCGCGGCGGGTCAGCTTTAACTTTGCGAAGATGTTTTCGAAATAGACTTTCTTTTTGCGCGGTGTCGTTTTTAGCTTTAGGGGCTGCGGTATTTTTTTGCGCCGATTTTGGGATGTCTTGATGACTCTTAATCACCACCTCGGTATTTTCCAAATTGCTATTAAGTGTTGGCGTTGGCGTCCGCCAAACCGCTTGCTTGAGCCAAATACTTAAGTCGCTAATTGGGAAAAAAGCGCGGTTGCTCAGCGTCTCAGGGTTGCCGTTATCGATAGAAACATTGGTCAAAGTGGTGAGTTTTTTAGGATTAACCGAGTCGCCGTTACAATAAACAATCGGGTCAGCAAAGGTTTGCGCGTCATCTTCCTCTGGGTTCATCAGTGTTGCTGCCCACTGAAAATCATCGTTATCATCAACAATAAAGCTGTTTGCCATCACCGTTTGTAGCAAGTAATCTGGAACAATTCCGGCAGTCGCTAGCTCTTGAACGCCATAAACCAAAATGGTCACCGGCGGCGTGCCATGAAGCATGGCGTTGTCAAGCAAATTGCGAATCAAATGGGTGAGCAGCGGCGGCTGACCATCAATGGTTAAATGCTCGCCAATCAAGGTGGCTTCAGGGTAATGTTGGCGCTCTTGGTTGACCAAGTTATAAATATCCAAACGCTCAACTTGCTGCATGGCGTGACCGGCGTCCAGTCGGCTCACCAATAAGATGCTTTCAACCAAGTCGTTAAGCCCCGACAAATCGCGGTTGATGGCCTCGGCGCGTTTGTCAAATTTAGCTTTGGTTGCTTCAGGCAAGCTTGCAGCAAGCATATCCATCATTTCAATTTGCAAGCGAATTCGGGTGATGGGGGTTCGCAGCTCGTGCGAGGCATGCGCTAAAAGTAGGCTGTTGGCATTAATCAGTTGCTCGATTTTTTGCGCCGCTTGGTTAAAGCCGCGGGCAAGGGTGGCAATCTCATCATTACCGCGAGCATTGACGCGGACGCTAAAGTTGCCATCGCCCAATTGCACCATTTGTCGGCTCATCTGATTGATTTGCCACGTGATTGAGCGTGCAATCCACCAAAGCACCCCTGCCATGATGATAAGCAGCAAAATCGTTCCGGTAAATAAGTTTAAAGCCGCGGAAAATGCCGGCTTTTTGGGTGGCAGCCTTGATTCATAAAGCAGCGTATAGCCAGTACTACTAAACACTTGCGCCTGCGTTGGGGCTTGGTTGTCGGCAAACGAGGGGAAAACTCGGTTAAGCAATGAAGGCGTATCGGGTAATTCAAGCGGCAAATCGCTGTTGTCCGTTTGCATCAGCAAATGACCATCAGTGTCATAAAGCCCCATTTTGGCTTGTAAGGATTCATCAAAAATATCAAAGCTTTTTTTGACCACCGCCAGCATAAACCGAGCTTGTAAGCGATTTTCTTTGTTGACTGCCACGTTCAATTCTTGCAAAAATGGGTCAATTTGCCCCAAAATTTGCGTCGCTAAAACCTCCGAGCGGATTCCGGCATCTTTATCATGGACAAGTTGGGTCAGCGCCACCATGGCGGCGGCAAATAAAATCAATGCCAGCATCACGCTTGCAAATAACTTGGCAAAAACCGACCGAAACCCCAATTGCTGCATAATGCTCTCTATAGTTTTTAGCCTTCAGCACACGTTTGAGCTCAAGGCTGCTTATCAGTTCCAATAGGAAAAGTGACTCGGCGCGCCCTTACACTTGGTCGGTGGCAAACTGATAGCCGACGCCCCGAACGGTAATAATGCGTTTTGGTTGGCGTGGATTGTCCTCAATCAGCGCACGAAGCCGCGAAATATGAACGTCAATGGCGCGGTCAATGTTATCCGAGCTGTCATCATTAGGCATAGCTTGCCAAAGCTGCTCGCGGTTAAGCACTTTTCCTGAATGGGTGGCAAAATAGTGCAGCAGCTGAAATTGATGGGTCGTTAGGCGAACTGGTTTGTCATCAATGGTCACCTCATGGCTGTCAGGAAACACGCTTAAGCGCCCAAAGGTCAAACTGTCGGACTGACTGTCGGCTTGATTTGGCTGCTCATGACGGCGGATAACCGCTCGGATGCGCGCAAGCAATTCTCGCGGCTCAAAGGGTTTGGCGATATAGTCGTCCGCGCCCATTTCAAGCCCTAAAACCCGATCGGTGGTATCGCCTTTTGCCGTGAGCATGATAATCGGCACTTTATTGGTCAAATTGTTTTTATTGCCGCGAATTTTTTGGCAAACTTGCATCCCATCCATATCAGGAAGCATCAAATCAAGCACTACCAAATCAATATCGCGCTCTTTGGTGTCTAAAATATCAAGACCTTCTTGACCAAGCCCTGCATGATGAACGTCATAATAGTTCATGGTCAAATAATCGCTGATCAATTCAGCCAAATCTGGATCGTCTTCGATTAATAAAATCTGTTTGCTCATAATGTGTCCTTTATAAAAGTTCTAAAGATAAAAGTGGTCAAGGAAATTAAAAATACGTTGTTATTATAAAATTTTTCAAAAACTATCGTGAAAATAGGGATATTCTAAAGCTGCTATCCTTACTCTATTTTGCCTAAAAACCATCTTACGAAACAATAGACACTTTGTTACAATTTCTGCCCACTGTAACCAAACCGCCAAATAGCCAGCAGAGCTTGTGCTATTAATTTGAGGACACCACGACTTTTTTTCCGGCTGACTCAATGGGCAAATTTGCCAAACAAATCAGACTGTCGTTACTAATTCCTGCCACCAAATACTGCTTGGTGCTCGGATCAAACTCAATCACTTCAACCGGCTGTCGGGTTAAGCGCAAATCTTGTTTGATAATCCAAACATTCGCGGGCAGGGGCGATAACGGCTTAAAGGGCGGTTTTTGTAGCGCCGTTAAATCCACATCATGAATGCCCTCAACGGGTACAATCGTTCCCACCTCAATTTGACCGTAATCAACGCGACCCGCTGCCATCATGTCAGGTCGCAATTTGGCGCGGCTGAGATCGTTATTAATCACATGAACGCTGACCAAAAGCTCATCAAAATTGAGACGGCTGTCTTGTAGCTGACTGATTTGACCGCTAAAGGTGTCGGTTAACTCATCGGCGGTAAAATTGACGGTCTGACCGATTGACAATTGCGGTTTGGCTTCAAGCGGTAAGGTGGCAACAAAGCGCAAATCGCTATTATCACTCATCGTAAGCAAGGTGGTTTGCGGGGTTAAAATTTGTCCATTTTCAACATTGATATTGCCAATCTCCCCTGAATAACTGGCGCGGATAATAAGGGTTTGGGCGGTTAGGGGAGTGATGGGATCTTCTGACAGCTCAGCCGACTCCCCTTTATTGTCCGCATCAGTAACGCTTGGGTCAGTTTGAGTGTTATTTGCAGCGGAATCATTTTGTTTAGCAGTTGCTTTAGCCTCGATATCTTGAGCAAGCATTTTTTGATCATCGTTATCACGGTCATCTTTTGCGTCAGTTTCCACGGGTTTAGGCGTGACAATAGCAAGCGGCATGCCTTTTTCCACTGGCTGACCTTCTTTAACCAAAACTTCATTGACCACAACCGCTTGCAAAAGGCGAAATTGAGTTTTTTTAATGGGCTCAATCACCCCTTGTAATCCCAAACTTGGTTGATACCGCGATGGCTTGATGGGCAGAATATAATCTGCCGCCATCGTCACGGTATCCTCGCCAATAATAATGGGCGCGTTTGGCGCATCTTTTGGTAGCTTGTTGCTGTGGCTTAAGCTTGCCGCGTGATCTTGGTCGGGCGGCTGACAGGCGCTGACCAATAAGCTTGCGGTTAGCATCGGCACTATCAGCGCTATGGCGGGGTGATGTTGCCGAGCATCAATGATCGCCAATCGGCAGAAGAATTTACAATAAGATAAGAATCGAATTAACATGATTAAGCTCATTTTTATGATTAATTATAGCGTTAAAAACACAATTCGGCGACAGCAGCTCACCGCAACCACCGATTTAAAGCAGCTTTGCCTCAAGGCGGGCGATAATAATGGCGCAATTTTGACCAATTTTACGGTCAAGCGAACCATTAGCACAGGTAAATTAAAAACTTAATCGCGCTTTAGTTCTGTAAAATAGGGTTTGGTGTTAAAATAAGCCAAAGCGCTTGGTGTGCAAAGCCATTAAAATCACTGGTAAATAAGACTAAAGTATGCTAAAACGAGCAAGCGGCAAGCAACTAATCTCAAGCTTTCAGCGTGTCTTTCTAAGACGCGCATTTTTTATCGTGGTTGTGGCTTGCAAGTGGCTATAAAAAATCATAAGCTGCTATATTAAACTCAATTAAAGCCGATTATTTGTTATACTGATAGCGTTTTTACTTTTTATTGCCAACTTTATAACAGACTAATAAAAAGTGAATCTGATGAACCAACCGTCGTTGATAGGATAAAATCATGGAAAACAATTTTGATGGGTTAAAGGTGATGGTTATTGATGACTCAAAAACCATTCGCCGTACCGCAGAGACGTTGCTACAAAAAGCAGGTTGTGAGGTGGTCACAGCGATTGATGGCTTTGATGCCTTAGCAAAAATCGTCGATAATAACCCCGATATCATTTTTGTCGATATCATGATGCCAAGGCTTGACGGCTACCAAACTTGTGCGCTTATTAAAAACAATCCAGATTATGCCGACAAACCGGTGATTATGCTGTCCTCAAAAGATGGCTTGTTTGATAAAGCCCGTGGCAGAATTGTAGGGTCGGATGAGTATTTGACCAAACCTTTTAGCAAAGATGAGCTGTTTGCTGCCATCAGCCAATATCGCAATCATTAACCCAAAAAGGGCGCGACCCTAAGTAAGTTATCACGAAATAAGCAGGTATCATGCGTCATTTTCACGGAAACAACCATCCTAAACCATGACCAATATGATGAGTAATAAGGAAGTATTCATGACCACTGTATTAGTTATTGATGATTCGCCGTCCGAGATGGCAAAGTTCCGTGACATGCTGGCAAAAAATAATTTTCACGTTTTAGAAGCGTCAAATGGCGAACAAGGCTGCGCGATGGCAGTATCGCATTTGCCTGACGTGATTTTAATGGACGTGGTGATGCCGGAGATGAACGGCTTTCAGGCAACGCGTAAAATTACTCGGGATAAAGCCACCGCTCATATTCCGGTGGTGATTATCAGCACCAAAAACCAAGAAACCGATCGGGTTTGGGGCAAGCGTCAAGGCGCTAAAGAGTATCTGACCAAGCCGGTTGAAGAGGCGGAACTGGTGCGCATTATTAAAAGCGTAACGGAGTAACTTGTGGCTTCTCGCGGATTCATTGAGCTACTACGCTTAGCAGATTTAGCCAAAGCGCGTAAAAGTGGGCGTCAAAGTGGTCAACAGTCTGAATGGCGCGGTGTGGTATTTGAAGTGGGCGGTCAACAGCTTATTGCGCCGATGGGCGAAGTCTCCGAGGTGCTCAGTATGCCTGAGTTTACCAGTGTGCCTATGGCGCAGCCATGGCTGCTTGGGATTGCTAACGTTCGTGGTCGCTTGCTGCCATTGACCGATTTGGCAAAATTTTTGCAGCTTCCAGGGCGACAGCTGCCGATCAGTCAGCGAAAGGTGATGGTGATTGACCAGCAAGCCATATTTTCAGGACTGCTGGTTGATCGGGTGATTGGCATCGAGCCCTTTGCTAAAAATCAATACCGCGCTGAGCCTATTGACATCAACTCGCCATTTGCACCTTACAATCATGGCAAGTTTTTTAAAAATAAACAAGACTGGTTTGTGTTTATGCCAAGCCTGCTTGCCCAAGATCCGCGCTATATTGATGCCTCTTTATAGCCCGCGTCTGCATAATGCCCATTACTGCAAGCCACTTTTTATCTGATGATAGAAAGTTTGCGCCGCTAATCAGCGACTTTTAGCTCATTAGCCATCAAAGACTTTTTGCAAGGTTAAAGGCAAAAGCGCGAATTGAATGCCAGTTTTTAAAATAATAATTTAAAAATCGCCGAGCTGCCTAAAGTCAATCACGATACGACTTAGACGACTGTTTGGAAGGAATAAGCACGATGAGTGATCCTAAACACCCTATGATTGATGCCTACAATACGCCAATGATGCTTGATGCCAACAACAAGTGGAAGCTGTTGTTGGGCTTTTTTGCGCTAGTGAGCTTGGGCTGCTTGATTTGGCTGACAAGCTCGGTTGATTTTGAGCAAGTGGCTGTGTTACCTGCCTTGGTGTTTTTATTGGGAATTTTGGGGCTGATTTATGCGCTTGCCCAATTGTTGAAACAGCGCGGTGAGGCTGAGCGATTATTGGTTGAAAAAGAAACGCTACGCCGCCGCCAAGAGGCGGAAACCGAATCTGAGCGAGCGCGGCAAATTCAAGAAGAAAACGAGCGTAACCAGATGGCAATTTTGCGACTTCTTGATGAATTAGGCGACTTGGCGGAAGGGGATTTGACGGTTAATGCAACCGTTTCTGAAGATTTTACTGGCGCGATTGCTGACTCGGTAAACTTTGCGATTGACCAGTTAAGGCAGTTGGTTTTGGTAATCAACAGTACCGCTGAGCGCGTTTCGCAATCCTCTGAGCAAACTCAGCTTACCGCAGTGGAACTTGCGGAGGCGTCCGAGCACCAAGCGCAAGAAATTGCCGGCGTTTCTGCCGCCATTAATGAGATGGCAGTATCGATTGACCAAGTTTCGAATAACGCGACAGAATCGGCAGCGGTTGCTCAGCGCTCGGTTGCCATTGCTTATAAAGGCGCGGACGTGGTTCAGCGCTCAATTGAGGGTATGAACGTTATTCGTGAGCAGATTCAAGAAACTTCAAAGCGTATTAAGCGTTTGGGCGAATCGTCACAAGAAATTGGCGATATTGTAAGCTTGATTAATGACATCGCTGACCAAACTAACGTCTTGGCATTAAACGCTGCCATTCAAGCATCGATGGCAGGGGAGGCTGGTCGCGGCTTTGCGGTCGTTGCTGACGAGGTTCAGCGCTTGGCGGAGCGTTCAGCCAACGCCACCAAGCAGATCGAAACCTTGGTTAAAACCATTCAGGCAGACACCAATGAGGCGGTCATGTCGATGGAATCGACCACCTCTGAGGTGGTTCGCGGCGCAAGGCTTGCCAAAGATGCCGGTGAAGCCCTTGAGGAAGTGCAAAGCGTTTCTAAAAGCTTGGCGGATTTGATTCAAAACATTTCAAACGCCGCTCAGCAGCAGGCAGACTCCGCCGGTCACATTTCAAACACCATGAACATCATTCAAGATATCACCTCGCAAACCTCTTCAGGGACGATGGCAACCGCCCGTTCTGTTGGCGAGCTGAATGAGATGGCAGCTGCGCTGCAAGAATCGGTGGCAGGATTTAAGCTGTCAAATGATGATGAGCATTTGCCCCAAGATTATGACAGCTTTCAGATCGTTTGATCTTTGAAGCCGCTGAGTACTCAAGGTGAGTAAATCTAAGCCTGCCAAGCATTTGCTACCCATGCTGACTTTGCCGCCGCAGCAAATACCGCGGTGGCGCGATTATATTGAGCGCAAAATAGGCTTTGTACTTCCTGAAGAACAACTTCGCTGGTTGGTCAATGCTGTTGAATATACCGCAAGGAAGTATCAGTTGAACTTTGAGGATTTATGGCAGGGCGTTCAGTCCAGTCAGCAGCTTCGGCAGCAGCTTCTTGATGAAGTGCTTATTTTAGAAAGTCGTTTTTTTCGACACCCACCTTCTATTGAGTTTATTAGCAATCTTGCTTGTGACCACCGAGACCAAGCGCCTGTTAATGGCAAAAATAACCAAGCGTCACCCTTTCGCATTTGGAGTCTTGGCTGTGCCACCGGTCAGGAGGTCTGGTCGGTGGCAATGAGTTTAAAAGCCCAAGCCATTAAAGATTTTGAAATTTTAGGAACTGATGCCAGTCAAAAAGCATTGGCTCAGGCGCAGTCAGCGCGCTATAACGCCAAACAGCTTATGGGAGTTCCAGCCCCTTATCAGCATTTTTTGATACCTTTAGAAGCAGAGCTGAATCAAGATCAGCCGTTGGCAAAGCAGCAGGCTGAGGGTTGTTGGCAAGTCTCAGCAGAACTACAATCTCATGTGCGCTTTGTTTGGCATAATATCTTTGGCAGTGACTTACCGGCTGATCAGCCACAAGATGTTATTATTTGTCAAAATATGCTGATTTATTTCCGAAAATTTGATCAGCGCGACATTTTAAGGCGATTAAGTCAGCAATGCCGCCTTGGCGGTCATATCGTTTTAGCACCCGGTGAGGGTTTGGGATGGTCGCCTAAAAATATGCGCAAACTGCGTCACCCCACAATCAATGCTTGGCAAAAAATTAGCCGTAACCCTTAACAATTGCTCAAGTTTAGCTATAATGATTCCAACGCCATTTGCGCATCAATAGTGGCAGGAAGAGCTTAATTAAAGATTCATCAGTTAGGACAATCTTATGACTAACCAGCCCAATGAGATGGCAACGCTTGAGTGGTTATTGCCCTTATTCTATCAAGAACTCTCCTTGTTATCTGACGGCTGGCAAGCGGCGCACGTTGATGAGCAAGCAAAAGCCAGTTATCATCAGTTAAGCGGCGCGCTGATCATGGCAAATCTGCCAACGCTTGCAGCGCTTGCAGAATCGTTAAGTGAGCTTGCGGCGATGGCTCAGCATCAGCCATTGGCGCTCAAAGCTCAACGATTGGCTCATTTTGCCCATCAGCTCTTAACTTATGAGCTGACCCAATTTGCGCAGCAGGGTAGCTATCGGCAGATATTGGTTTCAGCCACCACCGCTCAGCTAGCGGCGATGACTAACGCGTCCTCAACGGATGAGCAATTAAGGTTGCCACCAGCTGACGTTAATGCTTGTGACGAGGTGGAGATTAAGCATCCTGACGTCAAAACGGCTGCCTTAACCCAAGATCAGTTTCAGCAGCTTTTGAGTGTTTGGCGTCGCCAGTTACAGCAGTTACTGAGCATCAATCGCAATGACAGCGCCGTTTTGACCGACCTTGGCAAAGTGAGCCGTTATCTTTGGCAGTCCCCCCTTGCAGAGCAGCAGCGATCGCTTTGGTATCTTGTGGACATTTGGCTACAGAATTTAGCCAATCATGATTTTCCAGCGCCTACCGATTATGCCGCCATTTTAGTCAACCTTGAACAGCTGCTGAACCGCTATAGCTTGCCCAAAGATCAAAACGCGCTCAGTGCTTCTGAACTTCAGTGGTTGATGAGTGAGTTATATATTCAGCTGTCGCTGATCGATCCGCTTAACCCTTCAGCTTTAACTTTATTAAGCCATTTACCTGAGACCTTTGAGACCTCTCAAGAGTTTTTGCCGCATATTTTAAAAAAGATCGAAGCACTTATTTTTAATCTCAATCAAGCTGAGGAGTTGATCGTTCCCATTCAGCAGGTGGTCACGCAGCTGCGGCTTCGCGGTTGGTCACTTTATGAAACGCAAGCGGCACAAATTTTAGCGGAAGTTGAAAACAGTCTTGAGCAAAAGTTGCCATTTGCTGATATTCAATGGCAAATCGAGCGGCAATTGCAAGAGCTGTATAGTGCGATTTACCATACCGAACAGAGCATTAAAACTAAAATTGGCTCAGCAACGTCTTTTATTTTGACCAGCAATGATGCCAATAACCTTGAAGTCTGCATTTCCGATGATGCGCTGCGCCAACTTCGAATTGCCGTTGAGGAGGTGAAGCAGCATTTTAACCAGTATGTTCAACGTCAGCAGCCGCAACTGTTGCCGCCGTTGGCAGCGTTTTGGGACATTGGCGAGGCTTTTGAGGATATGGGGCTAAGCACGATTCGGGCGGTGACCGATAAGCTTGGCGAACTGGTGGCTCAATTGTCAGAGCAAGACCACTTGCCGGCTTGGTTTGTGATTCAAGCCATGGCTGACAGTTTATCAGCCATAGAGTTGTTGCTTGATCGTTTGGCTCAGCAAGTTTTTGATCAACAGTTACTACAACAAGCCATACTGCACGTTGAGCAAGCGGAGGTTTTATTTAAAGATTGGTTAAATCAGCCCGAAGGGGCCTCAAAGATAACATGGTATCCGCCCCAAGCCGCGCAAGATGTCATTCGTTATGACGATGATGGCGAGGTATTGCCGTCTCAAGCTGTAAGCGCTGAAGCCGAGGATTTGGTTGATAAAAACCAAAGTGATGCGGCGGCGGATCAAAGCAGCTCGGCGCTCCAAGCGGTTCAAGAGAGTCTAAAAAAGGATGACTTTACTATTGATGAGGAAATCCGCGAGATTTTCATTGAAGAGGCAGAAGAAGTTCTTGACGATCTAAAAGCGGCGGTTGCCATTTGGGAAGCCGATGCTCAAAATTTAGCCTTGTTGACCGACATTCGCCGTAACTTTCACACCCTAAAAGGCTCAGGGCGGATGGTGGGGGCGTTTAGTGTTGGCGAGGCAGCTTGGGCGCTGGAAAATTTACTGAATCGAGTTTTGGATAAAACACTGCCCATATCCGCTGACGTTGTTACCTTAATTTGCCAAAGTTTAACGCCATTGTCAGTTTTGGTGGCAGATTTTGCGAATTTAAAAACGCCCAGCGTAGATCCTGCCGTTATTATCTTAAAAAGCAGTAATCTGCTAGCAGGTCGTGAGTTACTCAGTGGGCTTGCTGAGGTGAAAGCCATTGAGCCAAGCTTAAACAATGAAGCTGATGAGTCAGAGACTTTGGTAGCCAAGGCAGAGCTTGATCAGGCGTTGTCTGTAACTGACCGTTCCGAGCGTATCCCAGACGTGATCAATGCTTTGCTTCAAGAGGTATCCATCCCTGCAGACAGTGATGATGCTGATCCGGATATTAAAGACATTTTCATTGAGGAAGCTGAGGAAGTCTTGGCTGAGATCATGCCTTTGTACCAGCGGTGGCAGCAACATAGCGCTGATCTTGCGCCCCTAAAAGACATTCGCCGCGGCTTTCATACGCTAAAAGGCTCAGGGCGAATGGTTGGCGCTTGTTACTCAGCGGAGCTGGCTTGGGCGATTGAAAATATGCTCAACCGTATTCTTGATGGCACGGTATCGGTATCAACAGATATGGTGCAATTGGTCGGGGATGTGATTGCCGCTTATCCTACTTATATTGATGTTTTTGCTCAGGATTTGGGTCAAGACGCTTATCCAAGCCAAACCGAACTTTGGGTTGCTTGTGCCACTGCGTTTAGCAAGCAGCTTGGGGAGCAGTTTACTTATCAAGCACTGGTTGAGCCGGCAACCCACCCTCAGCAAGATAAAACCACTGTTTCAGCTGAGCCAAGTTCAACGACGCTTGAAAATATGGCTTCTGAGGAAAATCGCGTTTTACAAGCCTATCATAGCGCTCAAGAAATCATTAATGAGGCAATCAGCGACATTCCCAGTCAAAGTGAGGAAGAAGCGGCATTTGCTGCCATTTTCATTGAAGAAGCTTATGAGCTCTTAACACAAATCAACGGCTTTGTGACCGCAAATCAACAAGGTGCGTTCACCGAAGTGAGTGATGATATTGTTCGCGCCTTTCATACGTTGCGTGCCGCCAGTGGCTCAAGCGCCCTTGCTGCCATCAGCGAGGTCAGTAAAACCATTGAGCAAAGCCTTGAGCAGCTTCAGCAGCAAGATGAATTAATGGACGCTCAACATCTACAAGCCATTACTCAATCAACTCAGCTTATTGAGCGCTATTTACAAGCCTATGAGCAAAGCTTGAGTAAAACCATTCCGGATTTGGCAAACGCTGAAACCTCACCTGATTTGATCATGTTGCAACATCTGCTTGAGCGCCCAATGACGGAAGGCGAACAGAATAAACATCGGTTCAGTGTGGCTGAGCTGTTAAAAATTGGCATTGACACCCTGCTTGACGCTGATTATTATTTGCGCCATGCCTTAAGCGATCACAATAATGAGCAGCTGCAATACTACATTGCTCAGCAGCAAAAACAGATTGCTTTATTGGTTGATGCCACCAAAGGCGCACCTAAGTTTGAACAAATCTTAACGGCGTTAGCCCAAGCTTACGATTATGTCCATCAGCATCTTGAGATGGCGCGGGACTATAACGTTCAGTCGTTATTGTTGTTGGGTCACAATGAATTAATAGGTTTGTTTGATGCGCTTGCAGGTAGTATGTCGCTGAAGGTCAACGCTCAAGTGGTTGCCGATCTGCAAGCGTTGGCTGAGGGTCAGTATCAACCGCTAACGGAAGCGAAAGAGGCTTGGCAAGTGGATCAAGAAACGATAGCCGATACAAAAGATCTTATTTCAGAGCCTAAGGCTGCTCAAAGCGTCAGCGCTCAGCAGGCCGAAAAGCTTGAACTTGAAGTGATTGATACAGACATTGAGCTGCTTGAGATTTTCTTAGAAGAAGCTCAAGAGCTGGACAACGCCATTGCGCAGACTTTTAATAAGTGGCGCATGGACAAAGACAATATTGCCACACTTAAAATATTGCAGCGCCATTTACACACCATTAAAGGTGGCGCTCGTATGGCAGGCATTCATAGTATTGGTGACTTGACTCACGAAGCAGAAAGCGTTTATGAAGCTTTTGTCGAATCGCGATTGCTGCCGACAACGTCATGGCTTGATATTATGCAGACGGTTCAAGATACGCTATCGTTGCAGATTGATTATGTCCTACGCTATCGCGAATCATTTTTTGCCAAAGAGCTTATTGCTCAGTTGCAAGCGCTCATGGTTTTACCAGAGCTGCCGCCGACCGTCACTTTGATCTTGCCGGCGCTACAAAATTATTTGCAGGCGGATGACAGTTTGGCTGCCGAAGCTGAGCGGCAAGAGGATCATCCGGTGATAAGTTTGGATGCGTTGATTGCTGAATCTTGGCAAGAAGAACTTCCCGACCCTGATATTTTAGAGGTGTTTTTAGAAGAAGCGGATGAGCTTATTATCAGCAGTAATAAATATTTGCAGCTGTTTTTAAATAACATCAGTGACACAGTTGCGCTGCAAGCGCTGCAGCGCGATTTGCATACCATCAAAGGTGGGGCTCGGATGGTGGGCGCCAATGGCATTGCTGATCTTGCTCACCAAATGGAAACGGTTTATGAAGAGCTTGCCATTCGTCGCCGTCCTGCGACCAAAATGGTGGCTCAGCTGTTAGAAAATTGTCACGACTGGCTTGCCGATGCGATCTTTATTTTGAAGCATCGGGTGAATCCGCCGCTACCAAAAGTTCTTATTGATGCGCTGATTCAATTTAGTAAAAATCCCGATAGTTTAAAACAAGTGCCCCATGAGTCATTGCAATCGGAATTGAGCATCGTTTTGGCTGCCCAATCAAAGCAAGCTGAAGTTCGCGGCGCCGAAGACATCAGTCAGATTCCGCCTATGCTTGGCAGTTTTGTTGCTCAAGAGCAAACCAGTAGCAATGAGATGATCCGAATCTCAAGCAACTTGATTGAGCGCATGATCAACTTGTCAGGGGAGTCGGCGATTAACCGCGCGCGTATTGATATGGGAATGAGCAGTCTGACCAACAGTATTGAGGAGATGGGGGTCACCATTCAGCGCTTAGCCGATCAGCTCAGACGGATGGAAATTGAGCTTGAAGCTCAGATTTTAGCTCAAATTGACGATACGGATTTGATTGATAGCGAAGGCTTTGACCCGCTTGAGATGGATCAATATTCCTCTTTAAACCAGTTGTCCAAATCCTTGAGTGAATCCGCCTCAGATTTGGGGGACATTAACAGCACCTTACTTGAAAAAACCCGTGACAGTGAAAATTTGTTGTTACAGTTGTCGCGAACCCAAACGGAGCTGCAAGATGGGCTGATGAACTCAAGAATGGTGCCCTTTTCAAGGCTTACCCCAAGGCTTGAGCGTATCGTTCGCCAAACCGCCAATGAGCTGAACAAATCGGTTGAATTGACCCTCATTAATGCCGATGATGAAATGGACAGAAGCATTCTTGAGCGCATTACCTCGCCGCTTGAGCACATGCTGCGCAACGCCGTTGACCACGGTATTGAAAACCCGCAAACAAGGCTCAATGCCGGAAAAGATCGCAGTGGTCAAATCACCATTGAGGTAGTTCGTGAAGGCAGTGAGGTGGTGATCCATCTGACCGATGATGGTCGCGGTATCAATGTCGATGCGGTTCGCAAAAAAGCCATTGCTCAAGGGCTCATTGACGCCAATGATAAAAGCTTGTCTGATATTGATGTGATGCAATACATCTTTCACGCCGGTCTTACCACCACCAATCAAGTGACCCAAATTTCAGGTCGCGGTGTGGGAATGGACGTGGTGATCAGTGAGATTAAACAGCTTGGCGGCTTGGTGTCGGTCACCTCAATCCCCAATCAAGGGTCACGATTTACCATGCGGGTGCCTTTAACGGTTGCCGTGTCCGATGCGCTTGTGGTTCGAGCCGCTGACCGCTACTATGCCATCCCGCTGGTTCAGATTGAGCGCGTGGTTCGCGTTCAGCCAGAAAAGCTGTTTGATTATTACCAATCGGCTCGCCCCACCATGCGAATTGATGATGCCGATTATCGCGTCCATTATCTCAATGAGATTTTGACCGGCAGTCACTTAAACGAGATGATCGTCAATAGCAACTCAAGCTTACCGGTTATTATCGTAAAAAACCGAGCAGGGCAAAACTTAGCGCTACAAGTGGATCAAATCGCCGGATCGCGCATCGAAGTGGTGGTAAAGCCCCTTGGTCGTCAATTGTCCCATATCCCAGGAATTTCAGCCGCAACCATCATGGGCAATGGTTCAGTCATGCTCATCTTAGACATGTTGGCGCTGCTGCGTAATGCGGTGGTATTTAAAGAAACCCAACAGATCAGCAGCAGTAGCAGCAAGGTCTTACAAGTCGATCAGCCAACCGTCATGGTGGTTGATGACTCCGTGACCGTTCGTAAAGTGACCTCGCGCTTCCTTGAGCGTGAAGGGCTCAAAGCGGTGGTGGCAAAAGATGGTGTGGATGCGATGGAAATCTTGCAAGAACTGTTGCCAGATTTGATTTTGCTGGATATTGAAATGCCGCGAATGGATGGCTTTGAAGTGGCAACCCAAATTCGCCATGACCGCCGCTTAAAGCATATTCCGATCATTATGATTACCTCGCGAACGGGCGAAAAACATCGCGAGCGCGCCTTTGAAATTGGCGTGAATGACTATATGGGCAAACCATTCCAAGAAAATCAGCTGTTGGATAAAATTCAAGGCTTTTTGGGCGTAAGCTTAGGCGCGGCTCATGAAGGCTAACGAGCGCTTAGCGTTATTGAAATACAAGCCTGCTCGTGACGTTAAAGTGGTGGTGATTGCCAATAATGCCCATCAGCGCTTGGCATTTACGGACACGATTAAAGCGTTTGGTTTTACGCTTGTGGATTGCGTCAGTCGTCAGCAACTGAGTGTTAAGCCGCAATATCTTCATGTCGATTTGTGGCTGATTGATGCTGAGTATGATGAAGGGATTGAGCAATTGATTCATTCCTCAAGCTACAGCGCGGTGCTTATCGGATTTAGTCAAGCGCCGTATCTAAATGAGCTTGGTCACTATAGCAAATGGCAACGTAAGCTCAAGCGCAAGTTGGCTCAGCTGTTAGAATACCCTGAATTGATGACTGGCTCGGCGCAAAGCAATCAAGCGGTTCCTTGGCAAGTGGTGGTGTTTTTGGGCGCTTCTATGGGCGGTCCTGCGGCGGTTAAAGAGTTTTTAGACCATTTGTCACCAAATTTACCCATCAGCTTACTGCTTGCCCACCATTTTAATCAAGATATGATAGAAACCCTGCCAAGGATTTTAAATCGGCACAATGCTTGGCATTGCCAGATTATCTCCTCAACTCGGCGACTACAATCTGGCTACTGCCTTATTGCTCCGATTGACAAGCAAATTATTTGCGACTCTGAGGGTCGGGTCATTTTGAGCAATCAAAGCTGGCAAGGTGAGTATAAGCCTGCCATTGGTCAAATTATGAAAAATATGAGCGATGTCTATGGCAGTGACTTGGTCAGTATCGTGTTTTCAGGAATGGGTAACGATGGCTCGCAATACTTAGCCGCCATTCAGGACAATAACAGCCAACTTTGGGTTCAAGATCCCAAACTAAGCACCTGTTCAAGTCAGCCGCAAGCGATTATTGATTCAGGGTTTTGTCAATTTGTCGCAAGTCCGCAAGCATTGGCCAAAAAGCTGGAAGACTTTGTTCATCATCGCCGATATTTAAACAAAATTACTTATTAATGGTAAGCACTATGAACCAAATTCGAAAGCATACGTTTGAAGCGGTAAGTTTATTAACGGCTGACAACGGTCTTCTTGATGTGAGTATCATTCCGGCAGTCAATCAGCCAGACTGGCTGATCCCAACCAACCTGATTTTAAGCATTGAGCCTTATTCTGAGCGTATTTGGACGTATCTTTGGCATGATCAAGAAGTGGCGGTATTCCACCTGTTACCTCGTGATGACACGCCCGATAAAGTGGTTATCCTTGAGGGCAATACCGATGTTCATCGACTGGCGCTGCAATTGCGCGGTGAGATTCAAAATATTCAAGTTCGCATCTCCGATGTTAAAGATATTGAGCTTCCAGAAAAATACCTGACAATGGCAAAGACCAATATTGATGTGAATAAAAAACGTGATGAAGGCTTTAATTTTTTTACCGCGACCGTTACGGATCAAGACAGCCAAAAAGTTGAAGAACGATTCCGCGAAAATGTGGTGGTCTCTTATTTATTTCAAACCGTGATGATCAATGATCAGCCCTATTTGGTTCCTGATTTGGACAAAATTGCCCATCAGCTGGTCGACTTGGACAGTTAGAAATGGCAAATTTATTAACCAAACTTAAGCAATTTTTAGTTTGATTAATTATCAAAAAATGTATAAAGTAGCAAAATTCAAATCCTTTGTTGTGACATGGTGAGGGGTAAATAATGATTAAAAGCCCTGAAAGCTTAATCAAATGGTCACTGAGCAGCCGGATTTTTCACTGGATCAGCGCCTTGCTATTGCTGATAACTTGGATTTTAATGCTGCTTTATGACCAATCGGAAAATAAATTTTATATTGGCTTGCATAAAGCCTTTGGCATGAGCTTGTTATTTTGGATGCTGGCAAGGGTGATAAATCGCGTGTTAACCAAAGCGCCGCCCGCGGTAGTGATGCCAAAATGGCAGCAATTTGCCGCCCATTTTACCCATTTTGCGCTTTATGCCTTATTGATTGCCATGCCGATTGCCGGATTTTTGATGTCCGCTTATGGTGGTCGCCCTGTAGATATGTTTGGGCTATTTGAGATTCCAACCTTTGTTGCTCCTGATCGCAAAGCCGCGCGCTTTTATAATGACTTACATACGGATATTATTTGGCCGTTGATTATTGTGTTTACGGTTTTGCATATTGCTGCCGTGCTTCAGCATCAATTTATTAAAAAAGACAATTTGATGAGCCGAATGAAATAATCCTTGAGATTTGATGTAAAAAAAGCCCTAACATAAATTAGGGCTTTTTTATGGCAAGTGCTCAATCAGCTGACGGTTGGTTTTTTATGCTCAGGCAAGCTGATGTTCATTTCAAGAACGTCTAGGCTGTCTTCGTTCCTATGGTTGATGTTGACATCATCAATTTGAACGCCGTTGACGTATTTGTTGACCACTTCTAAGATTTCACGCTTCATTTTTTCGATGCGGTCGGCGGTTAAGCGGTTGTTTAGGCGGTTTTCGCTTTGGACGATGACTTTTAAACGCTCGGTTGCCGCACTGGCACTTCCGGTTGCTTTTTCCTCACCACCAAACAAACTGCCCCAAAATCCCTTTTTTTTACTCATTATTAACCCCCAAACCAGCGTTGTAAGAAGCTTTTCTTCTTGATTTCTGTGTGACGTAGGGGGCGCTCTTCACCCAAAAAGCGGGCTACGATGTCGTCATAGCATTGACCAGCGACCGAGTCGGCATAATGGATCACCGGCTCACCGTGGTTTGATGCTTCAAGTACCGCATGGCTTTCAGGAATTACCCCAAGAAGCGGCACTTTTAAAATATCGTTTGAAATGGTGTTGATGTCCATCATCTCATTAGCGGCTGCGCGCTCGGCGTTGTAGCGGGTGATGATTAGGTGCTCGCGAACCGCGCCTTCGTCTTTTTCGACTTTTTTGGTTCGGCTTTGCAAAATCCCAATGATACGATCAGAGTCACGAACGGAGGAGATTTCAGGGTTGGTCACAATGATGGCTTCATCAGCGTGATACATCGCCAGTTGCGCGCCGCGTTCGATTCCGGCAGGGGAGTCGCAAATGATATAGTCAAACTGCTTGGACAACTCGTTCATGACTTCGGTCACGCCCTCGTCGGTCAACGCGTCTTTGTCACGAGTTTGACTGGCTGGCAAAATAAATAGATTATCGAGGCGTTTGTCTTTGACCAACGCTTGTGACAGCTTGGCGTTACCGCTGATAACATCAACAAAATCATAAACGATGCGGTTTTCACAGCCCATGATCAAATCAAGGTTGCGTAATCCCACATCAAAATCGATGACCACGGTTTTATGACCACGCAATGCAAGTCCGGCGGCAAATGACGCGCTGGTGGTGGTTTTGCCCACACCACCTTTACCTGAAGTGATTACAACTATCTTTGCCACAATGGCACACTCCTATGAATGATTGGGATGTTGAAAAAGGGTCGTGCCGCAAGCTGCATCAAGGAGGATTGTCTTGACACAATCAGCAAATCATGGCGGTCACTTAGGGGGATAAGCCTAACATAAATAAACAAAAAGTTATAGCTTTGAACGCTAAATCCCAAGTCATTCAAAACAAATAATGCTTAAAGTTTGCGCTTAGTTGATGACACCATTACTGATGTGCTTAAAAATCTTCCATCACCGTAAATACCAAGCCTTCATCCTCTTTAAAGCGCACCTGAACGGCTTTATCAATCACATGCTCAGGCAGATTGTCGCGAAGGCAGTACGTTCCGGCAACCGAAACCAGAGAGGGGTTAAAGACTTGACAAAAAATCCGAGCGTCTTTATCGCCGGTGGCGCCGGCAACCAAGCGACCTTGGGCGCGACCATAAACGTGAAGGCTATTGTCGGTGATTGCCTCAGCACCGTTATTTACGCTGTTGGTTAAAATCAAATCACCGCCAACATGATTAAGGCTTTGCCCTGAGCGCAATATTTGGTCATAAATCAAATTGGTGACTTGTTCAGCAGGGGCAGTCGCTGCGCTTTGCACTGCAGTTTCTGATTGCGGCTTTGCTTCTTTTTTAGCTTTAGGAACGATACGCTCAATGCGATTGCCATCTGCCGGAAAAATCGCCAAGCGCCGTTGTTCAGCTTGCTCTTCAAGTACCCCTTTGACCACCCCAATGGGCTGAAGCCCCCACGACCAAAGCAGCTCCACAAGCGCGTCCAAATCTTGATCAACGCTGCTGTCGATAATGACAGGGATTTGACTGGTTTTATTATGAAGCGTTTGCGAAAGCTGATCGTCAATGACCGCAAGATCATCTGTGGTTAAGACCAATCGTGAAAAAGTCAACATTTTGCCAAAAAATGTTAGCGGCGGTAAGGCTTCTTTTTCCGTTATCTCAGCTGCAGCAGTGGCATCATTATTCGTCGTCATAGGGTCATTCCTTCCTACCTTATAAGTCTTGCTTAATTTGAGCATTATGAGGCTATCATAACGGATTATGGTTATGATTGCTTAAAAGTTCAGTAAATCTTGATGCTTCCATTGCTGAACTTTAATTTGCGCCTCAAACTCATTCAAACTTGCGGTAATCACCCGCGCAATCAAGGCTTCAAGCTCAGCGTTATCCGTATCAATGGCGGCGATGTCGCGCGCGATGATGGCAAACAGCTCATCTAAGCGCTCAGGGTCAAGAAAAAAATCACTGAGCGAGGTGACGATATTTTCGCCAATGCTATGACCGACGCTTAAAAGTTGCGACTCAATCAGATGACCTGCAATCGGAATCATTTTTAAATAGCGGCGCAGCTCGGGGGCATTGCTCAGCCCCGTTTCGACCGCTTTTCCAATATCGGTTGCCAAGCTTTGACTTTGGGCGGCTTTAAGCTGAATTAATTTGGGCGCAAGCTCTTGCTTTAACAGCGATAACAAGGCGCTTTCAATAGCATCGCGGTTATTACCGATGGCGGATTGAATGATGGATTTTTGAGTTTTTGGGTCGGTGAGTTGAGCGCGGTAATTGTAAATGGTGGTTAAAATGACGCGGTCGGACAATTCTTCAAGCAATAAATTAATATAAAACTTAATCCGGTTGAGCCATGGCTGCGGCAGCACTTGATAGCCCAGTTGATACAATTTTCTACCAATGACCACCACCCGAAACAGTCTGAGCGCCCGCAGCTGGGGCGCGCAGCCAAGCACCTCATACCAATGCACAAACGGGAAAAAAAACCAACGATAATAAACTTTGGTATAAATGGCAATGCCCCAACGAACGAGCAATTCTAAAATCAAAAACACCGTAAAAAAGCCGCCCGCCGTCCGAATAGGCTGATGTAAAACGTTTTGATACCACACCAAACTGTCCGTAACCGCAAGTTTATTGGCAATAATTTGAATAAAATCACTCATGAGCATCGCATCAAGACCAATCAGCAACAAATCAATGCTGATGGCAATCATCATGGCAATATCATAGCCAAGCTTAATTCGGCTTGGTTGAGCGCTTTTGGGCGTTGGCGCGGCAGGTAACTCAGTCACAAAGGGCTTACCTTGAAGTTGAAAATGAATAAATAACGATAATAAATAGGAAAAATCAGGGTTTGGGTGCGTCAAACTCAGCAAGCAGCTTGGTAATCCGCTGGTCTTTTTCTTGCCAAACCTCATCAAGCCAAGCAAACATCTCAGCCTTCACGCGCTCATCCTTATCATAGCCGCCATTTTTAATCGCAGAAAATAGCTCATCGGGCATGGCAATCTTGCGAACGTCAACGCCAAGCTTTTGAACATTGCCAAGCCATAAATCCTGATAGCTTGGGGTGCCATCCGGATAGACAATCGTCATGTCTAAAATGCCGTCAATCTCAGCGCCAAGCGCCTGAATGGCAAGGGACAAGCCGCCCGCTCGCGGTTTGAGCAAATGCTGATAAGGAGAGTTTTGCTTGTCGTGCTTGTCTTTGGTAAAGCGCGTGCCCTCTAAGTAGTTAAGCAAGGTAAACGGCTTGTCTTTTAACAACGTGCAGGCGCGTTTGGCTTCCTCGATATCTTGACCCTTTAAGCTTGGGTTTTTGGCGATAGCTTCTTTTGAGTGGCGCTTCATCATCGGAAAATCTAAAAAGTAAAAAGTCTGACCAACGACCGGAATATAAATCAGCTCAAACTTGGTAAAAAAGCGCGTGAGCGGCAATTTGTTTTCGCTGATATATTGAACGACACTGGTATCGACCCACGATTGATGGTTGCTGATCAGTAAATATTTACCGTTGGGATGAATATCCTCAGGCAACTGAATTCGCCAATCTTTATGAGGAAACAGCGTATCAAGAAGCACATTATTGCTATGAATCCAGTGATTGGCAATCTTAATGACGGTTTTGTCAGCGATTTTAGCGCCGGTGATCATTTTGGTCGCTCCCATTAGCCAAATGGGAATACTGCCGCCGATGCTATTGGCAGCAATGACCCCTGTCGCGGTAGCAAGTGAGGCGACTTTAGCAAATTTTGGCGCGCGCTGTTGTAGCGATGAGATGGCTTTGGTTAAGGGCATAACAACTCCTTGAAAACACTTGGTCACGGCTTGAAATGTTGGAACAAAAAAGTGGAAAAGATGGCGCTATCATAACAAAAATTTATTTTGAGTGTACGGTTGTAAACGTGACTAAAGCAATAACCTCATGGTTGTTATTTGCCCTAAAAAATCATTTAAAAAAACTATTTAGAAAAATCATCAAAATTATTTAACGCTGATTGCTTAAATTCTACTTTTTTAAGGTTACATTGCGCTTGGTAAAGGTTTAGCCGCAATTGCGCCTTGTCAATGGGTAATCGTGAAAGATGGTATGCAGTTGCCATACATAGTTGTGACAAAATATTACACAGTGACAAAAGCGCTTTGCGATAATGACAAGGAAAGATTCTGAGTAAAACTTATTTTTTGAATTTATTTTGTTCACTTGTGAGGAAAACGATATGAAAAAGACTTTAATGATCACCGCACTGGCTTCAGGACTTGTGTTGGCAGGTTGTAGTACTGATCCCTATACCGGTCAACAGCGTTTAAACAAAACTGCGGTAGGAACGCTTGCTGGCGCTGCAGGTGGCGCGGTTATTTCAAAAGCTACCGGTGGCGATAAAACAGGTCGCGATGCGGCAATCGGCGCTGCCCTTGGCGCAGGCGTGGGCTATTATATGGAGCGTCAAGCCAAGCAGCTTGAGCAGCAAATGGCAGGAACGGGCGTTACCGTTCGACCTAACGAAAATGGTAACATTGATCTGGTCATGCCAGGCAACATTACCTTTGCCTTTGATGATGCTACCCTAAACTCAGCATTCACCCCAACCTTGAACAAACTTGCTGCTACCTTAAGCGAGTACAACCAAAACACCGTAACGATTGCTGGTCACACTGACAGCAAAGGCTCAGATGCTTATAATATGAAGCTGTCTCGCGACCGTGCTTACTCGGTTGCCAACTACCTAAGTGCTCGCGGCGTGGCATCTAACCGCATCCGCGTTGAAGCTTATGGTAAAACGCGCCCAATCGCCAGTAATGCTACAGAGTCAGGTCGCGCGCAAAACCGCCGCGTTGAGTTGACCATTAATGCCCCACAAAGCGTTCGTTAATTTAATCGCCGCCATGAACTAAAAACACGATATTTTAAAAAAGGTCAGCCTCAGGTTGACCTTTTTTTTATGAGCCGCTAAACGCTTTTTAAGAAAAATAATTTTAAGTCCAGATTAAGTTTGATAATCGTTCTCAATGACTTTATAATTTGAGCCCAAATTCTTCTTGATTTTTCACTCAAATTTTACTTGTTTTTCAATGATTGAGAACTTTATGACAATGAATACGATGACAAAAAATCGCTTGGTCAAATCCGCTTTGGCGTCAACGATTGCCGCCACGCTGATTTTAAGTGGTTGTAGCAAAAAAGACAACGAAGCCAATAACACGGCTGACGCGGCAACGAGTTTAGAATCCCAATCAGCAACGGGCGCAAAACCCTCGGCAGGCGAGCAAGCAAACCTTGATCGCTTGTTGTTAAGCTATAGTGATATGGCACACGCGGCGTATAAAGACTCGCTAGATACGGCAAAACAGCTGCAAGCGGCGGTCAATACTTTTGTTGATGAGCCAACCCAAGCCAACCTTGATGCGGCAAAAGCGGCGTATAAAGCGGCGCGGCAACCGTACTCACAAACCGAAGTTTTCCGTTTTGATGAAGGTTTTGTCACCAAAAACGATCTGCGAAAAGTTGCAAGCACCGATGATTGGGAAGGTCAGGTCAATGCTTGGCCGCTTGATGAAGCGTTGATTGATTATGTCAGCGCTGATTATGAAGGCGAGTACAACAGCAAAGACAACATCATCAATAGTGACAGCATCACCGTTGGCAGCTTAAAGCAGGACACCAAAACCATCACCCCTGAGCTGTTAGCCGAGATGAACGAAATCGGCGGCAGTGAAGCCAACGTCACCACCGGCTATCATGCCATTGAGTTTTTACTTTGGGGTCAAGATACCAATGGTGTTGGTGCGGGCGCAGGAAATCGTCCGGTAAGCGATTATAATACCGAAGGTCAATGCACCAGTGGCGCTACCGTTAATCCTGATTCTAAAATTTGTGAGCGCCGCGGTCAGTATCTAAAAGCCGCCGCGCAACTGCTCGTTGATGATTTGACTGATATGGAAGCCCAGTGGCAGCCTGAAAGTGACAATACCTTACGATCGGACCTTATGGCGCGAAAAGACAGCAACGCGCTGCGCCAAATCATGTACCAAATGGGCAGCCTAGCGCTTGGTGAGCTTGCCTCCGAGCGCATGCAGGTGGCGTTTGTGACCGGATCTACCGAAGATGAGCACGAGTGCTTTAGCGACTTGACCCATTTAAGCTATGCCAATAACGCTCGCGGCATTCAAAACGTCTTTAATGGCAGTTATAAAACCGTTGAGGGTAAAAATGTTGGCGGCTATGGCATCAAGCAATATTTAATCGATACCAACCATAAAGATGAAGCCGATAAACTGAGCGCTGATTTTAAAAAGGTTGAAGATGCCTTTAACATCATCGTCGATAAAGCCGAAAAAGAAGGCATTAAGGTCGATCAGATGATTGCTACTGTCGGTCAAGCCAACAAACACGGCATTTCAGCGGAAGAACAAAACAAGCGCCGCGGCTGGATTGAGTCTGCAATCAGTAGCTTACAAGAGCTGACCACGGGCATTGAAAGTGCAGCGGCGGCGGTAGGAATTGATAACTTAGACGCCGATTCAGGGTCGCAGTTTTAAGGATAAAACCCAAAATTTCAATCGCTTAGCGGTCAACTTGCTGACTGCTAAGTGAAAATAAATCATCGTCATTTTGGTTTTTAGGAGTTGTTTTTTAGTATAATTATCCAGTAAAGCAATCGCGCTGCCATTACTCATGGTTGGTGGCAGCTTTAAAAATCAAAAGTAAGTTAAGTCACGTTGGGCTTAGGGGTATTAATGGCAATGAAAAATAAAGTATTGGGTCATCCTGTTTTATTTATGATTGCGGTTCTCCTAAGTGCTTGTCAGCCAACCTCCAACAATAAAAATACCGAATCCTCAACGTCGGCAATTTCAAAAGAACGCTTGGCAACCATTGAGGATGTCGCCGGCGTGCCAATGGCAAAACTGATTGAATTTGACCCGCAAGAAATCAAACAAGGCGGCGATACAGGCATCAGTATCACCAGTTCTGAGAGCTACTCAAAGCCATCATCGAACATTCCGGCTTCTCGAAAAGGCAGTTTTTTTATTGGCAATGCCTTTTTTAAGCAGCCGTGGGTGGTAGCGCCGGCAAGTACCGACAGCCGCGATGGTTTAGGGGCGCTGTTTAACGTGGCTGCTTGTCAGTCCTGTCACGTTAAAGACGGTCGCGGTCATGCGCCAAATCATGCGGATGACGATGCTGATAGCTTGCTGATTCGCTTAGCCATGCCTGCAACCACGCCTGAGCAAAAACGTCAGTTGCAAAATTCATTGATTGAAAAGGTTGCTCATCCGGTTTACGGCGGTCAATTGCAAGACCGCGGCATTCAAGGCGTTCCGGCAGAAGCGCGAATTCAAGTGGAATGGCAAGATAAAAAAGTCACCTTTGCTGACGGTCACATCGAAACTTTGCGAAAACCAACGTTTCATTTAACCAATGCCGGCTATGGCGCGTTTGATGACGACTTGATGGTGTCGCCAAGGATTGCGCTACCGATGATTGGCTTGGGGCTTTTAGAGCAAATCCCAGTTGATGCCATCAAAAAACAAGCTGACCCGAACGACAGCAATGGCGATGGCATTCGCGGCGTTTATAATTGGGTCACCGATGCTGAAACAGGAAAACTCATGCTTGGGCGCTTTGGTTGGAAAGCCGGTCAAGCCAAGCTACTCACCCAAAACCAAACCGCCTTTAATGAAGATATGGGGCTGACCTCAAGCATTCGCCCAAATGAATCGTGCACGCCGTCGCAAACTGCTTGCCTTAAAGCCACCACTGGCGCCGACTACCAAGGCGAGGGCAAGCCGGACGTTGAGGTCAGCGATGAAGTTGCTAAATTTGTTGAATTTTATACCCGAAATTTAGCTGTCCCCCATCGCCGTCAAGCAGACAGCCCTCAAATGCTTGCCGGTAAAAAACGCTTTTATGACATGGGCTGTCAAAGCTGCCACACCCCGCGCTATCAATTGCCAAAAACCGATGATGACCATATCGAGCAGCACGGTCAAATCATTTATCCGTACACCGACATGCTGCTTCATGACATGGGTGATGATTTAGCTGACCGCACCATCGCCGGAAAACTGCCGCCAAAAGACGCTCAAGTGGAGTTTTTAGCGACCTCGTATCAGTGGCGAACGCCGCCGCTTTGGGGCATTGGTCTTGCGCAAACGGTCGACCCACAAGCCACCTTTTTACACGATGGTCGCGCCCGAACGCTGATGGAGGCGGTACTTTGGCATGGCGGCGAGGCAAAAGCTCAGCAGCAGCGGGTTTTAGCGCTTGACAAAAAAGGTCGCGAGGAGCTGCTCGCCTTTTTAAAATCTTTATAACTATTTAATGAAATAACTATTTAAAAAATCCTTATTTGACGTTCACCCAACCACCGAGCCTTTTATGAAAAAAACTCATGCCCTCGCTATGGCAATTTCCGCGCTAAGCGCCGGACTTTTGGTCAGCTGCGTTAAACCGAACGACAACCAAGCTGCCGATAAATCACAAGAAGTCAGCAAAGACAATAGCGCGGTCGATAGCGCTGCCAAAACGGATACGGAAGCGGTAAACATCACGCCAGTTGAGATTAGCGCCGACACCAAAACCACCTATTTAAATCATGTTGCTGATGACCTTATTATCCCCGCCTATGCCAAAAGCTCGGAAAAAAGCTTACAGCTTCATGACTTGGCAAAATCGCAGTGCAGCAGCGCGCCAGTGACCGGTGATAAGCTTGAGGAATTGCGCGCCGCTTGGCTTGAATTGGTGCAAGCTTGGTCAGCCGCTGAAATGGTCAATTTTGGTCCTGCCACTGACAGCATGAGCAATTTATATATTAACTATTATCCCGATGAGCGCGGCTTGGTTCATCAAGGTGTGGCGGACTTAATCCGCGCCAATCCGAACCTTACCCCTGAGCAGCTTGCTGATGAAAGCGCCATCGTTCAAGGTGTTCCGGGGCTGGAGGAAGCATTGTTTGCTAATGATACTTTGGATGCTGGCGAGTGCGCCTACGTGATTAGTGCAAGTTTGGCGTTAAATCAGCGCCTAACGGCGATTGAAAAAAATTGGCAGGACAACAAAACCATCTTACTTGCCATTGATAACGTGGACAACAATCAAGGGCTTAATAAATGGTTTAATTCCTTGCTATCGATGGTTGAAACCATGAAATCAAACGCCATCGACCAGCCGCTTGGGCTTTCAGGTAAAGCCAAAGGTCACCTGCCGGCAGCAACCGCTAAGCAAAGCCGCGAGATTATCAGCGCCAAACTTGCAACGCTCAATCAAGCCTTTAGCGACCCTGTATTTACTGCCATGCTTGGCGCAAACGGCGAAAGCGAAGTGGATAATAAGCTATCGACCGCGCTTGCCGACACCACAGCGCTATTGGCACAATTACCTGAAGATATTGGTGATGCCGATAAAGCCAATCAGCAAAAATTGCTTGAGGACTTAACCACCATCACCCGCGTCATTAAGCGTGAATTGATGCCAACGCTTGGCGTTCGCGTGGGCTTTAACAGCACCGATGGCGATTAATCATGAGCCTTAAAAAATCTATCGCCCGCGAGCTTGTGAGCACTGCGCTGCTTAGCTTGGCAGGAACGGCAGGATTGGTAAGCGCTCATCATTACTACCGAAAGCGCCGAAACGCAAACGCTAAATTAAGCGATTACGTATTTGGGGCATTTGGGGCGCTAAATTTTGCGGCTAAATCGAAAAGGGCGTTGGCAAAAAATACGGTAAAAGATGCTTCGATAACAAATGCAGTTGATGCGGCTAATGATAACCACGTGACCACTTGGTTACCGCGTCCCATTGCTTGGGTGAGCGGCGTGGCTGCCATGCCAAAATCGGTCGCGCTTGCCGACGACGCTCAAGATTTTGGCGTCGTCGGTATTGATGAATATCGGCAGTTGGTTTGGCAAACCACCATGCCTGAGCGCGTTCATGATATCGTCGTTCAGCCTCAGCAAGGCGATGCTATCAAGCGTCACGTTGTCGTCATGGGTCGCCGACCAAGCGAGTGCTTTTGGGTGTTAGATAGCAGCTCAGGTCAGGTGTTGCACAGCATCAAAGCCGCTAGCAACCGCCATTTTTATGGTCATGCTTGCTTTAGCCTTGATGGTGAAAGCCTTTATGTCAGCGAAAATGACACCGCCGATTTAACCGGCAAGATTGGTATTTATAACGCAAAAAATAGTTACCAAAAAACCGGCGAAATTGACGCTCACGGTATCGGACCTCATGAGCTTATCATGCACCCAAAAGGTGAGATGCTTATCATTGCCAATGGCGGCATCAAAACTGAGCAAGCCTCACGTGAGGAGCTGAACCTTGATACCATGAAGCCGGCGCTGACCTACCTTGACCGCAAAACGGGCAAGCTGCTTGCGCAAATCACCCCGCAGCACAACCAAATGAGCATCCGTCATTTGGACATTCACCATGATGGCACAGTGATGATTGGCGTTCAGTTTCAAGGGCAGAGGCATTTGAGCCTGCCACTGGTGCTGACCCATAAGTTTGGCGAAAAAACGCTTTCGCCGCTGATGATGCCCAATGACAACTGGCATGTTTTTCATCACTATATTGCAAGCGTTGCCGTTGACAGCCAAAATAATTTATTGTGCGTGACCTCACCAATTGGCGGGGTGGCGGCAGTTTTTGATTTAACATCGCGCGCGTTAATTGATGCCATTTCATTGCCAGATTGCGCAGGGGCGGCGACGGTTGTTGACGATAGTGCCAATTTTATCGTCAGCGACGGTCAAGGGCTGCTCACTACCATCAGCGTTGATTTAGCAACGCAAACGTTAAGTAGTGATAACAAAAGTCAGCGAATGTCCTTTGACAACCATTTGCAAGAAGTGTCATGACAGCAAAACAGGGCTTAAGCCTAGAAGCAGTTCATAATGAGCTTGCGGCTAACGGAATTACGCTCACTATATCCCCAAAAAAAGTTAAAAATATCAACTTTCGCTTAAAGCCTAATGCCCTTTTTGTGACGTATCCTAAGGGCATTGATGATGCGCATTTATTAGCAATGCTGAGAAAGCGGCTTGATTGGGCAATTTATCAGCATGAGCAATTGCTAACACAAACCGCGCAAAAAGCCGCCTTTTTACCCAAATCTCATGATAAAAACGCCGAACATAGCGTGCTACTTTGGGGCGAATCGCAAGCTATCGCGTTAAACGGTCGCGCCGTCACCGAGTTTTACCGCGATGAGTTATCTGCCGTCGTTCCAAGTTTACTGGCAAAGTGGCAGCCAAAAACTGCAACTGCCAGCGAAGTTCGTTTTAAAACCATGAAAACGCGCTGGGGCAGCTGCAACACAAGAGTGCGGCGGATTTGGCTGTCAACGTATCTTCCCGCGTACCCCATTGAATGTACCGAATACGTCCTCGTCCACGAGCTTTGCCACCTAATCCACCCCAATCACAGCCGTGATTTTTGGCAAGCGGTCGCCACTGCCATGCCCGATTACAAGCACTGGCATAACTTACTTGCCGGAAAAAATGTTTGATACGGCAAATTTATGGCGATAAGGCTTTCGTTTCATCGGCTAATAGCGCCTCAGAAAATACTTTTCCTAATAAATTAACATCATCAACGCGGGCGTAATTAAGACGGGTGACAAACGCAATATGCCGATGCGGGCCTTTTTCCGTTAACGGAATGGCAACCGCGTTTTGGTTTTGCAATTTTAATTGGTCAAGCGCCATTTTTGGCACTAATGTTGTTCCCATATCGGCAAGCGCCATTTGAATCAGCGTATTGAGGCTCGCCTCAGAAAAGCTTGATTTCATCTGCTCGCGGTCAAAATGGCAAACGGAAAGCGTTTGGTCGGTTAAGCAGTGACCCTCGCCAAGCAGCATTAAATTTGCCGCCGCCAACGCATCAGCATCAATGGTGTCAAGCTTGGCGTGCTCATCGTCTTTGGCAAAAACGGCAAAAAAATCTTCCGACCAAAATTCAAAACTGTGCAAGCCATCGACCGGATAGGGCAGCGCGATAATGGCGGTATCAATATGACCGTAGCGCACCTGCTCAAGCAAGCGCTCGGTTTGCTGCTCGATGATGGTCATTCGAAAATTGGGAAACTGGGCTTTGAGCGCCGGCAACACTTTGGGCAGCAAATACGGCGCAATCGTTGGGATAATTCCCACCGTCATTGGGTAGGCAAGCGGCGTTTGGTGGCTTTGCGCTCGCGTGGTCAAATCACTGATTTCAGAAAATACTCGCTGCGCCCGCGTCAAAATCTCCTGACCGATGGGGGTAATTAACACCTGCTTATTATTGCGCTCAAAAATCTGCGTATCCAGCTGCTTTTCAAGCTCAGCAATCCCAAGACTTAGCGCGGACTGCGAAATATTGCACTCTTCAGCGGCGCGCTTAAAATGTCGATGTTTTGCCACCGCTAAAGCAAATTCAAGCTGGCGTAAGGTAATCATAATCATCTCTTATTAATTCGTTATCGTTTATTGGTTATCGGTTGTTGGTTCTAAAATTTAGCAAGTTTAGTTTAACAAGTTTAATAAAACAAAACATCAGAATAAAAACTTTTAACTGGCTAAACGGTAAAATTCGCGTATAGTTTATCAAGTACCACAAGCGCTCATCGCAACCCAATTGAGCGCTTGCAATTTTAAACCAAAGCAACTCACAACCAACAATAAAGGAGCCTTCCATGGCAGCTATTATCAACCAAGAAATCCCAGAATTTTCAACCCAAGCTTACGTGAATGGCGAATTCAAAACCATCACCTCAGACGACGTGAAAGGCAACTGGGCGATTTTTATGTTCTACCCACACGACTTCACTTTCGTTTGCCCAACGGAACTTGAAGACATGGCAAACCATTACGAAGAGCTGAAAGGTCTTGGCGTTGAAGTTTACGCGGTATCAACTGACACCCATTTTGTTCACAAAGCTTGGCACGATTCATCAGAAGCAATTGGCAAAGTTCAATACCCAATGCTTGGCGATGGTAACGGCAAAATCACCCGCGGCTTTAACATCATGATTGAAGAAGCCAACGCCGCGCTTCGCGGAACGTTCTTGGTTGACCCAGACGGTCTTATCAAAGTTGCAGAAATCCACGACCTTGGCATCGGTCGTAGCGCAAAAGACATGGTTCGCAAAGTAAAAGCGGCTCAGTACGTTCGTGAAAACGACGGCGAAGTTTGCCCAGCTGCTTGGGAACAAGGTCAAGCAACTCTAAAACCAAGCCTTGATTTGGTTGGTAAAATCTAAGTTTTAGCTTAGTGCTTAACTTTTAAAGATAGCTGATTTTTAAGTTACCTTTAAAAAGCCCCGTCAATTGATGGGGCTTTTTTATTGTCGGGGTAAAATATTTTTAAAAGGAGATTTTACAACTTATCTACAGTCTTTCACTAAAGGCTAGCTGCAATCTAAAGCAGCTTGGCTATGCTAAGACAGGTTAACTTCAAGCTTTTTAGTAGCCGTAAATCAACATAAAAATCAAAGTCATAAGTAAAATAACAAGGAGATGACCATGAGCCAAGATAAGTCAACCAAAAGCGCCTTTCCAAAGCAGCAGCAAGACTTGCCGGGGTCGCAACGTGAGCAGCACCCAAAGCCTGAAGTGCTACCAAAAGACTATCCCAACGGTAAACTTGCCAATAAAGTTGCCGTCATCACCGGCGCCGATAGCGGCATCGGTCAAGCCGTTGCCATTTTATTTGCCAAAGAAGGCGCGGATATTGTGGTAGGCTACCTTTGTGAAGATAAGGACGCCAATGTTACCAAAAAGCACGTTGAAAATTATGGTCGCCGCTGTTTGCTGGTTGCCTCTGATTTATCGGTTGAGGACAACTGCAAGGCGCTGATTGACAAAGCGGTTAGCGAGTTCGGCAAAATTGATATTTTGGTGAATAACGCTGGAATGCAAATTGAGCAAGACAGCTTGACCGACATCAGCAGCGAGCAATTTGATAAAACCGTTCGTACCAATTTTTACCCGCATTTTTGGCTGAGTAAATTTGCGCTGCCGCATATGGGCAAAGGCGGCAGCATTATTAACACCACCTCCATCACTGCTTATCGCGGCAGTGACCATTTAATCGATTATGCCGCCACCAAAGGCGCGATATTATCGTTTACTCGAGCGTTAGCAAACAATTTATCCGGCTCTGATAAAGGCATTCGCGTCAATGGCGTGGCTCCGGGCCCGATTTGGACGCCGCTCATTGTGGCATCTTTTACGCCGGACGAAGTGGCTAAATTTGGTAAAAGCTCGCCCATGGGTCGGGCAGGTCAGCCCAATGAAGTGGCGCCGGCTTATCTGTACCTTGCCAGCGATGATGCCAGTTACGTGACCGGTCAAGTGATTCACGTTAACGGCGGCGAGATTGTGGGCGGTTAAGGGCTGCCATTATGCTCTGTAAATCACAAAAAACGGCTGATGCTGGTCAGCCGTTTGGTGAATTATAATTCATTTATGGTTTTTATTGATGATATTGAATCATTCAAGATAGACAATTAGACGCTGACCTGAAGCTTAGCTTTGTCAATTTGGCGGAAAATCTCATCTTTGAGCTGCAGCTTTCGGCGTTTCATTTGCTCAATCTCATCATCGCAACTGCTGTTGGTGACCACATCGCTTGAAAGCCTGCGAATTTGTTGGTCAAGGTCGCTGTGTTCTTGAAAAATATCGTTGAAATGCGGGCTTGAAGCTTGCAGTTCGCGAATGATATCGCTGTGCTCTTGCCATTTTTTTGCTAAGGCCATTATATTATCCTTTTATCAGTGATGAATGGTTGATGATAATATTACCTATATTGAATAAATAATAATTGTCGTTCGCTAACCCTTATTGTTGTTACTTTGGCGGCTAAGTGATTGTTAATTTAGCCATAACTGGGCTTTAGTTGTTGCTAACCGCTCTTTGATTGTAGCGAAATAACCAACGCAATTCTATGCAGTTTTGGCGAAAAATTATGCCAAGATTTAATCATTGATTTACTAATAATTATAAAAAATTAATGATGATTTGTTTTTTTAATCGCTAAAATTAGCTTTCTAAGCTAGCAAATTCGGTGAAAACCTTTGATAATAGTCTCATCGGCGCAAAAGCTAAGCTAAATAACTTTGCTAAATTGGCTGTTAAATCAAAGCTTTGCTAATTTGACCGCAGAAATATTTATCACCTTTTTTTACAAAATGCCTAACGGTAATAACAATAAGGATTAACTATGATTGACCAAGGTTTAATTGACGCGATTACCAGTTACAGCGAAAACATGACCCGACCTGTAAGTTTTGTGATTGGTGAGGGCAGTCACGAAAAACGCGGCGAGTTGATTGAATTTTTGACTCAAGTGGCAACGGCAACGGACAAAATCCAATTTGATGCCAACGTCACGGATAACAGCTTGCCAAGTGGGGTTAGCTTTACCATTCGCCCAAGCATTGATGGCAAACTGGTTGACACCGGAATTGTCTTTAGCGGCATTCCTGGTGGTCATGAGTTTACCTCATTGATTTTGGCAATTTTGCAGGCAGGTGGTCATACGCTTAAGCTTGATGAGGGCATTCAAAAGCTGGTCAAGCGCTTTAATCAGCCTATGCAGTTTCAGACCTTTGTGTCACTGTCCTGCCACAGCTGCCCTGATGTCGTTCAAGCGCTCAACCAATTTGCCTTATTAAATGACGGCATCAGCAACGAGATGATTGATGGCGCGTTGTTCCAAGATTTGGTCGATGCCAACAACATCCAAGGCGTTCCAGCGGTCTTTTTAAATGGCAAACCGTTTGCTAATGGCAAAATCGATACCGCAAAATTGCTTGAAAAATTGCAAGAGCAATTCCCTGATTTGCTATCAGGTGAGGTGGATAGCGAGGAGCTTGAGCAGCAAGACGTGACCATTATTGGCGCAGGCCCTGCAGGCGTTGCTGCGGCAATTTATACCGCTCGCAAAGGCTTAAAAGTCACCATGGTTGCCGACCGAATCGGTGGTCAGGTGAAAGACACTCAAGACATTGAAAACTTGATTTCTGTGCCCTTAACGACCGGCAACGCGCTTTCTGCCAACTTTGAAACGCATTTACGTGAGTATGACATCACCATCAAAGAGCACGTGAGCGTCAAAGAAATCAGCGAAACGTCTGATGAAAACTACCGAATTCATCTGAACACCGGTGAGAGCTTTGCCACTCGCAGCATCATTTTGGCAACAGGGGCAAAATGGCGCAAGCTTGGCGTTGTTGGTGAAGAAGAAAACATCGGCAAAGGCGTGGCGTACTGCCCACACTGCGATGGTCCGTTCTTTAAAGGCAAAAACGTCTCGGTCATTGGCGGCGGTAACTCAGGGATTGAAGCGGCGCTTGACTTGTCCGGAATCGTAAAGCACGTGACAGTTTTTGAATTTGCCGACAGCTTGAAAGCCGACCAAGTTTTGATTAACAAAGCCCGCGAAAAAGCCAATATCGACATCATTACCAGTGCCGCGACCCAAGAAATCAAAGCGACCGATGGTAAAGTCAGCTCCCTTGTTTATCAAGACCGCAAATCAGGCGAGATGAAAGAATTGGAATTAGCAGCGGTATTTGTGCAAATTGGTTTGGTACCAAATACCGAGTTTGTCAAAGGCTTTATTGATTTAAACCGCTTTGGCGAAATTGAAATCGATGAGCGCTGCCGAACCGACCGCAAAGGTATTTTTGCTTGCGGCGATGTGACCACCGTACCCTTTAAGCAAATCAACATTGCCATGGGTGAGGGCAGTAAAGCGGCATTATCCGCCTTTGAATATTTGGTGATGCAGTAATTATTGACTTCATAATAAAAAATCCCGAAGCTAAGGTTTCGGGATTTTTTTGTAGGTGTTGTTGATTTTAATCTTGAATAAAAAATCAATCGTCAAGCAAATCCATTTGTTTTGCCACTTCATAAATGCCGGTTGAGCGGTTGCCAGTTCGGCAAAAAATCAAAATCGGCTGCTTGGCGTGATTAAAATAATCGGCAAAGTCCTCAACATGCTGCTGGGTCAAGCCGTTTCCTGAAAACGAGATTTCTTTATAGGCAAGTCCTGCCTCTGTTGCCGCTTTTTCAATTTCAGCGCTGGTTGGCTGACCGGCTTCTTCACCGTCAGGGCGGTTGTTGATGATGGTTTTGATACCATTTTCAGCAAGCATGGGCACTTGCTCAGGGGTGATTTGACCAGTAATCGTAACGTTATGACTCATGAGTGCTCCAATTTAAAATCAAGGGTTAAGACTTATCATAATAAGTGATTCTAAAATAAATAGGGCAGTTTTGTGAGCAAGTTATAACAAACCTTGCATTAAGGCGCTTTGGTACAGCAGTTTGGCACGCGCGCCAGTTCCGCAAAACAGCATCACCGGTTTTGGGCAGCGGTTATAAAAGTCAGCAAATTTTTGAATGGTGCTAAGGCTTAAGCGTTCCTCATCAAACGGTAAATGACAGTATTCTAACTGGGCAGCTTTGGTCGCTACTGCTAAATCGGCACTGGACGGCTGAGCTTCAATTTCAAAATCGGGACGAATATTAATCACCGAGCGGTAGCCCAATTGCGCGATTTTGCAACATTGACTTGGATAAATTTGCTTATAAATGGTTAAGTTTTCTGAAATCATGAGTCGAACCACCGTAGTTTTCGCATCAAAAGGTCAAATTTGATAGTCAAAAAAGGAAATAACGTTGAAGTAATTCTTATTATAAGGAAAAATGAAATAAATCCTTATTAATTATTGGAATAATAATATTTAAATAAATAAAAAATTTGCATAAATGGTTTTATGGATTGTATTGATTTTAAAGACTAATTTAAACTTAGGGTTGGGGGCGTTGTAACTCCTGAACCGCTGCCATGGTACTCATGAATACTTTGCCTGATAGCTCAGTAATTAACGGGGTATTTTCGATATTGTCCATAATAGGACCTTTGATAAAGCTAAAATGCAGTCGCCTTTGATTGGCAAGCAGCTCTTGATTTAAAGTGGTGAGCATCTCTTGCGCTGTTAAATCAATGTGATTGACCGCCGTCATAATCAGCACAATCTCGCAAGCGTCAGGATAGCGGCGACTGGTTTGAATGACCCACTTGTGAACCGCTTCGCTGTTGCCAAAAAATAAGCTTTCATCAATTCGCAGGAGCAATAAATTGGAAAAAGTCACCACATCGTGGCGGTCGATATTGCGAAAATGACTGGTTCCGGCAAGTTGACCGACGATGGCAACGTGCGGTTTGCTTGATTGCCAAATCAAACTGGCAAACGACACCATCAGCCCGATAATCAGCCCAGAATTTAGCCCTAAAATCAGCACCCCAAAAAACGCGGCTAAAAAACTTGCCGCATCCAAGCGGTCGCGCTTTAAGGCAGCTTTGAGCGTTTTAACATCAATAAGCCCAATGATGGACGCCATAATCGTTGCCCCAAGCAGCGCATAGGGCAGCGGGGCTAGGGCGCTGCTAAATAACACCAAGGCAAGCACCATAACGACCACGGTCATCATACTGGCAATAGGGGATTTTGCTCCCGAATCAACGTTGATGGCGGTTCGCGAAAAGCCGCCTGCCACAGCAAAGCTTTGAAAAAAAGCGCCGCTCATGTTGGCAAGACCAAGTCCCGTCAGCTCTTTGTTGGCATCAAACACTTCACCGCGAAGCCTAGCATAAGTGCTGGCAACGGAGCTGCTGGACACAAAGGCAATCAGCGCCATAAGTCCGGCGGTTGGCAATAAGTTGAGAACTTCATGAAAGTTTGGCAAATAAGGCAAGGCAAATCTTGGCAAGCCTTGCGGGATGGCGCCGATGGTGGCAACCCCTTTATCTTGCCAATGAAACGTTAGGCTTAAAATAATGGCAATAATGAGCAGGGCTAAGGGAAATAAGCGCTCCGCCCAAATGGCTTTGGATTTTGGCAGCCATGATTGCCAAACCCAGTGGCTGCCATATCGATTGGCAATCATTAGCCCAAGCAAAGTCATGCCAAGGGTGACGGTCAATGGGTGCCAATCATGGATACCGCGCTCAATACTTGCCAAATAACCCAGTATATTGTTGCCGCTAACTGGAATGGCAGTCAGGTATTTTAGCTGACTGATAAAAATCAGCACCGCCGCGCCGCTAACAAACCCTGCTGACACGCCGCGGCTGATAAACTGCATAATCCAGCCAAGTTTTAGCTTTCCTGCGGCAAACAAAAGCGTTCCGACCATCAGCGCAAGCAAGCTTGCCATCAAAGCATATTGCGCCGCGCCCTTATCGGCATAGCTGTGCAGGCTGCTTGCGGTCATAATGGCGGTAATGGCAACAGGACCAATGGCTTGAACGCTGCTTGAGCCAAGCCAAGCATAAACCAATACCGGAACAATGGCAGAATATAAGCCATATTCTGCCGGAAGTCCTGCAAGAACAGCATATCCCAAGCTTTGCGGAATCACCACAAAACCAACCACAAGCCCTGCCACCAAATCCGTGGGCAGGTTTTTAAGAGGATAGTTTTTCAGCCAAGCTGGAACAAGTTGCGCCGCCGATACGCCCATAGCCATCTTTTAAGTGATTATTTAAACTTAATTTTAGCACAGTCCTAAAGCCGCCGCGTTTTAAGCTTGTTGCTATTATGACTAAGCTTGAAGCTTATTTTTACTTCATAGTTCTAAATAGCTAAGGCGTTCAGTAAACTCCTTATGAGTCTATGGCAGCGCCTTTTGTCTCGCAAAAGCGCTCATAAAGCAGCTGCAAGACTGCCAAAGCGTCATCACTGGCAATGCTATAGTAGATTTGCTTGCCCTCACGGCGCGTGGTGACCAGCTTGTCTTTGCGTAAAATACCAAGCTGCTGCGACAGACTGGGCTGACCTACGCCAACTAAGCTTTCAAGCTCGCCCACGCAGTATTCACCTTGGGTTAACTGACAAAGTAGCAGTAACCGGTCAGGATGTGACAGCGATTTTAACAGCTGACTGGCTTTGGTGGCTGACGCTTGCATTTGACTTGCCAAGTCGCTGGCTATTGCCGAGGTCTTGGCTTGAGCTCCCAAATCATCGCCATTTGCGGCATCTTGTTTGCTTGGCAGCTGATGAAGGGTAGTGCTAAGGGCAGGTTTCAAGACGGACTCCTGATCATTGACCGTAGCGACTTGTTTTGCAACAGAAGAGGTGTGAAGTATCATAAAAACAGTCCATGTTTACAAGTTGATAATTACCGCAAGGCTTTACGCTCGGCGGGGCAGATTAAAAATATTGCTTTTTTTCATAGCCTAGCTGATAAATATTAAGTAACTGCTAGTAAGTAAATTGCATAAACAGTTATTTTACTTATTCTTTATGGCAGTTTCATTAACTACGGCTATATATAATTACATTATATAATTTAATATTTTAAAGGCTATGGTATAGTGGTAAAGCTTACTAGGGGTTTTGTCAGATTAAAGTTGCCAACTCCGACGAGGGTCGGGCTAAACTTACTTTAATTAAAATGGAGATTGAAATGCAGGTTCATTCATTTTTGCATCAAGACAGCAAAACATTTTCTCATATTTTAGTGGGTTATGAGGGTCAGCAACCTGTTTGTGCCGTCATCGATCCTGTTCTTGATTTTAATGCCAATTCTGGAACGACAAGTACCCAAAGTATCGACGCTATCATAAATTTGATTGAAAACGAAGCTTGGCAACTAAAATTTATTATGGAAACCCATGCCCATGCGGATCATTTATCAGGTGCCAGCTACCTAAAGCAAATGCTAGGTGGCAAATTGGTCATAGGTCATGCCATCACTCAAGTACAAAAAATATTTAAGCAAATTTATAACTTAGATTCAAGCTTTCGTACCGATGCCAGCCAATTTGATTTGTTACTCAAAGACGGTGACAAATTAATTTTGGGCGACATCAGCATTACGGCTCTTGCGGTTCCCGGTCATACCCCTGTGGACATGGCATATTTGGCGATCGACAATAAAGCGTCATCAACGCCCATTATTTTTGTTGGCGATACCTTGTTTGCTCCTGATGTTGGCACAGCGCGTTGCGATTTTCCCGGCGGCGATGCCGGCAGCTTATTTGACTCTATCCAAAAAATACTGGCGTTAAGCGAAGATACGACAATCTATTTATGCCACGATTACCCACCCACCAATCGTGACTATTGCGCGACCTCAACGGTAAGCGCGCAAAAACAGCACAATATTCATGTCAAAGAGGGAACGGATAAACAGGCGTTTATTGCCATGCGCCGCGCCCGTGATCGCAACCTTGACATGCCAAAGCTGATTATTCCTGCCGTTCAAGTGAACATTGCCGCAGGAAACCTACCACCGCCTGAAACCAATGGCATGCGCTATCTAAAGATGCCGCTAAATGTTTTTGGTCAAAAGGCAGCTGACTTAGAAGATCAGTTACCGTGAGATCACGGCTAAATCATGCCAATTTATGATATACTAATGGATAATAGTTTACTATAAGCAAGAAAATTAGTAAATAACAAACTAAAGTTAATTACAAATTATCGCTATTCAGGCTATTTTATCGCAAATTTTGGATAAGCTTCATGCCAAAAGCGATTAACGTTATCACAAAACTTAAAATAACAATAGATAAATTAAGGAGGTTCTCATGACCGAAGCAAGTTACCATTTGGTTTGTAGCCATTGTAATGCAACCAACCGAATTCCTAGCGACAAGTTAAACGCTCAGCCAAGTTGTGGAAAATGTAGCGCGCCGCTCCTTGATGGTACGGTTCATGAGTTGTCCGAACCCAATGTTCACAAAATCATCCAAAAGAACGAAGTGCTAACCATAATCGACTTTTGGGCGAGCTGGTGTCAACCATGCCTGATGATGGCACCGCAATTTAAAGCTGCTGCCAGTCAATTGCCACAAGTCGTCTTTGCCAAATTGCAAACGGACAAATTTGAGCGTGCCGCTGCGCCTTATAATATCCGCAGCTTACCGACGATGTTGGCTTATAAAAATGGTCGTGAGGTGGCGCGGCAATCAGGAGCGCTTCCTGCCGCGCAAATCGTTCAATGGGTGCAAAGCTTAAACCAAAGCTGATGGCTAGAATGGTTAACCTGACTTATTCGCCGTAAATTTTAAGACCATTGGCAAAGCTGCACTGCTTGATTCGCGCGCTTTGAACGATGGCATCACGCTCACCAAACAGCCGCGATAACGTGGCATTGCGAGCTTGGTTGCTATTATTACGACCGACGCCAACGCTGATGTTTGGTGAGATTCCCCAACGCCCTGCCGACACGCCAATGCCAACGCCTGAGGTTGAAAACCCTGACTGCTGCTTTTGGGTTGCCTCAAGATAGCGGTTAACGCGGTCAAATTCTTGATTTAAGCCGTGGCAATCATAGGTTTGATAGGTGCTTGGGGCAATATATTGTGGCGTGATGTTGCCGGTACTGGCACAGCCACCCAAAGTAAGCGCCACTGCCGCTGCCATTAGCGCCGTAGCTGGCGTGATTATTTTCATAAAGCATCCTTAGTTTTTGAACCATTACCGCCTGAGCAATTAATGGCTCAAAAATAAATCAGGTCATTAAGATATTGATATTTTAAAAGAAATATCTGGCTTAAGATAGCGCTCTTTTTCAATTGCCGCTTAAAAACTGGCTCTTAAAATAAGTTGGCGGGTTTGACCACTGCCAAAATAATGATGCCCACGTAAGCGACCGCCGCAATAAAAATGCCGGCTCGGCTTTGGGAGAGCGTCGCGGTGCGCTTAAATGCTTTTAAACTGGCACTGATGGCGGCAATAAACAGCGCAAATTTAGCAATAACCCACTGAATGGGCGCTTGAGCGCTTAGTAGCTGAAAAAGTAGGACGCCGCCACTGACCAAAATCAGCGCATAAACGATATGATTGGCAATTTTAACAGAACGGGCGGCTTGGTTGGTTTTGCCAAGTACCAAAAAGCTTTGGTAAATAAATAGCGCAATCACCACCACGGCAAGCAGCATATGAAGATGTTTCATTAAAAATCCTTACGATTAAACGTTTTTACCGGCGCAGTTGGGGCTTGGAATGTCTTGGTTTTGCCATTCATCAGGGCTAAAAGCATGAATGGCAAGCGCGTGGATGCTGCCGCCTTGAGCGGTCAATAAAGGGGTTGCTGCTTGATAGACCAGTTGGTGACGCGCAACCAAGCGCTTATTATTAAAATCAGGGCTAACGATGGTCAATTTAAAGTGGCTTTCTTTGCCCTCAAAATAACCGGCATGGTTCATCGATTCGTTGACAATTGCGACATAAGTTGGCGATAAGACGTTAAGCGCTTCATTTAGTGCGGTGGCGACCGGAGCGGTGGCTTGCTCACTCATAAAAATATCCTTAATTTATAATACAATTAACAAAAATTGGTCATAAAAATAGCTGCCATTATAGCAGAGCTTGCCTTAAAACAGCGGCGCCAAAATTTTTATAAAAAAAGCGCAACTTTCAATTGCGCTTTTTTCTACTAGAGGTTGAGGCTTTAATTAGCGGCGCGCTTTTTGATAAAGCGGCATAACTTTTGGCATGAGCGATTGCAACTGGGCAATTCGGTTGTTGCTGCTTGGGTGAGTGCTCAAAAATTGTGGTGGCTCGCCTTGGCTTGCGCGCTGCATTTTTTGCCAAAGGGTGATTGCCGCTTGCGGGTTGTAACCGGCGCGCGCCATCAATTCAAGACCAATGTCATCGGCTTCGGCTTCTTGCGTCCGGCTGTGCGGTCGGCTCAGCCCCAAATCGCCAGCAAGCCCTGCCAACTGCGCTTGGTTTTGCGATAAGCCAAAGATTCCGGCGGCAACGCCTATTCCCGTTTGCGTGGCATATTCACGCGACAAGCGCTCACGCGAGTGTTCACGCAAGGCATGCGCCATTTCGTGACCCATAATCGCGGCAATCTCATCATCGCTTAAGTTTAAGCGGTCAATGATTCCGGTATAAAACATCACCTTACCACCGGGCAGAACAAAGGCATTTAAGTCATTAGACTTAATGGTATGAACTTCCCAATTCCACTTTTGCGCGTCTGGGCGATAAACGCCGGTTTGCGCAATCAATCGGTTTGCGATGCCTTTTAAACGGTTCACCTGAGTTTTATTGGTATCCAAAACGCCGCGAGCGCGCGCTTCTTGCAGGCTTTTATTATAGCTTTGTTGCGACAGTTGTAGCACCTGCTCGCTTGACACCAAAAGTAGCTGCTGGCGGTCAACGCCAATTGCGCCTGTTCCTGTGGTGCTTGAGCAGCCCGTCAGCGTCATTGCGGATAGGGACGTTGCCATCACCGCCGTTAAAAGCGTTTTTTTCATAAAGTCCTCACTGATAAATCACTTGGAAAAGTCTAATCGGCTTGTGGTAAAAGGATTTGCTAAAACAGAAGTTGTCAGCAAAATCCACAAACCTTTAAAAAAGTAGCAAAAATATCGATGGTCGCGAATCAGGCTAAGAGAGCAGCCAAAAGAAAATTGCGCGCCAATCTTATATAGGCAAGTAGTAAGCTTGATGCACTAAGTATAATAAGCTTGCCTAAAGAACACTAGACGGCGTAAAGTAACAGTATTTCGCACGTTTGTAAGTAAGCTTGTAAGCTATTCAATAGGCGTTACTTTAAGTAAACGCTAAGCTGAATAAAAAACACGGTTATAAATATTTTTTTATTCAGCTAAAACAAATACTTAACGCAAATTAGTGGATTTTTCTCTAATTTTTCTTAAAATTAACGCAAAAAAGCATTGACAGAAAAATAAATGCTGCTAAAATAGCCAACCTATCAAGACAGCATTACTTCAAACCAGTAAGCGCTTGACTTAAGCGGGATTAGCTCAGTTGGTAGAGCACGACCTTGCCAAGGTCGGGGTCGAGAGTTCGAGTCTCTTATCCCGCTCCAAATTCGCTCTTTAAGAGCAAAAAGCCCCACAGTATTGTGGGGCTTTTTTTTGTTTGGCGTTTGGGATTAGGCAAGTTAACTAAAACGATTTGTTTAAATTATGATTGCTTAGTCGCAAGAGGGATTTTTCTTAAGATCATATTGGCGTTTTCTAAGGAGCGTAATTCAAAGCTTAAGCTATTGGGAAACTCTTCCCAAATAACTTTTATAATCTCATTTTTAAAGGCTATCCTCCCAATCCCATGATCTATATATTGATGCCATTCTAATAAGCTTGCTTCTAATAGAGAGCATAGATTCTCTAATAAGTCAGATAAGCTATGGTAGCTTTTATAAAGCCTGTCTAGTTCGATATCAATCAAATAGGTGTTATTACGACTTTTAATCATACTAGTTTGCAGCATTTCATTAATTCCAATCTATATGCTTGCTAAAAAATAGGCGAAGCATCACGCTCAGCCTATCAAGTTATCAAAACTCCCTTATAACTTAAGTCACCTAAAACCCAAGCGTTTTGCCATCCGGATTGCGCGGGTCAGAATAGCCGTAAAATCCTGACTTATCCGCTTGGATGATTTGAACGCGACCCATCGGCGCTTTTTGAACGACTTTGTAGCCTTGGCGCTCAAGCAGTCTTACCGTATCGGGGCTGATGCCGTCTTCAATTCGTAATTCATCGGGAAGCCACTGGTGGTGAACGCGCGGGGTCACGACAGCTTCGGCAGGGTTCATGCCGTGGTCGATGGTGTTAGTGATGGTTTGCAGCACCGTGGTGATAATCCGTGCGCCACCAGGACTGCCAGTCACCAGCCAAGGCTGATTGTCTTTTAATACAATCGTTGGGGTCATTGACGATAGCGGTCGTTTTTTGGCAGCAACGGCGTTGGCTTCTCCGCCAACCAAGCCAAAAGCATTCGGAACGCCCGGTTTTACCGAAAAGTCGTCCATTTCGTTATTGAGCAAAATCCCAGTACCGTCAGCAACAATGCCAGTGCCAAAGTTAAGGTTCAGCGTATAAGTGACCGCAACGGCGTTTCCGGCTTTGTCCATCAGTGAATAATGCGTGGTTTGGTCGCTTTCATAGCCTTGCGGGTTGCCAAATTTGATGTCGCTTGACGGTCGCGCTTTATTTGGTGAGATGGTTTTGACCAAATCGCGGGCATAGCGCTTTGAAATCAAGCCATTAACGGGGATTTTTACAAAATCAGGATCGCCCAAATATTCCGAGCGGTCAGCGTAAGCCAGTTTCATGGTTTCGGCAAGGGTGTGGATACCTTGGGCGCTGTTAACGCCGTAGTCTTTGATGGGGTAGTTTTCAAGCATATTGAGCATTTGCACCAAATGAATGCCACCTGAGCTTGGCGGTGGCATGGTGGCGATTTGATAGCCGCGATAATTGCCCTCGATGGGTTTGCGCTCAACGACGCGGTAGTTTTTTAAGTCTTGCAAGGTCATGATGCCGCCGTGTTTTGCCATCTCGCTACTGATTTTTTTGGCAATATCACCCTCATAAAAGGCTTTCGCGCCTTGACGGCTGATTAAGCGTAGGGAGGCTGCCAAGTCTTTTTGAACAAGCCTATCACCGGCGTTAAGCGGTTTGCCATTTTTAAAAAATATCGCTTTGGTGCTTTCCCATTTGCCAAGATTTTGTGCTTCATCGGCGAGCGTTTTGCCCAAAACATCACTGATAATAAAGCCTTGGTCGGCTAAGGTAATGGCAGGGGCGATGACTTTGGAGAGCGGCATCGTTCCCCATTTTTTAAGCGCATATTCCATTCCGGCGACCGTTCCGGGGACACCAACCGCGTTATGCGAAAATAGCGATTTGCCATCGATGACGTTGCCTTTGGCGTCCAAATACATGTCTTTATTGGCGGTGATAGGCGCCATTTCGCGAAAGTCTAAGGCGATATTTTTGCCGGATTTGGCATCGTGTAAGACCATAAAACCGCCGCCACCGATGTTTCCCGCGTTTGGCAACACCACAGCTAAAGCAAAGCCAACGGCAACCGCCGCGTCAATCGCGTTGCCGCCTTGCTTTAAAATATCCAAGCCTACTTGGGTGGCAAGTGCCTGCTCGGTGGCGACCATGCCATTTTTGGCATAAACGGGATGAAAAATGTCATTGCTGCTGTCGTAACGGGCAGCGGCTTGCTCGGTGGCGCTTGGCGGCGTTAAGGCAAAGCTTAGCGGGGATAGGGCAAGGCTTAACGCAAGCGTTAAACTGGTCAGCAGGCGTTTGTTGTTTAGGTAGTGGCTATTTAAGCGTTTTTTATCTAAGCTTTTTTTATTTAATTGATGGGTCATCAGTCATCATCCTTGATTTAGATTGTGAGCATTACTTTGTGTTTAAACGATAATTATTCTTGCAACTCTCGGTTTTCTTATTTGGTTTTTACCTCCTATTTGAAGTTAAAAAAGCATTTAATTTTTTTCAATTTAAGCTTTTTGCTAAACGTTTAATTGATAATTTTGTCATTGCGAGCCTTCGCCCAACCGGCGGCAACTTGGCAGCGCGGACAAAGGGCGTGAATAGAAGCAATGGTTTCAACATGACCGCAATGCCGACAAGCATAAGGCTGATTGGGGGTAATGGTGGTTACTTTTTCATATTCTTCAGGGAAAATTGGTAGCCCAAAACCCACCTCGTCATCAGCAAATAGCAAAATGCTAAACTCGCCATCGGTTTCAAGCAGCCCCACTTCGACTTGCCCCAAATGGCGGATGCCTTGTTGGCGCATTTCAGCAAAAAAGTCATCGTTTGACATGCTGCCGCCGCTGAGCTCTTTTAGCACCAATTTGCCGTCTTTGACAATGTAGGTCGGCTCACCCTCCAAAAGTCGCTCAATCGGCTTAAATTTTGTCGTAAGCCACGTACAAAGGTGATACAAGCCGATGACAAGGCTCATAATCAGTAGCGCCTGAATCAGTGGCAAATCCTCGGTAAACATTGGGTCACCGGCAATTGAGCCTAAGGATACGATGATGACCAATTCAAAAATGGACAGCTGACGGATACCGCGCTTGCCGGTAAAGCGCAAAAATAAAAACACCATCGAGTACATAATGACGGTGCGAATGGCAATCTCGGCGGCAAACTCCCAAGTGGTGTCATAAATAAAAATGTCAAACCAATTCACAAAAGTCCTCGCAAGCAAACGCTGTTACCTAAGCCCACTGTTACAAAACAACAAGAATTTAGCCATTATAAAATTAGGTTAACCCATCATAATAGAAAAGTTTTCAATACTTAGTATTGATTTCGTCCACTACAAAATATTTATTACTTATCCTCAATAATCATTAACAATAAGGTCGAGCTATGGTTGAATTTAAACATAAAAACTTTAATGAGCTGTTTGATTTATCAGGAAAAACAGCGATTGTCACCGGCGGTGCCAACGGTATTGGTAAAGCCACGGCGCTAAGACTGGCGCAAGCGGGCGCGGATGTGGTCATTGCCGATTTAAAACTAAAAGATGCCGAGGAAGCCGTAAAAGAAATTGAAAGCTTTGGCGTCAAAGGTCTTGCCGTTGAATGCAATATTTTAAAAGATGAAGATTTGGTTGCCCTTGTTGAAAAAACGGTGGATACCTTTGGAACGGTTAATATTTTAATCAATAACGCCGGCGGCGGTGGCGGCGGTCGTGAAAATCCATTTCATATTACCGTTGATGAGTTTCGCCGCGACTTTGAATTGAACGTCTTTAGCGCTTGGCGACTGTGTCAGCTTTGCGTGCCGTACATGAAGCACTCCGGCTACGGCTCAATCGTTATCACCACCTCGATGTCAAGCATTGATAAAAGTCCGAACATGAGCGGCTACGGCTCGTCAAAAGCGGCGGTTAACCACATGGTCGAAAACTTGGCGCACGATTTTGGTCCTGAAGTCCGGATCAATGCCGTGGGTCCTGGTGCCACGCGAACCGACGCCCTGCGCTCCGTGCTCACCCCTGAAATTGAACAAAGAATGCTCTCGCATACGCCGATTAAGCGCTTAGGCGAGGCGGATGACATCGCCGGTGCGATGCTGTATTTTGCCGCGCCTGTGTCCGAGTGGGTCAGCGGTCAGATTATTTTTGTCAATGGCGGCGGCGTGCAAACGCTTGAATAAGCTTTGTTTTGGTTAAATAAAAAAGCGCTGACGGTTTAAATGATAGGTCGGCGCTTTTTTTAATGGTTATCAAAATGATTTTAGCGTTAAACTGGATTTGCCAAGGCGTTTTGTTCGCTTCGGTGCCATTCATAAAGCCCAACGATGGCGTTAATTTGATAAATGATTGTTTGAATGGCGAAAATATAATTGCCGGACATTAAATTGACAATCAGCCAAACAAAATTGACCACAATCCAAAGCCACCAGTTAAATGAATAACGCAAAATCATAGCGGCTTGCGCGGTGATGGACAGCACAAAGGCAATGACGTTAATCCAAAAAAACGAAATAAACCCTAAAAATAAGCTATTGTCATCTTCAACCACCGCAAAGCCGTATTTGGCAAGCAGCGCGTTAACGGTTGGAAACAGCAGCAGCCCAATGATAATAAAGCTTGCGGTGACCAGCCAAACCCATTTATTGGCAGATTTTGGAATCATATCGCCATCGCTATCGGTGTGCTTTGACCAATAAAATAGCCCGTAAGCATGAGTAAAAAAGTTAAATAAGGGCGCGAGCATCAATCCAACCGCGCCTGAGGTGGCTTGAACGACGACTTCGCCTGCCGTTGCCGCCATGCCAAAGCCATTTCCGGCAACATTTTTGCGAAACGACAGCGACACCACGCAAATAAGACCAATAAACGAGACGATTAAATAAAACCAATCAAGGGCTAAATGCTCCGTCGTTACCCAAAATCCGGCGAAAAGCGCCAAAACCCCGCAAATAAACCAAATAATCATCCACGGCGTTGCCCATTTTCCGGTGATGTTGTCTAAAAGCTGAATTCGCATAAAGGTTTTTCCTTTGTTATTATTGTTAAATTTTTTTTGTATTTTTAACTTACTTTTTTAAGATAAACTTATCGATAAAGGCAATGGCTTCAAAATAGCGCGCGTCATAATCGGGCTTATCAATTAAAAAAGGGGTGATTTGATGACGCTCAAAAATATCTAATAACCGCTGCTCAAAGCGCGCTCTGGCGTCCGTACTTCCAAGCGAGCGCATACCGTCAGCAACCCAAGGCGTGTTGTTGTCCAGCATGATGGTAAAATCAAGGCGAAACTCATCAATGCAAGCCGCCACAAACGGATGAGTTCGCCCCTCATATTCTTCGCAAAAAGCTTGCGTGGTCACAAAGTCGGTATCCACAAGCGTAATCGGGGCGGTAGCATTGGCGCGCGCTTCGCGGATAGCGCTGGCATGATTGAGCGCAATCGGGGCGTAATCGCTATATTGCAGTCCAATCTCGCTGCCGCCCAAGTCCGTGCCGACATAAAGCCTGCCCATTTCAAGCGCCAAGCTTGCGCCATAATAATTGGCAAGTTTATAAACGAGCGTGGTTTTGCCTGAGCTTTCGCCGCCGACAATTGCCACGGTTTTGGTATAGTCGCGGCGTGCTACCGGATGAATGGCGTCCCAATTTGCGATTGGATTTTTTGCGATGGCTTGGGCGTTAAACTCCGGCTCATTTGGTGTGGTCATGACCTTTAAAATAAGATTTGGCGCAATATCAGGATTTGCAAGTGGATGCGCCGCATCGGTAAATAGCACGCTGTCGGGTGGTAGCGCTAACGTCTCAATGACGAAGTTTAGCTTTTGGTTGGTCAGCTCGGTATCAACGTGAATGTTATCTTGCGGCTCATGAACGGGCAATTCCAGCGAGTCCAAAATACGAATCTGGATAAATGGCAACTCCGCGCAAGCCATCTGCAGCCAGCGCGCTTTATCTTGCAGCGTTATCTTAAAATCAGGGTTTGGGCTAGGATTTGGAACAATGACAATATGCAGCTGTTTGCAAACGCCTGCTGCCGCCAAAATACTGCGCAAGTGCCCTAAATGTAATGGCTCAAAAATTCCTATAAACACGCCTGAATCAACCATAATTTTTTCCTTTCAGTTTTTATAATTTCAAGTTTTCTAAGTTATTATTTTACTTTTTGGCTTTATTTTAGCGCATGGTAAAAGGCTTTTTGAGCGCTTGCAGGTGGCATATTGTAATTGGAACTCAAGCTTTGATAGCAAAATGTAATTTTCACCAAATTAAGAATGGTTCAAAATAGCAATTCACGCTTTATTAATCAAAAAAGTGACTTAACAGCAAAATATTATTTGAGAATGATAATTTCTTAAATTTTCCTAAAAATATTTAAGAAATAAGGGCGTAACAAAGTGAGGTTTGAAACATTTTGAAATATCATTGTAAAATCAGGAAGTTACAAGCAAAAATGACAGATTAAGGCAACGTTGTGTAGCATAATCTCACAAACTACCCGTAGAGCATCAACAGTTAATTGTCCATTGTTTGCTATACTTAGTCTTAAGTTGATTAAGCAATTGCTTTAAGTAAAAGTATCAAAAGCCGTAACGATTGCGGAACAAGCAGAACAAAAAGCCAGATACGGTTTTAATAAGTTAATTTATAAAGGGTGGCAGCGTTGGCAAAACTGGTAAAACTTCATCGCTCAAGAAAAAATCGTCTGCTGGCAGGCGTGATGGGCGGAATTGCGGAATATTTTGGTTGGTCGCCGATGTGGGTTCGCATTTTATTTGTGGTGATATCTTCCATGAGTGTTGCGGTTCCGGGAATTTTGATTTATCTCATTCTTTGGATTGTGATGCCAAATGCTTCAGCGGACTCTTACCAAGAGCCCTATTCGGACAACCGTTATCGGTAATCGAGCAATGGTAAGATTAGCAATTTTAAAACTAACTAACTAAGCAATCTAAGCAATAAAAAACAAAAAGCCTGATGCAACAGGATGACCGCAATAACCTTTTCCTCCTGCCCAGATGTTCACGCATCTGGGTATTTTTTTGTGCGTTTTTTAAGGCAAGTTTTTTGATGAAATAAGCGCTTAGTAAAGTTTTTTACGCAGAGTTGGCGGCAAATATGGAAAATTGGCGCGATTTTTAGTAAGGTGAGCGAGGATAATTTGGTTGCAAAATCGCGATTTAGACAAAGCTGCCAAATTAATTAATTTTATTGGTTTTTTATTCAAAATGGCGTTTTTATGACATCCCAAGATACGGCATCAACTAAGGCTTCGCCCTTGAGTTTTCAAGATTTGATTTTAACGTTGCAAAATTATTGGGCGCAAAAAGGCTGCGTGGTGCTTCAGCCTTATGATTTGGAGGTGGGGGCAGGGACGTTTCATACGGCAACGTTTTTGCGGGCGCTTGGTCCTGAGCGCTGGAACGCCGCTTACGTTCAGCCGTCGCGCCGACCAACGGATGGCAGATATGGCAATAACCCAAACCGCTTGCAGCATTATTATCAGTTTCAAGTGGTGCTAAAGCCCAATCCGCCAAACATTCAAGAGCTGTATTTAGGCTCGCTTGTGGCGATTGGCATTGATCCGTTGGTTCATGACATCCGCTTTGTTGAGGACAACTGGGAGTCGCCAACGCTTGGCGCTTGGGGGCTTGGTTGGGAGATTTGGCTTAACGGCATGGAGGTGACTCAGTTTACCTATTTTCAGCAGGTCGGCGGTCTTGAGTGTTTTCCGGTAACGGGCGAGATCACCTACGGTCTTGAGCGCTTGGCGATGTATGTCCAAGGCGTGGACAGTGTTTACGATTTGGTTTGGGCGGATGGCGAGTTTGGTCGAGTGACCTACGGCGATGTGTTCCATCAAAATGAGGTGGAGCAATCGACCTATAACTTTGAGCATGCCGATGTTGCCAAAATGTTTGAGCTGTTTGATTTTTATGAGGCGCAAGCGGACAGTTTGGTCGATAAAGAATTGCCCCTGCCAGCGTATGAGATGGTGCTTAAAGCCTCGCACGCGTTTAACCTGCTTGATGCTCGCGGCGCAATTTCAGTCACCGAGCGTCAGCGCTTTATTTTGCGCGTTCGCACCCTTGCTCGAAAAGTGGCAAGCGGCTACGTCAAAGCGCGAGCAAAATTGGGCTTTCCGTTAGCAGATGAGGCTCATCGTCAAGCCGCCCTTGATAAGTATTTGCCAAATGAAAACGAGAATAACGAAAAAGAAGGCGATGAAAAAAAGGGCAGCAAAAAAGCAAAAATCAAAACCGAAACCGAAACCAATCAAACAGCAAGCAATTAGGAGCAGCCCATGAGTACCATTTTATTTGAACTTGGGTGTGAAGAGCTGCCACCAAAAAGCCTAAAAACGCTTCGCGATGCGCTAACCAATAGCGTCAGCGAGCAATTAACCGCCGCAAATATTGCCTTTGATGAGATTAAAGCCTTTGCTGCACCGCGCCGCTTAGCGCTACAAATCTTTGGCGTAAGTGATAAGCAGCCTGACAGAACTGAGCAAAAACGCGGTCCTGCGATAAAAGCGGCGTTTGATACTGAGGGCAACCCAACGCGAGCGGCAATGGGATTTGCTAAAGGTTTGGGCATTGAGGCAAGCGATTTAATCACCATTCACACTGATAAAGGCGATTACGTTGGCTTTGAGCAAACTGTTCATGGTCAAGCGACTACTGAGTTGCTGCCGAACATCTTTCAAACGGCGCTGGATAATCTGCCGATTGCCAAACGCATGCGTTCAGGGGCCAATAAAGACGAGTTTGTCAGACCGGTAAAATGGCTCATTTTGATGCAAGATGACGCTATTATTCCGGCGACCATTCAAGGGCTCACCTCAGGGCAAATGACCGACCAAGGCTGGCAAACAGGAAGCCGAACGCTCGGTCATCGTTTTCATTCCCCAGATGTGCTTGAAATTAATCACGCCGATGATTATGAAAGCGTCCTTGAAAATGCCAAAGTCATTGCCGATTTTGACAAGCGTCAATCGCGGATTCATAACCAAGTTAAAGCCTTAGCTACCGAAGTTGGCGCAGAGTCCATCATTCCGCAGGATTTGCTTGATGAAGTCACCGCGCTTGTTGATTTCCCCATCGCCCTTCGCGCAAGCTTTGAGCCGCGATTTTTGCAAGTGCCGCAAGAAGCGCTGATTTCCACCATGCAAGCCGACCAAAAGTATTTTTGCTTGACTGATAGCGATGGCAAATTGCAGCCGTACTTTATTTTTATCACCAATATTGAATCCAAAGACCCGCGCCAAATCATCGAGGGTAATGAAAAAGTCGTTCGACCCCGTCTAGCGGATGCCGAATTTTTCTTTTTACAAGACCAAAAGCAGCCTTTAGTCAATCTCACTGAAAGCTTAAAATCACGAGTTTTCCAAGAGCAATTGGGAACGATTTGGGACAAGTCTGAGCGCGTTGCTAAGCTTGCCGCTTTTATCGCGAGATTATTACAAGAGCAAAACCTTGATATCAGCATTGACGATACCGTTCGTGCGGCAATGCTTGCCAAAGCAGATTTGGCAAGTACGCTTGTCAATGAGTTTCCAGAGCTGCAAGGGATTGCTGGCACGTATTACGCGCGCTTAAATGGCGAAACCGAAGCAGTTGCCGCAAGTCTTGAGGAGCAATATTTACCCAAGTTTAGCGGTGATGCGCTGCCAAAAACGCCGGTTGGCATTAGCCTTGCCTTAGCGGATCGCCTTGACACGTTGGTGGGAATTTTTGCGATTAATCAAGCGCCAACAGGGTCAAAAGATCCGTTCAGTCTTCGCCGCGCTGCCATTGGTATTTTGCGGATTTTGATTGAAAAGCAGTTGCCGATTAATTTGGTTGCCTTAGTTGAGCAAGCGATTAAAAATTATGTGGCAAGCAATCCTGCACTGATGTCAAACATGGGCGAAACCTTTACCCAAGTCATGGCATTTTTAAACTCGCGCTATCGGGCGATGTATACCGAGCAAGGCGTAAGCGCGCCGACCATTCAAGCGGTTCAAGCGATTAATCCGCATATGCCGCTTGACTTTGACCAACGTATCCGCGCCGTTCAAGCGTTTAGTCAGTTGCCGCAAGCATTGCGATTGGCAGATTCCAACAAGCGCGTGGCAAATATTTTGGCAAAATCAGAAACGCCGGTGAACGATAGCGTTAACGAAGCGCTATTGACCGAAGCTGCCGAAAAAGATTTGTTTGCTGCCGTAAATCAAGCGAAGCAATCGGTTGCGCCGCTGCTTGAAGCTGCCGATTACACCGCAATTTTGCAGCAGCTTGCCAGCCTTGATTTACCATTGACCGCGTTTTTTGACCACGTGATGGTCAATAGCGACGATGAGCAGTTAAAAAACAACCGCTTAGCATTGTTAAAGCAAGTTCGGGTGCTGTTTTTAACCGTTGCCGACATTAGCGAGCTGCAAATGTAATCGGTGGTATTTTTTATAGGGTTAAAAAAAAACTGGCGTTCGGCGCCAGTTTTTTGGTTAAGATAAGCGTAAAAGGCAACGGTTTTTAAAAGGAGCAAATCATGGGAGCAGTCATTTTAGTCATGCTCATAATTTGGGCGGTCATGTGGGGCTTTTATAAATTTATGTACCCAAAGCCGCCCAAACATATGCTGCCGCAGCAAGGCGACATCATCACCCCGCGCCGTTGCAATTATTGCAATCACAGCCTAGCAGAATATCGCGGCGTTTTAGAACCCACCGACAATAGTGATGCGCCGTTATTTTTTTGCAATTATGAGCACCAAGCCGATTACCACGCCGGTAAATCCTATCAGCCCTAACGCTACTGATAGGCGGTTTTATCAAGCTTAAGCAGGGTTTGGTAACATGGTTTTGGCATCGCTGATGATTTTATTGAGCAAGGTTTGTGCTTGCTGATTGCTATTTTTATCGTTTGATGCCGATTTTTCTTGACTGTTCATTTTTTCAAATAAGTTTAAGCACGCCAATACCAGTAAGTTTTCTTGGCTGATAGAGGGCGCGCTATTTTTAATGTCCATGGCAAAGTTATTGATGTAATAAACGGCGGCGCGCAAATCTTCTTCTTCGTGAACGGGGCACATTACCGCATAAGTGACACCGGCAATCACAATGCTGACTCGTTTCAGCTGTGGTTGTTCGGGCTGTTGGTCTTGGGCTGGGGTTGGCTGGTCGGTCATGATAAGTCCTAAAATAAATCACTGATAAAATAAAAATGGCGCTGACATTAAGCAATTACGCCTCAGCTTGGTCGATGATGGTTAAGCGGTTGAGTACCACTTGGGTGCGTTCAGCGGCAAGGCGATTTTTTTCTTGCAAATCGCGGTTTTGCTGAGTCAGCGCCTCATTTTTTTCGCTTAATTCTTGATTTTGGGCTTCAAGCTTTTGATTGTGCTCTTGTAGGCTTGCCAACTGACTTTGTAGCGTATCTTGCTCACCACTTAACGCTCTGTGCGACTCGGCTAAGCTTTGATAGCGGCTTTTGAGCTCATCCAAGCGCTTTTTATAGCTGCCAAGCTCAGCAATACCGTTGTTAAGCTGATTTTTAAGGGCGGTTAATTCCTTTGGATTGGCAACAGGCTTTTGTTTGAGCCGTGCCAACTCTTCATTTTGTAAATCGTGCTGCTGTTTTAATTGTAAAATAATGGCTTCGAGCGTTTGCAGTTGTTCATACATGATGGGGTTGACCTTAAATAAAAAGAAAAAGGGCGATTAAAATCCGTGCCGATATAATTTATTGAATGGCGCTAATCAAATCATAGGCGCTTGCGGTTTAATAATGCCATAGGTGACCACATAATAGCTATATTGTGATGGCAATTTGCGCCCGATTGCGCGATTTTGGTCAACAATGATGAACGTGGTAATCTTTTTTTGCCATTTATTTACGAAGTTAAGGTGGTTTTGATGAATGATAACATTTCTGGCTGGAATGATTGGCAACAAGCGATTGAAGATTGGAGCGATGTCAGCATCAGCGAGCTTCATGGTTTAATGTCGGGGCTGATGACGGCTTGCAATGCTCCTAGCGAGGACGTTTGGGCGCAGGTTTTAGAGGAGTTAAGCTTTGCGCCATTGCCAGAAGCGGCATTAACGCTGTTAACCGAAGAGGCGGAAGATACGGTATTTCAATTAAAAGACCAAGATGACGCTTATGCGTTCTCCCCACTTGTTCCTGACGATGAGCATGATTTGCTTGAGCGTATCGTCGCCCTAAAACAATGGTCAAATGGCTTTATGACCGGTTTTGGGGTCAGTGACTGCCGAATCAGCGCTGATGAAAATGAGATGCTGTCCGATTTGGCAAAAATTGGCGCCATCCGAATTGAGGATGAAGACGACTTTGAGGGCGGCGAGGAGTCATATTTGCAATTGTTTGAATTTGCGCGACTGGTTCCGGTCAGCCTCTCCACACGAAAACGCAAAGCGGTAAAAGAGTTACCGCTCATTGCAGGGCTTGCCATTGATGCAAAAACGGCAAAAGAGTACGAGGCGGAAGCAAAATCAGCTAAAGCAATTCCGCCGGTCATTGACGTGATGAATCAAAAGCGACCGTCTTAAGCGTGGCTTATAACGTCATGATAGGTTATTGAGTGAGTTTCATGATAGAGTAAGATTTTGCGACTCAACACAATAACCAAAAAAGGAAGTCATAATGAGAAGCCACGTCCAAGAAAAAAATAATGTCCAAACGCCCCAGTTAACCGATGACGACATGAGCCATTTGCGCCGCTGTATTGAGCTTGCCCGCGAGGCGCTTGAGGCCGGCGATGAGCCGTTTGGCAGCGTTTTGGTCAGCGGCGAGGGTCGCGTGCTTCGTGAAGACCGCAACCGTGCCCATTCCAAAAACCCAACCTATCATCCAGAAATTGCGGTGGCGCGTTGGGCGGCGGAAAATATGCCGGCAAGTGACCGCAAAGATGCCGTCGTGTTTACCTCAGGCGAGCATTGCGCGATGTGCTCGGCGGCGCACGCTTGGGCGGGGCTTGGTCGCATCGTTTATATCAGCTCGATGGCTCAGCTTGACGAGTGGGCAAAAGAGTTTGGCGTAACCACAGGCTCGCCAATCAGCCCCCTTGCTATCCATGACGTTGCGCCAAATATCGTGGTTGAGGGTCCTGTTGAGCCGTTGGTTGCCGAGGTCAAAGCGCTACAAAAACAAGCTTTGATAAAGCACCAAAATTGAGTTGGGCTTACAGTTTACGCTTAAGGAGCAATCATGACGTTAACCATTAGTGAAAACAGCTCAGTGGTAAAAAGTAGCCAACGGCAAGCGTACCCGAGCGATAGCCTAGCTTGGCTGACCCGATTAATCGCTTTTGACACGGTCAGCCGCCATTCAAACCTTGCGCTGATTCATGACGTTCAAGGCTATTGCCAAGCTTTAGGACTTGAAGTTACGCTCAGCTTTAATGATCAAAAAGACAAAGCCAACTTATTTGTCACGGTGAAAGCAGGAGCGCAGCAAGATATTGTTTCAGGCGGTATTGTGCTGTCTGGTCATACCGATGTTGTCCCCGTTGATGGTCAAGACTGGTCCTCACAGCCCTTTAGTGCGGTGGTTAAAGACGGCAAGCTGTTTGGTCGCGGTGCTTGCGATATGAAAGGCTTTATTGCTTGTTTGCTGACCCTTTTGCCAAAAGCGGTCGACTTATCCAATCAAGGAAAACTCAAAAAGCCGCTGCATCTGGCATTGTCCTTTGATGAAGAGGTTGGCTGTTTAGGCGCGCCGCTGATTTTAGCGGATTTAAAAGCTCGCGGAATTCAGCCGGATTATTGTATCGTTGGCGAGCCGACCAACATGAAAATGGTCACCGCTCACAAAGGCATTGCCGTTTATCGCTGCCGAGTCCATGGCAAATCGGCGCATTCGTCGTTGACCAATCAGGGCGTTAATGCCATCAGTTACGCCAGCCGATTGGTCGCGTTTGTTGATGACTTGGCAGAAGATTTAAAATCGCGTGATGACATTGATGAAGTGTTTGACGTGCCATTTGCCACCTTGTCCGTCGGCACGATTTCGGGCGGAACGGCAACCAATATCGTCCCCAATCTTTGCGAATTTACCTTTGATTACCGCAATTTACCGCACATGACCCAAGACGATATCGTCATTCCTATCAAAAGTAAAATCGCTGAGCTTAATCAGCAAATGCAAGCGCGCGCTCCTGAAACCAAGATTGAATTGCTAAAAGAAGAAGGCGTTCCGGCGATGACCGACCGCGATAGCGCGCAATTGCAAGAGCTTATTGCCGCGCTCGTTGACGATGATAATCGCCATAAAGTGGCTTATGCTACCGAAGGCGGTCAATTTACCGAAGCCGGAATCCCAACCATCATTTGCGGCCCGGGTAGCATTGAGCAGGCGCATAAGCCGGACGAATTTGTTGAAATCAGCCAAATCGAGCGCTGCGATACTTTTTTACAAAAATTGCTTGAAGGCTTAAGCATTTAACTGTTTTTGCAAACTTTGCGGTTAAAAACGCGCCGTTAAAAATAGTCGCAATTTTGACTGTTCATTTAACGATAAATTATGCTTTAATAGAATAAGCACCGTCTTTATGGCGGTGCTTGTTTTTTTTCGATAACGGTTAAATAAATTGCAAAGGTTTGGGAGCGCGTGATGTCTTGGCATTGGTTTTTGGTGTTTTTTGCCAGTACGTTTTTGGTGTCGGCAACGCCGGGCCCAAATATGCTGCTTGCCTTTCAATATGGTCTTAATTATGGCGTGAAAAAAACGCTTTGGACGCTGGCGGGACTGAGCGTTGGGCTGTTTATTTTGCTGCTATCAACCTTGCTTGGTTTGGATGTTATCAGCCGGCAGTCGCCGTGGATTTTGCTACTGATTAAAGCTATTGGCGGTATTTATTTGCTTTATCTTGGGATTTTAGCTTGGCGCGACACCAGTCCGTCAAGCCTTGCCAAAGACGCCCAAGCGTTGGAAGACTCAGTAAATAGCGAGGGCAATTTTGAGCCAGTCGCCAAAAGTGTATCCGCTGCTGCCGTCAGTTTTGCGCCGCCGCCACGAACGTTATTTAAAACCGGCGTTTGGGTGGCGCTGTCAAATCCAAAAGCCATTTTATTTTTTGCTGCTTTTTTCCCTAAGTTTATCAACTTTAAAGCGCCGCTTTGGTCGCAATATATTGTGCTGACGATCGGACTGTTTGTGAGCGAAACCATCTGGCAGCTGATTTACACTAGCGGCGGCAAAAAGCTGTCGGGCTGGCTTGATGTGGGCGAGCGACTGCTTTGGCTTAATCGTGGCTGCGGCGTGATTTTTATGCTGATTGCTATCGCGTTATTGGTTGAGGTTGTCGGAAATATATTGTAATTCATTGTTTTAATTAAGATTAATTAAAGCTAAGTTTAAATAGTTATTGCGTGAACTATTGAAAAGCCTTATAATTGTTCATCCGCTTTGTTAAATACCTTTTAATTTAGCAAAACCATCTTTTACCCCGCTAGTTTTTCAAATTAGCCCAACCTAAGGAGGACTCGAAATGCCGCAATTAACGCCCGTAGAATTGTCATCGTCGTTGATTAAAATCATGTTGGAGAACTCGCTAGGATTTGGGTTCGCAAAATAATAAGTCCAAGCTTATTTTAATCGCTTGCTTATTTTCTTTTTCCAACTGATTTTTTCAATTCCAAGACGATGTTGCGCTGGTTTATTGCTGTAGCAATAGCCAAGATTTTTTGTGGTCTTTTTTGCTTAAGTTTTAATCGTTTTTTAATAAGTAGCCTGTAATCAATGGCATTTAAACGGTTAATGAAATTAATTCATAAGCAAATTTTGACCCATCGTATAATGGGAATTTGAATCAATGAGTGTTCAACTTATTTTAAATGAGTCCGGCAAGCAAGGCGTTCCGGTGAAAATCTTTACCAAAGACGTCGAGCAAGGCGCGATGAATCAGCTTCATGCCCTCTCACAGCTTGATTTCATTCACTCGCATATCGCGGTGATGCCGGACGTTCATTTGGGCATTGGCGCAACCGTGGGTAGCGTGATTCCGACCAAATCGGCGATTATTCCGGCAGCGGTTGGCGTAGATATCGGCTGCGGAATGAATGCGATTCGCTTGTCTTTAAAGGCGTCCGATTTGCCCGAAAACCTAAAGCCGTTAAGGCTTGCCATTGAAAGCGCCGTTCCGGTAGGGTTTGAGTTTCATAAACAAATCAAAGCCAAAATGTCGACGCTTGACCCGCTTGGTAAACGCTTAAAGCTGATTACCGATAAGCACGCCGGACTGCTGAAAATGGTCAAAAACTTTGACCAAACTTGGGCGCGGCAGCTTGGAACGCTGGGTAGCGGCAACCATTTTATTGAGCTTTGTTTGGATGAAAATCAAGACGTTTGGGTGATGCTGCATTCGGGCAGTCGCGGGATTGGCAACGCCATCGGGCGCTATTTTATTAATTTGGCAAAAAAAGAGCAGCAGTCGCGATTTGGTCACGTTCCTGACCGCGATTTGTCCTATTTTGCAGAAGGCTCAAACAGCTTTACCGATTATGTCGAGGCGGTCGATTGGGCGCAGGATTATGCGCTCGCCAACCGCCGCGAGATGATGGCGCTGGTGCTTAAAGCAATTAGTTCGCCAAAAGCAGGCTTGCCGCCGTTTGTGCCGACCAAAGAGGCGATTAATTGCCATCATAACTATGTCAATGAAGAGCGGCATTTTGGTGAGCAGGTATTTGTCACTCGCAAAGGGGCGATTAGCGCCAATAGCGGCGAGTTTGGGATTATTCCCGGTTCAATGGGCGCAAAGTCCTTTATCGTTCGCGGTCTTGGCAACAGCGAGTCGTTTTGTTCGTGCTCGCATGGGGCAGGGCGCAAAATGAGCCGAAGCAAAGCGGCGCGCGTGTTTAGCGTCGATGAGCTTGCCGAGCAAACCGCAGGCGTTGAGTGCCGAAAAGACAAAGGCGTGATTGACGAAATCCCCGGCGCTTATAAAGACATCGACGAGGTGATGGCAAACCAAGCCGATTTGGTGGAAGTCGTCCACACGCTCAAGCAAGTCATGTGCGTTAAAGGCTAGTATCAATACAACAATAATAAATGTAAAAAAGGAGGCATCATGAGCCTAAAGCAATCGCTCAAACTTGCCCGTCAACTTGAGCAACAAAATTTGCCTTTGCAGATCAAAGCAAGAAACGCCATCGCGCAAAATCCTTTGCTTAAAAAGGGTGGCGTTCATGATAAAGAAAATCCGGTGCAGCTAACCCGCCGCCGCCGAAAAGCGGTGAAGTGTGAGCTTCGTAAAACCAATTGGTTGGCGGATTAATTTGTTAAATAATTTTTATAATAAAAAGGCCGTTCTAATTCAGAGCGGCTTTTTTAATGGTTGTTAATTTGATGATTTTTTAAAAGTAAATTTAAAGCAAATTTAAGCTAAAACCTCTTCAATTTCACCTTTGACCATGTGCGGGCTGACAAAATCGGTGACGCGAACGCTGACGATTTTGCCAAGTAAGTTTTCCATTTCGTCTTCTGCAAACGGGAACATCACGGTTCGGGTATTGTCTGCCGTACCAATGAGGCAATCCGGATGGCGGTCGGCGATTTGCTCAACCAACACGCGAACGCTTTTGCCGACCATCTCATGAGTCTTGGCAAGGGTTGAGTCAACAATCACTTTTTGGAAGATGGCTAAGCGCTCTTTTTTGGTGGCAAAGCTGACATCATCAGGCAGTTCAGCAGCAGGAGTCCCCGGGCGTTTGGAATAAATAAAGCTGTAGGAGTGGTCAAAATCTAAAGCTTTAGCTAAGTTCAACGTATCTTCAAAATCGGCATCCGTTTCCCCAGGGAAACCAATAATAAAGTCGCTTGATAAATACAAATCAGGTCGGATAGTTTTTAACTTATTGATTTGGTTAATATAAACGTCAATAGTATGGTTGCGCTTCATCGCTGCTAAAATCGCGTTCGAGCCGCTTTGAACCGGCAAATGCAAGTGTGACACCAGTTCCGGCAATTTGGCATAAGCGTCGATGATGTCATCGGTAAATTCAAGCGGATGGCTTGTGGTAAAGCGGATGCGCTCGACGCCATCGATATGCGAGACGTAATGTAAAAGCTCAGCAAAGCGGCAAATGCTGCCGTCGTCTTTTTCGCCGCGATAGCCGTTGACGTTTTGACCCAAAAGGTTGATTTCGCGGATACCTTGCGCGGCAAGGGAGTCGATTTCGGCGAGCACATCATCAAGCGGTCGCGATAATTCTTCGCCACGAGTGTAGGGCACGACGCAAAATGAGCAGTATTTTGAGCAGCCTTCCATGATGGACACAAAGGCTTTAAAGCCCTCAACGCGTGGCTCAGGCAAAAAGTCAAACTTTTCAATGCTTGGAAACGACACATCAATCGTGCCGATGCGGTTTTTTGGGGCAATGTCTTGCTGCTCTTGGGATTTGTCATAAAGCTCAGGCAAGCGGTGCAAGGTTTGCGGACCAAAAACCATATCAACATAGGGCGCGCGTTTTTGGATATTGTCGCCTTCTTGCGACGCCACGCAGCCGCCAACGCCGATGACCAAGTCAGGGCGTTTTTCTTTCAATTTTCGCCAGCGCCCCAATTCTGAAAACACTTTTTCTTGTGCTTTTTCGCGGATGGAGCAGGTGTTCATGAGTAAAACGTCGGCTTCATCGATGTTGTCGGTCACTTCCATGCCATGCGAGTCGCCAAGAACGTCGAGCATTTTGCCGGAGTCATAGACGTTCATCTGACAGCCTTGGGTGGTGACAAACACTTTTTTGGGCTTGGCATCACCATCACTGCTGGGCATCAGCGCTGCGGCTTTTGCAGGGGCGGCGGCGGGAACGTGCTGACGGGGGTCAAAGACGGAAACACTCATATTGGCATCCAATGGCTAACCGGCAAGGCAAATGCTTGCCACAATCAAAATTATAGGCGGCATATTTTAGCATAATTTGTTTTTAATGGGAAAAAATCCTAAAAAAGCAAGGTGTTAATTCACTTAAAGATTGTAAAGCTATCAATTGCTTATCTTAAAAATTGAAGTTAATTGGCAAAAAAATTGATAGGTTAAGAAAATTGCCCTTTACGCCAAAATTATGACGGTAAGCTGTCCGAACGGCTACAAATCGGTAAGATAGGTGGTGATTGTTTTAATGATTTAGTATGATGGTAAAAATGCCCAAACCTTGGGCGCGATGATTATTCCTTGAATTTAAATAAGATTTTTTATAGCTGCTGGCTCAATCTTTTTTTCAAATTGGTTTTTATAAGAGAGTTTCAATGTCTCAATACTGCTCAACGTCTAAGCTGCCCCCATCCAAACTTCTGGCAAAAAAGCGCTTATTTCCGCTCAAGGTGAGTTTATTGTCCGCGACAATCATGGGGACACTTGGCACGCTGCAAGTGGCTTGTGCTGACCCTGCGCCGGTTTATAACGGCGGCTATCAAGTGGATAGTAGCATCAATTATTTTAACGATGCCGCCCGCGCTGCTGACCGCGGTGATGTGGGGGCGCTATTTAATTACGAGCAGCAGATGAGCGGCGGCTTATTTGCCATGTATCCGGCGTATTGGCGGCTCAATTTAAATTTAAATGCCCAAAGTTCAGGGGCAATTGCGCAATTTGTTCGCCAATATCCCAATTCGGTGATGGCAGAAAAATTGGTTGCCGATTTTGCTGAAGCTAAAGCGGCATCAGGGGATTATGCGTCGGTACGGCAAGTGGCAAATATGATTCACAATGCCGATGCGTCCGAAAGCTGCGCGGTAGCACTGGGCTTTAACCACGGCGGCGACACCATGCGTGCGATGGCAGAAAAAAATAACGTTTGGCTCACCACCAAAAAGCAGCCGGCGCTTTGTGACCAATTGGCGCTTGAAATGAACAATAACGTGTTGATTAGCAATCAAGACCGCGCAGCACGCCTCAAGCGGATGCTGCGCGCCGGCAAAACGGGCGACATCATGGCGCTGTCTAGCAAGCTTGGAGTGCCGATTGCCTACTCGATGCTCAGCGAGATTCAGTTAAATCCAACCGGATTTATTACGCGCTTTAATGCTCAGCCGCCAAGTCAACTCAATCAGTATTTGTACCTTTATGCCTTAGGTCGAATAGCCAGCAAGTCGTATCGCGAGGCTGCCGTTCAGCTCGATTTTGACATTAAGCAGGACAATCAGCGGCAAACAAAACTTTTAAATGACGACACGCGCCGTTATGGTTACCGGATTTTGGGCTTTCAGCGCATGATGCACAATACTGATGATGGCTTTAATAGTGAAGCAGTCGATTGGTTTGCCAAAAGCTTAGACGACGATTTTAGCAATGAAGAAGCCGAGGAATACGCCAAAGCCGCCATTCGCTTTAGCCGCTGGAATGACGTTGTTGAAGCCATCGCCCGAATGGATACCGACTTGCAAAAATCCCCTCAGTGGCAATACTGGGTGGCTCGCGCTTATGAGCAATCAGGGGACGCCAAAAAACGCAGCATCGCCAAAAAAATGTATCAGCACATCGCCAAAGGCAACGACTATTATGGGTTGATGGCAAAAGACAAAATCGGTGCGACCTTTAATCCAAGCAGCGCCGGCGGCGGTAGCCTACCCAATATTAGCGCCAGCGACCGCGCCCGCGTGCTGCAAGACCCGCATTTTGCGCGCGCCTTTGCCTTATATAATGCTGACGCTAGCCGAGCTTACGCCAACCGCGAATGGAACTGGGCGGTAAAAGTTGCCCGTGACAATCGCGATGACGCGCTGATTTTAGCCGCCGCTCGTCAAGCCCACGATTACGGTTGGCTCGACCGCGCCATTTATGCCGCTGACAACAGCTATAAAGCGACCAACCTTGCGCTATCGCATCCCATGCCGCACCAATCGGCGGTCGTCCGCTACAGCCGCGCCGCCGGCATCGACCCTGCTTGGGCTTATGGCATCATGCGTCAAGAAAGCCGCTTTGTTACCTCAGCGCGCTCTAACGTTGGCGCAAGTGGCTTGATGCAAATCATGCCGGACACCGCCAAATATATTGCTCGCAATTTGGGTGAGTCTTACAGCGCAGCCGTTGCCAACACAGGCGACACCAACATCCGCTACGGCACGTGGTATATGGGCGATATTTTAGGAAAGCTTCATGGTCAGCCGGTGCTTGCTACCGCTGGCTACAACGCAGGTCCTAACAAAGCCAAACGCTGGCAGCCAGATTTTGGCTCACTTGCCGCCGACCAGTACGTTGAGAGCATCCCGTATCCTGAAACCCGAAATTACGTCAAAAACGTCATGGAAAATGCCACCATTTATAGCAGCTTACTTGGCAGTCATCGTCCAGTACTGCAGCGCATGGGAACGATTCCGGCAAGCTACTAACATGCTGTTGGCAGTCCCATTAAAAAAGTCAATCGCCGCGGCTTTTGGCTTTTTTTAAAGGTTGTTTTTAAAAAAAAGAGGCATACAAATTCATTTGCCAGAACTTGCAGCGTCGCAATTTGACGCTTACGATTTTGCTATAGAGAATTTTCTTTTATTTGCTAATATTGTTTGCGCCATCATTTTATTAGTTAGCGTCCAAAGCTTACGCGGTTATTGATAACAATTGTTAATAACAATCACTGATAACAAAAGCGATTAAAGCCAAAACTAAAATGATGCAGCGCTTGATTTTAAATTTTGAATGCCAAATTGACTAACAACAATATTGCCTAATAACAATAATGATTTAATGCGAAAAAACAACTTTAGCGTTGATTGCTTATCCTAAAAACCGATAAGCTTGCACGATTTGCGATGATTGCGTCCTGAATTAAAATAAGGATATTTGATTTAGTAAGTTCACCTCAAGTTGCGCCAAGTTTTGGTGACAATTGACATACCGATTGATATTAACCTGATATTACTTGTTTTTATGATACGACCCTCACCAAATTTTGCCAAAGCTGCAAGCTTTGCAAATGGATTGACATTTGCCGCTTTGAGCGCCCTGCTTTTGCCCATGAACGCCGAAGCGGCTACCGCTGCCAAAGTTGGTCAGCGGGTGTTGATGATTGAAATGACCCCTGTACTTTGTAGCACTCAGCCGTCGCGAGCGCGAATGCGCCAGTGTTTAGAGGGCTACTCGTTGACCGTTTCGGGGCTTGATTTGGGCTACGGCGAGCGCTGCGGTCGTGGCAGTGACCCCAGTTTAACGCCACTTCAACTCAAAGTCGTCAACCGAATCATGCCCGATACCGCCGTTCGCACTCAAGTTTGGCAGCGTTACGGCGCTTGTAGTCCGCTCAGCTCAAGCAGCTATTTTCGCCAAATCACCAACCTTGCCGCTCAGCTTAAACTGCCCAATGAGCTGAACACCGGCAACAGCTATACCGTTTCTAAATCACGATTTATCAGTCAAATGACGCGGCTTAATCATGGCATGACGCCGGCAAGCCTTGATTTGATTTGCACGAAAGGCAATCGCCGGCAAGTCATGCTCTCTGAAATCCACGTTTGTTATGATGGCGGCAAATTTGGTCGCTGCAATAATACGGTCGACAACTGTGGCAAGAACTTTATCCTCTCAGGAAGTAGTAATTAATTATAGCGATATTTCTTGTATCATTTTAAGAATATTTTTTAAGTGGTTTATTTTATTAAGATAAATTTGCAATTTTGGAAGTAAAAAATTGTTGGTATAAAATGTAACAATATCGGCGCGAAATGGTCGGTATTTGTGCCTAGACGATTAATCTTACAAGATGCTAAACTAGCTTTGGTTTGATAAATAAGGGCAAGCGTTGCCATTTATTTGTCGTTTTGGTTTAAGACCCTAAGCTTGACCGATTAAGATAACAATATCATCGGCAAGCACTCTAATAATGATTGAGGGAGTTCGCTATGAAACAGCCTTTACGTGTTGCCGTGACCGGCGCGGCTGGCAATATCAGCTATGCCATGCTATTTCGAATTGCATCAGGTGAAATGCTTGGAAAAGACCAACCGGTTATTTTGCAATTGCTCGAAATCACGCCAGCACTTGACGCCCTAAAAGGGGTGGTGATGGAGCTTGAAGATTGCGCATTCCCACTGCTTGCCGGAATCGTTCAAACCGACGACGCCAATGTTGCCTTTAAAGACGCCGATTATGCGTTATTGGTTGGCGCGCGCCCTCGCGGTCCTGGCATGGAACGTAAAGACTTGCTTGAAGCTAATGCGGCGATTTTCTCCGTTCAAGGCAAAGCGTTAAACGATGTTGCAAGCCGTGATGTCAAAGTACTCGTGGTTGGCAACCCTGCCAATACCAACGCCGTTATCGCTCAGCGTAACGCCCCAGACCTTGACCCACGCAATTTTACCGCCATGACTCGCCTTGACCACAACCGCGCGATGGCTCAGCTTGCTGAAAAAACCGAAACCAGCGTTAATGATGTGAAAAAAGTTATCATTTGGGGCAACCACTCGTCAACTCAGTATCCAGACTTGACCGCTTGTACTGTGGACGGCAAACCTGCGCTTGATTTGGTTGACCGCGATTGGTACGAAAACACGTATATCCCTGACGTTCAGCAGCGCGGCGCGGCAATCATTAAGGCTCGCGGCGCCTCTTCTGCCGCCTCTGCTGCCAATGCTGCTATCGCTCACATGCGCTCGTGGGCACTTGGCACCGATGAAAACGATTGGGTATCGATGGGCGTTTATTCAAATGGCGAATACGGTATTGCCAAAGGTCTCATCTACTCATTCCCATGTACCTGCAAAGATGGCGACTGGTCGATTGTTGAAGGCGTTGATGTGTCATCCGATTTTTCAAAAGAAAAAATGGGCGCCACCGAACAAGAGCTTAGCGAAGAGCGCGATGCCGTAGCGCACTTGTTGCCATAAGCCTTTTGATTTTTGAATTAAAAAAGCCTTCAGTGATTGAAGGCTTTTTTATGGGCAACAATAATCAGTAACATAATTGGTAACTTTGCTCACAAATTGCGCCACCGATTTTGCCCAAAGTCTTGCTACAATCAAAAGGGTAAGACGCAATGACCACCATAACCAAAACAATAATGAAAAATAGGAGCGGTATCATGTTAGGCGAACCTTGTTATACCATGAATGATTTGTTTGCTCAGCTTGGGCTTGACAGTTCAGATGAAGCGATTGATGCCTTTATCGAAGAAAATAAGCTGTCAAAAGATGAAAAGCTGGTTGAGGCAGAAGTTTGGACGAAAAAGCAGTGCATGTTTTTACAAGAAGAATGGAAAAAAGACGCCGCTTGGGCAATCATCATTGATGAGTTAAACGTCCGAATGCATCCAACCGCTTAACCTTAATTAAAATTAAAAAGCTTTTAACCCAGTAAGCTTTTAATTTAATAAGCTTAAATAAACAGCGCCTTTGGTCATCTTACTAAAGGCGCTTTTTTAGGCTCTGTTTTGTTGCTTTAACTTTACTCATGATTGCGCCGCCAAGTCAGCAAATCATGAACGTCCTTTTGAATTCCCGCTTTCAGCGCCGCCAAATCTGGATAATGGCGCTCGCCGTGTAAAAAGTGCAAAAAGCGCACGTTAAAGATTTTACCGTATAAATCGCCGCTAAACTCTGGAAAAAATACCTCAAGTCGCCAGTCATGTGGTTTATCAACGGACGGTCTTTTGCCAATATTTGCCGTTCCAAAAAGGCTATTTTCGCGTAACCCTTTAACGCCTTGTTGACCGTTGTTTGCCAACTTGGTTAAGCCATTGTTAATAACGTTGCCATCATCATCAAGGCTCACCACATCAACCGCAAAAACGCCATGTAGGGCAGGCTTTAGGCGCTCAAGTGCAATATTTGCGGTCGGAAAATCAAGGGTTCGCCCGATTTTATCGCCGCTTTGGACAATGCCTGTGATGCTATAGTCGCGACCAAGAAGGGCATTGGCACGGTCAATATCGCCTGACAATAGCAATTCGCGGATTCGGGTGGAGCTGATTCGTAGGTTTTCTTTGGATTTGTCCGTAATGGTTGCTAAATTGGTGACCGGCAAGCCAAAATCACGCAAAAACTGACTGTCGCCAATGCGGTCATGACCAAAGCGAAAATCATCGCCCAACACTAAAGCTTTAACGTTTAACTTTTCAACCAAAATATCGGCAAAAGCTTTGGCAGATAAACTGCGAAACTTATCATCAAAGCTTGCCACAATTAATGAGTCTATTCCCATGTCCCGTAAAATGGCTTGTTTTTCGGCAAAATTGGTTAAGCGAGCAGGGGCATTTTTGGGGTCAAAAAACTCGCGCGGCTGCGGCTCAAAAATCATCACCGCCGATTGCAATTGCTGCTTTTTAGCATCATTGCGAACCGCGCTTAGCATCGCTTGATGACCTAAATGAACGCCATCAAAGTTGCCAATGGTTAGCACGCAAGGAGCGAGCGTTGGCGCAGCTTTGCTCAAATCAAACGCGGGGTCAAGTAAGTGCTCAAGAAAATAGGTATTCATAAAGGGCAGCTATAATCATTGCAAAAAAGTAATTGCAAAATAATTGGCAAACGATAAAAAATAATCCGCCAAGCAAGGCGGAAATCTTCGCTTATTATAAAGTAAAATGAGCGCTTGGGCATCTTTATTGGGATTTTGCGGCAGCTAAGTCGTTGCTGCTATTTTGAATCAAAAAATTAGGGCAAGCTATGACCATGGCATTAGATGAAGACTTTAGCGTAAGACAAGCAGTGGCAGCAGATTTGCCGGACATTTTGGCGATTTTTAATCAAAGTATCGGCGGCAAGCAAGCCACGGCGCACTTAACGCTGGTAGATATTGCAGAGCGCCAAGCTTGGTTTGATGAGCATTTAGGTAATCCAAAACGCCCAATTGTCGTGGTAAGTAACAACCAAAACGGTCAAATCGTGGCTTGGGGCAGCTTTAGCGACTTGTATGCCAGACCTGCTTATCATATCAGCAGCGAGATTAGCATTTATTTGCATGAGGATTATCAAAATCAAGGCTTAGGTCGCAAGCTTAGCAGTTGGCTGATTAAGCTTGCGCCAAGCCTTAGTATTTATAATGTCATCGCGCTGATTTTTGCGCACAATGCCCCAAGCCTTGCGCTATTTAACAAGTTGGGCTTTAGCCAATGGGGCTATTTGCCCAAAGTTTGTGATATGGACGGCTTTCTAGCCGATGTGGTTATCCTCGGCAAGTCGCTTGAAGATAACGAATAGCGCCGTTATCCCAAGATTTTCCAATTGCCATTGATTTTTTGCAAATCGTAGCTGAGCGGGGCGGGCGCGCCTTGGTCAGCTAGCCGTAATTCGCCGGTGACGGTGGCTTTGGTTTTATCCGCGTTATATTTGGTGTCGGTCAAGGTCACGCTATCCACGGTTTTTTGAAAGGCGAACTGGGTGTTTTTTAATTCCTCAGTAAAGTTTTCCATATCGACGTGATAATAGGCGGCCGCTTTTTCGGCTTCACCATAATATAGCGTATCTAAGGCAAGCTTGACCGTATGCTCAGGCGTTCCCACTGTCGTTGGGTTGGTCAAGATACTTGGCTGCTTGACGGCGGCAGCAACCGGATTGATGTCTTTACTGACCACCTCGGCATTCCCCGTGAGAATTTCACTTTTTGGGGCAATGATAGCCGGCGGCGTGGTGTTGGCAGGATTGATAAACATATCACTGTCGGCATTATCGACTTGGGCGCTAGGTTTTTGCTTAATTGGACTTTCGCCCAGCTCATGGTTTACGTTGTCATCTAAACTATCATTTGAAGCGGTTTTACTTTCAGTGCTAACGGCAGCATTTTCAGCGGCGTTGTCTTTGGGGCTACAAGCGCTTAATAATAACGCCGCGCTTATCATGCTAAAAAGTAGGGTGTTTTTGGTTAAAGATTTGCTGAAGGTATTTTTAAAGGGGGTCATAATTTGCCTTTGATTCAAATTTGGGACAATTTTTTAAAATAATTTATCCTGAAAGATCTTAAAGATAAATATAAAAATTGTCCCAAAACCGGCAAAGCTGTTTGGCTTCGGTAACGATACCGTTTAACCGTGTTTTAGCTGCCGTGGTCGAAATCCGGTGGCGATTAATACCGCGCCATAAGTGACCGCTCCTGCAACACATAACAGCGCCAATGCAATAATGCGCTGCCACTGCGAGGCGTCCGTTGGAAAATAAGGAATGAGCAAATAAAGCGCGGCAAGCATGGCAAAGGTGGCGATAAAAAATTGTAAAAATAGCTTTTTCCAATGCGCGCCAAAACGAAAAATCCCGCGGTCATGCAGGCAGTAATATAACAATCCGGCGTTTACAAACGATGCGCCAGTGGTCGCAAGCGCCAAGCCGCCGTGAAGCGGTTTGTCTAATAAGTAAAAAATACCAATAAAAATGACGCTAAAAATCATATTGGCAAACACCGAAACGATACCGATTTTAACCGGTGTTCGGGTATCTTGACGGGCAAAAAACGCAGGGGCAAAGATTTTAATCAGCATAAACCCTAAAATGCCGCCTGCCATACTTTGCAGGGCAACCGCGCTCATTTGGGCATCGCGAAGGCTAAATTCGCCGCGCATAAACAGCGCTTGCATCAACACATCGGACAAAATAAACAGCGCCGCCGCTGCCGGCAGCCCGACCAAAATAATCAGTTTTGCTGCCCAATCGATGGTTTTTTTAAAGCTGACGTCGTCTTTTTGCGCCTCACTTTTGGAAAGACTGGGCAAAATTACCGTGCCAATTGCCACCCCAATCAGACCAAGCGGCAGCTCGCTCATGCGTTCAGCGGCGTAAAGCCAAGATACCGAGCCGCCAATCATCAGGGACGCAAAAACGGTATTGAGCAATAAATTAATTTGCGTGACCGACACCCCAAAAATCGCCGGAAGCATCAATTTTAAAATGCGCCGGACGCCCTCGTGAGCAAAGTCAATTTTTGGCGCAACGAGCAGCTTTTGTTGCCAAAGCTGCGGCAATTGAATGAGTAGCTGCAAGAGTCCCGAAATTGCCACCGCGTAGCCCAATGCCATAATGGGCTTGTCAAACATCGGCGCAAAAATTAGCGCCCCGCCAATCATACAGAGGTTCAGCAAAACCGGCGCAAAGGCAGGGGCGGCAAAGCGGTTGTAACTTTGCAAAATGCCGCTGGCAAACGCGGTCATCGAAATGAATAATAAATAAGGGAAGGTGAGGCGAAGCAGCTCAGTTGCCGTGTTAAATTTGTCCGGTTGGTCGGCAAATCCGGGGGCAAATAAGGTGATGACCCAAGGCGCAAGTAAAATGACCACCACCGTGAGCATCGATAAAATCAGCATCAGCGCGCCGGACGTTCGGCTAACTAAGATTTGCACTTGTTGCAGGTTGTATTTTTCTTTGTATTCGGACAACACCGGAACAAAGGCTTGGCTAAATGCGCCTTCAGCAAACAGCCTTCGCAAAAAGTTGGGGATTTTAAACGCGACCAAAAACGCATCCATGAGACCGCCTGCGCCAAACACACTCAGCAGCACCACATCACGAACCAACCCCAAAATCCGCGACAACATGGTCATGCTACTGACAATCATGGTGGAGCGAAATAACCGACTTTTTGCCATAACATTCCGAAATTTATCGTCAAAAAACGCGAGCGATTATAGCACTTTCAAGTCACTCGTAAATGGATTGCTTGCGGATTTCACAAGGAGGGTATAAAAATAACTGGCTGTTTTTTGATTGTTTGCCGTTTAAGTTGTGATTAACTGTTACTTAATCGCGCGGCAACCAGTCCCCGCAATTTTTGCCACTCAAAATACTCACCGGGGTCGGTTTTACGGACGGGGGCAATGTCGCTATGACCTGTCAAATGCCGCCGCGTTTTGGGATACGCTTCATAAATTGCGGCAATAATATCGGCCAACACCTCGTATTGAATGTCGGTAAATGGCACAAAATCTGACCCTTCAAGCTCAATACCAATGCTAAAATCGTTGCATTCCGCCCGACCTAAATAGCTTGAGCGTCCTGCGTGCCAAGCCCTGTCGTTAAAATTGACAAACTGGGTAACTTGACCACCGCGCTCAATAAATAAATGCGATGAAACTTCAGCGTCTTTAATGGTCAAAAAATACGGATGGGCGTCCCAATCAAGCTGATTTAAAAATAGCGCTTTGACGTAATGCAAGCCGTTGTCATCTGACAATCCAAACTCATCGGGCGGCAAGCTGATGTTATGAATGACAATCGCCTGAATGTCGTCATCGTTTGGGCGCTTATTGAAATTGGGCGAGGCAAGCCAAGTCGCCCGCTCAAGCCTGCCATCGCAAATTTTAGGAGTAGGATTAGATGTCGGCATGGCAGTTACCTTTAAAAGTGGTGCATTATTGAAAATGGCAAAAAAACGACGTTAAAAACAGCCGAGATGGACAATCGGCAATCAAAAAGCCACATTTTACCGCGTCGCTGCAAGCGATTAATGCTAAGATAGGGCGTAGATTTTGGGTCATTTTATCGCTAATTTTGGCAAATTGCACGAGCACGAACGTATGAGATGTCACGCTTTTTTTGGTCAAGCCGTTATCCTAGTCAAGTCGCCGCTGTTACGACTCACCGCAGTGGTCGGGGCGGTTATACTCGCGCAATCGGCGCAAGCTTTTTTACCAACGCCATTAAATCTAGTGAGCGAAGGCAAACTTGCGCCAACGCTGAGCGATGAGTCCACTCAGCAAATTATCGCGGCAAATGAAGTCGATGACCGTCAAGAAAGAACCACTGATTTAGCAAAAAATAAAACCAAAGAAAATAAAACGCTAATCAGCAGCCAAACTCAAAATAGCGCAAGCAAGCTATTAGCAAACTGGCAAGCAAAAGCAGCTACCAAAAATTTAGCTCAGCAAACCACGTGGCGGCGATTGCTTTATTTTGTGGATGATAAAAAAAGCCTTTTTGGTAAAAGTAAAAAAAGCAACCAAAGCTTGGTTGATAATCCGAAGTTTTTTTTAAGTCCCAACGGCAGAAATGATTCCAAGGCAGAACTTGATGCCATGCTTGGCGCCTTAGCAAACGAGATGGTCAATCCTGCTGCCAAAAACGACTCGGTCATTTGCCGATTTCCGGCGCGCGCCAATTGGCTGGCAGGCGAGCTTGGGATTGAGTTAAATCAAATCAATGCCGATTGCCCCAAGCTTGAGGATTGGTTGACGACGCTTGCGCCGAACCAATTATCCGTGATGTTTGCCCAAGAGTACTTGGACAATCCGCTATCCGCCTTTGCTCATACCTTGCTGCGAATTGACTCAAAAACAAGCGCCAATGATTTTTCTAAAATCAATCATGCTTATGCCTTGAACGACACCGTCAATGGCGATGACCGTGATCACTTTGTCATTTATGCGCTCAAATCGGTCAGCGGTCGCTATAACAACATCATTGAAATTGACCCTTATCCTGAAAAGTTGGCAAAGTATCTGCAAGAGGACGAGCGCGACACGTGGACGTATCACCTCAAATTGACGCCAAGCGAGGTCAAGCAAATCATGGCTCACGTTTGGGAAACCAAAGATTTAGGGTTGCCGTATTATTTCACTACCGACAATTGCGCCTCTGAAATCTTGCGCCTTATTGACGTCGTTCGACCTGAGCAGCATTTACTCAGCCAATTGTCGTTTGCGGTCATTCCCTCGGATGTGATTCAGCTGTTAGCTAAAGAAAACTTGATTGAAAAAGGTCGCTTTACGCCCTCGGACAGTAGCTTGCGGCAAGCAGAACTTAACAAAGCTCAATCGCAAAATTTGCCAAAAGCCAAGCTTGATGCCATCAAATCGCATAAAGACAACCCAGTGTCGAGCATCAGCCCCGATGGTAAAACATTGCTGACAACGACCATCACTTCCGCTAATAACAATCCCATCGACCGCCATTATTTACAATCGATGCAGCTTGGTATCGGTCAGCGCGGCGAGAATGACTACGCCGATATCGGTATTCAAGCCGGCTACCACGATATGCTGGATAATCCGGCAGGATTTCCGCAGTTTTTTAACTTGACCGGACTTGCCGCCACTTTTCGCGTCAATGACACCGATGATGAAAAATTGTCCCCAAATCGCGTTACTTTGCAAAATTTTACCTTGATTAAAGGTCGCTCGTTTAATCCTGTTAATGCCGCCAAAAAAGGCACCACTTGGGGCGCGGCGATTGAAGCCACCCGAGTGAACGACGGCTCGCAAAACGAGGCGCTGCAAAACAGCGACAAAGACCATTTGGTGGCAAGCACCTCGTTTGAATATGGCTGGTCGTGGGCGTTTGGAACGCCAAAACTTGGCACGGGACAAATGCCGCCGCAGCTTTGCTTTGCCATGGCGAACGGCACAGCGCAGGCAGGTCGCGGCATCAGTAAAGGCTACCGCGTTGGCGCAGGGCTTGACACCGGCTGCTATTATCAAATCAATGACCGCTTGCGCGCCGCCGCAGGGCTACAACTGCCGTATTGGTATCACGGCGACAGCTCGGATGACACGCTAACATCGCACTATTGGCAGCCGATTAGCAGTTTGGGGCTGCAATACGACATTGATAAAAATCAAGCGCTTAGGCTTGATGCCAGTTATGAATGGCTTGACCGGATTGAGTCGCAAGAGGATATTAAACTATCCTATAAGCGCTATTTTTAACGGTGACATTGATAATAACGATAAAATAAAGGATAACTCATGTCGGAGCAAAATCAGCAATATAAAAAATATCTGATTATCGGTCAAGGCGCTATAGGCTTACCGGTGACTAATCATCTTGCCAATCAAGGCTTTGATGTGACAGGGCTTGCAAGGCAGAATCGTAAGCATTATGACTTGGCAAACAATGCGCAGTTTTTGCAATTGGACGCGCTTAATTTAACCGCTGAGCAGCTTAAAGACTTTCATAGCATTGCTATCATCGTTACCCCCGATGACTATTCAACATCAGGCTATGAAAACAGCTATTTAAAAATTTGTCAGCATTTAGCAAGTCTTAGCGATGAGTTACCAAACCTTGAGCGCATTATTTTTATTTCCTCAACTGGAATTTATGGTCAAGACAATGGCGAGTGGATTGATGACACGGTTAAGCCTGAGCCATTAGCTGACGACTCAACATCAAATTTTATCTTAAAAGCTGAGCAAGCGCTGCAAAATGGCTTTGATGATAAAGCCATTATCATTCGACCAAGCGGGATTTATGGTCGCAAGCGCTTAATGCGCGTCCGTCAAGCTCAAAAAGATGAGAAAGAGCCGATAGCGCGCGAGCAGTGGACGAACCGGATTATGGACAGCGATTTGGTGACGATTATTGCAAAGGTTTTGACGATAGCATCGCCAAAGCCGCTGTACCTTGCCACCGATTATCTGCCGGTGACCAACTTTGAATTGACCACTTGGCTCAGTAAAAAACTTAATAGCACGCCGCCCAAAGTGGCTGACAGCAAGACAGCGGTGACGGGAAAGCGATTGCATAGCAATATCCCGCGCGATTGGCTTGCTTTTCCCGATTGGCAATCAGGCTACCGCGATATTTTGCAGCATAGCAATCGTGATGACAACTAAAGGCTTACGGAATTAACTTTGGCAATGACTCAACAACACGGCGATAAAGGTTTCAATCAAGACCATTTGCTCAAGCATCCCAATTTTGACCCTAAAAAGACCAAGATTGACCCTGCAAGAGCGCTGACGGATATTCCAAATCCTGCGCCAAATGCTCAGGAGAGTATGGATACGGAATTAATTTGCGATGAGCGAAAACTGACTTCAAAGCCGCCGTTAAATGAGGCTCATGAATTGTCAAAATGGCAAGTGATTGCTTCAGAGGGGTTAAAAGCACATTTAGAGCTATTAACTGCCGCGCAATTGATGGCGCTTCCGGCAGATTTTGAGCAGCCGCTTGAGTCGCCGCCCTTAATTGCTGATTTTGACCCAACAGTGTTGCTCGATTTGGCGGATATTGACCGCGTTTTGCAAAAGTTACCGATGCTGACGCGCTTTGGCATGACGATGGATACAACTGAACATCTTACCAAGCCAAAATCTGCGCCGTCACTTCGCGCGCTTATCAAGCGCTTTGACATGGATTCGCGCTTAAACAGCGATTTTATAGACGATTGGCAAGTAATTTTGCAGCCTGAGGATTTTGAAACTAAAGCTACGCGATTACAAGACAGCCTTGCCCTTGATATTTTGCCGTGCAGTGTTGCCGTTCATGTTTTAAAATCGTGCAACCCGCGAAAAACCATCAATCGCCGTTTGAGTGCTGAGCAAATTTGCCAATTTGCACGCAGTTTTGTGTTAAGCCAAGCGGTAAAATTTCCGGCTCGGCGCGATTATTTTCGGCAAATTCGCCTGTTTTCAGGTCATATGATTATCGCCGCGCTGCTATTAGGCTTTGAGATGGAAGTCAGCCGCGATGGGGCGTGTTATTTTAATATTTCCTCAAAGTCGCGCTTATTTTTACGCTACCCAAATTTGCCGGATTATCACATCAATGGTTGGTCAAATTAAGCAATAATGCGTACAATAAAGCATTTTTTTATCTATTCGTTTTGTCTATTGAGGTCGTTATGTCATCGCAGTCGTTTTCATCGCATGATTTTATCCAGTTGGCGCTTGACAATCAGGTGCTAAAATTTGGTGAGTTTGTTTTAAAGTCCGGTCGCATCAGCCCTTATTTTTTTAATGCAGGACTGTTAGCAACGGGTGAAATGCTGTCGTTGTTGGCAAACGGTTATGCCAAAGCCCTTGCCGATGAGATGCAAAAAACGGGCAATCGCGACTTGGTAATTTTTGGCGCCGCTTATAAAGGCATTCCGTTTGTGGCGGCAACCGCGCAAGCGCTTTGGCGCAATCACGGCATCAACGCCCATTGGGGCTACAACCGTAAAGAAGCTAAAACCCACGGCGAGGGCGGCAGCCTCGTTGGTGCGGACGTATCCGGCAAGTGCGTTTGGATTTTGGATGATGTGATTACCGCCGGTACCGCAATGCGCGAGGTGGTCGATATTTTGGACGCGGCAGGGGCAACCATTGGCGGTATTATCGTGGCGCTTGATAGAAAGGAAAAAGGTCAAGGCGAGCGCTCAGCGATTCAAGAGCTTGCTGAAAATTTAGACGTTCCGGTTCGTGCGCTTGTGAGCATGGATGATTTAATCAGCTATTTATCTGACCCAAACCGACCCTATCAAAACCCAACCCAACTTGCAAAAATGCAGCATTACCGCGAGCAATACGGCGTATAATGGCGCGCTAGTATTTTGAAACTTAAAAATAGAACTTAAAAATAACAAGTTAAGTGAGCCTCTCATGACACAAGCGACTTTGAATATTTTGGTCATTATGGACCCCATCGAGCGCATCAATTATTATAAAGACACCAGTCTTGCGATGATGTGGTCGGCGCAAAATCGCGGTCACCAGTTATTTTATTGTCAAATTCATGATTTGTGGCTCAATCGTGGTCAGCTGATGGTGGACAATCAAGCCGTGACTTGTGCTAAAAACCCTGCCGATTTTTATCAGTTGGGCGAAAAACAAACGCTGCCGGTGACGGATTTTGACGTGATATTAATGCGCAAAGACCCGCCGTTTGATTTGCGCTTTTTACATGCCACTTATCTGCTTGACCACGCCAAAGCGGCAGGGGTTTTGGTGGTCAATGATCCAACTGCGATTCGCGATTGTAACGAAAAGCTGTTTGCCACGTGGTTTAGCCCCTTTATGAGCCCGACCATTGTGACGAGCAAACAGGCACACATCCGCGAATTTATCCGCGAGCAGCAAGACGTGATTGTCAAGCCGCTTGATGGCATGGGCGGAATGGGGGTGTTTCGCTTGACCGCCGATAGCCCAAATATTGGCGCAACCCTTGAGATGCTCACCGAGCTTGAAACTATGCCAATCATGGCTCAGCGCTATTTGCCAGAGATTAGCGAGGGCGATAAACGCGTGTTAATCGTTGATGGTGTGGTAGTCGATTATTGCCTAGCGCGGATTCCGGTTGGCGGCGAGACTCGCGGTAACTTGGCGGCTGGCGGTCGCGGCGTTGCCATGCCGTTAAGTGATGCTGAACGCGAGGTGGCGCAAACGGTGGCGCCGATTGTTCGCGAAAAAGGGCTGATGTTTGTTGGTCTTGATTTAATTGGTGGCAGAATTACCGAAATTAACGTCACCAGTCCCACTTGCGTTCGTGAGATTGACGACCAATGCGGAACGGATATCGCTACCGACTTTATTAAAGCGATTGAAGCAAGGCTTGCTTAACAAATTTTGAATGACCGCTAATTGATTTGTGATAATCCTGTGAATTGATAACCAAAATCCACAGTAATTGCGATGATTTGATTTATACTAAGCGCTTTTTAACGATTAGGCGCTTTTTTATTTCAGTTATTTGAGCATAAATTGATAACAGCGCCGAGTTTTACCTAAAGTGAATAATAAATAAGCAGTAATTATGGCAACAAAATCTCCGCAAATCTTAATGATGGCTGCCGGAACGGGCGGTCACGTATTTCCGGCACTCGCGGTCGCCGAAGAGCTGACCAACCGCGGTGCAACCATTCATTGGCTTGGCACGCAAGTAGGTATGGAGAATGACTTGGTCGCGCCAACGGGTTACGCTTATCATGCGATTAATATGCAAGGGCTTCGCGGCAAAGGTCTTGGGCGCTTGCTCAAATTGCCGATGACTTTGTTTGCCGCCGTAATGGCTGCCACCAAAATCATTAAGCAAAACAAGATTGATTTGGTGGTTGGCTTTGGCGGTTATGTGAGCGCGCCCGGTGGCATTGCCGCCAAAATGACCAGAACGCCTTTAATCATTCATGAGCAAAACGCCATTGCCGGAATGAGCAACCGCTATTTGGCAAAAATGGCGGTTAAAGTGCTGCAAGCGTTTGAGGGCGCGTTTGATAAAGGCACCAGTGACAAAGTGCAAACGGTCGGCAATCCGGTTCGTAATGCCATTACGGGGATTAAAGCGCCTGCTGAGCGTTATGATGATAATGACACCTCGCCGCTACGATTGCTCGTTGTTGGTGGTTCGCTTGGCGCGCAAGTGTTAAATGAGACCGTACCCAAGGCGCTTTCGCTGCTTGATAAGCCTTTACAAGTCCGCCATCAGTGCGGTCGCGGTAATGAAGAGGCCACCCAAGCGGCTTATGAAAGCGAAGATTCAGCCAGTCACAACATCACCGTTCAGCCCTTTATTGAGGATATGGCAGCGGCTTATAATTGGGCAGATGTGATTGTTTGCCGAGCCGGCGCGCTGACGGTAACTGAGATTCAAAATGTTGGCATTGCCGCGATTTTCGTGCCGCTGCCGCACGCCGTTGATGACCACCAAACGGCAAATGCCAAGACGCTCACGGACAATGATGCCGCGATTTTATTGCCGCAGTCGGAACTTACGCCAAAACGGCTGAGCGAAACGCTCATTACGCTCAATCGCCCTGCTTGTAAGGTGATGGCGCAAAAAGCGCACGACCTTGCCAATCAAAGTTCCACCATGACTACCTCGGACATCATTTGGCAAAGCCTTTAAGTCATATTGTAGTAAAGTTATGGTGGTCTTTAGGATAAACCGCTAAATTTTTCCATTGACCCGTTGTTGGTTTGACCCATTTTAAAGAGACCCCACTATGCCAAGCACCGCTTTCGCCAACGCCCTTTGTCCTCCGCGCAGCCAAGACCATAAAGACTCCCCCAAGCGTTTGATTGAAATTCCCGAAATGCGCCGAATTCAGCATTTGCATTTTGTCGGTATTGGCGGCTCGGGGATGTGCGGTATCGCCGAGGTCATGAGCAACCAAGGTTATCGGGTAAGCGGCTCGGATATTAACGACAGTCCTGTCACCAAGCGCCTCCGCGACATCGGTATTGAGATTTTTATCGGTCACGATTCTAAAAATATCGCCAATGCCGACGTGGTGGTGGTGTCCTCCGCCATTGACCGCAGCAACCCTGAAATTAAAGCGGCGCTTAAAGCTCGCCTGCCGGTCGTTCGCCGCGCTGACATGTTAGGCGAGCTGATGCGCTACCGTCATGGCATTGCGGTGGCAGGCGCTCACGGCAAAACCACAACGACAAGTTTGCTGACCACGATGCTTGCTGAAGGCGGTCTTGACCCCACTTACGTCATCGGCGGCAAATTAAACGCGTCCGGAAAAAACGCTGCCCTTGGTAGCAGCCGCTATTTGGTTGCTGAAGCCGATGAGTCGGATGCGTCATTTTTAACGCTGCACCCCATGGCGGCAATCGTCACCAACATCGACCAAGACCACATGGAAACCTATGAAAATAGCTTTGACAAATTAAAAGCTGCTTACATTCAGTTTTTACAAAATATGCCGTTTTATGGTTTGGCGGTGGTTTGCGGTGATGACCCTGAGCTTTACGCGATGATTGATGACATCTCGCGACCGGTATTGACCTTTGGTCTTGAGCCTTATAATGACGTTCAAGCCATTGACGTGGTCAGCGACGGCACGAAAACCCATTTTACCGTTCTTCGCCGCGATTTTGAGCCGCTCAGATTAACCTTAAATATCCCCGGAATGCATAACGTTTACAATGCTTTAGCGGCAATCACCATGGCAACCGATGAAGGCGTTGATGATGAAGCGATTAAGCGCGCGCTTCAAAAATTTGCAGGGGTCGGTCGCCGATTTGAGCAGCATGCGGCAGTTGAATTAGAAGAAGGCGATGTGTTATTAATTGATGATTATGGTCATCATCCAACCGAGGTTGATGCGACCATTAAAGCGGCGCGCCAAAGCTTTCCGGATCGCCGTTTGGTCATGCTATTTCAGCCGCACCGTTATAGCCGGACGCGCGACTGCTTTGATGACTTTGTTGAGGTTTTATCGAAAGTTGATGAACTGTTGCTTCTTGACGTTTACTCAGCAGGGGAGGCGTTAATTGTTGGCGCGGATTCCAAAGCGCTAGCAAAAAGTATCCGTCACCGCGGTCAGGTTGAGCCGACCATCATTGATAAAAGTAATATTGCTGAGGTGATGAAACGAATGCTTCAGCCGAACGATTTGCTCATCACCCAAGGCGCCGGAAACGTCGGTCAAATTGCCATTGATTTGGCGGCAAATCAGCTGTACCTTAACGACCCCATTGTTTAAAAAATTGTTCAACGTTACAAATTAAGAGTTCATAAGCCATGACCGACCCCAATCAAAGCCTAAATCACGCTGAAAAAATCAACTATCCTAAAATCAAGCCAAGCCATGTCACCGATGCCAAAGCCTTTGGTAAGGTTGCCGTGGTTTATGGTGGCAACAGCAACGAGCGCGCCATCTCTTTAAATAGCGGCGCGGCGGTTCTGGCTGCCCTTCAAAATCAGGGCGTTGATGCCACCCATTTTGACCCAAAGTTTCAAGACATCAGCGAATTAAAGCAGTTTGACCGCGTTTTTAACGTCTTACACGGTCGCGGCGGTGAAGACGGCGTTTTGCAAGGGCTTTTAGAATGGCTACAAATTCCGCAAACGGGCTCTGGGGTGTTAGCCTCCGCTTTGGGAATGGACAAAGTGCGCACCAAGCAGCTTTGGCAAGGCTGCGGCCTATCGACCGCGCCGTTTTCACTGCTAACCGCTGATACTGATTGGCAGCAAGTGGTTAACACCTTAGGACTGCCGCTGATTGTCAAGCCAGTTCATGAAGGCTCAAGCATTGGCATGACCAAGGTCAATCATTTGGACGAGTTGCCCAAAGCCTTTGCCACCGCCGCCGATTGTGGCGACGCGGTCATGGCGGAGCGCTGGATTACCGGTCGCGAGTTTACCATCGTGATTATCGATGATGAAGCCTATCCGGTCATTCGTCTAGAGCCTGCCGACATTACCAATTTTTATGATTTTGAAGCCAAATATAACCGCAATGACACCGGTTATTTTATCCCTTGCGGGCTGAGTGTTGATGATGAAAGACACTTGCAAGAGTTAAGCCTAGCTGCCTTTCGCGCCGTTGATGCCAAAGGCTGGGGTCGAATCGACGCCATGCAAGACGATAAAGGCAATTTTTGGCTACTTGAAATTAACACCGTTCCTGGAATGACCAGTCATAGCCTTGTGCCAATGGCAGCAAAAGCTCGCGGCATGGATTTTGAGCAATTATGCTGGCATATTTTGGCGCAGACGCTTAGCAAGTAAGGTTCTATTTGCACAATTAAGATACGCAGCTTATAATCAATATAGATAACCAAATTGCAAGCTAACTGACAGATAAATAAGTGAAAAATGGCTGAGGTGATTGACTTCAGCCATTTTCTAATCATTTATTGAGTGAGGAAATCAGCTTAACCACTGCAATGACCCCTAACGACCAAGCGTTGAGACCAAATCATCTTTTAGAGAGTCAACTCAACTTAGGAACGCTGTATACCATGTCGCAAGCTGTCAACCCGTCATCGCCATTACTGAGTAAAAAATTCACTCAAGTTAAAATGGCAATATCTAGCATTAAGATCACGGTTTTTTATGTGATTGCCGTGGCAGTGATCTTGATATTATTGTTGATAGCGATGGCAAATAAAGCCCTGCAAGATGCGCCAGCTGCCCATATTGAAATCAGTTCGGAACATCTGAGTCCGGCGCAGTATCAAGCCTTAAGCTTGGCGGTTAGCGGCGCAGTTTCTGACAACTTTTTTACCGCCGACCTACAAGCGCTTCGTGATTTGGCGTTGTCACAGCAGTGGATTGATCAAGTAAGCATCACTCGTGATTGGCAACGTGGTATTATTATCAGCGCTTTGCCAAAGCAGGCAGTTGCCAATTTTGGTACTGAGCGCTTAATTGATGCCAAAGGCTCAGTATTTGTTCCCGTAGAAAGCGTTGATTTGATGCGAGCTCAGTTTGCAATGCTTCAAGGTGACCCTGCAAAATCTCGGGTGATTATGCAGCAAATGCAACAAATTAATGAGTGGTTTTCGCCACTGAATATGAAAGTTGAAGACATTATTTTAACGCCTAGAATGACATGGTTGGTGCGTTTTGATAATGGCATTCGGCTGATTGTGGATAACGAAAATACCGCTCAAAAGTTGTTAAGTCTAAGCCAACTGTTAAATGGCAGCTTAGCCTCACAACTTGATGAGATGCAGTCAATTGACTTACGTTATAAAAACGGCTTTGCCATTGCTTGGAAAATGACCGCAGGCGACACTGGCAAGCCTAATGCGGCAAAAAAAGCGGAAGATCATATTGTCTTTGAGGGAGAAACCGACCATACCGTAGGTTAACGCTCAGTCAGCTTAAAAAGCGATCATCATTGCCGATGGTAGAAAGGATTGAGCAACCTTCTAGCAGTAATTTTGAGAAAAGAGTATAATGCCGCCGCATAAGATAACAGCCGTCACACTGCGGTTAATGGGCGTTTTTTAATGGGAAATGAACAGACCCTCACGGTCTTTGATAACGATACTGTAATAAAAAATGAAAAATACTGAAACCTTAGTAGTTGTCCATTTAAGTGCCACTGCCGTTTATGTGGTCATCGGTAATGTATTGTCTGTAAAAGACATTCAGATTTTGGGCATCGGTCAGGTAAAGAACAGTGATTTTTATCAAGGTCAGATTAAGCATCGTGAACGCTTAAAAAGCGCCATTAAAAAAGCCATTCAAGAAGCTGAAGATATGGCAAATTGCCGCGTTCATAGCGTTTGGCTTACCTTATCGACTCCAGAATTGCTCAGTAAAAACAGCATGGGCGAGGTACAAACCAGCGATGGCGAAGTGCGCATCCAAGATATGGTGAATGCCCTGACCCGTGCCAAATCTAACGACTTGCCTTCCAACTATTACTTGATGCACTGCTGTCAGCAAGGTATTTATATTGATGAGCAAGAAGCAATGGTCGATGATGCCATTGAAATGATTGCCGAGAAAATCTGCGTCATGTATCACATGATGATGATGCCAGTGGCAAGCCGACAAAATATCCAAAGATTGCTGCAAAGCTGTGATGTTGGGGTTGACCATGTGGTTTTTGATGCGGTGACCAGCGCTGAATACTGCTTGAGCTTGGATGAGCGCCAGCAAGGGGTTTGCTTGGTTGATCTTGGCGCCAGTACCAGCAGCATTTGTGTTTATAAAGAAAACAAACTTATTTTTACCCACTGCCTAGCCAGTGGCAGCCATGAAGTGACGATGGACATTTCTGCTGAATTAAACCTCTCAATGATTGAGGCGGAGGAGCTTAAAAAAGAGTTTGGCACGGTAGATGTCAGTAGCGTTGACCCAAGCTCATTTTTTTCTTATCCGCGCTATGGCAGCAGTGAAGTGCTCAATGTCAGCAGCTATAAACTTGCCCAAATTATTGAAGCCCGTTATATCACCATTTTAGATGACATTGCTCAGCGCTTACGCCAAGAGGGACTGCTTGATTTTATCGATCGCGGCATGGTATTTACCGGCGGCGGCAGTTCGATGCGCGGTATGGTGGCATTTTCCAAAAAGTTATTAAAGACGCCGGTTGCGCTTGCAAAAACGCATCCTGCTATTAAGATTTATAGTCCGATTCACGATCGTGATCTGGAAAGCTATTTACAATCTCAGCTGTCAAATCCTGCGTATCAAACTGCCTTTGGGACACTGTTATACAGTCAAAGTGATCAATTTCGACACAGTGAGCAAAGTGAACCTGAAGCCATCAAAACGGATGGGGTTTTTTCTGGAATTAAGCGCAGTTTTGGCAGTATCTTTAAAAAGATTATGTAGTCAATGGCTTTTAATAAAGCATATTTTTACAAAAAGCTTGTATGTTAAAATAAATGATGTTCAACTAAGTGCCGATGGTTAAGCTTAACCGCAATTATTCACTTACGAGTTATCAGACTATTTTAAAAATACGTCGATTGCCTATTAAGAAATTAGGCTTAGGTAATCTACAACTGGAGAATTTTTTCTATGTCAAAATATACCATGCCAGATGTCAATCAGCCAGTGAGCAACGGCCAGGCCCGCTTTATTGTATTCGGCGTGGGCGGTGGCGGTGGCAACGCGGTTGAACATATGGTTCAACAAGGCATTAAAGGGGTAACCTTTGTTTGTGCCAACACCGACAAGCAAGCGCTTGATCGCTTAACCACGCCTCATAAGCTGCAACTTGGCGCGAAAAGCAATCGCGGTCTTGGGGCAGGGGCAAATCCTGAAGTGGGTCGGGAAGCGGCTGAAAGCGAAGAAGACTCTATCCGAGCGCTGCTTGAAAATGCCGATATGGTGTTCATTACAGCAGGAATGGGCGGCGGCACCGGAACGGGAGCGGCTCCTGTCGTGGCGCGAATTGCTAAAGAAATGGAAGTGCTGACCGTTGCGGTCGTCACCACGCCATTTAAATTTGAAGGCGGCAAGCGCATTAAAGCAGCTCAAGCAGGAATTGAACAATTAGCCAACTTCGTTGACTCAATCATTACCATTCCTAACGACAAGCTGATGAGCGTTTACGGCAATATTTCTATGAAAGATGCCTTTAAAAAAGCCGATGACGTCTTGCTTCACGCCGTTCAAGGGATTGCGGAAACCATCGCTAGTGAAGGTGTCATTAACATCGACTTTAACGATATTCGCACGGCGATGACTGCTAAAGGTCATGCGATGATGGGAATTGGTCGCGCCAGCGGCGATGACAGAGCCCGTCAAGCCACTGAAAAAGCCATTCGCTCGCCGCTGCTTGATGATTTACGCCTAGAAAACGCTAAAGGGCTTTTGGTCAACGTCATCTCTTCAGAATCATTATCTTTAGATGAATTTAGCAAAATCAGCGAAATTGTTGAAGAAATTACCGATATTGATGACGCGCATATTTTCTATGGTTCAGTGATTGACGAAAATATGAATGATGACTTGCATGTCACCGTGATTGCCACCGGTCTTACCTTAAATGAAGAGGTTAAAAAAACGCCAGAGTCTAGCCCTGCTGTTCCGCCCGTCACCAGCAATCAGCCGGTAGATCCTAATGTGCATCCTAGTGCCCTAAACAGCCAAAAACATGCGCAAACGCGGTTATATCAAGAAAGTCAAGGTCAGGCTGAGCCGCAATCTGAGCAGCCGCAAGCGCGAACGAATAGCATTCAAGATTATTTACGGCGTCAGCAAAACCGCTAGTCGCAACGATTTTTTTTTCTTAAAAACCAATGCTCAGCGTTGGTTTTTTTTATTTTAAAATGAGACCTTTCAAAAAAATTATAGCATCTGCAACGCCTAATTTAATTGGACTTATGAGTATTATCAACAAATTATCAAAACTTGGCTATAGCCGTGATGCCAAAATTAATGGTACACTACGGCAATTGTAACAAGATATGTGAGAAGTAACCATGAATCAACGAACAATACATTCAGTAATTCATATTACTGGAATTGGTCTGCATAGTGGTCACCCCGTCGATTTAGAGTTTCATCCGCAGCCTATCAATACCGGCGTCATCTTTGAGCGCTCAGACATTATTGCTTCAGAGCCCATTCCTGCCAACGCTTTTTTAGTTCAAGATACCATGATGTCCTCAAATTTGGTATTTGGCGGCACACGTGTCGGTACGGTTGAGCATTTATTAAGCGCGGTTGCAGGGCTTGGCATCGATAATTTACTGGTTCGCGTTTCTGCTGCTGAAATTCCAATTATGGACGGCAGTGCGGCACCCTTTGTTGGCTTGCTGTTGCAAGCAGGAATTTGCGAGCAAGAAGCACCGAAGAAATTTTTGCGAATGCGCCGCTCAGTTCGGGTCAAGGTTGATGATAAATGGGCAGAGCTGCGACCGTTTGAGGGCTTTGAATTAAATTTTGAGATTGATTTTGACCACCCAGCGATCGATAAAGATTTTCAGCATGCCCAATTGTGTTTTTCTACCCAAAACTTTATCGAAGAGCTGAGCGCTGCTCGAACGTTTGGCTTCTTAAAAGACATTGAGGCGCTACGGAAAAATAACTTGGCCCTTGGTGGTAGCATGGAAAATGCCATCGTTATTGATGATTCTGAAGTGCTAAATGTTGAAGGTCTTAGATTTGCCGATGAGTTTGTGCGTCATAAAATACTGGATGCGTTAGGTGATTTATATTTGATTGGCTATCCTATTTTAGGTCGTTTTAATGCCTATAAATCTGGTCATGCGTTAAATAATTTGCTCATTCGCGAGGTGTTATCAGACCCTGATAACTTCGAAATTGTAACATTTGATGACAATGTAAGCTGTCCTGTGGAATATTTACCTTTATCAGCAATAACCATTGAGGGCTGATAACAAGCTTATACAGGAATTATCGCAACATTTACGCAATATTACATAGTCACATTTTAAATTAAAAGTCAATCGCCTATAAGATTAAATTATATCATTTTCTTAACTTCCCAAGACTAGATAAACTCTTTGATTGGGGAGGTCAAAAAAGGTTTGAAAATGAAATCTGAAATTAAGATTTCATTTTCAAACCTTTTTTTGTGAGATAAAAAATTGCCTTACCAACATTTTTCTTAAGCTTTTAATACTTATTTTACATAAAATTACATTGTAAATTTAGCTTTTTTCGGTCTCAATCAGCCTAAAAAGTGCGTTTTGTAAATTTTTATCTGTGATGACATGCCTAGCTGCCTGTGCTATAGTCCGCTTTGTGTTTTGGCTAAGGGCATGATTTTCATTGGCTTTAACGGACTTTTTTAAGTCTGCCGGCACTACAGATTGTTCATAAAACGACGGTTTTTTGGAATCAAATTCGACTACCACAACACGCAATGCTTTAAGTTGGCGGAATGTAAGTGATTCGCGATTTAGCAGCTGAAGGTAAGCGTTTTGTAAATATCGGATATGATTCGCCGCCGTCGTTGAGCTCACACTGAGCGTTAGTTGCTCAGCAGTTAGTCCCACGACTTGGCAGGAATTAAGAATCTCATCAGGCAGCGTATCTGCCAATAGCTTTTTTAATTCAGCAGTCGCTTGTGTCAATATTTCGAGCGTATCAGCAAGGTTTTTTGGCAAGATACTGCCAGCAAAGGCTTGATGATCGATCAAATTAGCAAGTTGATTGGGCTGTTTTTTTGACATGAGAATGCTCCAAAGGCAATCAGTGTTAATGAAGCAAGAACAATTCATCCAAAGCTGCACAAGCTGGGTAGCAAGGGATTTTTCAAGTGGTTAGTTGTTAATGGCAGGTCGCCAAAAACCACCGAAACTAAGAACATGCACTGTTGTAATCAGGATTTTATCACGCTAGGTGAACTATCCTCTAAATTAATTGATGCTTTGTTATGGATGACAAGCAATCTTGTATTAACCAAAGGCAGTAAATTTATGAAACACGCTTTATTAATTTTGACCGTATTAGGAATGGGCATTGCACAAACGAGTGGTGCAGCAGTGAGCTCAAGCGGAACAAATTATATTACTAATGCTTCATTAAAAAACTACAGCTCATCTAACAACATCTACAGCACGAGAAGTGGCGCTCACATTTCTGTTTCAAGCAATGATGAAATCAGCCGAACCATCAAGCAGCTTAGCAACCAAGCTCAGCAAAAGCAGCAAGAACTTGCTTCACTGACCTCAAAAATCTACTATGAAAATCAAAAGAAATTTGCAGGATCAGCGCCTGATAGATTTTCAGCGCCTGCCCAAGCTGCGGCTCACGCCTCACGCGTAGCACTATCAAGAAGCTCTGGTCGCTGTGCGCGCTATGTTCGAACGGCACTGCAAGCGGCAGGGTATGATTTCACGCCAAACCCATCAGCGTATCAATACGCGACTCGTGGTACGCTTGCAAACGCCGGCTTTACTAAAATTAGTAACGATATGCCACCACAAGTGGGCGACGTGGTTGTTTACGACCGCAGCTCAAAACACCCTCACGGTCATATCCAGATTTATGATGGTTCAAACTGGATTTCAGATTTCCGTCAAAGCAGCATCAGCCCATACAGCGGCGCTTACTCTTACACCACTTGGCGCGACTCACAATACGTTGACGATGCTTCAAACCGTGGTATCTACCTTGCTATGGCAGAATAAGATTCTTTAACTGATTGACTTAACAAGCTTCATAAATTTAGCGATTAGTTTTTTAATGCCCAAAAAGCTCAGTGATGTGACCGACATTACTGAGCTTTTTATTTGCTTAAATTAAGCAAGAAGTTTAGGGTTTGGGGTTAAAATCTTGCCAAAATTTTGAATCATGAAAGTCAGGTGGTAAGGCATGATGGGGCGCAAAGTAAAGCTGATGCTTGCCAAAGGCTAAAATAACGCAAGGTTGCAGCTTAATCAGTCCAAAATGGGGCAAGGCAACATCAAAATTTGGCGTCTGCGATAAATCTATCGCAAACTTGCGCCGCAATAAGGCTGCTGGCGGGTTTAAGTCATCACTATTTTGCCAAAAGACTGAGGCGCGGTTGTCATTGGTCATTTGGTTGCTTGAAAACTTATCATTTAAAAGCAGGGGTTTTGGTGGCAATTGATTTGGCGTTCGATAATCTAAAAACTGATAAATAGCAAACTCACCGCTGGGCGCAGCATTGATTTCAACATATCCTGACTGCTTTGAAAATTGAAGAAAGCACTCAAGACAGGTTTTTTCCCATAAAAAATCGCTAAAGACCGCGTTTTCTTTTCGCCAATCTTCCCAATCGATGAGCGCTAATAAAGGCTTTGGCAAGCTGATTTGGTAATCAAGCCATAAATAAGGCCTCATCCGCGCTTCAATATGCGCCATAACCTCAATAGCAATGTCAGTTAATAGCGAAGCCTTGACGTTTAAAGCCGCCGCATCGTCAGCAATCGTTTCTTGTAAAAGCGATAATTTAAATCGTTGTTGCATAATTCATCGATCATTAATTGATATGTTGGTTCTAAAGAACGCGGCAGAAAAAAACCGCAGTCAGGTGCTGCGGCTTATGTTCGCGGCTATCTTGCCATTACTGGTAGCGAACGAGGTTGGAGAGCTTCGGATTGGCATTTGGGTTTTGTCGTAGTAATAGTGCCATGCGACCAATAGTATGAATGACATAAGCATTGGCAGCCGCAGCAAGCTCGCTGCTCACCACGTCGCGGTCGTGTTTGCTGCCGGCAGGGAGTTTTACTTTGATCAGCTCATGGTCAGTTAAAGCGCGGTCGACTTCATTGATAATCGCAGGCGTCACGCCATTATTACCAATCATCACGATCGGCTTTAATTGGTGACCGATGCCTTTTAGGTGGCGGATCGTCTCGTTGTCAAGTTGCATAGCAGTCTCTGTCATCATTAAAAAAGTTAAAGACGATTATAAATAATCTGCGATCAACTTGCTTGAAAATCGCATCAATTTACACGATATTATCGTTTGAAAGTGTTAAAGTATAAAGATAAAGACTTTATCAGCGTCAAAGCCGACGTCATAAGCAATTAAGGAAGGTATTTTGGCCACCCGAATTGAAAATAAAAAACTGTCAAAAAGTAGCCGAGCTTGGATGAAAGAGCATTTGGATGATTATTATGTTCAGCAAGCGCAAAAAGAGGGTTATCGGGCGCGAGCGGCTTATAAGCTGCTTGAAATTAATGAAAAAACCAAGCTGATCCAAAAAGGCATGACTGTAGTTGATTTGGGCGCAGCGCCGGGCAGTTGGTCACAGGTGGCAGGACGCTTGGTTGGCGACAAAGGCGTGCTGATTGCCTCGGACATTTTGCCGATGGATGCCCTTGAAAATGTGACTTTTATTCAAGGTGATTTTCGCGAAGCAGAGGTTTTTGAAGCGATCATGAAAGAGGTGGGCGATCACAAGGTGGATGTGGTGCTGTCTGACATGGCACCAAATACTTCAGGAAATAGCGGCGTTGATCAGCCGCGAATGATGTATCTTTGCGAACTTGCCATTGATTTTGCCAACAATACCTTGTCAAAAGGCGGCGCGCTGATTATGAAAGTGTTTCAAGGCGAGGGCGAGCAAGAGCTTCGGGGTATGCTACAACAGCAGTTTAGTAAAGTTCGTACCATTAAACCGGCGGCTTCCAGACCGCGATCAAAAGAAGTATTTTGGGTGGCAATTAAGTAGATTTTAATTAAATTATCTATTATTTCAATAGGTTAAAGATATATTTTGCTTTATAATATTGAGTATCTTATCTTCAAATTGAGTCAGCTCTTAGGCTGATAAATGACAAGATGATGACTACAATTGTTAACCCAATAATTTTAGTAATGTCTTGAATTTTCGTGGTTACTGCCATATATCATGGTATATTAACTTTATATTAGTCTGTTTGTGGTCAGTCTTTTTGATTGAACAAAGTCGTCTATCAATAAAGCAATTATTTTATTTGTGACGTTAAAAAGCGATTAACAATTTGCCGATTGAGAGTTGTTGTTTTTAATTTAGGCGAATCAACGTTGTTAAAAAGGCGTCATGTGTTGAAAGAACACACCAATTAAGTAAGGGATGGGAAAACTTGTGAGCGACATGGTAAAAAATACCTTATTGTGGCTGGTGGTGATCGGCGTTTTGGTGGCGGTATTTAGCAGCTTTGATCAATCCTCTCAGCCAGATACCTTAAACTACTCGGAATTTGTGACCGCCGTGTCTGAAAACCAAGTGGCCAGTGTCAAAATTGACGGCGAACAAATCACCGGCGAGAAGAAAAATGGCTCAACCTTTGAGACCATTAGACCTGCGGTAGCCGATGAGCAATTGATGCCAATCTTGCGCGAAAACAAGGTTGACGTTCAAGGCACTGCGCCTAAGCGTCAAGGCGTGTTAATGCAGCTGTTGATTGCAAGTTTTCCAATCCTGCTTATTATCGGTCTGTTTTTGTTTTTTATGCGCAATATGCAAGGCGGCGCGGGCGGCAAGGGCAGCGGTCCTATGAGCTTTGGCAAATCAAAAGCCAAAATGCTCACCGAAGATCAAATCCGCGTGAACTTTGATGACGTGGCAGGCTGTGAAGAAGCCAAGCAAGAAGTTGTTGAAGTCGTTGACTTTTTAAGAGACCCTGACAAATTCACCAAGCTTGGGGCGATGATTCCACGTGGTATTTTGATGGTAGGACCTCCAGGAACGGGTAAAACGCTACTTGCCAAAGCCATTGCCGGTGAAGCTAAAGTGCCATTTTTCTCAATCTCTGGTTCTGACTTTGTCGAGATGTTCGTTGGGGTTGGCGCATCAAGGGTTCGTGATATGTTTGAACAAGCCAAGAAAAATGCGCCTTGTATCATCTTTATTGATGAGATTGACGCGGTCGGTCGTCATCGCGGTTCAGGAATGGGCGGCGGTAACGATGAACGTGAGCAAACCTTAAACCAATTATTGGTTGAAATGGACGGTTTTGAAGGTAATGAAGGCGTGATTGTCATTGCCGCAACCAACCGCGCTGATGTTTTGGATAAAGCGCTACTGCGTCCCGGTCGCTTTGACCGTCAAGTTCAAGTGGGCTTACCTGACATCAAAGGTCGTGAGCAAATCTTAAAAGTGCATTTGAAAAAATTGCCGAATACCATTGCGGTTGACGCCAATGCGCTCGCTCGCGGAACACCGGGGTTTAGTGGGGCTCAGCTTGCCAACCTTGTGAATGAAGCGGCGCTATTTGCCGCGCGCCGCAACAAGCGCAGTGTGGATATGCACGACTTTGAAGATGCTAAAGACAAGCTTTATATGGGTCCTGAGCGCAAATCAATGGTACTTCGTGAAGAAGAACGCCGAGCAACGGCTTATCATGAATCCGGTCACGCACTGGTTGCTGAATTGCTTCCGGGAACAGATCCGGTTCATAAAGTGACCATTATGCCGCGCGGCTTTGCCCTTGGCGTCACTTGGCAGCTTCCTGAGCATGACCAAACCAGCATGTATAAGTCAAAAATGCTTAACGACATTGCGATTTTGTTTGGTGGTCGGATTGCCGAAGAGGTCTTTATCAATCAGCAATCAACCGGCGCGTCTAACGACTTTGAACGGGCAACCAAAATGGCGCGAGCCATGGTCACCAAATACGGCATGTCCGATGCGCTTGGGGTGATGGTTTATGAAGATGATGACAGCTCGCAAGGCTACTTTGGTGGCGGCAGCCGCGTGATCTCAGAAGCGACTCAGCAAAAAGTCGATGATGAAGTCCGCCGGATGTTAGAGGAGCAGTACGATATTGCTCGCGAGCTTATCGAAGCAAATAAAGATAAAATTCATGCGATGGTTGATGCTTTAATGAAATGGGAAACCATTGACCGCGACCAATTGCAAGATATTTTAGCGGGTGAAGAGCCAAGACCACCAAAAGTCTATCAAGGTCCTGAGGTGAACTTGGCAAAAGATGACGTGAAGCCATCAAATTCAACTCCGCCACCGCTTCCTGCGATGTGATTAGCAGTTAAATGATATAAAAAGCCCTTTTTTAATAAAGGGCTTTTTTATTGTCTAGCAATAACTGCTATGATGAGCAAAGTTAAATTGGCGCTTTTATGCTAAGTCTAAGGGGGCTTATGTCACTGTTTCAACCGTTGCCAAGTTTTAAGTTGACTGTTAGTAATAAAGTACTTGATTTGTCGCGACCGCGAATTATGGGAATATTAAACGTGACGCCGGATTCATTTTCCGATGGCGGCAAATTTAATCAGATTGATAGTGCCCTTAGGCACTGCGAGCAGATGCTGGCTGATGGCGCATCGATTATTGATATTGGCGGTGAATCTACCAGACCCAATGCCAAAGCGGTTGCCACAAAAGAAGAGCTGGCGCGGGTTGTTCCGGTGGTTCAAGCGATTCGTCGGCAGTTTGGTAATGATATTTGGCTGTCGATTGATACCAGTAATCCGGAAGTTATAGAGGCAGCGTCAGCGGCGGGCGCGGATATTTGGAATGATGTTCGCGCGCTTACCCGCAAGGGCGCTCGCGAAATGGCAGCCAAGCTTGACATTCCGGTGATGCTCATGCACATGCGCGGCGAGCCGACCACGATGAATGATTTTGCGGATTACGATGACGTGGTCAGTGACGTTGTCCATGAGTTATCTATTCAGGTTACAGCAGCGCTGCAAGCTGGTATCCGCGCGGAAAATATCATTATTGACCCAGGATTTGGTTTTGCCAAGGATTATCAGCATCACTGCGAGCTGCTGACTCATTTAGAGCAGTTTAAAATATTTCAAAGACCGCTGATGTTTGGGATTTCTCGAAAGCGCTTTTTAGCAGAAGTTTTAACCAACAGTGGCGTGCCGGCTTGGCAAGGCTTGGCGGCTTTTGAGCGCGATTGGGTCGGGTCAGCGGCAGGGCTGATTGCCATTCAACAAGGCGCAAGCATCATTCGAACGCACAATGTGGCGATGATGGCGCAAGCGGCTACTCTTTGGCAGCAGTTAAGTGATAGCCGGCGCAGCGATTAGTATTATTATTGCCATTGCCATTAACCGAGTAAAAAAGGATAAGACATGACTACAAATCAAACAATCGAGCCGACCCTTGAGCAGCGCCGAATCATTTATCAAGCTCGGCGCGGTCTCAAAGAGCTTGATTTTTACCTTGACCCTTATGTCAAAGAGCTGTATTTAGCAGCAGATACCGAGGAGCAAGCAACATTTGCCAAACTTTTAAGCCATGAAGACCCTGATTTGCTTGATTATTTTACCAATCAAGCACGCCCCGATGACGATGCGGTTTGGCAGTTGGTTGAGCAAATCAAGTCATGGCGCCATGCTAAAGCGTTATAAATGACAGCTTTAATAAATCCCATGCGCCTTGATGCGCCAATAATACCAAGTAGCCGACTGCGACTGCTTTTTTATAGCGGTTTGCTTGGCCTATTTTTACTACTAGCGTGGTCGGTAAATCTTGCCATTTGGCAGTTGGGATTGGTTTTATTATCTCTGATTTTAATTGGCGGCTTTATTTTTTTATCAAAACCTACGCTGTTGCATTTAAGTCAGCCGCCACTGCATTTAAATCTGCATTATGATTGGCAGTTTTTAATGGCGACCGCTCGTGGTAATCAGCTTTGGCAAGGTAATTTGCTTCGGGCTCAATCGTACTCTTGGGCAGTCATTGTCGAGGTTCAAGTGATGGAGCCGTATCAAAAGTCGCTGACCGTTACCATTTTTCGTGACCAAGTGTCAGCAGAGGACTGGCGCAAATTAAGTATTTTAGGTCAGATTGCCGCGTAAGCTATACAGGACATAACAAAATAGCGCTCCCGATGGGCAATTTAACTTGCTATATTATTGTGAATGACGTTTGAACAAGCGTCAAATTCTAAATTAAATAGTTGAATAATTAAAAACGATAATATTAAAAAAGGGAGCCGTTATGAGTTTGTTAGGGAATCTTGTCACCCAAATCGCGCGCAGTGCCATCGACCCCGACGATGCCCACCGAAATCCCATCAATCAAAAAATTACGCCGCGCCGAACCGGTGGTCTTGGCGATATTTTGGGCAGTGTGTTGACCGGTCGCAATCAGCCGCGCGACTATAACCCGCAGCGCTATGAGCGCCACGCTGACAACCATTTTGGGCTTGATGATATTTTAGGTGGGATGATTAACCCAAGCAACCAATCGCGACATGGCATCAACCAAGGCGCAGGCGGCTTGGGCGATATTTTGGGCAGTATTTTGGGGTCGCAAAGACAACAAAGCGGCTTTGGCGGTAAAGGGATGCTGATTGCGGCGCTGCTTCCGGTGGTGCTGCATTGGATTCAACGAAATGGCGGTCTTGGCGGCGCGCTCAATAAAATCAGCCAACTTGGCTACGACCACCAAGCGCGATCGTGGCTGAGCAATCATGAACTTAACGACAACCTTGACCCAAGCGAGGTCAGTCGCTTGTTTGATGAGCAAGATATTCAAAATGTCGCCGCAAAAACTGGCGCCAACGATTTGGAAGTCCGTCAAGGTTTGGCAGAATTGCTCCCTGAGGTGATGAACCAATTAACGCCGCATGGCAATTTGGACAATGAAACTGATGCCAATCAAGAAATTGACCAAATCATTCAGCAGTTATCAAACCGCTTAGGAACGCTCAAATCTTAATCAATAACTTTAATTAAAGACTGTTTCAAATAAAAAGGGCTTTTTTAAGCTCTTTTTTTTGGTCTTTTATTTTATGCCAAAATAAAGTTGACTTTTATTAATTTTATATTGATTAATTTGTTAAAAAAAGTGAAAGCTAAGCAATTAAAGATGAGAATCATTATATGATAGCGGCATCAAGTAAAATTTTTAACAATGATAATAAAATAACAATAATAATGACTTAAGGAGTTGCGCCATGCCGTTTAAGCCCATTCCTGCCTTGATTAGCATTGCTGTCGGTTTGATAATTTGGTTTGTCATTCCGGTTCCCGATGGGGTCAGCGCCGATGCTTGGCACATGCTGGCACTATTTATCGCGACCATTGTGGCAATCATCGGTAAAGTGTTGCCGATTGGGGCGATTGCTATTATCGCGGTCACTGCCGTTGCCCTCACCGGCGTCACCAATGACACACCAGGCGGCGCGATTCAAGATGCGTTATCAAGCTTTTCAAGCCCGCTAATTTGGCTCATTGGTATTGCGGTAATGATTTCGCGCGGCTTGATTAAGACCGGTCTTGGTCGGCGAATTGCCTATTATTTCATTTCGATTTTTGGTAAAAAAACGATTGGCGTGGCGTACTCTCTAACCGCCGCAGAACTCATGATTGCGCCCATTACGCCATCGAACACCGCTCGCGGCGGCGGCATCATTCACCCAATTATGCTGTCAATTGCGCAAAGTTTTCACTCAACCCCCGAGGAGGGCACGGAAGATAAAATCGGTCGCTATTTGGCGATGGTCAATTATCACGCCAACCCGATTACTTCCGGAATGTTTATCACTGCCACCGCGCCAAACCCCTTAGTGGTTGATTTGGTCAATAAAGCTACCGGAAGCCAAATTCACTTGTCATGGACGACTTGGGCGGTCGCGATGTTCATTCCGGGATTGCTTTGTTTAATCTTAATGCCATTGGTTATTTATTTGGTTTATCCGCCAGAAGTAAAAGCCACGCCGGACGCCAAAACCTTTGCCAAAGACAACCTTGAGCAAATGGGTCACGTCACCCGCCAAGAAAAAATCATGCTTGGGGTATTTGCGTTAATGCTGATCCTTTGGGCAAACATTCCGGCGTTATTGATTAGCGACAGCCTCAGCGTTGATGCGACAACTACCGCTTTTATTGGGTTAACGGCGCTAATTTTAACTGGCGTATTAACTTGGGAAGATGTCCTTAAAGAAAAATCGGCTTGGGATACCATCGTTTGGTTCGGCGCGCTGATTATGATGGCGTCGTATTTGAACAAACTTGGCTTGGTTGGTTGGTTTTCGGACAATATCGAGCACATGATCGAATTTACCAGCGTCGGTTGGGTCGGGGCGGTGGCGATTTTAACGCTGGTTTATTTATACATCCATTACTTTTTTGCCAGTACCACCGCGCATATCACCGCGTTATTTGCGGCGTTTTATGCTGTTGGCTTAGCACTTGGGGCGCCGCCGATGCTTTATGCGCTGATTTTGGCAGCAGCAGGAAACATCATGATGACCCTGACCCACTATGCCACCGGAACAGCGCCGGTGATTTTTAACTCCGGCTATATTACGCTTGGCGAGTGGTGGAGTATCGGCGCAATTATGAGCGTGGTCAACTTGGTCGTTTGGATTGGCGCGGGATTGGTTTGGTGGAAGCTGCTTGGTTATTATTAATGGAATATTAATGAAGCATGAATAAAGCTTTAAACCAACAAAACCTTTGCCAGTCAAACAAGCAATTAATAAAAAAGCGCTATTACTAAACAGTTAATAGCTAATAGCGCTCATCTAAGGTTTCTAGCGTATAGTCAAGAGCAGCAAAACAAATGTCAGTTTGAAAGCCGCGATATTGTAAAAATCGCAGCTGCTTGGCTTTGTCTTTAGGCGTCGTTGGAATACTGTCACCATACTTTTTGGTTCGCGCGGTGACCGCAAGCTTGAGCCAATCCACGCCCTCAACCAACTCGTCATCATCCGCCATAAACTCGCTAAACGCTTGGCTTTCAGCTTGAGCTAATTCAATCAGCTCGTCGATATTGCTTGGCAGGGTCAGCGTTTTTTGCTGTAGTTCTTGTTTAATTCGGTTGCGACCGCGACCTTTACGGATATTTTCGCGGATGAGCATTAAGGTGGCGCGCTCGTCACTTTGATAGCCTTTTTCGCTAAACTCCGCCAACAGCGCATCGATTTTGTCAGGGTCTTGCTCTTTTTCGATCAGCTTTTGCTTAAGTTCAGCTTGCCCAAACTCGCGCCGCGATAAATAGTAAAACGCCAGCCAGCGCAATCGGCTTTCAGCTTTAATCGCGTCTGTTTTGGCTTGGCGCTGCTCAGGGGAGCGCAAATAGGCTTTAAGGGCGGCAGGAATATTGTCTGCGTCTTGATTATTTTCTTCTGTTTCACCGTTTTCTAAGTTGTTTTTTTCTAAATCGTTTTTGACCTCGGCAAGTAAGGCTTTGATGCTATTAGGATTTGGCGGCTCGTAGTCTGGCGTTTCTGATTTTTCAGGAATAAAAGTAGCGGCAGGATGAAAGCGCTTTTGCTTTTTTTTGCCTTGTGTTCTGATAGGTTTTGGCGAATCAATTTCTAAGCCAATTTCTGAATTGTCATGAAAGTCTTGCTCAGAATCATCATCTACGGAGTTAGACCTTTTCTTCTTTTTAAACTCTTGTTTTGAGCGAAAGATTTTAGTAGGCGATTTTGTTTTGTTATTATCCTCAAGCACAAAAGCGCCCTGAGCAATAGTCTCAGAGCGCTTTTTGGTGGTTGGTGTCGCCGAGCCCGATTTTGCATCAGGCGCTTTATCGACTTGCGCTAAGATTTCGGCGAGCGTTTTAACTTGGCTCATACTTTTGGTTCAGCAAGCCGATTATGGCAGCTCAACCGAATCAGCGTTGAAATCCGGCTCTTCTTCCTCAGCATCAGTAACGGCGGTTGGGTCAATGGCGCCAAGTTTTTCTGCGCGGATTTTTGCTTCAATGGCTTGCGCAATCTCAGGGTTTTCTTTTAAAAACTGAACGGAATTGGCTTTACCTTGACCGATTTTTTCATCGCCGTAGCTATACCAAGCGCCCGCTTTGCCAACCGCGCCAACTTCCACGCCCAAATCAATCACTTCAGCTAAATGGTTGGTGCCTTCGCCGTAAGTGATTTCAAATTCGGCTTGGCGGAACGGCGGCGCCATTTTGTTTTTGATGACTTTGACTCGGGTTTGGTTACCGATGATTTCATCGCCATTTTTGACCGCACCGATACGGCGAATGTCCATTCGAACTGACGCGTAGAACTTAAGCGCATTACCGCCGGTGGTGGTTTCAGGGCTACCAAACATCACGCCGATTTTCATGCGGATTTGGTTAATGAACACCACCATACAGTTAGAGCGTTTGGCGTTTCCGGTGATTTTCCGCAGCGCTTGGCTCATAAGCCGAGCTTGTAAGCCCATGTGCGAGTCGCCCATTTCGCCCTCGATTTCCGCGCGCGGCGTCAAGGCAGCAACCGAGTCCACCACAATCATATCGACCGCGCCTGAGCGCACCAACATGTCGGTAATCTCAAGGGCTTGCTCGCCATTGTCCGGTTGTGAGACCAATAAATCATCGGTATTAACGCCAAGTTTGCGCGCGTAAATCGGGTCAAGCGCGTGTTCCGCGTCAATAAACGCACAAGTTCCGCCTTGCTTTTGGCACTCTGCAATCGCTTGCAGGGTCATTGTGGTTTTGCCCGAGCTTTCAGGACCATAAATCTCAATGATGCGCCCCTTTGGCAAGCCGCCAATCCCAAGCGCAATATCAAGACCAAGCGAGCCGGTGGACACCACATCAACGTCAAGCGCGACCGAATCGTCACCTAAGTGCATGATGGTATTTTTACCAAATTGCTTTTCAATTTGACCCAATGCCGCTTTTAACGCTTTGGCTTTATTGTCATCCATTCTGGAATCCTTATCTTTGTAGGCATGAATAGCCAACTTCGCCATCACACCTTGAGTATCATGATAAAACTACTTTGATAAATAAATGTTGGTAATTTTGGCAACACCTCTGCCGTTTCGATGAGGCTATTATAGCAGACTAACTGCTTAAGTTAACCCAACTGCCAGTTGCTTGCGACAATAGATGACGCCCAAAAATTCAAGGTAAATTTAGATTTTTTCAGTATTCTAAGCAATTTTTATAAAAATTACGCTCAAGCTGATGCGGGCAACTCTGCTAGAATAAAAGCTGCTTTGTGAAACGTGGTAGTAATATACGACAGTTTTTTGAAAAGTTAAAAATAAATATGGACTAAAAAATCACGCTGCAAAGCATTGATTTTAATACAGAAAATAATTGTATAAAAAACGAACAATTTTAATAGGAGCGTTATGGGGTAAGCGTTGTTAGCGGCAAATAGGGCAGTTATCCACAGAGTTATCCACAGCTTTTGGGGAAAACTCACGTAACCCTTATGTAATCTAAGCTTGCAGAAATTAAGATAAGAAATTTAGACAGAAAGTCTTTACTAGCATAAGCGTAAATTTTAAGTGACGCAACCAAAAATTAATCATTTTGGCGAGGTTTCACAAAATTTAACGTAAAATTTAATCATAAAAAAACGGCGAGAGTCCGTCGCCGCTTTATAGTAATTAAAAATTAAGAATGATAAAAAATAAGCGAACAGGAAAGCTTATTAATCCTTAACATAAATCAAATCCCAAACCCCATGACCGCGCTCAATACCGCGGCGCTCAAATTTGGTCATTGGTCGAAATTCAGGTCTTGGGGTGAAGTTGCCAAGGTCAGCTTGGTTGGTTAAGTTTGGCATCTCATCCAATACCTCAACCATCCAAAACGCATAGTGCTCCCAGTCGGTTGCGGTATGAAACCAGCCGCCAGATTTAAGCACTCGGGTAACCAGTGCCATGCGCTCAGGACTGACAAAGCGGCGTTTGTGGTGGCGCTTTTTTTGCCATGGGTCAGGAAAATAAAGCTGAATTCGGTCAATGTGATTGTCGGGCAATTGCGAAAGCAGGGTAATAGCGTCGCCGTTGATGATTTTGATATTGGTTAGGTTTTTTTCATGAGCGGTAAATGCCGCTTTGCCAATCCCCGGCTCGTGAACTTCAATACCAATAAAGTTACGCGCTTTGTCGTTTTCTGCCATTTCAATCAAGGAGTCGCCCAAACCAAAGCCAATCTCAAGGGTTAACGGCGCATCCATTCCGTTTGGCGTGTCTTGGAACAATGCTCGCAAGTCATTGATGCCCTCAAGGTTGCCCATTCCCGTACCATTATTCACCAAATACGGCGCAAAAATAGGGTCGCTTAGCGCAAGCTCGGCGTTTTTATTCATGTGGGTTTTGCGTTTCATAAAGGTATTAATCACGCGCGGCTGCAAGGTGTCAGGTTTCATAATCAACAGTCAATTAAAAAAAGTTGTCTTATTATAGGATAAACGGGTTAGAAGTTAAATCAGTCCATCTTGAAACGGCATTCTTGAAACGGGATGCTTGTAAGCATTGCTACCAAATGCCATAAAAAGCAATCTCGAATGATAATCGGTGATGCTTTATAATGGCTTGTCAGTTAACCTTTTTGTAAAGTGAGCCGCGATTATGCTATTTATCGAGACGGATTCGCCACCGCCGTTTTATCAAGAGCAGTTGAGTGCCAAAAGACGGCGGCAGCTTGACCAGTGGTTTATCGGTCATCGCAGTCAGGATTATTATTTAAAGCGCTTTGAGGACTTTGATAGGCAAGGCTATTTGTCGCCTAAATGGCACTGGGCGGCGTTTTTTATGACCTTTCCGTGGCTACTTTACCGCAAGCGTTATATGGATGCGATTGTTTATAGCGTGGCAGGCTGGTCGTTTATTCATTTAAACATCACCATTATTTTGGTGTTTTTTGAGTTTGCCTTTATGGCGTTTGTTCCAGACGCTTATCATATGGCAACAAGGATTGGCATTGGATTTTTGATTTGGCTGTTTTGGTCGGTGATGGTGGCGCGCTGGACGGATGCGTATTATTACCGGATGGCGCGGCGCGAGATTGCTGATGCCCTTGAGCAAAACCCGCGCGATGAAGCGGCACAGGAGGCGCATCTTCGCCGTGAGGGCGGGGTGAGCATGGTTGGTTTTGGGCTTGCCTTTGGCTTTTTTGCCTTTGCGCTGCTTGTCATTGACGTTCAGTTTTTGCCACTGATTGCCAAACAAAAAGAGCAAGAGATTGTCTTTGATGCTTATAACGTCTCCAAAAATGCGCAAACCAGAGTCGCACAGATTTATGAGCAATCGCAATCTTGTCCGGTTAATTTGCCGCTGAGCGCCAATGAGCAAAAGGTGGTGATGACGGTGACCAATGAAGTTGCCGGAATCAAAAACAGCGATTGCGCGGTGGTGGCAACGATTTCAGGGGCGCAGTTTCCGACGCGCTATTTAAATGGCAAAACGCTGGTGTTTTATCACAATCTTGATAACAACAACTGGCAATGCGTCAGCTCTTTAAACAAAAAGCTTGCACCAAGAAGCTGCTTGACGGAATAACGAGGTGATGGATAACTAAAGCGATTGCTCTTTACTCATCTGATACAGCTTTAAATCCAAGCGGCGCGCCTCGTCAAGGTCCTCATCAAACAAGCTTTCAAGCTCCGCCATTGCCGACTGCGCCGACTCAATCATTCGCGCTTCATCATCATAAATGGCTTGTTGGCGCTCGATTAAATCATCGTCATAATCGCGAAAGGTTTGGATGGTTTCGCGCGCTTTTTCAGGAGAGATGCCTAAAAGCTGCAACGATTCGCGCGACATATCAAGAGACGTTAAATAAGTTTCGCGCCAAATATGACGAACGCCAACCTCGCGCAAGCGGTAATAATGCTGACGGTCGCGGGCGCGGGCAAGAACGGTTAAGTCTGGATAATGATTGCGTAAATACTGAGCGGTGGTGATGGAGCGCTCCAAATCATCAACGGCAATGATAAAAAGTTTGGCTTTACTGATGCCGGCTGCGCGTAAAATCTCAGGATTTTTTGGGTCGCCATAATAGACTTGGTTACCAAATTTGCGAACAAAATCCACGCGGTTTGCCGAGCGCTCAATGGCAGTAAATTCGATATTGTGCATCCGTAAAACGCGACCAATAATTTGCCCAACCCGACCAAACCCTGCGATAATCACCGGATGCTCTTGGTCGGGAATGGTGTCGTATTCGCGGCTGGGTTTCTTTTTGGCAAAAATAGGCTCGCCGATTTTTTCAAGCAGCAAAAAGGCAAGCGGCGTCATTGCCATCGAAATGGTCACGATTAAATTGAGCATTCCGGCAAGGTCGCTATTAAGCACGTTTTGATTGGTGGCTACGCTAAATAATACAAAGGCAAACTCGCCGCCTTGGGCAAGCGTTACCCCAAGCCGGATGCTCGTTGGCAAGCGATTGCCCGTGGCTTTAGCAATCAATGTGACCACCAAAAATTTAATAACCATCAGCATGGCAGCGGCGCTGATAATAAATACCGGCTTTGCCATAATCAGCCCAACATCGGTCAGCATCCCCACCGACATAAAAAACAGCCCCAACAGCAGCCCTTTAAACGGCTCGATACTCGCCTCAAGCTCGTGGCGGTATTCCGAATCGGCAAGCAACACGCCGGTCAAAAATGCCCCAAGTGCCATTGACAGCCCAATTTGCTCCATCAATATCGACACGCCCATGACGATAAATAGCGCAACCGCTGTAAGTAGTTCGGTGGCGCCGCTGAGTGCCACAAACTTAAAAAATGGTCTGACGATATAGCGACTTGAAAAAATCAATCCGGCAAATACGGCAATGACTTTGGCAAAATAAATCACATCATAACTTTGCTCGCGGACGCCGGATAAAAACGGAATCACCGCAAGTAGCGGGATGACCGCAATGTCTTGAAACAGCAAAATAGTAAAAGCTTCGCGACCATGAGTGCTTGATAACTGCTGCTTTTCGGTAAGCAGCTGCAAAACAAACGCCGTTGACGATAAGGCAAGCCCAAAACCCACAATAAACGCGGTATCTAAATGCAGGGAAAATAAATAATAGCTCAGCCCCATCAAGGTGACGCCGGTCAATCCGACCTGCAAGCCGCCAAGTACAAAAATCGAATGCCGCAGCGCCCAAAGCCGTGATGGCTGAAGCTCAAGACCGATGATAAATAGCAGCATCACCACGCCAAACTCGGCAAAGTGCAGCAAGCTTTCGGCATCGCCCACCACATCAAGACCGCTTGGTCCCAAAATCAGCCCCGTTAACAAATACCCCAACACCGTTGCCAGTCCCAAGCGCTTGCCCAAAGGTACAAGTAGAAGCGCCGCCCCCAAAAATATAATGGCTTGAAGCATCAAATTGGGTGCGCCGGTCGCGGCAGCAAGCATACACTCTCCTTAATGGGTTGGGGTTTACAGGGGTTTGGGTTGGTGGGTAAAAGTCAATCGGCTTAAGTTTTTAGTTCAGCGCTCATTTTATTTAACTTTATTTTTTTTGAAAAATTCGCCAAACGCCGTTGTCCGCTAACGGGTTGGTATAGGCATCATTGCGTTTTTTTCGCGGGGTTTGCCGACTGTCAACGATTTTAAAATCGGGAAGCGCTTGGACGATAAGCCCCGTTCGATAAAAACGGATGCGCTCAGGGTCGAGCATCTCGCCTTTGTCATCGCGGCAAAACACGTAAGCGCGAAGGTCAATGAACTCACGATGCGCGACCAATCTTGCCTCCTCGTTTTTTGCTAAAACCACTTCCATTCGCGCAATCTCGGTGGCGGTAAACTCACCGCATTTATCAATAAGCGCGCCAACCGAACCAAAGCTTTTGGACTCTTTGGCGCGCGTTTTGGTCAAATGCAGCTTTTGAACGTGATAAATAAACTGCGGAATCTCAAGGCTTGCGGGCAGCGGCAAAAAGTCGGGCGGCAAATAGGCACTGGGATAAAATCCCATCGCGCGGTCAATCAATGGTCGCCAGCGCTCTTGATACGCCTGAACTTCGGCTAAATTGCCCTCAAAAATGGGCAAATCGCGAATCTGGCGCAAAATATCGGGCGGAAACTGCTCATCGCGAAAGCGCGCAATGTCCTCTTGCAAAGTAGACAGCAAGGCTTTGGCTTGTTTTTTGCCGTCTTTTGATAAAGCGTCGTCAATAAAGTCTGGAGCAACAAAAGGCGCTGAGCGTCGGGTCATAATAAGTCATCAATAGTAAGCGGCTGATAATTGGGCGTTTTTACATCCTACCATAAAGCGGCAATTTGGCGCGCGCTTAATTTGCCGCTTTTTTTACAAATTGACCCTGATTCACAAAATAATACGGATAAGTAAGTCAGGATTAATTTATTATCAATGAAAAATAAATAAAAATTTGGTTGCAGCGATGAAAAAATCAAATATAGCACCGCCATTACCAAGGCACACCGTATTACGAGCGCTCATGGGATTTTTATTTCGGCTAGTGATGACTGTGCTCATATTTGCTTGTTGTTTTTATTTACTGATGGTATCGAACATGGGCGGGGCTTATTTTCAAGATATTAATAACGGCGCGCTTGATTTGCCGATAAGGATTGCGCTTATCGGAATTAGCGCTTGGATTGCGTTTAGTGCGCTAACGTGGTTGGTTTGGCGAACCTTTCAAGATATTAGAAAAATTTATTAGACAGTTAAAGCCAAGCGTAATTAAATTAATGCGAATGCCCAACATGTGAGCTATCCTTAGTTTGGCGACTGGCAATATCACAAACCAAGCTATCCGAGCAGGCAGCCGTCTGTGAGTGCTGAGCGTTTTCAACTTGAATGGTGGCATGACCAATATTAAGGGCGAAAAGGCGCACCTCAAGCTCACGGATAATGGCGCTTGCCTCGTGAATTCGCAAATCACCATCGACGACGACGTGGCAAGATAGCGCGTTAAGACCACTAGTAATCGCCCAAATGTGCAAGTCGTGAACGGCGTTAACGCTTGGGTGGGATAAAAGCGTGGTTTCAACGTCTTGAATGTTAATGCCTTTTGGCGTGCCTTCCATCAAAATGTGCGAGGCATCACGAACCACGCGGTAGCCGCCGATTAAAATCAATACGGCAACGATAACCGAGGCTGCTGCATCCGCCCAAACCCAACCAAATGCCATCATCAAAAGCGCGGCAATAATTGCGGCAACTGAGCCAAGCAAGTCGCTTAACACGTGCAGATAAGCGCTTTGCATGTTGAGATTGACAGGTTTTTTACTAACTTTTTTGTCTAGGTTTTGGTCGTGGTGATGGTCGTCATGCTGGTGATGGCTGTGGTCGTGATTGTGTCCATGGCTATGACCGTGACCGTCATTGCCGCTTCGGTGCATGAGCCAAGCCACCAAAATATTCACAAGCGCGCCAATAACCGCAATAATCAGCATACCTTGAGTGGCGATTTCCGGCGGCGCATTAAAGCGTTTAATCGCTTCAATCACAATCATTAAGGCAATGACAATCAAAGTTGCGCCATTGACCGCAGCAACTAAGATTTCAAAGCGTTTATAGCCGTAAGTTTTTTGCCGAGTGGCGGCTTTTTCACCGATTTTAAACGCCAACAGCGTTGCCCCAAGCGCCACCGCGTCGCTTAGCATGTGACCGGCATCCGACAACAGCGCCAAGCTTCCGGTCAGCCAGCCGCCAACGGCTTCAACAAGCATATAGCCTGCGATAATGATAAAGCTAATCAGCAGCGTTTTTTGGTAGCCTTTGGTATTTGCAGGCGTGTTTTCGAGCGTTTCGGGTAAGTTTTTTGAGGGATTTTGGGTCATCATCAGCTCGGCAAAATAAAATAGCGCAAGCTTTAGCATAACAAACTTAAAAAATTAATCCGTGGCAATGTGTTACCAAGAAATCGGGTCAATGTCTAATGTCAGCTTTAAATACTTTGCGGAGGGCAATTGCAAAACTTGCGACCACCAATGATTAAGCACGTGATGCAATTGCCGACGCTCTTTTGCCAGCAGTAATAACTGAACGTGGTAGCGGCTGTTTTTTTTGGTCATTGGCGCATCAATAGGTCCAAGCACCGCCAAATGATGCGGTTTTGGTAAAATGGCAATGGCGTCTTTAAGCGCTTGGTTGGCGGCGGCAAGGGTTTTGGCTTCACAGCGAACAAGCGCGGCAAAGCGGTACGGCGGCAGTCCCATCACTTTGCGCTCGGCAAGTAGGGCTTGGGCAAATGGCAAATAGCCGTCGCGGATTAGCTTTAAAAGCAGCGGATTTTCCGGTTGTAGCGTTTGGATAAGCACCTGACCGGCTTTATCACCGCGACCGGCGCGACCTGCCACCTGAATCATCAATTGCGCGGTGTGCTCAGGCGAGCGAAAATCAGCCGATAAAAATCCGCGATCGGCGTTTGGCAGGCAAACCAAAGTTACGTTTGGAAAATGATGACCTTTGGCAACCATTTGCGTTCCCACCAAAATAGCAGGTTTACCTTCATTAATTTGCTGATAAATTTTTTCCCAACTGTCTTTTTGCCGAGTGGTGTCGCGGTCGATTTGAATGATGGGGTAAACGGTTTTGCTCGTTTGCGGATTGCCAAAAATGGCGTGCAAATTCTCGCTCAGCCTTGTTGTTCCCATGCCGCGAGCGTCCAAGTTTTGGCTTTGGCAGTCAGGGCAAACGGCCGGAATATAGGATTGCCAGTCACAGTGGTGGCATTTTAAATACGACTGCGACAGGTTGCCTTGATTGATAAGCTGATTGCTAAAATGAACGGTCAAATGAGCATCACAGCGCGGACAGTCGGCTTGCCAGCCGCAAGCATCACAAAGCAAAATGGGCGCATAACCGCGGCGATTTAAAAAAATAAGCACCTGCTCACCGGCATCAAGGGTTCGGCGAATGGCATCAATCAGCGCGTCGGTCAGCCCCGTGTTATAACGCTCGCCGTCCGGCGTTGTTTGCTGATAAGTGGTTTTTAACCGAGCGTCAATCAGCTTCATTTGCGCCTTACTTGCGCCGCCTGCGCGCTTTGACAGCTGATATTCGGTCAACTTGCCATCGTTAACCAATTTTAAATGCTCAAGGCTTGGGGTAGCGCTGCCTAAAATCACCGGAATTTTCAGCCCCGCGCCGCGATAAAGCGCCACGTCAGCAGCATGATAGCGCAAGGTGTCTTGCTGCTTGTACGAGCTGTCATGCGCCTCATCAACGACGATTAATCCCAAATTATCAAAAGGATAAAGAACGGTTGAGCGCGTGCCAATGATGATTTGTGCGTGACCGGATTTGCAATCTTGCCAACCTTGCAGCCGATGCGAAGCGTTCATTGCAGAATGCAGCAGCACGATATTGGCGGCAAAGCGGCTGGCAAATCGCGACCTTGTTTGTGGTGTTAAACCAATCTCCGGCACCAAAATCAGCACTTGCTGACCGGCTTCCAAAATGTGCTGCATCGCTTGCAAATACACTTCGGTTTTGCCGCTGCCGGTGATGCCATTAAGCAAAATCCCTAAGTAACTTTGCGATTCATGAGCGCGGACTACAGCATCAACAACGGCTTGCTGCTCGTCGGTCAAAGTAAGCGGCAACTTGGCAAGGCTGACCGGCTTTGGTGGCGCTTTTGGCTTTTCAAAGCGCTCAATCATGCCTTTTTTTGCAAGGGTCGTTAAAAAGCTGCGCGTCATGCCTTCCATTAAGAGCACATCTTCGCTTGCGCCGTGCTCGCCGTGAAGTTTTAGCATGGCAAATTGCGCTTGCTGCTTATGCGCTCGGGCAGGCAAGTCGGCTTCGCTGACGTTTGGCAAAATCCGCCAATGGGTGGTCAATAAGTCAAGCGGCTTTCCTTGACGTAAAAGCTTTGGCAGCATGACTGAGAGCACATCGCCTAGTGGATAGTGATAATAGTTGGAGAGCCAGTTGGCAAGTGACAGTAGCGCTGCATCAAAAATCGGCGCGTCATCAAGTATTTTTAAAATGGCTTTAAGCTTATCGGCAGGGACGTCGCTATCTGCGTTATCAATATGACCAATCACAATGCCGACAAGCTTTTGCGACCCAAACGGCACCAAAACGCGAGCGCCAATAACCGGCAATTCAGAATCAATCGGCAAATAATCAAAATGCCGAAATAAGGGAACCGCAAGTGCCACTTGAATCAACATATTGTCCCCTTATTATTTACTGAAATGAAAAAACAAAAACCCAAACGTGGTCATTTGGGCTCAGTTATCGCTAAGTATTATCGCTCAATGTTTAACAGCAAAGTTTTAAACGCGCTCTTTTAAAAGTTAGCTTTAAAACGGCTTGCTAAATAAGTGCTGATTTTTAATAAAGCAAATTATTCAATAAACATAATTGTTTCAATTTCGACCACGCCGCCCTTTGGTAGGGCTGCTACTTGAACTGCCGCTCGGGCAGGGTAAGGCGCGCTCAAATTGGCTTCAAAAACGGTATTTAACGCGGCAAAGTCATTTAAATCCGTTAATGACACGTTGAATTTGACCACATCATTTAAGCTACCACCGGCGGCTTCACAAATGGCTTTGATGTTGGCAAAAGCTTGTTTTGCTTGGGCGTCAAAACCGTCTTTAAGTTCCATTGTTTTTGGGTCAAGACCAAGCTGACCTGAAATATAAACGGTATTGCCAACCTTGACCGCTTGCGAGTAGGTGCCAACGGCCGCAGGGGCAAGGTCGGTGTGAATGGTTTGACGGCTCATAACTTATCCTTTGTGGTAGTGATAAAACAGTATTATAAAAATTTTTTAATCAAAAGAAAACTACAGCTGATACAGCCGCATAATGTTGGGAAAACCAAGTAACGAGCGCAGTTCGCGAATGCCTTGAGCAAGGTGGACTCGGCTTCGGACAATCACGTGCAAGATGGTGTCGGTGGCGCGAACCTCGATGCTTTCAACGCCAATGTAGGACTGGCGCAACTGATAAATCACTTGGCTGATCTGCTCATCGCTCAACGCAATTGACAGCTTTAAAAATGCCGGAAAGCGGATTTTTTCGTAATATTCTTCTGGAATATTGGGCGCGTTTGGATTGGGGTTTGGTTTTGGTACGGCTTGAGCGCCTGCCTTGTCCTCACGCCAAGCAAGCTGAATGATTTGGTACGGATTGTCTTTTCTAATGTCATCAAGTGAAAAGCATTTATGACGGTGAACGACCAAGCCGTGGCGCGATAAGTGACCGACAATCGGGTCGCCATAAATCGGGTGACAGCATTTGGCAAAGTCAATCTCAACCCCTGCGGCATTGGCAACCAATTGCTGCGGCTGCGGGGTGGCGTCTTCGTCTAATGCCGTGATGGCTTGCGCGCAAGCAACTTCGTCACTAAACAATCGCGACACCACAAGCTGCGGCAACAGCGTTCCTGAGCTGATTTGCTCAAACAGCGCGTTTTTATCGTCAATGCCGCGCCACTCAAGCAGGTTTTCCCAATCGTTTTGGGTTAAATCGTTCAAGCTTTTTTGATAGGTTTTTAAGGCGCGATCTAAAGCTTCTTGACCGTGGCGCTGCTTTTCTTCTGCTGATAAATGCTTAAACCAGCGCAAAATTTCTTCACGGGCTTTGTTGGTCACCACAAAACCGAGCCATTCGGCTTTGGGTTCGGAGGTTTCATCAACTTCGATTTCGACCAGTTGCCCGTTTTTAAGCGCGGTGCCAAGCTTGGCTTTTTTGTCATCAATATTTGCGCCAACCGCCACATTTCCTACCATCGGACCTACCGCGTAAGCAAAATCAAGCGCCGTTGCCCCTTGCGGCAGCTCATAAGCGCGACCTTGCGGGCTGTAGCAGATGATTTTACTGGAATGCAAATAATCCATCAGCTCGTTAATGGTTGCCACCGCCGCTGCAAAATCGGGGCTGCTTTCATCTAATTGGTCATCGTTGACCAACTCTTTCATATTGCGAAGCGAGGCTTGAATCACCGATTGGCTGACATCGGAGGCGTGCTCTGCCCCAATCACCCCTAAGCGTGCGGCATGCTGCATTTTTTTAGTTAAAATGGTTGCCTTAATAAAGTCGTTGTCACGCTCATAAATCAAGGTCAACGACTGATTGCCCCCAGGAAGTGGGCGTCTGATATTGTCCTCAATATGGGCATCATCGATTTGATATTTTTTTATTAAATAATAGGCAAGCTTGTCGCAAGCCTCAACGTTATCAAGGACGATTTCAAAGGCGTATTGGCGTAACAAGGAGGTGATTTCGCCGCGATTGCGAAAAAACTGCCGGAACATCGTCACCTGATTGTCCAAGACTTTCACGTGACCGCTAAGCCCTAAGTTATTCAACACAATGGTTAAATAGCGATGAATGGCTTCTTTTTGAAAATTGCGACCCAAACCGTGTTGCAGCAACTTGTCGGACAATTTGTTATACATGGTCGAATCAAGGTTGCGGTAGCAAAGCACCTCGATATAGTCGGCAATGTCGTTAAGTCCCATAAGGCGGGCAAAGGGGACATAAAAATCCAACGTTTCTTGAGCGGTGGCGCGCTGCTTTTCAGGGCGAACGGCATCCAGCGTTGACATATTATGCAGCCTATCAGCAAGCTTAATAATCAAGACTCGCGGGTCATCAAGCGTTGCCGTCAGGATTTTATGAAAGGTTGCCGCTTTATTTTGCTGCTTATTATGGCTTGAGGATTTCAGCTTGGTCACCCCATCGACGAGGCGCGCGACCACCTCACCATAGCGCTGCTCAATTTCATCGTCGCTGACCTCAGTGTCCTCAACCGTATCGTGCAAAATCGCTGCGATAATGGTGTCACGGTCTAAGCGAAACCCTGCCAAAATTTCCGCCACCGCAATCGGGTGGGTGATGTAAGGCTCGCCGGATTTGCGCCGGTCATTGATGTGCGCTTGGTCGCCAAACTCACAAGCATCAATAATATCACGGCGTTCTGCCGCGCTTAAATACCCAACGGAGCGCAGCAAGGAATATTGCGCCTCATCGACCATTTGATGACTTAGCTTGGGAAGCGATAAATCCATAAATTGGCTATCCTAGAGAAATAAAGCGCCATCGCGCTGTTATAGCAAGGGTTTGGCAAAAAAATTGGCGTCAAACATCTTTTAGGGCAGTTAAAATTGCTGACCCCGCTTATAATTAATATGAAAAGGTCAATAATGTCAACCTTATTAGCAGCTTGTCAGCAAAATTCACTTAAAAGCTTGCGATTGACAATATCAATCAAGCAAAAATTTAAAGATAGGCTGATAAAATGTATTTTCTTAAAACTTAAAAAGAGTAGCGCAATTTCATCCCAAAAAAAACCACAGATTAACTGTGGTTTAGACGCTTTTAAAAAGCCAGCGTTAAAAAAGCAAACTTAAAAGCCGTGATTGTTTGACAATGCCAAGTCAAGCGAGCTTGCTGAAAAGCTGTGCTCCGGCTGATTTAAAATATCGCGGGTAATTTTACCGGCAGCAATTTCGCGAAGGGCAAGTACGGTGGGCTTGTCGTTGTCCACCTCAACCATGGGTTCGGCAACGCCTTTTGCCAATTGCCGAGCGCGTTTGCTTGCAACCAACACCAGCTCAAAACGGTTATCTACATTATCCAAGCAATCTTCAATCGTTACGCGAGCCATAAGTCACCTCTGTGTTTGTCAAAATAAATGGTCAGCAAAATGACTGCCATTATAGCAGTTTTATCCATCTCATAGCGGATTTTTAACGACAATTCGCCTTAGCGCTTGGCAAGCTCTGCCAAATCAGCGCTGACGTCGTGATTTAACAGCGCATTGATGGTAACTGCATAGCGCTCTTGCTGACGGGCAAGGGTTTGTCTGTCGGCAATGATGATAGATTTAAGCTCAGCAAGCGCCACCTCAAAATTGTCATTAATGACCACATAATCGGCGTTAACGTATTGCGACATTTCAGCAACGGCGCCGGCTAAGCGCTCTTCAATCACCTTTTTGCTGTCGGTGGCGCGTGTGGAAAGCCGCTGCCGCAGCGTTGCCACACTTGGCGGTAAAATAAAAATCATCGTGGCGTTTGGGAAAATGGTTTTAACTTGTTTCGCGCCTTGCCAGTCAATTTCTAAAATCACGTCAATGCCGGCATTTAGTTGGTCGCGAACGCTGGCTTCTGAGGTGCCATAATAATTGCCAAAAACAAAGGCATGTTCTAAAAACTGATTGTCATTTACCGCTTGGGTGAAGCTGTCAATGTCGGTAAAGTGATAATGATGACCGTCAATTTCGCCGGCTCGCGGCGCGCGCGTGGTGTGTGAAATACTCACGCTCAAATCATTGGTGGTGGCGACCAGTTGTTTGACGAGGGAAGTTTTTCCCGTTCCTGAGGCGGCCGTGATGATAAACAGTGATCCGGTCATGCAATTATCCTAGCGTCAATAGGCGGAAAAGAAAAATAGTTACCGCCGCAAATCGCTATTATATCGCCATTTGTGGCTAAAGTCGCGCCTGTGACGCAAAAGGTGGTGTTTTTAACGTGGCGGTAAACCACTCACTAGCGAAGTTATGCTAAAGTAAGGCAACTGATTTTCGCCTTTTATTCTGTTACTTTTCCAAAAGTTAGGTCAATTATGCAAATTTATCTTGCCAATCCGCGTGGGTTTTGTGCCGGTGTCGATCGCGCGATTGCGATTGTTAATGAAGCGCTGCTGCGATTTGCCCCGCCCATTTATGTTCGCCATGAGGTCGTTCACAATAAATTTGTGGTGTCCGACCTTGCCAATCGCGGCGCGGTGTTTGTTGAAGAATTGGATGAAGTTCCGGACGGCGCGGTGGTGATTTTTTCTGCTCATGGGGTGTCAAAAGCGGTCGAAGATGAAGCCCGCCGCCGTGACCTAACGGTATTTGATGCCACCTGCCCACTGGTGACCAAAGTCCATATGGAAGTTGCCAAATTTGCCTTAGATGGCATGGATGCGGTGCTGATTGGGCATGCCGGTCACCCTGAAGTCGAGGGCACGATGGGGCGCTTTAGCAGCAGCCACGGTGGTCAAATCCATTTGGTTGAAGATGAAGACGATGTTGCCAAGCTTCGGGTGAATGACGAAAACAAACTGGCTTTTGTTACCCAAACCACCTTATCCATGGACGATACGGCGCGCGTGATTGATGCGCTTCGGCAAAAATTCCCTGCCATTCAAGGTCCAAGAAAAGACGACATCTGCTACGCCACCCAAAACCGTCAAGACGCGGTGAAAGACTTAGCTACGCGCTGTGAGGTGGTGCTTGTGGTCGGCTCGCCAAACTCGTCCAACTCCAACCGTTTGCGCGAGCTTGCTGAGCGCATGAACTGCAAAGCGTATTTGATTGATAACGCCAGTGAGATGCAGCCCACTTGGTTTGAAGGCATCAGTAGCGTTGGGGTAACGGCGGGCGCGTCCGCTCCTGAAGTGCTGATTCAAGAAGTGCTGAAAACGCTGCAAGATTGGGGCGGCGAAGTCCCTGACGAGCTTGCGGGCATTGAAGAGAACATCACTTTTAGCTTACCAAAAGCGCTACGAATTCCGGTGACCGACTTGACCCACCAAATTTAAAAAAGTCAGTTTTCTTAAAAGCCATGTTAAAAAGCAAAAGCGAAACAATCATACGTTAAAAAACGGAAAATTTATGAGCGCTTATTACCACTGCCTTGGTCGTCATCAAGCAGATGGCACTTGTATTGCCCACTACCAGCCGACTTTGAACGCGCAAGGGACTTGGAATTTGGACGACCAACACATGGCGTCAGCGGCGGGGCTAATCACTCGCGAGCTTGAGCATTTTGCCCCTAGTGAGCATATGCGAATCGCGCGGATTAGCTTTGATATTTTAGGACGAATTCCGCTTAATGACACCACCATTACCACGCGCTTTGTGCGCTCAGGGCGAACCATTGCACTACTTGAGGCGGTGTTAAGCGTTCACGGTCGCGATTGTATTGTCGCTCGGGCTTGGCGGCTGCTCACCCAAGATACCAGTGCCATTTTTGGGATTGAGGATAGCAAATCCGAGTTTGCGCCAAGCGATTTGCCCGAGTGGGGCGAGATGCACCGCTGGCCGGGTGGCTTTATTAAAACGCTAAAGCTGTATTCGGTGCCAAAGCGCCGAGCCGGTCGCGGCATGGTTTGGGTGACCACTGACGTTGACATGGTGGCAGGCGAGCCGACCTCGGATTTGACCGCGCTAATGGGAATGGTGGATACGGCAAATGGCGTTGTTCCGCGATTGGGGCTTGGTCTTGATGACGCCGATTGGATGTTTCCCAATACTGATTTGCAAGTTCATTTATTTCGCGCGCCCATCGGTCGCAACCTTGGCATTGAAGCGGTTCAGCAATTTGGCGACGATGGTATTGGTCTCACCAGCGCCATTTTGCATGACATTCATGGTCCTTTTGGTCGCAGCGAGCAGATTTTAACCGTTCGACCGATGCCAAAGTAGCATTCTATTCAGCGCCTTTTAAACATCTAAAAGTTTTTAAAATTACAAAAATCGCCTTTTGGCTTGAAATATTTTTAGCTGACCTTATTTGTAATCTCAGCGCCGCCGTTATGGGAATAATGGCGCAATTGCGGTAATTTTTAGTTAAAAATTTTAAAAAGGAGCAATCATGAGCGATACGACTCAAGCCGAAAACGCTAACAATCAAGCAGAAAATCAAACCGAAAACGACGTTAAAGAAAACCAAGCCCAACAGCAAAACCAAAGTAGCACATCAGGCAACGCCACTCAGCACAGCTTTGAAGCTGAAGTTGCGCAATTATTGCATTTGGTGACCCACTCCCTGTATTCCAACGCCGATATTTTCGTTCGTGAATTGGTATCAAATGCCTCCGACGCTTGCGACAAGTTACGCTTTGAAGCCAACACCGATGACAGTCTTTATGAAGACGACGGCGAGCTTAAAATTCGCATTGCGGTTGATAAAGATGCCAAAACCATCAGCTTTATTGATAACGGCATTGGCATGACCGAAAGCGAAGCCATCGAAAACTTAGGAACGATTGCCAAGTCAGGAACCAAAGCCTTTTTAGACAAATTATCCGACGCGCAAAAACAAGATGGTCAATTGATTGGTCAATTTGGCGTGGGCTTTTATTCAGGGTTTATCGTGGCTGATACCATCACCGTGGAGTCAAGAAAAGCGGGCGTCCCAAGTGACCAAGGCGTCCGTTGGGTTTCCGATGGCACCGGCGTTTTCACCGTTGAAACCATTGATAAGCCAACTCGCGGAACGACCATCATTTTGCACCTCAAAGACGAGTACAGCGACGAGAGTAACTTTGAAAGCAATTATTTAGACCGCAATAAAATCAAGCAACTGGTTAATAAATACTCTGACCACATCAGCTTGCCGATTCAAATGCGTAAAGAAGTTTGGCAAGAAGATGTTAAAGAGGACGAGGACGACAGCACGCCAAGCGGTCAAATGGTGCTGACCGATGAGTGGGAAACCATCAACAAAGCCAGCGCGCTTTGGACGCGAAGCCCGTCGGACATTAGCGATGACGAGTACATCGACTTTTATAAAAACATCACCTATGACTTTGATGCGCCGCTAACTTGGACGCATAACCGCGTTGAAGGTCGCGTTCAGTACACCCAGTTGCTTTATATCCCGAAAAAAGCACCGATGGACTTGTATGCCCGCGAGCAGCAGCATGGCTTAAAGCTTTACGTCAAGCGCGTATTTATCATGGACGACGCCGACCAGCTGTTGCCGATGTATTTGCGCTTTGTGAAAGGGGTGATTGATTCAGCCGACTTGCCATTGAACGTCAGCCGCGAGTTGCTACAAGAATCACGCGATGTCAAATCTATCCGCGATGGTAACGCCCGCCGCGTGCTAACCTTGCTTGCAAGCCTTGCTAACAGCGAAGATGAAACCAAACAAGAAAAATACCGCGAGTTTTACCGCGAGTTTGGCGACGTCATCAAAGAAGGTCTTGGCGAGGACATGGGTAACCAAGAGCGCATTGCCAAGCTGCTTCGCTACGCCACCAGCACCCATAATGAGGTAACGACCAGCTTTGAAGACTACAAAGGTCGCATGATTGACGGTCAAAAAGCGATTTATTATTTAACTGCGGACAACTTAGCGGCGGCTAAAAATAGCCCGCAGTTGGAACTATTTAAGAAAAAAGGCATCGAAGTCATTTTAATGACCAGCCGCGTTGATGACTGGGCAATGAATTTCTTGACCGAATTTGACGGCACGCCGCTTCAAAATATCGCCAAAGGCGCGGTAGATTTGGGCGACTTGCAAGATGACGCCGAAAAAGCTGAAGCTGAAAAAGCCGAAGAAAATTTAAAGCCAGTCGTTGATAAGCTTAAATCAACCTTAAGCGGTCGCGCCAAAGACGTTCGCGTGTCCACCCGATTGGTCGATAGTCCAGCATGCCTTGTGATCGGTGAGGGTGAATTGTCGCCGCAAATGATTCAAATGCTCAAACAAATGGGTCAAGACGTTCCTGAAGTAAAACCGACGCTTGAGGTGAACCCTGAGCATCCATTGATTAAAAAGCTTGAGTCAAGCGAGCAGTTTGACGACTTAGCGCAAGTCATTTTTGACCAAGCGCTGCTTGCCGATGGTGGTCAACTTGAAGACCCTGCTGCTTATTTAAAACGCGTTAATGAGCTACTCATGAAATGACTTAATAACGCTTAAGCAAAATTATCAATGAATGATAAAAAGGTCTGAATTTCAGACCTTTTTTTGTTGCCGCAGGAACTATTAGGTGTTTTCGTCACAATCCGTTACAATTGCGAAAGATAAGCCATATAAACTAAAAGCTGTCCGTCAACTTAGCAATAACTGCTAATCTTAATAACGGTTGCTTATTAAAATTAGCAGTTATTGCCCAATTAGGGGTCTTAAGTCTTGCCACTATCGTCGCCTAAAACTGTCTCTTTGCACCGCTTTTCATTCAATGTGATTGCCAATATTATTGCGTCGTTATGGATGCTCGTTGGCTCAACGCGCGCCTTTGCTTGGGTGAAGCCGACGCTTTGGCAATTTATTTTATTTGCGCTACTCGCCCTTGCCAGCAACGTGTTGTTTTCTTGGCTGGCGGCGGACGTTGGCAGTATTTTTAACGAGCAAGGCTTGGTCAGCTATTTGATTTGGCCATCGATTATTGTGCTTGGCGGGATTATTTTAGCCGGTCGCGTTGGCAATCAATCAATGGTCTTTGTTCCGGCAATTTTGTGGTTGGTTGCCGATACGTTGTCAGCGCTGTTGCAAAGCGCCGTTCAATTTTTGGGGTCGCATGGTTGGCTGTTTGATTGGAGCTACGCATTTTTACCGATTTTATTTTTGCTGCTGTTTTTATGGCAAACTTTAGCACTTTTATGGATTTTTGCGCGCCGCTTTCGGACGCCGTGGTGGGAGCGTTTAATCGTGCTGATTGGTGCGGTGGCGCTGTTGACCATTTGGCAAAAAAACGTCGCTGACCAGCCGATTTTTAAGCCGGTGGTGGTCACGCCAGTATTAGAAGAGCGCGCTTTTTATGAGCAGCCGTTTTTGTTGCGGCAAGCGTTAAGCCGCGTTGAGGCAAGCACCAATGGCAAGACCGATTGGTACTTTATGGGCGTGGCAGGATTTGCCGAGCAAAACGTTTTTCGCTCCGAAATTGATAAAGTCCGGCAGCTGTTTGATGTCAGATTTGGCACAAAAAATCATTCGCTTGCCTTGATTAACAACACTTACAGTTGGCTTGAAGAGCCGGTTGCCACCAAAACCAGTATTTTAGAGGGCTTAAAAACCATCGGTCAACAGATGAATCCTGACGAAGATGTGCTGTTTTTAACGCTGTCGTCGCATGGCAACGAGGACATCTTTCAGCTTGCCAATCCGCCACTTGATTTGGAAAACCTCGACCCAAAATGGCTCAAAGGCGCGCTTGATGCCGCCGGAATCCGCTGGCGGGTGATTGTGATTTCAGCGTGTTATTCAGGGTCGTTTATTGACGAGCTCATGACCCCAACAACGGTGGTTATTACCGCGTCTGCTACCGATAAAATGTCGTTTGGCTGTACCAACTCGGCGGAAATGACCTATTTTGGGCAAGCCTTTTTTGCCGAAAGTTTGCGCGAAAGTGACAGCTTTGCCCATGCCTTTGAAAATGCCAAACTTCGCGTTCAAGCTCGCGAAAGCGTGATGGGATTTGAGCCGTCTGAGCCGCAAATGGCGGTCGGAAGCCTCATGAAATCCGCGCTTCCTGCCTTTGAAAAGGTCTTGTTTGATAACCGCTATGGCACTGCAAGCGACAATGCCGGCGCTGATTCGCTGACTGCTGATTCGATTGATGACCCTGCCGCCATTAGCAATGAGCCTGCGCTGACCATGAGCAGTGCCGATGAACAAGCCCACTAAATAGTAAAGGAAAAGGGCAGCGGTTGCCGATAGCGTCAATTTACGCTAAGGTCTTAACCGCAATCCATAATAACAACATATCAGGAGCTGATTATGACTTTTTCTTATCCCCATCGCTTATCCGTATCCTCAAAGCTGACCCAAACATCAAGCAACCGCTGCTTTAATGGCGAGCAGCATTATTACCGCCACAACTCAGCCGCCACCAAAACGCCAATGAACTTTAGTATTTATCTGCCGGATGATGCGCTTTCAGGTCAGCGCTGCCCTGCGATTTTGTATTTATCCGGTTTGACTTGCAATGCCGATAACGTCACTCACAAAGCCCATTTTCAAGCGCTTTGTAGCGAGCTTGGGATGATTTTTATTGCCCCTGACACCTCGCCAAGAAGTGATGAAAACAGCGGCATTGACGTTGCCAATGATGAGCGCTATTTTGTTGGTCAAGGGGCAGGATATTACGTTGATGCCACGCAAAAGCCTTGGTCAGCGCATTTTAATATGCAAAGCTATATCGCCGATGAGCTTTATGGTCTGCTTCGTGACGAGTTTCCTATCAGCAGCATTGGCATCATGGGGCACTCGATGGGCGGTCACGGCGCGTTATTATTAGGCTTTAAATTTCCAAGTAAATTTGTCAGCGTTTCGGCGTTGTCACCGGTTTGCGCTGCCAGTGAGTCCGCTTGGGGTCAAGCGGCATTTTTGGAATATTTTGGCGACGATAAAGCACTTTGGGAAACTGCGGATGCCGCCAAAGTTATAGCAGCGTCAGGACAGCAATACGCAAGCATTTTGGTCGACCAAGGCGCGGATGATGAATTTTTTCACGACGGTCAGTTGCTGCCGCAAAAGCTGCAAGAGGCGTGCTTTAAAGCCGGTCAGCCTTTAACACTACGCTACCAAGCCGGATTTGACCACAGCTATTATTTTATTCAAAGTTTTATCAATGACCACATCCAGCATCATTATCAAATGGCTCAGCTTTAAGCCATGTTTACGATTGCAATTTTTTGCTATCATACCCATAACGTAAGTGCTATTCATCTTGCTCATTAAACTTTATGGAAATGTTATGACTGCCAACCGCTCTGTCGCTTCTGATTATCTAATTGCGCCCTCCATTTTATCTGCCGATTTTGCAAGGCTTGGTGAGGAGGTGGCAAACGTCTTGGCGGCAGGGGCGGACGTGGTTCATTTTGATGTCATGGACAACCATTACGTGCCAAATTTGACCTTTGGCAGCATGATTTGCCAAGCGCTTCGTGACTTTGGCATTGACGCGCCGATTGATGTTCATTTGATGGTATCGCCTGTTGATGGCATGATTGAGCAGTTTTTAAAGGCAGGGGCAAGCATCATCACCTTTCACCCTGAGGCAAGTTTGCATATCGACCGCTCTTTGCAGCTGATTAAAGATGGCGGCGCAAAATGTGGTTTGGTGCTTAATCCTGCAACTCCGCTGCATTGCCTTGACCATGTGATGGATAAAGTTGACCAAATCCTACTCATGAGCGTCAACCCCGGTTTTGGTGGTCAGTCGTTTATCCCAAGTACGCTGGATAAGGTTCGCGCGGTTCGCAAACTCATTGACCAAAGCGGTCGTAACATTCGCCTTGAAGTGGATGGCGGCGTAAATGCCAAAAATATCCGCGACATTGCCGAAGCCGGTGCGGATATGTTTGTGGCAGGGTCAGCAATTTTTAATCAAGCCGATTATAAAACCGCTATTGATGCCCTGCGCGCGGAGTTGGCAAAGGTAACTAAATCAGCCACTCAGGCGTAATCAAGGCTGTCGCCTAATTGCGATAGTGTCAACGCATTTTTTAATGAGGTGACTTATGACTGCTCATTTTTCAATCTTAAATAAAGCTGAAAAACCAACGCAAAGCCTTGTTCCTAAAGGCATTACCATTGGGCTTGCGATTTTTGCTTTAATTTTAAGTCTGGCAGGCTATGTTTTTCGCTTGATTGTCGGTGACGATGTGATGGAGGTGTTAACTCATGCTGCCGTTATCGTTCCGGCGTTTGTGATTGGCATTCCGCTGTTTTTTTGGGTCGGCTCGCGAATTGTAAATAAGATTAAAGGGGTAAACATTGCGTCGCGCAATGCCCTAACGCTCGGTTGGCTTACCGCTTGTATTTCCATGCTTTGGCTGATGGGATCGTACAGCTGATTGTGATTGACTGAGGCAAGCTTATGCAAAACTCCTTTAACGTGGCAGCGCTGATTTTCCCAAAAGAGCTGCCAAAGGTCTTATTTATTGCCCTTATTATTGGCTGCCTGCTGCTTGGGCTTGGCGCCTTACGTCACGGCACAGGGTTGCAAGGTTGGCTGAACGTCATTGAAAACTGGCTGCTGATGCTGCTGATTATCCCAACCGCAACAGCAACGGCAGCACTGCCGCTTAAATATCGCGACCCAAGCTTTGATTTGAAGCTGACCTACTATTTGGGCATGTTTGTGGCGTTTTTATTTACCCTTGCCAAGCTGCGCTATTGGCGTTAATGCCAAGCCATAGGTCTTGATGGCTTGCATAATTGTCCTTGAATTTTGAATAAAAAGCATCCATTGTAAGGGTATGACACGATTACCCGTAAAAAAATCGGGACAATAAGGATGACGACAATGCCCTATGACATTGATAAAGAAATTGATTTTGACCTTGAGACTGAACGATTTGCAAAAATGGCGAAAGAAACCACCCTTGAGCTGATAGAAAATGACCAAGGTCAGCTGCTACTTCGGGAAACGGGCAGTAGTGATGACGCTTTAATGACCATTGATTTTTCGGACAAACTAAAAGAGCTGCTTGGTACGGATACCCATGCCATTGGTCAGCATATGATTCAAGCGGCGATTCAAGTGATTATGCAAAAGCAAATCAGCCGCTGGCATGCTCAGGTTTACGACCAAGAGCCAACGCGTTACAGTTAGCTCAATCGTGAAAGCTTTAAAAGTTGACCATAAAAAAGGCTTATCCATCGATAAGCCCTTTTTTTACCCTAAAAAAGCAGTGTTAAACTTACTTGATTTTCGCTTCTTTGAAAATCACGTGCTGGCGAATTTTTGGATCAAATTTTTTGATTTCCATTTTTCCCGGCATGGTACGCTTGTTTTTGGTGGTGGTGTAGTAATAGCCAGTACCAGCAGTTGATACCAATTTAATTTTATCTCTCATGACAATTTCCTTTAAATAATGGCAATCAAGCGCTTGGGCTTAGATTTTTTGACCTTTGGCGCGCAAATCTGCAAGCACTTTATCAATACCTAATTTGTCGATAACGCGCATACCTTTGGTGGACACACGAAGGCGAACAAAGCGGTTTTCAGACTCAACCCAAAAACGGTGGTTTTGAAGGTTTGGCAAAAAGCGACGACGGGTCTTGTTGTTTGCATGCGAAACATTGTTACCCACCATAGGGCGCTTTCCAGTCACTTGACAAACTTTAGACATGGCGAACTCCTAATCTATAAGACGTAAAGCGTTACGTCGGTCTGGGCAAAGCGCGCAATTTTGCGGCATGGACGCAGCACACGATACATTGCACCAAGACGAGCTGAATGAAGGTTGATTTGACCTAAAAGCTGTCACTAAAGGCAGATGACAATCCAAAGGCAATTCAGAAATTTTTAAAGCCGACATTTATACCATAAAAACGCTGATTATTCAAATGTTTTTATTAATCACGCCATAATCCTTGATCGGCTCAAGTCGTCATTATAAAAGCTATGTAATTGATTATTTGACCCAAAAAACAAAGTTTTGGTTGTAACTTAAGACAAAAGTCAGTAAAGTTACTGTTAGAATTTAACTACACTTTGTTATAAAACTATAGTTGCGCGCTGCAATGTCAATTCTACGCCTTACGATAAGGGCGATGCAGTTATTGCTTTTGGAGTCTTAATCATGCCGTTGTTATTACCAACTTCCTCAAAAGTTCTCTTTAAGTTGGGTGCGCTAAGCTTAGCTTTAGTGCTTGCTGGATGCGGAGGTGGCGATGGTACAGACGTCTTAGCGCCAACTCCTGATTTAGGCGTTCAGCCAACCCCAGGCGGAGATGGCACAGGAGCTCCTGTTGAAAAGGTCAACATTTCAAGCATCGCTTTGACCGATACCAATGGCGATGTGACCCGAGTTATTACCTCAGCTGGTGCTAAAGCGACCGTTAGTGTTATTGATGAAAAAGGCAATCCTATCAGTAATGCTATTGTAACCTTTGCTGGTGAAGGGGTAACCTTTGGCTCTACGAATGGTGCGGTGCTGACTAACGAAGCCGGTGAAGCAAGCATTTCTGTTAAACCTATCAACAATTCAGATACAGGTAGCTATCAGCTCACTGCTACAGCAAGTTATAATGACGCCACAGCAGTAACGCCAGCTTATTACTTTACGCTTCAGTCAGTAAATGTGATTCTTGATAATATCCTTATTGCTAGCAGCACTTTGCAATCTGGAAGTAATACTAATATTACTCTCAAGACCAAAGATGCGTTAACCAATAGCTATCAAAATGATGTGACCGTCAACTTTAGCGCTAGCTGTGGATCATTTGATAAAAATAGCGTGGTTTCGAGTAACCAAGGTGACATCATCACCACTTATCAAGCCATTGACCAAGCCGGCAATCTTTGCGAGGGTACACAAACAATAACAATTACTCCTGAAAACGCCCCAAGTGCAAGAAAAACGGTAACGGTTAATATTGCAAGTATTGCTGCAAGCTCAATCGTTTATACCACAGCCAATGAAGTTAAACTAGGCGCGAGCAATAGTGGCTCATCAAGTTCAGGGCAACTAGAGTTTACCGTTTATGCCAACGGTCGCCCTGCGGCAAATAAAGAAGTCATTATCAGTCAGCAGTATGCGCCAACTGACTTTAGCTTTGTTAGCCTAAATAACAAAGCTCCACAAACTGTGAAGAGTGATTCACAAGGTAAGGTGGTGGTTAATCTTTATCCTGGCGTACTGCCAGGACCGGTAGAAATTAAAGCCACCTTAGCGAATGATCCAAACATTTCCGCCTTATCAAAAAATGTCTCTGTCGCAACCGGTCGTGCCACACAAGATGGCGTCAGTATTTCAATGAGTAAAAACGTACTGGCTTATGGCGTTGATGGTGATACCGCTACCATCACCGCGCGTCTGATTGACCGTGTGGGAAATCCTGTTCCAGATGGAACCGTAGTCAGCTTTGTCAGTGAAGGTGGTCGAGTTCAGCCTAACTGTATGACGAAAGGCGGCGTTTGTAGTGTTGAGTTCAGCACTCAAAACCCAAGACCTGTAGACTACCGCGCCTCAGTGATTGCCTATGTGGAAGGCGACAAAAGCTATACTGACGTCAATGGCGACAATAAATATACAGCGGGCGTAGATATCTTAACACGTAATATCGGAGATTTTTTCCGTGATGATAACGAGAATAATCGATATGACAGTGGGTTAGGTGAGTTTGTTTATAAACGTGGTGCTTCAGGAGCAGTTTGTGCTGCTTCATCTTTTAGCCAACCTAATATTGCTGGAACTTGTGACAACCAGTTAGCAGCAACGTTACGCTTTCAATTTGTGATGGGCCTTGCTGAAAATACACCAACCTTTGAGGGTTTGCCAAGTCCTTTTCCTTCAGGAACTGGATTTGTAGCATTTAGAATGTTTGGTAATTCTGAGCGAACGGTTTCGATGGCATCCGGAACGACTATTGCAGTCAGCGCTGTGGACAAAACTGATTATTCGCCTCAAGCGACGTTAAAAAGTAATGTTATATATGTGACAGGTGGTGAGCCTAACAGCTCTGTGGCGGTCAAATCAGGATCTACTTCAGTTTCTGTATCTATTGGGGCAGATGGAACAGGTATGGCTTCAACAGGGTTAACCGATGGGGCGTCATTAACGGTGGAGTATAAAAACGTGACTTGTAAAGCTGAAATAACCAGCGGTTTTGAGACTGTTCCCAATATAGTCAACCTAGGAATAGGTAAAATTCCTAGTGCTCAAGTCAGCTACGGTATTAGTTACGAAGATTGCCGCCGCGGTGACCAAATAAAAATTGTGGTTCAATCACCTGCACCAGACGCGACCAAAACTACGCGAACAATAACCGTATATTAATTTGTCAATTTATTAAAATTATACTAAAAAGCCCTAATCTCAATTAGGGCTTTTTTATTATTTATATCTTATTTTTACTCGATCAAAGCATCATCTCAAGCACAAACTTACTGCCCACAAAGCCCATCGCCAATAAAATAAATGCGTAAATGGTGATATTTGCTGCCCGTTTGCCGCGCCAACCTAAGCGCCAATGACCAAGTAGCAGTACGCCAAACAGCAGCCAAGACAGCACACTAAAGACCGTTTTGTGAGCGATGTGCTGCGCCATCAAATCTTGAACATAAACAAAGCCAAGTCCAAGCGCGATACTGAGCAGCACAAATCCCATCAAAATCATGTCAAACAGCAGGCTTTCCATGCTTTGTAAAGACGGCAGTTTGTTGACCCAAAAGCGGTGAATACTTTGGTGTTTTAATTCGCGGATTTGCAGCCGTAAAAACAGCGCTTGAACCGCTGCCATAAGCAGCACGCAATAAGCGGCAAACGACAGCAAGATATGCGCTTCAAGACCAAGACTGACCTCAGCCATCGGTCGATAGGGCGCACGACCAACAAAGCCAAGCGTTACGCCAATAAGCCCAGTTGGCGCGGCCAGAATCCCTAAGCTTAAAATAGGTCGATATAAGCTGAACAGCACATAAAAAAACACAAACAACAGGCTGATTAAACTTAACACATTAAATAAGTTAAAATTTAGCCCATAAAGCGTAAAAATATGCGGATAAAGGGCAACGGCGTGACCAATCAAAGCGATGGTCAATAATGCCACACTGATGATTTTATTGATGGTCGCGTCCGTCAAAAGCGCCCACAACAGATAGCCACTGACCGCGGCATAAGCCATAACTGCGATTACAAATGCCATAAGCACAGGCAAATCCTCAACCATGAACCGCACCATTGAAAATCAGCTAAAAACTACGGTCTTAGCCGCCTAAATGGTATGATTAGAATAATGCTTCAATTTAGCATAAAATAGCCATTAATTGAGAGTTATTGTTATTCGTCCTTTAAAAAGTAGGCGATAGTTTGATTTTTTAATAAAAATGATTGCTAATTGTCAACGTTACTTCCCTGATTTTAATCAATTTTAAGGCGGGACGCCCCCAATTATCGTATAATAGCGTTATTAAAATTAAAGAGAGCTTGTTATGTTTGATACCTTAACCGAACGTCTATCCTCAAGCCTACGCAATATCGTCGGCACCAGCCAGTTGACCGAGGACAACATCAAAGACACCCTGCGCGAGGTGCGAATGGCGCTGCTTGAGGCGGACGTCGCGCTTCCGGTTACCCGCGACTTTGTGAAGCGCGTCAAAGAACAAGCCCTTGGCGAAGAAGTGCTCAAAGAGCTTGCCCCCGGTCAAGCATTTGTCAAAATCGTTCACGATGAGCTGACCGAAATGATGGGCAGCGCCAACCAAGCGCTTGAAATGACCGGAAAGCCGCCGGTCGTTTATTTGCTGGCAGGGCTGCAAGGGGCAGGTAAAACCACCACGGCAGGGAAGCTTGCTAAATATTTACAAGAGCGGCAAAAGAAAAAAGTCATGCTCGTTTCTGCCGACGTTTATCGCCCTGCGGCAATTCAGCAGCTTGAGCAAGTGGCAAGTCAAGTTAATGCCAAGTTTGTGCCCTCAAGCGTTGATGAAAGCCCGATTGACATTGCCCGCCGCGCCATTGAAGAAGCCAAAATTCAATACCAAGACATTTTGATTATTGATACTGCCGGTCGCTTGCACATCGATGATGTGATGATGGACGAAATCAAAGCGCTGACGGCTGCGGTTAACCCGTCTGAAACCTTATTTGTCGTTGACTCAATGACCGGTCAAGATGCGGCAAATACCGCCAAAGCCTTTAACGATGCGCTGCCATTAACTGGCGTGATTTTAACCAAAACTGACGGTGATGCTCGCGGCGGCGCGGCGTTGTCTGTTCGTGCAATTACTGGCAAGCCCATTAAATTTTTGGGTCGCGGCGAAAAACTAGACGCGCTTGATGTGTTCCACCCTGAGCGTATTGCCCAGCGAATCCTTGGCATGGGCGACGTGTTAAGCTTGGTTGAGGAAGTTGAGCAAAAAATTGACCGCGAAAAAGCCGAAAAAATGGCGAAGAAAATCCAAAAAGGCGGCGAGTTTGACCTAGAGGATTTACTGACCCAATTTCAGCAAATGAAAAATATGGGCGGCATGGCAGGATTTTTGGATAAAATGCCCGGCATGGGCGGCTCAGACATCCAAAGAGCCGTTGAGGAAGCCAAACCTGAAGAAAAAGTCCGCGAGATGGAAGCTTTAATTAACTCAATGACCCCCTTTGAGCGCCGCAATCCTGATAAAATCAACCCAAGCCGCAAGCGCCGAATTGCCGCAGGGTCGGGTCGTGAAATCCAAGACGTCAACCGCTTGCTCAAACAACACAAGCAAATGGCAAAAATGATGAAAATGATTTCTAAACCTGAAGGCATCAGCAAAATGATGAAAGCCATGCAAGGCTTAGCTGGTGGGGCAACGGGCGGCGGCGGTCCGTTATTTGGTGGCAACAATGCTTCTGCTTCTGCTTCAGCGGCAGGCGCTGGCATGAAAGATGTCAATCAAGCTCAGCTTGCCAAACAAATGGGACTTGACCCAAACAACTTGCCAAGTGCGGAGGAGATGCAAAAGCAAATGCAAGCTTTGCAAAACCAAGCACCCAAAAAGTTTAAAACCCGCTTTTAATGGCTGATTTTGAACCACTAAAAAAGCCCCAAGCTAATTTTGGGGCTTTTTTATGGCGCAAAAGTCCGTGTTAACCGTCTTCGTAAACAGGCAAATGCTGCTTAAATTGATAATTTTGCGCCGTGAACAAATCAATGCCGCAATCAAGCTGACTTATCCAGTCTAAAAACAACTGATACATCTCATCGCCTTCAAACCTACAGCCGTGCTGCGGTACCATCATTGATACGTCCAAATCGCGAACCGCATCCGCCCACAGTTTGGTGGCTTTTTTACTTGGCATATAACGGCGGTGAAAGCCTTCCATCTTGCTAATATGCTGCTGAAAATCGCTCACCGCAACGCCTGAATCACCAACAAGGGACGCGCCCATATCACCTGAAAACAAAATCTTACTGATGGGGTCGTAAAATTGAAAATTGCCCACCGAGTGCAAAAAATGCGCCGGAATCGCCACAATACCGCTTTTACCAAGGGGATAAAAGCCGCCGCTATCGGGCATGGTAATCAAGCGCGCTGCCAAGCTTTCTTTGAGCCGACCTTTGGTAAAGGCTGAATTGTAATGCGGCAAAAACCGCTCCCAAATTTTAGGAATCAGCAATTTTGCTTGCTCAACATGAATCAGCCAGCGCGGCATTGAGGCGATAATATCAGGGTCTTGGTGCGAGCCGATGACGTAGCGGATGTTGTTGAGCCGCGTGTGTTTGATGATATTAATCGTTAACGGAGAAAAGGTCAAATCGCCACCAGGGTCAATCACGGCAGCATCATTGCCATCGATGATTAAAAACTGGTTTGATGGGACGCTTTCCTCGTCATGAGGCATAGAAAAAGCCACGCATTTGTGGTGACCATCGTCATATAAAACGTGATGATGCATGAGGCGCTCCGGCAAGTTAAGCGGTTATCCGTAAAAGGGCGGTAAAACCGCTTAGCCTTGCTTATAAATTTTAGTCAACAATAGCAAAACATTATAAAGCATGGGGGATTAAAGTTAAATACCTTTGAAGCTGCTTAAGCCAGAGTCAAATTTCGTGAAATTCTTGGTGATGAAGAAACTGTGAAATCAAGATAATTTTGCCACCAAAAATCAATCAAAATGCTATGATAAGCGCTCTTTTTTAGTTGAAGCTTGGGCGCAAGATATGACCTTTTTAGCCATGGAAACCGTGCTTGATAAATGCTCGGTCGCCATTATTGATGATAAGCAAAACGTATTGGCGGCAGCAACTGAGCTTGGAAAACGCCAACAATCTCAGCAAATCCTACCGATGATTGAGCACTGTTTAACCCAAGCAAACCTCAGCCTAGCCGAAATTTCAGCGCTGATTTTTAATCAAGGTCCTGGCGCCTTTAGCGGTATTCGCATCAATACCGCCGTCACCCAAGCGCTAGCGGTTGCCCATGATTTGCCTTGTGTTGGTGTGTCAAGCTTGCAAGCCATTGCCCAAAGCGCTTTTGAGCAGTTTGGTGTCACCCACGGTTACAGCGCCCTTGATGCGCGGATGCAGCAAGTTTATTTTGGCGAATATCAGCTAGATGCGGCAAGCCAAATTATGGCGCCAGTTATTGAAGAAAACTTAAATCACAATCAACGCGCTGACCAAAAAAATAACCCAGAATTATTTAACGTTGATGGTGAAAAATTACTTGATTACCAATCACCGACCCCGCTTAAGCTACCGACTTTTGGTAATGGCGCGCCGTTTTTAACGTTGCAGCCCGAGCAAGCCATTTTTGAGCAAATCAGCCCTGACGCTATCATTATTGCCAAATTGGGCGCGGCAAAATTTGCGGCAACTGGCGGCGTTAACGCCGAACTTGCCTTACCAAACTACCTTCGCAACCAAGCTTGGAAAACCTTAAAAGAGCAGGGCAAAGCTTAACGATAAAATTTGCAAAAGCTATAAAAATAAAGCCTGATTTTTACCATTCATTTTTTATTCGCCAACTATTATCATCACAGCAAAAGCGCTGTTTTAGGACACTTATTGTGGATATTTTGCTATTAATTAAAGCCGTCATCATGGGAATTGTTGAGGGCATCACTGAGTTTTTGCCCATTTCAAGCACCGGCTATCTGATTTTATCCGCCGATTTGATGCGCTTTTGGACGAAAGAAAAGGTCGATTTGTTCGTGGTGGTGGTGCAATTGGGCGCAATTTTGGCGGTCATTTACGATTATTGGGGCAGGCTTTGGCATGCGCTGACAGGACTGCTCACTGGCAAAGCTGAAGGCATGAGCAATCCGCGCCAATTGGGATTGAGCTTGATTATTGCCACCATTCCGGTGATGCTGGTCGGCTTTACCTTTGCTGATGAAATTAAGCTGTATTTGTTCCATCCGGTGATTGTTGCCATTATGCTAATTGTTGGCGGCTTGTTAATTTTTTACGTGGAAAATCGCCCTAAAAAAATCATCGCCGAAGAAGCTGAGGACGTTAATTTTAAAACGGCGTTACTGGTTGGCTTGATTCAATGTTTGGCACTGATTCCGGGGACGTCGCGGTCAGGGGCGACGATTATTGGCGCACTTTGGCTTGGGGTATCGCGAAAGGCGTCGGCGGAGTTTTCTTTTTTCTTAGGGATTCCGGTGATTGTTGGTGCTGCGCTGCTCGATTTGTTAAAGCACGGTGATGTCATGCAAACTTCTGAAGATTGGGCAGTTCTTGGCGTTGGCACGGTGGTGTCATTTGTGGTGGCGCTGCTTTGTATCCGCTTGCTGGTGGCTTGGGTCAGTCGCCGCGACTTTAAGATTTTTGCTTGGCTGCGAATCATCACCGGAATTGCCGTTTTGATTGCAGCTTGGGGTTTTGGCTATCAAATGGCAGGGTAAGACAATGACAGGGCAAAACAATCATCAGCTCAACTATCGCTTAACTTATCAATTAAATTACGCTGATGACCGCCAAAAGCCGTACATTGATGAGTTAATTGCCCTGATTGTCAAGCGGCAACTGCCAATAAACTTTGTGATAAGCAAGCTTGATAAAAAGCCCTCGCAAAAGCAGCAAGTAATATTAGCGGCTGATAACACGCCAAATTTATGGCTGGATAAGCATAATAAACTGACTTGGTTAAGCGCCCAAGGTGAGGTCACGCCAAGTTGGGATAAATTGCAAAAGCGGATAGTGACGGCAGGTCGCAAATCTGAATTACTGTTGCAAGCGGCAAAAATTACCAGTAGCAGCAAGGTATTGGACGCCACCGCCGGATTTGGTCATGATGCGCTGATTTTAGCCAGTAGCGGCGCGAACGTCACCTTGCTTGAAAAATTGCCGATGATGGCGCTGTTACTGACCGCTGAACAGTTTCGCATGAGCCATGAGAAAAACTGGCAAAAGCTGATGGCACGATTGCAAATTTACGCTATGGATTTGCAAGCGTTTTATCAAAGTCAGAATAAAGCTCAAGCTGACTTTGACGTGGTTTATTTAGACCCGATGTTTCCCGAGGACAGTTATTTAGATGCAAAATCCGGTCGCGGGGCGCAAGTGAATAAACGAATGCAAGCGCTGCATCATATCGCGCCACCACCCACGCTTAGCGAGGAAAGCGAATTATTAGCAAATGCCAAAGCTTTGTTAATTAACCCAAATAAAACCTGCCGCGTTATTGTCAAACGCCCCAAGCAAGCGCCGTTTTTAGCAAAAACGACCCCTGATGACTCATGGCAAAATGATGCCGTGCGCTTTGATGCTTATTTTGTATGCTAAGATAAGCATTGCTTAAGTTGGGGGAAAGTGATGGGAACACTGATAATTTGGGTGTTTGTCGCGGCGCTGTTGCTGATGAACATTGGGCTGCGAATGGAAAATAAAAAGCTCAAAGCGCAATTGCTGCTAAAGCGTGACCCAAGCGAGCAGCAAGCGTTTTTACAAGACCAAATGGCGCAAAATAAAAGCCAAATCGAAGCCATTAAAGCACTCAGGCAGCACTATCCTGAATTAAGCTTGGTGGAAGCGGCGCAATTATGGCAGTCGCTTGATGGCGCTAACAATCAAAAATAGCAGTGTGATGATGACTTTAACCGTAAAAGATAAGCTGTTTGCTTATGTCCAATTAACCCGCTTTGATAAGCCTGTTGGCATTGAGCTTTTGCTTTGGCCAACGCTTTGGGGGGTGATGTTGGCAGCAATGAGCGCGGCGCAAAGTTCAGGAAAAATAGCCGCATTACCAAGTGCCAAAGTGTTTATTTTGTTTGCGATTGGGGCAATCTTGATGCGGGCAGCAGGTTGCGCGATTAACGATTTTGCTGACCGGCGCGTTGATGGTCATGTTTCCCGAACTAAAGGGCGACCGCTTGCCGATGGCAGGCTTTCAGGTCGTGAAGCTATTGCCGCGTTTTTAGTTTTGGTGGTGTTAAGCGCAAGTTTGCTATTATTTTTGCCAGTTTCAGTGTTTTATTGGTCGCTTGCTGCGGTGGCTTTGGCGTTTATTTATCCGTTTATGAAGCGCTTTACCCATTTGCCGCAGGTATTTTTGGCAGCTGCTTTTGGTTGGGCAATTCCGATGGCGTTTGTGGCAATTTTGGGTACGACCGATAGTTGGTGTTGGTTGCTGTTTTTGGCGTATATGTGCTGGACGGTGGCTTATGACACCCAGTACGCGATGGCAGACCGTGAGGACGATTTAAAAATTGGGGTCAAATCAACGGCGATACTCTTTGGTCGCCATGAGGTTTTGATAATTGCCCTGCTGCAATCGTTATTTTTGCTGATGATGGGCATTGTATTTTGGCATTATTTTGCGCCAACCTCGCTTGGTATCCTACCGATTTTTGGGCTAGCGCTTGTGGCAATGATGTTTGCTAAGCAAAATAAGGCGTGTTTATCACGGCAACCGAAAGCTTGTTTTCAAGCATTTTTAGCCAATATTTGGGTGGGGCGCTTTGTGTTTTTACTCACGCTAATCAGCTGCTTGGCAGCAAGTTTGATTTAAACAATCACCATGATTTAAAATTTTCAGTTAAAAATAGACATTTTTTTAGTTATAATATGAAATTTTAACCAGTCAAGCCGCAATAAAGGGTAGCATATGCAGCGTCTTAAAATCGTCTTTAGTGGCCCAATGGGCGCCGGAAAAACCCAAGCGATTGCCAGTTTATCGGACATCTCGGTGGTATCAACGGAAGTTCAAAATACCGATTTGGACGCGCATACCAAAGCGCTGACCACCGTTGGCATGGATTATGGCGAGCTGATTTTAGATGAAGGCACCAGCATTGGACTTTATGGTACGCCCGGTCAAGAGCGCTTTAACTTTATTTGGCCGATATTATCGCAAGGCGCGCTTGGGGTGATTATTTTGATTGACCATTCTGCGGCAAATCCGGTTCAAGATTTGGCGCATTATTTGGCAACTTTTGATAAGATTTATCAGGGCCGGATTATTGTTGGCGTCAGCCAAGTGGATAAAATGCCGGAGCGCTCGTTTGAAATTTACCGCAATTGGCTTGAGGAAAACAATCGCAATCTGCCCATTTATCCGGTCGATATGCGCAAAAAAGACGACGTACTGCTGCTCGTTGAGACCATCATCACCGCGCTTGAGCAAGGCTAGTTGTCCAATCACTCCTAAAAATATGGGTAATGTACTATGAATGCGTTGTTTCAATCAGAATCAAATCGGGTCAAGCCGGCTGAAGCCTATTTAACCGCCGCAAAAGAGATACTTCATGAGCTGATTCACGCCACAAGCGGCATCGATGGGGTGCTGTTAGCGTCCACCGATGGCTTTGAGGTCAGCTCAATTTTTCAAAAAAACTATGATGGCGGCAAGCTGTCCGCCGTTGGCAGCTCTATTTTAGCGCTGGTTCAAGCACTGACCAATGAAGCGCAATTGACCGGCTGCCGCTCGGTGATTTTAGACGCCCAAGATGGCAAGATTATGATAAGCTCAGTTCCCAATAAACATCAGCCGATGATTGCCATTGTGGTCACCAAACAGCAAGTGCTGCTTGGGCAAATTATGCACGGCATGAATAAGGCGATTAATCATTTGGTGGAATTAGACCAACAGCACCACGGCAAATAAGCATTAACTACAAAGTTACTGCTAAGAGGGTTGTTTAAACTGGCTAATGGCAAAATCGCGGGCAAGTTTATGCTCAACCATGGGAATAGGATAATCAACTTGAGCAAATTTTCCGCCCTTGCCAAGCGCTTTGTTCAATTTGCTTTCGGTGTGCAAAATACTTGCCGGAATGTCTTTGAGTTCAGGAAGCCACCTTTTAATAAAAATTGCCTCAGGGTCGTGGCTTTTACCCTGACTAAACGGGTTCATAATCCGAAAATAAGGCGCGGAATCGTTGCCCGTTGAGGCGCTCCACTGCCAGCCGCCGTTGTTTGACGCAAAGTCGCCATCAATCAATTGCTGCATAAAATAGCGCTCGCCTAAGCGCCAATCGATGAGCAAGTCTTTGGTTAAAAACATCGCGGTGACCATCCGTAAGCGGTTGTGCATAAATCCGCTGGCGTTTAAGCTTTTCATGGCGGCATCAACGAGTGGAACGCCGGTTTTGCCTTGACACCACTTGTCAAAATCGTCTTTATCATACGACCAGTGGATTTTGGCATCGACGTCTTTTTTATAAGCATGATGGTAAATGAGGTCGGGACGGGCAACTAAGACATGACGATAAAAGTCGCGCCAAGCAAGCTCGCTCAACCAGCGGCGAATGTCGGGGTTATCGCTGTCGCTGTTGTCATTTTGCAATTGCGCCTGAGCCGTTAAATAACATTTCCGAGCGCTAATGACCCCAAGCGTCAAATACGCCGACAGCCGACTGGTGGCATCAAGGCTTGGAACATCGCGACCGGAATCATAGCGCTTGATATCATCTTTAATAAAAGTGACAAGGCGCGCTTTGGCCGCGCTTTCGCCTGCCGGATAGTCAAGGCGGCTTTGGTTAAGTTGGGCGGCAGCGTTAATATGTTGCGCCTTTTTTTGCCAAGTTTTTTGATAGTCGTGTAAAACTTCTTTAGCAAGCGCCGTTATTTTATCGATGTCATGGACAAAATTTTCAGGAAACGGCAACTTTTCAGCGCTATTTTGGTGAATGCGCTTTGGCTGATGCAACGTGATGGGGCTAATATCAAGGGTCGCTTGCCATTTTTTATAAAATGGGGTAAAAACTTGATACATATTGCCATCACCATTACAAACACTGGCAGGCGGTAGGATGCACTGGTCATGATGACGCTCAAAGTCGATGGCCATCTCGGTAAGCTGTTTGCCAAGGGCATTATCACGGGTGATTTCATTGCCTTCATACTCATGATTTGCCATCACAAGGCTGATATTTTGCGCGCGGCAAAGGTTGGTTAAGCTGTCGATACTGTCATTAAACGTGGGACAACTACTGACCCAAAGCGTAATATTAAGCTTATCTTGTAAGTCGTTTGCTAAAATTGGCAGCGTTCGTAAAATAAGGTCAGTTTGGCAAAGCGATTGGTCGTGAGTTTGCCACTGCTCGGGGGTAATAAAAAAAACCGCGCTGAGCTTTGCACCGTCTTTATGGGCTTTTTCGCAAATTGCGCTAAGCGCCGTATTGTCCTCAAGGCGCAAATCACGGCGAAACCACATTAAATAATGCAGCGGTTTACTTTTGGGTTGGTTAATACTGGGTTGAGCGTCATTTTTAACTGAATCTGCCACCGATTTAGCCATTTATAAATCCTTTTTTTCTTTGAAAGCAAAACTATCAATAAAAGTATGCTAGGATAAGTTTTTGGTTGCCATGCAGTTTAAAGCGCAGTAACAAATTATCACTAAGCCATGGTAAAAGTCGCGCTAATATTTGTTAAATTTAGCTTAAAAATGCGCCTTATTTTTAATTTATTTTTTTAATTGTCCTCCCTTTGACAACGCGATATCAGGTCACAAGATGCAAGTAAAGTTTTGTGGAATTACCCAAATTGACGACGCTAAAGCCGCTGCTGCTTTGGGCGCGGATGCGGTCGGCTTGGTATTTTACCCGCCAAGCCCGCGAGCGGTTAGTCTTGAGATGGCAACATCGCTTAGCTCGATAATTCCGCCGTTTACCACGATTGTTGCACTGGTAGTCAATGCGTCAAAAGATGATATTCGTCAGATTTGTCAAAATGTCGCCATTGATGTGATTCAGTTTCATGGCGATGAAAGCGCAAGCGATTGCCAAACTTTGGCAGGCATGGTCAATAAACGCTGGATTAAAGCGCTTCGGGTCAACTCGCAATCGGACTTGAAAGCTTCAGTTGCCCAAAAAATTAACGACTTTGCTGCTGCGGGCGCAAGCGGGGTGATTTTAGATGCCTATCATGAGGCGCAATACGGCGGCACCGGTCAGCGCTTTGATTGGGAATTAATTCCTGAGGACAGCGCTTTGCCGATTATTTTAGCGGGCGGCTTAACTCCTGAAAACGTCGCACAAACGCTTCACTTACCTATCAAAGGCGTTGATGTCAGCGGCGGTATTGAAGCCCAAAAAGGCAAAAAAGATGCCGCTAAAATGCGCGCCTTTATGAAAGCGGTCAAACGCGACCGATGGCAACTTTGATTTTTAGTCAGCGATAGCATGATGTTGTCTTAACGCTGACCCTTCCTCGTGTTCAACTTTCTTATGTTATTTATCCCCTTATTTCCCTGATGAGTTTAGGAATTGTTATGAGTGATGTTGCCCAAACGAAGCCCAACCCAAAAGCTGTAAATTCAGTCCGTAATCCAGAATCGGTCAGCGATTTTAACCAGTTTCCCGATGCTCGCGGTCATTTTGGCATTCATGGCGGTCGATTTGTGTCTGAAACCTTGATGGCAGCGCTTGAAGAGCTTGAGGCGCTGTATTTTAAAGTCAAAGCCGACCCCAAATTTTGGGAAGAGTATCACAATGACTTAATCAATTATGTTGGCAGACCAACGCCGTTATATCATGCTAAGCGTTTAAGTGATGAAATCGGCGGCGCGCAGATTTATTTTAAACGCGAAGACTTAAACCACACCGGCGCTCATAAGGTCAATAACACCATTGGTCAGGCGCTGCTTGCTAAAATGTGCGGTAAAAAACGCATCATTGCCGAAACAGGCGCAGGTCAGCACGGCGTTGCCACGGCGACGATTGCGGCACGATTGGGGCTTGAATGCGTCGTTTACATGGGTGCGGACGATGTTGAACGCCAAAAGATGAACGTTTACCGCATGCGCTTACTTGGCACTAAAGTCGTTCCGGTAACCTCAGGGTCAAGAACGCTCAAAGATGCGATGAACGAGGCGATGCGCGATTGGGTGACCAACGTGGATACTACCTATTACATCATTGGCACGGTGGCAGGACCGCATCCGTATCCGCTACTGGTTCGTGATTTTCAAGCCATTATTGGTCGTGAAGCTCGGCTTCAGCATTTAGAAAAAACGGGTAAATTGCCAGACGCGCTTGTGGCTTGCGTGGGTGGCGGCTCAAATGCCATTGGCTTATTTTTTGACTTTTTAAATGATAAAGACGTCAAAATGTACGGTGTTGAAGCCACCGGCGACGGCATTGAAACCGGTCGTCATTCCGCGCCGCTAGCAGCCGGTCGGGTAGGCGTACTTCATGGTAACCGCACCTATTTGATGGCAGATGATGACGGTCAGATTCAAGAAACGCACTCGATTTCAGCGGGACTTGATTACCCTGGCGTGGGACCTGAGCACAGCTTTTTAAAGGACATGAACCGCGTGGAATACGTCGGCTGTACCGACAAAGAGGCGCTTGAGGGTTTCCATGAAGTCACCAAAAAAGAGGGCATTATCCCTGCGCTTGAGTCCTCGCACGCGCTGGCTTACGCCTTAAAGCTTGCCAAAACCATGACCCCTGAGCAATCCATTATCGTCAACCTATCCGGTCGCGGTGATAAAGATTTGCACTCGGTAATGAAAGCCGAAGGCATTGAGCTTTAATATAATGCCTTAAGTCTGGAATAAATATAAGGCGGTTAATCTAAGTATTGCCGCTTTATACGTATCTTTATCGGCTATTTATGAACAAATAAATTGAAAATTAACATTGAGATTAGCAATGACTCGCATTGAAACTACTTTTGACAAATTAAAATCGCAACATAAAAAAGCCTTAATCCCTTATATCATGGCAGGCGACCCTAATCCTGAAACGACGGTTGGCTTACTTCATGATTTGGTGAAGCACGGCGCCGATATGATTGAGATGGGCTTGCCATTTTCTGACCCGATGGCGGATGGTCCTACCGTTGCCTTAGCCGCTGAGCGCGCATTGGCCGCAGGAACAAGCACCCGCGATGCGTTAGAGATGGTCGCTGAATTTCGTAAAACTGACACGACAACGCCAATTATTTTAATGGGCTATTTAAATCCGGTTGAAATTATTGGCTATGACAATTTTGTTGCCAAATGCGAAGCGGTCGGCGTCGATGGGATTTTGATGGTTGATTTGCCGCCAAGTGAAGCCGGAAGCTTTACCGAGCATTTAAAAGATGGCGCGATGAATGAGATTTTTTTATTGTCGCCCACCACCTTGCCTGAGCGTCGCCGCCAAGTGTTAACCCATTGCGGTGGCTACATTTATTATGTGTCGCTTAAAGGCGTGACCGGCTCGGCGGCACTGGATACGCAAGATGTGGCAACTCAAGTAAAAGCCATTAAAGCGGAAACCGATTTGCCCGTTTGCGTGGGCTTTGGTATTCGTGATGGCGCATCGGCAAAAGCCATTGGCGCTCATGCCGATGGCGTGATTGTGGGAAGTGCTTTGGTGCAAAACTTTGCCGATATTGATGCCCATGATAAGAATGCAGTTAAAGCGGCTCAAGACAGCATCATGGCAAAAATGACCGAGCTTCGCGCCGCGCTTGATGAATTACCGGCATAAAATAAAGCAAAGATTTGTAGCAAATCCCTTTGAATGCGTGAATAAATCACTTTGCTAAATCTAGTTTACGTGTGTAAACTAAGTGAATTGATTTTTTGTTACCCCCTTTATTTGCTTCTACTAAACGCCAAACCGCGTCATCTGAGCCGTTTTGGTCTCAATTCATGGCGATAGTGATTTATGGATAACGATTTATGACTGATTCTCAAACGCTTGCAAGCCCTGCTGATAATTCAGAGACCTTGTGGTTTGACCGTCCTGTTCCAGGTGTCAAGCAAAACTTAACGGCGCCGTTAACGGCGGTCAATACTGAGCCATCAACGGAGTGCCCAAGCTGTCATACCTTGACCACCAATACTGCACTGATTTTTAACAGTTACGTTTGTCCAGATTGCGACCAGCATTTGGCAATGACCGCCCGCGAGCGTCTGAACTGGTTTTTGGACGACGTTGAAGGCGAGCTTGGTCAAGAATTTGTAGCAAAAGACCCGCTTAAATTTGTGGACAGCAAACCGTACCCAAAACGCATGAGCGAAGCGCAAGCCAAAACCGGCGAGACTGAAGCGCTTATCGTGATGTACGGCAAATTGCGCAATTTGGACATCGTTGCTTGTGCCTTTGATTTTCGCTTTATGGGCGGCTCGATGGGGTCGGTCGTGGGTGACCGCTTCGTTCAAGCTGCTGAAAAAGCGCTCAATGAAAACAAGCCACTCGTTTGCTTTGCCGCCTCTGGTGGCGCTCGAATGCAAGAAGGCTTATTGTCCTTGATGCAGATGGCAAGAACCAGTGCGGCGGTTGAGCGCTTGCGCTTGGCAGGCGTGCCGTATTTGGTGGTGTTGACCAACCCCGTTTACGGCGGCGTGACCGCATCACTGGCGATGCTTGGCGACATTCATTTGGCAGAACCAAAAGCGATGATTGGCTTTGCCGGCAAGCGCGTGATTGAGCAAACCGTTCGCGAAACGTTAGAGGAGCCATTCCAGCGCGCCGAGTTTTTACTTGAGCATGGCGTGGTTGATGAAGTGGTTCATCGTCATCAATTGATTGACACCAGTTATCGCCTACTTGCCAAACTGACCAAGACACCAAATATCAGTGCTTAAGTTATTTCGTTTTTAAATTGTAGTATTAACAATAGCGGTTATCGATTGACGGTAAGCGCTATTTTTTGGTCTTGAATTTTTGGTTGTTAATTTTGGGTTTTGGTTTTTGGCAGCTTTGGGCTAAACTTGCTCAAAGTTTTTTTGCTTTTTAGCATATTTTTTAATTAGGATTTTTAATGGCTATCCCGTCATCAGTTCAAGCACTGCCAACTCAAGCGCCCAATTTACAATCAAGTCTGACCGAGTGGCTTGATTATATGCAAAGCATTCACGTTTCGGCGATTGATTTGGGGTTGTCGCGAGTGCTTCCGGTTGCCGAAAAACTTGGCGTGCTCAAATCAGCAAAAAACGATGCGTTTGTGTTTACTGTTGCCGGAACTAATGGCAAAGGCTCAACCACGGCGGTCATTGCTGAGATTTGTCAACAAGCCGGCTACAAAACGGCGCTGTATCAATCGCCGCATTTGCTTGACTTTAACGAGCGCGTTCGCATCAATGGCGAGATGGCAAGTGATGAGACGCTCATCAACGCCTTTCATCAAGTCGAAATGGCGCGGCTTGATTGCGGCTTAACCTTGTCATTTTTTGAAATGACCACGCTTGCGGCGCTGCTGATTTTTGCAGAAAATGACTGCGATGTTTGGGTGCTTGAAGTTGGTCTTGGCGGTCGCTTAGATGTGGTGAATATCATTGACCCTGATTTGGCGGTCATTACCAACATTGGTATCGACCATGTCGACTGGCTTGGCGACAACGTTGAAGCGATTGGCGCTGAAAAAGCAGGGATTCTGCGTGATGATATTGCGCTGATTTTTGGCGATACCACAATGCCAAATAGCGTTGCTGATAAAATCCTTGAGCATCACGTCACTTGCTATCAAGCGCAAACCGATTTTAGCTACCAAAGTGTCGATGAGGCTACTTGGCAATTTAGCAATGCTGCAGTTACCTTGCAGTTGCCAAAACCAAAGCTGTCATTGATTAACGCCGCCAACGCGCTTGCTGCCGTGCTTGCTAGCCCATTAAACGTTACTATTGAAGCGATTGAATCGGCTTTAAAATCCGTCAAACTTTCAGGGCGCTTTGATGCGCGCCATCTTGCAAACCGGCATTGGCTATTTGATGTGGCGCATAATGAGCAAGGGGTGGCGTTTTTATTAACTCAGCTGATGCCGCTTTGGCAATCCCATCAAAAAATTTATCCAAATGCGCGTATTAAATTGTTATTTTCGATGCTTGCTGACAAAGATATGACAAAAGTCATTCATGAATTGCGAGCATCAAACTTGCCCATTTCGGCGTGGTTTATTGCCCCAATTGACCATCCACGAGCAGCAACGCTTGAGCAGTTGCAAACCGTTTTGACTGAGCAGCAAGTAAGTCGTGTTCAAGGTTTTACCAATTTACAACTTGCGACCCAAGCCGTTATTGCACAAAGTCATGAAGATGATTTAATCGTGGTTTGCGGCTCATTTCACACCATTGGCGAGGCATTATTAACGCTAAATTTAACCTATTCATAAATCGTGTTGGCAGCGTCAAAGCAGACAATATCAGGGATATGTTTTATAATCAGAACCTGCTAAAAAAGTGCCAAATGAAATTATTAATAGCAAACCTCCGGTTTTAAATTGAAGAGATAAACGCATGATCTGGTCAAGACAAACTTTTTTAGGAATTGGCATGATAGTTGGTGGCAGTATTATGCTGCTTGCCATGGCGCAGCAAATTGATACGGCAGACAAGCCGGCGCCTGTTGTGGCAGCCAAACCTATAGCCACCAGTCAACCATCGGCGCCGCTGACTACCGATCTTGCCACTGAAAAACGCCTGCTGGCACAAAAACAACAAGCGCGGGCGGCACGAATTGCAGAACAAGAAAAACGCGCCAAAGAACTGCTGGCTGAACAAGAAAATGCAGAAGCAGAAGCATTGGCTAAATCAAAATCTGAAAATCAGCGCTACGTTGATAAAGTTAAGGCGGCTAAGGCGCAAGCAGAAAACGAGTTGCAAGAGGCGACTCAAAAGTCGACGCCCGAGCCAAAAGATGGTCAGGCGCAAAAAACAGCAACCACGGCCAGCAAACAGGATGCGGACAAAAAAGCTGAGCAAATAACGGCTGCCGATAACATGAATAAAAAAGATAAGAAGGCGTCTGAAAAAAAGGAAGCTGAAGCGGCAAAAGCCGCGCCGAAATCGGCAAGCACCTATAGTATTCAAAGCGGCGACAACTTAGGAAAGCTTGCTGAAAAATACCACGTTCCGCTCTCCGCGCTCACACAAGCCAATGGCATCTCAAAAGAGTCGACACTCAAAGTCGGTCAAAAACTCACCATCCCATCAAAAAGCCAAATTACCAAGCTTCAACAAGATGCCAAAGCTGCCAAAAAAGCCGAAGACGACAAGCGCCGCGCCGAGGAAGCTCAAGCAAAAAAAAGCGCCGATATTGAAAAGCGACTTACCGATGCTCGAAAAACGGTGAAAGAAACCGATGCTAAAGGCACCTTTGGCGTCCAAGTAGCGCTTGCCACCAGTCAAGCCAACGCCGATGAAGTCGTTAAAAAACTCAAAGCGGCAGGCTATGAGGTTAAAACGAGCAAAACCGACCGCGGCGTTCGCGTCATGGTAGGGCCTGAGCGCGGAAAAATTGCTGCTTTGGCATTAAAAGATAAAATCAACCATGACCCTAATGTCAAAACGGACAGCGCTTGGGTGCTTTATTGGCGCTGATTTTATTAATTTGAATCGTCTTTTAATAACCACGTCGCCTGACAAATCACCATTGGCGTATTTTCCAAAAAATAAAGCCCCGTTGCCGGACTTGCCAAAACATCAAGCTTATTTTTTTGCGGATAAAATCGGCGCTTGGTGAACCATTCAATATAGTGCGCGCGTTGAAGCGGGGCGTGTTGTAGCAGCGCCAATTGCGGCATATCCAAACTATCAATCCAATGGTGCATGGGAAAATTTGGCGTCAGCCATTCCGGATAGTCAAAATCCATTGTCGATACCGGTAAAAAAAACCGACCTTTGATGACGGCAAAGCGCTGATCGATTTTCACTTCACCATGATTTGACGTATTAACCCAAACGCTGCGAAACTGCTTGCACTGCATATGGTTCATTTTGCGCTGTAGGTTGTCGTTTGAATTGATCCCCACCCAGTTTTCTGGCAAAAATGGCGCTGATCCCATAAAAAATTTAATCGCCAATTCCCAATGCTCAATGGCATTGCTGTCATGATTTTTGATAATTAAATCAAGCTCGCCTGACGTTTGCTTGCCGCGGTATAGCTGAACGTTGTTGGCGATAACTTCAAATGGATGGGAGGCGTTTTCAAAGCCATCTTGCAGCCAAAAATGGATTAACCCTTCAAAATGAAACCCTAAGCGATTTGGGCTTGGTCGCTTGAGCAAAAATCGCGTTAAGTCTTGATACGCTGTGGTTGAATCAAGCTCAATCAGGCGCTGCTGATAAGCGTTAAACTGCGCCTGCCAAAACGCTTCGGGATGCACGAAAACGGGCGGCGTATTTTGATTGGGCGCGGTATCAAGCCAATGCATTAAGACGTTGGGGCAGGCAAGCGCAAACGCCAAATCGCGGACGAACGGTCGGCGGAATTGCTCCCAAGGGGCGTGATTGCTTATATTAAAATGGCTGATTGTCGGTAAGTAATGAGCGGTTGGCTCGTTCATAAAGTAAATCATCGTAGGCTATAAAAGCTTTACCCTAACGCTTCATTTAAGCAATGTCTAGCGATTATGCGTATAGGTTAGGGGAAATGGAACAGAGTTTTAAGATAGGATGGTGATATAAATATCTAAATGAATAATGGTTGCTTAGTAGCATGGGAATGATGACAGTTTGAAAGTACCTGTCCCTCTGTTCGGTAGCTACTCCTAGCCTTGCAAAGTCGTTGTTAATTCATCATTTTTTTATCTTTTGGCAGATGCTTTTTAGGTTTTTGATAAAGTCTTGCGTGTCCAAAAAGTAGTTGGGATAAGCCTTTTTGATGTCCTTTAAGTTCCCTGCGGCAATCAAAACCACTTCAATATTTGGGCTATGCTGGGTTTCAAGCTCGCGCATTTTATAAAAGCTTTCGGCAAGCTCAAGCTGTGACTTGGTAAAGGGAATTAGGCTAACGGCGGCGCTTTCTTTACTGGTGTCCAATTCCATCAGGTGATATTCATCACTTTTATTGCTCGTGGTTTCAATGTGCTTGGCAGTAACGATAAGCCCTTTAAGCTTGCTATAGATGCGCAATTCTTGTTCAAGGCTGAGTAATTCATCTGCCAGTTTAGTAATCGGCTGACCTGACAGCTCGTCAATGATGGGTTGCTTTTCGTGATAAGCAAACAAAGCGCTGGCAAGCTTAAAAAAGCGTTTAAAGTCGTCCGCACCCTCGCCAGTCTTAAATGATGACTTTTCAATCAGACCTAAAGTTTCAACCGCCGTTGCCCATGAGTGCTGTAGCTTCGTTCTAATCTGTAGCTCAATGAATAAGCCGTCAAGTTCAGGGGCATTGCTGTTTTTATACTTAAAGACTTGATGCAAGCTTCTATAGCCATCAGTTTTCGGCTTCTTGATATAGTCGTGAGGCGGCAATAATGCTTCATGCTCAAAGCGCCCTTTGCTTTTGACAATATCATGATGCAAGCGGTAAACGTCATTGATGCTAGATAAAACAATGCGAATGCCGCCCATATCCTGCATTCTTGATAGGCTCATGCTAGGGAAGCGGTCAAGCTTGCGAACGATTGAGGGGGCGCGTTTGAGGCGCTGGGCAATGATGGGGGATTTAAAGCCCAGTCGCTTTACTTTGCCGCGTAGCATGGCTTGAAAGGTATTGATAGGGTAGCTGTGCAATGAGCGCCACTGCGACATAATTGCCATTGCTTCGACAAATTCCTCATGAGTCGCATCAGCTTTTATCAGCGTCTTTCCTGCTTTTTTGACGCGCTCACGGCTTGGCACATCGTGAATCATGGGCAGTTCTCTTAAGTTGTATTTTTACCCTTATAGCCCATGCGCTATAGGGCAGTAATAAAAGCTTTTTCACTGTAGAGCTTACGAGTTGCAGTATTAAATAAAATATATTTGTCCGATGTTTGTATCATTGTTGGTACTGCTCAATACCAACAATAATACCAACATTCTATATAGAACGCCATGCTACTTTAAAGGATGAAAAACCGTGAAAAGCCCATAGAAAAAGGGCAGACGGTCTATGACGGTCTGCCCTAAATTAGTGTTTGGTCGGAACGGCAGGATTTGAACCTGCGACCACCACACCCCCAGTGTGGTGCGCTACCAGACTGCGCTACGCCCCGAATGACTGACTATTTTACCCAAAATTAATGAGATTGCAAGGGTTAATTTTGCAGGCAAATTATCAGCCAAAGCTTTTATAGCTTAGTCCAAAAGCGATTTTAAAATTTCATTGACCTGCTGCGGGTTGGCGCTACCGCGACTGGCTTTCATCACTTGACCAACAAGACCGTTAAAGGCTTTTTGCTTGCCGCCGCGGTACTCATCAACCATGGTTTGGTTGTTGGCGATGACCTCCTCAACGATGGCTTTAATCGCGCCGGTGTCGGTTTCTTGCTTTAAGCCTTGGGTTTTGATGATGTTGTCGGCCGCGTCCGCGCTATCGCCGCCTTCACCTTCGTACAACGCGCTAAAGACTTTTTTGGCAAGTTTGCCCGATAACGTATTGTCATTGATGCGCTCAAGCAGTTTGGCAAGTTGCGCGGCGCTAATGGGAGAGGCGTCAATGGTTTTGTCATCTTTATTCAGCGCGCCAAGCAAGTCGCCCATGACCCAGTTGGCGGCGATTTTGGTGGAGGTCGCACCAACTTCCGCAACGACCGCTTCAAAATAATCGGCAAGCTGACGGCTTCCGGTCAAGATGCGAGCGTCATATTCGGATAAGCCAAGCTCGGTTTCAAAGCGGCTGCGTCGCGCCACAGGAAGCTCTGGCATTGCCGCCAGAATCTCATCAACCGTATGCTGCTCAATCCGAACCGGAAGCAAATCGGGGTCGGGGAAGTAGCGATAGTCGTTGGCTTCTTCTTTGGTTCGCATCGAGCGCGTTTCGTCTTTATCAGGGTCATAAAGTCGCGTGGCTTGAATGACTTTGCCGCCGTCTTCAATGATGTCGATTTGACGCTCAATTTCGCGGTTGATGGCGCGCTCAATAAAGCGAAAGGAGTTGAGGTTTTTAAGCTCCGTTCGCGTTCCAAGCTCCGCACCCGGTTTGCGAACTGAAACGTTACAGTCACAGCGAAACGAGCCTTCCGCCATAATGGCGTCAGAAATACCAAGCCAAGTGACGAGCTGATGAATGGCTTTGATATAAGCTAGCGCTTCGTGAACCGAGCGCATATCCGGTTCTGAAACGATTTCAATTAACGGCGTTCCGGCGCGGTTGAGGTCAATTCCGGTCATGCCATCAACGGCGTTATGAACCGATTTTCCGGCATCTTCTTCTAAATGAGCACGGGTAATACCAATGCGTTTTGGGTATTCGTTTTTCTCACCCTCATTGACCATCACGTCGATATAGCCGCGACCGACGATCGGATTTGCCATTTGGGTGATTTGATAGCCTTTAGGCAAATCAGGGTAAAAATAATTTTTACGGTCAAAGGTATTGTATAAACCAAGCTCTGCGTTCACGCCGATGCCAAATTTAAGCGCGCGCTCAACGACGCCGTGATTGAGTACCGGTAAAACGCCGGGAAGCCCCAAATCAACGATATTTGCCTGAGTGTTTGGCTCATGACCAAAGGCGGTCGGCGCACTAGAAAAGATTTTGCTGTCGGTGTTGAGCTGACAGTGGATTTCAATGCCAATCACCACTTCATAGCCATCGACCAACAGTTTTGGGTCAAAGTTTGCCTTGGTCATTATACGGTCTCCTTAGCAATGGCGGATTGCTGCAAATGATAGTCGGTGCTTTGTTGGAACAGGTGCGCGGTGGTGAGCAGCTGGCTTTCGCGCCAATGCTGACCGATCAGCTGAATGCCAATGGGCATACCGTCTTTTGAAAATCCAACCGGATGGCTGAGCGCCGGAAGTCCTGCTAGGTTCACCCCCGTGGTATAAACGTCGCCCAAATACTTGGTCGCGGGGTCTAAATTGTCGCTTAATTTATAAGCCGTCGTTGGGACGGTGGGGCTTACGATAATATCGCAGTGATGAAAGGCGGTTTTAAAATCTTCCACAATCAAGCGGCGGATTCGTTGCGCCTTGGTGTAATAGGCATCAAAATAGCCTGCCGATAGCGCATAAGTTCCCATCAAAATCCGGCGCTGAACTTCCGCGCCAAAGCCTTCTGAGCGCGATCGGGTATATAAGTCAATTAAGTCTTTTGGGTCGTCGCAGCGGTAGCCAAAGCGAACACCATCAAAGCGCGAAAGGTTAGACGACGCTTCAGCAGGGGCGAGCATATAATAGGTGGCAAGAGTGATTTCAGGGTTAGTGATGTTCACCTCAACGATGGTTGCGCCCAAATCCTCATAGGTTTTTAGCGCCTGCTTGACCGCAGCCTCAACTTCGCTATTTAATCCTGCACCAAAGTATTCTTTTGCCACACCGATTTTTAAATGGGCAAGCGGTTTGTCGCCGCCCGTTTTTTCAGCGTTATTCATGTCTTGAACGTAATCGGGAATGTCATGCTTGATTGAGGTGGCGTCCCTTGCATCATGACCGACCATCGGCTGTAATAAATAAGCACAATCTTTGGCGCTCTTGCCAATCGTTCCAGCTTGATCAAGGCTTGAGGCGTAAGCAATCATTCCAAAGCGTGACACGCGACCGTAAGTGGGTTTGATTCCGGTCAATCCGCAAAACGATGCAGGCTGACGGATGGAGCCGCCGGTATCGCTTGCCGTTGCTAGCGGCGTCAATCCTGCGGCTACCGCTGCCGCGCTACCCCCTGATGAGCCGCCTGGAACACGCTCTAAGTTCCACGGGTTATGAACCGCCCCAAAATACGAGCTGGCATTATCCGACCCCATGGCAAACTCATCCATATTGAGCTTGCCCAAGCTAATCATTCCCGCGTCATCAATATGGCTCACAATGGTCGCGTCATAAGGCGACACAAAGTTATAAAGCATCTTTGAGCCGCAAGTGGTCAATACCCCTTGAGTACAAAAAATATCTTTATGCGCCATCGGAACGCCAAGCAAGGCGCGATTATCACCTTGAGCGCGCATCTCATCGCAGGCTTTTGCTTTGGCAAGGGCGGTATCACCGGTTAAGGTAATGAAGCTGTTGATTTTGCCGTCAAGTTTCTCAATGCGATTTAAAAAATGCGTGGTCAAATCAACGCTACTAAACTGCTTATTTTGCAGCCCTTGAATGAGCTGCTCGGTACTTAACTCATGAATTTCAGACATAACAAGTCGTCCGTTTATTTAAAGGTAATTAACATAAAAAATCAAAAAACGATGCAATCACGACTATTCAATCACTTGCGGCACAAGGTACAAGCCGCCCTCAACTTTTGGCGCCATTGATTGGTTCAGCGCACGGTCAATGTCATAATTTGCCACATCGGCTCGCAAGTCTTGGCACGCCTCATGAATGTTGGCAAGCGGCGCGACATTTTCAGTATCCACGCCGGCAAGCGTTTGCATTAAGCTTAAAATTTTGCTGATATCATCCGCGTAATCTTCGGCGGTTGCTTCATCAACTCCTAATCTTGCTAAGGTTGCCACCTCCAAAATCTCTTGGCGGCTGACTGAGTTGTCCGTTAACGCGGCTTGTTGATTGTCCTGTGACATAATTGCTCCGATGCCCAATCGATGATAAGTTATAAAAATAATTTACGAAATGTAAAAAGCGGATTAAAATCATCAACCGCCCATTATAAAGCATAACCGCCAAATTGACAGAATTCTATGATTGAGCTGCCAAAGCGGTAGATTTGCCCCCAAAAGAGCCTGTCATGACCTTAATTTTAGCCTCAAGCTCACCGCGTCGCCGTGAACTGCTTGCCAAAGCTCAGCTTGACTTTGTCACCTTAAGCGTTGATATTGACGAAACCGTTTTAGCCAATGAAGTTCCGACGGACTATATTCAGCGAATGGTTGACCAAAAAGCGCAAGCGGCAGTTCAGGCATTAAATACGCGCCGCGATTTGCCCAAATCAGGAATTGTCACCATCATCACCGCCGATACCATTGGCGTATTAAATGATGGCAGTACCATTTTGGTCAAGCCTGCCGATTTTAAAGAAGCTTGCGCCATGTGGCAAAGCATGTCAGGAACGTCGCATCAAGTTTGGACAGCGGTTACCGTCACCAAAGCTTTTTATGACTTAAAAAATAACGCCAATACTTGGCAAATCCAAGCTCAAAATAGCCTTGTTGAGCGCACCGACGTTACCTTTGTGCCCTTAACCGATACCATGATGCAGCGCTATTGGGACAGCGGTGAGCCAAAGGATAAAGCGGGCGGCTATGGGATTCAAGGCTTAGCTGCCGCTTGGGTTGAAAAAATCAATGGCAGCTATACCAACGTGGTTGGCTTACCCTTAGCCCAAACGCTAGCTTTGCTTAAGTTACCGGAAACTGCGTATTAGTTTTAACGTCAAAACATAGGCGGATTTTCTGCTACACTAGCCAGCGCTTGCTAACATGGCTATGATAAGCGTGGATGAAACCTTTACCCCAATGACGACAACGTATAACAACAAGAGGCGTTATGTCTGAAGAGCTTTTGATTAACGTCAGCCCAATGGAATCGCGAGTTGCCGTTATGGATAACGGCGTGTTGAGCGAAATTTATATCGAGCGCCACCACAAATTGGGCTTGGTGGGCAATATTTATTTGGGAACAGTCGTTCGCGTTCTGCCTGGAATGCAAGCGGCGTTTGTCGATATTGGGCAATCAAGAACCGCATTTTTGCACGTAAATGACATGCAGCGCCCCAAGCCCGTTCAACCTGAGCCGCCAACTCCTGAGCCAGATAGCAAGATTGAAACGGTCACCTCAAGCGCTGCCAATGACACCTCAACTAATGACACCGCAATTAAGGATACCGCCCCAAGCACCGCACCGGCAAAAAATACCTTAATTGTTGCCACTGCGACCAAAGAACCCCCTGTGGTTATGAGTCAAAACCTCATTCAAAATCGCCTTCATGACGGTCAGCGCATTTTGGTTCAAGTGACCAAAGACCAACTTGGCAGTAAGGGCGCGCGCCTTACCACCAACATCTCCTTGCCATCGCGCTATTTGGTCTATTTGCCGTCGAGTGAGCATATTGGTATTTCGCAGCGCATTGACAATGAAGAGGAGCGCTTACGGCTTAAAACTGAGCTTGGCAATCTCATGCAAACGGTTAATTTGCAAGGCGGCTTGATTGCTAGAACCGCCGCTGAACGCGTTCCTGTCGCTAAGCTTGAAGAGGATATTTATTATTTAGTTCAGCTTTGGCGAACCATTTGCGCTCGCAGGCTTGAGGTCAAATCCAATCAAAGCTCCGCGCTCATTTATCAAGAACTGTCCTTACCGATGCGCTCCATTCGCGACCTTGTCCATAGCGATACCGAAAAAGTCTTGGTGGATAATGCGCCGTTATTTGAGCAGTTGCGCCAATTTGCCAAAGAGTTTGTGCCCTTTGTTTTTGAGCGCATCGCTCATTATACCGCCGAGCCGCCGTTATTTGACGTTCACCGAGTGGAGGAGGACTTGCGCGATGCCTTAAAGCGCCGCGTTGATTTAAAATCCGGCGGCTATTTGATTATCGACCAAACTGAAGCGATGACCACCATTGATGTGAATACTGGCTCGTTTGTTGGCGGCAGGTCACTTGAGGACACCGTTTATAAAACCAATTTAGAAGCCACCCACGCCATTGCCCGCCAGCTGCGGCTACGAAATTTAGGCGGCATCATCATTCTTGATTTTATCGACATGCTTGAGCAAGAGCATAAAGACGATGTCTTAACAAGCCTACAAGAGCAGCTTGCCAAAGACTACGCCAAAACCAACATTACCCAAGTCAGCGAATTGGGACTGGTTGAAATGACCCGAAAGCGCACCCGCGAATCACTTGGTCAGCAGCTTTGTGAGCCGTGCTCCACCTGTCAAGGTCGCGGTTTTGTTAAAACGGCCGAAACCGTTTGTTTTGAAATTTTCCGCGAAATTATGCGCTGCGCCCGAACCTATAATGCCCCCAAAAAATTCACCGTCGTGGCTCACGCGGCGGTGATTGATTTACTGCTGACGAGCGAAGCCGACACCGTTGCCGATTTGGAATATCTGCTTGGTCGCGTCATCACTTTTGAAGTTGAGAACTTATACACCCAAGAGCAATACGATATTGTTTTGGATTAAGCGTTTTGCCGCTTTTTACGTAAAAATAGGCAAAAAAAGTACGAATTTACCTTTAAAAACATCAGTTAGCGGCAATATTGCCTTGCAAAGACCGCAATTGTCTGTATAATACACCCACTGAATTATATGCGGGCAGCCCAAGATTTCTGCCAACGCTATGACAGCTAGAGCATCGATTCTAGCACTATTTCACTATGCCTTTGCTGCCATCCAACCACCGGAGGGTAAGCGGGGCTTTAGACTATTTTGCTTTTAGCACGCTACTGGTTCTTTAAAGAACTTAAAGCCGCCTGAAGTGAATTTTTAATCAATCGGCTTTTGCAATTCGTCCTTTACACGGCGCAAAAGCACATATTAGGAGCTTGCTGGCATGGCTAACCAGAGAATCCGTATCCGTCTTAAGTCTTTTGATCATCGCCTTATTGATCAGTCAGCACAAGAGATTGTTGATACTGCTAAGCGCACAGGCGCACAAATTTGTGGTCCTGTACCGTTGCCGACTCGCATTGAGCGTTTCAACGTTCTAACCTCACCGCACGTCAACAAAGACGCTCGTGACCAGTACGAAATCCGTACTCACAAACGTATGGTTGATATCGTTCAGCCAACTGACAAAACTGTTGATGCGCTCATGAAGCTTGACCTCGCGGCAGGTGTTGACGTTCAAATTGCTTTGGGTTAATTAACCTACCCAATCCATTAACAAGATATAAAGAGGTTTAAAATGGCGATCGGTTTAGTCGGTAAAAAATGCGGCATGACCCGTATCTTCACTGAAGCAGGAGCTGCTATTCCTGTGACCGTGATCGAGGTCGATGCAAACCGCATTACTCAAGTAAAAACTCAAGATACAGATGGTTATCAAGCCATTCAAATCACCACCGGAACTCGTCGTGACAGCCGCGTAACTGCCGCTCAAAAAGGTCACTTTGCCAAAGCTGGCGTAAAAGCGGGTCGTGGGGTTTGGGAATTTCGTGTCAATGATAGCGAACTTGAAGGTCGCGAAATTGGTGGCGAAATTCTAGCTGACCTATTTGAAGCAGGTCAGATGGTTGATGTGACCGGACAAAGTAAAGGTAAAGGCTTCCAAGGCGGCGTAAAGCGTCACAACTTTAGCATGCAAGATGCCACTCACGGTAACTCAGTATCGCACCGTGTTCTTGGTTCAACGGGTCAAAACCAAACGCCAGGCCGCGTGTTCAAAGGCAAAAAAATGCCAGGACAAATGGGTAACAAACGAGTTACCGTTCAAGGTCTTGAAGTGATCTCGGTTGATGCCGAAAAAGGGTTATTGGTCATCAAGGGTGCCATCCCTGGTGCCAACGGTGGCGATGTCATCGTTCGTCCGTCAATCAAAGCCTAAGCTAAGGGGATTAACGTGGATTTAAAAACAGTTACAGGTGCGGCGGTTGAGCTTTCTGACACAGCATTTGGTCGTGAATTCAACGAAGCATTGGTGCATCAGGTCGTGACTGCATATCTTGCAGGCGCTCGCCAAGGTACTCGTGCTCAAAAGACCCGTGCCGAAGTTTCTGGCGGTGGCATCAAGCCATGGCGTCAAAAAGGAACTGGTCGCGCTCGTGCAGGCTCTATTCGTAGCCCAATCTGGCGTTCAGGTGGTCGTGCATTTGCAGCCAAGCCACAAGACTGGTCACAAAAAGTAAACCGTAAGATGTATCGCGGTGCGATGCAGTGCATTTTAGCCGAACTCGTTCGCCAAGAGCGCTTGATTTTGGTTGAAGACATCAGTGTTTCTGCACCTAAAACCAAAGAACTGATTGCAAAGTTAAGTGAATTGAATGCGCCGCGCGCCCTCATCGTCACCAAAGAAGTTGACGAAAACTTATACCTTGCCGCCCGCAACATTCCATACGTCAACGTGCTTGGCACGTCTGAAGTGGATCCAGTGAGCTTGATTGCTTTTGATAAAGTAATCATGTCAGTTGACGCTGCGAAACAATTTGAGGAAGCACTAGCATGAACAACGCAAGACTTTATCAGGTCTTAAGAGGGCCTGTATTCTCAGAAAAATCTCAAATGCTTGGTGACTCACTTGGCGTGCAAGTATTCAAAGTTGATACCACTGCCACAAAACGTGAAATCAAAAAAGCAGTTGAGTTGATGTTTGAAGGCGTTGAGGTGACTCGCGTAAACACTTTGAATGTTAAAGGTAAGACAAAGCGTTTTGGTAAAAGCATCGGCCGTCGTAACGACTATAAAAAAGCCTATGTCACCTTAAAGGCTGGTCAAGATGTACAAATGGCTGATGCTGGTGAAGACGTTACTACGGCTTCTACTAGTGAAACAGCGAACAACGAATAAGGATAACAATCATGCCTATCGTAAAAGCAAAGCCAACATCACCAGGCCGTCGTTTTGTCGAAAAAGTGGTGCACCCACACCTTTATAAAGGTCGTCCTTTTGCAGCACTTGTTGAATCAAAAGGCAAGTCAGGTGGTCGTAACAACAATGGTCGTATCACCACTCGCCACATTGGCGGCGGTCACAAGCACCATTACCGTATTATCGATTTTAAACGCACCAAAGATGGCATTCCTGCCACGGTTGAGCGTATCGAATACGATCCAAACCGTACTGCCCATATCGCACTTTTAAAGTATGCCGATGGTGAGCGTCGTTATATCATCGCCCCAAGAAAATTGGCGGCAGGCGATACCGTTCAGTCAGGTGAGGGCGCTCCAATTCGTCCAGGTAACTGCTTGCCCCTTAAAAACATCCCACTTGGTACCGTAATCCACAATATCGAGCTTAAAATCGGTAAAGGTGCTCAAATGGCGCGTTCAGCTGGTGCTGGCGTTCAGCTATTAGGTCGTGACGGTGTTTATGCGATTTTACGTCTTCGCTCAGGTGAAACTCGCCGCGTTCACGTCAACTGCCGTGCGGTTATCGGTGAAGTTTCAAACAATGAGAACAACCTAAAATCACTTGGTAAAGCTGGTGCAGCGCGGTGGCGTGGCGTTCGTCCTTCCGTTCGCGGTGTGGCTATGAACCCTGTTGATCACCCGCATGGTGGTGGTGAAGGTCGTAACAAAGGTCGTCATCCAACCAGCCCTTGGGGTCAGAAGTCTAAAGGACTTAAAACACGCCATAACAAGCGTACTGACAGTATGATCATCCGTCGCCGTCGCGCCAAGAAATAAAGGAAAAGTTTCATGCCTCGTTCATTGAAAAAAGGTCCATTCATAGACGCGCACTTGTTTGCCAAAGTTGAGAATGCAGTAGAAACCAACTCTCGCAAGCCTATCAAAACTTGGTCGCGCCGCTCCATGATTTTGCCACAAATGGTTGGCCTAACTTTATCTGTTCATAACGGCCGCACTCACGTGCCAGTTATCGTAAGTGAGCAGATGGTAGGTCATAAACTCGGTGAATTCGCCCCAACCCGCACTTACCGCGGTCACGGCGTTGACAAAAAAGCTAAGAGATAAGGTGCTAACCATGGAAGTAACTGCAAAATTACGCGGTGCCGCCATCTCGGCACAAAAAGTTAGACTCGTTGCTGATGAAGTTCGTGGCAAATCAATCGAGCGTGCTTTGGATATTTTAACGTATAGCAATAAAAAAGGCGCCATCTTTGTTAAGAAATGCCTTAACTCAGCCATCGCCAATGCCGAACACAACCACGGCTTAGATATTGATGACTTAAAAGTCTCAACCATCTATGTCGATGAAGGCATCACGCTAAAGCGTATCCTACCACGTGCTAAAGGTCGCGCTGACCGTATCAGCAAGCGTACCTGTCACATCACTATCAAGGTAGGAGAATAAGCTATGGGTCAAAAAGTTAACCCAATCGGAATTCGTCTTGGCGTTGTTAAAAAGCACAATGCAAACTGGTATGCTGATCCAAAACAGTATTCAGAATACCTCATCAACGACATCCAAGTTCGCGAATACCTCCGCAAAAAATTAGACGCCGCGATGATCAGCAGTATCGTCATTGAGCGTCCAACCGGTGCCGCTAAAATTACCATCGCCACTGCGCGTCCTGGTATCGTTATCGGTAAAAAAGGCGAAGACATCGAGAAGCTTCAAAAAGAATTGACCAAAATGATGGGCGTTCCCGCTCAAGTCAACATTGAAGAAATTACCTCTCCTGATCTTGACGCACGTCTTGTTGCTGACGGTATTGCAAGTCAGCTTGAGCGCCGCGTGATGTTCCGCCGTGCCATGAAACGCGCTGTTCAAAACAGCATGCGTTCAGGCGCCCAAGGTATCAAAGTTGAGTTGTCTGGTCGTTTGGGCGGTGCTGAGATTGCCCGTACTGAATGGTATCGTGAAGGTCGTGTGCCGTTACATACCCTTCGTGCTGACATTGACTATGCATCAGTTCGTGCAGAAACAACTTATGGCACCATCGGCGTTAAAGTTTGGATTTTCCGTGGCGAAATCCTTGACGGAATGAACAGTGTTTATAATCCCGTCACTGAAGAGAAGCCTCGTGCGCCAAAACAACGCCGTGGTCGTGGAAACCGTCGAAACTCAGACAGAGGTTAAACTATGTTACAGCCAAAACGTACCAAGTTTCGTAAAATGCACAAAGGTCGTAACACAGGACTTGCCCATCGTGGAAGCACCGTTGCATTTGGACAAATTGGTCTAAAATCAGTGTCACGCGGTCGTATGACAGCGCGTCAAATCGAAGCTGCTCGTCGTACCATCACTCGCCGAATTAAGCGTGGTGGTAAAATCTGGATTCGTGTATTCCCAGACAAGCCGATCAGTAATAAGCCTTTAGAAGTACGTATGGGTAAAGGTAAAGGCCCAGTTGAATATTGGGTTTGCGAAATCAAGCCTGGTAAAGTACTTTATGAAATTGAAGGGGTTTCAGAAGAGCTTGCTCGTGAAGCACTTACGCTTGCAGCGGCAAAACTTCCCTTTAAAACTACCATTGTTAAGCGGACGATAATGTAATGAAGATCAGTGAATTACGTGATAAATCATTAGAAGAGCTGACCCAGTTACTTGATGAAAAGCAACTTGATGCTTTCCGTATTCGTATGGCTAAAGCAACTGGTCAGTTAGGAAGTACCCATGAAGTCAAAAGCAATCGTCGCTCGATTGCTCAGATTCAGACTTTGATTAACGAAAAACAAAGAGGCGACTCATGAGCGATAACAATCAAACCGGCGGTGATGTTGGCGTAGTGACCGGCCGTGTTGTCAGCGACAAGATGGACAAGTCTATCACGGTATTAATTGAGCGTTTGGTTCGTCATCCTTTATATGGTAAGCAGCTTCGCCGTTCTACCAAAATCAAAGCTCACGATGAGAACAACATTTGCCAACAAGGCGATCTTGTACGAATCAAAGAAACGCGTCCAATCTCAAAAACCAAATCTTGGACTTTGGTTGATGTGGTTGAAAAAGCAGAAAAAATCTAAGTAAATTGCTTTAAAAGTCAGAAGCTGTTAAACTAACCGCCTTTTTAAGGATGCTGATTGCACCAAGCAAAACCTGCAACGGTTTTAGGGCAGCGGCTGACTTTTATCGCTCATACGTGTGGAGTAACGCTATGATTCAGACTGAGTCAATGCTGGAAGTTGCAGACAATAGCGGTGCAAGACGAGTTCAGTGCATTAAGGTACTGGGTGGATCTCATCGTCGTTATGCATCAGTTGGCGACATCATTAAAGTAACGGTCAAAGAAGCCATTCCTCGTGGTCGTGTTAAAAAAGGCGACGTGATGAATGCTGTGGTTGTTCGCACCAAAAAAGGCGTTCGTCGTCCTGATGGTTCGGTCATCCGTTTTGATGACAATGCAGCCGTATTGTTAAACCAAAACAAAGCCCCTATCGCAACTCGTATTTTTGGACCGGTAACTCGTGAACTACGTGGTGATCAGTTTATGAAAATTGTATCCTTAGCACCAGAAGTATTGTGAGGTAAACCATGGCTAAATTACGCAAAGGCGATTCGGTAATTGTGATTGCTGGCAAAGATAAAGGCAAGCAAGGCACAATTTTAGCGGTAAAAAATGACCGCGTAAAAGTTGAAGGCATTAACATTATCACTAAGCACCAAAAGCCTAATCAAGCAACCGGTTCTGAAGGTGGTATTGTCAAGCAAGAAGCTTTTTTACATATTTCAAATGTCGCAATCTATAATGCGCAAACCCAAAAAGCAGATCGTATTGCTTACCAAATCAACGACGACGGCAAAAAACAACGCGTTTATCGTTCATCTGGTGAAGCTGTGGCGACTGCGTAAAACACTAAGGGTGTAATGGTAATGGCAAGATTAAAATCTTTATATAACGATGAGTTAAAGCAGCAAATCAAACAAGAGCTTGGCCTTGAAAATGTAATGCAAGTGCCAAAAATCACCAAAATTACTCTTAATATGGGTGTTGGTGGTGCCGCTCAAGACAAAAAATTGCTTGAAGGTGCGTTAGCAGACATGACCGCAATTGCCGGTCAAAAGCCTGTGGTCACCAAAGCGCGCAAATCCGTTGCTGGTTTTAAAATTCGTGAAGAGTGGCCAATTGGCTGTAAAGTAACCCTGCGCGGTGAGCAAATGTACGAATTTTTAGATCGTCTCATTGCCATTGCAATTCCTCGTATTCGTGATTTCCGCGGTTTTTCTTCAAAAGCATTTGATGGTCGTGGCAACTACTCTTTAGGGATTAAAGAACAGATCGTATTCCCAGAAGTAGATTTTGATAAAATTGATCGCATCCGTGGTATGGACGTGACAATCACCACATCCGCTCAAAATGATGATGAAGGTCGTGCGTTACTTAAAGCTTTCGGCTTCCCATTTAAATAAGGTAAAGACGTTATGGCAAAAAAGAGCATGATTAATCGCGAACTTAAACGCGAAAAAATGGTTGCTAAATACGCAGAAAAGCGTATCAAGCTAAAAGACATCATCGGCGATATGAACGCAAGTGATGAAGAGCGTATGGACGCGATGTTAGAGCTGCAAGCTCTACCACGTAACTCATCACCTGTTCGTCTTCGCAATCGCTGTGGTCTCACAGGTCGCCCTCATGGTTACTTCCGCAAGTTTGGCTTGTCGCGCAACATGCTGCGTGAACGAGTCATGCAAGGCGATGTTCCTGGCGTTCGTAAAGCAAGCTGGTAAGGAGTAACTCATGAGTATGCAAGATACTGTTGCTGATATGCTAACCCGTATCCGTAACGCCCAAATGGCAAATAAAGTTTCTGTAGCAATGCCAAGTTCAAAACTACGCAAATCAATTGCTGATTTGCTAGTAAGCGAAGGTTACCTTCAAAGCGCTGAAGTTCAAGCTGAAGACAATGGCAAAGCAACGTTAACTATTGAACTGAAGTACTACCAAGGTCGTCCGGTAATCGAAACCATTCAGCGCTATAGCCGTCCTGGTCTTCGTCAATTCCGTGGCAAAGATGCCATTCCAAGCGTTAAGCAAGGAATGGGCGTGGCTATCGTATCCACCAGCCAAGGCATCATGAGCGATCGCGCTGCTCGTAAAGCTGGAATCGGTGGCGAAATCGTGGCCTTCGTTGCTTAAATTATTTTAACTTATCCCATTTTTTATTAAAAGATGGGATAAGTGCTAAATAACTGCAAAAAAATTATCAAGATATAAATAATTCGTTTATAATACTTGAGCTCAAAAAACTGCTTTTAGTATCGGCAGTCTAATGAAAAGCTATGCTAAACTAGCAGGTTTTTAACTTGTTAGTTTTTTCGCTAATATAAGCAAGTCAAATTTTTAAGGAATATTCCTATGTCTCGTGTGGCTAAAGCCCCAGTGACGCTGCCAAATGGCGTAAGCGTTACTTTGAACGATCGGCAGGTCGAAGTTAAAGGCAAAAATGGTAATATGTCTTTACGCCTGCATGATTTGGTCGAGCTGAAACAGGAAGATGATGCTATTATCCTCACCCCTTCAGACGATTCACAAGATGCCATGATGTACACCGGTACCATGCGCTCATTGATTAACAACTTGGTTGTTGGCGTAAGCGAAGGCTTTGAAAAGCGTCTTCAGCTTATCGGTGTTGGTTACCGTGCTCAAGCAGCGGGTAATAAAGTAACTTTAAACGTAGGTTACTCACATCCTGTTGAATACACGCTTCCTGAAGGCGTTTCTGCTGAAACCCCATCACAAACTGAAATTGTCCTAAAATCAAACGACAAACAACAGCTTGGTCAGGCAGCAGCGAACATCCGCGCGTTCCGTCCACCTGAGCCTTATAAAGGTAAAGGTATTCGTTACAGTGATGAGCATGTGGTTCGCAAAGAAGCTAAGAAAAAATAAGGTGAGTTGATATGTTTGATAAAAAAGCAGCTCGTCTGCGTCGAGCTAAAAAAACCCGTGCCCATATCCGTCATTTAGGCGTTTATCGTTTGACGGTTAATCGTACCTCAAAACACATTTATGCCCAAGTTATCTCTCCAACAGGTGGCGAAGTGATCGCTCAGGCTTCTACTTTAGACGGCAGCCTACGTTCAGGCGCAACCGGTAACGCTGATGCAGCAACTTCAGTAGGTCAATTGATCGCTGAGCGCGCAAAAGCTGCCGGCATCACTAAAGTTGCCTTTGATCGTAGTGGCTTTAAATATCATGGCCGAGTAAAAGCACTTGCAGAAGCTGCTCGCGAAAATGGATTGGAGTTTTAATCATGGCTAGAAATGATAAAAATGATAGAACTGAGCAAACTGACGGCTTAGTTGAGCGCTTAGTGACCGTTGATCGTGTTGCAAAAGTAGTAAAAGGTGGTCGTATTTTCTCATTCACCGCACTCACTGTTGTTGGTGATGGTAATGGTCGCGTTGGCTTTGGTCGTGGTAAAGCTCGTGAAGTTCCAGCCGCCATTCAAAAAGCGCTTGAAGCAGCTAAACGTAACATGATCACTGTTGAACTAAATGACGCCACTTTATATCACCCAATTAAAGCGCGTCACGGTGCCAGTAAAGTATTCATGCAGCCAGCATCAGAAGGTACCGGCGTTATCGCTGGTGGCGCCATGCGTGCTGTATTAGAAGTTGCTGGGGTTAAAGACGTTTTAACCAAATGCTATGGCTCTACCAATACCGCAAACGTCGTTCGCGCAACCTTTAACGGTCTTCGCGACATGTCAACTCCTGAGAAGATGGCAGCCAAACGTGGTAAAACTGTAGAAGAAATTTTGGGCTAACTTTAAGTAGGTGAGTTACGATGAAAACAATGAAAGTCACTCAATTTAAATCGGGAGCCCATCGCCTCAAAAGCCACAAAGCGTGCTTGAAAGGATTGGGACTGCGCCGTATCGGTCATACTGTTGAAGTAGAAGACACACCATCAACTCGTGGCATGGTCAATCGCATCAACTACATGGTAAAAGTGGAGGAAGCGTAATGGGACTTCGATTAAATGAATTGTCACCCGGTGTTGGCGCGAAAAAAACTGCCCATCGCCGTGGTCGCGGTATTGGTTCAGGGCTTGGTAAAACTGGCGGCCGCGGGGTCAAAGGTCAAAAATCACGTTCAGGATCAAGCATTAGTGCCGGATTTGAAGGTGGTCAAATGCCACTTTATCGCCGCGTTCCTAAGTTTGGTTTTACCAGTAAAATGGCAATGACCACAGCTGAAGTACGTTTGTCTGAACTGAACAAAATTGATGGCGACGTAGTAAGCCTTGAAAGCTTAAAAGCGGCAAATATCATTCGTCATGATATGAAGCGCGCTCGTATTATCTTGTCAGGCGATGTTGCAAAAGCATTCACCTTTAAAGGCGTAAAAGTCACTAAAGGCGCTCAACAAGCCATCGAAGCTGCTGGCGGTAGCATCGAGGAGTAACCCGTGTCAAAACAATCAATGTCATCATCTGGTGTTCCGCTCAACCCCTTTGCTTTCATCCGAAAATATGATGAGCTTTGGTCGCGGCTGCTGTTTTTAATAGGCGCATTGATTGTTTATCGCTTAGGGTCGCATATTCCGGTTCCTGGAATTAATCCAGTTAATCTTGCAGATTTATTTTCGCGAAATGAAAATACCATCTTGAGTATGTTTAATATGTTCTCAGGAGGGGCACTTGAGCGAATGTCGATCATGGCGCTTGGTATTATGCCTTATATTTCAGCATCGATTATCGTTCAGATGATGTCAGCGGTGCTCCCTTCTTTAGAAGCCTTGAAAAAAGAAGGTGAGGCAGGTCGGCGCAAGATTAATAAATATACGCGTCAAGGAACGCTAGCATTAGCATTAGTGCAGTCCTTTGGGATGTGTGCAGGGCTGATTAGCCAAAACTTAACCTTGTCGTCAGGATTAACTTTTTATATTCCAGCGGTGACCTCGTTGGTTGCTGGAGCTATGTTTTTGATGTGGCTTGGTGAGCAGATCACTGAGCGCGGCGTCGGTAACGGCATCTCAATGCTGATTTTTGCCAGTATTGTTGCCGGAATGCCAGGGGTAATTTCGCAATCGATTGAGCAGGTCAATCAAGGTCAAATGAACTTGATTGCATTATTTATTTTTGTAGTGCTTGGCGTTGCTGTCACTGCAGGGATTGTTTATATCGAGCGCGCTCAGCGTCAGGTACCGGTTAATTACGCTCAGAAACAGCAGCAAGGTCGCAAGATTTATGCTCAGCAGCAATCGCATTTACCCTTAAAGATCAATATGGCAGGGGTTATTCCTGCTATTTTTGCAAGCTCCTTACTGCTGTTTCCAGCAAGTCTTGGACAGTGGGTGGGTCAATCCAATGACCCCACCCTGATGCAGAAAATACTTCAAAATATGGCATTGGTGTTATCGCCAGGTCAGCCATTGTATTTGATCTTATTTGGTGCAATGATTATTTTCTTTTGCTATTTTTATACCGCATTAGTCTTTAGTCCGCGAGAGGTTGCTGAAAACCTAAAACGCAGTGGCGCCTATATTCCAGGAATTCGCCCCGGTCAACAAACTCAGCGTTATCTTGATCATGTATTAAACCGCTTAACCTTTATTGGTGCCATTTACATGACGGTAATTTGCCTAATGCCAATGATTATCCAATCTTCATTTGGTGTGCCGTTTCATTTAGGTGGTACGTCGCTACTGATTATGGTTGTAGTAGTGATGGACTTTATTTCCCAAATTCAAGCGCATTTGATGACCCATCAATATCATGATCAAACGTTAATTCAGTCTCCGTCGCAGTCTTAATTTACGCGCGGGGAAATCTTTTAAGGAGCATGCGATGAAAGTTCAAGCATCAGTTAAAAAAATCTGTGGTAGCTGCAAAATCGTTCGCCGTAAAGGTCGCGTTCATGTGATTTGTACTGCAGAGCCACGTCACAAGCAGCGTCAAGGTTAATTAGTTTAATTAATACTTGAAAAATAACGGCGGATGCGATATCATCCGCCACTTGCCGTAGTTGATACGAAATTATATTTAATTCATAAATTGAGTATTGACCGCAATAAAACTGAAAAACAATTCTTAACTCATTGTTTTTCTATAATGGAGAATAAGCAATGGCTCGTATTGCCGGTGTTAACATTCCGGACAACAAGCATGCTGTGATCTCATTGACTTACATCTTTGGTATTGGCCGTACCACTGCTCAAAAAATTCTTGAAGCAGTAAACATTGCGCCAACCACTAAGATAAGTCAACTTGACGATACTCAGTTAGATGCTGTCCGTGCAGAAGTTGCCAACTATACAACTGAAGGTGATCTTCGTCGTGAAGTGTCAATGAACATCAAGCGTTTGGTCGATTTAGGCTGCTACCGTGGCATTCGCCATCGTCGCAACTTGCCTGTCAATGGTCAGCGTACGAAAACTAATGCGCGAACTCGTAAGGGTCCTCGCCGCGCAATTAAAAAATAATTAACTTAGGAAGCTAAAAGATGGCTAAAGACACTCGCAGTCGCAAAAAAGTGACTCGTCGTTCAGTATCGGAGGGCGTAGCCCATATCCATGCGTCTTTTAATAACACCATTGTCACAATTACCGATCGTCAAGGTAATGCATTGGCTTGGGCCACTTCAGGTGGACAAGGCTTCCGTGGTTCACGCAAATCTACCCCATTTGCCGCTCAGGTGGCAGCTGAAGTTGCTGGTAAAGCCGCTCAAGAATATGGTGTGAAAAACGTTGATGTTTTGGTCAAAGGACCAGGACCAGGTCGTGAGTCTGCGGTAAGAGCTCTTGGAGCGTTGGGATATAAAATCAACAGTATCTCTGATGTAACCCCAATCCCACACAATGGTTGCCGCCCGCCTAAAAAGCGCCGCGTCTAAGATTAAAGACGAAGCTTTTTATCCCAAAAGCTTAAGGAGACATATCAATGGCCCGTTATATTGGACCAAAACTCAAGTTATCACGCCGCGAAGGTACTGATTTAGGCCTTAAATCAGGCGTCAAACCTTATGACGTGAAAACTAAAAAAGCTGGCCGAGCGCCAGGACAACATGGCACCAGCCGCAATAAAACGTCAGAATACGCCTTGCAGCTTCGCGAAAAACAAAAAGTGAAGCGTATGTACGGTGTTCTTGAGCGTCAGTTTGCTAACTACTATAAAGAAGCGGCCCGTAAACGCGGCGCTACTGGTGAAAACCTTCTTGCTATGCTAGAAAGCCGCCTTGATAACGTCGTTTATCGTATGGGCTTTGGCTCAACTCGTGCAGAAGCGCGTCAGCTTGTCAGCCACCGTGCAATTATGCTAAAAAAAGCTGGTCGTGATGAGTTTGTTCGTGTGAACATTCCATCAATTCAGCTTCAAGATGGTGATGTGATCGCCGTTCAAGAAAAATCTCGCGAACAGCTTCGTATCAAAAATGCGATTGAACTTGCTTCTCAGCGTGGAATCCCTGAATGGTTAGACGTTGATCATAACAAGCTTCAAGGTACGTTCAAACAAGCACCTGATCGCGTTGATTTGCCAGCAGAAATCAATGAAAGCTTGATTGTTGAGCTTTACTCTAAGTAATAGTTAATTGCTGTTACACTGAGGTTAAGATAAAAACGCCATTGCGTTTATTAAACCAGTTAAATAATTCGAGGTGACACCATGATGCTAAATGCAACTGAGTTTCTAACGCCAAATGCCATTAACGTGGATACGGTTAACGAAACGATTGCGAAAGTCACACTCGAACCGTTAGAGCGCGGCTTTGGGCATACCCTTGGGAACGCCCTTCGCCGCATCTTATTATCTTCATTACCAGGCGCCGCTGTTATTGAGGCTGAGATTGATGGGGTTAACCATGAATACTCAACGCTTGAGGGATTGCAAGAAGACGTTCTTGACCTGCTTTTAAATCTAAAAGGCTTGGCAATTACCTTGCATGATCAAAATGAAGTATTTTTGACCTTAGATAAACAAGGTCCAGGCACGATTACTGCTGCAGATATCGCGCTTCCGCATAATGTTGACATTGCCAATCCTGATTTGGTTCTTGGTACATTAAGCGATCGCGGTCATTTAAAAATGCGTCTGCGTGTGGTGATGGGTCGTGGATATGAGCCAGCAAATCAGCGCCGTGAAGATGGCGACACCAAAGCAATTGGTCGCTTAAAGCTTGATGCAAGCTTTAGCCCTGTGCTCCGTGTTGCTTATCAGGTTGAGAACGCTCGTGTTGAACAGCGTACCGATCTTGATCGTCTTATCATTGAGCTTGAAACCAATGGCACAATTGATCCAGAAGAAGCAATTCGAAAAGCGGCAACTATTTTACAGCAACAGATTTCTATCTTTGTTGATTTAGAAGCCGAAGAAGCGCCTGAGCCTGTGAAAGAAAAAGAAGAGGTTGATCCGGTGCTTCTGCGCCCTGTGGACGATCTTGAACTAACGGTTCGCTCAGCCAACTGCTTGAAAGCTGAAAACATTTACTATATCGGTGATTTGGTTCAACGTTCTGAAACAGAACTCTTAAAAACACCAAATCTAGGTAAGAAATCATTGACAGAAATCAAAGACGTGCTAGCTTCTAAAGATTTAGAGCTTGGCATGCGTCTTGACAATTGGCCTCCTGCCGATTTGCGTGTCGATGACCGTTTTTCTTATCGTAGCCGTTAAACTTTAAGGATATTTGACCATGCGCCATCGTAAGAGTGGAGTCAAGCTGGGTCGTACCAGCAGTCATCGTAAGGCAATGTTCCAGAACATGACCAACTCACTGTTTGAGCATGAACTGATCAAAACAACACTGCCAAAAGCTAAAGAATTGCGCCGCGTTGCTGAGCCATTAATTACTTTAGCAAAAGAAGATAGCGTTGCTAACCGTCGTTTGGCATTCAGCCGGATGCGTAGCAAAGCTATGGTTGGTAAACTATTCGGTACTTTAGGACCTCGCTATCAGACGCGTCCAGGCGGCTATCTTCGCATTGTAAAATGCGGCTACCGTGATGGGGATAACGCACCGATGGCTTACGTAGAATTGGTTGATCGCGACTAATTTTATTAAAGTGCCATAAAAAAAGCTCCAAGAATTTGGAGCTTTTTTTGTGCTAAATGATAACTAACAGGTTAGGTTAATCGAAGAGTCAAATCATTAATGAATCTACGTTTGCTGCGCCTTGGCGGATAATTTTTGGCAAGCTTTCAGTCATATCCACAATGGTAGTAAGTTTGGTCGTTTGAATTCCGGCATTGATTAAACCATCAATTTGGCTGCTTAATGCCTCTTCAATATCAAACGGATCATCTAATACCTCAGAATGATTTGGCAAAATTAAAGAACTGGTTAAGATAGGCTCATCCATAGCCTCAAGTAATGCTTGGGCAATTGGATTGCTTGGCACACGAATCCCGATGGTTTTCTTCTTAGGGTGAGCAAGTTTTTTTGGAACATCACGCGTTGCTGTTAAAATAAACGTGATGGGGGCTGGGGTATGGGCTTTTAGCTGTTTGAACTGTTGATTGTCCACAACCGCATAAGTGGCAATTTCACTTAAATCACGACAAAGCAAAGTAAACTGATGCTTGTCATCAAGCTCACGAATATGTTTTAGCTTATCAAGGGCGTCTTTTGCCCCAAGACGGCAACCAAAGGCATAACTGGTGTCAGTTGGATAAATAAGAAGTTTGTCATCGCGAAGCAGTTGTGCGGCTTGTTCAATAAGCCTTGGCTGTGGATTATCAGGGTGAATGTAGAACGTCTGCATAACGAGATCCTTATAAAATAATGATGAGCGTCAAAATTAAATTTTTACGACTTGCCAGTATAAGGAAAAATGGAACGTCATCATATAATCTTGACGTTAAAGCGCGTAGTGAATCGTTAAAAAGGCGCGAAGTAGCGTTTGGGCATCTTTAGGGATTAAGTTTGGCTGGCAAAGATAAGTTTGTGCTTGCTGAAAAACGTCAGCGGCAAAGGTGCTGTTACTGGTATCAAAATCGGCAAATAAGTTATCTTGGGATACTTGAAAGTATCTGCTGCAACTTAAAGTCAATAAACATTCAATCGCTTGTGGCTTAATTTCTACTTTTTCAAATGCAGCTTGCTGAGCTTCGGTTCTGCCATCGGGGGCGTACCAATAACCAAAATCGTTGAGTTTGCGCCGCTGTTTACCGGCGATACACCAATGGCTAATTTCATGAAGGGCGCTTGCAAAAAAGCCATGAGCAAAGACAATTTGCGCAGGTTGATCTTGAGTAGCTGCAAAATATTCAGGCTCATGATCACCGCGAACTAAAATGGTATTTTGCGATAAAAACAGCGAATTAAATAAGCGAGTTAAGTCACGAGTTGCCGCAGTATCATCTGTTTTATGAAACGGCTTGATATCAATAGGATAGTTTTTTTGCGGTGACAGGTTAATGGGGTGACAAGCTTGTAAATCAAGTTTTGTTAAGAGCTCAAGAGCCGCTTTGGGGCTAAGTAGGGCAGCAAAATCAGGGTTGAATGAGGTCATGACTTCTCAGGTAAGTTAGCAGTGATTACGGGGCTTTTAGGAAAACTTGTAACATTAGGGCGCTAGAGAACTGAGATAAAGTACGTTACTATAGCCCCAATAATTATATACGATTTTTGATAGCGAGGCCGTAAATGGTAAGCAATTCAACGGAGTTAAGTGACCTTGTGTTAAATCAAGGCAGTATGAGTTCCCAAGCTATGAGTAAAACCGCTGGTGATATAACAACAAGTGATTTGCCAAAGCAGTTGTCCTTAGATAAGTGGGCAGATTCTGAATTTGAATGGTCAGGAAAGGTGTTCGCCAGCAGTTTTGAGCGTCTTCAAGCGGTGATAGATGACAGCGGTGAACCTTCAATATTAGATCTGCAAGCGCATTTTTATCGCCATAATAACGTGCTGCATTTAGCATTTGAGATTCAAGGTGAGGTTTGGCTGACTTGTCAGCGTTGTTTGCAGCCGGTTGCGATGGATTTAAGCGATGATTATGATTTAGCACTGTTAGATGATGACAGTCAAATTCAATTGCTTGAAGAAGCGCAAGATTATTTATTGCTTGATGAAATTGTTCAGCAAGTCTCAGGCGAGAATGTGCTACCGTTTAAAGCTCTCATTGAAGATGAGATTTTATTAAAATTGCCACTGGCGCCTAAGCATGAAGATTGTGAAATGGCGGTCGAGCAAGTGGGCGATATTCCAGAGGTGGAGCAGGAAAACCCGTTTGCAGCGCTTGCGGCATTAAAAGGTAAGCTTTAATTTTCAAAGCTTAGGGCTTTATTAATCATAAAAACATGCGTATAATGACCGGTTTATTGCATTCTGGCAAAAAACAACTGGTTTATCATTTAAAAGGTCAGTGATTTTATAAATTTGCTTGCCGTTAACTAAAGCCAGTTTATTACTTTTTTGATTTAATGATGCAGCGACTTTAGGTGTTGAGATGATTGCGCCTGTGTCAGTATCGATTAAAGCTGAATTTTAAGCTTACCCTTTTTAGTATAGGAGCTATATCATGGCTGTTCAACAAAACCGTAAAAGCCGTTCGCGTCGTGACATGCGCCGCTCACACCACCACATGAGCGTGGCTGAGCTTAGCATTGATGCCACTACGGGTGAAAAACATCGTCGTCACCACATGACCAAAGACGGTTTTTACCGTGGTCGTCAGTTATTTAAAGTCAGCCAAGACGCTTAAATAACTGCAGGTCTCACCTGATGATGATCAGTAATGTGACCTGTGAGGTGATTGAGATAACAAAAGCCAAGTTAGTTTGCTGTTATTACAATAGCAAGGTAGCTTGGTTTTTTGTTGGCTATTGTTTTAGCAAAACGCTGCCTTTAAATGGTCAATTTGGTTTAAAGGACTAGGCGTAAGGCAAGTTGCAGTGTATAGTTTGAGCTTGCCATTAGGCGATCATTCAAAACAGCCGTTTACTTTTTAATAAAAAAGTAATGAAGCGTTGGTGATTGTAGAGTTATTAGGAATCTTGATAATTATTTTAAGGAATATTGGCTATGGCGTCTGCAACTGAGACCACGACCACTTTGCCGTCCCGCGTTGCTGTAATTTTTCCAGGACAAGGCTCGCAAGCGGTTGCCATGTTGAGTGAGCTTTCAGAAGATTATCCACAAATTAAAGCCACCTTTGATGAAGCAAGTCAAGCTCTTGGTGAGGATTTGTGGGAGATTTGCCAAGATGAAGCCCGCTTAAACCAAACTGAATATACCCAGCCAGCATTGCTTGCAGCAAGCATTGCGCTTTGGCGGATTTTGGAAAGCAAGCTTGAAAAAGCACCTTGCTATTTGGCGGGTCATTCGCTAGGTGAATATAGTGCGCTTTGTGCCGCAGGGGTGATTTCTTTTCCCGATGCCATTCGCTTGGTTCATAAGCGCGGTCAATTGATGCAAGAAGCGGTTGCCGGCGTTGATACGGCGATGGCAGCAGTGTTAGGGCTTGAAGACAGCCGCGTTGAAACGCTTTGCGAACAGGCAACTGAGCATGTTGATGGGGCAATTGTCAATGCCGCCAACTTTAATAGCCCAGGTCAGGTGGTCGTTTCAGGAAATGAAGCAGGCGTTAATGCCGTTATTGATAAAGTCCAAAATACCGGCAAAAAAGCCATTCCGTTAAAGGTAAGCGTGCCATCACACTGTGCGCTTATGCAGCCGGCAACCGCGGCGCTTGCAGAATTGCTCGCTACTATCAAATTTGAGCCACCCGCCATTCCGGTCATTCAAAACCGTCATGCGCGCGCTGAAAGCAATATTCAAGCAATCAAGCAAGCATTAACGGAGCAATTAAGCGAGCCGGTACTTTGGTCAAAAACCATGCAATCACTTGCAGATAAGCAAATTGATGTGTTAATCGAATGCGGTAGCGGAAATGTGTTAAGCAATCTTGCCAAACGCCAAGCTGACCCTATTGCAAGCTACCCTGTGGACAAACCCGCTCGACTTGATAAATTACTGGAGGTGCTATTATGAGCCGAACAATTACCCTAGTAACCGGTGCTAGCCGCGGTATCGGCAAAGCCGTTGCCAAGCGTTTTGCCAAAGAAGGTCATTTTGTGATTGGTACTGCCACCACTGAAAAAGGGGCGGCGCTGATTGATGATTATCTGCACGACATTGGCGGTATTGGTCGCGTTCTTGATGTTCGTGACATGACCCAAATTGAAAAGCTGTTTGAAGAAATTGAAAGCGTTTACGGTGCGGTACAAGTTTTGGTAAATAACGCCGGAATTACTCAAGATGGCTTGCTGATGCGCATGAAGGATGAAGATTGGGACAATGTTATTGATACTAATTTAACTTCAGTATATCGTTTAAGCAAGCGCGCAGTTCGCGGTATGATGAAAGCCCGCCGTGGTCGCATCATTAACATCAGCTCAGTGGTCGCGCAAATGGGCAATGCCGGTCAGTCGAATTATGCGGCGACCAAAGCCGGAGTTGAAGGCTTTAGCCGGACGCTTGCTCGCGAGATTGGTTCACGGCAAATCACGGTCAACTGCGTCGCTCCGGGTCTTATTGAAACGGACATGACCGATGAGCTTGATGAGCGCCTGCTTAATTCTATGCTGGATGCTGTTCCCATTGGGCGATTAGGTCAGCCAGAAGATATTGCCGCTGCCGTCTCATTTTTAGCCAGTGATGAAGCAAGCTATATCACCGGTGCAGTTCTTGCAGTCAATGGCGGCATGTATATGTAACCCTGCTGAGGTAAGCTTGAGCAAAAGTGATGTCAGCGCTGCTAAAAGTGCCAACTTAAGATCAACAAAAAAAATCGTGAACGAGTGTAAACTCGAACGAATGATGTTATAATCAAGCAGCTTTTTTGCTCAAGTCTTAAATTTGATGGCAAAATAAATGTTAGTGGTTATCCTCAATTAAAATTTATTCTTAATAAGAAAGGAGTATTATATGAGTAATGATACAGAAGCACGCGTAAAGTCAGCCGTTGCCGAACAGCTGGGCATGAACGTTGAAGACATCAAAAATGATGCCTCTTTTATGGAAGACTTAGGCGCTGACTCACTAGACTTAGTTGAGTTGGTTATGTCATTTGAAAGTGATTTTGGTATCACCATTCCTGATGAAGATTCAGCTGAATTGACCACAGTTCAAAAAGCGATTGATTACGTTCAAGCTCAGCTTTAAGTTAAAGGCAACTTGCCTTTTTTCTGAGCCTTGGCAGTGATAATTCATCACTAATTGCTAAAAACCGCCTAATTTATTGGGCGGTTTTTTATTAACTTTACAATGACTTTTAAAAATAATTGGTTAAAGAAAAGAACGTTTTTCTAACACGAATCAACAAACGCTTACTTTGAGCCGACGGATAATTTGCTATACTAATTTTCGTTCAAGAAGCTGTCTAAAAACCAACTGTTAAAAACTTGATCAGAATCGAGTTTAGAATTAAGTTTTTATAACAACAATAAATAATAATCAAATCAAGGAGTTATCATGGGTGTTTTTAGTTTTGCCAAAAGCGTTGGTGATAAAATTTTTCATCGTGATGATGACAAACATCAAGCCAATACAGAAACTCATGCCGATGCCAGCAAACCGGCTCAATCTACTGAACCTTCAGCACAATCTGTAGCTAATATTTTATTGCAGCGCATTCAGCAACAACATCTAAATATCAGTAACCTTAAAGTTAAATATACCGGCTCAACCGACACGGCGGAAATCAGCGGGACGGCAAAAACTCAAGCGGATCGCGAAAAAGCTATTATTGCGGTCGGTAATGTTCAGCACGTAGCTAAAGTTATTGACCATATTACCGTTGAGCAGCAAGCGCCAGAATCAACAATGTATACGGTTCAATCAGGCGACACGCTATCAAAAATTGCAAAATCTGTTTATGGCTCAGCGGATGATTATATGAAAATCTTTGAAGCCAATAAGCCGCTCTTGTCCGACCCAAATAAAATCTATCCGGGTCAAGTGCTTCGAATTCCAAAAGCTTAATTTTAATAAATTTTATAATAAAAAAGCCTTTTAACAGTTAAAAGGCTTTTTTATTACTATCACCAAAGGTTATAGTAATTAAGATGGTAAGTTCGTTACGCAAATTGCCTTTAGTTTTTGCTGTTGCTCCATCACTGCCCAATCGATATGCTCATCAAGCATTGAGCCATGAGTATTTATTTGGCTTAAAAGGGCAGTAATAATTTCTTGACTTGCTGGCGCGTTGCCTAAAGCAATGGCAATATTGCGTAGAAAGTTGACAAATCCGGTTCGGCGCAGGGGGCTGCCTTGAGTGTTTTTTAAAAAAGTCTCCTCCGACCACTGCCAAAGCTCAAGAAGGCTGCTGTTGTCAAGCTTGTTTCTTGGCAAAAAATCCTCAACGGCGGTGAGGGTGGCATAGCGATTCCACGGGCAAATCAGTTGGCAATCATCACAGCCAAAAATGCGGTTGCCGATAGCGCGGCGATATTTAATATCGATACTGCCTTGATGTTCAATGGTCAAGTAAGAAATGCAAGCACTGGCGTTGACTTCATAAGGGGCAACAATAGCTTGAGTGGGGCAAACGTCTAGGCAAGCTTGGCAGCTGCCACAATGCGGCGTTATCGGAGCATCGTCCGGCAATTCAAGACTGGTAAATAGCTCGCCTAAGACAAAAAAAGAACCAGAAGTATTGTTCAATAAAAGCGTGTGCTTTCCTGTCCAACCAAGTCCTGCGGCATCAGCAATGGCGCGCTCAAAAATAGGCGCAGAATCGCTAAAAGGTCGAAACACAAAAGGATCGTGGCAGCCGATAGTTAAGTGCTGCCAATCGGCAAGCTTGGCTTCAATTTGGATTGCCAATTGTTTAAGGCGCCCACGCATGGTTTTATGATAGTCACGACCGCGAGCATAGCGGGCAATGATGGCATGATTGGGGCGTAGATTGTCCTCAACCGTTCGCGGCTTGATGGGGTCGGTGAGGTAATCCATGCGAACGCTAATGATCGTTTTTGCACCTGTTACCAACCTGTCTGGATGTTCGCGAAGTTCATGGTTGTTATGCAAAAATTGCAGCTGACCTTCATAGCCCTTATCAAGCCAAGACTTAAGATGCGCCATTTGCTTGGCAAATAGCGGATGATGAACAGAAATAAAACCACAATCTGTAAATCCAAGCGCTAACGCTTGCTCATGAATCCACTGCTTGACATCATTTACAGAATCAAAGACAGTTTTAGAATAGGCAGGATCAGTCATAAACCATCGCTTGGGTAAAACGCTTCTAGCGCATTGCAGAAGGCAAAGGGTTAAAAGCGGCAAAATTAACTTATTATAACCTGTTGATGGCAGCAATGATAAAACAAATTCTTATAAAACCATCGATGATCACTCAAGGATAAAAAATGGCTTCTGACAAGTTGAAGAATATTGACATCACTCATCGCGTTTCTGTCCCGCTTTATAGTTGCAAGCAAATTAAAGCGATGGAGCAATCTTGGTTTGAGCAAGGAAATAGCAGCTTTGGGCTGATGCAGCAAGCAGCTTGGCAAATCACGAAATATATGATTAACCATTATCAAAATAGCACTCTAAAGCCGCTAAGCGCTTTAATTTGGGTCGGTGGTGGTAATAATGGTGGCGATGGTTGGCTGACGGCTTATTATTTGCAACAAGCGGGTTGGCGCGTCCATGTGATTGAGGTAGTTGCCAACACAAAAACGACCACTGAGGATGAGTCAGGAAGTGATGCCAATCGCGCTCAAAAAATGGCGATTTCAAACGGTGTTCCTGTTACTTGCTTTTCCGATCTTATGACAAATTCCCAAGACATCTTGCAAGCGTTGCCAAGCTTATTTTTAGCCGATATTTATATTGACGCGATTTTTGGCATAGGTTTAAATCGCGCGCCAACCGGTACATTAAAGCAAGCGCTTGAGACATTCAATAAAGCAGCGGCTCAGGTAGGGGCTTTGGTGGTGTCGGTCGATGTTCCAAGTGGTCTTGCGGCATCAACAGGGCAAGTATTTGATGATATTGCCGTTCGGGCGGATTTGACCCTTTGCTTAGTTGGTCGAAAATTGGGATTGCAAACTAAAGATGGCTTGGATTTTTGTGGCAACGTGATTGATTTACCCCTTATCCCTTTGGTCGCAGCGCCAATGGCAACCTTATTATCACAACCAGATCATATGCCCAAGCGCCGTCAAAACAGCCATAAAGGCAGTTTTGGTCACGTTTTAATTATCGGCGGCAATCAAATTGATGGCTCCCAAGGTATGGGCGGGGCGGCAATTTTAGCATCAGCAAGCGCGCTGGCAATGGGCGCAGGAAAATTAACCACAGCTTGTCATAAAGCATTTCATGGCGCGTTATTAACAGGGCTTCCTGATGCGATGACCATTGATTTACATGATAAGAAGAGCGTTTGTGAGTTAATTCAAAGCGCCGATGTGATTGCCATAGGCATGGGGCTTGGTCGTGATGACACGGCAAAAACGCTGTTTTTAAGCTTCGTTGAGACGGCAATCAATCACAACAAACCACTGATTATTGATGCCGATGGCTTATACCATTTGGCAAGCTTTGATCAAGACAATCATAAGCTTCTTAAAAATTTGCAGGATTTTAGTAACTTGCAATCAGTAATGTTGACGCCGCATAGTGGGGAGGCAGCAAGGCTTTTAGGTTTGAGTAGTGATGAGGTTGAAGCCGATCGAGTCGCAGCCATTTATCGCTGTGCTGAGCGCTTTGGCGGGGCTTGGGTGCTTAAAGGCGCAGGGTCGCTGATACTTGAGGACAAGCTTTTTGTTTGCGGTACCGGAAATTCAGGATTGGCAAGCGCTGGCATGGGTGATGTGTTATCAGGGGTTGTTGCAGGGCTGTTAGCCCAAAAAGATCTGGCAACTTGTCCCAATCCGTTAACCCAAGCGGTTTTAATTCATGGTCTTGCAGGTGACGTTTTAGTCAACCCTCAATCAAGACCGCTTTTTGCTTACCATCAAAGCGGTCTTAGTATCGGTCAACGTGGACTTCAAGCTCAAGATATGCCTGCCGCTATCCGTCATGTGGTTGAGGGGCTAACAGCGGTGGACTAGCTTGCGCAGTATTGATTAATGGCTTGTTGAACGCGTTCGCGTTTAAGTTCAATCTCGCGGCTGTCAAGATATTTGCGATTGCCACTGGCGTCCATTTCATAAATACGACCGCCAACGTTTAGGTTGGTCAAATTGTTACGAAGCGATTGGCAGCGCTGAGCGTTGGCATTGGCTTCTTGTTCCTGAATTCGTGCCTCAAGCTGAGCCACGCGCTGGTCTTCAGCACTTGGGGCAGCCGGTTGTTGATTAGGGTCAGTTTTTCCGGCATATTGTCCAGCATCGTTTTGTCTGCCGTCACTACGAAATTCTAAGACCTCAACTTTTTTCGCGTTTTGAGGAGGATATTGGCTGTATTTGACTTCCCCAAAGCTGCCTGTGGATTTATAAACTTGGATAGCATGACTTTGAGCCATTCCCGTCATCAAAAAAATGGCGGTAAACGCTGAAGCAAGCCAAACTTTAGCTAGCATGATTGATCTAAGCATTATGTGATCCTTATAGTTTTAACACTATAAAAAAATGTCTGCCTGTAAAAAGGCGGAGGGGTGAATGTGCAACGCTTGGCACAACACAAAATAAGTGAACTTATTTTAACAAAACTTACTTATCAATTCATCAACTTTAATAACCATTAGTTAAGATAGACTATCATAAGTTTTTCTTGACAAGATTACTTAAATTAACGAAGATAATAGCTGTTGATTGGTCAGTGAGCGGCCCTACTTATTCGCCGTTACACTTGAAAATGATATTTACCATTTTGCTTATCGGTAGATTGGGTAAATTGTTTTCTTTGTGACATCAGCAGTTAAAGAATTATCATTAAGTTTTTTACTGCTTGTTTTTGGACTTATCGGTCTACAATGACTAAAACGATCTTATTGTGCTCCATCAATGCTGATGCAGGTTGTTACTGCTCTTAGCATAAATAATAAGCTGCTTTTATGGGTACTAAGCTACCTCGTCACTGATTGCCGATGATGTCATCAATCATCAACTTCGATTCTTGCCTTTATAAAACATGAGTAGTTATAAGCGCTAAGAATTATCATCTTGATAAAACTCAATAAGCCGACTCAAGATAGCTTTATTGACGCTGAACACAAAAGGTGACGACAGTGACGCAAACCACACAAAGTCCAAATATGACCGGCATTAATCAAACTGCCAATGCCGCCAAAAACTTCAAAGAAAAGCAGCAACAGCTTAAAGAAGTCAATCACGAGCCGGTAATGATGTCGGGCGCTGAGATGCTAGTACAGGCCTTGACCGACGAGGGTGTCGAGTATATCTTTGGCTATCCAGGCGGCGCGGTTTTACACATTTATGATGCGCTATTTCAGCAAGACAGCATTGAGCATATCCTAGTTCGCCACGAGCAAGCCGCAGGTCACATGGCAGATGCCTATTCGCGCGTGACTGGAAAAACAGGCGTGGTTCTTGCCACCTCAGGACCTGGTGCAACCAATACCGTAACCGCAATTGCCACGGCATTTATGGATTCAGTACCCATGGTGGTGATCGCAGGTCAGGTTCCAAGTAGCCTCATCGGTGAAGATGCGTTTCAAGAAACGGATATGATTGGCGTATCGCGCCCTATTGTCAAACACAGCTTTCAAGTTCGTCACGCCAGTGAAATCCCAACCGTCGTTAAAAAAGCATTTTATATTGCCCAATCAGGTCGACCCGGTCCGGTAGTGATTGACATTCCAAAAGACATGACCACACCTTCTGAAAAATATGAGTATGAATATCCAAAAGAGGTATTTGTTCGCTCATATCAGCCATCGGTTAAAGGTCATTCCGGGCAAATTAAAAAGGCAGTTGAAACTTTGCTTGCCGCAAAACGTCCGGTCGTTTATTCAGGTGGCGGCGTCATTTGGGGTAACGCTCATAAAGAATTGACCGAGCTTGCGCATCGTTTAAATTTGCCCGTAACTAACACCCTTATGGGACTTGGCGCGTTTCCAGGCGCTGACCGCCAGTTCATAGGAATGCTTGGCATGCACGGCACCTATGAAGCCAACACCGCCATGCACCATGCCGATGTAATTTTGGCAGTTGGCGCTCGTTTTGATGACCGCGTAACCAACAACATCAAAAAGTTCTGCCCAAATGCGACCATTATTCACATTGATATTGATCCGGCGTCTATTTCAAAAACCATTATGGCGCATATTCCTATCGTTGGCGATGTCAAATCAGTATTAACCGATATGCTTGAGATGATCGGCGAGGATAAAGCCCTTGATCAGCATGCGCTGCTTGATTGGTGGTCACAAATCAATGAATGGCGTAAGCGTCATGGTCTGCGATATGACACCAGTACCGAGCATGGCATTAAGCCGCAAAGCGTGGTTGAAGCACTTGACCGTGTGACCAACAGCAACGCGATTATTACCAGCGATGTTGGTCAGCATCAGATGTTTGCTGCCCTTTATTACACCTATAACGAGCCGCGGCAATGGCTCAACTCAGGCGGTCTTGGTACAATGGGCGTGGGATTACCTTATGCCATGGCAGCTAAACTTGCTTATCCTGAGCGCGATGTGGTTTGTATCACCGGTGAAGGCTCGATTCAGATGAATATTCAAGAGCTGTCAACGTGCCTACAGTATAATTTGCCGGTTAAAATTTTAAATTTAAATAACGCTCAGCTTGGTATGGTCAAGCAGTGGCAAGACATGATCTATGAAGGTCGCCATGCCCAGTCTTATATGGACTCATTGCCTGATTTTGTTAAGTTGGCGGAAAGCTATGGTCACGTTGGTATTAAAATCACTGACCCTGAAACAATGGAAGAACAGCTTGCCGAAGCCATGGCAATGAAAGATAAATTGGTCTTTATTGACGTTTATGTCGATCGTAATGAACACGTATATCCAATGCAGGTTGCAGGGCAAACCATGCGTGATATGTGGCTATCAAAAGGAGAGCGAACCTAATGCAACAGCATTTGATTTCAGTATTAATTGAAAACGAAGCCGGATCGTTGTCGCGATTGGTGGGCTTATTCTCTCAGCGTGGCTATAATATCGAAACCCTAAACGTTGCCCCAACCGAAGACCCATCGATTTCGCGCTTGACATTGACCACCATCACGTCTCCTGAAAAAATTGAGCAAATTACTAAGCAGCTGCATAAGCTTATTGAAGTGGTCAAAGTGCTTAATTTATCAAACACTGTTCACGTTGAGCGCGAATTAATGCTCATTAAGGTTCGCGCCACGGGCAGCAGCCGCGAAGAAATCAAACGCAGTGCGGATATCTTCCGAGCGCAAATTGTTGATGTGAATAACAGTTTGTACACCATTCAAATTGTTGGCGATACCGCCAAGCTTGATGGTTTCATTGATGTGATTGGTCGCGAGCGTATCTTAGAAGTGGTTCGCTCAGGCGTTATCGGTATTGCTCGCGGTGAAAAAACGCTTAGCGTTTAAGCAAAGTTATCATTTTTAATCTATTTTAATCCGGAATAAAGCGGTTGCCTAATGAGAATTCCGCTTTATACCAACGACCCATGGCTTGCCATGATTGAGGAAAAGGACGCTATCTATGAACGTTTATTATGACAAAGACTGTGATTTATCGATCATCCAAGGTAAAAAAGTTGCCATTATTGGCTACGGCTCACAAGGCCACGCCCACGCGCTGAACTTGCAAGACTCTGGAGTTGACGTCACCGTTGGTCTACGTGCAGGATCTGGCTCATGGAAAAAAGCCGAAAATTCAAACTTAAAAGTTGCTGAAGTTGAAGACGCGGTAGCAAACGCTGATGTGGTCATGATTTTGACCCCAGATGAATTTCAAAAAGAACTTTACAGCGACGTGATTGAGCCAAACATCAAAGAAGGTGCTACTCTTGCTTTTGCTCACGGTTTTGCCATTCACTACAACCAAGTCGTTCCCCGTAAAGATCTTGATGTGATCATGGTTGCCCCAAAAGCGCCCGGTCACACCGTTCGCTCAGAGTTTGTAAAAGGCGGCGGTATCCCTGATTTGATCGCCGTTTATCAAGACGCCTCAGGTCAAGCCAAGCAATTGGCATTGTCTTACGCCTCGGGCGTTGGCGGTGGTCGCTCAGGAATCATCGAAACAACCTTCAAAGATGAAACAGAAACTGACCTTTTTGGTGAGCAAGCCGTTCTTTGTGGTGGCGCGGTTGAGCTGGTTAAAATGGGCTTTGAGACCTTAACTGAAGCCGGTTACGCCCCTGAGATGGCATACTTTGAGTGTTTACATGAATTGAAATTGATTGTTGACTTGATGTATGAAGGCGGCATTGCTGATATGAACTATTCAATCAGTAACAACGCTGAATACGGTGAATACGTCACAGGCGTTGAGGTCATCAACGAGCAATCACGTGAAGCCATGCGTAACGCGCTAAAACGCATCCAATCGGGTGAATATGCAAAAATGTTCATCAATGAAGGGGCAACCAACTATCCATCAATGACCGCGCGCCGCCGTAACAACGCCGCTCACGATATCGAAGTGACCGGAGCTAAGCTTCGTGCCATGATGCCTTGGATTGGTGGTAACAAAATCATCGATAAAGACAAAAACTAAGCCAAGCCTTAAGCTGTTTTAGTTTATTATAAAAAACCCGTGACCATTTTTGGCATGGGTTTTTTTATATCGATCTTGAAAGCGGCGGCTTTTGACCACAGTTAGCATTTTGGTCTAGCATTAGCGCTGTAATTTAAATTTTTGTGAGTGTCTGAAATGTCCTATCCTAATTGGTTAACGCCGCAACTGACGTATGTGGTATTTAGTGCTGTGGTGGCTGTTTTGATTTGGATTGAGGCAATCATGCTCAAAAAAAATGGCGGCAAATTGCCCAAATCCGCCTTATTTCAAATCAGCTCAATGCTGGATACGGCTTGGTTTTTTGTTTCTATTGCCGTGCTGTACTTGGTTGATTTGACCCCAGTAGTGTTGAGCATTCCGGCGGCTTATGGCGTTTATACCCTGTTTGGTTGGATTTATGGCTCAAAGCTGTTACGTAAAAAAGGTATTCCAGATTCGCCCAAAAATTTGGTGGTTCCTGCAAAATATATCGCCTATAGCCAATCGTTTGCTATGGTCTTTTTATTATTGTGCATTTTGATAGCCGGTATACTTCTTAAGCCGTTTCTATAAAAACAGCCTGCTTAATGTTCAACTTATTTATTAATAAGACGATTTGTTTTATTTATGCGGATAAACTTAAGTCCGTTATTAAAAAATAAATTATTTTACAAAACTCTTTAATTTAATCTTTCAATCATATTAAAAGCTGTTATACTAGCCATGTACTCAGGGGATTTTAATTAAAAATGCTGAAATATCCTTAAGGTATGGCAGATATTGGTATTAGTCTTCTTATCTAAATAGATTTGAGTATTTATCAATCAATCGGTGGGCTCAAAGGCTTCACCAATCGTTAAAAAGTTAGGAACATTTATGTCTGAGAAAGTTGAAGGCACTGTAAAGTGGTTTAATGAAGCTAAAGGCTTTGGTTTTATTGCTCAAGATAACGGCGGACAAGACGTTTTCGCTCACTACAGCGCAATCCAAGGTAATGGTTTCAAAACCCTAGCCGAAGGTCAAAAAGTGTCTTTCATTTTAGGTGAAGGCAAAAAAGGCCCACAAGCTGAGCAAATCGAAGCGATCTAATTTTAAAGCTTGTGAAGTCTTTCTGAACTCAGTCAGCCTTTATGCTTAAAATGACATCAACGCCAGATTAATGTGTTTGTTCAAAACAAACCCTATTGTTTAGACTGTATCGTAAAAGCAACCTCTGATCGGGTTGCTTTTTTTTTGAAAAAATAAAAATGACTTAGGTAAAGTCAGTCACAAACTCAATCGGTTAGCTGAGTCATAATTAATTACTGTTAAGAATGGTGACAAATTTATGACGCAATATTCACGGCGTTATCTTGATTTAACCGCCATGCTCTTGCAAGATAGTTGAGTCTAAAAATAAAGTTCATACAAATAATGATAAAGTTGAGAACGTTTTATATAATTATTTGAGTGGTTAGTTTCATGAAGATGACCGAAATTTAAGCCAGAAAGTTTGTAGCTTTGGTCATAATTTACTATTAAAAAAAGAGGATCGTATGAAAGCACTAGTCGCGGTTAAGCGAGTTGTTGATTATAACGTGAAAGTTCGGGTGAAAGCTGACCATTCGGCAGTGGATTTAACCAATACCAAAATGTCAATCAACCCTTTTGATGAAATTGCCGTTGAAGAGGCAGTTCGCCTAAAAGAAGCAGGCGTGATTGATGAAATTATCGTGGCATCTATTGGTCCAAAAGAAGCCCAAGAGCAAATCCGCTCGGCTTTGGCGCTTGGCGCTGATCGCGGCGTGTTGGTGCAAACCGATGATAAAGCTTATCCGCTGCAAGTGGCTAAAATTTTAAAAGGCATTGCCCAAAGCGAAGGCGCAGATATCATTTTGCTTGGCAAGCAAGCGATTGATGATGATAATAATCAAACCGGTCAGATGCTTGCCGCCTTAATGGGCGCGCCGCAAGGAACGTTTGCGTCCAAGGTCGTGGTTGAAGGCAACGGGGTTAAAGTGACTCGTGAAGTTGACGGCGGTCATCAAACTGTAGCGCTTGATTTGCCGGCGATTATCACCACCGATTTGCGCTTGAATGAGCCGCGTTACGCCAAATTGCCGAACATTATGAAAGCCAAGAAAAAGCCACTTGATGAAAAAACGCCTGCCGATTTTGATGTTGATATGGCATCAAAGCAGCAAATCATTCAAGTTGAGCCGCCAGCCGAGCGTAAAGCTGGTATTAAAGTAGGCTCGGTGGATGAGTTGGTTGATAAGCTTAAAAATGAAGCGAAAGTGATTTAATCGCGCTTTAAAACATATCGTTTTGACATCAGTGAAAAGTTATAAATTTAAAATAAAGGATAAAAATAATGGCAATTTTGGTATATGCTGAGCATGATAATGTCAGCTTAAAAAAAGCAACGCTAAACACCATTGCCGCAGCCAAGCAAATGGGTGGCGACGTTCATGTCTTGGTTGCCGGAAGTAACGTTGGTTCGGTTGCCGAAGAGGTCGCAAAGGCTGAAGGTGTTAGTAAAGTTTTGGTGGCGGATAACGCGGTTTATGAGCACCAAATGGCAGAAAATATCGCGCTATTGGTTAACGACGTGGCAGGCGGCGATTATAGTCATGTGGTAGCAGCCGCAACAACCACAGGCAAAAACTTTATGCCGCGCGTAGCTGCGCTGTTAGATGTGAGCATGATTTCTGACATTACCGCGGTGGTTGATGCCACTACCTTTAAACGTCCAATTTATGCCGGCAATGCAACGGCAACGGTAAAAACGTCGGAAAGCAAAATCGTGGTAACCGTTCGAACCACCACGTTTGATGCCGTAGCAGGCGCGGGTGGCTCGGCAAGTATTGAAAATCTTGATGACGTTCAAGATTCCGGCAACTCACAATTTGTTAGTGAAGAGATGGCAGAATCTGACCGCCCTGAACTCACTTCAGCAAGCATTGTGGTGTCCGGTGGTCGCGCTCTTGGTAGCGCGGAAAACTTTGAAAAATATATCGACCCGCTTGCCGACAAGCTTGGCGCGGCAGTTGGTGCATCTCGCGCCGCCGTTGACGCAGGTTACGTGCCAAACGATATGCAAGTTGGGCAAACAGGTAAAATTGTTGCGCCAGACTTATACATTGCTGTAGGAATTTCAGGGGCGATTCAGCATTTAGCGGGAATGAAAGACTCAAAAGTGATTGTTGCCATTAACAATGACCCTGAGTCACCGATTGCAAGCGTGGCTGATTATTATTTAGAAGGTGATTTGTTTAACGTGCTTCCGGAATTGACCAGCAAAATCTAAGCTTGTTTGATAAAATGGCTTAATAAAAAACCCGCGAATCATTGGCGGGTTTTTTATGGTAGCTGCACTATTATCTATTGCTATATCGGCGCTGACGTAGCGTTTCATAAAGGCAAAGGGAGCCGGCAATAGCAACGTTTAAGCTTTCTTGACCGTTAGGCTGCGGTAGGGCAATGGCAGTGGCTGATTGTAAAAATACCTCATCAACGCCTTGACCTTCATGACCCATCACCCAAGCAACCGGCTTCGTTAACTCATAATCATAAATGAGGGTTTCGGTGTGGGAACTGGTTGCGAGCATCGGCACTTTGACATGAGTTAACACATCGTCAATGCTAATACTTTCAAAAATGGTCAATGAAAACTGAGCTCCCATGCCGGCGCGAAGGGTTTTTGGTGACCACGCTTGCGCGGTTTGGGTGGTGCAAATCACCGTTTTTACGCCAACTGCGGCGGCGGTTCTAAGGAGCGCGCCGACATTACCGCTGTCTTGAACGTCGTTTAAAATCAGGCAGTCGTCATGAATATCGCCAAGCGTTGGCGTTGGAATATCAATCACCGCTAAAATATCAATTCCCGTTCCAAGGGTTTTTACCGTGTTATAAAGCGCGTCGGTCAAGGTCAGTACTTGGGCTGTGTTAGCTAGTCGGCTTAATAGCGCTTGCACTTCGCTATGATGGTGCATTGACTCGCTAAGCATAACAAGCTCAATTGGCGTATTGCTAGTGATTGCCGCCTCAATCAAATGCGCGCCTTCAAGAACGGTTTGACCCAATTTTTTGCGCTGCCTTGATTGGGTCAGAAGCGCTTTGACGCGCTTGACTGCCGGATTTTTATCCGAAGATATCTGTTCAAAGGCAAAGGAAGTCATTATTTAGTTTCGCCTTGCTGCTCATTTTGCGCATTAAGATGAAGATTTTTTACATAGTCCACTTCATTTTTACTGCCCAAAACGACGGGAACGCGCTGATGAATGTCGGTAGGCTCAATGTCCAAAATGCGCTTGATGGCATCAGTTGCGCCGCCGGCTGCACGCTCAATGAGTAGGCTCATGGGGTTGGCTTCATACATCAAGCGCAGTTTCCCTGCTTTGTTGGGGTCTTTGGTATCAAAGGGGTAAGTAAAAATACCGCCACGGCACAAAATGCGGTGAACGTCGCCGACCATTGCTGCCACCCAGCGCGTATTAAAGTCGCGACCGCGAGCGCCGGTTTTGCCAGCAACCAATTCGTCAATATACTGCTGCATGGGCGCTTGCCAGTAGCGGTAGTTGGAGCTGTTAATGGCGTATTCTTTGGTATCTGCGGCAATCTGAACGCGCTCGTTAATTAAAATAAACTCATTGCGGTCAGGGTCAAGGCTAAACATGGCAACGTCATCATTGACAGTTACAGCAAGCATGGTTGAGGTGCCATAAAGCAAATATCCTGCTGCTAATTGCTGGTTGCCGGCTTGTAAAAAAGCGCTGTTTTGGCTTTGTTGACCTTGATTTGGGTACGGTAAAATCGAAAAAATCGTCCCAACTGCCATATTAATATCGATGTTGGATGAGCCGTCGAGCGGGTCAAATAGCACCAGTAAGCTGCCGTCATTATTGGCAGGGGTCGCATCGTCAAGCTCTTCTGAGGCCACACCGGCGCAGTGCTTATTTTGAGTAAGCGCATCTAACAATAAATCGTTAGCAAGAACATCAAGTTTTTTTTGCTCTTCGCCTTGAACGTTTTGGTTGCCAGCTTCGCCTAAAATATCGGCAAGCGCGCCTTTTTTAAGTAAGTTTGAGATATTTTTACCAACTTCGGTGATGGTGGTAATCACATCGTTAACCGCTTGGTTGGTCGAGTTTTGTTGTAAATATTGGCTGAGGGTAGTCATAAATTTTCCTAAAAGTTATCGTTTTAAAAATATGTGCTTAAAAAGGTTTAGACTAAAAAATTACCGTTCTAAAATCATCGTATGGCTTAGCAAAGTTGCTAATTTTCAGTAAAAGTAAAATTAGCTATGGTCGCGGCTTTGTCCTTAAGTCAAAATCAGCTAAACTATAGCTAAAATGATAAGCTGTGTGACAAATTGGCTTAGAATTTACTAAGTGCTGTCTAAAAATTAATTGGGCTAAATTGTAGCAAATTTGGGGCAAAAAGTCGCTGCTTGCCGCGCGCCTTATTGCTCATGGCTACGGCTTAGCATCACTGCTAATTTCAATCCTCTTTTGCCAACCAAAAAGGCGAACTTCCATGCCAACAGACCAAAACCTTGATTCTGCAACTTCAAAAACCGCGACTGCTCGGACTTTGGCAACGGATTTTGCCAAAATTGACCCAAGCACCATTCACGAGCGCTTAAATGCGTCGCTAAGCCGACCGCAGCTGAATGAAGATGGCAGCATTCGCCACTTTTTGGGGGTGGAGGGGCTTAACAAAGCCCAGCTTAAAGCCATTATTGCCAAAGCCGAGACGTTTTTTGATGATAAAGGTCAATTGGTTGACCGCCCCGAGCTTGAAGGCTGCACGGTGATGAACCTGTTTTTTGAACCCTCAACGCGGACGCGGACGACCTTTGAGGTTGCCGAAAAGCGCTTGGGTGCAAACGTGATTAACATTGATATTGCCCGCTCCAGCACTCAAAAGGGTGAAAGCCTTCGCGATACCCTTTGGAATTTGCAGGCAATGACCGCCGATATTTTTGTGGTTCGCCATTCCGCCTCAGGGGCAGCACATTTTATGGCAACGGAGGTCACCCCCGACATTGCCATCATTAACGGCGGCGATGGCTGGCATGCGCATCCAACCCAAGGCATGCTTGATATGCTGACCATTCATCGCTCGATGCCAAGACCGTTTGAAGACTTGTCGGTGGCAATTATCGGTGATATTAAGCACTCTCGGGTGGCGCGCTCGGACATTAGTGCGCTACAAACGCTTGGGGTTAAAGATATTCGCGTGATTGCGCCAAAAACACTGTTGCCAAAAGGCATTGAGCGCTTTGGCGTTCAAGTGTTTGAAACGATGGAATCAGGGCTTGTTGATTGCGACGTAGTGATGGGGCTGCGGATTCAAAATGAGCGCATTGGCTCGCCGCTGTTGTCCTCATCGAGTGAATACTATAAGCAATACGGAATTACTCCTGAGCGCTTGGCATTGGCAAAACCTGATGCGCTGGTCATGCACCCAGGTCCTATGAACCGCGGCGTTGAGATTGCCTCAAGCGTAGCGGATGGCGCGCAATCGGTGATTCTACAGCAGGTCAATAACGGCATTGCCATTCGCATGGCGGTGTTGTCACTTGCCATGAAAGGTCAGCGCGACCACCAAGCAGCGCGCTGATTTAACTGCGACTTTATTTTATTTGCTCCCAATTTTTATGGTAACCGCTCATGACTGCCCAAACTTATATTGATTTACTGCCAAAGGCTTTTGAAAACTCACTCACTAAAGCTGCTCAAGAAAAACTGGCAACTTTAAATCAACTCACTTTAAACCAAGTAAATAACGACGAAAACGCTAAAGATGCGCTTTGGTTATTGCCGCCGCTGGTTGATTTATGCGCGCGCCTTCGTGAACCCGGTCAGCAGCAGCATGGAACGCTGATTTCTGAAGGTCATGCCGCCCGCGATAATGGCTTTTTGCACGTGGTCATTCCACCAGATACCAATCCTGTTTTAGAAAATGGCTCGCTATTAAAAGGGCTTCGTGAGCGCGCGCTTGAAGATGGCGGCATTTATTTGCATATTTTAGGGGCATTAAGCGCCGGTCTTGAGGGCAAGCAGCCAGCAAACATTGCAGGGCTAAAAAAAGGTGGCTGCATTGCGGTATCAAACGCCCGCCAACCTTTTGCTAATGACTTGGTGCTGCTGCGGACTTTAGAGTACGCCGCCACCTTTGGCATGAAAGTGTTTTTTTACCCCGATGAGCCAAGTTTATCCAATAATGGCGTGGCTCACGAAGGCTATATCGCCTCATATCATGGCTTGCAAGGTATCCCTTGGATTGCCGAAACGGTGGCGCTATCCACGCAATTGCTAATGGTTGAGGAAACCGGAATTGCCGCGCATTTTAGTCAATTGACTTGTAAATCCTCGGTTGAATTGATGCGCTGGGCAAAAAACAAAGGACTGCCGGTCACTTGTGATGTGGCGATGCATCAGCTGTTTTTAACCGATGACAATTTAGAAGGCTTTAACGCGCTTGCTTATGTGTTGCCGCCGCTGCGCAGTAATACCGACCAGCAGGCGCTATTAAAAGGGCTAAAAGACGGCACGATTGATGCCATTTGTAGCCACCATGAGCCGCTAAACAGCACCGCCAAAAAAGCACCGTTTGCCGAATGTAGCGCCGGAATTTCAAACTTTGATACCTTTATGGCGCTTGCCTGCCAACTGGTTCGCGATGAGGTGCTAACTTTAGAAGAATTGGTTGCCAAAATCTGCCTAAACCCTGCCAAAATTGCCGGAATTGAAGCTCAGTATGCAAAAGTTGGCGGCGCAGTCTTGGTTGACCCCAATCTTTCTTGGCAAGTGAACGAAGACAGCATGGCATCCAATGGCAAAAATACGCCATTTTTTGGTCAAGAGTTAACTGGCCGCGTGGTGGAGACCTTCTTTGGCTAAGCTGTCGCAAAACCAAAGCGCTCATCACTCAAGCGAGGCGATTAAAGCCGTTGCCATTTATGAGATTGTAAAAGGCGTTGGCGCACTTTTAGGCGCGGCGCTGCTTTGGTATTGGCATGAGCATTTACAGCTTTGGCTGAATCATGCCGCAGGCAGTTGGCAAAAATACTTTGGGGATTTTTTAGCGCCGCAAGTGGACAGCATTATTGCCATCGCCCAAAAAGCCAATCAAAACTGGTCGCTGTTTTTGCTGTTTATCTTTTTTTATGCCAGTCTGCGCTTTTTGGAAGCTTATGGACTTTGGCAAGATAAAACGTGGGCATATTGGTTTAGCGTGTTAGGCTACGGGATTTTTATTCCGGTTGAGCTTTATTATTTAATCACCAGTCCGTTTGATTGGTTTAAGCTTGCCATATTTTTATTAAACGTGGTGATTGTGGTTGTCGTTTATCGCAACATGAAACAAAAAGGCTTGCTATGATTGCAAGCCTTTTTATTAAAATAGCATGAGATAAGCTTAATCCTTTTGATTTGGATTGTCCGCTTCAGTGATGATGTTGCCTTTTTTAGACGCCTCATCTTGGCTAAAGACATCATCAGGGATCAAGATTTCATTGTTGTTGGGGTCGTATTCTTTATCCGTATCTTTATCAAAAGGGGCAGGCTCAAACTTTTCTGTTGACGTATCCTTTTTGTCCTCATTTTCGTGAGCCGAATGTTGGTGCAAAATATCCCCAAATTTATAGGATTTTGCAGTTGGCTGAGCCGCTGTACTCTCACTTTGGTTGTTTTGCTTATCCTCTTCTTTATCAAACAGTTTATCGCTGTGCGGCTTTTTGGCAGAATCGCTATAGCCGGTAGCTTTTTTGCGCGGCTGGCTGTGAGCGAAGATGGAAGCTAGCGGCACATCTAATTGATTGCGAGCGCATTTTTCAGTATTTTCAAATCGCTGAACCAAAAGGCTTAACCAAGGCTCTTTATGTTGACTGCTCATTTCATCCAATTCATCTTTAATTGGCAGCGGATACGGCAAGGTTTTATAAAATTCCCAAAGGGTCATGTTGCTTAAGTTGCGCTTTAAAACATAATTGTCATCTTCGGTCGCCGTGATAAGCTTGCTGTCTTTTAGGTAGTTGATATAGGTGTACCATTTGGGCAACTCTTTACGACCAAGGACGTTACGCAGCTCTTGCTCGGTCACCGATTGACCGCGAACATGATAGCTGTAAACGAGGTTGAGCATATCAAGCAGGCTTAAGAGCGGATGGCGCGGATAAACTTCTTTGGTCTCAAAAATCGTCAAGGTATAGCTGATTTCAACACCAAGCAAAATCAAATTCCAAGACAAATAAATCCAAAGTAAAAAAATTGGCAGCGCGGCAAACGCCCCATAAATGGCTTCATAACTGGTAAAGTTGGTCATAATCGTGCCAAACAAATGACGCATCAACTCAAAAATTACTGCGACCACCACGCCGGCAATGGCAGCATTTTTTACCGGAACGCGGGCTTTTGGGATAAACCAATACATGCCAATAAAGCCGGCAACGGTCACCGCAATGGAGATAATCTGAACCCAAAATGCCCAATCAATGCCATATCCGGCGATTTCTTTATTTAAAAAGCTTAAGCTTTGAACCGTACTTGAGACGATAAACGCCGTTCCCAACACCAAAGGTCCAAGGGTCACAATCGCCCAATAGCGCAAAATGCTTTTCATGCCGCCGGATTTGTCCTCAACGCGCCAGATTTGGTTAAAGGCGCGCTCAATGGTGGTCAGCGTCATGATGGTGGTCACAAACAGCGCCCCAACCCCAACGATGGTCAAATTCGATGATTTTTCGGCAAAGCTATTGATATATTGGCTGACTTGTAAGCTTGATGAGGGCAACAGATTGCTATAAATGACGTCATAAATCTGCGCCCGAACTTGCGCAAGCGCCGGAACGGACGACAAAATCATCAACAGCACCGTTAAAATCGGTACAATCGACAGCATGGTGGTGTAGGTGAGCGACGCCGCTTTTTGTTGGCAGTCGTCCTCGACAAAATGGCGAGTCAAAAAGCGCAAAAACTGAAACCAGCGCTGATTGGCAAAGGGCAGTTTTTTCAATAATTTTTCCATAGCAAGCAATCTTTATCCTAAAAGTTATTATTCTTGGCGGTTACGCCTTTGTTTTGATTTTAAGTTTACAAAATCATCGTGTGGCTATCAGCACTATATTTGTGTCAAAATGCAGTGAATCTGCGCTATAGGCTTGTCAAGCGGCTGAAAGGCTGCTAACGCAAAGCTGACGGGCAAGGGCGTTCAAGAGTTTTGTATGGTTTAGGCGCGCTTTTGCATCAACTATTAAAAACTGGCTTATAATAAGGCGCTAAAATGCGGCGGCTTTTCTGCCAAGCCGTGCTATTTAACTAAAACAACTTGAGGAGTCATCATGAGCAGTCAAGCGCCTTATGTGTTGGTACTTTATTATTCAGGTCACGGCACGACCAAAACGCTTGCTTATAGCATTGCCCAAGGCATTGAGGATGCCGGACTTCGCGCCAAAATCCGTACCGTACCGACTGTTGCGGCTGAAACGCAAGTGCAAAAGCCGCTGATTCCTGATGAGGGCGATTTGTACTGCACGATGGATGATTTAAAGGACTGCTTGGGACTTGCGCTTGGTAGCCCAACCCATTTTGGCAATATGGCCGCGCCGATGAAATATTTTTGGGACAATACTGTGACCCTTTGGCTGGCAGGAGATTTGCAAAATAAACCGGCGTCCGTATTTACCGCCACAGGGTCGATGCACGGCGGTCAAGAAACCACGCTTTTGACCATGATGCTGCCACTGATTCATCATGGCATGATGATTGTTGGTATTCCTTATGCTGAACCGGCGCTTAACCGAACCCATCGCGGCGGAACCCCTTATGGTGCAAGTCATATCAGTGGGGCGGGGCGCGAACATGCGGTATCGGATGACGAGCGCGAATTGGCAGTGGCGCAAGGTTACCGCCTAGCCATTAGCGCCAAAGCATTGGCACAAGCTGATTTTAGCCGAAAAGTTGGCGTTTAGACGTCTTTTAAATTGCTGCTAAGGATATTTTGCCGCCATGACCACTGCCAATAGCCATCAAGCTTCACCAACCCCACCGCTAAAACCAGTCACGCCCATGCGCCGCCGCTTAATGATAACGTGGCTGATTTGGCTTGGATTTCGCCTTTTTGTATTACCGGTGTTGATTAGCCTCTTAAATGTCAACCATCCTGACATGATAGGCGGCATGGCTTGGCAAGCGCTTTGGCTGATTCCGGCGTTTATATTGACGCCGTGGATGGTGAAAGGTCGCTCGCCTTATGCGCTGATTGTGGCAAGTATGTTTACTTTGGTTTATTTGGGCGCAAGTGGGGTGGTGCTATTCACCCGAAGTTATGGCGCAAGTATTGGCGAGATTTTGGTTTATCTGGCGGATTTTTTGCTGCTTTTATTCATCAATACGTGGCTGTTTTTACTCTTAAAACGCTTGCCGTCAATGAATAATGTGGTCAAAAAACCGCGCGAAAAGCTTTAGCTAAAATATACCATAAAAAAGGCTTTCGTTATGAAAGCCTTTTTTGGTTTTAGAGTTAAGCGATTAATTCACCTTGGTTAATTCTAAATCCATTTTTTTACCATCATTGACTTGAACGACTTTGACCGGCAAGTAGTCAAGACTTGGCGCGAGCCAAAAGCTCGTTGAGCGGCTGTTGTCATCGTGAACGCGGTCAACGCGGACGGTGTCAAACGTGCCGGCAGGAACGGTGATTTTGGTATTCCCTGATTTTCTAAATGGCGTTTTTTCGATTTTGTCATGCTTTGCCATGTAATAGTTGCCCGTGAATTTGCCATTGATTAAATCTTGGCGAATTTGCATCTCAAGGCTTAAATCATCAAAGGTCGGTTGCGCCACTTTTAAATTGACCGTTTTGCCTTTATAACTGCTTGCCACTTGTTTTTTGGCAGGGTTAAAGTTCAAGTTATGAGTTCGCCCAACCCCCAATATTTTATAAGTCGTGCTTGCTGATAACGGCGTCACCGAATTGCCATTTAGGGTAAAGGTGCTGTGTTGCGCGGCGGTAGCGACCCCTGCCACGCGGGCTTTAACATTATATTTCCAAGTGTTTCCTGATTTGCTCAAGTTGCGGTTTGCCACCCCTTTATATTTGTCCTCAACGGTAAAGCTATAATCGGCGTTTGAGGGGGCAATTACCTTGGCGCTGGCGACATTTGCTGCGCCCATACTCAAAACGCCGACGCTGATAATTGCGCTGCTTGCTGCAAAAGCCGGAATGAATGATTTAAATTTAGATAAAAACATCAGATAAAATCCTTAACTGAACTAAAAAAACTGAGCTAAAAAGCTCAATTTATGAACGTCAAAATAAGCTTGGGCTTGAAATTAAAAACTTCTCTTATAATGGTCATATCTTGTTACAATTTCAAGCCATCCTAAAGGTCTTGGCGTTGATGTTTTGTTGTCAAGGTTACTAAAGGCTACAGCTTTGTTGCCTAAGGTTTTCTTAGTCCCTAACTGCTCATAACTATCGAATTTTACTTTAACAACGCTGCTTCTGACACAAATTTGCATAATTTTTTTATTAAGACACTTGAATGAAAATTGCTTTGACCCCACTTTGTCAATCAAGCGTCACGCTTAACTTTAAGCAATATTGAGAGTAACCATCTCAATTTTTTTTGATTCAACCTTTATTTTGGAGTCATCGATGAACATTCGTCCTTTACATGACCGTATCGTGGTTCGCCGTTTAGAAGAAGAGCAAAAAACGGCAGGCGGCATTTTGTTGCCAGGCTCAGCACAAGAAAAACCCTCGCAAGGTGAAGTCATCGCAGTGGGTAACGGTCAAATCCGCGACAATGGCGATATTCGCGCCTTGGACGTAAAAGCTGGCGATAAGGTTTTGTTTGGTCAATACGCCGGTCAAACGGTCAAAGTTGACGGTGAAGAATTATTGATTATGAAAGAAGCTGATGTTCTTGGGATTTTAGAAGGCTAGTTTTTTCAATAAAAACTTTGGCTATAAAAAGCGCTTAATAACGACGTCTATAACGAAAAAACCAGATGGAAACTGACAGAGCGCTTTTATCCTCATTGACCATAAATCATTAAATAAAATCGGAGTAATTACTCATGGCAAAAGATGTAAAATTTGGTGGCGATGCCCGTAAACAAATGATGGACGGCGTCAACGTTCTAGCAAACGCGGTAAAAGTAACGTTGGGTCCTAAAGGTCGCAACGTGGTGATTGACAAGTCCTTTGGCGCGCCAACCATCACCAAAGATGGCGTTTCGGTTGCCAAAGAAATCGAGCTTGACAACAAATTTGAAAACATGGGCGCACAACTCGTCCGTGAAGTGGCGAGCAAAACCAACGATGTTGCCGGTGATGGCACCACAACTGCAACCGTACTTGCGCAAGCCATTTTGGTTGAAGGCATGAAGTCGGTTGCTGCGGGCATGAATCCAATGGATTTAAAACGCGGCATTGACAAAGGCGTTCGCGAAGCGGTGAACCAAATTCATAGCCTATCAACTCCTGCTGACGACCACAAAGCCATTGCCCAAGTCGGTTCAATCTCTGCCAACTCAGACACCAAAATTGGTGAGCTGATTTCGCAAGCGATGGAAAAAGTGGGCAAGCAAGGCGTTATCACCGTTGAAGAAGGTTCAGGCTTTGAAGACAGCCTAGAAGTCGTTGAAGGCATGCAGTTTGACCGCGGTTACATCAGCCCCTACTTTGCCAACAAGCAAGACAGCTTGACCGCTGAATTTGAAAACCCATTTATCCTATTGGTTGACAAAAAAATCAGCAACATTCGCGAAATCGTGCCTTTACTTGAGCAAGTGATGCAGCAAAGCAAGCCGCTACTGATCATTGCTGAAGATGTTGAAAACGAAGCATTAGCTACTTTGGTGGTGAACAACATGCGCGGTGGTCTTAAAACTTGCGCCGTTAAAGCCCCAGGATTTGGCGACCGCCGTAAAGCCATGCTTCAAGATATCGCAACGCTCACTGGCGGAACGGTCATTTCTGAAGAAATTGGCTTAAGCCTTGAGAATGCCACCATCGAGCAGCTTGGCACCGCGAAAAAAGTTACCGTTGGTAAAGAAAACACGGTCATCGTTGATGGCGCAGGCAACAAAGCTGAGATTGAAGACCGCGTTGAGTCTATCCGTCGTCAAGTTGAAGAGTCAACCTCAGATTACGACAAAGAAAAATTGCAAGAGCGCATTGCCAAACTTGCCGGCGGCGTTGCCGTTATTAAAGTCGGCGCGGCTACCGAAACCGAAATGAAAGAGAAAAAAGACCGCGTTGATGATGCGCTTCATGCCACTCGCGCAGCCGTTGAAGAAGGCGTGGTTCCTGGTGGTGGCGTGGCGTTGGTTCGCGCGTTAAATGCGCTAGGCGAGCTGAAAGGCGACAACGACGACCAAGACGCCGGCATCAACATTTTACGCCGTGCCATGGAAGCGCCCCTTCGCCAAATCGTTACCAACGCTGGCGAAGAAGCTTCCGTTGTGGTGAATGCGGTGAAAAATGGCGAAGGCAACTATGGCTATAACGCTGCTACTGGCGAATATGGCGATATGCTTGAAATGGGAATCCTTGACCCTGCCAAAGTTGCGCGCTCAGCACTTGAGAACGCGGCTTCTGTAGCTGGTCTTATGCTCACCACGGAAGCGATGATTACCGACCTACCGCAAAAAGAAGACCCAATGGCGGGCATGGGCGCTGGTGGAATGGGCGGTATGGGAGGAATGGGCGGCATGATGTAAGCTGCCGTTTATCCTGCTTAACTGCTAAAAAAAGCCTCAACGATATGTTGGGGCTTTTTTTATCTCTTGTCAGTTGTTATGAGCCAACAATTTAAGCCAGTTCATCGCGGCGAAATGTCCACGTTTTATCATTTGAAGCGTCTTGGCAATAATAATAACCGTCCAAATTAAAGCTTTTTAATTCCTCAGCAGATTGTAATTGGTTGAGCGCGGCAAACCTTGCCATCATGCCGCGCGCTTTTTTGGCATAAAAGCTGATGACTTTATATTTGCCATTTTTATAATCTTCAAATCGCGGGGTGATAATATTGGCATCGATACGCTTGGTATTTACCGCCTTAAAATATTCGTTGGAAGCTAAATTGACAAGTACATTTTCTCCTAAGCTGTCCGCTAAGCGCTGATGGATAACCTTGCTAATCGAATCGCCCCAAAACTCATATAAGTCGTCCGCACCATCGCTGGCAAGCGTCGTTCCCATCTCAAGTCGATATGCCGCCATCAAATCAAGCGGTTTTAATAGCCCATAAAGCCCCGATAAAATCCCTAAATTTGAATTTAGATAATCAATCGCCGCCAAATCAAGCGAGGTGCTATCAAGACCGCGGTAAGCATCGCCATCAAACATGTAGATGGCAGGTTTGGCGTTATCCAAATCAAACGGCAATTGCCAATCTTGGTTGCGCTTGGCGTTTAACTCCGCAATTTTGGCAGATACCCCCATCAGTTCCTGCAAATCAATAGGGTCTTTTTGTTTGAGGATTTGCATCAGGTCGGCAGCTTGGCTTGCCAATTGGGGCTGCGTTAATTGGGGATTTAACGTATCTGACCAGATTTTTTGTTCATTTAAGGCTTTGGCAGGGGAGAGTAAAAAATACATGGCTAATCCTTAACATAGCTTTTGAAAAATTATAGCAACCATTATAAGTAATATTGCTGATTTAAAAAGCTTGGCTAAATTTCGTTGCGATTAAAAACACCCTGTGACCATGCTAAGATAACTTTAAAAAATCAATCACGGATATTGCCATGAACATGCTGCTGCGTTTTTTTATCATGATAAGCTTGCTCAAAAGAGAGCCAAAACTGACCCCAAAACATTCGACGCTGAGCCAAAGCGAGTTGCAAGCGCCCATTACTCAAAACTATCGCATCCTGCCGCAAGATATGGGTTGGCGCAATCATTTGCCAAATTATCGCTATTTGTCCTTTATAGAATTGAACATTACCAACTGGCTCATATCGAGCTGCCATAAAAAAGGCATTAAGATGCTGCGCTGGGTCATGGCAATGCAAGAAGTGGTGTATCTAAAGCAAGTGTCATTTTTGGATAAATTGGAGGTGACCAGCCGCCTTTTAGGTTGGGATGAAAAATATCTGTATTTTGAGCACCAGTTTTTTGTGAAGCATCAACTGCGAGCGGTGGGACTGACCAAAATTATTTTGGTTGACGCTCGCAGCAAACGCGCCCCAAGTGAGCTTGATTTGGTCGGGGTCAACTTGAACGATATCATTCAAACTTGGAATGCCAATCAAGACGCCATCAAAGCAAAGCTTGCTTAGCGCTATAAAATCCGTGCAACTTCTGCTAGCATAGTCAGTAACTTTACCATTAAGGAGCCCTCATGACCCAAAAGCTAACATGGTCGGACAGCCTAGATATTGCCATCGAACTTGCCGAAAAATTTCCCGATACCGACCCGCGTTATATTCGCTTTACTGACTTGCATCGCTGGGTAACCGAGCTTGAGGGCTTCGATGATGAGCCGAATAACTCAAACGAGGGCATTTTAGAAGCCATTCAAATGAACTGGATTGATGAGGCGGATTAAATCTGTTTAATCACTAAATTTACTGTGTGATTAAGGAGTTTTATGAGTATTATTTATCACATTAACAATCCCATCAGCCCTGATGATTATCTTAAATTGTCCGCCACGAGCCAAAAAACGGTGCAATCGCGCTCGCATTCCCTGATTCAGGCGATGCTTGATAACACCAACTTGCTCGTTTCAGCGTGGTCGCAAGAGGGCAATGATGCTCATGAATTGGTTGGACTTGCCCGCGGCGTCAGCGACTTTCGCTCAAGCTGTCATGTGGTTGAGCTTTTGGTTCGCCCTGATTTTGAATCAACGGAAGTGGCGAAAATGCTGCTTAAATATATTGAGCCGCAGCTGACTTCAGGCTGTTTGTTGACCGTTTTAGAAAAATCGCCGCTGAATGTGTCCTTTAAAGACTTAGGATTTGAGCATCATAACGACTCTTGGGTCAAGCTTGCCGATTGACCAAAAAAGCGCCGTTAAATAAGTTGCGGCGCTTTTTTTAGCTTGTTAAATTGCAGTTCACTCAGCAGCTATTTATCTAGCAGCAGGCGCTCTAAAATCCCTTCATAAATTTGCGCCAATTTCCCCAAATCATCGACCTCAACTTTTTCATTAACTTGATGAATGGTGGCGTTACGAACGCCAAGCTCGACCACTTGAGCGCCGGTTGGGGCAATAAACCTGCCGTCCGAGGTGCCGCCTGAGGTGGAAAGCTTAGTTTGAGTTCCGGTAACCGAGTAAATAGCGTCTTGGCAAGCGTTGACCAAATCGCCTTTTGGGGTTAAAAACGGCTCGCCGGATAACGTCCAGTCGATTTGATAACTTGCTTTGGAATTGACAAAGTATTTAGCAAAAATCGCTTGAGTTTTGGTTTTTAGCTCTTCTGCGGTCGTTTCAGTTGAAAAGCGAAAGTTAAAAATTACGGTTAAGGTTTCGGGAATGACATTGGTTGCGCCCGTTCCGCTATTGATATTGGAAATTTGCAACGTGGTTGCTGGAAAATAATCGTTACCGTTATCCCAGTTCGTGGCGGTAAGTTCAGCAAGTGCCGCAAGCATTTCATGAATGGGATTGGTCGCCAAATGTGGGTAGGCAACGTGACCTTGCTTTCCGGTAACCGTTAACACCGCGCCCAATGAGCCGCGACGACCATTTTTAATGATATCGCCTAAAGTATCGGTGCTTGACGGCTCACCAACTAAGCAATAGCTGATTTTTTCTTGCCGAGCTTCGAGCGCTTCAACCACTTTTACCGTACCATTTGTGGCTACACCTTCTTCGTCCGAGGTGATTAATAGCGCAATGGAGCCGTTATGGTTAGGATGATTGGCAACAAAGCGTTCAGCAGCTACGGTAAATGCCGCAATTGCCGTTTTCATATCCGCCGCGCCGCGACCCCAAAGGTAACCCTCATGAACGGTTGGGATGAATGGGTCAAAGCGCCAATGGTTGACATCGCCGGTTGGCACGACATCGGTATGACCAGCAAAACAAATCACGGGATTTTGGTTACCGCGCCTTGCCCAAAGGTTGGTCACTGCTGCATTTTTTCCTGATTGGCTTTCGTTGCCAAATATCATCGTTTCGCAATCAAAGCCAACGGGTTGTAACCGCTCAATCAATAGCTGTTGGCAGCCTTTATCATCGGGCGTGACTGACGCTCGTTCCATCAACTCACAGCTTAATTTTAAAGTCTCACTTTGGTAGTATTCCAAATTATTTTGCGGCATATTTTTCTTCTTATTTACATTTTTACGTTAAGAGCTTATTCAACAAAGGGCACTAAGGTATCGCGGCGCAACCAAGTCGCAATCGAGTAGCGTTTTTTATGGGCAATGGCAACTTGGTGCTGCAAATTGCTGTCAAAAATGACCAAACGATTGGCAAGTGGGCTGAGGCGATGAAGCTGATTTTGCAAATCAACCACTTCAAGCGCGCCGCCATCGGCTGCCGTCCAGTCAGCATTTAAATAAAATACCGCCGAAATCACCCGCTCATCGCGACCTAAAGGATTGTCGCTATGCCATTGATAACCAAATCCGGCAGGATAACAGGCAAAATGCGCTTCACTGTGGCGAATTCCTGCAAATAGGTAACGATTAAACAAGGCGGCAAGCTCATCAATGCTTTGTAAATAATAACTTCCCGCCTTGCAGTCTTTGGTAATCCAGCGGATATTGTCGCCGCGAATTTTGCTTTGGCGAACGCCTGAGGTGAGTTCCGCTGCGCGATAACGGATAAAGCCGCTTTCTTCTTGCAGCGCCGTTAATGCTGCATTAGAAAATACCTCATCAAGGACAATCCAGCCATTATTGGCAAGCTTATCTAACTGCTGCTCGCAAATCAGCTTGTCCCAATCTACCCAAAAGTCAGCGTGATGGGCATAAATTTCAAGTTCCTTAGCCATGATTTGCTTGTTGCTTGGGACAGATTGTGGGGTGACTGTTGCCTGATGGCTCATAGTTGCCATACGTTACTCCGAATATTATTAAGCGATACCATTCAGAATTACCAAAAGCAGCGTTATCTTTTATGGTTTGCTATGCTACCATAGATGCAATTTTTCTGAGTCAAACTTTTATCCTTATGAATTACAAACACGCCTATCATGCCGGAAACTTTGCCGACGTCGTCAAGCATATTTTACTGGTACAATTGTTAAACCAACTTGGTCAAAAAAACAAGCCTTTTTACGTTCTCGACGCTTATGGCGGTCGCGGACTGTATTCGTTAGCAAGTGATGAGGCAAAAAAAACGGGCGAGGCAAAAGGTGGTATTGAGGCGTTATTAGACGCTGAGATTGATGGCGCTCCTGCCGCAGTTCAAGAATATATCTCTGAATTAAAAGTTGCCAAAAAGACGTACGACAAGCATGTTTACCCTGGTTCGCCTTGGTGGATTGCCCATCATATCGAAAAAAATCCGGACAGTGGCGTTCGCGCGGAAGCCTTTGAAGCCAAAGCCAATGAGTTTGATGCGCTTAATTATCAGTTGCATAAGTTGCCCATTGGTATCCATCACCGCGATGCCTTTGAAGGCATTACTGCCGTCATTCCGCCAAAAGAGCGCCGCGGACTGGTTTTGCTCGACCCACCATTTGAGCAAGAGCACAAAGACTTTTCGCGACTGGTCGATTTGCTCGTAGCAAGCTATAAAAAATGGCCACAAGGCGTTTATGCGCTTTGGTTTCCGATTAAAAATATCGAAGCGGTTGAGCTGTTTTATAAAAAAATGAAGCGCACCGAGATTCGCCGGCAACTCGTTTGCGAGCTGAACATTTACCCAACCGATGTTGCCGTTGGACTTAATGGCACTGGAATGCTGATTATCAATCCGCCTTGGCAATTTGACAATCAGGCTCGTGATATTTTGCGCTTTTTACAGCCTATTTTAAAAGCTGCGGACGCGCCAAACTTATCACCGGACAGCGCCACCAATGTTCGCTGGCTTGTTGGCGAATAAGGATTTGTTATGAGCCATCAGCCATCTGACCCACATTTAGAGGTAACGCCAAAACCTGCCGCAAACGTGTCCTCTGAGCAGGATACTAATTCGCATCTTGTCGACCATGACCATCATGACGGACTTACCTTTGAAGTTATCGAAACCGAAGTTGCAGGCGGCAAGCGCGTCATCAGTCGCGGCGTTTATCTAGCGCCCAATTTGATTACCACGCTCTCCTTGCTTTCTGGGTTTTTCTCCATTTTAGCCAGCACCCAAGGCGAATTTTATAAAGCCTCACTTGCCATCTTTTTATCCGCCATTTTAGATGGTATGGATGGCAGGGTTGCAAGGCTGTTAAATGCTCAAAGCCCTTTTGGCGAGCAATACGACTCACTTGCCGACATGCTTGCGTTTGGAGTTGCTCCTGCGATTTTGATTTATAGCTTTGCCTTGCAGCCTTTAGGTCGCATTGGTCTTGGCTGCGCGTTTGTATTCACCGCTTGCGGCGCATTTCGACTTGCGCGCTTTAACGTTCAAGTTGGCACGGTAGACAAAAAGTATTTTATCGGCTTAGCAAGTCCGCTTGCTGCCATCTTAGTGACCACCGCCGTGATGGTTGCTATTGACCACAACGCTTGGGTGGGCAGCTATGACCCGCTCATCACTTTGCTGTTTGCCGCTTGGGTCGTTATCTGTGGTTTGCTGATGGTCAGTAACGTCAAATACTACAGCTTTAAAGAGTTTGACAAGAAAAAAGTGCCCTTTGTTGCCTTAATTATCGGCGTTCTTATTATGAGTATCGTCCTTTATGACATTCCGATTGGCATTTTAGCCATTGGCATCATTTACGCGCTTTCAGGAATTGTCAGCACCATCAAAAGTAAAGCGCAGTCTTAAAATCTAACAAAATCAACGTACTAAAAATTAATTAAAATAACTTTAAAATAACACTTGACCTGCTCATAAACTTCTCTATAATACGCCCCCACAAGGACGGAAGTTGGCAGCGAAAGCCGCTGATCGTTTTAAAGGGTTTAAATTGCCAAGCGTGATTTGAAACAACTTTAAAAGCAATAAAAAAACTTCTTGACTTCAAGATTTAAGCGTCTATAATACGCACCTCACAAGGCAAGCGAACTAACAAATTGGCTAGTTATGATTTTAACCTTGAGAAACAAATTAAAATAAAAGCTTGACAGAGTGTCCGATTGTGATATGATAGATGGCTTGAGCAATACTGGACGACAGATTGCTAACTATTTAACAGCGAACTAAAGAACAACTTGTGTGGATTTTTGCTAAGACAGAATGCTAATACTATTATCATTTAGTTTCAGCAAAGAACTCAAGTTAATTCATACGAATGCGAAAGTAATTTGCTAGTAATTAAATGAGCCAAGATTCGAAGTCATCTTCCTTTAAAGGTTAAAGACTTCATTTAAGATTAAACTGAAGAGTTTGATCATGGCTCAGATTGAACGCTGGCGGCAGGCTTAACACATGCAAGTCGAGCGGTAACAGGAAGAAGCTTGCTTCTTTGCTGACGAGCGGCGGACGGGTGAGTAAAGCTTAGGAATCTACCTAGTAGTGGGGGATAACTTGCCGAAAGGTAAGCTAATACCGCATACGACCTACGGGAGAAAGCAGGGGATCGTAAGACCTTGCGCTATTAGATGAGCCTAAGTCGGATTAGCTAGTTGGTGGGGTAAAGGCCTACCAAGGCGACGATCTGTAGCTGGTCTGAGAGGATGATCAGCCACACCGGGACTGAGACACGGCCCGGACTCCTACGGGAGGCAGCAGTGGGGAATATTGGACAATGGGGGGAACCCTGATCCAGCCATGCCGCGTGTGTGAAGAAGGCCTTTTGGTTGTAAAGCACTTTAAGCAGTGAAGAAGACTCCATGGTTAATACCCATGGACGATGACATTAGCTGCAGAATAAGCACCGGCTAACTCTGTGCCAGCAGCCGCGGTAATACAGAGGGTGCGAGCGTTAATCGGAATTACTGGGCGTAAAGCGAGCGTAGGTGGCTTGATAAGTCAGATGTGAAAGCCCCGGGCTTAACCTGGGAACGGCATCTGAAACTGTCAGGCTAGAGTAGGTGAGAGGAAGGTAGAATTCCAGGTGTAGCGGTGAAATGCGTAGAGATCTGGAGGAATACCGATGGCGAAGGCAGCCTTCTGGCATCATACTGACACTGAGGTTCGAAAGCGTGGGTAGCAAACAGGATTAGATACCCTGGTAGTCCACGCCGTAAACGATGTCTACTAGTCGTTGGGGAACTTGATTCCTTAGTGACGCAGCTAACGCAATAAGTAGACCGCCTGGGGAGTACGGCCGCAAGGTTAAAACTCAAATGAATTGACGGGGGCCCGCACAAGCGGTGGAGCATGTGGTTTAATTCGATGCAACGCGAAGAACCTTACCTGGTCTTGACATACACAGAATCTTGTAGAGATACGAGAGTGCCTTCGGGAATTGTGATACAGGTGCTGCATGGCTGTCGTCAGCTCGTGTCGTGAGATGTTGGGTTAAGTCCCGCAACGAGCGCAACCCTTTTCCTTAGTTACCAGCACTTCGGGTGGGAACTCTAAGGATACTGCCAGTGACAAACTGGAGGAAGGCGGGGACGACGTCAAGTCATCATGGCCCTTACGACCAGGGCTACACACGTGCTACAATGGTAGGTACAGAGGGCAGCAAGCGTGCGAGCGCAAGCGAATCTCAAAAAGCCTATCGTAGTCCAGATTGGAGTCTGCAACTCGACTCCATGAAGTAGGAATCGCTAGTAATCGCGGATCAGAATGCCGCGGTGAATACGTTCCCGGGCCTTGTACACACCGCCCGTCACACCATGGGAGTTGATTGCACCAGAAGTGGGTAGCCTAACGTTTGAGGGCGCTCACCACGGTGTGGTCGATGACTGGGGTGAAGTCGTAACAAGGTAGCCGTAGGGGAACCTGCGGCTGGATCACCTCCTTAATGAAGCATTTGATTGGTAAGAATCCACAACAAGTTGTTCTTTGGTTTAAGCGTTTTAGCTTAAGAGGCTAAGCCTAATTATATGAGAATATAAGAAGGTATTGAGCTTTTAGCCATTTCCCTTTAAGGAAATGTCTCTTGCGCTCGGAGCAAAGCAGTGCTTTGCTTTTATCCTCGCTCAGGGTCTGTAGCTCAGTTGGTTAGAGCACCGTGTTGATAACGCGGGGGTCATAAGTTCAAGTCTTATCAGACCCACCAAACATCTGGGGCCATAGCTCAGTTGGTAGAGCGCCTGCCTTGCACGCAGGAGGTCAGGAGTTCGACTCTCCTTGGCTCCACCACAACGCGAGAGTAAGCTGTAAATAACATAAATAAAGAAAGTATAAACAGAAACAAGAGATTGGAATCGATTTCTTTTTTCTGTTTGATACAGAACCTAATACCTGACGAAGGATTAGGAACTATTTAACAACATAGATATGAGTCTGGGTTAGCAATACTATTTCACGTAGTGTTGTTAACCTGATAATCACCTTTTAATGACATCAGTTGTTATCCCAAGGGGTGATTATCAAAGTAAAGAGAACTGAATCAAGCGTAAACATAGGTGATATCGTTATCATTCAAGACAAACAGACCCTTTGGGGTTGTATGGTCAAGTAATGAAGCGCACATGGTGGATGCCTTGGCAGTCAGAGGCGATGAAAGACGTGACAGCCTGCGATAAGCTTCGGGGAGGCGGCAATATCCTGTGATCCGGAGATTTCTGAATGGGGAAACCCACTTAGCAAAAGCTAGGTATCATATACTTGTATATGAAGCGAACGAGGGGAAGTGAAACATCTCAGTACCCTTAGGAAAAGACATCAAATGAGATTCCCCAAGTAGCGGCGAGCGAACGGGGAGGAGCCGATTGACTCTAGAATAGAAGAACAGCGTGGGAAAGCTGACCGTAGAGGGTGATAGTCCCGTATTTTAAATTCTAGATGAGACATATTAAGTAGAGCGGGACACGAGAAATCCTGTTTGAAGATGGGGGGACCATCCTCCAAGGCTAAATACTCCTGACTGACCGATAGTGAACCAGTACCGTGAGGGAAAGGCGAAAAGAACCCCTGTGAGGGGAGTGAAATAGAACCTGAAACCGTGTGCGTACAAGCAGTGGGAGCACCCTTGAGGTGTGACCGCGTACCTTTTGTATAATGGGTCAGCGACTTATATTCTGTAGCAAGGTTAACCGCATAGGGGAGCCGTAGGGAAACCGAGTCTTAATAGGGCGAGTAGTTGCAGGGTATAGACCCGAAACCGAGTGATCTATCCATGAGCAGGTTGAAAGTGCCGTAACAGGCACCGGAGGACCGAACCCACTGTCGTTGAAAAGCCAGGGGATGACTTGTGGATAGGGGTGAAAGGCTAATCAAACTCGGTGATAGCTGGTTCTCCCCGAAAGCTATTTAGGTAGCGCCTCGGACGAACACCATTGGGGGTAGAGCACTGTTTCGGCTAGGGGGTCATACCGACTTACCAACCCGATGCAAACTCCGAATACCGATGAGTGATATCCGGGAGACACACGGCGGGTGCTAACGTCCGTCGTGGAGAGGGAAACAACCCAGACCGCCAGCTAAGGCCCCAAATTCCTAGTTAAGTGGGAAACGAGGTGGGAAGGCATAGACAGCTAGGAGGTTGGCTTAGAAGCAGCCATCCTTTAAAGAAAGCGTAATAGCTCACTAGTCGAGTCGGCCTGCGCGGAAGATGTAACGGGGCTCAAACTAGGAGCCGAAGCTGCGGATTTGAAAATTGTTTCAAGTGGTAGGGGAGCATTGTGTAAGCCTGTGAAGGTGTGTTGTAAAGCATGCTGGAGGTATCACAAGAGCGAATGCTGACGTGAGTAACGATAATGGGTGTGAAAAGCATCCACGCCGGAAGACCAAGGGTTCCAGTCCAACGTTAATCGGGGCTGGGTGAGTCGACCCCTAAGGCGAGGCCGAAAGGCGTAGTCGATGGGAAATCGGTTAATATTCCGATACTTGTTTATGATGCGATGGAGGGACGGAGAAGGTTATGCCAGCCTAGTGATGGTTATCTAGGTGGAAGGATGTAGGTAGAGTGATTAGGCAAATCCGGTCACTTATATACCGAGATCTGATAGCAAGCTGTACTTGTACAGCGAAGTGGCAAATACCATGCTTCCAGGAAAAGCTTCTAAGCGATAGTCATAAACGAATCGTACCCGAAACCGACACAGGTGGTCAGGTAGAGAATACCAAGGCGCTTGAGAGAACTCTGCTGAAGGAACTAGGCAAAATGGTACCGTAACTTCGGGAGAAGGTACGCTGCTGATGGTGATAGAACTTGCTTCTTGAGCTGTTGGCAGTCGCAGATACCAGGCTGCTGCAACTGTTTATTAAAAACACAGCACTCTGCAAACACGAAAGTGGACGTATAGGGTGTGATGCCTGCCCGGTGCTGGAAGGTTAATTGATGGGCTTAGCGCACGCGAAGGTCTTGATCGAAGCCCCAGTAAACGGCGGCCGTAACTATAACGGTCCTAAGGTAGCGAAATTCCTTGTCGGGTAAGTTCCGACCTGCACGAATGGCATAATGATGGCAGCGCTGTCTCCAGCAGAGACTCAGTGAAATCGAAATCGCAGTGAAGATGCTGTGTACCCGCGGCTAGACGGAAAGACCCCGTGAACCTTTACTACAGCTTTACATTGAACTTTGACCTGACTTGTGCAGGATAGGTGGGAGGCTTTGAAGCAGGAACGCTAGTTCTTGTGGAGCCAACCTTGAAATACCACCCTGGTCATGTTGGGGTTCTAACTTGAGTGTGACAGCACTAAGGACAATGTATGGTGGGTAGTTTGACTGGGGCGGTCTCCTCCTAAAGAGTAACGGAGGAGTACGAAGGTGCGCTCAGAACGGTCGGAAATCGTTCAAAGAGTATAAAGGCAAAAGCGCGCTTAACTGCGAGACCCACAAGTCGAGCAGGTACGAAAGTAGGTCTTAGTGATCCGGTGGTTCTGTATGGAAGGGCCATCGCTCAACGGATAAAAGGTACTCTGGGGATAACAGGCTGATACCGCCCAAGAGTTCATATCGACGGCGGTGTTTGGCACCTCGATGTCGGCTCATCTCATCCTAGGGCTGAAGCAGGTCCTAAGGGTATGGCTGTTCGCCATTTAAAGAGGTACGCGAGCTGGGTTTAGAACGTCGTGAGACAGTTCGGTCCCTATCTACCGTGGGCGTAGGAAATTTGAGAGGATCTGCTCCTAGTACGAGAGGACCAGAGTGGACGAACCGCTGGTGTTCGGGTTGTCATGCCAATGGCATTGCCCGGTAGCTACGTTCGGATGGGATAACCGCTGAAAGCATCTAAGCGGGAAGCCCACCTCAAGATGAGATTTCCCTAAAGAGCCGTTCAAGACTAGGACGTTGATAGGCAGGGTGTGGAAGCGCAGCGATGTGTGGAGCTAACCTGTACTAATTGCTCGTTTGGCTTGACCATACAACACCCAAGTGGTTTGTTGCTGTCTAGATCAAAGATAGTATGTCTGATTCGATATCACCAAAAGTTTGATTCAATCCAAGTTCTCAACCAACCTCATATCTATACCCCCTTTGCTGACGACAACAGCGCGATGGAACCACCTGATCCCTTCCCGAACTCAGAAGTGAAACGTCGCCGCGCCGATGGTAGTGTGGCACTTGCCATGTGAGAGTAGGTCATCGTCAGCGCCCTTTTCAAAAGCCCCCAGCATGAGCTGGGGGCTTTTTTTATGCTGTTAAAATTTTGCATCTTGCTATGAGTTATCTTCTCAACTATGATTAAAGTTATTAATTAAAAACTATCATTGAGACAATTTATGACCACTTCAACCGTGACCTATCAAGGCGACCTTCGAACGTCCGCCATTCATTTGCAGTCAAAAAACGAAATTATTACCGACGCGCCAACCGACAACCACGGCAAAGGTGAGGCATTTTCGCCAACGGATTTACTTGCCACCAGTCTTGCAAGCTGTATGCTCACCATTATCGGTATCAAAGCTCGCGATATGGCGGTTGATATTTCAGGCACTAAGGCTGAAGTTACTAAAATTATGGTAGCTGACCCAAGACGTGTGAGTGAGATTCATATCGTTATTACCTTTAATGATGAGCTGGATGACAAAACGCTGAAAATATTTTATAACACTGCGCTGAATTGTCCGGTTGCCAAAAGTTTGCACTCCAACATTTTACAAAACCTAAGCTTTAGTCAAGCCAACAAGTCATAACATGACCGACCAACCAAAAACCCTACTGATTATTGCGCATTCGCCATCAGCCAACACTCAAAAGTTGGCACAAGCAGCGGTTGCAGGTGCAAGTCATCCAGATATTGCTATTAAAGTAGTTGTAAAGTCGCCGCAAGAGACATTTTTTGAAGATGTCTTGGCAGCTGATGCACTACTGCTGGGAACAACGGAAAATTTGGGCTACATGGCAGGGCTGACTAAAGATTTTTTTGACCGCTGTTACTATCCGGTATTAGAACAAAAGCAAGGGCTGCCCTTTGCCGTTTATATCCGCGCAGGATTTGATGGAACGGGAACGTGCCGAGCGCTAAAAACCATCACTACAGGGCTGCGTTGGAATTTGGTTCTAGAGCCTTTAGTTTTAAAAGGTGATTGGGATGACACTTTTTTAAAGAGCGTCAAAGAACTGTCGATGACTTTAGCAGTTGGCGTTGAGGCAGGAATTTATTAGTTTTTAGAGGTTAAGATGACGTCAAAAAGTCATTTAGGAAATACGGACGTGGATATTTTTTCCAAGCTGCCGTTTTCGCAAGCTTGTGAGAACAATAAATCTGCAATTTTAACAGTGCTACAAAAAGAGCTGCAAACAGCAAAGCGTGTGCTTGAGATTGGCTCAGGGACAGGGCAACACAGCGTTTATTTTGCGTCAAAGCTTAGGCAGCTAATTTGGCAGTGTAGCGATTTGCCGGAAAATATTAGAGCAATTCAAGCTTGGCACCAAGCCTATCCGGCGCCAAATTTGCCGCCAGTTTTAACGCTTGATTTGACCATGATAGATAGTCTTGCTCAAAATAAGACGCAACTGCCGCAATATGACGCTATTTTTACTGCAAACACCTTACATATTGTTCCTTGGTCGTTGGTTGAGCAGTTATTCAGTTTGGCAGCAGTTCAGCTTGTCAATTTCGGTAAGCTGATTATCTATGGTCCTTTTAATGAGCAAGGTCAATTCACAAGTGCAGGAAATGCAAATTTCGATGCCATGCTAAGGTCGCGTAATTCCCAAAGTGGTATTCGAGATAAAGGCAAAGTTATTACTTTAGCCCGTCAAAAAGGTTTTGCCTTGTCAGCCCAGTATGCCATGCCAGTAAACAACCAAATGTTAGTTTTCCAAAAAACAGCATAACAATATTAAGTTTGCTGGGTAAGTTTGAACTTTAAAAAAAGAAATATTCTCTAAGTCCTTGTTAAAGTATGTAATTTTTAACTAAACGTTAACAACAATCAAAATTTTTTTATTTAAGATAAATAGGTGCTAGTCACTAGCATAGGTAAGCTAGCATTTATTCCTGCCAAACAATAACAAAAATTTTGAATTAATAACAATAGCTAGGACGAATGATGAAAACAAATCCTGCTCATACTGACCCCGCCAAAACTATGAATATGTCACGCGGTAACGGTGGTGAGCCCCACCAACGCGCTGATAATGATGGCAAAGCGCTCACTACCCAACAAGGGGTAGTGATTTCCGATGACCAAAATTCGCTAAGAGCAAACCCACGAGGTCCAACCTTACTTGAAGATTTTGTCCTTCGTGAGAAAATAACTCACTTTGACCATGAGCGCATTCCAGAGCGCGTGGTTCATGCTAGAGGCAGCGCCGCTCACGGTTATTTTGAATTAACCGAGTCGCTTGCAGACTATACCACCGCTAAAATTTTGACTGAAACCGGCAAACAAACGCCGCTATTTACCCGCTTTTCAACGGTTGCTGGTAATAAGGGCTCGAAAGATACCCCACGAGACGTTCGCGGATTTGCCGTAAAAATTTATACCGAAGAGGGCAATTGGGATATTGTCGGTAACAATATGCCAATTTTCTTTATTCAAGATGCCATGAAATTTCCTGATTTGGTTCACGCGGTTAAACCTGAGCCAGATCGCGGTTTCCCGCAAGCAGCTTCTGCCCACGATACCTTTTGGGACTTTGTGTCGCTGACTCCAGAAACGATGCATAATGTTATTTGGCTCATGAGCGATCGGGCGCTACCACGCAGCTTTAGCATGATGGAAGGCTTTGGCATCCACAGCTATCGCTTAATTAATAAAGACGGTAAAAGCACCTTTGTTCGTTTTCACTGGAAACCGGTCAATGGCGTTCAATCGCTTATTTGGGACGAAGCGGTCAAAATTTCCGGTGCCGACCCTGATTATAACCGCCGCGATTTGTTTGAATCGATTGCGCAGGGGCATTTTCCTGAGTGGGAATTTGGCGTTCAGCTATTCACTGAAGAGGAGGCCCTAAAGTTCCCGTTTGACCATTTAGATGCCACCAAATTAATTCCTGAAGAACTGGTTCCGGTAAAAATCGTTGGTAAAATGGTGCTTAACCGCTATCCGGACAACTTTTTTTCTGAAACCGAGCAAGTGGCGTTTTGTCCCTCACATTTGCCGCCAGGGATTGATTTTAGTAACGACCCGCTGTTACAAGGTCGACTGTTCAGCTATCTTGACACTCAACTTTTCAGACTTGGGTCGCCAAACTTCGCTCAAATTCCAATCAACGCGCCAAAATGTCCCTTTGCCAACAATCAGCAAGACGGCTATATGCAAATGCAAGTCCCAAAAACTCGAGCGCTATATAATCCCCAAAGTCTTGATTCTGCCCGGCCGCGTGAAAGTGTTAATCGTGGCTTTGAATCATTCCCTGAAAGGCTTGATGACGGCGTTAAAGGTCGGGTTCGCGCTGAAAGCTTTGCTGACCACTACAGTCAGCCGCGAATGTTTTATAAAAGCCAAACTGCGGCTGAACAAGCGCATATCGCTTCTGCCTATACGTTTGAATTGAGTAAAGTCGATACGCCGCATGTCCGCACCCGAATGCTGGGTCATCTGCGCCATATTGATGAGGACTTAGCCCACCGCGTGGCCACCGCGCTTGGTATGGAGCTGCCTGAGCCTGCCGAAGCGGCGGCGCCAGTTCAAGACTTACCAACATCAAAACCACTTCAAACCATCGGTCGAACCCCAAAATCGTTAAAAAGTCGTTTGGTTGGGATTTTAGTGGCTAAAGGCTCAAAACATAGCGAAATCAAAAAATTTGAAGATGCGGCGATGAAAGAGGGCGCTATGGTTAAAATCGTTGCGGCAACCAAAGAGGTTATCCTTGATGATGGCACGCGAATTCAAGCCGATGAGCGTTTATCAGGAGCGCCATCCGTATTATTTGATGCGGTTGTGAGCATTATTATGCCGGATGAAGCTCAAAAGCTTGCTAAGGACAGCGCCGCTCAAGATTGGTTCACCGATGCTTACGCGCACTGTAAAGCCATTGCTTACTGCGGCGCAACCGATGAATTTATCTTAAGCAAACTGCCGATTGAAAAAGACAGCTTTATCACGCCATTAGCAGATTTAGACGGCTTTATTGATAATGCCAAATCAAGATTTTGGGAGCGTGAGCCAAAGGTTCGCGACCTTGCTTAATTGATAAACATTAATCAGCGAAAAAAACTCAGCCAAGCGCTGGGTTTTTTATTCTAAAAGCAAAATAACTGTAGATGATTGAGTCATTTAAAATCAAAAAGTGAGTGGCGGTCTTGATTATAATAAAAACAAGTGTTTTATCAGGGACGATTTGCAATGTTTGACACCATTATTACCTTAGAGGGTCATATTCAAAGCATGTATTTGGCGGTGTACCCTGATAAGCTCTTGCTGCTTGACGGTGGCTGCCGGTCAGATGCTCAAATGGTGCTTGATTTTATTCAAGTTAAGTTAAAGCGGCCAATCAGCGATTTAAAAGTGGTGGTGGTGAGTCATATGCACCCAGACCATGCCGGCGGTGCGCTTGAGCTTAAACAAGCAACCGGCTGCCAAATTATCAGTTCAGCGCGATTGTCACCGTGGTATGGCGGCATTGGCGGTCGAATGATGCATCTGGTTGATATAGGGCTGGCTTATTATGTCGCCCATCGGCAACAAAAGCCGCTTAAAAACTTATGGTATCCGGCAACGCTGACGCCGGATAAAACGGTTTGCGATGGCGATACGCTGCCGTTATTTGACGATTGGCAAGTTTTTGAAACGGAGGGTCATACCGACCGCGATTTGTCATTATTGCATAAGCCAAGCGCTCAAGTTTATACCGCCGATTTAATCATTAAACTGCGCCATAAATTTGTCGCGCCATTTCCGATTTATGACCCCAAAGTTTATATTGAGTCGCTGCAAAAAATTAAGGCGCTAAAGCCTTCTTGCGTGTTGATGGCGCATGGCGGTAAATTATTTATTGATGATGCCACGTTTGACCAATTGATTATCAATGCGCCAAAACAGCCGCGAACGGTCAAAGATACCGTTATTCATAAACTGTTTTGGCGCGGCGGCTCGAAAGGCATTTTTAAGCCTTAGTATTAGCCATTGCTACTTTTTAATGACATAAAAAAACCCAACCAAAATAGCGGCTGGGCTTTATAACTCGACATATAAGAATAGATGGTGGGCCGTCCGCGACTCGAACGCGGGACCAATAGATTAAAAGTCTACTGCTCTACCAACTGAGCTAACGGCCCTAAGAGACGTTAAAAAATTGCACTGCAATTTTAGTCTCGCAAGAATAATTTTCTTAAAAGAAAATCGTTTAAAACTAAACTTATTAAGTTAATACCGAGTAGGGTAAAATACTTAACAAGCGTACTACTAAAATGGTGGGCCGTCCGCGACTCGAACGCGGGACCAATAGATTAAAAGTCTACTGCTCTACCAACTGAGCTAACGGCCCTGAAAAGCGCTAAAACATTTAGCTGTATCGCTAATCGTGAGAGCACATTATATATATTCTTGACACAATTACAACCCCGAATCGCAAAAAAAACTAAGTTTTTTTAAAATAATTTATATTTTAGCAAAATATCAGCTTTGAGCGCCCTTAATCACGTGATAACGCATCTACAGGGTCAAGCCTTGCAGCATTGCGCGCCGGTAAAAAGCCAAAAACGACGCCGATGAGCGTTGAACATAAAAAAGCCGCGATGATGGACGTTGGCGAGTAAATGACCTGAAAGCTGTCGCCACCAATGCGGTTAATCAGCTCGCCAATGGCATAAGCAAGACCAATGCCAAGAAGACCACCCAAAATACAAACCAAAATAGCCTCAATTAAAAACTGCTGCATGATGTCGCTTTGACGCGCGCCGACCGCCATGCGAACGCCAATTTCGTTGGTGCGCTCAGTGACCGAAACGAGCATGATATTCATGACCCCAATACCGCCGACAATCAATGAAATAATGGCGATAGAGGAAATCAGCAGCGTCATGGTGGTGGTGGTCGCCTCAATGGTTTGGCGAATGGAGTCAGAGTTACGAATCCGAAAATCATCGGTGCCGTGGCGGCTTTCAATCAGCGTTGAAATGGCAGATTCGGCCGCGCTTGAGGAGATGTTATTATCAATCAGCGCAATGAAGCTTTCGATATAAGGGGTGCCTTTAATCCGCGACATCATGGTGGTGTAGGGCATATAAATGGTCGGGGTGTCAGCGTTGCGGGCAAATCCTGAATTGTTGGGTTCAAGAATGCCGATGACGCGACCAGGGACGCTACCGATAAGCAGCACCTCACCAATAGGGTTTGGGTTGTCGGGAAAAAAGGTGTTTTTAGCGTTGTTGTCAATGATAAGGTCTTGAGTTCGGCGTAAAATGCTTTGCTCATCAAAGCCTTGACCTTGGGCTAAAGTTTCGCCGCTGACTGCCAAATAGTCTTGACCTACGCCGCTCACGCTTGCCGCTTCTTCAATATTTCGGTAGCGAATGTTCATGTTGCTGCTTAACTGCGGGCTGACGCTGACGATATAAGGCTGGTCGGCGACAGCTTGGGCGTCTTGCGGCGTTAAGTTTTTATCATTATATTGCCGCCTTGGGTCGCCAAAGGGGTAGCCGTCATTGACGGTGATGGTGTTGGTGCCAAGGGAGCTGATGTCATTTAAAATTTGCGTTTGCGAGCCTTTACCAAGTCCCACAACAGAAACGACCGAGGTAATGCCAATGATGATGCCAAGCATGGTAAGCAGCGTTCGCATTTTATGAGCGCGCATGGCAAGCAGCGACATTTTAAAGGCTTCAAATAAGCGGTCGATAAAGCTACCCACCGCACTTTTTTGATGGCGCTGTAATACGGGCATCGGTGCTGCTTGGTCAGTTTTTCGATGACCGGTTAAGTAATCTTTAAGAATTAAACCGTCTTTGATTTCAATGACGCGGTCGGCTTGCTCGGCAATGCTTGGGTCGTGAGTGACCATAATGATGGTGTGACCGGCGTCATTTAAATCGCGCAAAATTTGCATGACGTCGGCGCCTGATTTGCTGTCAAGCGCTCCTGTGGGTTCGTCTGCTAAAATAATATCGCCGCCGTTCATCAGTGCCCGAGCGATGGAAACGCGCTGCTGCTGACCGCCGGACAATTGGCTGGGTCGGTTGCCCGTTTTGTCGCCAAGACCTAAATCGCTGAGCAGTTTTTTAGCGCGATCGCTTCGGGCTTGGTTGTCCATGCCGGCGTAAACGGCAGGGACGGCAACGTTGTCCTCAGCGTTAATGTCGCCAAGCAAGTGATAGCGCTGAAAAATAAAGCCAAAATGTTCGCGGCGCAATTTGGCAAGCTCGTCAGCATCCAAGCGGCTGACCGATTTGCCAAAGATTTGATAGTCGCCGGCGCTGGCTTTATCAAGGCAGCCCAAAATGTTCATGAGCGTCGATTTACCAGAACCCGATTGCCCAATGATGGCGACCATCTCGCCTTGATAAATGCTCAAATCAATGCCGTGAAGCACGCGGATGGTTTGCTCGCCGGCTTGAAACTCTTTAATCAGCCCCTTGACCTGCATTAGCGGCGCTTGGTTTTGCTTACTCATTTACTTTTGCCTATCATTCACGCGATTTATCATCAATTAAAACATTCTAGGACCACGACCGCGATTGCCGCCTTTACCTTGAGCGGAACCCTCTTCGCCTAACACGACTTCATCACCGGCTTTTAGACCGCTTAGAATTTGCGCATTGACGCGGTTATTGATGCCAACGGTGACGGGCGTATCAACAACGCTGCCATCAGATTTTAAAACGCGAACCATATATTTGTTAGCATCGGTTGATTTGTTAGTTTTAACGGCTTGGCGGTTGTTGGCATCGGCGTTATTAGCATTGCCTTCTTTATTGTTTCCTGAATTATTGTTTCCTGAGTTGTTTCCTGATTTTGCTGAGCGGTTTCCACGACCAGATTTGCCACCAGAAAAAGGCTGCAATGCTGCAGAAGGAATCAATAAGGCGTTTTTAGCTTGGTTGACGATAACGTAAACTTGAGCGGTCATGTCAATGCGAAAGCGGCGCTCATTGTTAGGTACTTCAATGTAACCGACATAATAAATCGCTGAATCGGTGGAGCTGGTTTCGCTGATGACCTCGGGCGCAGGCTCGATGGCTTTGAGCGTGGCGTCGTATTTTTGATCGGGATTGCCAATGATATTAAAATAAACCGGCATTCCGGCTTGAACGTTAATCACGTCCGCTTCAGAAATTTGAGCGTTGATGCGAACGGTGGACAAATCGGCTAGGGTGACGATAGTTGGCGCGGACTGGTTGGCGTTGACCGTCGTGCCTTGTTCAGTGGTGATAGAAACGACCGTTCCTGCCATCGGCGCGCGAATGGTGGTGTAGCTTAAATCCTCTTGAGCGGTGCTGACGTTGGTTTGTGATTTTTTAAGGGCAGCGCGTTGGCTGTTGATATTGGCGCGGGTGGTCGCAATCGCCGCTTTTGCCGAATCTATGGCGGCAAGTGCATTGGCAACGGCAGCTTTTGCGGTATCGACTTTGGTTGCTTGGGTCGCAAACTCTTGCTTGGAGATGGCATCGATATCAAGCAGAGATTGCAAACGGTCAAAGTCCGACTGGGCTTGTTTAAGCTCCGACTGCCGACTTGCCAAATCCGCCTGAGCACTTTTTAAGCTTGCCTCACGGCTTTGCAGTTCCGCTTGGGCGCTTTCAATGGCGGCTTGGCTTTGCTCAAGGCTGGCTTGCTCGTTGCTTAAGTTGTTTTTTTGGGTGACTTGGTCAATTTGTGCAATCAAATCACCTTTTTGAACCTCATCGCCGACCTCAACAAACAAGCGCTTGACCTCACCTGACACCTGAGCGCCGACATCGACCGTGTTAAGCGCTTTGACTTTTCCTGATGCCATGACGTTATTTTCAATATCGCCAATCTCCGCCGTTGCCGTCAAATAGTTGGGCGCCTCTTCTTTGGGCTTAAACATTTTATAAAGCACCATTGCTAAAATAACCGCAATTAGCGCCAACAAACCCCATTTGATGAGCGATTTTTTCTTGATGTTTTGCATAACAACCACTGTCATTCCAAATCAGTTCCCACAAATTTTAGCGATAGCTTTGGCTTAATCATCAATCGCTGCGATAGGGCAAGCCAAATTGTTTAATTAAACCGTTATTCAAATAAGCTATACTAAAGACTTGAGCGGCAAAAGGGAATGGCTATTAGTTTGCGAAAGGTTAAGGGTCAAATCAGGCTAACACTACCGCTAATATCAGCTTCAGCAGTCAGGAAAAAGAGAGCTGCAAAAAGGTTGACTGTAATCAACGAGGAATAAAAAATGAAAAAGAGCGCAAAGCCACGCTTTAAAAATGCTGCGATGGTAAAAATAGCGATTTTCCAGTGACCAGGAGCGCTGATTGCAGCAACAGCTCCCACGGATTTTGGGCAATCACGCCTTTTACTGCCAAATCACAACGATAAAGCAAATCAAGCCAAAGCGCGGTTTGCTCGCGTGATTGACGGCGGCAAGCGTTTTGATAAAGTCCTTGCTTGCTGCGCCAAATGCCAAGCGATTGCGGGTCTTTGCCATCCATCAGCGCCATAATAGCTCGCATATCTTTGCTGATTGCCCAAAGCACCAGCGTGGTTGGCTCATCGCTGTCTTGAAGCGCTTGCATGATTTTGACCACTTGAACGCTATTTCCTGCAAGCATCGCATCAGACAAATCAAAAACGCTAAACTGAGCGTCGCTCACAAGGGCAGCTTGCAAGTCTTCAATATCGATAGCAACAGGATGGCTTGGCGTATCATTTGAGGGCTTGGCGGCAATTTGCGGCGCAAACAAATAAGACAGCCGCCAAAGCGTTTGGTAAGCAGCAAGCAAGTGGTGCTCGGTGTGCGACATGAGCAGCTGCCAAGCATCACTTGATAAGCGCAGCCCAAAGCGCTCAGCTTTTAACTGTAAGATTTGTTGCCGTTGCCGCTCGTCATAAAGATTGCAATCAATGATATGACCAAACTTTGAAAAAGGCGCCAGCCATTTGCTGGCTTGGCTTTTTTTATCGATTTTTGGCAGCAGCCAAAGCAGGCTGTGCGAGCGCTCATCAATGTCACTTGCAAAGCGTTCAATCTCGCTGATGATGGTTTTGTCCGGTTTATGATTGCCCGTGACAATCAAGGCGCTGGCGTCATCAAACAGCGACTGCGTTCCAAGCTCGCTCATGACTTCATGCCAGCTTTTTACCGAAACCAACTCAAAGCGCTTGATGCTACGAGCTTCAGCCTGCCAATGGGTTCGCAGCCCATCAATGAGCCACTGCTGCAACAATGGCTCATCCCCTTGAGCAAGCCAAAGCCCTGCCGTTGCCACCTTTGGCTGCGACAGTTTGGCATAAGCTTGGATAAAAGAGTGCTGCATCGCTTACAAATTAAGGCTGAATCACAGGTGTTGCCGCAGATTTAGCAGCTTTAGGCGGCGTATTTGGCAAGCCAATCGCCACGTATTGGTCGCTAATCCGCCGCGCTAAACTGTCATAAAGCCAATCGCGGATTTGGCTGCCTTGTTGGTCTTCGGTGCTTACCGAAGCTTCGTTATATTGATAACTGCGCTCAACTTGGATAGGGTTGCTGAGCGTGACCGGCTCGCCATTTTGCAGCGTTTGGTAGGTGACATCCGCTGACAATACCAAGCGAATCTCGGTTAATACGCCAACCAGTTCATAGCGGCGAAATTGAACGTTTTTCACCGTAATGGCGGCAAGCGGCTCGGTAGGCAAGCTGTTACTTGAAACGCTCATGCCATCAATAACATCGACCCCAAAAGCTTCAAGCCGTTTAGATAATGGCAGCTTTAATGGAAAGGCGGTTTTGTTATCTTCGATGTTAATGACTGTTTTCGCCACATCAAAATGCAGCGGCGCCTCAAACCCGCGCAGATGAAAGCCGCAGCCGGTTAAGCCAAAAGAGCTTGTCGCTAAAACGGCGGCAACAAACGCTGCTTTTATCAAGGTTTGAGGGTTCATTGAGCTGTCCTTTTTAAGCTGTCCTTGTTAAATAGTGCCAAATTAACCGGCAACGACGATATTAACCAGTTTATTAGGAACGACGATTTCTTTTTTAATCTCGCCGGTTAAAAACTTCGCCACGCCCTCAATCGCTCGAGCTTGTGCTTTAAGCGTTTCGCTGTCGGTGTTGGGCGCTACTTCCATTTTACCGCGAACTTTACCATTGACTTGAACGACCATGGTAATGCTGTCTTGAACCAACGCCGATTTATCAAGCTCAGGGTAAACCAGCGTTTTGGTGTCGATGCCAAGCTCTTCAAGCAAATGCTCACCCACGTGCGGCGCATAAACGCTAAGCATAATGAGCAAATCAATGAGTGCTTCGTGTTTGGCGGTCAAGTCATCAAAATTTTTAGCAGGGTTCTCAGCATTAAAGCTGGCAAGCTCGTTGGCAAGTTCCATCAGGCTTGAAACTGGCGTATTCAGTGCTAAGCGGTCGCCCAAATCACTGTCGATTTTGGCAATGGTTTCGTGCGTTTTTCGGCGCAAGTTTTTTGCAGATTTTGACAAGTTGTCTTTGTTAATGTTGCCTTGGTTGATGCTATCAAGCTCAATGCCCGCGTCTTTAAGCGCTTGTAAATGCTCGCTCGCAATTCGCCAAACTTTTTTTACAAAGTTATAAGGACCTTTTAGCGCATCATCTGACCACTCTAAAGTTTGGTCGGCAGGGGCGGTAAATAGCGTGTAAAGGCGAACGGTATCCGCGCCGTATTGGTCAATGGTGGTTTGTGGGTCGACGCCGTTGTTTTTTGACTTGGACATTTTTTCAATTTTGCCAATGGTTACAGGCTGACCGTCTGATTTTAGCACCGCGCTTATGGGCTGACCACGGTCATTGTAATCAATATCAATGTCTTGCGGGAAATAATAGGTGGTGCTGCCATCAGGGTTTGAGCGATAAAACGTTCCGGCAAGCACCATGCCTTGGGTCATCAAGTTAGCAAATGGCTCATCGCCCATGACCAGTGACTCATCGCGCATCAGCTTATGGAAAAAGCGCGCGTAAAGCAGGTGCATGACCGCGTGCTCAACGCCGCCGATATATTGGTCAACCGGAAGCCATTTGTTCGCCGCAGATTTATTGACCATGCTTTGGTCGTCGTTTGGACTGGCAAAGCGCGCGTAATACCAACTGGATTCAACAAACGTGTCAAAAGTGTCGGTTTCGCGGCGCGCCTCATTGCCGCATTTTGGGCACTGGGTATTAACAAATTCAGGGAGGTCTTTTAATGGGTTGCCGCGACCATCGGGAACGACGTTAGTTGGCAAAACGACCGGCAAATCAGCTTCGTCAACCGGAACCGTACCGCAGTGCTCACAATTTACCATGGGGATTGGGCAGCCCCAATAGCGCTGGCGCGATACGCCCCAATCACGAAGGCGGTACTGAATTTTTTTGTTGGCAAGTCCCATCGGCTCAAGCTTGGCAAGCATTGCCGCAAACGCTTCCTCAAAATTCATTCCGGTGAAGTCGCCTGAATTGACCAACGTGTTACGCTCCGTATAAGCGCGGTTGTCGTCATCGGCAGCTTTATCGGCAAAATAATTATCCGGAATATCAATCACTTGCTTGATGGGTAAATTATATTTTGTGGCAAATTCATAATCGCGCTCATCATGCGCCGGAACTGCCATCACCGCGCCCGAGCCATAGCTCATCAGCACGTAGTTGGCAACCCAAACGGGCACTTTTTCGCCGGTTAACGGATGGGTCACGCTAAAGCCGGTTGCCATGCCGACTTTTTCAGCTTTTGCCAAATCGGCTTCGGCTACCGAGCCTTTTTTACATTCGGCGCAGAATTTTGCAATTTCTACATTTTTTTCTGCCGCCATTTGCGCGAGGGGATGCTCAGCAGCAACTGCTACGTAAGTCACGCCCATTAAGGTATCGGGGCGCGTGGTGAACACATCAAGCGTGCCGTCCTCACCGTTGATATGATACGGGAAATGAACTTCCATCCCCGCGCTGCGACCGATCCAATTGCGTTGCATGGTGATGACTTCTGATGGCCAATGACCTTCTAGTTTGTCCAAATCATCAAGCAGCTCGTCGGCATAATCGGTAATGTTAAAGTAGTACATCGGAATGTCGCGTTTCTCAACCGGAGCGCCGCTACGCCAGCCTTTACCGTCAATGACCTGCTCGTTGGCAAGAACAGTATTGTCCACCGGATCCCAGTTAACGGTCGCAAGCTTTTTATAAACCAAGCCTTTTTTATACAATTGCAAAAATAACCACTGCTCCCAGCGGTAATAATCAGGGCTACAAGTGGCAAATTCGCGTGACCAATCGATGGACAATCCGAGCAATTTTAACTGAGCGCGCATGTTGTCAATGTTGGCATAAGTCCAAGCCGCAGGCGGCGTTTGGTTGGCAATTGCGGCATTTTCAGCAGGCAAGCCAAACGCATCCCAACCCATGGGCTGCATAACCTCAAAGCCTTTTAAGCGGTAATAGCGGCTTAAGACGTCAGAGATGGTATAATTGCGAACGTGACCCATATGCAGCTTGCCGCTTGGATACGGGAACATCGAGAGCATATAGCGCGAAGGCTTATTACTTGGCGAATTGTCCACCTCAAAACGCTTGTCAGCTGCCCATTTGGCTTGCTGAGCGGCTTCGATTAAGCTTGGTTGATACAGATGATTGGCGGGAGTTACAGAATCGGTGACGTTGCTGCTCATAATTGGCTCAATTTGGAAAATAAAAAATTCAAAAAAAATACTGCCATAGCATAGCGTAATTTGGCAAAAATTGCGACGCTCTCATGCGGCTCAAAAGCAGTTGTCGCTAAAAAATTATTTTAGATTAAACTAAAAACCCAGATGAAATAAGGAAAAGTATCATGACCCTCACCGTTTACGGCATCAAAAATTGCAGCAGTGTCAAAAAAGCGCTGACTATTTTAGACGAGCAGCAAATCCCTTACGACTTTTTTGATTTTAAAAAGCAAGCCATGACAAACGATTTGCTTGATAAATTTATTAAAGAGTTTGGCATGGATAAGGTGCTGAACAAACGCAGCACGACTTGGCGAAAACTCAGTAATGAGGAAAAAGACGCCGCAAGCTGTGATGACAATACCGCCAAAGACTTGATGATTGCTCAGCCAAACTTAATTAAGCGTCCGATTATTTTAGGACGCGATAACACTAAAACCATCGCTACCATTGGCTTTGATCATGACGCCATAATTGCTGCAATTTCGTAACGACTGCGCTTATTTAGCCAAATTTAGTTTATGATAACAGAACAGTTGTAACCTTAATTGGTTGACTCTATTCAATTTTTTTAACCGTTTTAAAATTTGCTTAAGTCAACCTACGAAACTAAATCAAGGGGGTTGTCATGAAAGCAGTAATGTTAAGTGCCATGCTCATTGCCGCAGCTAGCGTAGGAGTAAATGCGCAAGCTGCGGAAAGCTCGACCAAAATTACCTTTGCCAAAAACAGCTATTGCGGCAATTTTGCCGGAAATATCAAAAACGGCAAACTGTTTCGGTTATGGTTGAGTCCTGACCAAAACCTTGTGATTCGCAATGTTGGCGATGACCAAATTCGCGTGGCTTATGTCAATGGTCCTAAAGGTCGCCTTGATGGCGATTATTATGAGGATTTTAGTAGCTTTTATACGCAAAATAAAGGCAATCACTTCATCAAGGTTTACGGCAACACAAGCTATTCAAATATCGAGATTTGCGCGTATTAATCCAAGTGTAAGCAAAGTAAAGCCTGAACTAAACCCCGCGAAGCTCGGGCTTTATTATTCCTAAGACAAACCAAATCACACTAAATCCCCAAATAATCAGCACATAAAAGCGGATTTGCTCCGCCGTCCAATCAAGGGCAAACCATTCAATCATAAAAAAGGATTTCCAGCCTTCAATCCAGCGCGCGCCGCCAAAGCCAATAATCCACCAACAATAAAGGCTCTCAATAGCAAACAGGATGAACCAAAGCCAAAGCGGCATGACAGCCTCCTAACAGTTTTGAGCGCGCTTTTAATAAGGGATTAAAGCGACACTAAACAGGCAGTTAATCGAAAAATTAGCTGCGCGCTTTTTCCAAATCGCGGCTGATTAGCGTTCCCACCCCTTCATTGGTAAAGATTTCAAGCAAAGTGGCATGCGGGACGCGACCATCAACAATCACCGCACTTTTCACCCCGCCACGAACGGCATCAAGGGCGCATTGAATTTTAGGAATCATACCGCCTGAAATCGTGCCATCTTCAATCAGCGCATCGACTTTGGTCGGCGTCAGTCCGGTGACCACGTTGCCATCGCGACCTAGAACGCCTTTGATGTTGGTTAAGAGCATCAATTTTTCGGCTTCCAAAAACTCAGCAACTTTTCCGGCGACCAAATCGGCATTGATGTTGTAGGTGTTGCCGTCAGAATCAACGCCAAGTGGTGCAATTACAGGGATAAAATCAGCAGCAATCAACATATGAATGACGTCTTTATTGACGCTAACCACATCACCAACAAAGCCCAAATCAATCGGTGTGGCGTTGCCTTTGTCATCATTTTTATACATCAAAAGTTTTTTGGCGCGGATTAAATTGGCATCTTTTCCGGTAAGCCCAATGGCGCGACCACCGTGTTTATTAATAAGGCTGACGATAGATTTGTTCACGTTGCCGCCAAGCACCATCTCGACCACGTCCATGGTCGCTTTGTCGGTGACGCGCATGCCATCGATGCGATCAGATTGCCGCCCCAACTCTTTGAGTAAATTATCGACCTGAGGACCACCGCCGTGAACCACGACTGGATGCAAGCCGACGGTTTTTAGCAGTACGATATCGCGGGCAAACGAGCTTTCAAGCTCAGGGTCGGTCATGGCATTACCACCGTATTTAACCACAATCAGCTTATCCTCAAAGCGCTGAATGTAGGGCAGGGCGGTGGTGAGTACCTCAGCGGTGATTTTTGCGTCATCTAAATTAAGCGACATCCTAGCTCCTTTTAAAGTATTCCAAACTTTTAGTTAAATTAAAATAGAATTACTATACCTGAAAAAATGGTTTTTCCCAATGCTATAACTTTTAGCATTCGGGCAAAAGCCCTGCAATTTTTTGTGCCAAATCGACATCAAACCATTGGCAAAGCGCCACAAATCGCGAGCGGATTTCAAGTAAATCCGCCACGCTGTCGCCAGCAAAGCGAACGGTTAAACTGTGACTGGTGTTGGATTTACGAAGCACGCCAAAGCCGCGCGCAAAGTCAAGGCGAACGCCATCAATGCAACTTAATATCGTACCTTTTGGCAGCAATTGCTGCGCCTGTGACTTTGAAATATTGATTTTGGGGCAATCGGTGCAATCACAAAGCTGAATGACGCTTGCCTCTGTATCAAAACTTGCAATCATGGCTTGTAACTGTTGGCAAAATAATGCCAAATGGCTCACGATTGAGCAGGCAAGCGGCTGTTGGTAAGCGCTTGCGCCAAGTGGCAAATAATGGTCGGCGGTACTGACCATTAACGGTAGCGATTGGGTGATGTCGGTTAATTGATAGCGGTTTTGTGATTTGGGTTCGCCCCAATTGTCCGTTAGGCTTTTTAATTGAATTTGAAGGCGTTGGCTGTCTTGATAAGCTTGATAACGTTGGTTATTTAGCCAAAAAAGCAGCCGTAAACTGGCATAAATCGCGTCATCATAACGGATAAATAAGCCGTCATTAAAAATGAAATGCCCTGACAGCTCGCCTGCAAATACGGCGCTATCTTGGCGTTTATCAAGCTCTTGACGCAAAATACTGCTTCCGGTTCGGGTCATCACAGGGATTGCTCCCAAGTTTTGCAGCAATTTTGGCAAATGATGTGAGCATTTAATATCAAATAAAACTTGCTTGCTATCCCTCGCATTTAGCTCGGTTTGGCAGGACAGCGCGGCATTGGCAAGTAAATATAGCAAATGGTCGGGCGCCACCACTTTACCGCGATTGTCCACAATCATCAGGCGGTCGCCATCGCCATCAAAGGCAAGCCCTAAATCAGCCTCAAGAACGATGACTGATTGTTGAAGCTCAGCTAAGCGGTTCGGCTCGGTTGGGTCAGGATTACCGTTCGGAAATTTGCCGTCGGGAATGTCATTTATCAAGATAACCCGCCGACAAAACCGTGAAAATAGCACTTTTGCAATGCCACTTGCTGCGCCATTCATGCAGTCGATAACGATGGTGAAGAGCAGTTTTGAGTCGGATTTTGGATAAAGTTTGGTAAAAACTTGGGCTAAAGCGTTTATATAGGTATCAAAAACCCTTTGGGTAGGCAGATAAACCACGTTTTGAGCATTTAAAGTTAGCTTTTGCGGCGTGGCAGTTAAGCTTTGAAAAAGCGCGCTAATATCGGCTTCACTGGCAGAATTATTTTCAATAATCCATTTAATACCAAGGGTGTTTTTATCCGAATGGCTTGCAGTTACCATAATGCCGTGACCGTCAAACTGCTGCGCCCAAAATGCCATCATCGGTGTGGTGACAAGCCCTAAAATTTTAATCTTAAAACCAAAACTTGCCAAAGTTTTTGCTAAATTTTTTGCAATATCGTCGCTTTTTAACCGAACATCAAAGCCGATAACGATGATTTGACCGTCAAAGTTTAACTTATTAAACAGCTTGGCAAAGGCAACTCCCAACGCAAAAATAAAATTGTCGGTAAACTGCTCATGATGACCGCGAATGTCATAGGCGCGAAATAAGGAGCGTTGGTCGCGAAAGGTTGGCATGACGCGCTCCTTATGCTAAAGGTTTATCTAAAGATAATATATTAACCCAATTTTCTTATAAATAGTGTCGGTAAATGTTAACTACTGCCGACCTGAATGCCCAAAACCGCCGGCGCCGCGAGCGCTTTCATTACTAAAGTCGTCAACGAGTTCAAATTCAGGTCTAGCAACTGGAACGACAATATATTGCGCCATGCGCTCAAACGGCTGCAATTCAAAGTCGCTGTTGCTGCGGTTCCAAATGCTCACCAAAAGTTCACCTTGGTAGTCGGCATCAATCAGCCCAACCAAATTGCCAAGGACGATGCCCCGCTTATGACCAAGCCCTGAGCGCGGTAAAATCATGCCGGCAAAATTGGGGTCGGCGATATAAACGGCAAGCCCTGTGCCAATCAGCTGCGTGCTGCCGGCTTTAATGGTGATGGGCGCATCGATGCAGGCGCGCAAATCAATCCCCGCAGAACCTTCGGTGGCGCGCGTTGGCAGCATGTCTTTATGGTCGAGCAGCTTTGGGTTTAATACTTTGACTTGAACAGCTTTCATGGTTTTCCTTATTCTTTGGAGAGTTAAATCAGCCAACGGCAATTAGCGGTTGCCCAAAAGCGCTCGAATATTGGCTAAATATTCATCAGCAACTTTTTCAGGGTCTTTTTGCGCGGTTTTCTTTTTGGCTTTGGCAGGCCAATCGATGTGGTCATCGGGCAACTCGTCTAAAAACCGCGACTCGGACGTGGTTCGCATTTGACCACCGGCGCGGCGCTGAGCGGCAAGGGTCAAGGTCAGCTCTTGACGGGCGCGAGTGATGCCCACATACATCAAGCGCCGCTCTTCTTCGACCGTCTCGCCAATGATAGAATTGCGGTGCGGGAGCATTTCTTCTTCAAGCCCCATGATATAAACGTAGTTAAATTCAAGACCTTTTGCCGCGTGCAAGGTCATTAAATTAACCTTATTAGTATTTTCTTCTTCTTGCTGCTGCTCAAGCATATCAAGAAGCACCAGCTTGCGAATGACGTTATCAATGGTTTTGTCGTCCTCGTCCTCAGCGCGGTTAATCAGCGCTTGAATACTGGCGTAAAGCGTGTCGATATTGTCCAAGCGGTTTTTTTCTTGCTGCGGCGTTTTGGCGTCCGCGCGAACAAAATCAATGTAGCCGGTTTCATCAATCATTTGCCGAACCACCGGCACAGGATCAGCGTGACCGTCAAGCTCGCGGGTATAATGCTCAATAAAATCGCCAAATTCTTTTAAGGTACTAAAAGCTTTGCTTGGTAACACATGCGAAAGCCCAGAATGACTACAAGCCGCTAAAAGGGAGATGCTATGCTCTTGAGCAAACAGTCCCAATTTTTCAAGCGTGGCAGGTCCCATGCCACGCTTTGGTGTGTTAATAATCCGTAAAAAGGCGCTGTCGTCCTCAGGGTTTAAAATGAGGCGCAAATAGCCCATGATGTCTTTGATTTCGCTTTTGGCAAAAAACGACTGACCGCCGGACAATTTATAAGGCACTTGCAATTGCCGAAGCTGAGCCTCAAGCATTCGCGCTTGAAAGTTGCTTCGATACAGCACGGCGTAATCTTCCCATTCTTTGCCATAACGCAATTTATGAGTAACGATTTCTTTTGCCACGCGCTCGGCTTCGTCATCATCGTTTCGGCAGTTGATGATGCGGATTTTTTCGCCATGACCTTTATCCGACCACAGTTTTTTCTCAAATAAATGCTCGTTATTGGTAATCACCGCGTTGGCAGCGGTCAAAATGCGGTTGGTTGAGCGGTAATTTTGCTCAAGTTTAATCACTTTTAACTTGGGAAAATCTTCTTTGAGCAGCGCCATATTTTCAGGTTTGGCGCCGCGCCAAGCGTAAATCGACTGGTCATCATCGCCAACCACGGTAAAGCGACCTTGAACGCCAACCAAGTTTTTAATCATTTCGTATTGCGCGGTATTGGTATCTTGGTATTCATCGACCAACAAATAGCGGATTCGGTTTTGCCATTTGTCCCGAAGCTCACGATTTTCGCGTAAAATTTTGGTCGGCAAAACAATCAAATCATCAAAATCAACGGCATTATAAGCCCGCAAATTGCGCTCATATAACGCATAAAGCGTGGCAAAAATCATATCCTCAGGGTCAGTTAATGTCTCTGCTGCTTGGGCAGGTTCGATCAAATCGTTTTTCCAATCTGAAATCATTTTAATAGCTTTACCAACCAGCTCGCGACTTTCTGCGCCTGATAAGTTATCGCGCATCATGAGCTCCATCAAAAGCCGCTTGCTGTCATCGCTGTCCATGATGGTAAAGTTGCCTTTAAGCGGCGTGTGCAGCAGCTCATAGCGCAAAAATTGCAGCCCAAATTGGTGAAAGGTGGACACGGTCAAACCGCGCATTTTATCGCTTGATAGCAGCTTGCCAACGCGAGCTTTCATTTCGCGAGCGGCTTTATTGGTAAAGGTAACGGCGGTGATGCGCTCGGCTGGAATGTTGCAATCTTCAATCAAATGGGCGATTTTTCGAGTGATGACCGAGGTCTTTCCTGAGCCTGCGCCAGCAAGTACCAGTAGCGGTCCTGAAACGTAAAGCATCGCTTCTTGTTGTTTGGGATTGAGTTGACTCATAACGATTTTCCGTTGTTACAAAAAAGCCAAATTTAGGCAAAATGATCAGCTCATTTTACCGCTAGGCTTTAAAAGATAGGTGAAATAAGGGTAATAAAATAGATGGGTTAGCGTTTCGCTTTGGGTAGTTATTATAAAGCAAATCGGCAAGGTTTTGCGTACTTATGCCGCAAGCATTTTGATAGGGCTTTGATTAATAGAGCTTTGATTAAAAAACAAAAAACGCCAATCTAAAATTGACGTTTTTATTTTATTAAAAGTTAAAGATTTAAGCGTTATTCAATTGCCGCGCGGCTTCCAAGGCAAAATAAGTCAAGATACCATCGGCGCCGGCGCGGCGGAAACCTATTAATGATTCTAAAATCACCGCATCGGTCAGCCAACCGTTTTGAATGGCTGCCATGTGCATGGCGTATTCACCGGAAACTTGATAAGCAAAAGTGGGAACGCCAAAGGTATCTTTAACCTCGCGGATTAAATCAAGGTACGGCTGACCCGGTTTAATCATTACCATGTCCGCGCCTTCAGCAATGTCTAAGGCAACTTCGTGCAAGGCTTCGGCGCGATTGCCAAAGTCCATTTGGTACTGCTTTTTATGACCGCCTTTTAGGTTGCCGGCGCTACCAACCGCATCGCGGAAAGGTCCATAATAAGCAGAAGCATATTTGGCAGAATATGCCATAAGCGCGGTATTGGCAAAGCCTTCAGCTTCAAAGGCATCGCGCATGGCTTTGATTCGACCGTCCATCATGTCGCTTGGGGAGATGATGTCGGCGCCGGCGCGAGCATGAACGAGGGCTTGCTTAACAAGAACGTCAACGGTTGGGTCATTAACCACGTAGCCTGTGTCATCAAGCAAGCCGTCTTGACCGTGCGAGGTGTAAGGGTCGAGCGCCACATCGGTCATCACCACCATTTCAGGGATGGCATCTTTGACCGCTTTAATAGTACGAGCAGTTAAGCCATTGTCATCATAAGCGATTTTACCATCCGGCGTTTTTAAGCTGTTGTCGATGACAGGGAAAATGTCGATGGTGGTGACGCCCTCACTCAGCAGTTCTTTAGCAAATTTAATCAGCAAATCAATCGATAAGCGCTCAACGCCGGGCATACTTTTGATGGCTTCGCGCTGATTGCTGCCCTCTAACACAAAAACAGGGGCAATAAAGTGTTTTGGGTGCAATTCCACCTCCCGAATCATCGCGCGAACATTGTCGTTATAACGCAAGCGGCGTAGGCGAGTGGCGGGGAATTGGCGGTTAAAGGTGTAGCTCATAAGAGTTCCTAATCGTTATTTAGGTGGGATATTGTTATTGATTTTAAAATTAGCCAATCTACTATACTAAAAATAGGGTCTTAAAAGCAAAAAGCCCCACCGATTTGGCAGGGCTTTTTCGTCATCGATGGCATTTATGCTAACTGATTACTGACCAACGATTGGGGTAACTGGCGCTTGATCCACTGGCGTTTCTTGAATTACTGTACCGACTGTAGCGTCCGGTTTACCATCTTTGGTAACGTCAACCACTGCTTTTGGCTCAAATTCAGCTTTGGCAGGTAATTTGGCTTGCTTAATGGCGACCGCTTCAGGTAGCGTTGCCACACGAGCTGAGCTTGCGGCTTCCACGGCGTAAGCGGCTTTGGCTTCAGCGCCGCCGTTGCCGCGGTTTTGGTTGCCAATTTGCGCAAGGTTGGTATATTGCGATACCGGAATCACTTTTGGAATATCAAGGTTGGCCCCACCGCCAAGCGCTTGATAAAGCTCAATTTGGCTGATAATTTTTTGCAATTCCAAGTTTAAAATGCCCTGCTGAGTGGTAAACAGCGAGCGCTGAGCATCAAGCACGTCCAAATAGTTGGCAATTCCGGCTTTAAATCTGGCATCAGCAATTTGATAGGTTTGCTCAAAGTTATCTTGCAAGCGGTATTGGGCGTTTAACTGCTCGCCTAAGGTTGCGCGCGTGGCAAGAACGTCGGACACTTCTTTAAACGCCGTTTGAATCGACTTTTCATAGTTGGTTAAGGCTTGCTGACGTTCAACTTGAGCAACTTCATAGTTGGCGTTCAATCTGCCACCATCAAAAATCGGCACGCTTAAATTTGGACCAATCGACCAGCCAAACGAGCCGCTTTTAAACAAGTCACTTAAGCTTGAGCTGCTAAGCCCAACGCTGCTGGCAAGGCTAATGGTTGGGTAGTAATTGGCACGGGCGACATCAATATTGGCGCCGGCAGCTTTTAAATTGTACTCGGCTTGCAAAATATCCGGTCGGAAGCGCAGAAGCTCACTTGGAAGCCCTGCGCTAAAGATGCTGTGGTTGGTGATGTTGCTGACCGCAGGCGTTGGCATCAAATTGCTTGGAATCGGCGCGCCAATCAAATATTGCAAGGCGTTTTGCGCGGTTAAAATGCTGCTTTGTGCCTGCAATACCGCAAGGCGCGCGTTTTCAAGTGAGGCACTGGCTTGCAGGGAGGGCAGTTTGGGGTCAATTCCGGCCTCAAAGCGTTTGTTGGCAATAAACAACGAGCGCTCGCGGCTTTCAACGGTGGCTTCAGCAAGCTTTAATTGCGCCAAGCTATAGCTTAAATTGGCATAGCTTTGGGCAATATTACTAATCAGGCTGATTTGGGTGGCGTCTTTTGCGGCGGTGGTTGCCAAAAAGTTTTGCAACGCTTGGTCTTTTAAGCTTGCAATTTTACCCCAAAAATCAAGCTCATAGCTTGACAGTCCTAGATTGACATTATAGCTATTGCCAGTTTGACCGCGTTGGCGCGCGCGGGACACACCCGCACTGCCGTTGATGCTTGGCAAATCATTAATGTCGGTGATTTGATATTGCGCCCGCGCTTTTTCGATAGCAAGGCTGGCGTTTTTAAAGTCTTTATTGTTACTCAGACCTAAGGCAATCAGCCCTTTTAAGCGCTCATCGCTATAAAAGTTTTGCCAGCGCTGCGCGGCAAGACTGGGCTCATCAGCGCGGCTGGTGGTTTCTTTATCCAGCGCATTAAACGGCTTTTCAACCGGCAAGTTAGGTTCTGCCAAAACAGGGCTTTTGTCCGCCTTTGGGATGGTTTGACACGCCGCCATAGTGAGGGCAAGCGCGCTTAACGCCAGCAGGCGACCGCCAGTTTTGCCAATCGCTGAAGCATGGGCAGCTTTTGGTAACAAAGTTGGTAAAATCATGGGTCGAGAACTCATTTTGTATTGTCTCCAAGGCTTACAGGCGGAAAACTGGTTGCAGGCGTGCTGATAGGATAGTCATCACGAGTTTTTTCTAAATCCACGGGCGCAGGCGCAATAGGCTCATTGGGAGTGCCGCCGTTGCCGCCATCATTTGGTGGGTTGTCATATTTGAATGGAAACATCCCGCGAACCCAAATGTAGAACATCGGAATAAAGAAAATTCCTAAGAAGGTGGCGCTAACCACACCCCCAAGAACGCTGGTGCCAATTGCGTTTTGGCTGCCAGAGCCGGCACCGGTTGCTACAAATAATGGCACAACACCGATACCAAAGGCAAGTGAGGTCATGATAATTGGGCGCAATCGTTGCCTTGCTGCCGTCATGACCGCCTCGCGAAGGCTATAACCTGCTTCTTGGTGTTCTTTGGCAAATTCAATAATCAAAATGGCGTTTTTGGCAGAAAGTCCAACCACGGTTAACAATCCCACTTGCAAATAAACGTCGTTGGCAAAGTCGCGCAGCCACGTAAAGATGGCGGCTCCTAAGACCCCAAGTGGAATCACCAAAAGCACCGAAAACGGAATTGACCAGCTTTCATAAAGTGCCGCTAAGCACAAGAATACCACAAGAATAGAAAGCGCATAGAGCATCGGAGCTTGCGCGCCGGATTTTTGTTCCTCTAAAGACAATCCCGTCCATTCAAAGCCCACGCCATCAGGAAGCTTAGCCACCATTTCTTCCATGGCGTCCATTGCCACACCGGTACTTAAACCAGGAGCGGCGCTACCTTGAATGTTCATTGAGGGTAAGCTGTTATATCGGGTCAGCCTTGGCGACCCTGATTGCCATTCGCTGCTTGAAAACGCATCAAAGGAAATCATATTGCCGGCGTCATTGCGGACATACCATTTGCCAATGTCTTCAGGGTTGGTTCGGCTGCTTGGGATACCTTGAACGAATACCCGTTTAATGCGGCCGCGGTCAACGAAGTCATTGATATATCCTGAACCCCAAGCCGTTGAAATCACGCTGTTGATATTGGCAAGTGATAACCCATAAGCGGCAGCTTGCTCTTGGTTGATATTGACTTTGAGCTGCGGCGCGTCCTCTTGACCGTTGGGGCGAACTCCAGTGACTTTATCACTTTGCGCGGCCATGCCAAGAAGCATATTTCGCGCCTCAAGTAGCCCATCATGACCGATATTGCCCACATCTTGCAGCATCATATCAAAGCCACTGGCATTACCAAGTTCGGTAATCGCAGGCGGCACAATGGCAAACACTTGAGCTTCATTTAATTGGGTGAAAAAATAGCCCATCGCGCGACCAGCAACCGCTTGTGCGGTATTTTCATCGCCTTTTCGGTCAGCCCAATCGGTTAGACGCACAAACGCCAATCCCATATTTTGACCTTGACCAGAAAAACTAAAGCCGGCAACGGTAAATACCGAGGCAATGTTGTCTTTTTCTTGGGTGTTATAATAGGTGTTAACTTTATCAAGAACCGCTTGGGTTTCATCAAGCGTTGACCCTGCCGGCAATTGCACTAGCGTAAACATAATGCCTTGGTCTTCTTCGGGCAAAAATGAGCTTGGAATACGCAGAAAAATAACCGCCATAATGCCAATAATTGCCGCATAAGCAATGGCATAAAGCCATTTATGAGCAAAGCTTTTGCCCACAAAGTTTTCATAACCGTGGCTTAGGCGATAAAAGGTGCGGTTAAACCAACCAAAAAAGCCTTTTTGATTTTCTTGATTGGCTTTGTCATGACTTTTACTACGCTTTAGCAAGGTCACGCAAAGGGCAGGGGTGAATACCAATGCCACAAGTGCGGACAGCACCATACTGGTAATCAAGGTGATGGAGAACTGACGGTAGATGACGCCGGTTGAGCCACCAAAAAATGCCATTGGCACAAACACGGCGGACAAAATCAGCGCGATACCAATAACGATTTTACTGATTTCGCCCATCGATTGAATGGTCGCCGCTTTGACCGAAATGTCGGGATTTTCTTCTAAAATCCGCTCGACGTTTTCAACAACGACGATGGCGTCATCAACCAAAAGACCGATGGAAAGCACGAGGGCAAACATGGTCAACACGTTGATACTAAAGCCTGCTGCGTACAATACCGCAAAGGTGCCAAGCAAGACGACAGGAACGGCAAGCGTTGGAATGATGGTAGCGCGCCAGTTTTGTAAGAAAATAAACATGACGATAAAAACCAAAACAATGGCTTCAATCAGCGTATGAACCACTTGGTCAATCGACAAGCGTACAAACGGCGTCGTGTCATAAGGCACAACCGTGGTTAGCCCTTTAGGGAAGTTTTGTTCAAGCTCTGCCATTCGCGCGCCAACGGCTTCGCGAGTCTCAAGCGCGTTGGCACCACCTGCCAGTGAAATCCCAAGCCCTGCGGCTTCTTGACCGTTGTATAACGAAATTACACTGTAGTTTTCTGAGCCAATTTCAACATCAGCGACATCACCTAAGCGAACTTGAGCGCCAGATTGGTCGGTTTTGAGCAAAATATTGCGAAACTCTTCAGGGGTTTGCAGATAGCTTTGCACAGTGACCGTCGCGTTAATCACTTGACGGTCGGTATCGGCAGGGGCTTGCCCCAATTGACCGGCGGAGATTTGCGCGTTTTGCGAGCGAACGGCGTTAACCACATCTGACGGTACAAGGCTATAGCTACGAAGTTTGGCAGGGTCAAGCCAAATGCGCATGGCATAAGACGACCCAAACACTTGAACTTCACCCACCCCTTCAACGCGGCTTAACTGATCAACGACGTTTGAGTTGATATAATCGGCGATGTCTTGGCGATCCATCTCGCCATTTTCTGAAATAAAGCCTTGAACCATCAAAAAGCTGCTTGATGATTTGTTGACGTTGACCCCTTGGCGCTGAACTTCTTGCGGCAAAGCGCTCATTGCCGCTTGCAGCTTGTTTTGCACCTGAACTTGCGCCGTATCAGGATCGGTGCCGTTTTCAAAGGTCAAAGTGACCGAGGCGCCGCCGTTTGATGAACTTGACGATGACATATACATGAGACCATCAAGACCTTTCATCCGCTGCTCAATAATTTGCACCACAGAGTCTTCAACGGTTTGCGCGTTCGCACCAGGGTAGTTGGCACTGACAGAAATCGTTGGTGGGGCAATTCTTGGGTACTGCTCAATCGGCAAATTGACGACTGAGATAATCCCAAGCAACATGACTAAAATAGCCATCACCCAAGCAAAAATAGGGCGATCAATAAAAAAACGTGACATAGTTTATTCCTAAGTCTTCCTATCTTGAGTGGGATTAATTGGCAGCAGACTTATCTTTTGTAGCTGTAGCTGTGTCTTTAGCCGCTTGCTTTGGCGTTTTTGCGCCGGCTTGAGCTTCACGGGTTGCCGCCTCTTTTTTCTCAGGGCTGGCGTTTGGGTCCTCAAGCGGCTTGACCACCACTTCTTGTTCTGGCTTGACTTTTGAGCCACCGATGACCACCACTTGGTCGCCATTAGTTAAACCATCGGTGACCACCCATTTGTCTTCATAAGTGCCATCAATCGTGACAGGACGAACTTGGATTTTGTTGTTGGCATCCACAATATAAACCTGAGTATCACCTTTAGGTGTCCGCATGACGGCGCTTTGCGGGATAAGGGCAGCATTTGGTACCACGCTTTGAATCAGTCTTGCATTGACGTACATGCCAGGAAGCAAAACGCCATTGTCATTGGGGAATACCGCCCGCAAGGTCACCGCGCCCGTTGACTCATCAACTTTGGCTTCAGCAAGCGCAAGCTTACCTTGAACCGGATATACCGAGCCGTCTTCAAGCACAAGCTCAACCGAATTCATGCCTTCTTGAGCCTTGCCACTGGCAAGTTGTTGGCGCAGTTTTAGCAATTCTGATGAGGATTGACTGATATCCACATAAATAGGGTCAAGGCTTGAAATCGTCACCAGTGCATTAGGCTGACCGGCACTCACCAATGCCCCTGCGGTAACTGACGAGCGCTCAGTGCGCCCAGAAATCGGTGCGCGAACGATGGTTCGGTTTAAATCCAAAGTGCTGGCTTCAAGACCAGATTTTGCCGTTTGAATTCCGGCTTTAGCACTGGCTATTCCGGCTTCGGTTTGCCCGATTGCCGCACGAGCGCTTTCCACCGCCGCTTGCGCCGTTCGGACTTGGGTCATTGCTTGGTCATATTGCTGCTTTGAAATCGCATCAATATCAATCAAGCCTTTTAAACGGTTTAAATCATTTTGCGCTTGGGCAAGCGAGGCTTGACGGCTGGCAAGCTCAGCTTTGGCGTTGGCATTGTTGGCAACCGCTGTTTGATAATTTGCTTGAGCTTGCTCAATGGCTGCCTGACCGCTGCTGATGGACGAGGTATAATTGTCGGTGTTAATGCGATACAGCGGCTGACCTTTTTTGACAAAGCTGCCTTCACGGAACAACACCTCATCAATGATGCCAGTGACCTGTGGTCGAACGTCAGCCGTTTGATAGGCGGTGGTTCGACCTGAAAAGTTTTGAACTTGAGGTACAGTGCCAAGGGTTATGGTTTGAACATTGACCACCGCCGGCGGCATCTGCTGCTGAGCGGCGGCGCTGCCGTCTTCTTTTTTGTCACAGCCAACCAACGCGGCGCTTGATAATACAGCTGCGATTATAAGCGCAAGATATGAGTGCTTCATCAATGTCCTCGGCGATAAAAAAAATCAAGAAAAAAAAGTGCAGAATACATAAGGTTTTGCGTCGTTATCAGTAAGTTTTGCAGGAGTATCGGTTTACTGCCTCAAATTGCCAGCCTAAGGTAAAGACAGCGCTGAGCATCATCAAAGCAGCAACAACCGGATAAGTAAATTTAATTCAATCAAGTATTATAAACTATAGGGATAACCCCACAGTCAAGCCAAAAACTTAGCGAAGCTGTGAACTTAAAGTGCTTTTTAAATTTTTGATTAAAAAAACTGTCGTAATTACAAGCATTACATGAAAAAACGCTCAGGAAACTTTAGCAAGATTTATTGCCGCAAAATTGTTAAGAATTGTTATATCAAAGCTTTTTGGTCGGGATTTTATAAAAAAAGGGCTTAACTCATGCTTTGTAGCGACTTTGGCAAAATTTGCAAGTGAAAAATATGCTCAGTATCGTTTAGCTTGTTTTTACAGCTGATTAGAAAAGATGAACAGCTTAAAAAAAGACTTCTTGTTGCAGAAGTCTTTGAAAGCATAAATTAAAACTTAGGGTCAAATAAACCGTGGTTAAATCAACCTTGATACCGCAAGTTGGGTCAAATCCATCAACCCTTGACGGTATTGATTATCAGGAAGCTTTGATAAGGCAGCTTGGGCAAGCTTGGTTTCTTCCAAAGCGCGCTGTTTGCAATACTCAAGCGACCCCGACTCGCGAACCAAACGGATTAAGCCCTCATTGTCATCGGTTTTGCCCGTTTGCACCGCGATTCTAAGTTTATTAAAGCCATCCGGATTGCTGTTTTTTAACAATTCAAGCGCTTTAATGGTCGGCAACGTCGGCTTACCTTCTGCCAAATCATCGCCCAAGTTTTTACCCATCACCGCGCTGTCGCCGCTATAGTCCAAAACGTCATCAATGATTTGAAAGGCATTGCCAAAATGCTGACCAAAATCGGCAAGGGGTGCTAAATACTGCTCTTGACCCTGCAAAATTGCCGCCCCTTGCGTTGCCATCATAAACAGCCGCGACGTTTTACCATCAATAATTCGCAAATAATCGCTTTCGGTGGCTTCAGGGTTGTGCTGATGCTGCAACTGAAGCACCTCACCTTCAGCAATATCACAAGTGCCGTCAGAAAACAGCTGCAATAATGGCAAGCTTTGAAAGCCAACCAGTAAGTTAAAGGCGCGAGCAATCAGATAATCGCCCACCAAAACGGCGGTTGCATTGTCCCAAGTGGCGTTTGCGGTTGGTTTGCCGCGGCGCTGACCGGACTCATCAATCACATCATCATGAACCAGCGTTGCTGTGTGCAGCATCTCCGTAATTGCTGCCAAATGCATCGCCGGATGCGACGGCGCGTCCTCAAACATCCGCGAACAAAGCAGGGTAATCAGCGGTCGCATCCGCTTGCCGCCGGCGTTAATCACGTGGTTAGAAACGCTCATCACCAATTGGACTTTGGAATTGAGGCTACCAAAAACCTGCTTGTCCATAATGGCAAAGTCGTCGCTGACGATACTTTGAATGTCGCTATAGCTGACGGCTTTGGGCGAATCAGCCGCTAATAAAGTTGTGGTCATAATCACCGGTCAAATATCAAAAGTAAAAAAAGAAAAAAGTCATCCACTAAAAAGTCGTGGTTATAAGAATAAGTTACCGGTTTTATCATAGCATAGCCGGCAAGCTTGCCGCATCTATTAAGCCGGAATAAAACTTGTCAAGAAAGATAAAAGATAAGCTACCGCAAATAAAACTGCCTACATCTTGCATCGCCTGCCAAAAAGCGCGCGAATTTAAAATAAATCAGCCGTTTGCTTGACTAAAAAGCCTAAGCTTGACTTGCTTTTATCCCAAAAATTTCGTAAAATCTTGCCTTTATTTTTCCCTGTCGTGACCGTTTAAAGTGTGGGTATCACACCTACCACGGCACTCGGGTTAAGCGGAGTCAAACAATGTACGCAGTAATCAAAAGTGGTGGTAAACAGCACCGTGTGGCCGTCGATGAGTTGCTTAAAGTTGAACTACTCAAAGCAGAAAAAGGCGCAACCTTAACGCTTGACGACGTATTAATGGTCGTAAATGGCGATGACATCAAAATCGGTCAGCCAGTTGTTGAAGGCGCAACCGTTGACGTTGAAGTGGTTGACCACGGTCGCGGCGACAAAATCCGCATCGTTAAACACCGCCGCCGTAAGCACTACCACAAAGAGCAAGGTCACCGTCAGTGGTACACCTTGTTAAAAATCAAAGCGATTAACGCTTAATTATTTACTTTTAAATAATTGCTCAAACGCTAAATTAACAAGGAGATAATCTTATGGCACATAAAAAAGCTGCCGGTTCTACCCGTAACGGTCGTGACTCAAACCCAAAAATGCTTGGCGTTAAAGTATTTGGCGGTCAAGAAGTTGTTGCTGGCAACATCATCGTGCGTCAGCGCGGCACCGAATTCCACGCTGGCGAAGGCGTTGGCATGGGTCGTGACCACACGCTATTTGCTTTAAATGACGGTGTGGTTAAATTTGCCACCAAAGGTCGTTTAAACCGCCGTTATGTGACGGTTGAAGGCGAATAAGCCAAAATTGCTACGATAACTCGTAGGATAAAAAAGCCCTTATCATTGTTTGATAGGGGCTTTTTTTATGAGACTTAAAAAGCTATAACTTAGCTTTATTATGGCTTAACTTTACAAGGTTGGCGATTGTGACTGAAAAGGCTTTGAAGGCGCGCTTCAAGTTACAAGCGCGTATGGCAATAGCAGTAATCATTGCAAATTTCGACTAGGCGCGTAATAAAAAAACTGGCAAACTTGTGGCTATCAAATCTTGTAAGTAAATATTTAGCTTATTTTTTATTCGCTTTAATAGTCAGCTGCCCACAAGAGCCTGATGGGTTTAACGAAACCTTAGTTTGAGAACCTAGTTTAAAAGCGATGATTTATTTCAGTAAGGCGACATCCTTACAACTTAGAAGGAAGGACAATGACTCATTTAAAAAACTCTTTAACGGTAAAACAAAAACTAATGACGGGCGCTTTAACTGGCGTGATCATGACCTCAATAGGCATTGCCGCACCAATGATGGTAGTCAGCCAAAGCGCGAACGCGGCAGCTGCTGACAGTCTAACCGCCGCTAAGCGTTTAAATAGCTTGCTTGCTAATACCAAAAGCATGAGTGCTAATTTTACCCAAACCACCAAAGGCGCAAAAAGTGGCACGTTTAAAGGCTCAATGAGCGTTCAACGCCCCAATAACTTTCGCTGGGAAACCAAATCGCCCTCAGAGCAGTTAATCGTGGCAAATGGCAATATGCTTTGGGTTTATGACAAAGACTTGGAACAAGCCACCAAGCAAAGCGTTGACAATCAAGTGGGCAACACGCCTGCGCTACTGTTGTCCGGCGACCCAAGCAAGATTGATAAAAACTTTAAAATCACTCAGCCTTACAGCAACAAAAACTACTATGTGCTGTATCCAAAATCAGGCGATGCCAATTTTAAAAACTTATCCATCAGCTTTAATGGCGGCAAGCCGGTGATGATGGTATTGAATGATTCGCTTGGGCAAACGACTTCTATCAAGTTTAGCAATATCAAATTGAACCCAAGCATCAGCGCGGCTCAGTTTAAATTTATCCCGCCAAAAGGTGTTGACGTTATCAATCAGTAATTATGAGCGCTGGCAATAAAAAGTTATAAAAAATAAAAAACAGGTCAATTTCGACCTGTTTTTTTGTGGGTAAGGCTTTGCGCGATTTTGGGTACTAAGATTGTCCAAAGTTCGGCTGACGATAGGTTGCAATTGATACAAATTGGTTTACAATATGGGTAAATTTTTTCGCATGTCCAAAGGGATGTCTAAGCGCTAATTGGTAATTATTTTTACAATCAAGCACTTATCATAAATGGCATGATGATGAAGGTTTTAGGAGCGATGAGCTTAGCGCTTTTTTTCTTACAAAAAATATATTTTGTAGCATAAAAACCGTAGGTCGTCCGGCAAGTCCTAGCTTTTAGACGTCGATGTGCGTATAGTGAACAAACAATTTTGTGCCAGTTGTCAAAGGATGAGTCAGCCTGTCTTAATGAGTTATTAAATCAATTAAGTAATTGTCTATGATATTGATTTAATAAGGTTATTTGTGCTGAAACTTTCGATATTTGGCGACCAGCTCTTATCTATAGTACCTTTATAGATCCTCTTATTTTAGCGTTGACGACTTGATGTTTTGGCTGCTTTGTCATATCGGTGAAATCTTGACCGCAACCAAAATCGTACCGCTTTGATAAGTCGCAAGTTGGCGCTCAATCTTCCTCTTGATAACTGGTCATTACCAACACAAAGCTTGTGTTTGTCAGGGTTTGGCATTTATAAACGAGTGCTTAAACCTTGATGAGGTGAGGAGCCCGTAATCATGACTGCCTTTAATTGGTCAGCAGTAGCATTTATTTTAGCCGCAATCGGCTTAGTCGTATTTATGCTTGTGGTGCCGCGCCTGTTAGGTGGCAAATCACAAGGTATGCAAAAAGAAGAAATCTTTGAGGCGGGCGTTGTCGGAGCTGGCAATGCCCGTATTCGTTTGTCTGCCAAATTTTATTTGGTGGCGATTTTCTTTGTGATTTTCGATTTAGAAGCGCTTTACTTGTATGCTTATGCCGTTTCCGTTCGAGAAACAGGTTGGGCGGGCTTTATTGCCGCGGCGACCTTTATCATTGATTTGCTGATTGGTTTGGTTTATGCGCTAAACTTAGGGGCACTCAATTGGGCACCGGCTGATAAATTGCGTAAAAAAGCGCGACTGTATGCCAAGCCTGAAGGGTTTGATTTGGCAGCAATCACTGAGTTTGATGGCGTTCATGAATTGGTGGTTGACCCCACAGGTAAAGTTCCTGCTCAGTCCTCAGGTCAAATCAACGTGTCCAACAACATTGAAGCCAACCGCCGTCATCTTGAGCGCATTGACCATATTAATACCACGGGAAATATTACCACGGTGGATTTTGCAGCGCCTGCTAACAAGTAAGGGCAGCGTCAATATAACGATTATAGGCGCAAGCCTGACAGTAATAAACGGTGGTCTGATATGAAATATACCTTAACAAAAGCTAATCCTGATGCGGATGTCTATCCTGCGCAGTCGCGGCAAACGGTTGAAGACCCGACAGAAAGCGAAGTCAATAAAAACGTCTTTATGGGGCGGCTTGAAGATTTAATCCATTCAACAGCCAACTGGGGTCGCAAGCACTCGCTTTGGCCGTTTAACTTTGGAACGTCGTGCTGCTATGTGGAATATGCCACCACGTTGACCGCGGTTCATGATTTGTCCCGATTTGGGGCAGAAGTTATCCGAGCCTCCCCACGGCAAGCGGACGTGATGATTGTGGCAGGGACTTGTTTTATTAAAATGGCGCCGGTCATTCAGCGCCTTTATGAGCAAATGCTTGAGCCCAAATGGGTCATTTCTATGGGTGCTTGTGCCAACTCAGGCGGCATGTACGATATTTATTCGGTCGTTCAAGGTGTTGATAAGATTATTCCGGTGGACGTTTATATCCCCGGTTGCCCGCCGCGACCTGAAGCGCTGATTCAAGCGTTAATGCTGCTTCAAGAGTCCATCACTAAAGAGCGCCGGCCACTTGGCATTCATATGAAAGACCAAGGTATTTATCAGCCGCAAATGCTGCCTGAGCGCGACCGCAAACAGGCTGACCGCATTGCAGTAAAAAACCTGCGCAGCCCCGACAGTATTTAATTGATTTCGCTTATTGCGTGAAAAAGGAAAGGTTCATTCATGGTCACGGTCGTTGAAAATTCAGAGTTGCAGTCGCTGCCTGCGGTTATCACTGAGCTTGAACAAGCGTTTTCAGGAAGATTTGTCGTTCAGCACACCGTGGATAACATCCCAACGGTTTGGGTTGCCCGCGAAGACATTCACGAAGTCTTATTGTTTTTACGAAAACTGCCCAAGCCTTATGTGATGATGTTTGACTTATCGGCGATGGATGAGCGCTTGCGTCAGCACCGTCAAGGCTTGCCTGACAGCGACTTTACCGTGTTTTATCATTTAATGTCGCTTGAGCGCAACAGTGATATTCGGGTGAAAGTGGCGCTTAGCGAAGATGATTTAAGTTTGCCAACCGCGACCAATATTTGGCCCAATGCCAACTGGTATGAGCGCGAAGTTTGGGATATGTTTGGCATTGTTTTTGACGGTCATCCGCATTTAACGCGAATTTTATTGCCAAAATATTGGGAAGGTCACCCTTTAAGAAAAGAATATCACGCCCGCGCGACTGAATTTACCCCGTATTTTTTAAACGCCGCCAAGCAGCAATTTGAGCAAGAAAACTTGCGCTTTGTGCCAGAAGAATGGGGAATGAAGCGCTCAGGTCGTGACGAAGACTTTATGTTTTTGAACATTGGTCCAAACCACCCCTCAGCTCACGGGGCGTTTCGTTTGGTGCTGCAATTGGACGGCGAGGAAGTCGTTGATTGTATCCCTGATATTGGCTATCACCACCGCGGCGCTGAAAAAATGGCGGAGCGGCAAACGTGGCACTCTTATATTCCTTATACCGACCGGATTGATTATTTGGGCGGGGTGATGAATGAATTGCCTTATGTGATGTCGGTTGAAAAACTTGCCGGAATTACCGTTCCGCCGCGCGCGGAAGTCATTCGGGTGATGATGAGCGAGTTTTTTAGAATTACCAATAACTTATTGTACGTCGGCACCTTTATTCAAGACGCAGGCGGGATGACGCCGGTCTTTTATATGTTTACCGACCGCCAAAAAGCTTATGACGTGATTGAAGCGGTCACCGGTTACCGGATGCATCCGGCGTGGTTCCGAATTGGCGGAACAGCAGCGGACTTGCCGATTGGTTGGCAAAAACTGGTTCGCGAGTTTTTAGATTGGATGCCCAAGCGCTTGGATGAATATACCAAAGCGGCGCTACAAAACAGCGTATTAAAAGGCAGAACTCAAAACGTGGCTCAGTATAATGCCAAGCAAGCGCTTGCTTGGGGCGTGACCGGCGCCGGACTTCGCGCTACCGGCATCGATTTTGACCTTCGAAAAGCCCGACCTTATATGGGCTATGAAAATTACGACTTTGAAATTCCAGTCGGTTACAACGGTGATGCTTACGACCGCTGTATGGTTAAGATGGAAGAGATGCGTCAATCATTACGCATTATCCGTCAGTGCTTGGACAATATGCCGCAAGGTCCTTATAAAGCCAATCATCCACTTGCCGTTCCGCCGCCAAAAGACAGAACGCTCAATGACATTGAAACCTTGATTAACCACTTTTTATCGGTATCTTGGGGTCCTGTAATGCCAGCGGGCGAGTGCACCACCATTGTTGAGGCGACCAAAGGGCTGAACAGTTATTACATCACCTCAGACCGCTCGACGATGAGTTATCGAACCCGAATCAGAACGCCGACGTTTGCTCATATTCAGCAGATGCCCTCAGTGATTAACGGGTCGTTGGTGTCCGATGCCATTATGTATTTGGCATCGATTGATATTGTGATGGCGGATTGTGACCGTTAATAAATACCGTTTGTCAAAGCAATGACGCTCAAAGTAACTTTGCTAAAGTAATGTAGTTAAAAGCAAGCAAGCTCAAAGAAACAAAGCTAAATGGCAGCCGCCTGAGCCAAAATTAAGCAGTTCTTCTCCGGGTGAGGATAGAGAAAAAATATGAAGATTGTGACTGATAAAGCGCCCAAAGTTGATGTGGCAAGTATTTTGACAGGGGATGAAATTGCAGCAATTCATGAATTTATGCATCACTATCCGCATGCCCGAGCCGCCTCGCTTGATGCGCTAAAAATCGTTCAAAAGCGTAATGGCTGGGTCGATGACGCGCAAGTCAACGCCATTGCCAATATGCTAGACATTCCGGTGACCGATATTGATGGCGTGGCAACCTTTTTTAACCGAATTTACCGTCAGCCCGTTGGTCGCCATGTGATTTTGATTTGCGACTCCATTGCTTGTTATTTGACCGGTTATGAAGCCTTAACCGCCGCTTTAAAAGCCGAGCTTGGTATTGATTACGGTCAAACAACGCCCGATGGCAGATTTACCTTATTGCCGATTTGCTGCCTTGGCAACTGCGACAAAGGTCCTGCCGTTTTGATTGATGAAGACACTTACGGCCCTGTGATGCCTGAGGAAGTCGCCCAATTATTGGAGCTTTACGCATGAGTCTTAACGTAGCCGAACAAATTGCCCAACGCCAAAAGGGTCTTGCCCCAAGCCAATTGAACAATCAGCGCATCCCGATTTATGGCGATAAAGCCACGGCAACAAGCGAAACTAAGCCGTTAACGTGGCGCTTAGCCCACCATGATGCCGTTCTTGATTTTAAAACCCATGAGTCACTTCGCGGTTTTGAAGCGTTAAAAATGGCATTGAATCAATCTGCTGAAACAACGCTAAACACCATTAAAGAAGCGGTGGTAAAAGGTCGCGGTGGTGCAGGATTCCCTGCCGGTATTAAATGGTCACTGATGGCGCCGCCAGATGGAGGGCCACGATACCTACTTTGTAACGCTGATGAGATGGAACCGGGAACGTTTAAAGACCGGCTGTTGATGGAGCGCCTACCGTTTCAATTGATTGAAGGGATGATTATTTCCGCCTACGCCATTGGCGCAACGGCAGGGTATATCTTTATTCGCGGCGAGTATATTTTAGCCGCTGAGCGTTTAAACGCCGCCATTGATGAAATGCTTGCCAACAATATGCTTGGCGATAACATTTTAGGAACCAATTTTAGCTTTGATTTGCACGTTCACACCGGCGCTGGGCGTTATATTTGCGGTGAAGAAACGGCGCTGATTAATTGCTTGGAAGGTCGTAGGGCTAACCCGCGAACCAAGCCGCCATTTCCTCAAGTTGCCGGCGCTTGGGGTCGCCCAACGGTGGTGAACAACGTTGAAACTTTAAATAACGTTCCGGCGATTATTTTGCATGGCAGCAAGTGGTATCAAGATTTACCCAAAGCCAAAGGTAAAACCGAAACCCCCGGAACGAAATTGTTTGGCTGCTCGGGTCTTGTTAATGACGGCGGACTTTGGGAGTTGCCCTTTGGCTATACTGCTCGTGAAATCATTGAAGACTTTGCAGGCGGCATGAAAGATGGCCGAAAATTAAAAGCTTGGCTGCCAGGCGGCGCATCAACCGACTTTTTAACGGCTGAGCATTTAGACGTTATCATGGATTTTGACACCATTCAAAAAGCCGGAAGCCGAATGGGAACAGGGCTGATTATGGTGGTTGACGAAGAGCAAGACATGGTCGCGCTGCTTCGCAATTTAGAAATCTTTTTTCAGCGCGAATCTTGCGGTTGGTGTACGCCGTGCCGTGATGGTCTGCCTTGGGGCGTCAAACTGTTGACCGCGATTAATGATGGTGAAGGTCAAGAAGGCGATATTGAAAAGCTTGAAGGGCTAACCCGCGACTTATGGATTGGTAAGACCTTTTGCGCCCACGCTCCAGGAGCAATGGAGCCGTTAATGAGCGCGATTAAGTATTTCCGACCTGAATTTGAGCAAAAAATCGCCCGAGCGGTTGGGGTTTCAGCCATTGATGCTGCAGCTCAAGCGCCCCTAGGCGAACAATAAGGAGAGCGGCATGGCAGTCATTCATATTGATGGAACTACGGTTGAGGTCGATGGCGCTGACAACTTGCTGCAGGCGTGTTTGTCCTTGGGCATTGATGTGCCGTATTTTTGTTACCATCCGGCGCTCGGCTCGGTTGGGTCGTGCCGTCAGTGCGCGGTGAAGCAGTACCAAAATGCGGAGGATTTAGAAGCTGGTCGCGGTCGCCTTGTTATGTCATGTATGGTTGCGCCCACCGATGATATGTATATTTCGGTGACCGATGACGAGGCCAAAGCGTTTCGTAAGTCGATGGTTGAGCTGCTCATGACCAACCACCCGCACGATTGCCCAACTTGTGAAGAGGGCGGTCATTGTCATTTGCAAGACATGACTTATATGTCCGGTCACAATGAGCGCCGCTACCGCTTTACCAAGCGCACCCATTACAACCAAGATTTAGGGCCATTTATTGCCCACGAAATGAACCGCTGTATCGCTTGTTATCGCTGCGTTCGTTTTTATAAAGACTATGCTGGCGGCGAGGATTTGGGCGTTTATGCGTCAAACAACCGCGTTTATTTTGGTCGCGACAAAGACGGTCAGTTTGAAAGCGAGTTTTCAGGAAACTTAACTGAAGTTTGTCCAACTGGCGTTTTCACTGATAAAACTCACTCCGACCGCTATAACAGAAAGTGGGACATGCAGTACGCGCCAAGCATTTGTCATGGCTGCTCAGCAGGTTGTAACATTTCAGCCGGTGAGCGCTACGGCGAGCTGCGCCGAATTGAAAACCGCTACAATGGCGACGTTAACGGCTATTTTTTATGTGACCGCGGTCGTTTTGGCTACGGTTACGTCAACCGCGCTGACCGTCCAGTTCAAGCGGTAGCCCAAAGTAACGGCGCTTGGTCGCAAGTTGGCATTGATTATGCCCTTGACCGCGCCGTTAGTGAAGTCATTGATAAAAAAGTGGTTGGGATTGGCTCGCCGCGAGCAAGTCTTGAAACGAACTTTGCCTTAAAAACCATGGTTGGTTTTGAGAATTTTTCAACGGGGCTAAATCACGAGCAGCAAGCCTTGATGGAAAAAACCATTGAAGTGCTGCAATCTGAAGGCATTTACAACCCAAGCTTAAAAGAAGTTGAAGACCATGACGCGGTATTGGTTTTGGGTGAAGATATTACCCAAACATCCTCACGTGTCGCCTTAGCCATTCGGCAATCGGCAAAAAATAAAGCCATTGAAATGGCAGCAGCGACCAAAACTCAGCCTTGGCTTGCTGAACCGGTCATGCGAATTGCGCAAGGGGCGAAAAGTCCAGTTTACGTCATTGATGTGGCGCAAACAAAACTTGATGATATTAGTAAAATCAGCTGCGTGGCAACCCCTGAAGATATTATCGCCCTTGGCTTTAAAATCGCTGAAGAAATTAACACTTTCAACGATGATTTAGCTGCGATTGACGCGCCAAATATTGATGATACCGCCGATGCAATGACCTCGCTTGCTCAGCAAATTGCTTATGATTTAATCATTGCCAATCGACCCCTTGTGGTATCTGGAAGCAGCTTATCGTCTATTGCACTCATTGAAGCGGCCGCGCAAATCTCGCAAGCGCTCACCCAAAAACGTGAAGCGATTAAAGCAACCGAAGCGGAGCAAGTAAAAGCGCATAATGACAAAGTTCGCGCCGCCCAAGCAAAACAAGCCGCAACGCCGCAATTAGAGGATGATATCGAGCTTGCTGCTAAACCTGAAAAATCTGAAGTTGCTGGTGATAAAGACGTTCAAGACGATACGGAGCGTGACCCCGCAAGCGCCCTTGAATTAAAAGAAGTCAATACGCGCTACCATGGTCAAGCCGGAACGTATTTAACCGCTCCTGATGCCAACAGTTTAGGCGTTTGCTTGCTTGGCGGTCAGTCGGCTGAAGAATTATTAGCAGCTGATTTTGATGTATTAATCGTTGCTGAAAACCAATTGACCAATGTCATCGAGCCGCAAAAGTTGGCGCAATTATTGGCGGAAAAAACGGTTATTGTTTTAGACCATCAGCATTTTGATTGGCATGACGCGGCGGCAATGGTACTTCCTGCCGCAAGCTTTGCTGAAGCTGATGGCACCTTGGTGTCCGCTGAAGGCCGAGCTCAGCGCTTTTTCCAAGTCTATGACAACAATTATTACCACCCCAATAGCGCGATTAAAGAAAGCTGGCGCTGGCTTCATGCCATTCATAGCACCAGTTTGGGTCGCGGCATCGACTGGACTCAGCTTGATGATGTGATTCAAGCCTTGGTGAGCACGCATCCAAAACTGGTGGGCATTAAAAACGCGGCGCCGGATGCTGATTTTCGAATTACGGGGCTAAAAATCGCCCGTGAGCCGCGCCGCTATTCTGGTCGGACGGCAATGCGAGCGCCAATTTCTGTTCATGAGCCGATGCAGCCAAAAGATTTAGATACCAGTTTGACGTTTTCAATGGAAGGCTATAGCGGAACAAAAACGCCAAGCGCGATGATTCCGTTTGCCCAATTCCCCGGTTGGAACTCACCACAAGCTTGGAACAAATACCAAGATAAAGTGGGCGGCAGCTTAAAACAAGGCGACCCTGGCGTTCGCTTGTTTGACAGCGTTGAGCGTTTGCCGCGCCGTCAATATGTTGCTCCTGATGCTTCAAATCGAACGACTGATTTACAACAAGGTCAAGCAAAGCTGGTTCCGCTTTATAATATTTTTGCAAGTGCGGAGATGGCATCACGAAGCCCTGTTGTGGCATCACAGTTGCCTACTGCCACTTGGAAGATTGGGGTTGAGGACGCTCAAAATTGGCAAGTTAATGAGGGCGATTATTTAGAAATCGCGGTCAATCAGCAAGCGATGACGCTTCCGGTTCAAGTCGTGCCGTATTTGGCAGAAGGCTGTATTGGTTATCCGGTCGGTCAAGTGGAAATTTTGCATCACGCCATGCCGGCAAGCGTTCGCAAAGTTGCCGCGCCAAGCATTGATTCTGACCGCGCGGACTTTGCGCCAACGACTATTCAAGAGGTTTAAGATGACTGTGACGCGAATTATTCCTGAAGTGCCAAGCTTTTTGGCAGCGAGTTTGAGCGCTGAAACGTGGTCAATCTTGTTTATGGTCATTCAAGCCATTGTGATTTTTTTGGTGGTGGTGATTACCGCGGCATTGATGATTGTTTATGAGCGCCGAATGCTGGCGCTTTGGCAAGACCGCTATGGTCCAAACCGCGTAGGGCCGTTTGGCTCTTTGCAATTGATTGCCGATATGCTCAAAATCTTTTTTAAAGAAGATTGGACGCCCAACTTTACCGATAAGTTTATTTTTACCCTTGCGCCTGCGGTGGCCATGTTCACCGCCTTAGCTTCCTTTGCCATTATTCCGGTGTCGCCAACCTTAGGTGTTGCCGATTGGGACATTGGGATTTTATTTTTCTTTGCCATGGCAGGGATTGCGGTTTATGCGGTGATGTTTGGTGGTTGGGCGTCAGCAAATAAGTTCTCCTTACTTGGGGGACTACGCTCAGCTGCGCAAACCATCAGCTATGAAGTGTTCTTAGGCTTGTCACTCATGGGCGTAGTGGCGCTTACCGGCTCATTTAACCTGCGCGCGATTGTTGAAGCCCAAGTGGATGGCTGGTTTATTATTCCGCAGTTTTTTGGCTTTTTAACCTTTGTGGTGGCAGGCGTTGCGGTCACTCACCGTCATCCGTTTGACCAACCAGAAGCCGAGCAAGAGCTTGCTGAGGGTTATCACGTTGAATATTCGGGAATGAAATTTGGGATGTTCTTTATTGGCGAGTACGTCAACGTGGTATTGATTTCAGCGCTGATGACGTGCTTGTTTTTTGGGGGCTGGCTTGCGCCATTTAACCTCAACATTCCGTTTGTGCCGCCGGCGTTTTGGTTCATTATTAAGACCCTGTTTTTTATGACCATGTTTATTTTGGCGCGCGGCTCACTGATGCGGCCTCGCTACGATCAGGTGATGAATTTTGGCTGGAAGGTTTGTTTGCCGGTAACGCTAATTAACTTATTGGTCACAGCAGCGGTCATTTTACTGTTTTTCCCAAAGCTATAACTTATCCGGCTTGAAAGATGTTGATAAGGATTGCAATCCTATGTTTACGACGATAAAAAAGACGGTCATTGGGATATTTACCATTGTCCGCAGTATGTGGATGGTCAATAGCCACGCCTTACGGCCGCGCGATACCATTTTATACCCAGAGGTTCCGGTTCCGGTGCCGCCAAGGTTTCGTGGTCGCATTATTTTAACCCGTGACCCCGATGGTGATGAGCGCTGCGTGGCTTGTAACCTTTGCGCGGTGGCGTGTCCGGTGGCTTGTATTTCCCTGCAAAAAGCTGAGCGCGAAGATGGTCGCTGGTATCCTGAATTTTTTCGGATTAACTTTTCGCGCTGTATTTTTTGCGGGATGTGTGAAGAGGCTTGCCCAACGACCGCCATTCAGCTGACGCCGGATTTTGAGCTTGGGGAATATGTCCGCCAAAATTTGGTTTATGAAAAAGAGCATTTGCTGATTTCAGGGCCTGGAAAATATCCGGATTATAACTATTATCGCGTAACCGGAATGGCAATTGCGGATAAACCTAAAGGCGCGGCGCAAAACGAAGCGGCACCGATTGATTTAAGGAGCCTATTGCCATGATGAATTTGCTTAACAATCCTGATTTGGTTGGGTTTTATGCGTTGGCTGCGGTGGCGATTTTTGCAAGTTTGCGCGTGGTGATTCACGCCAATCCGGTTCATGCTATTTTATCGATGATTGTGTCTTTGCTTGCGGTTGCCGGAATCTTTTTTATTTTAGGAGCGCCGTTTGCAGGAGCGCTTGAAATTGTCGTTTATGCCGGTGCGATTTTGGTGTTGTTCGTTTTTGTGATCATGATGCTCAACCTTGGCATGCGCAATGAGTTGATTGAAGAAAGCTGGCTTGATGCCAAAACTTGGGCGGTGCCAACGGGGCTGACCATTATTGTTGCGGTGATTATTTTTGCCATGCTTGCGATGGGTCACAATGATGCGGCAGTGATTGGGGGCGTTGGTGTTCCTGCCAAAGCGGTCGGAACGGTGCTCTTTAGTCACTATATTATGATTGTTGAAATTTCAGCGTTATTGCTGTTAGCAGCTTTGGTTGCGGCGTATCATTTGGGAAAAAAATCGCTTAGTGATGCCATTATCGATGATGTGAACGCAAATCAAGGCGCAGAGTTTCATTATTCTGAGGTTGACCCGCAAGAGTTTGTGGGGTTGAAAAAAGCGCCGCGTAAGGAGTTCGACTGATGGTACAAGCTGTAAGCGCGGCGGAAATGAGCGCCATGCCGTTTGCTCATGAGGTGATAGGACAAGCGCCTATTATCGAGGCGCAAAATGTGCTTGGGGTCATTCCGATGAGCCACGGGCTAATTTTAGCCGGAATTTTATTTGCCATTGGTCTTTGTGGGGTGATGGTTCGGCGCAATTTTTTATTTATGCTGATGAGCCTTGAAATTATGATGAACGCCGCCGCGCTTGCCTTTGTGGTTGCCGGTAGCCGCTGGGTCAATCCTGATGGTCAGGTGATGTTTATTTTAATTTTGACCTTGGCTGCCGCTGAGGCATCCATTGGGCTTGCCATATTGTTGCAGTTTTATCATAAGCGTGGTCACTTAGATGTCGACAGCGCCAACGAGATGAAAGGATGATGTCATGAGTTTATTACCATTCACCTTTATATTTCCGCTCGTTGGCTTTTTAATTTTAGCCTTTTTGCGTGACAAACTGTCTGAGACGGTGGCAACCATTGTCGGCGTTGGCAGTATGCTCTTGTCTGCCCTTTGTGCGCTTTATGCAAGTTTTGAGTTTTTAACTACCGAGCCTGCCGGCGCGGTGGTTGAGATGCCGCTTTGGACGTGGTTTCAAGTGGGCGATTTTGCACCAAGCTTTGGGCTGAGTTTTGATGGCTTGGCATTGACCATGACCGGCGTCATTACCGGCGTGGGCTTTTTAATTCATTTGTTTGCGTCATGGTATATGCGCGGCGAGTCTGGATTTGCGCGCTTTTTTAGCTATATGAACCTGTTTGTGGCAAGTATGCTGCTGCTCGTTTTAGGGGATAACTTATTGTTGTTATACCTTGGCTGGGAAGGCGTTGGGATTTGTTCATACTTGCTGATTGGTTTTTACTTTGCTGACCGTGCGAATGGTCGGGCAGCGATTAAAGCCTTTACCGTGACCCGCGTTGGTGATGTATTTTTAGCGTTTGGACTGTTTTTATTGTTCCGCGAATTTGGAACGCTCAACATTCAAGAAATCATTACCCGAGCGCCTGAAATATTTAGCATCAATAACCCAACGATGGTGTTAACCACAATGATGCTCGTTGGCGGCGCCATGGGCAAATCGGCGCAGATTCCACTGCATACGTGGCTTGCCGATGCGATGGCAGGTCCTACGCCGGTATCAGCTTTGATTCACGCCGCAACGATGGTCACGGCTGGTGTTTATTTAATTGCCAGAATGCATCCGCTGTTTTTATTAACGCCTGAAGTTTTACTGTATTGGGTTGGCGCGGTTGGCGCAATTACCCTTGTGGTTGCCGGATTTTGTGCCCTTGCGCAAACCGATATTAAACGAATTCTTGCTTATTCAACCATGAGCCAAATTGGTTATATGTTCTTGGCACTTGGGGTTGGCGCTTGGCAAGGGGCAATTTTCCACTTAATGACCCACGCGTTTTTTAAAGCGTTGTTGTTCTTGTCGTCAGGGGCGGTCATTTTAGCCGTTCACCATGAGCAAGATATCTTTAAAATGGGTGGGCTTCGTAAGAAAATCCCTCTGGTTTTTTGGTGTTATTTGATTGGTGGTGGGGCGCTTGCGGCAATTCCTTGGGTTACCGTTGGTTTTTATTCCAAAGAAGCCATTTTATGGGAAACCTTTGCCACCGGTCATCAAGTGCTGTTTTATATGGGCGTGTTTGGCGCATTTTTAACCGCCATTTATACCTTTAGAATGATTTGGATTATTTTCTTTGGTGAAGAAAGAACGAAAGCTCATAAACTTACAGGCGTGTCATATTGGTTGCCGTTGGTGATTTTGCTGGTGCTATCTACCGGTGTTGGGGCGCTGATTGTGCCACCACTGCACAATGTGCTGCCAGAAAGCTATGGTTATTTGCTTGAGGCTGCCGGAAATGCTCATGATAAGCATACGGCTGAATTTATCGCGATGGGCGCGATGGTTGCAGGATTGATTATTGCAGCGCTGTTGTACGTGGTGGATAAAGGTCGGATGCTGATGCGCTTTAAGTCGTCAAAATTTGGCGGCGCGCTGTATCACTTTAGCTATCATGGCATGGGCTTTGATGCGCTTTACGATATTATTTTTGTGAAACCCTTTTTGATGATTGGTCGCTTGGTGAAAGCTGACCCTGTCGATAAGACTTGGAATATTTTGCCGATGCTGGCGTCAGCGGGCAATAAGATGCTGTCTTTGACACAATCTGGGTCACTTCGCGGTTATGCAGCCAGCTTTGGGTTGGGTGCAGCTGTCCTGTTGGTGCTGGTAATGATGACGGTGGTATAAGATGATGGAGTTACAACAAACATGGCTGCTGCCGGCGCTGATTGCCATCCCGTTTATTGCAGGGCTGCTGTGCTGGCTTGTTGAGCGGGTCAATAAACGCTTGCCGCGCTGGATTGCGCTCATTGGCATGATAATTACCTTTGCGCTATCTTTAGTGCTTTGGCAGCAAGGCGGCTTTACCGGACTCAGTCAGCAGTCGATTACGCCGGATGCGTCAGCGCCTTGGATGGCACAGTTTAGTGTGCCTTGGATTCCAAGCTTTGGCATTAGCTTTCATTTGGCGATGGATGGCTTGTCGCTGTTGATGGTGGCATTGACCGGATTTTTGGGCGTGGCGGCGGTTGCCTGTTCTTGGAATGAAATTCAGCGCCGAGTTGGGTTTTTCCATTTAAACTTGCTTTGGAGCTTAGGCGGCGTTATTGGCGTTTTTCTTGCCATTGACTTGTTTTTATTCTTCTTCTTTTGGGAGATGATGCTCGTTCCAATTTACTTTTTGATTGCCCTTTGGGGTCATGATGTGGTCGGCGGCAAAAGTAAAGAATACGCGGCAACGAAGTTTTTTATTTATACCCAAGCCTCAGGGCTAATCATGCTGATTGGTATTTTGATTTTGGTCATTATCAATTATGCCACTCGCGGTGTGGTCAGCTTTAATTACAATGATTTGATTGGGGTGCCACTTGGCGGTTGGGAATATCCCATCATGCTGTGCTTTTTTATTGGCTTTGCGGTTAAATTACCGATTATGCCATTTCATGGCTGGCTTCCGGATGCTCACGCGCAAGCCCCAACCGCAGGTTCGGTGGATTTGGCAGGGGTGTTGATCAAAACAGCAGCTTACGGTTTATTGCGTTTTGTGTTGCCGTTGTTTCCGGCAGCCTCGCAAGAGTTTGCGCCGATTGCCATCACCCTTGGAACGATTGGTATTTTCTACGGCGCTTGGCTTGCCTTTATGCAAACCGATATGAAGCGCTTGCTTGCTTATACCAGTATTTCGCATATGGGCTTTGTGGTGCTGGCGATTTATACCGGAACGCTGCTAAGCCTGCAAGGGTTGATGGTGCAAATGCTGGCGCATGGCTTAAGTTCGGCGGCGTTGTTTATTATGGCAGGTCAGTTGTACGAGCGCTTGCATACTCGTGATTTAACCTTGATGGGCGGAATGTGGGGTCAGTTCCGTTATTATGCGCCGATGCTGATGTTCTTTTGTGCCGCGCTGCTTGGTATTCCGGGGACGGGTAACTTTATTGGCGAGTTTATGATTTTACTTGGCTCGTTTGCCACGTATCCGGTGTTTGTGGTTCTGGCAACCATCAGCTTGGTCTTAGCAGGGCTTTACTCGCTGATTTTGATTTATCGCGCGTTATTTGGCGTAAACAACATTCCTGAGGTCGCCCTTCACGAAACTAAGTCCCATGGCTTGCCAAGCCGCCGCTTAAAAGATTTGGGCAAACGTGAATTAACCTTACTTCTTGTACTTGCTGCCGGACTGGTTTGGCTTGGATTGTACCCGCAGCCGGTGCTTGATACCTCAAGTCATGCGATGCAGTGGATTAATAATGCTTATGTTAATAATCAAGCAATGCAAATTGATATGTCGCAATTGCTTGATGCAGTGGAGGCGCGCTAATCATGACTGAGTTTACAATGACTGATTTGATGGGGCTCATGCCTTTTGCGCCAATCATTGCGGTGGTCATCACGATACTTTTGGTGATGATTTCCATCACGATAAAGCGCTCACATGTGGTGACCGCAACGATTACCGTGGCTGGATTAAATATTGGGTTATTTACCTTAATCGGGCAGATGGCAGGGCTGATTAGTCGCGGCACGACGCTACCAAACGCTGAGCAGTTATTTGTCATGGACAATTTTGCTCAGTTTAATATGGTGGTGATTTTTATCTGTGCGCTGGCGTGTTGTACGCTGGCTTACGCTTATCTTGCCAATTTAAATGACAATAAAGACGAGCTGTATTTACTGCTGTTATTATCAACAGCAGGGGCGCTGCTCATGGTTTGCGCTCAGCATATGGCGGCGTTTTTCATGAGTCTTGAGCTGTTATCGGTTCCGCTTTACGGTCTTCTGTCATACACTTACTTACGCAATAAGTCGCTTGAATCGGGACTTAAATATTTGGTCTTGTCGGCAACCGCTTCAGCCACCATTTTAATGGGAATGGCATTTATTTATGCTGAAGTGGGAACGCTAAGCTTTAAACCCATCAGCATGATGCTGGTTAATATCTTTGAGTCGCCCATGCTGGTGTTAGGAACGGCGATGATGGTGTTTGGTATTGGCTTTAAATTGTCCGCAGCGCCATTTCATACTTGGACGCCGGACGTTTACGAAGGTGCGCCGGCGCCGATTGCCACTTACTTAGCTTCCGTGTCAAAAGTGGCGATGATGGCACTTGCCATTCGCTTTTTGGTGGATTCCGCCTTGCTTGCGTTACCAGCAGTGCAGATGCTGTTAATGGTCATGGCAACCTTGTCTATTTTGGCCGGTAACTTACTTGCCGTTCGCCAAACCAGTCTTAAGCGCTTATTGGGTTACTCATCCATCTCGCATATGGGCTATGTTTTAGTGGTCATCGTCAGCATTGGCGCGGCAGCGGACAGCATTTCAAGCATGTATATGGCGGTTTATGCGTTGACCTCAATCGGTGCGTTTGGGGTGGTGACCTTGATGTCAAGCCCATATCGCTTAGCCGGTGAAGCTGATGATTTAATTCATTATCAAGGCTTATTTTGGCGCCGACCGGTATTAACTGCTGTCATGACCATTATGATGCTGTCATTAGCCGGCGTTCCGCTAACCGCAGGATTTATCACCAAGTTATTTGCAATTTTAGCAGCGGTTCAAGGGACCAACTGGTTTTTAGCGGCGATGATTATCTTGGGAAGTGCGATTGGTCTATTTTACTACCTTCGCGTGATGCTCACCTTGTTTAAACGTCCAAAAGAGTTTATTGAGTTTGACGTTGCAGGTCAGTGGGGCATTAAGACCGGTGGGATTATGGTCATTGCGGTTATGGTGGCAATTATCTTCTTTGGGGTGTTGCCAAATACCTTGATTGAATGGTCGAGCCTTGCCCGCATTTGGTAAATAAGGCTAAGCTGACGGATGCACCAAGTTATGCTAAGCTTGGTGCATCTTTTTTTTGGGCGAAAAATAAGGGCAAATCATGAGTGAGTCAAACATTGCGATGGTTAACGTGTTAAGTAAAACGACGTGGACGCCCAATTTGTTCAGCTTCACGGTCAGCCGTCCTGACAGCTTTAAATTTACCGCCGGTCAATTTGTTCGCCTTGGAGTTAACCCAAGTAAGCTTGGTTATCATATTGAAACCGGAAACGCCGCGCCGGATGAGGATATTTTTCGGGCGTACTCGATTGTGTCATCACCTTTTGATGAGGTTCTTGAGTTCTTTTCCATCGTCATTCCTGATGGCGCGTTTACCTCCGAGCTGCAGCATTTACAAGTTGGCGATACGCTACTTTTAAACACCACGCCATTTGGGTTTTTAACGTTGGCGCGCTATCAAGCGCCGACGCCAAAAGATTTATGGCTACTGGCTACCGGAACAGGGCTTGCGCCATTTTTATCCATGCTGCAAGACCTGCAAACTTGGCAAGATTACGAGCATATTATTTTAGCTTACAGCGCCAGAACCCAAGATGAGCTGGCTTATTTAGATAAAATTAAATCACTTCAAGATGACTTTGGCAGTTTGGTTGATAACCCTGCCAAGCTGATTTTTATTCCCATTGTCACTCGTGAAAAAATGGCAGGGGCGCTCAATGCAAGACTACCAGAACTATTATTAAACGGTAGCCTTGCTAAAGCTGCGGGTGTTGATTTAGAGACTGATTCTGCGCATATCATGCTTTGCGGTAATCCTGATATGGTTGAGGATACCAAAGAAACCCTTAAATCGATGGGGTTTGTCATGAATCGGCGCGGCGAGGGCAATATTGCCGTTGAAAACTATTGGTAGCGGGCTTTACTCTTAGTTTTTACTCTTCGGCAGGTTCAGTGGCATCAGCAAGCGGATTGATAGGACCTTGCATCAATTCAGGGTCTGGCTCGTCTTTATCACTAATGATGTCCTCGCCGGTGCTGCCGCCAAGTAGGTCGCGATAATTGACCTGCGTTTTTAAAATTAGCTGGTCTTCAGCGACCTCGCCATCATTAACTTGAACCTTATGCAGCGCACTCATAATCTTATCGTTCTTTTTCAGCCAGCGGTGAATGTCAAGATAAATGATGTCCTGCTTGGCGCGGGCAATGTTGATATAGCTTAAAATCACCCCAAGCGGGTCTTTTTTCAAAACGCTATGATAAAACCAAATGGCAAGCTTAATGCCTTGACGTTTGACGAACGACTCGCAGCGCAAATTTAGTACGTCCGTATAAGTCAGCTGACCAAAGACAAAGCGCTGAACATTGCGGTCTACTTGAACGTGAACAAGGCGAAAATTACTGGCAACTTCGGTGTAAATCCCTGCCACATTGATGGTGGCAAACAGCCGAAACCAATCATCGTGAAGCTCAACGCGCAATTCCAAAATTGATTTGACATTGTCGGTGACATATTTTTGCAAAGCGTCATTGACGTACTTTTGGGCAACCGGCAAGTGCAGCTCATCGTCCATTTTGTCCGCCGTTTTTTGATAAAGCTGCCTTAAATGCAGGCTTAAACTGTCAAAGCTGTCCGTCAGGGCGTCGCTGATGCGCTGACCAATCGTCTCAAGGGTGTCCTCAACGTTTTCAAAATCGCTCAAAGTGTGGTCCTTATTATTCAATCTAACTTGTGGCAAGGATTTTTAGGTTTTATAAACTATAAAAAAGAGTATATAACAAAATCGGCAGCCGACAACCATCCGCGCTGCTTTGTAGCAAATCTCCTAAAGAAGATAACGCGATTGGTGGTAGACTTAACCTCGCTATTTTTTATAAAAATGGTTAAGGTAATAATCACGAAATTAATGGGAAATAAACCAAAGAGTGGGTATGAAAGTTTTAGGATTTGATTGGGATTTGGCGGTTCTTGCCGACAACGCTGTGATGATTGGTATAAAAATCATCGTCGCCTTGCTTATCTTCTTTATCGGTCGCTGGCTTGCCAAAAAAGTGGTTGGCTTTGCTAATAAAGTTATGACGCGAAGCAAAATGGAAGATACGGTGGCAAGCTTTTTAAGTCGTCTGCTTTATGGCGTATTGCTTGTTGTGGTGGTTTTATCGGCGCTCAATCATGTTGGCATTCATACCACCTCGGTTGCGGCGATTTTAGGCGGCGCGGCAGTTGCCATTGGCTTGTCATTAAAAGACCAGTTGTCAAACTTTGCCGCGGGCATCATGATTATCACCTTTAGACCATTTGTTTGCGGGGATTATGTTCAAATTAACAGCTTTACCGGAACGATTTCACAAATTACCCTGATTAATACCCATTTAACGACGATTAACAATCATGATGTCATCATTCCAAACGGCACGATTACCACCAACGCGGTAACCAATTTTACCGCGCTTCCCAATCGCCGCGTCGATATCACCATAAAAGTGGGCTTTGATAAAAACCTAAAAGCCGCCAAAGCCATTATGCTCAAGCTTGCAAATGATAATGATAAAGCCCTTAAAACGCCTGAGCCTACGGTTCAAGTCACCAGTTTAGGCGACAGCTCGGTGGAGCTGACCTTAAATGTCTGGTCAACCAATAAGGATTGGTGGGAAATGCAATGTGAGCTGCTTGAAGCGTTGACATATGCGCTCAAAGAACCTACTTAAATGTATGGCTATTGATAAGGGTTGGCAATGCCAAGTCGCGCTAAAATAGCAATTTCAAAGCTTTCCATTTCCTCTTGCTCGGCATTGCCTAATTCATGGTCAAAGCCAAGTAGATGCAAAATACCGTGAACCAGTAAATGCTGAATATGGTCATGGGTCTTTTTGCCTTGCTCGGCAGCTTCGCGCGTCATGACGTCATGGCAAATGATTAACTCACCCAATGGCAGCGCCGGTAAAAGCGCCAGCATGCTTTCGGACAAATCGCTTGGGTACGATAAAATATTGGTCGCGTAATCTTTGCCGCGAGCCTCCAGATTTAACTGCTGACCTTCCTTAAGATCGGTGATATAAATATCAAGCAGTTTGGGCGCTGCTAACCAATCCTCACTATCTGCAAAATAGGGCAGCGTTAATTCGTCTTTTAGCCGCGTGGATATGTCATCAAGGGCGGTTTTTACGACTATTGCTAACTTATCTTCGTTATAATAATTTTCTAAAACTGCCTCATCAATATTATCATTAGCGCTTATGGTTAATTCGCAAGAATCATTATTCATAATTGTCCTAAAATTCAAATGTTAAATGAATCACAATCAGTAAAAAACCGGAAAAGCCTTTGCCCTCCGGTTTTTGTTCGACTTAGCTAATAAAGCCGTTTATGCTTCCAAGTTCGCCAATCGCGATTGTTCTTGTTCAGCCAAGCGCTCTTGTTTGCGTTTTTCTTTGATGCGCTCTTGCTCGTCGTCAAACTCGTCATAAGCTTCAACGATTTTTTGAACTAAATGATGGCGAACCACGTCTTTTGAGTCAAATTTGGTGATATGAATCTCATCGATATCGCTTAAGATCTCCATCGCTTGCGCCAATCCCGATTTGGTGCCACGCGGTAAATCCACTTGCGAGATGTCACCAGTAATCACCGCCCGCGAGCCAAATCCCAACCGCGTTAGAAACATTTTCATCTGCTCAGGGGTGGTGTTTTGCGCTTCATCCAAAATCACAAACGAGTTGTTCAGCGTCCGACCGCGCATATAGGCAAGCGGGGCAATTTCAATTTCTTGGCGCTCAATCATTTTACCGACTTTTTCAAAGCCAATCATTTCATAAAGCGCGTCATAAAGTGGTCGTAAATACGGGTCGATTTTTTGAGTTAAATCGCCGGGTAAAAAGCCTAATTTTTCACCAGCTTCTACCGCAGGTCGAACCAGCAAAATACGCTCAATTTCGTTGCGCTCAATCATATCAACGGCGCAGGCAACGGCAAGATACGTTTTGCCCGTTCCGGCAGGACCAATACCAAAGCTGATATCCGAGGTTAAAATGTTTTTGACATAGCGCTGCTGATTGCCGCCGCGCGGGATGATTTTGCCTTTTCGCGTCCGCAAGGTAATTGGCGTAAAGTCCTTTGGGTCGTCAAAGTCAGCGCTGTTATTGTCATCGTTTTTTGCGGTTGGGGTATTGTCAATCACCTCGTCCTCATCGCGGGCAAGGCTTGATTGAATGATTAAGTGCAGCTCTTGCGGGCTGATGTCTTTTGAATTTTGCGCTTCATCGGCAAGCTTATATAAAATGCGCTCACCAAGCTCAACGCCGCCTAAATCGCCACTTAAGGTAAAATCGCCATTGCGCTGGCTGATTTTAATATCAAGGCGCTCTTGAAGGTATTTTAAATGGTTGTTAAATTCGCCCAAGATGGTTTTTAGATGCTCTTGGGTCAAATGCTCAAAGGTGACATGGCGGCTTATGGTATCAGTCAAGCGATTATCCTTCTAATGGTCAAAAATTATAAAAAGCCCTGACTTCATTATGGTTGATAGAATTTAAAATTCAAGCCAAATCCCACGCCAAAGTACGCCGTTTTTGTATGTTGATTGCAACCGCGCGGCGCAGATTTTTGCTTAGTTTTAGCCGTTTGGATAAAAACGAATTTGATAGATTGCGCCTGAGGAGTTAAGCAATCACGACACAGGTAAACGCAAAATATTATAAGATAGTCAAAGTTTGATTGCCCTTTTTTTGATGGGGTTTTGCCACTTTTTATTAAATAATGAATTGAATAATGATAAGGATAACTTTATGCCAAATGTCAAAAGCTCAACCGCAGCCATTACTGATGAGCACGTGTTAATCGTTGGCGGCGGTCATGTGGGGTTGTCGTTTGCGTTAATGCTTGCTCATCAAGGGATTAAAAGCACCTTGCTTGAAAAAAACCGCTTTCCAAAATTAAGTCCTAATGATGACGGCTTTCAAACGCATTATTTGGACAGCCGAAACACGGCGCTATCACGGCGAACGGTGCAAATTTATCAAGAAATTAACCTTTGGGACAGCTTGCAAAGCCACGCTTGCCGGATTGATGGCGTTGAAATCAGCGAGCAGGGCAGTTTTGGCAAGGCGGCGCTTGATAAAGAAGAAGAGCACGTCGAATCGTTTGGTCAGGTGATGGAAAACGCTTGGCTTGGTCGAAAGTTGCTTTTGGCAGCACAAGATAATCCGCTGATTACCTTAATTGATAACGCTCAAGTGACCGATGTGACGCAAGATAGCGACAGTGTAAGCTTAACTTTTAGCTATTTTGAGGAAACTAACGAGCAGCAGTTGCAAGGCAGTATTTTGGTGGCTTGTGATGGTCGCGATTCTACCGTTCGTAATATTTTAGGCATTGATACGACGACATATGATTACGGTCAAACGGCGATTGTTGGCGTGGTCGAAACCGATAAGCCTCATAATCATATCGCCATTGAGCGCTTTAGTCCGGCAGGACCTTTGGCAGTATTGCCGCTGACGGACGCCGACGGCGACGGCAATAATGAGCTGCAAACCGGACATCGGCGCTCGGTGGTTTGGGTTTGCCCAAAAGGTGAAGAAGGCGACTATCTCACCGATGAGGCACATTTTTTACAAACTTTGCAAGAAGCGTTTGGCAATCGCGCCGGCAAGTTTTTAAAAGCCGGTCGCCGCGGCGCTTATCCGCTCACGCGAGTGCTTGCAACAAGCCAAGTTTTGGGGCGCTGCGTGATTATGGGAAATGCCGCTCACACCTTGCATCCGGTGGCAGGTCAGGGCTTTAACTTATGCATGCGTGATGCTCACGTTCTTGCAAAAATGTTAGCAAGACAAGTGCTAAAAGGCGAGGACATCGGCGACAATGCCATGCTCAAACGCTATGAGCGCGCCCGCCTTGTCGATCAAAAGCGCGTCATTCGCTTTTGTGATGCCGTCGTTTATGGCTTTACCCACCCAAACCCTGCGGTGAAATTGGCGCGAAATGTGGCGCTGATAGCCTTTGATAAATTGCCTCGCGTTAAACCATTGGTTGCCAATTACGCAATGGGGCTTAAATCTTAATGGCTCATTTTTTAAAATTTTAAAGCGTCATTTTAAAGTCTAATTTTTAATTCCCAAGATCAATAGCATCGATTTTTATAAGGATAACCCAGTGAGCAAATCATCCAGCCAAACTCTCATCATCGGCGGCGGTATCGTTGGTGCAACCTTAGCGTTAAAGCTTGCGCAACATCAGCATCCAGTCACCTTGATTGATGCGCGACCAAAGTTAAGCGTTGAAGACTGGGATGCCAAACTTGCCCATCGCGATGCAAGAGTTTATGCGCTTAGCCTTGCCAGTATCGAGCTGTTAAAAGCCGTTGGCGCTTGGGACTATATCGTCACATCTGACCGCAAAGCCGATTATACTCAGATGCAAGTTTGGCAACTCAACGGCATGGGCGAGCTGTTATTTAACGATGAGGCGGCAAGCAGTTTACTTGGCAGTATGGTCGAGCCGTTTGTAATTGAGTTTGCACTTTGGCAGCGGCTGCAAGAGGTCGCCGACAGCGGTGATTTAACCTTAATTTCAGGTCAAAAAGTACAGGCGCTTGATTGGCTCGGGGAAAATACTGGTTATCAGGTAACGCTTGATGATCGTCAGCAATTTAGCGCGCCGCTGCTCGTTGGTGCCGATGGTCGCGGCTCGTTTGTGCGCAGGCAAGCTGCCATTAACCTTGATACTTTAGATTATCAGCAAACCGCGATTTGCTGCGCCATTCAAACCCAAAAACCGCACAACGCAACGGCGCGTCAAGCCATGCTTCCTACCGGAACGCTTGCGCTGTTGCCGCTTGCCGATATTACCGATAGCGACAAAGCAAATCCGCAGCATTGGCAATCCATCGTTTGGAGTTTGCCGCGAAATCGGGCGCTTGAACTGCTTGCTGAGCCGCCGCGCGTCCTTGCCGATAAGCTTGCCGCCGCTTGCAACTATGAACTTGGCGCGATTGAGACCATTGAGTCCATCGCCAGCTTTGATTTGACCGCTCAGCACGCCAAAAGCTATATCGCGCCCAATTTGGCATTGATTGGCGATGCCGCCCACGGCGTCCATCCGCTGGCAGGTCAAGGGCTAAATCTAGGAATGCTTGATGTGATCGCTTTGGCAAATCAGCTTGAGCGCGACTTTCAAAGAAGCGGCGGCAACGCTTGGGGCAAATGGCAAACGCTCAGCCGTTATGAGCGCGAGCGCCGACCGCATAACAGTATGATGATGCACAGCTTTTCGGCGATTAATTGGCTGTTTGCCGGTGATTTGGCGCAGCTTCGACCCGTTCAGCAGCTTCGCAATGAAGGTATGTATCGCGTTGGCAAAATCAAACCGTTGATGCGACTGTTTGCGAAAAAGGCGAGTGGGGTTTAACTTAAAAGGAACTTGCTATGAAAAAGGATTTTTATTTGGCAATTATCATTTCTAGCAGCGCTTTGGCGTTGCCCGCGTGTCAAACCGCGCCCCAATCAATAATGGTTAGTCAGCAAACAAATACCGTTGCGACTCCCATTTTGGACTCAGATGGCGATGGCGTTCCAGATAGCATCGACCAATGTCCTGCTACGCCTTGGAATATAGTCATCGATGAAAGAGGCTGTCCTTTAGCGCCTGTAGGGGTAGGTCTAAGAATGGAATACCGTGCCTTTTTTGACAAAGATAGTAGTGAGCTTTTGCCAAAGTATCAAGACGAGCTTAATAAGGTCGGCTTAAAAATGCAAGAGTACAAAGACGCTAACCTATGGATTGAAGGTCATAATTCAAGAACAGAAGTGGTTAGTGCTGACTTGAGCAAACCTAATCCGTTAGCACAAGCTCGAGCCGATAACGTTAAAGATTATTTGATATCAAAGTTTAACATTGCTCCTGATCGTATCAAAGCAATTGAATACGGCGCAAATCGACCGATTGCGCCATCCGATACTGAAGAAGGGAATATGCTTAATCGGCGGGTTTATGCGCTTGCGTTTGAGCCTGACGAATATAGAAAAGGCTTTAATTAAAAAGATTTAGGATAAAAAAAGGGCAAAATAAGTATTAAAAAGGACTTTATCATGACATCAAAAGTTTATTTAGCTATGGGTATTTTTAGCAGCGCTTTAGCCTTACCCGCGTGTCAAACCGCAAAACTAACAGCTGATAGTAAAGTCGCATTGCCAACCGTGAGCGTAAATCTTGATTCTGATGGTGATGGCGTTCCGGATAACATTGACCGTTGTCCAAATACACCAAAAAATGTCATAACGGATGACTATGGTTGTGAAGTTGCTATAAGCATGGACAGAGGACTGAAAATAGAATACCGCGCCTTTTTTGACAAAGACAGCAGCGAGCTTTCGCCAAAATATCAAGCCGAACTTGAAAGGGTAGGTTTGAGAATGCAAGAGCATAAAACCGCAATCATACGGATAGAAGGTCACAGTGCCAAAAGTGAGGTTTATAGCACCGATTTAAACAAACCCAATGCACTGGCGCAAGCTCGAGCCGATAAGGTTAAAAATTATTTAGTTTCGAAGTTCAATATTGCCCCTGAGCGCATCACGACGACTGAGTACGGCGCAAATAGACCGATTGCCCCTTTCGATAGTGAAGAAGGTGATATGTTTAATCGGCGAGTTTATGCGCTTGTGACCGAACCTGAAAAGCAAAAAAGTCATTAACATGAGAGTGATTTAAGGCATAAAATAGCGTCGAGCTGATATATCTAACCCCAATTTTAAAACGCCGAAAACACCACCATCAGCACCGGCGCGACGATATTAATAATAAAGCCAAAGCTAATTGCAAGCGGCACGACCGTCAGACCGCCGGACTGCTGAATGATGGGCAAGGTAAAATCAAGGCTTGTCGCCCCGCCAAGACCTACCGACGCCGACGGGTAATGGCGCATAAACACCGGAATAAAAATCAGCGCAAAAAACTCGCGGATTAAGTCATTAAACAGCGCCACGCTGCCCCAAATCGCGCCGTAAGCATCGGTCATTACAATCGCCGACAGCGAATACCAACCAAATCCTGACGCCAGCGCCAAGCCTTTTGTCCATGATACGTCACTGAAAATCGCCGCAAACATCAAACCGCCAACCAACACCGACAGCGTAAAAATGACGCTCATTTCTACGCCGCGGCGATTGAGTAGCACTTCTTTTAAAGTAATTCCTGAGCCTTTTAGTCCAATGCCAACGAGTAAAATCAAAATCATCAGCAAAACGGTCATGGTTTTTTCAGGCGGCATCAGCGCTTCAGGCAATATAAGCCCAAGCCCAAAGCCGACCACCACGCAAATCACTTGAATGAGGCTGCCGCGAATGCTGACGCGGTGCTGATTGGTTTTTGCAGTTGTTGTTTTGGCATGCCACGGCTTGATGGTATCAAATATTTTGAGCCCAAAAAGCCCCGTGCCGATAGTCAAAACAGAAAGCGCGGTCACATAAAGCGCAATCTCGCCAATCTGACTGCCAAGACCGTGAACTTGCGACAGCTCAATGCCAATGAGCGTTAGGATAATAAATACCAAATACGACAAGCATTTATCAGTAATTAAAGTCAGCTTGGGATTAGAGGGGATGGCAAAGCCAATAAATAGCGGCGTTAATACCAAAATAAGGGTAATGAGGCTTTCCATCGTCCGGCTCGTCAAACGCGTTTCAAACTGGCGATTGTAGCACGATTTACCTTATTCGATAGCTTTTAAAATGACGCGACCGTTAAGCGGCTTTGGGATTAAGCCGCTAGCATTTAAGTAACATTAAGCCGCGCCAACATGAGCAAACAAGTCGCGGTCTTTGACAATATCGCCGCTTGCGGTCACTCGCGATTTTTGCGCTTCGGCAAAATCAAGCATCCGCTGTAAGGGCTTTCTGGCAGCTGCCGCTAGGTCGTCATCAAGCAATACTTCACCGCTAAAATGGGTCAAGCAATTTTCAATCCCTTGCAAGCCGTTCATTGCCATCCACGGACAAAACGCACAGCTTTTGCAGCTTGCGCTTTCACCGGCGGTTGGTGCGGCTAAAAAGCGTTTGGTCGGCGATTTTTTTTGCATTTCATGTAAAATGCCAAGGTCGGTCGCGACAATAAAGGTGTCATCATCCATCTCAAACGTTGCGTTTAACAGCTTACTGGTTGAGCCAACCACATCGGCAAGCGCGACTACACTGTCCGGTGATTCAGGGTGAACGAGGACTTTTGCCGTTGGGTTTTCTGCTTTTAATTGTTCAAGTTCGGTGGCTTTAAACTCATTATGAACCAAGCACGAGCCTTGCCAAAGTAGCATATCCGCGCCGGTTTCGCGAGCGATATAGCTTCCTAAATGGCGGTCAGGACCCCAAATGATTTTTTCGCCGCTTTCATGCAAATGACGGACGATATCAATACCAACCGATGAGGTCACCACCCAATCGGCGCGAGCTTTCACCGCCGCACTGGTATTGGCGTAAACCACCACGGTTCGGTCGGGGTGGGCGTCACAAAATGCGCTAAAATCGGCGCTTGGACAACCCAAATCAAGCGAACATTCGGCTTCTAAATCTGGCATTAACACCGTTTTTTCCATGCTTAAAATCTTTGCCGACTCGCCCATAAAGCGAACGCCAGCGACCACCAAGGTTTTTGCCGGATGCGCTTGCCCAAATCGCGCCATCTCAAGCGAATCGCCAACGCAGCCGCCAGTTGCCAATGCTAAATCCTGAATAAAGGGGTCAACGTAATAATGCGCCACCAAAACGGCATCTTTTTCAATCAAAAGCTGCTTGATTTTCGCCTCAACTTGTTTGCGCTTGTCACGCGGTAAATCCGCCGGAATTTTGGCGCGGGCGTAATCAATGTTTAATTTTTTGGCAAGACTATTGTCAGCGTTCAAAACGGGAGCATCAAAAGGAAATGAGGTAATCATAAGGCAAACCTTTGAGTATCAAGCGATGGCAGATGAGGTTTTTGAATTGAATAAAAGAAAAAGTCATTTTGCTTAATTATGCTCATTTTGAGCATTAATACAAGTGGTTTTTATTAAATATTGATAACAAAAATTTGGTAATGGTAAGCCATTTGGTTTTAGATGATTTTAAACGCTTTCAAAATGCCTATTTATTAGGATTCAAGCTATACTCAATCAATACTAAAGTTACGATAAAAATTAAACAAGGATAATAGTAAAGCAATGACATTGTCTTATTCTCACGCTCACAAATCGGGAAGCGGTACGACCGAAGTGGTGGCGGTTTTGGTTGCCATTATTGAAGGCGTTGCCAAAGTGCTGACGGTCGATGACGGCAAATTATTGCCCAATGGTCCGCTGATGCCGCTGCATCGCTCGTTGCAGGCAGGCGTTCGCCAGTGGGTCGAGGAGCAAACGCAGCAGCCACTTGGCTACATGGAGCAGCTTTATACCTTTGTTGATACCAACCGGCGCAACATTGACGGTCATGCGCTCGTTTACGTCAGCTATTTGGGACTGGTTCAGGAAATGCAAACCATTCGCCGCCAAAGCCAAGCGGTTTGGCGTGATTGGTTTGATTATTTTCCGTGGGAGAACCATTTAAATGGCGCGCCTAACGTGATTACCGAGGTTATCATTCCAGAATTATTTGCTTGGGCGGATGCGGCGGACACAGCTACAGCGCGTCGCCGTCGTCAGCGCATTTGCTTATGTTGGGGCGTAAATGGCTTTGAGGATTTAAAAAACTTAGAAAACGGCGACAGCTATTTGCAAAATATCGGCGTCAATTGGGTTGCCGAACACGTGCTTTTGCGCTATGAGATGCTTTATGAAGCAGGTCTCATTCCAGAATCGCCGGATTATCAACCCAATAAACTGCCAAGTGATTGGGCGTTAATTATTGGCGCGCCGATGTATTATGACCACCGCCGCGTCATTGCGACCGCCATTTCACGGATTCGCGCCAAGATTGAATATCAACCGCTGATTTTTGGTTTAATGCCAAATGAGTTTACCTTATCACAGTTGCAGCAAAGCGTTGAGGCATTATCAGGCGTGCCACTTCATAAGCAAAACTTTCGCCGCTTGCTTGAGTCGCAAAATTTGGTGATGCCTACGGGAAAAAGCAGCACCCATCAGCGTGGTCGCCCTGCCAAGCTTTACCGCTTTTGCCATGACATTGAATTGCAAAGCTTACTCATGGACAGCAAATTACCCAAACGCAAATAAAGTTACGGCTTTTTTATTGCCATTAAAATTATTTTCCGCTATATTTATGCTCATTTTGAGATTAATTCAAGATATTAATTTAGATTTAAGCCAATATAAGATAAGGATATCCCATGAGCCAATTGCCAAATTCTGTCACCGAATCCGCCCTTGCCAATCTGGTTATCAAGCCTTGGGTCGAGGCGGCGCTTGTTGAAGATTTGGGTAGGCGCGGCGATGTGACTTCGCAAGCGACGATTCCGGCTGGCATGCAGGCAAAGCTTGAAATTCGCGCTCGCCAATCCGGCGTGATTTGTGGGATGGATTTGGCAAAAATGGCGTTTGCGTTGGTGGATGATGACATTGATTTTGTTGCCAATATTACCGATGGCGAAAAAGTTGCCGCAGGAAGCGTTCTGGCAACCGTTCAAGGTAACGCCCGCAATTTATTAACCGCTGAGCGAACGGCGCTGAATTTTTTGACCCATTTAAGCGGCATTGCTACCGCCACCCGCCAAATCGTCGATAGCGTTGCTGAGTTTCCGGCGCAAATTACCTGTACGCGCAAAACCATTCCGGGGCTGCGGGTATTGCAAAAATATGCCGTTCGCTGCGGCGGCGGTCGCAATCACCGCTTGGGGCTTGATGATGCCATTTTAATTAAAGACAATCATATCGCCATTTCAGGCGATATCACCACCGCAATTGCGCAGGCAAAAACGCTAGCCGGTCATCTCATTCCGATTGAAGTTGAAGTCGATAATTTGGAGCAATTAGCAGAAGCGCTTGATGCGGGTGTGAATTTGGTGCTGCTGGATAATATGTCGCCATCAATGCTGACCAAAGCTGTTGCCATGTGCCAAGGTCGCGCGCAAACTGAGGCATCAGGCGGCATCACGCCGGACTCCGTCGTTGCCGTTGCCAAAACCGGCGTTGATTTTATCGCCATGGGCTATTTAACGCACAGCACCACCGCGCTTGATATTGGTCTTGATTTTAGCAGCGAAGCATAAAGCCTTTATTATTAACAAGCATTAATCGCTAAAACTAAAAAAGCCCTTATATTAGATAAGGGCTTTTTTTATGCGTTTTATAAAATATGCTTTTTGAAAAACGATAAAAACTAACGCAAAACTACTTTAAGCGCCATGCTTTTCTTTATAAGCATCAAACGGCTCTTTGCTGCTGGCGTCAGGGCAGTTAACGACTTCGATACCTTGCTGACCTAAGTCTTTTTTCAATTTGTCATATAGCGGCTGAGTTCCCCAACCGTAAGCGTCGCCAAGCTCTTCATCAGCGCCATAAACCACGCGGTCAATGCCAACTTGAAGCATCGCTGCCATACACATTCCGCAAGGTTTGCCGCTTGCATAAACGGTGATGCCTTCGTGCGGCTGACGCAGCGTTTTGCCGGCTTGGCGCAGCGCTTGCATTTCAGCATGAGCGGTTGGGTCGTCGTGGAGATAGGCTTCGTTGACCGCTTCGGTTAGCACGTCTTCACCGCGAGTGAGCACCGCGCCAAACGGTTCGCCGCCTTTAGCGACGTTTTCGGTAGCAAGCTCGATGGAGCGCTTAATCATTTTTTTATCAAAATCGGTCAGTTGGTCTGCCATAACATCATCCTTTATCATTATGATTGGGGTTAAAAAAGCCCGTTAAAGCTGCGCGCCTGATTTTAGCTAGCCCATAACAAGGCAACACGTCTTGCGCGCAGGATTTGAAAAATAGCCAAAAAGCGTAAATAAAAAAGGTAAAAAGAAGGGTAGCCGTGAGAGTTGATATTGCAATGCAATAATCAAATCCTGAGCAGAGTATCGCCACCGCCGCTATTAAAGTCAAGCTTAAAGCCGCTAAAAGCATTTTTACTGATTTTGAAGAAATTTTTATCTTGATGACCCATAACCAAAGTTTTCATCACAAATAACAATATGTTAGAATAACGAATATTGCCCATGCCATCGTAATAACCTTGCGATGGCTTTGTTTTTTGCAGCAACCCCAAATGCGAGCTTGCGGCTATGAATACCGAAATTATCAAAATTATCCTTGCGTTTATGGTGCTCATCAACCCTTTTGGCGCATTGACCCTGTTTTTAGATTTGACCCGCGGTTATACCATGGCAAACCGCCGCAAAGTGGCGCGGATTGCTTGCTTGACCATTTTTATTACCATTGCATTTTTCACTTTGGCAGGGGAGTCGCTGCTCAAGGGGCTTGGGATTTCGATTGGCTCATTTCAGATGGCAGGTGGGATTTTGGTGTTTTTAATCGCCATCAATATGATGAATGGGGAAGGCAATCCGGTCAAGCCCGATCAAGACAATTTTGATATTGATCACGTTCAAGATACGCTGCCATCAACTGCCTCAGCCGTTGTGCCGCTTGCAATCCCAATGATGATAGGTCCTGGGGGGATTTCAACCGTCATTATTTATTCCTCGCAGATTTCAGGATTACTGCAAATGTCAGCGGTGATAATTGCCGGACTTTTTATCAGTATTTTTTGTTATTTGGCATTGATGGCAGCAGGACGCATTAGCCGAGTTTTAGGCGATGCTGGACTTAATATTATGAGCCGAATCATGGGGATGCTGCTAGCGGCAGTTGCCATTGAAATTATTGTTAATGGTTTGCGAACGCTGTTTCCAGATTTATTATAAAAAAATGGCATTTTAATTCAAAGCTTCACTCAAAAATAGCTAACTTTTGATGACTAAGCAAGCATTATCAAGATATGTTATGATGGTGCTTCATTTCAGTGAACAGGAGTAAGTTTTGAGTAAGGCAAAGATTGCTATTTTGGGGGCAGGGCCTAGTGGGCTTGCGCAACTGCGAGCGTTTGAAACGGCTCGTTTAGCCGGAGCAACTGACCTCCCTGAGATAGTTTGTTATGAAAAACAAAACGATATTGGCGGGATGTGGAACTACAATTGGCGAACTGGTCTTGATAAACACGGTGAGCCGGTTCATGGCAGTATGTACCGTTATCTATGGTCAAATGGTCCAAAAGAGTGCTTAGAGTTTGCTGATTATTCCTTTGAAGCGCATTTTGGCGAGCCGATTCCCTCTTATCCGCCGCGCGAAGTGTTAAAAGATTACATCATGGGGCGAATTGATAAGCACGATATCAAAAAATATATCCGCTTTGAATGTCCGGTGCGCTGGGTGACCTTTGATGACGACACGCAAAAATTTACCGTGACCGTCATGAACCATAAAACTGGCGAGCAAGAAACCGACGAGTTTGATTTTGTTGTCGTAGCCACCGGTCATTTTTCGACACCAAACATGCCTTATTTTGAAGGTCTTGAGCAGTTTCCCGGGCGTGTACTTCATGCTCACGATTTCCGCGATGCCCTTGAATTTAAAGACAAAGAGGTGCTACTCGTTGGTAGCAGCTATTCTGCTGAAGACATTGGCACTCAGTGCTACAAGTACGGCACAAAATCGGTCACTATCAGTTATCGTAGTCAGCCATTAGGCTATGAGTGGCCCGAAGGCATTAGCGAAGTGCCCTTATTAACTCATTTTGAAGATGATATTGCGCACTTTGCCGATGGCACAAGTCAGCGCTTTGATGCGGTCATTATGTGCACAGGCTATTTGTTTCATTTCCGCTTTTTACCTGATGAGCTGCGACTGCAAACGCATAACTGCTTGTATCCGGCAAACCTTTATAAAGGTATTTTTTGGCAGCCAAACCCAAAGCTTATCTACCTTGGTATGCAAGACCAATACTTTACCTTTAACATGTTTGATGCCCAAGCTTGGTTTGCGCGCGATGTGATGCTTGGCAAGATTGAGTTACCAGAGCTTGAAGCTCGTCAAAAGGACGAAGCCGATTGGCTTGAGCGTCATGATGCTTTAAACGGCTGCAACGAGTCGATCGACTTTCAAGCAAGCTACATTCGCGATTTGACCAATGCCACGGATTATCCTGAGTTTGCGGTCGAAGAGCAGGGCGAGATTTTTAAACAGTGGCAACAAGATAAAGCCGCTGACATCATGGGATTTCGCGAAAAAGCCTATCGCTCAACTTTGACCGGAACGCTTGCGCCCAAGCTTCCTGAGCCTTGGCTTGAGGTGCTTGATGACTCGCTTGAGCACTTTTTGGACTTGGTTGGCGTGACTGAAGGCATGACTGAAAGTAGCGAAAATGACAGCGCACCCACTGTAAAATCTCAGACGGTAAATAAAGTCACGGAAAATAAAACCGCTTCTAAAAAATCAGCCAATGAAGCCGAAGCTAAAGCATCGTAATTTTAGATTGGATTGAATTAAATTTGCCAAACTTGAACGTCAGGTTTGGCTTTTTGTTTTTAAAATTAAAAAGTTAATTAAATGCTAATTGCCAAGCCAAATACAGCATCAACAAACCAACCAAACCATCAAGAATATTCCAAGCTTTGGGTTTGGCAAATATCGGTGCTAGCAACCGCGCGCCAAAGCCTAAACTAAAGAAAAATAAAAACGATGCCGTTACCGCGCCCATGGCAAATAGTTTGGCATTTTCCGCGCCCGTTGACACCATGCCAACCAACACCAAAGTGTCCAAATAAACGTGTGGATTAAGCCAAGTAAAGCCAAAACAAAGCAGCAGCGCTTTTTTAAGACTTGTGGTCAAATGCGCGCTGGCATGAAGGGCAGATTGATTGGTGATGCTTGCGCGTAGATTTTGCAGTCCATAAGCCAATAAAAACAGCGCCCCGAGCCATTTAGCTATGGTCACCACTTGCGGAAACTTTGCGGTGACCGTCCCAAATCCGGCAACCCCCGCGACGATTAATAACGCATCGCTTACCGCGCAAAACAGGCAAACCCAAAACACATGCTCGCGCTTGATGCCTTGCTTTAAAATAAACGCATTTTGTGAGCCAATCGCCACAATAAGCGACAGCCCAAGCAGCAATCCTGAACTAAAATCTGCATTAATTAGCGCTGTCATTTGCTAAAATTCATCATAAAACCTGCTACACTACCTAAAGTACGAGGAGTAAAAATAAAAAAATTGCCCAAAATAAAATGATCCTGAACGAGGTAATAACAAAGGAATCAAGCAAATTATGGTCGTAAGCTTAACACGAATGCTAAAATCCTTTGGTCAGCCATCAACTGAGACGGCGCAAAAAAACGCATCTGAAACACCAGCGCCAAAAAGTGCCGATTATAGCAGCCCTAATCAATCAGCGACTCAAAATAATAGTGAAAACAATAAAATCAGTAATAAAGATTTGTCAAATAATAGTACCCTTACCGAGCGCTACCTTGCCAATAAATTGCGTTATCAGCGATGTGGTCGACCACCGTTTGATATGGCGTCGCGATGGCAGCTGCGCCATGGACATTGCCCGATGATGACTGAACTGATAGACGTGGTTGACCCTGATACTTTAAACGCCATGCCGATTGAAGCGGTTGCTGTTCTTGATCGGATTAACGGTAAGCTTTCGCGCTACCGTGAGTGGAGCGCCCAAATTGATGACAATCATCGTCATGATGAGCGCAAATTTGTCATTGATAAACTCATTCAAGAAAGCATCCCTGAAGCCATTCATCATTATCAGCAGTTGCAGCGCTTTAGCCCGCATCGAACCAAAAATAGCGTCGTTCAAAGTAACATGACCGCAGGTGACTTACTGACCGATTTGTTTTTGCAAATTGATTACGAACTTGATGAGCTTCTTGATGAATTGCACCAAACCGTGGTCAATCGCTTGGCGTCCACCCACCGCTACGTCAAAAACCGAACCAAGCATTCATGAATTGTGACGCCATCAATGTAACCCGCGTTAGCGACCATTAACGATAAAGATATGGTCACAGGTCACAATGTTTTGTTTAATAGACCTCTTGCAAAAGTTAAAGCGCATTCTCAAAGTTGACAATGCCTGTGAATAACTTCATCCGAAGATCATAGCGTCGTCTTCGGTTGCGATAGCGTTCAGCGACCATCTTGAATAACTTAACCAATCCTATTTTGTGCTCAACTAAAATACGACACTTAGCAAGGTACTGATTGGCGTGTTTGGCCTCACTAATCAAACTGCCCCCTTTAGGCTTTTTGAACGGGGTGAACGTATTGTCATGCAATTTAGCAAGACCTTGATAACCGCCATCTGCCATGATATATGCCGTATCCGGCAGCCAATCTGGTCGAGTGTCTTTGTAGAGCTTGAAGTCGTGAACTGAGCCTTTGCAGGTTTGAACGTCTAATATCGTCCCCGTTTGCCAATGAATGATGAGCTGTGCCTTTAGGGTGTGTCGTTTCTTTTTGCCGCTGTAGTATTGTTTTTGGTTTTTTTTGGACGCTCAATCGGGGTTTCTGTGGCATCGACAATGACCGCTGACCAGTTAATGTCATCGTCTGTTCTGCTTGGCAGTTTTTTCGGTAAGTCAAATTGACCTGACGTGATAAGAATATCTTCAACTTTACGAACGATGCGACATGCTGAAGATTCGTGAACCCCAAAGTCCATGCCAATATGATAAAGTGTTCGATACTCCCGCCAGTAGGTTAGCGCCAGTAAAATTTGTTCTTCCAGACTGAGCTCACTTGGTCTGCCAGATTTTGTCTTCTGAGTCTCATGCGCCTGCATGGCTTTAAGCATGTGCTCAAAGGTCGCTTTTTCTATACCGGTGTAGCGTTTGAAGTTAGCATTGCTTTGGCTAAGGAGTTTGGCGGTATCGGGCATAATATGGTCATTCTTTGTGAGTCAGTTACGGATATCCTAGCAAGTTGGGATACTTTTGCAAGAGGTCTAATAGAGAAAAAGCAATTAAAGGATGCTCAAATGACCCAAGCAACTGCCTTATTTCTTATGTTTTTATTATACGGCGTCTTACCGGCAGCAGGCGTGTATTTGGGTTATCGCGGCTTTAAAAAAATCACTGCGCCTAAAATGCTTGGCTATAAATCAATTCCAAAGCTTGGTTATATTCCTGAAAAAAGCCTTCCTGAACCGGTCAAAGTTGCCCTTAATGAGATTAACCAAAAAGGTGAAAAGTTGCGGCTGATTTATGGCGACAGCAATAACGATGGCAAAATTGATGATTCCGACAGCGTGAATGAAACTTATGTCATGATTCAAAATTTAATGGACAACCACATTCCGCAAGCGGTTCGCGATTATCAAAGGCTTTATGATTTAGAAGGCGCGCGCGCTGATTCGACCAAAATTAAAAATTCCAACGTCACCGCTCAAGGGGCATTATTAGAAGTGTTAAGCACCATTAATAAGCAATTTGATGAGCTTCTTGACGCGTCCTATCATCAAGATGGTCAAAAATTGCTTGCGACCAATCGTTATTTGCAGCAGCGTTTTGATGGCGTAGAAGATACGTTAAGCCTACCAAATGACGATAGGGTATAAGTAGGGCTCTATGATACTAATCGGCGTCGGCGCGGTCACCGCAATCACGATTTATTATTTGGGTAAAAAAAGCTGGCACGCCCTGCACCGTATCGCCGGAATTACGCCAGGTGTTATGGTTTATCAAAACCCAAAAGCGCCGCTAATAATTAATAAACTGCAATGGCAAAAGCTTGAATTAAACCCTGCGCATTTGCAAGGGTTAAATAACGATTTGCTGCGGCAATTGCAAAATATTGACCAAAAATTAGCTCATTTTGAAAGTTATCAGCAGTCGTTAAATGAAAATAATCAAGCGCTTAGCGAAGAAGAATTTATCGCCCATAAATTTATTTATTTCAGACTTCCTGAAATGCTGGCAAGCTATTATCATTTACGGCAGTCCTATCAACAAAAAAACATCAACGCTGAAAAAATGAGTGACGCTGAGCAATTATTAAAAGAATTACTCGATGGTATTGAAGAACGGTTAGATGGGGTATTAAGTAAAATAGAAGCCCAACATTGGCAAGAATTAAAAGTAATGAAGCGTTATTTAGACACTCAGCGCTAATATTACAAAAATTGAAAAATAAAAAAGCAGTAATTAAAGTTACTGCTTTTTTATTATCAAAACGATTTTAAGTTAACAATTACTTTGAACGGCGATTGCGATTGTCTGTTGGGCGCTCGCTACGTTGGCGATTGCCTTTATCATTAGCATTTCTTCGCGAACTTTCTTTATTGTCATTACGTTTACTGTCACGCTGATAATCGCGGCGAGCTTTAAGCGGTTTGTCTTTAATTCGCTCTTGCTTACGTTTTGCCGCACCTTGAAGTCCGGTATCTTGGCGCGGTCGTAAGCTGACCAAATCGGTTAAGCTGTTGATGTCTTTTTTATCAAGCTCTAAAAAGCGACCGGTTCGCAGCTCTTTTGGCAGGCTGATGCTGCCATAGCGCGTTCGAAGCAGGCGGCTAACCTTAAGCCCTTGCGATTCAAACAGTCGGCGAACCTCACGGTTGCGACCTTCTTTTAGTTTAACGTGATACCATTTGTTGACACCTTCACCGCCACCTTCTTTAATATCTTCAAATTGCGCCATGCCATCGTCAAGCATGACACCGGCGGTTAGGTTTTTAGCAATCTCCGGCGTCACTTCGCCCAACACGCGAACGGCGTACTCACGGGTAATCTCGTTTGAGGGGTGCATCAAGCGATGCGCAAGCTCGCCATCGTTCGTGAATAGCAACAGTCCCGTTGAGTTGATATCCAAGCGACCAACCATCACCCAGCGGTCGTGAGTCAGCTTTGGCAAGCGCTCAAATACGGTAGGGCGACCTTCAGGGTCGGTTGCTGAGCAAATCTCCCCTTCCGGCTTATAATAGGCTAACACGCGGCGGCGCTTTTCATTTTCGGCTTTGTAGCGGATTAAGCGACCATCAACTCGGATTTCATCACCGATATTGACCCGATCGCCAATCGTAGCAGGGGCGCTATTGATGGATACGCGACCTGATCTAATGACGTCTTCCATTTGCCGGCGTGAGCCAAGCCCCATTCGGGCAAGCGCTTTTTGCAGTTTTTCGTCTTTCATGATGAATTCCTTGATTCGGTGGCTACATTTCGCAATGTAGAGTTCTATTAAAAGCATTTTAAAGTAAGCTGCTATAACTGCAAGAACTTATTTTAAAATTCCAAAAAATAGTTTTTCTAACTTTTGAAAGACAAAGTGCAAAATTTTGTAACATTAGTTAGTAGATATTAGCTAATTTCAATTTTCTTATGGTATCATGCCGCTTAAATTTGCTACATTAGTTAAGTTTTGTAAATTAATGATGGGTTACGGTTTATTAAGTAAAGAAGTGGAGCGGCTATGAAGCGATTAACCAAAATATCTGGGATTTCAGCGCTTTTAAGCATAAGCCTTTTAGCGGGGTGCGCCACTCACAGTACGATTACTTCAGGGTTTAAGTCTGGTGATTTACCGCCTTATGGCGCGTTTAAAGCTGAAAATGGCATTGAGTTTGTCGTTCAACCATTGACTTTGGCGACCTTGCCGCTAAAGCAAATTGCGACTCCTAATGCCAGCCTTGCTCAATTAATTCGATCTTCAGGACGAGTAGATTATAAGATCACGTCAGGGGATATCTTAAGTATTGTGTTATCAGGATATCCTGATATTGCACCGCCGACCGCATTAAATAGTAGTAATCCCTACGCTGCAGGATTTCCAGTGGATCAACAAGGCTTTGTCCAGTTTCCTTTAATTGGGCGAATTAAAGCAGCTGGTCTTAGTGTTCCGCAATTTACCGCTAATCTGCAGCGACAGCTGCAGCGCTATTTAAAGTACTCAGATCCACAAGTTAAAATCATTGATTATCGTGGTAATAAGTTTTTTATTGATGGTGAGGTTAAGCAGCCGGGTGAATTTAATATGACTGATGCGCCTGTAACGCTTTATGGCGCAATATCAATGGCAGGCGGGGCAATGCCGACAGGGGATTCGGATAACATTGTCCTCAACCGCAATGGCGTTAATTATAATTTAGGGCTGCAGTCACTTCGCCAAATGGGATCATCTGCCAATCAAATTTATATTAAAAATGGCGATTCTATTCATGTGAACAGCCAAAGCCGAAACAAAGTTTATGTGTTAGGTGAGTTTGGTAAAGTTGAGCCCGTTCCAATTTTAGAGCAGGGATTAAGTTTAGCTCATGTCCTAGGAGAATCAAGCGGTCTTAATTCTAATACTGCTAATGCTGCAAAAATTTATGTGGTTCGTGATAATCCAAATTATCCTCAGACCAATATCTACTATGTTGATATGCAAAATATCACAAGCTTTGCGTTAGCGAACCGTTTTGAGATGCAGCCTAATGATATCGTTTATGTTGATCCGACAGGGCTCACTCGTTGGAACCGTGTGATCAGTGCTCTGCTGCCATCAACATCAGCTATTTCTATTTTATCAAGATTATAGTAGGCGATATCATGAGCTTTAATAATATTTTAGTCGTTTGTGTCGGCAATATCTGCCGAAGTCCTATTGCCGAGGCGTTATTAAAGAAACAATTTCCCAATAAACATATCGATTCTGCAGGGCTGTCAGCAGTAGTAGGTCATGGCGCAGATGATCAAGCTATGGCAGTAATGAGCGCTGACGCTAATATTGATATGAGTGATCATATCGCTAAGCAAATTAATGAAGATTTGGTTAAACAAGCTGATTTGATTTTTACGATGTCAGAAAATCAAGTCCGCTGGATTGAGTCGCAGTGGCCGCATTGTCGGGGTAAGACATATCGGCTTGGACACTGGATTGATAAAGACATTGCTGATCCTTATGGTCACGATGATAATGCATTTATTACAGCCAAAAAAGACATTATAAAAAGTCTAGATTCCTGGTTTGATAAGATTTAAGTGGCAATGAGTTATGAGTACAACTGCAAAAAGCACGCCTGCGCAAGCTAAAGCAATGGACGATGATGAAATTGATTTGGTAGCGCTGCTATTAAGCCTGCTTCGAGGTTGGAAGACGTTACTGCTGTGCGCCATTCTTGGACTGATAATTGGTGTTTTATACAGTCGCTATGTTGCACCAACTTTTAAATCCGAAGCTTTGCTTCAAATCGATGATAAATCATCGGGGATTTCAGCTTTAGGTGCTAATATCTCTGAATTGGTATCGCCTGATGTCAGTCCTGCGCAGACTGAAGCTGAGTTGATCAAATCGCGAATGATTTTAGAACCAGTAATTAATGCGCTACATCTACGCATTCGTTTAAGCGACCCTGAAATTAGCGTTATTAAAAAAATAAAAAATAATCGCAATCATACGCAGGTTAACTCCTCTGAAGGTGTCTCGTTAGTCACTGAAGATGGTCGTGTTCAAATCAGCCAGTTAAACGTCTCACAAGGCTACTTAAATCAGCCAATGACGCTTACCCGCCGCGGTGATAGTTTTTTATTAACCAATGGTTTTGATGACTTTAAAGGTCAGCTTGGTCAACCTCATCAGTTTCAAGGGTCGGATGGCGTCATTCAGATTACGGTCAATGACTTACCGATAAATGAACACCCTATTACGGTTATTAAGCAATCACTTCAAACGGCAACGAATAACATTAATAGCGCGCTGTCGGTCGTTGAACGTGGCAAGCAAACCGGAATCATTCAGTTGTCAATGACGGGGAATAATCAGCAGCAAGTCAGCTTAATTTTAAAAGAAATTGTTTTGTCATATATTGATCAAAACCAATCACGTGGTACGGAAGAAACGACTAAAACGCTTGATTTTATGGAAACGCAGATTCCAAAGCTTAAGCAAAAATTGGAAGAATCCGAGTCTGCGTTTAATAATTTTCGTGAAAAATACGGCACCATTGATGTCAGTAAAGAAGCCGAGTTATTAATCACAGAAAATGGTCAAATTGACTCACAAATCAATGAGTTAAATCTCAAAAAAGCCGATTTAACCACCTATTATACGGATGAGCATCCTTTAGTTGTTCAAATCAATGATCAGTTAAAAGTACTCAACGATAGAAAACAAGAAATTAAAGGAACGGTAAGTAAGCTTCCTGAGATTCAGCGCGAGTTTTTAAAGTTGTCAGAAGATGTTGGTATTAACCGCGAAATTTATCTGACCATGCTCAAAAACTATGAGCAGCTAAAAATCGTAAAAGCTGGTCAGATTGGCTTTGCGCGTATTATTGATTTGCCAATCAGCACCTTTAAAGCGATTGCCCCAAAAAAAGCGTTAATCATGCTACTGGCTACACTTTTAGGTCTGATGCTTGGAACGGTGCTGGTCTTAATTAAAAATATGCTCAGAAGCCCTGTAAAAGATCCTGAGCGATTGGAAGCAAAAACAGGCGTTCCTGTTATTGCTACGGTTCCTCATTCAAATACATTAGCCAAACTTGCAAAAAATAAGAAAATTAATAATAGCCTATTGACCAATATTGATTCTGATAGCTTAAGTTACGAAGCGATCAAAAGCTTAAGAACGCATTTAATGTTTGGTATGCCCAATCAAAGTAAATCCAACCAGCGTGCCCGAATCATTCTAGTGACTGGCGAAAGCCCAGCCATTGGTAAATCTTTTATCTCCGCCAACCTAACGGAAGTTTTTGGTCAGCTAGATAAAAAGGTATTGATTATCGATGCGGATATGCGCCTTGGTCGACTTCATGAAATGTTTAATATGACTCCGGACAATGGTCTTTCCGACTACTTTGCTCAAGACAATAGTGAGTTGTCAGAAATCGTTCATCCGACCATGCTTGAGCATGTTGATTTCATACCTAGAGGTAGAATGCCCAAAAATCCGACCTCTTTACTTGCCAGTGATCGTTTTGAAAAGCTCATGCAACAGCTAGGTGAGTATTATGACTATATTGTTATTGACTCAGCGCCGGTTTTAGCAGCGTCAGACGCTATCATTTTAGCGCGTTATGCTGATAAAGTGCTCATGGTCACCCGCTATAATAAATCTATTGAAGGTCAGGTTGTCTATGCTGTTAAGCAAATGGAAAAAGCCAATGTCCAAGTTGATGGTCTAGTACTTAATGACATGCAGCAAGGATTACTAAGCAAATACAGCTATCACTATAATTATGCCTACGGCAAAAATAAATAATGACTCAGGTATTGGTAACGGTTGGAAGTTTTTAACATGGCAGTGGATTTTAATTCCTATTCTAGTCAAGCAAAAGGTGCTAATGACGGTTGGCTAAATAAGCTTTCTAATCAATTATTGAAGCTGCCAAGACCTATCAAACGAGGCGTATTAATCTTCGCTGATTTTGTTATGGCAGCGGTCTGTCTATTTTTAGCCATTTCTTTGCGTTACGGCAAGCTTGACAATCACATTGGTATGCTTGCTTTGTGTTTATATGCTGCCATTCCTATTTTAGGACTTTATCTTATTGGTTTTTATAAAGGCGTCGCTCGCGCCTTTTTTGAAGGGCTGATGGGGCGTGTGCTACAACTATTTCTTGTGCTCATTATTATTTATAAAGGGCTGTTATCGCTTGATTATATGCCTGATATGCCAAGATCGGCGCCAATTATATTTTTGTTCTTGTTTTTTATCTGGCTTTGGAATAGCCGGCTGACCATCAAAGAGCTGCTTATGCGCGGTCAAGGCAAAAGCTTAAAGTTAGGTAAAGACTATTCTGGCTACGATAATGTCTTGATTTATGGTGCCGGCGAGGCAGGTCGTGAATTGCTAGAGGGTCTTAAAAACTCGCATAAATACTATGTCAGCGCCTTTATTGATGATGACCCTCAGTTAACTGGAGCTTACGTTTTTGGTAAGCGTATTTATGCGGCTCGTGAGCTTATTGATGTGGTCAATAAGCTTGAAATTGCCCAAATCTTTTTAGCCATGCCTTCTATCAGCCGCAACCGCCGCCGTGAAATTATTGATAGCTTAGCAGATATCTCAATTAAAATTAAAGCGCTGCCAAGCTTGCAAGAAATTGCTGATGATCAAGTAACGGTCAGTACAATGCGCAAAATTGACATCTTAGACGTGCTAGATCGGCAAACGGTTGAACCCGTCCAATCACTCTTACAAAAAAATATCACAGGTAAATCTGTCTTAGTTACCGGCGCCGGCGGCTCTATTGGTAGCGAGCTTTGCCGCCAAATATTAAAAAATAAGCCTAAAGCTTTGGTACTTTATGAATTGTCTGAATTTGCGCTTTATAGCATTCACCAAGAGCTATTATTAAAACAAAGTAATAACCCTAACTATAAAGATATTGAGATTACTGCAATTTTGGGTAATGTGGTCAACGAAGAGCACTTAATTAAGATTTTCAAGCAGCATCAAATCCAAACCGTTTACCATGCCGCCGCCTATAAGCATGTCCCTATTGTTGAACACAATCCTTTTGAAGGTGCTATTAATAATAGCAAGGGTACCTATCACTGTGCTCGTGCCGCAATTAAAGCAGGTGTTGCCACTTTTGTGCTTATCTCAACCGATAAAGCCGTTCGCCCAACCAATATTATGGGCGCATCAAAGCGCTTGGCTGAGCTTGTCTGTCAGGGCTTGAGCCAATCACAATCTACCACCTGTATTAGCATGGTGCGCTTTGGTAATGTTTTGGGCTCCTCTGGTTCTGTCGTTCCGGTATTCACTAAGCAAATTGAACAAGGTCGACCAATTACTGTCACTCACCCTGATGTTACCCGTTATTTTATGACCATTCCGGAAGCTGCGAACCTTGTCATTCAAGCAGGAGCTATGGCAAAGGGCGGAGAGGTTTTCGTTCTTAACATGGGCGAGCCCGTCAAGATTGTTGATTTAGCGCGGCGGATGATTTTCTTAAGTGGCTGTATTCCAAAAGATGCTGCCCATCCAGATGGTGATATTGAGATTAAGTTTACCGGACTGCGACCTGGCGAAAAGCTTTATGAAGAGCTGATCATCGGTGATGATAATGTTGAAGCAACGCATCATCCGCTGATCATGCAAGCGATGGAACACAGTTTTGCGCTGAGCGAAGTTGAAGAAACGCTTGCCGACTTGCCACAAAAAGCACGCGATGAAGATATCGACTGGCTCAAGCAGCGCTTTGAGTATTTTGTAGATGGCTATAAAGCGCAGTCTGCCGCTTAAAATAAATTTAACATAGTAAAACTGAGGATAATAGATGCTAACACTCAATGATATAAAAATCGCCGTTATCGGTCTTGGCTATGTCGGATTGCCACTAGCGGTTGAATTTGGCAAACATCGCCCCGTTGTAGGCTTTGATATCAATACTCAGCGTATTGATGAGCTTAAATCTGGAACTGATCATACCTTAGAGGTCAGCGATGACGAGCTTAAACAAGCAGCCCAGCTTAGCTTTAGCTCAGATTTAGCGGATCTTAAAGACTGTAACTTTTTTATTGTTACGGTACCCACACCTATTGATGATTTTAAACAGCCTGATTTAACGCCGCTGATTAAAGCTTCGCAAGCACTTGGTAGTATCTTGAAACAAGATGATATCGTCGTCTATGAGTCCACCGTCTACCCTGGGGCTACTGAAGAGGTCTGCGTTCCTGAATTAGAAAAGGCATCTCATCTTAAATTTAATACTGATTTTTATGTTGGCTATAGTCCAGAGCGAATCAATCCAGGCGATAAAGAGCACCGAGTTACTAATATTTTAAAGGTAACTGCCGGATCTACGCCTGAGATTGCAAATCTTGTTGATGATGTTTATAACTTGGTAATTACTGCTGGAACTCACAAAGCAGCTTCTATTAAAGTTGCTGAAGCGGCAAAGGTGATTGAAAATACCCAAAGAGATGTCAACATTGCTCTTATTAATGAGCTTGCTGTTATCTTTAATAAAATGGGTATTGATACCGAAGCTGTGCTCAAAGCTGCCGGAACAAAATGGAACTTTTTACCATTTCGCCCAGGTCTTGTCGGCGGTCACTGTATTGGCGTTGATCCGTACTATTTAACTCATAAAGCCCAAGCCATCGGCTATAATCCTGAAATCATTTTGGCAGGTCGCCGCCTAAATGACGGCATGGGTGAATATGTTGCCACCCAGCTAGTCAAAACCATGATTAAAAAGCGCATTCAGGTAGAAGGCGCAAAGGTTCTTGTTTTAGGATTTAGCTTTAAAGAAAACTGTCCTGATGTTCGCAATACAAAGGTTATCGATATTATTAAAGAGCTTCGCGATTATAATATTGACGTTGATGTCTATGATCCTTGGATTGATGCTAGTGAAGCTGAGCACGAATATCAAATTATGCCTATTAATGCGCCAAAATCTAACTACTATGATGGGGTTATATTAGCGGTTGCCCATCAACAGTTTGTTGATATGGGCACTGATACTATTCGTGATTTTGGTAAAGATCAGCATGTGCTTTATGATCTTAAATATCTATTTGATAAAAATTCGTCAGATATTCGTTTATAATTATTAAAAAAGAGCAGCTATTATGTCGCAGTACGAAGCTATACAAAAAAGCCTAATTGATACTCCTAAAGTTTGGTTAGTCACGGGGGTTGCCGGATTTATCGGCTCAAACTTGCTTGAGACGTTATTAAAGCTTAATCAAGCTGTGGTTGGGCTTGATAACTTTGCTACAGGGTTTCAGCATAACCTTGATGAAGTCCAAAGCTTAGTGAGCCCTGAGCAGTGGGCGCGATTTCGCTTTATTGAAGGTGATATCCGTAATCTTGAGGATTGCCAAAAAGCTTGTCTCGGTATTGACTATGTGCTGCACCAAGCTGCCCTTGGGTCAGTACCACGATCGATAGCAGACCCGATCAATACCAATAGCACTAATATCGATGGCTTTTTAAATATGCTGGTGGCAGCGCGTGATGCGAAAGTTAGCAGCTTTACTTATGCTGCCAGTAGCTCAACCTATGGCGACCACCCGGCACTGCCTAAAGTTGAAGATACCATCGGCAATCCGTTGTCGCCTTACGCAGTCACCAAATATGTCAATGAGCTGTATGCCGATGTGTTTGCGCGAACATATGGCTTTCATACTATTGGGCTGCGCTATTTCAACATTTTTGGTAAGCGCCAAACGCCTGATGGTGCTTATGCTGCCGTCATTCCAAAATGGACAGCAGCTATGATTAAAGGCGAGGATGTTTATATCAATGGTGATGGCGATACCAGTCGCGACTTTAACTTTATTGAAAACGCCGTTCAAGCCAATATCCTAGCCGCCACTGCCAATGACGAGTCTAAAAACCAAGTGTATAACGTCGCTGTCGGTGGTCGAACGACACTCAAAACGCTGTTTGACGCGTTAAAGGAGCATTTGGCAAATAATGGCATTGAGTATGCCAAAGCGCCTGTCTATCGCGACTTTAGAGCAGGAGATGTACGCCACAGTCAGGCTGATATTAGCAAAATTAAAAATAAGCTGGGCTATGAGCCAAAGTTTAATATTATTCAAGGTATTGAAAAAGCGATGCCTTGGTATGTGAAGTTTTTAGCTTAGTATGATAAATAAGATAAAGACCTCTTTTAAGCGAGTTAGCAAAAGTAAAGATGGAAAGGTAGTGGCGAGCAATTTTGGCTATTTGATGCTTTTACAAATTGCTGGCTACATATTTCCGTTGATTACGATTCCATATCTAGCTCGTGTCATAGGTGTAGACGGTTTTGGCAAAATTGCATTTGCTGGCGGGGTAGTAATTTGGCTAAAAACTATATCTGATTGGGGGTTTAATTATACAGCTACGAGAGATGTGGCTTTAAATAAGGATAACTTAGAGAGGGTGTCAGAGATATTCAGCAATGTTCTGTGGGCAAGAATATTTTTAATGCTTATCTCATTTTTGATATTATTGGGAGCTATAGCAATAATTCCTTACTTTAAAGAGAACCAAGCTATACTGCTAGTAAGCTTTTTATTAGTACCAGGAGGGATATTTTTTCCAGACTGGTTCTTCCAAGCTATGGAGCGCATGAAGTTTATCACTATTTTTAGCTTGCTAAGTAAGACGATATTTACTTTGTTGATATTTTTATTTGTTAAGAGTAAAGAAGACTATATTCTTCAGCCATTATTTATAAGTTTAGGGTTCGTAGTATGCGGCATTTTTGCTATGTATGTGATATTGTTCAGATGGAAAATAAAGCTTTATGCTCCTAATCCTAGTCAAATAATGTTAACCATAAAAAGAAGCTCTGACGTTTTCATAAACAATATTGTTCCAAACTTATATAATAGCTTTTCTATTGTGCTTTTAGGTTTCTTCTCAGGAAGCGTTGCTAATGGGCTACTAGATGCTGGAAGTAAGTTTACAAATATAATTCAGCAGTTTTTGTCTATCGTTTCAAGAGTTTTTTTTCCTTTACTGTCTAGAAAAATAGATTCTCACCAACTTTATGCTAAGCTAAATATAATATTATCAATTATTGCTTCGGTAGTATTATTTTTATCTGCGCCTTATATTATAAAACTATTTTATACAGAAGAATTTTCGCCTGCTATCTTAGTATTAAGGATAATGTCACTTTCTATTGTCTTTTCTGCTTTAATAAGTACTTTCGGCACTAACTTTATGATAATAAAGGGCTATGAAAAAAGCTTAAGAAATACAACGATAGTCTGTTCTGTCATCGGTTTCTTGATTTCATTTCCTTTAATTTACATTTATTCCTTTATTGGTGCCGCAATTACTATAACGCTGACAAGAGCTATTTTGGGCATGAGCATTATGTACAAAGCAAAAATCATCAAAAATAAAGAGTTAGCCATATGAAAATAGCCATTCATCATCGTAAAGGTAGTTTTTCTGAGCGCTGGATTACCTATTGTGAAAAAAACGCCATAGACTACAAAATAGTTAACGCTTTTGACAGTGATATTATCCAACAAGTTAAAGGTTGCGATGCTTTTATGTGGCATCATCATCACGGTCATTTCAAGGACGTAATCGCTGCTAAGAAAATTCTATTTTCGTTAGAGCAAGCAGGTATCAAAGTTTTCCCTGATTTTAATACTGGTTGGCATTTTGATGATAAAGTAGCCCAAAAGTATTTATTGGAAGCAATTGATGCGCCTTTAGTTCCGAGCTATGTTTTTTATGATAAAAAGGAAGCAATGACTTGGGCTCAACAAACTTCTTATCCAAAGGTTTTTAAGCTTAAGGGTGGAGCAGGAGCGACAAACGTTAAGCTTGTCAAAAATAAAAAGGATGCTGAAAAATTAATTAATCAAGCCTTTGGAAAAGGCTTTAGCCAGTTTGACCGCTTAAATAATTTAAAAGAGAAATGTTCTAAATACAAAAATGGCAAAGAGTCGTTGTTAGGAGTCGCCAAAGGCGTAGGTCGTTTAGTCGTTTCATCAGACTTTGATAGACAACAAGCACCGGAACGAGGCTATATTTATTTTCAAGACTTTATACCGAATGAAGGTTTTGATATAAGAGTTGTAGTCATTGAAAATAAAGCAGTAGCATTAAAAAGAGTAACAAGAAAGAACGATTTTAGGGCCTCTGGAAGTGGAAATTTGGTATTTGAAAACGAGCATATAGATAAAAGGTATATTAAGATAGCTTTCGATTTGAGTAAAAAACTGAAAACTTCTTCATTAGCTATAGATTTAATCCATAGTAAGCAAGATGCGATATACGTTGTTGAGATTAGCTATGGTTTTCCTATGCTAAATTTCTTAGATTGTGCGTCAGGCTATTGGGATAATATGTTAAATTGGCATCAAAGTTATTTTAACCTTCAAGAGTGGATAATAGGTTCATCTTTAAAGGATATAAAAGATAGAGATTAATCTATGTCTATATTACATGATTTAAGCTATTTTATTCTAGCTTTTATATCTATTGTTGCAGTAATAATTACTTTAAGAAGAACCTTTATAGGTTACATCTCTGCCTATACTTTTGTCATCCCTGTATTAATTGTCTTTTATATCATGCCGCCTTATTTAGATATTATAATGGATGATAAGTTTACAGGCCCTTTATATAGTTTTACTATTTATTATGCGCTTCAGGATAATGTTACAGCGACGATATATAATTATTATTTATCATGTTTGATGCTACTATTTACTTATTCTTCGACTAGATATAATAAAACAAAGACTTTAAGTTATAATATTAGTGTGCAACAGTTTTTGGATTATTTTTATAAATGGCGGTGGATAGGATATTTAGCTTTGGTTGCACCGATTATTGTAGCCGTGTTGTCTAATGACCCATCGTTTTATATGAAGTATGCAGATAGACCAAGGCTAGAGTCTAATGCACTGCAGATTCTAGCTTCAAAACTAGTTTCGATATTTTTACCTATTTTCGTTTTGCTGATTGTTACTCAGATTCGAAAACTCAAAAACAGTAATTATAATATCTCATACTTATTGATGATAATCATTACATTATTGCTAGTTGCTATTGATATATATATCCATGGTAAGCGAAGCGTTGTCCTTTTATTTACAGTTTTATTGTTATTGGTACTGTTGTTAACAAATGTAGTGGGTAAAAAGACCATAGCTTACTTAGGGCTGTTACTATTTACTCTGTTTTATTTCTACCTTCAGTTCTATGGTAAAAATATAGAAGAGGCAGAGGGGTTTTTCTCCGTCTATAAAGGTCTTAGAATCGATTTTAGCAGAGATTATAGTTTAAAGTTTGTTATCTTTCATGAAATTCTTAATGATAGTTATGTTCTTCCCTATAAAGGTGCCTCTTATCTATTCTTAGCAAGCTTTTTTATACCAAGAAGCTTATGGCCAGATAAGCCATATCCATACGCTGTATACTTTACAAACTCAGCTTTCGGTGATTTCGGTGGTAGTTATCTTTACGGTTGGGGATTGACAACTTCATTTGTAATGGAGGCCATCTCGAATTTTGGAGTTTTTGGTTTAGTATTCTTTCCTGTTTTTTATATTATTATTATTCATAGGGTTGAAAAGTTAGAAAATATGTTTTTGAAAATAATAGCTTATTTAATCTTAATGCTGCTGTTAGTTTTACATCCAATGTCTTCAGTACTACTAATAATTATATTTTTTACATATAAGCTTTTAATAAGGATTAAAGTTCCTAAATTTAGGTCTTATAAGTTTTAATTTATTGCTAAACTTCGATTCTCTTTTATATCTATAGTTTTTATATGTAATAATAAGAAGTTTTTCAGAATCTCGTTAAGTGATTTATTGTTTATAATACAACGAAGAAAATTTAAAAAATTATGGATTTTGTACATTAGAGTTAATGCTTTATAGAGATTGTATTCAATATGCTGAGTAAAAAAACTATATGTTTAATAATTCCTTCTTTAGAAAGAGGGGGGATGGAAAGGGTGGTCTCACTAATTTCTAATTATTGTGCGGAAGAAAAGCACAATGTTTATATTATCTGTCTATTAAGAGATAATAGAGCTTATAGAATTAATGACGATATAGTTGTGATAGCGCCTAAGCAGCTTTATAGGGGAGGGGTCATTGCAAAGCTAAAGATTGCAATTAAGCTAATTAGTGATTTGAAACAAATAAATCCTGCAGCAGTAATTGCTTTTAGTGAAGTCTTCAACCCTCTATCTATAGTCTGTTGTAAGATAGCAAACGTTCCTGTATATATATCGGATAGAAGCAATCCAAAGGCTAAATTTAGTTTTTTAACAGAAAAGCTCCGTAAGTTAACTTACCCCATAGCTGATGGAATTGTTGCTCAGACAGAAATTTCAAAAGAAATAGCTTTAAAAAAGAAATTTAATAACAATATTACAGTAATAGCAAACCCATTAAAAGATTTTTCAGAAAAATCAAATAAAGAAAAAGAAAAGATAATTGTTTCTGTAGGGAGATTGATTAAAAGTAAAAATTTTAGCGAATTAATAGATATCTTTCTAAAGGCTGATTCTGAAAAAGAATGGAAATTATTGATTTTAGGTGAAGGTCCAGAGAGGGAGTTTCTGCAACAGAAAATCAATAGTAATAAGGCCACAAATCGTATAGAGCTGATGGGAGCAGTAGAAAATGTCGATGATTATCTGTCTAAAGCATCAATTTTCGCATTTACTTCTACTTCTGAAGGTTTTCCCAATGCTCTGAGTGAAGCTATTGGTTATCCCCTTCCTTGCATAGCCTATGACTGTTACGCTGGTCCGTCTGATTTAATAAAAGATAATGAGAATGGTTTTTTAATACCCCTAAATAATAGTGATATTTTTGAAAAGAAATTAAAAAAGTTAATGATAAACCCTTCATTACGTCACAGTTTAACAAAGGATTATAAAGACCATCGCAAGAAATATCATTGCAATACAATATCTAAAAATTATTTATCCTTTGTTTTGTCTGAAGATTAGAAATATTCCTATTTGAAATCTAAATAGTATTAGCATGAATATAAAGTTTTCTTCATGATGTTTACATAGTTGAAAATTCTGAGAGGTTTAAATGGAAGATAGCTGCCCTGTAAGTATTTGTATTCCATTCTATAATGCTGAATCTACATTGCTAAATGCAATTCGTTCTGTATTTGCTCAAACTCACAAAAATTGGGAACTTATCCTTATCGATGATGGCTCAAATGATAAGTCCCTTGAGATTGCAAACTCTATTAAAGATTCAAGGGTTACTGTTTATTCTGATGGTCAAAATCGCCGTTTAGCAGCCAGACTGAATGAATTAACTAAACTGGCTAAGTATGATTTTATAGCTCGTATGGATGCCGATGATATGATGTCGCCTACGAGGATAGAAAAACAGATTGAAATATTAAAACATAATCCAAGCGTCGATTTGGTATCGACAGGACTTTGTTCATTGAGCGATAAAAATGAAATAAAGTCAGTTCGGTGTGTCAGTGATAATCATTTAATAACTAATAAGAAGCTACTATCTGGAGGCTCAGGCATAGTTCATGCTTCTTTATTAGGGCGACGTGCATGGTTTGAGCGCAATCCTTATAAAGAGTCTATGATTAAATCACAAGATACAAACTTATGGGTACGGTCATTCTCTAAAAACGATTTAAATATAGTCTTTATTTCAGAACCGCTTTACTTCTATCGTGAAGATAGCAATGTTACACAAAAACAGTTATTACTTGCTTATGCAATGGGACGCCATACTATACTTACCGATGCAAAAAGTAATTTTGGACTAAGAATTAAGTCAAAAGCTTTAGCTAATAATATAGCAAAGACACTGTTAGTAAGACTCTTTCCTAGCTTAGGTGTTAAGGCCGCTCGTAATCGCCGTAATGCTACATCGGCTTCTGCGTTGGAGAAAAAGCATATTGAAGATGAAATTAATCATATATTAAGCACTGAGCTGCCTATGGTTAGTTTTAAGGGAGATAGTAAAATTGACTAAAAAAATATGCTTCATAGTGACTGATGCCATTTCATTCAATGTGCTATGTCGTGGTCAGCTTGAGTTTATTAGAGATAATTCAGATTTTGATATTACGCTGATTTGTGGAGGTGACCAAACTCAGTTTGATATACTGAGGAAGCGCAATGTGGGTAGAGTAATTAACGCTGGGTTTATGCGTAACCCGTCCTTATTAAAAGATATGAAGTCTCTAGCTTTTTTAATAAAGTATTTGACGCTCAATCGTTTTGATATTGTGGTTTACTCGACTCCAAAAGCATTATTACTAGGAAGTGTGTCTTCATTTCTTACTTTGCATGAACACCGAGTTGCTATAGTGCGTGGTCGTGTCTATGAGAATTTCTTTGGAAAGAAGCGACTATTTTTTCATATGTTGGATAAAATAGCATTATCGACCTCGACCAAAGTAGTTTTTATCTCTGATTCGCTACGTCAAGCCTACCTCGATGATGGCTTGCTCAAGCTTAGCAAAGGAACAGTGCTAGGAAGCGGGTCTTCAAATGGAGTTGATACGGTAAAGTATAACCCTGCTACTATAAACGCTGACCAAGATAGAACAACGGAGAATAATATCTTTACGGTTCTAAGCGTTGGGAGGATTTGTGATGATAAAGGACTTCGTGATCTAGCAGAGGTCATTGACGAGACCAAAAGCGCTAATTTAAGGTTTCTTTTAGTAGGTAAGATTGAAGATAATAAATCGGAAATTTTCCTGAATGAATTGCTCAGTACTCACCCAAATGTTAAGCATGTGCCTCATACGGACAATGACAATGTTGCTTCATACTTTCAAGATGCAGATATTCATCTATTTTTGAGCCACCGTGAAGGTTTTGGTAATGTAGCTATTGAAGCAGCAAGTTGTGGTGTTCCAACTTTTGCTTATGATGTGGTTGGTATCAAAGATAGTGTAAAAGACGGTGTTAGTGGACAGCGCTTTAAGTTTAAAGACACTAAAGCTATTGCTAAAGCTATTGATTTAGCAGCAGAGGATAAAAATTTTACCAGTAAATATTCTGATGCGAGAAATTGGGCAGTAGAAAATTTTGAACAGAAAAAGGTCTGGCAAAACTATTTAGACTTTTATGTAAATCAAATACAAGATGAGAAATAAATGATCAAACGCCTTTTTGACATCACCGCCGCAACAGCAGCTTTAGTAGCGTTGGCTCCTGTTTATGCAATTACCGCTCATAAGGTCAAAAAAAACCTTGGCTCGCCAGTGTTATTTCGGCAGACTCGTCCTGGGATGAATGGTAAGCCGTTTGAGATGATTAAGTTTCGAACGATGCGTGACGCAGTAGATAGTGAAGGCAATCCACTTCCTGACAGTGAGCGCTTGACGCCGTTTGGGCAGATGCTGCGTAGCTCAAGCTTGGATGAGTTGCCAGAGCTTATTAACGTTATCAAAGGTGACATGAGCCTTGTAGGACCACGGCCTCTATTGATGGAATATCTGCCGCTGTATAATACCGAGCAGGCGCGCCGCCATGAGGTCAGACCCGGCATTACCGGCTGGGCGCAAGTTAATGGTCGCAATGCTATTAGCTGGGATGAAAAGTTTGCATTGGACACGTGGTATGTGGACAATCAATCGCTTTGGCTCGATATTAAGATATTATTAAAAACGGTTAAAAAAGTGGTGATTAAAGACGGCATTAGCGCCGATGGTGAGGCAACGATGAGTAAGTTTGCAGGAAATAATCCTCAAGCTTTGCAAGATGTGGTAGCATCATGACTGCCTTATTTGCCGTCTATGGCGCGTCCGGCTGTGGTCGCAGCCTAATGCCAATTGCCGCAAGCCAAGTAAAGCGAACTGCGCCTGACGCAAAACTGGTATTTATCGATGATGCGCTGACGTCAGAGTCGGAAGTCAACGGCTACCAAGCGATGAATTACGAGCGTTTTAAAAGTTTGCCAGCATCGCAAAAATCGGTGCTCATTGCGATTGCTAATAGCAGCATCCGGCAGAAAATTGCTGAAAAACTAATTACTGACAATATAAAGCTTTGGCACGTTCAAGCTGCCTCGACCATTATTATGGATGGTGTGGCGATTGCTGAAGGTGCTGCATTAAGTCCGTTCGTGACCATCGGTGCAAACGTAACCATTGGGAAATGCTTTCATGCCAATCTTTATAGTTACGTTGAGCATGACTGCATGATTGGCAATTTTGTCACCTTTGCCCCGCGAGTGAGCTGTAATGGCAACATCCATATTGAAGATCATGCTTATATTGGCGCGGGTGCTGTGATTAAACAAGGCACGCCGGATAAGCCATTAGTGATTGGCAAGGGCGCGATTGTTGGCATGGGCGCAGTAGTTACTAAAGATGTTCCGGCAGGAGCAGTGGTGGTGGGTAATCCAGCAAGACCACTGATAAAGCCATAACATTGTAAATTTAAGGCAAGCAATGGCATTTACCATATCACATTTGGCAGCCGCCATTCCTTTTTACCGCTCAAAATGGCTTAATTTTGAAGCGTTAATGATAGGGACGATGCTGCCTGATTTGCCTTATGTGTTAGGAAGCTACTCTAAGCTGTCGCAAAAATCGCATGATTGGTCAGGGATTATCAGTTATTGTTTGCCAAGCGGTCTCGTTGTTTTTTCAGTTTGGCACTGGCTAGTACGGCCGGCAGTTAAAGCGTTGATTGTACCTTGGCTTATTAGGGGTGACTATAAAGCTTTAGAAGAACATAAAGCTTATCTTGTTAAAGACAGGCTTGTATTTTGGCTAAAGGTTTCACTTGGGCTTATGTTAGGTGCGGCGACGCATTTGGTTTGGGATGGTACGACGCATAGTGATGGCTTTATTGCCAAACAGTTTGTATGGTTGCAGTCAGAGGTTAAGCCGCCTTATTTGGAAGCCATGAGCGGCGCTAGAGTGCTGCAATACTTAACTTCCATTATTGCGCTGGCGTGGCTGGCTCGATTTGGTTTTCAGCGTTTACAAGAATTTAAGCGCACTTTAAACTTACATTCTTTAATCAAAGACAGCGATAAAAAGTCAAAGCGGTATTTAAGTTTGCTGGTCGTGTCAGCAGTTGCATCAAGCAGCATTGCAGGTGGTACTTTTGCAGGACTTGGTTCTGGTCAGCTATATGCAAGTGATAGTTACGGCTTTATGGCAAAAGTCTTGGTAGGAACTATGCAAGGTGCTATGCTGAGCGTGCTAGGTTACGCTATAATTTTTCAGTTTTGTTCGCGATTGAAGCGATTATAATCTCTTTTAATTATCCTTTTAAAATTAACTACTGTTAAGGCGGCAATATGCTCAACACCAAGTTTTCACCGTGGCCAAGTTTCACTCAAGCTGAAGCCGACGCCGTAAGCCAAGTGCTTCTGTCTAATAAAGTTAACTATTGGACAGGAGAGGAGTGCCGAAAGTTTGAAAAAGAGTTTGCCGATTGGGCAGACAGCCGCTTTGCCATTGCGCTTGGTAACGGTACGCTTGCTCTTGATGTCGCCTTGCAAGCTTTGAACATCGGCGAAGATGATGAGGTCATCGTGACGCCGCGAACTTTCATTGCCAGTATTTCTTGCGTGGTGAATGCTGGAGCAACGCCTGTTTTTGCTGAGATTGATGAAAATACGGGCAATATTACCCCTGATACCATTCGCGCGGTAATGACTGATAAAACGCGCGCTATTATTTGTGTTCATTTAGCCGGTTGGCCGTGTGATATGGATAGCATTATGGCGCTAGCTGATGAGCATGATTTATTTGTCATTGAAGATTGCGCTCAAGCTCATGGTGCGCGCTATAAAGGCAAAAGCGTTGGTAGCATTGGTCATATTGGCGCTTGGAGCTTTTGTCAGGACAAAATCATGACCACAGGCGGTGAGGGCGGTATGGTCACCACCAATGATGAGGCGCTTTGGCGCAAAATGTGGGCGTTTAAAGACCACGGCAAAAGCTACAAGGCGGTTTATGAGACCGAGCACCCACCAGGCTACCGCTGGCTTCATGAAAGCTTTGGCACCAACTGGCGCATGATGGAAATGCAAGCGGTCATTGGACGAATTCAGCTTGATCGAATGAGCGATTGGACAGCAAAACGTACCAAGAACGCGCAAGCTATTTTGAGCGCTTGCAAAACTTGGGAAGACAAAGGTTATTTATCTGTACCAACGCTTGAGACGTCGGCGGAGTTTGCCGATTGCACTCATGCTTATTATAAGCTTTATATTTATGTCAATCCGAATAACCTACCTGCCAAGTGGTCACGCGACCGAATTATCAATGAAATCAACGCGATTGGCGTTCCGTGTTATTCAGGGTCAGCGTCTGAAGTCTATTTAGAAAAAGCCTTTGATGATACAGGTTTGCGACCAAAGTCGCGCTTGCCAGTAGCCAAGCAGTTAGGAGAAACGAGCCTGATGTTTTTGGTGCATCCAACGCTGACTGACAGCGAGATTGCAGCAACCGTTCAAGCAATAAATACCGTATTTAGCCAAATTGAAGCCGATTCAGCAGCGTAAAACTGTCTGCTTTTATTAACTGATTCAAAAGTGATGACTATGTATAAACAAATCAGCTTATTGCTTGGCGCAGGATTGCTTTCAACCTTAGTATCTGCGCAAAACTTGTATATGAATGATATGAAACTTAAGTCTGATTTAGACTGGCTCAACGCTCAAGGCGTCATTCAAATCAGCACCAGTACGTGGCCGCTCACAAGTAACGAAATAAAACGTGCTCTGGCGACCGCAACTATTGCTAATCAAACTCAGCAGCAAGTCGTGGCGTCGGTTCAATCAACACTAAATGATTACGGTAGAGATGGCGTTACAGCCACGGTTGATGCTTATGTGCAAACCGACCGTGAAGCCCTGCCGCAAAATTTTGCTGATGATAAAATGGCAGGTCAAGAGGTGATATTAGGACTCGGACTGAGTGAGCAAGATTGGGAGTTTAATCTTAAAGCTCGCGTTAAAAATGATGATTTGATTGATGACAGCACCGTTGATTTTGATGGCTCATACCTAGCAGGGACAGCGTTTAATCAGTGGTTGATCGCTGGCAAAATCCCTGCTTGGTGGGGACCAGGTCACGAAGGCAGCTTGATTCGTGGCGATGCTACCCGTCCGGTAACCGGCTTTACCATGCAGCGTGATGAGCAAACCGCGCCAACCTCAAAATATTTGTCTTGGGTCGGACCTTGGCAGTATCAGCTGTTTGCAGGTCAACTTGAGGATTACACCTCAGCACCTGATGCCAACCTTTTTGGCATGCGCTTAACCGCCAATCCTTGGCCTTGGCTTGAAGCCAGCGCGTCGCGAACTTTTATTTGGGGCGGTGAGGGTCAGCCAAGAAGTCTAGATTCATTTGTTGATGCGCTTACTGGACTTCGGGATAATGGCGATACCGGCAAAGAAGACCCCGCCAACCAACTTGCTGGTTTTGATTTAAAAGCTAATCTGGCATCGCTTATCAATAAACCTATCGGAGTTTATGCTACCTATGTCGGAGAAGATGAAGCGGGCGGACTGCCATCCAAAAAAATGTATTTGGCGGGCGCAGATTATGCCTCACAAATTAATAATATGCCGTATCAGCTGTATGCTGAATATGCCGATACACGAACTAATGGCCGTGTTCGCAATATTTCTTACAACCACTCAATTTATAAAGATGGCTATTATCAGCAAGGTTATCCGTTAGGTCACCCGCTTGGCGGGGATGCTGAAAGCGTTTCCGTTGGTGGTAAGCTTTGGGTGAGTCCTGAAGATTTTGTGACTGCAAAATTGCAATACGCTAAAGTAAACCAAGCCGACAACGATATTAACCAAGCCTTTCCAACGACGGATAAGCTTAAAGTCGTTGATGTGACGTGGTCGCACCAATGGCAGCCGCAAGCGTTGATTAACACACGACTTTGGGCGGTGGATTCTGATGTAAACTCGACCGATATCGGTGCCGGTGTTGGACTTGAATTGACTTACCGTTAACACTAAATTTAAAATTGCTGTTTCAAACAAGGCGCATTAATAAAAACTGCGCCTTTTTTAATGATTAAACTCTGCTAAAGCTTGAACATCAGGAAGCTCTGGCAACTCATCTAAATGGCTCAGCCCAAAGGCATCTAAAAATAACGGCGTGGTATGCAGTAGGGCGGGTCTGCCAAGCGTGTCTTTAAATCCTGACTCTTTAATCCAGCCTTTATCAAACAGTTGCCGCAAGATTTGACTTGAAAGGCTTACGCCGCGAATTTGCTCAATATCACCGCGAGTCACCGGCTGCTTATAAGCAATGATGCTTAAGGTTTCAAGAAACGCTTGGCTTAAGCGTTCTTGACGCTGCGGGAATACGCGCTGAATAAGTGGGCTAAAGTGGTCGGCAATTTGTAATCGGTAGCCGCTTGCCGTTTTATTTAGCGTTAAGCTGCCTTGGCTTAAGCGCTCCTGCAAGATGCTCAGCGCTTGCTCAAGTTGTAAAGCCGTTATTGAGAGTTGCTTTTTAAAAAAAGCTTCTGCTAACGGCGCATCCGAAGCATGAAGTAGCGCTTCAATTTGCCGGCTCGTAAGTTGAAGGTTTTGTTGATTTTGTAAAAATGCCGAGGTCGATTTGGGCGGGTTGTTAGGATTTTCAGTCATAGTTTAAAACAGTAATTATGATTTATAGTGCCATTCAAGGCACAGTTTGGACAGCGGCATATCAGAATCTGGTAAAACTTGAGGCGTTATTAACGAAACAGCTTGGCGCTTGATCAACTCCAAAACCGCAACAAAACTGACCACTACGCCCATGCTGCCTTGAGATTTATCAAGAAGCTCAAAAAATGATGTGCTGCCGGCGTGTTGTAATTGACGGCTGATGCTCCTAATACGTTCAGCAAGCGGAACGGCATCGACTTTGACCGAATGCAACTGATAATCAGGGCGCTGCTGCATTAAAAGCAGGCTTGCCGTTAACAAATCAGGGGAAAGTTTTGGCAGACAAGCATTAATTGCCTCTTGGTTTGGTGGGCTTGCAAGCGCTAAGAACACATCGCGCTCAAGTCGAGCTAAATTATCAAGGCGGCTACTTGCAGTTTTAATCTGCGCGTAAGCTTCTAGCCGTTCAATCAATTCCGCTTTTGGGTCATGGTCATCATTGGCAACTTGTGGTTTGGGCAACAGTAGCGCCGTTTTTATCGCTATCAGTGTTGATGCCATTAATAAATAATCGCCTGCCAATTCAAAATGATGGGTATCAAGCTTATTAATATAAGCCAAATACTGCTCGGTAATTGGCAAAATCGCCATCGTGGTGACATCCATGTTATTTTTTTTGACTAAATACAATAAAAAATCTAATGGTCCTTCAAACTGCTCAAGCCAAATCGCAAAGGCTTGTGGCGGAATGTATAAATCCTCCGGCAGCTTATTGATCGGCGTTTGGTAAATGCGCAGCGCCAAATCAGAATCCGGCTGATTTGGCGCTTTGACGGTTAAATTGGTCATTGGTATTAGCTATTTAAATTTAGCAAGCGGTTTAATGCCAATCGCTCGGCGCGCTTTATCTAGCTGTTTTTTACTATGACGGCGTGCTTTTGCCGCCCCCATTTGCAAGATTTCCTCAAGCTCTTTTGGGTGACTCATAAGGTGCTCATAGCGCTCGCGGTAAGGGGCAATTTCATCATTAATTTTGTTAAATAGCGCCTCTTTAGCATCGCCCCAACCGATTCCAGCTTCAAATTGCGCTCGCATTGCTTTGATTTCATCAGGGGTGGCAAAGGCTTTATAAATCTCAAAAATAGACGAGTCGTCCGGATTTTTAGGCTCATTTGGCAATTGCGAGTTGGTAACAATGCGCATGATGGCTTTTTGCATTTGCTTTTCAGAGCTGACTTGCGGATTAATCTCGCCAAATAACGGAATGGTATTGTGATAACTTTTGCTCATTTTGCGACCATCAAGTCCTGTAAGCAGCGGAATATCATCGTCAACGACCGCGCTTGGCAAGGTAAATAGCGACTTGTATTTATGGTTAAACGTTCCTGCAATGTCGCGTGCCATTTCAATATGCTGAATTTGGTCGCGACCCACCGGAACGTGGGTGGCATTAAACATCAAGATGTCAGCCGCCATCAATACTGGATAGCTAAACAGCCCCATGGTAACGCCGTGGTCGGCATCGACGTCGGTTTTTTCTAAGTTTAAATCAACCGCCGCTTTATAAGCATGGGCGCGATTCATCAGCCCTTTGGCACACGAGCAATTTAAAATCCAAGCAAGCTCCAAGATTTCAGGGATGTCGGATTGGCGATAAAAGGTCACGCGCTCAGGGTCAAGACCGCAAGCAAGCCAAGTGGCAGCAATGGCTTTGGTGGACTCATGAATGATGGCAGGGTCATGACATTTAATAATAGCATGGTAATCTGACAAAAAGAAAAACGCATCGTCATTGCTATTTTTAATGGCGTCAATGGCAGGGCGAATGGCGCCCACATAGTTGCCAAGATGCGGGATTCCGCTTGGCGTAATTCCAGTTAAAATGCGTTTTGGGGCAGCGGTTTTATCGTTGATATTTTGCGCAGATTTTGATTCTAAAGTCATCGGGTGTTCCATCATTATTATTGCAAGATTATGTCGCAAGAGAGGTATTGCAAATCAGTGCTGCAAACGGTTCAATTAAGCTTAAAAAGTCATGCCACAGTATAGCAAAAATTGGCGGTATTGAGCGCCGCCGTTTTGATTATTGATAAATGTCGCTGCGACCATTTTCATTATTTTTAAAGCGCCGATGAAACCACATCCATTGGGTGGGGTCAATGCGAATCAGACTTTCAAGGATTTCATTCACGCGAGTGGCATCAGTCACTTCATCATTACTTGGATAATTATCAAGTGCTTCGGTGATGGTAATATGGTAATGCGGTCGTTTGCCACTTGGAATGTTATCAGGGGTTTGCCGGTAGGTATGCAGCGCCATAACGGCAGGTGGGTTTGCTTTACTGCCGAGTTTTGCAAGGCGTCTTGGCATGGTGATGGTGGCTGCCGGAATGCCAAAAAACGGCGCCATCACCCCTTGCTTTAAGCCGTAATCTTGGTCAGGAGAATACCAAATGACATGACCGTCATTAATAGATTGAACCAAACTTTTCATATCGCGGCTTGAGATTTGCTTACCAAAAATCTTCGTTCGACCATTATAAATAAACCAATCAAGCAGCGCGTTATTTTGTGGTCGGTACATACAATCGGCAGGGAAAAATTGGGTACATAATAAGCCGCCCAAATCCAGCATGGTATAATGAGCGCCTAGTAAAATGACCGCTCGGCCGTCTTTTTGAGCTTGGATTAAATGCTGAAGTCCTGAAATAGTGACGGTTTTGGTAAACAAATTGGGTCGAAACCAAGCGCATAAGGTTTCAAAAAGTCCAATACCTTGATTGACAAAAACCTGCTTTGCCATCAGTTCGCACTCAACTTCTGGCTTTTCAGGAAATGCCAATTTTAAATTAATCAAGGTATCACGGCGGCGCGAGGCGGCTAAATGATAAACCAAAATTCCAAGTTTGCGACCAAGCCAAAATTGAATCCGAAGCGGCAAATACATCATCGGCAAAATCAGCAAAAACGCCAGCCAAATGCCCCAATATTTGGGCAATAAAAACTGCCATTGAAACGGCTGTTTTTTAGCAACTGCGGTTTGCTTGTGGGTTTGTGTTGCTGTTGGCATGCCTTTTGGAAGCACAACCTTATGATTTTGAGCAGGCTTTGGTTGCAGGTTTGCTTGCTGCTGTTTGGGGTCGAATTGTTCAGGCGCTTTCATAAGACTCTGTGATTTATTATTTTAGCTTTATGATGGGGCAGAGCGGTTGTGATTGCAAGGATTTAGCTTAGATTGCTGCGTTTTTGCTTTAGTTTGTCAATAAAAAAACCTTATAAGCCGTAGCCTATAAGGTTTTTCTTATTTTGCCGCTGTAAGGTTATAAAACAAACAACCAAAAGCACAACAAAATAATTAACGTTTTGAGAATTGAGGACGCTTACGAGCTTTGCGAAGTCCCAATTTCTTACGTTCAACTTGACGTGAGTCACGAGTGACAAAGCCAGCAGCTTTTAGTGCAGGTTTGTTAGCATCGTCAAGGTCAATAAGGGCGCGGGTGATTCCGTGACGGATTGCACCGGCTTGACCGCTGATGCCGCCGCCTTTTACCGTGATGTAAAAGTCGTAAGCAGTTGCTGAATCAAGCAATTCTAATGGCTGACGAACGACCATTCGTGAAGTTTCACGGCTGAAGTATTCATCAAGTGGCTTGCCGTTAACAACGATGCTACCAGTACCTTTAGCTAAAAAGACACGAGCGGTAGACGTTTTGCGGCGACCTGTTCCGTAATTGCGTTCCATAAGTGGCTCCTTAGATGTCTAGTTCTTTTGGTTGCTGAGCGGTGTGAGGGTGCTCAGTTCCGGCATACAATTTTAATTTTTTAATCATTGCATAGCCAAGAGGACCTTTTGGCAGCATGCCTTTCACTGCTTTTTGTAGAACATCTTCAGGCTTATGAGCGATAAGCTTGGTGAAGTTGGTCTCTTTGATTCCGCCAGGATAGCCGGTGTGACGGTAGTATTTTTTATCTTGCGCTTTTTTGCCAGTTACCGCGATTTTGTCGGCATTGATAACTACGATGTAGTCGCCAGTGTCAACGTGCGGGGTGTAAGATGGCTTGTGCTTACCGCGAAGACGGAGAGCGATTTGGCTGGCTAGGCGACCTAGCGTTTTGCCGTCAGCGTCGACGACAAACCACTCATGGGTTACGTCAGCTGGTTTTGCACTAAGTGTTTTCATGATAAAACCTTAAAGTAAAAGTCGTTGAGAGTTTGGGAACGGGGCTCTCAAAAAACAGACTGCACATTATAAGCAGTCGCCTTGCTGCTTGCAAGCGGCATTGACGTTATTTTTAGCTTAATATTTTTTTATTAGCGCTTAAAATACAGGGTCATCAAGCCAAATTTGGCAAAGCGCGGCAAGACTTGGGAATTTGGATTAAAACCCGACTATTATGCCGATTTTAAGCAATAAAGTCCAGCGGTAACTTGACCCATTTTGACCTGTTTTTGGCAGATAAATTCCGCACTTAACGGCTCAGAAATACGACTTAACATGGGCGTTAAGTCTTGGTCAGCTTCTAAATAAATCAAGGTGTTGTCATCAATCCACTGGTTTTGAATTAACGCCATTAATACAGGCTGCCAAAGGTTGAGCGCGTAGGGTGGGTCAATAAAGGCAATATCAAAGGGCACGTTTGAATTTGGTTGATTTAAAACCGTTTCGGCAAAACCTTGAATAATTTGTAATTGCTCAGGGTTGATTTTAAGTTTATCAGCGCTGACTTTTAGCTGCTGACTTTGCTCACGATTGGCTTCAATAAAGGTGCAGTTTATCGCGCCGCGAGAGAGCGCTTCAAAGCCAAGAACGCCGCTGCCGGCAAAAGCATCTAACACGCGGGCGCCAAAAATATCGCCCATCAGCCAGTTAAATAAGGTTTCGCGAAGGCGGTCGGGCGTTGGTCGTAAGCCTTCGGCATCGATAAAGCTGACCGTTCGGCGTTTAAACGCGCCGCCAATAATGCGAACGTCGCTGATTGCAGGTTTCGCTGACGAATTATTAATGATAGATTTTTTAAAAGCTGATTTTTTGCTTGTTGATACCGATTGCCGAGTAGGTTTTTTTTGTTTCATAATCTTTAATTGTAAATAAAAAATGCTCAATTGCGCTTTGTTAATAGCAGTTAATATAAGGATTGGGCGGTATTTTAACAAAGTTTGTGATAAATTTTTGCCAAAAAAACTGCTTTTGGTGGCAGTTGGCTAAGATGCTAATAGTGCCAAGGTGTGCTAAAATCAGACAATTTTTTCAATTATCCTAATAGGCTTAAGTGATTTAAACCTATCATCTGCCAATCCGCTGCGTTTTGGCACAATCGTTTTTGTCAAAAGCAATTTTCAAGGGCATCGCAACATGGTCGCAACCTCAATCTGGCAACTGCTGGCTGAGCATCCTGAGTTTCTAGCGATGCTGACCATCCCGCCGGTGACCGCGTTTGTCACTTGGGTTCATGTTTGGATGGCGCTTAAAATGCTGTTTTATCCCATTAAGTTTTGGGGGATTCGCATTCCGCATTTTCCATTTTTTGGGCTGCCGGGGATTGGTTGGCAAGGCATTGTTCCAAGAAAGGCGGGGAAAATCTCCGGCGTTATCGTTGACCAAACGCTGTCAAAACTTGGCTCGCTTGATGAGTTTTTCCAAGCGATGGAGCCTGACCAAATGGCGGAGTTTATCACCGAAACGGTCGATAAAAACCTTGAAGATTTGATTGATGAAATCATGGTTGAGCGCTCAGAGGCGCTTTGGCGCAATCTGCCGTTTGCGGTAAAACGGCGCATTTACGCGCAAGCCCATCAAATGCTACCAAGCATCATGCAGTCGCTCGTGAATGATTTGACTGTTCATGTTGAAGATTTGGTCGATATGCGCCAGATGATTGTCAATAAGATGGAAAGCGACCGGCGCTTGATGGTCAATATGTTTTTAAAGGTTGGTCAAAAAGAGATTGATTTTATTTGGCATATTAGCGCGCTGATTGGGCTGGTGTTTGGCATCGTTCAGATGTTTATTTTCCTGTTTATTCCGCAGCATTGGACGGTGCCATTTTTTGCTGCAATTTGGGGATTGCTTACCAATTGGATTGCCATTTGGATGGTGTTTAATCCGGTTGAGCCACGATTTATTCGTTATTTTAAATTGTTTAGCGTGACAGGCAGTTTTCCATTTATCAAGCTTGAAAAGCCGCATTGGGATAGCTTTCGCTGGCAGGGCGGTTTTATGAAGCGCCAAGATGAAGTGTCAGAAGTGTTTGCTGAAATTGTGGTTCGTGATTTGGTAACGCTTGAGAATATCATGAATGAGATGATGTTTGGGGCGCGGGCGGGGCAAACGCGTGAGCTGATGAAGTCGCATTTGTATGAGATTTTGGACACGCCGGTGGTGAGAACGTCGCTTCGGGTAAGTTTAGGACGGCGCGAGTTTGGTAAACTTAAAAATACCATTATTGATAAGTCGATTTTAGCGACGATGGTGCCGCTTCGTGACCCTGAATTAAATGAAAGCCGCGCCAGTAAAATCTTTGGGTTATTTCGCGACCGCATTCGGGCGCTGTCGCCGCATGAGTTTCAAAATTTGCTCAGACCTGCCTTTCGTGAAGATGAATTAACACTGATTATTTTAGGCGGCTTAACAGGGTTTTTGGCAGGTTGGCTGCATTTGATATTGGTATTTTATCCCATGGCGAATTGATGACGTTAAAGCGGCTGATATGAAGTGAAATCAGCTGATGTTAAAATGATATTGAAAGATAAAGGGTGACGCGGCAAGGGCTTAAAAGGTCGCGGTAATGACCAAATTTACAAGGTTAGGTGTATGTTAATCACAGAATTGGGCTATTTTGCACTGCTTTGCGCACTGGTGTTGGCAGTCTTGCAAGTGGTGCTGCCCACCATTGGCGTGATTCGTGACCAAGTGGCTTGGCAGCGTTTGGCGCCAAGTCTTGCTTGGGCGCAGTTTGCGGCGATGATGGTTTCCTTTGGCGGCTTGATGGCGGGGTTTTATTTTAATGATTTTAGCCTCGTTTATGTGGCTGAGCATTCAAATAGCTTGCTGCCTTGGTATTATAAGCTGTCGGCAACTTGGGGCGGTCATGAAGGCTCGCTACTGCTTTGGATGACCATCATGGCAACGTGGTGTGCGTTGGTATCGTTTTTTAGTCGTGGTCTGCCGCTTGCGATGCGCGCTCGCGTTTTGGTGATTTTGGCTGGTGTTCAGACGATGATGCTGACGATGCTGATTTTCACCTCATCGCCATTCACCAGAACGCTACCAAATCTGCCCGTTGATGGCGCGGATTTGAACCCTGTGCTGCAAGACCCTGGGTTAATCATTCACCCGCCAATGCTTTATATGGGCTATGTGGGCATGGTCGTGCCGTTTGCATTTTGTATGGCGGCACTTTGGGCAGGCAGGCTTGATGCGGTTTGGACGCGCTGGTCACGACCTTGGACGCTGGCTGCTTGGGGCTTTTTGACCGTTGGTATCGCGCTTGGCTCGTGGTGGGCATATTACGAGCTTGGTTGGGGCGGTTGGTGGTTTTGGGACCCCGTTGAAAACGCCTCATTGATGCCTTGGCTTGCCGGAACGGCGCTCTTGCACTCATTAGCGGTGACCGAAAAGCGCGGTGTATTTAAAGCTTGGACGATTATGCTTGCCATTTTTGCCTTTGCGTTAAGTTTGCTTGGCACGTTTTTGGTGCGCTCAGGGGTTATTACCTCAGTGCACTCGTTTGCTGCTGACCCAACGCGCGGGTTGGTGATTTTGATGATTTTAGGGGTGATTGTTGGCGGCGGCTTATTGATGTTTGCCGTTCGTGGTTGGCGCTTGACGGTTGAAAGCCAATATCAGCTGATTTCGCGTGAGTCATTTTTGGTCATTAACAACGTCATTATTTTAATTTCAACGCTTGTCGTTTTGCTTGGAACGCTGTATCCCATCATTGCTGATGCCTTTAAGCTTGGTCAAGTGTCTGTAGGTCCGCCGTACTTTAACGCGCTATTTGTCCCTTTAACTTGGCTGTTGCTGTTAGCCATGGGAATGGGGTCAAATATCCGCTGGAAAAAAGACTCAAGACCATTACTTGGCGCAAGCTTAATTATTGGCGTGAGCAGCTTAGTATTAGGCGCAATCATTGCTTATTTTACCCATCCCTCAAGCATGCTTAATATTGGGGTGAGCGTTGCGCTAAGCCTTTGGGTGCTTGGCTGGATGGTCGTTGATTTTAAAGACAAAACCAAAAATGCCCCTAATTTTGTCAGCGGTCTTGGCAAGCTTCGCTTAAGCTATTGGGGTCAGCAAATTGCGCATTTGGGCGTGATTATGAGCGTGATTGGGGTTGCTTTTACCACCTCATTAAGTATCGAGCGCGACGTGGCAATGGGGCTAAATGACAGCGTTCATGTTCAAGGTTACGATTTTAAAATCGTTGATTTTAATGAAATTAAAGCCAGTAACTTCGATGCCATGCAAGCTCAAGTTGAGGTCAGTAAAGATGGCAAGCCGGTGACTACCTTGTATCCTGATAAGCGAACTTATATTGTCAGCATGATGCCGATGACGGAAGCGGCGATTGATGCCAGCCTTATTCGCGACGTTTATGTGGCGCTTGGCGAGCCGATTGCTGAAGGTAGCGACAAATGGGCAGTTCGAATTTATGTCAAACCCATGATTCGCTGGATTTGGCTTGGCGCTTTGGTGATGACCTTTGGCGCTGCCTTAAGTATGTTTGACCGTCGTTATCGCTTGCAGTCACGACAGCAAAAGCTGTTGTCCGACAGTGTGGTGGTTGAGCATGACAGCTACGATGACTCATATCCTGTGCCCGCCGTTGCTGCAAATACCGATGCAAAGGAGAAGTAAGATGGATACTTCTAATCAAAATAAGCCGGTCACGCCTAAAACCATGAATAAAAAACAAATGAAAATTTGGTTTTTAATTCCGCTGTTGGTGTTTTTAGGCTTTATGGTCATGCTGTATTTGCGGCTAGGTAAGCCAACTGAAATCGTGACCAATACTGCCCTTGAGCGTCCTGTGCCAACCTTTGAGTTGCCGCTCTTGTCCGATACCACGCGCAACATGACCAACAGCAATTTGCCCAAGCAGCCTTTTTTAATCAATATTTGGGGCTCGTGGTGTCCAACGTGCATTATTGAGCATCCATTTTTGATGGACTTAAAAGACCGCGGTGTCAATATCGTGGGTGTCAATTATAAAGATGAAATCGGCAATGCGCTGAGTTACTTAAATCAGCGCGGCGACCCATATTCCATGTCAATTCAGGATTTATCGGGGCAATTTGCCTTAGATTTGGGATTGACCGGCGCTCCTGAAACCTTTGTGGTTGATGGCGATGGCGTGATTCGTCAGCACATCATCGGCGAGGTGAGTGAAGAAAACTGGCAAAGCCGAATTGCGCCGTGTTTGATGCTGTTGAACAATAAACAAGGTCAAGCGCCCGATACCAAATCGCTAAAAGAGGTTTGTCAATGATGATAAATAACAAGCTGCCATTTTTTAGCAAAATCATTGGCGTGATGATAGCCGCGCTATTTAGCATCAGCGTTTTTGCCGCCATTGACGTTTATGAGTTCGACTCGCCGCAGCAAGAAGCCCAGTACCGCGGATTGATTGAAGAGCTTCGTTGCCCAAAATGCCAAAATCAAAATTTGGCGGCAAGTGATGCCCCCATTGCCCAAGACTTAAAGCAAAAAACCTATGATTTGGTGAAAGAAGGTCGTAGCGACAGCGAAATCCGCGATTATATGCAAGAACGCTATGGCGATTTTATCAGCTACAAGCCGCCGGTTCGACCCTCAACTTGGATTTTGTGGTTTTTCCCGCCGCTGTTATTGATTGTGCTGATTGCCGGCTGGTTTTGGCGAACTCATAAACGGCAAAGCCTTTTAAAGTTGCAGCAAAATCAGCAACCGGTGGCGGCGTTAAGTGCAAGTGAGCAAGCCGAGCTTGAGCGAATGCTGTCAGGGCAAAATGATGCTCAAAACTTATCAGCCGAGCGTACCGAAAATCGTACTAAGGATAACTCATGACCTTATCTTCGACAATTGGCTTATTTATCGCCCTGAGTCTATTAACGGCGATTCTTTTGGCACTTATCGTCATTACCCCGTGGCTGCGGGCAAGAAAGCTTGCGGACAATCCGGTGGACAATCAGCTGCTTGATTTAAACATTGCGGTATTTCGAACCAGGCTTGCTGAGTTAAATGACGATAAAGCGGCAGGAACCATTGATGACAGCCATTATCAAAACCAAAAGCTTGAGCTTGAGCGGCAACTGCTTGATGCTAAGCGCCACATTGCGCCTATGGTTGCCCCCGGTATCAAAAGTCGATTAATCGTGACGATTTGGGTGCCGATTTTAGCCGCGCTGGCGTACCTGCTCGTGGACAATAGAACACCGGTATTTGAGCTTTGGCAAGCAGAAGACAGCGTGGGTCAAGTGGCGGATGATTTGCTGACTGCTAAAATTGACCAGCCGCCTGAGTGGGCAATCAAAGATGGCAGAGCATTAATCAGTGCTATGCAAACCAACGTTTATCGCCATGCTGATGACCCCGACCGCTGGATGCGCTTATCTGAGCTGTTTTTATCGCTTGAGGCAACCCCTTCGGCATTAGAGGCGCTATCGCGGGCGTATCGCTTAGCGCCTGATAATGATGAAATTGCCACCACGTATGCGCAGATTAGCTTTTTTTCAAATGGTGGTCAGCTTGATGCCAACAGCCGCCGCGTGCTGATGGACGTTTTAGCCAAGAACCCCAGTCACGAAGGCGCGCAAATGCTGATGGCGATGGGCGAGGCGCGAAGCAATAACTTTGATGAAGCTCAGCGCTGGATTACACAGCTTCGCACAAATATTGCGGCAAAACCGGGCGACCATTCCGGCGCCTTGGCAAGCCTTGATGAATTAAGCGCCAATGTTGAGCAGCAAAAAGCACAGGCAGCAGAAGGTATTGAAGTGACCGTAACTGTTAATTCAAGCTTATTGCCCCTGATTAAAGGCGATGATTCTTTGTTTGTTGCCATTCGTGACGTCAAAGGCGGCGCGCCGTTTGCCGCAAAACGCCTGCCCATTAGCGTCATCAAACAAGGTCAAGCGGTGGTTAGCTTAAGCGATTTGGACGCGATGATGCCTGATCGAACGCTACAAAGCGCTCGCGCCGATAAAATCCAACTGGCGGTCGTTGCAAGAATCAGCCATAGCGGCAATGCCACGGCAGAATCTGGCGACTTATCCGCAAACCCTGTCGTCATTGGCGCTGATAAAAATAAGGTCAATATCGAAATCAATCGGCAAGTACCTTAAGTTAAGATTTAAGTTTTGATTTGGCTTTTAACCGCGTGTTTAACAAATTAGCTGCCTTACTTTGCCTTGAAAAGTTCAAAAAATACTTGAGCTTTTAAGGCAAGCAAGTTAAGGTAATCGGGCAATAATTGAGTAACAATATACCTTTTTAAATATTTTTATATTTTTGACAATTTTTTTAGATATTGGCAGCCGCCAATCATTGGAGAGTGATTTATGATGCGAATCATCTTGCTTGGTCCCCCAGGTGCGGGCAAAGGCACCCAAGCTCAGTTTATTTCCCAAGAATTTGACATTCCGCAAATCTCGACCGGCGACATGCTGCGAGCAGCGATTAAAGAGGGCAGTGAGCTTGGTCGCCAAGCAGAAGGCATCATGAATTCAGGTGGCTTGGTATCTGATGATTTGATTATCAACTTGGTGAAAGAGCGTATTGCAAAACCTGATTGCGCCAATGGCTGCATTTTTGACGGTTTTCCGCGAACCATTCCGCAAGCGCAAGCGCTAAGTGATGCCGGCGTTACCATCAATAACGTTGTTGAAATCAGCGTCCCTGATGATGACATCGTTAACCGTTTGTCTGGTCGCCGTCAGCATCCTGCCTCCGGTCGCGTTTATCACATTGCTCACAACCCACCAAAGGTTGACGGTATTGATGATGTGACGGGCGAGCCCCTGATTCAGCGTGACGATGACAAAGAAGATACCATTCGTGAGCGCTTAGCCACATATCAAAAGCAAACTTCCGCGCTGGTTGGTTTTTATCAAGACCAAGCAAAAGCAGGCGAGAACGCGCCAAAATATGATAAATTTGATGGCACCCAGCCCATTCAAGAGGTCAAAGAACAAATTTTAGCCGCTTTAAAAGGCTAATGTGTTTTTAAAACGCGCCATGTTAAAAGTAATAAAAAACCCTGATTGAATATCAGGGTTTTTGTATTTAGCTTTAGAAACTCAAGCTAAATTAAGCGTTACCTTGAGCATCTACTTGAGCTTGCTGCTGGCTTTGCGCGTAAGCTTGGTCGAAGTTGACTGGCGCAAGTAGCAGTTGCGGGAAGCTGCCACGAGTGACGATATCGCTGATGACCTCGCGAGCATAAGGGAACAAGACATTAGGGCAATACGCGCCTAAGATTTGCCCAAGTTGGTCTTCTGGGATATTTTTTAATAAGAAAATACCGGCTTGGTGAACTTCAGCGATAAATGCCGCTTCTTCTGAGTTATTGGCATTCACGCTGACGGTTAATACCACTTGGTAATGGTCGTCATCAAGCTTTTCAGCTGAACTTGATAAATTGATGTCAAGCTCAGGGTTCCATTCTTTGGTAAATACTTCCGCGCCTGGAACTTCAAGCGACATGTCTTTGACATAGATACGCTCAAGGGCAAGCTGTGGTTGGGCTTGTTCTTCACTCATGGTTATTCCTTAAAGTTGTTAGTTTTTTAAAGATGATTGGTCTTTAAATTTAGTTTTGCCTCAAAAATAAGGGCATTAAAATAAAAAAATGCTTATCCGGCAAGCATTTCATCAAGTTTGCCTTGTTGGTTAAGCTTGTTTAACTCATCAAAACCGCCAACAAAGGTATCGCCAACAAAGATTTGCGGAACGGTGCGGTAGTTATTGGTTTTTTGCATCAACGCTCGGCGCTCATCCATGCTCATGTCATGCATGCCAATCTCCTCATAATCAACGCCTTTAGACGATAATAGCTGCTTGGCATTCGAGCAATAAGGGCAAATTGGCGTGGTATAAACTTTGACAGAAACGCTCATGGGGAATCCTTTTTATTAGCCTAGGTAAATTTTAATTGTAGGTTATCGAGCTTTAGATTATTAAAATAATAATTCTTATCATTAGTGGGGAATGCCAGTACCAATTTCAAGCTAAATGGAAAGTTTTTTTAAAGTTTTAGCTGTTAATTAAATTGAGCAAAAAAAGACACCGATAACGATGCCTTGTTATAAGTAACGGGCTGATGAGGTTATTTTTGAAGCGTCGGTTTGGATTTTTTCGCCGCTTGCGTTTTGTCGCCAACCAACGGCATTCCTGCGGCTTGCCAGCCGCCGATACCACCATCTAAGCGGTAAACATTCTCTTTACCAATCAACTGTACCGCCGCGCCTGCTTGAACGCCCATATCACAAACAATAATGATGGGGGCTTCAATGGCACGAATTTCGTCTAAGCGGTTGGTAAGCTCGGTAAATGGAATATTGCGGCTGCCTTGGATAAAGCCAGTTTCAAATTTCTTTTTCGGGCGGATATCAATCAATTGCGCGTTTTGCGAGTTGACCATCATACCAAGGGTACTTGGGGAGATTTTTTTGCCACTGCGTTTGTTTTCAATGGTGAAAAACAGCACCGCCAATACGGCTAAAATACCAAATAAAAACGGGTGGTTTCCCATAAATTCAAGCGCGCGATCCAAAGCCTTTCTCCCAAATGTTAAGCCAACTTGCTAAGCCCGTCATTATACCGCCAAGCTGACCTGTAGTAAAACGATAAGCCCAAATTCATGAACGATTAATAACTGATTTAATTGATGATAACTTAATACGGTTTGGTGTCCGCCTCCTCTTGTAAAGTCACCAAGTTGTCAACGCGGCGCTTAAGAACACGACCGTCAGCAACGGCTTGCCAAAGCGCGCAGCCTTTGCTGTTTTGGGTATGGCGGCAGTCGCGAAAACGGCAGTCTTTGGCAAGCGGCGCAAGCTCAATGAATCCTGAAATGATGTCCTCAGGGGTCAAATGCCAAATGCCGTACTCGCGAATGCCGGGGGTGTCAACGATGCCGCCTTGGGTTAAATCTTGCGGGTCAAAAGGCAACAGTCGGCTTGTGGTTGTGGTATGTTGACCTAATTGCGAGTTTTCAGAGATGACGTTGACGCTTTGTGCCGATTCTGGAAGTAGCGCGTTAATCAGGCTGCTTTTACCAACGCCCGATTGACCGGCGAAAATGACTAATTTTTTATCAATATAGGATTTTAAATCATCCAAACCGCGATTGGCGTCATTTTTGGCATCAGCTTTTGCAATATTTTCAGGGCAATCCACCGAGGTTAATACACTGTCATAGCCCAATTGCGCATATTCAGCAAGCAGTTTTGCCGTTTCCGCATTGGGCTCATTGGCAAGTAAATCAGATTTGTTGAGTACCAAAAGCGGTCTGACGCCGGCATGATGACAAACGACCAAATAGCGGTCAATGAGCGTTGGCGCAGCGGCTGGCAAGGGCGCAAAGACGATTGCTAAGATATCGATATTTGCGGCAACGGGTTTTAATTTATGGTAGCGGTCAGGGCGCTGAATGAGCGATACGCGCGGCTGCATGGCTTCAATGCGCCCAAAGCCGGTATTCGGATCGGCAGCCCAGCGAACGTTATCGCCGGTTGCCAGCATCGGCAAATTGGTTCTGGCATGACAGCGCCAAATGTCATTCATGACAATCGGCTGCCAAAATGGCTCAGGGTCGCCATCTTCAATTGCTGGCGGCTGTGGCATCACGGCGGGCAGGCTTGTCACTTGAACTTCAAGCTGCTTGCCATAATGCGCCATCACCACGCCGTCCATAAGCGCCTCATCATCGCTTGCTTGGCTTGATTTTTGCTGTTTTTCAATTCGGCGGATTTGCTGATGGGTCAGTTTTCGTTGCCGGATGAGTGCCATAATTGCGCCTTGTGCAAAAAAGAAATCGATTAGCGCTAAGTGTAGCGTGAAAATTTGCTAACATACAGCCTAAAGCGGCATCAGCGGACTAGGATTTTGTCCTATTTTTGCAAAAATTGCGGTTCATAGGATTAAGCCGCCGAGCGTCGCCCCCTTTTATTCCAAGGATTTGATATGACCAGTGAGCATCCCAATAAGATTAAGATTAAACATCAAGGCAAAAAAGGCTTGGTTTGGATTGACCTTGAAATGACCGGACTTAATACGCTTTCTGACGAGATTATTGAGATTGCCACCATCGTCACCGACGAGGATTTGAACATTTTGGCAGAAGGTCCGGTATTTGCCATCAAAGTTTCTGACCAAATTTTAAACGGCATGGACGATTGGAACACCAAACAGCATGGTCAATCAGGGCTTATCGACCGCGTTCGAAGAAGCACGGTCACGCTTGCCGAAGCGGAAGCGGAAACCATCAAATTTTTAAATAAATGGGTCGATAGCGGCAAATCCCCAATGTGCGGCAACTCCATTTGCCAAGACCGGCGTTTTTTAGCGCGGCAGATGCCTGAGCTTGAGCGCTTTTTTCATTACCGCAACTTGGATGTGTCGTCAATTAAAGAGCTTTGCTTTCGCTGGCGCCCCGATATTTTGCAAAAATTTGAAAAAAACAGCAGCCATTTAGCGCTAGATGACATTCGCGACTCCATCCGCGAGTTAAAACACTACCGCGAGCATTTTTTTAAACTGATTGCTTAATAATGAGTTGCTTAAGCTAAACATTAAACGCGGGCGCAAAATTTAACCAATCGAAAGCTTTCAGTTGAGTCGGCGTTAATATCGTTTTCGGCAATAACCACGCCAATCACCGCTTCAACTTTAGGCTTTCTGGACTCGCCATCAATCACGCGCCAATCGCCAAGCACAAATCGCGATTGGTTATCATTGATTTGATGATGGTCAGGTTGGTGAGTATGACCGTGAATTAAAGCTTTGGCATTTTGAAGTGATTTGGCAACGGCTTCTGAATTTGCGTCCATGATATCTTGGGTTTTAACCGCGTTGTCTTGCTGACTTTTTTGGCGCAAATTATCCGCAATGGCAAGGCGTTTTTTAAGCGGTTTTTTGAGAAAATACCAGTGAGTAAGGGGGTGGCGAATGACTTTTCGAAACCATTGGTATTTTTTATCGTCAGTACAAAGGGCGTCGCCATGTTCTAAAATAAAGGTTTGCCCATTAACTGTAATTTCAAACGGCTCAAAAATCAGCGTCCCACCAAAAATATCGCAAAACTCTTGCCCCAATAAAAAATCACGGTTGCCGTGCATGACCAAAATATCGCAGCCGCTTTGATTTAAAGCGATTAATTTTTTAAGCATTGGGGTGAGCCAATGCGCTTTTTTTTCAGCGTCAGTTAAGCTTAAATAAGCATCATCACCAAGCCAAACTTCAAACCAATCGCCTAAGATAAATAAGCGTTTAAGCTTTGGCAAGGCAATGCAATCCTCAAGCAGCGCCAAAAAAGCCTGCACTAAGGCAGGCTCATCCATGGATAAATGTAAATCGCTGATTAACACCTGCCAAACCTCATGCGGTCGGGTGGTAATCAAATGGTCAAAATCTTGCATAAAAAAGCGCTTCCAAAAATCCATGACTTGCCATTTTGCAATGCTGTCTTTTAAGCTAATCTTGCAAATAAACTAAGCTTGCAAAATGGCGATTTGGCGCAATAATTAACATCGGTCAGCTTATTCAGAAACTTATTCAGAAATCACCGTTGCTCTGGTAATGACCACCGGCGTTTTTGGCACATCGGCGTGCATGCCAAAGCGACCGGTTGGAACGCCTTTGATTTGGTTAACCACGTCCATGCCTTTGACCACTTTACCAAATACGGTATAGCCCCAACCTTGCATATTTTTGCCGCTGTGGTTTAAAAAGTCGTTGTCTTTGACGTTAATAAAAAATTGGCTGGTCGCTGAATGCGGGTCTTGAGTCCGCGCCATGGCGATGGTTCCGGCGTCATTTTTAAGACCGTTATCAGCTTCGTTTTCGATGGGCTTATTTGTGCCTTTTTCATTCATGCTGGCGTCCATGCCGCCGCCTTGAATCATAAAGCCGTCAATCACGCGGTGAAAAATCGTGCCGTCGTAATGACCAGATTTAACGTAGTTTAAAAAGTTGTCAACGGTTTTTGGCGCGTCTTTAGCGTTAAGTTCGATGACGATTTCGCCCATTGTAGTGTCAAGTTCGACCATTGGCATATCGACCATTAGAATTATCCTTATTGATTGTGATTTTGAGATTAAGCCTAATTTTAAAACGTAAAAACGGCTTAATGATGAAAATAGGGTTGGCTTATTATGCCGCAAACTGCGATGACATAAAAAGATGAAGCTAGTCTAACGGCTTTTTTGCGCGCTGTCATGTATCAGGCTGTTAATAGGTCGCGAAAAGCTGCTAGAATAAAGCCATTTTGTTGATTTTCTAATTTTTTTAAATTTGCTGATTGACGACCCCGCAAGGTTGGCAGGCGTAAGCGTTGACGTAGGAGTCAAATTCATGAGTGACAACTCAACCCCTGAACATAAAAACGATTTTATCCGCAATATTATTCGCAATGACGTTAAAGAGCAAAAATATGACCAAATCGTTACCCGATTTCCGCCGGAGCCCAACGGTTATTTGCATTTAGGTCATGTTAAATCCATTTGCTTAAACTTTGGCATTGCTGACGAGTTTGGCGGCATTTGTCATTTACGCTACGACGACACCAACCCCACAGCCGAAAAACAAGACTATATTGACAATATTAAAAAAGACGTTCGCTGGCTTGGTTTTGAGTGGGCAGGGGAAGCACGCCATGCCTCAAGCTATTTTGAGCAGCTTTATGACTGGGCAATTAAGTTGATTGAAAGCGGTGATGCTTATGTCGATTTGCAGACCCCTGAACAAATTAAACTCAATCGCGGCTCATTTAAAGAAGCCGGCGTGCCGTCACCGCAGCGCGACAGCAGCGTCAGCGTGAATCTTGAGCGCTTTTTGGCGATGAAAAATGGCGAATTTGGCGAAGGTGAAGCGGTGCTTCGTGCCAAAATCGACATGAATGACCCCAACATGAACATGCGCGACCCGATTATTTATCGCGTAATGCACCAAAGCCACCACCAAACCGGCGATAAATGGTGCATTTATCCAATGTACGACTTTGCGCACCCGTTATCGGACGCCATTGAAGGGATTACCCACTCGATTTGTACCCTTGAATTTGAAGACCATCGCCCCTTTTATGATTGGGTGGTGGACAAAATCGGCTTTGAGCAGCCGCCGCACCAGTATGAGTTTTCGCGTCTTAACGTTGACCATACGTTGACCAGTAAACGCAAGCTTAAGCAATTGGTTGACGAAGGTATCGTGAGCGGTTGGAATGACCCAAGAATGCCAACCATCGCTGGCATGCGCCGCCGAGGTTATACGCCAGAAGGGCTTCGCGATTTTTGTGACCGTGTGGGCGTTGCCAAAGCGGACGGCGTTGTCGATATGCGCTTGCTTGAATTTAGCATCCGGCAATCACTTGAGAACACCACCGCTCGTGGAATGGCAGTATTAAAGCCACTCAAAGTGACCATTACCAACTTTGATGAGGCGGTAAAAGATTGGGAAAGCTTAAAGTCAGACAGCGTCAACGCGCGATTTGATAGTGATAATAACGCGCTTTGGCTGAGTCAGCCTAAGCACCCGAACGTTGATTTGGGAATGCGCGAGATTCCATTTACCCAAACCATTTTTATTGACCAAAGCGATTATGAAATTGAGCCACCTGCCGGCTATAAGCGCTTATCGCCAAACAATCCTGAAATTCGCCTGCGCAACAGCTACGTCATTAACATCACGGAACATATCCTTGATGATAATGGCAACGTGGTCGAGCTTAAAGCCACAATTGACCCAAAAACCTTGGGAAATAACCCTGAAGGTCGCAAAGTTAAAGGGGTGATTCATTGGGTTTCTGAAAGTCTGGGCGTTCCTGCGACCGTTCGCTTGTATGAGCAGCTGTTTAATGTTGCTGACCCAAGCAGCGTGAGCGACGTTCACGAGGCGCTTAATCCCAACTCTTTGACTGTTTTAGACGCGATTGTTGAGCCATCACCTGCCAACACCTTGCCCGAATCACGATTTCAATTTGAGCGCGAAGGCTATTTTATCAGTGATGAGTTTGAGCACAGCGCGGAAAAGCCAGTGTTTAACCAAATCGTAAGCCTTCGCGATACCTATAAACCCGCTTAAACTTGATTACTTGTCATCATTTAAGCCCGATTTTAGACAACTAGAATCGGGCTTTTTTGTGGCTGACGATTAAGGTATGATAACTTGTTAAAGTTGGCAAAATTTTTGAGCCATTTGAGCCACTCTAATATCCAATTAGGAATATCAGAATTACAATCGCTCACAAGACAATCATAACCAATTTGATAAGATGATTTGTCACAAAATAATCCCACGGCTAACAAATTTTTACTGTTACTAAAACAATAACCGCGCCAGTCTATATTGGCAAAAATTAAAAGGACAACCTCATGGCACATTTACGCTTGGGCGATACCGCACCAAACTTTGACGCAAGCACCACCGACGGCGACATCAATTTTTATGATTGGGCAGGGGAGAGCTGGGTGGTTTTGTTCTCACATCCGGCGGACTACACGCCCGTTTGTACCACTGAACTTGGTCGCACGGCAGCGCTAAGCGGTGAGTTCCAAAAGCGCAATGTTAAGCCAATTGCTTTGTCGGTTGATAGCCTAGAAGACCATCATGGCTGGATTGGCGATATTGCTGAGACTCAAGGCACGGCAGTTAACTTCCCAATCGTTGCCGACCATGACCGCAAGGTTGCTGACCTTTATGACATGATTCACCCAAATGCTGATAACACCGCCACCGTTCGTAGCGTCTTTATCATTGACCCAAACAAAAAAGTTCGCTTGATTTTGACCTATCCTGCAAGCTGTGGTCGTAACTTTAATGAAATCTTGCGCGTGATTGATGGACTGCAATTGTCTGATGAATACAACATTGCCACCCCAGTAGATTGGCAAGACGGTGATGATGTGATTATCCCGCCAAGCGTGAAAAACGAAGACATTGCTGCCAATTATCCCAAAGGTCACACTGAAATCAAGCCTTATTTACGAACCACCCCTGCGCCAAATAAGTAAGTCTTGGGATAAATAATAGCAAGCCCTGTTATAAAAATAAGCCCTATAACCAAAAGTTATGGGGCTTTTACTATTTTTTACCAACACAATCATTGCTTTTGCTATGATGCTAAAAGGACAAACAATAATAAGCTCAACGCTTAGCAAACTAATAATAAAGCAAGTGAATGAGTAGATTTTTAATTAAGGAGTGATTATGAAAACATTATATGTCAGCCGAACCGCCCCGAACCCAAGAAAAGCGCTGATTTTGCTCGCTTCAAAAGGCTTAGACGTTGATGATATGGACGACTTAGAGCTTGTCGATGTTGATATGGCTAAAAAAGAGCACATGACCGAAGCATTTACTAAGCTGAATCCCATGCAAACGCTGCCGGTGATGACCCTTGATGACGGTATGGTGCTCAATGACTCACAAGCAATTTGTGAGTATCTTGACCGCGTGTTTGGTGAGCGCTCAGTGATGGGAAATGATGTGGTTCAGCGCGCCCAAGTTTGCGCTATGCGGAGGATTGCTGAATTTGAAGTGCTTTATAACTTTATGCTTGCCTTTCAGCACAGCCACCCCTCAAAAGCGGAGCGGGTCGAGCAAGTTCCCGAGTTTGCTCAAGTTTCCATCAATCGCGCGATTAAAGCGTTACCGTATTTTGAAAAGGTACTGGAAGGTCGCGATTATTTGGTGACGGATAGCTTAACTTTTGCTGATATTGTGTTTTATATTGGGCTTGATTTTGGCAAAGTGCTCAAGGTCAATCCAAATGATTTTGGGGACAATATTGCACGCTTTTACCAACAAATGGATTCCCGCTTTAGCATTAACACCATGCCTAAAGCCAAAGCAAATTTAGCAAGCTAAAACTTATGGGTTAAAACAACAAATGGATAGCAGCGGCTGTCCATTTTTTATAAATATTATTTTAAAGTTGAAAAGCCCTATCATTAACAAAAAAACTGAATATAAAATCGTAAAACGAAGCTAAACATATCGTTACTAGAGTATTACAAAAAACATATCACTGAGAGTTATAGTTAACGAACGATTTTATCCGTAACAATCGGTAGCGTATTAACCAAAATCTAAGTTGCAAACGTTCGTGGTTAATAAAAGCGGCTTATAAGACAAGTTTGTCATCATGAAGTGGAGCGATTATGAATTCAACAACCAACGCCATATTACTGCCAAGCCTACTAACACTCGGGCTGATGTTAAGCGCTTGTCAAAAGCCCACCACTGACAATACCGTGACCGCACCGTCAGAGAGTAGCAGTACAATGGGTGAAGTTGCTAATGAAACTAACAGTGAAGCCAGCACAAACGATGCCAACGCTGAGCTGATTCGCTACCGCTGGACACTTATCGATGCCAAAGACCCTAATCAGCGACCCCTTAACGAGCTACTTAAAGTAAAAGAGCAAATCGTACTTAACTTTAATAAATATCATGGTCAAGACTCGGTCAATTATAGCGTTGGCTGTAATGTCATGAGTGCCGGTTATCAATTGCAAAATGACCAGCTTATCGTTAATGATGCCATGAGCACGGAGATGTTTTGCGAAGATTTAGACGCGGCAGAAAACAAGCTGAATGAGCTGATGCAAGGCGCAAGTCAACTTAAGGTTGATAAGGTCAATGCTGACTCGCCAACGCTAACTCTAACGGCAAAAGATGGCAGTACGCTCAATTGGTCAGGGCGCTTGACCGCGCAAGCCAAATATAACAGCAAAGGCGAGACCATTTTTTGGGCAATTGCGGCTGATACGAAAGCCTGTAAAGAGGACGCTAGCAAGGACTGCTTACAAGTCAAGCCGATTACTTATAATGATGAAGGTATCAAAACCGGCGAGGGCGACTGGGCTGAATTTGCAGGAACGATTGATGGCCATCAGCACGACCCTGACAATGATGAAGTGGTTAGACTTCAGCGCTACAAAACCGACGATAAAAACGCTGATAAAGACGGCTATGCTTATGTACTAGATACCGTGATTGAAAAGTCTGCAAAAAACATGGATAGCAATTAACAGCCGTTTAATCAATTCTAGCTTAATTGCGCCAAATCCTCTTCCGACAGTCGCCAGCGCCCTTTTTTCTTAGAGGTGCTGCGACCGCGAAGGGCGCTATTTAAAAGCAGTTTATTCATCGAGTGGCTTGAATGCGCGTGACAAATCGCGCAGGCAAGACCGTCGGCGGCGTCCGCTTGTGGGACGATATCTAAGCTTAAAATTCGGCAAACCATTTCTTGAACCTGTTCTTTTGCCGCTGCGCCATAACCGCAAACCGCTTGCTTGATTTGCCTTGCGGTATATTCGGACACTTCTAAATCAAGCGCCACCATTGCTGCAATCGCCGCGCCGCGAGCCTGACCAAGCTTTAATGCCGAATCTGGATTTTCTGCCATAAATACTTGCTCAATGGCACCAAAAATTGGCTCATTGGCATACTTTTGGTGATACTGAATGGTTCGCGTTAACCCTTGAAAAATACGCTTTAAACGCTCCGGCATCTCTTTGGTATCGGTGCGAATGGTTCCGGCGTCAATAAAGGTCAGCTTATCTCCTGACTGTTGAATCACCCCATAACCGGTCATTCGTGAGCCGGGGTCAATACCAATAATAATTGCCATAATCGTCCAATACTGCAAGTTTTGTATAAATTGCTGACTTAAAAAGCAGCGCTAAGTTTGATAGTATAGCAAGCCGTCCCCATAATCATCTTTATTCGCGCCAAATTTTTACAATTTACGCTTTTTATTTACGTTATTCGTTATAGGACGACACCTTATGGGTCAAATAGTTGGTATTGCCATCGTCTGGTTTATTATTGAGATGCTGCTTTGGTATTTAATCGCGCAGTTTATCAGTGGCTGGCTGGTGTTTGTTTGGTTTATTATCGCCGCGGTTATTGGCATTAGTATGCTTCGTAAAGCCATGGCGTCGCTCAACCCCATGGCACAGCAAATGAAAGCCGGTGGCATGATGAACCCTGCCATGCGACCGCAAGAATCGACCATGGTAAAAAGTGTGGCATTAGCAGTGGCAGGGCTTTTGTTACTGATTCCAGGAATATTAAGCGATTTACTTGCGGTTTTGGTCATTTTACCGCCGGTTCAAAATAAGCTTAAAAACATGGCAAACAACTACGTCATGAACAATCAGCAAAAAATGATGGAAATGATGGCAAAGCAAATGGGCGGTCAAAACCCGTTTGGAAGTATGGGCGGCATGGGTGGTCAAAACCCGTTTGGCGGTATGGGCGGCATGAACAACCAAAACCCATTTGGCAATGATAATCCGTTTGACAATGGCAATAAAAATCCGTTTGGCAACGTCTTTAAACAAAGCACCACCATTGACGGCACAGCAAAATCAGTGCCAAAAGATGTCAAAAAAATTACCAAGTCTGCCAATGATGAGTAGTTTTTAGCTGGATAGCTTGAAAAGTTTTATGATAAAAAAAGCCCCTGATTTAGGGGCTTTTTGGTAGCAGAGTTACTGCCAAATAAGACAACCGGAGTACCGCCGTAAGATGTGGACCCATGAACCGTGAAGTTCAGGGCGGATGCGTCACTGCTTCGGCAGGTTTCCTGAGTCACCAAAAGGTGCAGGCTTACACAAAAAAGCAATAGGTAGCGCATCCATTTAACGCATTATCGGCTCAGGGAATACCATCCACTAGCGAGCACTCCAGAATAATTGCATATTAACGAATGCGTTAGGGCATTGCAAGTGGCAATTACAGATTAATAACGCCCAATCGCCGCCCGTAATGCTTGCTTACGATTGCTCAAATTTGCTCATAAAAAGATAACCTGATTGCCTTGACAAGCAGCTTTTTTCAGCTTCTAAGCAATTTATGCTACTATAGTTGTTAATTATTCTTTTTATCCCTAATAACAATTATGGGATAGCCAATTTTTGCCAACGCCTTTTTGTGGTTATTTTCCCGTTCTATGAGGAGCACTCATTCATGAGCAGTCAGTCAAGTCAGCTTTCCCAAAGCTCTATTTCTCAAAGCTCAACCAAAAAAACCCCGCACGTTTTGATGATTTTAGATGGCTTTGGTCACCGTGAGGATAAAGAGGACAACGCCATTGCCGCCGCTAATACCCCCAATTTAGACCGAATTTATCAGCAGTATCCGCATGGACTCATTTCAGCGTCAGGCGAAGATGTCGGCTTGCCCGATGGTCAGTTTGGCAATTCAGAAGTGGGGCATATGAATTTAGGCGCAGGTCGCGTGCTTTACCAAGACTCAACGCGGATTTCAAGCGAGCTTGCCAACCGCGAATTTTATAAAAATGAGGCGTTGGTTGGCGCAATCAATGCTGCCAATGACAAAGGCGGTCGCGTTCATATCATGGGGCTGTTGTCCGATGGCGGTGTTCACGCGCACCAAGACCATATCGAAGCGATGTGCCATTCAGCGGTCGTCCATGGCGCAAAGCAAGTGTTCGTTCACTGCTTTTTAGATGGTCGTGACACCCCGCCCAAATCTGCGGACAAATACATCAACCGCTTGACCGATTACATTGATAAATTGAACGCCCACTACGAAGCCAACGTTCAAATTGCCAGCATGATTGGGCGCTACTTTGCTATGGACCGCGACAACCGTTGGGACCGCGTTCAAAAAGCGTATGAGCTGTTAACCGAAGGCAAGTTTGACCGCTGCGCCACCCGCGCTGACGGCGCCATTCAAGCCGCTTACAAAGCCCGCGAAACCGACGAGTTCGTCAGTCCAACAGCAGTCATTGAACAAGGCGATAAGCCTGTGACCATCGATGACAATGACGCGGTTATTTTTATGAACTTTCGCGCCGACCGCGCCCGCGAGTTGACCCAAGCGTTTGTGCTGCCAGATTTTGAATTTTCTGGATTTGCCCGCCATAAGCAGCCAAACCTTGCGGCATTTGTCATGCTGACTCAATATTCTGAAGACCTTGCCAATAATGCAAACACGAGCGTGGCGTATTTTCCAACCTCGCTTGCCAATACCCTTGGCGAATATTTACAAAACCAAGATAAAACCCAACTGCGAATTGCTGAAACTGAAAAATACGCTCACGTGACCTTTTTCTTTAGCGGTGGTCGTGAGGAAGAATATCAGGGTGAGACGCGAATTTTAGTGCCATCGCCTGATGTGGCAACTTATGATTTAAAGCCGGAAATGAGCGCCTTTGAAGTGACGGACAAACTGGTTGCAGCGATTGAGTCGGGCGACTATGACGTTTTGGTCGTCAACTACGCCAACGGTGATATGGTCGGTCATACTGGCGTTTTTGAGGCAACCGTCAAAGCCGTTGAGGCGCTTGATGCTTGTGTGGGTCGCATTGAGGCTGCCGTTTGTAAAATGGGCGGCGATTTGCTCATCACCGCTGACCACGGTAACTGCGAGCAAATGCATGACCATGAAAGCGGTCAGGTTCACACTCAGCATACCACCGAGCTTGTGCCGCTCATTTACGTGGGCGATAAAGCGGTAACAGTCCGTGAGGGCGGCAAGTTAAGCGATATTGCGCCAACTATTTTATCCCTCATGCAGCTTGAGCAGCCAAAAGAGATGACGGGCGAGAGCGTGTTAACGGCGGCAAGCTAAGCTTAAATTAAACATAGTTTTTCAAGAGGAAAGGTGGTTTGCCTTTCCTTTTTTGCAATATTAAATATTTGTTTGCTATTACTACTGTTTAATTCTATTCTTGTGTTTTAAAGACAAAAAAGATGGCTAAAAAAGGCTTTTTTTAGAAAGTCTTAGGACAATAGATAAATTAAAAAAGAGTGAGCAGTTTCAAGATGCTAATCAAAGAAAAAACAGCTAAATTTATAACTGCTATATTATTTATTCCGCTAATACTTTTAATCTTTGCAAGTGAAAGCAGGCTACTGTCCACCACTGTTGCCGTTAGTCTTATAGTGCTACTGATAACAGTCGTTTTTATTTTGGGAGTTTTATCGAGTAATTCCGCTTCTGAACGTATAGAAATTTCAGAGTTAACTTTAACACAAGATAAAGATATTTATTTTCAGCTATTTGCTGCTTTAATATTTATTGGACTGATTTCTTATAGGTTTTCAGTAACGAATAGCAAAGCCTACTTATTTTTGGCTATTTTCATTTTATTAGCCATGGTTTTTAAAATTTGGCTTAGAGCAAAGCACAAATCTTTATAAAACACTCTTGTTGTTAATCTATGGTCGGACCTCATGAAACAAAAAGATAAAGACTGGTTGGCGCAAAGGCTTGCATCAAAAAAATATCATAAGGCAGTTATGATGGCGGTATTAGTCATCTCTATAGCGTGGACGATTCATTCTGTATACTCTATACAAGAGATTTGGCAGTTAACCGCTGTTTGTGCTGACCTAGCTGTGATGAATGACATAGCTAAAGCTTGCAACTCTTTGGGTTTTGGAAGTATTTTTAATATCGTCCTTTCGTTGCTATTTTTGTACTTATTTTTAGTTATACTTTTTTTGGCACTCGTCTTAGAAAAAAAATACATCAACTATATTTTAACAATCAAAAATGAATAAATCCTATTTTTAGTAGTGCATTATTAAGGTGCTTTAATTGCAATACTCTTATAGTCGCTGCCGCCTAATTAATGCTAAGGTAGCTTTATTTTGCCTTATTGAGTGATGAGAGAGTTATGCGCCGCCCTATGAAGCCAAGTTCCTGTTTTGCCAACCTTTTTAAATTGACCGCCATTGCGATTTGCTGTCAGCTTACGATTACCGCGCAAGCAGCGCCGCCGCCTTTACTTGCGGCGTTAGATGTCAATAACAGCCAAAAAATCATTCGCCGAGCGCCCGATAATCCGTCAATAAGCGCTGCGCCTAGCCAAGTTCAAACTGATGAGGACTTGATTGATGCCGAGCCGGATTTAACGGCGATTGATGATGGTGATTTAGATGGCAGTGTTTTAGATGATGAACTGTCGGTGGATATGGACGACGCGCTGATTGACATTCCGCCCGAGGTTGCCCACGTTCCACTCAATGCCATTTCGCCAAACACCCTAAAAACCTTTGTTGCAGTGGTGGATTTGGTTCGCCGCGATTATGTGGACATCGTTAACGATGAGACGCTGTTTAACAACGCCATGAGCGGAATGCTCACCAAGCTTGACAGCCACGCCGAATTTTTGGATTTTGAGGCGTATCAAAACCTAAAAGCCTTTGCTGAGGGTGATGTGGGCGATATCGGTATCAAGGCGCAATATCAAGACGATGTCGGCTATTGGGTAGTGACTGAGGTGATTAATAATTCGCCGGCGGATAAAAAAGGCATTAGCAAAGGCGATTATCTGCACCAAATAGGCGAGGTTAAGCTTGATGAAAACAAAAACCCCAACGACATTGAGCAGCTATTAACGGGCGTTGCTGGCTCGCAAATCGATGTGGTGACCTCAAAAGCCGGTCGGCGCAAACATACGGTAAGTTTGCAGCGCAATAACAGCCATCCGCAAACCATCAGTGTCAAAGTGGTTGATAATTTGGCGGTGATTAAGTTGCCTGCGTTTCAAAATACCAGTCGTGAGCAAATTTTGGACAGCTTAACCAAGATTAAGACCCCTGTTTCTGGAATTTTATTGGATTTGCGTGACAATCCAGGTGGGGTATTGGCGTCAGCAGTTCAGGTGGCAAGCTTGTTTATGGAAGATAGCGATGTGGTTCAAGTAAAAAGTCGCCGTGAAGCCACCAAGATGCTTGCCACCAAAGGTCGGGCGATTTTAAAACCATTGCCCGTTGTCGTGTTGCAAAACCGCTATTCGGCGTCAGCCGCAGAAGTGTTGGCAAGCAGTTTGCAAGCACAAAAACGCGCAACCATCGTCGGTGAGGTCAGCTACGGCAAAGGTTCAGTGCAATCGGTCATCCCAATTGATGATGACCATGCGGTAAAATTGACCGTGGCGCATTATTTAACCCCTAACGGCAGTCAAATTGAAAAAGTTGGCGTTCAGCCTGAGGTGGTTTTGTCAGGAAATGAGAACACTTGGGAAAAACAAGCGCTTGATATTTTAAGAAAACAAGCGCAGTCGAGCGGTATTCGTTTTGTGCAAAGTGAGAAGTTAAAAAATAAAAACCGAATCGAAAAATAATGAGTTCTCGCTAATCACCGTTAACTGTTTTTCATATCCTCATCAATGTCCAGTTTTTTCATGCGATACCGCAATGAGCGAAACGTCGTCCCAAGCAGCTCGGCGGCTTGGGTCTTGTTGCCGTCGGTTTGTTGTAACGCTTTGATAATCAGCTGCTTTTCTTGAGCTTGCAAATACGCTTCCAAGCCTTTTTGCGGTAAATCCATGTCATCTTCCAACGCCAAATCGGCAAGCGCAACCTCGGGCGTTATGAGCGGTAACTCCTCAAACGGCTGCTGATAGGCAGCGCTTTGCTCAGGATAAGCGATTGTGCTGCGGTAGGGGTGTTCAGCGGCGTCATTTGATAGCGGTATCTCTTGTGGTGAGTCATCCTCGCTAAGCTTGTCTTGCAAAGCTGCTGAGGCTTGCGGCTCATTTGGCAGTAATTCGGGCAATCCTAAATGTTCGGCATCAATGACATCCGTTTCTGCCATGGTGATGGCACGCTCCAGAATATTACGAAGTTCGCGGACGTTTCCGGCAAAGTCGTGCTGCTGCAAGCGCTCAAACGCGGCTTTGGTCAGCGTTGGCGCAGTTTCTAGCTGCCACTCAGCCGCAATTAAGGCTAAAAAATGGGTAGCAAGCGCCGGAATGTCAGCAAAACGAGCTTTTAAGGTCGGCAGTTTCACCTCAATGACGTTAATGCGATAATACAAATCTTGACGAAACGCGCCCGATTGCACAAGCTGAGCTAAGTCTTTGTGGGTGGCACTTAAAATGCGAATATCAACCGCAACTTCACGGGTATCGCCAATGGCGCGAACGGTTTTTTCTTGAATGGCGCGAAGTAGCTTGACCTGCATGGCAAGCGGCAAATCTGCCACTTCATCTAAAAACAGGGTTCCGCCGCTGGCTTGTTGAAATAAGCCTTGCTTGTCGGCAACCGCTCCGGTAAAGCTGCCTTTTTTATGACCAAAAAATTCTGACTCCATCAGCTCAGAGGGAATTGCCCCGCAGTTGACCGGAACAAACGTACCATCACGGCGCGGGCTTAAATCATGAATAAGCCTTGCCACCACTTCTTTTCCGGTTCCGGACGCGCCTGATAAAAATACCGGCGCTTGTGAGCGGGCAAGCTTTAAAATGGTGCGCTTTAGCTGCCCCATAACTTCAGAATCACCAATCAAGCGCTCATCAAGTAAGGTCTGTTCAGGGCTTTTTTGTTCAACTGCGGTTTCGGGAGCTTGGCGAATGACTTTTAAGGCGTTTTCAACGAGCAGCCGTAATCTTGGCAATTCAAGGGGTTTGTTAACAAAATCAAACGCGCCAAGCTTGAGCGCTTCAATTGCCAAATCCATACTGCCATGAGCGGTGATGACGGCAATGGGCGTGCTTGAGGTGCTGCTCACTTCTTTGACCAGCTCAAGCCCTGAGCCATCCGGCAGCCGCAAATCAGTCAAGCAAAAATCGTAAGTGTTGTCCTGCCAAAAGGCGCGCGCCTGCTCAAGCGAGTAGGCAACATCACTTTTAATACCCATTTTAGTCAACGTGATTTGCATCAATCGGCACAAATCCACCTCATCATCTACCACCAGTGCTCGTGCGCTCATAGCAACCCTCTTATTATCATGGTATTACTCATCTGATTTATCTTGAGCCTTTGGAATGATCAACCGAAAGCAGGTCTTTGGATGATCCGCCGCATACAATAGCCGAGCATGGTTAGCCCCACTAAAAGCCTGCGATAAATAAAGCCCAAGCCCCGTTCCTGCCTTATCCGTGGTGAAAAAGGGGTTAAATAGCTCGTTAATTTGCGGGTTGGGAACGCCCAAACCGTCATCAATGACATCGATTATAACATCGTTTTCATGACAATAGACTTCAATATCCACGCCAGCATTATGGTGAACTTGACCACTATATCGCAAACCATTATTAATCAAATTTATCAAAATCTGTTCTAACTGATGGGCATCAAAACAAACCTTAGGGCAATTTTTGGCATGTAAAGTAACGTTTTTATCTGAAAAATAGTTGTCTAAGAATTCTTTAAGCCAAATGGGAAGGTCAATGCGCTGGCGACTGGGCGCTTCTTGACGCGATAGTTTTAACACATCCTCAATGATGCGGTTGACCCGCTTAGTTTGGTCAAAAATCATTTGGTACAATTCGCCATTAGCATCATCTTGTGCCGACACATCTTCCATCAACAGCTGACTGGCTTGAGAAATTGCCGCTAATGGATTGCGAATTTCATGGGCGATACTTGCCGTTAGTTGACCTAAAGAGGCAAGTTTTAACTGTTGCGCGCCGGCTTGCTCACGGCGCAAATCTTCAAGCAAAATCAGTCGGCTTTGGTCTTTTAGCGGAATGATTTGTACCCGAAGTTTATCGATGATTGAGTCTTGACGTGCCGGCAACTCATAGATAAAGCTGCGTAACTGACCGGCGCTAACTGCCAAGCAGCTGACCAAAAGCTTGGGGTGCTGATGACTGACTTGGTCTTCAAAGTAGCGGATCGCATCAGGCTTAGCAAGCAACTGCTGCTGTCTGTGCCATGATAACCAAGGCAGCCGCGCTTGAGGATTTAATCTTGACAGCTCCTCGGGTAGTAAGGAGTGCTGATTGTCAAACGCTGGAATATTTAGCAGCTGATACGCCGCTTTGTTTGCCATGACCAGCCGCGAGTCATCAATCACCATCACCCCGCTGAGCATTTGACTGATGACTTCTTGATTGATTGCGTTTAGGCGCTCAACCTCAGCTGCTTGCCGAATTGCCATTTTTTCGACATGAACCAAGCGTTGTGACACCGACCAGCTTAAAAACCCCACCGCTAAAAAACTGACGGAAATCAGCAGCGCATCAGCAAGATTGTTCAGGCTCATGCTGTTGGCAATGGCATAAAAAAACTGCTGATAAATGACAAAAATAATCGCAAGCAGCGTGATCACGAGCGCTTGCGCCCCCTGAAGCAGCATGAAACTTGCCGCCACCACCACCATATAAAGCATGGTTAACTGTAAATCGGGCGCGCCACTGGTATAAAGTAATAAGCTTAAAATCACCACATCAAGGCTCAGCCCAAAAATAAGCTGACGGCGCGGGTGACGCGTCACCACATAAAATAAGGCAAATAAAAGCAAGCTAATAACGACATAAAAGCCAAGCGCCGTTTGTTGCAGTAAACTTGGCAGCAGTAAGTCGTCGTTAGATTTTGTGCCCACATAGCTCATTAAAATAAAAAATAAGCTGACCACCAAACGATACGTGCTGTAAATCAGCCCTAAACGGCGCAACTGCGGCGAGGGCAGGGGGTCTGATTGTTGCAAATACTCTAAAACTGCTAAAGTGACTGGGAAGCGCCGCATAAAAACCTTAACGAACCTTTAGGGTTGAATCAGACCGTGGCGAATTGCCAAATGCGTAAGCTTAACATCGCTATCGACGCCCACTTTTTCATAAATGCGATATCGATACGTGTTGATGGTCTTCACGCTGACAAACAGCTGATCGGCGATTTGCTGTGGGCTTTGACAGTTGACCACCATCATCGCCACCTGTTTTTCACGCTCGCTTAACAAATCAAACGGTGAGCTGGCTTTGTCGGACAATAAAACATCGGCTAATTGTTCCGCGACATCATGACTAAAATAGCGACCCCCCTGATGAATTTTTTTAATCGCTCGGATCATCTCATCAAGCGGCGTCCCCTTAGTGATATAGCCATTAACGCCTGCTTTTAATAGCATTGAGGGGTAAGGCTGAGAGGCAATACTGCTCACCGCCAAAATCTTAATTCCCATATCCAATTGTACCAAACGCTTGGTTGCCTCAACGCCGCCGATATTCGGCATATTAACATCAAGCAGCACCACATCGGGCGTTAATTGTTTGGCAAGCTTGATGGCAGCATCACCGCTGTCTGCCTCGCCCACCACCTCAATATCTTGACTGTCCGCCAGCATGCGGCTGATGCCCATTCGCACCAAATCATGGTCATCGACCACCAAAACTCGAATCATAATTACCCTCTTAGCAATGGCTCAACCGGTTCATGATACCCATGATAGGATTAAAAACACAAAGAAAAAATAGGGAGGCTGCCCTCAAAAGCCCTAAGCATTTTCTTGATTAAATGGCAGCTTTTGTTGCCAGTAAAGTCCCAACAGTTTCAATATTAATTACTACTTTGCAAAATGACCGCGTCAGTATAACTCTTTCTCACGCGTACCTTACCCAACATTAAGCATTTTTGACTAAAAACTTAAGCCATTGTAAAAGAATTTTATCATAATAAAAAAAATCCTATAAAGTCAATTTAGTAGATGAAAACTGACCCTTGTTTATGATACACTAACCATACAAATCATATGTTTGTCCATCTATAAACCCATCTAAAATTGCTACGATATCGTTCATTGTGTTAATAAAACCAGTCATTATGTAAGTTATGCTGTCTTACTGTCTAACATTGTCGGCATCAATCATGACTCACGGTAGGAACGTCAAGCTTTTCTTGGAGGAAAAACCATGCAATCACCCGTAACCAAACAGCAGCTGCTTGCCGCTTTAATTTCATTGAGCTTAGGAAGTGCAGCCCAAGCTGCATTGACCATCAATGGCAGCGACACAAGCGCTAAGATCAGTTGGGGCGGGGCAGATAGCCTCTCAGAAGCCCGCAGCATCATGCGAACCAATTCCGGTGCGACGACGGTAAAAAAAGTTGATAATGGCTATCCTACAGATAGTCAGTATAACAGCGGCTACACCCCGCCATATCAAACGACTTATAATAACGGCTATAACAGCAGCGCCATGTTGCCGATCAGCACCAGCTCCTCAAGCGTTTATGTGATGGATTTAGAAACTGGAAAATCCATTTACGAAAAAAGCTCTGATGTGGCGCGCCCCATGGCATCCATCACCAAAATTATGACCGCGATGGTGGTTCTTGACAGCAACCTTGATATGCGTGAAGAAATTACCTTGACCGCAAGTGATTTTGTTGGCCCAAAACGCGCCAGCTCCAACCTAAAAGTTGGCGATCGCATGAACCGCGCCGAATTTTTATTGATGGCATTGATGAAGTCAGAAAACCCCGCTGCCAAAACCTTAGCGCGTAACTATCCGGGCGGCTATGATGCTTTTATGCGAGCGATGAATAAAAAAGCCAAAGACTTAGGAATGCACAGCGCCTTTTTTGGTGACCCAACCGGTCTTGATAAGCGCAATGTTGCCTCCTCAAGCGACCTTGCCAAAATGGTCAAAGCCGCCGGTAACTATGACGTCATCCGCCGTTTCTCAACCACCAAAAACTACGACTTTTACGTGTCGAACTACAATTCAGGCAACCGCGTTTATAAAGCCAATAACACCAGCGTTCTTGTGCGCTCAGGTGATTACCCCATTGGTATTTCAAAAACTGGCTTTATTAACGAAGCCGGTCGCTGCGTGGTCATGGAAACTCGGGTCAATAACCGCCCTGCCATCATTGTCATTTTAGGCGCTAACAGCTCAAACACACGTTGGGCAGATGCCAAAAGTATCCTAAATAGCTTATCAACGCGGCAAACGGTGTAAAGCTTTATTGATTAAAAATAAAAAAGACGGTTATCCCAATAACGGTCTTTTTTTATGGGCATTTGAAAAGCTAAAATAACAATTAGGACAAAAATAATGACCACAAGCATTCCTCAACTGTATTTATTGACCAGTGATGATGACTTTGAGCTGCTTTATCAAAAGCTTGAAGCTGCGCTTGCAACGGGCGTGATTGGACTTTTGCAAATTCGCCGCAAAAAAGTGCTTTTGCAAACAGAGGGTCAAAACAGACTTGAGGCGGAAGCGCGGCAAATTATCGCTCTTGCCAAAAAATATCAAACTCCGGTGGTGATGAATGATGATATTGACCTTGCTGCCAAGCTTGGCGTTGGTGTTCATTTAGGTCAAAGTGATGGCAATGTTTTGGACGCCAAAGCCAAGCTTGGTTCTGACGCCATCATCGGTCGAACCTGCCATGGCGATTTGGATTTGGTGGCTAGAGCAAAAGATGAGGGCGCAACTTATGCAGCAATGGGCGCTATTTTTGCCTCAACCACCAAGCCAAACGCAGCTACTATTGGCATTGATAAGCTTCAACAAGGCTGCAATCAGAGTATTGATATTTGTGTGATTGGCGGCTTAAGTGCTGAAAATATCAGCAAACTTTCACAGCTTGCTATTGGTTATGTTGCCGTGGTTGGCGATATTATGGATTTGCCCGTCTCTCAAATAGCCAAGCGCTGTGAGGAGTGGCGAAAAGCGTTGCTGCACTTTGCTTGAAGTTTTTAAATCTTGTGTTAAAACTCGCGCCGCCAACCGTTGACGCTGATAAGCGGCGCAGCTAAAATGCAGGTCGCAATTTGGTCGAAAGTTTAGAGATAATAACGATTTAGGAGTCAGTCATGAATTTTTTACGCATGAGCGAGATGCCGCTTGCCAATAAAGTGGTGCTTATCCGCGAAGATTTAAATGTTCCCATTAAAGAGGGCAGAGTGGCAAGCGATGCTAGGTTGCAAGCAAGCTTGCCGACCATTCAAATGGCACTGGATAAAGGTGCAGCGGTGATTGTTTGCTCACATTTAGGGCGTCCTACTGAGGGCGAATTTGAGGAAAAATACTCACTTGCGCCTGTGGCTGACTATTTAACCAATAAGCTTGGCGCCAGCATTGACAAACCCGTACGCTTGGTTGACGATTATCTAACCAATGGCGTTAATGTGGCAATGGGTGAGGTGGTACTGCTTGAAAACGTGCGCTTTAATCAAGGCGAAAAAAAGAACGTAAGCGACCTTGCTCAGGCTTATGCCAACCTTGCTGACGTATTTGTGATGGACGCCTTTGGAACAGCACACCGCGCGCAAGCCTCAACTGAGGGCGTCACGCGCGCGATGCGAGCAGCCGACAAGCCAGTTTGTGCAGGACCTCTGCTTGCCGCCGAGCTTGATGCGCTTGCCCAAGCCATTGAAGCGCCTGCTCAGCCCATGCTTGCTATCGTTGGCGGCTCAAAGGTTTCCACCAAACTTGAAGTACTTAACAGTTTAGCGGCGATTTGCTCACAAATTATCGTTGGCGGCGGCATTGCCAATACCTTTTTGGCAGCAAAAGGCTATTCGGTTGGCGCCTCGCTTTTCGAGCCAGATTTGGTGGAAACCGCGCGCGACATTATGAGCAAAACCGAGATTTTATTGCCCGAATTTGTTGTCGTTGCTGATAAAAACGCCATTGATTTTGATGACTTTATGGGGTCATTACAAAACGCCAAAGCCACCATCAAAGCGGTCAGCGAGATTGGCGATAACGACATGATTTTGGACATTGCCCCAAAAAGTGCTGAAAAACTTGCCGAAGCCATTTTAACTGCCAAAACCATTTTATGGAATGGTCCGGTCGGCGTTTTTGAAGTTGATGCGTTTGGCGAGGGCACCAAAATTTTGGCAAAAGCTGTTGAACAAAGCCAAGGCTTTTCAATTGCCGGCGGCGGCGATACTTTAGCCGCCATCGATAAATATAATGTTGAAAAAGGCGTCAGCTATTTGTCAACCGGCGGCGGCGCGTTTTTAGAATTTGTTGAGGGCAAAACCTTGCCAGCAGTTGCTGCTTTAGAATTACAACAGTAGTAACACGATTTGTACAACAATTCTCGGCAAGTTCGGCTACTCTATTGAGGTTTGATAGTAGATGATTTAAATAGTCTTTATCACTGATTTGGATAATTTCCAACGGTTTTATTATTAGTCTTATAACATTGAGTAAGGGTTATTTTTAATTAATTTCCCCCGAAAAATTAAAGCTGTTGGGCAAATTATAAATTCTGCGTTAAGTTTAAGAAAATATTAAATTAAGAGGAATATCATGTTAAAACGTCATTTATTACTTGCCAGTATCCTTGCCGGAACGTTTGCAGTAACGGCTTGTAGCCAACAAACTCAAGATAATGCAGCAGCAACGGCAGATTCAGCAGCCGACGATGCCGCAGCTAACACTGAAGCTGCAACCGCTGACGCTGAAGTTGCCGCGCAAAACGCCGGAACTGAGCTTGCTGAGGGCGCGCAAACGGCAGGCGAAAATGCTTCAGAAGCCGTTGCCGAAACTGGCGATGCACTTTCAGAAGGGGCAAATGCTGTGGTAGCTAATACTGCTGAAGCCGTAGCCGAAGGCGCAAATAAAGTGGCTGATGGTGCAACTGACGTTGCTGCAAATGCAGAAGCGAATGAAGCTGAAGCGGCGGTTGCTGAAGACCAAAAATACTAAGCTTTTTGTTGAAAAAGCCGTATCAAAAAAGCTTTGGGTAACCAAGGCTTTTTTTGCGTTAGGGGGGTTGTTTTAATTGTCACGAGCGCGACCAAAATTTGCTATAATCGCTTTTGAAAATGACCACGGCAACGGGTCATTTTTGCGATTTTACTTTATATTTATTTTGAGAGCGTGTTATGGCTTTAATTTCTCTTCGTCAACTTCTTGATCACGCCGCTGAGCACAGTTATGGTGTTCCCGCATTTAATGTCAATAATTTGGAGCAAATGCGCGCCATTATGATGGCAGCGGATGCTTGCAACTCACCGGTGATTGTTCAAGCCAGTGCTGGCGCTCGTGGCTATGCAGGATCTGCATTTTTGCGTCATTTAATCATTGCGGCAATCGAAGAGTGGCCGCATATTCCGGTGGTGATGCACCAAGATCATGGCACCTCTCCTGCGGTTTGTCAGCGCTCAATCCAGCTTGGTTTTTCATCGGTGATGATGGACGGCTCATTGGGCGAGGACGGCAAAACGCCAATGGATTATGACTATAACGCCAGTGTCACCCGTGAGGTGGTTAAAATGGCGCATGCTTGCGGCGTGTCCGTTGAGGGTGAAATCGGCTGTTTAGGAAGTCTTGAGACGGGGCTTGCCGGTGAGGAAGATGGCATTGGTGCTGAGGGCGTTTTGGATACCGAGCAGCTGTTGACCAGTGCTGACGAGGCGGAACAGTTTGTGAATGATACCAATGTTGACGCGCTAGCGATAGCAATTGGTACCAGCCACGGCGCTTACAAGTTTACAAGACCACCAACGGGCGATATTTTATCAATTGAGCGGGTTAAAGAAATCCATCAGCGCATTCCTAATACCCATTTGGTGATGCATGGCTCATCGTCAGTGCCGCAAGAATGGCTCAAAGTCATCAATGAGTTTGGCGGTGATATCGGTGAGACTTACGGCGTTCCGGTTGAGCAAATTGTTGAAGCCATCAAGCACGGTGTTCGTAAAGTCAACATCGATACCGATTTGCGCTTGGCATCAACGGGCGCGATTCGCGAGTTTTTAGCTAAAAACCCAAGCGAATTTGACCCAAGAAAATACTTTAAAGCGTCGATGGTTGCGATGAGCGATATTTGTAGCAATCGTTTTGAAGCGTTTGGCTCGGCAGGTCAAGCGGATAACATTCGCCCGATTAGCCTTGAAAATATGGTTCGCTTTTACCAAAAATAACTTGGCAAGACAACCCAAGCAGCTGACAACAAGGATAAGACAGTTATGATTGGCATGGTTTCAGGAACAGTTCAGCAGTTGATGGCACCAACGGCGTGCCTGATGACCGCATCGGGCGTGGGCTATGAGATTGAGCTGCCGCTGCCGTCGTTTTGTCAGTTGCAGCTTGGGCAATCGGTGAGCCTTTGGACGCATTTTCATGTCCGTGAGGACGCACAGTTGCTGTTTGGATTTTTGGATAAAAAAGAGCGCGACGTATTTCGAAGGCTCATTAAAATCAATGGTGTTGGCGCAAAAATGGCATTAGCCATGCTGTCTGCCATGAGCGCCTCGGAATTAAAATTGCACGTTGAGCAAGGCTCAGAGCTTGCATTAACCAAAATCCCCGGAATTGGCAAAAAAACGGCTCAGCGTTTATTGATTGAGCTCAAAGATAAGCTTAACGACATTGAAATGGACAGTGTTCATTTAGAGCTGACGATGAGCGAAGCTAGCGTTCCTCATGAAGGCAGTATCATTGCTGAGGTCGAAGGCGCGCTGATTAGCTTGGGCTATAAGGAAAAAGAAGCTCAGCTTGCCATTAAAGCGGCGAAAAGTCAGGGCGATAATTTTGCAGATACCCAAAGCTTGCTAAAAGCCACGCTCAAGCAGCTATCTGGTTTTTAATTTAGCAATTGCATTAAAATCAAGCGACAGCAGATGTCGCTTTTTTTATGAGCGCGCAAATTTAACCGCCCAAATCTGCTATGCTAACTTTATTTTTCCAAAATTTTAGGCAAAAACTATGATGCAAAATCGCTTGATTAATCCTGAAGCTGGCATTGGGGATGCGCCGGATGCCAATATTCGACCCTCACTTTTGGCGGAATACATCGGTCAGCCGGTGGTTCGTGAGCAGATGGAAGTATTTATTGGCGCCGCTCGCGCTCGTGATGAAGCGCTTGACCATACCTTGATTTTTGGACCTCCAGGGCTTGGTAAAACGACCCTTGCCAACATCATTGCTCGCGAGATGGGCGGAAACTTGCGCTCAACCTCAGGACCAGTTCTTGAGCGGGCAGGGGACTTGGCGGCGATGCTGACCAACCTTGAAGAAGGCGATGTGCTTTTTATTGATGAAATTCACCGCTTAAGTCCGGTCATTGAGGAAATTTTATATCCGGCAATGGAAGACTTTCAGCTGGATATTATGATTGGTGAAGGTCCTGCAGCGCGCTCCATCAAGCTTGATTTGCCGCCATTTACCTTAGTTGCTGCCACCACACGGGCAGGACTATTAACCTCGCCACTTCGCGACCGCTTTGGCATTGTTCAGCGCTTAGAGTTTTATAACATTGCCGATTTGACCACCATTGTCAGCCGAGCAGCAAGGCTGATGCGCGTGCCGATGAGCGAAGATGGCGCGCTTGAAATTGCAAGACGCTCGCGCGGAACGCCAAGGATTGCCAACCGTTTGCTGCGCCGCGTCCGTGATTATGCCGAAGTCAAAGGTGATGGCACGGTGACCGGAGTGATTGCCGCCGGCGCTCTTGATATGTTGGCGGTTGACCGCCGCGGTCTTGACCATTTAGACCGGCGCTATATTGAGATTTTACATGAGCGCTTTGATGGGGGACCGGCGGGCGTTGAAGCTATTGCGGCTGCCATGGCAGAAGACCGCGGAACGCTTGAAGATGTGATTGAGCCGTATTTGATTCAGCAAGGCTTTGTGCTTAGAACCGCTCGCGGTCGGGTACTTACCCAAATGGCAATTGACCAAATGGCTTAATAGCATTTGCCGTTCATTATGACATTAAAAGGTTCAAGCAAAACTTTTAAAAAAATACGGTTAAGCCAGCATTCGCCAAATCACAAAAAATACCGCAAGCAAATAAAATACAGGCGATACGGCAGCAATGACTTGGGTGGCAATGGCAATACAAATCCCAAATCCGGCAAGCGCTGCCCAATCACGGCGGCGATTGTTGAGTAAGTCTGCGCGGATTTGCTGAATTTCGCGAAGCTGATAGTCTTGCCGTGCGCCTTGAGAAGCAAGGCTTTGCAATCCTTGGTCAAGCAGCCTTGGAATGTCGGTGGTTGAAAGCAGTAGCTCAGGCAACTGCTCACGAAGCGCTTGCAAATTGCGCAAAGGGTCAAGCTGCTCTTTCACCCAGCCGGTTAAAATCGGTTTTGCAAGCGACCAGATGTCCAAATCAGGGTACAAATCGCGACCCAAACCCTCAACGTGAACCAAAGTCTTTAAAAGCAGCATCAATTGCGGCGGGATGCTCATGTGATGGCGGCGAGCAATGTCCAAAATCTGCATCAATACACCGGCAAAATCGATCTCATTGATGGACTTTTGTAGCATGGGCGCGACCGTCCGGCGCATATCGCGAACCAGCGCATGTTTATTGGTATTCGGCGGAATCCAACCAGCGCGGCTGACGATATCGACAAGCGCGGTAAAGTTATTGTTCATCACCGCCAATAAAAGCCGCGCCACAATTAATTGGTCGTCTTTTGATAGCGACCCCATAATTGCGCAATCAAGACCGATATAGCGCGGCGCATGAGTTAGGCTTGGCGGATTGGCTTGCGTTAAAGTGGCAACCGGCGGCGTTTCCACAAACACGTTGCCGGGGTGCATGTCGGCATGAAAAAAGTTATCGCGAAACACTTGGGTGAAAAAAATGGTTAAGCCTTTTTCAGCAAGCGCGGCGCGGTCGTAGCCAAGCTTATCAAACAGCGCCGTTTGCGAAATGGGAACGCCTTGAATGCGCTCCATCACCATGACGTTTTTAGCGGCGTCATAAACCTGCGGCACATACATCAGCGCTGACCCCAAAAAGTTCTCGCGCATCTTGGTGGTGTTGTCGGCCTCCAAAGTTAAATCAAGCTCGTTGAGCATCACTTGCCGATAATCTTCAACGATATCAATCAGGTGAACCGCTCGCGCCGCCTCAATTCTTGCTGAAAGCCAACTGGCAAGCTCACGCAGCAATTCAAAATCTTGAACAATAACGTTATGAATATCAGGGCGAACGACTTTGACGACAACCTCACGACCATCGGTGAGGGCTGCGGTATGAACTTGGGCGATGGAAGCAGCAGCAAGCGGTTTGTCATCAAATCGCGCAAACAGCTGATTGATGGGCGCCCCTAAGCCAAATTTGCTGTCTTCAATTTGGGCAATGGCAATGCTTGAATCAAAGGGCTTTACCTTATCTTGCAATTGTACCAACTGAGCGATAATTTCAGGTGGCACCAAATCGCGGCGCGTTGAGAGCAGCTGACCTAATTTTAAAAACAGCGTTCCCATGTCCTCTAAAGCAAATTTAATGGCGTTATCTTGATGCGATTTGCCCCAAGCTTTTGGGTGTAATTTGATAAGCCTTGCAATAGGCACAAGCTGCGGCGCCTCTTCAATAGCAAAATGGGAGTCAATTCGGTAACGGGCAGCAATTCCCCAAAGCTCAAGCAGGCGGGCGTGGTGCGATAATAACATGACGGATAATTACTCTAAATCACTTAAGGCTGATTATTAAGGCGCGCTTGCTCCGCTTTAATTAAGGCAAGTCGGGCTTCTTCGCGCTCAACATCGGCGCGCAGCCTGAGCAGTTGCTGTTTGAGCTTATCCGCCTCTGATTTATCGCTTGGGTCAGGAGCGCCCGTTCCGGCAATGTCATTTGCCCAGTCACTGATGTCATAAAAAGTGCGCTTGGCGGACTGGCGCAGGTTGCCTTTTAGCTGATTAATGACCAATTGCAGCTGACTGGCTAGTGGCTTGCCAATCATCGGCTCAAGCTGACCTGCAATGTCAGGGTCAAACCCTGCTATCAGCTGCTTGAGTTGCATCAGGATTTTGTAGTCCCCTGCAATCGGCAAATTGCCCTCGGCGCTGCGAATAAGGTTTAACAGCTCAGCCGGATTGGCAACCGAAATGGTACAATCCGGCTGACTGAAACCGATTCGATTTGCTGCTAAATACGCGTTTTGCCGCTCGCTGTCTGCGACCTGATGTTTCGTCTCAAACACACTTGGCGTCGTCACCGGCTCAAAGCGAATGTGGTCTTGATTAAACAAAACTTCAAGTTGCAACTGCGGCAGCTGCATATTCAATCTGAGCACTTTGCCACAAAGCGGCTCAAGCCCAGATTTGGTAATGTCATCGCTTTGAATGGCAAAATTTATCAGCTTTTCAGCTGCCGCTAACACAAGCACAGTCAGCATCACAGGATACCTTTTTTATAATAAAAAAATTAACGACCGCTACGCTTTAAAGCCGCGGTGAACGGCAACGATACCGCCGGTTAAATTATGATAATCGCAATTTTCAAAACCGGCATCTTCCATCATTTGCTTCAATGTTTGCTGATTGGGATGCATTCGGATGGATTCGGCAAGGTAGCGATAGCTTTCAGAATCGTTTGCCACAATTTTGCCCATCAGCGGTAGCGCGGTGAACGAGTACAAATCATAAGCTTTCGATAACGGCTCAAAAATAGGCTTGGAAAATTCCAAAATTAACAATCGACCACCGGGTTTTAACACCCGAAACATCGATTTAAGCGCCGCCTCTTTGTCGGTGACGTTGCGAAGCCCAAAGCTGATGGTCACCAAATCAAAGCTGTTGTCCTCAAAAGGCGTCAGCGTTTCGGCATTGGCAAGAATAAAATCAACGTTATTGCAGCCGGCGTTAATCAAGCGCTCCCGACCCACCTCAAGCATGGCAGGGTTAATGTCAGATAACACAACGTGACCGCGCCGCCCCACCTCACGGCTAAAGACTTTTGCCAAATCGCCGGTACCGCCTGCGATATCAAGAACGTGCTGACCTGACCTGACGCCGGATAAGCTAATGGCAAAGCGTTTCCAAAGCCTGTGAATCCCAAATGACATCAAATCATTCATGATGTCATATTTTTTGGCAACGGAAGTAAAAACATCTGCCACGCGAGCTTGTTTGTCAGCTTTATTGACCGATTGATAGCCAAAGTGGGTGATTTCATTGCCATCGGTGCTGCTTATGTGCGGGTTGCTGATGTCATCGCGCTGATGAAATGCTGAGGTTTTATTTTTGCTATCAAGGCTTTGGTCGGTGAAGTCTTGCTGACCTTGCGGCGCGCCAATCGGCAACGCTTCCACTTGGGTAAAGTCATCGTTAGTGGTCGCCGTTTCTTGACGCTTTGCCGCCTGTTTTACTAAGGCTTCGTTGTGCTCAACGCTGTCTTTGACCAGCTTATCTTGCAGGTTTTTAATATTATTGGTTTCGTTGTGATTTTCGGTTGCATCGGTCATAAAAATATCCAAAGTTTGGTTGTTATTGTTATCAAAATTGCAGCAGGCAGCGATGGTGAAGGCTCAAATTACAGCATATCAAACACTTGAGTGTCCGTTAAGTCTTGATTGTGAACTTTATCAATGACTTTAAGCTCACCCTCGCAAAATGGCTCAATAAAACCGCCAACGCTTTTTAGCGGTTTAATCGCCACAAATCCGGCATCAATAAAATCATAAAGCGGCTGATAACCTCGGCTATAAGCGGCGCTTTTGGTCAAAGCAAAGGCTTTTTTTAGGATAAATGAGTTTAAATGTTTGTCCGTTTTGTAGCAAACGTCTTTTAAATTGTCAATTTGATAGCGGCGCGCGTCAGCCTTATCCACCGCCCGATACGCGGCAAGCATATTTTTTTGTGTGACTTCCAAATCATTATCAAGCAAATAAGTTGCCAAATCTAAATCAAGCTCAATCGCTAAAATCGCCGCTTGAATGGCAAGGCTTCCAGTTTCAAGGGCGGACTCTTTTGCCAGTTTTTCTACTTTTTTAGCTTTAGGAATGACGCGACCCAACTGCTTAGCCAATACCTTAAAATCATCGCCGCCATAAAGCTGGGTTAAAAAATAACTTGCCATCGCTTTGTTTTTTGGCTCATTAAATAGCGCTTGGTGGCTGCTGCGAATGCGGTCGCGCTGCCAGTCTTGAACCGCATCAAGCTTGGCTTTAAGTTCAGCGTTGTCATGGTAAGGCAATGCCCAATAACGGTCTAAATGTTGTTGCAAATTACTCAAAGCGGTCATAACTTATCATTCCTATCATCAAGCGCAGCGGCTTATTATTGTTTATTAAAAAAGTAAGGTTGGGCAGTTTATCTTGGCGCTATTATAAATGACACCTTAGAATAAAACGATAGCGAATACAATTGCCAAACGGTTTTGGTTGCCACTTTTGCTTAAGATAAAACTCAAAGCAAAAGTCAAACCCCATAAAATAACAAGATTTCAGTCAGTTTTGCGAGGCAATAATGAACCAAAAAACAGCCACAGCGGTAAAAAATAGCGCAGCAAAAACGAAGCCATGCGACCAAATCCCTCCTGATCCTGCCCAAAAATCTGCCGACTCTCATGCTGCCGCGCTACAACAGCTTCAAGACAGCTTTAATAAGGACATTGACAATTGGCTTATTCCCAACCCATTGAGCGCGTTTACAGACACCTCGGACGACTTGCGGGTGGCGCTTATTCAGGCTCAGCTTGCACTGCGAGCTACCCGTGAGTCAGCATTAGCCAATGTCAAAGCAACGGGGCTTTTGGTGTTGGTTAATGGCATGGAGGAGGCGGGCAAAGGGACGGCGGTGACTCAGCTTCGGCAGTGGGTTGACCCAAGGCTGCTCAAAGTTGAGGCGACCATAGGCGCGCCGCCGTTAAAACATCAGCCGATTTGGCAAAGCTTTACCAAAGCGCTGCCGCGTCATGGTGACGTTTTGGTATATTTTGGCAATTGGTACGCGGATTTGCTTAATGAGGTGCTGCAATTGGCAAAACAGTATCCAAGTCGCAAGAATAACACCACTCAAAAAAATGAGCTTGTGAGCCAATGGCAGCGCTATTTTCAGCAGCAACTGACCGAATTGCAAGCATTTGAGCAAGACTTAATGAATAACGACACCAAAGTTTTAAAATGCTGGTTTCATGTCAATAAAAGCACCCTAAAAAAGCGCTTTGACCCAAGCGCGAGGAACTACTTATATCAAATTGACTGGCTTGATGAGGCTGTTCTTGAGCAGTTTAACGAAGTTGCCGCCGCGCTGTTACGTCAGCAGCAAGATTGGGTCATTATTGATGGTAACGATAAAGACCAAGCGGCGCTACAATTTTGTCATCATGTGCTGCATGCGATGCAATCGGCATTGGTGAGCAGCTGTAAAGTGCCGTTATCGCTGCAACAACCACCAAAATCGGCGCGCCTTGATGACGAGCCGCTAACGCCTTTTGCTGCGGTTAAAATTCCAAAGCTACTGCTTGATATTGCCAAGTCGCCGGAGCTTGATAAAGAGTACTATCATGAGCAGCTTGCCAAATACCAACAGCAACTGGCAAAGCTGCTGCGAGCGCGCCAAAAACGCCATGTGATTTTTGCTTTTGAGGGCATGGACGCGGCAGGAAAGGGCGGGGCGATTAAGCGTTTGGTGGCGCCGCTTGACCCGCGCGAGTATCAAATTTATAACATTGGCGCGCCGCTTAGATTTGAGCTTGAGCATCCTTATCTTTGGCGCTTTTGGACGCGGCTGCCCAATGAGCAGACCGATAGGTTAAGCCGGATTGCCATTTTTGACCGAACTTGGTATGGCAGGGTATTGGTTGAGCGCGTGGAAAAATTTGCTGTCCCAAACGATTGGCAGCGCGCTTATGAGGAAATCAACCGCTTTGAAGCCGACCTTGTCAATTCAGGCGCTATCGTGCTTAAGTTTTGGCTTGCCATTGATAAAGATGAGCAACTGTCACGCTTTGAGGCGCGCGCTGATACCGCTTATAAACAGTACAAACTGACCGAAGATGATTGGCGCAACCGTGATAAATGGGGCGATTACGTTCAAGCGGGCGCAGATATGCTGGCAAGAACCGACACCAAAGCGGCGCCTTGGCACGTCATCGCCACCAACGATAAGCGCCTTGCTCGGCTGCAAGTTTTGGAAAAAGCGATTGCTCAACTTGAAAAAGTCATTGATTGATAAGGCTTTTTTTAAAGTCATTTGGTTGTCATAAAGTTGTCATAAATTAGTCATATAATACGCGCACAGCAGGTTTTGGGGGTTTAGCCAAATTGTGCGCTTGTTTTTTCCTCAGCACACCCTTTCTTAGCCACACCCCATGACCAAAAAGATTCCGCTCAGGTAAGGCAAAATTATTTATGGTAACCAACTCAGCTACCCCAACCGACGCAAAAGGCTCAATGCGAATTAACGCCGCATTTGCGCTGCTCCTCATTGGTATGACTGCTTATTTTTTATGGTGGGGGCTTGACTATACGCTGCACCAACAGTCGTTTTTATTCATTATTGCAACTTTGTTTGGCGTGTTTATGGCGTTTAACATTGGCGGTAATGACGTTGCCAACTCCTTTGGAACGTCCGTAGGGGCAGGGACATTGTCCGTGACGCAAGCGTTGGTCGTTGCCGCGATTTTTGAAGTGTCAGGGGCGGTATTGGCAGGAAGCGAAGTTACCGATACTATCCGCAAAGGCATTGTCGATTTGGACGGCTTTAGCGTCTCGCCAAATCAGTTTATTTATGTGATGCTCTCAGCCTTGATTGCCGCAGCGTTTTGGCTGTTGTTTGCCACCAAAAAAGGGCTTCCGGTATCGACCACTCACGCCATTATCGGTGGCGTTATTGGCAGCTCTATCGTGCTTGGCTTTAATATTGGCGGTAGCGAAATGGCACTTGCCACCATCAACTGGGCAACCATTGGTCAAATTGCCATCTCTTGGGTATTGTCGCCGCTGCTTGGCGGGGTATTGGCTTACTTTTTATACGGTCAAATCAAAAAGAACATCATTGATTATAATGACAAAACCGAAATTCACATTCATGAATTAAAAGAAAGCAAACGCGCCCTTAAAGAAAGCCACAAAGAGTTTTTTGAAAATTTATCCGAGTCGTTGCAGCTGTCTTACACCTCAGCCATGCTCCGTGACCAAGAAGTGTTTAAAGAAGAGGACTGCGACCGCGAGGATTTGGAAACTGACTACTATCAAAACCTTTATGACATCGAGCATGAGCGCAAAAGCCTTGATACCCTAAAAGCCTTGAAAAAATGGGCGCCGTTAATTGCTGCATTTGGCGCGGTGGTCATGACCTCGATGGTGGTATTTAAAGGTCTAAAAAACGTCAACAGCTCTTTAACCAACCTTCATGGTTTGCTATTTATGGGAATGGCAGGGGCGCTAGTTTGGCTTGCTACCTTTATTTATACCAAAACCATTCGCGGCAAGCACAAAGAAAACTTAACCAAAGCCACTTTTATCATGTTCAGCTGGATGCAAGTGTTTACCGCCTCTGCCTTTGCCTTTAGTCACGGTTCAAACGACATTGCCAACGCGGTTGGACCTTTTGCAGCGATTATGGACGTTATTCGTACCAATCAAATCGCCTCGCATGCGGCAGTGCCGTCTGCGGTGATGCTCACCTTTGGTGTGGCGCTTATCGTTGGGCTTTGGTTTATTGGTAAAGAAGTGATTCAAACGGTTGGCACCAACCTTGCCAAAATGCACCCTGCTTCAGGGTTTTCTGCCGAACTTGCTGCCGCTGCCGTGGTCATGGGCGCATCAACCATGGGGCTTCCGGTATCGAGCACGCACACGCTAGTTGGCGCCGTATTGGGCATTGGTATTGTCAATAAAAACACCAACTGGGCATTGATGAAGCCGATTGCGCTGGCTTGGGTGATTACCCTACCGGCTGCTGCCATCATGTCAGCCATCAGCTTTGTCATTTTAGGGAAAATATTTTAATTTTTCGCGCTTTATGGACAAATAAAAAACGCAACCTTAAGGCTGCGTTTTTTTATGGCTTAACTTTTTAATAATCAAACCATAATTAGTCTGTACCAAACTGCTGACGCTTTTTAGCAAAGAAGCGGTCGAGGCTGTCCATGGCTTCTTCTAAGTCGTGCAGGTTTGGCAAGAAGACCACGCGGAAATGGTCAGGCTTATCCCAGTTAAAGCCGGTGCCTTGAACCATCAACACTTTTTCTTCAAGCAGCAAATCCATCATAAACTGCATGTCGTCTTCGATAGGATAAACTTCAGGGTCCATTTTCGGGAAGCAGTAAAACGCGCCTTGTGGCATGGTGCACGAGATACCTTTAATGGCGTTAAGGCGTGAAATGGTCAACTCGCGCTGCTTAAACAAGCGACCTTTTTCAGAGGTCAGCTCTTTCATGCTTTGATAGCCGCCCATTGCCGTTTGAATGGCATATTGCCCCGGAACGTTTGAGCAAAGACGCATTGAGGCAAGCATATCCAAGCCTTCGATGAAGTCGGTTGCGTGACTCTTGCGACCTGAAACCATCATCCAACCGGCACGGAAGCCAGCAATGCGGTGTGATTTTGACAAGCCGTTATAAGATAAAATCAACACATCATCAGAAAGCGTACACATTGGGGTGTGTGACATGCCATCATATAACACGCGGTCATAAATCTCGTCCGCCATAATGATAAGGTCATGCTCAACGGCAACTTCAACGATTTGTTTTAAGATTTCGTCAGAGTAAAGCGAACCGGTTGGGTTGTTGGGGTTAATAACCACAATCCCTTTGGTTTTACTGGTGATTTTTGACTTGATGTCTTCAATGTCAGGGTGCCAGTTGTCATCTTCATTACAGCGATAATGAACCGCCGTACCGCCAGCAAGGTTTGCCGCTGCCGTCCAAAGTGGGTAGTCCGGCATTGGGATAAGCACTTCGTCGCCATCGTCCATCAAGGCTTGCATGGTCATAACGATAAGCTCAGAAACCCCGTTTCCTAAATAAACGTCGCGAACGTCAACGGCTGATAATAAGCCTTTTGATTGGTAATATTGTAAAACGGCTTTACGCGCTGAAAAAATACCTTGCGAATCAGAATAGCCAATGGCTTCTGGCAAGTTAACTGCCACGTCGCGCAAGATTTCGTGTGGCGCTTCAAAGCCAAATGGCGCAGGGTTACCAACGTTGAGCTTAACAATGCGCTGACCTTCGGCTTCCATTTTATTTGCCATTTTAAGCAATGGTCCACGAATGTCATAGCAAACGTTTTGTAATTTGTCTGATTTTTTAAGCTTGCTCACAGTTTTACCTTCTTTTTTATCCCCAGATTTTGGCTGCGTATCTGTAGGAACGGCAAGCGTTACATTGTTGCCATTATCACCGGCGGCAAATGTCGTTGGGTTACCATTGTCATGAGCGACTGAATCATGAGGATTGTCAATTGCGTCTTGATTATTTGCTGAATTTTCCATAGTTACTGAACCTTTAAAATCGTCCTGATTTGAGACTGAAGCGGGTTGATGGTCACCGCGCAATAAGTAGCCCTCAGAGCAGCCTAAAATTTGCGCCAGTGTTGGAAGTTTTGATGAAACGATGCCATTGATACCGCGCTCCCAATTGGAAATGGCACCACGGCTGACTTTTGCCCCTGCAGCGGTCATTGCTGCTGCCAGTTGCTTTGCGGTCATGCCTTGGTCTCGGCGCAATCGAGCCAATCTTTCGCCTTGAGCCAGCATGTCCTTGTTGATGGTCATATCTACCCCTTATCGGTATGATAACAATAAAAAAATGAAAATAAGGAGTCAAAGAAAAAGAATTTAACTAATGCTTAATGCAAGATATTATTGCATAACCTAGTAACTTGCAAGGGGTATTTGATAATAATTATTTTGCGCAAGTAAAACTTGCAAATCTAAGAAAATACCAATGGTTATAAATATTTAGCAAACTCAATTATAATGATAAAAGTTTGTCTAAAAGACACTTCTAACAGCAGTTTGCGTGACAATTTAGTAAAGATATGTCGCCGTAGATTGCACCGCTGGCTTTTTTTGCGCTATGTTTATGAAGTTAACGATTATCCGCTAGCAGGAATACTAGGAACAATAAAAAAGGATAAAACCATGAAAGACAATCAACTTAGCCGTGATGAAATTGCTCAGCTCACCGATAGCGACTGGCGTCAGCGCTTAAGCCCTGATGAATACCACGTCATGCGTGAAAAAGGCACGGAGCGACCATTTACTGGCGCTTATAATGATTTGACAGATAAAGGGGTTTACCGCTGTAAAGGCTGCGGCGCGGAACTGTTCCATTCTGAAAACAAGTTTGACGCGGGTTGTGGCTGGCCAAGTTTTGACCAAACTGCCAATCATAGTGCCATCAATGAGCATTTAGACACCTCACACGGAATGCGCCGAACTGAAGTTACTTGTAGCAACTGTGGCGCTCATTTAGGTCATGTATTCTCTGATGGTCCACGTGATACCACCGGAATGCGCTATTGCATTAACTCGGTGTCGCTTGATTTTGATAAATCACAGTAATCATTCTCATTGACTAACCTCAATTCTTCATAAGGACAATGCCATTAATGAGCCCTTTATATCAATTTTCTGCCACAACCATTGATGGCAAAGATAAACCCCTAAGCGACTATCAAGGTCAAGTGTTACTTATCGTCAATACTGCAAGCCGCTGCGGATTTACGCCGCAGTTTGCCGGTCTTGAAGTGTTATATCAGCGCTATAAAGACCAAGGTTTTATGGTCATTGGCTTTCCGTGCAACCAGTTTGGCGGTCAAGACCCTGAAAGTAACGAAAACATTGGTGAGTTTTGCCAAAAAAACTATGGCGTCAGTTTTGATATGATGACAAAAATTGATGTCAACGGCAAAAACGCTGACCCTATTTTTACTTGGCTCAAGGACGAGCAGGGCGGTATGATTAATGATGCGATTAAATGGAACTTTACCAAATTTTTAATCAGCCGTGATGGCAAGGTCATCAAACGCTATGCCCCAACGGTTACCCCTGAAGCTATAGCATCTGATATTGAAAAAGCCTTAGCCCAAAGTTAAAAAATAGCAAAATAATTTAATTTATATTGCTATTAAAATCAGTAGTTTGGGATAAATTGGTCACTTTTATGCAAAAATAGGCAAATTAGCGTTTGACAGACCTTTTTAAATGTATATAATAGCCACCCATACCAAGGGCGATATGAGTTCTAGGTTAAAGCATTAAAAGTTGATTAAACGGTTAATGCTTTTAGAAAATTTTCTTTAAAAGATTTTCTCTTGCGAAGCTAAAAAAGCAGTGCTTTTTTCAAACGCTTCTCAGGGTGATTAGCTCAGTTGGTAGAGCGTCTGCCTTACACGCAGAATGTCGGCAGTTCGAGCCTGTCATCACCCACCACTTATTAGCGAGTGGCTAAACACGTTAAGCGACCTAAGCAGCGGTAGTTCAGTTGGTTAGAATACCGGCCTGTCACGCCGGGGGTCGCGGGTTCGAGTCCCGTCCGCTGCGCCATATTTAAAACTTAAGCTTTGCAAAAGTTTCAACCTCAAGTAATGATTTGCTTGAGGTTTTTTTGTGCATGTTATTGACGAAAATTGATCTTTCATTTACTTACAATATGAGTAGATCATTTCTATTCATTTAAAAAGGAACTTACAGATCAGTATTGTTGATTTATTAAACATCAAAATGGCTATTTCGATTCATTGCTAAATTAAATTGACTGCCAAACAAAATGAGTGCCCCTAACATTAAAAATAATCCAAACGCATAAAATGCCAAAGCCGTACCATAGCGATCAACAATCAATCCAGTAAGAATGACCGGAACGCTAAACCCCAAATATGCCATTAAAAAGTAGCCCGCACTGGCGCGCGCTTGCTCATTGCCAGCAGAGCGCGCTACGCCCGATAGCCCGCCTAGATAAACAAAACCATAGCAGCTGCTGCTTGCTAAAAATGCTGCCAACAAAATTGCAGGTAAACTGGCATTCAGCGCGCCCCAAGTCAGCAAAGCATAGGTGGGAAGTAAAATTAAAATACCAAGCTTGGTAGATACTTTAGGATCAAGCTTTCGAGCGATTGGCTGAAATAACAATCCGCAGCTAATGGCAAGCATAGAAGAGATCCCTGCATATTTTCCAAGACCATGCGCTGCTAATACGGATGGAATCACCGACAGCACAAGTCCTGTGGTCGCCCAGCAAATTAAAATAGCGCCGCCGAACCACAACACGTCACGATTAAAATAAGGCAGCTTAAGCATGGTGCCAAAAGTATCTCGTTTTGGTGCAGTTTCAGGCAATTGCCAAACTAAAAATATCGATAAGAACGCGCTGATCAATAAAAAATAAAAGCTGGCAGGTTGCGAAGACTCATAAGCTAGCAAAGACACGGTAGTAAGTACAGGACCCAAACCAAATCCTACCGTCGTGCTGGCTGTAACCCAAGTGGTGGCGCGAGCCGTATTAGACGCGCCAATCAGCTCAATCATATAGGCCGTTGCCGTTGCTGCCATTAATGCAGTTCCTACCCCAAGCATAAATCGCGCTGCCGCAAGCGCCCGTGTGTAGGGATAAAACATCATCAAAGCTGTAGCTGCTATTGATAACCCTAAAGCAATCAAAATCGTCTTGCGTCTCCCAATCCTATCAGACAGACCGCCAAAGGCTAATAAAACTGGGATCACGCCTAAGACATAAAAAGAAAACGCTATTGTAGTTGCCAGAACCCCATAACCATCATTTTGCGCATAGAGCGCATACAACGGACCTTGGACATTAACACTCGTCGTTATCACGCATAATGCAAATGCCAAATATTTATTGCTGTTCTTTGTCATCATAAAAGCTACTTTTGAAAAGATTTGTTGAAGTTGCCATCTTGGCTTTGAGCAAAAGTCGCTTTAAAGCCAATATTACCTCGTTTGAAGTTCAATGATTAAATCAAAAGGAAGCTAGGATCACCACATACAATCCAGTACAATTCATTAGAACTGTTTGGCGTATAGATACCATACAGTGAAATTGTCAAAATGACTCAATCATAGGCTCACTGATAAAAAAATGAAAACTCAAGTAACCCGAATTGAAATGGTCATGGCAGGTGTCAAAGAAAAAATAGCATCGGTCACTTATATGCCAGGAACCAGGCTGCCGTCCATACGAGCTGCTGCAAAAGCTTATGGATTTTCGCCCTCAACGGTGGTTGAGGCTTATGAGCGGCTGCAAACGGAAGGCGCCATTTACTCGCGTCCTGGTGCTGGATTTTATGTCGCAGAGACCACAGCCCCACTATTATTAAAAGAAGCTGGGCATAATCTTGATCGCGCGGTTGACCCGTTATGGATATCGCGGCAGTCGCTTGAGCCCTCTAGTGATTCGATAAAAGATGTATTAAAACCTGGCTGCGGTTGGCTACCACCCGACTGGCTATTTGAAGAAGGCATGCGCCGAGGTCTAAGGCATGTGGCACGAGGTGATGCCGCCGTGATCAGTGAATATGCAACGCCACTTGGATTGCTTGAGCTAAGGCAGCTATTAACGCGGCGAATGACAAAACTTGGAATCGAGGCAAAGCCGTCACAAGTGATATTGACCGAATCTGGAACTCAGGCAATAGATTTAATTTTTCGTTTTTTATTGACGCCAGGCGATACGGTAGTGGTTGATGATCCATGCTATTTTAACTTTCGAGCATTATTGCGCGCCCACAGGGTCAAAGTGATTAGCGTACCTTATACGCCAGAGGGTCCTGATATCAATATTTTTGCAAAGATATTACAGGAGCATAAGCCACGCCTTTATATCACTAACGCTGCCATTCACAATCCTACAGGAGCCACTTTATCAGCCGCGGCGGCATTTCGAGTATTGCAGTTAGCCCAAGCTTCAGGGCTTTATATCGTTGAAGATGATATTTTTGCAGATTTTGAAATAAGCTCGGCGCCACGTCTTGCCGCTTTAGATGGCTTATCACGCGTGTTTTATATTGGCAGTTTTTCTAAGACCTTATCAGCGTCTTTGCGCTGCGGTTATATTGCAGCTCCTAGCGAATGGGTCGAGGATTTACTGGACTTAAAAATAGCGACGGGATTCGGTGGTGGTCAGCTAGCAGCAGCAGTCGTGCTGTCAGCCTTAATGGACGGTAGTTATCGCAAGCATATGACGACGATTCATAACCGCCTTGCAAATGCGCGAAATCAAGTCCTACCACGGTTAAAAAACTTGGGAATCGTGCCATGGCTGATACCAAAAGCTGGCATGTTTCTTTGGTGCCGACTGCCAGATAATCATAGCGCCACTCAATTGGCAAACCAATGTTTGTCGCAAGGTGTGGTCTTAGCGCCCGGAAATGCGTTTAGCTTATCTAAAAAGGCGGATAGCTTTATGCGATTTAATGTGGCACAAATGAATCATCCAAAAGTTTTTGAAGTATTGGAGCAATCCATGCGCTAAAAATGTGATTGATAAATACTCAAAAATCAACTAGATTTTATGATAATGATGGGTTTATAAGGGCGATATAATCTATGGTGATAGCTAACTTTAAAGTTATGGAAAAATACAATGCCCTGATAAACCAAAAGATTTGTGCTAGCATCTCAACCATACCCAGTGAAACGTTATGGCAGGATCAAAAAGCATTTTTTAGCTCGATATTAGCAACATTAAATCATTTGATGGTAGGCGATTTAATTTGGCTTAATCGATTTAATAAACATCCCAACTATCCGACAGGCGTTAAAGCCTTAGAGTCATTACAAGAATTTGCTTTACCAAGCAGTCTTACGCAAATTTTATTTGAAGATAAGCAAAACTTTATTACTGCTAGGCAAGCTTTAGATCAAGTGACCATTGAATTTATTAATGAATTGAATGAAGATGATTGCTTAAGTATTTTGAGCTATCAAAGTACTAAAGGTGAGGTTTTTAAAAAGCCCTTTTTTATGCTACTTCAACACCTTTTTAATCACCAAACTCATCATCGTGGACAAGTGACGACTTTGCTTAGCCAAATAGGTATTGATATCGGAGAAACGGATTTATTGATATTGATTCCAAGCGTAAATAGTTGAAAGGACATTTCAATACTTAGTTTTTAATCATGATTATAAATTAAAAACCTTTACTTACTTCAATATACCACTTTGGCTGCATCGCTGTAAAATCTTGGCGGAAATTCGAAGGTAAATAACTGGCAGAATCTAAAACAAAAGGCTGACCCTCTAAACGTTTAAAAACGACCCAATGCCAAAAGCTAACGCCATCATCTACGTGATGCTTAATCGCTAATAATGCTAAATCTGGTAGCGCCTCCCAAGACTTAAATGCTATCTCGCTATGGGAAGTTTGAAACCCTAAATGGGCTAACAGCTTTCGGACATACTTTGTGTCTGACCAAAGCGATTTATCAGAAGCGTAAACTCCCAAATCATTAGCAATCGCTTTCATTTCCGAATAACTTTTTCCAGCGATGTTGGCAACTGACGCGATGCCGCAACCGGTTGCTTCTTCTTGAATGACTGATTTAATCATTAGTATTTCTCATCCATTTTTTAAATTTTTGATTCATTACTTAGTTCTTTTAAAGCAATCAAAGCTGCTTCTGCCTTATAGTGAGAAACAAAGATATGGTCATGATAGTAAGCAGCAATAACATTGGCACTGATACCTTTGGAAGCAAGCTTTGTTGAAACAGCAGCAGTTAACCCTACAGCTTGCAAGCTTGAATGAACGGTTAATGTAATTTGCCGAAAAATACCTTCATAATGCAAACCGGCTTTATCAGCTTTATCTTTAGCTAAAACTAACGTCAAGCCTTCAGCTTCCATAAATGTTGCGATTGGTTCTAATGCTAAATATTGATTTAACTGTCCTGTTACAGTGCAAAATACGAACTCATGGTCTAATAGTTTTGGCTGTATTGCAGTAAGTAATTGAGTTAACTCTTTAATTCCTGACATTTTATTTCCTTAATTTTAAATAACTCTAGCGTTTATTGTGAAAAATAGATAGATTAAAGTTTATTTTTCATAATAAGGATAAACCGTGAACACTTTATACGGTAATAAATTTTCTGGAAATAGCTATAAAGCGAGACTAACTTGCGAGCTATTAAACATTAAATACCAATGGATTGAAATCAATATATTAACGCAAGAAAATAGACAGCCTGAATTTTTACGGATTAATCCCCTAGGTCAAGTACCTGTTCTACAAATTGAACCTGGTAACTTATCAGCTAATAGCGAACCTGCTTTATTATTAGAATCTAACGCTATTATTAGATATTTGGCTGAGGGTTCAGCACTCATTCCGAACTCTGCCTTAGATTATGCAAAAATGTGGCAATGGTTACTGTATGAGCAAGGTGAAGTTAGACCTAACTTAGCCTCCGTAAGATTTATCAAAAAATTTCAAAATATGATACCTAGTCGGCTAGAAGAATACCAACAAAAATTTATCAAATCAAAAGACATTCTTAGCTATCTAAACAATCAGCTTCAAACTAAACATTATATTTTAGGAAACAATATTAGCCTTGCTGATATTAGCCTGTATGCTTACACGCATAATGCGGAAGAAGGCGGATTAGATCTATCATCTTATAAAAACCTACGTACTTGGTTTGAGCGGATTGAGTCTTTACCTAATTTTATTAGGCTATGATAGACTTCTTGCAAAAGTACCAGTTCATTAACTTTTACTGATGGAGTTATGAGAGCTAGCGGTAACCTATGCAAGATGTTTGATCACTCAATTATTTATTGTCTTAGCTAAAATCGCTTAAAGATTTAAGGTCTAACTCCAGTAACTCTTGACCCGTTTGCGCCGTAACGATAATACCTTCGCCAAATACAAATAAGGTATCTGATCTCTGCCTAGCATTTTCCGCCCCTACCTGATTAAACTTATCAAATAGCCATTGTCTAACATCAGTTTTATGCTGCTTGGCTATTTGATGCGGGGAAGACTTGTCATCCGAATATTCAGCACAAGCATTGATAAACATACACCCAAAAAAGTCTTCTGATGACGTCCAGTTTTCTAAAAAATTTAAATAGCCTGATGCAACATCTGCTGTATTTTTAAGCTCCAGTTTATCAAAATGAGCGTCTAACTGATCCATAAACATCTGATGACGGTACCTGAGTACCTCATCAACTAAGCCTTCTTTATTGCCAAAATGAGCATATAAAGTCCGTTTGGTAGTTCCAGCCTGTTTCGCTAACAGTTCTACACCACTATCGTGAAAGCCTTTTTCATAAAACACCTCATAACTTTTTTGTAGAATTTTATCCCGTAGTTTCATTCGCCTTTTTCCTATTATTTTGATGAGTAAAAACAGTAGTATTTTATCATACCGAACGGTATACTTGTATTATATACCGTTCGGTATACATAGTTTATCTATCATCTGTTGCTTATAGGGAAAATATGAACTCATTTTTTAATTTGCGGAAACTTAACGGCCAAATTAGTCCATGTCCTAGCAGATTGCCTTTAATTATGATACTTATTGCTTGGCTGGGCGGGACTATTGCGACGGCAACACTTGCTATCTTAGGAAGTTCAATTGAGCTAATTATGATTTTAGGGTCATTTGGTGCAAGTTGCTTATTAGTATTTGCTTACCCTGCAAGCCCTTTTGCACAGCCAAGAAATGTGATAGGCGGCCATTTTATTGCAACTTTTACAGGGCTGGTATTTATGACGTTGTTCGGCATTCATTGGTGGAGTATGGCAACCGCTGTAGGAACGGCCATTGCTTTGATGCTACTATTTAGAATGCCGCATCCGCCTGCTGGATCTAATCCTTTGATAGTGATGCTTGGCGCGGTGAATTGGAGTTTTCTAATTACTCCAACCTTGCTAGGATCTATTGTATTAGTCTTTGTCGCGCTGATTTATAATAATTTAGGTAAGGATAGGCAGTATCCAACGTATTGGTGGTAATCCTTTAGCTGCAATACAAATTAGCTTACGCCTTACTCTTTAAATAATCTCCCAACCAGACCAAAAACTCATCGCTTGTCGTTGACACATTCAATCGCATATAGCTCGAAGGTTTTGCATCTGGATGAAACAAATGCCCCGGCGCAACCAGCCAGCCATCGTTATAAGCGTCTAATGCCAATTGTCCTGTATCCTGCTTGGTATCTACCCAAATAAATATTCCTGACTGCGTATGCTCTGGATATTCAAGACCAATTTTAGGTAGTGCTTCACGCAGTCTTTGATGTGCTAAATATAAATTTTGCTGAACCTTTTTAATTTGCCGACGATACTCGCCATGAGTCCATAGACGATGGACGACCCGCTCACCAAGTTCTGGCGTATTTGAATTACTTAATATTTTAATGCGTATGACATCATCAATAAATTTTTCAGGGCAAACGAGCATTCCTACACGCCAACCTGATGCCATCAGTTTTGAAAATCCTGTGGCATAAAACACCCGCTCGAACTGATCAAGACTGGCATATCGTAGCGCTTGACCGTTTGGCACCAGCGAGGCATATAAATCATCTTCAAAAATGTAAGCGTCATATTTATGAATCAAATTAAGCACTTGATGCGCTCGGGCAGGATGCAAATGATAAGACGTTGGGTTATGAAGGACACTATTGGTTAAATACAATTTTGGTCTATACGCTGCAAACATCTTTTGCAACTGCTCAATATCAGGGCCTTGATGATCGCGATCAACCGCGATGACATTTAAGCCTTGCTGCTGCAGGGAGCTGGATAACCAATACCAACCTGGGCTGTCTACCAACACCGTGTCACCAGCTTGGGTAAGCAGCTGACTGACCATCGTCACCGATTGCGAGACGCCGGCGGTGGTCACAATGTTGTCAGCACAGGTTTGCAGCCCTAGTGTATTTAAATGCTGTGCAAACTGCTGACGCAGCGGCAAATAACCTTGGATATTTCCGTAGTTATAAATAAAGTCGTCAGCTTGCTGGGTAACCTGCCGGATTGCCCATTCCATTTTGTCATTGCGCACCCAATCGTTTGGTAGCGTTCCTGAGCCTGGTGAAAGGTGATGCGGAGTGTTGTTAAGGACTTGTAATAGCCAACGTGTATCTATGACTGGATACTTATTTATGCGCTCATTTTTAGCGTATTGGTGGCTCGATCTTAAAGCCGCATTGACATAGTAGCCTGAGCTGGGTTTGGCAATCAAGATATTGGTTGCGACCAATTGCTCATAGGCCTGAGCGACTGTAAAGCTTGAAATATTTAATAATTTTGCCAATTTTCTGACCGATGGCACGCGCTGATTGGGCAAGTAGATTTGCCAATCGATACGCTGCTGAAGCCATTCAGCGACGGCGGCAGTTTTCGTTAGATTAGGATTCAAGCGATAGCTACTGTCCATAAAAAACCTGTTTTTTATTAAAATTAATGATCGATTGAACCGTCATGGTAAAAGTAACGATACAGATTGTTTGCTAGAAGCAAAACTGTATAGGTACTGTCATGGTCAATTAAATTATAGTTTGAATTGTTTATAACTGTCAAAACGATCAAGGTGAAAAATAATGGGGTTTAAAAGCAATACACCGTCAGCACTAATTCTACCTACCATGCCAATTTTAATGCTAAAGCGTTTAAGTGAGATAAAAACAACACGCTTAACGCGTTCATCAATCATAAGAAATTAGGATAACTATATGACTCCTTTACAAACGGCATTAGCTATCTTAGTGACCTTTATTTGGGGTGTAAACTTTTCATTTATCGCTTGGGGACTTGAAAGCTTTCCGCCACTGATGCTGACAGCAATGCGTTTTTTCTTTACGGCTGTGCCATTGGTTTTTTTCTTAAAGCCGCCTAAGTTTAATCGGACGCTATTCATCTATGCCATTGGCACCTTTGTCATGCAGTACGCTTTTGTTTTCACAGCGATGCATCTAGGCGCGTCGGCTGGGCTTACCGCACTGCTATTGCAGATTCAGATTTTTATTACCGTACTTTTGGCCTATTTCATGTTGGGCGAGACCGTAAGCCGTTTGCAAATTGTCGGAATGGTATTTGGCATTTTAGGATTGACGACCATTACGCTTAATCTTGGTGGCGACATGCCGCTGACGGGCTTTATTTGTATTTTGATTGCGGCTATTGGTTGGAGCTTTGGCAACATTGCCTCAAAGCAAATATCAAAGCAACCTACCAAACAAGCATCGCTGCAAAATTCTAATGTATCGACGGTTTCAACTACTGATAATAAAACTAAAGCATCGGCATTATCTGCTCTATCACTGGTGGTTTGGGGCGGACTGATTGCCTGCGTAATTTTAATGCTATCTTCTTTTATCTTTGAAACTGAGGCTTGGCAGTTGGCAACGTTTACGCAAGCTTCGCTTAAGTCTTGGTTGTCGCTTAGCTTTATTGTTTATATCTCAACCTTAATAGGATTTGGACTTTGGGCGCATTTATTGGCTCAAAATACAGCGTCCAAGGTTGTGCCATTTGCTTTACTTGTGCCGATATTTGGAATGATCACCTCGGTGCTGCTACTTGGGGAGAGCGTAACGTGGTGGAAGATGCTGGCAATGGTGTTCATTTTATCAGGCTTGGTATTGGCAAATGTGAAAATCAGCCGCGCTAAAAAGATGATTTACGAGTAAATAGTGCTTTGCATTTGCGTACTAGTACAGTAGAATAAGCAATCTAAATTAATATTGACTCTTACGAGCTCATACCATGATCAATAATCCTTACGATAGCCTACTGGTACATTTAGCTAAATGTAATGACAAAGACGAGATTAAATCAATATTAACTGCACTTTTAACGGAAAAAGAGCAACACGAAATCACTAACCGAATCCTTATATTTGAGTTATTAGATCGCGGTATGTCTCAACGTGACATATCAGAGCAGCTCGGTGTCGGCATTGCAACGGTATCGCGCGGCGCTAAGGCAATCCAGCACCATGATGTTAGCGCTTTATTAGCCACCCATCGAAATGGCACCGATGAAGGCATTTGACTGCACAAAATTTAGGAAGTTTTATGATTTTACCCGAAAGTAAGAGCCTCTTAGCAAATGAACCAAGCCCAATCAAGATTCCTAGTAAGCCAATACGTATCAAGTTGACTCAAGATATCGACTTTTTTGAGTTATTTAAACGTATTGAAGCTAGATTTGATACTTGCTATCTGCTTGAGTCTTTAGGGGAAGACAGTCATATGTCAAGGCATCACGCCATTGGCTTTGATCCAGTATTGACAATTAGCGCTATTGATCGTGAAACACTGACGATAACCAATCATCGAACGAATGAATTTTTGGAGTATCAATCAGAAAATCCTTATCAATTACTGCGCAAAATTACCCCTCAGCACGATATTTCCCGCGAGCAAAGCGGCGGCTTGGTCGGGTATTTGGGCTATGACAGTATTAATTTTTTTGAACCTAGCTTAACTGCCAAGGCTCATTCAGATTTTGAGCCTTTTAAGTTCGGTTTGTATTTGGATGGCTTAACCCTTGATAAGGTGACGGGTGAAATCTTTTATTTTTACTATCCAACCGATGAGCAGGACAACAGAATTAATCAAGTCAAAGCACTGCTAACGGCTTGCGCGCCAAACCACCAGCCGCCTGCCATTGAGTTTTTAGGCGACAGTATGAGCCGTGAGGATCATGCCAATGCCGTCATGAACGTTAAAGAAGCCATTAAGTCAGGGCGCATTTTTCAATGTGAAGTCGGCTTTAAATCCAAATACCATATCAGCGGCAATAAGATGCCCATTTATGAAAAGCTGCGCTTGGTGAATCCTTCGCCGCATATGTATTTTATGAAATTTACTGAGCAATGTATCATTGGCGCGTCCCCCGAGCTTCTGTTCCGCTTGCGCCAAGGTGAGATGGAAACGTATCCTTTAGCAGGAACGACCAGACGCGGGGCTGATAGTACGGAAGACCGTAAACTGGCAAGAGCACTTTTAAACGATGCCAAAGAAATTGCTGAACATAATATGCTGGTTGATTTGCACCGAAACGACATTGGTCGGGTGGCGCAATTTGGTACAGTAAAGGTGCGTAGTCTTATGGACATTAAACGCTTTTCTCATGTTCAGCACATTTCATCAGAAATCGTTGGCATCTTGCACCCTGATGAGGACATGTTCAGCGCCCTTGCTAGCAACTTTCCCGCAGGGACGCTGTCGGGAGCGCCAAAGATTGAAGCCATCAAAGTCATTAATGAGCTAGAAACTGACGGCAGAGGGGCTTATGGCGGCGCCATCGGCTCATTTAATTTTAACGGCGATTGCATTTTTGCTATCCCAATTCGCAGCTTATTTATTAATAGCTCTTCCGCTTATATACAAACTTGTGGCGGCAATGTTTTTGATTCCAATCCTGATGATGAGTATTTAGAAATTCAACGTAAATTATCAGCAATGAAAACCGTTTTAGATAGCTTTAATACGCCTTAATCCGTCCTTACAGAGTGCTTTGCTATGAATGTTTTAATCATTGACAATTATGACTCGTTCACTTTCAACCTTTATCAGTATGTGGGCGAGATTTTACAATATTTAGAGGATGGCAACACAAATAAGGTAGTGGTGAAACGTAATGATGAAATAAGCTTAGCGGAAATTCAGGCGATGAATGTTGACCGCATTATTATTTCACCCGGTCCTGGCGCTCCTAATGACCCTGCTTATTTTGGTATTTGCTCAAAGGTCATTGAGGTTCTTGGTAAAACGACTCCTATTTTGGGAGTTTGCTTAGGGATGCAAGGCATAGCTCATGTGTTTGGCGGAAAGGTAGTTCGCGCTACTGTTCCGATGCATGGCAAAGTATCTGCAATCCGCCATGATGGCATGGGGGTTTATCAAGGTTTGCCGCAAGGTATTGAAATCATGCGCTATCATTCGCTTATGGTAGAAGGTAAAACGCTGCCGGATTATTTTGATGTCACCTCAGTGATTCAAAATGAGGGTCATGCGTCATTAAGCTTGGCTCAATGTGCGCTTGCAGGTGATGAAATCATGGGAATTCGTCATAAAAACTATCCCATTCAAGGGGTTCAGTTTCATCCCGAGTCATTTGCCACTGAGGGCGCAAAAAATCTACTGACTAATTTTTTGATGCAAGTCTGATTTGCTTTTATCCTTTTTAAATTGGCTTAACAGCTGTTATATAATAAGAGTTTTTAAATAAAAATAAAGATCATCGTATGTCAACCATTAAGATTAAAATTCTAACCGTGAATGAAGCTAGAGATTTTAAAGCGATTAGACTTTCAGCCTTAAAAAAGTCGCCTGAAATGTTTGGCTCTACCTATGAAGCAGAAGTGGATAGACCATTAGTATTTTTCGAAAATTGCTTATCAAGCTCAACAGTATTTGGCGCTTATCATCATAATCAAATTATAGGTTTAGCAACCTTAATCCAAGAAACAGGAACAAAGTTTTCTCATAAAGCGACTTTATCAAGTGTATTTATTGAACCTGAATTTCAACAAAAAGGCGTAGCAAGCCGCTTACTTAGTGGGGTCATCGAACATAGTAAACATCACGTCGAACAAATTTTGCTCACGGTTGCTGACGATAACGAGCCTGCCATTCTGCTTTACAAAAAATTTGGCTTCCAAACTTATGGAGTAGACATCAAAGCGATGAAAGATAATGGCAAATATATTGATGAAGCTTTAATGAAGCGCTTCATAGCTTAATACTCAAACGCACCGGACAAATGATAGATTTCTTATGTCTGGTAACGCTATACGGTACTTATGAATATTTGATTTTATGATCACATTTTTTAATAGTCCCCCAAAATGCCTAGGCGCTGTTTATTCACGAACCTGACCGATTCTGTACGTAACAAAGCCATTTGGAGCAATCATGTTTATTCCTCAATCTTTTAAAGAAAACGACTTTGCTAAGATTAAGTTGTTTATTAAAGAGCATCCGCAAGCGACACTTATTGCTCAGACGTCTTGCGGGCTAGAAGCTTGCCATATCCCAATGTATTGGCAAGATGATGGCAGTAAATTTGGCAGCTTGTATGGTCATATGGCTAAAATTAATCCGCTTAATAACAACGATAATACCACGACGCCATGGTTGGTTATATTTCAAGATTCGGGACATTATATCAGTCCTAATTGGTATCCTAGTAAGGCGGTGACTCATAAAGAAGTCCCCACTTGGAATTACCGCAGTGTGCATATCCGCGGTGACGTCAGCTTACTGACAGCGCGTCATGAGCTCATTGATATCTTATCAAAGCAGACTTTTGATTTTGAAGCCCGTCAAGAAAATCCTTGGTCACTTGAAGACGCGCCGGAGTCTTATATTCAAGCGATGTGCGGAGCTATAGTCGGAATCCGCATTAATATTACGGACGTCCAAGCCCAGTTTAAGCTGAGCCAAAATAAAACAGATGATAATAGATTAGGTGCTATCGCAGGTCTTAAACAGCTTAAAACTGCTAAAGCAGATGAGATGGCAAGATTGATTGAAGATGCAAAATAAACTTAGTTTGTTCATGAAAAAAGAACGCTTTGCTATTTGGCGTTTTCATTTTCCAGAGGGTGCAGATAATTCTGGCTTTGTCGGTTGGCTTGCTATGTATCTCAAAACCCAGTTTGGGAATGGTGTTTTTGTAGTCTGTAGTCAAAACAGTGCCGACGGTGGTATTTTTGACTACTGGGGCTGTCCATGGTCACTACGCGATGAAGTAATTAACGCAGTACAACAACTGGTAGATAATCGTTAGCACATAGCTATCATACTTTATATTTAACTATACAATTATCAATTAATATATTACTTATTTAGATTTTTTGCTGCTGACAAACGACGCATAAAAAGAGGTAAATTATTATTACTTCCAGAAATTATGTCTTAGTAAATAATTATCGAGCATTAAGAATACAAGAAAATTTAGCAAAGGTGAATTTTTATGGCTACGACAATTGCAAAAATCTCGTTGATACTTTGCTTATCCAGTGCTTTATGGCTAAGCGGTTGCTCATCGCAAAATACTAAGGGTACTATCACGCCAATTAAACCCGTACAAGCAATTGATACTCAAGTTAAAGCCTCTAAAGCGACATCTGTATATGGAGATCCTAATGGCGTGGAATTAGCGAAAGACAACCGAAACCCTGAAGATATTCCAGAGGCAGTATTAATCGGTCCTGCTCAGGCTTTAGCCATAGACTCTAAACACTACGCAATTTCATATGATGTCAATCACACTGAAGCCATGCGTCGGATGTTAATTCAGCATGATAATGGAGGGCAGATTGAAGCCCTACGAAAAGAATTTGGCAATAAGATAGCGAGTATGGGCTTTATCACTGAGCCTGAGTATGGCGTTCTGGTGACGTTAACAGGTACTGGGTCGCCGCCGCCTGATCGTATTGTATATCGACCAGCTGATACTCTAAGTGAGCGCGAGACTGTCGCTCAATCCTATAAAACAATGACACCAGAGGGTATTACTCTGACTCAAGCGGAAGTTGATAAGGCAATGGCGCTCATCGAATCACCAACACGTTTCATCGTTAAATTTAAAGTTAATCCAGCAGCCAAAAACCTGACCGAAGCTGAAACCCAAATTATGTATGAACGCTCAAAAGTGCTGAATAAACGTATAACTATGATCACAGGCACAAGTTATCGCAGTGATGAAGGTGTATACGTGATTTATGTTCATAAGGATGATGCCAAGTCCGCTGGGCTTAATGAAGAAACACTCAAAAAAATTGGTGAAGAAGTGATGAAAATACCCGTTAAAATTGAGTGGCAAAATAGCTATGCTATGGATTCAATAGGCGGCGCATAATTCTCTCATTGCAAATTTCAACCAAAAAAGCCATCTTTTTAGATGGCTAGTTGTCGATAGGGACTGAGATAACCTTTAAACATTAAAGCCGATATGCTTTCCTGTGGGTAATTCAACGTCAATTCGAAGCTTTCCACCCATCGCCTCTACATACCTTTTCATGGTTGATATTTTAAGATCCTGACCTCGATTTTCTATGGCAGAAAGTGAGGGCTGCTTGATGCCAAGGGTTTGAGCAAGCTCTTTTTGAGAGATTTCAAGCTCCTCACGAATGCGGTAAAGCTGAGTTTCTAAAAGCAACTTTTCTGCCAGCTGTTGAATTCGAGCTTGGCTATCGGCAGAGCGCTCAGCTAACAGTTCTTGGAGTGTCTTAGCCATTTGATGTGTCTCCTAAAGTTTTAAGATGAAGTTCGTACTGCTCATCAGCCGTCGCTATCATCTGTTGATAAAAGCGCTTTTTATTACCTTTGTCAGCAATACAAAGCACAATAGCTTGTCGCTTTGGATCAAATGCAAAAAAAGCTCTTAGTGGCTTACCTCGATGCTGAATTCGCAGCTCTTTCATATTAGTGAATTTTGAGTCATACACCGTATCAACTAAAGGCCGACCTAGGCTTGGCCCTTGCTGCTCTAGCACAACCAAAGCGGCAATGACCTTTTCTTGTGTGGACTGATCCTGCTGACTAAGCCAGCCGTTAAATAAATCTGTTGTGATGACTGTCCACATATTACAACCGCTATATAGATTATAATCTATATTATATAAGCAACTTAGAAAATTTTCAAATAAAAATGAGTAGGATTACTATTAGTTAAGAATAGGTCTGTGAAGCTTGAATTGGTGATATTTTTTAGTATATATTTACAGGCAAAAACTCAGTCTTCATTTATAATAAAAACATTATTCGACTATTAAAAGCCTATATTATTATGAAAAATTATCAATTCATTATTACTACCTTAGCGTTAGGATCTTTTTTATGAAAGATAATGAAGTAATAAACCATTTGTTTATCAAAACATACAACTATCAGCTAGAGGGTCATGCTCATAACTATCATCAAATTCTCATGCCCTTGAAGGGTGATATTAAAATGGTGATTAGTGATAAAACTATCAATGTTTCTTATGGGGAAGCGTTAGTCATTAAAAAAGGTATTTATCATCAGTTTCAGGCAAGAGAAGACTTTCGATTTTTAGTAGCAAATATAGAGAATATCGATTTTTTAAAACTTCCACTAAGTGAAGTTCATTTTACAATCGACGAAAAAACGTTGTTGTATATCGCTTTTATTGAAAAGCAATTGATTTCTACTTATAACCAAAAAATAGAAGGAATGATGTTGGAGTTATTAAAAGAGATTTTTAGAACGATCAAAATGAGTAAGCGATTGGACAATCGTTTAACTGCGGTCATTCATACTTTAAAAACTAATATTACTACCAATCATACGGTAAAATCATTAGCTGAGATCGCCTGTCTCAGCGAAAGTCAGTTTAAAGTCTTGTTTAAGAAACATCTTGGTTGTACGCCTAATGCTTATATTACCGATCTTCGTATGCAAGCTGCTCTTGGTTTCATTCTAAATACTGACACACCGATTGCGATAGTAGCTGAAAAGTGCGGTTACGATAACGTGTCCGCTTTTATACGCCGTTTTTCTAGCTTTTACCATCAGACCCCGCATCAACTTCGCTGTAATAATCAGAATATGAAGCAGCCAAAAATCAGCTGATCAGCACATATTTCAATCTATTCCGACAAATATTTGAGCATCAATTTCATTACCATAGCCACATGATATAAATGTATGCTCGGTGAGGAAGTGCCATTGAATATTCATACCCAGTCAAAGCAGAGTATCGTAAATTTTGCTGTACCTATAGGATTCTTAACAATATGGAGTGGCGGTGCTATTTTCGCAAAAGTTGGTTTGCAATATACAGATTCTTGGAGCTTCTTATTTTTAAGATCAGCAATCGCTTTGTCACTGCTACTAGCGATCTATCTAAAATCCACTCATAAAGAAATAGCTATTACTGAGATTAAGAAGGATCAGCTCAAAGTCATTATATTTTCAGGTCTATTGCTACAAGTATTTTATTTAACGTTTTACTTCTCTGCTATTAATACAGGGCTATCACTTGGCATTATCATACTTGTGCTTGGCACACAGCCTATTGTAACGTCACTACTAAGTGCAAATACGGTTAGCATTAAAAGCATCATGCTATTAGCAATTTGTTTTTCAGGCTTGGTGCTATCTACATTAGGCTATCATAGCGTTGATAAGATCAATGTATCAGGTATCGTACTCTCCGTACTTGCACTACTCTCTATCACGTTTGGTACTATCGCTCAGGCTAAGGTTAAAACACCGCCAATTTTAACCCTATTGATTCAGACTATATTTTCATTTTTGATATTCTCCGCTGTGATTGTTTATCAAGGATTGTCTTTTGAGATCAATGCTTACTCTTTGCTGTCATTGGTATGGATGGGCGCAGTCGTTTCTGTAGGCGCTTATTTACTATTGATGCTTATGCTCGAATATAGCTCCGCAGATAAAGTAAGTACCTTATTCTTTTTGCTTCCTTTATTGACGATGATGTTAGAAAATCTGATTTTTGATACTAAATTAAGTACCTTAACGATTTTTGGTGCCTTGTTAGTTTGTTCTAGCTTATTCATTTATCGGACTCAGAATGCCCTGAAAGAAAGATAATTATATAGACAATTGTGTATTTTAACGCTACAATGTAGCTTGCTTCATAAATTACAGATTAACTGCTATGTTTGTTTTAAGAGATCTCCCATCGCATGAGGTCTTAAATGATTTTGCGAAAGAGTTTAGTAATCTTGATGTTGATAAGCTTTATACTTGGCTAATCTGGGCATCAGCCACTAACGATATGCTGAGCCGTTTTGAGCTAAATTTGTGTAAGTTCGGCTTGTCACAGACACAGTTTTTTGTACTCATTTTACTGAAGCGTAATACAGATGGGCTAAAGATAGGCGAATTAGCTAGTGGCATAGGTATCACTTCACAGACAATGACTCGTGTACTAGATCGTATGGAGAAAAATGAGTTATGTGCTCGATACTCCGACCCACAAGATCGTCGCGCTTGGGTTATTCAACTATCTCAAAAAGGAGAGGGTATATTAGCTAATGTTCTTCCTGCTCATTACGCGTGGGTAGCCAATCTGATGTCCAAATTCTCTGATGAGGAGCGGCAAATATTAGAACGTATTATGTCTAAATATCTTGCTACCTTAAACTCTAAAGAATAATTCGCTTAAACAGCTAAAAATATGGTTACACTAGACTACTTTTATATAAATATGTAGCTAGCTACATAACAGTACACGATATTTTGGAATAATATATAAATGAGTACAGCATTGCTTGAAACTACACATTCTAATTGGTTAACAGCTCAAATGACACTTTGTGCCTTAGCTATTGTTTCTCTACTTTATATTCCAATTCCAATTCTTACTCAACTGGCTCATATTTATAATCTACCAAATTCTATGGAAGGTTATGCCTTAAGTATATTCGGCATGGCTTATGCCAGCGGTTTTTTAGTATTTGGTCCCCTCTCAGATTTACTTGGCAGACGGCGAGTTATGATTTTTGGGCTTGTTTTGGTGGGTATTGCCTCTCTAGGATTTTTATTAGTAAAGGAAAGTACAACGTTTCTTATTCTACGAGCTATCCAAGGATTTGCTGCAGCAAGTTTTCCACCAGTAGCTTTAGCATTTTTAGCTGAAAGAGGGACGCCAAAACAAAAAACTTGGGCAATAGCCTGTATGAGTACAGCCTTTTTGTCCGCTGCTTTATTAGGTCAAATCTATGGTGGTTCTGTGGCTCGACAGTGGGGGTTTGCTCAATCTTTAATACCTTTGCTTTTCATATACATTGTTACCGCTTTTTCTATACTTAATACTGATAATGAAAAACATAAAACTGTAAAAAACTCTTCGTTTTGGTACGTATATAAATCGATAGGACCTCTTTTAAAAAACTTTTCGCTCTTAAAAGCTTATATACCCTCATTTTTTCTACTTATGGTATTCGTTGCTTTTTACATTAGCCTTGATTTTAACCATGGCTCATGGTTACTACAGCATGGCGTTAGTCAAATAGGCGTCCGCGAGGTAGCTATTCCAGCGTTTCTAGCGCCGCTCTTTTTGCCTCGTTTTATAGGACGCTATGGTCCAAAAAAAGTTGTATCTGGCGGATTATTTATAGCATTTATAGGTTTGCTATTAACAGCTTTAATAGGAGCTAATGCTAATTATAAAATTTTACTAGCCACAACGGTTGTATATGCACTGGGGGTAGGTATTAGCGTTCCAGGGCTGATTGGCTGGGTTAGTAGCACTTCACCTATTGCATCAAAAGGAATGGCTATCTCTTTATATACTTTTTTTCTTTTCATTGGAGCAAGCTTAGGACCTTGGCTATCAGGACTCATCCAAAGTAGTGGCGCAAAAGGTTCTTTTTTAATACTTTCAATCATTATGTTTGTTGTGGCCGTTTTGAGCATTACTCCTAATAAATTAATTAGGAATACATAAGGAAAATCAGATGAATATCACAATAGTCGTAGCCGATAATTTTAATAAAACTGCACAGCAGAAAAGAAGGACTGCTTCTTATATATTGTTTAAGAGGCTTCTAAATTTAGTAATCTCAAGGCGATAGTATGAAAATTATAGTCGTAATCTTGGTGTTATTTATAAGCGGCTGTCAAGAAGTGACAGCCAGTCAAAAAGTTCTCAAACCAGAAAGATCAGTTATTACGGAGCAAAATATGACTTATAAAAATAATTCTACTGTACCAGTACCAAATGGGTATTCTTTAGTTAATCAACAAGAAGTTATTGTGAATGGTGAGCCGGTTACACTATTTAGATATCAGCCTAAAACTAACTCAGAATACGGATTAATGGGCGAGCACTTTAGCTATGTTTTGGATAAAGATGGTACGCTTAAAGGCTTTGTTAACTTGAGTGAAAAAGTCTCTGATAGCAATAGACTACCAAGTAAAGATGAGTCTAAACAAGTAGCACTCAATTTTTTAAAAATGTATGCGCCTGATTTATTAGACAATATGGAAGTTCATTGGGTAAAACCTCATGATGAGAACATATATCTGAAAACAGGTAATGTGACTAAGGAAGTTGTGATAACAGGAATGAAAGTAAAATGTCGCAACCTAAATGACGGCTTATGGTTTTGGGTGATTGTTAATCATGAAAAACAAGCTTATATATTTGAACGAGATATAGAATGGATCAACTTTCCCGGCAAAAGAAAAACTGAGAAGTGGCTGCATGATCAGTGGCTTTCTAAACACTCATAAGGCTATTAATCGTCAAGCAGTATAATTAAAATACTTTAAGTTTAAAGCTACGAGATTGACGGCAGAGCTGATCATATAAAATAGACTACCTTAGTAAATTATGACAGTCTGCTAGAACTATTATCATATTTATCCGAGATTGTATTCATATCTAAATCAAAAATATGACAGCTGGTCAACGTTGAGCTTTGGCCAGCTTGCTAAACACTATCAGGTGCAACGTTAATATAGAGCCATCAAAGAATACCAGTCATATGATAGCAAACGAAATAGGCTTTACTGTGGATATTAATCCAGTTGGTGAAAGCTTAAGTTTATCGCTCAATGACTGTAAGACTCACTATAAAACGCCATGTCAGTGATCCATCATCTTTACAGAAAACAATGAGCTTAATCTCATAATCAGCGGCAAAACCAATTTTATAGCTGGTACGATTACCACTATTGATGAAGCTAAATCTACAAGACTTAAAAGAAACCATGGCAGTATAGGAACTAAAAATATTGAGAACAGCACGAGTTAAGAGAGCGATATATAGTCAGTTCACTTTAAAAGAGTTATGGTTTGGATGAATGTCATAAAACAGCTTTGATAAGTCATTTTCTATCCAACCTTGTCTTAAGAATTTTACTTGAGCCCACTTGTTTTCGATAAGATTTAAGTCAGGACTGTAAGGCGGCAGCCAAAGGATACGATGACCATGACGGTTGAGCAGTTTGGCAATGCGACGGTTTTTGTGAAAGGAGGCGTTATCCATAACAATCACACATTTGGTTTTAAGGCTTGGAATCAGTTTGTACTTGCACCAGTCATAAATCACCCGCCAATTGACGTTCTTTTCAATGAATTCTAGCGCAAACAAGGCCTTTTGATATAAAGCTCCGATGACGTTGGTACGTTTTTTGCCTTGCCAATTGTCGCTGTCGATACAGGGCTTACCTATCGGTGCATAACCATATGGTCTTATCGTTTCATGCTCAAAGCCACTTTCGTCCATATAAACGATGGGAAAGCCTTGCTGTTTGAAGCACTGAAGCTTGGCTTCAAACTCAGCTCTTTTCATCGGGCAAGCGTTTGGGTGTTCTAAGGTCTTTTTTTTTGCTGATTCCCAAGCGCTTTAATGCCTCACAAATCCCTGAGGCACTGCAGTTCAAGCGGGCAGCACGTTCGTAATGATAGCTGTCGGGATAGTCTTCAACGTCTTTACGCAACGCATCATCGGGTATCTTTCGCGCGGTGACATTGCGAGTGGTTTTACTGTGAAGCCGCTTCTTCCACTTTTGAATGGTGGTCGGGCTGATGTCATAAAATACGGCAGCTTCAGCAAAGGTCATGCCTTTATCTAAGCTTTTAAGCACTTGTTTGCGAAAGTCTAAGGAATAGGTCATGATTCATTGAGGTGTTAGTTAAGATGTTTTATTTTATAACATTTTTAGGGTGATTTGGCTATAATACAATTTTTGTGGGAGTAAAAGTATATTGAAGCTCTTTTAGATATCGCTATTTAGAATAAATAGTATAAAATATATACTGATAAATGCATAATTTTTATACTTCATTAGTGACCAAAATCAGAATATTTAGCTCATTAAATAACTTTAAATTACGCTAAATGTCATTTAGTATATTATCCTTTACCCCTTTACATGTAAGGCTTCGTAGGTTAAAAAATTTAAGATGCATCAATAAAATATGTCTGCCCAGCCTGTTATGCAGGGGGTCGCGGGTTCGAGTCCCGTCCGCTGCGCCATATTTAAAACTTAGTGAGCTTTTAATTAAGTGCAAAATTTTTGACCTCAAGTAATGATTTGCTTGAGGGTTTTTTATGATGAAACCTTAATAAAAGATTTTAAGTTTAGCGTTAACTACTGCTAGAAGTTGAGGAAGTTAAAATTTAGTAAAATATTGTGGACTTAGTATCAGAGCAATATATAATCTTTATTTAAAAGAAGCTTTCAGATTTTTATTGCGATATTGAGCTACCATGCACGTTTTTATTTCTAAGCAATGCCAGCAAGAAGCCAAGGATTATCGAGTTGAACAAAAAATACAGGAATTAGCGGATTGGGTAAAATCAGGAGATTTACAAAAATTTTTTGAGTTGTTTGGGCGCTTTCAACACCCTTATTATGTGCGAAAAGGCATTGGCTATCGCTATCGCTTAGTGGTAAAAATGACGGAGGTTAATTACCAAAATCAAAGCCATCCAGTCATTGTATTTTTTCGAATATTTATCCGCAGCAGTAGTGATTACAAAACATTGTTTCATCAAGCTGACCAAAACGGGGATTTTTTTTATAATCAGCAGTGTCTAGATAACGAAATTTTCCAGTATGTAAAAAGTATCCTCACTGACCAAAAGTCTGAACCTTTATTAACTAGCAAAACCCTCACTCATAACGACAGCCTGAATTATTTGATGCAGGCTAAAGTTAACCAATTTTTGCTTAACAAGCCTCAAACGTCAGAAGAGTATTATCAAGAACAGAGCTCTTGGATTTTTGGGGTGCGAGCGTTACTAGATGACGCGCAGCTAGAGCAGGTTTTCGAGCATATCGGACGCGGTTTAGAATCTCAACAACTCCAGTCATTTAGCGTTGCCGGTAATGAGTTGCAATTTCAGCCCTTACAGTTGCTCTTGAGCCAAAATAGCGATTGTAGCTTTGACCCTTTTTCGCGCTATTTACCTATTGATAGTTTGCTTGAAAAAACAGCTTGGTTGCAATATCAGCAGCAGAGATTGCCGTTATATCTAAACGAGTTTCAGCAAACGGTTTGCGACACTATTTTTTTAAATAACGACAGCTTTCCCTTGCTGGTCAATAGCTCCGAAAATCATGGGAAAACCAGTTTACTTGCTGTGTTGACCGCTCATTATTTGTTGCAGCCAATCGATGAAAGTTATGGCATTTTGCCTGTGCTGCTGCTATGTGAGACGCATGAAAAACACGCATTAAAAACGGCGATTTTTCATTATATCCGCTATCAGCAGTCGCTAAATCCAGTAAGTCATCTAAATCTAGACAGTTTGTATCAAAAAATCAATCGCTGCTGCATGGATATGATGGATTTATTAAAGACGTTTAATCCCTTATCGATTAACGTTTTTGATGAGGATAAATTTATTGACCGGTATCAATTTGGCAAATTATGGAAAAAAGTGCCATTTATCAAAAATCAGCAGTTAAGTCATATTCCTGTAGATTTGGCATGGTTTGTCATTCAGCACTTAATTAAAGGCGAGCATGGGCTTTTGGGTGAGGGTCGGACTTTTAGTGATAGGCTTAACAGTTATAGCGGGCTTTCCTTTGAGTTGTATCAGCAGATTTATGAGGAGGTTTGGCAGGCGTGGTATCAGCCTTTAACGGAAGGCGAATTTTGGGATTATCAAGATGCCTTAAGCGCGGTGAATACCAACGCGGATTTTTCACAGCGTTATGCCGCGATATTGGTTGATAACGCCGAAAACCAGACTCATTTAGCTTATCAAGTGCTTATGCGGTGTAGTGCTTGGTGGGATAAGCCAAAACTGTTGCCTGCCGCGCCGATTGTTTTTATGGGAAACAGTCAAGCAAATATCCCTTATCAGCTGTTTAATTGGCAAGATGAGCTCAATACTTTACTGCACCGGCTTTATCAGTACCAAACTGAAGGTGAAACTTTTACCGCGCAGAGAATCAACTATATTGCTGATTTTGTGAGCCAAAGTCATTATGCCGTGCAATCTCAGCGCAGTAAGACAAATTTGATTAAGTTTGCTGACAGTATCAGCCAAGATACGCTTTTGGTAGATACCGAAGTTTTATTTGTCGATGCGCAAGATGATGAGCTGACGCAAGCGTTGCTACTGAGCCAAAATGTACCGTTAATCGTCAATAGTGAGGCTAAAGATGACGCCAATCTGCTCAAACAGTCTAAATATATCGGTCATTGGTTTGATTTTACTCATACTTCGCAAATAGATATTCCGCGATATAGTTTGGCGACATTACCTATCAAGCAGCATAGCATTGCTTTGATGAATTTTGTCCATCAAGATTTTATCTACTTTAAGGATAAAAAGGACAGCTTTGGCTTTTTAAGTTTTAAGCAGCGCTATCAGCTAAGCGCCCAACTCGATAGCTTAAGACAGGCGATGCAGCAAGGACTAAAGCGGATATTTATTTTAGGACATTGCCATGAGCTGCCGCTTTGGCAAAGTTTGTTTTGTTCAGTTTTAGACAGCGATTTCATTCGACAGGCAACTCTACAGGATATTAACCCAAACTTTTTGCAAGAGCGGCAACAGCTTGCCAAGCTTGAGCAGCAGGCGCTTGACGATCAAGATATTGAGCAAATTTTTGCTGTCGCTCAGTACTATTATCAGCGCTTGCAGTATCCAAAGTATTTTTATTTATTACTTAAGGGCTGTGAATTAAGCACCGATTATGCAGATTATTTTGAGCATTTGTTAACTGAAAACCAAAAGCAGTTGACGTTTGATTATTTGTGGCAGCAGCAGCAATCAAAAGTTATTCTTGATTACCATGAATTTATGCCCAAAGCTGCAAAAAATAATCTAATGGCGCTGCGACTTATTGAAGGCGTAAGTCTTGACACAAGCTTTGCCAATGCGTTTATCATCGCGACCAATCAATATGCCAAACAGTATAATTTGCCGGTTTATCAGGATTTTTGGCAAAGTGCTTTTGCGCAAATATTGGCTTTGCTGCTAGTCGATGATTTAGAGGCGCAGTGGTCGCTGATTAGCAAACAGCTTTATAAGCTTCGTGATTTAGGAATTTCGATTCCTAGTCATATCTTAGCCATGAGCCATTATCAGCAGCAGGAAACGCAAAAAGCACTTGCCTTATGGCAGCAGGTTGAGCGCCATGACGCCAACATTACCTTGCCAAAAGTCTATTATGAATTGACGTTGCAAAATACGAAAAGCTGGCAAGAACAAACTATTATTTTATTAAAATTGAAGCGATTGGGTGACTTGATGAACGTATTAACCGCGAATGACTTAAATGAGCTACAACTGAGCTATTGGGAAAAAATCCTACCGTATTTGTTTGAGGAAGATGAGCTTGAGCCGGTACTGCTTACGTTATTGCCGCAAGTCCATAATCAAGAAATTTTAGACAGAATTTTTGATTATTGTCAATCTGACGCCTCAGACAATTTTATGACGCGGTTACAACGTTTAAAAACGGTTCAGGCGTGTTTGACCGGCGATTGGGCAGTGGTGATTGAGCGGCTTGAGCACTATTTACCGGTTCAAGATGGGGAGGAGATGCTCACTAAACTCTCCCAAGCATTTACTACAAAAAAGATAGGGCGTGGTCCTAAAGCTATGCAAAAAACAGTGATGCGCAACAAACTGCCTAAACCTCAAGACGAGGTGGTCGATATTTTATACGCGTTAAATTTGAATTCTAAGATTTATAGCGCAATGACAGCGGCTGACTTTGAGCGTTATCAGCAGCAGCCACATATTAAACGGATTTTTGATTTGATTCGACAAATCTTGTCCGTTAAATCGGGCGAGGGTATTGATGACATCGCTTGGAATATAGACTTTGCCGCCATGCGTAGCCTCGCGTATTTGCTAGAAAAGAGTGACAACCTTGCCGATGCGCTGTCTTTTTATAGCAATGTCGCTAATTTTAGTAGCGATAAAAAGTTAACCATATTTGCCATAGAGCGGCTTTATGTTTTACTCAATCGTGCCAAACAGCTGCTTGCCGATGGTTTAAATGTTAGCGATAGTAACGAAACTGACGATTTGCACTCAAGTGAGGACTTGACGGCTAGTATTGGTAAACTTGAAAAGCATTTTGAAAAGCTGCTGAAAAAAGTTAAGTTAACTGAAGACGTGCAAGTTTTGCCACCTCTAAAATCAACGGAGGAGGTCATCAAATCGATTTTGGCGTTAACTCAAAAGGAGCATCGCGAAATTCAGTGCCTTGAAAAACAGCAGCGCGAAGCTGTGAAACAAAAAGAAGCAGAAGCAAAGCGTCAGGCGCTAGAGTCGCAACAGCTTGCCGAGCAGCAAGAAAAAATAAAACAAGCGTTGATAGCCAAACAAAGTGCAGCTGCTAAACTTGAACAAGAACGATTGGAGCAGGAGCGATTAGAACAAGAGCAATTAAATCAGAAAAAACTGGAACAACAAAAGCGAGAGCAGGAAACTCGGCAAGAAACTGTTAGCCAAGAACCGCAAGCGCTAGCTGATACAGATGGCTTTGAACAAAGTATAGCATCGACCTTGGCTGATGAGTCTAAAGCGGGTCAAGAGGTTCTATCAAACAACGAAAATGAACCAACAACGCCTGATGCTGAAAGCTATAATCAATCGCTGATTGAGGTAGAAGACACCGTTTTAAAGACAGCTTGTAGTAAGGTATCAGTAACGAGCAGTAAGCGACTTAGCTATAAAGCCACGACAGAATTACATTTTTTCAACTGGCGTATCTTTGTTAATCGCTTACATCAGCGCTTAAATATTGAAGATGGTACTACAGGTGAGCGCTGTTCATTGTATCTTGCTGAGCAGCGATTACAAAGTGATTGGGGGTTTGTACAACATGAAAACGGCTTTGAATTTAGCTATTTGCCTTTGAGGCTTAATTTGACGGGTGATGGCGTTGTTTTGACTCACATTGAGCATGGTGCTGAGTTGAGCGTCGCGTTTTAGTGCGGCAAGTAGACGTGGCTATAGTAAAAATCCTTCATTGCTATGAAGGATTTTATTGTCAAACAATAAAGTTATCAGTACCAAGCGTCTTTGGGTTTTTTGCCGTTTGGCCAGTCGTTGACCTTTTTAGCAAAGTCCGGTCGCGGCTGATGGGTAAAAAAGTGCGCCACATCAACCGCATCTTGGTCGCTGAGCACGTTGCAATGACCCCAAAGCCCTTTAGTTTGGGTTCCCATTGGCATATTGTATTTGACAAAGGCAGCGGCTTTATAAGTTCGCGCAAGCCCTGCGCCAATGTTAAACGACTCATCGCCCCAAAGCGGCGGAAAGATAATATCGCCGCGGCTGTCTTTCATGCCCTCACCATTGTCGCCGTGACAAGTGGCGCACTGGGCATGATAGATTTGCTCACCGCGAACGGGGTCGGGGACGAGCGATTCATCAATCTTGCCTGCGTTTTCGATGTCAACTTTTTGCGCTTTGGGTGTATTTTGGGCAAGCCATTTCATATAGGCCAAGATGGCTTTCATTTCGGGCGATTCACGATCCAGCGGTTTGCCGTTCATGGAGCGCTGAAAACAGCCGTTGACGCGGTCGGTTAAGTCAATCTCGCGACCAGCGCGTGGCATTACGCGTGGGTAAAAGTTATAGCTGTTAATGTACGGGTCACCTAAAGGAATTTTGCCCTCGGCGATATGACAGCTGTTACAGTTCATGCTTGCACCCACGTTTTCGGGCAGTAGCCGGCGCGTCTCGTTAAGCAGGCGTTTGCCGTAAATGATGTCGTCGGCGTTTGGCTCCTCTAAAATCGCGGTATCTTGCGGGATGATATAGGTGCCGATATCTTTATTCGCATCCTCTGCGGTAACCAAATCATTGCCGTCAGCATTGACCAGCTTATATTCTACACCACTGTGAGCGGCAGGTTCAGGGCTGCTACAACCGACAATCCCTGAGGCTAAAATGGCAGTGACAAGGGCAGCTTTGGGCAACAAATTCAAATTATTTTTCATGATTTGCTCCTTTTGCGTTTTTTGTGTGGTTGCTAACGGTCAAATCCGGCGCAATGTCGGTTGCTGTTTTGGGCTTTTTATTTAAAAACGCGCGCATTTTAACCACATCGTTAACGTCAATATTTGGCGCTTGGTTCGTCCAACTGTTGCGAACGTAGTTAACGACCTTAGCAATGTCCTCATCGGCAGGCATGGTAAAGGTCATCCGGTCGTGCGGTGTTTCGGGCATGCGACCGCCGCTTAAGGTGATTTGTAGCACGGAGTCTGCATTTCGGGCATAAACGGCGCTGTTGCCATCAAGGGCAGGGAAAATTCGCGGAACGCCTTTGCCATCAACGCGGTGACAAACGGTGCAGTATTCCACATAAAGCAGCGCGCCGCGAGAGTCGTATTTTCCGGCAAGCAGTTTTTCGGTGGTGGTGTCTTTTTTCTCAGGCAATTTGACTTCTTTATTTGGTGCAGGGCTTAGCGTTTTTAAATAAGAGGACATCGCATGAATGTCATCGTCGGTCATATATTGAGTGCTGTTTTCAACGACTTCCGCCATTGCCCCAAAGGCGGCGGTGGTATCGGTGCGACCGGTTTTAAAAAATAGGTTTAAGTCGTCAATCAACCATGTGGCAAGACCGCGATGCTCGCCGCGGATGCTTTTTGCGCGCCAACCGTCAATGACCGCGCCGCTTAGGTAGTCTTTGGAATCGGCATTAGTAAGGGCAACTTCTTGAAAGCCAATTCCACGTTCAGTATGGCATGAGCCGCAGTGACTGGGACCTTCGACCAAATATTGACCGCGAGCCAGCACGTTATCGCTCGATTCTGGAATAAACTCACGCTTGAGCGAAAACAGTGCCTGCCAGTATGCCAACGGCCAGCGCCAATTGAGAACAGGTGGCAGCTCGCTTTTTTTATTCGGTTCATTGACCGGCTCAACGCCGCTCATAAAGTAAGCATAAAGCGCTGCCATTGACCGCGCCCAAGCGTTAACGCAAGAGCGAACCAAAATTTATTACATTCAAAAGCTTTACGAGCAACTTACAGATAAAGAAAAGCAGGTCGCCAATGAGCTACTTCAGGGCAATCTGAACAAAATCATTGCCGACCGTTTGGACGTTTCTATCCGGACGGTGGAAGTTCATCGCGCTCAGGTCATGAAAAAAATGCAGTCGCAGCACGTGAGTGAGTTGATTCAAAAGCTTGCCATGCTAGAATCGCAAAGCAAGCTTGTTTAAAGATTAAAATTATCGGTTTAAAACCTACTGGCTTAAAATCAGGCTATCATCCTCAACTTTTTCGCCGCGCGTTTGCTCAAACATATCAAGCAGGTCATGAACACTCATTCCGCGGCGCTTTTCACCGGCTACATCCAAAACAACTTGACCTTGATGCAGCATCACGGTTCGGCTGCCGTGAGCCAGCGCTTGCTGCATGGAGTGGGTGACCATCATGGTGGTTAACTTATTATCATTGACGATTTTGTCGGTCAGCTCAAGCACAAACGCCGCCGTTTTTGGGTCAAGGGCAGCGGTATGTTCATCAAGCAGCAAGATTTTGGACGGCTGCAAAGATGCCATCAGTAAGCTGACCGCTTGGCGCTGACCGCCGGACAATAAGCCCATTCGATCGCTCAAGCGGTTTTCAAGACCAAGCTTTAACACCGACAGCTTTTCACGAAACAGTTCTCGGTTGTTTTGATTTAAGGCAAAATTAAGACCGCGTTTGCCGCCGCGCTTAAAGGCAAGCGCCATGTTTTCTTCAATGGTTAGCGCCTCGCAAGTCCCTGCCATCGGGTCTTGAAACACGCGAGCCACCCAATGCGCGCGCTGATGCGCTGACTTTTTGGTGACATCAATGCCATTGAGCAAGATGGAGCCGCTATCAACTTGCGTGGTTCCACTGACCGCATTTAAAAAGGTGGATTTTCCTGCGCCGTTGGTGCCAATGACGGTGACAAATTCGCCATCAGCAATGTTGAGATTAATCCCGCGAAGTGCCGGATTTTCAATCGGCGTTCCGGGATTAAAGGTTAAGCGCAAATCTTTTGCTTGCATCATAATGATGATTCCTTGTATTGGTGGTTATGATGCTCGCGACCGGCGGCTTAACACTTTACTCTTGGCTTTAGGTAATACGAGTGCCAACACGACCAGCAGCGCGGTGATGAGGTTTAAATCTTGCGGTCCAAAGCCAATGCTGCGCAGGGCGCTACTTGATAGGGCAACTTGAATAAACAGTTTATAAAGCATCGCCCCGATAATGACGGCAAGGGTAATGAGCCAAATGCGCTTAGCCGGAATAATGGTTTCACCAATAATGACCGCTGCAAGACCAATAACAATCGTTCCGATACCAATGGAGATGTCCGCGCCGCCTTGGGTCTGTACAAAAAGCGCTCCGGCAAGGGCAATTAAACCATTGGAAATTGCCATGCCAACGATGGTCATCTTTGAGGTGTTAATCCCTTGAGCTTGCGCCATCCGTAGGTTTGAGCCGGTCGCGCGCATCGACAGCCCAGTTTCGGTATTATAAAACCAATCCAAAAACAATTTGGCTAAAATCACCACCACGCCAATCACCAAGCAGCGCATCCAATAGCCGTTACTGTCGGTGACAAAGCTGCTAAAGACGGTTTGCTCACCAAGCAGCGGTAAGTTTGGTGCGCCCATGATTCGCAAGTTAACTGAATACAGCGCCACCATCACCAAAATACTGGCAAGCAATTGTAAAATTCCCAATTTAACGTGAAGCCAAGCGGTGACAATGCCGGCAGCAGAACCGGCAATCATGCCAAAAAGGCAGGCAAGCCAAGGGTTGACGCCTGCAATAATTGAAATCCCTGCCACCGCGCCGCCAAGCGGAAAGCTACCGTCAGCGGTCAAGTCAGGAAAATCAAGGGTTCGAAACGAGATAAGAACGCCCAAAGCCACCAAGCCGTAAATCAGCCCGCTTTCAAGCGCCCCAAAAAAAGCAATCAAAGACATAAGAAATCAATAAGCCAAAACCAAGCGGCTGACGTCAATGTCAGCGCTTGGGGGAAAATTTAACAGATTAAGCAATCTGCAGTTAGAATAAACCAAAACATGGTGCCTCACTCAGCAGCCGTGACGGTTAACAGTAAAATCGCGTTATTTTACCACTTCTTTGGCTTTATCGATAACCGCTTGTGGTAATGTAATACCTTCAGCTTTGGCATTGCTTGGGCTGACGTACAAGTCAAGCTTTTGCGGGGTATAAACCGGAATTGACCCTGCTTTTTCACCATTTAAAATTTTGGTGACGATTTTGCCGGTTTCGCGACCCAAATCATAATAATTCACCCCAAGCGCTGCCACCGCGCCGCGCTCAACCGAACTGGTATCAGACGCAATCAATGGGATTTTGCTTTCTTTAGCAATTTGGAATAACGACTCGTAAGCGGACACCACGTTATTGTCCGTTGAGGTGTAAATCATATCTACTTTGCCCTCAAGGCTTCGCGCTGCCATGGCAATATCATTGCTGCGCTGGGCGGGCGCTTCATGAACGTTAATGCCAAGCGGGGTTAATTTTTGCTTTAGGTTTTTTAAAATAATCGTTGAGTTCACCTCCCCAGGGCTATAAACGTAGCCGACGTTTTTTAAATCAGGGATGATTTGGCGCATCAGCTCAATTTGCGGCTCGTAGGGCAGGGCATCGGACGCGCCCGTTACGTTCGTTCCTGAACCATCAAGCTTAGGAACAAGTTTGGCTTCAACAGGGTCGGTGACCGCTGAAAATACCAAAGGAATGCTGCTCGTTGCCGCAGCTACCGACTGCGCTGATGGGGTAGCAATGGCAACAATCACGTCTGGGTTGTCCGCGACAAACTGCTTGGCAATTTGCCCTGCCGTTGCGGTATTGCCTTGAGCGCTTTGAAAGTTAACCTTTAAGTTGTCGCCTTCTTTAAAGCCAGCTTCTGCAAGCTCCTCAATCACGCCGCGGCGAACGTCATCAAGCGCGGGATGCTCAACAATGGCGGTAATGGCAACCGTTTTGGTGGCGCTGTTTGAGGCGGTAGCTTTGTCGCCGCCTTCGCTTGCGGTATCGCTAGGCTGGCTGCAACCGGCAATCATCACACTGCAAAGTCCGCCGCACAATAACGCTTTGGCAAATCGGTTTTGGTAAAACATAACAGTCACTCCTGATTGAGTCCGTATCATTTATAAAAAATTGCGTTTATTTTGTCGCCTCAACCTTCGTATTGGCGTTGGCTTTGCTATCGACATTGACCGCGTCTTTCATTAAGTCCGCGCTTAAGGCTACCCCTTGAGCTTTGGCATGAGTGGGGCTGACAAATAAAGTCAGCTTATTCATAACTTCAGGCTTAACTTGATTGACTGGCTCACCATTTAAAATACGATAAACCATTTTGCCGGTGGTTCGACCAAACGCATAATCATTCACCCCAAGTGCGGCAGTTGCCCCGCGCGTGACGCTAAATTCATCCGAGGCAACAATCGGCAATTTTAGCTCGTTTGCCGCTTGCGTCATCGCTTCAAAGGCAGACGCCACATTATTGTCCATTGAGGTGTAAATCACTTGCGCGCGACCTTGTAAGCTTCGCGTTGCCATGCCGATATCGGTAGGTCGGTTTGCTGGAATATCGAGCAGCTTTAAGCCGCGATTGGGAAGCTCAGCTTTTAGGCGGTCACGAAGCGATACCGAATTGGCTTCCCCTGGGCTATAAACATAGCCAACGGTTGTTAAATTTGGGACAATTTTTTGCAATAAATCAAGCTGCGGCGGCAATGGCAGCTGGCTTGAAAGTCCGGTTAAATTGTCCTGAAACGGTTTGCCATCTTGAGTTAATAACTTGGCGCCAACAGGGTCAGACACCGCCGTATAAATAATCGGAACGGTTTTGGTTGCCGTGACCATCGATTGCGCCGACGGGGTCGAAATTGCCACAATCGCATCCGGATTGTCACCGGCAAACTGCTTGGCAATTTGACCTGCCGTTGCCGTATTGCCCTGAGCGCTTTGAAAATTAACCGTTAAATTTTGCCCCTCAACGTAGCCATTATCAGCAAGCTCATCGATGATACCTCGGCGCATGTCATCAAGTGAGGGATGCTCAACGATTTGAGTAATGGCAAGCGTCTTTGCAGGCTGGTCCGCGCTTTTGGTGGCAGCTTCGGACTTGGTCGCTGAACCGGAATCATTAACCGGTTTTGAGCAGCCAACAAGCGTTAAAGCGCTTACAGCAATAGCAGCTAAAGCGGCGCTTGGTCGAAATAAGGAGGCAATCATCATGGTTTTGCAAACCTTTTAATTAGCAGCAATGGGTCGAAAGTTTGAGCGGTAAAATAATGAGCGACCAAATATAATAATATCGGCTATATTATGACAGCAATGTCACTTATCGCAATAAAAAATTACCTAGCATAAATGACTTGTCCGCCAATAATTCAATTAAATGCTATTTTTTAAAAATGGCATGAAAAAAAGACGCCCAATCGAGCATCTTTTTTTTATAAAACGGTTAAATCAAAACCAATAACATCAAAAATTAAGCTAAAACATCGCCAACGGTCGCCTCATCAGGCAACGTAATCACCGTAAGCTTGGTTTTTGGGTCACCTGACGATAAAATCATGCCTTGGGATACGCCAAACTTCATTTTGCGCGGCGCAAGGTTGGTCACGCAAATCACCTTTTTACCCAAAAGCTGACTTGGCTCATAAAACTTACGAATGCCGCTAAACACATTTCGCAGCTCAGCTTCGCCAACATCAAGGCTAAATTGTAGTAACTTATCCGCGCCGTCAACCAAATTGCAATCCAAAACTTTGGCTACTTTCATTTCAACCTTGGCAAAATCATCAATGCCGATGTAATCGCCGTCTTTACTATCGCTGTTGGCTTCATCTTTTTTAGCGTTTTTCTTAGCATCGTCTAGTTTTGTTGCAGTTTGACCAGCGTCCGCGATTTTCTCAAGCGACTCTTTGGATGCGGCAACCATCGCAGCAATATCTTTTTCTTCGATTCGCTGCATAAGCGGTTTAAACTTATTGATTTTATGAGCTAACAACCACTGGTTTCGGCTTTCAAAGCTCAAATCCTCAATGTTTAAAAAATCTTTAGCGTTGGCGGTCAATTCTGGCAATACGGGCGCTAAGTAAACCATCAACTGACGGAAAATGTTGATCGCCACTGAGCAAACGTCCTGAACTTCTTGCTCTTTGCCCTCGATTTTTGCAAGTGACCATGGTTTTTTGTGGTCGATGTACTCATTGGCTTTGTCAGCGCATTGCATGATAAGACGCATGGCGCGGGCAAATTCGCGATTCTCATAAGCTGCGGCAATTTCATCGCCGGTTTTGGTGATGTCTTCTAACAGTTCTGGCTCAGCGCAAATCTCGGTCAGCATACCGTCGTATTTTTTGACCAAAAATCCGGCGCTTCGGCTGGCGATGTTGACCACTTTACCGACAAGGTCAGAGTTGACCTTTTGCATAAAGTCTTCTAAATCAAGGTTAATATCCTCAACTTTGCTGGTCAATTTGCTAGCAAAATAATAGCGCAAATATTCAGGGTGCAAGTGTTCAGCAAAGGTTTGCGCTTTGATAAACGTGCCGCGCGATTTGCTCATTTTCTCGCCGTTAACGGTCAAAAAGCCGTGAACAAAGATTCCGGTTGGCGTTCTAAACTCACTGCCGGCAAGCATGGCAGGCCAAAATAGCGCGTGAAAATAAACGATGTCTTTACCGATAAAGTGATAAACCTCGGTTTTATTTTCGTTTTCTTGCCCCCAGTAACGGTCAAAATCAAGCGCGTTGTCAGTGCCTGCGCGCTTTTCGCACAGGTTTTTAAAGCTTGCCATGTAGCCGACCGGCGCATCAAGCCAAACGTAAAAATACTTGTCCGGCTCGCCTTCAGGACGGTCAGGGATTTTAAAACCAAAATAGGGTGCATCGCGCGAAATGTCCCAGCTGGCAAGACCGGCGTCGAACCATTCTTGTAGTTTGTTGGTGACCGAGGACTGCAAACGATTGTCTTCTTGCGTCCAGTTCTTTAAAAATTCAGCAAATTCGGGCAATTCAAAAAAGTAATGTTTTGACGTTCTTAAAACCGGCGTCGCCCCTGAAATGGTGGAGCGTGGGTTTTTCAGTTCGGTGGCGTGATAAGTGGTGCTGCAAACCTCGCAGTTATCGCCGTATTGGTCTGCCGCGCCGCACTCTGGGCAGTCGCCTTTGACAAAGCGGTCGGCTAGAAATAGCCCTTTTTCAGGGTCAAATAATTGCTCAACGTCGCGGGTTGAGATGTGACCGGCATTATTTAAGCGGCGATAAATCAGCTCTGAAAATGACTTGTTTTCTTCGGAATGGGTTGAGTAATAATTGTCAAAACCAATCATGAAATTGGCAAAGTCGGCTTCATGGGAAGCTTTAATTGTGGCGATATAATCTTCCGGTGCCATGTTATTTTCTTCGGCTTTGAGCATGATTGCCGCGCCATGAGCATCATCGGCGCAAACGTAAGTCACCTGATGACCTTGCGCCTTCATTGCGCGAACCCAAATATCCGTTTGGACATGCTCAACAAGATGCCCCAAATGAATATCGCCGTTAGCATAGGGCAGGGCACTGGTCACTAAAATCTCACGCACAATCATTACCTCGTTCATGATAAAAAATAGCTTATGATACCGTAAATTGGGGTAAATTGCGTTACCCGATTGCAATTAAGCGGGGATAATTTGGCAAGGTCAATAAAAACCAATCATAACTTTTTATTGGCGACACCCTAACTTTGTTTGCGCTATTTTTTGCAAAATTGTTCTGTTATTTTTAACAAAATGGTTTATATTAAGGGCGCATCAGCGTTCAGCGGAGGAAACTTGATGCCATCTGGCAAAGCTAAGCCGTTAACTTTTAACGCAATATTTTAATAATAATTAAAATTAGCAAAAATGATAACTCTTATATCACTATTGGCTAAATCACGTCTTTTCTTGACGATTTTTTAATTCTTTCAGCTAAGTTAGCCTTCTAACTGCCAAAATTAGACAACTTTCAATTATTTTTTTATCAAAAATAATTTTCCGTTTTACTGCAAACCATGAAGCAGTCTTTGCTTTGTGGGTTGTGGTCACAATAATGATGCCTAAACATAGCCCTGCTATCTTTTGCTCAATTCACTATAACTCAAAGATTAAGCCTTGATCTTAATCTTCTTGCGCGCTTGCGCCCTGCTTTCGTCATGTTAATTTTTAATGGCGACGCTTTTTATCACTCTAATAAGGATTATTTTATGACCCAAATTTGCCAAGACTTAACTGGAAAAGTGGCGTTAATTACTGGCGCTGCTGCCGGAATTGGTCGCGATATCGCCCTCACTTATGCCAAAGCTGGCGCAAAAATCGGCGTGGCGGACATTAACATTGAAGGCGCTCGCGAAACTGTGCAAATGATTAAAGACAATGGTGGCGAAGCGCTTGTCATCAATATGGATGTCCGCGAAGAAGACCAAGTCAATAGCGGCACCAAAGAGTTGGTTGATACGTTCGGCGGTCTTGATATTTTGGTGTCAAACGCTGGGATTCAGCTGATTGACCCGATTAATAAAATGAGCTTTGAAAATTGGAAGCGGCTGCTTGCGACCCATTTAGACGGCGGCTTTTTGACCACCAAAGCCGCGGTTGAATATATGTACCCTGAGAATAAAGGCGGCACGATTATTTATATCGGCTCAATCCATGCTCATGATGCCTCGCTATTTAAAACGCCTTATATCACCGCCAAACATGGTTTGCTTGGACTTTGCCGAGCGGTTGCTAAAGAAGGCGCGCCGCACAACGTTCGAACGCACATGATTTCTCCTGGGTTTGTAAGAACCGCAATGGTTAATGACCAAATTCCACTGCAAGCCAAAGAAAAAGGCATCACCGAAGATGAAGTGGTCAACGATATTATGTTGGTCAATACTTTAAATAAAGAATTTACCACCATTGAAGATGTGTCGCAAACGGCACTGTTTTTAGCAGCGTTCCCAACCAATGTCTTTACCGGTCAATCAATTAATGCAAGCCACGGTTGGTGCATGCGTTAAGAGCCACGTTTTGTTAAGTTAACATTTTGCTAAACAGCTCACTTTTTAAACGTTTTAAGCCATAAGGTCGGGCAATCTGGTCTTATGGTTTTTTTATGGGGTCAATTGGGCTAAACTGTGGGGCTATATAAGCATGGGCGCGCTTTGGACGTGATTAGCTTTGAAGTGATGGGTTATATTTTGATGGAATTGGGGAGACTGTGATGATGGACAACGAAGCTTTAGCGCTCAGTTTAAGTAGCGCCGTTGAAAATAAACAGTTTGCACAAGCCATCAGTCAAATTCAGGCGCTCAGACCGATTGATAAAGCCGATGTGATTGCCTTGATGCCGCCAAAGCTTGCTTGGCAATTGCTTGAGCAGCTGCCCAACCGCTCGGTGGTGTTTTCTTATTTAGATACTGACAATCAAGTCAGCATCGCCCAAGTGCCGCCGCGTGAGCAGATGGTGCAGTTAATCACCGAAATGCCAAGCGATGAGCGCGCCGATTTATACAAATCACTGAACCAAGAGCAGCGTGATGCGCTGCTGCCGGCGCTTGCCCAAGTCGAGCGCGAGGACATCCGCAGGCTGGCAAGCTATGAGGAGGGCACGGCAGGGTCGCTGATGACCTCGGACTATGCCACCTTACACATCACTATGAGTGTGGCTGAGGCGATGGCGTGCTTGCGCCGTGAAGCGCCCGATGCCGAAACCATTTATAATATGTATGTTATCGATGCGGCGCGAAAGCTTTTGGGCGTGGTGACCCTGCGGACACTGATTTTAGCAAATCCTGAACAGCCCATCAGCGACATTATGATGAAAACCATCGTTTCAAGTGGCGTCAATGACAAGCAAGATACGGTAGCTAAAAAAATCGCCCGCTATGACTTGATTGCGCTGCCGATTATTGATGAGGGCGGGGCGCTGGTTGGGATTGTCACCCACGATGACGCGATGGACGTGGCAAGCGATGAGGCAACCGACGACTTTCACAAATCAGGCGGCGTGACCACGATGGTTGGCAAGCTAAAAGACGTCAGCATCACCATGCTTTATAAAAAGCGCGTGTTTTGGCTGGTGTTTTTGGTCTTTGGTAATTTATTATCAGGGCTTGGCATTGCTCATTTTGAGGATATTATTGCTGCCAACTTGGTCTTGGTGTTTTTCTTGCCGCTGCTTGTTGATAGTGGCGGTAACGCCGGCTCGCAATCGGCAACGCTGATGGTTCGGGCGCTTGCCACGGGGGATGTGGTCATGCGCGATTGGTTTTCCTTGCTTGGTCGCGAGGCAATTTTAGCCTTGCTGCTTGGGGCTACGATGGCGGTTGCCATTGCCATTATCGGTTATATTCGCGGCGATGCTACGGTGTCTTTGGTGCTTGCCCTGAGTATGGTTTCGGTTGTTATGATTGGCTGTTTGATTGGCATGAGCTTGCCGTTTATTTTAAGCAAATTTGGTCTTGACCCTGCCAGTGCCAGTGCACCGCTGATTACCTCAGTTTGTGATGCCTCAGGCGTTGTCATGTATTTGTTTATTGCGTCATACTTTTTGCCGTTGTCTTAATTTTGCTAAAAGTCATTTGCAAAAAGTCGTTAAAACTAACTGTAAAAATTGCTTCTTAAAAATATAGTTGCAATCGCGTTATACTAAGCTGACTACCCTAACAATAAAAGAGCTGCTATGTTTAATTTTATAAAAAAAAGAGCGCAAGCTCCTGACAGTAATGCCATCGATAAAGTGCTTGCAACTTATCAAATCAATGGCAACAGTATCAAAGATTATCTGACCAAAATGGCACTAAACCAAGATGAGCTGACCCTTGATTTGCGGCTGCCACCTGAAGTTGACCCTGAAACCATTCAGCAGGAACTTGGGTCGTTGCTGCACCTTCATGGTATAACCGTGATTCACATGAATGTTCGCGTGAGCGCCGCGACCAAAGGCGAATCAAAAACCCTGCCAAAAACTACCAATGCGATGGCAAATAAAGGCTCAGCTAACCAAACTCAAGCCAATAATGAGCCGCCCATTACCAAAGCTGCGCCCACGCAAGCTCAGATAGCTCCGCATCCACGGATTCGCCATATCATCGTGGTGGCTTCTGGCAAAGGCGGCGTTGGCAAATCGACCACCACGGTTAATATTGCGCTAGCCCTGCAAAAGCTTGGCAACCGCGTGGGCGTGTTGGATGCTGACATTTATGGTCCAAGTATCCCTGCCATGCTTGGCGCAAGCAAGGTGAAGCCTGAGCTTGAAAATGAGCAGTTTGTACCAATTGAAGCTCATGGTCTTGCGATGTTATCGATTGCAAGCCTGCTTGATTCGGACAACACGCCGGTGGCTTGGCGCGGTCCGAAAGCTACCGGCGCCTTAATGCAGCTTTATAACCAAACCAACTGGCCAAATCTTGATTATTTAGTCATTGATATGCCCCCCGGAACCGGCGATATTCAGCTGACTTTGGCGCAGCGCATTCCAGTGACCGGCGCGGTTATTGTGACGACGCCGCAGCATATTGCGCTGCTTGATGCCCAAAAAGGCATTGAGATGTTCAATAAAACTCACATCCCCGTCATCGGCGTGGTCGAAAATATGGCGCTGCACACTTGTAGCAATTGCCAACATACCGAAGCTATTTTTGGTGAAGGCGGCGGCGAGCAAATCGCTGAGCAATATCACGTGCCGTTACTTGGTCAATTGCCACTGGCAAGCGGTATTCGCAAGCAAGTTGATAGCGGTAAGCCAAGTGTGGCGGCGGACGATGACTTTACCATTTATTACCTTAATATCGCTAAAAATATCGAAGCCAATATCGCCAAATTTGCCAAACCGGTGAACAACCAGCGCATCTTTTAAAATCGTTTTAAGACGCTGTTGAAGTATTTGAAAGCTTGATTGGCGGTATAAATTTTTATCAAAATTGCGTATAATCGACGCTATTTTTACATTTAAAAAGGGTAGAGGTCATCATGTCAATTAAATCTGATCGCTGGATTCGCAAAATGGCCGCTGAGCAGGGCATGATTGAACCGTTTGAAGCTGGTCAAGTTCGCTTTAATGAAGCGGGCGAGCGCTTGGTCAGCTATGGCACCTCAAGCTATGGTTACGATGTTCGCTGTGCCCGTGAATTTAAAGTGTTTACCAACGTTCATTCTGCCATCGTTGACCCCAAAAACTTTGACGAGCGCAGCTTTATCGACATCGTTGGTGATGAGTGTATCATTCCGCCAAACTCGTTTGCGCTAGCAAGAACGGTTGAATATTTTCGAATTCCGCGTGATGTGCTCACCATCTGTCTTGGTAAATCGACCTACGCGCGCTGCGGCATTATCGTCAATGTCACCCCGCTTGAGCCGGAATGGGAAGGTCATGTGACGTTAGAATTTAGCAACACCACCAATTTGCCGGCGCGAATTTATGCCGGTGAAGGGGTCGCACAAATGCTATTTTTCCAAAGTGACGCCGATGATGTTTGTGAAACGAGCTATAAAGATCGCGGCGGCAAATATCAAGGTCAGCGCGGCGTGACTTTGCCTAAAACTTAACACTTTAAATTTTAAACCATAAACACCAAAAGCAATGCGACATCAAATGACGCATTGCTTTTTTTCATGTTGTATAATGAACTTTTCTCTGCTAATTTGACCAAAATATTTATAAAGAGTAATTTTTATCAATATATCATTCCAACTATGTTGATAATTAATTGCTACCTCAATAGCTATCAGCACAACTCATCACCCCTCAGAGGTTGTTATGAATTCAATGAAACATGCGCAAATCTCTGCCCGTCGCCGCGGTGGTCAGCCCAGTGATTATCTTGCCATTCATCAGTTTATCGACAGCACCAAAAACCTTTGCAGTGACAATCGCCATCGTATTTTTCATACCATGTGGGCGGTGAATGAAATCGTTCTTCCTATTTTTGGGCATACCCTCATTAATAGCGATGGCATAGAAATTGACATTAAAGACGTTTGCGAAAAAGACCACTTATTGGTGGATTTTCGCCATCGATTTATCCCCACGATAAGCGATTTTGTCCATGCCATGAAGGGTGAGCTTTGCCCCAGTAAAAAACAGCACATTGAGCAGTTTCATGCCACTTTTGCTTCAAGCCATCCTGCCGTTAGCCGCTTATTGCTGTCGCCTTTGGCAATAACGGGTCAGCTAAAGTCCTTATTATTGACGCATAACAGCTGGTTTATGCTTGAGGTCATACCGCGATTGCCGGAGTTGAACGCAGGGTCAGGTCAAGCTCAGCCTATAATTCACGATTTTAGCTTGTCAGGAAGTGGAATATTTCATGAAATGGCATTTGAGCTTTGGATGGACAATGGTAATGACTATCCGCCCTCCGCGCGCTTGCTTCATCGTCTTTAAAATCAACTTCTTTTTTATCCCAGTGTTATAACAACCAACGCAAAATCAACTAAAGGACGAATCTTATGAGTCAAAAATACGCCATTCACAAGTTTGATTTTATGTACAATGATGAATGGTACGATGCCGACCGTCGTTACGATACCTTGTACCATATTGCAGACGATGAGGTGAGTGCCCGACAGTACTGGGCTGCGCTTGAGCGTGATTCACTAGCAGAGTTTGAACTTGAAAACCTCAGCACTTTTAACAATGGCGAGTTGAGCGAAGCGCAATATCGCGACATTGTCCAATTTATCACTAATGATTGTGGTCTGCCATTAGCGGTAGAGGATGATGGGTTTTTTTATCCTGAGGAGGTTCCGCTTGACAGCATGAACGATGAGCAGCTGCTCACGTTTTTGCAGTTGGCACAAAGCAATCACTATATCTTAAAACCTTATATTTCAGGAGCGCCGCGTTACGTGATTTATACCCAAGAGCGCGGTTACTTGCTGCAAGACCCTAGTGGCTACTCAGAAAGTATTTGGTTTACTCATGATGGAAATGAGGTGATTGCGCAGTACTGTTCGAAAATGTACTGTCATCAAGATGATTTGTATGATAAACAAACTCAGTTGACCGAAGCAGATTTGCAAAATCCAATCGTCCAAAGCTTGATCAATCAGCCTGAAAGTGGCATTCGGATTGATTATAATGCTGATAAAACTCAAGGAACGATTTATTTTGAGGACTGTAGCTCAGAGGTGGTGACCGCGTTAAATGCAGTGTTGCAATGGCCGTCATATAAAGTTCAGCAAGTTGATGATGTGGCTTTTACTAAGATAAGCCAAAATCCCTATGAGCTTTTGCGCGACTAGAACGGGATAAAAATTCAGCTGAACGGACTTGAGCAGTTCAGCTGATTTTTAAGGACTAATCAATAGACTTACTTGAGCACTTTAAGCCCCGCTTTATTGTCGCGTTTGGGCTTTGGCGTTTCAGTGGTATTTTTAGATTCAACTGCCGGCTGATAATCTTCATACTCACTGGGGTCAAAAAACATCCCTTGTGAGTTTTCTTTGGCATAAATCCCCATCACCGCGCTCAGTGGCACCCAAATTTCTTGCGACACCCCACCAAAGCGCGCATTAAAATGAATAAAGTCATTTTGCATGACCATATTTCCGGTCGCGCGGCTTGCAATATTCAGCACAATGCGACCATCTTGAACATATTGTTTGGGCACTTGAACATTTTTTGCAGTGGCATCAACCATCAAATACGGCGTCAACTCATTATCTTCAATCCACTGATAAAGCGCCCGAACCATATAGGGTCGCGTTGGGGTTAAGGTTTCAGAATCACTCATATTATTTTCCTAATATCTTTGTTCATTTTATCGAATACTTGCTTGAAAACTTTGGCGTTCAAATAGCCGATTTTGATAGTCAATAAGCGGTCGGCTAATTGTCCGCGGCAGTTTAATCGCCATTTCATCAAGCCGCCAAAGCAGAGGGGCTAGCAAAACATCACACCAACCAAACTCATCGCTCATAAAATAAGGCTTGTGGGCAAATAAAGGCGAAAGGGTGATTAATGAATCTGACAGCTGTTTTTTTGCCAATAAGGCGCTTTTGTCATCGAAGCTGTCGGGGTGGGTGAGTAGCTGCTTGGCAAGCACAAGCCAGTCATTTTGAATTCGCCAAGCCAACTGCCGAAACTGCGCCCGAGCTTGCGGCGATTCAGGAAGCAATTTGTTATTGTGATAGCGCTCCTCTAAATACTCAAAAATCACATTGATTTCATAAAGGGCTATCTCGCGCTGTTGTAAGACGGGCAAAGTGTTATAAGGGTTTAATTCTGCCAAATCTTCAGGGCGCTCAAAATCAAGTTTAGACAAGTAATACGCCAACTGCTTTTCTTCTAATAATAGCCGCACCACATGGCTGTTGTAACCATCATCGGCATATAAAATCAGCTGCGAGCTTGGAATGTTTGCCGAATCAATCATGACATCCTAAGGAGTTTAAAAACAATTATCGTAAACAATGTTACTCATATTGGCAAGCAATAAACAAGGCTTTGCCGCTTTTACTCAATAATGACCATAAAAAAAGCACTACCGAAGCAGTGCTTTTTTATCGAAAACCAAACTATTTTACGTCTTTCCAGTACTCTTTGTTAAGCAGGTAAACTGGAATGAGAAGTACAAGTAAGAATAAAATCACAAAAGCGCCGTAAACTTTGCGGTCATGACGGGCAGGCTCTGCCATCCACGCCATAAAGTTAACGAGGTCACCAACTTCAGATTCAAATTCTTCTTTACTCAGCTCCTCTTGCAAGTTATGAAGCACGTGCGGCATGGCAGCGTTTTTGAGAACAAGGTTGTTCGCCCCCCAAGGTCGGCTTGGGTCTTCATAAAAGGATAAAAGGTAGGTATAAACCCAATCATCACCGCGAAGCCGTGTTTCAAGCGATAAATCCGGCGGCGCCGCCCCAAACCAAGACGCTTGAACTTCAGGGTCAATCTCTGCATCAATTTGATCGCCAATTTGATCGGTAGTGACCATCAAATACTTTTCAACCAATTCCGGCGGAATCTCCAAATCCTTAGCGATTCGTGAGTAGCGAACATATTTAGCAGAGTGACAACCGGCGCAGTAGTTTAAAAACATCTTAGCGCCGTTTTGCAAGGAGCCTTTATTGGTAAAGTCAATTGGGGCTTTGCTACACGCTAAGTGCTCGGTGGCACCTTTGGCATTAACGAATGTGCCGCAGCCTTTCCCTGATGCCATTGCGCCTGTTGCTGACAACGCTAATGCCGCACCTAAGCCCAAACCAGTTAAGGATTTTGTTAGGGTGTTCATCAGTGACCTCCAGTGACGCGTTCAGGTGGCTGTTTACACTTCTCAATTGAGGTGTAAATTGGCATCAATAAGAAAAATAAGAAGTACAAAATGGTAAAGATTCGCGCCATGATGGTTGCTGTTGGTGTTGCAGGCGTTGCCCCAAGGTAACCCAATACCACAAAGCTGACTGCAAAAATCGCAAGGGCAGCTTTTGACATCATTCCTTTATAACGGATTGAGCGTACAGGCGATCTGTCAAGCCAAGGAATCAAGAACAGAACGGCAATTGCCGCGCCCATCGCGATAACCCCACCAAGCTTACTAGGAACGGCGCGCAAGATTGCGTAGAACGGCGTGTAGTACCAAACTGGGGCAATGTGCTCCGGCGTTTTCAGGGAGTTTGCAGCCTCAAAGTTTGGTGGCTCAAGGAAGAAGCCGCCGCCTTCTGGGAAGAAGAACACCACGGCAAAAAAGCAAATGAAGAAGACCACAATCCCGACCATATCATGAACGGTATAGTAAGGATGGAACGCCACCCCATCAAGTGGAACGCCGTTTTTGTCTTTAAGCTTTTTAATGTCAATGCCGTCAGGGTTATTTGAGCCCACATGATGCAGGGCAACCAAGTGCATAAACACCAAACCGACCAGTACCAAAGGAATGGCAACCACGTGCAAGGCAAAAAAGCGGTTAAGGGTAATCCCTGAGATGATATAATCTCCGCGAACCCACTCGGCAAGACCATCACCGATGACCGGTAAAGCGGCTGGCAAGTTAAGAATAACCTGAGCGCCCCAAAATGACATGTTGCCCCAAGGAAGTAGATAACCAAAGAAGCCTTCCGCCATCAGCGCGAGGTAAATGCCCATTCCGATGAGCCAAACCAGCTCACGCGGCTTCTGATAAGAGCCGTAAAGTAGCGCTCGGAACATATGTAAGTAAACCACAACGAAGAATGCTGAAGCCCCCGTTGAGTGCATATAACGGATAAGCCAGCCGCCTTTCACATCGCGCATGATGTATTCAACCGAAGCAAACGCCCCTTCAGCGCTTGGGTTATACATCATAGTTAGCCAAATGCCGGTAACCAATTGGTTTACCAAGACCACCATGGACAATACGCCAAAAAAGTACCAAAAGTTAAAGTTTTTTGGTGCATAATATTTGGACATGTGGTATTCATAGGTTTCAGTCGCCGGAAAGCGCGCGTCCACCCAATGCATGAATCGTTTTCCCAAACTCATTGTTAAGCCTCCCCAACCGTCAAGATGGTACCATCCATGCTATATTCTGGGATGGGTAGATTAAGCGGAGCCGGAACGCCACTATAGACGCGACCTGCAAGATCATATTTTGATCCGTGACAAGGGCAGAAAAATCCGCCAAACCAATCATTACCGCCAAGATCAGCCGCGCCAACGTCAGGGCGGTAGTTTGGGGCGCAGCCTAAATGCGTACAAACGCCTTCGACCACCAAAATAGCAGGATCAAGTGAGCGCGATGGATTTTTGCAGTACTCAGGCTGAACAGAAGATGCTGAGTCGGGATCAGAGAGTAGGGATTTTACTTTTTCTAGGGTGCTGAGCATCTCTTCGGTACGCTTAACCACATAGATTGGCTTGCCGCGGTATTTAACCACGATCATCTGTCCTGCCTCGACAGAACCGATATCTTGGGTTACCGCAGCGCCGGCAGCTTCTGCTTTAGCACTTGGATACCAAGACCGAACAAAAGGGGTCGCCACCGCAGCGACGCCAGCTGCCCCAATTGCAGCAGTTGAGGCAATAAGAACTCTACGGCGTTGAACATTAACGCCTTCGGCATGGCTCATCAATACTTCCTCCAGGTGAATGAAATGGGATTATCCCACACTGGGTTTGTGACTTAGAACTCTGCAATATCAATTACAAGCCACGTTAGCTGTGCCTAATTTTGCTAATTGTTGCTATTCTAAGCTATTTTGGTCATAAAATAAATTATTGCGTTAAAAATAAAAACAGCTCATGATAAGTTTTTCAAACTGTCATGATTAAAAAGGTAAGATTTGCTAATTATAAGCTATCTAAAGAACTTTAGGCGCTCTATTATAAGCCAATTTACTGAACATTATGCCAAAATTCTAAGTTATTGCCTTAAAAATGATAGGGGATTTTATGTTTAGTAAATCATAATACTGGTAAAGTTATCGATAATAAGCTTTACCAGCCCGTTACCTTTTTGTTAGCCCTCAAGTTCATCCCAACGTTCAAGCTTTAGCATCAATTCCTCATCTATGGCAGCTAAGCGCTCACTGGCTTTAGTTGCCGCTGCCATGTCTGTGGTAAACCATGAGCCATCAGCAAGTTTTTCTTGCAGCTCTTGTTGCTCAGCTTCCAAAGCGGCAATTTCTTTGGGTAATAAATCAAGCTCGCGCTGATCATTAAAGCTTAGTTTTTTGCTAGGTTTTGCAACTGCCTTGGGGGCAGCGGCTTGAGCGCTTTTTTTATCAGCCGCTATTTTCTTGCTGTTTTTGGCTAAAATGGCATCACTGCGCTCTTTTTGGATTAAATATTCTTGATAGCCACCAACGTATTCATTGACAATGCCGTTGCCATCCTCGTCTTTATCAAACACCCAAGTTGAGGTGACGACATTATCCATAAATGAGCGGTCGTGGCTGATGAGTAAAATCGTACCATTAAAGCTTGCCACCGACTCTTCTAACAACTCAAGAGTTGCCATGTCCAAATCGTTGGTTGGTTCATCAAGCACCAAAATATTAGCAGGCTTGAGAAGCTGCTTGGCAAGCAGCACACGGTTGCGCTCACCCCCCGATAGCGCTTTAACCGGCGTTCGCGCGCGCTCAGGGGCAAATAAAAAGTCTTGCAAATAGCTCATGATGTGAGTTTTACGACCGTTGACTTCGATATAATCTGAGCCTTCGGACACGTTTTGTGCCACACTGGCTTCTAAATCAAGCTGATCGCGGAGTTGGTCAAAAAACGCCACTTGTAAATTGGTGCCAAGAGTGATGCTGCCTGACTGGGTAACTTCATCGTCGGACATGCCAAGAAGTGCTTTAATCAGCGTGGTTTTGCCCGCGCCATTGGGTCCAATAATGCCGATTTTATCGCCGCGCATCACGGTGGTGCTAAAGCTGTCCACCAAGACATTACCGTCATATTCAAGGTGCAAATTTTTAACTTTACAAACCAGCTTGCCGCTTTTTTCGCCATCATTCATGCTGATATTGACGTTACCAACTTGCTCACGGCGCTCGCGGCGCTCTTCACGAAGCGCTTTGAGCGCTCGAACGCGACCTTCATTGCGGGTTCGGCGCGCTTTAATCCCTTGACGAATCCAAACTTCTTCTTGGGCTAATTTTTTATCAAAGTTGGCATTGCTTTTTTCTTCGGCAATCAATTGCTGTTCTTTGAGCTCTTGATAGCGGGCATAGCCTTTAGCGCCTTGAGTGACGTCGTAGCTGGTCAGCTGACCACGGTCAAGCTCAATGATGCGCGTGGCAAGCTTATTCACAAAGGCGCGATCGTGGGTAACAAACAAAAGCGTCAAGCCTTGCCAATCAAGTAAAAAGCGCTCAAGCCACTCGATACTGTCCACATCTAAATGGTTAGTTGGCTCATCAAGCAGTAAGACATCCGGACGCGTGACTAAAGCTCGCGCCAGCAAAACGCGGCGCTTGCGACCCCCTGACAAGGACGCCAAATCCGCTTGTGGATCAAGCCCCATGGTGTCAATCAAGCGCGTGGCTTCGCGCTCCAAATCCCAACCATGAACCGCATCAATGTCATGCTGTAAGGTTGCCATTTGCTCACAAGCGTTCATGTCGCCCATCGCGCATAGCTCCACTTGCTCATTATAGCTTTTTAGCAGCTGAGCAGTTCGCTGATTGCCGCCCATCACGATATCTAAAATCCGGCCGCTCGTCTCAGGAACGTCTTGCTCAAGCATGGCAACGCGAGTGCTGCCATTAATAATAACCTCACCGCTGTCGGGAACAATGCTGCCATTAATAAGCTTAAATAAGGTTGATTTGCCCTCACCATTGCGACCAATCAAGCAGACGCGCTCGCCGGTTTCAAGGCTAAAATCAATGCCGTCCAAAATCGGCGCGACACCAAAGGCAAGATGAATATTTTTAAGATGAATTAAAGCCATAGGGATTGTAAACTTATACTTATCAAAGTGAAATTGCGCTAAAATGATAGGCAGTATAGCATGACCGGCTTTAACTGTATCTACTGCCTTAAAATTTTGTAAGGGTTTGCTAAGTCAGACTTTAGGGCATGTTAAGCGTCATAGTCCAATGCCACAATAACTACAGAGCGATAACCATGAAAAAGCACAAAGCATTAAAAGATGAGGCGACAGAGCAAATTTTAGACGCCAACGTAGAGGCGCAATTGGTTGAGTTGCAAATGAATGTGGCGCATTTAGAGTTGACCGTGGAGCAATTAAATCTTGTTATTACCAAACAAGATCATCAGTTGCGAACGCTTCAAAGACAATTGCAGTTGCTATACCAACAAATTGAGGGCGCTCAAGAGGACAGCGGCATTGCGCCTTTTAATTTAATCGATGATAAACCGCCGCATTATTGATTGAAATTGTTAAGATTACTCAAGTTAAAACTAAGAGGACAAAATTTATTTAATGAAAATGAACTTGCCAGTCATATTGACGTAATAACCTTGCTAAAATGTTGTTTTGCTATACAAAAGCCATTACTATCTTTATTAATGGACATCTTTTTAAAATTAGATGACCATGATTGACCTGCTCAAAATCAGGAAAGGACAATACTATAATAAGGAAGTTTGGAGATAAATTATGCGCAAAGTTTTTCAGTGGAATTCATTATCTATAGCCAAATCACCCTAAAAATGTTATAAAATAAAACATCTTAACTAACACCTCAATGAATCATGACCTATTCCTTAGACTTTCGCAAACAAGTGCTTAAAAGCTTAGATAAAGGCATGACCTTTGCTGAAGCTGCCGTATTTTATGACATCAGCCCGACCACCATTCAAAAGTGGAAGAAGCGGCTTCACAGTAAAACCACTCGCAATGTCACCGCGCGAAAGATACCCGATGATGCGTTGCGTAAAGACGTTGAAGACTATCCCGACAGCTATCATTACGAACGTGCTGCCCGCTTGAACTGCAGTGCCTCAGGGATTTGTGAGGCATTAAAGCGCTTGGGAATCAGCAAAAAAAAAGACCTTAGAACACCCAAACGCTTGCCCGATGAAAAGAGCTGAGTTTGAAGCCAAGCTTCAGTGCTTCAAACAGCAAGGCTTTCCCATCGTTTATATGGACGAAAGTGGCTTTGAGCATGAAACGATAAGACCATATGGTTATGCACCGATAGGTAAGCCCTGTATCGACAGCGACAATTGGCAAGGCAAAAAACGTACCAACGTCATCGGAGCTTTATATCAAAAGGCCTTGTTTGCGCTAGAATTCATTGAAAAGAACGTCAATTGGCGGGTGATTTATGACTGGTGCAAGTACAAACTGATTCCAAGCCTTAAAACCAAATGTGTGATTGTTATGGATAACGCCTCCTTTCACAAAAACCGTCGCATTGCCAAACTGCTCAACCGTCATGGTCATCGTATCCTTTGGCTGCCGCCTTACAGTCCTGACTTAAATCTTATCGAAAACAAGTGGGCTCAAGTAAAATTCTTAAGACAAGGTTGGATAGAAAATGACTTATCAAAGCTGTTTTATGACATTCATCCAAACCATAACTCTTTTAAAGTGAACTGACTATATTGCCGTTGCCGCTTTTTCAGTCGCAAGCATAGCAAATGCCGCCGGTCTTGACCGCTCGGGACAAGACATCACCGCCTTTTTGCAAGATGGTCTTTATGCCGAAGCCAGCTACACTTATTTGGACGCGGATGTTGGCGGTTATGACAATGCTTATATCGGCACCGATAAAGATGCTTTTCAAAAAGGCAATAAAATCGATGACATGGCAGAGTCGTATGACTTTTTCCGTTACGGCGTCAAAGCTGATTTGAACGACACCTTTAGCGTTGGGGTGTTATACGATGAGCCGTTTGGGGCAGCGGCAAACTATTCAGGAAATAATGATTTTGTGGCGCAAGGCAACCTTGATAATTCAGCCAAAAATTTTACCAATGGTCTTTATAACAACTTTTCGGATTTAAACACCGATTTTACTAAGGCTCGCAATACGGCGGTTACTGAAGCCGCTAATGCCGCTCAATATGCTAAAGATGCCGCCATTGCTCAACAAGCGGGAAATGCTGTAGAAGCTCAAAGACTTGGGGCACTAGCTCAGCAATCTGTAGCAGTCGCTCAAACGGCTAGATCTAAAGCAGAAGCACTAGCGCCTGCGTTAAGCTCAGTAGAAGCTGAATTTAATAATAAAGGTGAAGGCACTCAGGTTGAAGTTCGTACCGAAAATATCACAGGTATTTTAGGCGCGAAATTCGGCGCCAATAAAGAATTTCAAATTTATGGCGGTCCTGTGGCTCAGCGCGTTCAAGCGGACGTGAAGCTTCGCGGTATTGCTTATGGTCCTGCAACCGGCTATAGCGCTTATATCAGCCCTGACCAAGATTACGGCTGGCTTGTTGGTGCCTCGTATAGCAAGCCTGAAATTGCATTAAAGGCGGCGCTAACGTATCGCTCAGAAATTGATCACGATGTGAATGTCGCTGAAGTTTATCCTTTGGTTGCCGCGTTGGATCAAAACCCAAATCAAAGCAATACCATGCGAATTACGACGCCAAAATCAGTCAACCTCGATTTCCAAACTGGGGTTACTCCAACTATGCTAGCTACGGCAAAGGTGCGCTGGGTACCTTGGAGTGATTTTGCAATTGTACCGCCACTTTATAATGAAGTCAGCAAGCGTGCGACAGGTGATGATAAAGGCTTACCACTGGTAAGCTATGATAAAGACCAATGGATGGTTGAATTGGGACTTGCCAAGCGTTTAACCGAAGCCTTAGCGGTGACGGGTAACATTGGTTGGGACAGCGGCGCGGGCGATCCTGTGACTTCATTAGGTCCGATTGATGGCTATTATAGTGCAGGACTTGGCGCAAAATACAACCTCACTGAAAACTGGGCGATTTCCGCCGGTGGTAAGTACTTATGGTTTGGTGATGCCAAAGGTAAATTGCCAACCGACAAAATCGTTGGCGAATTCACCGACAACGATGGCTACGCACTTGGCGTAAAAGTATCCTATCAAGCCAAATAATTTTTTATAACAAAGTCATAGTAATAAAAAAGCGACCGCTCATTGGTCGCTTTTTTATTGTGCTTTAACATTAACGGTTCAGATGTTGCTCCATCTCATTAAATTTTGCAATAACCGTTGGTTTTGGTTCACCGGTTGCGAGGCTCACGATAACAATAGCAATTGAGCTTAAAATAAATCCTGGAACGATGGCGTAAAGCCAATCATTAAGCGGCATACCGTTATACTGCAAGCCGCCATAAACCCAAATAATCACCGTTAGCGCGCCAACAACCATTCCGGCAACCGCGCCGTTTCGGTTCATCCGTCGCCAAAGTAAGCTGAACACCACAAGCGGCGCAAATGCCGCGCCAAATCCTGCCCAAGCGTGAGAGACAAGGCTTAATACCGAGCTTTCAGGGTTGGATGCTAGTAAAATAGCAATGACAGCCACTAAAACAACCGAAATCCGACCTACCAAAACTTGTCTGGCTTCCGGCGCGGTTTTATCAAAAAACAGCTTATAAACGTCTTTGGTGAGCGAGCTTGACACCACCAAAAGCTGCGAGGAAATCGTACTCATAATCGCGGCTAAAATTGCCGCAAGTAAAAATCCCGAAACCAGCGGATGAAATAAAAACTGGGTAAATACCAAAAATATCGTTTCAGGGTCATCAAGGCTCATGGCGGTTTTTTGAACATAAGCGCGACCTGCAAAGCCGGTCATCAGCGCGCCAATTAAGCTGATAATCATCCAGCTCATGCCGATATTTCGCGCCGTTGGAATGTCTTTGACCGAGCGGATTGCCATAAAACGCACAATAATATGCGGCTGACCGAAGTAGCCAAGCCCCCAAGCTAATAGCGATATGATGCCAATCACCGTCATTCCGCTGGTGACATTTAATAAATTGGGGTCGATATTGCGAAGCGTATTGGTGGTGGCGCCCACGCCGCCAAGGTCGGTAAACGCCACTACCGGAACGATAACCATGGCAAATAGCATGATGACGCCTTGAACAAAGTCGGTCATCGATACCGCCAAAAAGCCGCCAAATAGTGTGTAAGCAACGACCACGCCTGCAGTTACCCAAAGCCCTGTGCTATAAGATAAATTTAAGGAGCTTTCAAACAACTTGCCGCCGCCAACCAAACTTGCGGCGGTATAAACGGTAAAAAATAAAATGATGACGACCGCTGAAATGACCCGAAGTAAATGCGAGGTATCCTCAAAGCGGTTGGCAAAATAATCGGGGAGGGTAATGGCATTGTCCGCAACCTCGGTATAAACTCGAAGCCTTGGCGCGACGATAATATAGTTTAAAAATGCGCCGCAGGTTAGCCCAAGCGCAATCCAAACACTCACCACGCCATCGGCAAACATGTAGCCCGGCAGCCCCAAAAGCAGCCATCCTGACATATCGGACGCCCCCGCCGACAGCGCCGTCACCGCAGGTCCTAAATTTCGACCACCAAGCATATAGCCTTCAGCATCGTTATTTTGCTTGAAATAAGCATAAATCCCAATACCAATCATCACCAAAAAATACGCCCCAAGAGAGACCAAAATCCCACCAGAAACTCCATTCATAATTGCTTCCCTTAACCAACGTTGTTGGCAATCGTGATGAGCTATACCGCTGTTTTAAAATTTTGTCTTAAGCTTTGTTAACTTCAAAACAAAGCCCAAAGCTTTAAATTAAAAATTTTAAAAATAAAAAAAGCCATTAGATTGATCATAATGGCTTTTGGTGTAACTCATGTGAATGACTCAAAAAACATTGCAACCTTAAACCTTACTTCAACTTATCCTCGTGTAAGCTGCAAGTTTTATCTGGTAAAGCAATGTTAATTGAACGATTGCAAACGATTATAACGTAACAACAGTCAAATTGCGAATAGCGCTCAATGATTCAAAACATCATATAATCACCTAACTATCAATAGGCGTTAGCATGTTAAGAAGCGCCTCAACGCTGCTTGATGGGGTGAGTTTTGGGTTAATGACCACCCCAAGATAACGCTGAAGCTCAATATTATCTGCCATATCAATCCGCGCCAAATCTTGGCTAATCAGCGTTTGCGGCAATACTGACCAACCAAGACCAACGGAAACCAGCATCCGAATCGACTCAAGCGGATTGGTGCTCATGGTGGCGTACGGTTTTAAGTTATGTTTGGCAAATTCTGCTAAGGTAATTTGACTGGTAAAGGTATTTGCGGAGGGCAAAATCGCCGGATAGCGCGCCAATTGCTCAAGGGTGACGTTGGTTTTTTTGGCAAGGGCAGACAGCGTTCCGGTCATAAAATAAAGCGGGTCTGACCAAAGGGTTCGATAGCTTAAGCGCTTGTCATAAACAGGTGGCAGCGTTAAAAACGCCAATGACAAATCGCCATCAAGAACCGCTTTGTGCGCTTCTTCGGAATCGACAAAGTGCACCTCAAGCTGAACGGCAGGATAGCTTTGGATAAAGTGCTTTAATACGGGTGCTAAATGGTGCAGCCCAATATGGTGGCTGGTGCCAATCACCAATTTTCCAGAAACGGTTTGCTGAGCGTTTTGCAAATTGATTTTAAAATTTTCGTAATCATCAAGCCAACGCTTGGCGTGCGGTAGCATCTCGGTTGCCGCTTGGGTCGGCACAATGCCGCGACCCACCGTGTCAAATAAGGTGATATTAAATTCATCTTCCAAATTTTTAATGCGCTTACTGACCGCAGGCTGAGTGATAAATAGCTTTTCAGCCGCTCCTGAAATGCTTCCTGTTTGCATGACCGTCACGAACGTTGTCAAGTTGGTGGTATTCAAACCGATGTCCTCAGCATTGTTAGTTTTTGAAAGGTTAAACTTTTAAAAGTTAAGCTTTAAAAACTAAGTTTTAAAAGCTAAGCTATAAATAAAAGTTAGCCTAACCAGTCAAAAAATATTAGAAATAAAAGTTTGTAAACAGATAAAAATCATCAATTATTATTATAGAATTAGCCTGTTATAATCACAAGACACAATCGTTATTTATCTAACTTTATTTATCCAAGAATTTGCGCTTATTTTGGCTAAATAATGGCGGCAAACCATGATGATAGCTAAAGATTGCAATATTATTAGAAAATTAATAGTATTGCCCCCATATCATCGATAACGATATGAACATGATTGTAATCAGCCAACCGCTAATTAAGGACAGCACTATGACCGGTCAAACGTTATACGACAAACTTTGGAACGCTCACGAAGTCAGCAAACGTGATGATGGCTCAAGCCTCATTTATATTGACCGTCATTTGCTCCACGAAGTCACAAGCCCGCAAGCCTTTGAAGGTCTTGAGCTTGCCGGTCGCAAGCCGTGGCGTTTGTCAGCGAACATTGCAAGCCCCGACCACAACGTGCCCACCGTCACCCGCGAGCGCGCTGAAGGGGTTTCTGGTATCAAAGATGAAGTATCACGCTTACAGGTCGTCACACTTGATGACAACTGCGCCAAATTTAACATTGCTGAATTCACCATTAATGACTCACGGCAAGGTATTTTGCACGTGGTGGGACCTGAGCAAGGTTTGGTTTTACCAGGGATGACGGTGGTTTGTGGCGACTCACATACCGCAACCCATGGCGCGCTTGGTTGCTTGGCGCATGGTATTGGCACCTCAGAAGTTGAGCACGTTCTTGCCACTCAGTGCTTAGTCGCCAAAAAAATGAAAAATATGCAAATCCGCGTCAACGGTAAGCTTGGTGCAGGGGTGACCCCAAAAGATGTGGTTCTTGCCATCATTGCGAAAATCGGCACGGCAGGCGGGACAGGTCACGCGGTTGAATTTGCCGGTGAAGTCTTTGAAAATATGAGCATGGAAGGTCGAATGACCGTTTGCAACATGGCGATTGAAGCCGGCGCTCGCGTTGGCATGGTTGCCGTTGATGACGTTACCATCGATTATGTTAAAGGTCGTCCTTACGCGCCAACGGATGAGCAATGGCAGCAAGCTGAGCAGTACTGGCGAACGCTTTATTCAGATGACGATGCGGTTTTTGATACGGTTATTGAAATGGACGGTAGCCAAATCGCCCCGCAAGTGTCTTGGGGAACGTCGCCTGAAATGGTCGTTGACATCACTGAAAGTGTGCCAACGCTTGACCAAGCGGCAGACGCGGCGCAAAAAGAAGGTTGGGAGCGCGCTTATACTTATATGGGATTGAGCGCCGGTCAAAAAATTACCGACATTCAGCTTGACCGTATTTTTATTGGCTCTTGTACCAACTCACGAATTGAAGACTTGCGCGATGCCGCCGCCGTCATTAAAGGTCGCAAAGTTGCGGACAACATCAAAGAAGCCATTGTGGTTGCAGGGTCAGGTCAAGTCAAATTGCAAGCCGAAGCTGAAGGCTTAGACAAGCTATTTACGGAAGCGGGCTTTGAATGGCGCGAGCCGGGCTGCTCGATGTGCCTTGCCATGAACGCCGATAAGCTTGAGCCAAAAGAGCACTGCGCCTCAACCTCAAACCGCAACTTTGAAGGTCGTCAAGGTAACGGCGGTCGCACCCATTTGGTCAGCCCTGCTATGGCTGCTGCTGCCGCTTTGGCCGGTCACTTTGTTGACGTTCGCGATTTTTAATCAAAGGATAAATAAGGAAAAATTATGCAAGCTTATACCACCCAAACTGGTCTTGTTTGTCCGCTTGACCGCTCAAACGTCGATACCGACCAAATTATTCCCAAACAGTTTTTAAAATCCATCAAGCGCACCGGCTTTGGTGTCAACTTATTTGACGATTGGCGCTATCTTGATGAAGGCTTTCCGGGGCAAGACCATTCCCGCCGCCCAATCAATCCCGATTTTGTGCTTAATTTGCCAAAGTATCAAGGCGCAACCATTTTACTGGCGCGTAAAAACTTTGGCTGCGGTTCAAGCCGAGAGCATGCGCCTTGGGCATTGTCCGAGTACGGCTTTCGCACGGTGATTGCGCCAAGTTTTGCCGATATTTTTTATAACAACTGCTTTAAAAATGGTATGTTGCCTATCGTATTAAGCGAAGAGATTGTCGATAAATTGATGAAAGCCGCGCTTGCTACTGAAGGCTACACCTTGACCGCTGACCTTGAGCGCCAAGTCGTCATCACCCCTGAGGGTGAAGAGTTTGGCTTTGAGGTTGACGCCTTTCGAAAGCACTGCTTATTAAATGGTCTTGATGACATTGGCTTAACTTTGCAGCACAGCGACGCCATCAAAGACTATGAAGCCAAGATGCGCCAAAAAACGCCTTGGATTTTTAACGACGTTCGCGCTTAAGGGATATTAACGATAAGGCGTTTGAGATTTGGCAAATAAAGCTTGGTTTGGGCTGACAACCGCTTTATTTTGCCAATAAAAACCGCTTAGATACTGGCAATCATTGAGTTATGGCGGCGAACTGGCTAAAATATCAGGTAGATTTTAATTTTCCTAAATCAGTAGCCGTCATTATGAATCAAAATTGTTATGTAAAAGCCGTTGCCCTTATTTTAGGCGCAAGCTTTGGATTGTCTGGGTGTCAGCTACTATCAGAGCCTGCGGCAACGGCTTCACCGCCGGTACTTGAGACTGGTTCTGGCAGAATTTATCCGGTCAAAGGCGAAGTCAATGTGGCTTGCTCAGGGACGTATCACTGTGAGATTTCCCAAGTTGATAACACTCGGGTGATTAGTAAAGAGACCCACAGACCGGTAAGCGCTGATATTGTTGCCCCAGCGGTAAGTAAATCAGCCGATGGCAAGCCAATTATGATGCCAGCGTTACTGCATGCCAATTCAGTTAAGGCAGTACCGCTTTTGGCTTCAAATATGAAAGGTTTGGTGAATTATTACGTTCGCATGAAGCCTGCAAAACGCGAAATCCACGTGAATTTTTATCCTGAAAATAACGTCGATTATGTTGAACGTTTTGCCATGATTCATGAGTTTAATGACGCCGGAACGTATCAACTCAAAGCCTACCGCAAAAAAGGCACTCAAGGCTCAGGAAGCTTGCTTGACAATGCGTCCCCTGACCCCTTATGCATTGATTTGCTGCAAAACAATCAACTTCAGCGCCGCTTTTGTAAGCAGCTTGATACCAAGCACCAAGGCGAATTTGTTGAAGCTGATTTGACCAAAAAAGTAACGCCAAAAGCTAAAGTTTAAGCGTTACTTTAATTTCAAATTCACCATTAACGACCAACAAGGATATGTATGGCAACCGTATTAACTCTTGCAGGTGATGGCATTGGTCCTGAAATCATGACCCAAGCCATCAATGTGCTAACTGCTGTCAATGATAAATTTAATTTAGGATTGACGCTTGAATCTGGGCTGATTGGCGGCGCGGCAATTGATGCTAAAGGCTCGCCCCTACCAGATGAGACGCTTGCCAAAGCTAAAGCGGCTGATGCGGTGTTGCTTGGTGCGGTTGGGGGTCCTAAATGGGATGCAATTGAGCGCAGCATTCGCCCTGAGCGCGGTCTGCTTAAAATCAGAAGCGAGCTTGGCTTGTTTGCCAACCTTCGTGTTGCCAAGCTTTATCCGCAGCTTGCCAATGCCTCAAGCATCAAGCCTGAGGTGATTGAAGGCTTGGATTTGCTCATCGTTCGCGAGCTGACCGGCGGTATTTATTTTGGTGAACCGCGCGGCATTCGAACGTTAGAAAATGGTGAGCAACAAGGCTTTAACACCATGGTTTACAGTACAAGCGAGATTGAGCGTATTGGCAAAGTTGCTTTTGACTTAGCGCAAACTCGCGCTAAAGCCTCAGGAAAACAAGCCAAAGTTTGCTCCGTTGACAAAGCCAACGTGTTAGAAGTGACCGAGCTTTGGAAGCAAACCATGATTAAATTGCAAGAATCAAGCTACAGTGACGTTGAACTATCGCACATGTACGTAGATAATGCCGCCATGCAGCTTATCCGTGCGCCTAAGCAGTTTGACGTGATTGTCACTGGCAACCTATTTGGCGACGTATTGTCCGATGAGGCGGCGATGCTTACCGGCTCTATTGGTATGCTGCCCTCAGCAAGCCTTGATGAGACGGGCAAAGGCATGTATGAGCCGTGTCATGGCTCAGCGCCAGATATTGCCGGTCAAGATAAAGCCAACCCCCTTGCTACCATTTTATCAGTTGCGATGATGCTTCGTTATACCTTTAAACAAGAAGATGCGGCACTTGCCATTGAACAAGCGGTCAGCGATGTTCTTGATGATGGTTTGCGAACCTTGGATATTTTAGACAAAAATGAACAAGGGGTGACTCAAGTGGGCTGTAAGCAAATGGGTGAGGCGATTTTAGCTAAACTTCATGCTTAATATATTGAAAGCAGTATATTTGTTTTAATCACGGATATTTAGTTTGCATGATTCCCAAAATCTAGAACTTAGGTTTTGGGATTTTTTATTGCCAATAGCTTTTCTTAACACAGTTACTGCATGAACGCCTAATTGATAACATTAATTGATTATATTGTCATCATAAACTATGTCAAAATGCTATGATTAAAAAATAATAACTTATAAAAAGTCAAAGAAAGACAATTAAAAAAAGCATAAGAAATACTTGAGGAGATTGTTATGCATGTTAAGACCCCCCTTCACAGCGCGCTTACAGCAGCGGGACTGTCGGCATTGTTGTTGGTTAGCCAAGGCAGCCAAGCCGAAGATGCTATTAAGCAAATGTTAGCAAATGTCGATTCATCGACCAAAACTGAGCAAAAAGCGGCGATGAATGTTACGGTGAAGGGCGCGCAAAATACCGCAAAAACCTCAGAGTTAAGCGCCTTGGTTGAGCCAACGCTGCAACCGGTCGCCCTAGCGAATACAGATAACACCAAAGCCGCCACGTTAGAGGCAACCGCTGATACTGAGACAAGCCCCGTCACTACTGCGCCGTATCAAGCGACAACCCTTAAAGCGTCAGCGGGAAATGGTCGCTTTTTACCTAAAATTACCTATACGACTGACAACTTATCCGCAGTCGCAAAGCAAGTAAACGCTGCCGATTGGAGCAAAAGCAAAAGCTTAGACCGAGCAACTGGAACGAAACTGCAAGCGTTACTTAATTGGCATCAAAGTGGTGTTGGCGCGGTCGATGGCTACTGGGGCAAAAATACCCAAAAGGCGATGCAAGCCTTTCAAAAAGCCCATAGTTTGACCGTGACCGAGCAGATGAATGACGAAACTTGGAAAGCGCTCACCAAAGATAGCAAGCTTGCCGCTCAGCCCGTATTGGTCAACTATAAATTAACTGACAATGATGTGTTTATTAAAACCGCCACCACCCCTGCAACTGCAGAGGAAAAATCCAAGCTTGACAGAATGTATTATCAAAGCGTGATTGAGGGCTTAGCGGAAAAATTTCACATGAGTCAGGGTTATTTAAAAGCGCTGAATCCAAACAGCAGTTTTAAATCAGGCGACATCATTACGGTTTATAATCCGGGCAATCCGATTAATAAACCGGTAACGCGCGTGGTGGCAGATAAAACCACGCAAACGCTCTATGCTTATGATGATAACAATAACTTAATTGCCAGTTACCCAACCACGGTTGGCAGTATAGCCACGCCTTCGCCAAGTGGCACGCATACGGTCAGCGTTAAAGTCCATGAGCCAAACTATACTTTCACCAAGGACGATGGCAGCAAGCTTATCATTCCACCAGGACCTAACAATCCGGTGGGCTTGGTTTGGATTGGACTAAGTAAGCCGTCTTACGGGATTCATGGGTCGCCTGATCCTGAGCGCATTAGTCGGCAAGCTTCAGCAGGCTGCGTTCGCTTGACCAATTGGGATGCGCTCGCGCTTCTTGGCGTTATTCAAAACGGGGCAACGGTTGAGTTTAAATAATCAATGGGCTTTCAACATTTCTTAAAACCTAAAAAATACCGCTATCAATGAGCGGTATTTTTACGATTGCCATCTTTATTATTATCGACCGGTTATAAGGCAAAGGGCGGTAAAATCAGTTTTTGCCGCGGTAGGTGATGCGACCTTTTGATAAGTCATAAGGGGTCATTTCAACCTTAACTTTGTCGCCAGTCAAAATGCGGATGTAGTGTTTGCGCATTTTTCCTGAAATGTGGGCAATGATTTCGTGACCGTTTTCTAAACGGACTTTAAATAAAGTGTTTGGCAGGGTATCGATAACCTCGCCTTCAAATTCAATAATATCGTCTTTTTTGGCCATAGATAGCTTCTATCAATCAATGAAAAATAAGCCAATATTATACGCAAGATTGGCATTAAACGCAACAAAAGAACTGATTTTTGCTTGACAGCCGATACTTAACTATGCTCATCGTTAAGATTGAGCCAAAGCGGTGTCAGTGGCACGTTTGGCAGAAGGGCTTGAAAGTTATCCGGATAATAAGCGTTGATAAAATAAAGCCCGTCGCCTGAGGCGGTCGGCGGGGCAATGGTTCTGTCTTTTTTTGCTAAAATCGTCAAAAAATCGGTCGGGACAAGCTCGCCCTTGCCAATAGCAATCAGCGTTCCCATGATATTTCTGACCATATGATGCAAAAATCCGTCGGCTTGAATGTCCATGACAATAAACGCCCCATGAGCAAAAAGGCGGGCGTGACTGACCGTTCGGATAGGCTGATTGGACTGGCAGGCGGCGGCGCGAAAGCTGCTAAAATCATGAGTGCCCTCAATCATCAAAGCCGCTTTTTGCATTGCCATCAAACCAAGGGGCTCGTGAATGTGAGTCACTTGATGATTTAAAATGGCAGGTCTTGTGGGTTGATTTAAAATGACATAGCGATACCGGCGAGCAATCGCTTTAAATCGGGCGTGAAAATCGTCCGGCATCGGACAAATCCAGCGAACGGCAATGTCATCGGGAAGTAAACTATTGATTCCGCGAAGCCAGTTATAGGTAGGGCGATAAGATTTGGTCACAAAGTGGGCAATCATATTGCCGGCGTGAACGCTAGCATCCGTTCGTCCTGCGGCAACCACCTCAACCGGTTCGTTAGCAACTGAGCTGATTGCCTTTTCAAGCACCTCTTGGATGCTAATAACTTCTTTTTGGCGCTGCCAACCGCGATAATTCGTTCCTAAAAACTCAATCCCAAGCGCGAGGGTATAACGCTGAGCGCTGTCAGTCTCAAGGAAAGCGGGATTTTTATTGGTTGGGTCGGTAGCTTGGCTTGGCATTTTGATTCGCAATTGCTGAGATTTTTGCTATTTTACAAGGTTTATGCCGATAAATCAGCGCTTTTTATGGGGCGCTGCTTTTTGAGTGAGACTCCATTGCCATCGCTGTCTGCGTCTTGCAGGTGTGTCAAATCGCAACAGCAGCCAAAGCAGGCGGGCATAAATGGCAGAAGTGGTCAACCTGCCGCCGCTTAATACATGATAGTCGTATTGCCAACTGCCCGCAGCATAGCTGTCACTTACGCCACCAAACGGGCACTGAGTTGCTGCGACGACCAAATGACCTTTTTCAAATGCTTGCGATAACGCCTCAGCCAGTGCCGCTGAAAAAGGCACATTTCCTGAACCAAATCCTAATAAAATAATACCGCAAGGTGGGCGGTTTAATAGCGCATTTAACTGAACCACTAAAGCATCGGCGTCATTTGGCAGACAGTATAAAGCAAAGACAGAAGCGGCTATTGCGCGCTCTTGAATACTTGGCAAAACCGCCAATTGGTCATCAAGCCAGTGCTGATAGCGCGCTTGGGGCAAGGCTTTGACAAAGCTGCTTGCCGGATAAGCTGCTCTTGAATGACCCGTAAACGCCATAAGGTCATGGCTATGAATTTTTTGAACCGTTTGCGCTGACCAAGCCTCGCCACCAAAGCTGATTTGAACGCCTGCCTCGATGCCGCCGGCGAGTTTTAACGCTGCGTCAAAGTTGCTCCAAGCATCTGAATTTTCATCAATATGATATTCTTGAAGTTTTGAGTTGTCCAAAAGCGGTCGCATACTTGCTGTCAAGATGACAGTAATATCAGACCCTGCAAAGGCTTCCGCTAGAAATGCGCCTAAATAACTGAGCGTATCCGTTCCGGTAATCAATAAGAACCGCTTCATTCCGGTCGCGTAAGCTTTCAATATCAGCTGATAAAAATGTACAAAATCTTGAGCATCAAACTGACTGCTGTCTTTAATCAGCCCGTTGTCAAGCCAGACTGTTGTTGGAAAGCAGTCTTTTGTATCAGCAATCAAGCCATTTAAAATAGGCAAGAAATCTTGCGAGCTTAGCGGCGCAAGTGGCTTACCATAGCTGCCAAACGTGCCGCCGGCGTAAATGAGTGCGACTTGATTTAACGGTGAGATTAAAGTCATAAATTACTTTTACAGTTATTTAAGCGGTTATTAAAATCAGTACAAGCATTTTAATGGTCTTAAAATGCTTGCTACTGTCTTAGGTCACGCAGTTTTAGCCAGCAAGGCTTGGGCTTGCTGCTGCTGTTGACTGTCACCGGTGTGAACCACTTCATCAAGCAGACGCTTAGCGCTGTCATATTCACCCAGCTCTAAATACTGTTCTGCAAGATTTAAAGTAATTTGATTAGGGTCAAAACTTGCAACGAAATCAAAGTCCTCAGCAAACTGTTTGCTAAGATCGGAATCTACAGTAACTGGTTCAGGAGTAGGAATCGCTTCAGTCGGTAACTCTGTAGGCAAGCTGACTTCAGGGGCAGCAGGTTGGGACTCTTGCTCAAAAATACTCAGAGACGTATTGTCATCAAAAAAAAGCGTGTCGTTTTGGGTGACGACCTCTGGCTCAGCAGGAGAGAATTCACTACCAGCTTCGGTCTTATCAAACGCCGCTTCTTCAAGACCAAACATCGCAAAATCATCGTCAGCAAGGTTTTCACTTTTAGCTGGTTCGGTCTGATCTTCTTGCTCTGCCTGTAGTAATAACTCATCGCTAAACACATTTGCCGCTGGGCTCAAGCTATTTGTTTTGTCATCAAGCTCGGTTAAATCCAAAGCAAAGTCATCAAAACGGTCTTCGGTAGCCACCTCTTGTGCTGCCGGTGCATCTTCTATGGCGGGCTTATTAGCCGAGCTAACAGATGGATCTTTTGCTTCATTAAGATCTAAATCCAAATCAAAGTCAAAATTGTCATCGTCTAAAGTAGCTGCTTTAGGGTCAGCTTTTGCTTCAACAGATGCGGATTCATTCAGCGCTAAAGCATCAATATCATCAAAGGACAGCGCTTCATCTTGAGATTCAAGAGCAGCTTGTGGCTCTAATTGAGCTGCAGAAGCTTTTTCTAAGTCATCAAAATTAAATGCGTTATCCTTGGCATCTTGAAGGTCTAAGTCAGTTACTACCGGCGTTTGAGCAGTCTGATTATTAGGGGTCTCAAAATCAAAATCTGAAGCTTCTAAATCTTCTAAAGTCAGATCAAATTCATTATTTAAAGGGGCGTCGTGAGATGGAGCGTCAGAATATGTATTTGCCGTCGTTGGGGTATTTTGCAGGTTTTCTGTATAAACAGTTGAATCCCCAACTTGAGATTCAATAGGGGCTTTTTGGTGGTTTGTTTTTTTATGGTCAGCGCCCAAGTCAAAATCTAAGCTTTCAAATTCAGGTTTAACTTCAAAATCCGCTTGGGTTGCCACCATTTGATGACCTTGCTCAGCATCAAACAGATCTTTGAGTTCTTGGGCTTCATTAAGCGCGGCATTGTCTGCCGCTTGTTCAATGGCTTGATAAGTGCTGTAAAATTCTTCAGGTTGTTTGGTGAGCGCGTAGATATTAAGCAGCTTTAACCGAAGTTGATGATTGCTTGGATTTTCAAGTAATCCGCGCTCAAGTGTTTCTATAGCTCGGTCGTAGCGCTGTTGGTCAATAAAGCGTTGAGCCACCGTTAAATCATCAAATTTGATGCTAGCAGCTGGGGTCACGGCATTGGCAGGAGCAGTTGACGGCGCGGGAGGTTGGTTATCGATGGGTCTTACGGGTGCTTGTGCCGGCGACTTATTTTTTTTCAAAAAAAGCACCGCAACGATAGCAACGATGACCAATCCAGCAATGATATAGAGCATATTATTCATGAAGATTTCCACACTTATGATGGCAGGTTAGCGAATGTCGGCTAAGTTTTGATGATAATTGCGTCCCAATGCCGCCAAGATTGTAAAGGTTAAGCCAAGCTTGTCATAACTTTAGTTGTTTTTTGCAATCAGCTCGAATCGATTGAGCGCTACTGTGAATCCTGTTGGAGGAGTTTTTTGTTGATCATAAGCAGTTTGCGGCATCGTTAACGTTTCTAAGTCAAATTTTTTGCTTAACAGCACTTCAGAAATATCAAGCTTTGCTGCTAATTTTAAATGATTTTGGCGCGGCTTGCCAATTGCAGTTTGTGTTGCCGTATTTTTGCTCTCAAAGCTATTGTTTGATGGATCTTGAGCAGGCACAAAATGATTTTTTATTGGATTGGCTGAGGTTTTAGATGATCGTGACTCGGTTATGGTTAAAGGTTGTTGCATTGCAAGCTGAGGGTTGAAGTCTTGCTCAGAGACCTTTACAGTAAGATCCGCTGATTTTGAGATCGGCTCAGCATCTTTTTGTTGAGCGATACTATTTTGGGCAGTTGCTACCGAAGCTGCTTGAATTTTTTGAGTGACGCTAATTTGTAAGACCTTTGCCATTAAGTTTTCAGAGGGATTGGAATTAAGCTTAGGCTTAAACTTAGGCATTAAGCTTGCAGGAAGCACCACCAACGGTTTGGACTGATCTGTTGCAAGCGCTTTAACCAGCAAGTCTTGATGGTTTATGTCGTGGCTAGACGTTGGTAAATGCGAATCAAATAACGGCGGCGGCATCTCATGGCTTACCAACAACGGCTTAGAATTTGCAGCTACGATTGAATGATCGCTACTTAAGTCATTGATCTTATCGTAGGCCATAGTAAGCGCATCATCAGGTAAGTTGACGCGACCTTGAAGCGGTAACAATAAGGTTTTTGGCATTAAGGTGTGCTGATTTTGATGATTTAAATCAAGAACCACATCAGCAAAGGGCAGGGTAATTGGCGTTTGAGATTGAATCACAATCTTGCCGCTTTGGCTTGACGTTGGCACAAACGTTGCCGATAACGTTGCGGCTCGTGACAGTCCCATTTTTTGATAAATGGTATCTTGAGCAAGGGTTGCGGAAAATGTGGTGGGGTCGATATCTGAAATGGCAATGCTGGCAAGCAACGGCTCATTTTGTATGGAGTGAACGACCGTCTCGCCAAAACTTAAGGCAAAAGCAGGAGCGGTTAACAAAGTCCCTAAAGACGCGCCAAGAACACTCAACGCTAAGCGCTGCTGAGGATAAAAAGAGAATTGCCAAGCCATACTGAGCCCTTTATTCACTGGTTTAATTATTAAATATTTGCTAACTACCGGTGGCGAATTTTACAAACCACTCATAAAATCATGCAATATTGTTTACTATGCAGTTATAGCAAAAACCTTTTAAGTTTACCAGTTTATTTCGCGATTATATTTTTATTTTAATAAAGGGCATAAGTAGTGAGATTGTCCGCCTCATTGCAAGTGGTAATTAAGCCTTTTTCAAGCAGTTTTCTGATCAAAATGAGCCCGATCAAGGAGCATCGCATCGCCATAACTAAAAAAGCGGTAATTTTGAAAAATGGCGTGCTGATAAGCGTTTTCAATGACATCTTTACCAGAAAATGCAGAAACAAGCATAAGTAGGGTCGATTTTGGCAAATGAAAATTGGTCAGTAACTTGTCAATGACGCCAAAGCGAAAACCGGGATAAATAAAAATATCGGTATCCCCCGACCAAGCGCTAAGCGGCGCGCCATCGATTGCCGTTTTTTGAAAGGCGGATTCTAAAACTCGGGTAACGGTCGTACCAACGGCAATCACGCGACCCCCATTGGCATGAGTTTGGTTGATTAAGTCGGCTGTCTCTTGCGGTAATTGGGCAAATTCGCTGTGCATGGTGTGCTCAAGCAAATTGTCCGTTTTGACCGGCGCAAACGTCCCTGCGCCAACGTGCAATGTCACAAATGCGGTTTGAATGCCTTTATCTTTAAGCGCTTGCAATACCTTATCATCAAAATGCAAACTTGCAGTCGGCGCGGCAACGCTTGCCAATTTCGATGGGTCGTGAAAGACGGTTTGATAGCGCTCATTATCCACGTCATCAGCGTGACGCTCAAAATACGGCGGAATGGGCAATTCACCAAAGCGTTCTAAATCCGGCAAAATTGGCTTTCGAAACGCCAAAATAAATAAGTTTTCTTGGCGACCAACCATTACTGCCTGCATTTCACCGCTCGCAAGCTCAAGGTTTTGCCCAAACTTCGGCGCTTTGCTGGCTTTAACGTGACAAAGCGCAAGGTGGAAAAACTCGTTTGAAATGGCAATATTGGCATCAGCAAGTTGGCTTGCCTCCTCAATAATGCGCTCAACCAAAACTTCAATTTTGCCGCCTGTGTCTTTTTGCCCAAACAAGCGCGCTTTCATCACTTTAGTATCGTTAAACACGATTAAATCACCGGAATTGAGCAAACTTGGCAACTGCTGAAAGCTAAAATCTTGCGGCTGACCGGAAAGCTCACCCGTTGCGGCAACATAAAGCAATTTGGACGCTGAGCGCGACTCAAGCGGATAGCGGGCTATCAATGATTCGGGCAAATGGTAATCATAATCGTCAACGCTTAAATAAGGCTCAAGCGCTGATGTTGGTATTTGTTGTTCAGGGTTTGATTCGGCGGTATCGTTGTTGCAAGTGGTCATAAAGGGCAAATCGTTCGTTAATAATTTTGCGGCTAGTTTAGCAGAAATTGGTAAAATAAAGCGGACGTTTTGGTCATTTAACCTACTCTTAAACTAAAAATAGCCTACGTATCTTTTCAATAAAAGCCAAAACCAAACCTTAAAACAAATCCAACTGCGGCGGCTGATAATCAGCAGGAACTAAGCTTGAGTAAGTCACCCCCACCAATCGGATTGCCTTATCGCGCGGAACATCCAAAAATAGCTTATCCAGCCAATAATGCGCTGAGTCTGCTGAGATAAACGGCGAGGATAGCGTATGCGCCCGCGTTAATGGAGTAAAATCAGCAAATTTGATTTTTAAGGTGATGGTAAAGGCAATCAGTTTTTTTTGCTCTAATTGATAAAAGGCATCGGCATTTTGTTCATAAATATGGGCTTTGAGCGCCGCGTTGTCTTTTGGCGTGTTGCCCAAATTGTCGCTAAAGGTGGTTTCTGAACCGACCGATTTGTGCTGCCGTTTGGCTTTAACCGGACGATGGTCGAAACCATTGGCAATGTCATGATAAAACTGACCGCGTTTGCCAAACTCGTGGATAAGTGTGGTTACTGGAATCCGGCGCAAATCTGCACCGTTTCGGACGCCAAGCTCATGCAAGCGCTTTGCCGTTGCCCGACCAATGCCATGAAAGCGCTCAATGGCAAGCTGACTGATAAACGCCTCGGATTGCGCAGGCGTAATGACCGCCGTGCCGTTGGGTTTGTTCAAATCCGAAGCAATTTTGGCAAGCATTTTGTTAAATGACACCCCTGCCGAGGCGGTCAGCCCCGTTTGTTGCAAAATTTGCGCCCGAAGCCAATTTGCCATCAGCGTTGCCGAGCCTTGATGGCAGTCAAGCCCCGTCACATCAAGGTAAGCCTCATCAAGCGATAGCGGCTCAACAATAGGAGTAAGACTGAGCATAATGGAACGGATTTCAAGGCTAACTTTGCGGTAAACCTCAAATCGCGGTCGCACAAATAGCGCTTCAGGACAGCGTTTTTTGGCTTCAAAGCACGACATCGCCGAGCGAACGCCAAACTTGCGAACCTCATAGCTAGCTGCTGCCACCACGCCGCGACCGTTTGGGTCACCGCCAACGACCAATGGCTTACCGCGAAGCTCCGGAAAGTCACGCTGCTCAACGCTTGCATAAAACGCATCCATGTCTAAATGAATGATTTTTCGCGGGGCGGTCGTGTTGCTATCTTGGTCATCTTGCAGAGGAGTAAAGGCAGTCATGACGGCTATTTTAGCTTAGTTTTAAAGGTGATAGCGTGAAATTTTATAATAAAAAAGCCTCCTTAAAACGGAAGCTTTTTTAATTGAACGGTTACAATTACTGCCCATTCCACATCAGCGCGACCAAACGCTGCTTTGAGGTGTGAGAGCCCCAGCGCGCCTGCAAAACGCGATAAGTCTCATCAGTAATGTCCCAATCCTTGTCATAGCAAGAGTCACTAAAGTCAATATGCTTATGTAGCAGCCCAAAGCCAATTTGGGTTTGGTCGTATCTTGGACAGTTGGCAAGCAAAAAGTTGTTGCCAGTGCAGGATTTTAGCTGCTTTGCCAATTGCGGTAGGGCGTTTTGCACCGCCGTGATATCGATGACGTTGGAGAATAAATGAAACGTCTCACCGCACGAGGTGTTGAGCGGAATTAGCGCCTCATCAAGCTGTCGCTGCTGACCGTGAATCGTCACCGCCATGCCATGAACTGCCGCAAGGCGCGAAATCAGCAATTTGGCAATATCCAAGCTCACCTTTGATGGTTCAATTAAATGCACCTCAAGCTTGCGACCTTTTGCGACATTTTTTTGCGCCAGATAGTCCATAAACGCAAGCGTCGCCACCCCTTGACCGCAGCCATAGTCCACCAAGCGGATACGCTCTTGCACATTGCTCGTGACATCGACCGTTTCAGCCAATAAATGCTGAACGCTTTGGTGGTGCTGCCAACCGTAAGCGACGATATAAAAAATCGCCTCTTGCTCTGAGATCAGCGCATTGGTCGCGCGGTTGGTGCGGCTGGCAAACGCGTGATAGTTTAAGTTTGCGCTTGGGTTATTATGAAAATACTCCACCATATTTTCATAATAGTCAAAAAACCCGTCATTCATCGCTTGGCAAGCCATATCGATTTGGGTCAAAGATTGGTTTGGCATAATCGCATCCTTTTAGGGAATGGGTGAGGTGATGAAGGTATTATTCATCAAATCAGCACACGATTTACCATTTGGCAAGCTTGTGACGTTTTTAAAAGGGATAAACCAAAAAAGCCGACTATAAAAGTAGGTGGCTTTTTGGCTTGGGTGTTGCAAATCAGGGCTTTTTTAACGCCTGCGCGAGCATAGCTCTTGCCTTGCGCTTCGGGCAAGCGTGCCCCACACGCTTGCTTATCTTCACTCACCTTAGAAATCAGGGATGAGGAGGGAAACAGCAAAGCACTGCTTTGCCCCTTTGCTGTCGAAAATCTGTGATTTTCTTTCAGACGATAAGGATTGAAGAGTGCGTCCTATGTTGACGTCTTTAGAAAATCCTATTTAAAGGATTTTCTCTTGCGAAGCTAAAATTGCATGCAATTTTTTAACGCTTCTCACCCTTAAAAACAGGGAGCGTTTCAGACCTCTGGTTTAGAGTCCGCAAAGATTCATACGGAGTCTTAATCCCTTAGAAATCAGGGAGCGTTTCAGACTTAGTGGAGGTATCAACTGAAGATGTGAGAATAAGTCTTAATCCCTTAGAAATCAGGGAGCGTTTCAGACGAAAACATTATGATTACCTTAGCACAGTTGAAAAGTCTTAATCCCTTAGAAATCAGGGAGCGTTTCAGACGAAAACATTATGATTACCTTAGCACAGTTGAAAAGTCTTAATCCCTTAGAAATCAGGGAGCGTTTCAGACGCATACCGAAATGGATAAATTTGTTAACAAATGGGTCTTAATCCCTTAGAAATCAGGGAGCGTTTCAGACAAACGAAAAGTAAACGTCCGCGCCTGTTTTCACTGTCTTAATCCCTTAGAAATCAGGGAGCGTTTCAGACCTAATCGTGTCGCCAATATCTGGAAACATTTTATGTCTTAATCCCTTAGAAATCAGGGAGCGTTTCAGACCCTCCAAAACATGGTGGGAGATTCGACAGAAACAGTCTTAATCCCTTAGAAATCAGGGAGCGTTTCAGACTGTGGCGCGATTTTTAATGTTAATAAAATCAATGACTTACAATTAAAAATTTTACCAACAAAAATCGACTTAAAAGTTGCTGTTTTTTTGACCACTTTTTTATTCAAAATTGCTCAAAAAATAACCAATTTGCCGTCTGAAATGTTAAATAGTGACCACCACTTTCATCAAGTAGCGCCTGAAACGCCCTGATTGCTCAGGGTGTGATTGGCATCACCACAGTAGTGTAGCCGATAGTGCTAAGCAGTTCAAGTCAACCCTGCGTCATAATTAAAGCAAGGGTGGTCAAAATAGCAGTTTGCCGCCGTCACTTATCATCATGATGTCCTCATCGCGTTTGCCAATCACAAAGGCGTTTTCAATCGGCTCAACCTCATAAACGCGAACGTCATCATCGTGCTTGTGAATGATTTTTTGAATATTAACAATCAAGTTGTCCATCGCCTGACACGTCATGCGACCATAATAGACCGAGTATTGAAGCTGCCAAAGCTCATTGCTAATAAGGCGCTGAAGCCGTTGCAGCCGCCTTTTATTTTTGATGTCATAAGCGACAATAAAACAAGTCGTCATAAAGCCTCACGTTTAATCTCAGTTAACAATAGGCAAAAAATAATAGCGTTGGCAGACTTGTATCACCGCTCAAGTGCTTGACTGACAAAGGTCAAATCAGATGGCATATCGGTACTAGCGCTTGGGTGATAGTGCTTGAGCCGCCGCTGCCAAATCCAAACATGAGCCAACGCGTCTTTGCTAAGTTTGGCGCGAAATGCCGAAAATGCTTGATAATATTTGGCGCGACCGGATTTGAGTAGCTCGCAAGGGTAGCGCTCATTATTTTGCGCAAAATCCTCAAGGGTTAAAATATCGTCGTCGAACAACTGCCAAACCCAAAGCTCAACCGCGCCGCGCTGAAGCTCCACAAAATCGCAAGCCAAGGACTGCCGACCGTAGCTTGGGCTATGCAGTACGCCGCGGTAAGGGTCAAAGCCGATACTATAAAGCGCTTGCTGATAGATGTGCTGCAACAAGGTATAGCTAAGCGACAGCACGACATTGACAGGGTCTTTTGGCGGTCGCTTGCTGCGGTGGTCAAACTGCCAATGCGCCGCAAAAAAGCCTTGATAACACTTAAAATACAGCGCTGAGCCGATACCTTCTGTTCCCAAAATACTGGCAATGGGCAGCTTGCAATGGTTGGTATAGTCAAATGCTTGAGAAGTGAGGCTTGAGGTCAGTGTGGGTTTAGTGTTCAAGGGCACTTTGCAAAGCTTATTGCGAAGCTCTTGTAGCTGCTGCACCGCTTTGGGCACTTGTGTTAATACTTCGCGTTGAGACTCACTTAAGCAAGCGGTATCTGACACTGCAATACGCTGCATGGCAAGCAGGGTTTTTGCTTGTTGTTGCAATTTAAGCCGGATAAGCTTTGCTGCCCAGTAGCTTTTTGCTGAGTCACAGCTTACGATGGCATATTGAACCTCGCGCCGGCGGGTTGCGGCATGCCAGCTGCCAAGCAAAAAACAAGCCTCACCCGAGCGAGTCGTTGGCAATACGCAAACGCTGACCTTATGCTCCGCCAATCGCGTCAGCAACTGACTGCTTAAATCAGCTTGCGTGGTGATGGTCAGGCTTTGAATTTGGGAAAATGGTATCTGAATGGGCTTGGTAAGGCTGCTGTGATGAATGGTGAATAGCTTGCGCTCCATGCCAAGCTTGCAGCCTTTTTTATCAATAACTAAATTTTGCATGACGACACCTCAAAAGGGCAGTTAACCAAAATAAAAATAATCACTAGCGGCTAGCTTTGCCGCTGACGCGTTGTCTTTGGCAGGTTTTGACCAGTAGGTTTTCATGGTTTTTATGATAAAAAACGAGTCTTGACGCTCTATTTTGGTCAGGGCAAAGTCCGACAACTGCCGCTTAGCAAGCGGTGATAGCCGGCACTCGTAAGCTGACTTTTGCCCTGATGCGGTGTGATTTTTGACTTGATAACGGATAACGGCTTGCCGCTTTGGCTCACCGATATCGTAACCGACCAAATAGCAAGATGACGGCATGGCTTGATATCCTTATCAAATCCCAACCTAAATAAAAATTGCCAACATAACGGCTACAACGTCAATCAAATCAGCTTAAACATGAATCGTTCGAAAGGTCAGATTGACGCGGCTGGCTTTGATTTTTTTTTGTTTAGGGACGCTATGCTGCCAGTGATGCTGAAGCGCGCCTGCCATCACAAGCACGCTGCCATGATGCAGCGGGATTTCAAGCTTTTCGCTGTGGTCCTCGCGGCGGCGCAGCAAAAAGCGCCGGCTTGCGCCAAAATTGACTGATGCAATCAGCGGATTGCGCCCAAGTTCGCGCTCAGCATCGGTGTGCCAGCTGATATGGTCCTCGCCTGAACGGTACCAATTGAGCAGCACGCTGTTAAACTGCCGCTTGCAAACAGGAACGAGCGCTGTGCGCAGGGTTAGCAAAATCTCATTCCAAGGTTTTGGTTGCAACGTCATGCCCGAGTAAGTATAAGGTCGGTCATCATCGCCATACCACGCCGACAGCCGCGGCAGCTCATGGGTTTTGCCAAACATACTGACGCTGTCTTGCTGCCATGCGATATTGTCAAAATCGACATCGGCAATATCCGTCTGCTGCCAATCGTGATTGAGCGCATCAATGCCTTGGCAGGCAAGCAGCTGCTGCAAAGTCGCGTCACTAAAGGCGCGCTCAAAAAACTGCGGCGCGTAATACAATCTGCCGTCAGGAACATCAATCACGATGCCGCGACCGTCTTCATGGTAATGCGCCAAGTAGTCGCTTTGCATAAATTTGCCATCACAAATCAAGTCAGCCAACGCTGATTGCAGCGGTTGTGAGTTATCAAACAAATCCATAACGCCCTCATTATCCAGTGGTGGTCAGCACTTATTTTACAGAAATAAGCCAGCATTGGCAGTTAAGCCGCTTTTGGTAGCGGCTCATCTTGTGCGGCATTGTGATAGCAAAGCCCCATCATCGTACCAATAGCTTGGGTCTGCTCCCAGTGATGGTTGGTGATGGAATAATTCTCACTTGCCACTGCAAATTTTGCCACGTCTTGCTTCACGCGAACGCCTGTCAGTGCGCGTTTTAGCAGCTCAAGCCCTTGGGTGTGGTTTGAGTAGTTAGGACCTACTCCAAGAATCAGCTGCTTGCCCGCTGTTGCCGCAATTTGTGCGGCAAGGGTTGGGATTTGCGCTTGAACGGCGGCAATATCTAGCACGTTTGACAACAGATGCAGCACGCAATCCTCATCAGCGACGTTCAGCGACGAATTTTGTAAAAAATCCGCCAAGCTGCCGTGATGTTCATGAACATAAGTGGTTGCTGAAATACGTGATGCCATCGCCGTAACTGCGCGCGCGGCAAGCGTCAGCGTGGTTTGCGATGGCTCGACCAAATGCAGCTGTAGCGTGATTTGCTCGCAATTAACAAACTGCTTGAGATAGTCAATAAACGCCAAGCTTGCCAGCGCCTGACCGCAGCCATAATCGATAACATGAATGGTCATCGTCTGCGCCTCGGTGCGCTTATGCGTGCCTAAAAGCTGCTTGAGCGCAAACCCAAAACGCTCAAAATGCGCCTTAGCGTACAGGGTCGAGTACATGACCGCCTGCTCATTTGAGGTCAAGGGCTGCGTCGCGCGCTGCGTAGCATTGGCAAACTCAGGATAGCGTAAGGCTTGAGCGACTTTGGAGACGTAAGCACCGACCATCGCATTGTAATAGCGATTAAAGCCATGTGATTTTAGCTGACCTATGGCATGGTCTAAATGCTCATCAAGGCTGCAAATGCGTTGGGTTTGGTGAAAGGCAATCATCGCGGTCTCCAGTAAGCGGTTGATGTGCTTATTATGGAGGGCTTTTGTCAATTCAGTGGCAAACGACAAGCTTGCGGCTTTTAATCTTTTAAATGCAAAAAACCACCTGAATGAACTGACCCCCATAAGTTGTGTCCAACTTATGGGGGTCAGTTCATTCAGGTGGTTTTTTCAAAATCAGGGAACGCTTTAACAGCTTTTGCTTTACGTCAGCGTCTTCAGAAAATGCTATCTAAAGGATTTTCCCTTGCGAAGCTAAAAAAGCAGTGCTTTTTTTATACGCCTACGCGAGCATAGCTCTTGCCTTGCGCTTCGGGTGAGTGTTTCCCAAACACTCACTAATCCTCGCTCACCTTAGAAATCAGGGATGAGGAGGGAAACAGCAAAGCACTGCTTTGCCCCTTTGCTATCAAAAATCTATGATTTTCTTTCAGACATTCTCGCTAAAGCACTTTGTTAGAAATCAGGGAACGTTTCAGACTTAATACCAAAAACACTTAATTTTTTAAGAATTGTCTTAATCCCTTAGAAATCAGGGAGCGTTTCAGACATTGCTCAACGCGCCACTGCTCTGGCTTACTTAGTCTTAATCCCTTAGAAATCAGGGAGCGTTTCAGACCAACGTGCGGTAGGATTAACTTGTGATGCTCTTCGTCTTAATCCCTTAGAAATCAGGGAGCGTTTCAGACGTATGAAAAATGAGATATGGGATGTATACAACGGGTCTTAATCCCTTAGAAATCAGGGAACGTTTCAGACTGCTAAAGCGGCTTTAAAGGTATTTTATGATATGTCTTAATCCCTTAGAAATCAGGGAACGTTTTAACCGCTTTTGCTCTGCATTATCGTCTTCAGAAAATCCTATTTAAAGGATTTTCTCTTGCGAAGCTAAAATTGCATGCAATTTTTTAACGCTTCTCACCCTTAGAAATCAGGGAACGTTTCAGACACAGTGCCGCCAAAGGTCAAGACGACCTTATAATGTCTTAATCCCTTAGAAATCAGGGAACGTTTCAGACAGAGCATAAGAATCTATTCCCTTATGAAGTAGAGTCTTAATCCCTTAGAAATCAGGGAACGTTTCAGACTTTAGAAGATTTTTAAACAGTAGTGCTAAGAATAAGTCTTAATCCCTTAGAAATCAGGGAACGTTTCAGACATTCGAGAAGGTAGACGCTGGGTCTATTATTGAGTCTTAATCCCTTAGAAATCAGGGAACGTTTCAGACCTTGAGATACCATACCTTCTAGAACAGAGATAGGTCTTAATCCCTTAGAAATCAGGGAACGTTTCAGACCGGTACGCCTCCGTAATATCGTCATCCACTTCCGTCTTAATCCCTTAGAAATCAGGGAACGTTTCAGACTAATACTAATGGGAGAACGAAAGTCTTTACGTGTCTTAATCCCTTAGAAATCAGGGAACGTTTCAGACTATTAGACGGTATAGTCTCTGACGGCACGCATGGTCTTAATCCCTTAGAAATCAGGGAACGTTTCAGACGAAATGTTGAACGCTGTTATCGTCAACACTGATGTCTTAATCCCTTAGAAATCAGGGAACGTTTCAGACAGTATTCATACATGCCATTGCCGAAGAACAACCGTCTTAATCCCTTAGAAATCAGGGAACGTTTCAGACTAATGCGTTTGTCGAAATACCAAGCCTTGCAGAGTCTTAATCCCTTAGAAATCAGGGAACGTTTCAGACGAATCTTGATTCTTATAAAGACTATAATCTGTAGTCTTAATCCCTTAGAAATCAGGGAACGTTTCAGACCTTATAAAAAAGAAAGATGTTTCCGATAGATTGTAGTCTTAATCCCTTAGAAATCAGGGAACGTTTCAGACCTTGATGGTGTAATCTATACTAACGCCCGTTAATGTCTTAATCCCTTAGAAATCAGGGAACGTTTCAGACTAATCAAAATGCCGAAATAAGGGAACCGCAAGTGCGTCTTAATCCCTTAGAAATCAGGGAACGTTTCAGACATTTGTTGCAGCGCAAGCAAACGGGTAGCAATGCGTCTTAATCCCTTAGAAATCAGGGAACGTTTCAGACGACAAAGAACTCTCTCTTACTAAAGTAAGATATGTCTTAATCCCTTAGAAATCAGGGAACGTTTCAGACCCATTAAAAGATGATAAAAGAAAGGATATATATTGTCTTAATCCCTTAGAAATCAGGGAACGTTTCAGACAGAGCATAAGAATCTATTCCCTTATGAAGTAGAGTCTTAATCCCTTAGAAATCAGGGAACGTTTCAGACTTTAGAAGATTTTTAAACAGTAGTGCTAAGAATAAGTCTTAATCCCTTAGAAATCAGGGAACGTTTCAGACATTCGAGAAGGTAGACGCTGGGTCTATTATTGAGTCTTAATCCCTTAGAAATCAGGGAACGTTTCAGACTAAATGTATCTGCTGTTGCGGGCACCGCCAGTTGGTCTTAATCCCTTAGAAATCAGGGAACGTTTCAGACACCAGACGGTAGCGTTTTTAGGAACGCGCGGTAGGTCTTAATCCCTTAGAAATCAGGGAACGTTTCAGACTGTGGCGCAATTTTTAAGGTTAATAAAATCAATAACTTACGATTAAAAAATTAACCAACAAAAATCGATTTAAAAGTTGCTGTTTTTTTGACCACTTTTTTATTCAAAATTGCTCAAAAAGTAATCAATTTGCCGTCTGAAATTTTAAATAATGACTGCCAGTCTCATCGAATAGCGTCTGAAACGCCCTGATGTCAGGGATAGCATAGCTGCTATTTGCTTATCATAGACCATACAAGCTCGATGGACAAGGAAAAGTTACCAGATTGCGGCATGATTTTTGACCGTTGCGCGATTTTTAAAGCAAAAGTTTGTCAAAAAAACGCACTGAATAAACGCCCGTTTTAATTCTGAATTATTGATAATTAAAATATAGTTGGTTACTATCGTTGGCATGCTTTAGCAAACTCAACGGTCAAACGCTCCGCTTATATCAACCCAACTTCCTTTAAATTTAATATATCAGGATTTCCCATGCAAACCCATGAAAAGCTATTTATTAGCCCCTCAGTCGTCATCGAGTCCATGCGCGACAACGGCTACAAAAATACTGCCTACGCCGTCGCTGAGCTGATTGACAACAGCATCCAAGCAGCAGCAACCGAGGTCTATTTTGTGGTCTATGAAAAGCAAGTTCGCAATAGTGATGGCTCAAAAGGTGGCAAACAAATCGACAAAATTGCCATCATCGACAACGGTAGCGGAATGCCGCCTGAGATTTTGCACGCCGCGTTAGAGTTTGGCGCTTCAGAAAACCGCAAAAACGCCAAAGGTATGGGCAAGTTTGGGATGGGACTGCCAAACTCCAGCATCTCACAGTGCTTAAGAACGGACGTATTCAGTTGGCAATTAGGTCAGCCAGCTTTTACCACTTATCTTGATATTGTAAAAATTCAAAAAGACAAGCAAGAGCATATTTTATACCCACACCCAAGCGCGCTTCCTGAATATTTGACCTTACCGTTTGATGGCGACCTGCCAGCATCGGGAACGGCGGTCGTTTGGAGCAATTTGGACAAGCTGCATTGGAAAACTTCCGCCGCGCTACTTCGTAACACCCAAGACATCATTGGCCGCATGTACCGCCGAATGATTAATAGCGGTGATGTTCAAGTTATCTTTCAAAGCTATCAGCTGACCGAGGACGCGCTATTTGGCTCAGAGTATGTCCGTGAAAACTCAGTCCCATTTGTCGCCAACGACCCGTTGCAGCTTATGGAAAATACCACGCTCAAAGACATCAAAGACTATCCGCAAGAGATTACAAGCGCGGCATTTGACAAAGCATTTTATGACCGGTTTGAAATCAAACTTGATAATGGCAAATCAGGGATGGTGACGATCAGCTCGTCTGTCATTTCAAACGATTTGGTACAAAAGCTTCGTGAAACCACAAGCGGCTATATCGGTAGCACGAATGTCGGCGCGAAGCTAAAAAGCAACATTGGGCTGTCAATCATGCGGGCAGGGCGTGAGCTTGATTTGATTGAAAATTTTAAATTGTTTGATAATAAATTAAAAGATCGCTGGCTTGGCGTTGAGATTGAATTTGAGCCGGTGCTTGATGACTTTTTTGGCGTCACCAATAATAAGCAGTCAGCAAATAAAATCCGCCCCATTGATATGCAAGACATCACTAAGCAGTACGGCAGTAATGACGCTGCAGAAGCACTTGCCTTATTAGAGCGGCAAAATCCTGAAGATGCTCAACTGATTAAATGTATGAATAAAATCATCTCAGCGTTTGAGATGTCCTATCGTAAAGTTGAAAACATGAACTTTTCAGGATTAAAGCACCAACAAGTCGATCACTATGATCTTAAAACTGACGATGTGAATATCAAAGCAACCCAAGCCAATGAGCAAAGCCGTAAAAAACGCGGCGCGGACACGCCAAAGCCTACCAAAGAGAGCCTAGAAAAAAGCTTTCAAACTTTGGCTGATAAAGGTCTTATTTCTCAAGAAAAAGTGCCGCAGCTGATTGAAGAGATTTTAGAAAACGATCTTCGCGTCAAGTTTGAAGAAGTCAATTTGCCTTATGATCAGTTTTTTGAAGTGACCGTTAGTGATGGCTTTATTTTAATTGAAATCAATCCTGATCATAATTTTTATAAAAACTTTATCAATAAAGCCAGCGATGAAAACAAAGACTTGTTGAAACTAAGCCTTGCAGCTTGGGGTCACATGGAATCAGAAGCCATCACCTCAGAGCGTAGACGGCAGTATGAAGTCGTCCGCCAAAATTGGGGTCAGTTTTTATCAGAATATATGGCAGTTGACGATCCGCAGTAATCGTTTTTTGGATAGCTATTCTTTTTGGATAATGATATAGGTGGGTTTTGCTCATCTATATCCTAAAGCTAATGCCGAATTTTTTGCGCTTCGGTTGTGATCAAATCTATAGCGCAGTCGATCTCATCTTTGGTCGTCAGCCGACCAGTGCAAATCCTAAAGGCACATTCAGCTCTTTGTTTAGAAATTCCCATGGCTTTAATAAGAGGTGAGTACTCACGGGTTAAACCATCACAAGCTGATCCCAAAGAAAACGCAAGCTTTGGCTGAACGTTGTTAAGTAGCTGCATGCTATCGACACCCTCAATTATAAGATACAAGTTTCCAGGATGGCGAAGATTAGCGTCACCGACAACAGATACTGGCAAGACTTTTTGTAACCCGTTAAGCAAACTACTTTTTAACGCCATCAAGCGCTCGGCTTCGGTATGCTTAATATCCTCTAAAATCGTAATGGCTTTTGTCATCCCAACAATCAAAGGGGCTGCAAGCGTGCCGGCGCGAAGACCATTTTGCTGACCGCCACCGATGATCAAGGGCTTAAAATCTGAGTTTTGCAGATGCTTTGAATACAAAAGCCCGATACCTGAAGGACCATATATTTTATGAGCTGACATCGTCAAAAAGTCAGCTTCTAAATCAGCACAAGACAGATCTGTATATCCTGCCTGCGACGCATCAACATGAAACATGGCATTATAATGTTGGCAAATCGTCGCAACCTCAATGATAGGCTGATTTGTCCCGATCACACCATTTGTTGCAGGACAGGATACCCAAGCGACGCGGTGCTCGAGCATCTTTTTTTGTAAGTCTTGTAAATCAAGAATACCTTGCTCAGTGATATCAATATAAATAATATGAAAGCCATATTTGTCAGCCGCATCATGTAGCGGGCTTAATACCGATTTATGCTCTAATTGACTTGTTAATATAGTATCTGCTAAAGGATTGATATGCTTAGCAAGCTTAAGACCTGAATATATCGCAAAATTATTTGCCTCCGTTGCCCCTGAAGTAAAAATTAGATCATCTTCAAAGCAATCATAACTCTCAGCGATTAAAGCTAAGCTGTCATTGATGAGCGTCTCTTTTTGCCAACCAAAAGCGTGATGACTTGAATGAGGGTTGCCAGGCGTTGACCAAACGCTATTCATAGCTTCAATGACAGCAGAATCGCAAGGCGTCTGAGCATTATAATCTAAATATATGGAATTCATTTAAATACGCCATTGATAAATAATTTTATTATTAAAACTAAGTTTATTAAAAATTAATCGAGTTACAGCTTAAAGGTTACATGTTATAATCGCTTGATATTGGAAGCAAGTTCCAAATCAAGTTTTGCAGATTTTTTTATGGGCTGATTAATAATTATGCGCTATTTTTCCTCTTTAATTGAGAATATAAAACCTACTTTATCAGGGCATGATACCTTTCCTTTGAGATATAGCTGGCTTAAAAAAAGCTTTGATCAGATTGCAGATCAAGAAGATACTAACGACAATATTTTTGCTAAAGATACCGCGATTGCCGATTTTGGTGTCGGTAAAAACATGCTCAACGCTTTGCGGTTTTGGTCAATGCAGACAGGAATGATTTACCGAAATGGCAGCGCGTATCATAATACATCCTCAGCGCAGCTGATTAACCCTATGAATGATGCCGCGCCTTTAGATTCGCTAAGTCAGCTAAATGCACTTTATAATGCTGAATCGATATTTGCAAATGATGGGCTTGATCCTTATCTTGAGTCGCCGTCTACCATTTGGCTTTTGCATTTAAGCCTTGTGACCAATCCAAATCTTGTGACTTATTACTGGCTTTTTAATATCAATACCAAATCTGAATTAAGCCGAGAAGAGTTTGCAAGACTCTTAAAAGATTTTTTAAAAGACTATGGCTTAAAAGCGCCCTCGGATTCAACGATTAGAAAAGATATTGAATGCTTAATTCAAAATTATACGGCAAAATCGCGCAAATCTAAGGATAATTTTGAAGGCTCTTTAGAAGGGCCTTTGGTTGAGCTTGGACTGCTCACGCGAATCAATAAGCATAATATTCGTGCGCTTAGAGGTGAGAAAAACGATTTAACGCTGCATGTTTTTATTTATGCATTAATTAAATGCTGGCGAATTCATAACCCGTCAGCAGATACCTTATCGCTTGAAACTTGTACTTATGATGAGTGTTCTCCAGGTCGCGTTTTTATGTTGGATGAAGACGCCATCATCAGCTATGCCGAGCAGCTACAAGATACGGACTATCATCTAACTTGGACACAATCTGCAGGGATACGCCAATTTCAAATTACGGATGGTAGCAATCTAGATGCTATTTTTGATCGCTGCATGGCTTATATGAAAAGTGAAGACTACAGTCGCTCGTAAACCGCTACGAAGATAATTTGTTTATAAGTTCCTTAAATTAAGAGTTGCCAGTCATTATGAAAACCCAAGCTAATCAAAAAGACTATCTTAACGAACACATCGACCGTAATCAGTATTTTCAGCGTTCTGTCAATATTTATTCAGACAGCCAAAGCCGAGTTGCTATTCGCAATTTTTATTGCACCGCTTCATATGAGCATATCTTGCTCAATATGATTGAGCATATCAAATCCGGACAAACTGCCTTTACTTGGACCGGGCCTTTTGGCTCTGGTAAATCAAGTTTGGCATTATTTTTACAAGCCTTGGTCAGCGATGACGACAAAACGGTGGCGCTTGCCCAAAAAAAGCTCAGTGATAAAAATAAAAAAGCCATCACTGATTTTTTTCATCCCCAAAAAAAGACGTGGCAGTCGTTAAATTTAACCGGTCAAACCGTAGCTCCTGAAGCGCTTTTTAAAGACGCGTTAAAGCTTGAGGCAAACTGCAGCACAAATGATATTTTAGCGGCTTTAAAAGGTATGGTCAGTGAAGATCAGCACCTATTTATATTTATTGATGAGCTTGGAAAAGTGTTTGATGGCGCGGCCAAGAGTCATCGCCCTGAGGACATTTATTTTCTTCAGCAGCTGGCTGAATTTGTTAACAGAACTGATGGCAAGATTATCTTAGTAGGGATGCTTCATCAGTCGTTCACAGCTTATGCGCGTCAAGCAACAGCAAAGACGCATAACGAGTGGATGAAGATTCAAGGTCGATTTGTAGACTTTGCCATTACCTTATCTATTGAAGAGCAAGTTTATCTTATTGGTCAAGTGATTAATATCAGTGGCGAGCGTCTAGAGCATCAAAAAAACGGGGCTGAAGTTGCAGCCCAAACTCAAGCTATTGTAGATAATATTGCCAATTTTAGACAAATTGATGCCAAAGCATTGACTGCGCTACTGCAAGATGTGTTTCCGCTGCATCCTTTAGTGGCTATCTTATTATGTAAGCTTTCGCAAAAAAACTTTGGTCAAAATCAGCGCAGCATCTTCTCATTTTTAATGTCATCTGAGCCGCATGGTTTTGGCTATTACTTAAAAAATACCACGATTGACGATTTTTCATTATTTAAGCCGTATCAGTTTTGGGACTATTTAGACAGTAACTTAAGTAGTGCTATTATTGCTTCAGAATACAGTAAGCAGTGGCTATTATCGCAAACAGCGGTCAATCGCTATGAGGGGGCGGGAGATGATCTTGCAATCAAGCTTATCAAAATCATCTCGCTGATCAGTATTTTTGCTGACGGTACAGGTGTTCATGCCAGCCCTGATCTTCTTATGTCACTTTTACAGATAGATCAAAAGCAGCTTGCAAGCTTAATTCAGTCTTCAGAGTCAGCGTCAGTAATTTTTTATAGCAAATTTAAACAATCGTATTTGCTAAGCGAAGGCAGCGACTTTAATTTAAATGATGCCATAAAGGAGCAAATTCAGGATTTAGAGGCGCTACCCTTTGAGCAATTAGAACAATTTGAGCCTATTGTTGCAAAAAAACACTATCAAATCACTGGTAGCTTGCGCTGGATGCAAGTTAAATTGCTTCCGGTTTCAGACAATTTAAATGATGTGCTTGAGCAGTTGCAACAGCAAATAGACGCCTCTTTGGTTGGCTTTTTTTGCTTGTTGGTGCCGACTAATGATGAAGAGGCGACAACAGCACAAAAGGTTTGCTATGAAATAGTTAATAAAGATAATTTTAGCAACCTCGTTGTTGCTGTTTTAGACAGTCACTCTGCCATCATCGATATGCTAAAAGATAAGATTGCGCTGCGAAATATATTGAAAAGTGAAGAGCGTCTTCTTAATGATAAAATTGCTCGGCAAGAAACCGAAGGGCGATTGGTTGAAGTTGAAGATGCGCTAAATAGAGCGCTTGATAAAAGCCTGAACACCTCAACATGGTTTGGTCAAGATCTACAAGCGGCAGGCGAGCGTCTTAATCGCTTTAGACTCTCAGCGCTTGTATCTACGATTGCTGATCGGCATGTTCCTCTAAACTTTGTTTGTAATAATGAGTTGGTCAATCGTACTAAGCCATCACCAAGTGCTAAAGGGGCGATTCGCGAGCTTCTTAAGCGAATGATTGAATGCGGGGATGAGGCAGGACTTGGTATAGAAAAGTTCCCACCAGAAAAAGGTGTTTATGAGTCAGTTATTGCAAAAAATGGCTTACACCGCAGCGATGATCACGGCAATTATTATTTCGCTCGGCCAACTGATGGGTATTTAAAGTCTTTGTGGGAGTGCGCAGATCGCCTTATTGCAAAAAGTGAAGGCAATTTGGTAACGGCTAGGCAGATATATGATGCCTGGCAAGCCGCGCCTTATGGCGTAAAAGCAGGTCTTCATGAGATTTTGTACATCGCTTATATCTTGTCACGTTATAGCGATTTGGCAAACTATATCAATGGTGAATATAAGCCTTCAGTTCAGTATTTGCTGGCTGAGTACCTAATTAAAGTTCCAGAAGATGTCGGGATACGTGAAGTCTCATTTTTAGAGGGCGCTCAGTCTTGGATTTATCTATTAAAATCGCGTTTGCAGGCGGAGTTTGGAGCGCGCCTGCCAGCTCATATTAGTGATGAGCCATTACCTATTGCTCAAGCCTTAATTGGCGTATTTTTTGGTATGCATCCTTATGTTCAGCGTACCAATGATTTGACGGTCAAAACAAAACAGCTTCGTAATATCTTAAAGCAAGCTAATGATCCTAATCAGCTTTTATTTGATGATTTGCCCAAGTTTTTTAACGCAAATGATAATGACGAGGATAAAGTCGAAAAAATCATAGCGGCGCTACAAGAGCTTGATAAAGTCTATCCAGACTTGGTAGTTGATATCAATATAAAATTGCAGCGTCATTTGAAGGTTGATGAGGAAGGGGTAAGTCCTTATCTTGAAATCAATCAGCGCGCTAAGGCTTTGTTTGGTAAATCAGGTGATTATCTATTAGATGCTTTTATTGCAAGACTGGTGCAGTATGATGGCTCAATGAATGACACAGGCAGTTTAATTAGCCTGTTAGCCGGCAACAAGCCTGCCAAAAAGTGGATTGACCAAGATATCATAAAAGCCAAACAGCGACTTGCAACTTATGGCTTTCAATTTTTAGAAACCGAGGTTAACGCTGATATCAATGCCGATGCAAACAGACAAAAAGTAGGCGTGATTACCAAGATGCCAAATACCACTAAAACTTTGGTTAAAGAGGCGCACATAACTTCTCGCAATGCAACCTTGGTACAAGAGCAAGCCCGAATTATCTTAGAAAACTTAAGTTATGATTCACTTGATACCAATGATAAAGTCGCGGTTATTGCTCAGCTACTGCAAAACTTGCAAGAAGATGAGGCGATTAAAGAGGAGTCTTAAATGTCAGCAATAAAACATGTCTTAGGAATATCAGGGGGTAAGGACAGCGCAGCGTTAGCCATTTATATGCGTGACAATTATCCTGAGCTTGATATTGAGTATTTTTTTACAGATACCGGCAAAGAGCTTGATGAGGTTTATGACTATCTGTCTTATTTAGAAGGCTATTTAGGTAAATCAATTCAGTATATTAATCCTGATCGAGATTTTGACTTTTGGTTAACTCAGCACAATAATTATTTGCCTTCACCACAGGCGCGTTGGTGTACCATCAAGATGAAACTCAAGCCCTTTCAAGATTGGGTTCAAGGGTTTTTAAATGACGGTTATGAGGTGCATTCATACGTTGCTATTCGCGCTGATGAGCCGTATCGAACGGGTTATGACTCTAACGATGATAAGCTTGTGATTAAGCTGCCCTTTAGAGAAGACGGTGTGGATAAGCCAGGAGTGATGGATATTTTAGAAAATTCAGGCGTAGGATTGCCTTCATACTATGAGTGGCGAACGCGAAGTGGCTGCACGTTTTGCTTTTTTCAGCGCAAAATAGAATGGGTTGGGCTGCTTGAGCGTCATCCTAAGGCCTTTAAAGAGGCGATGGCTTATGAAAAAGAGGCGCTTGCCAATCAAACGCCTTTTACATGGTCAGAGCGCGAATCACTAGAAGAGCTTAGCCGCCCTGAGCGTATCGCCGAAATTAAAGCAGATCATGACAAACGAATTGCAAAAATGAAAAAGCGGATTAAGATTAATCCGCTTCGACCTGACGGTGAGCCTGAATTAGATATGGATGATATCTATGGTCAGGGTAAAGTTTGCGTCATGTGTCATAAGTGACGTTAATTCATATTAACAATAGGGGCGTTAGTTGAGCCAAGAGATCAGCTCGTCCCAAGCTAAACCATACAAATGCCCTGAGCGCTTCACAATCCAATCTGCATCCCAGCGAGCTTCCATTTTGCTCAAAGCCACGAGATTTGGCATATAGCTTTGGGCGTCGATAACATCTTTGGTACTATTACGAAGTTCAAAATTTTGCTTAACTTGGGCTTCTATCAAAATATCATTGGCCTCTGCTTCTGTCCGAGCACCAACAGCACGATAAAGCACGCGTTTTTCATTCCAAACCCGATTGCTTAGTGATGAATTTAGTTTTGAGGAAACTAATATCAAATTGCCTAACGTATGAACTAAAGCGCCTTTCGCATAAATCTCTTCATCCCAACCGCTGCTGTACGTTTGAGGGGCAACATGCTCTAGCGATAAGTTGCGTTCATCATTATACATATCGGCCGTCAAGCATGAGTTTAGCGCCTCTTTGCCTTTGATCAATAAGCCGTGATTGTTAGGGTCTTCGATAGTGTTGTGGTGGGCCGCTAGCAATAAAAACTTAGCGACTTTTTTATTGGTATTGTAAATAGGCAAATCAACAGACTTTTTAATAAAGTCTTTTTTGTTCTCTAGCTGACCTTTACGATTTGGATCAGTTAATCGCGACTTCATCTCTTTTTTAAATAAATGAACATCAATGATATTGTCACGCAGCTGCTGTCTTGACATAGGAAGCAGTCCTGAGGGCATATTAAGCGTACCTAGAAGCTCGCGATACTGATTGTCGATACCTCCGGTGCCAGTTCTTGACGCTCGCCATAATACGCTAAATGCAACAATTATCTTAAGAGCCTCTTCAAAATCGTTTAATCGTAATCGTTTTTCATCGATCGATTCGGCATTAACGATTTGAGTGAAAAAGTTGATTAATATAGGAATCACAATCGTATGATTTAAATCACTTAAAAACGTTAGGCATAGCTTTGAGGTGCTAGACAGCTCTAAATTGCCAATAAATTTGTGAATGTCATTAAAATTAGTAGCGTCCCAAAAGTAATTTCTAAAATTAGCCGCATCGCGCATGGTTTGAATGAATCTCAATTTCTCTTTTTCAGAATGAGTATTTTTTTGAGCGCTTTCAAATCCCAATTTTAAGGCTGATCGCTGATCGGCAAGCCGGCGCGGCACTTTTTTGCCCTCATAAGCCCCAAAGAAATCTATCAAAAGTGACATCGTTTCTTTTTGTAAGTCTTTGCCTGCAGAAAACTGGCTAAGATAACTTGAAATCTCATCCATAAGGACTTTTTCTTCTGAGGTTTCATAGTTTTCTAATTCTACTGAACCGACAACGCGCGGCTTAAACGTTTCAAACGCGGTTAATGGCTCGCCTGTCGTATTTAGTGACTCAAAAATAGTGAACGCGTAATCCTCATTTTTACCTTGAACGACGGTGACGACCACTCGGCTTAAAACGTAATTAGCATAAAACATGAGCAAAGACAGCTCATCAAATTGCTTTCGATATTCATCTTTGATGTCTTTGATGCTATCAACCGGGGCGATGTGGTTGAGCAATCCTAGCTGAAGTGTTTTTGACTCATAAAGCTCATCATTGGTCGGAACTTCTTGAATTTCCTCATCATTACTTTTTCCAAGTTTACCCAGTAAGCTTTTAAGTTGGTTAAACCGATCAACCAAGGCTTCTTCGCCTTCAATGTTCTTATCTGAGCGTTTTGCAGGTTTAAATGGACTAGGAACATAATCAACGCTTTCAATTTGCTCGATATAGGTATTGATTAAATGGGCGATTGATGAGTTGTATTTGCGCTTTTTTGTGGTTTTAGACCACTGATCATCTAACGATCGGATCATTCGAGGATAAAGCGGCGTTTCGCCATAAGGGTATTTTTCATAAAAGGTATTTGCTAAGGCATTAATGACTTGTCTGGTTTGACCGTCAAGCCATTCAAACGCATTGCGAAAATTTTGTAGCTCGTCTTCTTTTTCGTCGCCAAAATCTAAGCTGTTTTGTACTTCATCGACTATGGTTCTTTCAATTTTAGTTTTATATTTGATGTATTTTTGATGAACGACAGAGATTTCATTATGCAATGCCATACAAAGCAATAATAGCGTGGTCATTCGCTGCTGACCGTCGATGACTGTCAGTACTTTACTTGGAACGTCTTGTCTGACAATAGGCTGAACAGTGACATGTTTGTGATCGTGAATCGTAATCACCGTTCCTAAAAATGTGAAACTGTCTTCAGAATCTAAAAGTAATTTAAAGCCATGGCTTATATCTTCAATCAGTCTATTAACTTTTTCTTTATCCCAACTATAGGGGCGCTGATAAGAGGGGATATATAATCCAAGTCCTCGGTCGGTTAATAACTCTGATACCGGTTTAGTAATGGCTTCAAATATATTTTTTGGATCGGCAGACATTTTAATCCTTAGTGATTGATAGGGTACTATTGTTTCTTAATGGAGATTATCCAAAACTTTTGCTATTTACTTGTGTTCAGTTTATCTTGGTATACTAACCTGAAAATAGTAAATAATCTACTTTGCACTATAGCTGTTCACTGAGTTTTATATGGGATTAAGTTTTAAAGATTTGCAGTTAAAAACCGTTTACCGAACCGGCGAAGATAATTTATTTAGCGATTTTTATCGACCCCTACTGTCTGAAACAATACGTTATGATAGGGCAGTAGGCTTTTTTTCCTCTGAGATTTTATCTTGTAATTTAAAAGGGTTAAGCCAATTGGTTCGTAATGATGGCCGAATGCGCCTGATTATTGGTGAGCCGTTAGGTAAAGAAGAGTATGAAGCTATAGTGCATGAAAAGGCTGAGAACAGTCAAAAAGCGGCTGATTATTATATAGATAAGCTTTTAGATATGATTGACGGCATAGAAAATCATGCCGGAAGGATACAAATACTTGCATATTTGGTGGCATCTAATCGCCTCGAAATCAAGTTTGCCATACGCCCAAAGGGTATGTTTCATGAAAAAATTGGCATTGCTTATGATGATTATGATAACTGCGTCGTCTTTCAAGGCTCTGCAAATGAGACACCATCAGCGCTTTTTGAGCATTTAAATGCTGAGTCTATCAGTGTTTATAAAAGCTGGCAGGAGTCGGTATTTTTAGATTATGGTCAGCATTATCTAAAGGCTTTTAATCAGCTTTGGGAGGGCAATAGCGCAGGCACGATTGTATTAGATGTCGTATCCAAACAGTATGAGCGTATTGCCAATTACGTTTATAGTCAACTTCGCAGAAAAAAAAGCAATCGTTTGGACTTTGAAAAAATTTTGCAGCAGCTAGATGATGGCTTAGACGACGGTACTGTTGCTTCAGCCGGCAGTTATTATCCCAAAGTTCCTGAGTATTTGGGAGTCAATAAATTTGATATTCGGCCGCATCAGCGCCAAGCGCTAATCAGCTGGCGCGCCAATAGCTTTGTAGGGATTTTAAAGCACGCTACAGGTTCAGGTAAAACCATTACCGCCATTTATGCGCTAACTAAAATATTTGAAGCAAAAATAAAACAAGATCAGCCGCTAATCGCGATGATCAGCGTGCCTTATATTGATTTGGCTAAGCAGTGGGTAAAAGAATTAAAGGCTTTTAATATCACGCCTATCGAGTGCTTTGACAGTCGATCTAAATGGGAGCGCGCGCTTGAAAGAAATTTGCAGCTTATTGAGCTTGGGAGCTCTAAATTTATTTGCATTTTAGTAGTCAATAAAACGCTATGCTCTGATCATTTTCAAAAGGCAATAAGTGGCATCAATCCAAAAAGCTTAATGTTTATAGGAGATGAGTGCCATCGGCACGGCGCAAGTCAAACCCGAGCACTACTGCCTGATGCCAGCTTTAAAATCGGTTTGTCAGCGACACCATTTAACGACGACGATGAGGTGCTAGAAAACCCTTTTGGCAATGATGCTATGGAAAATATCCTCGGCTATTATCAAGCTATAGTCGATGAATATAGCTTAGAAGACGCCATCATTGATGATGTATTGACGCCTTATGACTACCATATTATTCCGGTTTATTTAACTGAAAATGAGCAAGAAGAGTACGATGAGATTTCTGAAGCGATCAGAGGCATCATGATCAGCTCAGGTAAGCGACTGTCTAAAGAAAGCCTTGAAAGGGTGATCAGCTTAAGCGCTAAAAGAAGCCGATTGTTAGGTGGCGCTGAAAATAAACTGTTTAAATTAAAAGATATCACATCTCAGGTCAACGAAGATGACCGCAAACTGTCACTGTTTTATGTTGGTGAAGGAAGAGATGCTGAAGATAACGTAATTATTGATAAAGTAACAGCAACTCTAAGATCGAATGATTGGAAGACGGCTCAGTTCATCGGTAAAACGTCGAAAAAAGACCGAGATGAGCTTATGAGCTTGTTTAAGCAAGAGCGAATAGATGCTTTAGTAGCTATGAAAGTTCTCGATGAAGGTATTGATGTTCCTGCCTGCAAAACGGCTTATATTTTAGCCAGTACCAAAAACCCTCGGCAATATGTTCAGCGGCGTGGAAGGGTATTAAGAAAATTCCCTGATAAAGACAAAGCGACAATTTATGACTTTGTGGTTTTGCCTTGTCCTCACGTAAGGTCGGAATTTGCAAAAAAGCTTTATGAATCGGAGCTTGAACGGATAAGAGATTTTTCTTTATTAGCCACAAATAAAGTTGCAATTGAATCACAAATTCATGAAATGGAGATTTAACATGTCTGATTTAGATATTAGAAGACTGTTTGAAGAAGCAAGTAAGATGGCAGATTTAGGTCTTGAGTCACCTTTAAGACAACTGACTCGAAAAATACTCAATGAAGAGCGGATGTATCTTTATTCTGATCAAAAACCTGCCCAACGTAAAAAAAACATCAAATTGTTTATTGAAGAGGCTAGACAGTCGGGCAGTTTTAAAAAATAGGTCAAAAAAAAGAGGTCAAAAAAGTTAAGGAAGTCGAGGTATAAATGAAAATTATTTCATTAACGTTAAAAAATTTTAGACAGTTTTATGGCGAGCAAAAAATAGAATTTTCTACTGATAAAGACAAAAATATTACGCTCATTCATGCAGAAAATGGGGTGGGAAAAACAGCATTATTAAATGCCATAAAATGGTGCTTATTTGAACAAACGACCAAAAACTTTAGTCAAAAAGACAATTTAATCAATCATTACGCCAAAGATAATGCCGAGGATAGCTATTACGTCGCTCTTGAGTTTGAAGAAAATGACAGTATTTTTTATTGCGAGCGCGGCTATAACCGGATCAATAAAACGTATTTTAAAATGAGCCGAGAGGATCATCGCAGAGGTATTATGCCTATTGATGATCCAGATTTGTTTATCAACTCCATTATGCCAAAAGAGATGTCGGAATATTTTTTCTTTCAAGGCGAAGGCGTAGATAGCTTGACTAAGTTTAAGGATGGTCAGAACTTTGAGGTCAAAAGGGCGATTCAAGATGTTTTAGGCTTTAAAACTGCAAAGCAGGCTATAAAAGATCTTGATGATATCAAAAAGGACTACCGAAAAGAGATTGCATCTCGCAATAAAGACCCTGAGCTTGCAAAATTGCATCGAGAGATATCAGAACTTGAACAAGAAAGGACTAAAAAGGCAGATCGCCACGCTGCTTGTATTGAAAATATAACTAATTTGAATAGTCATATAAGTGGCATTGATGCAAAGCTTGCAAACAGCGACAGCGCCGTCATTAAAAAAAATCATCAAGATCGGGTCAATCTTGATAAAAAAATCCAACTGTTAAATTCAGAAATTGACAGAAAAGAGAAAGAAAAAGTTAGATTAATCAGTGGCTATGGCGCTCATGTATTTGCTAAAAAACTTGCTTCACAAGCGCTAGATTTTATTAACGAAGAAGAGTTTAAAGGGACGATTCCGGCGCCTTATAATGAAAATTTAGTAAGACAGATTCTTGAGCAGCACGAATGTATCTGCGGCGCTCCTATTAATGATCACTCTGAAGCTTATAACAATATTAGTAAGTTACTTAAAAACGCGGCAGATCCTGATCAAGGTAATAGAGTCATCCGAGCTCGCGAGACGCTAAAATCTATCCAAACTAAAAATGAAGACTCTAAAGATAGGTTACTAAGTAACCGGCAAGACTTATTTAGACTCAAAAATGAGTTGGAAGAAACCAAAAAAGAGCTTGAACAAGTTTCTTTAAAAATGATCGAAGTTAATATCGATGAGATATCGAGTTTAGAAAAACAGCGAAACCATTATCAAAAAGAAAAAGACAGTGAGCACAGATTGCAAGGAAACCTTGAAGCCAATCTTGAAAGGTTGCAACCACTTATTGAATCTAGGCAGTCGCGAATAAACCAACTACGAGCGGAATCTACGGGTATTGACATTTATCAAGAATCGCTTGATATATTATCAGAGGTTGAAGGTTTACTACAGGACACCCTTGCCAACGCTGAAAAAAGCTCTTTTAGTGAACTATCAAGGTTAATTAACCAAACGCTTGATAAGTACGTTAGACAAGATTTTAAGGCCAAAATTGATAAAGACAGCTTCAATATCCGCCTAATTGACAATCAGCAAAGAAGCGTTGCCATGAGTGATGGTCAGCAGCTACTGCTAAGCCTTACCTTTATTTCAAGCTTGATTGAGCTGGCAGCGAGCCGCAAAAATGCCCAAGGCGAAATCCTAACGCCGGGTGTCATTGCGCCATTTGTCATTGATGCCCCGTTTGGTGTTTTGGACAACACTTATAAAGGCAATATGGCAAAATCTATCCCGGAGTCTGTCGAGCAAGTCGTCTTTTTGCTGTCGTCAAGTCACTGGGAGGGGACAGTGGAAGAAAATATTCGCAGCAAAGTTGGCAAGGAATACAACCTCGTCGCTGAGGTGAACGGAGCTCAAGGCAGTAAAGAGTTGAACCCCATCTGTATTAAAGGCAGAAAAATAGATACGGTTCGCTATAAGTGCGATATAGACAGAACGGTCATCGAGGAGGTCAAAGTATGATAAGTGGGTTAAATAAAATCGATTGGCGCGGGTTAAATGTTAACCGTGATAGAAAACATGAAAATCTGATTAAGACGCTGGTCGAAAATAAAGACACTGCAATATTTAGGTTTAATAAGGACTTGATGGTATTTGCTGCCATGATTGGCCATGCTGCGAATAAACGTTTGGCGCTATCGAGCGATAGAATCCCTATCACCCTAGGAACTTATCACAGTACCGAAGATGATGGGTTTATCTATCTTTTGGCATTGATGGAAAACAAAAATGCAACTTGCCTTAAAGATCCAAATCTGGCGGCTTCTATCAAGATTTTTGAGGAATACTGCAATGGCGGATTGGATTTGATTCAAGACTGGTTCAGAAGCAATCCTACGGACAGCTCGCGTGTTGAAACGATAGAGAACAAACTCTGGGAGTATCTGTATCAGCAAGAATCGTCAACGACGCAGATTAATAACAGCAGCCTTGAGGTTGAGTTTTAAACTTTGTTTTAGGTAATAAAAAACGAAGGCTCAGACCTTCGTTTTTTTATGGGATGATGCTAAGCGTTTGGGACATTGTAGGAGCAGGGATGAGGAGGGAAATAGCAAAGCACTGCTTTGCTCCTTTGCTGTCGAAAATCTATGATTTTCTTTCAGACGATGAGGGTTGAAGAGTGCGTCCTATGTTGTCGTTTTTAGAAAATTCTATTTAAAGGATTTTCCCTTGCGAAGCTAAAATTGCAAAGATTTTAACGCCTGCGCGAGCATAGCTCTTGCCTTGCGCTTCGGGTGAGTGTTTCCCAAACATTCACTAATCCTCGCTCACCCTTAGAAATAGGGAGTGTTTCAGATCTTCTCAACTGGTGAGACAACAGCTCACATGCTGTCTTAATCCCTTAGAAATCAGGGAACGTTTCAGACGCTTTAACTTTTGTACCTCGTATTGAGGTGCCTGGTCTTAATCCCTTAGAAATCAGGGAACGTTTCAGACACTTTTTATCTTGACCGCTGCCCGACCAAACACCGTCTTAATCCCTTAGAAATCAGGGAACGTTTCAGACCGTACAATAAGATTACCTCGCGTTATTCTGATTGTCTTAATCCCTTAGAAATCAGGGAACGTTTCAGACAATGAAAAATGAAAAGTATAAAGACGATGACTTGTCTTAATCCCTTAGAAATCAGGGAACGTTTCAGACGCAAGGGGTTCTGAAAATCGTAGTATATTTGCGGGTCTTAATCCCTTAGAAATCAGGGAACGTTTCAGACGGACTCCGTGGGGTAAGTGGTGAGTGGGTAGCTGTCTTAATCCCTTAGAAATCAGGGAACGTTTCAGACCAATGCAAAGCGGATGAACCGTGTTAACGCTTCGTCTTAATCCCTTAGAAATCAGGGAACGTTTCAGACTTAACCCTTCTTTCACTTCTTGTACTCTGTGTATGTCTTAATCCCTTAGAAATCAGGGAACGTTTCAGACCACGAGCATCGTAAGATTCTAAAGCAACGTTATGTCTTAATCCCTTAGAAATCAGGGAACGTTTCAGACCATACGAGCCTTCACCTTGAAGGGTCTATCGGTTTGTCTTAATCCCTTAGAAATCAGGGAACGTTTCAGACGCTCAAAGAGAATAAGACCTGGAATAACAACCAGTCTTAATCCCTTAGAAATCAGGGAACGTTTCAGACAGCCCTTTGATTGGCCTGGAGGAGTTCTCTAAGTCTTAATCCCTTAGAAATCAGGGAACGTTTCAGACTTAGTATTTTTCAGTTTTGCTGCTATCTTTTCTGGTCTTAATCCCTTAGAAATCAGGGAACGTTTCAGACAAAAGCGTGTATATAGTTCATCTTAACGGTGAATGTCTTAATCCCTTAGAAATCAGGGAACGTTTCAGACCTCTAAGTTTCGTTTACAATACCCAGGCTATGAAGTCTTAATCCCTTAGAAATCAGGGAACGTTTCAGACGGACTCCGTGGGGTAAGTGGTGAGTGGGTAGCTGTCTTAATCCCTTAGAAATCAGGGAACGTTTCAGACCACATGGTAAACCGTGCTACAAAAGCGTCGTTGTCTTAATCCCTTAGAAATCAGGGAACGTTTCAGACAGTCAAGTTTTGGTAGAGGGTTCTGGGGGTCAGTCTTAATCCCTTAGAAATCAGGGAACGTTTCAGACCAACACGCCGCGTACTGAACAAGTAAATCGAAAGTCTTAATCCCTTAGAAATCAGGGAACGTTTCAGACTTGGGTCAATCACTACAAAGGCATGTCTTCTAGTGGTCTTAATCCCTTAGAAATCAGGGAACGTTTCAGACTGATGAAATCCTAGGTAAAGAATGTGTACATATGTCTTAATCCCTTAGAAATCAGGGAACGTTTCAGACAACTTAACGTTAAAACACCTTTAGAAGGCGAACAGTCTTAATCCCTTAGAAATCAGGGAACGTTTCAGACGGCACGACTATACCCTGTCCGCCATGATAGGCGTCTTAATCCCTTAGAAATCAGGGAACGTTTCAGACCCTTTCAAACCTCCATCTTTATACTTCTAAAACGTCTTAATCCCTTAGAAATCAGGGAACGTTTCAGACTTATTACAAGCTGTTACCTAAGAGTATATCTAAGGTCTTAATCCCTTAGAAATCAGGGAACGTTTCAGACGAATTAAATTGGTTAGAAGCATATAAAGCTAAAGAGTCTTAATCCCTTAGAAATCAGGGAACGTTTCAGACGGCGTGGCGGCAGGTTGCGCGCAGCCCTCTAATGTCTTAATCCCTTAGAAATCAGGGAACGTTTCAGACTTCTGCGGGCGCGCTGGGTTCCGGTATCTTTGGGTCTTAATCCCTTAGAAATCAGGGAACGTTTCAGACTAGCTTGGCATTATCCAAGGAGTTTAGCTCCAAGTCTTAATCCCTTAGAAATCAGGGAACGTTTCAGACCCGGGCTTCTGTGAAGTTCAGCCTGATGGTTCTGTCTTAATCCCTTAGAAATCAGGGAACGTTTCAGACACATCTGAGGCTGTACAACTAGCTCGTAAACTTAAGTCTTAATCCCTTAGAAATCAGGGAACGTTTCAGACTTTGCTCATGAGTGAGCCCCAAGCTTTCATAAAGTCTTAATCCCTTAGAAATCAGGGAACGTTTCAGACAAACATGCTCAATGATGTAGCAGATGCAGCGTCGTCTTAATCCCTTAGAAATCAGGGAACGTTTCAGACCTTTGAAAAAACATACACCCTAAAGGATTTCAAGTCTTAATCCCTTAGAAATCAGGGAACGTTTCAGACTGTGGCGCGATTTTTAATGTTAATAAAATCAATAGCTTACGATTGAATTTTTTACCAACAAAAATCGATTTAAAAGTTGCTGTTTTTTTGACCACTTTTTTATTCAAAATTGCTCAAAAAATAGCCAATTTGCCGTCTGAAATGTTAAATAATGACCGCCAGTCTCATCGAATAGCGTCTGAAACGCCCTGATGTCAGGGGTAGCTTTTGGCTACAGACTTATCTTAATCGAAATCTGTAGCGCAAACAACCGCTATTTGCAAAGCCATATCATATAGCCCCAAAAGCTACAAAAATTAATCAGTGCAGTGCTGCCGCCAGACTTTGTAGCTGCATGGTATTGCCATTTTTTATCATAAATATGCGCTGATGGTCGTCAAGGTCGCACTCATGTAGGTTTTGGTCTTTGTACTGCTTTGCTTGCAGCGCTTTAACGTCCAAAGATTTAAGCATTTTGCTGCTGCCTGACTCAAGGTATACCGCCAAGTCATCAAGGCGCTCATTTATCAGCCGTAAGGTGGTCACGTCGGCTTTTTTGCAGCTGTCAATAAACTCATCTGTGATGATGATTTGCGGTGAGGGGCTATTCCAAACGCGGGCTTGGTACAGTTTGGGCTTGGCATCTGCCCAAATCAGCTCGCCCCATTCAGACAGCATCGTCTCAGCCCCGCTGCCAAAGCGCCAAATTTCAGGAATTGCGGCAACATCGACTCCTAAATGGTCTAAGTTTGGGTTTGCAAGGCGGCGCATGGCGGTAAGATTGTTTTTAATAATGTCCTCAGCGTTTAGCTGATACGGCAGCTTTGGGATATAGAGTAGTGCCTCACTGCCCTCAAATAAGTAATAGGTCTGGTCGGCAAATACGGTTGCTAACGCCTGCAAAAAGCCGTTAATGCCCTTAAAGCCACCGGTGAGGTTAAAGTTGACCTGATAGCCACTGGCTTTATGGCCCTCAATGATGTCAACAAGGTGGCGCGTCAGCTCCGATAAGGCGCAGCGAAAGCCATCAAGGTTGGCAGTATTGAGCCCTGAAGCAGTCAGGATTTGAGTTTGATAGCCTTGGCAGTTAAGCCAGTCTTGAATCATGGTAGCGGTTGCTTGCCCAAGCTTGGTATCGGTGGCAACGAGGTAGCACTGCTGCTGAGGGTCATTTTTAGCGCTTGGATTGTCCGCTTGCCACGCCAAAAAGCCGTTCAATTCAGCGCTCATTCTGCGGACGGTGGCAGTATCAGCGCTGATCACATCTTTGCAGCGCTCATCAAGATGGCGTGATAGCGTTGCCGCGTCCCCTGCATTGATAGTGGCAAACATTTTATCGGTGGTGTTGGCGTTACGGTTGATAAGGCTTCGTAGCGTCTGGTCAACGCCATTGGTAATAAGGCTCGTGCCGCAAGTCATAAAGGTGATGGTAGGCATAACGGTAATCCTGAAGAATATGAGAAGTGATTATGGCTAATTTTATAGATTTTTGTCTTTTAAGAATGTTTTAGGTTAAAAAAGTACTACCGCAAATGTAAAAAAGTCGCCAAGAGTATTGGCGACTTAGCTACTGCTTTGAAATATCAATCGTTAATGACGTCTGTAATCTACTTATTTTGTAAAGCTAATAGACGGTCAATCCAAGCTTTTTGCGCTGGTTTTTTGATTTTGGCAGGGTTTTTAACCTGACTTGCATAATGGATTTTAGCAATCGCAAGGAGCTTAACGGCGCTGTTAGCATCAAAATCAGCTTCAAGTCTATCAAGCCAGCTTTCAATAGCTTTGCTAAACTTCGTTTTGGCAACATCGTTGTTGTCCTCCCACTTTTCAGCATTAATAAGGGTCAGCAGTTCAGCTTCGGTGGCAGAGCCTGCCTTGCTTATTTTTTCAGCTTGTTGCTGTTCTTGCTTGTTGGACTTTATCTTATTTAGATGCTGATCTAACAGACTATCTTGAATATCAAAATAGCCAAATCCTGAGGCAGTTTTGCTACCAAGACCTTGGTCGCTAAGTAAGCGAGTTAAGATGTTTTTAGCAAGTTGAGCCCAAGCGTGAACGCCCTCAATGACAAAATAAAAGCTGCCTTGAATAGCGACTTGCAAGCTTGGAGTAGGGCTTTCAGTGTCATCAGCGGTAAGTTCATTACCACTATAGTAGTCTTGATGATGGACAGTGACCACATCTTTGGCAAACGGTTTAGCAATCGGTGTGTCAGGAATCCACCACGCATCATGCCAAATCAGATAGCCTGCCTCAGGGTTTTCATCGTCGTCACTACCAAACAAGACTTCAATGACGGCAGCATCTAGCCCAATAGTTTGGGCATAGTGACGTGCTGCTCCTTTAATCGCTGACCCTGCCAGTAGCGGCATGCCATAAGTATGATGGGTTGCCGCTCCAGTCTCAAGCGTGCCGCCGAGTGGCAGCCCTGTAAGGAGTCGACCATTGATAGTCGCGCTTAACGTTGCAAAATTAGGATTGTCATTGTCTGGGTTGTCATTGGTCACATCAAGCCAGCGCTCAAAAGCAAGGCGGTACAACTCATCACTTTTGACAGCAGCGATGGTGGCGAGCAGCGTCTGCTTGCAGGGTTTGTCGCCTTCTTCCCAAACTGGAAGTGCGCGCTGAATGAGTAGCCCTGCGTGAGCGGTGCTGATGTTTCCTGATACTAGCGTGTTTAGGTTATCGCGCATAAGCTTCATAGCAGTCTCCTTAATCTTGAGGATTGGCAGGCTTGCTCTCAAGCATGGCTTGGGTGTAGCGCTTAAGCCACGAGGTTGCCTCTAGCGCATTTCGGGTCAATCGCTGATAGTCGCTTAGTTCTGAAGCTAAAATGTCAGCGTGCATTTTTTTAACAGTATCTGTGCCTTGATATTCCAAAAGCTGAGCAACATGCTCAAGCATGGTTTGGTGCTCGTCTTTGCCTTTTGCCATCAAAAATCCGACAGCTTGCGCAAGTCCCGATTGCATAATCATTGTTGGGAAAGTAAGAGCAAGCGTTCGGTATTTTGCCTCAACAGGACGACCTTTAATGGCGCTGACCATTGGGTAGGCAAGGCTTGCATATTTTTGTGTCCGAATCATTACTGCCTCCTTAAGCGTTTTGGTTGTCAGCAGTTAACACAAATCGGCACAAGCCGCGACCAACGGTGTGTTTGCCGCCCACTTGAATCATCAGCTCATTTTGCGGCAAAAGTTTTGACAGCGCATCGGCGCTTTGACGGCTGTTGTCTTTGGCATCGCTAATGCCCAAAATACCCCACAAAACAGCTTCGGCAGGCAAGTTTTCTTCTGACCAAAGTGCCCCTTGTTTGACCGTCCGCGTTTTTTCGTCAATGCGAATTCGCGTTCGAACCTCAGTGGCGGTGTCTGCTAAGAATGAAAAAATGTTGTCAGGTAAGACAATAAAGCGTGAGCTGAACTCAGACTGCCAAGCCTCAGCGTTAAGGGCGCTGTTTGGATAAAGCTGATTAGCAATGACCGTTGCCCAAGCGTCGACATCGGCCGTCACGTCTGCTTGAATATCTAAGTCTTCAAGCGCAACTTTACTACCACTAATAATCAGCTTGCTATCTTTGACTAAGCCCGCACGGTCGGTGATATTAGGAATGGTAGTGGTCAGCTGCAAGTCGCGAGCATAATGGCGCAAAATAAAAGGACAAGTCGCAAAAGCAACCGTTCCTGAAAAAGAGCGAATCGGCAGAATTAACAAATGCGCATCGCCAAAAGCCAAAGCGCCGGCGTGGCTGACCTCGATAGTGTTGTCAGGGCCAAATAAAGTGTTGATTTGCTTTGGTTCAAGTCCTAACTTGGCAGGCTCATCACGCAAAACGCCTTTGATAGCAGAGCCGGCAACAATAGGTAAATTGGTGGCTTTAGCACGCGCGATAGGTAAATCGACCACGCCAACGCCTTGACCTGTACCAACGTGAAGTGCCGATAGAGCGTGCAGATGAAAAATTCGAGAAAGCATATTGAGTCCTTATAATAAAAATTAATTTATCATTAATAAGTGGGTAGTGTTTTATTTGTTAGGTTGCCAAGGGTGAATGATGGCAACGCCAAAGCTGTCACGGCAGTCTTGAGGGTCGTCGCTGATACAGCTAAGCCAAGATGAGCTTGCATCAACCTCAGGACTTAATACTTCAAACCAATATACCGCACCGGCAGGAACGGCTTTGCGCATAGCTTTTGGCTTGAACTGCTGCAAGTCCCAACCCGAAACAGGCTGCCAACGGTCAACGGCAGCAGCTTTCAGACGTACTTTGGTGGTCGATTGCGGTAGCGTGCCCTCAAGGGTTGTGGGATCAAGCCAAGCAGGTAAAAAACCATTGGTAAAAATCGCAGGCGTCAATAACGTGATTAACAAACCACCTTTGGCTTTGATATCCTCGTTAAGGCTTTTGGGCGCAGCAAGGGCATTATTTGCCTGAGTGGTGACTGCAATCATCGTTGACAATCGACCTTCACCACCAAAGCGAACTAAGGTATCAGCGGGCTTTGTTGGACTGTCAAGTGGCGCTTCAATACCAGTTAAAAATCCAAGCTGCAACTCATCCCAGCCTTGATGATGGGGTTGCCGCTTCGCGCCCAAGTCAAGCCCTGCGGTTTGAAACAATTGACCGTCCTCTGAAGATAGGCTGTCATCATCAATCGCCACATGGGTTCGGATATCGATAGGAATACTGTCAAGACCGTGGGTGCTTATGGTAGCAAAGTCCAAATCGCAACCTGATTGCCAAGCTAAAAAGTCTTCAAGCCGCCAAAAGCTTGCCCCTTTTTGCGGTTTACCTTTGAGATTTTGGTCATCACCGCAGGCTTGAACAAGTTGCAGACCGGCAGGTAAATCTGTACCACAGTCCTGATAGTCGACGGCGCTTGGAGCTAAGCGGACGATAGTTATTTTTGCCTCAGTTGCACCCTCAGAGCTGACTTTAAGATACATGGCATTGCTAGGCTTGGGCACAAGCACGGTAAAGTCTTGCGGATAGTCCATTGGAAAGCGAACTAATAAGCTGCCAAAGGTTGGTACGTTAAGTAGGGCTTGATAGTCTGCCTCAGTCAGTGTTCCGCGGTTTTGTTCACCGACTTCAGTTAAGTTGATGTTGTGATGGCGCATATATTGGTAGCGCATCAGCCCTGCTGAACTGGACGGCAGTGGGAAATTGGCATCACTTGCGCCCGCTTGCGCCCCAAACGGTTTTCCTGAACGGAACACAAGCGGCGCTTGGGCGTCAATAATATAGTAATTCATAGCAGTCATAAGGTTGCCTCAATTAGTGTTTGCCAACATCGCGTTGGGTTTGCATCGCAAGCCAGCGCGCGACAATCAGCTCCGTGGCAAGGTTTTCAAAATTGTTATCCAACTCATCTAAGCGGCTTTTGAGTTTAACTTTGATATCGTTTGGAATGTCTTTGCCATCAGAGGTTTGCGCGTGGTCCAGCATCCGTGAAAACTCGGCGCGGCGGATGTCTTGCAATCTGGCAACGGTTTTTGGGTTTTGCAGTGCTGTTGAGTTGCCTAATGTTGGGAAATCGGTTCGCAAAAATATCTCGCGGACGTCATAAGCAATGCGACTTGGTAGTTGCCGATTGTTATTGTCCACGCCATAAGCTTGAACCCAATCATTAAAATGTTCAAAGGCTTGCTCATCATCCCAACGCAGTCGCAAATCGCTGATTGCCCCTGAACGAACCGAAAGGGTAATGCCAAGTGCGTTTCGTGATAGCGCGTCAGGAAGTAAATCCCCCTTAGCAATGGCTTCAGCGCGCTTTGCCAAATCGCGAATTTGCCCCATAGGCGTCATGACATGGGCGATGGCAAGTCCAACGGACAGCGTTGGCGTGGCTGAATCAAGCTTATCGGCAGTTTCTTGTAAGCTGTCGTGAAACAGTTTTCGCAGCGCTTGCGCACAAGCGACAGCTTGATGCAATGGTACAAATCCCAATACGTCGTCGCCGCCAGCATAAATGGTATGACCGCTAAACTTGCGCATGGTTTCGGCAACGTTTCCTGCAAAGTCCGACAACGCTTGAGTAATGGCTTGATGATGCTCAAGAGATTTTGCGTTATCGAGCAGCACGCCCATTTTGTCGCCATCGGCTAATAACAAAACGCCATAGCTACTTGGCTGACCGATACGCTGCCAAATCGGGGTTAAAGTGTCATCACGAAGCGTTTTGAGCGTCTCATAGGCGGTGTTTAAATCTGCGTCACCCTCTACATCTAATAAGCGCTTGATTTGCATCAGCTCAGCATCAAGCCTTGCTGGAATTAGCAATTGACCATCAAAAGGCAATGCGTGATAAATGGACTTGCCATTGGCGTCCTTATTGCCGCTGACTCGGGTGGCGCGTCCGCAAGCAACCAATTTTTCATAGCTGCTATTGATGGCAGCTAGCTCCTCACCGTTTAAGCGCTCAATCCAAGCTTGGGCTGCCACGCGGGTAAATGGGGTAAATTGGTCAGTTTTGCCACCCAAACGCTTAACAATGCCAATGGTATCCAACTGCTCTGTTTCCGACAGTCGCAGCTGAGCGCGAATTTTATTGAGTGACTTTTTGTTGTTAGGAAGCACCGTTTCGTAAGCGCCATCTAAGGAAGACTTTGGAATCATAAAGCGTGAATCAAAGGCATTTTTGGCAGCGGACGGCAAAAAGTCGCGGGTAGCTTTGCGAGCAGCTAAAGCTTTTGCTGCGCGCTCGCTAGCGTTTTTATAATCACTATCGGTATCGCCCATAATAAGCGCCCAAGCAGCCTGAACTTCGATATAGCCTTTAATCTGAGCGTCCCAAATGTCGTGGCGCAGCGTTTGGTCGCTTTTGATAAGTGCTTTGGCGCGGTAAGCTTCTTCTTCAAAGCGGGTTTGAGCTGCAATTTGTGCTTGCTTAGCGATGGCTTTTACCGCTTCGATATTTTCTGCTTGAATGACTGCTTGAATTTTATTGCCAACCGACAAATCGCTTCCTGAGTCCAGCGCTTTTGCATCTGTTACGCAAGGAAAAACCAACGTTGCTTGCTGGTCAGACAGCATTTTAGCGACAGCTTTGGCGATTTCTGAGAGCAGCCAAGAGCCACTCCATAAGTCGCGACTGGTTCGCGCTGAAGCAATAAAGCTTTGAACGGGTCCTACAGATAGCAGTAATACGTATTTTTTCATAATTTCACTCATTATTATCAAGCTTGGTTGGCAAAAAAGCGCAAAAAGGCTTGTAAAGGATTGCCGCCGCCATTGTCCTTAATGGGTCGAATAAGCTCATCAGCGCCTGCATTCCAGACCTTAATAGGTTGTCTATTAATTGGCTCAAGCATCATCTCATTAGGTGCTTTGTGCGGTAGCAATAATGCGCTCGGATACCAGTCTTTGCCATTAAAATAAGCGCGTAAAATGATGGGGCTGCTCATTCTTTGAGCATCTACTAGGTTAAGTGTGGTATCTCTTGGTTCGCCCACGCCTACAAAATGAAAAATAATGGGTAAGCCAAACATCGCCCTTGGAAAAATATTTCCTGCTCGATGCTCAGGTTTATGGTTGCTATGATGCGTGTTTTGCAATCGGCGCAGCGCATCAGGCTCAGGCCAGCGACTGCGACCAGGCCGAGCCTTTCCTTGGTTTCGACCCACGCTCGGTCCTTGACGAAACTTTTGCATGGTGTTTACGCTTGTTGTCCAAGCTTGGGTGGCATCTCTGCTTTTTTTACCAACGACCAGTTGGCAGCCTGCTTGAGCAACATCGCCAGTGCTTAAAGGCATGCTGACGTCTTTTAGCTCGTTTAAGCCCACCGCTTTGATACTCCCAAGACCGCGCCGCGACCTTGCCCCAAGACCGCCAAAGTTGACCCACCAGCGCAGGGTTTCAAGCACTTGCTGACGCTGAGGGTCGCTCATCGTTTCGGCAAATCTTAATTGCAGCTTAAAGTTCAGCCCTGCTTTTGCAAGAGCATGCGGCGCTTGCGAATCAGGCAAGCCAGGCTTTTTACCTTGAGCAGGAAACAGTGCGTAAGGTGCATTTGCCCAAACCTCGGGGGTAGGAATAGACTGAAAACCACCTCTATGATGGGGTTCATATTTTGCCCAAGGCTCTACTTTTAAATTGCGAATATCGCTAACTCGCAAAAACACCTGACTTGCCAGCCCGTCCGTATCGCCTGACCCCATTCCGCCCCAAAGCGCAAACTCGAGCTGACGAATGGTTTTATCATCACCCAACTGCCATTTGTTTTTTGCCAACAGTCGCCACCAAAAGCGCAGTTGACCGCGAATGCTGCTGGCGCGAATCGGCAGCTGCTCATCGACCACAGCAGAGGTAACGCCGCCGCCATACATCGGTGTAACTAGCTCACAATTTAAAGTATGCCACTTTAAAACGGGCTCAGACTCTTTAAACAAAGGTAACTCAATACTCTTATCAGGCACTCTGATACTCATTAACGACTCCTTTAGAATTTTATAATGGTAATTTGCAAAAATTTTTACGCCAAATGCTCATTCTGATGTCAGCTTTTTGTTTACAATGCTCGGCAACTGTTTTTTAAAAATTATTTCAAAATTATGGCAACTGTACTTTAATCTGTTATTTTTGTATAGCTTTAGCTTCATCAAACTAGATATTTAAATGTGCTTTAGGATTTAAACTACTGTTTTTACTATAAAAAAATAAACAATATTTTTGCCAATTAATCATTTGTTTACGGATTAGACAGCATATTTATGTGTAATGACTGCGCCCATCAGTTATTAGATTGATTCAATCTAAAGCTTGTCATAATCAGTTTGTGACAAAAATCTTGAACGTCATCTTTATATTTATGACAGTTAAGCGAGGTCTTGACGATATTATCCGCTAAAGCGCCACACTTTTTAGTATTTCGCAAGCTTGCGGGGTCGTAATTTGATCAAATAAAAAAGCCGCCCATTAAAAATAGGCGGCTTTTGGGTTTAGAGCTTTAAAAGAATCAGGAATCATCTTAACCACTACTGTTCTGCGTCATCGTCTTTAGAAAATCCTATTTAAAGGATTTTCTCTTGCGAAGCTAAAAAAGCAGTGCTTTTTTTATACGCTTCTCACCCTTAGAAATCAGGGAGCGTTTTAATAGCTTTTGCTCTGCGTCATCGTCTTTAGAAAATTCTATTTAAAGAATTTTCCCTTGCGAAGCTAAAATTGCATACAATTTTTTCACGCTTCTCACCCTTAGAAATCAGGGAGCGTTTCAGACCTCGCATTGAGTGGATTGGTGACAAAACCCAAGCGTCTTAATCCCTTAGAAATCAGGGAGCGTTTCAGACAATTAGTGGTGACGCGCCACGAGTCGCTAATTGAGTCTTAATCCCTTAGAAATCAGGGAGCGTTTCAGACGTATGAACCGAATCAACTCGACTACCCAAGTGGGTCTTAATCCCTTAGAAATCAGGGAGCGTTTCAGACTAAACGGATACGGTTCACCCAGCTCCATCATTTCTGTCTTAATCCCTTAGAAATCAGGGAGCGTTTCAGACTTCAGCGCTTGGTGTATATGGAGTGACACTTGAAGTCTTAATCCCTTAGAAATCAGGGAGCGTTTCAGACAAAGCAGCAATGGTAAATGCGGTTCGCATGAACGTCTTAATCCCTTAGAAATCAGGGAGCGTTTCAGACCTGAGATGTTTGGTCAACAGCGTATCATTGATATGTCTTAATCCCTTAGAAATCAGGGAGCGTTTCAGACGGAGCAAATGCACTTGTACGGTAAAACCCCCGTGTCTTAATCCCTTAGAAATCAGGGAGCGTTTCAGACGTACGAACCGCATTAATTCAACTACCCAAGTGGGTCTTAATCCCTTAGAAATCAGGGAGCGTTTCAGACTTTACGATTGCGCTCGCCGCGCCGGTAATACCGGTCTTAATCCCTTAGAAATCAGGGAGCGTTTCAGACATAGCAGGGTCATGACCTACAGGGCATCCATTATGTCTTAATCCCTTAGAAATCAGGGAGCGTTTCAGACTTAAAGATATGTGTATAAATTCTTTTAATCATGCGTCTTAATCCCTTAGAAATCAGGGAGCGTTTCAGACCATCTTCCGGCATCGGAACCAGTTTGTTTAAATGTCTTAATCCCTTAGAAATCAGGGAGCGTTTCAGACCATTCGTCTTGACGAGAGCGACCCTTTACATAAAGTCTTAATCCCTTAGAAATCAGGGAGCGTTTCAGACAGCGCTCATTGGAGTTGGACATGGAGAAAGTGCGGTCTTAATCCCTTAGAAATCAGGGAGCGTTTCAGACTGTGGCGCGATTTTTAATGTTAATAAAATCAATAACTTATAATTAAAAATATTACCAACAAAAATCGATTTAAAAGTTGCTGTTTTTTTGACCACTTTTTCATTCAAAATTGTTTAAAAAGTAACCAAATTTGCCGTCTGAAATCTTAAATAATGACTGCCAGTCTCATCGAATAGCGTCTGAAACGCCCTGATGTCAGGGAGTCACTTAAACTTAACAAGTGACAAGACAATAGTAAAGTAAGTAGCAAGCTTTTGCAAGCTGCAAACCAAACCAAGTTAAATCAGCTGCCGTATTGCAAGCGCTGCTGCTTGCGCTCAAGACCGCGCTGATACCAGTTGCGACCTTTTTGACCACAGTTGTCGCGGATATATAGCTTATAGTCGTGAGTGGCGGCGTTGAGCTGACGGATTTCGCCGAGCAGCTTTGTTTTTTCTTGCTTGAGCCGTGCCAGTTGCGCTTTGGCTTCTTGAAAGTGCGCGCGAACTTCATCAAGCTGCGCTTTGATTGCGCTTTTTTTGATGCCCGTCGCGGCGTCGCGCTGCTGTTTTAAGCCTATAATACAGCGCGAAAACGAGTGCTGCTTGTTTTGAAACATAGCGACCATTTTTTTATGGGTCTCATACTGCTCATAGAGGGCTGTTGCCGTTTTCATTGACGCAAAGTGCAGCTCAATATGCTCGTAATAGTCCTTCTCACTGTGGTAACGCGCTTGACTTGCTGCCATCTGCTGCTGACGAAGCTTAGTTTCGCTTGCCAAGCGCTCGCTTGAAGTCAGATAGCTGTTATAAGCGCTTTGCTCTTCACCGCTAAGCCATGCCAGCGCACCAACTCCGGCGACAACTGCCGCTGCACCAATCAACCAAAACATAAGCCACTCCCCAACAAAACCAAATTTAAAAACGACTGCCCGACCAACTTGACCACTAGCTTACGTCGGTAAATACCGGTGGCTGAGAGTTATCGCGCAGGCTGTCGGCAAATAGCGCAAAGGCATCAAGCGGCGCTCGTGAGTTTCCGAGTCGGCTTTCTGTGATTTTGCTTTGTTCTTCTAACAACTTATTGAGAACAACAAACAGCCCTTTTTTTATATCATCATCGACAGTGCCGTCTGCAATCATAATTAAGATGTTATCGACTTTTTTGTCAATATTATTCATTGACGCAACGATCAGTGCTTCAGGCTGCTTTAAGGCGCTTAGCGTTTGGTCGTACTTTTGCGCAAGTGCTGCAATTTTTGCCATGTCTTTATCATAGTCAAATTGTAGCTGCTGCATGGCTTGGTTAGCTTGGCGGTGCATGGTCGCGCGCTGAACCTCGATTTGTTGAGCTTGCAGTCGGTATTGCGCGATGGTGTGGCAAAGGGCAACGCCTTCTTTTAAAGCAGCAACGGCAGCAGTTTGACCAGCTAAAGCGACAGGTAATGCCATGGTATTCTCCTAAACATTGAGTGTTTGCTGTTGATAGAGTAACTATACTGCCAATGTGCTTTAAAAACTAAGAGCGCAAGCTTGTGCTAATTAAGCCGCCTATTTCATGTCATAAATCGTAATGGCATCAGGGGCGACATTGAGCTGAAAAGGCATCCCTTTACCGCGCTGAGTAATATCAAGCTTAGCGGCAAGCTCAATGCCAACAGCATCCTTAAGCGCCGTTTGCAATCTTGATTTAGCGCCTTGAAAAAACTTTTTATCTACGCTGACTTCTAAGTTTTCATTATTTTTATGGTCGTAATAATAATCAAAAAAGTCCTCAGTAAGTGCTTGGATATGCTCATCTTGACCATCGTTACTGCTTTTTTCATTGCTATTTTTGCTTGGCGCAATAATGCCGCCTTTGTCATTTTTGCGTCGGTCAGCGAACCAGTGCAGCAGTGCCCATTCGCGTGGCGGCAAGTCGCTGATCACAAATTGGTCATTAATAATGGCTTTGCGGCTAAAGGTATGCAGCTCAAGCGTAATGTCTTCGAATGAGGCGTTAATTTGCTGAACCACTTCGCTAAAGCTGTGGTCTTTTTTCAGCTGATGTTTAGGCAAAATGGCATCGCGCATTCTTACAAACGGAATGTTGGCGAGCCAAACTTTCGCCTCTTGCGCGTTACCGACCACTTTTTCATCGCGGTCTGACACCAAATGCTCATTTGGGGTGGGATAAAAGAAGTTTACCGCGCGCTCAAACTTTTCTTCAACCAATACGTGCGACAAGCTGTCTTGAGCGCGACCATAAAGCGACAGCGCGTAGCCTGCATAAAAGCCCATGGTTTTGCGACCGCCGGCGATGGACACATGAACGCTGGTGTCTGGCATGTCAGTAAATTCTTTAATTTTTTGGCAAATGATGTCAGCCGACTTTTCATTGTCCTCAGGGGTTTTTAAATCAATCAGCGCTTTTCCATGTTCATCGGCGATGACGTGTAAGTGTGTGGTAGGGTCAAATTGGACGTTTGCAAGCTGAGGGTAGTCTTGTTTGAACTGAGCAAACACGCCATTTTCAAACAAGCGTTTGCGAATTTGGTTTAAGCCATCTTGGGTGCTCAATACGTGAACTTCATCAGGAATCCAAGTTTCGGCATTGTCATCGCAGCCAAGTGCCCAAATGGTCTCAGTGATGATTTGCGGGGTCATTCCAGTAACTAAAAATAAAATATTGCGTGACATAAATTGTCCTTATTGGTTTGTTGTGATGGGGTGTATTATAAAGGGAGCTTAACGGCGGCTTGGCTTACCGCAAGCTTGCGGTAAACCTCTACCAGATGGGTAAACAGGTAGCTAACGAATATAACGACCGATATCCAAAAGCTGCTTGCCAGTAATTACCTGAATACTAAGGTCATTTGCTACCGCTTGTGATTTATCAGAGATATCAAACAAGCTGACAAAGTAGCCATGGGTGTTTAAGCCGCCGACTTGACCAATAGAGTGCAGCTTGTGCAGATTAGTATTAACCGCTGTCGTAGGTGCTGCCAGTTTGTCCCAATTAATAGTTTTGCATTCAAAAAGATGTAGGTAGCTTGATTGGACAAATGCCACGTCAATCTCGTTGCCATCACTCGATTTTTTAAATTGCAGCCCGATTTTAATATCGACTTCTTGTGCTTTTGCCGTGTAATGCTGAAAGATAAGTAAGGCTGCAAGCACTTCAAACCACTTTCCGCCCACGAATTGAACGGCTTGCTTGTCTTGCCAAGTCAGCTTGTTGGTTTCAGCGTCAAACAAAAAGTACGGCTCTGGTAATTGCGCCAGCATTTTTATCCAGTTTAGACAGTCCTTTGCTGTATTAGTTTCAGTCAATTGGATACTGTGCGGAAAACTGGCTTCAGATTTATTCAAAAATTCTGAAGCAAGGGCGTTGAGCAGTGAGGCAAGCTTTTGCGCCTTGTTAACGTCTGCCATCATATAGCCGCGCATTTGGTCAGCGTATTGATATTGCGCGGCAGGTAAGTTTAAAAATGCCGTTTCGGTACTGACCGCTTCATAACCACGGGCTTTGAGTCTGACCTCGATATTTTCTGGCAATATCAAATCGTAGCACTGCGCAGCTGTGCGGTTGTACCAGACCAGTTGGTTATTAGAGCGGCTTTGATAAACGCACTCATAACGGCTATTGGTCTGGGCTATTTGATCTTGAGCGATGCTCATAAGCTTGGTGCCGCCGGTAATGTTAAAGATGATGCTTGAGGGCTTATTGGTTTCAATCCAATCAGTAATCGCAGTTTTAATCGCTGCCATATCACTTTCTTCAATGCCATTTTTTAGGTGCAGCTCTTCAACCGAAACGTTGTGAGTTTCATTCAGATTAACGGCTTTTAGGACGCCAATAAGGTTGTTAACGTGACCATTTTTTTGAGTGAAGTCGGTGCTGACGATGACGATTTTTTGAATGTCAGTATTGCTATTTTTAAATAAATGCCAAGTCATGTAATAGTTGGCTTCGGTTTGGGCGGTGGCGTTAATAAATAAGGTTTTCAAAATAAAACTCCTGATATTGGCTTTAAAAAATAGTAAACATAAAACTGCTAGGCAGTCAGACAATACAAGCTTTTGTGCTTATTTTCATCATTTATTTGCTTAAGATGATGCTCAATGACTGCCAAAATTTGTAAGCAAATTGCATCCGCCGACTGAGCTTCGGTATTATAGTGATAAATATCAATAGGCTGATTGATTATCGCTTTTGCCGATGCGCTGGTGAGCCACTGATACATATCTTGAAAATTGGCGCGCATTTGTAGCATGCCGCTTTCCGTTTCTTCGTATTTGCCATAGTCGCGCCCGCGCTTTTGATAGCGCTCAAGCAAAGTGCTATCACTGGCATCGAGCTGAATGACAATGTCAGGAATCGCGATAACATGCTCCTGAGCTCGCAGTTTTTGAAAATAAGTGCTTGCATCAAGTCCCGCGTTTTTGGCATCGTGCCATCTGACTGCTAAACTGGTCAGCAAACTGCGGTCACTGATTATCAATCCTGCGGCGTTCCAATCAATGGCGCTGGCGTGATGGTTTGAGCGCTTGGCATACAGCTGCTGCAAAAACTCACTGTCGTTTTGACGCTCATGAAAAAGCGCCTCAAGCTTATCATTTGGAATGGGCTTTGTCGGGTTGAGCGCCTGAACAGTGCCAAGATGACAAAAGCGCGTGCTAAGTTGGGGCAATAACGCCTTGATTAACGTGCTTTTGCCTGTGCCTTTTAGTCCTTCGATTGCAATATACATTGGCGCTCCTAATAAGCTTGATTTTATAATTTTGGTAGTAGGTAAGATGCACACTTTATTGCTGTGCATCTCATTGAGGCTTAAAACGTCATTATTTTTTTGCGCCAGAGTGCAGCTCGACGACCTCAATTTCCCAAACTTGGTTGCCAAGTATCAGCTCATCGGAGGTATCGCCTTCTTGCAGCCCAATGATGGCTTTGGCGAGTGGGGCGTTATAGCCAATCTTGCCCGCGTTAATATCCGTTTCGTCAAAGCCTGTGATTTCCCAAGTTTCCGTTATGCCTTGATCGTCATCTAGCGTTAAGTTCCAGCGGATAATCTCAACCAAAGAGCCGATGGCAACGTGCGCCGTTGGGCGGTTGTTTGGGTCGATTTGTACGGGGCGCGCCACTTGCAAGCGCTCGGTTAAGGTTTTGACCGTATGGTTTAAATTGGCTTCAAGCTGCTGCTGACGGTTAAACTCAGGATTGTCATGCCAGCCATCGCCTGACATCTCAAAAGCGATTTGGCGGTGCTCGCGAACCTCAGCATACTCAGCTTGTTTGCGGGCAAGTTGCGCTTTTAAGTTGTCAAATCCAGTGTCAGTCATATAGATAGCTTGCGTCATCATCGCTCCTAAAAATAAATCGTGAAATAAAAACAAGTTGAATAAAAATCAGTCAAATACAAGACAGCTAAATAAACCATGTAAGCGTTAACTGTCTTGTTGATTGGTACACTATAAACCTATGCTTAATATTTGGGCGTTTTGGCAAGCTTGCGGGTCAATGCTCTCATAACTTGCTAAAAGCTGAGCCAACGTGTCAGCGCATGATTGCTCAACCTTAGCTTCGGCAGTTTTTTTAAGCTGATGGCGTAGTGCAATCATCTGATTGACACTTAAGGCATCAAATTGCAGCTCGGCAACTGCTCGTAGCGTTTGGTGCGGCTGCTTGTCAGTTAGGCGGTAACCTTGAGCCAGCAGCGTTAAGCTGATATGGCGAAATAAGCGGTCATAAGCGTTTAGATAGCCAAATTTCGTATTTAGCAACTGACTTTTTAATCGTAGCCGCGCTAAGCTTTGCAGCTCTTGTTCTTGCAAGTCTTGGCAATTGCAAGCGGGCAAAATATGACCTGAGCGGCGCAGCTTGTGAATGAGCGTTGGCGGTAGGGCAGGCGTGTTAGTATCCATAAGGACTCCTAAAATAAAAAAAGTGGGCAAGTGTTTCATCAAGCATTATGAGTTACGCCGCCATCGCCACAGGGCAAATTTGCTCAAGGTAATCTGTCAGCGCGTCTTTTAACGCCGCCGCTGTCAGCTTTTTGGGGTGCAGCTTGGGATGGTCGGTCGTTGGAAACAAACGGTTGGTCAAAACCTCGGTCGGCGCGGTGCAAATGATGGTCGCCACCAACTCTTGACCAGGGTGATTGATACGGTGCAGCTGGTCTTCGGTCATGATGTAGCTGCTGCCGGCAAGTTGAGTGACGTCTTGCTGCTTGGCAAGGACAGCATTGCCAAGGGCTTCTTTGGTCGCTTTGATGGTTTGCAAGTGCTGTTTGTGTTCGGCGGTATAGCGGTATTCCGTCGCTGTGATGGTATCTGCGTCCTCATTTGCCGCATCTGCCCAAAGCTCGCTTTTAAGCGCGCCGGTCAAGATATGCGAGGCAAAGCCCCAACGGTGGCTGTGGATGTTTTCCTCGCAAGCGCTGCCTTGAAACCAAATATGCAGGCGCAATTTGTAGCCACGGTCAAGCAAAACGACCTTTAAAAAGCCGTTGCCATGCCAATATGAGCGCGCGGCAATGCCCTCAAGCAATTCTGGGCTTTGGATAATGTCGGCAAGTAAATGGCGTATTTCTTGGATATTGCAGCGCTCGCTTAGGGTATCGGCGATATTTAACAAAGTGACGGGCGCAGGGCTGGTATTGTTAGCAAGCACTGTGCTAGTATGAGCGCCTAACTCCAATTGAGACTGCAAATGATGATGAATAAGCTCAAGCTGAGAAGTCGCGCGCTCAGTTGCTGCTACTGATAAAGTTTGAGAGGTCATCATCGAAGTCATAAGCGTTTCCATAGTTGCCTTGTGAAGTGCAGCTATTAAACCTTATTTATTGACCTGAGCCTTAAAGCGGCAAGCTTGTGGTGAGGGGCTATTTGATGACAGCGACCTTTTTGAGCTGATATTGTCCCAATCCCATCGTGGTATTTTTGCCAATATGTAATATCTCGCCCAATTGCAGGGCAGGCAGCAGCTTAATTAAATTCCCCGTTTTCTCATGATCTATCAAATCAATCTGACCTTGCAGTCCAAACAGCTGCATTTTGCGCGCTTGCCGATTTGAGCGCCGAGCGACATGATGACTTTCAAGGTTGACCACCATATCCAGACGATTGATATCGGCTTTAAATGCATGATAATCTTGATAGCCAATATCCCAAGGCGTATCTGGGCTGTGATGGCGCTGACAAAGCTGAATACGATTGTAAAGCGAGGCTAAAAACGTCACCGAATCGAGCATTTGTGTTTTTGCGGCAATCTTGCCATGCTGCTGATGGCGAAACGGCGTCACAAATTGCAAGCTTAACTGGGTCAATGGCGCATTTTCATGAGCCAAAAGCTGGTTTTGATAAAGCTGAGTGCTAGGCTTAGGAGTTGACAATAAGTGGCTGGACTGACGCATATCATAAAGCGGCACGCCATCACAGCGCACTTGCAACAATCGCGCCTTTTGATACGGCGCTCGCGCTCCAAGACCTTGCTGCAAGGCGGTGCGCCACGCCTGAACAATCAGCGCGCAATCCTCAATCGCTGACCCCATAACGCTCATGCTAAAATGCCAAATATCGTCAGCAGCAAGGCGCTTAGCGATAATTGGCGGATGAATGATATAAGGGTTGACCGCTTGCACTTGCGCCGTGCTTAAGGCAGGTCGCTCAAAGATATGAGGAAATCTACAATGCGCTTTGAGCGGACAAAGCTTGCACTCGCTCAAGTCGGTCACACAAGTCAGCAAGCGTAGCGCAGTGCCAAACGCACCGCGCAGCATCGACCCTGAATGCTCAGGCAGGGTCAAAGGATCGATTTGCTGAACGGTAATCTCAAGCGTAATCAGATTGGCAATATCTACAAAAGCGCCGTCACGTCGCTGCATTTAACCTCCAAGGATGGCTTATCAAACCAAGTAGCGTTTGGGCATTATAAGGTGCAATCGCTTAATCGGGCAAAAAGATTGCACAATTCTTTAGCATCTATTATGATAGTGGCTAATGCTTGTCAGCTTTGACAAGCGTTCCCTGATATCAGGGCGTTTCAGCGCTATTCGATGAGAGTTGCGGTCACTATTTTAAATTTCAGACGAAAATTGCTCACTTTTTAACCAATAAATCACAAATAATTGGTCAAAAAAACAGCAACTTTTAAACCGATTTTTGTTGGTAAAAAATTCAATCGTAAACTATTGATTTTATTCACATTAAAAATCGCGCCACAGTCTGAAACGTTCCCTGATTTCTAAGGGATTAAGACATTCTATGTAATAATGACTTGGCTTCGTCAAAGGTCTGAAACGTTCCCTGATTTCTAAGGGATTAAGACATATCATCCGGACCAGTGGTCTCGTACGTGTGGAGTCTGAAACGTTCCCTGATTTCTAAGGGATTAAGACCTATCTTCGTAAACATCACGACCGCGAGTATTATAGTCTGAAACGTTCCCTGATTTCTAAGGGATTAAGACATCCACCAATTTCTCGGTAGAGATACGCTCGGAGTCTGAAACGTTCCCTGATTTCTAAGGGATTAAGACAAGGTTATTGTATAACATCTCCTCCACTTTCTTTGTCTGAAACGTTCCCTGATTTCTAAGGGATTAAGACGTCCACTGGATGCCCTTGGTACCCACTGTGCTAGGTCTGAAACGCTCCCTGATTTCTAAGGGATTAAGACAGCTTCGGCTCTCTCTTTTTTATGCGCTCACTGATGTCTGAAACGCTCCCTGATTTCTAAGGGATTAAGACATCACAAATCATTCATGTTGACCCTTCTGACTTTGTCTGAAACGCTCCCTGATTTCTAAGGGATTAAGACTTTCTTGGCACGTTGCTTGGCGATGCGCTCATCGGTCTGAAACGCTCCCTGATTTCTAAGGGATTAAGACGGATAGAGGTTACAGTTTGCGGTACTTACCGTCAGTCTGAAACGCTCCCTGATTTCTAAGGGATTAAGACTCCAATCACATTACGACCTTTGATTGCCTCTGGCGTCTGAAACGCTCCCTGATTTCTAAGGGATTAAGACGTCCGTGCTTACCGCTGGGTTCTCCTCAATGTTCGGTCTGAAACGCTCCCTGATTTCTAAGGGATTAAGACGAAGCACTATAGCCCCCTTCTTGAACCTGTAGGTCTGAAACGCTCCCTGATTTCTAACAAAGTGCTTTAGCGAGAATGTCTGAAAGAAAATCATAGATTTTCTCTTGCGTCGGGGCAAAGCAGTGCTTTGCTGTTTCCCTCCTCATCCCTGATTTCTAAGGTGAGCGAGGATTAGTGAGTGTTTGGGAAACACTCACCCGAAGCGCAAGGCAAGAGCTTTGCTCGCGCAGGCGTTAAAGTGTCTGCTTTTTTAGCTTCGCAAGAGAAAATTCTTTAAATAGGATTTTCTAAAGACTGACAATAACCGCCGTTAAGAATGTTTCTAATGCCAAATAAAAGCGCTTGAGTGCGATTACCCAAGCGCTTTTTTTATCTGCTATTTAACAAAAGTACCGTCATTTATTGGCTTTTTACCGTAAACGATTAGACTTTTATCCCACCCTATTGCCAAAAATCACGGCAAGCGCGTGACCTGATAAGTCTCAATCTTGGCATTGAGCGCGGACAACTGCTCAGCGCTTAGCTCGACCCCGCGTAGGTTTTCGGGGATATATAAGCTTAAATGCTGATACGTGACCCCAAGCGCGTTTAAATCAGCGACGATATTAATCGGCAGTGAGCCGACGATAGTATCGCCTGCCGCAAGGGCGCTGTAGTCTTGCAGATGCGTCAGATGCTTATCATAGGCATAGCCCATGTGAGTCATCCAATCGACTGCGCCTTGATGGCGGCTTACCAGATATATGGTCATAGCGCTCCTTTTGATGAGTGATGCTTGCGATTGATGAGCGCCATTATAGCGCCGATTTTGGCAGCTATGGCAAATGGCAAGCTTGCAAAACCATCGTCTGCATATGACATAAATAACCATCAGCAAAAATTATTTTGGCGATAGCCGACCGTAAATCAACGACAAATTTGAGTTAATTAATGAACATCAATAAAAGCATCAGCGGAGTTTTTTTAGCGTTAACCATAAGCGCCATCAGTGCCAATAGCATGGCAGCGCTACAAGCGTTTGAAACAAGCGGTGATTCTGAAACGCTTTGCGGTTATAAAAACGCCCAAGGTTGAGTTGTCGTTCCGGCAAAGTAACAACACTGTGGCGATTTTTATGACGGTAGAGCTTACGTCAGCGTCATGAAAATTGTTAAAGCGAAAGGCTTAGATGACTATGATGATTATATCTATTTACAAGGCTATATTGATGAGGCAGGAAAGCTGATTATCCCTACTGAGCATGAAGCGGTCGTTGGTGAGTATTCAGTTATAAAATATCGTAACTTTAGCGATGGCTTAGTCGCTGTATATAAAAACGGTAAATATGGCTATTTGGACAAAAACGGCAAGTTAGTCATACCATACAGCTATGAGAGCGCTGGGAACTTTAACGGCGGGGTTACAGCTGTTAGCAAAAATGGCAAATTTGGCGTTATCAATAAAGCCAATAAACTTATCGTACCGTTTAAATTTAACTGGCTTGAGGATTATTCAGAAGGGTTAGCCGCTTACAAAACGACATCACTATATGATGAAGGTAAATTTGGATTTATTGACCAAACTGGCAAAATCGTCATCCCTGCCAAATGGAATGAAGTTTACCCTTATCTTAGTCGTCAGCTGCCACTGGCTAAGTCTGCCGGTTACGGCGGCGTTGATGGTTTAAAAAAGGTGGTGGCGATGAATCAGGTCGCTATTAATACCGCCGGTAATCAAGATGAGGCGGGTAATAACGTCGTCAACTTATTACAAAAAATCAACTCGCGCGAGTTTAAACAGCAAATCAGTAAGCAAATTGCTCCTCAAGCTGGCGACCCGCTACTACCAAAATCAAAAGGCGGTGGACTTGATTGGTCAGAGTATGCCCGTCAGCAAAAAGCAAAGGGCGTGGATCAAATTGATGCGTTTGTCGCCTTGCTTGAGCGTGAGATGGCAGGAAATAGTCAATATCAGGACTTAAAAAGACAAGCTAGTGAAGCTAAAGGCGAGGAGGCAAAGGCGCTGTATGAGCAGATGACTAATATGTTTGAGGGGTCAGCACTGGGTGAGGTCATTGCTGATCGTCAAGCATTGATGGCAGCACTGGCTATCAGTCAAAATGGCGCTGAAAATGAGCGTATTAAGTCGGGGCTAGATGGTGCAAGCGGTACAATCGATGGACTTTATGAGCTATTTAAAGGTGATGAGTGGGCAACAGCGATGGCTCGTCAGCAAGAGGCGCTTGGTATTAACTATACTCTTTATACTCAAGTCAATGAGCAGCTGAGCGCCTTTAATTCGGCAGCGGCAGGATTTATGGAAAATCATGCGGGGCTAGCTACGGCGGCTTATGGCGCGGGACTTGCTTTGGCGACTCTTGGCACGATTGCTACTGTCGGTGGCTTGCTCGGTGGTGTGGGCGCTGGGGCAGCTGGTGGCGCGGCGGGTGGGCTACTTGGTCGCGCAGGCGGCGTGCTTGGTCGGGCGGGCGGTGCAGTGGGACGCGGCGTCTGGGCGGGCGCAAGTGCGCTGGTGTCGGCGTCTGGGGCGGCGGTTGGCTATGCAGGGGTGGGTGGCTATGCTTTTGGGACAATATTAAGCAAGGCGCTGATTGAAAAAAATGCCGACCTATCTGACAAAATCGGCGGTACGATACATACCGCGCTTGCGAATTTGGGCTTTGAGAGTAGTCAGCAAGCCCTTGAGGCGCATTTTAATAGCTTGATTCAGCAAAGCGAGCAGACGCAAACCAAGCAAGACCAAATGGTCAATGAGCAGACGCAATCTAAACAGATTCAAACTCAGATGCTCAGCCAACAAGCTAAGATGATTGCCCAGCAATCTCAGATGATAGGTCAGCTGCAAGCCATCGCCAGTAAGCCTGTGCCAAGCTTTAACCCAAATATCACCATCGCGGGGCGACCGCTTGCGATTAATATGATGGAGGAAATCGGCAATCAGTCGAAGCGGGGTAAGTTTGGGCCTTTTGTTTAAGTGACTTAATAATATGAGCCACAGCGTCTATTTTCGTATTTAGCTTTATACTCTTGAAATAAGTTTTGATTGAGGTTGTCTGTGGCATTATTCATAACATAGTCGTAGGCAATACAGATTTTGACTTTTTCAGCACTATTTTCTTCTAAGAATTTGGCTTGTTGTATTAATTCTTCAGTGCGGGTAACCTCTTTATCCGCCTTTCTATCCTCTCTGTAGTTTATCCCATACATCCAAAAGATTAATAAAGGCAAACTAATTAGCCACCCCACAGCTATAGGCTGTTTAGCTTTCCACTGATTCTTTGCCATCCACCACCCAGCCACCCAAAAAACCGACCAAACACCTAGCAGTACATATATGTTCATCGCTTAAACCTGAAAAAATAGTGAATATTATGCCATATAACAAATAAAAATCGATAATTGAATATGGAAAGCTTGGCTTAGTCGTTAGATAATAGGTACTCATACAATCATCGTGGCAGCATTGTTTTCTAAAATAAGGTGTATAAAATGTTTAGAGACGACAGCGGTATTTTCACCTTTATAGGTGTTTTCGTCTTATTAACAGCTGTTATCTGGCTATTGCTTGAGTTTGGCAGTATTGGCTTTTGGGTACTAATTATACTAGCGGCTGTTTCTTTTTGGGTATTCAAGCGGGTTCAGCAAAAGGCATATCACATAGATAGACAAGCATACAACGAAACTATCAGGCATGAAAACGAGCAAATACAGATTGCTTTTAATGGGCTGATATTATTGATGCTGTCGCTGCCCACCTATGACAAAAGAGAAACTGAAAACAACATCAGTCTTTTTAATAGAAGCCAGCATAAGTACTGTAAATATTTGCCAGTTATCAGAAATCTTGAGCTAATATTAGAAAGCTTTGATATTGTTAAGAAAAGTTCAAACAAAAAAACCATAGCCAGTAGATTTGAGCTAATAGATGAAAAGCTTGCAATGTTATATGAGCAGGAAAGCTATTTTGAGACTGAGACATTTAAGTTTATGAAAGAGGACTTGGCGCGGCGTAGACAATTTATTCGTACCTTAATATATGTGAATGTCGCTAAAAAGCAGTTGGAGAAATCCGAGGAAGTGGTAAGAGGCTCAACTAAGCAAAAATACAAAAACCTTGCTATTGAGACGCTGAAAGAGGGTCTAACAGACCCAGAGGCAGACCATTGTACATTACAAGCGATGATAAATCAATTTAATATGAGATAGTTATCTGCAACAAAAGCCCTGCCATTTGGTGGGGCTTTTTTATGCCTGTAATCTCGGAACTGTATCCCCAATATATAAAGCGGCTAGTATGCCACAATCTTTCATTATCAATATAGCTTTGAGACCCCTATGGCTTGGCAGCATACCCTTTATGACGCTTCCTTTCGTGGCGTGAGTTTTGAGTACTTTGGTGTTGATGACAGCCAAGATAAGTCGCTCGCCCAGCATCAAGGTCCTTATACCAATGGGGCGACTATTTTTGATATGGGGAATAACCCTAAACATATCACGATGACTGCCCTTGTTGCAGGTGTTGAGTATGAGCAGGCGCTTGAGTCGTTACTCATCGCGCTTGATGCTCAAGGCTCAGGGGAGCTTATGCACCCGATACTAGGGGCGCTTGAGGTATTTTGTGCCAGCTATCGGGTTAAGCATGATAGCGACATCGTCGATGGCTGTACGGTTGAAATGCAATTTATCAGCCATTTGCCCGCGATGAATATTCAGCACTTTACGCCCGAGCCAATGCCGACCAACGCGGCGCAAGCGGATAGCCTCATTTTGGAAAAACCTAGCGAGGCGCTGAGCAGCTATCAAGAGCAACTGATGGCACTGGATACCGAAGCGGCGCAAGTCGAGGCGCGATTGATTCCTGAGCAAATCCGCAGTAAATTGCGCGAGGTGCGAACCGCTTTGGGAACCAATTTGGTTCGAATGGACGATTTGCTCAGTCCGCCAAGTTGGCTTGGCAGTATCGTAGGCGATGTGGATATGCTAGTGAAAATGCTGCCGCTTGATTATGACCCGATGAGCAATTGGCGGCGGCTGTTTAATCGAGTTAAAGCGCTTGGCAATGTGTTTGATGACGGTACGGCTCAGCCCTTGCAGCGACTCGGTCAGGTGCTGCCAGCAGTGATGCTCAGTCGGGGAGTCATCACGATATTAACAAGTGAGCAGCAAAGCCCAACGCTGACGCCAAGTGAGCTTATAGCCATTAAAGATGAGGCGCGGCAACAAATTCAAGAGGCGATTGAGCAAATACGAGCCGATAGTGGTGTTCAAAATGACCACGATTTGCCAGTGGTCAATACCGATATCACGCCGGTGGTTCAAGACCTTAAAAAAGCGGCGGCGCAGTTGCAACGGTTAACCGAGGCGTTGATAAATCGCAGACCGCCTTTAATTCAGCATCGCGTCACTGTGCCGTGTTCATGGCGGCTGCTTGCGCATCGGCTTTACGGTGACCACAGTCGCAGTGAGGAGTTGGCGCGGCTCAATCGTGGTTTGGTTGATGCTTCAGTCATTGAAGCAGGGACTCAGGTTGCCGCTTATGCAAGCTGATAATACGTCGCTTGAGCTGTCGCTACATATCGCAGGGATGGTTTGCGCCACTTGGGATGAGTTGAGCGTTGATAGTGATATTGGCGTTCCTGCTGATGCGTTTAGTTTCAGTTGGTTTGGCGCTGATGGCGACCTATTGCCTGCTTATATTGTCGCAGGAGCGCCGTGTCAAGTGAGGTGTAATGGGGCGTTGGTGCTAACGGGCGTGCTTGACCGAGTCAGTCAAACCGTGGGGCGTAGCGGCTTTACCACCAATTTGTCGGGGCGCGATTTGGCAGGGCAGTTGCTTGATTGCTCAGCGCCGATTGATGCGGCGGCAAATTTAAGCCTGTCTGAGATTATTCAGCGCTATGTGGTGGGCGGCGATTTGGCGCGCTTGCCTATACGCTTGGGGCGGGTACAAAATGATTGGCTCAAAGCAAAAACAGGCGTCGATATTGGTGAGTCGATTTGGGATGTGCTCACGGCGGCCGCGCAAGCTTCAGGGCAATATGTTTGGCTGTCGGCAGATGGCGCGCTGATGATTGGTAACCCCTTTGATGTGCCGCAGCCGCCCACCATGCCAAAGTTATACCTTTGTACCGATGATAGAAATCCTTATAACAATGTGCTGAGTGCTGATTTTAAACATGATATTTCCAATGACTTTAGCAGCATTCAAATTGTCGGTCAAAATGCCAAAGGCAAAAATTTTAAGGCAACCGCCACTGACCACCGCTTGCCGCTTGCGCGCCACCGAATCATGAGTGACAGCCGCTCGGACACTCAAGCGGAAGCCGAAAGATTTGCCGCCAAAGCCATGAGTGATGCCAAGCTTGATGCCATTGACTTAACGCTTACCATGTCAGGCTGGACGTTTAAAGGGCTGCCTTGGGCGACAGGTTGGAAAGTGAGCTTTGATAGCAATGTGATGCCGCGAGCTGCGGGAGATTGGGTGATTTATGGTCGCACCATGCAGCTGTCACGCGATAATGAGATGACCACGGAGCTGCGCTTAAAACGTCCTGAGGACTGGATGCAGCCGATCAAATTTGCCGATTTGATAAAAAAATGATTAAAAAGTGAGTGCAAAATGAAGCCATTTAAACAAGCCCCAACCCTTCGTCAGGCGCTTATCGGCACAATCAAGCGTACTGGAAATAAAGCGCTTCAGGTGATGGGGCTTAGTGGTGAGTTGGTCGATGATGTGCCACTTTATCAGCAAGTTGGCTTTGCCAGTTGGTTACCCACCGATTGCGAGGTGGTCATGTTGCCGCTGCAAGGTCGCGCGCGTAATTTTGTCATTATTGCAGGAAATGATGCGGTGACGATTGAGCTTTCTGAGGGTGAAACGGTGGTTTATAACCAACATGGCGTTGAGCTGCGACTTGCTAAAGATAAGATAACGGCGAACGTTTCCTTAGAGATTGACGGTGATATTACGGCAACTGGCAATGTTGCTGACAAAGCAGGCTCAATGCAGTCGATGCGCCAAATTTATAATGGTCATAGTCACGCCAATAATGGCGCTGCGCCCCCTACGCCTTTAATGGGAGTCTCAGATGCGCTTTGACCAAACGACTCATGACTATACCGTAGCTGGCATTGATGCGCCCCCTTATTCAGGCAAAAATGCCTTAACTGAGGCGGCATATTTGCGCTTGATGACGCCAAAAGGCTCATATTTTGCAGACCCAATATTAGGCAGTGAGCTGCACAAACTCAAACGCAGTAAAGATGTGCCAAGATTGCGCCGAATGGCGATGACCATGGCAAAACAGGCGTTAGAACCACTTAGACTGCCTTATTATCTAACGGATATTGTGGTTAGTATAGACAGTGCGCTTGCAGGGGTTTTATCCATCAAAGCTTTGCTGACTCAAGCTGATGGAAGTCAAACCGTCACAACTATTAATGTACAGGTAGCCGGATAATGTATCAAACGCCTAAATATAGTGATATTAAAGCCGTCATCATGCAAGAATATGTCAATCAGGTTGGGGTATTGCCTTCGCGTGACTCAGATGCTGACGTTCGCGCCTCAGGAACAGCGGCGGTTGCTGAAGGCTTATATAGCCATCAAGAATATATTCTCAAGCAGCTTTTTGTCCAAACAGCGGACGAGCCATACCTATATATACATAGTGAGGAGCTGGGATTGCCGCGACTTGGCGGCTCAACGGCGACAGGGCAAGTCTGGGCAAGTGGCACAACAGATGGGGTGATACTGCCAAGTGGTAGCAAGTTGACCGATGGTTTTGGTCACTACTGGCAAACGTCAGCTGAGGTGGAATTGGTCGGTGGCAAACAAGTTGCAGTTCCGGTGCAAGCCGCTCAGGTTGGGGCTACTTTTAACGTAACAGGAACTCTGCTTTGGGTGTCACCTGTTGCTGGATTGCAAAGTGTGGCGCAAGTTGAGGTGATGAGCGGCGGCTCAGATGGCGAAAGCCTTGAGCGATGGCGTACTCGGCTTTGGAATAAGAAAAAGCTGGGTAAAAGTTTGTCGCGTGCGGAGGACTTAAGACAAGCTGTACTAGGCGTAGCAGGCATTGCCAATGCTTACGTCTATCCGCTACGGCGCGGTGCAGGCAGCGTTGATGTTGCCATCACCGCTCAAGGTGCCAATGGTGCAACCTTGCCAAGTGATAACTTATTGGCGCAATCTGAGCAAGTATTAAAAGATACGGCAGCGTTTTGGGAAGACGTGCGCACTTTTAAGCCTACGATTGCCGTGCTCGATGTTACTGCAAAAGTCACAGGCGTTAATATTAATACCGGTGAGATTAGTGCCATTATTCACGATTATCTCAATGCCATGACCCCTGCTGAAAGTTATAAAGCGGCGGTGCTTTATAGTCTTATCATGGCAGTTCCCGGCATGATTGATGTTCAGTTGACCCCAAATAGCAATGTCAATCCTACCGTTAGTATGGAGCAGGTCGGCTGGCTACGCCCTGCTAATATTAAGGTTATCCTATGAGTCAGACGTACAAAATCGCAGACACGCTGATGCAGCATCTGCCGTATGGGGCTTATGACCATAGTCATAAAACAGTTATATATAAAGATATAGTAGCACATAGCAAAGCGCTTACCCAAGTCAAAGAGTCAGCGGCGCGTATTTTTGCGGTATTAACTGGCATTCCTGATGAGCTGATTGATGAATTTGAGCGCGAATATGGTCTACCGCTGCTTTGTGGTCAAAATGATGTCGGTAATACTACTTCTGAGCGCCGTGCTGAAATTGAGCGCGTCAAGCAGGAGGGGCACGTCCTGCTTAACTTTGCAGGGCTACAAAAGCTATTTTTGCGCTATGACCAAAGCATATTAGCGGTACAAACTTATGTACCGATGCAATGTACAGGCTCTAGCGCCGCGCCGCTGAATACTGCAAGGCTGCGCTTTCGGGTGACGTTAACCCTTGCCAAGCCTGTTCGTGCTGACATGGCTTGTTTATCCAAAAACTACCTACCTGCTTCACTTAGAATTGACCTCAAATAAGGACATACTATGCACCGCATTGACTCCGCAACGGCGCGCCAAGACGCCAATGGCATTGGTAAAACTGGCTTTCATGATAATGCTGATTTGCCCAATCAGGACGCGACCTACTTCACGCCTGAGTGGGCTAATGCCTTGCAAGAAGAGATTGCAGGCGTCATTGAAGGCTTAGGACTGGCATTAGATAAGACAGATAATGGTCAGCTTTTAGCGGCATTGGTTCAGCAGTTTGGTGAAAAAAAAGTGCTTGAGGCGGCTATCGTAGAGTACAAAGAGATGATTGACGCTGACCGTTTGCGCTTAGATGAGCTTGAAGCTAGGACTTATGAAGATACGAAAGTGGGCGAGTTATTTTGGACGACAGAGCACTTCTTGACGTCTGAGGAAGTCGCTACTTATAAAGGCTATGGCACGTGGAAGCGGGCGCTGCAAGGTCGCGTCGCGGTGGGCTTTTCTGATATTGTCGATGACCCTGCCGAATTTCGTACGGTGGGCGCTATGTATGGTGAGCGTGAGCATACGCTAACCGTGGATGAGATGCCAAGTCATCGGCACACACTAAAACACGGTAGAGATAACGGTTCAACTGACAATGATGCGGGCACAATTGCTAGTGATACGTCAACATGGTCTAACCAGTACATTCCGGATAGTACTATCGGCTTAACAGGTGGCGATCAACCGCACAATAATATGCAGCCGTCGCAGACCGTCGATTGTTGGCAGCGGGTAAGTTAAAGAATATCTAAACGAGAAGCGGAAATAATGCATTAGTGCAGAATGACTTACAAAAACCTAGTGCAGAATGAGATTCAAATTAGTGCAGAATAAATTGTGAAGTTACAGTGCAGAATGAGATTCAAATTAGTGCAGAATAAATTGTGAAGTTACACTGATTTATCAAATTAAGCTTGAACTTGAATCAAAGTGTACACTGTGGCGTACACGCTAAAAGTTAAGTTAACTTTAAACCCTTAGCAATCAAGCACTTAACTTGAAATATTGGTACCAGTGGTCGGACTCGAACCGACACGCTTTTAAGGGCAACGGATTTTGAATCCGTCATGTCTACCAATTCCATCACACTGGCATGTGGGGCGATAACCGAAGCTATCAAATTGGGCTACAGTAATCGCTGTATAGGCTGCGTATTATAGCAGCCTTATTGCTGCCGTCAAGATATTTTTTAAAGTTTTTTAACCAACGAACGCACGCTCTACCACGTAGTCCGCTTGAACGCCCATTCTTGGCGATACGGTCAAGCCAAAGTCATCTAAAATCGCCGAAACTTCGGCGTTAAAGGGCATACTGCCGCAAAGCATAGCGCGGTCGTCGTCTTTATTCATCGGCGGCAAACCGATATCTTCAAAGAACTTGCCCGATTTCATAAGTTCGGTGATGCGACCTTTATTTCTAAAGTCTTCACGGGTGACGGTTGGGTAGTAAATGAACTTTTCGCGGAACCATTCGCCAAAGATTTCATCGTTTGGCAACTGATTTTCGAACATATCGCGGTATGCCAAATCATTAGCGTAGCGAACGCCGTGAACCAAAATCACCTTATCAAAGCGCTCATAAACTTCAGGGTCGCGAGCAAGCGATAAAAAAGGTGCAAGCCCCGTTCCGGTTGACAGCATATAAAGGTGCTTGGCAGGCAATAAATCGTCTAAAACCAGCGTTCCGGTTGGTTTTTTACTGACCAATAACTCATCGCCGACTTTGATGTGCTGCAAGCGTGAGGTTAAAGGACCGTCTTGAACTTTAATGGAAAAAAACTCCAACTCTTCTTCGTAGTTGGGGCTGGCAATCGAGTAGGCGCGCAGTAGCGGCTTGCCATCCACAACCAAACCAATCATCGCAAATTCGCCGTTGCGAAAGCGCAACCCATCGTCACGGGTGGTTTTAATGCTAAATAAATCGTCGTTCCAGTGGTGAACCGCTGTGACCGTTTCGGTGCGAAGTTTTGACATAACGTCCTCGTCGTTGGCAAAGCAAATGGTTGAAAAAAGCGCAAAGGCTATTATTTTAATGGTTTTGAGCAGAATTGATACAAAATTTTATGTTGAGATAATAACTTGAGCGAATGCAAGCCATTCTCAATAAAGGTAATTATGATAGCAAACTTTAACGTAAAAATCCGAGCAGCTTTCGGCATATACCATGATAAAATGGAATATCGTTAGCGAAAAATAAAGCTTAGTGGCGCGCCGTTCGAGCGATTGTCAATTAAACCATTCATAATAAAGCAAATCATAATCAAGGAAAACTATGGCAGAGCATACCGCGCCCATTATTGGTTATTTAAAATCGCCGCTATCGCAAAAGTTTGGTGCGCCAAGACAGCCCAATTTGGTTGCCATTTCAGGGATTATTGACATGATTTCGCCGTTTGATTCGCCGGAGGCATTTGCCGGAATTGCTGATTTTAGCCATCTTTGGCTCACTTGGCAATTTCATCACAATGAGATTAAAAAGACAGCTCAAAACGCTAACACCAACGCCGATAAGCAATTTCGCGCCCAAGTCAGACCACCGCGATTGGGTGGCAATCAAAAAATTGGTGTGTTTGCCAGCCGCAGTATGTATAGACCCTCAAGGCTTGGGTTGTCAGTGGTGAAACTTGATAAGGTATTGATCATTGACAACCGCGTGATGCTGCAAATCAGCGGCGCCGATTTGATTGATGGCACGCCGATTATTGATATTAAGCCTTACGTTGCCTATAGTGATGCGCTGCCGCTGGCAAATTCTGGCTTTGCAGCAAGCGCCCCGAAGCCGCTTTTGGTCACTATGGCAGCCGCAGCGCAAGCGCAGTTTGATGCTTTAATTGATAAAATTTTTGCCGATAAAAAATCGTTAACTTACGAACAATTGCTTGGTGATATTCAAAGAAATTTAATGCTTGAGGATTTACCAATTATTAAAGACTTAATCGCTCAAGACCCGCGACCGGCTTACCGGCAAGACGAAATCGGCACGGTCTTTACCATGCGTTATAAGTCGGTTGATGTGAGCTTTTGCCAAGTTCGTTTAGGAGAATTGCAAATTTGTGAAATTAAGCAAGTGTGTTAACTGTCTTTTTTGTTAACCTGCGTTGCTGATAAATGTTTTTTATAAAAGCTAAGCGTTTAAAAAATAGGCGCTTAAAGATTTGGCGTTGAAATTTTAAGTTCAGCAGCTATTTATTGATAGTTTTATTAAATCATTGAAATAAAGAGATTTTTTATGTTTACAGACAGCCATTGCCATTTAAACCGATTGGATTTAAGCCGCCATGACGGCAAGCTTTCAGGGGCAATTGCGGCGATGAAAGAGGCAAACGTCACCCGAGCGATGGCAATCATGTGCGATTTTGCCGAATTTGACGACATCCGCGCAATCGTCAATGAGTTTAGCGATGATACGCTTAATTTAGGAATGAGCGTTGGCATTCATCCTTGCGAGGATTTGGCGGTGCTCAAATCAGCAACCGTTGAGCGTTTAATTGAAACGGCAAGCGATGACAAAGTTTGGGCGATAGGGGAGACGGGGCTTGATTATTATTGGTCAACGGAAAACAAAACCGAGCAGCAAGCAAGCCTTGCCCGCCATATTTATGCCAGTCAAACGCTGAAAAAGCCACTCATCGTGCATACGCGTGAGGCAAAACACGACACCCTTGATATTTTAAAGTCAGAAAATGCCGAGCATGGCATCATTCACTGCTTTACTGAGGATTGGGAGACGGCAAAACGGGCGCTTGATTTGGGATTTTATATCTCATTTTCGGGGATTGTCAGCTTCAAAAGTGCGCAAACCATTCGCGATGCAGCAATGAAAGTGCCCAAAGATAGAATCTTAATTGAAACCGACAGCCCTTATCTAGCGCCCGTTCCTAAGCGCGGCAAGCCTAATGAGCCTGCATTCGTGCCCTTTGTGGCAAGCTGCTTGGCGGACATGTTTGCTATGAGCACAGACGACGTTGGACAATTGACGGCAAGAAACTTTGAAAATTTACTGGCACAGTATGCTTAAAATGGTTATGCTATGACTAGTCAGTCATTTATGACAATGGTGTTCAGTGGCTATAACTTTAATAGCTGTTTTTAATAGCTATGCTGAACGCCGCGCCACTTAGGAGAGATGATGAGCCGTCAACACCAATTTAAAACTCGGGAAGAAAATATTTTGGCGATGGCCGAGCAGTTGCTGCTTGAGTCGGGAGACGGGGACATCACGCTTGACAGCTTAGCCGACCAGCTTGATTTGGCAAAAGGCACGCTTTATAAGCATTTTTCGAGCAAAGATGAGCTGTATTTGCGAATTATTATCCGCTATGAAGAGCAGCTGTTTTTAATTAATAACATCGACGATGGGGCAGCGGCAGGGGTGTCGCGGGTAATTTTTCAGCAGTTGTTAAACCCGCAAAAAGCGATGCTGCTTAACCAAATTGAAGAGCGTCTTGCCGCCTCGGTGACCGGCTTAAACCGCTTGTTTGGCGAGCTTTATGACATTCGCCGAAAGCGCATGCGCCGCTTGCTTGATATTGTCAGCGCTTATCTAAAAGAGCAGCAAAGCAGTATGAGCGCTCGCGATTATTTGTCCTCGATTTGGGCGCTGGGTCAAGGCGGCGCGGGGCTGTTAAATTCAAGCTTTTATCAGCGTTATTTGGGTCGCCGTGATACGCTGCGAATGGCGTTTGTTCAGCATATGCTTGATTTGCCAAAGCTTTATCCGCTTTGCAGCGATGGTGATAATTTAGATGCCGACAAAGAGGAGTTGGTTGAGCAAATCGATACCGAGTCCGAGGAGCACCGCAATACCACGTATTAGCCCAAGTATTAATCTATATCCTAATCAGCGCCGACTACAATCGGGGTTTACCCTCGTTGAAATTGTGGTGGTCGTGGTGATTTTGGCAGTATTTGCAGGGCTTTTAAGCTTGTCGGTTGGCAGCAGCGAAGCCCGAAAAAACCGCGCATTTTATGAGCACTTAATCGACTCGCTTAGTTACGTTCGGCTATTGTCCGCTGAGCGAATGCAGCCGATGGGACTTGCCTTAAAAGCCGATAAAGAAGGTCAAGTTAGCCCCGTTATCGTGGCACTAAGCAATCCTTATTCAGCACTGCAGTCGCAAGAAAAGCAAACCAAAAACGCCATGGAGTTAAGCGCTGATATTGATGGTTTATCCGCGATGAAAGGCGAAAAAGTGACGCCAAGCTGGCAAGAAGCGCCTGAAGTTCAGCTGCCACCATTGCCGGCAGACGTTACTTTGACCATTGCGTCACTTGAGCAAGTGCAGGACCGCCGACAGCTTCAGCCGTGGTTTTTGGCGCAAGATGTGCCAAAGGCGCTTTGGTTTGGCACCGGTCAAGCCGCACCAGTGACCATTGAAGTTCGTCATCAGTCAAGATTGGTCGGTGAGGTCATCACCATCATGCCCGATGGCAGCATTCATCAAGGTCAGCAGCAATAATCAATAAAGGCATAAATTATGCGCCGCGAAAGTGGGTTTACCTTAATTGAAGTCATGGTGGCGCTTGCAATTTTGGCGGTGGTTGCCGTTGCTGCAAGCCGCGCCAGTAGCGCTTATTTAAATTCGGTTGAGGTACTTACCACCAAAACCTTAGCGCAATTTGTCGCTCAAAATACCGCTGCGGACTTGCAAATTAATGAAGTTTGGCTCGAGGCACCGCAAACCAAAATGGTGAATGAGCAAGGCAGAATATGGCAAGTGGCAATGACCCCAAGCGATACCATGACCCCTGCGCTCAAGCAAATCACCATCAGCGTGGCTCCCGTCGTTGACGGTCAAGCCAAAGGGGCGGTGACGGATTTAACGATGCTGCTTAGCAATCCTGACCAAGATATTGGCAGTTTGGATTTGACCAAGCTTGCTGCTAGCAATTAAGGATGGTTGTGAAAATAACTGAGCGCGGCTTTACCTTACTGGAACTGATGGTGGCGATGGCAATATTTGCAGCGCTTGCCGTGTCCGGTTGGCAAGTGTTTGACAGCGTTAACCGCGCTCGCGACCGCGCTCAAATCCATGCTGAGCGCTTAGCTGAGTTGCAATTTGCCTATTTGCAGCTTCAGCAAGACTTAAGCCAAATTGTGCCGTATCAAATCCCGATTGCGCCAAATAAAGATAACAATCAAGAACTGCCACTTGACCTAAAACCGTTTACCAAACTAGATGCCAATTCGTTCAGCTTTGTTCGCTTTGCCGACCCCGACCCAAGGTTTCAATCAAGCCCTGCCCTTGAGCGCATCGATTATGTATTTGATAACGAGCGCCTGATTCGCAAGCAGTACTTTTTAACGGAGGATAAAAATAGTGCTGCAAGCCTTGATAGCGTCATTTTGACTCAAGTTGATGAGGGGCGCTGGCAAGCATTTTTGCCCAAATTAAGTACGACGTTTCCAAGTAACGAGCCAGTCGCTGATACTCAAGACAATCAAGAAAGCTCGCCATTATTATTACCAAAAGGCGTTCAGCTTGCTTTTTCGCATAATAATTCGCCGATTACTTGGCAATGGGCAATTGTGGCAGACCCAACGTATGATTTGCAATTAGCAAAAACTGAAGCCGCTAACGATAAAAACACGCCATCGCCGAATAACGCTAACGAAAATACGCCGCCGCCAAATAATAAATTCAGCAATCCATCGGATGGTTTGCTATGAAAAAACCAATAATGATTGACCATCAGCGCGGCGTGGCACTTTTGACCATTTTATTGCTTGTTGTTAGCATCACCGTGGTAGCAGGGGCGATGCTTGCCAGTCAAAAGGTAATGATTCGAAAAAGCGGCGTGGTTCGCGACCAAACTCAGCTGATTCAAGACATTCATGCCGCGCAAAAGCTTGCGATTACCGTCATTCAAGCCAATAACGCGCTTGCCGATTATGACCACGCTAAAAGTCTTTGGGCGCAGCCGCTGCCGCCGATACCTTTTGGTGACCATAGCGTCAGCATTCAAATTGCTGATGAAGCCCGCAAATTTAATATTAATAATTTATATCATGATGGCAAAGTCGATGAGGCGGCGCTCAACGTGCTCAAGCGATTGCTTATCAGTCTTGATTTAGAGCCGAAAATTGCGGTCACCATACTTGATTGGCAAGACCCAGATGGCGAGATTTATCAAGATGACGGCGAGGAAGCTCTCGTTTATCGCAGTCAAAATCCAAACGTTACTATTCCCAATCAGCCTTTTTTAACGGTTGATGCGCTGCAAGACATTCCCGAGATGAACGCGGAAAAACTGGCAACGCTCAAGCCTTTTATCACCGCCGTGCCGTATTATTTGCCGATAAATATCAATACGGCAAGCCCTGAGTTGCTCGCCGCGCTGATAGATGGCGCAGCTGTTGAGCAAGTTAAGCCGCTGATGGCGCAGCGAGAACGCCAGCCGTTAGAAAGTCTTGATAGCATTTGGCAGCAGCCGCCATTTAGCCTGATTGATGAGGCACAAAAAAAGGCATTAACGCCAATGCTTGCGGTCGATAGCCAAGCGTTTTTAGCCATTATTAGTGCCCAAGCCGGAACGAGTGAGACGCCAAAACAGCGCTTTGCCACGGTGCTAATCAGCAATTTTGCCGAAAATAACGACACGAAAAGTAATAACAACGACAATAGCACGGCAATGGCAGACAATAATAACGATAAGACTGCCAAAAAATCAGTAAAGGTCATTTCGCAGCGGCTTTGGGCGTTTAAGCCGTTACTTTAACGTTTTTAAGTTAACTTGCAAATTTTAATCCGCAAGTTTGGTTTCCTCGCTTGATTTCCAATTGTAAGCACCGTAAAACAGCATTTGCGCTTGCCGCGTGCAGTTGTGCAGCATCAGCTGTTTTTTGGCTTCGATTTCTGCCAAATCGGCTTCATCGTCATAATTTTCTGAATCGGTCAGCTCAAGCCAATCAATAATCCAAGAAAAAAACATATTCACGCCTGCCTCTGCCAATAGCCGTCTGTCATAAGCATTGATATGGGCAAAGGCAGGTTGCAGCGCCAAATCTTCGCCCAAAATTTGAGCGTGCATTTTTACCAAATCGCTAATCGCGCGGCGAACCGCTTCTGAGCCGCCAAAGCGCTCGCTGATTAAAAACTGCCAATAGCGCGGTTCACTGCTGACCGTTTTTAAAAACAGCTGAATACTTTTGGCAATTTGCCGGTCAAAGCTGCGTTTTTTGCCGATGTGAAGCCCATTTCGCAAGATTTCAAGGGTACTGCCAAGCTCTTCAACGACCAGTGCCTGACCAAGCGCTTCCATGTCATCAAAATGCCGATAAAACGCGGTGGGAACGACGCCAACTTCACGGGTGACTTGGCGCAGGCTGATGGAGCTGAACGACTGACCGGTCATGCACAAATCTAAGACGGCGTTAAAAAACGCATGGCGGGTTTGCAGCTTTTTTTGTTCGCGGCTGATGATGGTCATGACGCAGTATCCTTGAAATCTTGTAACACGTTCACGCTAAACTTTTAAATGCTGGCAGGCAGCTGACCTTGAAGCTCTTGGGCAAGGCGGTAGGCCTCGTGGTCGTTCATTCCGGTGATAAAATCTAAAATGTTCAGAATATTTTGATAAATGTCCTCGCCAAGCTTGCGCCGATGTTCGCGTAAATGCGGCGCTAATAACAAACGCAATCGCTCCTCTTCAAAGCTTGGCGACGGCTTTGCCAAAGCAAGCGGTATAAACGCATCAAGCAGGCGATTTAAGCACTGATTGGCGGTCAGCTCCATGCGGACTTTGCTTGGGTGATTAAAAATTTGTGCTTGCGCCAATAGTTTTGCTGCAACGATGCCATCTTTGATATCGTTTTTGCAAAGGTCAAACAGGCTACCTTGAAGCTCACCTTGTAAAATCGTGTCGTGATGCGCCACAAACACATCGGTAATCTGCCCCACCAAGCGCATCATCGCTCGCGCCCGCAGCATGGCTAAATGCTGGCGAATTGAGGAATATTCAGGAACCGGCGATGGCGCCTCACCAATGATAGCAAATAAAATCGCGGTGACGTCACTGACATTTAGCATATTTAAATGAACGCCATCTTCTAAATCAATCAGCGCATAGCAAATATCGTCCGCCGCTTCTAATAAATAAGCGAGCGGGTGACGCGCAAAGCCATCATGATAAGGCGATGGTGGCAGCCCAAGCGTTTCGGCAAGCAATAAAAGCTGCTCCGATTCACTTTGAAAGCTGCCAAATTTTTTTAGTTTTTTAAAACTTTGCAAGTTATCAGGACTTTGGTTAAGGTAGCTTTGATTCACGTCCACCGATAGCCACGGATATTTCATAAACGCGCCTAAGGTGGCGCAAGTTAAGCGCATGCCACCTTTGTCCGGATGGTGCTCATTTTGGGTCAATAAGCGAAAGCCTTGAGCATTGCCTTCATAAGCCAATAAATCAAGCTGCTCATGAGCGCTTAAGTTGTCAAGTATGGCATTGTACTTAGGGTTTGCAAACCAATCGCGAATGGCAAACTCACCGGCGTGACCAAACGGTGGGTTGCCAATATCGTGAGCAAGGCACGCCGCTTGCGTCACCACCCCAAAGTCGGTTGGCGTAACCCCGCTTGGAAGTCCCGAGGGCAGCGCCGATTGCAACTTTTCAGCCGCCAGCATCGCAAGTGAGCGCCCGATACAGGACACCTCAAGCGAGTGGGTCAGCCGCGTGTGAATCCCAAGCTGATTGGTTAAGGGGTGAACTTGGGTTTTTTGATTGAGCTTATGAAAGGAGTGCGAAAACACCAATCGGTCATAATCTTGATGAAAGGCGCTGCGAGCGCTTGAATTGGGTAATGGTGCGCCACTTCCTAAGCGCTGATTGCTCAGAAGCTTGCGCCACTTGTCCTGAACCGATACGATTGCCGTGTTTGTTATCATAGCCCAAACCTTATCTTAATAATGATTTAAATCAGTATAGCCAAAAAAAGCTGACATCGCCGCCAGCTTTTGGTTGAGGTTTGCAAGACTATGTAAGCGCTTTACGATTAACTTTAAAACGACTTAAAAAATTAAACGTTAAAGCGGAAATGCATCACATCGCCGTCTTGGACGATATAAGTTTTGCCCTCAAGTCGTGATTTGCCAGCGGCAGCTGCCCCTTTTTCACCGTTAAATTCAATAAAGTCATCATAGGCAATCACTTCAGCACGAATAAAGCCGCGCTCAAAGTCTGTATGAATGACCCCTGCCGCCTCGGGCGCCGTTGCGCCAACTTTGACCGTCCAAGCGCGAACTTCTTTGACCCCTGCGGTAAAGTAGGTTTGCATATCAAGCAGCTCGTAACCGCCGCGAATCACTTGGTCAAGACCGGCCTCCTCCATGCCAAGCTCGGCTAAAAAGTCGGCTTTGTCCGCCTCATCCAATTGGGCAATTTCCGCTTCCAACTGATTGCAAAGTGGAATGACAATCGCGTCATCGCCTTTGGCATACTCACGAACAGCGTCTAAATACGGATTATTTTCAAAACCGTCCTCGCTCACGTTGGCAATATACATAATCGGCTTGAGCGTGATTAAGCCATAGCTGCGAATCAGCTTTTTTTCATCCGCATCAAGATTGGCAACGCGAGCAGGCTTGCCATCGGCAAGTAACGGCTCGATTTTTTCAAATACCGCAAGCATCGCTTGGGCATCTTTATCGCCGCCTTTGGCTTTTTTGGTGAGGTTGTGAATAGCGCGGCTAACCGCTTCTAAATCAGCTAAGGCAAGCTCGGTATTAATCGTTTCGATATCATCAATGGGGCTGACGCGACCATCAACGTGAACGACGTTGTCATCATCAAAGCAGCGAACCACATGGGCTACGGCGTCAGTTTCGCGGATGTTGGCTAAAAACTGGTTTCCCATACCTTCGCCTTGTGATGCTCCGGCAACCAGCCCTGCAATATCGACAAATTCCATCGTTGTTGGCAAGACGCGCTCAGGTTTTACGATGTCGGCAAGTGCCTTTAAGCGCGTATCAGGAACCGGAACGATGCCAGTGTTTGGGTCTTTGGTACAAAAGGGGAAGTTTTCCGCCGCAATTCCGGCTTTGGTTAAGGCGTTAAATAAGGTCGATTTGCCAACGTTTGGCAGCCCAACGATGCCGCAATTAAATCCCATAGTCATCTCGCAATAAAATTTTTAAAAGAAAAATACTAAAAAGTAAGGCGTAAAAATTGAGCGTATTGTAGCAAACTAAAGCGGCTCTTTGGCGAGTTTTGGCAATTAGTTTGCCACTGCACCAATCATCACCCCCATATCCTGTTGGTCGTGGCGCTCAAGCTCTGGCGAATACAGCGCGGACGCCACCCCACCATCCAAAAATAGCGCATTTGGGCAACCAAGATTGTCCTTAAATAAGCTTGCAAAGTCATAAAAGGTCACCGGCTCATCGCTAATCACCAGTTTTACCGTGCCATCACTGCAAACGCCGGCGCCATTTCGCGGTTTTTTTGAGGTGCTGTCTGGGTTAAATTTGGGATGAATTTCATTGTTAATAACCAGCATGGGTCCTGATTGGGTCGCAAACCACGGCTTGATTTGCTGAGTTTTTAATTTGTTATCAAGCGCTCGGCTTTCCTCAACAGCAATGTGACCCGATTTATCCCACCAAAGCACCCCATTGGGCAACAAATGAAAATTGCCGCCGCCATCTTTGGTATTTAAGCTATGAATCTCGCGACCTTGAATGACGGTATAGCCAATCGGCGCAAATTTTTCATCGTACATTCCGGCGTTCATCGCAAAATCAAGCTTGGCAGTTTTTAAATGATTGATGACGTTATCAAAGGTCAGTAGCGGTTTGTCTTGCTCATTTTGCCAAAACAGCTGCAATTTATCGCTGGTGGTGGTGCAAATACTATAGGCAAATGGCTCATTTTGCTGGCTACAAGTGGTGGGGTCGTCATCAAAATCAACAATTTGGCTCAGATCCTGTTTGCAGCCACCAAGTAGGGCGGCAGTGGTGATCGCAACAATCGGGAAAAAAGAAGCTCGCGGCATAAAATATCAATCTATAACTGGCAATCAATGGGGAAATAAATAATAAATTTTTAATGGCGGATAATCAAATGGCGATTGAAAACAAATTTTGAAATAGGGGAATAAACCGTTTTTTAAATCCCCTATTTCAAACTGAATGGTAAATTAAGTGACAAGCTGCTTAGTCTTAAAGTTAAGACTGAGCGCTAAGTTGCCGCGGTTTTGATAGCGGCGCATTTACCGTTTTCATGGATTGAGCTTTGGTATTTTTGCCCTTGTCGCGCGAGTCTTTATTATACGCAATGAGCGCGTCGTGGTCGGGTAAAAAGCTGCTTGGATCGGCCATCACCCACATTTGGTTAAACACATCAGAGCGGGCGCTGTGGTCAAGAAGTGCGCCTTCATCGGTAAAATAATAGTACTTTGATAACAGCTTAATTTGACCGTCCTCAAGCCGCCTTGCAATATGGTACGGCTGCAATTGGCTTGGGTGGCTAAGTCCCACTGCGCCAACAATGCTGGCAAGTGACTTTAAGGTATTTTTATGAAAGCTTGCTACGCGCTCCGCTTTACTTGGAACATCAAGCGCCCTTTGGCGAAATGGGTCTTGGGTGGCAACGCCGGTCGGGCAGGTGTTGGTATGACACGAGCGCGATTGAATACAACCAACGGCAAACATAAAGCCGCGAGCGGAGTTGCACCAGTCCGCGCCAAGTGCCAGCATCCTTGCAATATCAAATCCAGACACGATTTTGCCACTCACGCCAAGCTTGATTTTATCGCGGATTCCGGCGCCAACAAGGGTATTATGAACCAGTAAAAAGCCATCAATAAGCGGCATGCCAACGCTGTCCATAAATTCAACCGGAGCGGCGCCCGTACCGCCTTCAGCGCCATCAACCACGATAAAATCAGGATAATTGTCCATTTCAATCATCGCTTTAACAATCGCCATAAATTGCCACGGCTGACCGATACAAAGCTTAAAGCCCACCGGTTTTCCACCGGACAATTCGCGAAGCTGCTGCCAAAATTCGACCATCTCATAAGGGTTGCTAAACGCTGAATGCGAGGAGGGCGAAATACAATCTTGACCCATCGGCACGTGACGCGTGGCGGCGATCTCTTCGGTAATTTTTTCGCTTGGCAGCACGCCGCCTTTACCGGGTTTGGCACCTTGCGACAGCTTAATTTCAATCATTTTTACTTGCGGGTCAACGGCTTGTTTGGCAAAAGTTTCCGGATTAAAATGACCGTTGTCATCGCGGCAGCCAAAGTAGCCGGTGCCAAGCTCCCAAATCAAATCACCGCCAAATTTGCGATGATAAGGACTAATAGCGCCCTCGCCAGTATCATGGGTAAAATTGCCCATTTTTGCGCCTTGGTTGAGCGCCATAATGGCGTTTGCTGATAGGCTACCAAAGCTCATTGCCGAGATGTTAAATACCGACATGTCATAAGGCTGAGCGCAGTCCTCACCGCCAACGGTAATTCGAAAATCAGTATCTTTAATCGGCTGATTGATGGCTGATTGCAAAAACCACTCTTTGCCGTGCTCATATAAATCATCAAGGGTGCCAAAGGCGTTGGTGTCGCTGACGTTTTTGGCGCGCTGATAGACAAGGGCGCGCTGCTGGCGTGAAAATGGCACTTGCTCTTTGTCATTTTCAAGCAAATATTGGCGAATTTCGGGACGAAAATCCTCCAAAATATAGCGAATGTGACCTGCCACCGGATAGTTGTATAAAATGGCGTGTTTGCGCTGAATTAAATCGTAAATCCCAAGCCCTACGCCAATGCCGCCGATGACAAACAGCCACCAATTGACCAAGATGACGCCCAACAAAAACAGCACAATGGCGGCGGCAAACACGCCGTAGCGCAAAAGCAGCCCAATAACGTAAGGGAAGTTTTGTTTGGGTTTGGGGTTTAAATTGGTTCTGGATTGGGGCATGGCACTCTCAAGTTTTTAAACTTAAATAAACGAGTAAATAATATTTACAACGCTAAATAAAAAAGCGACTAAAAAGCCGCGGAGTGCTCGCAATTATAGCACAGCTAAGCCATATATTTGGTAACGGCTTGCAAGCGCGGTTAACAATCGCGTAAGACTTTTTTTAAACAAAACTTTTCCAGTTAAAATAACAAGGAAAATAAACGGCAAAATTAACAAAATACGTAAAGATAAGCGGCAAACAAGGCGGTAGGGTAGCTTAAGATAGAAAGGTAATTTTTTAACCCTCATAAAATTTATAACGATATTTTAAATAAGGACACTCTTGTGACTCAAAATAATGACTCCTCAATCAACAACTTATCTCTAAGCAATCCTGAACTGTTTCAGCAGCACTGCTATTTTAAAGATGGCTGGCATGACGCGAGCAGCGGCGAGACCATTGAGGTGACCAATCCATTTAATGGTCAAGTTATTGGTCAAATCCCAAGCTTAACCGAAAACGATATTAAAGATGCCGTTGCCGCCTCGCAAAGCGCGCAAGTGGCTTGGGCACAAAAAACGGCAAAAGAGCGCAGTTTGTTGCTAAAAAAATGGTCAGCGTTGATTGAGGCTAATAAAGAAGACTTGGCCATTATCATGACCGCTGAGCAAGGCAAACCGCTTACTGAGTCACGCGGCGAGATGACTTATGCCAACAGCTTTATTGAGTGGTTTAGCGAGGAGGGCAAGCGCGTTTATGGCGACACCATTCCGGCGGAAAACAGCGACTTGCGCTACGTGATTTTAAAGCAGCCGGTGGGCGTTTGCGCGGCGATTACCCCTTGGAATTTTCCGGCGGCGATGATTACCCGAAAAGCGGCGCCCGCGCTTGCTTCTGGCTGCACGATGATTGTTAAGCCTGCCACCGAAACGCCATTTTCAGCTTTAGCGCTTGCGGTATTGGCAGAAAAAGCAGGGATTCCGGCAGGCGTTTTTCAAGTGGTGACCGGAAAAGCGTCGGTCATCGGCGGGGTATTGACCAGTGATTCGCGGGTGAAAAAATTGTCCTTTACCGGTTCCACGGAAATCGGTCGCAAACTGATGGCAGAATGTGCGCCAACGGTTAAAAAGCTGTCGCTTGAGCTTGGTGGTAACGCGCCATTTATCGTTTTTGAAAGCGCCGATTTAGAAGCAGCAGCGGAGGGCTTGATAGCCTCAAAATTCCGAAACGCCGGTCAAACCTGCGTTTGCGCCAACCGCGTTTTTGTTCAAAGCAGCATTAAAGAGGAATTTTTAGCCATTTTTAGCAAAAAAGTTCAAGCGCTGACCGTTGGTAATGGCATGGATAAAGGCGTGGACATTGGTCCTTTAATCAATCACGATGCCTTTGAAAAGGTGGAAAGCTTACTTAAAGATGCTGTCGATAAAGGCGCCAAAATCCTCACCGGTGGCGATAAAAATAACGCGTCCGAATTAAGCTTTAACCCAACGGTGATTAGCAATGTCACCGAAGACATGCAGCTTGCCCATGAAGAAATCTTTGGTCCTGTGGCGCCGATTTTTGAATTTAGCACGGAAGAGGAAGCGCTTAAAGAGGCAAATAATACTATTTTTGGCTTGGCGGCTTATTTTTACAGCCGTGATTTTGCGCAAGCTTGGCGGGTGACGGAGGCGCTAGAATATGGCATGGTCGGTCACAATACTGGCATGATTTCAACGGCGGTTGCGCCCTTTGGCGGCATCAAGCAGTCCGGATTTGGTCGTGAAGGCTCAAAATACGGCATTGACGAGTACGTGGTCACCAAATATTGGTGCGCCAATATTCAATAGGTTGTTGATAAGGTTAAAAGCTATCAGTATTTTGGTAAAATTTTTAGAAAAAAGTGCTGATAGCGCTGTCAGTTGCTAAGGCTATTTTAACGGATATTTTAAGCGTTTTGTTTTGCGCTTGAGGCTTTGTTTTTCTCGCTCTTCTTCAAGACTTTGCAAATATAGCGATTGATAAAGGGCAAGGGTTTCATTAATCATTTCACGCATGGTAAATTTGTTGGTCATGTCCGGTCGGGTCACGCTTTCAAGCTGATTTCTAACCGTTTTACAAAGGGCTTTGGCGTTATGCTTTTTGACCAGTCCTTCAGGAAATAGCGGTTTTAAAATTTCGCTATAAGCCGCTTGGTCCCAACCGATGACCGGTGTTCCTAGATGAATGGCTTGCAAGGCATTCATGCCGATAGATTCAGGCTGGTTGGCAAGGGCAAGGACAATATTTGCCGCTGACAGCCACTCGCGCATGTCATCGCGGCGGCTGCCAACGTAGGTAATTCTTGGCGCCAGTCCAAGCGCTGTGCTGCGTTGCCGAAAGTCCTCGTGCGGCACATCGCCTGCTCTGTGGTCTTCATCCATAATAATGACGTGAATGGCGGGAAACTGCTCCTGCAAATTACCTAAAATATCAATCAGCCATTCTTGACCGTATTCACTGCCAATAACGGTGGGAAACACCAGCCATTTTTTGTGCTCAAGTTCAGGGTATTCAGCAAAAGTATGCTTGAGCCAATACACGGATGGGTTGTGGCGATAAGGGTAAATTCGGGTGTCCACACCGCGATAAATGCGCTTAATCACTCGCGGCGCAAGATGCTCGCGGCGCAAGCGTTTTTTTAAATAGCGGGTCACACTGTTTGATACGGTGATGATGGTATCGACATCAAGAAGCGCTTGCGAGTATTTATTAATCGGATAAAAACCGTACATGGTGGACACCAATTTTGGTTTTTTGGCGACCCTTGCATGCCGCAGCGCCAAATGCAGCACCCAAGCCGGCGTTCTTGAATGAACGTGAATGATGTCCGGTTGGTAGCGCTCAATAAGCCTGCGCAGCGGCAGCACCCGCAGCAGCGAGCGCCACGACTTTTTGTTCATAAACAACTGATGATAAAGGCTGCCTTCACGCTCCAAACGTTTGACCAAATCATCTTCATAATCGGCGCTTGAGACGATAATGGACGTGTGACCATTTTTAACCAGTGCACGCCCCAAATGAAAAATCCCGCGCTCAGATTCATTGTGTTTTAGCGAGGACAACAAGCGCATGACAATCATAAAAAAGCGACCTACCTAAAGCCAGCTTAATATTGTCAATTAAAAACTGGCAAAGCGCAACCCTTATTGAACTTGAGCGCGAATGACTACGGTTTGCGGAGCATTGGCAGCCAAATCGACCAAATCCCATTTTAGCCCTGAGTAGCTTTGGCTGACGACGGCATTTTGGTCAATCACCTGATAAGAATCGCCGGTTAGCGCATACGTTGGCAAGCTGCTTTGCAAAGAAATCAGCTTAACGTTTGACGGCAGTACCAGTTTGGCATTTAAGTCCGTTACCGGCTGCGCCGTGGTAGTCACATAATTGGTATGATATTCAATCACATCACCTGCACTGATTTTATTGGCAGGAACGGCAAACTCGCGACCGCTGCTGTCTTTGAGCACCTTCATGATTTTGGTGTTGGCAGTGACCATACCTTGAGTGCTAAAGGTTGGGGTGATTTCAAGCGTGTTTAGGGCAACGCTGGTGACAGCAGTGGCTGGTTGAGCGACGCTTATGACTGTATTATCTGCCGTGGTGGCAACTGGGGTAATGACCGTATTGGTGGGGGCAGTGACAACGGTTGTGGTCGTAGCCGGAACAACGGGCGTGACTGCCACCCCGACAGTTTGCGTTTTGGTGACATATCGCGGGGTGGTGCTGACTTGGGTTGCATAATAAGGCGCGCCGTTTTGCATGGTGATTCCGGTTGGCGTTGCGGTAATGGTTGCCACTTTACCATCGCTTGATTGCTCAATAATGGTGGCGCTACTTGCTACGGGTGCAACCGTGACTTTAGTTGCCGCATGAGCAGTCAAGGGCAACATTGCCGAAATTACAAAAACAGCGCCCAATTTTTTAGTTGTAAAATAATTCATATCCGCCAGCCTTAACCATAAAAAGTCATGAAAAAGTAAAACCCTTACCACGGCAATTGCGCAATGATAAGGGTCAAATCAGCATAAAAATTGCTTAGATTTCAAAATAACTCAGATTATGCGCCAAAATAATGCCAAACTTACAGCACAATTGTGTAACTAAATAGCGCCATCATCATTGTTTAAGAAAGCATTTTACTCGTAAATCACTTCCATCACTTCGTATTCAACCACGCCACTTGGGGTTTGGATTCGCGCTTCATCGCCTTCTGATTTGCCAATAAGACCGCGAGCAATGGGCGAGTTGACCGAGATTTTACCGGCTTTAAAATCCGCCTCATCATCGCCGACGATTTTGTAGCGCTTTTCTTCTTCGGTGTCCATATTTTCAATCACCACGGTGACGCCAAACACCACGCGACCTTCTTTGGGCAGAGTTGAGGGGTCAATCACTTGAGCGCCGCCAAGCTTGGCTTCAATATCACGGATTCGCGCTTCACAAAAGCCTTGCTGCTCACGAGCGGCATGATATTCGGCGTTTTCTTTTAAATCGCCGTGTTCGCGAGCTTCGGCAATGGCGGCGGTGATTCTTGGGCGGTCAATGTTTTTAAGTTGCTTTAATTCAGCTTCAAGCGTGGCATGACCTTGCGGTGTCATTGGATAGCGTTGCATAGTTTTTCCTTAAGCCAATACCATCACACCACCTCAAGCGAGATGGTGCGGTATAAGCATATTAATTTGGGTGATAAAATACTATTAATTAATAATAAGTGAGGATAACGCAGCACGTTTTGCAATATCCACCTTTAAAATTCAATCATAATAAAAAGCATAGTCGCAGCTCGGCGGCTATGCTTTCATCATTTTTTAATAAGATTTTGAGCGCTTGGCAGTTTACCTTAATAAACTACCAAGCCTTCTGATGCTTAATTTACTCAAATTAATGAGCGGCGTCAACTCTTAGGCGCTCAATGTCTCTTTATTTAGGTCTTGCAATTTGTAAACGTCAAACGGCAAATCAATGGCGTAAGACTTACAAACCGCATCGGCAGCGCCCAACGTGGTCACGTAAAACACCTTACCTTGAAGGGCGCTTCGGCGAATTGAGAACGAATCTTCCTGAGCTTGTTTGCCTTCGGTCGTATTGATAATTAAATCAATTTTACCGTTTTTCAGAGCATCAACAATGTGCGGTCGACCTTCGGTAACTTTGTTGATTTGGGTGCAATCAATGCCGTTGTCGCTCAATACTTTTTGCGTTCCGGTGGTGGCAACGATGTTAAAACCAAAGTCAGATAAGGTTTTGGCAATCGGAACGATTTGCTCTTTGTCGCTGTCACGAACTGAGATAAAGACCGTTTTGGTTTCGCCTTCAGTTGGTAAGCCCGGCAGGCGCTCATTACTACCGATAATGGCTTTATAAAACGCTTCGCCAAAGGTTTTACCAACGCCCATGACTTCCCCTGTTGATTTCATCTCAGGGCTTAAAATCGGGTCAACACCAGGGAACTTGGCAAAGGGGAATACCGCTTCTTTAACGGCGTAAAAATCAGGGGTAATCTCTTTGGTAAAGCCTTGGTCTTTAAGACTGGTTCCTGCCATGCAGCGCGCGGCAACTTGGGCTAAAGACGTTCCGATGCATTTTGAGACAAACGGAACAGTTCGCGCGGCTCGTGGGTTAACTTCCAAAATGTAAACCGTATCACCTTTTACCGCAAATTGAACGTTCATCAAACCTACAACGCCAAGCTCTTTTGCCATCGCCACCGTTTGCGCGCGCATCACATCGCAAAGCTCGTCCGATAAAGAGTACGGCGGCAATGAACATGCTGAGTCGCCTGAGTGAACGCCGGCTTGTTCGATATGCTGCATGATGCCGCCGATAACCACATCGGTGCCATCGCAAACGCAGTCAACGTCTACTTCAATCGCGTCATCCAAAAAGCGGTCAAGTAAAACCGGTGCTTCGTTTGACGCTTGAACGGCAGTTTTAAGGTAATGTTTCAACTCATTTTCGTTATAAACGATTTCCATCGCGCGGCCGCCCAAAACGTAAGACGGGCGAACAACGAGCGGATAACCCACTTCTTTAGCTTTCACCAAACCATCTTCTAAACTGGTGGCTAACGCGTTTGAGGGCTGAGTCAAATTCAACTGGTGAATCATGTGCTGAAAACGCTCACGGTCTTCGGCGCGGTCGATAGCATCAGGGCTTGTGCCAATGATTTTAACCCCAGCAGATTCTAACGCGCGGGCAAGTTTAAGCGGTGTTTGACCACCAAACTGAACGATAACCCCGTCTGGGTTTTCGATGCGAACGATTTCAAGAACGTCTTCCAAGGTGATTGGCTCAAAATATAAGCGGTCTGAGGTGTCATAATCGGTCGAAACAGTTTCAGGGTTACAGTTGACCATGATGGTCTCATAGCCGTCATCGCGCATGGCAAGCGCCGCGTGAACGCAGCAGTAATCAAACTCGATACCTTGACCAATTCGGTTTGGACCGCCGCCGATGACCATGATTTTTTTCTTGTCCGTTGGGTTGGCTTCGCACTCTTCATCGTAGGTGGAGTACATATAAGCGGTGCTGGTTTCAAATTCAGCGGCGCAAGTGTCAACACGCTTGTAAACTGGATTGACGCCCAAATCCCAACGCTTTTTACGAAGCTGTTTTTGCGATACGCCCAGCAATTTAGCCAAGCGCAAATCGGACAAGCCTTTACGTTTAAAGCGGCGTAAGTTATCGGCAGTTAAACCACCAAAGCCAAGCGCTTTGACCTCACCTTCGGTGTTGACGATGTCTTCAATTTGCACCAAAAACCACGGGTCAATTTTGGTAAAGTTAAAGACTTCCTCAACGCTCATGCCAGCGCGGAAGGCATCGGCAACATAATAAATGCGCTCAGGGGTCGGAACGGTCAAGCGATTGATGATTTCTTTTCGCGCTTTATCAGGGGCAATTTGGGTTAAATCGATTTGCTCATCAAAGCCGTCCGCGCCGGTTTCCATACCACGAAGGGCTTTTTGCATGGACTCTTGGAAGTTACGACCAATGGCCATCACTTCACCCACCGATTTCATTTGGGTGGATAAAATGCTGTCGGCTTGTGGGAATTTTTCAAAGTTAAAGCGCGGGATTTTGGTGACAACATAATCAAGCGTGGGCTCAAAGCTTGCCGGCGTTTTGCCGCCGGTGATGTCGTTTTGAAGTTCGTCTAAGGTGTAGCCAACTGCAAGTTTCGCAGCGATTTTGGCAATCGGGAAGCCGGTGGCTTTTGATGCCAAGGCTGACGAGCGCGATACGCGTGGGTTCATTTCAATGACGACCATGCGACCGGTTTCAGGGTTTAAGCCAAACTGAACGTTTGAGCCGCCCGTTTCTACGCCGATTTCACGAAGTACCGCTAATGACGCGTTGCGCATGATTTGGTATTCTTTATCGGTCAGCGTTTGCGCAGGGGCAACGGTGATTGAGTCGCCGGTGTGAACGCCCATCGGGTCAAAGTTCTCAATGGCGCAAATGATGATACAGTTGTCGTTTTTATCGCGAACGACTTCCATTTCGTACTCTTTCCAACCGATTAACGATTCGTCAATCAAAAGCTGATGGGTTGGCGATAAATCAAAGCCGCGCTCGCAAATTTCGATAAATTCATCACGGTTATAAGCAATGCCGCCGCCGGAACCGCCCATGGTGAATGACGGGCGAATGATACACGGAAAGCCTAATTTTTCTTGGGTGGCAAAGGCTTCTTCCATAGTTTCGGCGATTTCTGCGCGCGGGCACTCAAGACCGATGCGCTTCATGGCTTTGTCAAATAAATCGCGGTCTTCTGCCATTTCGATGGCTTCTTTGGTCGCGCCAATCAGCTCGCAATTGTATTTGGTCAAAATGCCGTGCTTATCCAAATCAAGGGCACAGTTAAGCGCCGTTTGACCGCCCATCGTTGGCAAAATGGCATCGGGGCGTTCTTTGGCGATGATTTGCTCAACCGTTTGCCACGTAATCGGCTCAATATAAGTGGCGTCTGCCATGGCAGGGTCGGTCATGATGGTGGCGGGGTTTGAGTTCACCAAAATGACGCGGTAACCTTCTTCGCGAAGCGCTTTACAGGCTTGAGCGCCTGAATAGTCAAACTCGCACGCCTGACCGATGACGATAGGGCCTGCGCCAATGATTAAAATGCTTTTGATGTCCGTACGTTTTGGCATAAAGGGCTACCTTCGTTTTGATGTTAAATGATTTTGATACTAAGTTTTTTGATACTAAGTTTCTTGATATTAAGCTGTTGTTAAACTTTCTTTTTTGCAGTCGTGAGGATAAGCGCTTAGGACAAACCAAGCGCTGATAAGGCTATTTTTAGTTAAGGTTAACGCACTTTTTTAAATTAGCAAGCCGTCAAATTTATAAAAAGCGCGTTATCAATTATTTTGTTAAGCGTTTGCTGACTTAGCCGCTTCCATCATGGTGATAAACTTATCAAACAATGGCGCGCAGTCGTGAGGACCGGGGCTGGCTTCTGGGTGACCTTGAAAGCTAAAGACCGGTTTATTAGTCAATTCAATCCCTTGGTTGGTGCCATCAAACAGCGAGCGGTGCGTGGGTTTGACGTTGTCCGGCAAGGTGGCTTCATCGACGGCAAAGCCATGGTTTTGACTGGTAATCATCACCACGCCTGATTCCAAATCTTGAACCGGATGGTTGGCGCCGTGGTGACCGGTTTTCATTTTGACCGTTTGCGCGCCGCTGGCAAGACCGATGAGCTGATGACCTAAGCAAATGCCGAAAGTTGGTACGTCCGTTTCTTCGATGATATGACGAACGGCATCAATCGCGTAATCGCAAGCGGCAGGGTCGCCAGGACCATTGGATAAGAAAATGCCATCAGGATTCATCGCCAGCACGTCTTTAATTGGCGTTTGCGCAGGAACGACGGTCACGTGACAACCACGGTCAACGAGCATTCTTAAAATGTTGGTTTTGCTGCCAAAATCGTAAGCCACGACGTTAAATTTGCTGTCGATATGGGTATCAAGCGCTTTAAAAAAGCCGCCGGTTTTGCTGTCTTTACTGCCTTCCATGTCGCGGTTTAACGGTGAGTCGGACAGCTCCCAAGTGCCTTTGGTCCACTCAAAACCTTCAGGGTGGCAGCACTCTTTTGCCAAATCCATCCCTTCAAGACCTTCAAAGTCTTTGGCAAGGGCGATGGCTTTTTCTTCGTCCTCTTTTGTGATGGTGTTACCGTTTGCCGCGGTCAAAATGCAGCCGTGCTGAGCGCCTTTATCACGAAGAATTCGGGTCAGTTTTCGCGTGTCGATATCGGCAATTGCCACCGTATCATGATGCTTTAAATAGTCGCTTAACGATTCAGAATGGCGAAAGCTTGAGGTTGCCATCGTCGCATCACGGATGATTAAGCCTTCCGCCCAAACTTTGTGGTCACAGCCGGATTCGCTGTCCTCAGAGTTGGTTCCGGTATTGCCGATGTGCGGGTAGGTGAGGGTGACGATTTGACGGGCGTAGCTTGGGTCGGTCAGGATTTCTTGGTATCCGGTCATCGCGGTATTAAACACCACTTCACCGACGCGGTGACCTTCGCTGCCAATACTGACCCCGCGAAAAATCGTACCGTCTGCTAATGCTAAAATGGCTTGGGTTGTCGTCGATGAATTCAAAGGTTGCCTCCGCTATGATTGGTGAGCGCCCAATTGGGTAAAAGTGATAAAAATATTGTTAATAAAATCAATATCGTATCAAAATTTGACCACAAAAAAGCGAGAAGACATTATTGATAACAACCACAAAAATCACTCAAAAGTGAAGACGTCAGTCGCATCATGTCCGCTCGCTTAGGCACAGATTTTGCGCATTATACTGGATTTTTTGGCTAAATACTACCCTTTAAGTTACGCTGAAAATCTAAAAATCAAGCTTGGGTTGCAAGAAAATGGTGAAGTGTTTTAAAGGCTTTTATTTTGAGATAAATAGTCTTGAAATAAGAGGTGTCTAAAAATTAACGGTAAAACAGTTAAGCCATTAAAACGGACAGCTTTTTAAAACGGATAGCTTTTAAAACGGATAGTATAGCGTCACCCCATAATAATCGGGCGCAAGATTGGCGCTGAGCATTGCCCCATCCTCATAACGCTTGGTCAAAAGGGTGCTGCTTGCTACCCCAAGCGCCGCGCCTGCAAGCACATCGACCGTGTCATGCTCATCGGCAGCCACGCGGCTATAGGCGACAAATCCTGCGCCAAGATATGCCGGAATGCTGTATTCAAAGCCATAGCGCTTGTGAATGAAGCTTGCCCCTTGAAAGGCAAACGACGCATGCCGTGATGGAAATGAGCGGTCATCTTCACCATTTGGTCGCTCTTTGTCGACCGCCATTTTTAGCGCTTGCGTTGCCGCTGCATTTGCTGCAAACGCATAATAAAATTGCTGACGACCTTCCTTATCATCCATATAATAGGTGCTGCCAAACGCTGCCGCCGGAATGGTCACCGCAAGCGCCGAGCCAATTTTTTCAACCGTATCGCTTGCGTTCGCGCTTTGCATGGAACATATAGCGCTTGAGGATAAAATTATGCTCGACGATAAAATGACAGCAGGGTAGCGCATGAGGTAAAAATCCTTTAGGTAAATTAATAAAGTAAAACCAAGCAGCAAAACCAAACTTGAGGAAAGGTTTTAAATTGCAAGCGCTTTAATGCTAAACTGACGCTTATTTTTATAAAAAGTTTTCAAGTAAAATCTTGGCTATTGTAGCGGTATTGCAGATAAAAGAAACGCGATTTGTCGAGATTTAACCATTTATTTGGCTGCTAAAAATTTAAGCGTTGATTAACGCTGAGGATAATCATGCTTTATCAATATTTAGAAAAATCACCACAATTTGCGACGCCGTTTCAAGGCTTCGTAGCCGAGTCTGCGCAGGTGATTGGTGACGTTTATTTGGGGCATAAAGTCAGTATTTGGTTTGGCGCGGTCATTCGCGGTGACAACGACCACATTTATATCGGTGATTTTAGCAACGTTCAAGAAAACAGCGTCATTCATACCGACCCAAACATTCAAGTGAGTATTGGCAGCCACGTCACCATTGGGCATTTAGCCATGCTTCACGGCTGCACCATTGGCGATAACAGCTTAATCGGCATTGGCGCGGTGGTGCTTAATCACGCCAACATCGGTAAAAATTGCATCATTGGCGCAAAGGCGTTGGTGACTGAAGGCAAAGTGATTCCGGACAATTCACTGGTGATGGGAGCTCCTGCTAAAGTCGTCAAAACCTTAACCGATGAGCAAGTAGCGATGCTTAAAGACTCCGCAATGGGGTATGCAAACCTTTGTCAAAACTATCGCAACGGACTTAAAACCGTTGATTTACCAAACGATTAATTTTTAACTTTTTCATCATACTTTTATAATTTGATAACGAGAACAACAATGACAAATTTAACAGAAAATATGGCAAGTAATAATAGCGGCAATCAAGGCAACGTCTTAGCACTGTTTGACCTTGACCATACCTTGCTTGACGTTGATAGCGACTATCTTTGGGGCGAATATGTCGTTACTCATAAATTGGTCGATGAGGACGAATACCGCCGATTAAATCAGCTGTTTTATGACCAATATATTGCAGGGACGCTTGACGCCACCGAATATAATGAGTTTGTTGCCAAGTTTTTGACCACCTTACCGCTTGAGCGCTTGCATGAATTGCGCGAAGATTACATTCGCTACGAAATTGAGCCGCACATCCGCCCAAAAGCGCTGACGGTGTTAAAAGAGCATTTGGCGCTGGGTCACACCGTGGTGATTATTTCGGCGACCAATGATTTTGTGGTGTCCGCCATTGCCGAGCGCTTTGATGTGCCGCCTGAAAACGTGCTTGCCACACCGCTTGAAATCGTTGATGAGCGCTACACCGGTCGCTTAACCGACAAGCCTAATTTTCAAGCAGGAAAATTGTATCATTTGGAAAAATGGCTCAATAAAAAAGGTGCTGATGGTATAAAATTTGACACTACTTATGCCTATTCTGATTCCAAAAACGACATTCCGCTGCTTGATTGGGCAGATATTGCCGTTTGCGTCAGTCCCGACGACGCGCTTCATGCTCATGCGCTTGCGCACCGCTGGGCGGTGGAAGATTGGGCGATTTAGCCGCCAAATTTTCGCTTATTTATTGTAATTTATCAAAATCAACATCAACGTTGTAACCCAATAGGAATTATCCACAATGGAAATCAGCCCTTACCAAGACCAAATCAAAGACTTAAGCGCTCGCGGTCAAGACCTTCGGAGGTATCTTTGACTTTGATGGCAAACAAGAGCGCTTAGAAGAAGTCAATTTAGAGCTTGAAAACCCTGAGCTTTGGAACGACCCCGACCGCGCCACCCAAATCAGCAAAGAAAAAAGTCAGCTGGATAACATTTTGGGCGTGATGATAACGCTTGATTCGCGCCTTGATGACGCGGCTGCCATGCTTGACTTGGCAGTAGAAATGGAAGACGAGGCGCTTCTCGAAGACGTTCAAAGCGAGCTTGATGCCGCGGAAACTCAGGTTGCCGAGCTTGAATTTCGCCGGATGTTTAGCGGTGAAATGGACGCCAACAACTGCTATTTAGACATTCAATCTGGCAGCGGCGGCACAGAAGCTCAGGACTGGGCAGAGATGCTGCTGCGGATGTACACGCGCTGGGCAGAGTCGCACGGCTTTAAAGTTGAAGTGATTGAAGTTTCCGCAGGCGGCGTGGCAGGAATTAAATCGGCAACGCTTGCCATTAAAGGCGACTATGCGTTTGGTTGGCTTAGAACCGAAATTGGCGTTCACCGCTTAGTTCGCAAATCGCCATTTGACAGCAATAACGGTCGTCATACCTCGTTTTCAGCCGTTTTTGTGTCGCCTGAAATCGATGATAACGTCGAGATTGACATCAATCCCGCGGATTTGCGAATCGATACCTACCGCTCCTCGGGCGCAGGTGGTCAGCACGTGAACACCACCGATTCTGCCGTTCGAATCACTCACGAACCCACCGGAACGGTCGTTGCTTGCCAAAATGAGCGCAGCCAACACGCTAATAAAGACACGGCAATGAAAATGCTTCGCGCCAAGCTTTATGAGCTTGAAATGCAAAAGCGCATGGAAAAACAGCAAGCCGTTGAAGACAACAAATCAGACATCGGTTGGGGCAGCCAAATCCGCTCTTATGTCCTTGATGACTCGCGGATTAAGGACTTGCGAACTGGCGTTGAAACGTTTAATACAAGCGCTGTGCTCGATGGCGACCTTGACCCATTTATCAAAGCCAGTTTAAAAGCAGGATTATGATAAGTGTTTTTTAAACGAAAAATGCAATTTTAAAATGACTATTATTAAGGACATAAGGACAATTATGCCAAGCGTAAATCAATATTTTGACAATAAAGTGACCTCAATTGCCTTTCAAACCAAAACCCTTCCGGCAACTGTTGGGGTGATGGAAGTTGGCGATTATGAGTTTGGCACGAGCGAATTTGAAACCATGACCGTGGTTAGCGGCGCGCTGACGGTGAAATTGCCAAACAGCAATGACTGGCAAACGTTCGAGGCAGGTCAAACGTTTACCGTTGATGCCAACCAAAAATTTGGCGTTAAAGTTGACGTTGAAACGGCATATTTATGCACCTATGGTAAAGATTAAACTTTTTGCAAAATTAAAAAACGCTAAGCGCAATCTTAGCGTTTTTTTTGTTTTGAAAAATGTTTTATAAAACGGATAGTTCATAAATCTTTACGGTATTGAATCATGTCCGTTTGTGTGGCAAGCGTGTCATAAAGCCGCCGCGCCGTTTGGTTATTGTCTTGCGTTACCCAATAAATGCGATTGCAGTTTTTCTCGCTTGCAAATTGATAAATATGCTCGATAAGGGCGCGACCTATGCCTTGACCGCGAACCGACTCACTGACAAATAAGTCCTCAAGGTAGCAGCAATCAGTCGCATTCCAAGTGTTTGGGTGGATAACCGTGTGAACGATGCCGACCAGTTTGTTTTTTTCTAAGCTATCCTCTTGAAATGCACCAAAACCAAAAACGGGCGTATTACTATCCATCAGCTTTTGCCAAGTTGAGTTGGTGATTTGCAAAGGCAGGCTCGTTTCATAAAACGTCAAATAGCCTTGCCATAGGTCAAGCCAAGCCTCAAAGTCTTGCTCGGTAAGGGCAGCAATGCGAATAGGACTAGTTTGCAAGTTAGAATTTAATTCAGTCATGAGTTGTCTTTCTATAAAAATTTAATATTCAATTATGCCCGAAAACTCAACATTTAATAGCCTTTTTTAAGCTTTAAAGCGCTCTAATTTACACAGCCTTACACATTATCTTGCCAATGTTCACAGTAAAAAACTGCCGTCTTGATTATCCTAAAGTTATTCTTTTTGAACTTATCTTTGTTAACTGCCTTTAGCTATGAGACACGCCAACTTATGACCGAAGCCGCTGCCCATATTTCCGAGCGCCACGATTATGAGCGCTTAGCCCGCCGCGCTAAACTGCGCTATGTCAGCGATGTTGAGGCAGGATTTACCCGAAAGCGTCGCGGTCGCGGCTTCACTTATCAAGACAGCGCAGGCAAAACGGTCACCTGCAAAAAACTTCGCGCCCGCTTTGAGGCGCTGGTTATCCCGCCGATGTGGTCGGAGGTTTGGATTTGCGGCGATGATAAGGGGCATTTGCAAGCGACCGGTCGCGATGATAAAGGTCGCAAGCAGTATTTGTACCACTCAAAATGGGACAACGTCCGCGACCATGCCAAATTTAGCGCCATGATTGACTTTGCCAATGCGCTACCAAAGCTCCGTTCTCAAGTTGAAAAAGACTTGGCTGCCCCTGAATTGTCCCGCGAAAACGTATTGGCGGCGGTGATTAAATTACTTGAAACGACGCTTATTCGCGTTGGCAATAGCCGCTATGCCAAACTCAACAAAAGCTTTGGCTTAACAACCTTGCGAAGTCGTCATGTCAGCGAAACCGAGGAGGGCCTCGCCTTTGATTTTGTTGGCAAAAGTGCCAAATCGCACCATATTGAGCTGTCTGATGAGCGCTTAATTGCCATTATCCAAGCGTGCTCGGAATTGTCAGGCTATCAAATTTTTAAATACCTTGATGAAAATGGCAACAAACAAGTCGTCGATAGCGGCGCGATTAACGCTTATTTACGCAAGCATTGCGGCGACTGCGATGACTTTAGCGCCAAAGACTTTCGAACGTGGATGGCAAGCGTTTTGGCAGCAAGCTACCTTTATGATGAATTATCAGGCGAGCAAAAGGATATCTTAACACGTCCTCAAAACAGCAAAGCGCGGCAAAAACTGGTAACGGAGATGGTAAAAAACGTCGCCGCCGAGCTTGGCAATACGCCAACGGTTTGCCGAGCGTCTTATATTCACCCCAAAATCATTGAGCACTTTTTAGCCGGAACGTTTTTTGAGGAGTATAAAAACGCTCGCCGAGGTCGGACGCGTGCTCACCAAAGTGTTGAAGAAAAAGCGCTGCTGGCGTTTTTGTCTCAATAAATTTTATGTGATAAAAACAACAAAAAATCCGCGCCATTTAGCATGAAAAATCATCTAAAAAACACCTTGACTTTTTTATAATTTCTGCACAAAAAATCTTGAAAAAGGGCAGCGGCTGCCCTATATAAAAGCCAATAGACAAAACGTCAATCAAACTTGGTGCAAGTTGGCAATAATAAAAGCAAATAATGTCGCCAAAGCGCTCTTATTAAAAGGATAAAACATGCGATTCGAAAAATTTACCCAAAAGCTGCAATCAGCGATTGCGGACGCGCAAAGTCTTGCCCTTGGTCGTGATAATACCGGCATTGACCCGGTGCATTTACTTGCCGCGCTTTTGCAAGATGAAGCCAATCTTGCCATTTGTCAGCAGGCAGGAGCGTCAATTCCGGCGCTCAAAAACGGCGTGGCAAAAGCCCTTGAGAACCAAGCAACCATTGCCAATCCAACCGGTGAGGTTAATTTAAATCCCGATTCGGTGAAGGTTCTAAACCTTGCCGACCGTCAAGCACAAAAAGCCGGTGATGACTTTATTGCCACCGAATGGGTGCTGCTCACGCTTGCTGAACAAGGTAACACCAAAAAAATCTTCGAAAGCGCGGGAACAAGTGCTCAGCAATTAAAAGCCGTCATTGAACAGCTGCGCGGGGATGATACCGTGACCAATCAAAATGCCGAAGACCAACGCGATGCGCTCAATAAATATACGGTGAATTTAACCGAGCGCGCCGAACAAGGTAAGCTTGACCCTGTCATTGGTCGCGATGAAGAAATCCGCCGGACGATTCAGGTACTTTCTCGCCGAACCAAAAATAATCCGGTGCTTATTGGTGAGCCGGGCGTTGGTAAAACGGCGATTGTTGAAGGTCTAGCGCAAAAAATCGTGAACGGCGACGTTCCAGAAGGACTTCGCCGAAAAGAAGTCTTGTCGCTTGATTTAGGCGCGCTGATTGCCGGAGCAAAATTTCGCGGTGAGTTTGAGGAGCGCCTAAAAGCGGTGCTTAACGATTTGGCAAAACAAGAAGGCAACGTCATTTTATTCATTGACGAATTGCATACCATGGTCGGCGCAGGAAAAGCAGACGGCGCAATGGACGCTGGAAACATGCTCAAGCCGGCCTTAGCTCGCGGCGAGCTGCACTGCGTTGGCGCGACCACGCTTGATGAGTACCGTCAATATATCGAAAAAGATGCTGCCCTTGAGCGCCGCTTCCAAAAGGTCTTGGTCGATGAGCCAAGCGTTGAGGACACCATTGCGATTTTGCGCGGTCTAAAAGAGCGCTACGAGCTGCATCACGGCGTTGACATTCAAGACAGCGCCATTATTGCGGCGGCGCGAATGAGTCACCGCTACATCACCGACCGGATGCTTCCAGATAAAGCCATTGACTTGGTTGATGAGGCCGCAAGCCGCCTGCGCATGGAAATGGACAGCAAACCAGAAGCGCTTGATAAGCTTGATAGCCGCTTGATTCAGCTAAAAATGCAGCGTGAAGTGCTTAAAAACGAAGAAGATGCTGGCGCGCAAGCCGAAACCAAATCGTTAAATGAGCAAATCGCTGAGCTTGAAAAAGAATACGCCGATTTAAACGAAGTTTGGCAGGCAGAAAAAGCGCTGATGCAAGGCAGTCAGCAATACAAAGAAGAGCTTGATAAAGCGCGAATTCAGCTTGAAAAAGCCACTCGTGATGGCGATTATGCTGAAATGTCACGGCTGCAATATGGCGTCATTCCTGAGCTTGAAAAACGCATTAAAGAGTCGGATTTGGCGGAGCAAAAAGAGCAAGCGGACGCATCAGGAATTAAGCTACTTCGTAATAAAGTCACCGATAACGAAATTGCCGAAGTCGTTAGTGCGGCAACCGGAATTCCAGTTGCCAAAATGATGCAAGGCGAGCGCGATAAAATGCTGGCAATGGAAGACAAATTGCATGAGCGCGTCATCGGTCAAGACGAAGCGGTTGAAGCGGTTGCTAACGCCGTTCGCCGAAGCCGAGCAGGGCTTTCTGACCCGAACCGACCCTCCGGCTCGTTTTTATTCTTAGGGCCTACGGGGGTAGGTAAAACGGAGCTGACCAAATCGCTTGCCAACTTCTTGTTTGACTCTGAGGACGCCATGGTTCGCATCGATATGAGCGAATTTATGGAAAAACATAGTGTCAGCCGCTTGGTGGGCGCGCCTCCAGGTTACGTAGGTTACGAAGAAGGTGGCGTGTTGACTGAAGCGGTTCGCCGAAAGCCTTATAGCGTGGTGCTGTTTGATGAGGTCGAAAAAGCCCATCCGGATGTCTTTAACATCTTACTACAAGTGCTTGATGATGGTCGCTTGACCGACTCACAAGGTCGCGTGGTTGATTTTAAAAATACCGTCATCATCATGACCAGTAACTTAGGCTCGCACAAAATCCAAGAGATGGCAGGCGAAAGCTACGAGGACATTAAAGCTGAAGTCATGGACGCGGTTGGCGAGCATTTCCGCCCTGAGTTTGTGAACCGGATTGATGAAATCGTCGTCTTCCATCCGCTTGGTCAAGCGCAAATGGCAGGAATTGCTGACATTCAAATCGAGCGTTTGCGTCGCCGCTTACAAGAGCGCGAGCTTGATATTACCTTGAGTGATGAGGCAATGAATCAATTGGTTTCGGTCGGTTACGACCCAGTTTATGGCGCAAGACCTTTAAAACGCGCCATTCAACAGGAAATTGAAAACCCGCTATCGCTGCGACTGCTTGCCGGTGACTTTGTGGCAGGCGATATCATCAAAGTCGATGTTGGCGCTAATGACAAGCTGACTTTTGAGAAATTAAGACTGAGCTAAACGTTTTGGTTTAAACCTTAGCAGTTTGCAATTTTTAAAATCAGTTTTTTAAAAATCCCCGAAGCTCATTTGGTTTCGGGGCTTTTTTTAGTTAAGGGATGTTACTAACTTTGGCAATGAGACGTTATGAACATTCCCCTTGAGTAAAGCCAATGGCTTCAGGAGTTCCGCAAGCTGAGCAGGAGTTTCCTGCCGTTTTATAATGGATTCCTGACTTGTCTTTGATTTTTACGCAAACCGGATCGTATTGCATGGTACAAATATTATTATCCGGATTAAATGGCGGGCAGGTACTAAACGCGCCATCGGCATTTGAAGTATCAGACTTTGGGGCGTGAATGGTCGAGCTGTCCATAGTTTTTGCAGGTTGCGTATTATTACAGCCGGAAAGTAGCAGCGGCAAGGTTAACGCTGCAACGAGCAAGCCAGCTTTGCTTTTGGCAGGCAAGATATTTGAAAAATTTTTCATGATTGCGCCTCCTTGACCGTGACTGTTAAAATTATCATAACCGAAAAGGTCATGAAGAAAAGTAGCTTTTTATAAAGCTAAAAAAAATAGCCCAAATGATTTTGAGCTATTTTTAATTATTGAAAATATGATTTAATTAAAAAATTAGCTTATTTATCTTTATCGCTTTGATTGAGCTGAACGTATTTATCAAAGTTTTGCGCGTAATCGGTTAAGTTATCGCTGAGCATTTGGCGGTATTGTTTGGCGTAAAATTCAACGATGTCGTCTTTTTCTTTAGCAAAATCATCACCTTTGACAAAGCCAATTGACGCGACAGACGCGCTATAACGGGCAGCGGCGTAAAGCAGGGATGCGCCCACTTGACCGGAATGCGCCTCGCTTCCTAATTGGCTGTTGGCAAGGCTGATAATGGCATCGGCGCGCTGATAAAAGGCTTGCATTTCAGGGGTGATTTCAAGGGCATCGCCGGTCGTATGGTCATCAACCGCTGCGCTTTTGGCAAGCTTGGTTTCGTCAATGTCCGAAGTTTTATCCGTCATGGTTTGTTCCTTATTTTAAATCATGTTTTAAAGTCAGTTACCAGCGGGCATCGTTACGTAGCGCTTCGACTTTATCAGTTTTTTCCCAAGTAAAGGCGTTATCAGAACCGGCTCGACCAAAGTGACCAAAGGTCGCGGTGCGCTGATACATCGGCTGCAATAAATCTAGCATTTTGGTGATGCCATAAGGTCGCAAGTCAAAATGGGTTCGGATTAAGCGAATGATTTCTTCATAGCTGACTTTGTTGGTGCCAAAGGTGTTCACCGAAATTGAAGTCGGCTCGGCAACGCCAATCGCGTAGCTGATTTGAACTTCGCAGCGGTCGGCAAGCCCTGCTGCAACGATATTTTTTGCCACGTAGCGAACCGCATAAGCCGCACTACGATCAACTTTAGAGGGATCTTTACCGCTAAAGGCGCCGCCGCCGTGACGCGCCATACCGCCGTAAGTGTCAACGATGATTTTGCGACCGGTAAGCCCTGCGTCCCCTACAGGACCGCCAATGACAAATTTTCCGGTTGGGTTGATATGGTAGCGCGTGCCTTGATGCAAAAGTTCAGCAGGCAAAACTTGCTTAATAATCATTTCCATGACCGCTTCTTGCAAGTCTTTTTGCGAAATGCTTGGGTCATGCTGAGTGGACAGTACCACCGCGTCAATGGCTGCCGGACGGCTGCCTTCGTATTTAAGGGTGACTTGGGCTTTGGCATCAGGTCGCAGCCAAGGCAATTCACCTGCGCGGCGCAGCTCTGATTGACGCTCCATCAAACGGTGCGCAAACTCAATGGGTGCGGGCATTAACACTTCTGTTTCGTTACTGGCATAGCCAAACATCAAACCTTGGTCGCCGGCGCCTTGCTCTTCAGGTGAGCTTCTATCCACGCCTTGGGCAATCTCAGGCGACTGCTTGCCAATCATGTTGATGACCGCGCAAGTCTCGCCATCAAAGCCCAAATCTGAATGGTGATAGCCAATGCCATTGACCGTATCACGAACGAGGCGCTCGATATCAATGTTTGCCGAGGTGGTAATTTCACCGGCTAAAACGACCGCGCCGGTTTTAACCAAGGTTTCACAAGCCACGCGAGCTTGCAAATCTTCACGTAAAATCGCATCAAGAATGGCATCTGAGATTTGATCCGCCATTTTGTCAGGATGACCTTCGCTGACGGACTCGGAGGTAAATAAATTATATTCGCGCATAATCAATCACTTTTTTAAAACAATACAAAGGAAAAAAAGCCGTCAGCTAAGTAACGCTTTTTATTATAAGAAGAGGTTATCGCTTTTTTGGCTAAAAAATTGCCTTATTCTACCTTGAAATGGTCAAAAACTCTAGTCAGCGGCAGGATTGCTTCAAGCGTTTTAAGTGAAAAAATGGTGAGCCAAAACCGTAAAAATAATGCCAAATGCAAAAGTTGTGCGGAGTTTTGCTGATTATTTAACTTCTATAAATGCCAAAAAGGAATAAAAGTAATCGTTTTTATTTTAATTGCGCATGTTCATTTAGCGTTCTAAAAAGGCATGTTTATCTTTAAACATACACTCGTTAAAGACGGGGCATTCACCGCATTTTGGCACTCTGGCTTGGCAAGTATAGCGACCATGAAGCAATAAATAATGATGGGCAAGCATAATAAACTCGTCAGGGGTGCGCTCAAGCAGCTTTTGCTCAACGATAAGTACGTTTTTGCCGGTAGCAAGTCCGGTTCGATTGCCAACGCGGAAAATATGCGTGTCGACTGCCATGGTGGGTTGACCAAAAGCAGTATTGAGCACCACATTTGCCGTTTTGCGACCAACGCCGGCAAGCGATTCTAAATCTTTGCGGTTGTCTGGAACTTCACCGCCAAAATTATCAAGGAGCATTTGGCAGGTTTTAATGACATTTTTGGCTTTGGCGTTATAAAGCCCGATGTTTTTGATATAGGGTGTTAAACCCTCAACGCCAAGCGCTAAAATATCTTTTGGGGTATTTGCTACCGGAAACAGCTGACGGGTGGCGATATTGACGCTCACATCCGTCGCTTGCGCGGATAAAATCACCGCGATTAATAATTCAAAATTGCTTTGGTAATTCAGCTCAGTGACGGGTTCGGCAATGGTCGCCGCAAGTTTTTCAAAAAAAGGGTAAACGCTGGCGTTCGGCATTCGCCGTGATGGCGGCGTCTCGCTCGTTTTATTGGTGATGCGTTTGGGCTTATCAGGTTTGGCAGTGGTCATAGCAAAATTTCTTTTTAATTATTATTAAAATAAATTACCAGATGAAACAAGGTCAAATAAGAGCGGCAAGTTCAGCGTTTAGCGCGTCAAGCTCGCTTTGTTTTTGCGCATTTGGTCGGGCGCTTAGCTGCTTTTCAAGTTTTTTAATTTTGGTTCGCAGTTTGGCGGCGGCAATGGTTGTTTTGGCGTCCTCGGCACTGATGTCAAGGCTTTGGGTGGTCGCGTTATTAAGTTTGGCTTCCATCATGCTCACGACAGGCTTAGCATGACGGCTGTCAGTCAAACTGTCCGCAACGCGGTTTAAATGATGATAATAGCGTGATTGTAAATCGTGCTGCTCAATTTGCCGAGTATCCGCGCTGATTTGCCGTGAAATCGGCACCAAATCAATGCAGTCAACAGGGCAGGGTGCAATGCAAAGCTCGCAGCCGGTGCAAAGCTCGGTAAAAATGGTGTGCATGTGCTTGCCGGTGCCGACAATGGCATCGACCGGACACGCCGGAATGCACTTGGTGCAGCCGATACAGTCAGCCTCACGAATGATAGCGCGCATTTCTTGCGGGCGACCGGTTATCGCATCCGTTTCCCAGTTTGATTTGGCGGCACTAAGCGCTTGATGTTCTTTACCAATAATTTTGGCAATGGCATCGGTGACCGGCTGACCCCCCGGAACGCATTTATTATAAGGCTCATTGTCCATCACGATGGCAGCGGCATAAGGCAAGCAGCCGTCTGGATGATTACAAAGTCCGCACTGAGTTTGCGGCAGTACCTCATTGATGGCGCTGATTTGTTGCTGAATAGCGACAGGCTGCTGAGCAAGATTAAGCGGCTTAAATAAAAGCGGCAACTCAATAAAGGGCAGCGTTTTTGGGTCAGGTTGGCTCATAGTTTGACAAATTAATTGGCTTGGAAAATCCTAGCTAGGGTTTTAGCATTTTTTATTAAATAGCCTAAGCGTTTTTATTTCTTAAATCCTTAAATAACTTAAGCATCTAAATAAATTTGCTGCTCGGCGGCAACTTTAGCAATCAAATCAAAAGCAATGCTGCCTTTAAATGGAATTTTGGGCAAAGCGGTCAAATCAAAAAAATCGGCGTGTGACAGCTCCTCTTCTTGAATGACAATATCGCCGCTTTGATATTCCGCGCGAAAGCCCAGCATTAAATTGGACGGATACGGCCACGGCTGACTGCTGATATAGCGAATATTGGTAACATGAATGCCGACCTCTTCAAGCACCTCACGCGATACCGCATTTTCTAAAGTTTCACCAACCTCGACAAATCCGGCAATTAAACCATATTGCAGTGGCAGCACCGTTTGACCGTAGCGGTGGTGATGACCAAGTAAAATCTGCATGACGCCTGATTTTGGATTAGGGCGCGTAATCACGGTAATGACGCAAGGCTGAATCCTTGGATATTGGCGCAGATGACAGGTCGCACAAACCATCGCCCGCTCACCAAGGGGCGCAGCGGTAACCGTACTGGCGCAGCGGCTACAAAAGCGGGTATCGGCTTGCCAGCGTAATAATTGGATCGCCTCACTCAGTCTTGCGCCCAAATCCTGAGGCAGGATGGGCATCAGCGTTCGGTAATTAATAAAATCAATGGCGTCTGCAAGCGCGGGCAGCTCAATATCATGGCTATTGGCAAAGCTTACACTCATCGCAAAGTCAGCTGATTTTGCGCTTTGAAAGTCTTTGTAATCAGGCTGATCGGACAATGGCACAAAGCCAAATTGATACTCAAGATTTGCAATTTTTCTAGCATCAAAAGGTACAGCGATAGGCTGCCAAAAGTTATCTCGCTTTTGGCAAAGCACATTGTCGCTATCAAAAAGTAACGTAGTGGTCATCAATTATGCCGCCAACAACTTGCTTAAGCTTTGCTGAGCCACATCAAGCGATTGCTGATTGACCGGTCGGTTGTGCTCAAAGCTTTCTAAGCGGTAATCAACCGACATCATCACATCAGCAATATGCGCAAGGGCATCGTCATTAAGTGGTTGATTGGCCGCTAAGCGCTCCTCAATATAATTGGCAAGTTGACTGAGCATACTGGCGGAAATCGGCAGTCGTAAAAACCGTGCCGCGCCTGCCACTTGGCGAATCATCTCTGGCGTATTTTGAATGTTAAGCGCATCGCGGGCGCTGTCTGCCAAATAATCGTTTAATGCTTGCTCCGCTGACGCTATGGCGGTTCGGCTTTCTGCCACTAAGGTTTCATAAGCCGTATCCAGTTGATGCAATGAAATGTGATGGTTATGCAGTGGCAGCTTGACCGCACCGGGGGTTCGTAATTTTGCCATGGTGATGGTGGCATTTTCAGCGCTCATCAATGCTAATAACAAATGGTCAAAGTCACTTGGGGTCGGCGTTTGCCAATTTTGTACTGCCATAGCAGCTTGTTTTAAAGCATCAGCGGCGGCGCTCAGTCCAAGCAAGCGCATGGTTGAGGCAAGTTGACTTAACTCTGCGGTAATTTGCGCGGATTGAACGTCACTTGAAATCATCGATTCGCCACGAGCAAAGCTATCCACCTCGTCTTTAATGCCATTGATTTGCGCTTGAATTAAATCGTTTAGGGTATCGGTCACTTGCCGGTTAGGTCCAAATAAAAACCGGCGCATTTGCTCACGCTGCTCAAGGCTTAATTGGTTATTGGCATATTGCTGCTTGATTGCCAGTGCCAAAGGATTGTCGCGTAAGCAAGCCAAGGCAACCAAATCAGCAAAGCGTGCGTCCATCACCGGCAGGTAATGGTGAAACTGCTGCTCTAAATAAATGAGCGTATGCTTTTGGTTTAAGGTTAAAGGCAGAAGGGTTTCAAGCTGATTGACCGCCGCTGCTGCCGCTTGCCAAAACAGCGTTTGTGAGTGGGCGGCAATCAATGCACAAGCCGCGCTCATGGCGTTTAAACATTTTTGCTCATTTTCGCTTAATTTACCCTCTTGATGGTGCAAGGCAACGTTAAGACCACTGCGATAGGCATTGGTTAATAGCTGTTGATCAAGACCAAGCCTTGATAGGGGTTCAAAGTTCGCCTCAGGGTTAGCAATCACCACGCTACTGCTGCCAAACTCAGAAAAATAATCCTCATCAAGCAGCGGATGACCGCCATAACGATTGAGCTTATTGATGATGGGTACCAAAAGCTTTGGCTCAACGGTTTCAGTTAACAGAACAAACTCAACATAGCGGTCAAGCATCATGATGGCTTCAGACAAATCCATAATAAGCGCCGTATCACTATTATCAGCGCCATCATATAAATGCTGCAAACCATGAGCCACAGCCGTGGTCAATACCTGAGCGCCGGCAAGAGACATGAGCTCAAAAATACAAGCCAGCTGCTTTAACACATCAATAGAATCAAGCAATAACGGCGCTTGTTCTAAATCATCGTTAAATTCGCTTAAATGAGTTTCGGTATCTTTTAAGATGGTTAAAATTTCATCATGCAATAAATGTAGCGAGGGCAGATCAAAGTTGGTGACGCTTAAGTTGGGAGTAACGAAGGCTAAAGATTCTGATTGACTCATTGTTATTGTTCCATAATCCACTGAATAGGCAAAATAAACCTTACAACTTTGCTCTCAGGATAAATTAAAAATTCTTAAAATCAAAAGGCATTACTATTAAAAAAGGTTTCATGACAAAAAGCAATGCTTAAGCTTGGGCTTTTGTTGTTTTAATGGGAATCGGTCAATAAAACCTAGCCGCTTTCTTAAAAGCGCTGCGTCTCAAGCGCCGGATAATCCGCAATCAAGCTTTCTAGCCAATGCTGATGGGCAGCAATATCAGCGTTTGATGTGACCAAAAGCTCAGCAAGATTGGCAAATGCGGCATGCGCGGTTTGACCCCCTTCACTAAGGGTATCTTCATCAATATTTAGCGTCACCTGACCGCCGGTCATTGCCAAATAAACTTCAGCTAAAATCTCGGAGTCAAGAAGCGCCCCGTGAAAGGTTCGGTCTTGTTTGCCCACATCAAGCCTGCGAACGAGGGCATCAAGGGTATTTTTTTGCCCCGGATACTGCTGCTTGGCAAGCTGTAAGGAGTCGGTGACCCGAACGCGCTGCTCAAAATCAGTGATGCCAAGCTTGCCAAATTCCATCGCCAAAAAGGTCATATCAAAGCTGGCGTTGTGAGCGATGACCTCAGCACCTTCCATAAAATTTAATAACGGCTCAGCGATTTGCTCAAAAGTTGGCTTATCTGCCAAAAACGCCTCAGAAATGCCGTGAATCCGAATGACTTCGTCGTCCATTCCGCGTTTGGGGTTGATGTAAACGTGAAGCTTTTCGCCGGTAAATTTGCGACCGACCAACTCGACAATCCCCACCTCAATAATGCGGTCGCCATTCATCGCCTCAAGCCCTGTGGTTTCGGTGTCCATAATCAGCTGGCGGTTGGGGTGATTTTTATGAATGGGATTTGGCAACAGGGGGCGAAAGTGCGGATTGGCGCGACTGGTATCGCCATCAAACTCGGCAATCTCTAGGTCAGCGTCAGCTTGGTGCTCCATAATTTGCGCTGAATCATTATCGACCATTTGATGGTCAGCCGCCAAAGTTGGCTCATCCCAACCAAGCGGGTCGCGGGTAAGCCAATCGTCATTAGTTACTGTCATTGCTTTTTTTTTAGCCTCGTCCTCAACATGGCTTGAAGTTACCCCAAGATTGGCAAGCTCATCGGCAATCTCATTGCCCGCGTGACCGGCATGACCTTTGACCCAGTGCCAAGTCACGCGCCGATTTTGGCAAAGCTTATCCAGCTGCTGCCACAAATCTTGATTGGCAACCGGCTGATTGCTTGAATTTTTCCAACCCCGAGCTTTCCAACCCGAAATCCACTGGGTAATGCCTTTTTGGACATAATTAGAGTCCGTCCAAACCTCAAGCATCTCATGATGCGGGCTGTGCTCAAGGGCTTTGATGGCACCTAACAGCTCCATTCGGTTGTTGGTGGTTTCGCTCTCGCCGCCATATAGATTTTGAGTTCGACCATCACTAAATATCAAATGCGCGCCCCAACCCCCTGCGCCCGGATTGCCTTTGCAAGCCCCGTCAGTATAAGCGACCGTGGTATTGGCTTTTGCGGCTAAGGGGTTGGATGATGGCGATTTTGTAGGAGGTGACATCATAGCAAGGCTCAGCAGAATAAATTGACAACCATTATAGCAAATTTGTCGTCATTATAAGCAACGACCTGTGGATAATTATCAGTGATACCCCCATATTATTGCTATGATTTCTGCTAAACTAAGTGCAATTTGCTCTCTCTTTTTTGCCACTTTAGGATAATTATAATGCTCAATCAACGCCATCACTCCTCCCTAGTTTCTACTGCCCTGCTTGTCATTACTGTTGCAAGTAGCTCGCTGCTGTTGGCTTGTAGCGATAAAAAAGCGGCGGAAAATGAGGTTGCAACCGACAATCAAGCGGTAGCTGAAACGGGCAATCTTGCTACTTTTGCAGGCTGCTACACCGTAAGCTTTGATGAACCGGCGCAAATTAAAATCAGCGAACAAAACGGCGCTTGGGTCATGCAAATGAAAGAACCAAAAAGCGCCAACCGCGTTTGGGACACGCCTGAGCCTTTAGAGGCGCTCGATAAAGCCAATTTGAAAAAATACTTTTCAATTGATGCCGATAATGTTGATGCGGTGATTGGCCGCCCTGATAAACAACTGGTGATGGCGCACGTTTTGCCGGCTTACGCCAATATTGACCCGCTTTTAGACAGTGAATATTTAGCGTTTATTTATAAAGGCGCGAACACCATTTACAAAGTCGAGTGCGATGATGTCAATGTCGATATTTTGGCAAATCCACACGCCAATATCGTCATTGATAATGTGAATGACGACCCCAACATGGGAACTGGCACTAAAAGCGCGGCACAATAATAAACTTAAGGCTTAAGCTATGAATTTTTTGGGATATTTGGTACTTGGCGGCTTGGCGTACGTGGCAGGCTGGCTTGCCCGAACAAAAATACTGGACAATAAACCTGTGCCAAAGACGCCTTATGGCCTGACTCATCCGGTCATTTTAAGCTATTTGGGCGGGTTTTTCGTGGTGATGCTGATGGTGTCATTTTTAATTGGGCGCTTTCTTTTGGGTCATTCAACGCCAGATGTTATGTTTATTGTTATCAATAGTTTGGCGGCAACCTTTGTATTTTCCTTTGGCATCAATCCTGAAAACGCCAATTACAATATCCCCGATTAATCTTAAGCGGATAAAAAAACAATCATCACTCAACCGGTGATGATTGTTTTTGCAAAAAATAAGGCTTAAGCTTTTTGTTCGCTGTTCTTGCTGTCTTTTGAGTTTGCGTCTTTGTTGCTGCTATCGCCATCTTGCTGCGCTTTCCAAGCTTCATAATCGCGCAGGTCTTTTTCGACCATTTTTAAACAAAACGCAATCACTAGCGCATCATCAACGTAGCCAATTACCGGAATAAAGTCAGGAATAATATCAATCGGATTTAAGATATAAATCAAGCCAATCACGATTGACGAAATAGACTTATATGGGATTTTACGATAATTGCCGTGATAGTAGTCTTTAATCAAGCTGATAAATAACGAAATATCCGTCGCAAAGCGTTCAAGATGCGAGCTTTCTTTTAGCTTATCTTTGAGCGCTTCTTCTTTGTCTAAGATAGACTCAATATCCACGCCGAGCAGTTTTTTCTCGCTTTCGCTCACCTCGCTGTCGCTATCATTGTCTTTTTTCGCGTCGTCTTTTTTGTCATTAGTAGCTTTTGAATTGCTGTCTTTATCGTTATTTTCTTTTTGGCTTGCAGGGGTTTGGTTTGACCCGCTGTCCTTATCTTGAGCGCTATCCGCTGAATTGTCTTTGTTGTCGCTACTTTTTTTATCACCATTATTGCTGTTATCGCCTGCATTTTTTGATGAGGTGTTTGGCGATTGAGGGTTGGTTTTGTCGTCAGTCGCGCTATTTTTTTGGTTATCGTTTTGGGCAGTTTGGCTTTGAGCGTTATTTTGTAAATCGGTTGGCGCCTTATCTTCTGAGCTGCTTTTTGAATGGTTGTTTGAGTTGGTGTCCGTCATAAAATTGCTCCTTGTCGTTATGGTTTTAGCAATGCGGTTAGAAATTATCAATGACAATGCATGGGGTCGCTATCAGTATTAAGAAAGGTAAATTAGGCTGATTTTGACCGCATAATTTTGCTACTATAACAACAGTTTTGCGGCAATAGCAAATGAGATTGGTTAATCATTTGTTATAACGAATATAAAAGTTAGCGCAAGATTTTCTATTACGTAACCGATTATTGACCAGCAAGAATCGCGCTCATTCAAAAAGTAGCTTTAGCAATGACAAACGTAACCCAAGCATTGGCAAAAAAATCATCAAATCAAAAAAATAGCCCGCCTTGCCCAAGTGGTGTCACTCGGCGGCGCTTTTTAGCAAAGCTGGCAAATTATTCAGGGGCAGGGCTGATGCTAAGCTCAGGGGCAGCGCGCGCAGCAGAGTTGGCATCGCCGAAAGTGGTAAATAAAGGGGATGCGGTAACGCCGACCAATCAGCAATTGCCATCGGTAAAGGTGAGCCAATGCCTTTTGCCAACGGTTGAGACGCGGCTATTTGCCAGCTCAAACGTCAGTAGCGATAAGGCTCGCAACCAACGCGGCTTGCTGCGACTGGCTTGCGCCGGATTTGATATTAAAAATCCTGACATCGTCAATCGCCAATATTTGCGCTTTGCAGGAACGGATCGTCAGCGCGCAAGTGACTTGCAAAATATTGCCACCGGTGGCGTTACCGCGCCCAAGCTGCTTTTGGGTGTCGGCGGCGGTTATGGCGCAATGCGATTATTGCCGCTGGTGGATTGGCAAACGTTAGGGCAAGTGTTAAAAGAGCGCGGGACGATTTTGGCAGGGTTTAGTGATGTGACCGCGATTCAGTGCGCGCTTTTGGCAAAGGGCGGTATGACCTCGCTTGCCGCGCCGATGCTCAATACCGAATTTGGTAAAGTTGCGCCCGATGTCAACAGCACTCGGCAATTTGTTGAAGCGTTAACGATTCCAAATTTAACCATTGACGTTCAATCGCCTGAATTAACAGCAAAAAATCTACCACTTATTTTGTCAAAAAATCCTAATCAAACGCTTCAGGGAACGATTTGGGGCGGTAATTTAAGCGTGGTATCGGCGCTTGCTGGCAGTGAGTTTTTACCAAAAATAGATGGCGGCATTGTATTTTTAGAAGAAGTTGGCGAGACGCCGTATCGCGTTGAGCGAATGCTTTACGACTTGTATTTAGCAGGCGCGTTTAAAAATCAACAAGCCATTGTATTTGGGGCGCTGTCTGGGTTTAGCAAAGACAGCTATGACGCGCGCTATGATATGGCGGTGGTGGTTGAGCAGCTTTATCAGTTAACCGGTATTCCAATTTATAGCGGTTTTGGCTTTGGTCATGTGGCAAATAAGCAAAGCTTTCCGCTTGGGGCGACGTGTCAAATTAAGCCGTTAGCGCTTGCTGACAAATTAGGGTTTTGCTTAAGCTTTAGGGATTATCCAACCATCAATCCAAGCGCCATTTCTCTTGAGGGCTTATTTCTTAGCCCGTGATTCATAGCTTTTAGCAAAGCTTACTTTTAAATGTGGTTTTTAAAAAGTTGATTACTAATCGCTTTGAATTATTAGTCTGTAATTTCATCTTTATTGCCGTTTGGCAAGGTTTAAGGAGTGCTTATGCCAAAAATAATTGGTCGCCATCAGCAGTTGTTTCAACAAATCAATGTCAAATCCGACATGTTAACATCGTTAAAAAAAGTGAAGTGCAAAGCAAATGATGGCGCAGTTTTGGCAAGCCCAATCATACGTTTTGGTACGGCAGCAAGCTTACTGGTATTGTCAATGAGTGCGATGGCAGCGCAAGAGGTGGCGAGCATTTCGCAAGTAGATTTAAGCTCAAAAACTACCCGCCAAGCCAACGCTACCCCAAGCACCAAGCTTGATACCATCGTGGTCAAAGCCAAAGCAAGTGGCATTGCAAGGGATAGTGATGTCAGCCAAGATAACGACACTTATAACGCCAATGTGGCAACGGTCGGCTCAAAAACGCCTGAGTATTTAGAAAATATTCCCCAGTCAGTCAGCGTGGTGACCCGCGCTAAGATTGACGATGTCAACGCGGTTACCCTCGACCAAGTTGCCAAGCGAACCCCAGCCATTCGAGTATTAAAAACCAGTGACGGTCGCTCGTCGATTTTTTCACGCGGCTATGAGTTTGACCGCTTTAGCGTTGATGGGTTAGCAGCGCCGATTTCTAGTATTGGTGGCACTCAGCCAAACTTGGCAGCATTTGAGCGGGTCGAAATTCAGCGCGGTGCCTCAGGACTATTTGATTCCGGCGCCGATATGGCAGGCGTCATTAATTTGGTGCGAAAGCGCGGTCAAGTTGGTGCAGACCAACAGCTTAAAGCCAGTATTAGTAACCCAAAAGGTGCAGAAGTCGTTGCCGATTTGCAAGGCGGCATCAGCCGTGATGACAGTCTGGTTGGTCGCGCTGTGGTTCAATTGCAGCAGCAAAAAAATCCAGTGGTCAGTGACATCACCGGCAGCGATGATAAAAATGGCAGCTTGTATTTAAGCTTAGATAAAACGCTTAATGAAAACAGTAAAGTTGGCGTCGGTTATTTATTGCAAAAACGCAACCTCTCACCGAATAACGGCTTGCCAACACTTGCTGATGGCACGTTATTAAATCTGCCAAACCGTGATTTTTATGGCTCAAAGTGGAATGGCTTTGCCAACCAAACTCAAGATGTCTTTGCTGATTTTGAGCATCAATTGGACAACGAAGGCGTCATTAATGCCGGCGTTCGCTACTCAAAGCGAGAAGCTGATTTTAATTACACCTTTGCCGGAAGTCCTTTGGCCAATGGCAAAACCAATGTGGCGGGTATTGGTTCAGAATTTGCTGAAACGGCGCTAAGCGCGGATATTAATTTAACCCAGCCATTTTATTTGGGCGATAAGCAAAGCAAATACGTGATTGGTGCGGACTTTAAGCGCTTTGATACCGACAATGCAACCGCACGGTCGTTGGCAATCGCTAAAGACTTAACTGCTGAGCAAATCAATAATTTACCGTTTGTTGATGTTTTAGAGCAGGGTCGGCAACAGCAAAAAGGTTACCGACTGACGCATTCAGACAACCGCCTAAATGAAGCAGGACTTTATGCCAAAGTGAACTATCAGCCGATAGATAAACTAAACTTGATTGCCGGCGGGCGTTTAAGCAGCTATAAAGTGGACAGCCAAGATAAGGTTACCAACGTCAGCGCCAGCTTGGGAACAAACCATAAAGCAACTGGTTATGGCGCTTTGGTTTATGAATTGACGCCCAATATCAACGCTTATGGCAGCTTCTCGCAAGTGTTCACCCCGCAATTTGTGAATGATAAAAACGGCAACATCTTAAAGCCGCGTGAGGGTGAGCAGTTTGAAATCGGTCTTAAAGCCCATTTAAACGACCAGCTTTCAGGCAGCTTAAGCAGCTATCGTTTGGTGGATACGAATGCCGCCGCGCCAACGGTAGCAGGCGACCAAGTCGCGCTTGGCAAACGGCAAATGCAAGGGGTTGAGCTTGAAGTGAATGGCGAGGTTTTACCTAACTTGCAAATCACTGGTGGCTATAGCTATTTGGACAGCGACATCAAGCACGCCTCAAGTCCCCAAAACGATGGTGTTTTTTTACTGCTTCCTAAACACTCCGGAAACCTTTGGGTCAATTATCAAGCCGAGAACTGGCTTCCGAATCCATTGAGCCTTGGACTTGGCGTCAATGCTGTAGGCAAATACACCTCCGCGCAAGGCGTTCAGGCTAAAGCTTACCAAACTTGGGAAGCCATGGTCAGCTATCCATTTAGCCCGCAGCTGACGGGTCAATTAAACGTTTATAACTTATTTGATAATGACTATTATGAACGTATTGGCACGAACAATACCTTTAACTTGGCAGGTGAGGGTCGCGAGATTAAGGCGGCGCTCAGTTATAAGTTTTAATCAGCCGCGTTTGATGAAAAATTTGCTCTGTTAGGTTTGATGACCTAGCAGGGTAAGCTTTTATAAATTTTGATAATAAAAATCAATAATATTAAAAAGAGTAGGCTGCTAAAGCTAAGTGTCAAAATAGTATCAAAACCATGCTTTAGGGATACAACGGGCAAAGTATTTCTTAAAATATGCGCAATAAAAAAGCTTTACAACCTATATGTTGTAAAGCTTTCGTATAATGGTACCCGGAGCCGGACTTGAACCGGCACGCTATTGCTAGCGAGGGATTTTAAATCCCTTGTGTCTACCAATTTCACCACCCGGGCAAAACTTGCTTGAGCGTATCAGCAATTGGCTGCTTAACTCAGTGGTCGCTATTATAGTTTACTTTTTGAAAATTGCAAGTAAAATTTAACGACTTTTTAAAATTTGGAGGCTGGAGTCGGAATCGAACCGGCGTTAACGGAGTTGCAGTCCGCTGCATGACCACTCTGCCATCCAGCCCATCAAGGTGACCCATATTAGCAAATATTTTTTAAATTACAAGCCCTTTTTTTATAAATTATGACAATAGTTGTTTGGCTATTGATTTTATTGAATTATTTTTTAAATTATTTAAAGGGGTTTTCAAAATTTGAGCGCCAAAACTGTATTACGCATTTAAAAATAAGAGTTTTATATCAAAATTAGGCTTTTGAGTGGGATTTTATGACTAAGATAGGTACAATAAAGCTCAATTTTGCGCTATTTTTTGCCTTTTACTTATGGAGCTGCTATGTCACAAGCTAAGATTAACGAAATGTCTGATAATAAGTCAACTTTGGTGCTTGATGGTAAGGCGCTTGCAAAAATCATTGAAAAAGATTTGAGCGCTCGCGTTGAGAAATTAAAGCAAAAAACAGGCAGAAGCCCAATTTTAGCCACGATTTTGGTTGGTGATGATCCCGCTTCTGCCACCTATGTTCGCATGAAAGGCAATGCTTGCAAGCGCGTTGGCATGGAGTCGATGAAGGTTGAATTGCCAAGTGTGACCACAACTGAGCAGTTAAAAGCCAAAATTGATGAGCTAAATAACAATCCGGACGTTCACGGGATTTTACTTCAGCACCCTGTGCCAAGTCATATCGATGAGCGTGCCTGCTTTGAACAAATCGACCTTGATAAAGATGTCGATGGCGTGACTTGTCTTGGCTTTGGTCGCATGAGTATGGGCGAGTCGGCGTTTGGCTCGTGCACGCCACAAGGCATCATGCACCTGCTCAATCATTATAATATTGAGCTTGCGGGCAAGGAGGCAGTCGTAGTTGGTCGCAGTCCGATTTTAGGAAAGCCGATGGCGATGATGCTGTTGAACGCCAATTGTACGGTGACCATTTGCCATTCAAAAAGCCAAGATTTGGCAAGCTTTGTCAAGCGCGCAGATATTATCGTGGGCGCGGTGGGCGTTCCAGAATTGATTCGCGCTGAGTGGATTAAACAAGGTGCGGTCGTGGTTGATGCTGGATTCCATCCAACCGAATCAGGTGGCGTTGGTGATATTGAGCTTTCCGGATTAGAAAAGGTAGCAAGCGCCTATACGCCAGTTCCAGGTGGCGTTGGTCCTATGACCATTAACACATTGATTCGCCAAACGGTTGCTGCTGCTGAAAAAGCGGCGGGGCTTGATGTCGATATTATGAGCTGATATGAGCAATCGCCATTGCCCCGCGTCGCTACAGTCGGCAGGTCGTACCTTTGTTGATCTGTGTCACTATGCAATTTTATTTTTAATTACCGTGGTGGTGGTTTGGACGGCAGGAAAAGAGTTTGTTGTCATTCTTCAAAAGGGCGCGGCAGATTTAAAAGACATTTTGCTGCTGTTTATTTACCTTGAATTGCTCGCGATGATTGGCATTTATTTTAAAACCCACCGACTGCCGGTTCAGTTTTTAATTTTTATTGCCATCACCGCGCTGTCGCGGCATTTGGTAGTCGATGTTCAAGCTGTTTCAGATTATTTTCACTTGTGGCTGCTTGCAACGATTTCGATTGCGATTTTGGCGCTAAGTGGCTCAGTAGTGATTTTGACATGGACGGCAAAAACTTTTGGTAGTCCTGAGGAAACGCTTGCCGACTACCAGCATCCGGTGAAACAAGAGAGCAATCCGCCGAAAGTTTAAATGCCTATTTAAACGGCTTCAAATTTAAACCGCAATAAAAACCCCTAGAACAATTTACGTGTTCTAGGGGTTTTTATTAAATGTTAAAAAATTTAAATCCGGTTAATAAAGTTAAGCAAGGTTTGCTTTTTATTGTCATCGAGTTTTTCAAATCGTGATTTTGCTGTTGCTGCTTCGCCGCCATGCCAAAGAATGGCTTCGGTGATTGAGCCTGCGCGACCGTCATGTAAAAAGCGCGCGTCTGGGTCTTTTGCGGTAATGCCAATGCCCCAAAGCGGCGGCGTTCGCCATTCAAAGCTTTGGGCGCCTTTTTCTTTAACGCCATCATCAAGTCCTGAGCCCATGTCATGAAGCAATAAATCGGTATAAGGATAAATCACTTGATTGGCAAGCAGGGCAAAGCGCGGGCTGTTGCCAGTTTTTTGCTTGGGCGTATGACAGCTTGCGCAGCCGACATCATCAAAAAGCTGAGCGCCTTCATTAAAGCTAGCTAAATTGTCAATCCGGCGGTCGGGGACGGCAAGGGCGGTCATAAAGTCAGTCACCGCATCAAGAACGCTGTCGCTAACTTCAGGGCTACCGCCATTTGGTAGCGTCCAGCAGCTTGGTTGGTTGACCGTGCAGTTGGGCGCTAAAAATACCGAGGAGGTCAGCCCCATATCTTGTGACATGGCATTGGCATTTTGAACGCGAAGGCTTGGATTGATGGCTTTCCAACCAAACCTGCCCACCTTTTTTTGACCATGATCATCAACAAAATGAACCCGACCTTTGACGCCGTCTTTTTTAGCATTGTTGGCAGCGGCAATAATATCGGCTTCAGGGATTAAATCAAGCAGTCCCATTCCAAGCAGCTGTGGGGAGATGCGACCGCTCATTGCAGTTGCGCCTAATGACTGATTGCTATCGCTTGGCGTAAAGTGAAATTGGATTCTGGCGGGATTTGTGCTTGTCGCAGCGATTGGTGCAAAGTGGACGCGACCTTCAGGTAAAATGCTGGCATCAATACTTTGATGCTGAAGCTGCTCGCCAAAATCGGCATGCGCCAAACCATTTTTATCACCCAAACGAAATAAAATCGCGTCGCTCAGCTCACCATTGGCTAAATAAATAGCTTTGCGACCTGAGTCACTATGGCACTGGGTACAAGCGTTGGCGTTAAATAGCGGTCCTAAACCATCAAGCAGCGGCTGACCTTGATTTGCCGGTTGCCACTGAGCCACAAACAATTCGCGACCGGTTGAAACATTACTAAACTCACGGCTTGGCAAGTTTGGGATAATTTGCAAAAACGGGCGGTAGCTGTCGCCTGCAATCGTTGCTGCGCCGCCAACCGGTTGCCAATTGGTATCGGTAGGGTTTGAATTGTCCGGAGTGGTCGGCGGATTTGGCTGGCTTGGCGTAACGTTTGCGCTGTCATCAGAGCCGCCGCAAGCACTAAGCAATAGCGCAAAGCTTAGGACAGTCAAGGTTGGGACAAAGTTTTTGCTTAAAACGCGGGCGTTAAAAAAGTTGGTTGTCATGAAAAAACCTAATAAAAGATGCGGGCTAATAAAAAAAGGGCGGCTTAAACAAGCCCCCTTTGGTTGTGCTATTGCGGATAAGTGGTTGGTTAATTGGCAGGAAAATCAACAACGATGGGCGTATTAAACATCCACGTATCAAGGGTGTCTTTTTTGCCCAAAGAACCCTCAAAGCTCCAGCCCCAACTAAAAATGCTGCCGTCTGTCTCTTTAGCAATCTGGTGCAGTGGCCCCATTGCCATGTTATCAATCGCTTTCATATTTTGAAGTCGGTCTTCAGGCTCGTTGAGGTTGTCATAAACAGTTTTGTCTTTACCATCAACGTTTTTAGTTTCGCCGTACATGCCCCAAGGGTAAGCTTTGCCGTCATTGAGTAGCGCGTAGCTTAAGTTGCCATTAGCAAATAGCCTACGAACGGACTTTTCTTGAAACCAAGGCAAAGCTTTGGCTGTCGTCACCATACTGCCCCAAGATTTATCGGTATCTTTATAACCTGCGCCGTTATAACCGACTTGGCTTGTGGCATTTAGCCCCCAACCGTAAACGCTGTTTTTATTGGTAAGTGCTAAAACATGGTCGCGACCGGTGGCTAATTGGATGATTTTTTCATCTTGAGAGCTGAATTTGCTAACCGGAAGCAATATCGGGGTTGCTTGAACATCAAGGCAGCTATTGGCTTTATTACACGGGACTCCGCGACCAAAATTGGCGTAAGCATCGCTGCCCCAACCCAAACTTGACCTTTGTCATCGAGCGCAAACGAGGAATTGGCAGTTGCTGCCACTTGAATGAGGCGACCGACATTTTCAGCTTTAGAAAAATCAACTTGAACAGGCGAGCTGCTATTGACGGTTTCGCCGTTGCCAAGCTGACCATTGCTTCCTGCGCCAAATGCCCAGACATTGCCATCACTATCAAGCACTAAATTATGGCGATAGCCTGCTGCCATCGTCACGGCATTTGCAATATTGGGAATGGCGGCAATGGTCAATCGGCAGTCATTTTTTGCGGTGGTGCAGTTGTCGCGACCAGTATTACCGCGACCTAATTGCCCCGATTTGTCCTCACCCCAACTGTAAACTTGACCGTTTTTATCGATAGCAAGCGAGTGGTTTTGGTTAAAACTTAAGCTGACCAAATCCGTTGGCGCATTATTAACTAATGTTGGCGTATCCGGATGACTAGCTTCCCCAAGCTTTGAGGTGATGCCGATACCAGTTTGCCCAAAGTTATTGCGACCCCAACCAAAAAGCTTACCGTCTTTAATCGCCCCTGAATGCGAATTTCCGGCGGCAATGGTATCGCCTAAATAGATGATTTTATTTAGGCTTAATTGATTGCCAACCTTGTCCGTTGCGGTCAATTTAATGGCGTTTTCACCGCGATGTAAAGCGATAGTTTGGGCAAAATGACCGTTATTATCGATGTTAAGTGCCTTGGGCGCGCCATCATTGATTTGGTAAGTGACGGATTTGACCCCGCCATCATCCTTAGCATCACCAACTAAAAATACGCCGGCAACGTCAGTATGACCATTATTAAAATTGTCATCCGTAGTTAATAACGGCGGCGTGACATCGCGCACCACGTTTGATTCATTGTCAGAATCATTATTACAAGCACTAAGGGCAAGGGCAGCAGCGCTGAGCGCCACGGCTTGAGATAACTTGGATAATCGCATCATAACCTCATTTGAGCAAAGGCTTAATGGGATATTAAGCGCAATAAAGCTGTGATAATTGGCATCACAGGCGTAAGAATTGCTCAAATAATATTACAAGGTATAATGATAATCAATCTTTTATTAGCCTCAGCGCTAGTTTAAGCTCAAAATTAAAGTCAAGCGTTGAGGTAAAATCAATGGCTTACAACCAACCTAAGCGTTTAAAGTTATAGTATAAAAAGGAACAAAGCCCACCAATAAACAGCATGATTACCAAATAAGAATATTTCCAATGCAGCTCGGGCATAAAGTCGAAGTTCATCCCATAAATTCCGGCGATTGCCGTTGGCACTGCCAAAATTCCCGCCCAAGCCGCAAGCTTGCGAACGACCTCGTTTTGACCCATATTGACCATGGCAAGATACGTGTTCATCACCACGCTGAGCATCTCGTTTAAACCGTTAATCGCATCAAGCGAGTGCAATAAATGGTCGTTTACATCGCGAAAGTAAGGCTTTGCCGCTTGCGAAAACGGGGAGACCAAATCACTTTTTTTATGGTTGATAAAAAAGCTGCAAATGTCTTGAACCGGCAAAATCACCGCGCGCATATGCACCAATTGCGCTTTTAATTCATACAAATTTTGCAGCGTTTCTTTACTAAAGGTATAGGTAAAAATATTGCGTTCTTGCTCGCGCAAATAGCTGCCCAAACGGTCGGTAACCGGCATATAGTTGTCAACGATAAAGTCAAGGATAGCGTGAAGCACAAAAATAGGCCCCATTCGCAGCTTTTCAGGTCGGCGGTGGCAGTGCTCGCGAACCGGCGCGTAAGAGTTTGACGGACCATTTCTAATGGTAATCAAATAGTTTTTTCCCATAAAAATCGCCGTCGTGCCGTAGCGAATGACATTATTTTCAAGCTTGGCGGTGCGAATGACCAAAAATATGGTGTCATTGTCGTAGTTTTCGACTTTGGCGCGTTGATGGTCGGCAAAGGCGTCCTCAATGGCAAGCTCATGCAAATCAAAAGCGCTTTTAACGTCCTCAATGGTTTGCAAACTTGGGTCGTAAAGCCCAAGCCAAATAAATTGACCGTTGTTGGTCAACGCGCGGCTGACATCTTTAATAGCTAATCTGTCAAGGTTTTCGCCCGTTTTTCGCGAGTAGGAATAGCAGTTAACCACCTCATCGACACTGGTAAATTCAATGTCCTCATAGCGCTCAGAGTCGGGGTCATAGACCGTCATGGTTTCGATGGTGTCCTCAAGCGTGGCTTCTGAGTCACCATAAATGTAGCTGTCGGAATCTAAATCGGCAAGTTCTGAATGCTCGGCTTGGGCGAATAAGCGGTTGGCATTGGGGTCAGATGTAATTCGCGTGGTAATATCAACAATTTTGGAGTCATCGCGGCTCATGCCCCCTCCTTTTTTATAGGTGAATCAGTTAAATAAAATTTGGTTAACCGCGCAATTTTGATTTTTAAAGGTTGGCTTGTTAAAGATGCGTTTTAAAAATCAAATGGCAAAGCGCTTGAGCGTGTCAATATCGACAAGGGTAAGTAAGCTTTCGTGGCAAGCGGTCAGTTTTAACGGCGGCGCGACCTCAAAATCAAGGGCTTCGACCCATCTAAGCGCGCAAATGCACCAAAAATCCCCCGGCTTTAACCCTGGAAAATTAACCTCAGGAAGCGGGGTGATTAAATCGTTGCCGCGGCTTGCTGAAAAATTTAAAAATTCGCTGGTCATTTTCGCGCAAACGGTATGCTGACCGACGTCATGATTGCCAGTATGACAAAAGCCATTGCGATAATAGCCGGTAATTGGGTCAAAGCAGCAGCTGGCAAGCGCCGTTCCTAAAACGTTGGTCTGATTGATTGCCGGATTGGGGTGATAATCTTGCGACATAATGCCTCCAAAACAAAATAAGCGCTAGTGTAACATGACTGCCGATTACTTTTTTAGCCAAATTCTTGAAAGCGCTTTTGTTGCAAGCCCAAGCAGTCGCTGCCGGCGCTATTTTATCTTAAGCTATTTCAGCTTGAACAGGGCTTTGAAAATCAGCAAAAATCGCAAGCTAAGCTAAAATATTGGTCGCAATTAACGCCAATTGTGACTAGGCGAGGCTTAGCGATTATGCTAAACTTGATGATAAAGTGCCTTGAAAATTTATTGCATAAAACGGGAGGATGGATTAAACCTCATTAAAAGGTTTGACGCCCGAATTATGCCGCGCCCATTGGCAAGTGCTATGCCAAACAAGGATTTATTGTGTCTGTTTGTTCAAATTCTGCTCAATCTACCGCCAATCAAGGGGACGATTTTCCCAAGACCCCGCGCCTTCCTTACAGTAATTTTGCCCGTGAAGTGGCAAGCAGTTGGCTGCTTCCAGATGGGGTCAGCGATGTCTTATTTGACGATGCCCAAAAACAAGAATGGCTTCGTCATCGCTTAATTCAAAAGCTTATTTCCCACGGCTACCAGTTGGTCAGCCCGCCGATGATTGAGTTTACCGAGTCGCTATTAAGTGACGCCTCAGAAGACTTAAAGCGGCAAACCTTTAAAATCATTGACCAATTGACGGGCCGCTTAATGGGGCTTCGCGCCGACATTACCCCGCAAATTTTGCGAATTGACCGTCATTATGGCGGTCAAGGAATTGCGCGCTATTGCTACGCCGGTCAAGTGATTCATACCCTGCCAAACGGGCTTTTTGGCTCAAGAACGCCGTTTCAATTGGGCGCAGAAATCTTTGGCTGCGCCAAGCTTGCCGCCGACATTGAGCTGATTGATATGCTGTTTGCTATGCTAAGTGACCTTGAGTTAAACGCTCAGCTGCATATTGATTTGGGTCACGTGGCGATTTTTGAGCGCTTATCCGTGCTTGCTGAATTAACTGAGGACGACAGCAATCAATTGATGCCGCTTTATGCCAATAAAAATCTTCCTGAATTAAAACGCCTTTGCCAGTCACTTGGTATGGGCGATGATTTTTATGCGCTGGCACGATTTGGTCATGACATTCCAACGCTGTTAAAGTCGCTGTCCGAAACTGCCAAAGCTGATGCCGTGTTGATGGCGGCTGCCGAGGATTTAATGAGCTTAAAAGCGCATTTAGAAAAGGCGTGGCAGTGCCAAGTGAGCATTGATGTCACCGAATTGTCCGGCTATCACTACCATACCGGCATCGTGTTTAATGGTTATATCAACAATGAGTCGCAGCCTTTGGTTCGCGGTGGTCGCTTTGACAATAAAAAAAGCCAGTCACGGCGCGCGGCAACCGGATTTAGCTTAGATGTTAGCCGATTGGTCAATCATATTGCGCTTAATGCTCCCGAGATTGTGGTCGTTGATTTTACCGATTTGCAATCAGCAGATACTAAGCAAGCCGCCGCGCTTCAGCAAAAACTGAGTGAGCTTCGAGATTCCGGCGCTTGCGTGACCCTGCCATTAAGCGCGGATGATTTGCCCAATAAATTAACGCACCGTTTGGCGTTGACAGACGGCGCTTGGCAATTGATTAAAGCTTAGCATTTATAATTAGCATTTATAAAAAGTTATGAGCGTTTGATAAGCGCCATTAAAGTTTGCTTGATTGTGTTTTTTAGCACATTTATTACATCACTAAGAGGATGAATCATGGGTAAGAACGTCGTAGTTTTAGGTAGCCAATGGGGCGATGAAGGTAAAGGTAAAATCGTCGATTTGCTCACCGAAAAAGCCTCTGCGGTGGCACGATTTCAAGGCGGTCATAACGCCGGTCATACGCTCGTTGTTGATGGTAAAAAAACCGTATTGCACTTGATTCCCTCTGGTATTTTGCGCGAAGGCGTGACTTGCTTTATCGGTAATGGCGTGGTGCTTGCTCCAGACGCGCTATTAAAAGAGATGAAAAATCTTGAGGACAATAACGTTCCGGTTCGTGAGCGTCTGCGTGTGTCGCCAAACTGTCCGCTGATTATGCCGTATCATGTTGCCCTTGACCAAGCCCGTGAAGCTAAGCTTGCCGGTGGCAAAATCGGCACAACTGGTCGCGGCATTGGTCCTGCTTACGAGGATAAAGTGGCTCGCCGAGCGATTAAGCTTGCAGACTTGTTTCGTGAAGATTTGCCTGAAAAATTGCGCAACTTAATTGAGTACCATAACTTTCAATTGACTCAGTATTATAAAGTTGATGGCATTGATTTTGATGAAACCTTAAAGCTTTGTCATGAGTGGCGCGAAGAGCTTAAAGACTTGGTGACTGATGTTACTGATGATTTGGACAAGCTGCGCCGCGAAGGCAAAAACCTGATGTTTGAAGGCGCTCAAGGAACGCTGTTAGACATCGACCACGGCACCTATCCATTTGTGACCAGCTCAAGCGTGACCGCAGGCGGCGTGTCAACGGGAACAGGAATTGGTCCTTTATACCTAGATTACGTGCTTGGAATCACTAAAGCTTACACCACGCGCGTGGGCAGTGGACCATTCCCAACTGAACTTTTTGATGACGTTGGCGCGCATTTGGCAAACGTCGGTCACGAGTTTGGCGCAACCACTGGTCGCGCTCGCCGCTGTGGTTGGTTTGATGCCGAAGCGCTTCGCCGAGCGGTGGTGTTAAATTCCATGTCAGGGATTTGCTTAACCAAGCTTGACGTGTTAGATGGTCTTGATGAATTGCTTATCGGTGTCGGCTACGAGCTTCCTGAAAACGAATGCGCCGGCGCTCACGATGCTGAGTTTTATGAGTTGGTCAAACCAAAATACGAGACCTTAAAAGGTTGGAGCGAATCAACCGTTGGCATCACCAATTATGACGATTTGCCAGAAAATGCCAAAATCTATATCAAACGCATTGAGCAGCTTATCGACTGCCCCGTAGATATCATTTCAACCGGTCCTGACCGTGATGAAACGATTGTACTGCGCGACCCGTACGACGCTTAACTTTAGCAAGATTAAGGTTAACAAGCTTAGATTCAAAAAGCTTAAAGTTAAAAATTAATGCTGTAAATCCTCCTTGGAATCAAACGGATTCCAAGGTTAATTGTAAGACAAAATCAACTATAATGAAGCAGGAGCTTTTCATGGCTATTGAACGTACCTTATCGATCATCAAACCTGACGCCGTTGGCGGCAACCACATCGGCGAAATCTATGACCGTTTTGAAAAAGCCGGTCTTAATATTGTTGCGGCAAAAATGATTCAGCTTGATGATGAAAAAGCCGGCGGTTTTTACGCCGAGCACGCTGAGCGCCCATTTTATAACGATTTGAAATCGTTTATGACTTCAGGTCCTGTGTTGGTTTCAGTTTTAGAAGGTGACAATGCCATTGCCAAGCACCGCGAAATCATGGGCGCCACCAATCCTAAAGAAGCTGAAAAAGGTACTATCCGCGCCGATTTTGCCAGCAGCATCGATGAAAATGCGGTTCACGGTTCAGACTCTGCTGAATCTGCCAAGCGTGAAATCAGCTATTTTTTCAATGACGACGAAGTTTGCCCACGTAAGCGTTAATCAAAGCGTTGGCATTGACGCGTAAAAATGGGGTATCAACGCCTAATTACGCAAAACGGCTTATATCTTTGGGTATAAGCCGTTTTATTATTTTATATTTTTAAGTTCTTTGTTTTTCAGTACTTTAGACAGTTGAAAAATAAAGCCGCGCCAATATTTACAATTTCATTAGCGTTATCAATCGTTTATAATAGCAAGCCGTAATTTATTATTTTTAAAAGGTCACCGTTATGTCAGCAAGCCGCTCGCCTGAAATTTTTACCCCAACTGCCATTGCGATGGTTGATGAAGCGGTTGCCAAGACCAACTTGCTTGGGCTGACCGAGCGTCAACTTGGCGAATTTTTTAAAAGCATTGGCGAAAAGCCGTTTCGGGCAACGCAGGTGATGAAGTGGATTTATCAGTTTGGGGTGACTGATTTTGAGCAAATGACCAATTTAAGTAAAGTACTTCGGGCAAAGCTTGAAAATCATGCAAGCGTGATACCGCCAAAAGTCGTTCACCGCAAATATAGCGAGGACGGCACGCGAAAATGGGTATTTGAAGTGGCGGGCGGCTCGCTTGTTGAAACGGTTTTGATTCCGGCAGAGGACAACAAAGCCAATGGTCGCAAAACGCTTTGTATCTCCTCGCAAGTGGGCTGCGCCCTTGATTGCAGCTTTTGCAGCACTGGCAAACAAGGCTTTGAGCGCGACTTAAGCGCTGCTGAAATTATCGGTCAGCTTTGGGTTGCCAACGCGTCTTATATGAGTGATGATAGTGGCGATTTGACAAATATCGACCACAGCACTTGGGAAAATCAGGTGACCAATGTGGTGATGATGGGAATGGGGGAGCCGCTGCTCAATTATCAGCCGGTCGTGAGCGCGATGACCATTATGCTAAGCGACCACGCTTATGGGCTGTCCAAGCGCCGCGTGACCTTGTCGACCTCAGGCGTTGTGCCAAAAATGTATGAGTTGGCAAAAGACATTGATGTGGCGCTTGCTATTTCCTTGCACGCACCAAACGATGAGCTTCGTAATGAACTGGTTCCCATTAACAAAAAATATCCACTAAAAGAGTTGATGGCGGCGGCAAAAAACTACGTTTGCGACGTCAATCCGCGCCATAAAAAACACGTGACCATTGAATATGTGATGCTTGGCGGCGTAAATGACAGCGATGAGCACGCTCGGCAGTTGGTGGCACTACTTAAAGACTTACCCAGTAAAATCAATTTAATCCCGTTTAACCCGTTTCCACACGCGCCGTATCAGCGCTCAAGTAACAACCGAATTCATGCGTTTAGCAACATTTTAAACCAAGCCGGATTTGTTTGTACCGTTCGGCAAACTCGCGGTGATGACATTGACGCCGCTTGCGGTCAATTGGTTGGTCAAGTGGCGGACAAAACGCGGCGTTCGGCAACTTGGCAAAAATCCGTTCAACAAAAAGCGCAGCAAAACAGCGTTGGCGCTTAGTTTGAATTTCTTATAAGCTTAATGCATTTTTTATCAAAAATTTTTAAAGAGCAGCGGTTTTTTTTAAATAACTATAGTTATCATGGATGGATTGTAAAAAAAATTACTTAGAGGTGAAATCATGCAAGCGGTTTTTAGTGGTGTTAACAGTGGTACTATCAAAGAAATTGCGGTAAAGCTTGGGGTAGCGGCGGCAGTTTGTAGCGCGCTCATTGGCTGTCAAAGCGTTCCTGATACTGATGCGCTTGGCAACACGCGCTACCAAACGAGCACTCAGCCAAGCAGCAATCGCAATTTAGATAAACAAGAAATCGCTCGCGTTCGCACCGCGTTAGCCGCGCAGTATATTCGCGAAAATAAATTGGATGCTGCTCAGCAGCAGCTTGAAAAAGCCTTTGCCGCCGATAGCCGATACGCGCCTGCCTATGATATGATGGGCGTTCTGCTTCAGCAAGAAGGCAGCGCAATTAATTTGGCAAAAGCCGATGAGTATTTTAAAAAAGCCATTGCCCTTGATAAAGATTTTGAGCAGGCGCGTAACAATTACGGCGTTTATTTGTCGCAAATGAAGCGTTATAGTGAGGCGGCCGCTCAGTTTGAAATTGCAGGGTCAGCGCTTGGTTATGATGGTCGCATCGGCGCGCTTGAAAACTTAGGGCGAACCTATTTAAAATTAAATGACAAAGCGGCGGCAACCAAAGCTTTTATCCGCGCCATTGAAGGCAACCGTAGCAGCCTGATTGCCCATATTGAACTGGTAGATTTGTTGATTGAGCAAAACCGTCCTTTGCAAGCTCAACAGCTTTATGATGAAACGCTGCAATTGGTTCAAGATAAAAATAGCCCACGGCTGTTATTGCAAGGTATCAAACTTGCCGCGGCGCAAAAAGATATGATAACGCGTCAAAAGCTGTCGCAGCAATTGTTATCAGCGTATCCCCTAAGCGATGAAGCTAAAAAACTCAAAGGCTGGCTTGCCAATCCGGCGGCGGCAACGTGGCGCTAAGTTGATTTTATCCTAGTTGACTTTATATAAGGTCAGCAGATTAAGATTTCATTTCCGTTTTCCCAAAGGATTTTTGTATGACCACGCCATCTCCTATTAAACGCCGCCCCACCAAAAAAATCTTTGTGGGCGATGTCGCAATCGGTGGCGATGCGCCCATCAGTGTTCAAAGTATGACCAATACTGAAACTTGTGATGTGGCGGCAACGGTTGCGCAAATTGAGCGCTGCGTTGCGGCAGGGGCAGACTTTATGCGCGTATCAACGCCAACGATGGAGTCGGTTGAGGCGTTTGGGCAAATCCGTAAATTGGTCAGCGTGCCTTTGGTTGCCGACGTTCATTTTGACCATAAAATTGCCCTAGCCGTTGCCGAAGCCGGTGCGGATTGCTTGCGAATTAACCCTGGCAACATCGGCAGTGACGCTAAAGTCCGCGAGGTGGTGGCTTGCGCCCGACATCACAATATTCCTATCCGCATTGGCGTGAATGCCGGCTCGCTTGAAAAAGAAATTCAGCGCAAATATAAAGAGCCGACGGGCGCAGCAATGCTTGAATCCGCCATGCGCCATATTGACATTTTAGACAAGCTTAATTTTGACCAATTTAAAATCTCGGTCAAAGCCAGTAACGTGTTTTTAACCCTTGACGCCTACCGCTTAATTTCGGCGCAGATTGACAATCCGCTACATTTGGGCGTGACTGAAGCCGGTGTTTATCGAACCGGAACGGTCAAATCCGCCATTGCCCTTGGCGGCTTGTTGCTCGATGGCATTGGCGATACCATGCGAATTTCATTAGCGGCGGAACCGGAAGAAGAAATCAAAATCGGCTTTGATATTTTAAAATCGCTCAATATCCGCTCAAATGGGGTCAACTTTATTGCTTGCCCAAGCTGTTCACGGCAAGAATTTGATGTGATTAAAGTCATGACTGCCCTTGAGGCAAGGCTTGAGGACATCCGCGAGCCGCTTGATTTATCGGTGATTGGTTGTAAGGTCAATGGTCCAGGGGAGGCCAAAGAAGCCGATATTGGAATTGTTGGCGCGGCACCAAAATCACTGGTTTACCGAATGGGCGAAAAAAGCCATTTGATTGATACCAATAATTTGGTGGATGAAATTGAAAAAATGGTTCGCGACCAAGCAGAAGCCTTAGCAAAAGCGCGCGAAAACGAAATTATTCGGGTAAAATAGCCTTTTTGTAAAACTTTTATTTTGTAATAGTTATAAATGACCGTGAAATGCGGTTATAAAAACTTGAGGATAACGGCGCTGATGATTAAAGCAATTAAAGGGTTCAACGATATTTTGCCGCCGCAATCGGCAGATTGGCTGTATTTAGAGTCGGTGCTTGCCGATGTTTTGGGGCGCTTTGGCTTTGAGCACATGCGCTTACCGATTGTTGAGCAAACTGACTTGTTTGCGCGCGCCATTGGTGGGGCGACCGATATTGTCGAAAAAGAAATGTACAGCTTTACCGATAAGTCTGAGCCGCCAACGCCGCTCACCTTGCGACCTGAGGGCACGGCGGGAGCGGTTCGCGCGGTGATTGAGCACAATTTGCTTCGCGGCGATACCCCAAAGCTTTGGTACATGGGACCGATGTTTCGCTACGAGCGACCGCAAAAAGGTCGCTACCGTCAATTTCATCAGTTGGGCGTGGAAAGTTTTGGCAGTCCGCTTCCCGATGCCGATGCCGAAGTCATCGCCATGACCACGCTATTTTGGCAAGCATTTGGCATTGCAGACCACGTTCATTTGCAATTAAATTCGCTTGGGGAGATTGACGAGCGCAAAGCTTACCGTAATGCGTTGGTGGCTTATTTAACCGATAAGCAAGAGAATCTTGATGAGGACAGCCGCCGCCGCTTAACCACCAATCCTTTGCGAATTTTGGACAGCAAAGATGCTAAAACCCAAGAATTGCTGCAAGATGCGCCAAAGCTTGCCGACTTTTTAGGCGAAGACAGCCAAGCCCATTTTGAACAGGTCAAAGCTTATTTGGACGCCTTAGGCATTGAGTATGTCATCAATCCAAACTTGGTTCGCGGTCTTGATTATTATAATAAAACGGTTTTTGAATGGGTTACCGATAAGCTTGGCAGCCAAGCAACCGTTTGCGCAGGTGGTCGTTATGATGGCTTAATTGGTCAGCTAAAATCGATGGGAACGGGTAAGGACGCCAAATCCGAGCCTGCCGTGGGTTTTGCGATGGGGCTTGAGCGCTTATTGTTGTTGATTGAAGCGGTTGCGCCGTTTAAAGCGCATTCAAGCTGCGATGTGTTTGTGGTGGCTCACCCTGAAGTGTTTAGCGATGCGATGAATTACGCTCAGATTTTGCGGATTAAACGCCCAGACTTGCGGGTGAAAATGGCAAGCGCAACCAGCCTTAAAGCGCAAATGAAAAAAGCAGACAAGTCGGGCGCGAAGCTTACGGTAATTTTGGCTCAAGACGAAATTAACACTCAAACCTTAAGCGTCAAAGACATGCAGTCCGGTGAGCAATCAAGCCGGTCGTGGGACTGGCTGTTTGATGACCATAATTTTGTTGGTTAGAATTTTTTAATATTACTCAGACAACGATAATCATAACTTTTTAGCGATAAATTTTTAGGTAGAAAATCATGGCTCAGCCCCCCATTTCGCCCGCCGCGGACAATTCGATGCAAGCGCTCAAGCAGTATGGCGGTTATATCATCACCGTGATTTTATTGGCGCTGGCAGGCTATTTTGGCTGGACGTATTGGCAAGACAATCATGCCCGTGTTGATACGGTGGCGGCTGACCAATATGCCGACATTCAGCGATTAAATGAAAGCGTCAATCTTGCCGCACAAAATCCTGATTTGGAGAGTGAAGCAAAAGCTGCGCTTGCCAAAGACCGTGACAGCTTGGATAAGCAGATTGATAGTTTGGTCAAAGCACATGGCAGCTCGGTTTATGCTTGGCAGGCGTTAATGATTAAAGCGCGGCAAGCGGTGGACAAAGACGATTTTAAGGCAGCGACCACGGCACTTAAGCAAGCCCTAGCCATTGATTTAGGAGATGCTGGGCTAACTGCCATTACCCAACTTCGCTATGCTGAGGCGCTTTTGGCATCTGGAAATGTAGATTTGGCGATGACTGAAGCCAAAAAAGAGATGCCCGATGCGTTTTTGGCAAGTCAGCAAATTTTGCTAGGTGATATTTATTTGGCAAAAAATGACCAAGAAGCGGCTAAAAAAGCCTATGCCAATGCTTGGCGTCAGCTAACAGCGCGGGAAGAATCCCGAGCCGTGTTGGCGCTTAAAATGGAAAGTCTTGGCATGGAATTTGAGCCTATTCGCGAAAAAAACAGTTTGATTCAACAGCCAGCCCCAAGTTCAGAAGTTTTGGTTGCTGAAAGTGGTTCTGAGTCACCATAAATATACCAAATCAGCCCCTAAATCTTATAAGATAGCGGCTGATTTTTAGTTTTTGAAGTTAATAAGCAGCGTTTGATCAATGATTAGCTGCAATATGATGGTAGTGAGATTCTAATGATGTTATCAAATTGCGCCCAAAAGAGACTAACGCGGTCAGTGGTAAATGTGGCAATCGTTGCGGTCATGGCAACGGCGGTGGTAGGTTGTAACCGCGGGATTAAACCTGTGAGTCATGAACCGACCAAATTGGTTCAAATTGCCAATCCGATCAGCGTCCTGCAGCCGGTATTTGGCGCAAGCGTTGATAATAAAAAAGCCAATGCTAAAGACCCACTGGATTTACAAGTAGGTTATGACAATGGTCAAATCGTCGTCGCCTCGCGTGGTGGTGAATTAAGTGGCTTTGATCGCAATGGTGCTCGTAATTGGTCGCTGAACGTAGGTGATCAAATTACCGGCGGCGTGGCTTTAGATGCGCTGAGCCAAACGGCAATCGTCAGTACCAAAAGCGGTCAGGTGATGGCGTTTGATAGCTTAACGGGCGCCAAACGCTGGCAGCAGCAGTTATCAGGAACTGTGTTATCGCCGGCGCTAATCAGTAACAATCGCGTGATTGTTGCGGCTAATGATGGCTTTTTGCAGGGCTTATCATTGCAATCAGGTCAGCCAATTTGGCAATTTGCTACCCAAGTTCCAGACATTAGCGTTCGCGGAACGGCAAAGCCCACGTTGTTAGACAGCAAAACTGCGCTTTTTGCCACGGCAGACGGCAGACTTCATGCCATCACCGTGGATAATGGTTTGCCGGTTTGGTCGCGCCGTGTGGGCGTTGGGGTTGGCAGCAGCGAGATTGAGCGCATGAGCGATGTCGATGGCGCGCCCATTGTTGATAACAATCAGCTGTTTGCCATCAGCTACAGCGGTCAGTTAATTGGCATTGATTTGGCATCCAAGCAAGTTCTGTTTGTCAATGATCTGGCAAGCTTAAAATCACTGGCGGTAAATAACCGTCAGCTGATAGCCACAAGCCTTGATGGCAAAGTGGTTGCTTTTGATCGCACCTCAGGACAACAGCTTTGGTCAAATGACAGCTTAGCTTATCGCAAATTGACCAATCCGGTGATGATTGGCAATTATATTGCCGTCGGTGACTTGGACGGTGTGGTTCATTTATTTGACCCAAATTCTGGCAATATCATTAGCCGAACCCAAACGAAGGGCGCGCTGAGTAGCCTTCAGGTGAAAAATAACCGCTTGTTGACCCAAAGCCAAAGCGGTCAAGTGGCAATTTGGCAACCGCTGCGCTAATTGCGCCGTTAAGTAAGCTTGTGCTAAGGTCAGAATTGACGTAATCTATGCGCCCGATTTCAGCGTTAGGAATTATTAAAAGTTAATAAGTTCTAACGCCATTTTTATTATTTAAGTGCCGATTAAAGGGCTTTTTTCCGGATTGGCAAGAGAGTATCACATGAGTATCAAGCCTGTCGTGGCACTGATTGGTCGCCCAAACGTTGGTAAATCAACCTTGTTTAACCAGTTTACCAAAAGCCGTCAAGCCTTAGTGGCGGATATGGCGGGGTTGACCCGCGATCGGCAATATGGCGATGCCAGCTTTGAGAGCAAGTCGTTTATCGTCGTGGATACCGGCGGCATTGGTGAGGCAGACGATGGCAGCGGCAACATCGACGACTATATGTCTGAGCAGTCTTACACGGCGATTCATGAAGCGGACATTATTGTGTTTGTGGTTGATGCTCGCGCAGGCTTGATTGGTGCTGATGAAGAAATCGGTAAATTTTTGCATACCCTTGGTAAGCCGGTATTTTTGGTGGCCAATAAAATCGATGGCGTTCATGAGTCCGCGCCAACGGAATTTTTTGCGTTAGGGTTGGGCGAGCCGTTCCCCGTTGCCGCAAGTCATAGCCGCGGCATTGGCAATTTACTGGAAGCCATCACCAAAGATATGCCCGAGCAAGATGCTGAGCCTGAACCGGACGGCTTAAAGCTTGCGATCATTGGTCGCCCAAACGTTGGCAAATCAACCCTTGTTAACCGCTTGCTTGGTGAAGAGCGCGTGGTGGTCTTTGATATGCCCGGAACGACCCGCGACAGTATTTACATCCCTTATGAGCGTGATGGCAAAAGCTACGTTCTTATTGATACGGCAGGGGTTCGTAGACGTGGCCGGATTGACGAAAAAGTCGAAAAATTCTCTGTCATTAAAACACTGCAAGCGATTAAAGACTCAAACGTCACCGTCATCGTGATTGATGCCCAAGAAGGCATTGTTGATCAAGACCTGCATATGATTGGTTATGCACTTGACGCTGGTCGCGCTTTGGTCGTTGCCATTAATAAATGGGATGGCTTAAGCGCTGAGCAAAAAGACTTTATCAAAATTGAGATGGATCGCCGATTTAGCTTTATTCCCTTTGTTAAAATTCATCTGATTTCAGCCCTTCATGGCACAGGCGTTGGCAATTTATACCCGTCCATTTTAAAGGCTTATCATTCCTCCATGTTTCAGGTGTCCACGAGCCGCTTGACCCAGATTTTGCAAGATGCCGTTGCTGCCAACCCGCCGCCAGCCGTTGCCGGTCGTAGGATTAAGCTGCGTTACGCACATATTGGCGGTCATAACCCGCCGGTAATCGTGATTCATGGTAACCAAACCGGATCGCTGCCCAAAAGTTATCAGCGTTACCTTGAAAATCAGTTCCGCCAAGTGTTTAAGCTTGAAGGGACGCCATTAAATGTGGTGTTTAAGCTTAACGAAAACCCCTTTGCCAATAAAACCAATACGCCAGTCAAAGCGCAAAAGCAGCGCCAACAAAAGCGAACCGCAGGAAAATTTCAAGACAAAAAACAGCCCCCAACGAAATCGAATCGCGGTATTAAAAAACGCTAAACTTGTTATGATAAGCCACCAGCAGGTTGGGTGATATGTTAAAACCTGAGCTAAGTAGTGCCTCAAGCCTAATAAAAAAGACCCTGTTGCAACTGCTGGCAATTGGGCTCATTATGGGGCTGCTACTGACCTTTGTCATGGGGTTTATTGAGCATTATCAACAAAAACGCCAAAACTTACAGCAATTGTCGCAGCTTCTTGCCAGTAGCGCCTCGGTAGTCGATGGTGGCGCTTTGGTGGCGCGGCAAGTTCGTTTGCTGCTAAGAGACGATCCGACCATTCATAGCATTGTGTTTTATGCCACCGAGCAGCCTGTCGAGAATCTCAATCAGGCACAAATTGAGCAAACCCGTTGGGATTGGTATCATGCCTTATTTGCAAGCTCCGTCAGTTTTAATCAAGCCGTCACCAGTCAAAGTCTGCAAGATGACCCCAATGTAATCCCCAAACCCGTTAGCAATCGCAATGCGCTGATTGGTTATATCAACATTACTTTAGATATCGAAGTATTACGTTGGCAGTGGCTAAAAGCCAATGTTTGGTGGTGGTTAGCCATCAGTACGCTTGGGCTTGCCAGTATGCTGTTTTGTGCCCGTAAACTTAATTGGCTGAACCATGATTTAAGCGAATTGTCACAAGCTTGGCAAATGGATGACAATAAACCTGAAGTTGATCAAGTTCCGGCAGTTCAGCAGCGTTTTGAATTTACCGAGTTGATGCAAATTCAGCAGGCTTTTGCCCGATTGTTTGAGCGCCTAAAAACAGCTCAAGATCATATCGTCTCACTGGCAGACTTTGAAGCCAAGCTACAAAGCAAAGATCTGTCACTGGAGGTTCAGCGCCATAACTTTCAAAGTATGATCACTCATGAATTAAAAACCTCGCTTAATGCCATTTCAGGCGGATTGCAGCTGTTTAATCCGCAATCCTTAAGCGATGAACAACAAGATATCTTAGAAGTCATCCGTAAAGGCAGCCAGCACTTAAACGGCACGTTAGAGCAAATTATTCAGCTGAACAAAATTGAAAAAGGTCAAATTGGATTGACCTTGACTGACTTTAACCCGCTGCAATTGCTTGCAGATTTGCTTGATAAGTTTGAACCTAAAGTTCGCCAAAAAAACTTAAGCTTAGTCAGCCGAATTTATCATATTGATTACAATTTAGAAGGCGATGTTGGTAAGATCACTCAAGTGCTCTCAAGCCTGATTGACAATGCCATCAAATTTAGCCACTTTGGTGAGATTGTCATTGAATCACAATTGACTCATTTTAATGAAAGCATTCGTTGGCAGATTAAAATTATTGATCAAGGCATTGGCATCGAAAAAAAATATTTAGAAGATATTTTTACGCCATTTTTCCAAGTTGACCCAAGTGTGACCCGCGAGTATGAAGGCGTTGGAATTGGGCTTCCGGTCATTAAGCAGATCGTTCAGCTGATGGGCGGAAGCATAGAAGTAAAAAGCGAACTTGGACAAGGCAGCGCGTTCACCGTAATGATCCCTTTAAAAGACAGCTTAACCGGCAATCAGCAACGGGTTTTAGCCGGAACGAGCATTTTGTATTATCATCGCGAAGATTCAGCAGTGATGATTGATATGCTCAAAGCGTCAGGGGCTCACGTTGAAGCGTATCAGCACGCCGCCGAAATTTTAGCCAAGCTAAAAACGAGTGCCGTTGATATGGTGATGATCGGTGAAGAGATCAGCATAGAAAAAGCAGGAAACTTGGCGGCGTTGATTCGCCAAGAGGAGCATCAGCATCGGGTGTTAATTGTTTATTGGTTTACGGCTCATAAAGGCTTTGTGATGCAAACGATGAGCGCGCAACTACAAGCCTTAGGAATTGATTTTTGCCATAAAACCATTCGCGATGTCAAACAGCTTCAAAACCTGATTACAAATTGGCGCGGTTAAAGAGGGGCGTTAAAAGTTGCTGCGGTCATTATCTTGATTGGCTAAAACAAGCCCTCATTGTCATGATGTTATTATTATTCAAGCTATGACAATGAGGCAAGTTACGGCTAATAAAAGGTTTATATCACGAGCAGTAAGGCATTAAGCAGCTTATTGAAGCTCTTTTTATTAAAATTAGCTTTCTTTAAAAACTGGCATTTGCCAAATCTTCACAAATGGCTTTGTTTTCTTGTTTTGAAAAGCTCATCGTCCAGCTGCGCATGCTTTGTAAAATTTGGCGATAATCTTGCTGCGTTGATAAATATTGAATAGCAGCTTTGGGATTATCAAGGGTAGGCATAAGCTCGCGCAGTTGCACATCGTAGGACTTATAAAAACGCTGCTTTTGATTGCCGCTGAGCATGGATGGGCAAATCTCTGAAAGCACTTGCATCACCGCGATTTCATGTTTGGTGACGCTCATTCCTGACATATCAATAGGAATGGCCGAAACCGTATTGCTATTATTTGCAGCGTTGGTGGTTTGCGACATCATCGCGGCAGTAGTAATAGCACCAACCACCACAGTTTTACTGGCAAGATTTAATACAGGTTTTGAGACAACTTTGGAACTTTGCAAAAGCCTAGCTGGTATTGACGTAATGTTCATTCGTTCGCACTCTCGCTTAAGATGACTGAATGAGGATATGGTAATCTTTACCACGCAAAAAGTCACATAATATATTGATTTGAGTGTAGAAATATTGTGAGATCAGCTTAGCCACGCGCAACATAACTAAAAAAAATGGGCTTAAGTTTCAAAATTATTACAGATAATTATCCATTGTTAATACATGTAACAAAGTGGTTAAAAGATATCAAATTTAAATAAATTAATAGCGCAAAACTCATATCGAAAAACCAATATCAAAAGTTAGGCTTGAGCAAAGCGTCAAATAATTAAGGTAAGGTTAATTAAGTGGCATGAAGCAAATGAGAATTTTAATAACGAATGATGATGGCGTTTTTGCCCCAGGACTGTTGGCACTGTATCACGCCTTAAGCTGCGTGGCTGAAGTTACGGTGGTGGCGCCAACTAATGAGCAAAGTGGTAGCGCCAGTGCCTTAACGGTGACCAGTTCTTTACATCAACAACCATTATCTTCAGGGTTTATTGCGATTAACGGGACGCCTGCCGATTGTGTTTATTTAGCGCTCAATGAATTGTATGGTGATAGCACATTTGATTGGGTGATTTCAGGAATTAATTCAGGGGCGAATTTAGGTCAAGATGTGCTATTTTCAGGAACGTTTGGGGCAGCGGCAACCGCTCAATTATTTGGCATTCCTGCCATGGCAATTTCATTGGCAATGACCGCCAAAGCAAATGTAGGTCAAGAAAAAGCTGATTATTATGAAGCTGCCGCCAATCAAGTGGTCAATATTTTGACTCAGGACAACTTAACAAAAGCGTTAAAAAGCCTACCTTATCATGTGTTTAATATCAATATTCCGGACACTCAGCAAGGCGCGTGTATTCAAGGTCAAAAAATCACCACGCTTGGTCACCGAGTTTTGGCAAACCCTGTTCAGCAATTCACTGATCCGCGTGGTCGCACGGCGTATTGGCTGAGTCTAAAAAAAGACAGTAGCCTAAACGATGCTCGATTGACCCCCTGTTATGATCGCCAAGGGGTGCAAGTGATGAGTGATGCGGCGGCGGTTCAGGCAGGATTTATCAGCTTATCACCCGTCAGACTGCATGACACCCCCTCGCAAAGTATTGATAAGTTGGCAGGATTGGTGAATAATTGCTAACATAGCCCGCTTGTCATCTTCAAGTTAATCTAAGCCAAGTCGCTTATAAAGCGTGAAAACAATAGGAATTTTTTATGAGATCACTGCCATTATCAGCGCGGATGTCCCTTGCCACTGTACTGGCGCTGTTTACCCTTATTATGACAGGGTGCGCCACCAAGCCCAGTTATCAGTTGCCATCGCAGTCACCAACCATTGTGACCAACGCCCAAGGGGTTCCTAATTTTTACCAAGTTAAGCGCGGTGATACCGTAAGCCAAATTGCTGCCCGTTATAATCTGAATTACCGCCAAATTGGCGCGCTGAATCGCTTGGACAGTCAATACACGATTTATACCGGTCAAATGCTGAAGCTTTGGCAGGGCGACCAAAACACGGCAGTTAATAACAATGCGCCAAGCAATAATACCAGTTATACGCCGCCGGCAAGCAATAACTCGCTGCCAGATTACAACGCCTCTAACACCGCCATCGGTTATGAATATCCCACCAAAAACCCAGTCATTCGCTATTTTGATGAAGAAAAAGGCGTTAAAGGCTTATGGTTCTCAGGACAATTGGGCGATCCGGTATTGGCAAGCCAAGCAGGGGTCGTGCTTTATGCCGGAGACGGTTTGGAAGAATATGGCAATTTGGTGATGATTCGCCACAGCAACAACTACATCACCGCCTATGCCCATAACAGTCAGCTTTTAGTTAATGAAGGTGAGTCGGTTCAACGGGGTCAACGTATTGCATTGATGGGTCAAACCGGACAAACGCCTCAAGTCGCGCTTGAATTCCAAGTTCGCTTAGATGGCAACCCTGTCGACCCGCGCTCCGTTCTTGGGCGTTAATGGCGTAAAATAGCTGGCATTGCCCCTAGGTCACTCATTTTTTGGGGAACTGGGGGTAAGCTGCAACAATCTTTGCGCCGTTAACCCATGAATAAAAATCGAAATCAAAATGACAATGGAGCAGACAATCCAAAGCTTGATGGCATCGCTTTCGGCAAAAAAGTGTTGATTTAGCGCGTAGGATAAATAATACAGCGTCCCAATGCCGCGAATTCCAAGCGCGGCAATGGCATTTTTTTCGGTAAAGGGCAATTTAAGACCGGTGAGGGCAATAAAGCCGCCAATCGGTCTTATCAAAAATAGGAAAATAAAGCTGATAATATAAACGCGCCACGTCAGCTCAATATCAAGCTGAAGTCCTTGACCGATAAAAATCCCAAAGGTGACCAGCACCAAGGACATGAGTAAGCCCTCGGATTGCTCGGCAAAATCATGCAGCTTTTCGTGGTAATGATGCTCGGTTTCGGAGCGGCGAAAGGCAAACGCCGCCACAAAAACCGCAATAAAGCCATAGCTGTTGGCAAATTCAGCAAAGCCATAAGCCAGTAGCGTTAAGGCAATAACCACGTAGCTTTGCGAGATTGCTGTGCCTTTAATACGTTTAGAAAAAATAATTTTGGCTAAAATTTTGCCAACCGCAACCCCAATAAATAGCCCCATGCCGATTTGCCAAAGTACATCATGAGTGAACCATTCCCAAAGATGCTTGCCATCAAAGCGCAAGCCATTTTGATGGGCTTCTGCCATTTTTATCGCCAAATAAACAAACGGAAATGCCAAGCCGTCGTTAAGTCCTGCCTCAGAGGTTAAGGTAAATCTTGGCGTGTCCTCATTGCCCGTATTTGGCGGCCCAACTTGGATACTTGCCGCAAGCACAGGGTCAGTTGGGGCAAGGCAAGCGCCAAGCAAAATTGCTGCCGCCATACTCAGCCCAAACGCGTAATATCCCAAAAACGCCATGGCGAAAATGCCAATGGGCATGGTGATGAGCAGTAATCTGAGCGTTGGCTGCCAAGCTTTCCAAGTCAGCGGCGTGTCAATCTTAATCCCTGCGCCAACTAACGACACCAACACCACAATCTCGGTCAGCTTTTCGATAATTAAACCGCTTTCCAATGGGTTTAAAAATGACAAGCTTGTCCACCAATAGCCCATAATAAGACCAAAGGTGACCTGAATCATCGGTAAGGAAATTGGGGCAAATTTTTTGACGACCGGAAACATCGCCCCAAATAAAAAGGCAGTGCCGCAAATGAGTAAGAATAAATTATAATTATCAAGCATGGGAGGACGCCAAATTAAGACCTATCAAAATAAAAAAATTAAGTCTTATCATGACGAAATTTAGCTTTAATGTTCGCAAAAAATCGTTATTGATGCCTACTTTGCGTTGGTTTTTAGTGAAAAAAAAGCCTGCAAGAAGCAGACTTTTTCAAAATGATTATAAGCGTTTTAATTAGCGCTCAACTTGGCTCACATCACGAACCGCGCCCGTGTCGGCACTTGTGGTCATCGCCGCGTAAGCTCGAAGGGCTTGTGAGACATGACGTTCACGGTTAACCGGTTTCCAAGCTTGACTGCCGCGGCTTTCCATTTCCTCACGGCGCGCCGCAAGCTCGCTGTCGCTGATTTCGATATTGATGGTTCGGTTTGGGATGTCAATGTGAATGGTATCGCCCTCTTGAACCAAACCAATCGCACCGCCTTCAGCCGCTTCGGGACTGGCGTGACCAATTGATAGTCCTGACGTACCGCCTGAAAAACGACCATCGGTCAATAAGGCGCACTCTTTGCCCAAGCCTTTTGATTTCAAATAAGTGGTTGGGTAAAGCATTTCTTGCATTCCAGGACCGCCTTTAGGACCTTCGTAGCGAATGATAACGATGTCTCTGGCAACGATTTGGTCGTCCAAAATCGCCGCAACAGCGTCATCTTGCGATTCAAAAATGCGCGCTCGCCCCGTAAATACCAAAATGCTGTCATCAACGCCGGCAGTTTTGACCACGCAGCCGCGCTCGGCAATGTTGCCATAAAGTACGGCAAGACCGCCATCGGTTGAATACGCATTGTCAATGCTGCGGATACAACCCGACTCGCGGTTGACGTCTAAGTTTGACCAAGCTTTGTTTTGTGAAAAGGCTTGGGTGGTGCGAACGCCGCCGGGGGCTGCAATATAAAGCGCTCGCGCCTCGGTGTTATCAGGGTTCATGATGTCCCATTTTTCAATGGCATCTTTCATGGTTTTGCTATGAACGGTTGGGATGTCCGTGTGCAACAATCCTGCGCGGTTGAGTTCCGCTAATAGCGCCATCACGCCACCTGCACGGTGAACGTCTTCCATGTGATATTTTTGGGTGGCAGGGGCAACTTTTGATAAACACGGCACGCGGCGGCTTAAACGGTCGATGTCCGCCATTTTAAAGTCAACTTCGGCTTCATTGGCAGCCGCTAGCAGATGCAAAATGGTGTTGGTTGAGCCGCCCATGGCGATATCAAGGCTCATGGCATTTTCAAAAGCGGCTTTGGTGGCGATTGAGCGCGGTAATACCGAATCGTCATCTTGCTCATAACGGCGTTTGGCAAGTTTTACAATGGTGCGACCGGCTTCTAAAAACAAATCACGGCGCAGCGCATGGGTGGCTAGCAATGAGCCGTTACCGGGCAAGGACAAGCCAAGCGCTTCGGTCAAGCAGTTCATCGAGTTTGCGGTAAACATTCCTGAGCACGAGCCGCAAGTTGGGCAAGCGGAGTTTTCAATGGTTGCCACGTCCTCGTCGCTGATGCTGTCGTCTGCCGCGTCCATCATGGCATCAACCAAGTCCAATTTGCGAATACCGCGACCTTGGCTGTCAACATCTTGAGCATCGCTTTGACCATCATTGTTGTGGCTGTGGGCAACGGTACTGGCAACGACTTTACCCGCTTCCATTGGACCGCCTGACACAAAAACGACGGGAATGTTCAGGCGCATGGCTGCCATTAGCATTCCGGGGGTGATTTTGTCGCAGTTAGAAATGCAAACCAATGCGTCCGCGCAGTGGGCGTTGACCATGTATTCAACCGAATCGGCAATCAAATCGCGGCTTGGCAACGAGTACAGCATCCCGCTGTGACCCATGGCAATACCATCATCAACGGCAATGGTGTTAAATTCCTTGGCAACGCCGCCGGCTTTTTCGATTTCGCGGGCGACCAGTTGACCCAAATCTTTTAAATGAACGTGACCGGGGACAAATTGGGTGAACGAGTTGGCAATGGCGATGATGGGCTTACCAAAATCGCCGTCGGTCATGCCAGTGGCGCGCCAAAGTGCTCGAGCTCCTGCCATATTGCGGCCGCCGGTGGAAGTTTTTGAGCGATAGTCCATAGTGTGTCCTTTCAAGGTATCAGTTAAGCGGGGAGTGGGGGAGGTAAAATAATAAGATGATAAGGCTAGCAACAGTGCGGGCGCATCTTATGACCTCATCCTGACGTTAATTACTATATATTGTTATTTACGATACAGTTAGTAACTGTATTTGGGCGCAAAAATTTTATTCAATGCGCGCTAAAATTGCCGCCTCAAACCAAGGCAGCTTGGCTTTGTGTTCTTCAAGCGTGTTAATGATGGCTAAGGCGTTCGCAGCGGGCAATTTTTGGTACTCATGGCTTGGCAAAATCGGTAACACCGCATCCGCAGCTTGGTGGTCATCGACACTGATTAACGCTTGCTTGGGATGTTTATAAATCACATCCACCCGACCAAAAAACTGCCAATCTTTAAAGGCAGCGACAAGCGCGTCTTCTTTGGTTTTGGTATAAATCGGCTCAGCTTGCTGACCGGTATTGCTCCAATGCAAGCGCACCGCCAATTGAAGCGCCTCGCTAAACACCACCAGTGAGCCGGTCACTTTGACATGCCAAGGCGCTGCAATCATTGCGGCATCTATGCCAAGTAAGCTTGCCGCGGCTTTGGCGCTCATAGGCGTATTAAATTTAGCTAACAATTGCGGCGTTAACGGCTGCTTTTGTTTGATTTCCTCAGGCAAGCGGTCATAATGATATAAAAACGGCAGCGGCAACTCCTGAGTCAGCGTTTTGTCACTGACTTTACAGTTATGAATCCGCCACTGATAATCCGGCTCAATGAGCACTTGGTTTAAATTAAGCGCGTTTGGCGGAATAGGGCTTGCCGTTTGGGTAGTATTAGCAGATTGAGCTTGCAAAGTTGTCACGTCCACGAAGCAATAAAAGCTTTAATATACCATTTTAGCCGCCCTCATCGCCAATAAATTAGCCACTTTGACCCTCACTAATATTATGGCAAGCAATTACTTGTTATTATGACTTGATTGCGCTTCACCTCAATTGCTCTTAAGATTGACAATTTATATTAATAATTAAGGAAATCCCATGTCGCAAAACCAAACTCAGAACCAAAGCCAAAGCCAAAGCCAAAGCCGCTACCAAAAAGACAATATTTTTGCCAAAATGATAGTCGGCGATATTCCTTGCCATAAAATTTTTGAGGATGACAAAACCCTTGCCTTTATGGATATCATGCCGCAAGCCCGCGGTCATGTGCTGATTATCCCAAAGCAAGACGCCACCGATTTAAGTGAGCTTGAGCCAGAATTTGCCGCAGCGGTGCTCATGACCGCCAAAAAAGTGATGAAAGCTCAGCAAAAAGTGTTAAACCGCGAGGGCATTATTCAAATGCAGCTGAACGGTGCTGAGGCAGGACAATCGGTGTTTCATTATCATATCCATTTAATTCCGGCAAATATCCATGATTTAGGTCGCCATGCCAATGAAATGGCGGACAGTGAGGAGCTTGCTGCTCTTGCTAAAGACTTAGCGGCGGCTATCGAAGATGAATTTTAACAGCTGAGCAATAGGCTCTAAACTCAAAAAGGCCGACCACGTTCAGCCTTTTTTTATGGTCATATTTGTAACATTGGTTTAAGGTCTTGTTGCAAAATTCCAATTATTCTAGGGTTTCGTCAAAGATTGTGATACACCTAAGGCTTCTTAACCAATAAAAAGTGATTGTTTTGACCAAAAAAGCTTCGATGAAGTCAACGATTTTATTTCCGGTATTTATCCCTGCCGCCTTAGTGATGATTTTTTTAGTGATTGGCACGGCAGTCAATCCTGATGCGGCAGGTGCGCTGTTTGGTGAGGTGCTAAATTTCATTACTGACACCTTTGGCTGGTTTTACATGCTGGCGGTGGCGTTGTTTTTGCTGTTTGTGATTGTCCTTGCCTTTTCGCCTTATGGCAGTATTAAATTAGGACCTGACCACGGTGAGGCGCAGTACTCGTTTATTGATTGGTTTGCGATGCTGTTTTCAGCAGGCTACGGGATTGCCTTGTTATTTTTTGGGGTGGCAGAGCCGGTGCTGCATTTTGCCAATCCGCCTTTGTCTGAGCCGCAAACGATTGCTGCTGCCAAAGAAGCGATGCAAATTGCTTATTTTCATTGGGGCTTTCATATTTGGGCGATTTTTTCTGTGGTCGGGCTGTCTTTAGCGTATTTTTCCTTTCGCCATGGCTTACCGTTATCCATGCGCTCAACGCTGTATCCGCTGATTGGCGATAAAATTTATGGTCCTATTGGTCATACGGTTGATGTGTTTGCGGTACTTGGGACGCTGTTTGGCTTAGCGACCAGTCTTGGGCTGTCGGTTGCGCAAATTAACACCGGACTGAATTATTTATTCCCTGATTTTATTCCGATTAATACCACCGTTCAGGTGATTGCCATTGCCATTGTGACCGCCCTTGCGCTCATTTCCGTACTTGCTGGCATGGACAAAGGCGTCAAACGGCTGTCGGTGCTTAATATTGGTCTTGCCACGCTTTTGATGCTGTTTGTGTTTATCGTAGGACCGACGATATTTATTTTAAATGCCTTTATGGAAAACACCGGCAGCTATCTTGGTAATATTGTTGAGCGCACCTTTAGCTTGCAGGCGTATCAATTAAGCGATTGGATTGGCAACTGGACGCTGTTTATTTTTGCTTGGACGATTTCTTGGGCGCCGTTTGTGGGGCTGTTTATTGCCAAAATCAGCCGCGGTCGCACCATCCGTGAGTTTGTCGTTGGGGTGATGCTCGTTCCGACGTTTTTTACCTTTTTTTGGTTTTCGGTGTTTGGCGATACCGCGCTGCACATGATTATGATTGACGGCTATACGGCGCTGATTGACGCGGTTGAAGAAAACCAAGCGATTGCCTTGTTTAAATTGCTTGAGCATTTGCCGTTTACTCAGCTGATGTCAGCGATTGCGGTATTGCTCATCGTTACGTTTTTTGTAACGTCGTCCGATTCAGGGTCGTTGGTGATTGACTCGCTTGCTGCCGGTGGTCGCAGCGATACGCCGTGGTGGCAGCGAACATTTTGGGTGGTGATTGAAGGGGTCGTGGCGTCGGTTTTGCTGATTGCAGGGGGCTTGACCGCGCTGCAAACGGCAGCAATTGTCAGCGCGCTGCCGTTTGCGATTATCATTTTGATTGCCATGTTTGGCATGTGGCGGGCGCTTCAAATCGAAGGTCACCGCAATGAAAGCTTGGCAAGTGACAACCATCTGCCGCCGCATTTGCTTAAGCCCTCAGCGTGGCGGGCGCGAATTGACTATATCACCAATCAGCCGTCAAAAGCGCAGGTGCTAAGCTACATTAAAGAGGTCATTACGCCAGCAATGACGCAAGTTGCCGAAAAGTTTGCTGAAAATGGTTGGGAAACCCAAGTGAATTTTGATGAATTTAACGACCGCGCAATTTTAGAAATTGAGCGCGGCGACAGCGTCGAATTTTGGTATGAAGTTCGCTTATCGTCAAGCGATGTGCCAAGCTATGAGCTGCAAAATGACGCTCAAAAGGGCAGTGAGTCGCTGCTGCCTGACCATCAGCACCGCGCCCAAGTCTTTTTACGCCGCGGCGCTCAAGCTTATGATTTATATGGCTATGAGCCTGAATCTATTATTAATGATATTATCGACCAGTTTGAAAAATATCTGCACTTTATAGATATTGCGCCCGATAACCTGCCGTGGCGAATGCAAGAGCATGATGATGATATCACCCTTGAACAAGGCAGCGTTTTTGATAAATAAGGCTTTGATTTGCACTTGCAATTAAGGCTTGATGGCTTAGAATAACGGCTTGATTTTAAATAAAAACAAGCCGTTTTTTATGACTGACCATACAGCCTTGCACCCATTACTAACCCCGATGACCATTGGTGATTTGACCATTCAAAATCGGCTGATTATCGCGCCGATGGCAGGGGTCACGGACAATCCGTTTCGTAAACTTTGCAAATCGTTTGGCGCAGGTCATGCGGTAAGCGAGATGATTATCGCGGATACTGCGCTTTATGCCAGTAAAAAATCGCTTTATCGCGCCAATTTTGAGGGCGAAATTGCGCCTATTTCCGCGCAAATTGCTGGCGCTGAACCGCAAAAACTGGCGGAAGCGGCGCGCTATCAAATTGCTAACGGCGCGCAAATTATTGATATCAATATGGGTTGCCCCGTTAAAAAAGTTTGTAAAAAGCTGGCAGGGTCGGCATTACTTCAAGACGAAGACTTGGTGGCGCGACTGATTGATGCCGTGGTCAGCGCCGTTGATGTTCCGGTCACCTTAAAAACGCGCTTGGGTTTTGAAAATGGTCGTGAGAATATTGTCCGTGTTGCCAAACGCGCTGAAAGCTTGGGGATTGCCGCCCTTGCCATTCATGGTCGGACGCGTGAGGACATGTACACGGGAAATGCGCGATACGAATTAATTCGCGAGGTAAAACAAGAGCTCAGCATTCCAATCATTGCCAACGGCGACATTGACAGCCCGCAAAAGGCGCTTGAAGTGTTTAATTTGACCCAAGCTGACGCAGTGATGATTGGTCGCGCCGCTCAAGGTCAGCCGTGGTTATTTCGCGACCTTCATGAGTATTTGCAATCAGGAATCATGCCGCCGCCGCCAACGATGGCAGAGCTGAAAGCCATCGTCCTTGAGCATTTGCAAGAGCTTTACCGCTTTTATGGTGAATATTCTGGCTGCCGAATTGCTCGAAAGCACATTGCTTGGTACACCAGTGGTATTCCAAATTCTAACGCCTTTCGCCAAGCCATGTATGGCGAGGAGAGCACCGCAGGTCAGTTTCGCGTGGTCGAGGCGTTTTTGACCGATCATGAACGTGAAAGTGTTGATGCCTAGCCAGACTTAACCAAACGCGTTTAATCAAATACCCGCCAAAAGATAAAAAACAGCCCCGCCATAATAATCAGCAGCACGATGACGCGCTTGACCCAATAAGGTACTAATGGCTTTTTATAATCCATATCGTGAAGTTGGCGATTTAGTCCATTTTTTAATAAGGCAAAGTCATTTTCTTGGTCAGATTTGACGTAATCTCGAATTAAAGCGCTTTCACCGTGATTTTGTTCCTCAAAAGTGCTTGAGCGGTCGATAAGTTCCGTTGGGATACCTTGACGATTGGCAATCCTTGCCAAACTTAACTCTTGCTGCTCTTGAAGCGCTGCCTCATAAGCGTCCACGCGAGCTTTGGCGGCATCAAGACTGATGTTTTCTTCTTGGGCAAGCGTTTTTATTGCCATCACCAGATTGTTTTTTTCAATCATCATGATGACCGCTTTGGGCAGTTTTTTATTGGCTTTGGCGTTATTTTTATTGTCAAATTCTGGCATGGCAACCTCAATCAAGCTTAAATCAACCACAGTTTTGACTATTATAACGGCAAAAAAATACCGCAACCTTAGGATTGCGGTAAATTAAGTCAATAAAATTTAGCCAAAGGCTGAACAGCTCAGCTATAACTTGGCTTATTTGTCTTTCCAGCGCTGAATCGAGCTTTTGATAACTTCTTTGGCTTCTTCGATATCGCCCCAAGATTCAACCACGGTGGTTCCGGCTTTTTTCAAATCTTTATAGTGGCTAAAGTGGAAATGAAGCTGCTTGATAAGCTGCTCAGGTAAGTCTTCAAGGCTGTTGTAAGCATTACCGGTATTGCGGTCGTCGGCAGGAACCACGACGATTTTGTCGTCAACTTCGCCATCATCAACAAATTTCATCACGCCGATAACTTTGGCTTTTAAAAAGATGCCGGTGGTGAGTGGCACGTCAGTGATGATTAGCGCGTCAAGCTCGTCGCCATCTTCGTCCAACGTTTGCGGAATAAAGCCGTAGTTACAAGGCTTAGCAAAAATTTGTGGGTCGATGCGGTCAAGCTCAAATACCGCTAAGTCGCGGTTCCACTCGATTTTATGGCTGCTGCCAGTTGGGATTTCAACCACCACGTTGATGATGCCGCCGTCAACGTCGCCTGCGTCCAAAATTTTGTTAAAATCTGCCATGAGGGCTCCTTTAAGGGTTTAAGTCAGGGTTTTAAGTTATTAAAATGTTGTTGTTCTATCAAAAGGCTGCTGCCTTTATGATTTCGGTTGCGAGTATAGCAAATTAATAGACCGATTTCTTGTTTCGCTTAAGTCCAAGCCGGCACGATATTATGCAAAATTTGACTCAATTAATTAAGCTTTTTGCTCAGCATTGGCAATAGGTCGCAGCTTAATGTCACCGCGATGCCGGCGAGCAATATTATCAATCAGCTTTTGGGTGACGACATCAAAGCTCAATTCGCCCGTCATATTTGCAAAATCAGCAAGGCGCAGCATTTGCATTCCGGCGTAACCGCAAGGGTTAATCGCGTTAAAGGCGGTCAAATCACAATCAAGGTTCAAAGCGATGCCATGGTAGCTAAAGCCGTGCTTGATTTTAAAGCCAAGCGAGGCGATTTTGCCAAGCATGATTTCTTCACCGCTGTCTTCGCAGTTTTCACCGCTATCGATTAAGCTATAAAGATAAACCCCTGGCGCATCGCGGCGCGCTTTGGCAATGATGGTTTGACCCGTTTGCAAAGGGTATTGATTGAGGCACTCGTTCACCACATCTTCAATGGCTTGCTCAGCGTGCGATACCAAGTTACGAACGCTCCAATCAAGACTTAGCAAATCAAACAGCCAATAAACAACAAGCTGACCGTGACCGTGCCAAGTGACCTGACCGCCGCGGTCGGTTTTGATGATTGGCGTCGCGGTTTTTTGTAAAATATGCTCTTCTTTTCCGGCTTGACCTAAGGTGTAAACGTCGTTGTGGTCAACCACCCAAAGCTCATCGGGCGTTCGGATATGTTGTTCTTTTTTTAGGCTAATGCGCTCAAGCGTTCGCGCCAGCATCGCGTCATGAGTCGGGTTATAGTTTGCTTGGATTAGCGTTTTTTGGATAAGGTACTCATCGATAGGGGAAAAATCAGGCATGGTTTACAATCTTTTGATAGGAAAAAGGTCAGGAGCAGGACGCCAAAACTTGAGTTTAGCAGCTTTTATAAGACAAACTCAATATTTAGCCCAGCCTTTATAACGGGCAGCAAAACACTTTATCAACGATTGTCGCTTTTCAATTATCCGCCAATCAGCTACATTAAGTCGTGACAGCTTAAAATAATTTGAAAAATTGACCTCTGCTTTATAAAACTTTTTAAGGATTTGCCATGACGTTAACCCAAGACCACGCGCTGCCGCTCAATGATAGCCTAAGTGAAAAGAAAAACAACGTAAAAGAAGCCATCAGTATTATCAGCAATCAAGAGCAGCTGACTCAGCAGTTCAAGCATTTACACAAATTAAGCCGCCGTCAGCCGATTTTGGACTGGTCAACTCGGCTGAGCCAGTTAGAAAATTTAGAAGCGCTATTAAGTGACCATCAGCAGCCCTTAGCAGAAGCCATCAGCGCAGATTTTGGTCATAGAAGCGAGTCGGAAACGCAGTTTGCCGAGCTGTTCCCAAGCTTCACTGGCATCAGTCACGCCAAAAAACACGGCAAATCATGGATGAAATGCCGCCGCGTGGGGATTTCTAAGCTTTATTTACCCGCGCATAACGAAATTCAGCCGCAGCCGTTGGGCGTTGTGGGCATTATGGTGCCGTGGAATTATCCGCTGTATTTGGCCGTGGGGCCTTTGATTGACGCGCTGACTGCTGGCAATCGGGTGATGATAAAAATGAGCGAATTTGCGCCCAAATTTGCCGACACCTTTGCTAAAGCCATTGCCCATTATTTCTCGCCGGATATGGTCAGCGTCGTGTTGGGGGACGCTGATATTGCCGAAGCCTTTAGCAAATTGCCATTTGACCATTTGCTTTATACCGGCTCAACAGCGGTTGGCAAAAAAGTCATGGCAGCTGCCGCGCCCAATTTAACGCCGGTGACGCTTGAGCTTGGTGGCAAATCTCCGGTGATTGTCACCGATGACGCCGACCTTGAAAATGCCGTGAACCGAATCATGATGGGTAAAATGCTCAATGCCGGTCAAACTTGCGTGGCGCCTGATTATATTTTGTTGCCAAGACCATACCACCGGCGCTTTATTGAACTTGCCCGCGAGTGGCTGACCAAGCATTATCCGAGTATCGCCAGCAATAAAGATTATTCGCATATCATTAATGAGCGTCAGTTTGAGCGCGCCCAAAGCTACCTTGATGATGTTGATGAACGCCTTATTCACCCTTTAACGGACGCTCATAGTGACCGCGACTCGCGGTTTATGCCACCGGTGATTGTTTGTGAGCCGCTGCTTGACAGTGCCATGATGGAAAATGAGATTTTCGCGCCGATTTTACCACTTATTCACTATGACCAAGTGTTTGATGCCATTGAGTTTGTCAACGCAAGACCAAGACCGCTGGCGCTTTATATCTTTAGTAGCGATGATGGCGATATTGAATGCATCCGCGAGATGACCGTATCTGGCGGCGTGAGCGTCAATGAGGTGCTGATGCATTTTGTGCAATCTGAATTGCCGGTCGGCGGGGTAGGGCATTCTGGAATGGGCGCGTATCATGGTAAAGCAGGGTTTGAGCGCTTGAGCCATTTAAAACCGGTCTTTGTCCAATCAAAATTAAACGGTCTAAATTTGCTCTTGCCGCCTTATGGTGAGCTGTTTAAAAAAGGCATGGCGCTGTTTTTAAAATAACCGTTGCAAGCTTGCCGAATTTTACCTGTTAAAAATAGCGCTTAACTTAAGCGTTATTTTTTTTCTTACAAAATCATTGCTGAGCCGTTATAAATTTTTGTATTTTATTAAAAATAGTTAAAATAATCTAAATTATAATTAACTAATTTTAATAAATTCTAATTGATATTAGAAAAATTTGGATTAATATTTAGCATAAGCTGACCGCTAAACCTTTAATTTTTTGCGGTAAGACGTTGAATTGACAAGTTTTAATAGTTTAAAAACTTGCTTTAAAAAGTAAATCCTACCGCCATTAGGATAAGATGTTGGAATGACTGCATTATAAGGAACTCCCATGCCCAACCACCCCCAAAATTCCAAAAAACAAAATCCCAAAAAATCGTCCCGAACGCTTAAAAATATCAGCGCCTTTGGAATTACCACTGCCTTAAGCGCCGGACTGCTTTTAGCTTGCGGTCAGATGAGCAATGCTGAAAACAATTCAAGCGCAAAAAGCTCGCAATCGCAAAATACCGGCGTTAACTCCTCGCGCGATATGTTGCCCTCGGACATGCTCAATCAATTGCAAGGGTTGCCGCAAATCACCAAAGGTCTTGGTAATACCGGTAAAAATGTGATTGACCCAAATAAACCCACGCTCGTTAAATTTTGGGCAAGTTGGTGCCCCCTGTGTTTAGGATCGCTTGAGGAAACTGAAAACTGGCGCAACAATCCTAAATTTGCCGGCTTAAATGTGGTAACAGTGGCAAGTCCTGACCATCTGAACGAAAAGGCGGCAGGCGAGTTTGAAAATTGGGACGCAGGCGTTCAAGGCGATTATCCAAAGCTTCCGGTGCTTGTCGATAAGTCAGGAAATCTGATTAATAAACTTGGCATTCAAGTCTATCCAAGTTGGGCGATTTTGGATAAACAGGGCAATTTGGTGCATTTGGTCAAAGGCAATTTGACCGAGCAGCAAGCGTTTGCCTTAGCTGAAAACGCCTCAAACGACTTTGCTGAACTGAAAGCCGGAATAGCAAAACCTGCCGCGACCACCGCCCTTGATAGCAACAGCAACATTGAAACCATCAAGCAAAAAGATGGCGTTTATTACAATGACAAAGGCAAGCCCATCAATACCAAAACCATTTATCTGGCGGGCGGCTGCTTTTGGGGCGTTGAGGCATATATGGAGCGCATCAATGGCGTGGTTGATGCCATTTCAGGCTATGCCAATGGCAGCCCTGCGATAAAAGACCCAAGCTATGAGCAAGTCATTCGCGGTTCAGGTCATGCCGAAACGGTCAAAGTCGTTTATGATGCCGACAAAATCGACTTACCAACGCTCTTGCAATACTACTTCCGCGTGATTGACCCAACAAGCCTCAACAAACAAGGCAACGACCGCGGCGCTCAGTATCGAACGGGCATTTATTATACCAATAACAATGACAAAGCGGTGATTGATGCCGCGCTCAAGCAGCTTCAAGGTAAATATAAGCAAAAAGTCGTGGTGGAAGAAAAGCCGCTGGATAACTTTTACGTTGCCGAAATGTACCATCAAGATTATCTGGCGAAAAATCCCAACGGCTATTGCCATATTGATTTAAGTCTTGCCGACGACAAAATCGAAGGCAACCAAAGCGTTCGCGGCGGCAGTAAGCTTGCCCCTGCTAATACCGTTGCTGAAACGCTTGACCCAAAACGCTACGCCAATTTTGATAAAAATGCGCTAAAAAACACCTTAACCAAAGCACAATATGACATCACCCAAAATGCTGGCACCGAGCGCGCCTTTAGCCATGAATACGACCATTTATTTGCCAAAGGCTTATACGTTGATGTGGTAAGCGGTGAGCCGCTGTTTTTATCGACCGATAAATATGACTCTGGTTGCGGTTGGCCAAGCTTTACCAAGCCAATTGACCCCAAAGTCATCACCAAAAGAAGCGACATGAGCTTTAACATGGTTCGAACGGAAGTGCGCTCGCGCGTTGCCGACTCGCATTTAGGTCACGTATTCCCCGATGGTCCAAAAGACAAAGGCGGACTGCGCTATTGCATTAATGGCGGGGCGCTGCAATTTATTCCGGTGGATTTGATGCCACAATCAGGCTACGCGCCGCTTGTTAAGCTCGTGAAATAACGGAAAATTGAATCCCGATTTTTAATTGAAGATTTTTTTAGTAATTTGCCCGATTGGCTTATGTTAAAGTCAATCGGGCAAATCCCAACAAATTTAAGACAAATCCCCCACGCGGATTCAAAGTTTGCGCCTCAAATTGTGCTAAGATGACCCAATTTTGATTGTAAGGCGCTTTCATGACAGCCGTTTCTATTCCTCATTCTGCCCCGATTATTACCTCCTTGTTAGACAATGACTTGTACAAGTTCACCATGCTGCAAGCCATGTTACACCAGTTTCCGCAAACCCACGGCGTTTACCGCTTTCGCTGCCGAAATAACGATGAGACCGCGTATCCGCTCGCCTATATTCAAGAGGCGCTTGAATATCAGCTTGATAGGCTTTGTGAGCTGAGATTTTTGCCCGATGAGCTGGAATACCTACGCAGTTTGCGCTTTATTCGCTCTGACTTTGTGGATTATTTAGAGCTGTTTCAATTAAAGCGCCGCTTTATCAAGGTTAGCGCCGACAGTAAAGGTCGCCTTTGCATTGACATTGAAGGTCCGATGATTCAGGCGATGTTTTTTGAAGTGTTTGTGCTTGCCATTGTCAATCAGCTTTATTTTTCAGCGCTGTCAACGCCTGAGGTGATTGCCGAGGGTCAAAAACGCTTGGACGCCAAGGTTGAGCTGCTTCATGATTATGCGCGCCAAATTGCCAATCAGCCCAAATCTGACTTTATGCCGCCGTTTATTGTTGCTGACTTTGGAACGCGCCGCCGCTTTAGCAAACAGTGGCAAGAGCACGTAGTCGCTACTTTGCATAATGCTGAGCCGAACATTTTTAGCGGAACGTCAAACGTTTTGCTGGCTAAAAAGCTAAAAATGACCCCGATTGGCACGATGGCGCATGAGTTTTTACAAGCCTTTCAAGCGCTTGATGTTCGCCTTCGCGACTCACAAAAAGCGGCGCTTGAAGCTTGGGTTCATGAATATCGCGGTGACTTAGGCATTGCCTTGACCGATGTGGTCGGCATGGATGCGTTTTTGCGTGATTTTGATTTGTACTTTGCCAAATTGTTTGATGGTTTGCGCCACGACAGCGGCGACCCGTATATTTGGGGCGAAAAAGCCATTAACCATTATAAAAAATTAAAGATTGACCCAAAAACCAAAGCGCTCACCTTTAGCGATGGGCTGAATCTGCAAAAAGCTTGGGAGTTGCATCAATATTTTAAAGGTCGCATCAAAACCAGCTTTGGCATTGGCACCAATTTAACCAATGATATGGGACTGACGCAATTAAATATCGTCTTAAAACTGGTCGAATGTAATGGTCAACCGGTTGCCAAGCTTTCCGACAGCCCCGGTAAAACCATGATTAATAATGACACCTATTTGGCATATCTGCGCCAAGTGTTTGAAATCGAAGCGCCAGAAAGCGAGGAAATCGCCCCTTCCGACGCTCAAAATGACTTGCTAAAAGAGTAAGCTTTCGCCGTTATTCTTCCTCATTGACCTTGTTGTCCATCGCAAAGGTGCTGTTTAGTGCCTGCTCAATGGCATCAAGTCGCGCCTCGCAAACGCGATAGGCGGCAATGGACTGCTCAACGGTGCTCATTAAGTTGTCAATGTCCGGCTCATCCTGCGATTTCAGCGTTTCAGCGTTGGTTTTTAAGATATCGTAAGCTTCTTGGAAGGTTTTTGGGGCAGCTTTTTTGCGATTGCTAGTGGTCATCGTTATTCCTTATTTTATTTTTGCTGAAAATCGTTAGTCGCTAAAATTTTATCAATCGTTGCGGTAGCCACGCCGTCTTTTAAATGAATTTGAACGGTTTGACCGGAGGTTAATGCGCTGATTTGGCTAATTGTTATCGCGCCGTCCTCATTTGTGATTCGGGCAAAGCCTTGAGTTAATACGCGGCTTGGCTGATAAAGTAAAATGCTGTCGCGTAAAAACTGGCTGTTGCGTTTTGCCGTTTGGATATTGTTAAAAGCTTGTTTTTCAATACTTTGTTTTGCCGAAAATGCCAAATAGCGGCTTTGTCTAAGCTGCTGCCTTGCTGATTGTCCAATGCTTTGCCAAGCGTAATTGCAGTCTTTTTGCAGGACGATTAATGATTGCTTAGCTTGCGCTTGAATGCTGCCAAATTGCCGCTCGGACTGGCTGCGAGCAAAGGTGATAACGCGGGTTGCCGATTGCTGAATTTGCTGCTCATAATGACGAGTTTGACTGACAAGCCTTGCCAAATGCGCGGCAATGGCGGCAATCACTTTTGACGGCGTATCAAAGCTTGAGTGCGCCACCTCATCTAAAATCACATGGTCGCGCTCGTGACCGATGCCCACCCAAACCGGAATGGACTGCTCAGCGACTAAGGCGGCAAGCTCATAATCATTAAGGTACGCCAAATCGCCAACCGCGCCGCCGCCGCGAATGATAACTAACAAATCCGGCAAGCGGTTATATTTTGCTAAAAACTGCTGCTGAGCCTTGCTAATCGCCGCTCGGATTTCACTTGGGGCGTGATTGCCCTGAAAGGTGGCGTGATAATAATGAAAATGGCAAGCGCCAGTTTGCGCAAGCCTATCGGCATCGGCTTGAAAATCGCCAAGCCCTGCGGCATTTTCAGGGGCAATGACAAGGACATGTTCAATGTCAAAAGGCGTCGGCAGGCTTTGGTTTAAATTAAGCAGTCCTTCACCCATTAAGCGCTCAACCATGGCGGCATATTGCCGCGCCAAATCGCCTAACGTATAGCTTGGGTCGATGTCCTCGATAGCCAGCGAAAAGCCGTATTGCGGATGAAAGGTTGCTGAAACTTTAAGCAAAACGGTCACATCGCGGTCAAGGGTCATTCCCGTTTCGCGCTCAAATTTACCCAAAACGCGACCGGCTTTAAAGCGCCAAAGGTTACCGCGGCAACTGGCAACCACCTTGCCGCTATCGTCTTTTTCGGCAAGCTCAAAATAGTAATGACCACCTTTGGTCGATAAATTGCGAATCTCCGCTTTCACCCAAACGTGATGGTTAAAGGTCTCATTAATGACCATTTCAACCGCCGCCAAATAGTCGCTTAATCGCAATACGGTATCGGATAACGGGTCGTCTTTTTCAGCAAGCTCTGCCTCAAGCGTTGGCAAATCGTTTTCGGAAAACGCCGCCGACCGGCTTGGGTCTTCAAGCAAGCGCTCTAAATGCTCACGCGATAAATTGGGTTTTTTCATAAAAAATCACAACGCTTATCATTTATCATTAAGTTTTGGCTGTTTTAGTTTTTTAAATAAAGCTAAGCATAGCATAAAAAACAAAGCCAACAATCAGGCGACTATTGGCTTTTGGTAGTTTGAGTTTTTACTGCCTAAAATAAATTAGCGTATAGCCATTTACTGACAGCGAAAGCTGATTTGGTATTCGTAATCGTCTTGACGTGACAGATTTGGCGAGCCGGTGCCAAGGACAGTGCCAAGAACCGTTCCAACTTGACCGACCACACGACCGGTGCGCTCATCTAACAAACCGTTATATTTGACGTTGTCATCAACGATGATGACTTGCTGACCGCGGCACGTTTTTTGGGCGCTGGCGAGGGCGTTTTCTTGAGCTTTAACTTTGGTGCTGCCGATGCCGGTCGTTTCAAACGTTGAGTTAGCGCGCTGAATGACAGGGCTTGCAGGGGTGCTTTGGCAAGCGGCTAGGGTTAAAGCACTGGCAACAATAGCCGCGATTGGCGCAAATTTTTTCATAATAGTATCCTTTAAAAGTTTCATCCTCAAATTTGGCAAGTCCTAAATCCATGACCACCAAAATTTATTTCAACGAAAATCAAACCTTCATTTAACGTAAATTTCTTATAAACGTCTAGACAAAAATTGTGAGTGATGTTGCCATCTTATTGCTCAAGCGGTTTTATATTTAAGAAAAGATAAGTCAGAAGCGATAAGATTGGTAAGGGTTTCTAGATTGTTATATTATAATTTTCTTAAATGATGGCATTTGAATAAATGCCTTTCATAAACGCCGCTAAATTTTAATATTTGAAACATTTTGACATAAACCACTTGAATTATTGCCCCATTCTAGGATAATTAAAGCCCTTTTTAATTGATTACTCGATGACCGTTATGCCTTTGATTAAAGCCCCTGCCGGCGTTCTTGAAGTGGATACGCTTTGGCAAAATGACAACCCAAATGATGCGGCGACCGATACCATTGCCGTGCTCTGTCACCCAAACCCTTTGTTTGAGGGGACGATGAACAATAAAGTGGTCACCACCATGTACCGCTTTGCCCGCGATGCTGGCATGCACGTGGTTCGTTTTAACTTTCGCGGCGTTGGTCAATCGACCGGCGAGCATGATTATGCCGTTGGTGAAGTTGAGGACGCGCTTGCCGTCATTCAATGGGCAGCAGCTCAGTCAAACGCCCGTAAAATTTGGCTTGGCGGCTTTTCATTTGGTGGCTATGTGACCGCCCGCGTTGCCGAGCAATTATTAACCGCGCCGCAAAGTTGGGGTCTTGAGGACTTTGAGATTAGCCAAGTGGCACTCATTGCGCCCTCGGTTGAAAAAAATGACACCAGTGATTTAACCTTGCCAACCGATAAAACGTTTGAGATTTATGGCAATCAAGATGAAGTCATTGCGCCAGAATCGATGCAGGATTTTGCTGAAAAAATGAACCTTGAAACCAGTATCATTGATGGCGCAGGTCATTTTTTTCATGGCAAATTGGGCGAGTTAAAAAAGCTGCTTGAGCACTATTACACAAAAAAATAAGCTTATAAAAAATTGGGGCAGAAGTTTCAACCGCAAAATTTTTGAGCCCTTTATTGCCCCAAATATTTTACCAAGTTGTAGTTGGTATTTTTTGTGTAAATGTTGGCTATAAATTAGGTGATTATACTGTCAAAGTATGAAATCATGGGACAGTGGACCAGCTAGGAATAAAGTGTGAGGTTAGCGCGCTTTTCCTAAAAAATATTGCCAGTCAGGCAAGCTCTTTAATAAAAGCCGCTTTGCCTTATTTTTGATTGCCAAATGACGAGCCGTCTTATGACCTTATCACCTTTGCAGCGCTACGAAAAAGCGGTCGCCACCGATGACTACACCCGAGATGACCAGCAGTTTGCGGCGATGAGCTATCTTGACGCGCTTTGTCATGAGCTCAATCATTTTGTACCGCCAAAAAAGGGTTTGTTCAGCTTTTTTAAAGCCAAGCCGGCTGCCCCAAAAGGGCTTTATATGTGGGGCGGCGTGGGTCGCGGCAAAACGTGGATGATGGATATGTTTTTTGATTCATTGACCATTGACCGTAAAATGCGCCAACATTTTCACCATTTTATGCAGCGCGTTCATGGTGAATTAAATAAAATCAACGGTGAAACCAATCCGCTTGAAAAGGTCGCGGACATCATTTATAGCGAAGCCATCGTCATTTGTTTTGATGAGTTTTTTGTGTCCAACGTGTCCGATGCGATGATTTTAGGTGATTTGTTTACCATGCTGTTTGACCGCGGGATTACCCTTGTGGCAACGTCAAACATCGCGCCAAGTGGGCTTTATAAAGATGGGCTGCACCGCGACCGCTTGCTGCCTGCCATTGCTGAAGTTGAGCGCCACACCACCGTCATGAACATTGATTCAGGGGTTGATTATCGCTTGCGCGTGCTTCAGCAGGCTGAGCTTTATAAATCCCCACTGACAAAAGCCAATCACAACTGGCTTGCCAACCGCTTTGCCACTTTATCGCACAATATCAGAATCAGCCGCGAGCCAATCGTGATTAATGGTCGCGAGATTATTATTAATGCGCGAACTGAGACGATGTTGTTTTGTGATTTTCGTCATCTTTGTATGCAGCCGCGCTCCGCTGCCGATTTTATTGAGATTGCCAACCGCTTTAGCACGGTGTTGGTCAATGCCGTTCCGGCGCTCAACGATGATTTGCGCGACCCCACGCGGCGCTTTATTTATATGGTTGATGAGTTTTACGACCGCAGGGTAAAGCTGTTAATCCGCGCGGAGCAGTCGATTTTGGAGCTGTATCAAGGCAAAAAATTGGCGTTTGAAATCGAGCGAACCCGCTCGCGGCTGCTTGAAATGCAATCTGAAGACTATTTGAAATCCAAGCACCGTTTGGATGAAGCTGCTTAAAATTTGCGATAATTTGCGATAAAAAGTCTCATAACAAATAATGATTCTCAACCGCATTGAACGTGCTATGATAAAAATAAAACCACAAGGACGATGACATGACCACCCCAACTGAAAATAAAAACACGGCTAATATCGACAATCTAACAGCTGAGCAATTGATTCATTGGATTAACTCAAGACGCAGCGTGAGTAACCTTGACTCCCCTGCGCCAAGTCACGACGACGTTCGCGCGGCAATTGGCTGCGCGGCAACTGCTCCTGACCACAAACAGCTAAAACCGTGGCGCTTTATTGTCACCGAAGGCGATGCCCGTCATGCCTTTGGTCGCGCTTTGCTCGCTGCTGCCGAAGCGGCGGCCGTCCGCGATGGTGACACCTTATCAGAAAAAGAGCAGCGAAAAACGGCGGAATTGCCGCTGCGAGCTCCCATGATTATCACCGTTACCACCAAAATGGAAGCCCATAAAAAAGTGCCCCTATTTGAGCAAATGCTCAGCGCTGGTGCTGCCGTTCAAAATCTAATTTTGGCGTTAAAAGCGCAAGGCTTTAGCAGCATTTGGCGAACTGGGCTGCTTTGTAACGAGCCTGCGGTAAAAGACTATTTTGATGTTGCGGCAGACGATTACGTGGTTGGTTTTATTTATACCGGAACCAGTCCTCGCGACAAATCTGCGCGAAAGCCAGTGGACATTGAGCCATTGACTCGATTTGAGGCGTAAATTGGCATGGATTACCATATCGGACTTTATCTTTGCCGTGAACAATGGTAATTTGCTCAAAAGCTGACTTGCTCAATATGGAAATTTAAATATGACGCCATCATCAAGCCCTAAAGATGCTGAGAAGAATGATAATAAATTAAAAAACAAAACCGAGACAAAAAAAGACCGTTTAAGCAAAACTGCTACCGATAAAAAAAAGCCGCTCGGCGAAAAAAGTAAAAAGACGGCGACTAAAAGCAGCAACTCAAAAAAGCCATCATCTGCCAAGCCTGCTGAAACGGTGGAAAAGTCCCAAGGACTGCTTTCAAGTATTATTGAGCGCGCGGCCAAATCTGGAATTGGTCGTAAAAAGCTTGACCCAAGCGCGGTCGAAGCTGACGTTGCCAAAAACATGACGCCTGCCATGACCAACCCAAGCCAATTGCGCTTGGCGTTTTTAGGTGGCGGCAGCTTTGGAACCGCCATGGCAAACCTTGCAGCCAGAAACGGCTGCGATACCACGCTTTGGGTTCGCAACAAGCGGACGGTAAAATCCCTTAGCAAGCACCAGATGAATAAAAAATATTTGCCCAATTTTAAGCTTGATGAGGATTTAAAATTCAGTCACGATTTAAAGTCGGCAATCAGCGATACCGACATTATTTTTGTGGCAGTCCCCAGTATTGCCTTTCGCGAAACGCTTAAAAATATTGCGCCATTTATTACCGGTCAAGCCGTTGTTTCATTGACCAAAGGTATGGAAAAAGACAGCTTTGCGTTAATGAGCGACATCATTAAAGATGAGCTTCCTGAGGTCAATTTTGGGGTGATGTCAGGACCTAATCTTGCCATTGAAATCATGAAAAACATGCCGTCGGCGACGGTGATAGCCAGTGAATCTGAGCCGCTGCGGCATGCGGTGCAATCGGCGCTACACAGTGCATTTTTTCGGGTATTTGCCAGTGACGATGTTCGCGGCGTTGAGCTTGGCGGCGCGCTCAAAAATATTTATGCCATTGCCATGGGAATGGCGGCAGCTTACGAGGTTGGCGAAAATACCAAAGCGATGTTACTCACGCGGGCATTGGCTGAAATGAGCCGCTTTGGGGTGGCAACGGGCGCCAATCCATTGACCTTTTTGGGGCTTGCCGGCGTGGGCGACTTATACGCAACCTGCAGCTCAGAGCTGAGCCGAAATTATCGCATTGGTAATATGCTTGGCCGCGGAATGAGTATTCAAGCCGCGGTTAAAAAGCTTGGTCAAACTGCCGAAGGGGTCAACACCATTCAGCAGGTTCACGAAAAAGCCACCCGCGAAGGCATTTATATGCCCATCACCCATGCGCTTTATGCCGTTATTTATGAAGACAAAGCTGCGCTTGGGGTGGCACTGCATTTGATGGAAGCCGGATTTCGAAGTGATGTTGAGTTTGTGATGCCGCATGACCATACCAACGCGGCACTTTCTGCGCAAATGCAAGCGGCAAAGCAGCAGCTCAGTGATGATAACAGCGACTCAGCCACGAGTGATGAATAATCGTTTTTCAACAAGCGATTGCGGACTTAAAAATATAAAAAAGGGTCAACATGAAAGTTATTTTAATGCGCCACGGCGAAGCTAAAGAAGGGGTGACGCCTGACAGCGCAAGACCACTGACTGAGTTTGGCAATCAGCAAGCTTGCCAAACCGCCGCTTATATTTTTGCAAATTATCAACCGGACGCGCTTGTGGTCAGCCCGTTTAAGCGTGCCGAGCAAACGATGGCACAAATTGCCAAGCATTTTCCTGATATCAAAGTGATGACCCAAGACAACATCACGCCATCAGATGACCCCAAAGCGGCATTTAATGATTTGGTAAAAATCGATAGCGACTGTTTGCTTGTTGTTTGTCATATGTCAATTGTGGCAAAGCTTGCAAGCTTACTCACCGGCGATAGTTTTGAAGGGTTTTCGTTGGCTGAAGCGCGCGTGTTTGAAATGGAATTTTTGATGACAGGAATGGCAAAAGAAATTGACCGTTTTGTTCCGAATCAACCATAATTTGGCGGCAGTTTTAGGGTAAATTTAGTATGATAGGCGGCTAAGCGCTAACACAGCGCCAACATTAAGGACACAGTGGGTGTTACACGTTTGGTTTCGCGGGCAGCAAAGTCCGCTTGCAGTTTGGCATTTGGACGAGCGGCGCTGGCAGTTGGTGGACAATTGGCAGCAGCTTTATGATATTTATGGCATTCATGGCGCGCCCGCCATTACCTTATATTTTCCCTCGCAGCACCTTTTGCAAGTGGAATCGACGCTCACAAGCGCTCAAATCAAGCAGCTTGGCATGACCGGTCAGCAGTATTTGTTCGAAGAGTTGTTTTTGGGGTCGGTAGATAAATTAAGCGTTCGCCAGTTTAGCGGTGAGCCTACTCAGCTTTATGCCATTGACCAAAGCGATATTGAAGCTTGGCAACAAAGCGCGGCACTGGTGGGGCTGAATATCACTGCCATGCTGCCGGACTTTTTATTGCTGCCAAGTCCTGAAACGGCGACCGCTGATGCACCCGAGTTAACTGCGCTGACCCTCTATCAAGATAACGCCACAACCTTATCACGACAGATGGACGCTCAAGGGCTTGCGGTTAATTTTTTACCGCTATTATTATCAAGACTGCCCAGTCAAACCGTAATTAATATGCTATCGCCGATTGATTCGGACGATGGAATTGCCTCAAACAGCATGCAAGCAAAAACGATTGAGCTTATTGAGCAGCAAGGGTTTTTGGTCAATTTATTGCCCATTTATCCTGAACCGGTGCTGATGCCAGAGCGTCATGCGCTAAACTTTTTTGCCAAAAAAAGCCGCGCGGTGTTATCGCCTTATTTAAAAACCGCGCTTATGGTGGCGCTTGCTGCTTGGGTATTGCAGTTTGCCACCAACGGTATCGAGTGGCTGCGCTATCAAGAGGCCGCTGCAAAAACCCAAAGCGCGACGGCGGCTCAATATCAAGCTTGGTTTCCCAATGAGCCGCTCAATCCTCGCGGGTTGCTGCAAACTCAGCTTGCGCCAAAATTGCGCCAAAATAGCTTAGATACCAACGCACCGATTGCCGTCATGGCTCAGGTGTCCCCACTGATTAAGCAATCTTCACTCACCACCCAAGCTTTAGGGCTAGCTCCTGATGCGCTGACGCTCACTTTGATTGCTGCTGACCGCAGTAGCCTTGATGGCTTTATGAGCAGCTTAAGTGCTCAAGGTCTGAGCGCCAATCTTGAGCAGGTCAATAACACTGAGCAAAACCAAGTGTTAGGCAATGTTCGCATCAGCTTTGCGCCCACTGCTCCGGCGGACAATTTGCAATCTGCACCGCCAAACCCCGCGCTGTCTTAATTGCTTAAAGGTTGATTTATGAAATTTATTCAGCGCCGTATCAGACGAAATCCCGCTGCTGTTGCGACCGAAACGACAGTAACTACCTCTTCAAAAGCCACCTCCTCAAAAGTCACCTCCTCAAAACGCGCTCGCCATTTGGACGCTTGGGCAAATCAATCGCAGGAGTTTTGGCAAAATTTAGCGCCGCGCGACCGCCTTGCGCTCAGTATTTTGATGCTGTTTTTTATCATTATGGTTTTTGGTTACGGCGGCTATGGCATGAATAAAGCTGCGCAAAAAAGTAAGCTTGACTATCAAAACCAAGTTGCCGATTACTTTTGGCTGCGCGGTCAAGCGGCAAATGTTGATAGCAATCCGCAAGCGCTTGATGACAGTCCGCTGACGGTGCAAGTGAATAATATTCTCAATTCAATGGGCGTTACCGGCGCTCAGGTGGTAGCAATCGGCGAGGGCGTTCAGCTGAGCTTTACCCACCCAAGCCAAGCGGTTGTGGCAAATGTGCTTGGTCAACTTGAGCAGCAAGGTTGGCAGTTAGACAGGCTTAGCATCAACCAAGATACCGCAACTAAAGACCTGTCAGTTCAAGCGACCTTAAAAAAATAGTCAAAATCATTAAGATGTTTTCAATCTTTTAAAAATACCGTTTGGTTTTTGTAGCTAAACTCAATTGGCTATTGAAATATTTTTTAAGACCTCAATCAAGTTGGCATAATGATAACCGTGCTGTTTTAGCGCTATAGTATTTTTTAAGCTTACGGCTTTTTTTAAGCTTACGGCTTGAGATAGTTGGCATCGATTTAGGAAAAAAGGGGGAGTGATGGACAACGATAAAGAGCGCTCGCTAATAGCTTACAACCATATCACTTATTTGCTAAATATCGTCAGTTATTTTACTGCAGGGCTGCTATGGATTGCCCCGATTGTGATGAACTACGTTCGCCGTCATGAAGCCGATGGTACTTGGCTTGCCACCCATTTTGATTGGCAGATTAAGACCTTTTGGTACAGTATATTTTTCTTTGTTATTGGCATGATATTGTTATTTATTGCCTTTGGCGGTCTTGGAATCAGTGCGGTGATGGACAGCGGTCATTTGGCAGCAGGGTCGCTATTGTTTGCCTTTTTGGGGGTCGCGGTGATTGGGGTCACGGTGGTTTGGCATTTGTACCGCATTATCCGTGGCTGGATTGCGCTGGCTTCCAATCGACCTGTGCCGTAATTTTGCAGCGATTTTACGCTTGGGTTATTTTTAAGCAGCCAAGGAAACAAACCATTATGCCTATGCCCACAAGCTGCTATAATGGCGCCAAAAATTTATATTGACTTTTTAATTTTGTTTTCGCTATTGATTCAGGGTTTACAGTTTATGTCCTACGCTTTACTTCGACCGTTTTTATTTCAAATGGACCCTGAACGCGCCCACGATATGACGTTGTCCTTGCTTGCTAAAGCCCATCGAGCGCGGGCGCTTGGCTTGGTTTATGGTCAGCCGATGCAGCAGACCGATTGTATGGGATTGCAATTTAACAATCCGGTTGGTCTTGCGGCAGGGCTTGATAAAAACGCTGATTATATTGATGCTTTAGCCGAGCTTGGTTTTGGGTTTATTGAAGTGGGAACGGTAACGCCAAAGCCGCAAGATGGCAATGACAAGCCGCGATTGTTTCGCTTAAAGCAAGCTGATGCCATTATTAATCGCATGGGATTTAATAATAAGGGCATTGATTACTTAATCGATAACGTAAAACGCTGCAAATATAAAGGCAATATTGGCATTAACATTAGTAAAAATGCCGCAACGCCGGTTGAGAATGCCGCCGATGATTACGTGTATTGCCTTGAGCGCGCTTATCCGCATGCGTCTTATATTACGGTCAATATTTCCTCGCCCAATACTAAAAACCTTCGTGATTTACAATCGGGGGACGCGTTAACGGCGCTGCTTGACACCATTAAAAATCGCCATTCACAGCTTGCAACTGACTATGGTTTTTATGTGCCTTTGGTGCTCAAGGTTGCTCCTGATTTAGAGCCAGACCAAGTTGAGTATATTGCTCAGCAGTTGCTTGATTTTGAAATTGACGGTTTAATTGCCACCAACACCACCCTTAGCCGAGTGGGGGTTGAGGATTTGCCGGATGGTGAGCAGGCAGGGGGCTTATCAGGGCGACCGGTCAGCCACAAAAGTACAAAAATTTTGCAGCATTTTGCCGATATTTTAGAAGATAACGTGGCACTGATTGGTGTTGGCGGCATTGATAGCGGCGAAAAAGCGGTTAAAAAAATCAAAGCCGGTGCCGATTTGGTTCAGCTTTATACGGGGCTTATTTATAAAGGTCCGGGGTTGGTTCAGTCGTGTATTCAGTCGATTGGCGGTTATTATGACGCGCTTGATGATGGCGATGACCATCAAGAAGCGTAATTTGAATGACGCAAGTGAGGTGATATTTTGAGTGGTCTTGACCTTATTATTGCAGCGATGGTGTTGATTGGGCTTTGGCGCGGCTTTCAATTGGGGCTTGCCAAAACCGCTGTTGGCATGGTGGGCTGGTTTGTGGCATTGATTGCCGCATCTCGGCTGGCAAGTTCGGTTGCGCCCTCATTGTCCGGCATCGTTCAAAATCCCGTGTTACAAATCGCCTTAGCGTTTTTGCTCGTGGTGCTCGTTGTGTTAGCCATCATGCATCTGATAGCCTTTGTGTTTTCAAGCGCGCTGAAAAGCTTAAAGCTTGGGGCAGTTGATAAGATGGCGGGCGGAGTTTTAGGCGCTGCCAAAAACGTGCTTGTCGTTCTTGTGGGATTAAGTGTGACCGCACCGCTGTTGGTTCAAATGCCCATTTGGCAGTCGTCCGTGTTAGCGCCGGAGCTGCTACCTTATGCTCCCGTTGCCAAGGCTTTGGCAAGCGATGTTTTGGGCGTGGCTTGGAATCAGGTCAATCAATCTTAATTAAGGACGGTTAATGATAAATCGTGATGTTAAAAATTAGGCTTAGGGATTTTATTTTAAGATAAAATTGCCCTATAATGCTTCTCGCAATTTTTCAGTTTAGAAGTTCACTCATCCAAAAAATGCGCTTTTGCCCTTTAAATCATCAGCGTTTATCATCATTTACCTGTCATCTTGATTCAATTTATTGAATGCCCAAATCGAAAATAGGACATAGCTATGTGTGGAGTCGTTGGGGTTGCAGCTCATGAGCCGGTCAACCAAATCCTTTATGATGCTTTAACCATGTTACAGCACCGCGGTCAGGACGCCGCCGGAATCGTGACTTTGCAAGATGGCAGACTGTATTTGCGCAAAGAAAACGGCATGGTTCGCGATGTGTTTATGAACCGTCACATGGTGCGCTTGGTGGGCAAATTTGGTATCGGTCACGTTCGCTACCCAACCGCAGGAACCTCAAGCAGCGCTGAGGCTCAACCGTTTTATGTCAACTCGCCTTATGGGATTACGCTTGCGCACAACGGCAATTTGACCAATGCCGAAAGCCTTGCCAAATCTTTATATCTTGATGACCGCCGTCATTTAAATACCGATTCGGATTCAGAAGTTTTGCTCAACGTGTTGGCGCATGAACTGCAAAACTTAGATAAAGCTGACCCAACGCCTGAAGATATTTTAGAAGCGGTAAAAGCCGTTTATGGTCGCTGTGAAGGTGCCTATGCGGTGGTGGCGCTGATTACCGGTCATGGCTTATTGGCGTTTCGTGACCCGAACGGTATTAGGCCGCTTATTTTTGGCAAACGAATGGCAGAAAATGGTGGCACTGAATTTATGGTTGCCTCGGAGTCGGTGGCGCTGACCAGTTCAGGGTTTACGATTGTCCGCGACGTTCGCCCTGGTGAAGCGATTTTTATCGACCTTGACCACAAACTGCATACCAAACAATGCGTTGAGCCTAAAGAATATACGCCTTGTATGTTTGAATACGTTTATTTTGCCCGTCCTGACTCGATTATGGACAACATTTCGGTCTATAAAGCGCGCTTGCGAATGGGCGAAAAATTGGCGCAAAAAATCCTGCGCGAGTGGGGCGAAGACCATGATATTGACGTGGTTATTCCGATTCCGGATACTTCGCGAACCTCCGCGATGGAGCTTGCCATGAAAATGAATGTCAAGTACCGCGAAGGCTTTATGAAAAACCGCTACATTGGTCGCACCTTTATTATGCCAGGTCAGCAGCAGCGTAAAAAATCGGTCCGCCAAAAACTCAGCGCCGTTCCGCTTGAATTTAAAGGCAAAAACGTCTTACTTGTCGATGATTCTATCGTTCGTGGAACGACCTGCCATGAAATTATCCAAATGGCGCGAGATGCCGGCGCAAGAAAAGTGTTTTTTGCCAGTGCCGCGCCACCGGTTGAATACCCCAACGTTTACGGCATTGATATGCCCGTTCGCAGCGAGCTGATTGCCTCTGGCAACAGCGTTGAGGAAGTTCGCGACATCATCGGTGCTGACCGCTTGATTTTTCAAGACTTAGATGACTTGATTGAGGCGGTAAAAGACACCAAGCACAGCCGCGTTCAAGGCTTTGATTGCTCCGTGTTTAACGGCTGCTATATCACCGGTCAAATTAACGAAGCCTATCTTGACCATTTACAACAGCTGCGCTGCGAGACCGCCAAAATCGGTAAAAAAGGCGTTCAAATCGTCGCCGACACACCGGTCGATATGATGGGCGTTGCTGAATACGATTAAGGTTTTTTTTGCCATAAAAAAGCTGAGATATGAGGTCTCAGCTTTTTTTATTGTTAAATTTCAGCAGTTACCTTAAAAAAGAAAATAACCAAAGCACGCCATTAAGCGCGGCGATGCCAACGACCATACTGACCAAAAGCTGACGGCTGATATGATAAACCAGTAAGACTAAAATAAGCGCGCTGATTTGCGCGGCTAGTAATTGTGAATTTGGGTTACTGAAAGACAGCGTTAAGCCTTGATAAGACAAACTGGTTAAAATCAAGAGCGTTAATACTGACAGCGGCAAGCTTTCGTTGAGCCGATGCAGCCAAGGCGTATCAAGAAGCCTTGTTGGAATCAGCGCCGGCGTTGCTCGCGTTAAAAACGTGACAAACGCCATCGCAATGGTGGCGGCAATCAAATAGCTACTGTTCATCAGCATCTGCCTTTAAACCAGTCGCGCCGCGAACCAAAATCAGCAGCATACAAATGCCAATCGCCACCAAAAGTAGCCAGTCTTGAGTCAAAAGCGACGCCAAAATAAGCGCAAGGGCTGCAACCAGTATCGGAAAATAGCGCTTGATGGTCGCGAACTGCTCATAAGCTAAAATGGCAAACAAGCAAACTAAAGCAAAATCCAAATGCGGTACCAAATCATTGAGCGTGCTGCCAATCATGACCCCAAGAGCGGTCGCAATCACCCACCAACTTTGATTAAAAAAGCTGACCGGCAGGATAAGCGCTGAACGCTCTTCAGGTGGCAAACTGGTCATGAGTGAAAAGGTTTCATCGGTGAGCGCAAATAAGCAGTAGGTTCTGGCAAGTTTATGTTGCGGCATCGATTGCAGCAGCGGCATGGCATAAAACACATGGCGCAAATTGATGGCGGCAATGTTGGTCGCTATCGTGCCAATGGGCAGCGCGGCGCTTAGCATCGGCAGGCAAGCATATTGCGCTGCCCCTGCATATAACAAAATGCTGAGCAGCAGCGTTGACCAAATCGGCAGCCCCGCCACTTGCGCGAGCACCCCAAAGGCAATCCCTGCCGGCAAATAGCCCATCGCTACCGGAATGCTTTTTTTAAATCCTGCTGACCATAAATATCCTGCGTCAGCTGAGCTTATCACTTTCACAGTTTAGGTTAATTCCAAAGGTTCATTAATGTTAAATATTTTAGCACGGATTATTGTTTTGGCTGCAATGACGCATAACTTCCAGACCATTTAGCTTTTAATAAAAACACGCTTAATACCAACAATCTGAGCAACAAAATGCTCCAAACGCTCAGCCAAATCCCAAGCATGCCAAACTTGCTATAAAGCCAAAAGCTGAGCGGAAAAAATATCACCGCCCAAATAATCGCCGCATTGCGGATAATTTTTCCCGCCGTTAACCCAAAAAAGATGCCATCAATCCAGTAAGCGCCAACGCCAATCAACGGCAGTAAAATCGCAAACCATTGATAATCCGCAGCTAAAGCCAACACCTCAGTAATGTTGGTCATCATCGGCAAATAAAGCGGCATAATCAGCCACCAAATCAGCGTTAACACGGCAGCTAAAGCGTAGCTGACAACTCCGGTGCGCTTAATGATGAGGGAAAATCGTGACCAATCACGGCGACCGGCAGCTTGACCGCTAAGTGTTTCAGCCGATACGGCAACGCCATCAAGGGCAAACGCTGAAATACTAAGCACTTGCAGCAAAATGGCATTGGCAGCCAGAACCAAATCGCCACTTTGCGCGGACAGTCTGGTCACCCAAGTAAAGCTGAGCGTTAAAATCAGCGTTCGGATAAAGATATCTTTATTTAGCGAAAATAGCCTAAGCATACTGTCTTTAGTAACCGAGGCTTTATCTATAGTAAATAAATCGCGCCAAGAAAGCTGTAAATGCAAGGTTGCAAGCCAAAGGGCAATGATGACACCCGACCAAAAGGCAAGTGTCGTCCCAAGGGCAACGCCGGCAAGCCCCAAATCAAGACCAAAAACAAAAAACACCGTTAAAATGACGTTTAATACCGCAATTAACCCCTGCTGATACAGCATATATCGCGTTTTACCTTGACCGGCAAACCAACCGATAAAAGCAAAGTTCATAAGCTCGGCAATCACGCCCCAAAAGCGCACGTTTAAATAGGTCGTTGCCGCAGCCGAACTGTTTGGGTTTGCGGCAAGAAGTTGCAGCCCAAATTTAATTAACAAGGGCTTAATGAGCAAAAGCCCCAAGCCAATAACTGCCGCTAACAATAACGCTCGCTGCAAAATCGCCAGCAGCGGGGCGTTGTTTGTATGACTTGTGGTGGCGTAGGTCATTTTACCAAGCGCTTGGGCGGCAAGCCCTGAGGACGCATATTGCAAAAAGTTAAAACTGACCAAAACCAGTGACAACAGCTGAATGGCAAGCCCCATTCCGGCAAGATAAGCGGCATTATCCAAATGACCAACGATGGCAGTATCAATTAAACTTTGAAACGGCATGGCTAAGTTTGCCAAAATGACCGGAATGGCAATGGCAATAATTTTTAAATAGCGGACATCGATGGCATGGCTTTGGGCGTGGTCGGTCATAGTTGTTAATAACTCTTAATTTCAATAAAACAAAAGCACCTAAAAGTAGGTGCTTTTATTCATCGCTTAAAGGATTAGTTTTCTTCAAACATTTTTGGGTCGTTAAAGCTGACCACTTCTTCTTCAAACTCTGGTTTGACTTTAACCACAAAGTCATCGCGCGACAGCCCCATGGCAAGCGGAATTGAGCTTGAAATGTACGTTGAAGAATACGTTCCGGCAATCAGACCGATAAATAGCGCCACTGAGAACCAAAACAGCCCTTCGCCGCCCAAAAGCAGCATGGCAAGAACGACCAACAGCACGGTTGAGATGGTCATGATGGTTCGGCGCAGCGTTTCGGTTAACGACAAATCAACGATTTGACGGGGGCTGATACCGCGAACGCGGCGGAAGTTTTCGCGGATTCGGTCATAAACGACGATGGTATCGTTCAATGAATAACCAATCAAGGCTAAAACCGCTGCCAAAACAGTCAAATCAAACGGAAAGCCAAAAAGAGCAAACGCGCCAATAACCACAATGGCATCGTGAAATAACGAAATAACGGCGCCCAAAGCAAATTTAAATTGAAACCGTAGCGCCACATAACCGAACATACACGCCAGCGCCAGCGCTAACGCCATCACCGAATTGAGATAAATTTCATTACCAACTTGGCTGCCGATGATGTTGACGTTGTTGATTTCAGCGTGGTTGTTGGGCAGCTCAAGCGCTTTGCCAAGCGAGTTATTTAGCCCCTCAACGTTATCTGATTGCGGCGGCAGTCGCACAAGCAGCTCTTCACGCGTTCCTAAATACTGAACAACGGCATCATTAAAGCCGTTATCCGCCAAGGCTTTGACCACATCGCTTTGTTCTGCCGGCTGCTCGTAGCGAACGTCTGCTGACACGCCGCCGGTGAAGTCAAGCCCTAAATTTAAGCCATTCACCGCTATGGCAATAATACTGCCGATAACTAACAGCATCGACAAAATTGCCATCGGCTTTTCGATGCTCATAAACGGAATGATGCGCTGATCACCGATGGCTTTGATGCCACCTTCCGCTTGCGCGGCGTCATCGACCTCTATGTCAGGAATAGGGGCAAGGTTGGTCGAATCAAGCGCCGTAGTCGGTGTTTTTTTGCGCTTTGGGGCGGCTGTATTGCTGCCTTTACCATCGCGGCGCGGCTTATTACGGCGGCGGCGCTTGTCGTTACCGTCCCCGCTTGAACTTGCCGGCAAATTAGGCGTCTCGTTGGGATTTTTTTGTTCAATCGCCATGATAATCTCCTAGCCAATGCTCAAGCGTTTGATGGATTTACGTTTGCCATAAGCAATCTGAATTAGCGCTCGCGTGACCAAAATGGCGGTAAACAAGGAGCTGATAATCCCGATGGCAAGAGTGATGGCAAAGCCTTTAATGGGGCCTGTGCCAATGGCAAACAGAATAAACGCCACCAAAAGGGTGGTGATGTTGGCGTCAAAAATACTGCTAAAGGCGCGGTCAAATCCTGCGGTAATTGCTGATTTGGGGCGAACGCCGTTGGCAAGCTCTTCGCGGATACGTTCAAAAATTAGCACGTTGGCATCAACCGCCATACCAATGGTCAAAACGATACCGGCAATCCCCGGCAAGGTCAGTGACGACCCTAAAATGGACATGACCGCCACGATAATAATTACGTTAACTGCAAGGGCGATATTGGCAATCACCCCAAACAATCGGTAAAAAATAATCATAAAGGCAAAGACGAGTAGGTATCCCACTTGCGTTGAAAATAAGCCTTTATCAATATTGTCTTGACCAAGCGATGGGCCAATGGTGCGCTCTTCAACAAAGTACATGGGAGCTGCAAGCGCCCCTGAGCGTAACAGCAGCGCAAGTTCCGCCGCTTCAGCGTTGCTATCAAGACCGGTGATTCTAAACGATGAGCCAAGAACCGCTTGAATATTGGCGCGGTTAATGACCTTGGTTTCAGCATACGGCGTTCGAACTTCGACCGTCTCGCCAGTTTTTGGGTCTTTTTCGTAGCTGACTTTTTGTTTATTTTCAATAAACAGTACCGCCATTTGCTCGCCAACTGCCGTTCGCGTTGCATTTTGCATCAGCTTACCGCCGGCGCTATCAAGAGTGATATTCACCTCAGGGCGACCATTTTCATCAAGGCTCGTTTGCGCGTTGGTGACTTTATCCCCAGTGACAATGGCTTGGCGGTTCAGTAGTACGGGCGGACCATCAAGCGATTTAAACGGAAAAGCTTCGGTTCCGGCAGGAGCAATACCGCCGGTATAATTGTCGCTTTCTTTGGCGACCATTCGAAATTCAAGGTTTGCCGTTCGACCTAACACGCGCTTGGCTTCAGCGGTATCTTGAACCCCTGGCAATTCAACCACAATTCGGTTTGCGCCTTGCGACTGAACCAAAGCTTCGGACACCCCAAGCTCGCTAATTCGGTTGCGAAGCGTGGTTAAGTTTTGGCTGACCGCGTAGCTGTTGATTTCATCAAGAGTGGCATCATTATAAGTTAAAATCAGCGCTGCGCCTTGATTGTCAATGGCGGACTGCAAATTAAACGTCGTTCCCATCGAGCCTTGCAAGATATTTTGCGCTCGGTCGCGAGCTTGGGTATCGGCAAAATGCAAAACAATGCCTTTGGCTTGCGTTTTAATGCCTTTAACGGCGATTTTTTCGGCGCGCAAATCACGGCGAACGTCTCGACTGGCATTGCTAAGACGCTGCTCAAGGGCTTTATTCATATCGACTTCAAGAACAAAGCGCACCCCGCCGCGAAGGTCAAGACCAAGCTTCATGGGTTTTGCGCCGATATCGCGAAGCCACTGCGGCGTCGTTTGCGCAAGGTTTAGCGCCACCACATAATCGTCGCCCAAGTTTTGCCGCAATACCTCTTGCGCTTTTAATTGGGCGACCGGATTGTCAAGGCGAACGAGCGCGCTATTGCCCTCAAAGGTGCCGTCATGAGAGTTGATTCCGGCCTCTTTTAACAAGTTTTGCGACTCGGTCAAAATACCTTCGGTCAGCTGAGTGCCGGCGGTGGCACTGGTGATTTGAACCGCAGGCTCGTCAGGGTATAAATTGGGCGCGGCATAGATTCCCGCGATGACAAGCACAATGGCAATCAGAACATATTTCCAAGCAGGATAGTGCATAATCGCTTCTTTTTGTTAATAAAATATCAGCAAGCTGGGCTTGGCAAAGCAGACACTTTGCCGATAATCCAAATCGCGAATTAGCCCCAATCGCGATTTGGAGATGGGTTTAGCAGAGCATGACGAAACGATACTAAACGCTGTCAATCGTGCCAGCAGGAAGAACGGAGATGACCGAGGCGCGTTGAACTTTAACGTCGCTGGTGCTGTTTAAGCTGACAACGGCATAATTGCCCTCGATTTTTTTTACCCGACCCATAAGACCGCCTGCAAAAATAACTTCGCTACCAACCTTTAACGAATCAACCATCGCTCGGTGTTCTTTGGCACGCTTAGACTGCGGGCGGATGACAATAAAATAGAAGATGGCAAAAAACGCTAAAGGAAGTAACAGTTGCCCAAAAAATGAAGCTCCGGTAGCCGCCTCAGGTGCTGCGTGCGCCGCTTGAATAAAAAAGCTCATAATCATCTCGATTGCTAAAAACTTAAGGAAATTAGAAAAAATTAGACGCATAGTAACAAAAATTCCAACGCTTGGTAACTGTTAATGCGCTTCGCCGATTAATTTTCTAGTTGAGGATGATAAAAATGATTGGCAAAAGGCAAGCTGAAAGCCTGAGATAGGGAATTGGCATTAATTAACGCCGTTGTCGTGGTTACACTTTTAAGCGGATTGCGAAGTGCGCCGTTAACAATCTTCTTGCCGATTTATTGTGCAAAAAGGCAATCGGTGCTACTATCAAAATTGCGGTTCAGCCTTATAGTTTTGCTTTATTGTTCTGGATTTTGGCACTATCAAGGTTTTTATTAATCCGCATTTATTTTTAGGATTTATTAACACGAAAGGTTACCCTTCTTGACCCAGATTTCTTTATGCGCCTCATCGGCACCAAGGCGGCGACAAGCTCGAGCTTCTCGCAAAACCGCGTCCGACAAACCTCCCCCGACGACAATGCTTGCTTGTAGGTCTTGGTGGCTATTCGTCGCTTTGCTATTGCCAAGCTTGGCAAACGCCGCCGACACCCTGCAAGCGGAACCTTCCACTTTAAACATTATCTTACTGGTGGGCTTTGTGAGTGCTGCCATTGGGGTGTCGTTTGTCTGCTCGATGGCAGAATCGGTGCTTTTGAGCATGACGCCGTCCTTTATCGCGGACGTTCAAGAGTCTAATCCCAAAAAAGCGGCAATGCTTAAGCGCTTAAAGCAGGACAACGTTGACCAGTCGCTGGCGGCAATTTTAACCTTGAATACCATTGCCAATACCCTAGGTTCAATTGGCGCAGGGGCGCAAGCAACCATCGTTTTTGGTAGCGCTTGGTTTGGGGTATTTTCTGCGCTGATGACCCTTGCTATTTTAACCTTTGCGGAAATTATTCCTAAAACATTAGGAACGGTTTATTGGCGCAGCTTAAGCGGCTTTGTGGCGTATTTTGTTCGCGGCATTATTATGCTGTTGTACCCCATCATTTGGCTGTCTGAGCGCTTAACTCGGCTTTTGGTTCGCAGCAAAGAAACGGATGTCTTTAGCCGGCGCGAATTTGCAGCGCTTGCCAGTATTGGCGAAGCCTCTGGTCAGATTGACCCGCTTGAGTCGCGAATTATCCGGAATTTGTTGGCGTTTGGGGCAATTAAAGTTGAAGACATTATGACGCCGCGCTCGGTGATGCTGGCATTTGACCAGCATAAAACCGTGGCTGAAGTTTTGGTTGACCGCCCGAAGCTTACGTTCTCAAGGCTGCCGATTTATGATGGCGATCTTGATAACATTACCGGATTTGTATTAAAAACCGACATGCTGCTTGCCAAAGTCAATCATAACGTTCATAAGCCTTTGACAGAATTTCAACGTGAGGTCAGCTTTGTATTTTCAAAGATGAAGCTGTTTGATTTGCTTGATTTGATGCTCAAAAATCGCATCCATATTGCCATTACGGTTGGTGAATATGGCGAAGTCAAAGGTTTGGTGACCTTAGAAGACGTTCTAGAAACCTTGCTTGGTCTTGAAATCGTTGATGAAATCGACCGCGTTGAAGATATGCAGGCACTGGCGCGGCAAATGATGGACCGCCGCGTTGAGCGCTTAGGAATGAAGCTTGATGATGATGGCAGTGACAGCTTAAAAGAAGACAGTTGAAAATAAGCGCAATACTGCTACAGGGCGTTACAAAACTGTAAAACTATAATGATAATCTAGAATAATGATGAAAACAGTGATAAAAGGTTGAGATACTGATAATGAAAGCAAAAAATCCGGCGCAATTACTGATAAAAGCGCTTAAAAATGCAAGCGTGATGGGAGCAGCGGTTGCCGCAATTACGGTTGCTGCGCCGGCACAAGCTGCGGTGATGACCGAAAGCTCGGTTCAAAATTATGCTTCCTCTATGAAAGCGGCTGCCAACAGTAAAAATATTGCTCAGGTGGCAAAACTGGTGTCGGATGACGCGCTCATTTCAATGTCACGAAAAGGCAAGTCAACGAGCCTTGATAAAGATGCTTATTTAAAATTGTTACAAAGTAGTTGGAACCAAACTTCTAACTATCAGTATGATATCAGTATCGACAATATTGTCACCACCGGCAGCCAAGCCAAAGCCAATGTCAATACGGTGGAAAGCTGGGTCAAAGATGGCAAAAAAGTATCGTTTGTGACCTCATCGCGAGTCACGCTCACGCTTTCAACCGGAAATGCGGTGCTACTGCGAGCTGTATCACAGGTGACCATCAATTAAGGTTCAGTGATGAGCATTAAGGTTTTTCATGAACTATTTTGGTTAAATAATAGGATAACTATTGTCCTATTATTTTTTGCTCAGAAAAAGCGCCCCATCTTACCGACGTTATTTATTTGATATCTAGATAAGTTTTCTTATAAAATCATGCCATTATCAAGCACTTTGGACAACGATTGTCCTTGTGCTTCTTCATTTATTCTGCTGTTAGGAAGTTTTTATTATCATGTCTACTGTGTCAACGACTGCTCGGACATTTCTGCTACTGCCTTTGTCGCTTTCAGTCAGTTCTTTGTTATTAACTGCTTGTAGTAATACCTCGGCGGTAAAAAATACCTCGCCAAATACGGCTCCTGTGGTGGTCAAAAATTCAGGAGGTCAAGCTGCCGCTAAGCCTCGCCCCACCGCAAACGCTCAAGAGGATTATTCAACAGCATTTTTAGATGCAGAAAGCTTAGAGGAGTTGGCAGACTTACTTGAAGCTACCGACATGACGATGGTTGAGGACAATAAGCTGATCATTCAGCAGTACGGGGACTTGTGGAATCGCTTGCGCGCCGGCTACCGAATGAACAACGGTCGCCCGATTTATAATCAGCGCATTGAGGGTCAAAAAAGCTGGTTTGCCAGTCGACAAGACTATCTAAACCGCTTGACCGCTCGTGCCAGCCGCTATTTGTACCACACCGTTCGCGAGGCGGAGCGGCGCAACATTCCAACCGAGCTTGCGTTATTGCCAGTGATTGAAAGCTCCTATGATCCAACCGGAACCAGTAGTGCCGCCGCCGCAGGGCTTTGGCAGTTTATTCCTAGTACCGGCAGGATTTATGGCTTAAATCAAAACAGCAACTATGATGGCAGGCGTGATGTGATTGAGTCCACGCGAGCGGCTTACGACTTTTTAACGGCGCTGCATAACCAATTTGGCAGTTGGGAGTTGGCGCTTGCCGCCTATAATGCCGGCCCGGGTCGTGTACAAAAGGCAATCGATGCCAATGCCGCTCAAGGTTTGCCAACGGATTATTGGTCATTGCGCTTGCCAACTGAGACAATGAACTATGTACCGCGCTTTTTGGCAGTGGCTGAAATCGTTGCCAATCCAAGTCAGCATGGGGTTTATTTGCCTGCCATCGCCAACCGCCAACACTTTCGCAGTGTTCCGGTCAACTACGGGGTCAGTCTTGCTGAAGTATCACAGTTGACCGGCGTCAGTTATGACGAGCTGCAAAAGTTGAATCCTGCCTTGACCGTGGCGAAAGTGGACGCTGCAGGACCTCAGCGCGTGGTTATCCCTAATGATGTTAGCGTCAATGTGGATGCAAAACTGAGTATGCTCAAAGGCAACGGCACAAGCACTGTTTGGGTTGCGAACGACGCTTCGGTACCGGCGCCAAGCACCACGCCAAGCTACAACAGCAAACCTTATGACACCTCAAAACTGCCAAGTACCGGCAGTGGCTTGGCAGATTATGCAGCAAGCTTGAGTGTCCCTCAGCAGACGGCAAGTTATATTCCGCCTGCCGTTAAGCCCACAAGCAGCTCCGTGTATAGCAACCAAGCGGCAGTATTCACCGAGCCGCCCATCAGCAGTAAAGAGTCTGCAAAAATTACCGAAGAGCTGAAAAACAGTAACAGCTTGCCGACTACCTCCGCTCAAATCACCAAAAACAACACCGTCATTCAAGAGCCGGCGTTATCGCGAGAAGAGCGCGACTTTATTGCCCGTCAAATTCAAGCACAAACTGACGAGACCAACGTCATTAGCAGTATTGATGGCAATATTAAGCTGTCTGCCATTCAGACTCAGCAGTCCATTTTAGAGGCAAGCGGCAAAGATAAAAAGCTTAGTTTTTCAAATAGCACCGCTGCCAACCCCAAACCCCAAGGCACGCGCTCAACCTATACCGTCAAGCGCGGCGACACGCTTGCCAATATTGCCTCGCGAGCAGGGGTCAGCTGGCGTGATATTGCTGAATGGAACCAAATTGACGCAAGCGCGAATTTGCTTTCAGGAAGCACGCTGTATTTATATAACGCAAGACCGATTGCGCCGCTTGCACCAACGCCAAGTGCCGCCAGTACCCCTGAAAGCTACATCGTTCAAGGTGGAGATACCTTAATTGGTACAGCAAAGCGCTTTGGTTTATCGGTCACTGAGCTTGCTACCTATAATAATATCAGTAGCCGCGCCGACTTACTGCGTGGTCAAAAATTATGGCTGGTTCCTGGAAAAGTAAAAGCACCGGCAAGCACCCCAGCTGCTCCCGCATCTAAGCCCTCAAAGCCTGCCACAACGAGCAGCGCCACCAAAACTTATAAAGTCAAATCCGGTGATGGCTTAATTGCCCTTGCGCGCCAATTTAATATGAGCACGCAAGCGTTGGCTGATTTAAATGGTATTGGTGCCACCGATTCGCTCTTTGTTGGTCAAAGTCTAAAAGTCCCTGCAAGCGTTGATTTTTCGGCGCTCAATACGGCTTCTGCCCCAAGCTTACCTGCGCCATCACGACCGGCGAGCACTTCAAGCTCAGCAGCAACGAGCAATTACACGGTAAAATCTGGGGAAACCCTTATCGGAATTGCAAACAGTTTAGGGCTTTCTGCTGAACAAATCGCTGCGGTTAACAGCAATGTTGATGCCAACACCCGATTGCAGCGCGGTCAAACCATTAAAGTTCCGTTCAGCAAATCTCAAGTTGACCGCCAATTAAACAACCGAGCCGTCAGTTATAAAGTCCAATCGGGCGATACGTTAACCGGCGTTGCCAAGCGCTACAATATTGGTATCAGCGAGCTTGCTGCTGCCAATGATTTGACCACAACCTCCAACCTTATTTTGGGTAAAACCATCACCATTCCTGCTGCCGGAAGCCGACCTACGCCGACCGTAAGCACCCCTGCGCCTGCCACAGCGTCAGCACCGGTAAGCAGTAACAGCAGTTCGGGTAAAAAGCTTGGCAGTACCGAAAATTACAAAGTGCAATCGGGTGATGGTTTAATTGCCCTTGCGCGCCGCTTTGGGGTATCTGTTGAGGACTTAGCGGCGACCAACAATATGGCAACCAATGGTCAGTTGCAGCTTGGGCAAACGATTAAAGTCCCTAAAGTCACCACCACTTATACGGTCAGCTCAGGCGATAGCCTCATTGGTCTTGCGCGCAAATACAGCGTTTCGACCAAAGAGCTTGCTGACATGAACAATATCCCAAGCGATACCATGCTGCAAATGGGTCAAAAATTGACTGTTCCTAACCGCTAATTTTTACCAAATAAACAACAAAAGAAATAAAAAGGCTGATAAAATTTCAGCCTTTTTTTTGTTTGTCTTCAGTTTACGCCGGATTGTCAATATCAATAAAAGTGACCGGAATACTAAAATGCTCATTGACCAGCTTACCAAGCGCTTCAATGCCGCCGCGCTCGGTGGCATGATGACCGCAAGCAAAATAATCAATGCCAAGCTCGCGAGCGCTGTGCGTGGTTCGCTCAGAGATTTCCCCTGAAATATAAGCATCACAGCCCATCATTGCTGCTTGGTCAATCATATCTTGAGCGCCGCCGGTACAAATGCCGACGCGTGAAATTTTGCGATTGCGATTTCCTGAAATATAAAGTGGCTTGCGACCTAAAACGGTTTCAATGGTTTGGCAAAGCTCATCATGGCTTTGTGGCGGGCAAGTGGCAACATTGCCAACCGGTCTTGCTTCAGCAGGATAAAGCGCGCTGGTAATGGTCAAGTCAAGCGCTTTTGCCAATACCGCATTGTTGCCAATCTCGGGGTGAGCATCAAGCGGTAAGTGATAGGCAATCAGTGATATGCCGTGCTGCATTAATTTGCGGATGCGCTTGCCTTTCATCCCAACAATAGGCGCAGGCTCACCTTTCCAAAAATAGCCATGATGCACCAAAATGGCATTGGCGTTTTGTTGAATGGCGGCATCAATTAACGCCTCAGACGCGGTAACGCCGGTGACAACTTTTGTAATCGGTGCGCCGCCATCGACTTGCAAACCGTTTGGGCAATAATCTTGAAAGCTTGTGGCGGATAAATAGTCATCACAAAACTTGGTAATGTCTTTAGCAAAAATCGCAGAATCTTGAGTCATAATCTTATCTTATTAACAGGGATAAATGCGGCAAAAAGCTTATTTTAGCATATTAACCAAACGGCGTTTTATGGCGAAAGTTTGATGCGCAAAATTGCAGTCAAGCTTAATAACTGAAAGGCTACACGATGGTCGCCCCTTTTTTATTTTAGACCGCTATAATTTAGTTATTTCTGCAATTTAAGCGCGCGGCTGATTAGATTTTCTTAACGCTCAAAATTCATTTTTATCCTGATATGTCGAGGTCGGTTCTATGTCGTCATCCCCAAATGCCAATGATAAAGCAAAGGCTTGGCAGTGGTTACCATGGTTGTTGCTACTCATCTTTGTGCTGCTGTCGGTTTGGCTGTTTATGCACATGAAAAACGCCTCAGAGGCAAAATGGGAGCCGCCGCGAGCGACAACACAAGCGCCGGCAACCGTTGCTGCAACCTCAGACACACCAGTGAACGCGATAGCCTCTTATCATGACGCGGTCGCCCGAGCGTCGCAATCGGTGGTCAATATTTACACCACCCAAGCGATGACTGAGCACCCTTATATGGACGACCCCGTATTACGGCGCTTTTTTGAGTTTCATGGCGGCGGCGAGCCGGACCACGGCGCAACCAACCTAGGCTCAGGAGTGATTGTATCCAAAGACGGCTACATCGTCACCAATGCTCACGTGGTCGAAAAGGCGGATGAAATCACGGTTGGCTTTAATGATGGTCGCAAAAGCCGCGCCAAAGTCATCGGCACCGACCCTGACAGTGATTTAGCGGTAATCAAGGTTGATTTGCAAGGATTAACTCCGTTAAGTTTTCGCGAAACGCCCATTCGCGTCGGCGACTTGGCGCTTGCCATCGGCAACCCATTTGGGGTCGGTCAAACCGTCACTCAAGGGATTATCTCAGCGACCGGTCGAACCGGTCTTGGGGTGAATAAGTTTGAGGACTTTATCCAAACCGACGCTGCCATTAACCCTGGTAACTCAGGCGGCGCGCTGGTTGATGCCAATGGTGAATTGGTGGGCATTAACACGGTGATTTTTTCGCGCTCGGGCGGCTCAATGGGAATAGGCTTTGCCATTCCGACCGCGCTTGTTGAACAAGTGATGAACGCCATTATCAAAGATGGTAAGGTCAGTCGCGGCTGGCTTGGCATTGAAATTCAATCCGACCTTCGCGACCCCACTCAGCTTGAAAGCTCTACCGGCGTTGAAGTCATGAACGTGATTCCCCAAAGCCCTGCGGCAAAAAGTGGTCTTAAAGTGGGTGATGTTATCTTGACCATTGATGGCGTTGAGATGACCGATGCCAACACCCTTGTGCAATATGTTGCCAGAAAGCCGCCAAACACTGAGCTTATCGCACAAATCCTGCGCGGCGGTAAAAACAAACAAGTTAAAATCATGCTAACCGAGCGCCCAACCCAAGAAGAGCCTGAGCCGACCATTATTTTTGATGAAAACTTGGGCGGTCAAAACCCGCATGAGGGCGCGCAAATTGCGCCGGAGCTGAGCGAAGAAGAGCGCAACCGCTTACGCGAGGAATTGCTTGACATGATTGAGCAAGATGCCATTCGCCGTCAGCAGCAGCAATAAGGTGAAAATTTAAGCACTAAAAAAGCGCGTTCCGATAACGCGCTTTTTTCTTTTTAAATTTAAAATTAAGCTTTAATCATTCCTTTATCAAATCGTGGTTAAGATGAATCACGCCCTGAACACGGCAGCAGCACGGCAAGATTTCATCATCATCGATCATGGCAATTGGTTCAATAAAGTACTCAATCGGCTGCGTGATGGATACGCATTGAACGCGGCAACTGCCACAATAGCCCTCACGGCATTGGTAGCTGATGTCGTGACCCGTTCTAAGCAGTCCATCAAGCAGCGTTTCTTCTTCGTGCAAATAAAACTGCATCTTTGTCGTTATTACCCAAGTCATCACCAATCCTATTGATTTAGTTACGTTTTAACCTTGAGGTTTAATGGTTTTTCTTTATAAATGCCCTTTAAAATAGGTTTAAAAGGCGTTTTTTACTTTTATTAGCTTATTTTTTGCATTTTACTAAGGTTTTATTACAGCTCGAAGTCATCAAAGTCGCTGTTGGACAAGTTCGAGTCAATCTGACCGACCAAATACGAGCTGATTTCGGTTTCTTGCGGGGCAACTTGGACGTTGTCCGACGACAGCCACGTGTTAATCCACGGAATCGGGTTGGATTTTGAATTGGGGAACGCCGACGGCAGCCCAATCGCTTCCATTCGCAAGTTGGTGATGTACTCGATGTATTGGCACAAAATGTCTTTATTCAGCCCAATCATTGAGCCGTCTTTGAACAAATAGCCTGCCCACGCTTTTTCTTGTTCGGCGGCAGTTTTAAAAATCTCGATGCTTTCTTCATAGCAGCTGTCAGCGATGGCGACCATTTCAGGGTCATCTTTGCCATTGCGCATGAGGTTCAGCATGTGCTGAGTTCCGGTTAAATGCAGCGCCTCGTCACGGGCGATCAGCTTGATGATTTTGGCGTTGCCTTCCATCAATTTGCGCTCGGCAAAGGCAAATGAGCAGGCAAACGACACGTAAAAGCGGATGGCTTCTAGCACGTTGACCGCCATCAGGCACAAATACAGCTGCTTTTTGAGCATTTTTAAATCAACGGTAATGCTTTTGCCGTTGACGTTGTGCGTTCCTGCGCCAAACTGGGTGTATAACTGGGCGCTTTGGTACAGCTCATCATAAAAGCGGGCGATGTCGGAGGCGCGCTCTAAAATATGCTCGTTTTCCATAATGTCGTCAAACACCACGCTTGGGTCGTTGACGATGTTGCGGATGATGTGGGTGTAGCTGCGCGAGTGGATGGTCTCACTAAACGACCACGTTTCAATCCACGTTTCAAGCTCGGGGATGGACACGAGTGGCAGCAGCACCACGTTTGGGCTGCGACCTTGGATGGAGTCGAGCAAAGTTTGGTACTTCAAATTACTTAAAAAAATGTGCTGCTCGTGCGAGGATAAGTTGCCAAAGTCCATTCTATCTTTTGACACGTCGACTTCTTCGGGTCGCCAAAAAAAGCTCAGCTGCTTTTCGATAAGCTGCTCAAAGATGGGGTGCTTTTGTTGGTCGTAACGGGCGACGTTGACCGGTTGACCAAAAAACATGGGTTCAGTCAGGGCATTGTTTGGCGTTTGGGAGAAAATTGAGTAGGTCATGGGATTGCTCTTTATCTAAATCATTTATACTTAAACGGTCGTTTTTCAAGCTCTATTTGGACATATTTTTCAGGTTTGCATCTATCAAATTATAGGAATGATTTATTGAAATTTTTTCCGATCTAATACCTTTAAACATATGTGTATTAACACCTACGAAAACTCTTTCATCTATAATTTTTTGAAATTCTGCTGATAAGCCAGTTTGTTGTAAAAAGTGATTTTTGATCTTTCTTCTTACTCTATTTGCCTTATATATAGACATAGGATCTATATCAGCACTCTTATTAAATATAATCATCCTGCTGTTACTGTTTACTAGTTTATCACCAATTTTTTCCCACCAAATTTTGTCAGAATCGCCAAAAGACATGCCAAACACACAAATTAGATCTGCTGTATCAATTTGGCTATTGAAGTTATCACTAGATTTCTCTCCTATAGCACTATTACATTGAGGTTTTATTATTGCCTCTAAAATATCTATGTTATTATGCAATTTTTTGTTTTGCACCTGAGATAAATCATTAACTCCTAAGACCATTCTTTTATTTGCAAATCCATGAATATGTTCAATATTAGGATTGAGGTAATTACCTATTTTTTTTGTTCCCTCTAAGCTATGATGTTCACTAAATTTTGAACTCTCAATAACGTCTAAAATTTTCTCAATACTATTAGTATAATTGAATGTTACAATATTAAAATGCCATTGGTTGTTTAAAAAATCTTTTTTAAACTTATCAAATATTTCCTTTTCTAAAGGAGTTAGATACTTCTCTGGATAGACCAAATCACTGAGAAATTTGTTTTTGTTAAGTGGCATTTTCTCTAAATGATGCTGCATGTTCATCAAATAAATAGATAATTCTTGTCTTAGGTCATCTACAACTTCATCGAAATCTTCAGTGGTATTAAAATCTAATGTGTATTTTCCCAAAGCTATTTCTAAATCTGACCAATAAACATCTTTATTTTTTCCTATATGTTTTTTTAGTCTCATAATTGAGTCGTAAGCACTATGGTTTTTGCCATAATAATTATAAAAATCTCTATAACTGGTTTTTAATCCCAAATTAAGATCAAAACCATTACCAAAAATAAATAATGTATTCATAGATATTCTCAAATTGGAAGATGCTATTATTTTTATTTTATAAAGCAAAAAAGTAGAAATGAATGGTGGATTTAAGATTAAACCCACCAAGCTAAACTACTTAAATCTTACAAGCCCCGCCCGCGCAATCATCTTCCATGTCCGCCTGAGCATCGTTCGCGCCGTCCCGCGTGTTGTGGTAATACAGCGTTTTCACCCCAAGCTTATACGCCGTCAGCAAGTCTTTGAGCAGCACCTTCATCGGAACGCGCTGACCCTCAAAGCGGGTCGGGTCGTAGTTGGTGTTGGTTGAGATGCTTTGGTCAACGAACTTTTGCATGATGGCGACCAGTTTTAAATAGCCGTCGTTGCTCGGCATTTGCCAAAGCAGCTCGTACTGGTGCTTGAGCGTGTCAATATCAGGGACGACTTGCTTTAAGATGCCATCTTTTGACGCCTTAATGGACACCAAACCGCGCGGCGGCTCAATGCCGTTGGTGGCGTTGGCGATTTGGCTTGAGGTTTCAGACGGCATAAGCGCGGTCAAGGTTGAATTGCGAAGACCGTGCGCTTTGATGTCGGCGCGCAGTGCTTCCCAATCAAACACCAACGGCTCTTGGCAAACGCTGTCCAAGTCCTTTTTATAGGTGTCAATCGGCAAGATGCCTTTTGAATAAGTGGTCTCGTTAAAGGCAGGGCAAGCGCCTTGCTCGCGGGCAAGCTTGTTTGAGGCTTTAAGCAGATAGTATTGCAGCGCCTCAAAGGTTTGGTGGGTCAGCCCTAGCGCGCTGTCATCGGAATAGCGCGTGCCATTTTTTGCCAAATAATAAGCGTAGTTAATCACGCCTACGCCCAACGTCCGGCGGCGCATACTGCCATTTTCAGCAGCTTTGACCGGATAATCTTGATAGTCGAGAAGGGCGTCTAAAGCGCGAACGATAAGCTCGGCAGGCTCTTCGATGTCGGTGATGCTATCGACCTTGCCAAGGTTGACGGCTGATAACGTACAAAGGGCAATCTCGCCGGTCTCGTCATTGATGTTGTCAAGCGGACTGGTGGGTAGCGCAATTTCCATGCAAAGGTTAGACTGGCGAATCGGCGCAACGCTTGCATCAAACGGGCTATGGGTGTTGCAGTGGTCGACGTTTTGGATATAAATGCGACCGGTGCTGGCGCGCTCTTGCATCATGAGGCTAAAGAGGTCGGCTGCCGGAATTTGGCGGCTGCGGATGCTTTTATCATTTTCATACTGAGTGTAAAGCGCTTCAAACTTATCTTGGTCTTCAAAAAACGCATCGTAAAGCCCTGGGACGTCGCTTGGCGAAAACAGGCTAATATCTTGACCTTTAATCAAGCGCGTGTAGAGCGTTTTGTTAATTTGAACGCCGTAGTCCATATGGCGGACGCGGTTGTCCTCAACGCCGCGGTTGTTTTTGAGTACCAAAAGCGACTCTACTTCTAAATGCCAAAGCGGGTAGAATAGGGTAGCAGCGCCGCCGCGAACGCCGCCTTGCGAGCAGCATTTAACCGCCGTTTGAAACAGTTTATAAAACGGAATACAGCCGGTATGCTGAGCCTCACCGCCGCGAATTGGGCTTCCAAGGGCGCGAATACGACCGGCGTTAATGCCGATTCCGGCGCGCTGTGACACATAACGAACAATCGCGCTGGTGGTGGCGTTAATTGAATCTAAACTATCGCCGCATTCAATCAGCACGCAAGAGCTGAACTGGCGCGATGGCGTTCGAACGCCCGACATAATCGGCGTTGGTAGGGAGATTTTAAATTGTGAGGTCGCATCATAAAAGCGCTTGACGTAATCTAAGCGCTCGGCTTTGTCGTAATTGGCAAATAAGCACATGCCAACGAGCATATATAAAAACTGCGGGCTTTCAAAAACGGTTTTGGTCACGCGGTCTTGAACGAGGTATTTTCCTGCCATTTGCTCAACAGCGGCGTAGGCTAGGTTCATATCGCGGTCGTGGTCGATATAGTCGTTAAGCTCGTCGAACTCTTCGCGGCTGTAGTCGGCAAGAATATGCGCGTCGTATTTGCCGTTGTCGGTTAAAGTTTTGACCTGATTGAAAAGCGATGGCGGATTAAATTGACCATAAGCGATTTTGCGCAAATGGAAAATTGCTAGACGCGCTGCCAGATATTGATAATCGGGCGTATTTTCGGAGATTAAATCGGCAGCAGCTTTGATGATGGTTTCGTGAATGTCGCGGGTTTTGATGCCTTCATAAAACTGAATGTGCGATTTAAGCTCAACTTGCGACACCGACACATTTTCCAAGCCCTCAGCTGCCCACGTGATGACCTTGTGGATTTTATCCAAATCGATGCGCTCAAGGCGACCATCGCGTTTGGTTACTTGAAGATTGTCAATATGTGTCATGTTGCCCTCATTGATAACGCTTGGTTTTGTAAAACGGTTGGCGGTTGTTGTGCTTCTTCTACTAAAATAACGCGCGATTATCGACTTTTTTAAGGCAATAAAAATCCGGCAGCTACTGTCAAAAATTGAGCAGTAAACACAAGATATAGCGCTAGTGGAAGTTGGTAGCCACAATATAGCGGGAAAAATCAGAAAATGCTATCTTGATTTTAGTGGCGATTTATGCGCCCAAGCAGGAGGTTAAGTCAAATTTTGCGCAACGGTCGATGGGATAAGGCGTTTGGAAAAATCAAGGGTTAAAAAAAAGATATTGTAAAAGGTCGTTAAATTCAAATAGCCGTTTGGCGCGAATGGCTTGGTCATCAGTTTTTTTTAAATTTTAAAAATTGCCAATTGAAAACGTCAAACTAAACCTTACGGCGGTAACTTCGTTGGCGCGCTGATTGTACCTAAAATCATAAAAAATCGCCAGCCAAATGGGCGGCGATTTATAATCGGAACAGTCAAAAGCTACGCTTTACCAAAGCCTTGCTTATAATACCATGCGAACGGTTTTGGCGTTATCAAGCGCTGCGTAAAGCTCGTTGACTTGCTCGGCACTCGTTAAGTATAAATTGACGCGGGCGGAGTGAAAGCGACCGGTTTTTGACGGTTTAACTTCAATTGAGGCTAAATCAAAGTCAGGGAATTGACTGCCCAAAATCAGCTTAATTTCATTTAAAAGGCTGTCGTGTTCGCCCTCGTGACCGATGATGCTCATGGGGTAGTTCATCGGAAACTGCCAAAGCTCAGGGTTTTGAATGTCGGTTTTTTTGCCTTTGAGGGGCTGATTTGGGGTCACATCAGAGATATTGACCGATTTTGGGTCGGAGTTGGCATCATTTTTATCATCGCTCATAAGAAATCCTTCGTTTGGTTATAGGGTGTTGTTGGCAAATTGCGACTGATTAAAGGGGTTGCCACAAAAAAGCTGAGGCGAGCTCAGCTTTTAGGCAGACTTTAATAGTTATAAGGCTTAACGGCGCAATTTCAAGGACTAGTCATTTTCAAGAAAAGAGCGTAGGTGCTCTGAGCGCGACGGGTGGCGCAGTTTACGCAGCGCTTTTGCCTCAATTTGACGGATGCGCTCACGGGTAACGTCAAACTGCTTGCCGACTTCCTCTAAGGTGTGGTCGGTTGGCATGTCAATTCCAAAGCGCATCTTAAGCACTCGGGCTTCCCGTTCCGTTAAGTTGCTTAATACGTCGCGGGTGGCTTCCCGAAGTCCGGCAGACGTTGCATCATCAACCGGGCTTGAGATGGTTTGGTCTTCGATAAAGTCGCCTAAGTGCGAATCTTCATCATCACCGATAGGTGTTTCCATAGAAATTGGTTCTTTAGCAATTTTAAGCACTTTGCGGACTTTCACCTCGTCCATCTCGAGGCGCTCGCCCAATTCCTCAGGCGTTGGCTCGCGACCCATTTCTTGCAAGAGCTGGCGTGATACGCGGTTGATTTTGTTAATGGTTTCAATCATATGTACTGGAATGCGGATGGTTCGCGCCTGATCCGCAATCGAGCGGGTGATGGCTTGACGAATCCACCATGTCGCATAGGTCGAAAATTTATAACCTCGGCGATATTCAAATTTATCCACCGCTTTCATAAGCCCAATGTTACCTTCTTGGATTAAGTCCAAAAACTGTAAGCCGCGGTTGGTGTATTTTTTGGCGATTGAAATCACAAGACGAAGGTTAGCTTCAACCATCTCTTTTTTGGCGCGGCGGGCTTTGGCTTCCCCAATTGCCATCCGGCGGGCAACGTCTTTCATGTCATGGATTTCCATGTCAAGCTGCTGCTCGTAGTCGCGGATTTTACGCTGAAGTAAAATGACGTCGTCAATGACTTTTTCAAGCGTATCAGCAAAACCGGGTTTGCCTTTTAAGCGTTCGGTGAGCCAATCGACGTTGGCTTCATTACTGGGGAAGGTTTTGCGAAACTCATTTCGCGGCATGCGACCACGGCGGATGACCAAGCGCATGATTTGGCGCTCAAGTTTGCGAACGTCATCATAAACGTCATGCATGATTGCCATGACTTGGTCGGATAGGCGGTTGTTGAGCTTGAGCATCATAAAGCGCTCAGCAAGCTTGGCGTAAGCGTCCTCAGCTTCGCGGCTGCCACGACCATGCTCGTTAAGCGCCGCTTTGGCAATGGTAAATAGCGCTTCGATTTCCTCAAGACGGATACGAACCTCTTCAGGGTCAAGACCGCTGGTTTCTTCTTCGGCGTCTTCATCGTCCGCCGCTTCAAGCTCCTCGTCTTCCTCGTCATCGTCCAAATCAACGTCTTTGGTCGCGCCTTTGGCTTTAATGACGGGGATTTTGTCATCATCATCATTCGCAGGGGCAATCTCATCAGTTTCAGGGTCTAAAAATCCGGTGATGACGTCAGACAGCTTTTTTTCGCCTTCCAAGACGCGCTGATATTCATCAAGAACAAACTGAACCGTTCCTGGCCAATACGCCATGGCAAATTGAACGTCGCGGATACCTTCCTCGATGCGCTTAGCAATGGCAATCTCGCCCTCACGGGTCAACAAATCGACCGTTCCCATTTCACGCATATACATTCGCACAGGGTCGGTGGTGCGCCCCGGTTCCGTTTCAACGGATGCCAAAACAGCAGCCGCTTCATCGGCTGCCATATCGTCATCAGAGGCGTCATCGCTCATCAAGATGTCATCATCATCGGGCGCGGACTCAAAGATTTTGATGCCGACGTCGGTGAGCATCTGAACAATATCTTCAATCTGGTCGCTTTCGGTGATGGATTCAGGTAACTGGTCGTTCACCTCAGCGTAGGTTAAGTAACCTTGCTCTTTGCCCATCTGAATTAAGGTTGCTAACTGCGAGGTGGACGTAGATACTGACTTATCTTTCATAAAGACTCACTTTCAAAATTGCATTGATAAGGTGAAGGCTAAAACCTCAAATTTGCCCAAATACCCAAAACGCCCACGAGTTGCCGACTGGCAGGTGTCATGATTGCTGACCGAGTTGATGTGGTGATGATGCTAAGGATAATTGGGGCGTAGTTTAGCACAGACTACAAAACTGCATAATCATAATTCATGGGGGCAGTGGTAGATATTTAAAGACCTTGGCTGATTCGGGTAAAATTTAGTCGCCGATGGGCTGCTAAACAGTCATCATTTTGGCAGAAAGTTCGGCATGATAGCCGCGTAGCCACGTGTTTAACAGCTGAGTTTGACTGCGAATAATGGTGCTGATAACGATGTCCGGATTTTTTACCAATTGTTTGCTTTTATTTTTCATATGCTTTTCAAGCATGGCACTGACCAGCTCTTCAATCAAATCATCAATATTTAAAATATGGCGCGCGTTAAACGCGTGATAAAAGTCGCCCCAATGCGCCGTTAAGGCTTTTTGGGTGTCAGGTTTTAAGTTGGATAAAATAAAGTGGGCGGCGGCATTGGTGTCCTCAGGCAAGACATTTTGGCAGCGCTGAATGGTGCTGACCACATCAAGCAGCGCCGAATCTTGCAAATCCGCCCAAGCCAGCGTTCGGCTGGCATCACTTGGCGCTTTGTCTTGGATATGCCGTGGTAAATTTAAATTATGAATGCCGGCTTTTTGCCAAATATGCTCAATGGGGTCATCAATCAAGGCACGGGGCTGAAATAAAAAGCACAGTTGCAGCTGCTGGCTTGCGGTCATGCCGCCATCAAAGTTCAGTAGCGCATCTTTGGCGTCGCGGTTTGGGTTGCGCCTGCCACCAAGTTTTTGGTAAATCTCATTATTCAGCAAATAGCGAAAGCTGCTGCCTTTAGGAAGCCGCGCCCCAAGCGCCCGAACTTGCGACATCAGCTTGGCTTTACCCTCGGCGAGGCTTAAATCATGCTGAGTGCTGAGATAGGCAAAGATATATTGCGATAAAGGCATGGCAGCGGCAATTTGCTTACTCATCGCATCCGCGCCGTGAGCTTTGATAAAGGTATCAGGGTCGTGATTGTCCGGTAGGGTTAAAAAGCGCAGCTCTTTGTCATCACTGAGCACCGGCAAGCTGATTTCAAGGGTTCGCCAAGCCGCCTTTTGACCGGCACTGTCGCCATCAAAGCTTAAGGTCAAGGTTGGGTTTAATTGCAATAGCCGTGAGATTTGCTGTTCATTAACCGCCGTTCCCATAGACGCCACCGCGCCATAAATTCCGGCTTGATACAGCGTAATGACGTCCATATAGCCTTCAACGACCAGCCAATCATTGGCGCGCTGCTGCCGTGACTCATAATAGCCATAAAGCACGTGCTGCTTATGAAACACGGGCGAGTCGGAGGAGTTGATATATTTGGGCTTGACCTCATCGTCAAGGGCGCGACCGGCAAAGCCAATAATCCGCCCTTGATTGTCCTTAATCGGAAAAATCACGCGGTCACGAAGCAAGTCATAATCGCGACCGGAGTCGGATTTTCGCACAAGCCCGAGCAGCTTTAGCCCTTCGATGTCTTCAGGAAAGGCTTGTTCTAAATGCTGCCAACCATACGGCGCGTAACCTAGCGCAAAAGTTTTGATAATCTCCTCACTGATGCCGCGAGCGGTAAAATAGCGCTTGGCGTGCTCGTGAGTGGTTAAGTTTTGTTGATAAAACTTACAAATTTGCTCAAGTAAATCGTATAAGCTGCCGTCTTTTTCGGTCTCAATCGGCGCGCTAGCTGAAGGGTAGCTGTCTTGGTAAAATTGTGCTTGGTTAAATTGCGCGGCGACCGCCATCTCACCATCAAAGCTTGCCTCAAAATAACCACCGGCAGGCATGGTTTCCATATTTGAAAAATGCGCAGGGCTTGAAAAATGCGCAGGGCTTATTGAAGCGACATTAGCGCCGTTCTCATAGCCGTTGTCATAGCTGTTATCATCAAAATCAACTGACCAAGCGTCAGCATCGGCAAATCTTGGGTCAACGTTGTCATTCAGCGCTTGAGTAGCTGGCGCATCTTGACTGACCGGCGCTTGGCTGACTTTAGCTTTTGGCTTAAAAGTTTTGCGGTAGCGGATATTTTGACGTTCTTCTTCTGGAACTTCAATTCCGGTTTGCTGCGACAGCTCTTTGACCGCTTCCATAAAGGTGAGGTTTTCATAATCGCGCAAAAACCCCAAAGCATTGCCGCCTTTGTGACAGCCAAAGCAGTGATACATATTTTTTTGCGGATTGACAAAAAACGACGGCGTTTTTTCACCATGAAACGGGCAGCAGCCGCGAAACTCATGTCCTGAACGTTTTAGCGTGGTGTGGCGACCAATGATGCTGACCAAATCAGCTTGGCTGTTTAACTGCTCAAGGATGTGGTTTGGGATGCTCATGAATAACAAGGTCGCTTTTAGATTTACCAGAGAAAATAAAAGGTCAACAGCTTGGGTTGACCTTTTAGGTATTCTAGCACAGTTATCAGGGGTTTTTTTAGCAAAAGCGCGAGACTCAAGGGTAAAAAATTAAGTCAATTGGGCAAACTGAGCGCCGCTCTTGCTTTTAAGAAAAAAAAGCCCATACTGAAATTTTTTCAGTTGCGTTTTTGATGGTTGAGCTTTTTTCCTCTCGCTTTTTGATTCCCTTTATTTATTCGCCGCTGTTACGCGGCGCGGGCGCAGCATTTGGATTGATTGGCAATTGATTGGTTGCCGGCAACGTCGTCTTGCGCGTTGGGTTTGTGACCTCAGGGTTCACTTCAGCATCAAAAGCGGCAGCGCTTGGGCTACCTTGACTGGTGACTTGCTCAGTGTCGCTTTCAGGAAGCCCTAAACCGATATTGATACCGCGCGATTGGGAAGAAAACGACAGCTCGTTTTGGGCGCTGCTGTTGGCGCTTGGTAGGCTAAGCGCTGCGGCATTGCGAATCAGTTGCGTTTTGGTCGCACCGGTAAATTGACCACTTGCCGCCGAGTCATCTTTCATGCTAGCGCGACCAAGCTGACCAAAGGTTAATTTATTAACCCAAGAGCGGTCGGCTTTGGTGGCAAGTTTCACCCGACCATCATTGGTGAGCCAGTTTGGATAGTTGATTTGCAACAGCTTTTTATAGTCATTTGCCAAGTCATTAAGCCCAAGCTTTTCATGGCTATACGCCAAAATGGCAATTGCTTCAGGAGTGGATTCGCTTAATGGATAGTATTGAAAGACCCATTTGGCGCGGTTGACCGCCGCAACGTAAGCGTCGCGCTTGATGTACCAATTGGCGGCGGCAAGCTCACTTTCGGCAAATTGATTGTAAATATAAGTCATTCGCTGCGCCGCGTCTGGGGCATACGGGCTGTTTGGGAATTTGTTCACCAGTTCTTGGAAATTGGCAAAGGCTAAGCGGTAATAGGCGGTGTCACGCTCAGCTTGATTGACTTTAAACAGCTTGATGCCTTCAGCGCCGCCTTGCATATTGGCAACGCCGCGAACGTAATAGGCATAGCTGACTTGCGGGTTTGAGGGATAAAGGCGGATAAACTGGTCGGCACTTGCTGCTGCCATCTCATATTTTCCGCTTTGGTACTGCGCGTACATCATGTCTAAAAGTGCTTGCTCAGCAATCGCGCCCGTTGGATAAAAAGTTCGCAGGTTGGTCAAATCTTCTGCCGCTTGGGTAAATCTGCCTTTTTCCATTTGGGCGATGGCGTCGCGGTAGTAGGCTTCTTCAGATTTTTCGGCTTTTTCGACGGTGTCTTCTTTTTTACTGGTCAAATTTTTAAAGGTTTGACAGCCGGTGAGGCTGACGCTTAAAGCGAGTAGGGTGATTGAGGATAACTTGAACATCGAGGTGCCAGCGCGCATAGCGTCTTCTCCGAAAAACAGACCGAAGCCTTGTCGCCATCACTTAGCAACAAACCGGTTTGGAATAACTTTTAAAATTGAATCGATAAAATGTGTTAAAGGGTAAAATTTAGCCGTGACAGTTTAGCATGACCCATGCCTATTTGGGGTAGCAAAATCACGCGATGGTCACAAATATACACGAAGCAACCAACGCGTAATAATCCTTAATAATTAGGATAGGTTAAATAATCAAAAGGCGGTTTGTAAAGCTTGAAAACTAAAAAAAGCGATAAAGACTTTATTTTAAAAATTTCAAGCGCCGCTCAGGACTAGGGCATCGGCGCGCGCCATGCTAAACTAGCGCTTTACTTATTGACTGATGATACGGCTATGACTTCTTTATCCAATTCCAAGCACTTGACTGATACCACCGCAACTCTTGAGGAGCTCAACGAGCGCGCGAATAGCGCATTGGAATTTGATAATGACGGCTTTGCTACTGATTTTGAAGAAAACGATTCTGAAGAAAACGGTTTTGACGATGGCGCCTTTGATGATGACGAAAGCGCTTTTGCAGAACAAAACGCGAGCGTCAATCAAGAGATTGATTTAGCGCACTCGGTAACGGATGTTGAGGCAGGGCTTCGGCTGGATAAAGTCGCAGCCATTGCCTTTGCCGATTTTTCGCGGGCGCAGCTGCAAGACTTTATTAATGACGGCAAGCTTTGCTGTAACGGCGCGCCGCAAAAGCCCAAATACCGCTGCAAGGCAGGCGACGTGTTAACTTTGGTTGCCACCCTTGAGCAGCATGGCAGTGATTTGCCTGAAGACATTGCACTTGATATTGTTTTTGAAGATGACGCGGTGATTGTGATAAATAAGCCGGTTGGCATGGTCGTTCATCCGGGTGCAGGAAATATGACCGGAACGCTGGTTAACGCGCTGCTACATCATTTTCCAAACCAAAAGCACTTGCCGCGAGCAGGACTGGTGCATCGAATCGATAAAGACACCTCAGGACTATTAATCGTTGCCAAAACCAAAGCCGCTCAGATGGATTTGACCGAGCAATTAAAAGACAAAGCGGTTTATCGCCATTATCAATGCGTGGTGGCAGGGGACGCGCCAAGTTTGCAGCGCCAAAAAACCATCAACGCGCCGATTGGTCGTAACCGCAATCAGCGCACCAAAATGGCGGTGACCAGTCAAGGTCGCGACGCGGTGACCCATTTAATTGGCATTACCGCCTTAAATGACAATTATTGCTTGCTTGATGTCGCCCTTGAAACCGGTCGAACGCATCAAATCCGCGTTCATTTAAGCCATTTGGGGCATCCGCTCGTTGGCGACCGCGTTTATGGCAGCCGTAAGCAATTGCGGGCAGGATTAACGACGTTTCAGCGCAGCTTTATTGAAAAGTTCCCACGGCAAGCGCTTCATGCTTATGAGCTTGGTTTTATCCACCCAACGACCGGCGAGGACATCGAAGTTCAAGCGCCACTGCCTGACGATATGCAACAGCTTATCGAGGTATTAAAGGGCGATATTGTAGAATAAATTGTTGGATAAATTGCTAAATAATAATTAGAAAAATAAGGCAAAATTATGGCATCAAAAGTATTTGAGCAGCCCGAACTTCCCGTAACTTTGATTGACATGCTAGATAACGTGAGTATTTTTCAAACAGCTGCCTTTACCGAGGCGTCGTTAAAAAATTTGGCGGTTGATACTAAATTGAGCACAAGTTACGGCGACTTTAATTTAGGGCTTCATGTTAAGGATGACCCAACCTCGGTGCTTGCCAACCGAATGCAATTGCTTGCCGCCATTAATCAAACGTTAAGCGAACATAATAAACCCTTGATTAACCGCTTATTTTGGCTCAATCAAGTCCATGGCAATCAGGTTTTTCAAGCGAAAAATGCTCAGCTTGGCATGACGCCGCCTGATTGCGACGCGCAAATCAGCGATTCGGCAGGCGTCGGGCTTGCGATTATGACCGCCGATTGCGTGCCGATTGTGTTTTATCAGCCGGAATCAAACAAAATTGCGGCAATCCATGCGGGCTGGCAAGGTTTGGCTTGCGGCGTGATTCAACAAACGGTAAAACAATTGGATGACGCGCCAATTATCGCTTGGATTGGCGTTGCCATCAGCCAAGACAATTACGAAGTCAGTAGCGACGTTTTGGCAAAATTAAAATCGGCTTGTCAAAACGAGCGATTGTTATCCGATGATAATTTGGCAAATTTTGATGAGCGCTACAGCAAAAAAACAAGTGTTAAAAAAACAAGTGCCAAAAAAATAAACGCCAATAAAGTTAATATCAATTTACCAAAGCTTGCCTTTGACCAATTAACCGCACTTGGTGTTCGCGTTCAATCCGCAGCAAGCGATTGCAGCTATGGTGATGCGCAATTTTATTCTTACCGCAGGCAATCGCACCAAAACCAAATAGCCACCGGACGAATGGCATTGGTCATTGTTCGCCACGATGATGGGCGCGATTAACGCTTTGAAAGTTTTTATGTTAAATCAGTTTTTTATAATTTGAGTATCAATAATGACAACTAATAATAACTTGCCACCACTGCCGAATAATTTGAGCATTGCCGTCATTTACCACAGCAATTATGGTCATACCAAACGCGTGGCAGAAGCGGTGGTGATAGGCGCGCAAAAGCAGCTTGCCAAAGAGCGCGTGAAAGCCGTTGACGTTCATAAGGTCGATTGGGATTTTTTAGATAATGCTGATTTGCTCGTATTTGGTAGCGCCGTTTATATGGGCAGCGTGACGGCAGAGTTTAAAACCTTTATGGATGAAACGTCGAAGCGCTGGTATCACCGCCAATGGGAGGGCAAATGGGCGGCCGCGTTTGCCAACTCAGGCGGTCTTAGCGGCGATAAACTTGCGGTACTCCAGCAAATTTGCCTTTATGCCATGCAGCATGGGATGAACTGGATAGGCTTGCCTTTGATGCCAACCGGTCATGGGGACGAGGATTTAAACCGCTTATCGAGCTTTTTAGGACTGATGACCCAATCGCTTGACGCGCCGCCTGAGGTATCGCCCAACAAAGGCGATATCGATACCGCGATTTGGTTTGGTGAGCATTTAGCAAAAACCATTATTAAGCATCAGCCTAAAAGCTAAACTTTTAGTTCTTAACGGTTATAAAGCAGCTAAATTTACGTTTGGCTGCTTTTTTTTGCGTTTATTTTGCCGGCAAAGGTGACGTCATCGTTTGGTTAAAATCAGCCGTCACCGGAATCGGGCTGTCCACAAATTGAATGGCTTGGCAGGCACTGAGCTGTAAAGTGACCACTAATAGCAGAATGAATTTTGATAAGGCGGAGTCAAACATAAAAAAATAAAGCTCAACAGTGAAATGAATGGGGCAAAAATTTCAAACTTACTATGTTTTGGTTTTGTATCTTGGACTGAGGTAAAACGCAGCTATTTTAACTGAATGCTTGCAAAATGCTTGGCAATAATCATAAGTTAATCTTGATTTTAGCGCTATTTTTTAAGGTTTGGGCAATTTAACTTTATAAACTTTGAAAATATAAAATTTCTTAGGAAGAGTATTTACTTTTGTAAATAATTGAGAGAGAAAAGTTAGCAATCAAGCAAGAGTTGCGAAATAGTTTTATCCTGATTAGACGCCGTTTGGACGTCAGCCTTAATTCATAACCGCGACATGAGGATATTATGAAGCCAACTTTAAAGCCACTTTCTGTGATGTTGACCGCGATTGCGATGGCAACTTCAGCGGCGGCAATGGCAGAAGCCATTAGCCTTCCTAATGTCAGCCCTGCCAACAGTGATTTGGTCAATAAAGGCGCTTATGTCGCACGCGCGGCGGACTGTATGGCGTGCCACGGCGAAGATTATAAAGGCGGCTCGCCAATTGCTACCCCAATGGGCGATATTTACGCCACCAACATTACCCCATCAAAGCGCTTTGGTATCGGTAAGTATACCAAACAAGACCTAAAAAATGCGCTAACAGAAGGTCGTACGCCAACACACCGCTTATATCCTGCCATGCCCTATCCTGATTATCATGGTATGAGCGACGCAGATATCGATGCGTTATTTGCTTATTTGCAAACGGTTGAGCCGATTGATGAGCCGCCTGAACACAAAACCAAATTGCCGTTTCCGTTTAATTTTCGCAGCCTAATGATAGGTTGGAATTTGGTGAATTTAACCGAAACCAAGCCTGCAAGCAATTTAACCCAAAATCAAAAACGCGGTCAATATTTGGTTGACCATTTAGAGCACTGCGGGACGTGTCACACCCCAAGAAATAGCACGATGGGCGCCGACACGCAAAAATATCTGGCAGGCGCGCCGCTTGGCAATTGGTTTGCGCCCAACATTACCCCTGATAAAGACAGCGGCATTGGCACTTGGAGCAAAAAAGATATCGTCACCTTTTTACGAACCGGCGAGCTTGAAAACCGCGCTTACGCCGGAGGCCCTATGGGTGAGGCGGTCGCGCACAGTACGCGCTATTTGACCGACACTGATTTGGACGCGATTGCAGATTATTTAAAAGTCGTTCCTGCGATTAAAACTGAGGACAAAGTCCATCAAGTCGATACCAACCGCTTTTTAAAGCCGCTAAATGCGTCGATTACTCATGATTTAATCGCCCAAAAAGACGTGTTAAAACGGGCAAAAGACAGCGCAGGTGACAGTAATTCGCCAAAAGCGCTTTATTTAGCTGCTTGTGGCAGTTGTCATGGGGTGAACGGTTACGCTCAGCCCGATGCTAAATATGCGCCGATTGTTGGGCTAACGAGTATCCGCCGCGAGCGCCCTGATATGCTCGTTAATGTTATTGCTCACGGCATTGATGGCGCAAGTAACACCAGCCCAAGTATGCCTGCGTTTGCCAAAGACTTAAGCCCCGAACAAATCGCTAAAATTACCAATTACGTTCGGGTGAACTTTGGCGGTATTACCGACAGCAAGGTGAGCGCAGGTGATGTTGAGCGCATCATCACTGCCAAACCTGAGCAGCCGTTTTTAATCAAATATGCCGGAATTTTAGCCATACTTGGCATCATTGCGGTTATTTTGATTGTTGGATTTGTTATTTGGAGACTGATGCGACCACGCCGCGCCCGATAAGGCTTGATAATTGATGAGGCAATTTGCCCATTGCTAAAACAAAATATCAGAATAAAAATTTGCGCCGCTGACCGCCATCGATAAGGACACCATTATGAAAGACACGCTTCAATCGCCCACCCGCCGCCAACTGCTCTCGATGATTGGCAAAACGGCAGGCGCGACTGCCATGTATCAAGCGATGACAACGCTTGGGTTTGCCTCTGAGTCAACCTTTAATCAAGAGCTAAATTTAACCGGCGCTCCTGAGGGCGCAAGCATCATTATCTTGGGGGCAGGGCTTGGTGGTTTAACGGCAGCTTATGAGCTTCGCAAAGCCGGCTACAATGTTAAAGTGCTTGAATTTCAAAATCGCGGCGGCGGTCGCAGTTGGACGATTAACAGCGGTGACGACTATACCGAACTTGGCGGCGGTCTTGTGACCTGTAACTTTGAGGAAGGCAACTATTTAAACGGCGGACCTTGGCGGCTGCCAAGCCATCATTACGCAGTGTTTCATTACTGCAAAAAATTTGGCGTTGAGTTGCAGCCCTTTATCCAAACCAACGACCGCGCTTATTTGCACCGCTCCAATCATTTTGGCGGCGTCCCGCAGCGTTTAGGCGATGTTAAAGCTGACATGCAAGGCTATGTGGCTGAGCTGTTATCTAAAGCCGTGAATGTCGGCAGCCTTGACCGCTCCGTCAATGGTGAGGACAAAGAAAAACTGCTTGAGGGCTTAAAAGGTTGGGGCGCGCTCAATAAAGACTACCGCTATACCAAAAGCCATGCGTTAAGCAAATATCGCGGCTATAGTGTCTATCCTGGTGGCGGCTTGATGCCGGACTCCAGACCCTCGCAGCCATTGCCACCTGAGGAGATTTTAAACTCGGGAATGTGGGCGGATATTTATGAAAACTATCACCTTCATGAGCATTTGCCAACCATGTTTCAGCCCGTCGGCGGCATGGGCAAAATCGGCGATGCCTTTACCCGAGAATGCCAAGATTTGATTGAATTTAACGCCAAAGTTACCAAAATTCATCAAGATGACAGCGGCGTGACCGTTGATTATGTGGACAGCAACGACCCAAACGGCGCACCAAAACGTATCCGCGCCGACTGGTGCGTTTGCAATATTCCCTTAACGATATTGACTCAGCTTGATATTAACGTGTCAAAAGCAATGAAGCAGGCGATGGCAGCCGTACCTTATGACACCTCTTATAAAGTTGGTCTTGAATTTAAACGCCGATTTTGGGAAGAAGACGAATGGATTTACGGCGGGGTGACGTATACTGACATGCCCATTACCCAGATTTCTTACCCGTCAGAAAACTTTTTCAGCAGCGGCAGCGGGGTGCTGCTTGGCGCTTATGGCTTTGGCGCAACGTCTTATAAATTTAACACGTTAACGCCGCAAGAGCGCATCAATGTGTCGTTGGCTTATGGCAAATATATCCACCCGCAGTACCCAAAAGAGTTTCGCGCAGGAACGTCGGTCGTTTGGCACCGCATCCCGTGGACGCTTGGCTGCTATGGCATTTGGAGTGAGTCAAGCCGCGAGCAATATTACGACACGCTTTGCAGCATTGACAATCGCATTATTTTGGCAGGGGAGCATTGCTCACACATTCCGGCGTGGCAAGAAGGGGCGATATTATCAGGAATGGACGCCGCCAAGCGCTTGCACCAAAAGATAAAATCGAACGCCTAATTTAACTTATGCCAAATTTAAGCATTAAAATATCGAGGTAATCATGACCATTATGACGCCCAACGCCCTTGTAATTCCGCTTGCAATTGCTGCTGCTGTTGTTACAGGTTGTAGCTCATCGGACAACTCAAGCCCGACGATTGCTGCCTATCATGACGCTCCCGAGAAAGTTAATTATCAAGACAGCCGCAACAATGGCGCTTGGGGCGCAGTTTATATGAGCCGCGATGAGCTTCGCGATAAAAACCGTAACATCGTAGATAGCAGTCAATTGCCCGATATGAAAAATGACCCAAGCCTTAAAAAGTGGGAAGCCAAATTTGAAGGTGAAAACGCCTTTGTCACCACCAACGGCGAAAAGCTGTTCCATGATTCCTGCGCCGGCTGTCATATGCACAAAGGCGAGGGCGCAATTGGGGCAGGCTACTATCCGCCGCTTGCCAACAACAGCAAAATGGAATCTAAATACTATATCATCGATATTTTAATCAATGGCTTTCGTGGGATGCCGTCATTTCACATGATGATGAATGATGAGCAGATGGCAGCGGTGACGCAATACGTCCACAGCTCGCTTAACCCTTATAAAGACAAAGTAACCGCCGAGGATGTGGCGCAACTTCGTCATGACAATCCGCCCGGTTCTGACCCGAGTGAGTAGATTTTAAAAAGGAAAAGAAAAATAAAAAGCGCTGAATATTAGGCGCTTTTTTGATGGAATTTACGAATAATTTTTTATAGGTTAAGCTATCTTGTTAATTATTTAAATCCATCGTTCCAATGTTAGCAATGGTAGGGTTAAGGCATTTTTTATTGCCTTGTTTTTGGTATTCTAATCCCATAGGACTATTAGCAACATAATCTGAATAATGACCGTTGGTTGAAATAAAATCGCCCATTTTAAAATCGTGACCGTCTAAAGTTATCGTTTTGCTTGCCTCGTCCCATTGAACCAAGCTTTTTGGATACATGGGGAACATTGCTGTATTATAAACGCCATCTTTACCTACCAAATAAAGGCAACCGTCTTTCCATGCAAATTTTCCCGTTACTAAAGCAGTGGCTTGACCATGTCCCACTGGAGCGACAGGATAATAAAAAATGCTGGTCGATTGTTTAAGCTTGATTTCGGTTTCTTGGTTTGATGGTGAGCTGACGGGAGTTGCCATACAACCAACCAAAAATAATGTCGCTAAAGCTAATAAAGACTTTTGCATAGCTATTTTTCCATATTAATCGCTTTCGGAGGCTGCTAAATGAAGAGCTTGTTATTTATCTCGTTTGATAATATGGTGATATCTTTGTCATATCTATTCTTAGGTATTTATCTTTCTTATCGCAGTTCTATTTATTCGCAAAATAAGCTTAAATTTAAAAACATAGACAATAAAGCAATAATACTGGGTTCTTTAGTAGTAGGATTATTAGGATGGTTGTTTACAATACTAACTTTCGAATATGGTCTTATTTATTTAGCAATTTGCATAGCTACTCCGATATTAGGGTTTAATAGACAAAAAAATTACTTTCCTAGAGAAAAGTAATTTTAAATTCAGGCGACCAATCAGCCGCCTGAACCCATCATTTAAAAAAAACTTACTTTAAAATAACTTACTTTGGTGAATTTGACCACACTGGCGAGCGGATGATACCTTGACCGGATTTGCCAAACGACTCACCACCATTTAACGACTTAATGGTTAACACACCTTTGCCGCCTTGGGTTGAGGCAAACACCACACGCTTGCCATTTGGTGAAAAGCTTGGTGCTTCATCGATTCCGGTGCTGCCAAGGTTTGCCACCACGCCGCCATTACTGTTCATAATTGCCGCCGAGCGTCCGCTTAAATAGGCAATTTGGCTGCCGTCATAGCTGACCTGAGGGCTTGTGGCATAGCCGCCGCGCGACACTTGGCTGATTTGACCTGAGCCAAAGTTATAGCGGTAAATGGCAGGTCGGTTAAATCCGGCTTTGTCCGACACAAACACAAACGATTTACCGTCAGGGGCGTAGCTTGGTTGAACCTCGCTGCTTTTTGTCCAGTTAGTAAGGCGGCGCGGTTGACCACCGCTTGCGCTGATTTCATAAATGTGCGAGCTACCCTCAAAGCTACTTGAAAACAAAATCTTGCTGCCATCGGGCGAGAACGACGGGCTTAAGTTGCTTCCCGGAAACGGCGTTAATACGGACGCGCCGCCGCCGCTGACGTTTTGAACATAAATGACCGGATACGATTTTTCACGTTGAACCGCGTAGGCAATTCGGTTGGCGTCAGGCGACCACGCCGGCGAGAAAATTGAGCCTTTAACTTCGGTAATGGTTCGCGCGTTTTCACCGTCCGCGTCCATTACTTTTAAGCGCGAGACTTTATCTTTGCCGCGACCGGACTCTTCAATATAAGCAATTCGCCCTGAAAAATCGCCCGGAATTCCGGTGATAAGCTCATAAACTTTATCAGCAATGACGTGAGCGGCGTAGCGCATGCTTGAGGCGTCTTTGTCCGCCGATAAGGTTTGCTTTCCGCCCAAAACTTGACCGGTTTGCACATTGACCACTTCATAATCGGTGATGACTTTACCGCGGTCAGTTCGCGTGTTTCCCATCACCAAATAAGGAATGCCAAGACGCTGCCACGCCGGAAGCGTTCCTGAAAGCTCGCTGCTGCTTCTTGGTTGCTGCGGTAGGTTTTTATTGGTGACTTTTAGCTCAGTTTTGTTTAAATCGTTAAACACAATGGGGGAGATGACCGAATCCCCTGCAAAAGGCACAAAGGCGACCTGATTTTGCTGAACGGGAATTTCATAATCCAGCTGCAACTCTACAGGAGCGGCGATAGCGCTTTGGCTTAGCATCAAGCTTGAAACGGCAAAGGTTACTACGGCAGCAACAGGAATAAAGGCGTTGTTATTTGTGATTTTATAAGTCATGAGGTAATGGTGCTCCTAATGTCACAATAAATAAAGGTACAAAGGTTGAGGGTAACGGTAAGACATTCCCTGAATTTTGACAAGTGGCTTAAAGTAATTTTGCGCTCACTGCGGTCAGGATTTGACAGCAGGTGAGCTGCGATAGTGCTAATTGCTACCGTTAAACTGAATAGTGAAGGTTGGGTATTTGGGGTCGTCGGTGTCGATAGGCAGGTTTCGGGTGCTGAGTACCGCTTGCCGCGCCGCTTCATTGACGGCGCTGTCACTGCCGCTTGCGCTGACATTAACCACATCGCCGCTGGCATTGACCGTGATGCTTAAGGTTGTGCGCTGGGTTGAGCCTTTTGCTGCTGTTGGCGGGTTATAATTGCGCCGAATCAAATTAATAATTTCGCTATTGCTTGCGCCGCGACTGCCGCCTGCGCTTTTGCTGCGACCGGTATTGGGGCTACTGGTGCTGCTGTCGCCTGCAAAGGTCGATTGACCATCGGATAGGTTGTAGCTTTTGCCCGCCGCTCCTGAGCCGCCGGAGCTGATTTCAATATTGCGCTGGCTTGAATTGGGGCGCTCAATTTTGGGTGGGTTGTTTTGGCGCTGTCGATAGTCTTTGAGTCGTTCGCGCTCCTCTTTGAATTCTTCGCGGCGGCTTTGTTCGACTTGCTCGATTTTATTAAGCGCCACGCCCTCTTGCTGAGCGCTCCATTCGCTAAGCGACTCTTCATAAGATTGTGATTGCTCAAGTAGGCGCTCGTTTTGCTCTTGGCTCATTAAAATCGGCGCATCATAATCAAAGTCGGCAGCATCATTGGACTGAGTAAATACCGGAACGCGCTGTGAGGTCACCGTTTGCGGATTGGCAGGGTTTGGGTTGCTCGGCGCGTCACTTATCGCCCCGCTTGGTAAGTTGTCCTCGCCACTTGCCATAGAGGCGGCGGCGCGATTGGCAAGGATTTGACCTTGGATTTCGGCAAGCTCTTCTGGGGTGACCATTGTCGTTTCAATCATGCCCTCAGGTTCAGGCAGATGATAATAATGATAAATCAAAATACCAATGACAATCGCGTGCGCCAAAACGCTCAACACGGTCGGTAAAGTCAGACCGTCGCCTTCAGGGGTGGTGGGAACATAGACGACAGGGGCGTTCTTCATGGGCTTATATCAGCTATCAATGGGCGTCACGGCGCAAGTTGTCAATAAAAATTATGATTAAAAATTAAAATAAGTTATTTTAAATCAAATACTTAAGCCATGAAATTAAACGTTGTTAATTTTTTGACGCGTTTATTTTGGGGTTGTTAAAGGCGCGCCGGTCAATAGCCCAACCTTTTGGATGCCGGCCTGCTGCAAGCTTGCCATCAGCCCCATTACCGCGCCGTATTGGTTGTTTTGGTCGGCATTAATCATGACTTGCAGCGCCTCACCCTCAGCGCTTTGCGATTGCAAATTGACCAGCGTATCAATCAGTTCTGGCTCACTGATGGGTAAGTCAACATTGTTTTCATAACTGACAAAAATCTCACCTGAGCCGGTCAAGGTAACAATGACAGGAAGCTGACTTTGCTTCAGCATATTGGCTTTTTCTTTGGGCAAATCCACATCAACGCCTGTGGTTAACATGGGGGCGGTCACCATAAAAATCACCAATAAGACGAGCATCACGTCAATATAAGGCACGACATTGATGTCAGCATTTAACGCCGCTTTTTTGCGGGCATAAGGGTTTGGCTTCATAGTCCGCTTACCTGACTGGTCTGGCGGATTCCTGCGCTGACGGCAGAGCTGCGTTCTGCAAACGTTTCACGATGCAGCATTCCGGTCATTTCATCACAAAATAGCGCTCGTGAGTCATAAAGACGGGCAAGCTTTGCTGAAAAATGGTTGTAAGCAAGAACGGCAGGAATGGCAGCAAACAGTCCCATGGCGGTAGCAATGAGCGCTTCGGCAATGCCGGGGGCGACAGCAGCAAGGGTAGCTTGCTCAGTTTGTGACAGCCCTAAAAACGCATTCATAATGCCCCAAACCGTACCAAATAAGCCAACATAAGGGGCAACCGAACCAATACTGGCAAGTGCGGCGATTCCTGATTCAAGCAGTTGTTGCTGCCGACCAAGACCGACGCGAAGCTTGCGCTCAACGCCATCAATAATGTCATCTTTAGGCTGCGCTTTTTTATGCAGCCGTAAATATTCTGAAAAGCCGACATAAAAAATTTGTTCAAGACCTTGGCGGTCGGGCGAACCTTGGACGCCTTGATACAGCTTTGCCAAATCCTCACCCGACCAAAACCACGTTTCAAACTGCGAGTCGAAGCTTTTTGCGGTGCTAAGACGTGAGCTTAACCGAAATATCATCACCCAACTAAATACCGATGCCAAAAGCAGCAGCAGCATCACGATTTGCACGAGCAGGCTGGCTTGTGAAATCAGGTCGATAATATTTAAAGATTCGGGCATGAGCGTTCTCACTGACAAGTCATGGCTTTGGTATCAAGCGTTAACTTAATCCAAAAATTTTGGCATCGGGTAAACAATTGGGCGTAGAATGACGCCCTGCTTTTCAAACCTGCTAGTGTACTTTGAATTTGCTTAAAGGTCATCGATTAATATGTTAAATGACGAAAATTTGCAGCATATTTTTATAAATAATGACAGTTATAAAAAGATATAATATGACTCGATAATTACGCATAAGCTATTGCAATTTTCAACTAACAAGTCAAGGACAATGATTGCATCAGGAATTTGGGCACTTTATGATGTTAATTCATGTTACTTAAGTTTTCTAAATTATGAAATTGGCTTGGTTAATGGTTAGTAGTTCTACTCTTTATTAATCCGTTGGAAGTGATCATAGCAGCGCAATTTGGATGCGATGTCGATACCCACAGTGAGGATTTGAAATTATGAACGCAATTGAACGCTATTTTGGAATTAACGGCGAGAACACCACCATCAAAACGGAGCTTGCCGCCGGATTGACCACGTTTTTGACGATGGCTTACATTATTTTTGTGAACCCTAACGTTTTGGCTGAAGCCGGAATGGATCGCGGCGCGGTATTTGTTGCGACTTGTCTTGCCTCTGCCATTGGCTGTTTTATCATGGGGCTTTACGCGCGCTTGCCGGTGGCGCTTGCCCCTGGAATGGGGCTGAATGCGTTTTTTACCTACGGCGTGGTTCTTGGCATGGGCTACACGTGGCAGGTGGCGCTTGGGGCGGTATTTTTATCGGGCTGTATTTTTATGGCGTTAAGCTTATTTAAAATCCGTGAATGGATTATTAACGCCATTCCAACCTGCCTAAAGCAAGGCGTGGTTGCCGGTATCGGTGCGTTTTTGGCTTTTATTTCTCTGCAAAGCTCAGGGGTGATTGTCAATCACGATGCCACCCTTGTTGGTCTTGGTGATTTGACCTCGTTTTCACCATTTATGGCAGCGCTTGGCTTTATCGTGATTGTTGGGTTGTCGTATCGCCGGATTCCAGGGGCGGTAACCATTGGCATCTTATTAGTCGCGCTGATTAGCCTCATCACGGGCAACACGCAGTTTACCGGTATTATGTCAGCGCCGCCATCGATAGCGCCCACGCTGATGCAGCTTGATATTGCCGGCGCGTTTGATGTGGCGATGATTAGCGTTATTTTTGCTTTCTTATTCGTTGATTTATTTGACACGGCAGGGACATTGATTGCGACCACCAGCCAAGCCGGTCTTATTGGTCCAGATGGTAAAATTCCTAATATGAAGCAGGCATTGCTTGCCGACTCAACGGCAACGGTTGCCGGAACGCTGCTTGGAACGTCATCAACGACCAGTTATATTGAAAGTGTCTCAGGGATTGCCACCGGTGGTCGAACGGGGCTTGTGGCGGTTGTGGTTGGGATTTTGTTTTTGCTTAGCACCTTTTTTGCGCCGCTTGCTGGCATGATTCCGGCGTATGCAACCGCAGGGGCAATTTTTTATGTCGCGGTGCTGATGCTTGGAACACTTAGAGATGTCAACTGGGGCGATTTGACGGACGGCGCGCCGGTGGTGGTCACTTTGTTATTTATGCCGTTTGCTTATTCAATTGCTGATGGTATCGCGCTTGGTTTTATTACTTATACGGCAATTAAAGTGTTAACCGGACGCTTTGAGGACATTAGTGTTCCGGTTTGGGCGTTAACGCTTGTATTGTTGGCAAAAATCGTCTTTTTATAATTTCTTAAAGCGTTATCGTAAAAAAGCTCTTGGTATCAAGGGCTTTTTTTTGGTCATAAATTAAGCCGTTAAGTGCAATCAGAAGTCCATAGCTGTTTTGTTTGGTTAATGCGTTTGTTGTTAGTCCAATGCTAATTTGGCATTTACTTATGCTACCATCAAGAGGTCCTGCGCATCACCTCAAGCAACGCCGTAGAGGTTTTTCTTAAGCTTTAAGATTAAAAAGCAAGTAATAAATAAGAAGAAGGCGATAATGCGCTTGGCTTAAATTAGCCTTGATAGCGGCGGTAAGGCACTTAATTGCGCCCGCTTACCGCGACTGTCCATTAACGATGGAGCGATGATGTCAAATTTGCCAAGACCTCTACCTTTTACCCCCGCTGAGCCAATTTTATTTGACCCAAAAGATTTGTTAAATAATAGCCTAAGCGACTCAACCACCACCCGAAAGCAGTTTATCTCGCCACTTTATTGCGTCGATGAAACGCGTTGGCTTGAGAGGCTATTGCCCCTTGCCAAACCAAGTGATGACGAGCGAAAGCAAGCAGCGGCGTTAACGACCTCGCTGGTCAGTCACGTCCGTAATGACACCAAAGCCATTAAAATGGTGGACTCGTTACTGCTTGAATACAGCCTTGATACCCAAGAAGGCATTTTGCTCATGAGCCTTGCCGAAGCGCTCATTCGCGTTCCGGACAATGCCACGGCAGACAAATTGATTGCCGATAAAATGAGCGTTGCCGATTGGAAAAAGCATTTAAAAAATGACAATACGTTACTGGTCAACGCCTCGACGTGGGGAATGGTGCTGACCGGTCGCGTGGTCAGCATTGACCCAAAAACAACTGCCAGTAGCTTTTTGGATAAAATGACCAAAAAAATGGGTGAGCCGGTCATCCGCCGCGCTATGCAGCAAGCCATGCAAATTATGGGGCAGCAGTTTGTTTTGGCAGAAACGATGGTGGCGGCGTTATCAAACAGCCAAAGTTACCGCGATAAAGGCTATACCTACTCGTTTGATATGCTTGGCGAGGCGGCAGTCACCGATAACGATGCTGAAAAATATTTTAATGACTATTTAGGTGCCATCAAACAAGCGGCGCAAATCACGGTCAAAGCCGGAATCCCTAAGCCCTCGGTGTCGATAAAATTGTCCGCGCTGCACCCGCGCTATGAGGCAACCCACGAGGCTGAAGTTATGGGATTGCTTCGGCAGCGCTGCTTGTTGCTGATTGAAGCGGCGCGTGGTCTTGACGTTGATATCAGCATCGATGCTGAAGAAGCCGACCGCCTTGAGATTTCACTGAAGCTTTTTGAATCGCTGTATCGCGACCCGATGACGCTTGGTTGGGATGGTCTTGGCATTGTGGTTCAAGGCTATTCCAAGCGCGCGCTTGCGGTACTGGGTTGGCTTTCAGCGTTGGCAGCTGAGGTTGGCGATAGGATTCCGGTTCGCTTAGTTAAAGGCGCGTATTGGGATTTTGAAATTAAATTAGCTCAGCAAAAAGGGCTTGCCGGATACCCAGTTTGGACGCGAAAAGAGGGCACAGATACCGCCTATTTGGCTTGCGCGCGCTATTTGTTAAGTCCGCAAAACCGAGGGCTGATTTGGCCACAATTTGCCAGTCATAACGCGCATACCCTTGCTGCTATTATGACCATGAGTACTCATCAAGACTATGAGCTGCAAAGGCTTCACGGTATGGGCGATGCGCTTTACGACCATATTTTAAAAGACTACCGAATTCCGGTTCGCATTTATGCCCCCGTTGGCGCTCATAAAGATTTGCTGCCGTATTTGGTGCGCCGGTTGCTTGAAAATGGCGCGAACAGCTCATTTGTCCATCAGCTGCTAGATAAGTCATTTCCGATTGAGCAGCTGACCTGCCACCCTTACGACAAACTTACTTCGTTTGCCACCCTTGCCAACCCAAACATTCCGCTGCCCTTAGATATTTATGGTGACCGAACCGCAAGCTTTGGGGTAAATATCTTTGTGGAATCGCAGTGGCAGCCGTTAAAAGCGGCGATGGATGATGTTGAAAAATACTGGCAAGCTGCGCCGATAATTAATGGTGAAACGATATCGGAATCGGCGTTAACCAAATCGACGTTAAAGAAAAGGGACGTTGTTGCGCCGTGGAATCATGATGTCAAAGTCGGCGAGGTCATCGATGGTGATGCCGACCTTGCCCATCAAGCGGTTGCCCATGCCATTGACGCGCAAGAAGCTTGGCAAGCGGTCATGGTAAGCAAAAAAGCAGAAATTTTGCGAAAAATAGCCGATTTATATGAAGCTAATTTTGCCAAGCTTATGGTGCTTTGCCAAAGAGAGGCCGGAAAAACCATTCAAGACAGCATTGATGAGATTAAAGAAGCGGTCGATTTTTGCCGTTATTATGCCAATGAAGCCGAGCGCTTGCACAATGAGCCGCCAACGGTCATTGATTTTGATGGCAATTTGCAGCGCGGGACGTTTAAGGCTCGCGGGACGGTCGTTTGTATCAGCCCTTGGAATTTTCCGCTCGCCATTTTTACCGGTCAAATTGTCGCCGCCTTAGTTGCCGGAAATACCGTGGTCGCAAAACCTGCCGAGCAAACGAGCCTAATTGCCCATTTTGCGATTAAGCTTATGCATCAAGCTGGCGTGACTACCGATGCGCTGCAATTTATTACCGGTGGCAGCGAAGTTGGTGGTGCGTTGACGGCATCAAGAAAAATTTCCGGCGTAATTTTTACCGGCTCAACCAAAACCGCAAAAACTATTAACCAAAGCTTATATCAAGGTGAGCGTAGTATATTACCGCTACTGATTGCCGAAACTGGCGGTCAAAATGCCATGATTGTCGATTCAACCGCGCTTCCGGAGCAAGTGGTCAAAGATGTGGCGCTGTCGGCGTTTGGGTCGGCAGGTCAGCGCTGCTCAGCGTGCCGGATGCTTTGCGTTCAAGAGGACGTTGCCGATACGGTTATCGATTTATTAACCGGTTTTATGGCGCAGCTGTCGGTCGGCACTCCTGAACGGGTCGCCACCGATGTCGGTCCCGTGATTGATACCACCGCAAAACAAAAGCTTGAGAACCACATTGAGCAACTAAAAAATTCACCTGTCGCTAAACTGTTATTCCAAACCCCAATTTCTGAAAAAGAGGCGGCAAAAGGTACGTTTGTTGCGCCAACGCTCATTGAGGTTGATGATATAAAAACCATTGGCGGCGAGCATTTTGGGGCGATTTTGCACGTTCTGCGCTACCGCGCTGATAAGCTTGATGACTTGATTGATGAGATTAACGCCACTGGATTTGGGCTGACCCTTGGCATTCATAGCCGAATTGAGCGAACGGCTGACGCCATTGAGCGCCGCGCATGCGTTGGCAACACTTATATCAACCGCAACCAAATCGGCGCGGTGGTCGGCGAGCAGCCCTTTGGTGGCTGCGGTCTGTCAGGAACGGGACCAAAAGCTGGCGGCTCGCTTTATGTGTCGCGGCTTATGACCACCCAATTTACGCCTGTTCCAATGATGACAGCGCAAGGGGAGGAAGAATAACAATGACAACAGATGACAAAGTAATTGAAAATTGGCGATTGATGACGGCTTCTGAGCGTCGAAGTATTTTACAAAATACGGCAGCTGAAATCGTTAAAATTTTTGCAACTGACAAAAGTTTTTCGCAAAAAGCCGAGCAATTGCTCAATCAAATTTTTACCAATGCTGAAAGCCTTGATGACGCTCACCGGTTAACGAGTGCAACAGGCGAGAGCAACGACTGGTACGTTCGCGGTCGCGGCAAAACGCTGGTGATGGCGGGCAAAAACGCGGACTTTTTAGCCGTTTTAGGTCAGCTTATCGCCGCGCTGATTACGGGAAATAAGGTAATTTTTTATTGTCCGGCAAAAAATGGGGCAAATTTTGATGAAATTAGCGCTAAAATTGTCGCTGAATTGCATTCGGCAGGTGTTCCAACCGAAGTATTAATAATTGATAATAATTGTCAAACCCAAGATTTATTAGCGCAAAATTTTATGCAAGTTGCCATTAGCGCCGATATTCAAGAGGTTTTAGAAATAAGCGCTGACTTGGCAAAATTGGACGGCGCACTGGTTCAGGTTATTGCCATAACCAATGACAATGAGCTGCTGACGATGCTCACCACCGAGTATCTTTACCGCTTTGTCACCGAGCGGGTAAAAACGGTGAATACCACGGCAATTGGCGGAAATGCAAGCCTGCTTGAACTTGCTGCCGAGACGCTTTAAATGCTTAATGAGTCAATATTTTTTAAGTTAAGAGACTAAAAAAGGTTCGTAATCAAGGTCAACAGCGCAAGTTTGACTTTTTATTGCGAACCTTTCTTATTTCGATAACGAATAATCGGAATAAGCTTATGAGACAAACTGACTAAGCAGTCAGCTATTTTTTTACAAATTTGTTTATTTTTTAGTAAATTACAATAATGATTATTATTTTATAAAGTTGTCATTTATCCGCCTTTATCCGTGGCAGGAAGCTGCGATGAGAGTGACGTTGACAATAAATAATTAAGCTATTGAAGTATATATAAAGACTAAATCGTAATCATACAAGCGCTAATCAAGGATGATGATTGGCAATTGCCAATAGACAAGGAAGATAACTATGTCGCTATGGAACACCGTTACCGCGCTGAGACCATTTATTTGATACCTCTATGAGTGCTAATAATTTAGCTGCTCAGGGGTTTTTGCGTTTTAAAATAACATAATTAAGATGAGCCGAGGGTTGCCATGATTCAATTTTATTTAAACGGAAAATACGTTGAGGAAACTGCGCTCAACCCAAACACCACAGTGCTTGACTATTTGCGGCTTCAAGCGCGCCAAACCGATACCAAAGAAGGCTGCGGTAGCGGCGACTGCGGCGCTTGTACGGTCATGGCTCAGCGCTTGGGCGATGATGAAAGCGCGCCGTTTTTTACCTTTAACTCGTGTATTACGCTGCTGTCATTACTCGACGGTCATCATATTATGACGGCGGCATTTTTGGCGGACAACCCAGACCACCATCCCGACCGCGCCCAGTTGCATCCGGCGCAGCAAGCGATGGTTGAGTGTCACGGCTCGCAGTGCGGTTTTTGTACGCCCGGTTTTGTGATGTCGCTTGCCAGCGTTTATGAAAATCATCGTCAAAACGCGCGTCAAAACGGCGACGATTTAAGTTACGATGATATTGTCGCTGCCATTTCAGGGAACCTTTGCCGCTGCACTGGCTATCGACCGATTATTGAAGCAGGGCTTGCCATGACTGAGATTGGCAACGCCCAAAGCGCGTCGCAACAAGGCGTCAAAGCGCTTGGGCTTGCTATTGATGCGATGGCGGCAAGTAAAAGCCATCAAGAAAACAACCAAAATGCAAACGATGAGCCAAGGCCTAAGCTTACCCAAGGCTCAAAAAAGCTCTTTGCGCCAACTTCAATTGATGAGTTAAACCAAATCCTAAGCCGCTACCCGCAAGCGACGATTTGGGCGGGCGGTACAGATTTGGGATTGACCATCACTCAGCGCTTAGTTGACCATGAGGTTATTATTCAGCTTGCTGGAATCGACGCGCTTAAATCATGGTCGGTTGATGAAAAGGAAGGTAAAAAAGTGCTAACGCTTGGCGCGGGCATGAGCTATAACGCCATGCTGCCAGTATTACAGCCGCATTTCCCTGAATTTGCGGCGCTGTTTGAGCGCATTGCTTCCCCGCAAATTCGCAATATGGGAACGCTTGGCGGCAATATTGCCAACGCCTCGCCCATTGGTGATTTGCCGCCGGTGTTATTGGCGCTTGATGCGCAAATTCAGCTTCGTTATTGCGATAGCTCTAGTGATAAAAATAATAACGATGGCGGCGTCCGTGATGAAACCATGCCGTTATCGGCGTTTTTCTTAGACTATAAAAAGACCAAACTTTGCGCGGGCGCTTACGTGGTTAGCGTTCAAATTCCCTTAATGAGTGACCGCGAACATTTATTCATTCATAAAATCAGCAAGCGCTATGAAGATGACATTTCGGCGTGTTTGGTGGCGGTAAAACTTGGGCTATCAGAGGACGGCGACACCATTGAAACGGCAACTATCGGTCTTGGCGGTATGGCAGCGATTCCTTTACTTGCTAAAAACAGCCAAAACGCGCTTATCGGTCAACCGCTTACCCTTGACAGATTTCAAGCCGCCGCCGATGCCTTATCCAATGATGTCACGCCAATGACCGACGTTCGCGCGAGCCGCGAGTACCGCTTAAACGTCACCAAGCGCTTGTTAATCAAATGCGGCAAGGAGCTTTTGGCAAAAAATCAAACCGTTTCGGCTTAAAAGTCGTGCGTTTCACAGCAAGAGCGGGACTTAGATTTAACTTTTAACCTATATGATTTAAACCCATTCTAAAAAGAGAATCATTATGAGCCATCATTCCACCCTTTTTGACAGTTACAGCATCCGCCGAGTGCGACCGCCAAAACACAAAATTGGCACCTCGGTCAAACATGACAGCGCCATCAGCCACGTGATGGGAACGGCAACCTACGTGGACGATATGCTAAAGCCGGAAAGCACCTTGCATTTAGCGGTTGGTAAAAGTAGCCATGCTCACGCTCGCGTCACTAAGATGAACCTCGATGCGGTTCGCGCAGCTGACGGCGTCATTGACGTGTTGACCTTTAAAGATTTGCCTGCCAAAACCGATATTGGTCCTGTATTTGATGGCGACCCATTAATGGTTGATGAGATTACCGAATACGTTGGGCAAACGCTATTTTTGGTGGTAGCAACCTCGCACCGCGCTGCCAAAAAAGCGGTGCTAAAAGCTCAAGTCGACTATGAGCCGCTTCCTGCGGTATTGACCGTTGATGACGCGCTCGAGCAGTCGCTATTTGTGCGACCAAGCCATTTTATGAAGCGCGGCGATGCCAAAGCGGCGCTTGAAAAGGCGGATAAGCGCATCAAAGGTCATATTCATATGCTGGGTCAAGAGCACTTTTACCTTGAAGGTCAAGTGGCGTATGTCGTGCCTTGTGATGACGGCGGCTTGGAAGTTTACACTTCATCGCAGCACCCAAGCGAAGTTCAGCAGCTGGTTGCTGAAGTCGTTGATTTGCCCTTTCACGCGGTCAATGCCATCGTTCGGCGCATGGGCGGCGGTTTTGGCGGAAAAGAGACGCAAGCAGCGGCTTGGGCGTGTCTTTGCGGCGTCGTTGCCAAGCGCCATAATTTGCCGGTTAGCATGCGCCTTGACCGCCAAGATGATATGGTCGTCACCGGAAAGCGCCACGAGTTTTTAAACCGCTATGACGTCGGTGTTGATAACAATGGTAAAATCGTTGGTGTTGACATGCAGCTGGCAGGGCTTTGTGGCTACTCGCCTGACTTGTCGGACGCGATTGTTGACCGCGCCATGTTCCACTGCGACAACGCTTATTATTACCCCGACGCTCACATTGCAGGGCATCGCTGCAAGACTCATACGGTATCCAACACTGCCTATCGCGGCTTTGGGGGTCCTCAAGGCTTGCTCACTGCCGAATATATGATGGACCATATTGCCTATACTTTGGGCAAAGACCCGCTGCAAGTTCGCCTTGACAACTTATACCAAAACGGTCAATCCACCCATTACGGTCAACCGATTGAGCACTTCGATTTGGCGATTTTGATGGACAATTTGGCAAAAGATTGTAACTATGCCAAACGCCGCGACGACATCATTGCCTTTAACAAGAAATCTGAAAAAGACGGCACGGACAAGCGCCGCGGTATTGCTTTAACACCGGTAAAATTTGGGATTTCCTTTACCATTCAAACGCTCAACCAAGCCGGCGCGCTCGTTCACATTTATACCGATGGCAGTATTCATTTAAACCACGGCGGCACCGAAATGGGGCAAGGGCTATTTATCAAAATTGCCCAAGTCGTTGCCAATGAATTTGACGTTGATTTGGATACGGTAAAAGTTTCTGCCACCCGAACTGATAAAGTGCCAAACACCTCACCAACCGCGGCGTCCTCAGGAACGGACATTAACGGAAAAGCCGCGCAAAATGCTTGTCTGACCATCAAATCACGATTGGTTGAATTTGCTGCAAAACATTTTGAGGTCAGCGAAGACGCCATTGAGTTTAAAAACAACCACGTCATTATTGGCGATAAAAAAGAGCTGACCTTTGCTGAATTTATCCGAATGGCGTATGAGCACCGCATCAGCTTATCCTCAACCGGCTATTATAAAACGCCAAAGATTTTTTATGACCGCTCAAAAGCTTGGGGGCGACCGTTTTTTTACTTTGCCCTTGGTGCGGCGTGCTCAGAAGTTGAGATTGACACCTTAACTGGCGAATATAAAGTCGTTCGTGCTGATGTGCTTCATGATGTGGGGCAGTCGATTAACCCTGCCATTGATATCGGTCAGATTGAAGGCGGCTTTGTTCAAGGCATGGGCTGGCTGACCACTGAGGAGCTGACTTGGGATGATAAAGGCAACTTGGCGTCCAACAGTCCTGCCAATTATAAAATCCCAACCGCGCATGATCTACCAAAGCAGTGGCAAGTTAAACTCTTTGACCGCAAAAATGAAGAGCAGACCATTTACAATTCAAAAGCCGTGGGAGAGCCGCCGTTTATGCTTGCCGCGAGCGTTTGGTGCGCGATAAATAACGCGGTAGCAAGTTTGGTGGATTACCAACAAAATCCAAATTTGACCATGCCGGCAACGCCTGAAGCGGTACTAAAAGCGGTCATGCGCTTGCAAAATGAGGCTTGGGAGATTAATCAGCCGGAAAATAAAGCGGCGATTGCAAGCCTAAAAAGCGAGCAAGACGGCGACAAAGCTATTAACGATGAGGTCAATAACGACAAGGTCGTGCCGCAAGACGTTGACCACGCCAGTGATGAGATGCCGCCTGAGGTTGAAGGACGTCTGTTTGATGATGAGCCTGAGGAAGCAAAACATCCCAACGTCGCCGGAGCGCGGGGGCCGGCTCATAGTGAAGTCGATTAATCGCGCCCCTGAGCGCTGGATTGAGGCGCTATCTCGCTGCCAAAAGTCAGGAACTCCGCACGTGCTCGCGACTGTTGTTGCGGCCACGGGATCGGCGCCGCGAGCGCTACAAGCCAAAATGGTCATCACCAAGGACGCCGCTTTTGATACCTTAGGCGGCGGCGGTCTTGAGCATGACGTGATGGCAACCGCGCGAAAACTGCTGGCAGGCGAGGCAATCGATGACGAAGCTGCACCAAAGCTGCGCTCAGAAAAAGCCCAAGCTGCCCGCCGCGACTCGGTTTTTACCAAGCATTACCCGCTTGGGGCAAAGCTTGCTCAGTGCTGCGGCGGTAGTGTTACGGTGATGTTTGAGTGCTTTAACCTCACCCCGCCGTTATCGCTTTTGGTATTTGGGGCAGGGCATGTGGCAACGGCATTGATGAAAATTTTGGCAGAATTGCCGTGCCAAGTCGATTGGGTCGATAGCCGAGCGGAGATGTTTGCGCCGTTTGTCATCAGCGCAAGCAATGATACGCCAAGCTACAACTTGCCTGACCACATTCGAGCGCATGTGGTTGACGAGCCGGTCGATTTTATCAAGCCGTTTGTCCAAAATGCTTTGGTAAAAAGCGATTTGCTAAAAGGTGAGTCGCAGCGGCGTCAGCAGTTTATTTTGGTGATGACCCATGACCACAGCCTTGATTTTGAACTGATTCGCGCGGCAATTGACGAGATTGGTGACCATCCTGACAAAGCTGCGCCCTATATCGGCTGTATTGGCTCGGCAACCAAATCCAAGCGCTTTTACGACCGGCTTTTGGCGCGCGGCTATAGTGAAGATAGCGTTCAGGCGCTGACCATGCCAATTGGCATTGCTATTGGCGGTAAAGAGCCGATGGCGGTGGCGGTATCGATTGCCGCCCAAGTGCTGAAGCAATACCACCAAGTGTAATGTTAACGGTAATAAAAAAAATTAAAGGAGCCAGAAAATGACCTTACACATTTATCAAGCCAAGCTTTTGCATTATTTAACGGAAAATGACTTAGCCGCCCGTGCTGATGTCCCAAGCAGCATTAACCGCGACATTGAGCTGATGCCCGTGGTCAAAGGCGTAAGCATTTATCCTGAATATATCGAGGTTGGCGCGCTTGTCGTCGATGATGTCAGCGGCTTGGTGGTCGACTATGGTCACCGCGATGCCATGATGAAAAAGTTTGCCGCTCATGAGGGCAGTATTGAGGGCAACGCGCCTGCCGTTATTCACGATTATCAAGATAAGCTTATCATGTCAGGCTTCATCGACACCCATGTTCACTATCCGCAGATTGACATGATGGCAGCGTTTGGCGAGCAGCTGCTTGATTGGCTCAGCAATTATACCTTTGTTACCGAAGCCGGATTTGGCGACCCAAAAATTGCCCATGACACGTCCAAATTTTTCTTAAATCAGCTCTTGGCTCACGGTACGACCACAGCGTTGGTATTTTCGACCAGTCATCCGCAGTCGGTCGATGCGTTTTTTGAGGAAAGCTCACGGCTAAATACCCGAATGATTACTGGCAACGTCCTCATGGATCAAAACGCGCCAGAAAACCTTTGCGTGCCAACCGAGCAGGGCATCCGAGACACCCAAGACATCATTGCCAAATGGCATGAAAAAGGTCGTCAGCACGTTGCCATCACCCCGCGATTTGCCATCACCTCAACGCCAAAGCAGCTGCAATTGGCAGGCGAGCTTTATGCGGCGACCGACCGCGTTTACATGCAGACTCACGTGGCAGAAAACCGCGACGAGATTGCCTTTGTCAAAAAACTGTATCCTCATCACAAAGGCTATCTGGACGTTTATGAATCGATGGGGCTTTTGGGACGCTACACCACGCTTGCCCACGGTATTTATCTAGAAAATTTTGAGTACGAGCGCCTTCGCGACACCGAAACGCAAATTGCCCACTGCCCAACGTCCAACCTGTTTTTGGGAAGCGGCTTGTTTGACTTGAAAAAAACGCTTGGCTACACCGGCGTGAGTATCGCAACCGACGTTGGCGCAGGAACGAGCCTCTCAATGCTGGCAACGCTTAGCGAGGCTTACAAAGTTCAGCAGCTACAAAACAATCCACTCTCGGCGCATCAAGGCTTGTATCAAATCACCCTTGGCAACGCGCAATCTTTGGTGCTTGATGACAAAATCGGTAACTTTGTTCCCAAAAAAGAGGCGGACTTTGTGGTGCTTGACCTAGCCGCCACGCCACTTCTTGAGCGCAGAATGGCGCAATCGGACATTTTAGATGAGCAGCTGTTTGTGCTCATGACGATGGGCGATGATCGCGTGGTGAGCGAAACGATTATTGCAGGAAAAAGTCAGTATAAGAAGGTGGCTTGATAGACTTTAGGTAATATTTGTTGACCTTTGAGTTAGGGTGCTATAATTATAGCTTGTAGCAACTTATTTTATTACTTCTTTTTCTTTGCGATATCCAATTAGTTTGAAGAATAATAAATATTTTATCTCATAAATTAATTTAGTTAAAATTTTTATATCTATTTTATGAATATTTAACTATAAAATTCGCAGAATATTTTAGAAGTATTTTTCTAATGAAGAGTTAGAATTATGTTATAACATAAGATAAATAAAGATATAAGAGAAAGTATTTTTATTATTTTTGATTCTATTAACATATCTCTATTTATAGGCTTACATACAAAATACCTATATGGATTTTTAGGATTGTAATATAATTCTACTTTATTTATTTGCTCAAAAAAATTTTTAGATGAGTCGGCATAAGATGTAAAAAATCTTGAGTCATAAGTAAAGCTACCTTGAAATTCTTTATTACCAATCTTATAATCAAAAAATATTTTTGGAATAATAACTCTAGCTGCACGACCTTTAGTGACATAATCGCTATCAATTTCTGTATATTTTAGATTTTGAGCTTCTAATTTTTTCCAGTATAAATCAAGAAAATATTTAAAAATCTTATCTTTTATTGGAATGAGTAAAAGTATTTGTAGAAGTATAGAGGATAATAAATTATTATCTCTAACTGCCGTGATAAAAATTATCGAAAAAAATATAATGAATATAGATTCTTTCATAATCAATCTTCTATTCTAGAACGGCGATGATTAGCAGATTATATTAGCACAGAAGTAAATAGCCTGCTAATTGGAATATTTATTAGTATATTTCATTTTATAAAATTTATCTGCTAGAAAATAAGTTGTTTTTTGTTTTATCTCTACCTAAATGGTGGTCATCAAAATAAAAGGATAATTTATTGATAACTTTGAGAGGATTGATTTCAAAAATCATCGTTGATAGTTCCAAAATAAGCTTAAAACAACAACGGAAACTGAAAAAATTCCGCATAAATGATGGTGCTAATAAATATCCCAACGCCGCTAAACCAAACCAAATAAATATGATTGGCTAACCACTTAACGTGCCAATCGATTTTGCCTTTTGCGCTCAGCCATTCGGTTACGCTGATGGCAAAGGTTAGCCAAAGTCCACCAACCAAATAGCCACCCAAAACATCGCTTAAATAATGCTCGTTGAGGACAATTCGGCTCAGCCCAATCAGCACCATAAAAAACGACGCCATCACAAAAATGCGGATTTTATGAACATAATTTTGGCTAAAGCGAATCAAAAGATAGGTGATAAACCCATACAACGCAAGAGTAATCGTCGCATGACCGCTTGGGAACGAATGAGTGTGCTCAAAAAGTAAAATATCGGCGGGGCGCTCACGCTGAAACAGCATTTTACTTAAAAACGTAAACGCTGCGCTGCCAACGGTCGCCACCAACAGCCCAACCAAAACATAATACTGCCGAATCACCCAACAAATCACCGCGGTAAATAGCATCACAAGCGCGGTCATCGGCGTTGAAGCAAAGCTGGTAATGGGAATAAAAAAGCCAATAATCGGCGAGTCGCGAAGTAGGCTCATCTGCGCCGAGACAAAATGATCGGTCTCGACGATGGGCTTAAGCGTGGCAACATCTTCGACAAGTCCGATAAAAAGCGTCAAAATATAAACCATCATAAGCGTTAAAATCGTTAAGGACAAGCCGCTGAAATGCCGCAAATCAAAGCGTCGTGCGAGAGTAGCAAAAAGCTTTGGGTGACGATTTTGAAACGACATCATGACTTGGTTTTGGCTTAGGTAGCGTTTGGTAATTACCCAGCCGCGAATGATTTGGGAAGTGAGCTGCTGACCATAACAAAGCGCTAAAAACTGAAAAACAAGCAACACCGCAAGTATCAGAAAAAGCAGAAGTCCTAGCGCGAACAGTTGCTGATTTTCCTGAACATATGACATCATAGTGATAACCCTTGTTTAGCAATTCTTAATTGTATTTTGGTAGCAGTGGACGAGCGGTTTTCTATTTTTCTATATAAAGTGTGGCGAGCAAATATTTGACAAAATTATAGAAAAAATAACCAGTGTAAGGGCTTAGCGGATGATAGGCAATGTAAAAGCCGTTTTATTTGCCACGCCCCAAAGCTTTTTAGAGCGTAAATGACAACCTGCAATCAGCTATCTTGCTTGAATCTACGGTCTTTTGCCCCCATAATTTAAACACTCTTTAATAAAAATAGCCTAAGTAAATATGACCGATATTTCTAGCCCAACGCCAAACCAAGCAGACAATTCAACAGCTCATCAACAAAATATAAATCAACAAGGCAGCATAGCTGACGACCTTGCAAATACGCTTGTCCTTGCCAAAGATAAGCATTATTTATCAAGACTTGAGCGCGATATTAGCAAGCTCAATCAGCAAATTCGCAAAAATCCAAACAACAACGAAAAGCTGATTGGTGAGCTTGAAAAAAAGCAGTCACAATTTGCTAAGATTCAAGCGCGCTCGCAAACGGCAGTTCAAGCGCGAATCGACAGCATTCCTGAAAATCTTGCGGCAAAGTTAAATATGGATTTGCCGGTAAGTTTGCGCGCCGATGACTTGATTCAAGCGATTATTGACCATCAAGTGATTATCGTGGCAGGCGAAACGGGCTCTGGGAAAACCACTCAGTTGCCGAAACTTGCCATGCTTGCAGGTCGCGGCGTGACGGGGCAAATTGGTCACACTCAGCCAAGGCGACTTGCGGCAAGAAGCGTTGCTAACCGAATTGCTGAGGAATTGGGCGAGCCGCTTGGGCAAACGGTCAGCTTTAAGGTTCGCTTTAACGAGCAAGGCTCAAGCGACTCAATTGTCAAGCTTATGACCGATGGAATTTTGCTTGCTGAGCTTGGTCATGACCGGTTTTTATCTAAATATGACACCATCATCATCGATGAGGCGCATGAGCGCAGCTTAAATATCGACTTTATCATGGGCTATTTGAAGCAAATTTTGCCAAAGCGCCCTGATTTAAAGGTGATTATTACTTCAGCGACGCTCGATACCGGACGCTTTAGCGATTATTTTAGCCATTATGATGCAAGGCTTAAACGGGAAGTTCCTGCGCCAATTTTTAATGTTGAGGGTCGCAGTTATCCGGTTGAGGTTCGCTACCGACCGCTGACTGATGAGCCAGTAGCAAGCTCGGACGATGACAGCTTTGATGACTTTGAAGAAAATCTGCCGCGAGCGGTGGTTGCTGCCGTTGAGGAGTGCTTTAACGACGCGCATAGCAAAGGTCACCCTGACCAAGCCGACATTTTAATATTTGCAGCAACCGAAGCTGAAATCCGCGAGCTTCAAGAGGTGCTTGAGCGTCATGGTCCTAAGCATACTGAAGTATTGCCATTATTTGCGCGGCAAACTTTTGCCGAACAGCAGCGCATTTTTCAGCCGTCCGGTCGCGGCAGGCGCATTGTCATTGCCACCAACGTTGCCGAAACAGCGCTAACCGTTCCGGGGATTCGCTACGTCATTGATTTAGGATTTGCGCGGATTTCGCGCTACTCTTACCGCTCGCGGGTTCAGCGCTTGCCAATTGAAGCGATTTCGCAAGCGGCGGCAAATCAGCGTAAAGGTCGCTGTGGTCGGGTAGCGCCGGGCGTTTGTATCCGTCTTTATAGCGAGGAGGACTTTTCCGGTCGCCCTGAATTTACCGAGCCTGAAATTTTACGAACCAATTTGGCATCGGTCATTTTACAAATGGCAAACTTGCGGCTAGGTCAAGTGGATGACTTTGATTTTATCGAGCCGCCGGACACGCGACTGGTCAGCGACGGTCAAAAGCTGCTCAACGAGCTTGGTGCGCTTGGTGATAAGCCCGCTGCACGCTCGCGTAAAAGTAGCGTTCAGCTTACCAAAATCGGTCAACAAATGGCGCGGATGCCGATTGACCCAAGACTTGCGCGAATGCTTGTTGCCGGCTATGACTTTGATTGTATCCGTGAAATGCTCATTGTGGTAGCCGCATTAGCCGTTCAAGACCCGCGAGAGCGACCAGCAAATAAGCGTACCCAAGCCGACCAAAAACACGCATTATTTCGCGGTGAAGATTCTGACTTTTTATTTTATTTAAACCTTTGGAAAGCGCTGTTTGAAAAAGATGAGGACGGCAACAAACTGTCCGGAAATCAGCGCAAGCAGTTTGCCAAAAAGCACTATTTAAGCTTCCCAAGGCTTCGCGAATGGCAGCAAACGCAGCGCCAGCTTGAGCAGATGGTGAGCGAATTGCAGCTGATTGATAAGAATAATAAAGCGGCAAAACTGACCGATGCCATGGATGAGGACGCAATGAAAGCAGTCAAATATGCCAATTTGCACCGAGCGCTGTTAACAGGACTATTATCCATTATCGCCCACAAAACCGAAAATCGCGGCGAATATCTGGCAGCGCGTCAGCAAAAAGCCAAAATCTTTCCGGCAAGTACCGTCTTTAAACAAGTTCCACCTTGGGTGATGGCGTTTGAAATGGTCGAAACCTCGCAAGTATTTATGCGAACGGTTGCTAAAATTGAGCCGGAATGGATTATTTCAGCGGCAGGCGATTTGCTTAAATATCATTATTTTGAGCCGCATTGGTCGAAAAAAACCGGTCGCGTGAAAGCTTACGCGCAAATCAGCTTGTTTGGTTTAATTATTATCAGCAAGCAGCTGACCAATTATGAGCAGGTCAATTTGATTGAGGCTCGTGAAATTTTTATCCGTGATGGTTTGGTGACCGGAAACTTTGGTCGACAAGCACCATTTTTGCAGCATAATTTGGACAAAATTGCCCACGTTGAGCGCATTGAAGATAAGCTTCGCCGCCGTGATTTATTGGTTGATGAAGAAGCGCTGTATCAGTTTTACGATAAAAAAATCCCTGAAAACATTGCCAGCCGAAAAGCCTTTGAAGATTGGCGCGCTGAAGTTGAAAAAACGGATAGCAAGTTTTTGTTTTTCACCGATGATGACGTGATGAACAGCCAAGCGCCAACGACGGGTGATTTCCCCGAAGTTTGGCAATTGGGCGATTTGAAATTGCCGCTCAGCTACGTGTTTGACCCAGCAAGCGATGACGATGGCGTGAGCATTCGCGTTCCGCTTGTTGCCTTGCCGCAATTGGACGCCGTTGAGCTGCTTTGGGGCGTTCCGGGGTGGCGCTTTGAGTTGGTGTTGCAATTGTTAAAGTCGTTACCCAAAGACATTCGCCGTCAAATTGTGCCGATTCCGGACACTGCCGACAGCCTGTTTGATGAGCTTGACCCAAACGCCTCGCAAGGCTTGTTAAAACAGTTAACGCAAGCGCTGCATCGCCGCGGCGTGATGGCAGTTAAGCCTGAAAGCTTTAATCCGTCGTCGATTGATCGTTATTTGCAGCCGCAAATTTGCGTCGTTGATGAAAAAAACCGCTTGATTGAAAAAGGTCGCGACCTGCCAACGCTGCAAATCCGCCATGCCAGCGAGACTCGGCAAGCGGTCAATGAGCAGCAAGGGGCGCACGACAGCTTCCCTGAGCATTTTGCCTTTAGTAAAAATCGTCATCATGCTGGCGTGGTGGTGAAAGAATTTGCTGCGCTTGTTGCCGACAGCGAAGGCAGTGCGGTCAGTATTCATCAATTTACCGATGTCACCGCCGCCTTGCAAGCGCATCGAATTGGCGTATTAACGTTAATTAAGCTAAAACTTGGCGCTCGCAAAAAGCAGCTTACCAGTCAAATTGACAAAGCCTTTAAGCTTGCGTTTGCGCCGCTTGGCGATATGGAAGCGCTCAAAACGGTGGTGATTGATGCCGCCCTTGATGCCGCTTTAGAGGAGCATTATATTTTATTTGATCACAGCAGCGATTTGCCAGAAAGTGCAGATAAAATAGCGGTTAATTTGGCAGAAGAGTTGCCGTTAACGCCAAAAGAGTTTGCCAAAACTTGTGAGGCAGTATTAAGCCAGTTTTTATCGGTCGGTCAGCAAGTGATTAAAACGCTAAAAACCGTTTACACCCGTTGGCAGCGTATCCGCCAAGGGCTACTCATGCTTGATCGCGAGATTTTTGGTGAGTCGATTGACGATATCGAAGACCAGCTTGAGGACTTGCATTTAGCCGACTTTGTTTACCGGATGGATTATAGCCACTGGCAGCAATATCCGCGCTATTTGGAGGCGCTTGAGATTCGCCTTGAGCGCTTGGAGCACAATTTGGACGCTGATTTGGAAGGCGTTTATCAACTTGATGAGCATATGGAGCGCTTGGCGGGGCGGGCAAGTCTTGAGGCGATCAGCGATTACCGCTGGATGGTTGAGGAGTTTCGGATTCAGCTGTTTGCCCAACCGATGAAAACGCGCGGCGCAGTATCGCAAAAGCGCTTAAGCAAACTTTGGGATCAAGTCAGATAGTTTGATTTGCATCCTATTGAAGCATGGCTAAAGACTTTGGGGCTACAAAAGTTATCGTTTTAACTAAAGTAATGGCAATGACTTTAAGATATGTTAGAGGCATACTAAAAATAGACTGTGATTCAGCGGTGCTAGTCAAATAAGGCAGTCACTATGACTAAGCGCAAGGAGTGCTCTTATGAAATTCGTCTATTTTTCCCTTATGATAATTGGCGTGTTTTTAAGCGCGGCTCATGCTGAGTCGTGGGAGACGGTAATTCCGGCAGTAGAAAAACGTGCCGCCTTTTATCTTGCAGAAGCCAATCGTCTTGGCTACGCGAACCTTGCTAAAAACAATAGTGACTATTTGCCATATTATCGTGACGACCACGAATGCGCCATTATTGGGCGAATGCTTGGGCTGACCGATGTTGTGGCAGAAGCTGAGCATTTGGATACGCCTAGAATTGCCAATAACCTGTCAGATAGTGAAGTGATTAAGCTATTTGCCGCCGGTCGTACTTTAGAAGCTTGGGTCGCGCAGGCAAATCATGCGCTTAGTCAAACCAAAGCGCAGCGCGTGCAGTATTGGAATGACAATTGCGCAGGCAGTGGTAAATTTAAATTTGCGCCAAGCTTGCTATTAACAACTATACCAAGCTTTAGTGATTTTCCCACTAAAACCATCAAGGTAAAATCCAACGCGTCAACTCAAGCTAAGATGCCAGACTTCAACGGTCGCGATAAATCTGCGCGAATGTATCGCACCCGTATTCGCAATGGCTTAGCAGAGGGCGCAAATTTTAATGGGCATTATTCCTTTATCGTCTTTGGCTGCGGGGCGTCTTGTGTAATCGGACTTATTACGGATACTCGTAGCGGTCAAGTGTTCGAGCCGCCCTTTGGTGGGGAAGCAACGCCTGAATTGGCTATTGATTTTAAATTAAATAGTAATTTAATTCAGGTAATTTACATGGGTAAGACCTCTATGGAATGCCAAATCCGCGCTTGGTCTTTTGATGGTAAAAAATTTCATCTTGAAGGTGAGGATAGCTTTGCTCGTGAGGGAAGTTGCAATTACGGTCAAAAACTGGTTTCTAACTAGTAAGACTGAACTTAGAAAAATAAGGCTAAGTCGTTTTTGAGGGTTAAACGATAACAGTAATAGTAAAGCGCAAAAAAAGCCCCACTTTGAAGTGAGGCTTTTTTAAAATTTGGAGCGGGATACTTATGACGATGAAAAATTCCCGATGCAACCGACCTTGATCAGTCGTCCCAGTGTGGTTGAAGGCAAAACCTCACAGACTAAGCTCGTCTATGATGCGTCGGGTAACGTGGTGTCAATGACAGAACAAGGGTTCCGACCTGCTATTTCTGATTCTCCATCTAATATAACCGTACAAACAAAGAGTACACTGATTGAGCGTATAACCAAATTTTACTACAGTAAAATAAATGGACGCGATGTCGTCACCGCTATAGATGCGCCGCAAGCGAATGACGCTAATCACAGCGACACAGTCCAAACTCAATATCGCTGGGATGAGCTTGGCGAGAACATTACTGAAATTCGTTATCCTGAAGGACTAACAGAGCACTTTAATTATCAAACTATCGCTGGGCAAAGTTTGCTTGCCAAGCATATCGCACCAGATGGCATCACCACCTCGCTTAACTACAATGACAAAGGTCTGCCCATCACTCTGCAGCGCGGAGATCAAACCGTAAGCATAGCGTATGACAGCATGCAGCGTCCTATTAAGTGGATAAACCAGTTAGAGCAAACCATTACGGCTAAATATAATGACAGTAAGCAGCAAGTCATCTACCAGCTGTATGATGGTCAGCAAATAGTCAATCAATATGATAAAGAAGGTCAGCTTACTGGACGTCAATGGTTAGATAGCAAGGGTAAAGTGCTTATTGTTCCAGCAGCTATGCAGTATGATGATAATATTTCTCACCGCTCAAAAGACCGCCCTAAACAAAAATCTACCGCAAGCGGCATGCAAACATTGGCGAACAATCCAGTCATGAATGCTGTGGCTGATGCTCAAAGCTCATCCTCTGAGGATGCAGAAAAAAGCTCTCAAGCAGCATTTGATCCCGCTGACAACTTGCTCGGTGCTGACGCCACCGTTGAGATTGAAACCAATCTGCTCGGTAAAATCAAACAGATTGTTTTGCCAGAAGGTGCGACTTATGAGCGTCTCTATGATGACTTTGGTCGTATAGTTTATGCTAAAGATGCTAACACGGGTGAATCGTTTGTGGAGTATGACCTAAATGATCAGCCCATTCTCATACAGAACTCAACCACTCAACAGACAGCTCGTTATGATAATAGCGGCAGGCTGATTGCCACTAAATACTGTAAACTTAATCCAATCACCCCCACTATCGAATCAAATTGTGAAAGTATCACCTACACATATGACGGTGCTCACTTAGGTCAAATCATAGACCCGACGCAAACCACCCAGTACACCTATGATATCCAAGGGCGCATCACCGTGGAGTCGGTACATTTCAAAGACAGTGACAAGCTATGGCAGACCCAGTACCAGTATGATAATAAAGGCAGAATAGATAAAGTCGGCTTACCTGAAGGCGCAACGCTCAGCTATGTCTATAACGATATCAGCAACCCTGTTGAAGTCAACTACCAAGCGCCTGTTCAAGGCTGGTTTGAGAGCATCATTCGTAAGATAAATCCTGATCATAACAGCATCGCCCTCATCTCAAACCTCGAGAGTGACAGCGCACGCGGCTTACTGGCATTCACCCACAGCAATGGAAAAACTGCCCGTGCGAGTTATGACAAAACAGGAAAGCTGACTTCATGGACGGATGGCGACTATCAAAAGTCGCTTACCTATGATAGCAATAATCAAATTATTGCAACCAGTACTAAGCAAAAGAATAAAAAGGACAACCAGCAGTTAGAATATAATGCTTATGGCGAGCTCATCGGCGTGATGAACTCAGATAGAAGCCAAATCACCCAATACCAATATGACCGCAATGCTAACAGACTCAGCTTGAACAGCCCTAAATCCCAAGCTCAATATGAATATAGAACGGGAACTGATCAGCTGTTAAGCATCACTGCAACAACAAATGGTAATGAGCAAAAAAGCACTTACCGCTACGATGCTGCAGGCAATCCTACCCTTATTAGCGTTCAGCAACGACAAGATAAGAAAGCACAAACCCAGCGCAAGTTTACTTACGGTGCGCGAGGTCAACTCACTCAAATTATCGATGACAATAAGCAACCCACTCAATATCGTTATAATCATGCTATGCAACGAGTGAGTAAAACTACAGCCAGCAGTACTAAAGACAAGCATGAGCAGCGCTACCTATGGCAACAAGGACTGCTGGATGCTGAGATTGATGTCAAGGGCGATCAAGAGACTTTAACCCGTCGTTATATCTATATGGGTTTAAGACCCATCGCTATGATCGACTATGATACAAACAACACTCCAATTATCTATACCATACACACCGATCATCTTGGCACCCCACAACAAGTGAGTAATGACAAGCAGCAATTAGTTTGGCAAGGGGAGTATGACGCCTTTGGTCAGGTGACGGTAAAAGCGACCCCAAAAAGCCAAGCCCAACAGATGCAAGCCAAGCAAAAGGCACGGTCATTAAATCTGATGAATAGCGCGAATGCGGCAGCGTCTGTAACCAATCAGCCATTTGAGTTTAATTTAAGGTTTGCAGGTCAGTATGAAGATAATGAGAGTGGTTATTATTATAACTGGCATCGGTACTACAATCCTGAAACAGGACGTTATCTGACCAGTGATCCTATTGGGCTAAACGGTGGGCTAAATACTTACGAGTATGCAAGAGCTAATCCTGTTGGAGTGGTGGATCCGTGGGGGCTTTACACAATATTTATCGGAGGGGCGGGTGATCATGAGCCATTTGTTGGTATAAATGGTTACGGAGTAAGTGGACCTACATATAATGTAAGAAGCTTAAAAGACAGATTTATTAAAGATTTTTTAACAAGTCAGATTAAAAGCGCAGGATACACTGCAGAGCGTGCAAATTATCTCGCAAAGCGTCATGCACGCTACTATGGCTACAATCAAATCCATCTTGCACTATCGCAAGTGAAGATGTTTTTAATAGCGAATCCTAAAGCACAAATAAACATTGTAGGTCACAGTTTAGGAGGATGGCAAGCCGCTCATTTGGCTGAAGAAGTTAATAGGTATCGATGTGGCGCTGTAGCAAATCTAATTACACTAGATCCTGTAGGGGATAGTATTAGAATACATGCAGCAGCAAATATTAAATATAAAGTTCCTAAACCTGTGGCAGATACATGGGTGAATATCAGAGCTGAACTATTGGGTACGACTAGCGGTAACAATATAATTGCAGATTTGGGAGGTCAATGGGATCCAACTTCTTATGATCAACAGCCTGACTACAACTATCAATTAAATACAGACCATGCTTTTGCTCAAACAATGCTTACGAAGAATATTATCGCCCATAGCTTTTCTCCTTGGGATTTATTAAAGCGGTATTATCAAAAAAAGCCATTAAAATTTAATTACGAGCGTGTACCCTATGTAGTGGTACATGACAATGTTAAGTAAACTAAAACATTCCTAGGAGTAGGTCACGTGAGAATGATGTTACGAATAACAGTAGTTAGTAGTATTTTTTTAATATCTGCGTGTACCGCCACTCCTACACCAGATCTAAATATGCACCATCTTAGAGCAGTTAGTATTACAAAATACGATACTTCGGTAATCGCGACATTCTGTGGAACAGAAGAGTTTAATCAGCTATTCATTAATGAACCCTATCCTAAAGTCTATACGGTATTAAAAAATACTAAAAACTATTTAGATTTTAAGAGTAGTTTAATAAGTGAATTTAATCTAGAAAAATATGAAATTTGGATAGGAGAAGTAGAGCTTAGCCAATTTCCTGAGTATAAGGATTGTGGAAAGGGTAAAAAATATCCATATATTTACTGGTTTGATTTGAACGTAGAAAAAAATCCACCGTATAAAAGCACAAGGATAGCAGACTATATGAAAGCTTATGATGAATTTAAACAGAAAATAATATATAAGCATCAAATAGAGTTAGGTGTAGTACAGCTTTCTGGATTTAACGGTGATGACTTAAAATCAGAAAAAACAAGCTTGCTAAAACTGAATGAAGAGCAGTATAAAATGGTATTAAATGGAATGAATAATTCTGAAAATAATAAAAATGATATAGCCAGTATAGAATAAACTAAATCAAGGGTAGCGCAATCTATGGCAACAAGGACTGCTGCTAGGTATAGCTCAGTATTATAGTAAACTTCCTAATACCTATAACTATCAAAATGCACCTAAGAGTAAGCGATGAAAATAAATTATTGTGGACTAAAAAGAACATTCATGGCAGTCGCATTGAATTTGGTAGTTATTGTCATGATCGGTTGCACAAGTTACAAAGCAACCTCTGATCTAGATGTTTATCATCCCAAAGTAATTCAGGTATTTAGAGATACTTCTAATATTATTGGAGTATTTTAGACCTCTTGCAAAAGTATCCCAACTTGCTAGGATATCCGTAACTGACTCACAAAGAATGACCATATTATGCCCGATACCGCCAAACTCCTTAGCCAAAGCAATGCTAACTTCAAACGCTACACCGGTATAGAAAAAGCGACCTTTGAGCACATGCTTAAAGCCATGCAGGCGCATGAGACTCAGAAGACAAAATCTGGCAGACCAAGTGAGCTCAGTCTGGAAGAACAAATTTTACTGGCGCTAACCTACTGGCGGGAGTATCGAACACTTTATCATATTGGCATGGACTTTGGGGTTCACGAATCTTCAGCATGTCGCATCGTTCGTAAAGTTGAAGATATTCTTATCACGTCAGGTCAATTTGACTTACCGAAAAAACTGCCAAGCAGAACAGACGATGACATTAACTGGTCAGCGGTCATTGTCGATGCCACAGAAACCCCGATTGAGCGTCCAAAAAAAACCAAAAACAATACTACAGCGGCAAAAAGAAACGACACACCCTAAAGGCACAGCTCATCATTCATTGGCAAACGGGGACGATATTAGACGTTCAAACCTGCAAAGGCTCAGTTCACGACTTCAAGCTCTACAAAGACACTCGACCAGATTGGCTGCCGGATACGGCATATATCATGGCAGATGGCGGTTATCAAGGTCTTGCTAAATTGCATGACAATACGTTCACCCCGTTCAAAAAGCCTAAAGGGGGCAGTTTGATTAGTGAGGCCAAACACGCCAATCAGTACCTTGCTAAGTGTCGTATTTTAGTTGAGCACAAAATAGGATTGGTTAAGTTATTCAAGATGGTCGCTGAACGCTATCGCAACCGAAGACGACGCTATGATCTTCGGATGAAGTTATTCACAGGCATTGTCAACTTTGAGAATGCGCTTTGACTTTTGCAAGAGGTCTATTATATAAATTTCTAACTACTGCTTAACGGCGTATCTATTTGCTAATAATTAAAAAAGAGTTACTAATGACAAACTGTAATCAGCCCAAATACTTGCTTTTGATAAGCATATTGTTAATTACTCCCGCATACCCTCATGTTAAATACCTAGATATAGATAACGCTATAACAGTCCTTTCCACAAAACCACTATTACCGGGTATAAATGCGACGACGACAACTCATGTTAAGCCCAAAACTACCCCTCCTGCTGCTCGCAATCAAACCGAACTTGACGTCATTATTGATCATAATGCTCATAAATATGACATACCAGCTGCTTTACTGAAAGCCGTAATCAAACAAGAATCCAACTTTAACACTTTAGCGGTATCACCAAAAGGTGCAAGGGGATTAATGCAAGTTATGCCCTCAACAGCAGCAGACTATGGCAGCTACAATCTACATTTGCCCAATCAAAATATAGAGGTAGGCAGCCGTCATCTCTCTCGTCTTTTGAAAAAGCATGACTTACCAGTAGCGCTAGCAGCTTACAATGCCGGAGAAAGCAATATAAAAAAATATGGAGGTATCCCCCCATTTTCAGAAACCCAAAACTATATCTTAAGTGTGCTCAAGTATTACAACCTAGAGCTTGATAAACAAATTATGGTTGCAAACATTCCAAGTGATGAGCGAATACTGCCATCTAGTATAGAAAAGTTAGCGACTTCCGATATTCCAATGAAAAATCGCAAAAAAAGCTCAGTATTGTATCTAAGTCTCAAGCCTTAAGGAACTATTAGCATACTAGGACGATTCATTAAGTTTATTAGCAGAATAACTATTAGTGACAAAATTTTAACAATATAGTAATATATGAAAATTTAAAAACTATTGTTGATATATTTATATGCGTCTAGATTTAATAGTTGCGATTGTTGCCATTCTTATAAGTATTCAATCCGTAGCTGCTCGAAATGGAAGCTTAAATGAGCTGTTCGCGAGCACCACCAGTACCGTTTGTAATAGTACCGGCAACTCAGGAACACCAGATACTTGTACAGTGGATCGAAGTCCTTCAATTGTAGATACGATTGAGGCCAATCAAGGTGGCGGCAACCCCATCAACCTATTGATGGGCAACAAATTTGAATCTGCCAGCGACATACAAATGAGAGGAGATGAATACGCGCTCAGCTTTAATCGTTACTACAACTCAAAAAGCACCCAGCGCGGCATCTTAGGTATAGGTTGGCGTCATGACTACGACATGCAGCTGCAAGACACGGACAATCAGATAAATATCCTCCAAGCCGATGGTCGCAAGATTGACTTTTATAAAACGGCTACAGCGCTTGACAACTCTACCTTATTTGTCACTCGCTATACCGCCCATAAGCCCGAGCTTGGCTACTTGGAGCGCACCCAAAGCACTGATCCTAGCAAAGCTGCTTGGGTTTGGACCCTGCCCACAGGCAAGAAATTTGAATTTATCATTCACAAACAAACCGCCATCACCAACCAGCTTGGACTTCAGCGATTTGGTCAACTCTCCCGGGTGACCGAACGGGAGAGTGACCCAAGCAGTCCTTACTGGTCACTAACTTACGGCGTCGATGGCAAGCTTGCCCAAGTGAACAATCATTTAGGTGATCGTCTAAAATTTAGCTATCAAACTACCAAAAGTGGTCTACCTAGAGTCACCGTCAGCAGTAGTACTCATAATCAAAGACCGAGCAGCAAGAACGATAGCAATAAGCCCTCTCAGCAAAGTACAACTTGGCACTACTTTTTGGATAAGAACAACAACCTTGCCCAAGTAGTCTCACCAAATGGTGATAGAACCGGTTATGCTTATCAAGACCCCAATGACAAGCATAACCTCACAGCCAAATACCGCTATGAAAGTAACCAAGCGCAGCTGATCAGTCAATGGACCTATGACGCTTATGATCGAGCGATTAGCTCGTCTCATAAAGACGGTATAGAAAAAGTCAGCATCGCCTTTGATCCTGACACCGTGGTGCCAACCAAAGCAGGTCATATCTTTACCAACCGTATAACCAATAGTGTGGGACAAACCACGGACTACCGTTACCGCATTATGAATGGGGAAGCTCAGTTATTATCGGTGATGGGAGCGGGGTGCGTGAGCTGCGGTGAGCCTAATGTCAGCTACGAGTATGATAAGGCGGGTCGGGTGACCAAAACCAGTCAGCTTGATGATCAGGGACAAGTGGTGTCATCCACAGTCATAGCGTTTGATACGCTTGGGCGAACGACTAAAGTTATGCAGACGCAGGGTACAGGTAGCAGTAAGCTGCAAACATGGCTGTCATAGGGTTATGACGATGAAAAATTCCCGATGCAACCGACCTCGATCAGTCGTCCCAGTGTGGTTGAAGGCAAAACCTCACAGACTAAGCTCGTCTATGATGCGTCGGGTAACGTGGTGTCATTGACAGAACAAGGGTTCCGACCTGTAACTGCAATCAGTCAAGCACAGCCAATCAGCCGTACAACTCGCTATCGCTATGAGCGTATCAATGGTAAGCAACAACTGATAGTAGTGGATGGTCCTCTGCAGGGCAGTCAAGATACAACACACTATCAATATGACAATCAGGGTCAGCTTATTCGTATTAATTATTCTGAGGGTCTGACGCAATCGATGAGCTATGATGCTCAGGGTCGCTTGACTACCTTAACTGATATAGACGGCACAATAAATCACTATCAGTACAATGCCCAAGGTCAAGTTATCCAAAGCAATCAAGCAGGAAAAGTTAGTACCATCGGCTACGACCCCTTAGGTAGAATCCAGCAGATCACTGATCCACTCGGTCAGATACTCAGCTATCAGTATGATGCTGGTGGGCAAATCATCGGTATGAGCGATGGCAAACAGGCGCAGATTGATTTGACTCGTGATACTGAAGGTAATCTAACCGCTGCTAATTTGTTAGTTGATGGCAAAGTAGAGCAGAAAACTGAGTTTAAAACGGCTAATAATGCGACGAAGCAACAGCTATTAGCCAATATCCAAGCCATCGCTAAAGATGGACAAAGCAACAGTGCACGTCCTGACGTTATTATTAATCCTTATGAGAGAATAGGCGTCCTAATAAATCAGACTCCCACATTTGTGCAAGCGCAGATAGAGCAAACAGACGCTCAAGGGCTAATTACCACTTATACGGCTGACGACTTTGGCAACATTGTGGCAGTGAATAGTCCTACTACGGGCATTAGCACCTACCATTATAATCAAAACAGCTTACTTATCGGTAGTCAATCACCCCTAAACACTCAAGCCTATCAGCGCGATACTATCGGGCGCATTACTGGTATTAGCGTAACATCACCCGATGGAAGCGTTGAGCAGCACCGTATTGAATGGGGCAAGCACAACAAACCTATTACCATTATTTATCCTGATGGCGAAGAGAGTTTTAGCTACAATGAGAACGCTCAGCTACTAACCCATATTCAAAATATTAATGACCAGCACTTTACGCTCAGCTATAGCTATGATGATCAAGGTCGCGTTGAGTCCAAAACCCTACCCAGTGGCGAAGTCATCAAATACACCTACAATAGCGAGGACAAGAAAAAGGTCGGCGTTCTAAACGGCATTTATTTAAAAGGCGTCTGGGACAAACCTATTATCACAGGTCTTAATTCAGACAGTGACACTAGTCTTATGCAGCGCTTTAACTTCGGTAACGGCATTAGCAACCTTGTGGAAAAGGATCAAAACGGTCGCACTGTTTTAGCTGGTAATCCTAAAGTTGGGCAAACCACCCTCAACTACGATCCCGATCAAAAGCAATTAGAGCCTGAGCAAGTCGCTCAAACCCACAGTGGGCAAATAGGTGAGGCTATTCAACCTCAAAGCGCTGTCAGTCAACAAGTTCGCCAAGTTCTTGATCAAGTCCTCTATAATCGTGTCCCAGAGCCGTTGACCGTACCACAAAATGACATCGTTGAACAAATCAGTCAAACCTCTGAAATGGATGAATGGGGCAGAACGGTCAGGCAAGGCAATCAGCACTACCAGTACGACAGTCAAAACCGACTCATTAAGATTACCAGTATTAATGAGACAGGGCAGCTAATACCTGTCGCCAGCTATCGCTATAACACCTTTAATCAACGTATTGCCAAGACTATCTATAGCAATCAAGGTGCTAAGACCAAAACTACTTACTACTTCTATGATGGCAATCAGCTTATTGCCGAAACTACAGACTCAGCTACTCAAACGGCGAGGAATCTTAAACAGTATATTTGGCTGAATGAAACGCCCATTGCTATCCTACAACAAAACGATCTGTATTACATTCACACCGATCATAGAAACGCGCCGATAGCGGTCACTGATAACACCAGTAAACTGGTGTGGCAAGCGGATAATGAAGACTTTGGTTATGCCAGTATCAACGCGAAAAGCACATTTGAGTTAAACTTACGCCTATCTAATCAGTACTATGATAGTGAAAGTGGTCTGCACTACAATACTAACCGTTATTATGACGCGCTAAATCAGCAATATCTCACCCCTGATCCATTAGGACTAGCAGCAGGGCCTGACTTATTTTCCTTTGCTCTCAATCAGCCGCATTCAGTTAGTGATCCGGATGGACTTGCGCCCAAAGTAGACTACAATAGTTTTGCTGACAAGCTATATCATTCTAGTGTTATTGGAATTAAAGGCTTAGATGCATCATTTGCCCAATTCGGTAATGAGCTTTTAAAGCTTGTCAGCAATAAAACAGCATTAACTGTAGTTGGCGGAGCGTTTGCCACATGGGGGGCACTACATTTTGTTGGGGTAGGACAAGTTGTTGATGCGTTTTTAGTAGCAACCTTGGCTGCTGCAGTAGGACCATTGAAAGTAATTGCCGCCGCACAATTTGTCTGGGCGTTTTCTAAATTTATATCTAAAACTTATACAGCGACGTGTTATGCCGATCTAGAGGCTGCAGGAAAGATATTTTCGGATGGTATGAGAAATGCCTTAGTTGGTTTCGGTTCCGCTACCGTGATAAATAAGGCAATACCGTTCATTAAAAGCTTTGGTAAATATATAGATGATGCCAAAGCATTATATAAAGATAGTGCTGTTACAGGCTATATCAGACAAGCTACTCAAAGAAGAGGGAGAACAAGTGTAGCCTTAAAAGGTACAAGCTTAGTAGCTTTGAAGCCTTTTGTAGACAATAGCGGTAAGATCATTCCTAAGTTTTCTGCCAGTTCTCGTTACTCTTGGCAAGAACCTCCTGGTAGAGGTGTGATAGCTTCTAAAGAATTCCCAAAATGGAATTTAGCTAAAGAAAAGTTACACGTAGCGGCTATGGAAAAATTTATCAAAGAAACTGAAAAGCCTGTAGCTACTTGGACACCGCAAGCTGGCAACGGTAATGGATTTGATTATGCTTACTTAAGACCAAACGGTAAGCTAGTAATAGTGGAGGCTAAGGCAAATAATGGTTACAACAGCGCTTTAACCGCTTTTGGGGGAGGAGCAAAAGGGACTAGACAAGTTGAAATAAATGAAGGAAGACTAAGAGATGTAATCAATGCTAATATAGCCAAATCACCCTAAAAATGTTATAAAATAAAACATCTTAACTAACACCTCAATGAATCATGACCTATTCCTTAGACTTTCGCAAACAAGTGCTTAAAAGCTTAGATAAAGGCATGACCTTTGCTGAAGCTGCCGTATTTTATGACATCAGCCCGACCACCATTCAAAAGTGGAAGAAGCGGCTTCACAGTAAAACCACTCGCAATGTCACCGCGCGAAAGATACCCGATGATGCGTTGCGTAAAGACGTTGAAGACTATCCCGACAGCTATCATTACGAACGTGCTGCCCGCTTGAACTGCAGTGCCTCAGGGATTTGTGAGGCATTAAAGCGCTTGGGAATCAGCAAAAAAAAAGACCTTAGAACACCCAAACGCTTGCCCGATGAAAAGAGCTGAGTTTGAAGCCAAGCTTCAGTGCTTCAAACAGCAAGGCTTTCCCATCGTTTATATGGACGAAAGTGGCTTTGAGCATGAAACGATAAGACCATATGGTTATGCACCGATAGGTAAGCCCTGTATCGACAGCGACAATTGGCAAGGCAAAAAACGTACCAACGTCATCGGAGCTTTATATCAAAAGGCCTTGTTTGCGCTAGAATTCATTGAAAAGAACGTCAATTGGCGGGTGATTTATGACTGGTGCAAGTACAAACTGATTCCAAGCCTTAAAACCAAATGTGTGATTGTTATGGATAACGCCTCCTTTCACAAAAACCGTCGCATTGCCAAACTGCTCAACCGTCATGGTCATCGTATCCTTTGGCTGCCGCCTTACAGTCCTGACTTAAATCTTATCGAAAACAAGTGGGCTCAAGTAAAATTCTTAAGACAAGGTTGGATAGAAAATGACTTATCAAAGCTGTTTTATGACATTCATCCAAACCATAACTCTTTTAAAGTGAACTGACTATAGAAGTAGGCTTACTGATTCTCAGTATCAAAAGGTATTAGCGCAAATTAGAAATAGAAATTATGAAACTGAACTCTACGTTAGTTCTAGAACTAAACTATCAGCGACAAACATAAATAAAGCGAATAAGAGTATGGGAATGCCTTTATCACGAATAATTGAGTTACCAGAAATTTTACCTTAAAAATAAGTGACTAAATTTCGAAACTATCAATAGAGGTTTTTATGTTTAATGTATTTAGAAAAAACAGTATTCAAAAGAGTAAAAGTCAATGGAATAAGACATTACAATTGAGGATATTGCCTGAAGCAGAATATTATTATTCAACAGTTAACACATTCAATAAATCATTTGTTGAAGAAGAGGTTCATCAAACCTTTAGCCCCCATTTTTCAGTTAATGATTATTTGAATACAGCACTATACCTAACCTACGCTAACTTCGATAAACAAGTTGCAATCGCCTATTTTAAAGTAGCTTTAAAGATAGCTAATAAGATACTAGAATTATCACAAAACGAAACGAAACGTTGGAACGACGAAGATTTATTTACTGACTTATTTAAGCCAATCATATCTATCGATAAAATATTTCTCGATGCTGTATTAACAGATGAAACCATAGATAATGCTAGATTGTTTCAATTTAGCGTTGATCTACTAGAAAACTTTAAAACCTACAAAGGAACATTATGGGAAGATGTCACTCAAAGCAGGTATATATTGAATGTTTGGAATTTGATCATAGCAGGTCAGTTTCAAGATGCCAAAATGCACTTAAATATCAAAAAGAAATTTAGCTATGTTGAAGATTTATTTAATTGGACAGTGCAAATTAACACCTTATTGATCGCTCAGCAGTCTGGAGATAAGGTAGATGCTGAATTAAAGCAAATATTCGACGATGTCTTTAATACTATTCGCTCTCCTTACTGGAAAACGAATGAGCAAAAAGAAGAGAATAAGTTCCCTATAACCATGAATGCTGACTATGTACGCTTTCAACTGGCTATTATTAGATGGCTATATATTGAGAAGCAGTCTTTAACAGACCATTGGAGTGAGGTTTTGGCGCAAGTTTCAAAATAATTATTTAAATATAATATGAGCATAAATAAAAGAACTTAGTGAACCGCCCCGGAATTGTCGGAGACCTAATATTCTGAGAGAATACAACGATGAAAACACGACACTACACCCCCGAGATTAAAGAGCGCGCCGTTCGCATGCTGATTGAAGCATTAAGCGACTATCCCTCTACATGGTCAGCCATTCAAGCCATTGCACCTAAGATTGGCTGTACGCCTGAAACCCTGCGGTCATGGCATAAAAAGCATATAGATCAAACCATTCCTGCATCGGTACAAGCTCAAAGTCAGGAACAGCGTATTAAAGAGCTTGAACGCGAAAATAGAGAGCTTAAGCAAGCCAATGAAATCATAAGGAAGGCGGCTGCTTTTTTCGCCCAGGCGGAGCTCGACCGCTGACTAAGACAATGGTTAGGTTTATCGATGAGCATAAATATCAATACGGGATCGAGTCAATTTGTAGAGTCCTACCGATTGCCCCATCAACCTACTACCGTGCTAAAGACTTAGAGGACTGCCCTGAGAAGCGCTCATTACGCAGTCAGCATGACGACTTCTACATTAGTGAGATTAAACGCATCTGGCAGGACAGCAAATGCCGCTATGGCGCTCGTAAAGTATGGCAGCAGATGAAAGCGGATGGGTTAAAGGTGGCTCGTTGCACTATAGAGCGGTTAATGAAGCAGTATGGTCTGCAGGGGGTTTGGCACGGTAAGGGTAAGATGACCACCAACAGCCGTGACGATCAAAAGCGTGCTGATGACTTGGTTAATCGCAACTTTAATGCCCATCGTCCTAATCAGCTGTGGGTTGCAGATTTTACTTATATCAAGACAACGAGTGGCTGGGTCTATACTGCTTTTATCATTGATGTGTTTGCCCGCGCTATTGTGGGCTGGAAAGTCTCTAATCGCATGAATACTGATATGGTAATGGCGGCATTGAACCAAGCAATAGCAGATAGAAATAATCCCAAAGATGTGATCCATCATAGCGATCGAGGGGTTCAGTACTTATCTATTCGCTATACTGATAAGATGTCTGACAGCGGTGTTATTGCTTCTGTTGGTACAACAGGCGATTCATACGACAACGCATTGGCTGAAACGGTCAATGGACTCTATAAGTCTGAGGTGATTAAGTATCTAAAGGAGAGTTGGACTGGCGTTAATGATGTTGAACTGGCAACCCTTGAATGGGTGGACTGGTTCAATAAAACACGATTGCATAGCACGATTGGTTATGTGTCACCTTTTGAGTTTGAAAAACGGTATTATGATAATTTAACCCTGTCAGGCATGGCTGTCTGACTCAAGTAAAACACTCTCCGATATAGTCGGGGCGGTTCACAACCTATTGACGGGCAATAAGTTTGAATCTGCCAGCGACATACAAATGAGAGGAGATGAATACGCGCTCAGCTTTAATCGTTACTACAACTCAAAAAGCACCCAGCGCGGCATCTTAGGTATAGGTTGGCGTCATGACTACGACATGCAGCTGCAAGACACGGACAATCAGATAAACATCCTCCAAGCCGATGGTCGCAAGATTGACTTTTATAAAACGGCTACAGCGCTTGACAACTCTACCTTATTTGTCACTCGCTATACCGCCCATAAGCCTGAGCTTGGCTACTTGGAGCGCACCCAAAGCACTGATCCTAGCAAAGCTGCTTGGGTTTGGACCCTGCCCACAGGCAAGAAATTTGAATTTATCATTCACAAACAAACCGACATCACCAACCAGCTTGGACTTCAGCGATTTGGTCAACTCTCTCGGGTGACCGAACGGGAGAGTGACCCAAGCAGTCCTTACTGGTCACTAACTTACGGCATCGATGGCAAACTTGCCCAAGTGAACAATCATTTAGGTGATCGTCTAAAATTTAGCTATCAAACTACCACAAGCGGTCTACCTAGAGTCACCGTCAGCAGTAGTACTCATAATCAAAGACCGAGCAGCAAGAACGATAGCAATAAGCCCTCTCAGCAAAGTACAACTTGGCACTACTTTTTGGATAAGAACAACAACCTTGCTCAAGTAGTCTCACCAAATGGTGATAGAACCGGTTATGCTTATCAAGACCCCAATGACAAACATAACCTCACAGCCAAATACCGCTATGAAAGTAACCAAGCGCAGCTGATCAGTCAATGGACCTATGACGCTTATGATCGAGCGATTAGCTCGTCTCATAAAGACGGTATAGAAAAAGTCAGCATCGCCTTTGATCCTGATACCGTGGTGCCAACCAAAGCAGGTCATATCTTTACCAACCGTATAACCAATAGTGTGGGACAAACCACGGACTACCGTTACCGCATTATGAATGGGGACGCTCAGCTATTGTCGGTGATAGGAGCGGGGTGCGTGAGCTGCGGTGAGCCTAATGTCAGCTACGAGTATGATAAGGCGGGTCGGGTGACCAAAACCAGTCAGCTTGATGATCAGGGACAAGTGGTGTCATCCACAGTCATAGCGTTTGATACGCTCGGGCGGGTCACTCGACGTACTATTTCTAATAGTGACAATACATCTACACAGGTTAGTATTAATTATTTATACCTCTCTAATGATCCTAAAGACTATAAATTCGCTCTTGTTGTAAAAGAGTGGCAGGACAGTGTAGCAGCCGATAAGCAGACTGGCATAAGTTATGTTTATAATAAGCAAGGACGACCTGTTGAGAAGACAGAGTTTGGTTATACTCCTGATGGTTTAGCCATTTCTCGTACTCAGCTTTTGACTTATGATGATAAAGGTAACCTGAGCCAAGTGTCTTTACGAGATAATAATAATCCTAATAGTAAACCTATAATCATAGAAGCCTATACTTGGTTTGCTAAAGGCAGTATAAAAACTTCTGCAAAACCTAACTTTGGCGAGATGACTACTTTTGAACACAATGCAGATGGTCAAACCACTGTAATAGAGCGTAAAAATAATCAAGAGACAACGACTATTAAGATTGAGTATGGCGATAGCAAGCTTCCTATATCTGTTTCTCGCTACCTCAATGGAGAACTCTTAAATGGCGTCAAGTATCAGCGCAACACTAAAGGTGATATTACTACCGTCAGTGATCTAGAAGATAACTTTATCGCAAGCTACGCTTATGATGATGCTGGACGTCATCTTGGAGAGTTAACGCCAAAAGGAGCCATGTTCAGTCATTTGGATACAGAAGGTAGACCTATTGTAGACTACAGCGTTAGTAATAATAATGTTGATAAGCTTAGTTATCTTTATGATGCCAAAAGTCGAATTACAGGTGTGGGTAGGGATGATACTCGGTTAGTCTCTGTTAATTATAGTAGTGATGGTAAAGTAGCTGATATAGTAGGCGCTAGTGGCGAAAATATCTTGATGCAAAAAAAGGGCTCAGAAACTACTGAGTATGTTTTACCCAATACTTGGGATGCTTTAGGTATAAAAGGAACGACCGTTAAATCGATAAAGTCAGGTGTAACTCGTGTCCAACAAAACAATGATATGACTACTGACTATAGTTACGATGATTTTGGACGTATATCCTACATAGACAGTAAGACAGCAGGGCGCAATAGATATCGTTATGATGCTCGAGATCAGTTAATCAATATTGAATTAGCAAATGGCGTTATTATTAGCTATCAATATGACGAAAAAGGTCGTCAAACAAATAAAAAAGTTATACAAGAAGGTAAAATCGTACAGCAAGTAGCTTGGGAGTTCGATGATAACGATCAATTGATTAGTGCCAAAGGTAATAATCAGCAGATTCAGTATCAGTATGACAATCAAGGCCATGTTATCCAAAAGCGTCTTAGCTTAGCTGACCTTGCCAAACCATTAATCACTAGCTATCGTTATGATAAAGATGGCAGTATGGTAGGCTCTACTTTACCTGATGGTATAGAACTATTAGGCAACGATAATAAAATTCGCTATAAAGCACCTGATGATATTAGAGCGACCACTATCTATAGCCAAAGTACCCATCAAGCTTCTGGTATCAATCAAACCAGCTATCAGCTAGGACAACACATCGTTATGGGTCATTTCTATAATGACAATGGTCAATTCTCAGGTCTAAGCTACCGCAGTCTACCAAAGTCTGGTGACAATCCTTTTATCCGCTCAGCCCGTGCAGATGATGTGACGCCATTATTCAGTCAACAATGGCAGCGTAATTCTGACGGTATTGTCGGTCAAGTCACCGAGCTTGACTATCAAGCCAAGCCAACGGATCATAACTACCTATATGACAGCCAGTATCATCTTATCAATAGCGCTTACCAGCCTGCAGAGCTAGACAATAACTTTACCCCAGTGAAAGCCGCTAGTAAGCAAGCAGCCGATCAAGTCGATAATGATACTATCGAAGCACGTTATATTTATGACGAGCTTGGCAATCGTATATTAGGCACTGATGATACTCAAGTGCTCAAAAAATACCAGTACGATGATAAGGGTCGTTTAACTGCTATCGTGCCTATTGCTCAAAACTCAGATCATCAAAACATTAGTGTTCAAAGCATTGCTTATAATGCTGCTGGACTGCCCACTCAATACGGCGACTACCAGCTCAGCTACATAGCTGGACAGCTGAGCCAAGTCAAAGATAAGTCAGAGAAGCTCATTGCAGAATACACCTACAACGATGACGGGCAACGCATCAAAAAAATAGTCTATCAAAAGGACAATAAACCACTTACTACGCCAAAGATCAGCTATTACGTCTATGAGGACAGCCAGCTCCAGCATGAGCTGGATAGCGATGGCAACATCATCCGTCATTACCTCTATATCGGTAACACCTTAACCGCTACGATGGACTATCCAAAAGGTAATCATGGCAAGCTGATGACATCAGAGCAACCAAACGTTTCGCTATGGCAACGCACCTCAAACTGGGTGAGTCAGCTATGGAATGAAGACACAGCCTATCCAACGATCGACTATGTCATCACCGACTATCTAGGTCGTCCGCGTCAAGTACGAGATGGCGAGACTAACGCGCTCAAATGGCAGTTTAAACCGACTGCCTTCGGTGGTCAGGTAGACGGTAGTATCAATACCAGCACCAAAGACAATGGCTACGAGCTAAACGCGCGCTTTCCGGGTCAGTATGAAGATACTGAGACAGGATTTTATTACAACCATTGGCGTTACTATGACCAAGACACAGGTCGTTATCTATCCGCTGATCCATTAGGCTTAGCAGGAGGTGAGAACTTATATACATACGTGAATGCGACACCGACGCACTTTATCGATCCACCAGGATTATTATTGTTTGCTTTTGATGGAACGGGGAATCAGGATTATGGTAATAACGAACGTTCTAATGTAGTGAAGTTTAGAGATGCTTACCGTAAAGAGCTCAATGAACCAGTTTTTCCAACCAGCTTACTTAAGGGTCAGAAAAAGCAATTTGGTAGCTTTGCGAGTCAAAATGCATTTTATATCTCAGGCGCAGGTACAACCGATCAGTATTCAGGTATTACTGCGCCAGTAGGTGATGGTGGAACTGGATTATCTATTGTTAGCCGCGTGAATAAAATGGTAGATTATTTGCATACCTATTTAGAATTTGTGGCTTCCACTCATACAGGTAAAAACAAACCTAAAACGCCTATTAAAATTGATTTAGACATTGTTGGCTTTAGTCGGGGTGCAGCCTCGGCTCGTATGTTTGCTTCTAAAGTACAAGATCTTATGTCTGGCAAAAATAAAACAATTTTAGTGTCACGTCAAGTGGGAGGGGCGGGAAGACAGTCTCTTGAAATACCATGGAAATATAATAATGCATGGTTAAAGAGCAACTGTAATATTGATTTCAGTTTTAACTTTATGGGGCTGTGGGATACGGTGCCTTCTTATGGTGCAAATCGTGATGACGATGTTGCTGATATGAAAAGGCTTGGAATGTCATTATCTATACCGAGTAATTTTAAAAAGGTCGTCCATGCTGTAGCGGTTAACGAACACCGTGCTCATTTTCATGGACGTTCTATATTCGAAAATCAAGCTCAAGCAAAAAGATATGCAAATTCAGCGAATCGAGTAGAACGTGGGTTCTTAGGCGCGCACTCAGACATTGGCGGCGGTTATAAAGAAGGCGATCTGTCTGATGTATCGTTGATGTGGGTCATTCAAGAAGCGAAAAAAGCAGGCATTAAGTTTAATGACACCTTGATTGCGAAAAAAGGGTGGAATAATGTCACTAACCCTATTGTCCATGACAGTGTCGGCGTAGAGCTATCAGGAATTAATTTTATGCCTGGTCGCGAGTTCCGTTGGGTCGGTACTGATGTAAGAATGTTCGATGGTAGACAGCAGTTTGAGAGTTTTGAACATTTAAGATTTAACTGGGCAGACTCACGACAATTTCAGCCAAAAGACAATAAGAAGACTATGACGAGGTTTGAGGAAATAGAACGTTGGACTCGTGAATACAACAGAGTAGATCAAACGTTGAAAGGACATCCTGTTTGTGGTGAAGTAGTCATGTGTGACGAAACTAAGAGAATAGCTAATTTAAAAGAAAAAGACGCAGAAGGTAATCCAACGATTTTATATGGCAAAAAAGGAGAAAAACACATAAATATTAATGGCTACGTAGCATGGTTAAAGAGTAATGGCTATGGTTTGACTGCTCTAAAAGTCAATGTTAAATAGGGATGATAAGCATGACAAACTTAATAAGAGTTCTGCTGATCAGTATCAGTATATTATCTATCTCTTGTAGCAAAATTGGTTTGACTGACAAAGTTGCAAGAGGTCCTACGCTTAAAATTGGTTTATGGCAGGGGGATTTCGTCTCAAAGCAGTCAGGAACTGAATTATCCTCTTATTATACAAAGCCGCAAATCATCATTGAGCCGCTTACGCCAGTTACCTGTACAAACGGTGAGCTTGAAGTCATGCATTGTGTACTTGATGAAGACCAGCCTTTACCTGAAAAAATAGAGGTTCGCTACGGTCTTTGGGTATCTGATGAGGAAGCGGATAAACGCTTTCCTTCTATACCCGATGAGGCTTATGAAAATGGACCGGACGATAGGAACTTTAAAACACTGGATGAATACTTAAAAGCAGATGAGGCATTCAGAGAGCAAATATATAACCAACCTCAATACAAAAAAACTCGAGAGGCTGAACGAGTGGCTATGGAGCGAGAAATAGACTGGCATACTTATACCATTTATCCAAGGCAAATGATGCAGAAGTATCACGATGATATGAGTTTTATTAATAGGATGCGAGCATCGATAGTTTATTACGACATTACATTCCACTATGACATGAGTGTTACTGAAGAAGATAGCATACTTTATTTAGATCCAGCGTTACCTTGGTGGTTATCCAAATGATTACGTTTTTGAAATACTTGACTGTCTTCATAGAGCTAGATAAGAATTATGTCTGGTTTTTTTAGATGCCCACTCAGACATTGGTGGTGGGTATAAAGAAGGCGACTTGTCTGATGTATCGTTGATGTGGGTTATTCAAGAAGCGAAAAAAGCAGGCATTAGGTTTGATGACAACCTAATTGCAAAAAAAGGGTGGGATACTGTGTAGTGACCAACCCTATCGTTCATGACAGTGTCGGCGTAAAGCTATCAGGCATTAACTTTATGCCTGGACGTGAGTTCCGTTGGGTTGGTGCGGATGTGAAAATGGGGAAAGGCATTCAGCAGTTTGAGAGATTTGAACATTTGAGATTTAACTGGGCAGACTCACGACAGTTTCAACCAAAATATGCTAATAACAATACTATGAGAAGGTTTGGTAATCCTCCCAAACCTAAGACACTTAATAAATAGAATTAAGCTGCCTGATTTAGTTTCTGTATTGGCGTAAAACCGCCATTGCCCATATTCGGGCGTTCATGATTATAATGATATAGCCAATGCTCTGCCTGCTGACGAACTTGATCTAAACTGGTAAATAACTCTTGGTTCAGCTAGTCATAACGTACCGTTTTATTATAGCGCTCAACATAAGCATTTTGCTGCGGCTTGCCAGGTTCAATATAGCTTAAGAATATATCTTGCTGCTTCGCCGGTAATCCTCCCAAACCTAAAACAATTAATAAATAGAATTAAGCTGCCTGATTGAGTTTCTGTATCGGCGTAAAACCGCCATTGCCCATATTTGGGATGGTCTCTAACCATAAGTAATCATCAATTAAAACAGCAAATATAAAAAGCCAAACCGTTTATTGCGGTTTGGCTTTACAGTTTAATCGGTATCAGCTTGATGCTTAGCGTCATCTATGATTTGGAATCCGCCAAAGCGCACTTTCACAAACCGCGCAGCACCAACTGTCTTTTGATCGCCAATAGGGAATATCCGCTGGTACCTCAACAGGGCAGAACCCCCCGCAGTACTTGCAGCAAACATCATCCAAACAGGCATAACACTGAGCGACAGTCTCAAACAACACCTGAGCGCTGATGCCATAGGTTAAGCAAAGCTGATTGACAAATCTAATAAATCCGCCGTTATTATCAAACGACCAGTAGTCCTGACAAAGTCGAAGCTCCCAAGCGGTTTGGGTTAAATTAGGCTGAAGTTTGACGCTCATCACCCCTCCTTATCAATAAAAATGGCCATCAGACGAAGGCAGACACTCATAAAGCTCGCGTTGCAGCTGCCCATAACACTCATCCATCACATCGCTTGATAGCACCGCTAACCGCTTTTGCACCCAAACTCGAAGCGCTTGGTGATTATCAAGCTTTGGATTGACCCCTAAAAAACAAGCCATTGAGTTACCAAAAGGAATTTTTAGCTCACAAATCAACCGATTGGCAATCAGATTGGCGTCATCCATCACCTTATCAGGATAAGCGGCGCCAAACAGCGCCTCAAAATCAATCATTTTCATAAGTCACCGCCTGATTTTCGGTAGCCGTAGTTGAGCAATCGCCATCTTTGCCATGATCACCCTCATCATCATGACCCTCATCAATAAAGGCAGAAGTCACCCTTTCTTGACTGGCAATCAGCAAATTATCCATCGCTGAGCCATCTTGACGCGTGATGTCAGGAACATAGCGGCTATACACCCGAAACAGCATCTCCGTGCTACTGTGACCCATTTGCCGAGCGATCCACTCAGGATTTTCCCCCGCTGCCAGCCAAAGCGTTGCTGCTGTGTGCCGAGTCTGATACGCCCGCCGGTGTTTCAGACCAAGAAGCGCCAGCAGTGGCTTCCAAACCCGCCGATTTACATTGCGATACTCCAAAGGATTACCTTGAGAATTACAAAATACAAACTCTGACTTGCCAAAGCTTGCGCGCTTTTGTTCTTGCAGCGCCTCATAAACCAATTGCGACATGGCAATATCACGATAAGAACCAAACGTCTTTGTCGGTCCCATCTCCCCATCCACCAGCGCCGCTTTAACCTGAATCTCCCGGCGCTCAAAATCCACACAGTCCCACTTAAGACCATCAATCTCGCTAGTACGCATTCCCGTAAAAAACCGAGTGGTGTAGTAGGGCTTATAGTCGCTACGAACATACGTTAAAATCTGCCAAACCTCATCCAACGTAAACGGATTCACATCAGCTTTGGCCTGCTTTAGATTCTTAATGTTCTTATACGGCATCTCAAACTCATAGCGATCGGCCGCCTCTTGTAGTATCATACGAAGCAGTATCATGATCTGGTTGATTCGTGCTACTGACAGACTTGACTGACCGTCTTTACCGTAGCGCACTTTGCCGAGGGAGCTACGAAAGGTGAGCAAGTCTGTTTTTTTAATCAAATGAATCGCCTTAGCCCCAAAATAAGGCAATAAATACTTATCAATGATGGTCTGAGTTTTTTGTTGATAGCTTGGTCGCCACTCAATCTTCTTTTCATCAAACCAAAGCCCTGCAAACTGAGCAAAGCTAGGATTGCGACTGAGGCAAGCCTGAGCCCGATCCGCAAGCATCGCCATTTCTTGAGCCCGCTCACTTTTAGGAAAATAAGCAGAATAGTCAAAAAGATCCAAGGTAATCTCAGCTTCCATCTTTTCGATAATCTTAGCCAGTTTTTTGCGGTTGGCGGGGGTGTCGTCTAAACTTGTTTTTTCTCGACAGCGAATTCCTAAGTAGCGGAAGTCGACGACTAACTTTCCAAATCGTCCTCGCATAGTAGCCATGGTAACTCTCCTTATATTATTGCAGCGCCATCCCATTAATAGCGCTCATGACAGGTTTGCACATATCCTCTTCGATTCGCTCCCAGACGTATAAGATCTTGCGACCTCCAAAAGGGCGAATGTAGTGAATGTTTTCAATCAGTACCGTGTCTTTAAGCTGATTGCGGATGGTACGAGGATCGTATTTGATGCGCTCAGCCAGTTCATCGGTTGTTAAATAAGTATTGCTCATAATATTTACCTCTTTTCAGTTATTAACTACTTGGATTAAGTGATAGAATAAGAAATGTTCTATCACTTTGTAAAAATGCTAAACTACTAAAGCGAATATTAATTACCATTAAAGAGGTAATTAATAAGCTATTTATGTACTATATTACCTTTTTACGGTGATGTAAAGCATTTTTACCCGAAAACAGGTAAAAATTTATGATTGTTTCTAGATTCCCCATTATTTTGGCTGAGAAAAAGCTACGCGTGGCAGATGTAGTGAGAGCAACAGGAATGAGCAAATCGACTTTGCATAAACTATATAATGATGAATCCTCAAGAATTGACTTTAATACTATTGATCAGCTCTGTGAATTTTTAGAAGTTCAGGTAGGTGATTTATTTGTTTATAGACCTGATACTGAAGAAATAAGTAAGGAGGAGAAGGAGAAATGATGTTCTAGTATTTAAAATTTGAATGAATGTAAGGTTCAAGAAAATTTTAAGACTTGTAAATACGATGGTAAGATCGTATTTTACTTTCGTCATAAACCGGCTTACAAATTAAGCCAAAGATTAAATTTATTTGAAATTTTTTAATAAAAAATTTATTAAGTTGGGGTCAGTTATATAGTTGGGGTTTTATAGCGTGGGCACGAAATGGTCACGTTTTGGTCACGGTGTTGGTTTTTGTAATTTTAACTCATTAGCTAAACTTAACTATCACTCAAAAGTTATTTTAACAAAAAACGCTGAAGCCCTTAAAACTCGGACAAAAAAAAGCCCCACTTTGAAGTGAGGCTTTTTTAAAATTTGGAGCGGGATAAGAGACTCGAACTCTCGACCCCGACCTTGGCAAGGTCGTGCTCTACCAACTGAGCTAATCCCGCTTAAGTCATCGTCAGATGATGAAGGCGTATTATACGCGCTTTTTTAACGATGTCAATACTTTTTCAAAAGTATTTTTAAAATTAGAAATGGTATTTTACCAATGCAGCAACTGCATTTTGATCTACACCATTAATACCAAATTTGTTGTTCCAATAATCGTATTCAACACCAACTTCTAAGCGGTTGTCAATACCAAGCATTGGTTGGATGTTGTATTTGATCTGTGGGTTGAAGTGGATGCTGTTTTTAACATTATCAAATTCGTTGTTAAACGCAAAATCAACATAACCGTCGATCAAGACGTTATCTTTTTCCCAAGCTGAGGTTAAGGTGATTTTTTGGTCGTCACCTTTGGTTTTTACACCACTTGCCGCTTCGGCATTATTAAAAGCGTGATAAAGGGTTGCTGAGGCGTATTTAATTCCTGGAACCGGAATATTTAAGTCCGCGCCAATACCAAGCCAAAGGTTGTCTTGACCAAAACCGGTACTGTTTGAGCTAAACTCATAAACGCCCGCTAAGTTCACTTGTTTTACAAAGCTGTCGTTAAAGCTTGCTACTTTGAACTTTGGCGATACTTTACCAAACGTTTCTCTATAGTTTTTAGAGCCTATCACATTGCCGTTTGCGTCTTTTAGGTCGTACTTATCGCCTTGGTGACGGTCAACAAACGCAAAGATGCCACCCCAGTCGTGGGTTGAGGCATGCTCAAGGGTCATTGTGGTTAAAGAGGCGGTTTCATTGTTAGGAACCATTTTAAAGCCATCGCCATAAAGTGCGGTGATGCTGGTGTCTTTAAATAAAGTTTTGGCTTGGGCGCTACTCATGCCGGCAATCGCGATAGTGGCAACTGCAGCTATAGCAAGTGGTTTGATAGCAGATGAAGCAAAATTTGATGAGTCAAAACGCACAGTCGTACTCCCTTATGTACAGTCGTTGCTTTCTTGTGAAGTGGCAAGTTTTGGCTTATCAAGATGAGTCTTAGCGTCCTGTTAAGATACACTTGATGTCACAAGAAAGTTAGTAATAGCTAAAAGCAGTGGTAAAAAACTGGTTAAAACAACCAAAATCAAAGCTTTAGTAAACGTTCAAAGCAATTTTTCAGTAAAGCAAATTTCCAAATTGTTTGGTGTTTGTTAAAGCTTTGTCACAGTAAATCACACTTTGAAACCTCGGACAACACTCATTTTTATAAATTGAGGGTTGTTTTTAAGGTTTGTCGCTATCCTTTTTTGGCTAAGCTTTTGATTATATTGGCAATAGCTGACCAATTAGTCAGGATTTATTTTTCCTAAATAAAGTAAAATTTTTTCAGAGGGAGTTAACTTTTAGCGCGAATGACTCTTTTTTTGCTGTTAGATAGCCTTGATTTTAAATGTCAACAATAATTAATATTTTTCAGGTATTTTTTTAAAGGCTAGGGTCAAAAAATATGCTGTAATTAGATAAATGTCAGTCTTAAAGCATAGAAACATGGTATAAAAGATAGGGGAGCTCACTAAAAAAGGGGTAATAGCGGCAAGGAGTGCCAAGAGCATGAGTGAATAGATTCAGATAGGGCAGTGGTGATGGATACGTTAAATATCCTATATTTGGTAGGGGCGGTACTTATTTTTACAAGCATTATGGCAAGCACGTTGTCGGCAAGGCTTGGGGTGCCGCTGTTGTTGCTATTTTTGGTTGTAGGAATGCTGGCAGGTGAGGAGGGAATTTTAGGGATTCATTTTTCGCAATACAATATTGCTAATTTTATTGGTCAGGCAGCGCTTGCTTGTATTTTGCTTGATGGCGGATTGCGAACGTCGATTCAGTCATTTCGGGTGGGGCTAAAACCGGCGATTGTTTTGGCAACTTGGGGTGTGGTGGCGACCGTTTTGGTGCTTGGGGTGTTTGTCACTTGGCTGCTTAATGTCGATTGGCGCGTTGGGCTATTAATGGCGGCGATTGTTGGTTCAACGGACGCCGCAGCGGTGTTCTCCCTATTGCGAAACGGCGGCGTTAAGCTCAACGACCGCGTTCAGGCGACGCTTGAGTTGGAATCTGGGGCGAACGACCCGCTGGCGATTTTACTGGTCACAGGACTGATTGCGCTCAATGTTGACCCTGCAGGGCAAACGCTGTTTGGCTTTTTGGGGTTGCTGCTTCAGCAGTTAGGCTTTGGTCTTGGTGTTGGTGTTTTGGCAGGTTATTTGCTGGCAAAAATGCTGCCCAAGGTGCATTTGGCTGAAGGCATGTACGCGATTTTGATTTTATCAGCCGGACTTTCAGTATTTGCCGCGACCAATTTGTTAGGCGGTAGTGGGTTTTTGGCGGTTTATTTGGCAGGGCTGATTATTGGCAATCAAAAGGTTCGCGCGACCGAACACGTCCTTCGGGTGATGGACAGCTTTGCTTGGTTGTCGCAAGCGGTATTGTTTGTGGTGCTTGGGCTGTTGGTGACGCCCTCAAACGTACTCAATGTTTGGCATTATTCAGTGGCGATTGCGGCGTTTATGATTTTGGTGGCAAGACCTATCGCGGTTTATACTAGCGTGCGACCCTTTAAATTTAAAGACCGCGAGATTGCGTTTATTTCTTGGGTTGGACTTCGCGGTGCGGTGCCGATTACGCTTGCGATACTCCCTGTTATGGCAGCGATTGATGAAGCGTTTTTATTGTTCGATATTGCCTTTGGCGTTGTGGTGCTGTCGCTGATTTTACAAGGAACGACCATTCCGGTGATGGCACGTTGGTTCAAAGTTCGCATTCCAACCAACAATGACCCCAAAGAGGAGCACGAAGTTTGGGTGTCGGATACCGCAAGCATTACTCTTTATGAGTTTGAAGTTAAAGCCGGTGCGTTTGCTATGGGACGGCACCCAAGAGCGATTTCAAAGCGGATTAGCCCTGATGAAATTGCGGTATTTGCCTTGGTTCGCAGCGGTCGATTGGTAAAAGTTGAGGCGGATACGCTACTGCAATTTGGTGATATTGTTTGGTATGCCATGCGCGGAGATTATGCTCGGCAAATTGCGCAGATTTTTAATGACACCAAGCTTGATAAGCGCGCCATTGAAGATTTTTACGGCGATTGGCTGCTGTCACCGAATGTTAAATTGGGCGATTTGCCATTTTTTGCGGACTTAAAAAAAGCTGAAGCCAAACAGCTTGGCAGCTCCAAAGCCCCAAGTATTTGGCAGCAAACGGTGGCTGAATTTGTAATGGCAAATGTGGCAACGTCCCCAGTTGCTGGTGATAAAATCGTTGTTAATGAGGAGTGGTCGTTAGTGGTTAAGGAAGTCGATAAAAACGGCGTTCCTTGCGCGATAGGGCTTAAGCATGAGGCACTGGCAGCGGCAGTTTAAAGTTAAAGGCTAAATTCACATAACTAATCTTTGATTCAGCATAAGCTTTGTTATAATTGGCGGCGTAAAATTGACGGTCTCAAATTCTTTGAGGTCTTATTTAATTCTTGCCGTTAGGAAGTTGTCATGATTGTCCGGCAAAAGCTAAGTGCCTTTACGTTATTTTTTGCCCTTCGCGGTTCGGTGCTCCCCCATACTTACCCGCAAATTATTTTAATCACCGCCATCAGTGCGTTAGTCACTTGGATTCAGCATGAGTTTCCAAGCTCGTTTTCAAGCTTTAGCACCGCGCCGTTTACCCTGCTTGGGATTGCGCTCTCCTTGTTTCTAGGCTTTCGCAATAACGCCAGCTATCAGCGTTGGTGGGAGGCGCGCGGGCTTTGGGGTCAACTGGTGTTTGATTCACGCAGTTTTACCCGCCAAATTATGTCCTTTATTGATGACAGAAGTGAAGAAGGCAGGCAAGCGCAAAAAGAGATGGTTTATTTAAATATTGCCTTTGTTCACGCGCTTCGGCATCGGCTGCGCGACAGTGAGCCTTGGGAGGATGTGGATAAGTTTGTTGAAGAAAAATACCATCAGCAAATGCGCGAGAGCAAAAACCTGCCCGATTTTATTATGCGCCTGCTTGGCAAAAAGCTAAGCAACAGCCGTAAAAAGCGCTTGGTCACTGAGCTTATGATGCAAAATATCGACCAACAGCTGACCTCAATCACCATCGTTCTTGCTGCTTGCGAGCGTATCCAAAACACGCCGCTGCCGTTTGCTTATATGCTGCTGGTTCACCGGACGACCTATCTTTATTGCTTTATGTTGCCGTTTGGATTGGCGTCATCGTTAGGTTGGGCAACGCCGCTGATTTGCGCCTTAGTGGCTTATACTTTTTTTGGTCTTGATGCGTTAAGTGAGGAGCTTGTTGACCCATTTGGCTTTGAGGCAAACCATCTGCCGCTTGAGGCGCTGTCACGAACCATTGAAATCAACTTGTTAGAAGCGCTGAATGAAACTGACTTGCCGCCGCCGGTTATGCCTGTAAAAGGTTGTTTACAATAATAAACTTAAAGCCTGTGATTTTTGTTATGCTGATAATAACGCCTTAACAAGGAGAGTATGATGAAACGCGCCCATCAATTGCAGCCCTTATCGCGAGAACACCACTTAGGACTCAATCTATCCAATCACGCCAAAAACTGCTCTGATAATCCTGACGACATTTTGCAGCATTGGCAAGCGCTTGAAACTTACCTGACCACCATGACCGCGCATTTTGCGCTCGAAGATAATGTGTTAGCCAAGTTATTATCGCCGTATAAAAAGGACATTCCTGAAATCGAGGCGGCGCTGACGACCTTAAATCAGCATCACAGGGAACTTGAAACGCTGCTAACTTTGATGCAAGCGGCTGAGTGCCAAGGTAAGCCAATTCAAGCGGAGCAGATTCGTAAACTTGCCACCCTATTGTATGACCATATTCGCTTTGAGGAACGCGAATTATTTCCCCTTGCCGAAAAGCACTTAACAGAGGCGCAGCTTGATGCCATTTATGACGCCAGTGACGATAACGTGAAACGTTTTTCTGAGGGTCGTTAACTTTATTTTTTAGTCAAAAAAAAGCTGAATATTTTTAAGTCAAGTTAAAAATATTCAGCTCAATTTGTCGTTTTAAAACCAGCTTACGAGACTTGCAAGCTCATTTTTGGACCAAACGGCTCATAATGAACAAAATCTGCGCCATGCTCAAGGGTCATCAAGCCATCAATCATGCTTTCCATAAACGGCATTGAACCACAAACATAAATATCTGCAGGGTTGGGCAGCTTTGCAAGCCAAGCCTCATCCAAAATATTCTTGCTTTCAAAGTAAAAAATATGCCGCTCAACCGAATTGGCGCTGTCTAGCAGCTTATTAACGCGCGCTTTAAAGGCATGATTGTCTGCATTTTGGCAAGCATACGCCCAAACAATCGGACGATTCGGGTTTTGGGCAACTTGTGTTTCAAGCATAGCTAGTACCGGCGTGACCCCAACCCCTGCGCTGATAAGCACAAGCGGTACCTCATTTTGATCAATCAACGCTTTTTCAAGCGCAAAGTCACCGGCAGGCGCGGACAACAAAATCGTATCGCCAACTTCCACCTCATCATGCAAATAGTTCGACACCAAGCCTTGATGGTCGTTACGGTTGTCACGGCGCACCGCAAACTGAATGCCATTGTCTGTTTTGGTCGAGCAAAGCGAATAGTGACGAAGCGCTAAATGCGAGCTGTTTTTTGGGTTGGTTTTTACCGTAATGTATTGCCCTGCGCTTAAGTTTAATTTATCTAACTTAATCGTGTCATCAACAGGAACGACGCTAAACGCGGCAATATCTTGTGATACGAGGGTTTTGTCAGTCACTTTAAATGCTGCAAAGCCTTGCCACATCGCCTCTTCATACATTTTTTGCTCAACGCTGATAAACACCTCAGCAATCTCATCATAAGCTTCGCGCCAAGCTTCGATGATGTCATCGTTAGCAGCATCGCCCAGCACTTGTTTAATTGCGCCAAGCAAGTGCTTACCAACGATTGGATAATGCTCTGGCAAAATCTGTAGCGCGCGGTGCTTATGACCGATTTCAGTAACTTGTGGCATCAAGACCGCCAAATGCTCAAGATGCTTGGCAGCAGCAAGAACCGTAGTGGCAAGCGCGGTTTGCTGACGCCCCAGTTTTTGATTGGTTTCGTTAAAAACGTTCAATAGCTCAGGGTGCTCAGCAAACATATTTTGGTAAAACACACTGGTGATAGCGCCGCCGTGCTCTTCTAAAACAGGAACGGTTGATTTGACGATAGCGAGGGTTTGTGGGGATGCCATGAGGTTTCCTTTTCCTTGATTGAGATTGCAGGTTGTTGAGTGATTAATAGCTATAACATTCATTTAAAATGTATCTTATAGCGTTTATTTTAAAATAGCAAGATTAAATTGGCATTTTTAAGTCTTGTCGTTTTTAAATTTCTTAAAAATTATGCAAAAAAATACACCAAGCCGTTTAGCAGCTTGGTGTAGTAAATTAGGTATTGAAAAGGCTTTAGGGATTAAAACTGTTCGATGGTGTTTAAAAGTGAGAGGGTGAATACCTCGCCATGTGATTTTTGATAAAAGTTGGCTTGGCAATGTTGATAGTAATTGCAAATCTCGTCGCTAAACTGACGCTTGCTATTTTCGTGAGCGTTGGTTGCTGCGTTTTTATCTTTTTGGCTTTCTGATTCGCTAAAATCTAGCCGAAGCGGTTTGGTGGTGGCAAATTTGGACAGCGTTTGATGCTGCCGCCAGTAGGTTAGCATCTCGCTATTTTGCCACCAAAGTGAGGGGTCCGCGCTGACAAAGTTATCAAACGCATTGGGGTGCAAAAATAAGTTATAAAGTACAAATAAGCCGCCATAAGAGTGACCCCAAAGCGTCTCATGCTTGGGATAATCTTGCAATTGACTGGCTACCCAAGGCTTAATGTTATGCTCAATCAACTGATAAAACGCTTCGCTGCCGCCATTGAGACGACCGCGACCGGTTTCAATAAAGGCGTTGGCAACTTGAGTGCTGTTGGGGCGAAGTAGCGGCGGGGTAAAGTCATAAGCTCGCGCGGTAACGTCAAATCGGTACGGCGTTTGATAGCCAATAAATACCAAAACAGGGACTTGACCGGCAGGCGTGGAGGTTAATTTAGCGGCTAATACGGATTTGTCGATATCGTCAATTGCCGCGTTGCCATCAAGCAAATATAAAATATGATAGCTTGGCTTGGTGCTGTTTTGCGTCAAGCGTGCCATTTCACGCGGATTGGGCATGGCTATCCAAACGTGATAGTGACGCGGCTTAGCAAGGTCGATAAGCGCTTTAGCAAATGGTTGAGCGGCGGTAATGCTTGGCGCTGGCAACTCAAACGTCTTTTGCGAAAATACAAATCCTGAGTCTTGATGAATCACGGTCATATCGACAGGGGTGGTTAAATCGGGCTGCGCCAAGCTTGGCATCGTTGCTACTCCGAGCAGCGCTAATGTGAGACCAAAAGAGCGCAACATTATCATGAGTCGTACCACATTGAGTTATTGAAGAAAGTAGGTTAATGATTGACAATTCCTTACATTGCAGTAATAATAATATATATGATAATGCTTATCAATAGCATCATTTATCGTTAACTTTGACAAGCGTCATTTCGTTTAGCTCACGCTGTAACTGCCAAGCATGGCATTTTTTTTGGCAATAAATTTTATTTTTGAGGTTATCTTATGTTTTCATTGAACAGCAAGCACGTGACAAAAGCAGTCGCATTGAGTGCCATTTGTGCCAGTGCAGTCTTGTCAGGCTGTCAAAACACGGCGCCATTGTCTAAAGTTGGCACAACTGCCAGCACCAAAATTATGCAGACCAAAAGCGACTATAAAGATTCAAGATTTTTAACCATTAACGGTGAAAATCAACCAATTTCTGAAACCTCAGCGCGGATTATCCTTGATAAGCAAAAACACACCCCTGAATTGGTGGCGGATATTTTTGATGGCAAAGCTGCCAAAGCCGTTGCCGGTTATAAAGTGATGCTAATTAACCGTACCAGCTCAATTGCTGCTGAAGCTCGCAAATTGGACAATGGGGCGATTATTGACAACCGAATGATTCATCGCGGCAGCAAGGTTTTAGTGGGAATCCCAGTCGTTAACGGTCAAGCGGACATTAGCAAAGCTCAAGTGCTAAGCTTTGATGTCATTTACGATGACCCAAGCAAAATGGTTGCTGAAGGTGAAACCTTTAAGCCGCGCGGTAACAAAATGACCAAGCAAGGCGTTTCAGTGACCAACCAAAAAGTAACCATTCGCTCGCTAACGTTCCCTAATCTAAAAACTGGTGAAAGCGCAGGTGGCGGCATTGATTTTGATGCCAGTGCGATTGTTGATGGCAAATTGGTTCGCACCGGTGCCAACAGCGCGTTTCATAACTTTTATACCGCTGATGAAGGCGCAAAAGGCTTTTAATTGGCAGTAACGCTTTAAAAAAGCTGAGGTTGTCACCCGCCTCAGCTTTTTGGTGTTTGTTTTAACGGGATTAAGATTTAAAGAGGACATATGACTGCCACTGCCCAAACTGTTGATTTGTCAAAAAAAATACCCCTGCCTTTAACGGTGAAAGGCGGCTTTATGAATCACGTTAACGAAGAGCATCAAGATGAACTTGCTATGTTTATCGAAGCCTTTACCGATGATAGTGTGAGTGATGACGCTACCGTTTTGGTTCAAGAGGTCTTTACCGATGGGCTATTAATCAGCAATGATGACGATAGCGAACCGCATTTTATTGAGTTTAAAGAGCCAATTGCGGGCGATGTCACCATTAAATCGCAATATATTTATTTGCTGCAAACAGCGGCTAAATCGCTTGGCAGACTGTCCATTAAACTTCAGCAGCGCCGATTTACCGTCATTGATAGCTATTTTGCCAGTGCCAATATGCTGCGTCTTGTCGTTCGGGCGCCAAAAGATACGCCGCTTAATCATGCCGGATTTGCCTATTTATTTAATATGTTAAGTGAAAAGGGTGATTCGCCAAAGTTGCAACGTTATTACACTTTGCGCAAAGCTTGGCATGAAATAGAAGACGGTAATGAGCAGGTGCTGGCTTGGATTGATGTCTTTGTTCACGGCGACACGGCAGGCAGCAATTGGGCGCGGGCGATGGGGGCAGGGGATGAGCTGACCAGTGTCCGTGATTATCCTGAAAAAATTGCCCATTTAACCCAAGGTCAGTGCTTGTTAATTTGTGATGAAACTTCCATGCCAACGGTCGCCAATTTGCTTGAACAATGGCAAAACCCCATCGCGCCTTTAGTTGTTGCCGTGACTAACGACCCAAAAGAGCTTAGTTATTTGACCGATTGCAAACTGTCAGAAACTTTAGCCGCGCAAGATGGTTTTTTGGATGGCATTTATCACATTAGCAAAACGGCAAAAACTGAGGTTCAAGAAGAGATTTTAAACCTCATTCAAAAAAGCCCTGTTAACATTGATAAAGTTTGGGGCGCACTTGAAGCAGGCGATGCCAAAGCGCTGCGTCAAGAATTAAAATCAAGGCTTCGATTACCGCGTCAAGATTTGATTATGAAAGTTTATTGGCGGGATTAGTTTAAGTAGTGATACCTAAACTAAGCCATGTTTATTTTTACAAAATAGCCTAAGTAAAAATAAACAGGAAGTAAACCTAAGGCTTAACTCGTCTTAACTCCAAAAGCATTTGTTCAAGATGAAACTGACCTTGAGCACTCCAAACATTATAAAAACAGCGATTTTCTGGAATAACGACATAAGCCAACCATTTTGCTGATGGGTCGCCGCCTTCATGACCGTAGCCTGCTGTACTGCCGTCCTGATAAACGATATTATAAGGCCAACTGTTATAGACTTGCTCGCCGGCTTGCAGCGTTCCTGCATTGGCAACGCCATAAGCGCTGCGCTCGTTTGGCAAGTCGTAAGCCACCCCCCAACCGCCAGAAAAGTTGGCTCGGCGAACGCTGTGACCTTTGATTTGCGCATTGGCGTTTTTGGGAAGGGCAAGCATTGGGCAAGTATTTTTGGTTTGCGATTGTGCCCATTCTTGAAAGTAAACGGCGTCCGTTTGGCTGCGGCTGATGGCAGCTTTTGACCATGAAGCTATGGGCAGCGTAGGTTGACTGGTCGTTGGTGGTTTTGGCAGTGGTGTTGTAGCGTCGCCCGAATTTGGCGGCGGTTTAATGCTGTCCGTTGGCATTTGGCAAGCACTTACGGCTAAAGCAAGGCTACTTAAAATCAGCGCTTGGCTTAACGGTGTTTTTTTTATTATCGTTGTCATAACGTCACCTCGTCTTTTATCGTTCTTTTAAAATGCCTGTTTTTAAAAACGCTATTTTAAAAATCAGCTAGACTTGGCTTATTATTGATGATTTCTGGGTTGCTGTCTGTAGGATTGAGTTAACGCTCAGCAAGCAAAGTTGTAACGAGTTGAACGCGCTCGTCACGGCTGCCGCCAACGTTATAAAAAGGAATTTGATGGCGATTAAGCATTTTTACAAAAAAATCGCGAATGGCGCCGCGCTCATTGGGACTGTCACGCAAGTCATCGGCAACCCAAGGAGTATCAACGCAAGTGAGTAATACCAAATCATAATGATGAGAAAGCGCCGCCGCTTCAAGGGCTTTTGAGCAGTCGCCATAATACCAATAAGAATAAACCATGAGTTCAAACAGACAAGTATCGCAAAATAAATAACCGCCTGATTTTGCGGCGATTTTCGCTTGGGTATTTTCAAGGTTAATTTGACCTTGGGCGATAGGGATTAAATCCTCCCAAGTGCAGGTTAATTGCAGCTCATCCCATTTTTTTTGTAGATAGTCGCGCATAAATTCCAACACGCAAGGGCTGTTAAATGCTGCCGCCAAATCCTGGCAAAGCGTGGTTTTTCCGGTAGATTCAGCGCCCAAAATGGCAATCGTTTTGACCGATTTAGGCGTAACTTGCTTGAGATTGTCGGGAAAAACTTTGTTTCCAGTCATAGTAAGCCTTGATAGCAATGAGCGTTAACAACACATATTGTAAAGCGGTAAAGGTATAGCCTTTATAAAAATAAAGCGGCACCGATATGGTATCAGCAACAATCCAAACCAGCCAATGCTCAATTTTGCGCCGCGCCATCAGCCACATGGCAATTAAAAATAGCGCGGTGGTCAGCATGTCGGTCACATCAACCCAAGTGAATAAATTTAGCCCAAGGACTGCGCCCTCAAAGCTAAAGTGATTGTTAATCACAGGTCGAAAATAATAAACGATTGCCACAAATGCCGCGCTGACACTGCCTAAAGTTGCAAGCAGCGGCAAATCACGCTTTTGAATGTGCTCAACTTTTGGCTCATCGGTTTTGGTTTGATGCTTTGACCAGTTCAGCCAACCGTAAACACTCATCGCCGTATAATAGGCGTTAATGAGCATATCGCCAAACAGCTGCCATTGCCAAAGTAAGTAAACAAAGATGGCGGTGCTGATAATCCCAACTGGAAATACCAAAATGCTTAACCGTGACGCCAGCAGCACACTTACCACCCCAAAGCTGACCGCAATCAGCTCAAGGACAATAAATAGCGTCGGATAATCGGCATATTGCCCAAATAACAGCTCAATCATACGTTTTGCCTTTTTTTATTATTTTAAGTCGCCATTTAAAGAGGGCTTTAATTATAACTTAAGTAAGGCGGCTGACGATATTGGCAATTAAATCGATTCAAAGCGCCTTATTTGTAACAAACTATTAGATAAATTAAAATATTCAGGCATAATAAAGAGTATTGCCGTTTAGTTTACAGTTATTCACTAAGATAAAAGTTATTGAGATAATAGTGATTAAAGCAGTGGCGAAAGCGGTACAATTTTTTAGCAACCGTTTTAATAAAACTTTTAACAAAAGCATCAACGCATTTGCAGCTCGCAAATTGTCAACAAGGAAGCAAACCATGACCACTTGTATCACTGGCACCGGTCTTTATACCCCACCTTTTAGCATCAGTAACGAGGAGCTTGTGACCTCGTTTAATACCTACGTTGATAATTATAATAACGAGCACGCAAGCGAAATCGAGGCCGGTGAGCGAACCGCACTTCAACATTCATCGGCTGAATTTATCGAAAAAGTTTCTGGAATTAAGTCGCGCTACGTGGTTGAAAAAGAAGGTATTTTAAACCCTGAAATCATGGCGCCCATCATTCCGCGCCGCGATATGGAAAAAGAGCTGTCGGTTGCCGCCGAAATGGGAACGGCAGCGCTCAAAGACGCGCTAAAAGATGCAGGACTTGAAGCCAGCGACTTGGACGGCATTATCCTTGCCTGCTCGAACTTTCCGCGAACGTATCCGGCGCTGTCCATCGAAATTCAAAACGCCATTGGCATGAAAGGTGGCTTTGCATTTGACATGAACGTGGCTTGTAGCGCGGCAACCTTTGGTATCGCTCAGGCTCAAGGCAACATCAAAACCGGACTTGCCAAACGCGTGGCAATGGTGAACGTTGAAATTAGCTCAGCGCACTTGAACTGGCGCAACCGTGACAGCCATTTTATCTTTGGTGATGTGGCAACGGCTTGTATTATCGAAGATTTAGACACGCCAAAAGGCTATGAAGTGTTGGATGCTAAATTGTTTACCCAATTTTCAACCAACATTAAAAACGAATACGGTTTTATGGACCGTTCAGAGTTTTTAGCCGCAGGAACTGGAATGTATCCTGATATCAAAGAGCCGGTGACTCATAAGTTGTTTTTACAAAATGGTCGCAAAGTGTTCCGTGAAGTTTGCCCAAAAGTGTCGGAAATCATCACTGAGCAGTTGCAAGAAAATCATGTTGACCCTCAAGATGTTAAAATGCTTTGGCTTCATCAAGCCAACTGCAACATGATTGATTTAATCTTGCGCTCGGTCGTTGGCAAAGACGCGGATAAAGCGATTGCACCTATGGTCATTGACGAATTTGCCAATACCAGCTCAGCAAGCCCAATGATTGTATTCCACCGCTATAAAGATTCGCTAAAATCCGGTGATTTGGGGGTGATTTGCTCGTTTGGCGCAGGCTATTCGATTGGTTCGGTGTTGGTTCGTAAAGCTTAAGGCAAGCTATTAGCCTGACAAATAGCTGAGAATAAAATATTCTTGGCTATTTTTTTGCGGCTTTTGATTGTGCTTTTTAAGTGGTCTTGTTTAACTAACTCGAGTTTAACGGACTTGAAGCTTAAGCTTGCAATCAAAGTTAATTTTAGCTTAAAAATTTGCTATAATTGCGCTTTCGTTTTAAACAAGACTGAACCGACTTTATGAAAGAATCCTTACGACTGCGCCTTGACCAAATGGCGGACCGCTTTGAAGAGGTCACCGCGCTGCTCTCCGACCCTGACGTCATCAGCGACAATCAGCAGTTTCGCGCCTTGTCGGTCGAGCACAGCGATTTGATGGACATCACCGCACTTTGGCAAAATTACAACCGTGCCGAAACCGACATTAGCGATGCAAGCGAGATGCTAAGCGATACCACGGACAGCGACATGAAGCAAATGCTGCAAGAGGAAATCGAGCAGGCAAAAGACAGCATCGCGCAGATGGAAGAAACACTCAACGTCATGATGCTGCCAAAAGACCCGAACGATAAAGTTCCGGCGTTTTTGGAAATCCGTGCCGGAACGGGCGGCGATGAGGCAGCGATTTTTTCCGGCGACTTGTTTCGAATGTATCAAAAATACGCTCAGACCCAAGGTTGGACGGTTGAAGTGTTATCGGCAAACGAGGGCGAGCACGGCGGCTATAAAGAAATCATTACTCGAGTTTCTGGCAACAGCGTTTATGGTCGCTTAAAGTTTGAATCTGGCGCTCACCGCGTTCAGCGCGTTCCTGAAACCGAAAGCCAAGGTCGCGTTCATACCTCTGCTTGTACGGTTGCGGTCATGCCTGAAGTTGAGATTGATGACAGCGTTGACTTAAATCCTGCTGACATTAAAATGGATACCTTTCGCTCAAGTGGCGCGGGTGGTCAGCACGTGAACACCACGGATTCAGCGGTTCGCTTAACCCATATCCCAACCGGAACGGTGGTGGAATGTCAGCAAGAGCGCAGCCAACATAAAAACCGCGACAAAGCCATGAAAATGCTGATTTCAAAAATTCAGCAAGCTAAAGTTCAAGCTCAAGTTGATGTTGCCGACTCCATCCGCCGCGATTTGGTGGGAAGCGGCGACCGTAGCGAGCGCATCCGAACTTATAACTTTCCGCAAGGTCGAATGACCGATCACCGGATTAATTTAACCCTTTATAAGCTTGATTCTATCATGGAAGGCGACTTGGACGAGCTGCTTGACGCGCTGCTTCGTGAGCACCAAGCCGACTTGATGGCAAGTATTGGCGGTGAGGCTTAAGCGATTTTATTGTTTATAACCGCTTTAAAAATACCGTTGAAACATTCTGATTTTATACTTTTAAGACCGTTTTGAGATAACTACTTACTTGAGATAACTATGGCAAAGCAAAGCAACCAAGACCAAACCGCCCAACCGACGCTTGAAGAAACCAACGAGCTGATAGCCCAGTTGCAATCAAAGCTTGATGACATCAAAGCCTCAGGAAAGCAGCCGTACCCCAACCAGTTTAAACGCTCAGATTTTGCAGCAGATTTGCAAGCTCAGTTTGACGGCGTCAGCAAAGAAGACATTGAAGCAAAGGTAGCGGCAGGCGAGAAGGTTCAGGTTCAAGTTGCCGGTCGCGTGATGCTCAATCGCGGCGCGTTTATTGTTATCCAAGACATGAGCGGTCGCATCCAGCTGTACGTTGCCCGAAAAGAGCTTGATGAGGACACGCTAGCCTTAATTAAATCACTTGATTTGGGCGATATTGTCGGCGTTTCAGGCTATATCGGTCGCTCAGGAAAGGGCGATTTGTACGTTCATATTGAAAGTATTGAGCTGCTCACCAAATCGCTGCGCCCCATGCCCAATAAGTTTCATGGTCTGGCAGACATCGAAGCGCGCTATCGTAGCCGCCATTTGGATTTGATGACCAACGAAGCCAGCCGAAACACCTTTATTATCAGAAGTCAGGTCATTAGCGGCATTCGCAAATTTATGCTCAACGAGCGCTTTATGGAAGTCGAAACGCCGATGATGCATCCCATCCCTGGTGGCGCGGTGGCAAGACCATTCATTACTCATCATAATGCCCTTGATATGCCGCTTTATTTGCGAATTGCGCCCGAGCTTTATTTAAAGCGCTTGGTCGTTGGCGGCTTTGAAAAAGTATTTGAAATCAATAGAAGCTTTCGTAACGAAGGTGTTTCCACTCGGCACAATCCTGAATTTACCATGATTGAATTTTATCAAGCGTATGCTGATTATCATGACTTGATGGATTTAACCGAGCGCTTATTTAATGAGCTTGCCAATGACATTTTGGGGACGACCGAAATTACCTATCAAGGCGAAGCGATCAGCCTAAAAGCACCGTTTGCGCGTCTATCGATGGTGGATGCGATTGCGAAATATGCTGAAAACTTTGACATGAGCCAAATTAACAACCGCGATTATTTGGCAGATTACGCGCAAAATGTGTTAAAGCAGCAGGTTAAAGATGTGTTTGGCGTGGGCAAATTGCAAACCATCATTTTTGAAGAAACAGCAGAGCACCAACTTCGTCAGCCGACCTTTATCACCGAATATCCTGCGGAAACCTCGCCACTTGCGCGCCGAAGTGATGACAATCCGGAGATTACCGACCGCTTTGAGTTGTTCGTTGGTGGTCGCGAGCTTGCTAACGGCTTTAGTGAGTTGAACGACCCTGCCGACCAAGCCGAGCGCTTCCACGGTCAGGTCGCTGAAAAAGATGCCGGCGATGATGAAGCCATGCACTTTGACGAAGATTATATCGAAGCCTTATCTTATGGCTTACCACCAACAGCCGGTGAGGGTATTGGTATTGACCGCTTAGTGATGCTATTTACCGATTCGGCAAGTATTCGCGATGTGATTTTGTTCCCGCATATGCGCCGAAAAGTTGAGAAATAATAGCAATAAAAGCAAGTATTTAGCTTTTTAAGATAAGCATAAATAAGCCAAAAAGCCAGTCATGAAAGCTGGCTTTTTGCTATAATAATGGTTCTAAAAAAGCGTGAATTTAACGCCAAAATCGCCGCCAAATTGGATGACTATGACGCCGCAATATCAAGTTCTTGCCCGAAAATATCGCCCCAAAAACTTTCATGAGCTGATTGGGCAGTCGCACGTTTCAAAAGCGCTCATTAATGCTATCGATTATAACCGGCTGCATCACGCGTATTTGTTCACCGGAACTCGCGGTGTGGGCAAAACAACGATAGCGCGGATTTTGGCAAAGTGCCTAAACTGCGATACGGGCGTGACCAGCACCCCTTGCGGCGTTTGTGAGCACTGCGTGGCGATTGACCAAGGTCGCTTTATCGACCTCATTGAGATTGATGCCGCGTCCCGAACCAAGGTTGAGGACACCCGCGAGCTGCTTGACAATGTGCCTTATGCGCCAAGTCAGGGGCGCTATAAAGTGTACCTCATTGACGAAGTTCACATGCTCTCAACCCACAGCTTTAACGCGCTACTCAAAACGCTTGAAGAGCCGCCTGCGCATGTAAAATTTCTACTTGCCACCACCGACCCGCAAAAATTGCCGATTACCATCATTTCGCGCTGCTTGCAGTTTGTGCTTAGACCCTTGCCGCAAGCACTGCTCAGCGAGCATTTGGGCAATATCTTAACCCAAGAACAGATTTCGTTCACTCAGCCGGCGCTTTGGCAACTTGCCAATGCGGCAAAAGGCTCAGTTCGCGATGCCTTATCCTTGACCGACCAAGCCATTGCTTTTGGTCAAGGTCATTTGGATGATGAGACGGTCAACGCCATGCTTGGGCTGATTGACTCGGCGGATTTGGTGCGCTTGATTGCCGATATTTATCAAAACGATAAAGCAGCGGTCGCGCGACATATTGAGCAATTGCGGTCGCAAATGGTCGATGCGGCAAGCATGTTTGATGGGTTAGCGGAGCTTTTGCATCAGCTTGCGCTCACTCAGCTTTTGCCCCAAGTTGCCTTGAATGTGAATGAGGCGCAAGCCGCGCAAATCTCTAAGCTTGCGCAAATAATGTCACCTGAAGTACTGCAATTGTATTATGAAATCGTCGTTCAAGCCCGCGAGACGATGAAGCTTGCAAGTACACCCATGCAAGCGCTTGAAATGTGCCTTTTGCGGCTTTTAGCATTTCGACCGCTTGGTCATGATGAGATGATTGATGTTGCTCCTAGTGCACCGCAACCAATTGAAGAAGAAGCTTTTATAGAAAATCAATCATCGCAAAATCAAAGTGCGGAATTGGGCGTTAATGAGCAAAATCTTACGGCTGATAATTTAGCGATAACTACAGATTTAAAGCCGTTAGCAGAAGAAAGTTTTGCTAATGACAGTAGTTTGAACGTTTATAATCAAAATGAACCTTTATCTGATAATAATTGGGACAATCAAAGTGTTACAACCATTTCTTATGGCAGTGAAGATGGCGCGATAGGTTCGGAAGGTTTTAGCGAAAGTTATGTTAATGAATTTGAACCAAATTTAGAGTTAAATAATTCTGCAGAAAACCAAATCCATAACGAAAGCAATTTTGAATCGCAAAGTTATCAAAATCCGAATCAACCAGTTTCCCCAAACCTTGAGCCAAACCTTGAGCCAAACCTTGAGCCAAACCTTGAGCCAAACCTTGAGCCAAACCTTGAGCCAAACCTTGAGCCAAACCTTGAGCCAAACCTTGAGCCAAACCTTGAGCCAAACCTTGAGCCAAACCTTGAGCCAAACCTTGAGCCAAACCTTGAGCCAAACCTTGAGCTGGCGCGAAATGATTCTCAATTGACAGTAAATGATCCACGCGAGTTATTGACGTGTCCACCGCAAGAGTTGAGTGGTCAATGGTCGCCTGAGAAATGGGATTATTGGCTGCAATCGGCGCGAGCTGAGGGACTGCTCGCCGCTGATGAGCTGGCGCTTGCCCGTCAAGGGGTGATGGTCGGCGAGTGTCACGGCGCGGCAACCTTAATTACCGCTCATGACAACCGGCACATGCAATCAACGTTTGAGCAGCTAGCAAGCAAGATTCAAGCGCAGTTTCATGGCGCGCAAATTGGCTTAGAAATTGATGGCAGCTTGATGCAGTCAGGAAGCGACACGCCTTTTGAGCGTCAGCAGCAACGCTTTGCTCAAGCACAAGACGCTGCAAAAACAATGATTTCACAGTCACCTGTGATGCAATACTTGAATGACCAAGGCGAGGGGATGCTGACAAAAATTGAACTCACTGACCCTTAATATTTGCTAAACAGTTAAAAAATAGGCTGTTAAGGTTTAACTTTTGCAAAATTTTTTTTAATAATGCTATTTCAAATTAGCAAACAATATATTATAGGCAATGCTTTGATATAAAAGACTTTGTTTTTGATTTTTAAGACGATGAGAATTATCAATAGGTGAAATAATACTTAAACTAAGTTATAATGGTTAAGATAAATTAAAAACTGAAAATAGTTTAGGTGAGAGTATGTTAGATAACCTTCGCGGCATGGCAGTGTTCGCTAGTGTGGTCAGTCACGGCTCGTTTAGCGGTTCAGCGCGTGAACTTGGCATCACAACCAGCGCGGTCAGTCAGCAAATCCGCTCATTAGAAAATGAGCTTGGCGTCGTGCTATTGCACCGCTCCACCCGAAAGCTAAGCTTGACGGAAGCTGGCGAGAGCTTTTATGAAGCTGCCAAAGACGTGGTTAGCGCCGCTGAACAAGGTCGAATCAAAGTCAATCAGCTCCGCGATGAGCTTGCCGGAAGCCTGCGCATTGCTACCACCCCTGAGCTTGGTGTCAACCATATCTTGCCGGCGCTTTCCACTTGGATGGCGGCTCACGATGATTTGAGCATCACCTATTTGGCGGACAATCATTATATTGACATGATTGACGAGCGCATCGACATTGCCATTCGCATGAGCCCTAGCATCAATGACACAAGTCTTAGCTGCCATCCGCTCACCGACGTTCGCCAACTGCTTGTCGCCTCACCGCAATATTTGCGCGGTCGTGATAAGATTGAGTCGCCAAAAGATTTGAGCAGCCATCAGCTGATTTGCATTGATATTATGAAAGATGCTAGCCAAATTGAGCTGACCCAAACAGAAACCGGTAAAAAATCGCGAAATAAGCTTGCCTCGCGAATCCATACCAACAACGTCTTTATGGCAACCACTCTTGCCAAAGAAGGTCATGGCTTGGTGCGAATGATGGAAATGGACATCAAAAAAGAGCTTGAAAATGGCGAATTGGTCGAAGTGTTGACCGGTTATCGATTGCCAAGCTTTGTACTTTATGCGGTGACGTTAAACCGCGAGCAGCAACCGGCAAAAATTACCCGCTGTTTGGAAGTGTTAAAAAAATACTTTCATGCCAGCTGATTGATTATTCAACAAGTAGTCAAAAACAAAACCCCAAAGTTGATTTGGGGTTTTTAGTATCGAAGACTTTTAAACTATTTATTTAACGTTGATTTGATTAATCTTGTTAAGCGTTCAACCACTTGTTCGCTCTCATTTCGCGCCATGTTTAAAGGCGGTAACAAGCGAATGACGTGACCGCCAGTCACGTTAATAATCAGCTGTTCTTCATCGCGAGCGCGGTCAACGAGCATGCTGCAATCAGTGCTTTCAGGTAAGACGATACCAATCATCATCCCTGCGCCGCGCGACTCAATATCAAAGCCGCTCAATTCATCTTTGATGCTTTGGGCGATAAAGTTGCCCTCTGTTACGGCATTTTGCATGATGTCGCCGTCTTTTAGCACCTCATAAACGGCATGAACCACGCGGCTGGCAAGTGGCGTTCCGCCATAGGTTGAGCCGTGGCTTCCTGCACCGAACAAATCGGCTGCGCGACCACGAACCATACAAGCGCCAACGGGGAAGCCATTGCCTAAGCCTTTAGCGGTGGTCAATACGTCAGGCTTTGCGCTGCTGTGCTGATGGGCAAAATATTTGCCGGTTCGACCGTTGCCGGTTTGAACTTCATCAATCATAAACAGCCAGTTGTTGACGTCGCACTCAGCTTGCAAGTCTTCTAAATAACCAAAGCCATTGTCCGCGGTATTTAAGCCGCCTTCGCCTTGGATGGGCTCAACCAAAATGGCGCAAATTTCATTATTATCACGAGCCGCTTGTTTAATCGCGTCAATATCGCCAAACGGTACGCGGATAAAGTCGTCATCAAGGGTAAAAAAGCCTTCACGCGCCTTAGGATTTGCCGTTGCGGATAATGACAATAGCGTTCGACCGTGAAAGGATTTTTCCATCACGATGACTTTTGGGTGGCTAAAGCCTTGATTGTGCGCAAAAAGTCGCGCCAGTTTCAGCGCGGCTTCATTGGCTTCGGCGCCACTATTGGCAAAAAATACGCTGTCCATTCCTGCTGCCGTACAAAGCGCTTCGCCGGCGCGTTCTTGCCAGTCAATACCAAATAAATTGCTGGTATGAACCAAGGTTTTTGCTTGCTCGCAAATGGCTTCGGTCACTTTTGGGTGGCAATGCCCCAAGCCGCAAACCGCAATTCCGGTGAGCGCGTCAAGGTAGGCGGTGTCGTCTTTGGTATAAAGCCAGCTGCCCGCACCGCGCGTAAAGCTGATGGGTTGGCGGCTGTAAGTCGGCATAAGATAGGTGGCTGGCATAACTTGTCCTTAATTTGGCAATGGTAAAATTGATATGAATAAAAACTAAACGGGCGGCTTAAAGCTCATCGGAAAATGGCGCGGTGTCGGCAGGCAAGCGGTAATCTTCACTTGCCCAAGCGCCCAAATCAATCAATTTGCAGCGCTCACTACAAAACGGCTTAAAGGCATTGTCTTGCCAAACCGTTTTTTTACCACACTTAGGGCAGGGAAACTGCTTTGGGGTAGGGGTGTTATTGTTGTTGTCGTCAGAATTTGTATCAATCATAAAGGTTTAAGTAATTTGAGCAATGAGTAAAGTTTCGGCGGTGTTTTCCGCACGCGATAGCCGTTATAATAGCACGCCATAACGAAAAGACAACACGCCAAAATCCATTTTAAGAGTCTGATATGACAACGCTAAGCCATTACCACAGCCGCGCCTTTTTACCTGAAAAGCTGTTTTTACCGCGTGATTTTTTTGTTCCTGAGGTGGTGGCAACAAAAGCACCGCTTGCCCTTGAAATTGGTGCAGGTCGCGGCAAACATGCGTTAAGCTTTGCTAAAACCCAGCCAAACTGTCACTTAATCGCCATTGAGCGCACCAAAAATAAATTTATGGCGTTTGAAAAACTGGCTTTGCAAGCATCCTTTCCCAATTTAACCGCCATTCACGCCGATGCGATTGCTTGGACGGTGTTTGCGCTGCCGCCAAAGCGATTAAGCAAGATATTTATTTTGTACCCGAATCCTGAGCAGCAAAACCCCAATCAGCAATGGCTGAATATGCCGTTTTTTGAGTTTTTATTATCGCGGTTACAGGCGGGCGGGCAAATTGTGCTAGCCAGTAACATCGAGGCGTATATTGACAATGGCGAGGCGCAAGCTCGTGAGGTTTGGCAACTGCAAGTTGAGCGCTCGTGTGTACCAAGCGATAGTCAGCGAACCCATTTTGAAGTAAAATATCTTGTTCGCGGCGAGCCGTGTTGGCAGCTTACCATGGCAAAACCCAGCGGTTATAAAACGCGATTTGATGATTGGTTGCCTAAAGAAAATTAGAACTTTTAAAATAAAAAGATAGAGCAAAATAATTTAATAAAATAGCCTAAGTAAGTAATAAAATATCAAAGAAAGCAACTAAAGAAAATAGAAGTTTTCATAGAAAATTACAAGAAAAATTTCTAACTAAATAAAAATTTTCACCAACTTTTCCGATTCGGTATGGGCATCAATCACGGTTAAAAAGGTATAAGCGCCGATAAATTTGCGGCTAATAAACATAAACTCTTTTGGCGGTAAATTAAACTCAAACGACTGCATTGCTTTGGTCGCCGCCGCCGAAATCCGCGAATGCAGCTGACTATTTGCCCAAATATAGCGCAAATTGTCATCCAAACAATCCGCCGGAATGTCTTTATTTTTTTCAGGGTCGCTAAACGGTTCGGTCGCGAGTAAAAAGAGTGAGGCAACGTCAGATTTAACTTTCGGGCTCATCGTATCGAAAAAACTATATCCTGTCATCGCTGCCATCATTGCGTTATGGTCATGATAATAGCCTGCGGTTAACAAGTTGCGAGCAATGGTCAAGAGCGCGGCATCAAAGGTTCGAATTGCACCAAAATCAAGCAAAACGAGCTTATCCATTTCGCCATTTTGACCTAAACGCACCAAGTAATTGCCAAAATTTGGGTCGGTTTGCATTTCGCCCCAAACAAAGATTTCTTGCATCATGATTTCGATAGCGGCTTGACCAATTTGGTTTCGGCGCTCATGAGGCAGCTCTTGAACCTCTTTTGAAGTTACCGAGACGCCGGACTCAAACGTCATACAAAGTAGTCTTGGGCTTGAATAATGGCGGTTAATTTTCGGAACGACATATCGCGGGTCATCTTTTAGACGCTCATAAAAGCGCTCAGTGGTTGCCGCTTCCGCCTCATAATCGACCTCGTGATGCAGAAGGTCGCGGATTTCCTCAAACCAAGCATCAAGCGCCCGTGTTTGCGGAACGATATTACTGACCTTTAATAAGCGCTTAAATAATGCCAAATCCGAGTCAATGGCATCAGCAACACCAGGGTATTGAATTTTTAAAACGATTTGCTCACCAGTTTTGCGAATGGTGGCGCGGTGAACTTGGGCAAGGGAAGCGGTGCCAATGGGATTTGGGTCAACGTCCAAATCATTAAGCTTATCGCCCAAAATTCGGCGCAAATTTTGTTCAATGCGCTCCCAACGTAGCGTTGCGGTATCATCATTAAGCGTTTGCAGGGCGCGGGTAATTTCAGGTGGCAAAATATGCTCGCCATAAAGCGCTAGCATTTGACCAATTTTGACAACTGAGCCTTTTAATTTACCCAATTCTTCTGCCAAATAATGCGCTTGGGATTCCATAAATTCTTGGTTACGCCGCGCCTTGGTGTCTTTGTCCAAAAATAGCCCAGAGACGCTATTTCCTGCCCAGCGCCTACCGATATTTAATGACGTTTTGGCAATGGACAATCGGCGCTCAAATCCTGAGGTTTTCAGATTGTCAATCGATTGCTTATCATGAGGCGGTTTGGTCGGATTGTGAGCCATAAATATAATCAGTCATCAAGTAAGGTCAGATGGTAAATGATTTGTAGGCGCTCGGCCAACAATACAAGTCGAATGACAAAATTGTAGCACACAAATGACCGGTTAGCGCAGGCGGTTACCGATTATCACCAAAGCACTAAAAAAGCTCAGACGGCAGCTGAGCTTTTTATTTTACAGCTTACAAAAACAGGTCAAACTAGCAATGTTGCTCACGGCGAATGGCATGGTGACCGATGTCGCGGCGGTATTGAATGCCATCAAAGCTAATAGCACCGATGGTGCTAAGCGCAGCTTGTTGAGCATTTTCAATACTGTCGGCTAAAGCGGTAACACAAAGCACGCGACCGCCATCGGTGACAATACTGCCATCATCAAGCGCTTTAGTTCCGGCGTGAAAGACTTTGACCGCATCATTATCCGCCGCTAAGCTTGGCAATCCGGTAATCACATCGCCTTTTGAGGACGATTCAGGGTAGCCTTTTGATGCCAACACGATACCAAGCGCCACCCGTGAGTCCCAATCCGCGCTGTTTGGCAACTGACCGTCAAGTCCGGCTTTAATTAACTGAACGATAGAGGACTTAAGGCGCATCAAAATTGGCTGCGTTTCAGGGTCACCAAAGCGGCAGTTAAATTCAATAACAAATGGGTTACCATGGTCATCAATCATCAATCCGGCGTATAAAAATCCAGTGTAAGGATGACCGTCAGCTTTCATAGCAGTAACGACGGGTTCGATGACTTGACTCATGACTTTGTCGTGAACGTCTTTGGTAACCACAGGGGCAGGCGAGTACGCGCCCATACCGCCGGTGTTTGCTCCCAAATCGCCCTCTAAGGCGCGCTTATGGTCTTGACTGGTTGCCATTGGCAAAATGTTATCGCCATCAATCATGCAAATAAAACTGGCTTCCTCACCGGTTAAAAACTGCTCGATGACCACTCGGCTGCCGGCGTCACCAAATTTGTTGCCGGCAAGCATGTCATCAATGGCAGCATGAGCATCTGCTACAGTTTCAGCGACAATGACGCCTTTTCCTGCCGCCAAGCCGTCCGCTTTAATCACAATTGGCGCGCCTTGGCTATCAACGTAAGCTTTTGCCTCTGCCGCATCGGTAAAGCCTTGATAGCTTGCCGTTGGGATATTATTTTTTAGCATAAAGTCTTTGGCAAAGGTTTTTGAGCCTTCAAGCTGAGCGCAATAAGCGGTAGGTCCCCAAGCTTGAATGTTAGCTTCACGGCAAGCATCGATAATGCCATGAACAAGCGGCGCTTCAGGACCGACAATCACCAAATCAACGGCATTATTTTGGCAAAACTCAATGACCGCGCCGTGGTTGCTTGGGTCACTGTTATCAGCACTTTCAATCGTTACGTTTTGGCATTTGGGTTCAAAAGCCGTTCCTGCGTTTCCCGGAGCGACAAAAACGCGCTCAACCGCTGCGTCTTTGGCGCATTGCCATGCCAGCGCGTGCTCGCGACCCCCTGAGCCGATAACCAAAATATTCATGATAAGTTGCCCTTTATGAGTAATATTGCTATTGATAACGCTGCCAAAAAACGGTGCAAAAAGTAGCGCTAAACGAGTTGAGCATTATTCTAACAAAATTCCCTTAAAAACGGCAGATGATTCAGCGATTTGCATGGTAATCTGTCTTATTAATAAAGGTTATCATCATTATAACCATTCATGAAATGATGTTAATAACGCCCTTAAAATGCCGGCTTGCGTTACACTTTCTTAGGTCGAAAGCTTAACGCCCACTTTTAATAAATCTGAGGTTAAAAGCTACTTTTGATAACGACTCGTGTAATTATTTTTAATAATTAAAAACAAAATCTGATGAAAAAGGTCACCACTATGTCAAATCCGCTATTGTCCGACCAAAGCCGCGCCGCTTACCACGACCGTGTTTTAAGTGAACTGCCAGATGCCAAGCGCGATACCATGGCAGCAACGCTATTGCCAAACCTTCCGGCGGCGTATTATGAGCGCTTTGACAGTTCGGTGGCGGCGCAAGATTTGCAAAAACTTGCCGCGCTTAATAAGGATGAGGCGCTGATTTGGCAGTTGTACCAAAGTGAGGCGGAAGCTTGTAACCGATTGCATTTAAAGTTGTTTGGTCTTGACGAGCCACTGATGCTAACCAAGGTGCTACCAATTTTGGAAAATTTTGGCGTGTCAGTGATTAAAGCGCAATCGTATGAATTAACAAGCGACCCAAAAGTTTGGCTGCAAGACTATGAACTGGTTCTTGACCATGTCGAAACCGTCGATATGGCGGTCGTTCAGCCGCAATTTGAGGGCGCGCTGCAAGAGATTTGGTCAGGTCGCGTTGAAAATGATGCGCTAAACGAGCTGATTTTAACCACAAGATTGGACACTTATGACGTCGTCGTTTTGCGAGCGCTTGCAAAATATATGCGCCAAGCTAAAGCGCCATTTTCAAATGCTTATATCACACAAACGCTGATTAAACATAGTGACATCAGCCTTGAATTGTTTGATTTGTTTGATGCAAAAATGAATCCAGCGGCGCAAAATCGCGACAGCACCCTGCAAAAGCTGCAATCAAACCTTAATGAGCAGTTAGCAAGCGTTGAGCGCTTAGATGAAGAGCAAATTTTGCGATGGTATTTAGACTTAATTAATGCCATGGTTCGAACCAACTTTTATCAAACCGAAAATGGCAAACCAAAAGATAGATTGTCCTTTAAGTTTTTAGCAAGTGCTATTCCAAATTTGCCAAAACCTAAGCCGATGTTTGAGATTTTTGTGTATTCACCAAAAGTGGAAGCGGTTCATCTTCGCGGCGGCAAAGTCGCTCGCGGCGGGCTGCGCTGGTCGGACAGACGCGAGGATTTTCGCACCGAAGTTTTGGGGTTGGTTAAAGCGCAAATGGTCAAAAACGCGGTCATCGTTCCGGTTGGCTCAAAAGGCGGCTTTATTGTCAAATCAGAGGTTGATGCCAGTGACCGCGATGCCTTTTTAGCCGAGGGCGTAGCATGTTATCAGGCATTTTTACGGGGGATGCTCGATATTACCGACAATATTATTGATGGCAACATCGTGCCACCAAAAGACGTTGTCCGCCATGATGACGATGACCCGTATCTGGTCGTTGCTGCTGACAAAGGTACGGCAAAATTCTCCGACATCGCCAATGCGCTGGCGGCTGAATATGGCTTTTGGTTAGGCGATGCGTTTGCCTCGGGCGGCTCGGTGGGATATGACCACAAAGCGATGGGAATCACCGCTCGCGGCGCTTGGGAGTCGGTGAAGCGCCATTTTAGAATGCTGGGTCGCGACATTCAAACTCGCGATGACTTTAGCGTGGTTGGCATTGGTGATATGAGCGGCGATGTATTTGGCAATGGCATGCTGCAATCAAAACACACCAAGCTGCTCGCGGCGTTTAACCATTTACATATTTTTATTGACCCCAATCCTGATTGCGACACGTCTTATCAAGAGCGCAAACGCTTGTTTGAATTGCCGCGCTCCACTTGGGAAGATTATGATAAAAATTTAATCAGCAAAGGCGGCGGCGTATTTTCGCGGGCGGAAAAATCCATCACCATCACCGATGAGATGAAATCGGCATTTGCCATTGATGCCGACCAATTAACGCCCAACGAATTCATTGCTAAGCTGCTTTGTGCCCCCGTTGATTTGCTTTGGAATGGCGGTATTGGTACGTATGTCAAAAGTGCAAATGAGACCAATAATGACGTTGGCGACCGCGCTAATGATTCTGTTCGAGTGAACGGCGAAGACCTGCAAACGCGTATCGTTGGCGAGGGCGGAAACCTCGGCTTTACCCAGCAAGGTCGCATTGAATTTGCGCGAAATGGCGGTCGTATTTATACCGATGCCATTGACAATTCAGCGGGCGTTAACTGCTCAGACCATGAAGTCAACATCAAGATTTTGCTTGGTGATGTCATGGCAAAAGGTCAATTAAGCGAAACTGACCGCAATGAGTTACTGGCGGCGATGACCGACAGCGTGGCAAAATTGGTACTGCGCCAAAACTACTTACAGCCGCAAGCGATTGAACTTAGTGCGCAAAATGCTGCCGCTAACCTAGCAACCCATCAGCGCATCATTGAGCATCTGGAAAGCGAAGGTCGCCTTGACCGCGCCATTGAATATTTGCCAAGCCATGAGCAAATCGCGCGCCGCCAAAAAACAGCAGAGGGCTTAGCCCATCCTGAAATTGCCGTCGTCATGGCGTATGGCAAAATGTGGGTCTATGACCAAATTTTGGCATCAAGCGTTCCCGATGAGGCGTATTTTAGTGAGGAGTTAAAAAAATACTTCCCCAAAGACTTGGTGACGCGCTACTTTGATGAGATGCAACAGCACCCGTTGCACCGCGAAATTATCAGCACTTACTTGACCAACAGCATCGTTAACCGCTTAGGCATTGAAACGGTGTTTGAAATCTTTGAGCAAAGTGGTCAAAGTCTTGCCAGCATCGTTCGCGCTTATGCCATTTCCCGCGATATTTTTGAGCTGAGCCAAGCTTGGCAAACTTTGGAAGCCCTTGATAATATTGCCAGTGCGCAAGCGCTGTTACAACTTGAACTCAAACTGCGCCACCTGCAATCCCAAGCCATGTTATGGCTGTTAAGTAACTTCAATGATGAACTGATGGTCAGTGATTTGATTTCCCGCTTTGGAACCAGCGCCAGCGATTTGGTGAAACAAGGCGGTTTTATCGAGCAGCATTTTGCCGCCAATTTAAGCCAAGATACCCAAACGCTTATCGACCAAGGTATCCCAACTGATGCCGCTGCAATTTTTGCCATGATGCCTTATCGCGCTGATGCGTTAGACGCCACACTTTTGGCAGAAAAATATAACGCGGACGTTGCTGCTATTGCGCCGCTATACTTTGAGGTGTATCAGCGCTTAAAAATCGATTGGATGATGGCGCAAATTAATAAGCTGCCGCAAGAGACGCTTTGGGAGCGCCGAGCAGCACAAGCGTTAAGCTCAGGACTGTCGCGGCAAGTTCGCGCGGTAATCAGCCACGTTCTTGCCACCGATAATCCAAAGCAAGCTTTTGCTCAGTGGCAAGAGGCGAAACAATCCGCCCTTGATGCCATTCAAGCGCAAATTGATGAGCTGTCAGGGTCGCCAATTACCATCGCCATGCTATTGGTGATTTTAAATGACATTGCAGCGCTTAATCAGTAATTCATAAGTTTAACAAATCAAAAAACCGTCTAAAGTTAGGCGGTTTTTTTGTATGTCTTTAAAAAGCAGTTTAAAAAAAGCCAGTTTAAAAAGCTAATAGCGGTTAAGATTAATAAAATCACTTAGCAGCATCTTTTTACCGTTTTTCATCACCCAAACGCGGTTACCGTTATCTTCAATCTTATCAAATTGCGGATTTAACACGATGTTGCCGCGAGAATTGATAAAGCCAATCTTTTTATTTTGGGTAAATTGATACAGCTGATGGTATAAAAGCTTGGTGATGGGCGCGCTTGAGGCTAGCTTTATTTTTCCTGATTCGTCAATCAGTTGACTGCTGATGATGTTACCTTTACTGTCCAAGCGATTTTTTAAGAGCAGCATGGGCGAGATGTCTGGATTGAGCATCTCAAAGCTTTGATTTTGTGCAGCCGTAACGATGGTTTTATTGTTTTGAGTAATCAGCGCGGTTTTTTGTACAGCCGTTGCCGTTAAAAGTAAGGGTTTTCCCATACAGATATTTAACGGCTGAAGCGCGTCAAACGCTATCGGAACAACGGCGCGACCTTTATCATCAATCAAGCCTACCTTTGAGCGCGCTTTGACTAAAAAATAATCGCGGTCGGCGCGGCTGTCATAATGGGCATGGGTGAGGGAAGGGGTTGATGTTTGGATTAAATGGTTCGGAAACTTAACCGCGCTGCGCGGATTTGGCTTACTAGGGGGATAAATCCAATTGCCGTTTCGGTCAATCGCGCCAAAGTAGGTTTGACCGTTTTTTTGCAAGCTGACGACAAAGCTTGTGGCAATGTCTAAATCCGTGGTCAAGCTATCAAAAGCAAAAGGTACGATAACCTTGCCAGCGCGATTGATGACGCCAAACTTTCCTGATTTTTGGGCAATGATAACGCGCTTGGCAAAAATTTCAGGGTTTTCTAAATCGATGGCGAGGACTTTATTTTGCTTAACCAATTTGTAATTGCCGCTTGATTGCAAAACCAGCTTGGCAGGAAAAGGCGATTTTGCTTCCACCTTATCAAAATAACTGCTTGGCAAGTAGCCGGCGCAGCTGATGGTCGCCTTGGCTTGAGATAGGCTAAGCATAAGCGCTATGCTCAATAATACGGCGCTTATCAAAGGCTTATGATAAAAATAGGTCATCATCTTGCCCTCGCTAATCCTTATGGCTTTATCATGGCGCAATTTTTGTCAGCTGGCAAGCGCTTGGCAGCCTTGACCTGTTAAAATACTGATGCCGCCTGAGCGTTTTTTAACTTGGATTTGGGTTAAAATTCGCTCCTTTAAGGCGCTAACGTGAGAAATCACCCCAATTAATTTACCTTCTTGCTGAAGCCCCGTTAAGGTATCAAGGGCAATATCCAAAGACTCTTCATCAAGGGTGCCAAAGCCTTCGTCCAAAAACAGCGAATCGACGCGGATATTTTGGCTTGCCATTTGCGACAGTCCAAGGGCAAGCGCTAAGCTAATAATAAAGCCTTCACCGCCGGATAAGTTTTTGGTGCTGCGAATCTCGCCGCCTTGATAATTGTCAATGACGCTCAGCTCAAGCGGCTGCTCGCTATCGTGAATAAGCAAATAGCGGTTGCTCATTTTTTGCAATTGCTGATTGGCGTGATTAATCATCACCTCAAAGGTGAGCGATTGCGCAAAGGTTCGATACTTTTTACCGTCCGCTGAGCCAATTAAGTCATAAAGCTGCTGCCAAACTCGCAAATGGTCTTTTTGCTGTTCAGTTTTAAGCAGCTGCACCGATTGCGCCGCTTTTTGCTGCTCATTGTCCAAAAGCTTTTGCCTCATTGCACCAATTTCACTTAAGGCATTATCAAACTCTGCTTGCAGCGCCTCTTGTTGAAGGGCAATCTCAGGCAAGCTTTGTTCGGTAAGCGCTTTTGATTGCGCCAACTCAAGCGCGGTTTTGGTGCTCGCTAACTGCGATTTGGCTTGGCTTAGCGCCTGCTCAATGCTAAGTTTTTTCTGGTTAAGCGCGTCCCGCTCATTTTTGGGCAAAAGCGCTTGGCAAAAGGCAGCTTCATCGCTAAATTGTGCCTCAATTAACGCTTGCTGAAAGTCGGCTTCTTGCTGAGATAAGCTTGATTTGATGCGGCAAATCGCCTCACCCGTTTTTGCTTGTTGATGGCTTGAAATTTGCAACTGCTGAGCCGCTACATCAAGTTTACGATGCACCAAAGCCAAGTTGGCTTTGGCGTCATCAAGGATTTTTTGCAATCGCGCCGCTTCATCATCAATGTTGCCGTCAAATAACTGCTCGCGCTGTGATTGCCAACGCTGCTTTTGCTGCTGCTTGTCATGGATGGCAGTCTCAATCTTACTTAGCGTTTGCAAATCCTGTTGGCGCTGAGTAACTTGCGCGCTGATGTTGGCTTGAAGTTGGCTTTGCTTCGTTAATAATCTTGATTGCAACTCATTTTTTGCTAAATATTGCGACTGCCAGTGTAATAATTGATGGTTAAACCCATAACAATCATTAATAATATTTTGACTATCTTGATTTGAAATCGCTTCACCATTGGCAATTTTTTGTTTGATATTTTGCCAAGACAACATCGGCGCGCCAAATTGATATTTTTGCGATAAAGCAATCAGCTTATCAATGAGGGCGGAGGCTTGCTGACAGTACTGCTGAATTTTTTGATGATTATGCTCAAGGTTGTTTTGATGAATTTTTAAATCGTACGCTAGTCGCTGCTGATTGTGGTCAATTTGGGTAAGTTGTTGCTGATTGCTCGCAATAAGCGTTAACAGTTGCTCAATCGCCGCCGTTTGTTTGGCTAAATTGTCTTGATTGGCAATCGTTTGCGATTTTTGGTCATTGATGGCGCAGCTTAATTGGTGAACGCGGTTAATGCTTTGCTCAATCATCACCAAATCTAAAGCCGAGTGTTGGTTATCGGCGAACATGTTAAAACTATCCGCCAATGCATATTGAAGCGCGGTTAAGGGCGCGGCAATGGCATCATCTTGATGTTTACTTTGAAACGCCGCCGATAATTGTGATTGAGCGTCCGCAATCAAGCGCTGGCTGTCTTGATAAAGCGTCGGCGTTAAGCGCTGCTGATGCTCAAAACTTGATTTCATTTCAGCACTTTGAATTTGCAGCGTTGATAGCTGCGCTTGCTTTTGGGCAATTTGCTTATCCAAATCTGCAATCGCCGATTTAAGCACTTGGGTGCTTGAAGTATTGGTTGCGCTTGCCAAAAGCGGATGCGCGTCTTGATACGGGTGCTCGGTTGCGCCGCAAAGCGGGCAGGGCGCGCCAGCTTCCAAATCAGCAATATAGTCCTCAAGTTTGGCGACTTTTTGCAGCAGTTGCCATTGTGCTTGTTTGTCTTGGCGCGATTCTGCAAGCGCTTGAATGGCGCTATTGAAACGATTTATCTCTTCTGCCGATTGCTCAATCGTTTTAGACAAGGTTAATTGCTGATGGGTTAACTCGTTGATTTGGGCGCTTTGCGATTTTAAACGCCCAAATTTATCATTTATTGAGGCTAATTTTTCAAGCTGATTTTCCAACAAATAACGCTGATGTTGCAGCTTATCTTGGCTTTGATTGCCAAGCTGTTCTTTAAGCGTATCAAGCTGCTGCTGCTGAGCTTCGTTTTGTTTAAGCGTTGCTTCACGATTTTGGGTAAGCGTGGTTAATTTTGCTTGACCCTCAATTAGCATCGTTTCTAATTGTGATTTTTGTTCAAGCGTTTGGGTATAATCCTCAAGATAGTTTGATAATTGAGTGGTGTTATCCTGAAATAACGAAATATCCGCTGTTAAATCACTATGATGCGAATGCTTAGCTAAATAGTTTTGAGTATCGAGCAGCTCATGATTAATGTTTTCAACGTCATATTGCTGGCGCGTGATTTGCGACTCAAGATTAACCAACTGCTGATTTAGCGCCGATTGTCTAGAGATTTCCTCATCAATGGCGCTGGATAATTGCCAAATATGGCTGTCCAATTGCCGAGCTTGTTTTAAGATAGGCTGTTTGATTTGCAAGTTATTGAGCGCCGCTTTTTCTTGCTCAAGGCATTGCGCCTGTATTTGCTTTGCGGCGGCCTCTGCGGCAACAAGCTGCGGCGCACGCTCATCGAGCGCTATTTTTTCTTGATTTAAGTGGCTGAGCTGCTGACGGCTAAACGTTAGATTTTGATAAAGACTGTCAAGCTCCAACGCGCGATTGGCAGCCATTAAGCGCAAGTTTTGGGGGGCAAAGGCATCCTGCTGCCGATTGGCATGGCTTAACTCATTTTGATACTGATTAAGCTGCTGAGTTAACTGGTTAATTTGTTCAAGCCAGCGCCATTGCTCATTCAAGGTTTGTAATTGCTGACGGCGACTGTTTTGCTTGTCGGTCAACTCGTTTAACGACTGCGATAACTGCTGCTCATCCTCCAAGCTTAAAACTGGCAGATGGGCAATTTTTTCTTGAAGATGTTCTAACTGCTGCTTTTCATCACGAAATTTTTCAAAAACCTGCTTGGAAATCTTGGCATAAATCGCCGTTCCGGTGATTTTTTCCAGTAAGGCGGCGCGATTGGCAATATCGGATTTTAAAAACGCGGCAAAGCTGCCTTGAGCCAGCATGATGGAACGGGTGAATTGGTCAAAATCCATCCCCATCAACTCTTGAATATAAGGCGCGGTCTTTGAGGTGACATCTTCTAAGAGGTTTCCTGAGGGCAGCTCGCTGATTTGGTGCTTGATGGCAGCAAGTTTCCCGCCCGCTTTTTTATAAGCTCGGTGCTGATACCATGAGCAGCAGTATTGCTTACCGCCGATTTCGATGACCACCTCAGCGGCGCACTCGCCCGTGCCTTGGGTCATGATGTCGTTTGCCGTGCCGGTAATTTTGCCAAGGCGCGGCGTTTGGCTATACAGTGCCAAGCAAATGGCGTCCAAAATGGTGGTCTTTCCTGCGCCTGTTTGCCCCGTAATCGCAAAAATGCCTTCGTTAATAAATGCCTCGTGGGTAAAATTGATTTGCCAACTGCCCTTGAGCGAGTTTAAGTTGGTCAGGCGCAGCTCAATCAGTCGCATTAGTCATCCTTGCTTGATTTAAAATCTGTAAAATGTCAATAAAACGTTAATCGGCAAAACGGTCTTGCTCTGTCATGGCTTTGATAATGTCATCATAAGCGCCGCGAAGTTTAACTCTTTGGTCGCCGGTGATTTGATGCGCCTCAAGGCAGCGCTCAAACACCTCGCTGTCGTCCAAGTCTTGTAGGTTTTCAAACTCATAACCTTGTTTTAACACCTGATGGTACGATTTGGGGTTTCTGATTTTTAGCACCTCACAAAGCGTATTTTGTGTCATCAAAGCCACTTGCTCACGTAAGTCACTGACCAACTCAGCGCCTGAATAAATCACTTCAAGCCAAACGGGGTCATTTTGCGCTGACAATTGCGCGATTTGGTCAGCAATTTGCGGCAAATCACCGCTAATTTGCGCAAGCTTTTGAAAACAAGGCACAAAAATGGGCGTAATGGTCAAGCCATCTTGGGAAAAGTTAATCAAAATCAGCTGTTTTTGCTGGCGCGCCTCGCCAAATCCCATGGCAATGGGTGAGCCGCTATAGCGAATGTGGTCACGACCACCCACCCGCTGCGGCACGTGCAAATGACCAAGCGCCACGTAATCAAAGCAATCATCAAACATATCGGCTGAAATTTTGCCCAAATTCCCCACGTACAAATTGCGAACGCCGTCATCTTCCGTCGTGCTGCCACCGGCGGCAAATAAATGACCAGTGGCGATAATCGGGATATGAACTGAAAAATCGTGCTTAAGCTTTGACTGTTGGCGTTTTGCTTCAGCCGCGACCAACTCATAATGCTTGCAAATCCCTGCCACGACATTGGCATCTTTTTCATCAAAGCTTTGAGCAGCGCGGTTTTGACGGACGTCACGGTCACGAAGGTAGGGCACTGCCGCAATGATGGCTTGCGGCGCGCCATCGTTTGCCCAAAGGGTGATGACCTCATCGCGAACATCTTCGCAAGCTGTTCCCACCACATGAACGTCCAAAAATTTAAGCACCTGCTTTGGCGCGTCTAAAAATGAGGGGGAGTCGTGATTTCCTGCCACGATGACCACATGCTGACAGCAGGTTTTACTCACCTTGCCTAAAAATTCAAAATACAGCGTTTGTGCCTGATTGCTTGGGGTCATGGTGTCAAAAATATCGCCTGCCACAATCAAAACGTCAATATTTTCACGATCAATGCTTTCAAGAAGCCAAGCTAAAAATGCCGAAAACTCCTCATAGCGCGTATGACCATAAAGCCTGCGCCCCAAATGCCAATCGGAGGTGTGAAGGACTTTTAACGGTTTGGAAAATGGGGCGTTTGAATTGAGCATAAGTTTGGCTTAATGGTAAACATAATAAAGATAGGCGTAAGCTATTCTAGCAAAATTACATATATAAAGGTTAGAATTAAAAAACCACCGAGCGTTCGGTGGTTTTTTGTTGGCTCTAAAGGCAATCACTGATAGCAGCTGATGAACTCACGAAATACCCAACCCAAATAGCGGTCGGTTTTAGCATCAAACACCAGTGCCCAAGCTCTGCCTTTAGCGTCATAATCAACATCAGCGATATAAACGAGGCGACCATTAGCAAGCTTGCCGATGATTTTGCCTGAGGGGGTATCACGAACGTTAAGCTTGCTGGTGGTCGGGTCGGTGACTTTGCAAACTTGAGCCTCAGCAGAAACGAGCGTGGCTGCAAATAAGGCGGCCGCAATAATGAAAGATTTGGTCATTACATGCTCCTTATAACAGCATATCTTTCATTATAAGTTAAAAAACCAAACAAGGGTTATTTAATCGTTGGTTTTTAGCCTGCAAAATGTTAGCCAATGACCAAGGATTCCATATTTTCTTGCGCGCTTTGATTGGCAATCATTGCTAAGGCATGGGCGCGGTTTGTCTCGCGATTTTTGTTAGTGTCTGCTTGAGCGCGACCGCTGCGAAGCCAGTTGCCACTATCATCAATCGCGCCGCTTTGGTTGTACCACGCCAAATCGTGATGCAGGGCAACGACATCGCCCATAATGAGCAGCGCCGGTGTTGGCAGGCAAGCTTTGGCTTGTTTTTGGACGATGTTGTCAAGCGTTCCTGTCAGCACTTGCTGATTGGGCTGACTGGCGTTTGAGACAATGGCAATGGGCGTACTAGCGGCGCGACCGGCATCTATTAACCCTGTCGTTAACCGCTCAAGCGAGTGCAGCCCCATATAAAAAACCACCGTTTCATCGGTATTTAACAGACTTTCAAAGTTGCCGTTGGGCTCGCCAGCTTTCAGATAGCCGGTCACAAAGCGCACCGACTGCGCGTGGTCGCGGTGGGTCAGTGGGATTCCGGCGTAGCTTGCTGCCGCGTTTGCTGCGGTGATGCCTGGGACGACTTGGTAGGGGATATCATGCTGACGTAACGCTTCAATTTCCTCACCGCCGCGACCAAAGATGAATGGGTCACCGCCTTTTAAGCGAACCACGCGGCGACCTTTTTGGGCATGTTGAACCAAAAGCTCATTGATGCCTAGTTGCGCCACCGCATGATTGCTGCGTTTTTTACCCACATAAACTTTATCAGCGTCGCGGCGGCACAAATCGAGCACCTCAGGCGAAACCAAAGCATCATAAAAGACAATGTCGGCTTGCTGCATCAGCCGTAGCGCTTTAAAGGTCAAAAGTTCTGGGTCGCCAGGACCTGCGCCAACGATATAAACCTCACCGGTGGTTTTGCTCAGCTCTTGCAAATCGGTATCATCAAGCGCGGTTTTTAGTGTCTGTGCTGCCTTTTTTTCATCGCCTGAAAACACAAGCTCGCTAACCTTGCCTTCAAAGGCGCGCTCCCAAAACTTGCGTCTGCCATTGAGGGTTGGGATTTTGGCTTTGACCTCATCGCGAAACTCGCCGGCAAGCCCTGCAAGCTTGCCGTAGCCTTGCGGAATTAAGGTCTCAAGGCGCGCTCGCAATAGGCGGGCAAGCACCGGCGCTTTGCCATTGGAGGAAATGCCAATCACAATCGGGCTGCGATCCACAATGGCGGGGAAAATAAAATCACAAAGGTGCGGCGTGTCCACCACATTAATCGGAATGTTAAGCTTATGAGCATCGTGATAAATTTGCTCGTTAAGCTTATTATCATCGGTTGCAGCAATAACGATTCGCGCGCCGCTTAAATAATCAGCGCGATAGCTGTCATAAATGAACCGGTGTTTTTTATTGCCAAGCAGCTCGCTCAGCTCGTCACAAATAATCGGTGCTACCACAGTGATTTTAGCTTGAGCGCGGCTGAGTAAATCTGCTTTGCGCAGTGCCACTTCACCGCCGCCGACAATCACCACCGATTGCTGGTCAAGTTTAAAAAATAGGGGAAAGGTGTTCATGAGCCTACTGTCCAATGAGTCACGTAATAGCGACTATTATGCGCAAGCTTAGCGGAACACTCCTCTAGCAAATCGGCATTACTATATTCCTAAAAAAGATAAATTTCTGGTTTTTTTATAAAAAACAGAATACAGCCGATTTGGGGAACCTTAATAGCTTATGTTTGCTGGCTGAGCGTTTGATAGGTCGTTTGCAAAATATCCTCGCACCACTCAGGCAAGTCATCGGCAACTTGATACCACATCCACGTGCCATCACGGACGCAGCTTAAAATCCCCAGTTTTTTTAAATGGTTTAAATGACGCGATACCGTTGGCTGCGGTTGGTCGAGCATCTCTACAAGCTCGCAAACACAGCGCGCTTCTTTTTGAAATAAAATTTGAAACAGTTTTAATCGGGTTGGGTCTGAGAGCACTTTAAACAGCTCAATGGGCTTTAGGGTAACAACTTCGGTCATATCGCACTTCCACAACAAAAAAATTACTTTACCTCTTGCGCTTATTTCCTAATTTTATTTTAGCGCCCAAGGTCTTTTTATTTTATCACTTTTTAGCAGGGCAAAAATGAGCGAATCAAGCCTGATGAGTTTTGTTATTGGCATAAAATAAGAACTTTATTTGCAAAAGGCTATTGTAAATAATAACAATTATCGTTATTATACATATATTGAAATTAGAAGCTAACGTGTTGATTCCTAACTTATCTTTAATGAATCAAGCACCATGCAAAAAATAGAAAATAGGTAGGAGCGCGTCTATGTACGTTTGTATCTGCAATGAGGTGAAAGAAAAACAGATTAAAGCGGCGATAGCCTCAGGAATCGATACCATGGACGGCTTAAAAGACACCCTTGATGTTGCCACTTGCTGCGGCTGCTGTGAGCCATTTGTCAATGACTATTTGACCGAACACCACGCCAAGCTTGACGATTTGGCGTACGCGGTTTAGGTTTTTGCGGGTTTAACCTTTTGGTCAATTTCTTTACTAAACTGCCGCAATTCTAGCTAATTATAGTTCTCAATTGGCATCTTATTCTTAGTTATTATCGTTACAAGATGACTTCATGCTCTATGGTACACTATGACTATAGAGCTTTTGGCGCTTCTAAATTATGCTGTTGTTAAGTCAGTCGCCCAAAAGATTTGGATGAAGAAAATCAAGGAGAATGAACGATGATTGGCAGCCCAAAGGTTATTGATTACCTCAACTTTTTACTCGGCGGCGAGCTTGCCGCGCGCGACCAATACTTTATTCACTCTGAAATGTATGCCGAATGGGAATTTGGCAAGCTTTATGAGCGCATTCATCATGAAATGCAAGACGAAACCATTCATGCGCAAAAGATTATCCGCCGAATTTTGATGCTTGGTGGCACGCCAAACATGAAAGTCGATGAGATTCATATTGGCAAAACCGTTCCTGAGATGCTCAAGCTTGATTTAGACCTTGAATACGCGGTTCAAGCGCATCTGAAAAAAGGCATTGCCATTTGTGAAGAAGAGCACGATTATGTCACCCGCGAGATGCTGGTGATGCAGCTTAAAGACACCGAAGAAGACCACGCTTATTGGCTTGAGCAGCAGCTGCGCTTGATTGATTTGGTGGGGATTAAAAACTACTTACAAAGTCAGATGAAAGAAGTTCCGGCGGATGTGACGTACTAATCGTCTAATTTAGGCGCCTGAAGTTTAAGATGATTTTGAGTAACCCACAATCATAAATGTGTAGGAGCAAGATTATGAAAGGTGATAAAGCGGTCATTATGGCACTTAACAAGGTGCTTGGGCAGTCATTGATTGCCATCAACCAGTATTTTTTACATGCAAGAATGGCGCGGCATTGGGGGCTTAAAGTTCTCAATGACAACTTTTATCATCAGTCCATCAAAGAGATGAAATGGTCGGATGATTTAATCGAGCGGGTATTGTTTCTTGAAGGCTTGCCGAACCTGCAAGATTTAGGAAAGCTGTATATCGGTGAAGATGTTCCTGAGGTTTTAGAGTGTAACTTGCGCCTTGAGCGGCAAAAGCTTGGCATTATTACCAATGCCATCACCCTTTGCGAGGAGCATCAAGATTACGTGTCGCGAGAGCTTTTAGTTAAGCTTAAAGACGGCAATGAAGAGTACGAAGATTGGACGGAAACTCAGCTGTATCTTATCGATGAGATTGGCATCCAAAACTATATCCAATCGCAAATGGATGATGATCCAAGTGCGTAGCTGTTCAATGTGAGCTTTTAAATACTTATTTTTTAAAAAGTTAAGCCAAAAAAAGCCAAGCGCAGATTCATTTTGCGCTAAGCCGTTATTTTCTAAACTGAAGATTTCAGATTTGGGAATAGCGGCTTTTTTTATGGAATTTTAAAAAATTAAATTGAAAACTAAATCAAAGGTTAAAAAAATTAAAAGGAGGCAAGATGCAAAGTCGGTCGCGGCGGGATTTTTTACAAAAGGCATTGGCAGCAGGGGCAGCTTGTGCATTGCCAAGCTTGCCAAGTTTTGCCACAGGATTGGCAGACAATGACAGTACCAATTCTGAATTAAGCCAAGCCCTTGCTAATCGGGTTTGGGATGTTCAAAGGCAAGATTGGCTTAGTGAACACGCGCTGATGGATAGCATTACCCGCGCGCCCTTTGTGATTGTCGGTGAGCGTCATGACAACTTGTGCCATCAAGCCATTGAGCGCTGGGTGATTGAGGTTTTGGCAAAAAAAGGCAAGCTTGGCGGGGTGGCAATGGAGATGATTGACCCAAGCCAGCAAGTATTGATTGACAAAAAACCAAGCTTATACTGGCAAGATTTGGACGATAGTCGCTTGCAACAACAAATTGCTTGGCAGGCGCATTGGAATTGGCAAGGTTATGGTCAAACGGTAAAAAATGTCTTTGCCCTTGATAAACCGCTTCTTGCCGCCAACGTGCCAAATACCGAGCTAAAAGCCTTAGCAAGACAGCCTGAACCGGATTTGCCAAAAGCGGTTGCCGACTTTCAGCGGCAAGCGATTATTGAAGGTCACTGCAATTTGCTGCCAGATAACATGATTGGCGGCATGCTTTTTGTTCAAGTGGCTCGGGATAAGGCGATGGCAAAGGCGCTATCAAGCTTGCCTAAAACCGGCGTTTTGCTTTGCGGGGCGGGTCATGCACGCCTTGACGTTGGGGTGGCGCGCCATATGAGCGTAAAGCCTTTAAGTATTGGGCTGATTGAAGTTAAAAGTGGCGCTACGCTTCGTGATGCCATTCCTAAAAGCGCCAATGAGCAGCTGCCCTTTGATATTTTATGGTTTACCAAAGCGGTTAACCGCGCCGACCCTTGCTTTGAGTTAACCCAGCGTTTTGCTAAAAAAGCCTAGCAGTTAAGTTAATACATTCCGCGACCATCTTCCGGTTTTAGCCGTAAAAAATACAGCCCCGATAAAATGGTGATGCCGCCAAGCACCCAATACGTCGTTTGAAATGCGGTCAGCGTATCCATCATGACGCGCTCACGAAGTAAGTTAAGCACAGCGGCGCCAAAAGCAATGCCAAAGCTGATGGCAAGCTGCTGATTGACCGCCATTAGGCTATTGCCGCTACTGGTCTGCGCGCCATGCAAATCGCCAATGGTGATGGTGTTCATGGCGCTAAACTGCATCGAGTTACAAGCGCCCATCAGGATTAAAACCGGCACAAACCATGGCCAGTGCTCGGGGTTATTAAACTGAGCAAGAACAATAATCAAAATCCCAAGCAAAAAGGTGTTCACCACCAAAACTTTGCGGTAACTAAAGCGCCGAATGATTTTACTCACCAAAGGCTTGATTCCCATCGCCCCCACGGCAATAGGGGCAAGTAACCAACCGGCTTTTGATGGCGAGTAACCAAACACCACCTGCAGCAGCAGCGGCAATAAAAACGGCACGGCGCTGATTCCAAGCCTTGTAAATAAGTTTCCGGTAATACCAATGGCAAAGGTGCGGATACCAAACAGACTTAAAGGAAATAGCGGGGCGGCTTTATTTTTAGCGTAGCGCGCATAAATCAGCAGCAAAATAATGGAGGCGGCGGCAAGCATCAGCCCAAGCGTTCCGCGACCCGACTGCGAGCCAAATTCAACGGCTAAGGTAAGCCCGCAAGCGGCTGAGGCAAACAATAAAAACCCTTGCCAATCAAGCTTTTGGGTATCTTCAAACAAGTCAGGAACTAGCTTAAATCCTAAAACAAGCCCCAAAAGCCCCATGGGAATATTAATTAAAAAAATCCAATGCCAGCTGGCAAGCTCCACCAAATAGCCACCAAGTAAAGGTCCAACAAGGGGTGCAATAAGTGCCGGAATCACCGCAAAATTCATCACGGTTAATAGCTTTTTTCGAGGGTAGGATTTGACCAAAATCAGCCTTGCCACCGGCGTCATCATCGCGCCGCCCACCGCTTGAACCACGCGAGCGGCAATCAGCAAATTCAGATTCGGCGATATGGCGCAAAGCAGGGAGCCGATACAAAAAATCACCACCGCGCTTAAAAACACCTTTCGCGTGCCCAATTTGTCCGCCAAAAACCCACTGATGGGAATAAAAATCGCCAAGGTTAACGCGTAACTGATGACCGCCCACTGCATTTTTAACGGCGACTCGCCAAGCGCCTCTGCCATTTTGGGCAGCGCGGTATTTAAAATGGTGGCATCAAGGATTTGCATAAACAGCGCCACCGCCAAAACGTAGGGCAAATACTTGTGCTGAGCGCGGCTTAAGGTGGTCATAACGGGGTCTCTTGCGGTGTTGGAAAGATGCTTATCATTGAATTGGGGTTAATGGGGTTAAAGCGATTCATCCGAGCCATTATAAATCAGCGCTGATAAAATCCTAGGGCAGACGAGTAACCAATCGAAAATGACTTTTATGACTTTTGATTATAAAAGCGCATTGTTCATTGTTACCCTCGTTACAGCATACCTCTAGTTTTTATGGAGCGGTTTTGCCTATAGTAAGGGTTTTGGGTTGTAAAGTTGACCCAACCGCTAAAACGATAACAATTCCTCAAGGAGACCAGTATGAGCGATAACAACCAAAACCCATATACCCCGCCTAAAGTTTGGGCGAATGACAAGGAAAATGGTGGCAAGTTTTCAAGCACCAACCGCCCAACTGCAGGCGCGCGCCATGAGCAAACCCTGCCTAAGGGCAATGCGCCACTTCAGCTGTATTCATTAAACACCCCAAACGGCGTTAAAGTGAATATTTTGTTAGAAGAATTAAAAGAAGCCGGCATTACCGGTGCGGATTATGATGCGTTTAAGATTGACATCTCAAAAGGCGACCAGTTTGGCTCAGGGTTTGTCGATATTAACCCCAATTCTAAAATCCCTGCCCTTGTGGATTATTCCGATCCCAAAAATCCGATTAAAATCTTTGAATCTGGCGCGATTTTATTATATTTGGCAGAAAAATTTGGCAAGTTCGTACCAACCGATGCCGGTCAAGACCGCGCCAACTGCTTATCTTGGGTGATGTGGCAAATGGGCGCTGCACCGTTTTTAGGCGGCGGCTTTGGGCATTTTTACGCCTATGCCCCTGAAAAACTTGAATATCCGATCAATCGCTACGCCATGGAAGCCAAACGTCAGCTGGATGTTCTTGACATTCATTTAAAAAATAACGAATATATGTGCGGTGGTGGTGAGAAGCAGTATACCATTGCTGACATCATCATTTGGGCGTGGTATGGTCAACTGGTGCTCGGTAAATTGTATGATGCCGCCGAATTTTTACAAGTGGACAGCTACAAAAACGTCAAACGTTGGGCAACGCAAATTGCCAATCGCCCTGCGGTGAAACGCGGTCTAAGTTTAACGCTTGAAGCACTGGATTAACGGCGGTTTTGATTAAGCCGACTTTGGTACTTTGTAACCACGCGGTCTTTTGAAGAAAATTGCTCGATTTGGTTCAATATTTTGAATTCAAAGCCATTTTTCTCGATTAAGTCGGCTCATATCATTATCCCAAGTTATCATTTTGCTTCAAAAGACCGCTGCTTTTACAATCGGCTAAGGTCGTTGTCGCTGAGATAACATAATGTTACTTTGATTCAATTCCCCGATAGAAATTTTCGTTAAAATTTAGTTAAGCTTATGTTAACGGCGGCTCGATGACCTAACCGTTGAGCCGCCACTCAATTTTTACAAGTTCTTTAGCCGTTTTATAGAGCTTGATTGTCATTATTTTGATGATTAGATTTACTATGATTAAGAAAAAAAGAGTTCCAGTTTTTATCCCTTTGCTATTGTCTTTTGGCGCGCTTGTTACGACAAGCCAAAGCTTTGCGGCAGATTCGGTCGAGTTTTCCAATCAAGATTGGCAGGTGGTTTGTGACAATATTCGAACGTGCCGGCTTGCCGGCTACCAAGAAGAAAGTAACAGTGATTTTCCGGTATCGGTGCTCTTAATCCGTAAAGCCGGCGCCAATGCTGGCGTGATTGGCAAAGTTAAGCTTGGCGGCGGCAAACAAAACTCCTCAAAAGCGCTGATGCAGCTTGGCAATCGCCATAATATCTCGTTGGTAATTAATGGCGAGGATTTGGGCGTGACCAAGCCATTTTCGAGCAGCTCAGGCGATGCCGATTTGACCCAAAAACAGGTCGAGACGCTGATTAATGCCTTAGCCGGCGACAGCAAAATTGAGGTGGTGTTTCGAAATACCCGTTGGCAGCTGTCCGATAAGGGCGCAAAATCGGTGATGCTCAAAGCCGATGAAGCCCAAGGTCGAGTTGGCACCCCAAGCGCCTTTATTAAAGGCAATTCTCGCCCCAATTCAAGCGTATTGCCGCCAGATACTGCGCCGCAATTGCTCTGGGTTGCGCCCACCAAAAACGTTCGCCATAAAAAGTTCAGTATGAAATCCTCGCAGCTGAAAACGTTAATTCAAGGCAGCATGAAAAACTGGAGCGACAACTGCCCCAATATTGGCGATGATACCCCATGGCGGGTCAATCGCTTAAACGGTTCACAGCTTTTGGTTCAGCACAGCTGCTGGGTTGGCGCTTATAATGCAGGGACGGGCGCTTGGGTGATTAATGACAAGCCGCCGTATCAACCGACGCTGGTTACTACCGATGCAACCGAATATAGCAATGGCAAAATCAGAGCGATTCAAAAAGGTCGCGGAATAGGCGATTGTCTCAACCAAACCGAGTGGATTTGGACGGGTCGGCGTTTTGCCAAAAGTCATGACAGCACCACAGGGCTTTGCCGCTTAATCGAGGCGGGCGGGGCATGGCAGCTGCCAAGATTTGTCTCAAATGTCAAAGTCAGTTAAGATGATTCCATTTATTAAAATAATTTCTAGCGCAACTTAAAAAAAGTTGTTATAATCTGCCCCCACGCTTGCTTTATTGATTGAAAAAATCAATTAAAAGGCGTGAATTATGAGATTGATAACATCGCCTGCGATTTTGGGTCTAGGATGACCACGAGTAATTGTTGCCGATGATTTTGTGATTAAAAGCTACTTTGCAGCTTTTGACTCATATCTTATCTTGCAATTGCAAAACTGATGGGCGCTAAGCTTTAACCTGCTTTGGATTAAGCGCAATTAAAGCCTAGCCTATCACGGATAAGACTCGGCATACCACCAAAATACGACAGCGCGGTGAGCAGCTCAATTAAGCATTTTTTGCTTAAGGGCTCTTGTGAGGTTCGGTTATCAGTGGTAAGCGCTTGGCAAATTTGCCAAAACCCTCTACCAGATGACTTAAAGGATTTTCATGACTGACCTTATAAATCAAGACCAAATCAATCAAGACCAAACTCAAGAACCATTCAAAACGACTTTTGCCGATTTAAATATCGCCAAACCTATTCTTAGCGCCCTTGAGCGTGCCGGCTATCAAAACCCAACGCCAATTCAAGAACAAGCCATTCCGTTTGCCTTAGCCGGTCGCGATTTGCTATTGTCTGCGCAAACCGGAAGCGGAAAAACGGCGGCATTTGTGATTCCAACCCTTGACAAATTAAGCCGCTCAACCACATTTAATAAAGTTACTAAAGCGCTGATTTTAACCCCAACGCGTGAGCTGGCTCAGCAGGTTCATGACAGCGTTCGCACCTATTCAAAAGACATGCGCGGTTTGTTTTGTGTGCCACTGGTTGGTGGCGCGCCTTATAACGGTCAAATCACCGCCCTTAGAAAAGGCGTTCAAGTGATTGTCGCCACTCCTGGTCGACTTCTTGACCATATCAAAGCTGGCCGTGTTGATTTATCAAGCCTTGAGGTGTTGGTGCTTGATGAAGCCGACCGCATGCTTGATATGGGCTTTGCTGATGATATTAATGACATTTTAAAAGCGGCACCTGTTGACCGTCAGACCATCATGTGTTCTGCCACTTGGGATGGTCCTGTTGGCAAAATCGCCGCAAGCTTTACCAAAAATCCTGAGCGCGTTTCTATCAAGGTAGAATCAGCGCATATTGATGAGTCGGTGTATTACTGTGATGACTTTGACCATAAAAACAAAATCTTGGATAAAGTGATTTGTCAGCCGGATATTGACCAAGTGATTATTTTTGCGGCGACCAAGCGCAGCACCGAAAAGCTTGCGCAAGCGCTTATCGATGATGGTCATAAAGCCAACTTTTTACATGGCGATTTGCCACAAGGTAAGCGCAATCGCATCGTAAAAGACGTTCGCAATGGCAAATGTAAAGTCTTGGTTGCCACCGATGTTGCCGCTCGCGGTCTGGACATTCCGGCATTGTCGCACGTCATTAACTACGATTTGCCGCGTCAAACTGAAGATTACGTTCACCGAATTGGTCGTTGTGGTCGCGCCGGTCGCACCGGTGTTGCCGTGAACCTTTGTAGCCATGATGACCGACCGCAATTGATCGCCATCAATCGCTATCTTGACCGCAAGATGGATGAAGCCGTTATTGAAGGCATGGAGCCGAAAAAAGCTTACGTTCCAAAAGAAAATAAAGGTCGCGGTAAAGGTCGTGGTCGTGGTCGCTCAAATGGCGGCGGCTTTGGTCAAAATCGCGGCCGCTCAAATCAAGGTCGCCGGTTTGAAGGTAAGTCTGAAAATCAAGACCGCCAAGATCGACCACAAAATCGCCGTGAGCGCTTTGGTGACGATAGCGCCAACAAGCCATTTGACGGCGCGAAACGACCAAACCGCTTTGGTAAAAAGCCTTACCAAGGTAACAGCCAAGGCAATAACCAAAGAGGCGAAGGTGGATTTGGCAAGTCGGACAAACCACGTTTTGACCGCGCGGCAAGTCACCGCGACCGCTCAGATCGCCCAAATCGGGGTAACAGTGACAGCCAAAGCCGCCGTGATGGCTCGGGAGCACCAAGCCGTCAAAGCCGCCGTGCCCCGAAACCTGCCGGAATGTACCGCAGTAAACGCACCTCTTAAGCGACGGCTTGCCTAATAAGCGGTAATAAATATAAAAGCCAAATCCAGTTTCGGATTTGGCTTTTTTGTTGCAGCTTTATTTTCGCTTAATTATACTGGCGACTTTTGCCCTTTGAGACTGTTATGAATGCCAATCTACCTATCACGGCTTTTAGTATTGACAGCTTGCCTGCCGCCTTTGGCATCATTATGGCAATTATTGGTTTGGTTTTTTATACTCAAGGGCTCAAAGGCGTATTTTGGCGCAGGTTTTATGCCGTGATGCCAGGGATTGTGCTTTGCTGCTTTATTCCGGCAACGCTCAACAGCTTAGGCGTGTTTGCCGATGGTGTTGGCGCTCAGATTTATGGCTTTACCGCGACCTATTTATTGCCGGCAAGTTTGCTTTTGATGACCTTGTCGATGGATGTTCCTAAGATTTTGGGTTTGGGCTGGCGCGCCATTGCGATGTTTTTGGCGGCAAGTGTTGCCATTATCATCAGTGGTCCTATCAGTCTGTTATTGGCAAAATGGGTTGCTCCTGAGATGTTTGTTGGCGATACGCTTTGGCGTGGATTTTCAGCAGTGGCGGGAAGCTGGATTGGCGGTGCTGCCAACCAAGCGGCGATGAAAGAGCTGTTTGGGGTGAGTGATGATTTATTTGGCATGATGATTTTGGTGGATACCACCAACGCGTCATGGTGGCTGTTATTAATTTTAATCCTAGCCAAGCACCATCAAAAAATTGACCACTGGCTTAAGGCAGATACCAGTAGCATTGATAAAGTCATTGATGCCGTTGAGCGCTACGAGCGTGATAATGCAAGAGCCGCCACGCTTAACGACATGATGGTGATGTTCGGGCTTTGCTTTGCCATGGTGGGCTTAGCGCATTTTTTAGGCGAGCGCATCGCGGCGTTTTTTGCGCCATATCGCTGGGCGGTTCAATATAGCTTTGCCAGTAGCTTTTTTTGGATGGTGGTGATTATCACCTTGCTTGGCGTTGGCTTTTCTTTTACCAAAGTTCGACGGCTTGACCACGTTGGCGCCTCCAAAATCGGAACGGTATTTATTTTTGTGCTTATTGCCGCCATTGGCATGCAGATTAATTTATCGGGGATTATTTCGCAGTGGCGCTTGCTGCTGATTGGCTTTGTTTGGATGAGCCTGCATATTGTGATGGTTTTTATTGTCGCAAGGCTCATTCGAGCACCGTTTTTCTTTTTATGCGTTGGCTCAAATGCCAATACCGGCGGCGCGTCCTCAGCACCGATTGTCGCCACCGCATTTCATCCGTCACTGGCTCCCGTTGGCGTGTTTTTGGGGATTTTGGGATATGCACTTGGCACGGTTGGCGGTTATATCAGCACCCAGTTGATGCGCCTTGTGGTTGGCAGTTGAGGCTCAATTATCCTTGCCAGTAGCCGTCAGGGCAATCAGGAAGCTTCATAAGCGTGTCACGAAGCGCCGTTGCCCAGCGGTGGCGAATGGTGTTGTAGTAAGCGTCATCTTCTTCAATGCGCCGAACGTTGGGAATGGTAAAACTGTCATTATGATAAATCACAAAATCCACAGGCATGCCGACCGATAGGTTTGACTGAATGGTGGAATCAAACGACAGCATCAACGCTTGGGCGGCATGATAAAGGTCGGTGTCATAATCGATGGAGCGGTCAAGGATGGGTTTGCCATATTTGCTTTCGCCCAACTGAAAAAACGGCGTATCGCGGGTGGCACGAATAAAATTGCCCTCAGGGTAAATCATATATAACTCAGGCGCTTGACCGTGGATTTGACCACCAAGCATAAACGAGCTGGTAAATGCGGTGCTGTTTGGATTGCCTGCCACGCGCTTGGCAAGTTCGGTAACCTCGCGCATACATTCACCCACCATTTGTGCGGCGTCAAATAAAGTGAGCACGGTATGCAGGCTGCTTTCATGGCGCTGGTCGATGGCTTGCTGTAGCTTGGTGAAAACCGCTTGCGAGGTGGCTAAATTGCCTGCGGTTTGAATTACCATAAAGCGCTCGCCCTCAACCCCATATTGGTACAGTTTTTTAAAGGTTGAGATGTGGTCAACGCCGGCATTGGTTCGGGTGTCACTGGCAAAAATCATGCCTTGGTTGAGGCGGATGGCAGCGCAATAGGTCATGATAAAATCTCTGTAATGATGATATTTTAATGGTTTAAATAAGCCTTAAGACAATCGGCTGACCATCACTTGGCTGTATAAATCCTCATAACCGCCGCCAATTCGCATGCCGCGAACGGGAGCGGCGTCTCGGTAGTCGCGGCCGGTGGCGATATAAATATGGTGGCTTGGCGCAAATAGCTGATTGGAAATATCAAAGGTGTACCAGTTGCCCTCAAGCCAAACCTCCGCCCAAGCGTGGCTTGCCATGTGATTGCCGCCATCATCATAAATATATCCGGACACATAGCGCGCCGGCAAATGATAAGCTCGGCAAGCGCTGATAAATACGTGGGCATGGTCTTGGCAAACGCCGCCGCTTGTGGCAAAGGCTTCTATAGCGCTCGTTCCTACGTGAGTGACATTCTTGAGGTAAGGCATCACCTCAAGCAGGCGCTGCGCCATTTGAATCAGCCGATTGCGTGACTCCTCAACTGATAATCCTGTAATATCTTGTAAAAAGGGTTTGGCAAAATCAGCAATCGCCGTATCAGATTGCGTCAGCGGCGTGGGAACCATAAATAGCATATAAGGAACGCTTGCATCATCAACAATGCACTTGGTGTCTGGGTTGATTTCAACCACCCCTGCCGCTTGAATTTGTAAGTTGTCATGAGTTTCACTGCGGCTTAAGGTTAACAGCTCATTGCCAAAGCCGTCTTTTTGGGCGATGGCAATTTTTGGCAGCATCACCTGCCAGCGGGTATTTTTAGGCAATTTATCAATCCAATATAAAAACTCTTGACTGATGCTAATGGTGGTCTCATTGAGCAAAACTGTCCGCTCAAGCTGCTCAAAATGCCGCCCCAATTGCCAAAAACAGGTCACCAATTCATGCTCCTCGCTCATTGCCGCATTGCAAGCATGCAGCTGCAAAGTTGCCGCTCGGTACTCACCGGCGTTGGCTAAACGTTTAATCAGGTTATAAAGCTCTGCCGTGTCATTTCCCATCACCCCTTTGGCATCTTGAACGTTGGATTCAATCGCCGCAATGGTGCTTGGGATTTTTTTCTGTTCAAGCTCGTAAATCAGCTGTTTTTGCAGGTCAGCGCTTGGCAACTGCAAGTCAACCTCAAAGCCTAAATGACTAATCAAATGTCTCATCTGCTGATGATTGAGCTCATTTTTAATCAATTGGCGCATCAGGCGGTCATAGTGGTATAAGCGCTCGCTATAACGACCAAGCCAAATCAAATAATTGGCGGTTGATAATAATAAAATGATATTGCTGCGACCTTTTACGCCTTGGGTTCGGCTGTAGTGGTTTAAATAGTCGCTATAAGGGGCGCGGGTAGGGCTTGCGCCATTCGCACCCTCTACAGCTTTGGCAGCAAGCTTGGCATTGACCACCCAAGTATCTTTGATGCCGCCGCCTTGAGAGGAGTTGACCACAAGCGAGCCTTCAACCATCGCCACTCGGGTAAGCCCGCCTGCCACAATATCGACCGTACCATCACCATGGCTTAAAATAAACGGTCGCAAATCCACTCATCAAGCCAAGCCCCAATATTGGCAGCAGCAGGGCGATAACGGCTATCTGCTTGACAAAGCTCATCAATGCTATTGCTCACTTGGTTTTGCTGGCAAGTCTGTGACAGTGAAACGATTTTATTCTTATTGTTGACCATAATAACGGCAAGCCTCCTTGGCAAAGCAGCTCAATACCACTCCTAATTGTTTGCTACGCAATTGTTGGAGATTGTTAGTTAAATATAGCCTTTATTACAGTATTATTCTGTATTTTTTCAGTATGAATCAACAAAAATACACAATAGAATAGTTTTTAAGATTTTAAGCGGGCGGTTAATTTTTCCTAAAAAAAGCGCCCCATCGGATAAAACGATAGGGCGCTTTAGTATAAAAGCTATGACAGCTATGACCGCTCAACTTTGAGACTGGTTTTTTACAAGGTTAACCCTCTAAACGGTCCACTGGTCATTCACGATGGCAACCAAATACCGCTTGCCTTGATAATTTTCAAAAACCAGTCGCATCACGCGCCAGTCCATACCGCCATATTCTTCCGTTCCTGCATGATAAAACTCAACAATATCTGCATTTGGATATACCTTTTTGATATTGTTGATGCTGTTGCCGCTACCTTTAAAGGTATTCACAAGGATTTCTGAGTCGTTAAAAGTCTTCGCATTGACCCAACGGTTCAAATACTGAGGTAGGGGAATCACCAGTAAATCGCCAATACCATCACGTTCACCCCAAGTAAAGCGGATTTTCGACTCTTTTAAGTATTGGGCAAACTGAGCGCGGCTAAATACCTTGTCTTTTTTAGGCTGAACATAAGCATACATCGAAAAGCGAACGCCGCGTTTTGGGTGAATGTCATTGATAATCTTGTTAAATTGACCGCGCGCCAACGCCGACTGGATATGCTTTGCTTGATTGATAAGGCTTTGTTGGTTTTTGATTGGTGTTGCAGGGGTGGTCGCCGTATTAGGTTTTGCTGCAAACGCCAATTCAGACTGACAGCCGGTAACCAAAATCACGCTGCTGATTATAGCTATCAAAATAGGCTTGAGCCTTGTTTTTGTCGTCAAGATGTTCATCATAACTCCTTAATATTTAAAGGGTTAACTCTTATAATAGCTAAAAACATATATCATGATTGTAATATTTTTGAATGAGAACTGATGGTTATTTAACGAAAATGCCGTTTGAATTTCAGACAGCCATTTAAAATAACGGTTTGAGAAAAACGATGCAAAAATAGCTTATTTTCAATGAATGATAACTCAACCTGATATCAACGATTGCACAACAAACCGCCGCAAAAACTATGATGTAATAATTTTAAACAATGAGCAGTTTGAAATATCGATTGGAAATATCATGCAATATCAACTCTTTATCCGTCTTTTTTTGAGTTCTATTTTTGCCATCAGCTTGCCAGCGGCTGCGGCAAGTAGCAGCCAAGACGCCGCTAAATTGAGTACAGTTAAAACCATGTATCAGCAAGACATCAGCAATGAAGGCAGCGTAACCCCAGTTTTAACTAAATTTGCCAGTCCCGAACTTGCCCAAGCGTTAAAACTTGAGCAAGATTATTTTGATAAAACGCAAATGATTTGTGGCACGGGTGCCGATGTGATTTGGGACTCGCAAGACCCTGATTTTGTGATGCCAAAACTTAGCGCTCAAAATGGCAAAATTAAAGCCCACCTGAGTCATGGTAGCGAGGTTTACTATCAGCTGGAGTGTACGGGTGACACTTGCAAAATAAATGATGTGACTTTGGACGGCGTTAAGTCGCTGCAGTCGATGTTAACTGCAAACTGTAAGTAAAATTTAAGTGGCGGTATTGCCACTTTTTTTATAAATAATTTACTTCGCATAATTTACAGCGTTATGGTAAAAGTTCGCCCTGCTATCGTTTCGACAGCAGGGCGGTTTTTTACCCGAGCTTGCGAGGGCGTAGCCATAATGTGCATTATGCGAAAGAGCGAGCGGCGACGCCCTCCGCTTGCGCAGGACGTACGCCGCGAGTCCACATACTTTGGTAGTGGACTCTAGCGAAAAATTTTGCGCTTTTACTTTATTTGCTTCCTTTCTGCTAAATCAAGATACCTTGCTATATCCTCATTTTTTGCTGTTTCTAGCCCTTTGAGAATCAAGGCATTTGTTACCTCTGCTTCCCCTACAAGTTCTTTTCTATCTACTACATATTCCATAGTCTTTTTTTTGATTTGTTTCACTAGGTCGCCTTTAATGCGGTAGGTTTTTGTTTCGCTCATTTTGTCCTCCTAAAATAATTTCCGAAACATTGTTGCATTGTTTCTTGTAACAGTGCTAAACTCTGTTTCATTGTTACACGCAACTAAATTACAAAATGCTTGTAGGGAGCGCCTAAAATGTCTGATTGTCAATGTAATTCACCCCTTTGTCCTCTTTGCTACGTTCCTCCCCCTACGTTGGACGTAGCACCCTGTTTCCATTGCGGCTACTCGGAATACCAAAGCGCCTTATTACTGAATGGTGGTCTTTGTGATAATTGTTCAGGAGTTCCTGAACAAATCGCCGATAGCCGTTGTGATGCTCGTTTTGCCTTGCCTGATTGGGCTCATCATGCTTGATACGTTGATTATCCATATCCCCATGCGCTCTGAGTTTGTCCGTCAAAACGGCAACCTTTTTAGCGTCGTGGGTGATGTTGCCGATTATCAAATTAGGGCTGTTCCCAGTTACCTAAAGCGTGACCTCTTAACTGGTGCAATCAGCTACGGCGACTTACGACACCCTTATGAATCATTGCCTAGCAGCTATAGCGGCATGGCGATTAAATTTAATGCCGTCAATGTTGCCAATACGCCGCCTTACATCAGCTTGAATGCAAGCTGCAAAATACTGCAAGGTCATAACATTTACGGCGGCTCAAGTGTTCGCAACCTAGCATCTGAAATGCTGTACCTGCTTAAGTCAAACTACCCTGAATTTTTTGCTTGCCTTGACTTACGCCAAGCGACCATATCGCGCATCGATGCGACCTTTAGCGTTCGCTTGGAGCATGAAAGACTGGTTCAGCCATGTTTGCGCTTTTTATCAAACATCAGCAAAGGACAGCGCAAAACAGATAAAGACCGCCGCGACTTCTATAACACCGTATATTGGGGCGGCAAAACAAGCCGCGAGGGTGGGGCAAAAGCCTACGGCAAGCATACCGAAGTTATGAACGAAGTAGCGCAATTAAAAGCGGCTGCCAAAAAGGGCTGCTCACAATCAGTGCATAAGCTTACCGTGTTTACTGACGAATTGCTGTCATGGTCGGCAAATTTATTGCGCTTTGAATCATCAACCAAAAAACGCAAGCTTGAAAAACTAGGGTTACCAACGAATTTATGGCATTTCATTGAATATCAACAACAAAATAAAGATGTTCTCATTATGCTGTGGCGTATGTGGTTTGACCCAATACTGCAAGCAATATCAGGGGACGTTCAAATGGAAAATGTTGATGATGCAGAAATCTATGAATTGTGTAGAAAAAACCTTGTAACTGTGACCGCAAAAGGTCGCTTAAGTTATACGAAAGCTAATAATGCTTTTAATTTCTATCAGTTACTTAAAAATAATGGTTGGGAGGATATTAAAAAGCGTTATCAGCCTCGGACTTTTCAAATTAATGTTAAGTCGCTTTGTGATTTGGGCATTCCTCGCGCTTTACTCCAAAACCTTTATGAGCAGCAAGCTAAGTCAGTGCCAATGGTGGACTTAGTGAAATTTGACTTTAGCAATCAATATCCGGCGGATTATCAGCCAGTGATTAGCGAGCATATTACCGACTTTGATTACATCATCAAAAAGAAACCTAACTTACGCCTAGTCGCTTAAAGACAGGCACAACCAAAGGGAAAATAGCATGAAAATGAAAGTAATCCGTGTTGACCGTGTTAACCGCTCTGGAACATCAAAGCAGGGCAATGCTTACCACATTGACCAAACCGAAATCACCGTTCAAGTGCCGTATTCATCGGCGGACGGTTTCGGCTTTAAAGAAATGACTTACCAGTTTGGCGACAGCAGCAACTTTGCCGCCGTTGAACAACTCCGCGACCGCTTGCCGCTAGATTGTGATATTGAGCTTGGCGTATCTCTCAATAGCTATGGCTCGGCGCAAACTGTGGTTACTGATTTTAAAGTGCCGCAATTGGTTAAAGCTTAATGACAGAATATGCAACCGTAGCTGAAGTTACGCAAGCGCTTCAGCTTATCTTGCAAATGGTTTTGTTTTGTATGGCTGTTTCATTGCTCGTTGTTTATAGATGGATTATCTCATTTATCTTTAGGTTTTTAGATTTTATAGATGATATGCGTGAACAAAGGGCTAAACATAACAGCCACGTTAGGGCTTATTACCGCGCAAACTTTCGACAGCGTAACTTTAACTTAAAAGGGTAGGGTCTTTGGTGGTAGTGGACTCTAGCGAAAAATTTTGCGCTTTTACTTTATTTGCTTCCTTTCTGCTAAATCAAGATACCTTGCTATATCCTCATTTTTTGCTGTTTCTAGCCCTTTGAGAATCAAGGCATTTGTTACCTCTGCTTCCCCTACAAGTTCTTTTCTATCTACTACATATTCCATAGTCTTTTTTTTGATTTGTTTCACTAGGTCGCCTTTAATGCGGTAGGTTTTTGTTTCGCTCATTTTGTCCTCCTAAAATAATTTCCGAAACATTGTTGCATTGTTTCTTGTAACAGTGCTAAACTCTGTTTCATTGTTACACGCAACTAAATTACAAAATGCTTGTAGGGAGCGCCTAAAATGTCTGATTGTCAATGTAATTCACCCCTTTGTCCTCTTTGCTACGTTCCTCCCCCTACGTTGGACGTAGCACCCTGTTTCCATTGCGGCTACTCGGAATACCAAAGCGCCTTATTACTGAATGGTGGTCTTTGTGATAATTGTTCAGGAGTTCCTGAACAAATCGCCGATAGCCGTTGTGATGCTCGTTTTGCCTTGCCTGATTGGGCTCATCATGCTTGATACGTTGATTATCCATATCCCCATGCGCTCTGAGTTTGTCCGTCAAAACGGCAACCTTTTTAGCGTCGTGGGTGATGTTGCCGATTATCAAATTAGGGCTGTTCCCAGTTACCTAAAGCGTGACCTCTTAACTGGTGCAATCAGCTACGGCGACTTACGACACCCTTATGAATCATTGCCTAGCAGCTATAGCGGCATGGCGATTAAATTTAATGCCGTCAATGTTGCCAATACGCCGCCTTACATCAGCTTGAATGCAAGCTGCAAAATACTGCAAGGTCATAACATTTACGGCGGCTCAAGTGTTCGCAACCTAGCATCTGAAATGCTGTACCTGCTTAAGTCAAACTACCCTGAATTTTTTGCTTGCCTTGACTTACGCCAAGCGACCATATCGCGCATCGATGCGACCTTTAGCGTTCGCTTGGAGCATGAAAGACTGGTTCAGCCATGTTTGCGCTTTTTATCAAACATCAGCAAAAGACAGCGCAAAACAGATAAAGACCGCCGCGACTTCTATAACACCGTATATTGGGGCGGCAAAACAAGCCGCGAGGGTGGGGCAAAAGCCTACGGCAAGCATACCGAAGTTATGAACGAAGTAGCGCAATTAAAAGCGGCTGCCAAAAAGGGCTGCTCACAATCAGTGCATAAGCTTACCGTGTTTACTGACGAATTGCTGTCATGGTCGGCAAATTTATTGCGCTTTGAATCATCAACCAAAAAACGCAAGCTTGAAAAACTAGGGTTACCAACGAATTTATGGCATTTCATTGAATATCAACAACAAAATAAAGATGTTCTCATTATGCTGTGGCGTATGTGGTTTGACCCAATACTGCAAGCAATATCAGGGGACGTTCAAATGGAAAATGTTGATGATGCAGAAATCTATGAATTGTGTAGAAAAAACCTTGTAACTGTGACCGCAAAAGGTCGCTTAAGTTATACGAAAGCTAATAATGCTTTTAATTTCTATCAGTTACTTAAAAATAATGGTTGGGAGGATATTAAAAAGCGTTATCAGCCTCGGACTTTTCAAATTAATGTTAAGTCGCTTTGTGATTTGGGCATTCCTCGCGCTTTACTCCAAAACCTTTATGAGCAGCAAGCTAAGTCAGTGCCAATGGTGGACTTAGTGAAATTTGACTTTAGCAATCAATATCCGGCGGATTATCAGCCAGTGATTAGCGAGCATATTACCGACTTTGATTACATCATCAAAAAGAAACCTAACTTACGCCTAGTCGCTTAAAGACAGGCACAACCAAAGGGAAAATAGCATGAAAATGAAAGTAATCCGTGTTGACCGTGTTAACCGCTCTGGAACATCAAAGCAGGGCAATGCTTACCACATTGACCAAACCGAAATCACCGTTCAAGTGCCGTATTCATCGGCGGACGGTTTCGGCTTTAAAGAAATGACTTACCAGTTTGGCGACAGCAGCAACTTTGCCGCCGTTGAACAACTCCGCGACCGCTTGCCGCTAGATTGTGATATTGAGCTTGGCGTATCTCTCAATAGCTATGGCTCGGCGCAAACTGTGGTTACTGATTTTAAAGTGCCGCAATTGGTTAAAGCTTAATGACAGAATATGCAACCGTAGCTGAAGTTACGCAAGCGCTTCAGCTTATCTTGCAAATGGTTTTGTTTTGTATGGCTGTTTCATTGCTCGTTGTTTATAGATGGATTATCTCATTTATCTTTAGGTTTTTAGATTTTATAGATGATATGCGTGAACAAAGGGCTAAACATAACAGCCACGTTAGGGCTTATTACCGCGCAAACTTTCGACAGCGTAACTTTAACTTAAAAGGGTAGGGTCTTTTATGAATGTTATTGAGTTTTTAGATAAGTATTCGCCATTGGTTGCCTTGGCTGCCGTTGTTTTATGGTCGCCAATTATTATCACTTGGGTGATTAAAGCCAAAAGGTTTTCCTTTCCAGTGAGTAAGCGAGGTAAATAAATGCTAAAGCTTATTACAGGTATCCCCGGAAGCGGCAAAACATTGTACGCCGTATCTATGCTCAAAAAAGCAGTTGAGCATAACGCCAGTTTACCTCTTGATGAGCAGCGCAATATTTACTGTGACATTACCGGCTTAACGATAGAGGGTATCGAAAAGCCGCCATTGGACTGGCGCAAGACACCGCCGCAAAGCTTACTGATTTATGACGAAGCGCAATTTCACAAACCATTTCAAGCAGGGCGCGGCTTATCGCCATTTGACTATATCCAAGAGTTAACCATTCACCGTAAAACAGGTCATGAAATTTGGTATATCACCCAAGACCCAAAGCGGCTGCATGGCAACATCTTGGACATGGTCGAAACCCATTGGCACGTTGATAGACCGTATGGCGCAAAGCTTGCCACGATTTACCAATTCCGCGGCACTGAGCGCAACCCAAAAAGCCGAAGCGCCATAGAACGCGCTGAACGCAAAAGCCTATTTAACTATGACAAGCGATTGTTTGACTTGTACCAATCCAGTGAGGTGGATGATGGCATTAAGCTAAGACTGCCGCCGAAGCTGTTTGGTGCAATCGCCGTGCTTATCGCTATCTTTGGCTTTAGTGGCTTGATGTTTTTTGGTGACAGCACCCAAAACATGATTCAGGGGAAGGTTAAAGATGAACCCATCACTGCTACTGATTCTGAATCTAAGCCTTTGGCTGCTGCTGCTGTTCCTGCTACTCCAGTTGAGCCAGTGGCAACAGTATCGCCAGTTGAGCATATTGCTTATCCACCAACAAAGGTCATTTTCGAACAAGTTGCAATGGTTGTCAGCAATAGTGATTACTGCATTGCTAAAGATGCAGCAGGTAGGACTTTAGACATATCCAGTGATGAATGCTTATTGTTTGCCGAAAACCCCTATTCATCAAATTACATACCAATGGACGCCTTAAATTACGTCTATGTAGAAAAGGAATTGCCAAAAAATGAGCAACCAACCTCAAACGACTTATGAGTGTTTAGAACTGAATGAAGTTGGTCAGTGCATTAATTGGCAAGTGGTAGAAAATAACGAGGTATCACCGCCCCTCGACCAAAGCGAACAAGGTCAGTTGTTGTTAGCGATTTTGTCAGTAATGGTATTAGTGTGGTCATTTAAAATGCTTAAAAAAGCAATGTGAGGTAGTTATGGAAACTCAAAATCAAGTGAAAAAAGTGACTTTACGTCAAAAATTGGCTGTAGCGGCTACTGCCTTTACTTTAACTGGCATTACTGCTGCCAATGCGGCTTCTGTTGATGTCAGCGATGTTGTGTCTGAAATCGGTGATGCTAAAGCCCCAATTGCATCTGTAGCCGGTGCAAGTCTTGGCGCATACGTTGCCATTCGCGTTTGGAAGCTTGTCCGTAGAGCCATCTAATGCTTGCCGTTATTGATGTTAGCGAATACGTTATTTATATCGTTTCGGCTAACTCAGTAATTGCTTTGGTGGCATCAGCAAGCTTAGGCGCGTATGTTGCCATTCGCGTTTGGAAGCTTGTTCGCCGTGCTATTTAGTTCCGGTTGCTCATTGTCACCAATGAGCAATCAATCAAGATAAATTTAGGGTAGGGCGTTGATTTATGTTGCTTGATTATCTGCCAGAACTCATAATCATTTGGGCTTGTTATCAACTTTTATTTAGGTAGGGCTAAATATGAAAGGTATTAGTGCAGAGGACTTAGGTCATTTAATCGGTCGTTGGCTGTTTAGAATAGTATTTTATGGCGCTATTTATGGCGCTATTTTTTATGGCATATTGCGACCTGCATTTAGGTATTGGACTTCATGAAAAAAATTGCCATTGTTTTTTTATCGCTGTTTTTAGTTGTCAGTTTGCCATTGGCGGCTCATGCCAATATTGTTACTACTACTGGCAAATATATTATTAATGCTATTAAGCACGTTCCAGGTGGTGCAAAGGTTGACGCTACTAACACGGTCACTGGCGCAAAACATGTTATTAAGCATGGTGTTACTTCTCAGGCTTTAGGTCAGGGCATTGGTGCAGGCATTATCCAATTCGGTGTTGCTGGCGGACTCGGATTAGCATTTGAAGCCATAACTGGCGCTGCGCTGTCTGCTGTAGACTGGATGATGGATACTGAGAACAATCAAATCAAGTGGAAAAATAAGAATGAGGGTGGGGGCGGCGGTGATTCTGAGTTCCTGTGGGGTAATCCTGCTTACTCTGTGCCTTATATTTACTCTACGCATCTTGCTGCTGCCGAAGCTGCTTGTAAAGCTTCTGGTTTGTTTTTCGTAACTATTTATGCTCAGTATGCTCGTTGTGGCAAAACTCCCAATGCGACTACTTGGACTAGTATTCCTATTGGTAAGATTCCGAATCCAAATTACGGTGAGCAGCCAGATATGTGGAAAAAATTGCCGCTTAATGAGTTAGCAGCAAAAACGCTTGATCTAGCAGACGGCGGTAATGCTCTAGCTCAAAAGGACGTTGAAGATTACGTTACAGCAATCGCCAAGCGTGGCGATTTAGATACCGCCCTTGACAACGCAACTGACGTTACAAAACCCGATGACCCGACAGAGCCGGAAAAACCAAAGAAAGAATGTCCTGTGGGGACTATTCGCGTGGGTGATATTTGTATTGCCTTGCCTGATGACTTGCCAACTGGTGAACAAGGGCAATGCGGCATCTGCTGCGCTCAGCTTATCGCTATCTTAGCTGAGATGGCGAAAATGAATGAGCAATTCTATGAAAAATCGCTTGATAACGATGCTCAAGCGCTCATTGCGCTAAATCAAATTAACGCGCAACTCAATCAGCTAACCCTTGATTTCAATGCCTTGCTTGCTGAAGTAAAGCTGACAAATCAAACGCTGACCGAAATCAACAACAATCAAGAACTGCACTTTAACGAGTTAAAGCAAAAAGCCGATGAACTGAAACTAGCGATAGAAACTGGTGACGCAAGCATCTTAGCTGCGCTTGCTGACGTCCAATCTGCCATTGACTTGACCAATTTAAAATTGGATAAGCTGAACATCAATCTTGAAAAGGTCATTGAGCATTTAGAACGAATGCAAAAATGCGAGGAAACCGAATTCAATAAAAAGATTTGCGAGTTTATTGATTGGGTTAAACAAGAACCGGACGCACCGGACGCACTGGACGATAGCGGCGAGGTAGATATTATTGATAAATCCGATGATTTAAGCCTTGATAAAGACCGCATCAGCTTTGACAATCAATGTCCGCCGCCAAAGCCGATAAGCCTAACCGTTGCAGGACTTGGCTTTACTGAGGAATTTAACTATCAGCCCATGTGCGACTTTTTTAGCCGCTTAAAGCCCTTTGTAATTGGCATGGGTGGTATATCCAGTGCTTTAATTATTGCCGGAGGTATTCGCCGTGGGTAACTTTTTATTTAACATTGGGCAATCATTGTTAAGCATAGGTATAAAAAGGGCATTGATGGGCGCAGGTCTTGGCTTGGCAAGCTATACCGGACTGTCTGCCATGCTTGATAGCATGATTAGCAGTTCAGTGAGTCAGATGCAAGGCGGTGATGCGGTTGCCTTAGCGTTTCTTGGCATTAGTGGCATGGATACCGCGATAAGCTTGGTATTAAGCGCGGTGCTAGTTCGTGCGACCATCTTTGGCGCTTCTCTTTCTTTAGTTAAAACTTAAAAAACAATTTCGCCTTTTCTAGACGGCTGATTTTTTCGAGTGGTCTTTTTTAGCCCACTAGGCTAAAAAAGACCGCGAGAAAAGAATCAGTCTGCGCCCCCCGCGCTAAGGGGCGTTCGTAACCTCCAATCAGGTAAGAATTATTAAAAATAATTAATTTCTGCTATTTCGCATAATGTATATTATGTTAAAGGAAGGATGCCAGACAATAAGTTCATATAATTATAATTATATGATAAACCCTCATAAAAATTAGTTGATAATTGATTAACTCTTATACGTATTACCTATTCATAAAGTCATCTTCATCAACACTAATACAGTTACTGGCTAAGCCGTCTTAAGGAGTCAATGTACAGAGCTATCCCTGTTTCTATTGTATTTGTAATTGAGCTTAACGCATTAAACCATGTCGCTAGTTAACCTGTTTAATAAACTTGTTCTACTCATCATTGCTAAGTTTACTACCTTTATACAGCACAATAAGCCCTCTGAATAATCTGTCATTCCTAATCATCACATAATAACCAAATCATTCATCAATCAATTGTTGTTAGCTTAGACGACTTCCTCATTAATGCGAATGTGCTTGAACTACGTTAGGTACAGAACAGAAGTATTCGCCATCAAGTGAAGATCAGCTCAAAGTAAAAGCAATAACCCTTCTGAATGCCTATTACTCTATTCATTGATAAGAATGTATACAAGCTCTGATAATGCTCCTACTTGGCATCTTGGTAGATTTAAGTCTGAAAAGATACGATGAGTTGAAAGATGCGATAAAATTTAATCAGGATATCGAAAAGCTTCTAATATCTTTGGAGGCTCGAAATAGAACGATCTTTGCTTGTAACTCGACACCAAAAAAATGTCTTGAAAGACCTAAATTAGAAAAAGTCGGCTACATAGCACTATATATGATACTTGGAGGCATAGGAGCTATTGTTACTAATGAACTGCCCTACCCAGTATTGTCGCAGACTCAACATTCTGAGGAAATGCAACAATCCTAGAGAAGTTTAGTCAGCTTTATTTAACGCGCTTATTCTTTAATCAAGATTATAAGCCACAAGAAAGCATTTAGGAAATATTCTAAAGCACTTGCAAAGGTGTAATTGTCGTTCCATAATCCTGCCCTGAGTCTTTTCTAAACTTATGTATATCATATATGAAAAATTTGTTATTTATTAAAGCAGCATATACCGCCAAGGCCCCATTGGCGCTTGTGGTACTTTGTTTCATGGCAGGAACAGGACATGCCATTACCCCTGAGCAGTATCAGGAGCAGCGCGGTGACGCCTTAAAGCGGCAGCAAATTATGACCCCGAATGTCACCATTGATACCAATGCTTTTAAAACCGCACCATCGACTCCCAGCGCATCAACTACAATTGAGGCTCATGATACAGCGTCACCTTGCTTTGATATTCATCAAATTTATCTCACTGGAGAATCAAGCTCCACGTTTAACTTTGCTTTACTTCCACTTATCGCAAAAAAAGACTCAATTCTTGGCCGCTGCTTATCGGTCAATGACATCAACCAACTGGTCACCAACGTTCAAAACCGCATTATTGAAAAAGGTTACGTAACAACAAGGGTCGCCATTGAAAATCAAAACCTTAACTCAGGAAAACTTGCGCTCACCGTAATTCCAGGACGAATTGATCAAATTGAAGCCCTCAACATCAAAGCCAAGCGCCCCATCTACACCGATGCTCAAGGCAACCCTGCCAACTTTGCACCCGCCATGCCAATGATTTCAGGCGACCTGCTTAACATTCGTGATATTGAGCAGGCGCTTGAAAACTTTAAACGTGTGCCAACAGCGGACGCAGATTTCGCAATCGCCCCAAGCCGCCGTATTACAAATCCTGGCTACAGTGACATTCAAGTCAACTGGCGCCAAAACAAAAACTGGCGCTTATCTGCCACAATTGACGACTCAGGCCAAGACAGCACAGGCATCTATCAAGGCAATATCACCTTATCCCTTGATAACCCAACGTGGCACAACGACTTGTTATACCTATCTTACAACCATGATCTTGATGGCGGCAATGACAAAAATGACGGCAGCTGGGGCTATAACGTCGGTTATGTATTGCCCATTGATAACACTCAGCTGACCCTAACTCATAGCGGCTACAACTATGACCAAACCATCGCGGGCGCCAATCAAGATTATGTTTACAGCGGAGAGTCTTACAATACGGAAGCTACCATCAATCATCTGATTCATCGTGACAATCACAGCAAAACCTATCTCAAAGCAGGCGGCTTTACCAAAAAGCAAAACAACTACATCGATGACACCGAAATTGACGTTCAGCGGCGCCGAATAGCAGGATATAAAGCAGGAATTGGCTACGAAACGGTCATTGGCAAATCGCAATGGATTGGCGACATCATATATCAGCGCGGCACAGGTGCGCTTAATGCCCTAAGCCCACCTGAAGCCTTATTTAACGAAGGCAGCGCCCGCGCCGGTATCATCAAAACCAGCATTGACATCAACCGACCCATCAAGCTTGCTGATAAAGCGCTCAATTATCATGCCGCCTTTAAAGGTCAATATGCCAACCAAGCCTTAGTGCCAAGTGAGCGCTTTGTTATTGGCGGCCGCTATAGCGTTCGCGGCTTTGATGGCGATCGCAGCTTAAGTGGCGAGCATGGAGCGCTGCTAAGACAAGAAATCAGCGCCTATCTTGGCGATAAGCCCCACGCCATCTATACCGGCATTGACGCAGGTTACGTCAAGCTTGACCAAAATGAGCAAGACGACCTTTTGCTAGGTCACCACCTAATCGGCGGCGTCGTTGGCGTCAAAGGCTATGTGGCGCCTATAAAAACCAGCTATGACTTATTTGCAGGATACCCCCTAGCTCAGCCGGAGCGTTTCAGCGACAAAGACTGGGTGACAGGATTTAGCTTAGGTTGGCAATACTAACCGTAGAATCTCCCGCCGATGGCAGCTGCCCTACCCTCTTAACCGTCTTGTTTTACGCTTCTCATTAAAGCCGTTTTCCCTAAAGGACATCTCCATGAACGCTCAATGCTACCGAGTTATCTTTAATAAAGCACGTGGAATGCTCATGGTGGTTTCAGAAACAGCGCGCGCTCAAGGAAAAACAAGAAATCCTGCTCAAGGTGGTAGTAACATAAGCCAAGTAGCAGGTGCTCCCCAAACCAATAGCCACTATCGCGGCGGTCGATTGATAACGCTGCGCGCGCAACTATTACTTGCCTTAGGGCTTGCCACCCTCGTGGTAAGCAGTACCGGAATCAGTCAAAACGCCCATGCCGATACCACAACCATCATCGCCGATCGTCAAGCTTTGGCCAATCAGCAAGCAGTAATTCTAAGCGCCGCAAATGGCACCACGCAAATTAATATTCAAAACCCTAGCGCCGCTGGGGTATCGCGTAACGTCTTTAGTCAATTTGATGTCGGCTCTGATGGCGCCATCATCAACAACAGCCGAAAAAACGCCCAAACCCAGCTTGCCGGATGGATTGAGGGCAACCCCTACCTTGCTCGTGGTGAAGCCCGCGTTATTTTAAATGAAGTCAACTCAAGTGACCCAAGCCGTCTTACCGGCTATACCGAAATTGCAGGCGGCAACGCTGAGCTTGTGATTGCCAACCCTGCAGGAATCAGCTGCTCAGGTTGCGGATTTATCAATGCTGCGCGAACCACACTCACCACCGGTAATGCTTTGATGGATCAAGGCAAACTTACCGGCTTTGACGTAACAGGCGGTAAGGTTCGTATTGATGGCAACGGATTAGACACTACTGGCTCTAACTACACCCAAATCATCGCTAAAACCTCTGAAATTAATGCTGCGATTTATGCCAACAATTTAGATGTCATCACCGGTAGCAATAAAGTCAGCTATGAGCCTGATGCTGCAGCCACGGTTATCACCCCAAAAAGCGCGGCCAACCTTGACAATCAAGCCACCGGCGCCGCCTTAGACGTCTCAGCGCTTGGCGGCATGTATGCCGGAAAAATACGACTGATTGGCACCGATAAAGGCCTGGGCGTCACCAACGCCGGTAGCATCGTTGCAAGCACAGGCAGCTTAAAGCTTGACAGTCATGGCAACTTGACCAATTCAGGAAGCCTGATTGCCAACCAAGGTAAGGTTGATATCGCAACTAAAGGCTTTAGCATTAATAACTTAGGAACAATTGCCAGCGCTCGTGATGCCGCCGCGCTAAATAGCAGTACCTTAACTAACAGCGGCGTGATCAGTAGCCATAGCGCCTTAAGCTTGCAGCAAACTGGCACTATCGATAACCTAGGTGAGATCTCATCTGGTAGCTTTGATATCAAGGCTAACCGCCTAAACAATAGCGGTGAATTACTGCAAACGGGCCGTGGTCAGTTGGCGATTAATACCAGCGCCTTAATGAATCAACAAGGCGGCATTATCGGTCAAAATTTATATGCTGACGCCAGTATCCCGCCCACCATCATCCCTACCAAAACGCCGCCAACAACAGCGAACAATGGCAGTACGGTTGATACCATGACCGGTAGTGCGCCCTCTGATCCTACGTCTGCGCCTGAACCGCTTCCTATAATCACTCAAGATGGCCGTATTAACACCCAAAGCTTTACCAATACCGGCCGTTTATATGCCAATAGCAACATTAACCTTGCTGCCAACACCGTGGCCAATCAAGGCAAATCAAGCTTAGCCGTCAATCGCTTAGATATGGCTAATCATGGCAGTTTCACCAATACCGACAGCCGTTTGCAGCTTGAGAACATCGATTGGCAGTTGGCAACCTTTGATAACCAAAATGGTCAGATTATAGCGACTAAAGATATTGCCATTACCTCAGCCGATCAAATGAACAACAACCAAGGCACTATAGCAGCTTTAGGTAATATTGCTCTTAACGCGCACAATCAGATTGATAACACCCAAGGCTCCATACAAGCTAACGGCACCATAACCACGCAAAGCTTAGCGTTTGATAACACAAAAGGCGTGCTTAGCAGTCAAGAAAATATCACCCTTGATAACCGTGGCAACCTGACCAACACTAAAGGTCGTATTCAAAGCGATAAAAATCTAACGATTAACGCTCAAGGCTTGAGCAATACTGATGGCACGATCATCGGCGTGAACCGCGTTGACATCAACGTCTTTGATGATATCGCCATCAATAGTAGCAGTGATGATATTCAAGCAGGCAATCTTACCTTAACGACGCAAGGCCGCTTTAGCAACAGCGGCAAATTATCTGGGCAAAATGGGCTGACCGTTCAAGCAAAGCGTATTGACAATCAAAAAGGCGCTGAGCTTATCAGTAATGGCGCCACGGTCTTAACCGCAAAAACCGATATTAACAATCAGGGACTGATTAATGGCATCAATACGTATCTAAAAGCCGATAATAACGTCAATAACAGCAGCCGCGGCCGTATCTACGGCGATCATGTCGCCATAGCAGCCGCCAGCCTAAACAACACGCCCGATAGCAAGCAGATGGCCCCCATCATTGCGGCAAGAGCGCGTCTTGATATCGGCGTCACTACCCTAAATAACAATCCCAATGAGGCACGCGCGGGTCAGTTTAATACCGATTTTAATGGTCAAGCGCGACTGCTTAGTAATGGTGATCTGCATATTGGTGGCAGCTTAGATGCCAATATGCAGGCGACAGGCCGCGCCGCTACCGTCACCAATAAAGGCGCTTCTATTGAATCTGTCGGTGATATGACCATCAGCACCGATGTCCTTCATAATGTGAATGCCGACTTTGAAAAAGAAACCGTTTTTGTTCGTAGCGATAAGGTCGTTGAGTACTCACCTGAAAATCAAACCACGAGATATAATAAAGATGATATCGAAATTTATATCCACGGCTGGAATGATGATTGGGAGCAAACATTAAGAACAGCGGATGGTGATTATAACAACTATGAAAAGTTTGAATTCGACGCCGAATTTTATAAAGATGAAACACTTAGCAGTGATGCCAGCTTAATCAGAGCCGGTGGCAATCTAAGTATTGATTCAAATTACGCTATTAATGATCATAGTTTAGTGGTTGATGGTCTCACGTTAAGTCTAAAAGATGATCCGACTCAAACCTCTCGTTTTGGCTTTCAAAACGTAGGCTCTAGGGGCAATGAAACCGTAAAACACGTCAATAGTGTTTCTTACACCTTCAAAACTGAAGATAAAACCAGACCTGACAACCCTTTTAGTAAACGTCCTTATACTTATCAGAAGGGACCTTATACGGTAGCTGATGAGAGTAAAGTCGTAAACACTTATCAGCTACCGATCTTAAATCAAAACCTAGATAAAACCGTCATTGCTCATGATGTCGAAAATGCGGTCAGCCAACAAATTACTAAAGCGCCAACCGATGAGATTCGCAGTAGCAGCGATGCGCCGACTTTACCAAACAGCAGTCTGTACGGCATCAATCCTGACAGCAAAGCCAGTTATTTAATTGAAACCGATCCTGCCTTTGCCAACTATAAAAACTGGCTGTCATCAAGCTACATGCTAGATCGGCTTCAACTTGATCCCAACCTCACCCAAAAGCGCCTAGGCGATGGCTATTATGAGCAGCAGTACATCCGTGATCAAATCATGATGCTCACTGGTCGCTATTATTTAGGAAACTATCGCGATCAGGACGCCCAATTTCAAGGATTGATGGACTCAGGACTTCTTGCCGCCCAGACCCTAAACCTACGCCCTGGCATTGCCTTAACCGCTGAACAAGTTGCAAGGCTCACCACTGACATCGTCTGGTTGGTACAACAAAATATCACCTTAGCTGATGGTAGTATCCAGCGCGTGTTAGTCCCTAAAGTCTACACCCGTCAAGCGGTCGGTCAAATTGATGGCTCTGGCAACTTAATTGCTGCCGACCGTATTGATCTGCAGCTGACGGGCAATCTTGGCAACCAAGGCAATATCGTCGGTCATCAACAGGTTAAAATCAGGGCCAACAACCTCACCAATGACAATGGCGGTCTTATCAAAGGCAACGTTGTTCAAATCAGCACTCAAAACGATTTGAATAACTTAAGCTCAGCTTTACATGCTGGCAGCGCCATGCAGCTTAACGTTGGCGGCAACTTTAACCACCAAAGCCTCACCTATAGCACCGAATCGGTTAAAGGGGCCAGCAATGGCTCGCGTACGGGCATGGCTAAGATCGCCAGTATTTATGTTGGCGATGGCTTAAAGGGTCAATCAGATACTGATGGTAACCCATTGACGACTTTCGCCGCAAGCGTTGGCGGTAACACCACTTTTAGCGGCGCTCAATTGACCAACCAAGGCGGCCGCAGCGTGATTGACAGCAAAGGGGACGTTGCTCTTAACGCCGTCAATGTCGGCTATCAAAGCCATAGTATTGGGGATACCAACAACTACTATAAGCAAGGCGAAACCCGTGATGTTGGCAGCAACCTTACAGGTAGCAGTGACATCATCGTTAAAGCGGGTAATAATGTCACCGGCACAGCCACTCAAATCAGCAGTGACACAGGCGCAGTTGGTATTATTGCTGACGGCAATATCACCTTCACTGAGGGTCGTCACACCCAAAAGCTAAGCACGGCGAGCAAAACCGTAGACAAAGGGGTCTTTAGTAAAAAGACCACCCAAAATAGCTTTGAGCATCAAAGTGACAACGCCATTGCTAGCAATATAGAAGGCAATACCGTTGCCATGCAAGCGGGTAACAATATCAGCTTAACTGGCACCAACGCCATCAGTGATCGCGGCACCAGCCTCACCGCAGGCAGCAACATTGACATTTTAGCGGCAAAGAACACCTCAAGCGAAAGCGCGTTTAATCAAACCAAAAAATCAGGACTGTTCGGCGCTAACAGCGGCATAGGCTTTACCCTCGGCCGCCAGCAAACAGATAACAGCAACGCCCAAACCACGCTTACCCATAGCGCAAGCAACATCGCTGCTCCTGACGGCAACGTTATTATCAAGGCAGGCGGCAGCTATCAGCAGACGGGAAGCAACCTGATTGCGGCAATGGGCGCTGACAGCGATAACGTGATGAGCGACCCCAATCGCGGCAACACCGTCGTTCGTGCCAAGAGTATTAACATCGATAACGCCTTAGATATCTATACCAACCAAAACCAAAGCCAATCTAAGCAAAGCGGTCTTAGCGTCTCAGTTTCAAACAGCCTTGTTGACAGTGTCAAGAGTATTGACGCGCTTGTGGATGCTGCTGGTAACACCGAAAGCGTTCGCATGAAAGGCTTGGCAAGTACCGCTGGGCTACTTAAAACCAAAGCCTTAGCTAAAGACCTTGATCGCGCAGCAAGCGCCCTACAAAGCGGCAATTTAAACGGCGTTGGCAACACCCGAATTCAAGCCACGCTTGGCAGCCAAAAGAGTCAATCAAATAGCTCAAGCTATAACGAGGTCAACCAAGCCTCAACCATCACAACCAATAACCTAGCGCTCATCGCCACAGGCGCAGGTACAGGCAGTAATATCAACATCAATGGCAGCAACCTAAACGTTACAAGCGACGCCCTCTTCCAAGCAGACAATGACTTCAACGTCAATGGCGTCGCCCAAAACAGTCAAACCCGCAGCACTAACTCAAGCTCAAGTGCCGCGATTGGTGCTTATGCGTCTACAGGAAACGGTGTCGGTATCACTGCAAACGCCAGCCGCGGCAAAGGTTATGCCAACAGCGACTCAGTGACTTATGCGGGTAGCCAAATCAACGTTGGTGGCACTACTACCTTTGATATTGGTCGTGACCTCAACATTAAAGGCGGCGTATTCAACACCGGTAGTGCCCAAGGCCAAATCCGTGGCGACGTCAACATCGAATCGCTACAAGACACCTACTCCTATGACAGCAATCAAAAAAACATAGGATTCTCGGCTGACATTGATCTAAAAGGCAAAGGCTCAAGCCTATCCATCAACGGCGGCAAAACCAATATCAACGCCGACTATAAAGCGGTGGGTCAGCAGTCTGGCCTCTTTACCAAAGATGGCGGTATTGATCTAATTGTTGACGGTAAAACCACGCTCATAGGTGGTGCGATTACCACCACCGAAGCGGCACAACAGGCTGGACGTAATAACTACACCAGTCTTGGTGGTATTACCACGCAAGACATTGAGAACACCAGCCGCTATAAAGGCGATGCCCTCTTAGTTGGTCTCAGTCTAGGCAACACCACGGGCAAACCGCAAGCCAACATGAATGGTTTGGGCTATGGCACAGACAGTGATAATCAAACCAGTATCACCCGTTCAGGTATCACAGGAATTGCGGGAAATAGTGGTATCACGACTGATAACCGTGCTGAGTATGCAGGCATCCTTGAGAATAGCTTTGATGTTCAAAGGGTCAATGAGGAGCTGGCAGCGCAGACGCAGATTACCCAAGCCTTTGATCAAGAACGGCGGAAGGTTAAAACGAAGCTTAATGCTAAAGAACAAAAACTGCGTAAAGATGCAGAATACCAAGGGCAGCTAGGTAATACCACCGCTCGCGATCAGCTTATCGAACAAGCGGATAACGTCCAAAATCAAGCCTTATTGTTTGATGCTATCTCTGGCGCTATCTATGGCCCGAACAGTAATGGCGCAACAGGATATGTGGCAAAAGCCGTAAGTCCGTATGTCGCCAATCAAATTGGCACTTATTTCAAGACAAACGAAGCCATCAATAGCATAGATGGCGGTACTCGATCAGAGCAAGGAAGCGCCGCTCATCTGCTCGCCCACACCCTACTAGGGGCTGCGGTAAGCTATGCCACAGGAAATGATACGCTGACAGGAGGGTTGTCTGCAGGGGCAGGAGAAGCTAGCGCACCCCTGTTATCTAAATATCTGTATGGCACTGACAAGCCTAGCGAGCTCACCGCTGAACAAAAAGATACCGTGAGCGCTATCACCAGTATAGTCGGTGCCACTATTGGTGCCACGACAGGTAATGCCAGTGATGCCGCCAATGCCGCTGAAACAAACAAGGTTGCGGTTGAGGATAATTACTACTATGCGGATCTCAAAAATATTCGTAAAGCGTCAAAAAAAGAGGTAGAAAGAATATATAACCTTCAAAAAAGCTCATTTGATGGTAAATGCAAAACTGCAGGCGGTGACTGCAACGACGTTATCCAAAAAATGATAAATTTTGCTGAAAATCCCTATGTCAAATCGGAGTACGGAAACTTAAGAAGTCAAACCCTTGCTAAACTAAAAAGTAATCCTGAGTTAGTGATTACTTACTTTGATAGCTTATCTTACAAATTTAATGCGAAAGATAAAAGTATATTGAACCGTTATATCAAGCCAACTTTAGAAGCTGGTGGTGGCGCTATAGGAGCCGTAGGGTCTGTAGGCGGTGCAGTTTATGCTTGTGGTCAAACCGTTGGCATTGGATGTTATGCTGCGACAGTAGCAGGCTCCGCGGGTCTAACCAGCTCTACTGACCACCTAGTCACTGGCACCAAAAACTTTGGCAAACCTTTAAGCAAGCAAGATCCAACTCAGATCGTTCAAACGTTAAAAGGACTGGGATTATCTAATGAAGCGGCGCAAACCCTGCAATTTGGTATAGATGTCCTTGGCACGGGTGGCGTAGGTTTCGGCGTTCGGCCTGTTACAAAAGCTGGGAAGTTTGCAACACCTAGTACTAACGTTGCTAAAAATACAGAAACCTATTTTCGTATAGAAGGGGGTGGATCGAGAACGCAAACTAGTCAAAACCGTATAACTGTCAACAGTGATGGAACTATAAGCATCAATTCAGGCTGCGCAGGTCAATTATGTGTTAGTACAAAAGGAGCTGATCATGCAACATACTATCTTACAAAAAAGAGAGCAGGAGGTAATGTTGTAGTTTTTGAGTTAAATAAAGATTTGCATGATTTTATTATGAAAGAAGCTGTTGCTCAAAATCCCCGCTACAGACCTGTAGGTAGTGATCCTAATGCCCCTAAAATCGTAGATCCTACTAAATCTGGGAACAGCACAGCCCTAGAGTTACCAAAGATTTGGGATTCTTTGATTCAAGAAAACTCTTCTAAGGCAAGAGTTCTGACTCAAGAGCAGTATCTGAAGGAGTTTAAAAAATAATGTTTATATTAAGTGAAGAAATAATTGAAGACTTATGGCTAAACGAAAGAGCTATCGCTTATTTCGTTTGCAACAATAAAAGCTATTGGGTTTTAGATTACAAATATAATTATCAGTTAAATCAAGAAATTGAGGCTAAAGCTTTGCTCGATAAAGGTTTTATTACTTTAGAAGTATTTAAAAATGGTTTGAAAACCTCAAGAGGCGGTATATCCAAATTAAATAGAGATAATTTTTATCAATATTTAGCATTAAAAGATACAATATCTCTAGAACGTTCTGATCTAAATGAAATTATGCATCATAGCTTCTCTTCAAAACATTTAAACTATATTTATTCTAATCTTGAATATAACTTATCCCAAAATAATGAAATTGAAGATAATATTTTTTATGAAATTAATAAGATAAAATCACGGCTTCCAAGATATTATATTAACTTCGATCGTCGAATATATTTACATACCGATTATGATTTAAGTCCTGAAAGTTCAGTTTCTCAGGATAGTTGGATAGCGAAAGATGGAGACTTTAGCTATTACATTTCAGATAAAGACGTTTATTGGATTTTAGAAAATCAAAACTTTTGGAAAGCTATGTACTTATAGGCATATCTAAAGAAGAGTCAAAACAGATACAAAAAAGAGATATCAGAGATGCTAACGCTCTTGCAGCTATTGGATCTAGCCCTATTGCAGCGAGTACTTATGGGATTGCGAAAATTACAGGCGCGAGCGATAAGACAGCTGAAAATTTTGCTATAGGAACAGGATTGGTTACCAATACTTTGGGTAATGCGGTTACTGGAAAGGTCGCTGTAGATGGTCAAATTACCTTGATTAAAAACGCACCTGTAGGCAGACTTACGGGACGACCTGCTAATCTTCCTTCTAAAGGAGACGAGTCACACTATAGAAGTATAGTAAGAGAAAATGAATCAGCAAGTAGATTAGTTGTGAATGGATATAATGTTGAGCAAAATCCTAAAGTATCAGGAAATAAGGATCCTGATTATAAAATCAATGGTTACATATATGACAACATGGCTCCAAGTACGTCCAATATAAGAAATATTTGGGATGCAGCGAAGGTCAAGGTTGATAAAGGACAGGCTCCAAACATAGTGGTTACTTTAGTAGATAGCAATGCCAGTACTAAGTCTGTCGTTGATCAGTTTAGAAATTATCCAATTCGAGGCATGGGTAATTTAATTATTATCGACAAAACAGGTCGAGTTATTGACTTTGGTCGCAAGGAGAAATAAATGTCTATAAATTTGTTTTGCTATACTGAGTTAAGCTGTGAAAAAGCCACACTACTTAATAAAGAGATTTCTAAAGACGCTTTGTTTTTAAATGAGCATTTCTTGATATATAAAGTAGATAAATATTGCGACTCGCTTAGAGACATAGGTATATTTATAGATGATTATAATCCTGTTTGTTATTTTCTAATTTACCTAAAAAATAAGTCGAAAGGTGAGGAGTTGAGATATGTTTCAAACTTAATTTATAACGTTTACAATAAAAACATTCTTATATTGTATGAGAATGAAATTATTTGGAACAAACCTTGTGAATAGTGTTGTAGCTCAGCTAAATAAGTACTAGTACAAAGGGTGCTATTAACTTATTCATTGAAAGAGCACCTTGCCTTAGCTGCTCTATGAATATTAGTCAGTTTAAACAAAGATATCCTAACATACAGCTCAATATTATAGACAGCGGTGGTAACTTATATACACCCAAGAATGCAGGAAGATAAGTTTATGAAAAAAGTAAGTTTCACAGAGATTAGGCATAGTGTATTTGATAGCTTTTATTCACATTTAATTTCTAAACCAGAAGCAAGTTTACCTTATGATAAGCTGTTAGATTATGTCATGTATGATTTTGAATGCGGTTTTTCAAGAGTAGAAGTGTTTATAGTAGACCTTATAATATACATACTTTGTAGTGATTTCGAGGTAGCACAAGAGTTATCAAAAATAGTTAAAAAAAGACTATTAGCTCAAATTGAATCTAAAGATTTCGAACACCTCATTCAGCAAGTTTTGAAAGGCGACGATGATAGGACAGACTTACTTTCTGCTCTTCATATGACTGGTCTTATATCCCCAGAAAGAATGTTTAGTTTACTTGATAATTAGGTGAGAAAGCCTAGTCTGAGCATTTAGCCCAGCAACCTCATCACCGGAATGGGTACTGACAGCGATCACGTGATGAGCGACCCCAATCGCGGCAACACCGTCATTCGTGCCAAGAGTATTAACATCGATAACGCCTTAGATATCTATACCAACCAAAACCAAAGCAAATCTAAACAAAGCGGTCTTAGCGTCTCAGTTTCAAACAGCCTAATAGACAACGCTCAAAGCATCAGCAGCCTTATTGATGCGGCAAAAAACACCGAAAGCGTTCGCATGAAAGGCTTGGCAAGTACCGCTGGGCTACTTAAAACCAAAGCCTTAGCCAAAGACCTTGATCGCGCAGCAAGCGCCCTACAAAGCGGTAATTTAAGCGGTGTTGGCAACACCCGAATTCAAGCGACCCTTGGCAGCCAAAAGAGTCAATCAACATCAAGCAGCTATAGCGAGGTCAACCAAGCCTCAACCATCACCACGGGTAACCTAGCCCTTATTGCCACAGGTGCTGGCACTGATAGCAACATTAATATCAACGGCAGTAATCTAAACGTCACAAGCGACGCCCTCTTCCAAGCAGACAATGACTTTAACGTTAATGGCGTCGCCCAAAACAGTCAAACCCGTAGCAATAATAAAAGCTCAAGCGCCGCGATTGGCGCGTTTGCCTCAACCAATGCAGGTCAAGGCGTAAGTTATGGTATGACCGCCAATGCCAGCCGCGGCAAAGGTTATGCCAACAGCGACTCAGTGACTTATGCGGGTAGCCAAATCAACGTTGGTGGCACTACTACCTTTGATATTGGTCGTGACCTCAACATTAAAGGCGGCGTATTCAACACCGGTAGTGCCCAAGGCCAAATCCGTGGCGACGTCAACATCGAATCGCTACAAGACACCTACTCCTATGACAGCAATCAAAAAAACATAGGATTCTCGGCTGACATTGATCTAAAAGGCAAAGGCTCAAGCCTATCCATCAACGGCGGCAAAACCAATATCAACGCCGACTATAAAGCGGTGGGTCAGCAGTCTGGCCTCTTTACCAAAGATGGCGGTATTGATCTAATTGTTGACGGTAAAACCACGCTCATAGGCGGTGCGATTACCACCACGGATAAAGCGCTACAAGCGGGTTTAAACAATTACGTCAGCAAAGGTGGTATTACCACGCAAGACATTGAGAACACCAGCCGCTATAAAGGCGATGCCCTCTTAGTTGGTCTCAGTCTAGGCAACACCACGGGTAAACCGCAAGCCAACATGAATGGTTTGGGCTATGGCACAGACAGTGATAATCAAACCAGTATCACCCGTTCAGGTATCACAGGAATTGCGGGAAATAGTGGTATCACGACTGATAACCGCGCTGAGTATGCAGGCATCCTTGAGAATGGGTTTGATGCCAATCGTGTGAATGAAGAGCTGGCAGCGCAGACGCAGATTACCCAAGAGTTTGGCAAAGAAGCACCAAAGGCGGTAGCTGAGTTCTCACAAAACCGCATTAATGCCATCAAAGCCGATCCTAGTTTGAGTGTTAATGAAAAGTTAGTAGCGATTGAAAAATGGGATGAAGGCGGTGTTTATCGAGTTGCTGCTCATACGGCACTTGGTGCCTTGGGAACGGGCAGTTTAGAGGGTGCACTCACGACAGGTGGCGTTGCTGCCGCGGCGCCAACGCTTAACGATGTACAAGCTAAACTAGCTGGTGCACTGATAGACAAAGGCATGAGTGAAGATATCGCTAATGGCACAGCAAGTGGCGTCATTAGTCTAACTTTACTAGGCGCAGGCAGTGCCGCTGGACTTGATACGTCAAGTACGATGACTGCTGTCAATGTGGATGCGAATAATAGGCAGTTGCATCCGAGTGAAATCCAATTCATTTTAGATAAAGACCGTGTCAAACGCTTTGCAGGTATGTATGGACTAACAGAGGAAGAGGCAAAGAGAGAACTGCTTAGAACAGCGGTTGGATTTCATGACTATAAATGGTCAAAGGCTATTGATTGGCAGGACTTACCAACCGATGGCACTTACTCAGATGGCACTCCTATAAGAAGAGCTTTCCATTTTCTTTGGGATGAAGCTAATACAGCTGGTAAGCGGGAAATGTTTACGTTCAATAAAGAAAAGTATAATGATCCTTTTATCAACTTAAACGCTCTCTTTACAGCGTATAAAGATGGAGATCTTAATGTAATTGACTACGTTAATAATATAGCAGTTCCTGTAGACAATCAATTGGCTCAGCAGTTGTATAGGCAAGGTCAGGAAGCTGGTTATGTTAGTGCAGGCGAAGGCGCAAATATAGGAACTGATTTAAGAACCATTCTTGAAGGTCTAAAGCAAGCACCTGGCTACATGTATGACTCCGTTATAAGTGATGAGGTCGGACCTATAGATTCTGCAAAAATGAAAATGTACTACGACAGACTCTTAAGGCTACAAGGTAATTATTATGATGCTGGCTATATATCAGAAAAAGAATTCGCTGAAGCGCAACGTCTATATTGGGCAGGTGAAATGCTTGGTACAGCAGGTGGCGCTGCTGTTGGTCAGGCTGGAAAGTTAGTAGGTAAATTAAACACACCTAACGGCAATAAAGTTGATATTGATAATGCTCAACGCATTGAGAATAATGTTAATACGGATAACAATGCTTTAGATAATTCTATGCAAAGGGAGCTCTTTTGGGACGAACCAACGGTTGTAAGAAACTCAGAAGTTATGCGTGGGTTAATGGCACAAAATAAAGTTGATTTGAAAAACGGTATTACAATAGACGACTTATATACTGATATCTATCAAACATCTAAAGATTATCGTCCAGAGCCTACTAGTTATTTGAACCCACAATATATTAGTAAATGGAATGAATCTTGGAACGAAGGCGCGGTACGCTTCACAAGTAAGTCTAATGTAAATTTATACGGGACTATAGGAGCTAAAGATGGATTTGTTCTTCCAAAACTTGAATTTGATAGGCTTATGAATGAATCTGGCGGTAATTTAGAATATGTAGAACAAAAACTGAGTCTACCTAAAGGCTATTTATCAAATAGTGACACTGTTGCTTATCACATACCTAACAATCAGAGTAGTTTTAATATTAAAATCCCTTCAGGCAACGAAGGAGGAGCAAACTCCCAATGGCTTCCTGGCGGAAAAACAGCAAACGGAACAATCGAGGGAGTACTAGATATGTCAAATAATGAACTTAAATTTAGTGAAATGATAATTAGGAATTAAATATGAAAAATCCTTACTATACTATTTCTAATATCGTATTAACAAATAATCCCCATTCAAAATCTTATCGTCTGATCCAAGACGATGATAACTATATAATAAGCTTTATTTCAGGTGAACTAGCAGGTAGAGAAAAATTTGTAAGAGTTACCGAAGAAGAATTTAATAAGTTAAAAAATGAAGAAATAACATTAAGCGACTTATTAAAAAAGTATAATACAGGCTAATTTTAACAATATAGCATGTAGATAGCGTGAGAAAAAGTAAGCTTAAAAGCTCAATTTTTATCCAAAGCAACATCAAAAGGTTGCTGGTTTTTTAAAACCGCTTGAGCGATGGATAGCGTCAAAGATGTCACCACCAACTAAAATGATAGCGCAGGATATGACCTACTTGACGGCAATTTAAGCGGCGTTGGCAACACCCGAATTCAAGCGACCCTTGGCTCGCAAAAGAGCCAATCAAATAATAAAAGCTATAACGAGGTCAACCAAGCCTCAACCATCACCACCAATAACCTTGCGCTGATTGCCACAGGCGGTCGCGACAGTAATATCAACATCAATGGCAGCAACCTAAATGTCACAAGCGACGCCCTCTTCCAAGCGGACAATGACTTTAACGTCAATGGCGTCGCCCAAAACAGTAGCACCCGCAGCACTAACTCAAGCTCAAGTGCCGCGATTGGTGGGTTTGCGGATACTAGCGGCAGTGTCGGCATTACCGCTAATGCCAGCCGCGGCAAAGGTTATGCCAACAGCGACTCCGTGACTTATGCCAACACTCAAGTCAACGTTGGCGGCACCAGCAGCTTTGACATTGGTCGTGACCTCAACATTAAAGGCGGCGTATTCAACACCGGTAGTGCCCAAGGTCAAATTCGTGGCGACGTCAACATCGAATCGCTACAAGACACCTACTCCTATAACAGTAATCAAAAGAATGCAGGCTTTAGTGCTGATCTTGACATGACTGGCGGCAAAGGCTCAAGCCTATCCATCAACGGCGGCAAAACCAATATCAACGCCGACTATAAAGCGGTAGGCGAGCAGTCTGGCATCTTTACCAAAGATGGCGGTATTGATCTGACTGTTGACGGTAAAACCACGCTCATAGGCGGCGCGATTACCACCACGGATAAGGCGCTACAAGCGGGTTTAAACAATTACGTCAGCAAAGGTGGTATTACCACCCAAGACATTGAGAACACCAGCAGCTACAAAGGCGATGCCCTCTTAGTTGGTCTCAGTCTAGGCAACACCACAGGCAAACCGCAAGCCAACATGAATGGTTTGGGCTACGGCACAGACAGTGATAATCAAACCAGTATCACCCGTTCAGGTATCACAGGAATTGCGGGAAATAGTGGGATCACGACTGATAACCGTGCTGAGTATGCAGGCATCCTTGAGAATAGCTTTGATGCCAACCGTATCAATGAGGAGCTGGCAGCGCAGACGCAGATTACCCAAGCCTTTGATCAAGAACGGCGGAAAGTTAAAACGAAGCTTAATGAAAATGAGAAAAAATATCGAGATGCTGCTAAATTGCAAGAAGCATTAGGCAATTACAAAGCAAGAGATATGCTTTTACAACAAGCGGATCAAGTCCAACAAAAAGCCTTATTGTTTGATGGCATCACAGGGGCGCTATATGGACCAAATACCAATGGCGCTACAGGTTATGTGGCTAAGGCAATAAGCCCACAAGTTGCTTATCAAATTGGACAATACTTTAAACACAATGAAGCCCAAAACAAAGAAAATCAAAGTACAGAACTTGCTGGTGTTAACAGTCCAGAGCACTTATTAGCCCATGCTATATTAGGGGCAGCGGTGAGTGCTGCTACAGGTAACAATGCGTTGACAGGAGGGTTGTCTGCAGGGGCAGGAGAAGCAATAGCGACAATACTATCTAAGTATGTTTATGAAGTGGATAACCCAAGTGATCTGACCGCTGAGCAAAAGGACACTATTAGTAATATTGCTACCTTGACAGGCGCTGTTATTGGTTCAACCACTGGTAATATAACTGATGCGGTCAATTCGGGTGAAACCGCTAAAGTGGCGGTTGAGGATAATCATGATTCTGACCTACGTGTAGGGATGAAACGTAAGTCTAATGCTGAGCTTGCTGAAGAAACAAAAAAAATGAATGAGGGGCTTATTGGAAGCTTTGTAAATAAAAATCAAAAATACATTCTAATTGGTACAGATTTTCTTCCGATCGTTGGTGACATCAAAGGGTTTCATGAAGCAGAAACCTTTGGGGATTATATCTTTGCCTCTGCAGCTTTAATACCAATCTTAGGAGACGGAGCAAAAACTGCTTATAAAGCTGCAAAAGCTTCAGGTGATTTGCAAGCTATGAAGAATGTCTTGCAGCAATCAGTTAATACCTTACAATCTAAAGGCTTAGCAACCCAAGCATCAGGAGCTACCCTTATTCAAATGTCCAATAAGGGTAAAGACGTTAAGCCTGTAATAAATGTCCCAGCAGGCTCAAAAGGTAATTGGGATAAATCTATAAATAAGCCAACATTTGAGTCGAATAAGAAATATAAGTTATCAAATGGACATAGCTATCACACCGATAGTGTGGGTCGAGTGAATAAGGTTGAAGGTCAACTATCTTTGAATAAGATGGATAGAAACAAAAATCAGCAAAGAAAGGCAGGTAAAGCAGAAAATGCTACTGGTGACGATGGCGGACATTTAATTGCAAGTACATTAGGCGGTGCAGGTGATAGAATAAATATGGTACCGCAAGCCAGTACATTGAATCGAGGTGACTGGAAGAGGATGGAAAACTTTGCAAGAAAAGAGCTTGAGGCTGGTAAAAATGTTTCAATTAAAGTTGATCTAAAATACCCTAGCTCGAACTCAAAAAGACCTAATGAATTCAATGTTATGATTAACGTTGATGGTAAAATAACACCTTTCAAATTCAATCAATAAATTTGAGTATAAGACATGGAATCAATTGATCAAGCTTATGAATATCTTGGAAAGTATAGTTTAGCTTTTGCTGAAGGCAGACCTTGGGATGTTATTAAGATTGATTTTAATATTTATTTTAAGATGGCAACTGCTGATCACTTTTTAGTTTTTGAAGGAAATAAAACAGATGTAGGAGGTTTTAAAGATAATACAGATGCTATATGGGAAGGGTTGGATGCTGCAATATTCATTAGAAATTATATACTGAACTTAACAGGAGACAGAATATGGGGATTAACGTTCACTCTGTATCCTGATGGTAAATTTGAAATAGAATACGATTACGATAAACCTGAAGATTATGAAGAAACTGATGAAGTTATTACTGGAGACGAGATTAATCAGACTTTTTTAAAATAAATTAAATTCTGGGTCATAACAAGCATACCCCATAAGAACCACTAAATCCGGCTCAAAACTGACCATTAGAACCATCTAAATCAGACTGCTATAATGAAACCACTTATAACAGTCTGTGAGCCTTTATGTTTATCCGAGCCTACCTCCGCGCCTCAACCAAAGCGCAAGACGCCAGCCGCGCCAAAGCTGAACTTGACTAGTTTGCCAAAAAGCTACAATCAAAATCTAATCACTATTCAGGCTTATTGCTCAGTAATGAGACTACCTCTTGATTTGAGGCTAACCACTGGGCAGTATCTTGGCTGCGGTAGCCAATTATCTTAATAATTGCTTGATAGTCAGCCTCAAGATTTCTTTTAAATATTGGCTCATGATGAGCGATACGATTTCTCAATTTGCGGATTTTCTCTAAATCATTAAATATTTCACCTCGCAATGCTGCAATTTCAGTATTACTATCAGCATTTGGAAACGTTGTTCTAAAGTGCGGCAACCATAGCTGCTCATCATGACGACGAGTAAACATTGTTTGCCAAAATACAAAGTTAAGTTCAGGAATGACCTTGTTAACATCCGATAATTTGTCCCGAGCTTGCTTTAAGTTGTTTCTAGGATTGTAGCCATGTCTTGGATTAGGCAAAGTATTGATAAAACCAATATCCCAAGGCCACTGATTGCCGTGCAACCTAAACAGCACTTCTGAAACAGCATTTCTGATCGTCACCTCACAAATATGTAAGCAAGGAAAAAAAGCGCCTGATAGATTTGCATTCCATAGATACAATTTTAATGCGCCTTCTAGATCCGACGCCTGTTTTTCATAAGTAGATAATCTTGGCAGCGACAAGGTATTCTTTACCATCTCAGCATTGGCTGTTGAATTCACAATTATAAAGCCTTATAATTAAGTTGTGAGCTAGGGGTATCGTAGGTTAACACCTCCCCCCTGGACAATTGCGAAAACCCTGCCTTTGTGCAGGGTTTTCTTTTTTTTAGTCTATTTATTTCAAATACTTATCAAAATCTGTCTTATAAAATTCGCCTGGCGCAGAGTCCATTCTAAATTTTAGATAGCTGATGTGATCTTTACTCCCAACCTCATAACTCTTCACTGGATGATCAATCTGAAACTCACTATGATTGGCAAAAAAATCAATTTGCTCAGCGGTTAAGCCTTTATGCTTGCTAACTTTAGTTGTGTCTTTAGATGATTTTTTCTTGCTTTGAGCTGGCTTTTTTGCGACTTTTGGTGGCTCGTCACCTTTTTTAAGGGCTAAAAATTCAGCCAGCATGTGGAACTTACCAACGTGTTCAGGATCTTTTAGCTGATCTTTAAAGCCCTCGAATGCATCGTAATAGCTGATGTTTTTATCGCGCAGTAGGTGGGTATTTGCTTCTACAAACTGGTCTTTATAGATTGCAAGCTTTTTGATTTGAGCGTCAGATAGTCCTTTGCTTTTCCAACTATTTTGCCCTTTCTTGATGCCAACTGCCTTTGTAGACTTGCCTATAGAGGTATTTTTATTTTGTTCTCTGGTGGTATATGCCGTCAATCCCGTAGAGCTAAACTTGGGAGATTCTAATTACGCCGCCTGACGATAAAAGTCAAACCACACCTGTCTTAGCGATTTATAGCCCAAACCCTTTTGAATTCTCGTCTGATTATAATAAAGCTCAATGTATTGGCGAATGTCAGTCATCGCCGCAAATCTGGTTTTATAGTCTTGATGGTATACCAACTCATTCTTTCTTGCGGAGCAGTGCTCTTCACCCGAAAAGCTTTCAATAGGTGCATTGTCGAAACAATTGCCACGGCCACTCATCGATCCTATGAACCCATGCTGATCAATGATCTTATGATAAGCATGGCTGCAGTACTGACTGCCGCGGTCTGAATGAACGATCAGCCCTTTAGCCGGTCGTTTGTTTTTCACTGCGGCCATCAGCGCACGGCAAACCAAATCTGCGGTCATTCGCGGTCCCATGGCATAGCCGACCAGCTCTTTGGTGAATAAATCTTTCACCCCTGCTAAATACAGCCAGCCCTCAGCAGTCCAAACGTAGGTGATGTCGCTGACCCAAGCTTGATTTGGGCTTTGCCGATCAAACTGCTGATTTAATACGTTGTCATAGACCAGCTTGTTATGGTTTGAGTCAGTGGTCACTTTAAAGCGCTTGTGACGGCGGCATTTGATGCCGTGCTGCTCTTTTATTCGCCGGATCATGTAGCGGCTGATCGTAAACCCTTGCTGGATTAAATGAGCGTGAAGCCTATCAATACCGTAGCGCTCCTGAGTTTGACGATGAGCCGCCTTGACCAACAGCTCGCACTGGTTGCGATGAATCTGCTGATCACTGATACTACGCTTTGCCCAGTCGTAATAGCTTGAGGGGTTGACGCCAAGCACACGGCACATCCCAGAAATGCTGAATTCCAAAAGGTGGGCTTTGATAAAGGCGTACTTTACGAGCTGTTTTCCGCGAAGTACGCCGTTGCCCACTCGAGCATAGCTCTCCCCTTGCGTCGGGGCGAAGCAGTGCTTCGCTTTATCCCTCCTCATTTAGTATTTCACGTTCCTCCTCGGCCATCTTAAGTTGCCGTTTTAAACGCTTGTTTTCTTCTAAAATCGCCATAAGGTCGGCATCATACTGACGGGTGCCAATCAGCTTGCCTTGATGGGCTTTGTTGTTCCAGTTCGATAGGGTTTGCATGGCAATGCCAAGCTGTCTTGCGGTCGCTGAAACGTTGCCGTTGTTGTCGGCAATCTTTTTGACGGCTTCGGCTTTAAATTCGTCGCTATAAGGGGTTATTTTCTTGGTCATGATAAACTCCGATGAATACGCTTAGTTTACCAAGTTTTCCTCTCCAGTTTTGTCAGCATACATCAATAATTTCCTGCAGCTACGTTTTGTATAATGATATTGCCATCACCGTCGCTGATAATATTAATATCTTGAGCGCTGTTGGCACTGCTTGCAGTCAATGCTACCCCGCTTAAAGGTAATAAGGTCTCAGTATCTAATGTTGATAAACTGATGGCTGAGGTAATGGGATTAACAACTGGCTGCGACAGCTTGTTCAATGCCCGTAGCACTAAAGAGGTGACATAGACATCACCCTGCCAACTGCCATTTTCAGCCTGTAATGCTAATACGCGATTATTAAAATTGGTACGAAAGGCAGCTTGGTGATTACTGTCCTGGTAGGGATATAGACTTTCTGCAACTAACGCATCTAAAAACAATCCTTTTTCATTTTCTTGGGTAGACCAAGTCGCGGGGGCAGTTTGTCTAGAGCCAAGGTAATTCACCAAATTTTGTACATTGCTAATGTATTGACCTTGATTTTTTATATACGGTGTAAATGCTGACAGAACATAACTACTGGTATATAAGTTATCTAAATGAGAAATTTTGTAAGCACCATCTTGGTGCTGCTGAGTTGCAAGGTAGCTTAGAGCTTTGTTGATACGAGACTGCCAAAGCTTAAGAGTGGTTGCATCAAGATCGGACAGATAATTGGTTTCAGATAAAGCAATTAATACAAAAGCGGTGTCAAGCGGATTAGATTGCCAATCGCTCATATGACCAAAGCCGCCATCGATATTTTGATTATCAGTCAGCTTTTGCCATGCAGGATGCAATATCTTTTCTTGGTGATAAGCCAATAAGGCAAGACGCACTAGACCTTCTGTACTAGATTCAACAGTTAGTGCTGAGGTTAAGTCAGTAGATTTTATTTGAGACTGGAGTAGCTTAAGAGTTTGGCTCATTTCTTGCTCAGTTTGCAGAGAGTGAGCTATAGCGCTACTAGGACTTTGAGATTGAGACATTAACCACTTCTGCCCCTTATCAGTGTCAGCATATGCCATGCTTGTGGCAAATGAAGAAACTATTCCAATACTGGCGGTTGACAGTGTGATTAACGTATTCAATCTCATGATTATTTACCGTTACTATATAATAGACCTCTTGCAAAAGTTAAAGCGCATTCTCAAAGTTGACAATGCCTGTGAATAACTTCATCCGAAGATCATAGCGTCGTCTTCGGTTGCGATAGCGTTCAGCGACCATCTTGAATAATTTAACCAATCCTATTTTGTGCTCAATTAAAATACGACACTTAGCAAGGTACTGATTGGCGTGTTTGGCCTCACTAATCAAACTGCCCCCTTTAGGCTTTTTGAACGGGGTGAACGTATTGTCATGCAATTTAGCAAGACCTTGATAACCGCCATCTGCCAGGATATATGCCGTATCCGGCAGCCAATCTGGTCGAGTGTTTTTGTAGAGCTTGAAGTCGTGAACTGAGCCTTTGCAGGTTTGAACGTCTAATATCGTCCCCGTTTGCCAATGAATGATGAGCTGTGCCTTTAGGGTGTGTCGTTTCTTTTTGCCGCTGTAGTATTGTTTTTGGTTTTTTTTGGACGCTCAATCGGGGTTTCTGTGGCATCGACAATGACCGCTGACCAGTTAATGTCATCGTCTGTTCTGCTTGGCAGTTTTTTCGGTAAGTCAAATTGACCTGACGTGATAAGAATATCTTCAACTTTACGAACGATGCGACATGCTGAAGATTCGTGAACCCCAAAGTCCATGCCAATATGATAAAGTGTTCGATACTCCCGCCAGTAGGTTAGCGCCAGTAAAATTTGTTCTTCCAGACTGAGCTCACTTGGTCTGCCAGATTTTGTCTTCTGAGTCTCATGCGCCTGCATGGCTTTAAGCATGTGCTCAAAGGTCGCTTTTTCTATACCGGTGTAGCGTTTGAAGTTAGCATTGCTTTGGCTAAGGAGTTTGGCGGTATCGGGCATAATATGGTCATTCTTTGTGAGTCAGTTACGGATATCCTAGCAAGTTGGGATACTTTTGCAAGAGGTCTAATATATTACATAAATATTAATAAATGTATCTGATAATAAAGTCAACATTATTTTAATTTAGAAATAAGCTATATCCCAACATAACCAAAAAATCTTAAGCAAAATTAGTCTTCCAAACTATATAAAAAAACTGTTATAGGAAAACACCTATAACAGTTTAAAATCTTTCCCATAGACGTATTTTTATTTTAAAAGCAGTCAACCTACCCATAAGCTGAGTATTCTTTCATGATGTGCTTAACTATTTGCTTACTGCTGGCTCAGTTAACTGACGCTTTGCTCTTAGTGTGAATTATGTGCTGACACATTTCCTACTTGGTTACGGCAAATCTGCAGCACTATAACTCACTTTGTAATGTTCAATGCACTTTAGCTTAAATCAAAAATCCATTGTAGCCGACAGCATAAAGGTGCGTGGCTCACCTATCGCCAAATCATTATAATGTGCCGTTGTCCAATAGGCTTTATTCATTACATTGTCAACACTAGCTCGAACTGTGAGTGGTGTTTGATTAACAGCGGTTGTATAGCGTGCTCCAAGACCGTATATAGTGCGACCTGATAATGACTGTATATTATCGTTTTCAAGGTACTGTTTAGATACTGCGTTTGCATTTGCTGTTAATGTCAAATCTTCTATAAAAGGTACATCCCACTCTACTCCAATCTTAGATTGCCATTTTGGCACACCCGCCGCTTGATTGCCTTCGTTAACGCCACTGTTCATTTTTGTCAACTTAGCATCAATATAGCTAATTCCACCCATTAAACGTAAATCTTCAGCAGGCGCGCCAAAAACTGACCATTCCACACCTCGATTACGCTGCTCCCCTGCATAAGAAAAAATATTAGTAGTGGTATCAGTATAACTGTTGGGTTTTGCGATTTCATAAGCGCTTAAGGTATGAGCAAAATCACCAAGATCTATCTTTACGCCCACTTCTTTTTGTTTGGTTTTATAAGGCGCAAAAATTTCACCTGCATTTTCTGCATTCGCAGGTGCTGTCGCGCCTTTACTTAACCCTTCTATATAATTTGCGTATAAAGAAGCTTGATCGGTTACTTTGATCACTAGCGCGCCTGAAGGCGTTATAGCATTTTCATCATATTTCGTACCCGTTGATAACATGCCGCCCGTTTGTTCTGTTTTTAGCGTTTGGTACCGTGCACCTAAGGTCAATTGATATTTATCGTCATCAAACGATAACGTGTCTGCAATCCCATAACTGGTCAAATTTGTATCTGTGGTAAGCAAAAGTGGTAAATTTAAATCTAAGTCAGGTTTGGATCCCCACATCGGGTTGTAAATATTGGTATTAACACTAACACCACGAAACCTTGCTGCATATAAATTGTATTCCTCATCGTAGTGAGTAATATTAGTCGCGACTTGATGGTCAATATTGCCCATTTGAAATTGACCATTTAAACCTAGATCAAATGATTTTCTTTTATTATCGTCACCAGTTGCTCCTAGGGTTGTTGTAATGTCACCGTTAACATTAGTTACTTTAGCACTATCTGCGCTGAGTCCATTATAATTCCATTTGGTCAAGCCCGCAGAAGCATACGCTGCCAACTGATCATTAATATCTAACTCACCGCGCCCTATAATGCCTTTAGTTTCGGTAATAAAGTTAGCCCAACTTGGGTTCAATAACGTATCTGGATTTGGAACACTTGGAATAGCACCTCCTGAGGCTATCGTAATACCTCGAGTTGGTCCATCAACATGATCTTTTGTTGTATAAAGGTCAGCTGAGGCTCGTGCACGTTCACCTCTCCAATCTAGCGCAATAGAAGCCAGTTTGGCTTGTTTTTCTTGGTCATTGACAGCACTTTCGCCATCTCTATAAGCGCCATTAACTCGAACCCCAAACTGTTTTTCTTCACCAAAACGGCGTCCTACATCCACATGACCGCCAAATTGTGAATCTGATAGATATTTTGCTGTCACACGCGTCAATGGTTCATCTTCTGCGCGTTTAGTGACCAAATTGACAGCACCACCAATAGAGCCATTAGGGGACATACCATTTAGCATCGCTGAGGGACCTTTAAGAACCTCGACACGTTCAAACATTTCTGGTGCGCTTCGATAATAAGGTGCCATACCAGACAAGCCGTTTACCGTAACATCGTTGCTATTTGAAGCAAAGCCTCGGATATAGTAGCTTTCAAGACTTTCTCCACTGGCACCACTAGCATAAACAGAAGGATCAGTTGCAGCAATAACATCGGTAATATCTGTGGCTTGCTGATCTTCAATAAATTTATTGGTGTAACTCACAGCACTAAATGGTGTTTCCAAAAATTCTTTATTTCCCAAAAATCCCGCGTGATTGGTATATGTTACCTGCCCGCCTGCATAAATAGGATTATCGCTACGCTCAGCCTTTACTGTTATTGCCGAAAGTGTAACCGTTGGTGTTTCTTCATCATTTTTTGCACTTTGTGATCCAATGCTAGATGTAGTGATTTGCTCATTGCGAATTACAGTATTACTTGTCTGTGCAAATGCAGCAGGCATGCAAATGATTGCTGTTCCAGCTGTAATTCCTAAAGCCATGGTGAGTTTTGCTGAGACGATATGATTTAGTACGAAGGTTAGTGTATTCTTACTCGGGTCTTGTCTACTACTATTTTCAATGTCCAGCATTTGAAGTGGGTACATAAATACATCCTTTTAATTTTTTAGGAATAACGATTAACGATAATAAAAATGTAAATGATAATTGTTAATAATTAAAATAAGTCTATCTTTTTTGGTTTAAGCTTGTTTATATTAAAATTTCTCAGTTTTTAAAGGGTTTATTTATACCCTTTAAGAACATCGTCCATGATGATATTTAATGAGGTAGGACTGGCGGCTGCTATATACCACGCATCAGCATCAACAAAAACAACGCGGCCATTTTTCCATGCTTTTGTTTGACGAAGTAATGGATTGCTCACATCATCAGGATTAATAACAGCGCGGTGCTCCATGACAGCGGTACGGTCTACGATATAAAGAATGTCTGGATCAGCTTGCTGTATAAATTCACTAGAAATTGGTTGTCCATGCAGGCTAGCTTCTGTGACTGTGCTTGCAGGCTTGACTCCCAAATCATTAAAAATAAAACCATAACGTGACTGTAATCCAAAATTGCTAAACGCTCCATTATTATGTAAGACCACCAGTGCTTTTTCTGGTCGATTCTTCGTGAAATCTTGAACCTCTTTAACCCTCTTATCTAACTGTGTAGCCTGCTCTTTTGCTAATGATTCTTTATTAAAAATACGACCTAGTGTTAATAAGTGATCTTTCACACTCGCTATATGATGCTGACTGTTATTGAAGTTCACATCAAAATGTAGCGTTGGCGCAATCTCTGACAATTCTTTATAATTGGCAGCATGGAGTGGCGTCATTAAAATCAAATCAGGATGTAGCGCATGAATACGTTCCATATTCGGCTGGACAATAGCACCCAGATCTTCTACTTTGGTATCTTCTTTGTACTTAGAAAGATAGTGAGGAATATAGTCTTTAACCATTCCTGCAATCGGAACATCAAGCTTGTCTAAAAAATCTGCTTCATTCATATCCAATACGGCGACACGTTGAGGGCGATGAGTAATTACTGTTGTACCAAGTTCATGCTCAACTGTGATAGGTGTTTCAAGCTTTTGTGATACTTGAGTCTGCTCAGTCGCTGCTTGCTTACATCCTTGCAATGATATAGCGGCTGAGAACGCAAGTATCCAAAGCCAACCTTTTTTATTCAAATTCATACTGTTACCTTTGATAAATTAAAATAGTTGCATAAGCAACCACGTTCACTACGAATAACTTCAAAATCAATATCGTATAACTCCCTTAAGTTGGTTTCTGTCACGACCTGTTCAGAGGTGCCATGAAAGCTAAGTTCCCCATTTTTCAAAGCCACAATATGATCTGAATAGTTGGCTGCAAAATTAATATCATGAATCACTAAAATCACTGTTCTCCCCTGCTCATCGCAAAGACGACGTAAAGCTTGCATGATTTGCACGGCATGCTTCATATCAAGATTATTTAGCGGCTCATCCAATAACAATACGTCTGTTTGTTGGGCGATGGTCATCGCCAAAAAAGCCATTTGCCGTTGACCCCCGCTCAACTCATCCAAATAAGCATGACGTAGCGGCGCCAATGCCAAAAAATCAATAGCTTCATCAATGACGTTTTTGTCTTCTGTGGTTAAAGCACCACGGCTGTATGGAAAACGCCCAAAGGATACCAATTCATCGACTGTCAGACGCAAATTAAACCCTAAAGACTGCCGCAACGTCGCAACATAATGCGCATATTTAGAAGTCGGAATCTGACAGAGGCTGCGCCCATTAAATAATATTTGTCCATCACTTGGCTGCAATAGCCTTGCCATCATCATCAATAAGGTGGACTTGCCAGCACCATTAGGACCAATTAAAGAGGTGACACTGCCTGCCTGAAACTCTAAATTGATATCTGACAGAATAGATGTTTTGCCATAGCGTTTATGAACATGCTGAATGGTAATCATGCAAATCCTCGAGTACGAACCGTCAGTGCAAGAAAGTATATGCCACCTACAAGGTTGACTAGAATACTGACACTGGTTTTATAATTAAAAACATGCTCAACGAAAATTTGAGCTACTAAAAATATGACAATCGTAATCGCACAGGCAATGGGCAATGTAACTCTGTGCTGATTGCTTCTTGCCAGTGCATAAGCAATATTGGCAATAAACACGCCTAAAAATACCGTTGGACCAATTAAGCTGGTAGAGACGGCCACCAAAACGGCAATTAAAGCCAAATATAGTTGAACGTATTTAGGATGATTTACCCCAAGAGAAAGCGACTGCTCACGACCAAGTGCCATAATATCTAGGGTAGACAGTGTTTTTCGGCTAACCCACAATACAAGGGCTACTGCCAAGACACTATAAAATAAAGTTTCTGGCTGTGATCGATTAAATGAGGTATAGCTTAGCCCCTGAAAAATTGAAAATTCTCCAGGACTAATACGCAACTGGATAAACTGCGTGACCGTACCAATGACCATTGTCAACACCAAACCAAATAACAATAACGTGTAGACATCATGTTTACATCTTGGAAAAAGCCAGTGATGTAGCGCCCAAGAATAGCCGAGCATCAATGCGATGGATACAACAAAATTACCACTGACGCCCAGTATCATTAATCCATTCGTACCCATCATAAACAGCAGTAGCACCTGCCATAGCAAGTAAACCGCTTCGTAACCCATGATAGAAGGCGCCAAAATTCGATTGCCCACAATGGTTTGAAAAATGATGGCAGAAAAAGCCAAACATACACTACCCAGTACAATAGTAGCCAAACGAATTAAGCGCTTTGGGATTAAGTAATTAAAATCAAAACCTGAGTCTATAAACAAAAAAACAAGTGCTAAACATACAATGACTATCAAAGTCACTCGAATCTTTACAACCGTTCTCATTTCACACCCCTCATGATAAGTATGAGGAATATTACCCCTCCCAATCCGCCAGCAGTAAGACCAATAGGAACCTCAAAAGGATAAATAATCAATCTTCCAAAAACATCGCAAATCAGTAACAAGCAAGCACCACCTAAGGCAACAATTGGCAATGTCCGTGACAGGTTTTCTCCGTACTTAAGAGCAACTAGGTTTGGAATGACCAACCCTACAAAAGGTATAGCGCCGACTGTAATCACTGACGCGGCAATCGTTACTGAGACCAGTATGAGACCTAAGGCAGCAGTTGCCACATAACCGAGTCCGAGACTAGCAGCCATATCCTCGCCCATACCCAGCACGGTAAAGCGGTGGGCATAACAATAAGCCAGTACAATAATAGGCAAAATAATATAGATAAGTTCGTAATGACCCTGTACGACCCTTGAGAAATCTCCTAACAACCACCCCTGCATGCTTTGCAAAATATTATGTCGATACGCATAAAATTCTGCTATTGAACTCAGCACACTGCCATACATCAACCCAAGAACGGGAATGAGCACAGAGTTTTTGAACTGAATACGACTAATAATAAAGACGAAAAGTAAGCTGGCAGCAAAACAAAAGAGTAACGCAAAAATCATTTTAGTGCTTGTACTGGCGCTAGGAAGTATGGTGAGCGAGACCAAAATGCCAAGTTTGGCAGCATCTAAACCACCCGAAGTTGCTGGCTCAACAAATTTGTTGCGAACGATGTGTTGTAAAATCACGCCGCTAACAGATAACCCTATTCCTGTCAGTATCAGGGCAATTAATCGTGGTAAGCGACTGGCGGTTAACGTAAGCCATGTATCTGGAGGAAAAGAAAGCCATTCAGTCCATGCGATCTGCTTAACACCAATCGTAAGCGAGGCTAGACAAAATATGACAAACAAAACCGATAACCGTAATATCATGAGAGCGCTACGGTATTTAAAAAAAATGTATCAAACATAAAATGCATGCACTTATAATAAAAAAATATAAAGACGCCCTACCTAATATCAAAGGCAGAACATAAAAAATTTTGGCTATAAAAGAAGTAAGTTAGAGACTTTCGGTGATCGTCTTAAGCTGTATCAACGACTTTAAAATCGGTTATCCATCTAAAATTGCATCCTCAGGGATACCATACTGCTGAAAAGCAGAGCGTTTGGGCACTCGGTAACGCGCTTGCTCAACCAACTGGTTGATAATTACTGCATTTCTGTTGGCGCCAATACCTAAATCGGGAGAGCCCACCCCTTGTTGAAAAATTTCTGAATTTTGTATAAAAATCTTTCCTGTTCCTTCATCATCTCTGAGCGCTGTAAAATCTTTTTGTACAATAAAGTCATTATTATCGTCTGTTGCTAACACAGAACCTTTTAGCTGAGTCAACCATTCTGGCCAATCATGAACATAACCGACTGCGGCAATGACAGCATTTGTCTCTAATGTGAAAGCTTGATCTAATTGCGTATGCACGCATTTGATATGAAGCGAACCAGACTGAGCCGTTTCTTCAATAGAAACAACTTTGCAGTTTGGGTTTAAAGACAGCCCTGAGTGGTGGCCACCAATGGAGCGTTCATAGAGCAGATCATAGATGTCTGCTATCGTTGATAGGCTGATGCCTTTGTATAATAGACCCTGATTTTTAGCGATTTTACGCCGTGCATCTCTTGGCATGCTTTGGAAATAATCCATATAAGCGGGTGTAAAGCATTCTTGACCAAGCTTCGAGTATTCCATAGGATGATAGCCTGCTGATTGAGTTACCCACCGAATGCAGGCCCCAGCATTGACTTGAGCAGGCGTTAAAGATTGAAGTAACGCCAATACACATTCAGCAGCGCTTTGCCCTGAACCAATGACAGTTACTGTCTGACACTGTTTTAACTTATCTTGTAGACGCGCAAATTCAGCGGCATGTTTGACCAAAGGATGACTAATTTTTTGCAACCACTTGGGTATATTTGGTCTTGTCCCAATTCCAATGGCCAGATTTTGGCTAATATACTGCTTTTTTTTACCTGAACTCAGCACACTGTCAATAACAAAACTATCTCGCTTGGCATCGTAAGAGACACAAGAAACACGCTCACCAAAATGACAACTGGATAGCTGATTAACTGCCCAGCGGCAATAATAATTATATTCAACTCGAGGTATTAAAAAGTTTTCATAATAATAAAACTGGTACAAACGATCCTGTTGATGTAAATAGTTTAAGTAGCTGAGTGGATGACAAGGATCCGCCATTGTGACTAAGTCAGCAAAAAATGGAACTTGTAGTGTCGTGCCTGACAATAACAGTCCTTTATGCCACTGAAACTCAGGCTTTTGCTCTAAAAATGTGGCCTCTATATCAGCATGACTTGACAGTAGCGCTGCCAATCCTAAATTGAAAGGACCAATGCCAACACCTGTAATATCTATAGTCTTTGTATTCATTATTACTTCGTCTCTACTAAAAAACGGTTAATTGTTAAATATTGATTGTTCTGATGTTTGTAATAGTCTTTCGACTTCATTGATATTTTGACAGTACAGCAGCTGCTTTGGAGACAATTCAATGCCATAGGTAGCGTATAGACGCTTTGAAATGGTTTTTAAATGCTGAGGACGTAGTCCCATACTTATAAGGCTCATAGCTTTATTAGCAGATTGAACAGCTGACGGATATTGTGATTGGCTACATGATGGGTAAATGGTATCTAAATAAATACTCAATAACGTATTTTGACCAATCTCTGCGCTCTTATTCACGCTTTTCTCGTCAGTGGCTTTTTGATTGCAAGTCTCTTTTAAATGGGTTAGTGAATAGGTTTCAACTTTAAAATCAAGCGTTCTTGAAGATACAATTCGATGAATCGCTTGCTCAATCAACTGCAAGAAATGGCTGATGTCTGTAGCCGCTATTGCGCAAGGTACATAATCAATATCAAAAACAAGCGCACCATCATGTTGAGTACTAAAGCGAATATCGATAGCGATCTGTGGCGTTTGTGTGAGTCCATTTTCCAAACGCATAGGATTAGTGTCTGGCAGCACGGGCCAAGATAAGCCGTTAGTAATTACAATAGGTAAGACAGGTGCAGCGTTATATTTTTCAAATAATAAACGCGCCAAATCCACACCTGAAAAATGAAGGTGCTGTAATCCCTCAAGCACATCGGCTTGTAATCCGAACGCCCGATCGGGAAAATTCGTTGAACTCGCCAGCCATTGGATAGCAATAAAAGTCGAGTGATTTGAGAGTGACCCTGAATATAAGGGTAAAACAGGCACAGCGACCTGTATAGACGGCTCAGTATACAAATGCGATAGCACCTCTAGGATTAATGCCATAATGATGGAGTTCTTAAACAAGCCTTGCTTAGCAGCTATCTTGCTCAACTGACGAAATGTGTTCGTTGGTACGATTAAACTTTGACGTTTAAATTGGGAAACGCCTAATTGATTGAGTGGTTTGATCCATGGGAAATGGGGCATCTCGTTGAAACAAGACAGCTTTTTATGCCAATATTGCATATCTGCTGCGCGTAAGTCACTCTCAGACTTTTCATCGCTTGTGAGCGAGAGCGTTTCTGCTACGCTTTGCGTAATAGTTTGTCCTTCAAACAGTTCAATGATGATGGATGCAATAGATCGGCCATCTAGGATAAGCCCATCAAAACGGAAAAACACACGTAAAAAACCATCCCTTAATTGAAATACGGTGATGTCCCAAGGGGATTTGTTGAAATCAAAAAGCTGGTGAGTATAAGCGTCTCTATACGAATCTAGATAAGTAGAAATCCTCTCAGACGACACCTCAGTAAGATCAACCTCTGTAAGGTTAAGGACGATGTCCTCACTGACGAACTGGTGTAACTTGGGAATATCTACATGTGTACGTAGGCTGTCATAACGCGTAACTGTTTTAATTAGCCGCCGCTTTAGTACCGCTCTATCCATACGACCATAATATTCTCGAAACTCCTGCATAGCGACACCGCCAAGAGGTAGCTGTGTCGTACGTCCTAATAGATAGGCCTGCTGCATAGCTGATAATGGTTGTCCGCAGGGCTTGTCTCTAGCTGCCAACTTATCAAGTTCGACGCTTTTATTTAATTCTTCATGACAGGTAGTCGATTGTATTTTGTCAAAGTCCACATCGAGAACTATCGGGCTTTTAATGACTTCTCTTAAAAGAGCAATAAACGTCTTAAACCATGACGTTACCCAATCTATTGGCAAAGCATCTAAACGTATGTCCCAATTAATAAGCAAACCATCATCAACCCTCGTTATTTGGGCATCCAAGGCAACCTGTGGACCTTGAGAAATCGTCCAATTCATTGGACCAAAAATATCTCTTACATTTTTAGAAAACAAAGCACCTTTTGGTAAGTCTAAGGCTGCAGTAAAGACAACAGGAGTAAGTTGTGTATCACCATGATAACGAGATAGATCACGCATGATATTGACACCAGCGTAATGAGAGTGCGCTAGCAATTCAATCATTTGACTTGCTATGTTCTGACACAACTCAGCTAAATTTTGAGCGACCTGAGCGTCCACATTGACAATGACAAAATTAGCAAAATCACCAATACATCGCTCGACGTTCTCTACAAGCGGTGCTCGCCAAAAAGTAGGCACGTTGAGCCGAAAAAATGATGTTTGAGTGGCATGGCTGAGTGTGTAAGCAAAGAGACCTAACATCATATTTGAGAACGTGATTTTCTGATGGCGCGCCAGCTGTTGTAACGACTCACAATCGCTATCTGTTAGATACTCACTGAATCGATGGCTTTGAGCTACCTTTGATGCTGTATCAGTCAAAGGCAATACAGGTATGGGTGCAATATCAGGAAGGCGCAATTTCCACCACACACGATCTCTATGACGTCGCTCTTTTAATTGAGCATCTGAACCAACCGCTTGATGCCAGTCAAAGAATGAAGGAATAGGGTCCAAAGGTGCTTTTATGTCTTTGTAAAATAACGCTAAATCTTCCATGAGTCGACAGAAACTAGAAGGGTCTACTGCTATCATATCCGTATCAATATGTAAACGAAAGTCTATTTTATTAAGTAAGCTAATTGAAAATCTTGCTGTTTGACCAATGCTTAAATTTAGCTGTTGGTGTGTCCATTTTTCACGCTTATGATTCAAATATGTCGCTTGTTCTTGGTTATTTAATGTAGTCAAATCTTCAATTTCGAGCAATGTTTTGGATACCGATGACGCAATAGTAGGCGTGCCATCTAAGCTAAGATGCATTCTTAAGATAGCATGCTCCAAATGTAGACGCTGCAAGGCCGCCTCTAGCCTTTGTACGTCAATAGACTGTCCATCAAATTCAACATAGAGATGACCAGACACCCCTCCCAAAAGCTCAGACTCGGTAATACGTCCAAACCAACATGCTGCTTGCATTGATGTTAATTCACTCATTGTGCGTTACTCAGTTGACAAAATAATATATATAAGGCAATGTACCAACATATCAGCAATGATAATCATTATCATTGACAATTGCAAACATTTATTGCTAAATATATAAACGCTATGTATAGGGCTATGACGCACGCCTTCAGTTTTTAAGAACTATGCCTTTAGGATTTTAAAAGTATGACTAAACCATTTGTTAACTTTCATCGTTGGCCTACAGACAAGGCTGAGCATTACGTAGCACAAGGCTATTGGATCAATAAACCGCTCACGCAAATTTTGTCCAAGACCTGTGCAGAAAGCCCTGAGGCTACCGCTATTATCTGTAAAGATCGTCAGTTTAGTTATGCTCAATTAGAGCGCTTGTCCTCAAATCTAGCAACCCGTATAGCAGCCGAAGGAATCGGCATAGGTGATACAGCTTTAGTACAGCTGCCAAACACAGCAGAATTTTATATCGTTTTTTTTGCCTTATTAAAAATCGGTGTCGTACCACTCAATGCACTGCACTCCCATCGGCAGTATGAATTGCGCAACTTTTGCAACCAAATCCGACCAAAACTTCTAATTGTTTCAAACAATCATGAAGTCTTTAAAAACAACCGTTTTGTTGAAGGTCTCCATGCTGCTGAATTGAACCCACAGCTGATATTAAAGCTCGATGATGACTCAAGCGCGTTTGATTTGTCGAAATGGATGGAGGCGATAGATACGAGTGATATTACCTATACACCGACACCGGCTGATGAAGTGGCTTTTTTTCAGTTGTCAGGCGGTAGTACAGGAACGCCCAAGCTGATTCCACGTACGCATAATGACTATTATTATAGCGTTAGAGCCAGTGCTGATATTTGCAAGCTTAATGCAGACACGCGCCTGCTTTGTGCTTTACCTGCTGCTCATAACTTTATGCTGAGCTCTCCTGGTGCGCTCGGTATATTTGATAGTGGAGGATGTGTCGTTATTGCTCCTGACCCAGAACCGTTAAGCTGTTTTTCTATCATTAAAAAACATGCCGTCACGATGGCTTCATTGGTGCCAAGCGCTGTTATTGCCTGGATAGAACAATTTCCGAAATACGCGGATACCTTAGATACATTGCAGTTAATCCAAGTAGGCGGTGCTAATTTTTCAGAATCTTTAGCGCGGCAGGTACCAGAACTATTTGGCTGCCAATTGCAACAGGTTTTTGGCATGGCTGAAGGACTGGTTAATTACACACGCCTAGAAGATTCCGATGAGCAAATTTTCACGAGCCAAGGCCGTCCGATAAGCCCAGATGACGAGGTACTCATTGTCGATGAGCAAGGCAACGCTGTACTAGACGGAAAGGCAGGTATGTTACTTACTCGCGGACCTTATACTTTTCGTGGCTATTACCAAAGTCCCGAACATAATGCTGAGGCATTTGATGACGATGGATTTTATCACTCTGGAGATTTAGTAAAGCGTACGCCTGATGGCAATTTGCAGGTAGTAGGACGGGTCAAAGATCAGATCAATCGTGGTGGAGAAAAAATTGCCTCTGAAGAGATTGAGAATCTCATTTTAGCGCACCCTGATGTTCTAAATGCCGCACTTGTCTCGGTCACAGATGCGCGACTTGGTGAAAAAAGTTGTGCCTACATTGTTGCTCGTCATCCTAATATTAGACCGTCAACACTCAGACGCTATTTGTTACAGCATGGAATTGCTGAGTACAAAATACCTGATCATTTTAAATGGCTTGATTCGATGCCGCTAACCGCTGTTGGAAAGACAGATAAAAAAGCCCTTCGTAACCTTTAGTCAACAAAACACTTAACCACTTTAATTATCTTAAAAACCATAGCGAGTTCAACATGACAATTGCAAAAATTTCTGACTATTTGATGCCTCAACCTGCAAACTATCCTAACAATAAAGTAGATTGGCAACCTGACTCTAAACGTGCCGTTTTATTGATTCATGATATGCAGCGCTATTTTATTAATTTTTATGCGCCCGATAGTCAACTTATCGCTACCCTACTACAAAACTTAGCTCAAATTCGCCGATGGGCACATGAACACAATATACCTGTTGTATACACCGCCCAGCCCTATGAGCAGCCGGCTGAAGATCGTGCGCTACTCAATGATATGTGGGGAACAGGACTGCCCGCCTCTACGCCAGATCAACAGCTTATTGTGGATTCACTCGCACCGGCTGAAGGTGACATTGTCTTAAATAAATGGCGCTATAGTGCGTTTGCGCGCTCAGACTTGCGTGAACTTATGCACAGCTGGAATCGAGACCAATTGATTGTTGGTGGGGTCTATGCACATATTGGATGTATGGTTACTGCAATAGATGCATTTATGAGCGATGTTCAGTGCTTTTTGGTTGGCGACGCTGTTGCCGACTTCTCAGAAAAGGAGCATCAAATGGCGCTAACGTATGTATCCTCACGCTGTGGTCAAGTGGTAGACACCCGCACGTTAATAGACAGCACTGCGAAAAAAATAACACAACAGTGGCTACATACACGAGTTGAACAGCTTATCGAAGAAGACGAAGAGATTGACCCAGATGAAAGTTTAATTGTCTATGGTCTAGACTCCCTTAGAATTATGCAGCTTGCCTCTGAGCTTAAATCTTACGGTATTGACATTGGTTTTGAGGATATTGCTCGTAACCCAACACTTTCAAACTGGTGGGCGTTAATACAAGCACGCCAGCAATAATATCTAGTATAAAAGCCGAACCTGACCAAACATAATCAACAGATAAAATATGCTCTAGGGCATGTCCCTAATTGAAACGTTTATCACCATTTTAAAATAGAGATACGCCCTAGTCCTATGGCCTACAGGCTGAGCAAATTTCGCTCAGAGACCACAAAGCGTATGAAAAATAGATGAGCATGCAATGACAACAGCATCACCTTATAAAAACAAACAAGAGACAGCTCTTGCCAAGATCGTTTTATGTGACTATCTTAAGGCGATTAAAAACAACCTGTTTATCAAAAACAGTCATAAAACTGCATTGGTTTTCAATGAAAATAACATCAGCTATTATAAAATGGGTCAAGACGTTGCAACACTGATATCAGCATTTGAGCAAGAAGGATTGAACGCTGAATCAGTAGTCGCTATTTGTTTACCCAAAGGCCCTGAACATATTTACACGACGCTTGCCTGCGCGTTGATGGGTATTGTATGGTTGCCAATAGACATGGCATCGCCGCCAGCAAGACTTGCCTACTTATTATCAAACAGTTGCGCAGACATTGCCGTGAGTACAGCGCCCTTACATCAGATACCTACGCTTTGTATCAATAAATTGCTTGAAAACCCTGAGCCAATAGCCCTTACAGATCATCATTTTGGTTATACTTTGGATCGCCTGCCCGCTTACTACCTGTATACCTCTGGCAGCACAGGTACACCAAAATGTGTGGTCTTGAACAATCAAGCCACTGCCCATGTTTTACAGCAGACCATTCAGCACTGGAACATCTGCTCTGATGATGTGTTCATAGCGCTCACGCCTTTTCATCATGATATGTCGGTATTCGATATTTTTGCATCAATATCTATTGGTGCAACGCTAGTCATACCAACTGAGGTCCAGCAAAAGGACGCTGTTCAATGGGCCAAACTGGTTGCTGCCAATAAAGTCACTATTTGGTGCAGTGTTCCTGCTATCGTAGATATGTTATTCACTGTTGGACATACCAAACAACTCACTACCTTGCGCTTAATTGCCCAAGGCGGAGATTATATTAAACCTGCATTGGTTGCTCAGCTAAGAACAAAGCTTCCTCATATTCGACTATTTTCTTTAGGTGGACCAACAGAAACAACGATTTGGAGCATATGGCACGAAATTGATGAAAATGACAAAGACATTATTCCCTATGGCAAACCATTAGAAGGTAATCAATACTTTATCCTTGATAAGGAGCAAAATCCCTGTGCTGTAGGCGAAATTGGCAACATGTATATGACGGGTATTAACTTAGCTAATGGCTATCTGCGTAATGGAGAAATATACCATTCAGACTTTGTTAGTATTGAAACACCTCGTAATGACACCGAGTCTGCTTTTCGAATGAGTGATTTGGGTTATTTTCGAACTGATAACACTATTGTTTTTTCAGGACGTGAAGAAGGATATCTAAAAGTCAAAGGCGTAAGAATCGCTGCTACTGAAATTGAAAATATCTTAGCCAAACATCCTATGGTCCATAATGCAGTAGTGATGAGTTGCACGCACCCTACAACCGATATCGATGAATTGATCGCTATGTATACAATTGATTCAAACACACCCCATAAGCACTTGAATGCACTGCAGTTAAAAGAGCATCTAAAAATACATCTACCAGCCTCACATATTCCCTCTAAGTTCTTAGTAATAAAAGAGTTGCCTTTAACAGCGAATAATAAAGTCGATCGTCAAAGCTTGCGTATATTTGCTCAAGCAAAGCTTGCTATCAACGCTTCTCTTTCTATTCGTACGCCCAATCATTTGAGTCATCAAGTCGCGTCATCAGAAATCGCCGTTTACGTCTTAACCTTATTTAAACAGTATGCACCAGAATATCAGACCCAAATAAATACTACAGGTTATAAAACGGCTATTTCGACACTACATATCAAACCAAAACAGCTTATGAAAATTGCAACTCAATTGGCCGAGCGACTAAACATTTCTATGGATTTTTATTCATTGGTGGCCTGTCAGACTATTGAAGATGTGATTAAAAAATGCAGTACAACCTAAAGTAAATTACTACAAAAACAAGGTCTGCAAATGCAGACCTTGTTTTTCATCAACCCCACTAAATATTGTAGATGTATAAAGTCTAACACCCTAAAGTCGCTCCACCATCGACGACCAAATCGTGCATAGTGATTTGAGAGGATTGGTCACTGATAAAAAACATGACCGCGTTAGTAATATCCCGTACCTGCGCGATTTTTTGTAACGGTATCCCCAGCTTATACTGCGATAAATTACCTAAAATCGCTTGCTGCTCACCCTTATCATCTGACCATAGCTGTGTTTGCATGGCAGTTTTCGTAGAGCCAGGCGAGACGATATTAACTCTCACGCCATATTCAGAAAGCTCTAACGCGGCTGTTTTCACAAAATAAGTCAATGCTGCTTTTGATGCTCCATATGCTGACATATTCAATCGTGGCATGCGGGCTGAGTTTGATGAAATGACGACAATATTTCCGTTTCTTTTTGCTTTAAAATAAGGCGTTAGCTTTTGAAGAAAATGGAATGTCGAAGATACATTAACAGCAAAAGTATCCCTCCAGTTATCAGAAGATATATCATGGTGTTTTGCGACATGTAAAATGCCCGCCACATGAATAAAATAATCAGGTGGACTTACCTTTAATAGCATATCACAAAGTTTAGTAATCTGTGCTTCATCACGAATGTCACAAGTATGCACCCGCTGCTGTAACGCCTCAGGCAAATTGTCTTTTAATTTATCTATGCCAACCACCTCAATTTTCTCTGTTAAAAGACGCTGCATGACATCAAGGCCAATACCTTGATTGACACCTACAACCCACGCCGTTTTTTTAGCCATCTTACCACTCCTTAAATGGGATACACCCGTAAACCCTATTGTTATCTATGAATGACATAGATTAAGCATGGTTTTCATTTTGGCTTGTGTTTCTAGCCACTCAGATTCTGGGTTAGACCCCTCAACAATACCAGCACCCGCATATAAACGTAAGCTTGAATCATTCAACAACCCGCAACGAATCGTCACAACCCACTCACCATTGCCTTCTGCATCCATCCAACCGACCAGCCCTGAGTAATAGCCACGGTCATAACCCTCATTATCTAATATGAATTTCTTGGCAAGTGGTGTTGGTGTGCCACAAACAGCAGGGGTCGGATGTAGTTTTAGGGCTAGACTCAGTGCATTCGGCGATTTTTCTTTAAGTGTGCCTTGTAGTGTTGAAGAAAGATGAAACATTGTAGAGGTCTCTAAAATGTCTGGAAACTCAGAAATCTTAAGCTCAACGCAGTCAGATATTAAATTGCGCGATATGTTTTCAACCACGATTTGGTGTTCGTTTTGGTCTTTAACTGAATCGTATAATGCTCGTTGATTTTGTTGATTATGCTCTATGTTCTCAAGCTTTGGTCTGGAGCCTGCCAAAGGATTGCTCTTAACCATTCGACTGCTTTTAGATAACAGCAGCTCTGGACTTGCCCCTAAAAGGTATTGATGCTTATCAACTGGTATTACGAAATTATAGGCAGTGGGATTTTGTTCTAGCAAAGCTCTCATATAGGCTGTTAAATCTTGTGTGCCATCAAAACTAAAATCAATGGCTTGAGACAATACTATTTTTTTAAGCGCTGTCGTTTTAAAAACCTCTAAAGCTTGGTGAACAGTGCTTTCAAATTTGCCTTGCTCAATCAGTAAAGACTTTCGCACAATTTGTGTTTCATTTTTTATAGTGTTAAGTCTTTGTGGTTTTTTATCTGACTTGTCATAACTGCGGTAAAAGTTTAAAAGAGACTTTTTAGTGGTATCAAAAGGTATTGCACCTATCAATATGGGACTCTTGTAGCCATCATCTTCCATTTGTTTAAAACATGCATCGATATCTTGATTGAGTTCATTCATGTCTGATGCAGGTGTCGTCAAAGTGTGCGAAAATTCCGTAGCTTCCAGATAATAGTTATTGGTTGAAAAACATGAAAAATCTTTTTTCGTTAGATCGCTCAATGGGTTTTGTAGATAGTCTTGTGAAGTCATGAATACTGTCTCACCTTATTAATAATGATAATATTTTTAATATTGATAATTATTATCATATATAGGTTGTGTTCTGGTGTGGGTTATATAAATTTATATACGGCTACATCTAACTCCTTCTTTCAAAATGATATAAACTTACAATGGTTTAATGGGCAGCCCATCTTATATAATCAAAGTAGGAATCTCTGTACAAATAGTAATTACATTGTTTTGGGTGAAATAAAACGATACTTTGACGTTTACACTATAGATATGCTGATCCAGCGCGGGTACGGTAAATTCAACAAAGTTATCCTTCATTCTTATATATTTGATATCAAAAAAGCTCAGAAATATACTGAATTTATTGTAAACGGCTTTAATAATGCTTTCTTTTGCTGAAAAAATGATTAAGTAACTGTATGGCTCCTTACCCTCTAACAAATGTGCTTGTTCTTGATCATTTAAAAAGGCAAGTGGCAATAGCGTTTCATTTTTAAAATAAGCATTGTTTTTTTTGGCTTCTATATCAATACCTACTCCTTGGAATTTTGCCTTGGCTTTCTGAACATAAGCAACGGCAGTAGATGAATGCTTAGTGCTCGTGTGACTGATACTGCCACAAATATTATTTGGCCATAATGGTTCACCCTTGGCGCCTTTTGGTATTTGCGCATCTTCTAAACCGAATGGCGCTAATGCAAATTTGGCAGATAAGCGACCTGCAAAAAACTCCAAGCGCCGCTTTTTAGATGCGTGTGTGAGTACCTCCGATAAAGCGATATTAAAATATTGATACAACTTATCTATCTCAAAATCTTCAGTAAGCAGTGTTATAGAAATTTTATGTAGTGAATGATGAGCCAAAAACAATGGAGTATGCTCAATAACTATGTGCTGCTCTATAGTCATTACTTGTTGTATTTTTAGTACCAATAACACTGTGCTGCTACTCACCTCACTATTTATAAGGCTAGATTTCATATATCAAGCAAGCCTCTATCGTTTTAAGCAGTTGCCTCAAAGAGTGTGGATTCAAAAAATAAAAGTGATTACCCTCAAGCGTATAAGAGCCCAGAAACCTCTCTGAGTGCTGCTGCCAGTCTTTCATCATGACTTGATTTGGGATATCTGGTTCATCTGTGCCACAAAATGTCACTAACGGGACGCTTGTCGTAATTTTGGGTCATCACTCAGCGGCTCGTTAGGCTTGATGCCATGACCTGAGTACTCTATCGGTATGATGTTAATATGAGTCTTGCTCAAGGTATCTACCGCTCGTCTCCATGGCATATAGATAGCAGAACTACTGCCAGTTGGGGGTAAACAAAACATATTATAAGCATCGACTGTTTGCATAAAACTTATTCACTATAGCGTAAGAGCACGTTCACCATCTAAGACTATCGTCTGCGTTGGCTGCCAAATAGAAGCATCACGATGCGTCACTACAATAACTGTCGTGGACAACGACCGTATGACACTAGCAATATCTCGCTCTGTCTTTTCATCCAAAGCAGAAGTGGCTTCATCTAATATCAAGATTGGTGCTTGTTTGATTAAGGCTCTTGCTAATGCTACGCGCTGGCGCTCGCCTCCAGATAAGGCGCTGCCTTGCTGCCCTACTGACTGATGTATACCTTCAGGCGCGCGGTTAACCACAGCGCCTAATGTTACTTTTTGAGCGACGGCTGCAATCTCATCATCTGATGCTTGTGGATTACCGATACGAATATTGTCAGCCAGCGTCCCGGTAAAGATAATTGGGTCTTGCGCCACGTAGGCAATATTAGCGGCAAGCGTGGCATACGGCATATCATTGAGCTTAATATTGCCCATCGAGATGTGACCCTGTTCTGGATCATTAAAACGCATCAACAGTTCAAGCAATGTGCTTTTACCGCCACCGCTTGCGCCCGTCACCAAAACCCGACTGCCTTCTGGTATATCAGTATTGATATTCTTTAAGCTTGGCATATGACTCACTGCACAAACGCTAATGTTATAACTAGTAGGTGCAGGTACTGTAATGGTAGGTTCTGATAGCACGGGTGTGTTTATTACTTGCTGATAGCTCTTTAAAGAAGCACGAAAATCATTAATGCCAAGCCCTGCCAGCGCCAATTCGCCAAGCGGGGCAGCAGCACGACCGACCAAAACCAGCACCGCCAATACCATTACAGCGCTATCAAGCCCCATAACAATTAGATAGATAGCAATGCCCGCCATAGGTAGCACACTCGCTAAATTTGAGAGAAATATCGCTGTAGCGGATGACTTATTGGTATTTCTTAACATATTTTCTTGAACACGCCAGCGCTGCTCCAGACGCTCTATCGCGCGGATTGGACCTGCCGCTGTTCTCAGCAGTTCAATATGATCAACCCATTCAAGTGTAGCCTCAGAGGCGTTTGCTTCTGCTTTATGCCGTTTCGCATCAGCGCGGCTTAGGACTTGCTGTGACAACACTTGTATAGTCAATGACAATACGAGTAATACAACGGCTACCAAAGCCACTTTGACACCAGCAAGCAAACCAAGACCAAAAACCAAAAACAGTGGAATACAGGGTGCGTGTAAAAAAATTTGGAGCTGATGCGCGGGAATACTCATAAATCCTGGTATACCCTGACCTGCAATCGTCGCTACTTGGGTACGATGTTCGTTGGTAAACCATGACAGTTTGGTACGAGCAAGTGACTGCCCCAAAGCGGCATACAAATCTCCTGCCAGTCGCACGCCTGTCAGATAGCCCGAACGATTCACCAATACTGTAGCGACAATTGCAATACCTGCACTAATCATAATCCATATAGGCGGTCTATGATAAACAATACCAAAGGCCAATACTGTGTAGGCAACCGCCTCTAATGCAGCAACCACTATCCAGCCGATGCCTACGCTCATTAAGCGTCGACGAGCAACAGATGGTAATGGGGATACTGATTTTTGGTGCACTGTTTTAATAGCAAGACTCATGATAAACCCTTTGAATCAGTGTTAAGTGTCAGCTCTAATTGCGCATCGGCCTTTTCTGCCAGTGATTTATCATGTGTGACCATAATGATCGTTTTTTCTTTATCGTGTGCCAATTGTGTCAATGCTTCGAGCAGTTTTAGCGCCTTTGTCTGATCCAACGCGCTTGTCGGTTCATCGAGTAATATGATAGGCGCTGGTGATAAAAACACACTTGCAATACCGATACGTTGTCGCTCGCCTCCTGAGAGCGATTGAGTATTGGTATCAAGGTTTATAGTAAGTTGCGCGTTTTCTAGAGCCGCCTCAAGTTGTTCATCCGTAGCATTAGGCACAAACAGAGTTAAGTTCTCTCTTACGGTAGCTGGCAGGACTTGCCCGCCTTGTGGTACAAACAATAAAAGCGCGTGTCTGGCTTGTTCATCTAATTGAGACAGATGGGTTTGGGACAACTGCACCTGTCCTGACTGTAGTGGCTCAAGTCCAGCCAGTACACGTAGTAAAGTGGTTTTACCCACACCACTAGGACCTGTTATTGCATTCACACTATTTGTTTTAAAAGTATGTGTTAGTCCAGAGATGACTTGTACGTTATCTATAGATACCTTGGTATTTTTAAGTGTCAGTGTTAATGGCATTTCTACCTGTTTCACTTGACCTTTAGGTAATGTAGGCTGCTGCAATAATGTTATTAGCCTAGCCGCCGCTGACTTCCCTGCGCTCACATAATCCAACCCGTGCCCTAAGCGTAATACGGGGTTGACCACTGCCAAACTGAAAAATAGTGTCGCAGCAATAGTGGTTGCACCCTCGTTATAGGAAACAAGATACGCAATCGCAAATGTTGATACCGCCTGTAGCAAAGCCACCGCTATGCCTGCTAAGGTAGCAACCTTACCCACCCACATGACCATACTATCCGTGAAGCGTTTGGTCGAATCATGATACGCTGCCAAAGCACCAGATTGTCTACCATAGATACGGTTGACTCGAATGCCTCGTGCATAATCATCTACCGCCGCAATCACTTCACCCATTACCTGCATTCGCGCTGCCCCATCTCGTGTAGTGACTTTTGGAACTATAACCAAGTAATATAATGAGGCGATAACACCAGGGAGTAAGACCCATAACGCCATAGACCCTACCATACTCACCAACAATAAAATCGAGGCCAAGGGCAAGACCACAAAGTTAGCAACTTCTGAAGGCAGATGAGCTACCATATGATGTAATGTTGCAATATCATCGGATACTAAACGGCGTAAAGCGTGATCGCCTTGTTTAGCTAGTGTGATCGCTGGTAGGCGGGTCACATGATTGGCAACTTGACGCCGCAATTTGGCAGAAAAGGCTGCCTCTGCATCATGAGCCAACCACGATGAGGCTGCTATTAATACAGCTCCTATTAACCATAACAACGTAGCAGTAAAGATCCACTGCAAAGAGATATCACCAATTAATCTAACCAAGCACCAAAGCGCTCCTAACATAGCCAAACCTGAAATACATGACAGCACTGTCCCAGCAAGAAGCTTAGGTAAAGCAGGTCGCAAAGCTGGTGTTATCAATGGATTGGTCATTAAGCTGTATAAATTCAACGCACTCATTCTTGTTCCCATTGACCGCGAATTGTCAGTTTCATAGATTTTGTCCAACACTCATATTCGTCACCAAGCTTTAGCAGCCAGTGACTTTAATGTAAAAATGTGAAGAATATAGCGGCTAGATTAGCCTTAGCTGGCTTGAGCGGTTGTTTGTAGACTATCGACCATTTCCTCAATCAAAGCATCGATTTTTCGACTGTCTTTATGATGACCTGTCGTGATCAGATGAGCACTAGAGCCAGAGACTGCCAAACCGTACTTTTTCCAAATCTTTTTAGAAGGGCAAGGAAACACTACAGTAATAGAATTGGGATTTCGCCACGCCTCTACCCCAGCTGCTTGAAATCTCTCGACAGCATATTGCGCCATTTTTAAGCAATGTTGGATACGTTGCTGCCACTGTAAAAATGAATGATTACGAATAGCAGCCCACATTATTAAAACAGAATGACCATTGCGAGAGCCGCTAATGGTTTGATCTCGTGCTGCAATATAATCAATATCTACTGCAATACGACTTACATTTCTGCGTTTTGCAACGACAATACCGCAAGGCATCGGTGAGCCAATCATTTTATGTCCAGAGACACTGATTGAATCAATGCCGTCTGCAAATGAAAACGGCTGAGGGCTATCTACAAAGGGTAAAATCATGCCACTCAAGGCAGCATCTGCATGTAAATAATAATCTTGACGTTTGATGCCGATATCCTGCAAGCGTTGTTGAATTATTCTAATATTGTCTGTAGCGCCAAACATAGTCGTTCCAATATTGGCAAAGATAATGGGGTTTTTATCTCCATTATTCTCTACTTTGCGAATAAGATCATCGTAATCTATCTCGCCATTCTCTAACGAGTCAACGACACAGGATTTTATTCTTAATAATCTAACAATCTTTAAAACTGAATAATGTGTCTGTTCTGAGTAGTACAAGGTTGCATTTGGAAACAGCTCTCTTGCTACGTAACAACCGAACATATTCCCCTCAGTTCCGCCATTTGTGACATAGCCCCAACTGTCCTGAAAAGGTATTTGAAACAAACCAGCAAAGTAACTCATGACTTCTTTTTCGAACTCAAATGAGTTTAAAGCGTAGTTACTTGGTGATTCCCAATCCCCGCAATTGTTTAAAGAAAAATCAAAAAATCGGTATAAAGAAGCGTAATCAAAATCTGCAGACTCAGGATAGCCAATATTGAAATACTGATTTTCTAAACAATAACGCCAAAAACGATCAAGACGATTTTCACTAATTGCAGATAAGACCATACTTAACCTCATTATTATTTCGTATGCCAGCAGGTTGTTATCAAGCTGCTATAAAGATGTCTGAGCAAGCAAGCTGTCTCTTGATATCTTATAGGCAGTATTAATATTCTTGACAATAGTCCGCATTATAACGATAATGATAATAATAATCAACATCATTTAGATTAAAGTTAAAAAATTTGCTGATATATCTATATAACAGCTTGTTTAATGCACTGCCTGTAAAAACGGGATTCTAACCAGTTATATCGATATCATACATATCTATATAGAGAAGGTCGCGTCAATGAACAGGATATAAGATAACAATAAGCTATTGATAACTGGAGATAATTTAATAGACAAAAGTAATTACCTATAGCTAAAATTATAGCAACGATGCGCTACCTAATACGATTAAATAGGAAAAAATATGTCGGCACAGAACCCGATCTTAAATACCAATACGCTTATGCCCGTTAGCGACTATGAAGAACAAATTTGGATGCAACAGTTACAGCAACCTGAGCAGGTCACACGTCATGTTGGCGTTTGGACTCTAGGCGACAATACCGATAATCCGAGGCTGATACAAGCAGTTGAAAATAGTATTGAGGGTATACCGGACTTGAATGTCAGATACTACTTTAGTGAAGATGGCGACCTGAGCAAATATAAATATGATTCTGCTAAATGTTGCTTACACACTTTAAGATTAGATGACCTCGACCTCCATAAATATGTCTCTAATCTCAAAAAAATACCTTGGAATGCAGCATCTAACCCGCCTTTTCAATCCTTTATCATCCATACTAAAAATGACATTGCGCTCATTTTAGAGCTGCATCCAATACTCGATCAGATTTGCCAACTGACCGATATAATCAAAGCGATACAGCAGCATTACAATGAGCAGATGGAAGAAAAAAACACGCTTAACCTAACAAAGATTGATACCAGCTTTATAGACAAACAGACTAGGTCGAATGATTTATTACTGAATAAAAATCAACTCACTAGCATCATCTTACAAGAGTTTCGTGCCACTCTTGCAGAGCCTAGTATGACTGAGCATGATGACTTTTTTGATTATGGTGGGCACTCACTGTTGGCCACTCGTATCATCGGCAAGCTGATGCAGTCTCACGGTATTGAAATTGTATTTAATGACTTTTTTAAATCGCCTTCGGCTGCCGCGCTAGCACAATATGTCTTTACTAATCATACTGATATAGCACTTGCAGGTGTCAATACCCGTGATTTTAATTCTGTTAATAGCAACATTGGTGACAATAAAGACGACAGTAGTGCTACTTTTAAGCATGAGGCACAAGCGCCTTTGACGCTAGCACAGCAGTTTTTATGGCACGCTTATACTAATTACGATTTTAGTCCCATATACAATTTACCATTTGCTATCGCTTTTTCTGATAAGGTTGATGAACATATACTCTATGAAGCCTTTATCGATATTGTCGAGCGTCATGCCAGCCTGCGTACGATGTTTCAAACACAAGAGGATGTAACCACACAACGTATTATTCCAATCCAAGAGTTAGAGCGGTATAAGTGGTTTTGGTTCAGTGATGAAAGTCAAGGTGTGACGCTTGCTGATGAAGCTGCTTACCGTTTTGAACTTTTATGTGAGCTGCCACTAAGGATTCGTTTTTTGCCCAGCACACCAAACGAACCGCAAGTTTTGTCCTTACTCATACATCACATGGTCATTGATGAATGGTCTTTAAACACCATCATGAAAGATCTTTCTTACGCCTATAGAGTTCGTACAAACAGTCAAGCGCCGCATTGGAATACAGCAGCAGGTAATATAAATGACTTTGCAATGTTGCAGCAAAAACAAGGCATTAATCAGCAACACGTTGACTATTGGGTTAAGATGCTACGCGGTGCACCTAAGGGTCTAACCCTTGCTGATCCAAATAGCGAAGCTGCAGTAGCCAACGTGTTATCAACCAAAGCAAAATGGATAAATCTCGACTTAGGCACATCTGCTTATAAGAGTCTTTTGACGGTTGCTCGACAGTCTGGTTCATCTTTGTTTAGTGTTATTTATACCGCTATTGCATTATCTTTATATATACACAGTGATGCAAAAGATATCGTCATCGGCACCTCAGCATCAGGTCGTACTGACCCAGAATTTTTTGACACTGTAGGCTATTTTACAACGATGGTTGCTCATCGTATCTTATTCGATGCTGATCAATCTATTGAGTCACTACTCAATGACATCACCTTCATTATTAATGACTCAGTGAATTATGCTGATATTCCCATTGATCTTATTCAAAAGTCACTTGGTATGAGCACAGACGATGGGCTATTATTCGATGTCTATATTCATATTCATTCAAACAATGCTCTAAATGGGTCATTAGACACTTCTAGCGGTAGTGTTCGCTATACGCAAATACCACCAATAAAAGACAATTCGATGTTTGGTCTACATTTTGAAATTATGGATAATATACTGGATAATGGACAACATGCTCTGCACTTAGTAACAACTTATCAAGAAGATCGCTACTCTTCCGCTCTTGTAGAAAACATTTGCACCAAGATTCGCCAAATATTGACGTTATTAACGACCACTAATGGCAGTCAATATCGGCTTAGTCAACTGCCGTTACTGCCATTATCCACACGAATTTGCTTAGGATAGCCATGCCACTGAGCCAACTGATCAAGATACCGAATCACTCTCAAGGATGGGATGCTGGTACCAATATCAATGCCTAATGCCTTTGGTACACGTGATGGCTGTGGATTGCGTGCTGGCAGTCGTCTTCTTTTCTTACGGCATAGGTTTAGATTCAAAGCCGTATACAATTGATTATCTCTGGGACTATTATCAAACCATAAGACCGCATGCATTCAATGACTATTTGCCACCAGCAGAAAAAGCGAAACGATACTACAACCAAAGCCTCTGATCATTTGTCCTAAATTAGTTGACCACTGCAGTATAACTCACTTTAGATCAACAATAATTGATGACAAGCCCTAGTTGATATTTATAAATCCGCCATTGCAAGACAATGACGGATCTATAAAAAACCAATAAAATCAGTAATCAAGCATAGTAAATGGTAACTAAAATGGTATTTATATCACCTCAGGGCTGCCATTTGAGTAATGAGTATCAAACTGATTCATCATATCTAACATCGTGCCGAGCGTCGTTTGGTATTGGGAGCTGGGCTGATTGATAGGATTTGGATTGCTAATGCCATAAGCATTAAAGATTTGATCGGCACTGATGCTGCCACCTGACGCAAAGCTAATATTGCCTACCGCAGCTTCACCGCCCATAAAGAAGTCCTTAATCGTCAATTGATCCGTCGTTTGACTTACTTTTAGGATTAAATCATCATTATTACGTACCAATCCACTGGCTATTTGACTAAAGCTTAGACCGTCAAAATAGATGTTATCAATACCACCACCTGTATTATTTATAACATCTTGACCAAAGCCTGCTTCAAAGTAATACAGATCATCGCCCTTACCGCCTATTAATAAGTCATTGCCAGTACCACCGATGAGAATGTCGTTACCTAATCCGCCATCTAACTGATCATTTCCTGCTAAGCCTTGTAGTCTATCGTTTCCTGCAAGACCTTGAAGATAATCAGCACCAGCCGTTCCTAAAAGATCATCCATGCCACTACTGGCTTCATTGCTTATAGGTGGCGTTGTCGTCGTATTTTCAATGGGGGTTGCCTGCGGAATGGCTTTGCCAAAAAGTCCAAAGATTTGCTCATAAGAAATGCTGCCGCCAGTTTCAAAGCGGATGGTCTCAATAATGCTATCGCCATTACTAAAGTAATCTTTAATAGTCACTTGATTGTTAGCATCACCGTTAACTCGTAAGATGAGATCGTTACCTGAACTTATCAGTCCTGATCCCACTTGATTAAAAGTGATGCCATTGCTAAATATGAGCGTATCTATTCCATGCGTATCAATAATAGTGTCTTTACCAGCGGTATAAATATAAGTATCGTTACCTCTACCGCCTCTGAGCTGGTCATTGCCCATTGTGTCGGTAATGGTATTATCACCTGATAAATCATCATTACTAGGGGCAGTTGGCTCAGTGGGTGTTTCAGGATTTTCTGGCGTCTGGGTGCTACCACCGCCTGTATCACCGTTATCAGATGCTGGTAGTGCGGTGAGTTGAGTGGCAATTTTCTGAGCAGATATCATCATACCATCGCTTGGCACAATATAGTCAATAGCTAGATCGCTGCTAAGAAAGTGGTCTTTGACTTTAACTTGCTGGTTTAAGTCACCGTCGACTAAGATAATAAGATCCTGTCCTTCTTTATGGTACGTTAATTGCGTCTTATCAATTTGCTGGAAGAAGATAACGTCAGTACCACCGCCGCTATTATCGATAATATCAATGCCGTGATTGGCCTTATAGATATAACTGTCATTACCAGCACCGCCAATTAATAGGTCGTTACCGTCTTCGCCATATAAGGTATCGTCACCAGCGCCGCCATTAAGAATATCATGTCCTGAATTGGTACCTGAGCCATTACCGCCTGCTAGATAGTCATTGCCCGCGCCGCCGTTTAAGGTGTCATGACCTGCAAAACCAAAGAGCTGATCGTCACCTAGATAACCATTGATAAGATCATTGCCATTAGAGCCTAAAAGCTGCTCGCTGCTGTCGGTGCCCTCGACGACATTGGTCGGGGTGGTATCGATAGGCGTATCACTTGGCTGACTTGAGTTGACGGTAAGATCTAGATAGGTACCGGCGCTGTGATCAAAAAGATCCCCTGCCCACAGGATGAATTGATAACTGCCAATATGATCAGCGGTTGGCGTCCCTGATAGGGTGCGTGTTACTGAATCAAAATGTAGCCAGTCAGGAAGCTCTTGATAACTGCCGTCAGCATTTTGACTCGCTAGGGTTAAACGATAGCTTAGATGAGTGTCCCAAATGTCTTGATCAACGATGGTGTCTGCATCAAACTGAACGCTTAAAACTTCATCGTCATTAATCGTAATCCCACGTGGGTATTTATTAACGATGGGGGCATGATTGTCTGCTCGATCGATAACAGCGTTATCGATATCCTGCTGGGTGAGAGTGACTTGCTGACCATTGTTTTCAAAGATGATGTGATCAATTTTATTGTCGATTAAAATACTGCTAGCATCATTTATATTATTTAAGAGAAAATTTTGATCAGTTGAAAAATCAAACTTATCAGCTGAAGCTTGAGGAGTAAAGTAATCGAAGAATGTGATACTGTCACCGCTACCATTCAAACGAATCACTAGCATATCATGTGGGCTTAAAGTGTTATCGACACGCATGAATATAGCTTCAGAAAAGTCATATCCTTCTATGACAAGAGTATCTTGTGAAGATATATCATCAGTGGCACTAATTGTATCTCTACCACCACCTTTTTTATAAATAATAATATCATTACCCGTCTGACCGCTCACGAAGTTATCTTTACTATTCAGGATAATCGTATTATCTAGCTCATTACCGAACGCCGTTTTAGCATCGCCTTTTAAAATGAGGTTTTCGACATTTCGTTGTAAGATATGGTATTTACCCGTGTCCTGCCATACACCTTGATCGTTTATTTGATAGTAATGGTGATCTACCCATTGCTCTACAGTATCAATACCATCCTGTTCACCCTCTATAACTTTGTCACCTGCTATAAAGTCAACAGAACCATCATCATTAGTGACAGTTGTGTCGTATTGATCGACAACATAATAATCATCTCCCGCCCCTCCTGATAAAAGGTCAGCACCTTGTTTACCATCTAGATAATTATTTCCCGAGTTGCCATATATTTTGTTATCTAGCTCACTGCCTATACCATCGAGATTATCCGTACCCCTCAAATGTAATTCTTCAATATTAGTACCAGACAAATCAAAAGAAGCGTCTATAAATATACGATCATACCCTTCGTCAGGTCTCTCGATGATAATATCCTGATTGTCAGCAAAGTAACTATCATCGCCTTCGCCTCCAATTAGGGTATCCACACCTTCTCCTCCCTCAAGCCAGTCTCGTCCTTGACCACCTCGGAGTTCATCATCACCTTGGTGACCAAACATAGTGTCATCACCTTCACCTGCAATGATAGAATCATTTGCACTACCGCCATTGATGATATCATCGCCTGATTCACCATCTATATAATTTGACTTATTGAAATTACCTTGCAAAACATCATTGCCCGCTAAGCCGTAAATATGATGATTTGAAGTGACATAGATATCTTCAATCTGCTCAGATTTATCAGAACCTATAATATAGGCGTCTGTTAAAATGTCAGTAATACTAATTTTTGCACCACCAGAAAAACTGATATCAATATTTTTTAAATCATTACTACCTACCTTTCGAAGTATTAGCTGGTTATCTTCGCCATATAGGATATACAAATCTCCATCTTGATAATAGGTTTCTTTGAGTAACGATTTCTCAAAATTAAATTGTAAGTATGATCCCTCTTCTTGGGACCAATCTTCAATAATTTCATCGTGTCCAGAGTTAGAATCGAAGATATAGGTGTCATAACCTGTGTGTCCAAACAATTTATCGGCGCCAGCTTTGCCGTCTAGTATGTCGTTTGACTCATAAGTATGTAGCTGATTGTCGCTATCATTTCCTATTAAAGTGTCTTCGCCCTCCCAACCACCAAAATAATTGCTATCGTTTACTTCAAGTGGCGTAATAGTATATTTCATCAAGGCTTCAAGGCTTAGTACTTGTTCATCAAAAACAAAAGTCAGGTCACGCTCAGAGCCTGAAAATAATGCGTTAGTAATCGTGACGGTTTGATCGTTAAATGCTATAACAAGATTTTTAGCTTGACTAAAAAACTGTACGAACTGAATAGGTATATCTTCAAAAATAAACTTATCTGCACCAACAGAGCTATAGTCCAATTCAACTGTATCTGATTTAGTATCTGAGCTGAAAATATAAGTATTATTTCCAGCTTTGCCAATAAGAATATCATTACCTAAGCCACTGACAAATACCTCGTCAGCATCAGTGCCTGTCACTTTTTTATCATTAGTACCGGATAAATAAATGGTATTCTCATTATTGTATATCTCAAATTCTGTTATTGAGTCATCAATAAACTTAGATTTTACAATCTCTCCGTGTTCAGCAATATATCGATTTATGGTGGCATAATTAGTGTTATACCAGCTAGCTAAAGTTAAATAACCTTCACCAAAGTTATGCTCTGCGAAATCACTAGTATTGATACCCAACAAGTTAAGTAAGTGAATACTGGTTTTATCTGCGTCCGCTAGATAGTTGGTATTAAGTAAAGTTTCTAACTTTTGAAAATTAGAAAAGGTTAAATGGTTAAATTGGTAGATTTCAATACTGTCAAAGTACGGTTTAAGTATGGTCTGGTTTATAATATCAGATTCTACACTAGACTTAATATCTTGATAAACTTTGAGAAATTCCGTGGTCTGATTAGAGGTTGCTTGATTAATATAATCCGTTGGATTGATGCCCGTAATCGCATCAATTAGCTTCACGATCTGCTTATCGTCTTGATTCAAATAACTATAGTCAGTAGTGTGATTTGACTCATTGATATATTCAGGCAAACCTTGACTTGGAGTTATTCTAATTATATGCTCAGCATTTTCGTTTTGTGTCCATTTAATATTTTCTTTATTAATGATAGCGATTTCACTGCCGGTATTTTTACTGTCCGTACCCGCCCATAGCTCCAATAACTCATCGGAATGATTGAAAATATTTTCGATATCCTGATTTTCTTCTAAATATTTAGTTAATGTCAATAGACTATCGACACTCTTACTGGCATTTGCTAGATCATCTAAGCGTCCAAATCCAGAAATATTTAGACCGCTATTTTTCTTGTCAGAGGTTGATATAAAATTACTATGAATCAAATCTTGGTCAAAATTAATATCTGCCATCAATAAGATATTGCCCTCGTTATCTATATAACTTCCTTGTTCCTTTATAGTGCCTCCACTTGTTTCTATCTCGTTGGTTGAGTCAAAGCTTAGATTTAATTCGGTTACCCCTATTTGCTCAAGAGTTTTAAGCTCATCCTGAGAAGTGACGCCATCAATATTGGTATCTTGCCAAACTCTTAATTCACTAAAACTGGCATCATCCTTATTGATCACACCATCAGAGTTAGTATCTAAATCTGCCAGTGCTGCAAAACCATGCTTAGCGATCGTTCCGTTAGTTAATACAGTCTGATCCCCGAACATTTCTTTGCCACTATTAATCATGCCATCATTATTGATATCTCTAACTAAAAACCCATCTTCACCCGATAACCAACCTGTAGCGGTTTTGATTCCATCACCATCGTTATCAAACATGACGCCTTGTTTATCATTTTCAGCAACGGTACCGATTACCCCATCTTTATTGAGATCTAACACTAGCGGATCGTAATACGCTACTTGATATTCTGATTCAAAATTACCATCTTGGTCTTTTTGCAAGTTTGGAAGAAGAGAATTCAGCAATATTGTGTTGCCACTGAGATTAAACATCGTTTGCTCAGTTAGCATATGAGAAAATGGCTCGTCTGAGTTCTTATCAGAATCTACTATAAACTGACCGCCTGCCCTTCTTTCTACGTTATAGCCTTCAGCGACTATCTTTGAGGTAAAGTTATCACTAGTGATGATGATGTTGTTTCCATTGTATTCCATATAGTTGCCAAGACCATCTTGCCACTTGACTATGATATCTGATTTATCATCATTGTCTCTTATAGATAATATTTTCCAGTCATTATCTAATAAATTATCATTTCCTAATAGAATTTGACCTTTTCTATCCGTGTCAATAATATAATTAGTTTTACCATCCTGAAGGGTGGCAAGATCAAAGTAATAAGTATCATCACCTTCTCCGCCGTAAAGATAGTCTTCACCTTGACCTGCTATTAGAAAGTCATCACCCTCATCACCATATAGCTTATCATCTCCTGAACCACCATAGATAACGTCAGCGCCTTGACCACCTCTAATAATGTCATCGCCAGACTCGCGACCAATTGGATTGTTATAGTCTGCATCATCTCCGTAAAGATTGTCTGCACCTGTGCCGCCTAAAATGTTGTCATTACCTCCACCACCGTAAACCGTATCGTTACCGCTACCGGCATCGATAATGTCATTGCCATGGAAGGCAAGATCCAATGTCTGTGAATCCCCTTCTATATAGTCATCACCGTCTCCGCCAAATATAGTATCAGAGCCACCATCTCCCCAAAGATAGTCGTTGCCCTTGCCACCCTTTATCGTATCATCATTATGGTATTGACCATTAATATCATCAGCGTCTCCTGAGATGATATCGTCACCATCTCCGCCATCGATATTATCTCGGCCACCGTCCCCACTTATCCTATCATTGCCATTGCCGCCATTAATTATATCATCGCCGTGCCATTGACCTGATATATCACTTTCAGCCCCATCACCACGAATATAGTCGTTGTCATTACCACCGTTTAGAGTATCAGCACCACCCATTCCATATATACTATCCTCTCCTTCACCGCCATCAATGACATCTACCCCGTGCCATTGTCCACTTACTTCTGCTTCTATAGCGTCGCCAACTAAAATGTCATCGCCACTGCCACCGTTGATAACATCATTGCCGCCTTGTCCCCATACTTTATCGTTTCCTTTTCCGGCTTCAATATTGTCATCTCCATGGAACTGTCCCGATATTATAGTTTCATCATAATCGCCCGAGATGATATCATTGCCCTCTCCACCATCTATTGAGTCATTCCCTCCTCCTCCGTAGATGTAATCTTCACCAGTACCACCTAATATCTTATCATTACCATGTTTAGGCGCATCTGCTGAATCATGGATAAAGAAGTCTATATCACCATGTAATATATCGTTATCCGCCCCACCGTCGATGAAGTCGTCGCCACCTTCGCCATAGATTACATCGTTGCCAGCACCACCTAAAACAGTATCATTTCCAAATATGGTTAAAGGATTGATATATAAGATATTTTCATTAAATTCACGATAGTTATAAATATAATTAGTTGTTGGGTTAATCATATTCTTAAATGCATCTTTGACTGATGCTATGTCTTCATGCTGGGTGTATAAATCACTGTCCGCGTAAATTACATCGTTGCCGTCATTACCTTCTATATAATCCGTCTTACTGCCGCCAAATATCCTATCATCACCGTCTCCGCCATATAAGCGGTCTTCGCCACTATATGAGGCACGCCACTCATGCATTAAATCTGTATATTCTTGAGAGCTATAATATTCAAGGAACGCTGTAATATCGACACTGGCTCCATAACCATTTTGATATATCTCACTGCTAATATTGATATTATCGCCTAATATTAAATCGTTATCTGCGCCACCATATATTTCATCTGACCCACCTTCTCCAATAAGAATATCATTTCCCGCGCCGCCAGAAATCATATCATCAGCATGATAAGCTAAATTAGTTGCTAGATACTCTGTGTTATATCGACTACTGGCTATCAAGCTACCATTCGCGAACATCTGATTATAGCTATAGGTGTGATCGTTGAGTAAAGCCTTATCCAATTCAGAATGTGCATTTTCGTAGGCTTCTCTACTTTGGAAGTCTCTATACATATCATGAGCATAACTCTCGCGTTGATACTCAGGGAGAAAAGTTTTGACCACAATTCCATCGCCATGGATTAAATCATTTCCCGCGCCGCCAGAAAGCTCATCAACATTGCCGCCTCCAGTAATACGATCATCCCCGTCACCGCCAGATATATAGTCATTTCCATAAAAGCCATATACGCTATCATTACCGGCACCGGCATCGACAAAGTTAGACCAATTACCTAATATTTTATTGTTACTATCATGTGCTAATGAGTTGACCAGCTTAAGGTTCGCTGGAGGTATGTTTGTGTAACCGTCATAAGGCTCTGGTAAGCTCCAAGACGCTAAAGGAGCGTTATCTACCCAAATATTATCATCTTTATTACCTCCAATAATGGTATCAGCACCGCTACCTGCTTCTACTTTAATCTGAATGTTCTGATCTCTAAACGTAATGAAATCACCTTTTTTGCCACCTTTGATGATGAGTTGTCCTGACCCTTCGTAATTAATCTGTGTTGACGAATGTATCAGATTAGGCATATCCATAATGACAGTGCCATCTGTTTTTCCTGTAGTTAGCACTGGCGCATAGTCGACAATATTGACAAGCGGTCTACCATCTGCTTGATCAAGCTCAATACCTAGGTCACCATCCTTCCAGTCCTTAACCGTTACCGAGCCTCCAACCCCATTTATTTCCCAAATTTTTAGGTCATAAGTACCTTCAGTCGCTGTATTGGCATTGCTGAGTCGTTGGATATAGAAGTCGCCTCCTGAGCTTTTGTAAAGATCCTCACTCATCATTTGAGACGCATCTACGATTTTACCTGACATTTTTATGACGCCTGCGCCGTCTGAATCATAGATAGTGTTAAAGCCGTAGCTTTTGTTACCGTCTGTAGGGTCAAATTGAATATCATAGGTGTCAAAGCCCTCATCACCTTGCAAAATGTCATTACCCATAGTACGAATTAAGGTATCATTATCACTGCCACCGATAAGTGTATCGTTACCTGAACCGCCATCTAGAATATCGTTATCTGCACCACCGTCTAGTGTGTCATGACCACGACCACCTTTCAAAACGTCATCGCCACTGCCGCCAAAGAGAGTGTCGTTGCCTTTTGTTTCGCCAAATCCTAAAACTCCATCATTTTCGTTTTCAGAATCACCATACAATATGTCATTACCGCTGCCGCCAAGTAGGATGTCATCGCCATCACCACCGATTAATGTATCATTTCCTTGATTGCCCTCTAGGTAGTCATTACCTTTGCCTGTACGGATTGTGTCATCGCCTCCGCCACCAAAAATGTAATCATCTCCTAGCCCACTATTGCTACGTAATACATCTAAATCAGAATTGTCTTCATCTGAACCAAAAATAATTGCATTTTGAGCCAATCCACCAGCATTTAAAGCAATACCACTGTCCAAATCTAGGAATGCTGGTCTAGCTCCATCAAGTTGCGCCTGCTTAGAGCTAAATAAAGCCTCCAGCATTTGTGCTCTTTTCTCAATATATACGTCTGTCATGCCATCTGGATTGTCCAAACTATATAAGCTGTTTTTTGCTGCTACCGTATCTGACACATCTACGCTGACGAATGACAAGGCGCTCAGCGCAGCACGGGTATTTTCACCTGCACTGTCTTTCCGCTTAGCAAGGGCGATAATTTCATCTAATTCAAGTTCGTACAATGAGGTGGTATCTAAAGGTAGTGCAGATCCGAAATAAGCACGAGCATTGTCTGCAAATGTCTCGTCTGTCGTGGGCACGGTTATATGATCCCCCAACTGTGCACCCATTAACATGTCTAAAAAGGCGTTTTTACCTAACTCGTCAATCATCTTGAATGCAGCTAATAGCTCAGGATTACTCGTACCTAGCCATGCATTATAAAATGCATCATTTAATTCACCCGAAGCAAGGAACGCAATATTTGTTTGTCCAAGAATTACAGCATCTGTGATTAATTGCTTTGAAGCATTTCCCGTTGGCTCAATTTCAGATAGAAGTAGATTTTTTGTAAATTCAGCTGCTCCTGCTTTAAATGCCGCATCAAAGGCAATTTTGGCATAGAGCACATCACGCCAGTCGTTCATACTATCTATTTGTTTCCGCTCTTCGCCAATACTCATTAGACGCCCTGTTTCATCACCGCCTAACGGACTAAACAATAATGCACCTGCCCAAGCAGCGTTTTTACCGCCCAACTCAGGATCAGTAGGATGTGGTGGAGCTGCGGTATCATCAGGGTCACGGGAAAATAAAACTTGACCAACCCCCGTGGCATCGGCGAATCCAATACGCTCTAAATCTGGTACGTCACCTCTTAACCACTTATCATCATCAGCCTCTCCCAATAGGTCTTTTAAAAGCTGCTGCGCTACTTGATTAGACGCGGCTTGCATTTGAGCATCATCGAACTTAACACCGTAGCGCAGCTCGCCTTGGGTATTACTATAGGCGCGAATCATTGCCGAATACATACCCCGTCCAGCATTGGCTTCAGCCGCTCCATCTAGCCATAATATAGTAGGGTTATTTTCAGGGATGGCATATTCTGTTACGAGCAATGTACGCAAATGACTGTAAATCTGCCAATAGCCAATCTCACCTTGAGCTGCCTGCACGCCCATGGCAGCAATAGCTTGAATATCATGTTCTCTTAGTGTCGTTATACGTTCGCTCATACTCTTATTCCTCTATCATCGTTGTGGGTTGTGTTGCAACAATCTCTAATTGACTGACAACGGCTTCTACAGCGATTGGACAAATCCGTTGCCATTCTTCTTGCCATTTAATTTGGTTATCACCTTTGTGCTCTATTCGGGTTAAGGCGCCAAATAAAATTCCATTCCAGATAAATGCACCTGCTTTATCTGGATCTGTCTTTGACTTTTCACAGACTTCGTCATAATTAGACGTTATCGCTATTCCTCGTTGATAAGCTAAATTATTGACTGAATGCATTCCGAAATACACACCATTACGAGCTTCAGGTGGCGCTACGTAATATTTTCTAGTCATAATGTCATATTCGATGTAACTGTGCTGCCATGTGTACTCAATCGTGAACGCATCAACGCCAACTTTTAGATAATTACTTGGTCCCTTAATGACTTTATTTCCAAGCTTAATGTAGTGATATTTTTTACCATTGAGCCAATCATTTTCTCTTTGCTCATTAGGAAGCCAATCATCTTCAACCATCGCGCGGCAACGCTCCCACTTACCGTTAAACTCAATCTCTTTGCCTCGTTCTGTCAAGGGCAGATGAGCCATTGGCATGGGGCGTGTTGTGGTGATCATCTCCTGACACTTAGCGATTCTGCGCGCTTCGCGCTCTTCTGGTGTACTGCCGTCACAGCTGCTAAGTAGCGACAGTCCTAGCAGTAGGATGGTCATGACTCTGAAATATCGTTTTTTTCTTATTATTGATGGCTTCATTGACTTGCCTTAGCTTTGATTCTTTTGATAGCTAGTATTGATAAAGGTATTAAAATTAGAATAAGCACTGAAGATAGTAATTATTTTTTTAGTTAGAAAGGTGGGATATACATCCGGATGCATGAAATAATTAAATTTATATTAATAAATGTTTACACTAATGTCTACTTTTTATTTTAATCTACATTGACTGGTGATAAAACCATTTAGGAATCGAATAGAATTATCGTTATTTATCAACGGTATTCTGATTCAAGATATGGTGGAATATTGCATTTACGTTAACAAAGAGACTGGGTCAAATAACTAACTTAAATAGGTTATACTTGGATAGTTTATATGTGAAATTGTGAAGTTTTGGTGTATGCCTCAGCAGCATAGAATATCGTTATCTGCACCACCGTCTAGTGTGTCTTGACCGCGACCACCTTTCAAAACGTCATCGCCACTGCCGCCAAAGAGAGTGTCGTTGCCTTTTGTTTCGCCAAATCCTAAAACTCCATCATTTTCGTTTTCAGAATCACCATACAATATGTCATTACCGCTGCCGCCAAGTAGGATGTCATCGCCATCACCACCGATTAATGTATCATTTCCTTGATTGCCCTCTAGGTAGTCATTACCTCTAAGCCCAAGTAGTTTGTCATTACCTGCACCGCCGAAAAGATAGTCTTGTTCGTTACCAAAGTTACCTTTGACTTCTAAAATATCACTGCCATCACCTCCAAAAATCACTTGTGGTGTATAACGTGTAATACCATTGTTTCCAGTACCAGCATCAATATAGGTATTTTCAATTTCAAAACCTGCTTCAATATCTATAAATCCTTTACGAATACTATGATTATCGGTACGCAGCTCTTGTAAATAGCTTTGGAGCATCTCTGCACGCTGCTGGATATATACGTCAGTCATGCCATCTGGATTGTCCAAACTATATAAGCTGTTTTTTGCTGCTACCGCATCTGACACATCTACGCTGACGAATGACAAGGCGCTCAGCGCAGCACGGGTATTTTCACCTGCACTGTCTTTCTGTTTAGCAAGGGCGATAATTTCATCTAATTCAAGTTCGTACAATGAGGTGGTATCTAAAGGTAGTGCAGATCCGAAATAAGCACGAGCATTGTCTGCAAATGTCTCGTCTGTCGTGGGCACGGTTATATGATCACCCAACTGTGCACCCATTAACATGTCTAAAAAGGCGTTTTTACCTAACTCGTCAATCATCTTGAATGCAGCTAATAGCTCAGGATTACTCGTACCTAGCCATGCATTATAAAATGCATGGCTAGGCTTGCCGTCTGCTTCGAAAAACGCTATGTTAGTAGCTGTTAAGATGTTCGCATCAACAGCTTTTTGTAAAAAATCCTCAATCAAAAATTGGTTTTGACCAGCAACAAATGCCGCATCAAAGGCAATTTTGGCATAGAGCACATCACGCCAGTCGTTCATACTATCTATTTGTTTCGGTTTGTCGCCAATACTCATTAGACGCCCTGTTTCATCACCGCCTAACGGACTAAACAATAATGCACCTGCCCAAGCTGCGTTTTTACCTATTGGATCAGGATTATTAGGTTCAGGTGGGGCTGCGGTATCATCAGGGTCACGGGAAAATAAAACTTGACCAACCCCCGTGGCATCGGCTGCCCCAATGCGCTCTAAATCTGGTACGTCACCTCTTAACCACTTATCATCATCAGCCTCTCCCAATAGGTCTTTTAAAAGCTGCTGCGCTACTTGATTAGAAGCGGCTTGCATCTGGGCATCATCGAACTTAACACCGTAGCGCAGCTCGCCTTGGGTATTACTATAGGCGCGAATCATTGCCGAATACATACCCCGTCCAGCATTGGCTTCAGCCGCTCCATCTAGCCATAATATAGTAGGGTTATTTTCAGGGATGGCATATTCTGTTACCAGCAATGTACGCAAATGACTGTAAATCTGCCAATAGCCAATCTCACCTTGAGCAGCCTGCACGCCCATGGCAGCAATAGCTTGAATATCATGTTCTCTTAGTGTCGTTATACGTTCGCTCATACTCTTATTCCTCTATCATCGTTGTGGGTTGTGTTGCAACAATCTCTAATTGACTAGTAACCGCTTCTACTGCTATTGGACAAATCCGTTGCCATTCTTCTTGCCATTTAATTTGGTTATCACCTTTGTGCTCTATTCGGGTTAAGGCGCCAAATAAAATTCCATTCCAGATAAATGCACCTACTTTATCTGGATCTGTCTTTGACTTTTCACAAACTTCATCATAATTAGACGTTATCGCTATTCCTCGCTGATAAGCTAAATTATTGACTGAATGCATCAAGAAATACACACCATTACGAGCTTCAGGTGGCGCTACGTAATATTTTCTAGTCATAATGTCGTATTCGATGTAACTGTGCTGCCATGTGTAGTCAATAATAAATGCATTAGTTGTAAGGTGATCCGCTGGTCCTTTGATGACTTGGTTTCCAAGCTTAATGTAGTGATACTTTTTAGTATTGTTCCATGCATCTATCTGTTCATTAGGAAGCCATCTATCTTCAACCATCGCGCGGCAACGCTCCCACTTACCGTTAAACTCAATCTCCTTGCCTCGTTCTGTCAAGGGCAGATGAGCCATTGGCATGGGGCGTGTTGTGGTGATCATCTCCTGACATTTAGCGATTCTGCGCGCTTCGATCTCTTCTGGTGTACCGATTTCAGCGCAGCTTGCAAGCCGGAATAAGAGGAACAGCAAAATCAGAAAGAACAGTAACCACAGAGTAAGTTTGATTTTAGCTTTGATAATCTGATTCCTTTAACGTTGTTACAGTTAGTTGGTGGCAGTTTATTCAATAATTTTAGACTAGACTCCCTCTTTATACGGGTCTTGCTTTTGTTGTTGCATACAGCCTCCTTGCCGTAGAATGGTCATGACTCTGAAATATCGTTTTTTTCTTATTATTGATGGCTTCATTGGGTTGCCTTAGCTTTGATTCTTTTGATAGCTAGTATTGATAAAGGTATTAAAATTAGAATAAGCACTGAAGATAGTAATTATTTTTTTAGTTAGAAAGGTGGGATATACATCCGGATGCATGAAATAATTAAATTTATATTAATAAATGTTTACACTAATGTCTACTTTTTATTTTAATCTACATTGACTGGTGATAAAACCATTCAGGAATCGAATAGAATTATCGTTATTTATCAACGGTATTCTGATTCAAGATATGGTGGAATATTGCATTTACGTTAACAAAGAGACTGGGTCAAATAACTAACTTAAATAGGTTATACTTGGATAGTTTATATGTGAACTTGTGAAGTTTTGGTGTATGCCTCAGCAGCATAGACTATCCTTATCTGCACCACTGTAAAGCTGCTGCGCTACTTGGTTAGAAGCTGCCTGCACACCCATAGCAGCAATAGCTTGAATGTCGTCTTCTCTTAGTGTCGTTATAGGTTCGCTCATACTCTTATTCCTTTATCATCGTTGTGGGTTGTGTTGCAACAATCTCTAATTGACTGACAACGGCTTCTACAGCAATTGGACAAATCCGTTGCCACTCTTCTTGCCATTTAATTTGGTTATCACCTTTGTGCTCTATTCGGGTTAAGGCGCCAAATAAAATTCCATTCCAGATAAATGTTGCTTTAACATCACTGACTGCTTTATTTGCGATATTATCGCAAGCAACATCGTAATTTGGTGCGCGAGATACCGCGTGTTGATAAGCTAAATTATTGACTGAATGCATCAAGAAATACACACCATTACGAGCTTCAGGTGGCGCTACGTAATATTTTCTAGTCATAATGTCATATTCGATGTAACTGTGCTGCCATGTGTAGTCAATAATAAATGCATTAGTTGTAAGGTGATCCGCTGGTCCTTTGATGACTTGGTTTCCAAGCTTGGTATAGTAATATTTTTTACCATTGAGCCAGCCATTTTCTCTTTGCTCATTAGGAAGCCATTTATCTTCAACCATCGCGCGACAACGCTCCCACTTACCGTTAAAATCAATCTCCTTGCCTCGTTCTGTCAAGGGCAGATGAGCCGTTGGCATGGGGCGTGTTGTGGTAATCATCTCCTGACATTTAGCGATTCTGCGCGCTTGATGCTCTTCTGGTGTACTGCCGTCACAGCTACTTAGTAGTAGTAACAGGGCAGAGAGTATTAGAGCATATGAAGTTTTGGTTATTTTGTGCCTCAGCAGCATAGACTATCCTTATCTGCACCACTGTAAAGCTGCTGCGCTACTTGGTTAGAAGCTGCCTGCACACCCATAGCAGCAATAGCAGCAATAGCTTGAATATCATGTTCTCTTAGTGTCGTTATAGGTTCGCTCATACTCTTATTCCTCTATCATCGTTGTGGGTTGTGTTGCAACAATCTCTAATTGACTAGTAACCGCTTCTACTGCTATCGGACAAATACGTTGCCATTCTTCTTGCCACTTAGTTTGATTATCCTTTATATACTCTATACGAGTTAGTGAACCAAATAGTATGCCGTTCCAGATAAATGCACCTACTTTATCTGGATCTGTCTTTGACTTTTCACAGACTTCATCATAATTAGACGTTATCGCTATTCCACTTTGATAAGCTAAATTATTGACTGAATGCATCAAGAAATACACACCATTACGAGCTTCAGGTGGCGCTACGTAATATTTTCTAGTCATAATGTCGTATTCGATGTAACTGTGCTGCCATGTGTAGTCAATAATAAATGCATTAGTTGTAAGGTGATCCGCTGGTCCTTTGATGACTTGGTTTCCAAGCTTAATGTAGTGATACTGTTTACCATTGAGCCAATTATTTTCCCTTTGCTCATTAGGAAGCCATTTATCTTCAACCATCGCGCGACAACGCTCCCACTTACCGTTAAAATCAATCTCCTTGCCTCGTTCTGTCAAGGGCAGATGAGCCGTTGGCATGGGGCGTGTTGTGGTAATCATCTCCTGACACTTAGCGATTCTGCGCGCTTGATGCTCTTCTGGTGTACCGATTTCAGCGCAGCTTGCAAGCCGGAATAAGAGGAACAGCAAAATTAGAAAGAACAGTAACCACAGAGTAAGTTTGATTTTAGCTTTGATAATCTGATTCCTTTAACGTTGTTACAGTTAGTTGGTGGCAGTTTATTCAATAATTTTAGACTAGACTCCCTCTTTATAAGGGTCTTGCTTTTGTTGTTGCATACAGCCTCCTTGCCGTAGAATGGTCATGACTCTGAAATATCGTTTTTTTCTTATTATTGATGGCTTCATTGACTTGCCTTAGCTTTGATTCTTTTGATAGCTAGTATTGATAAAGGTATTAAACTGAAAGACCACTTAACGCTCCCCCAACCCCTCTGACAGCGTTTTCGTAATAGGCTTCGTCAAATAAGACAATACCGTCCGCTCTCTTGCCTTAATGTCGACAGAAGCCGTCATTCCGGGTTTAATGACAATCTCATTTTGACGACCTTTAAATTCAGAATCATTAATGACGATCAGCACACGGTAATACGGCTCTTCTCCTTTGGACGTTTGCTCCATGAGCGTATCGGGGCTAATATAATTTACTGTCCCATTCATCGCCCCAAAGATTGAGTAATCATAGGCATCCAGCTTGACACTTGCCTTTTGACCTTTTTTAATATAGGCAATATCTGCCGTACTTACCTTGGCCTCTACGATTAAATCACTGCTGGTCGGCAGTATTTGCATGATAATCTCGCCAGGCTTTACCACACCGCCAATAGTCGTCACATTGATGTTTTTAACTATTCCTTCTGTTGGTGCCATTAACCGCTTTTCTTCTAGTACTTGAGTGCGGTCTCTGAGCTGCTCAATTTCAGCATCAAGCTCTTCTTGAGTTTTTGTCATTTCAGCTTGAGCGTCTTCGAAGTATTTATTGCGCTTATTGTTAATCTGAGCCTCAATATCGGCAACTTGTCGGCGCAGCTTAATGACATCGGCTTGGCTGACATCACCATATACCAGTAATGGCTCATTCATATTCAGCTCCTTTTTTGCCAGTACCAGTATCCTCTCAAGAGACGCCACTTCCTCATTGATTGCTTGACGACGGCGGTTGTAAAGCGCGGTTTGGTTTTGTATGTACTCAGGGTAGCCCTGAACGTCTTTTGAGAAGGTCAGGGCGCTTCCAAATACTTCGGCGTTTAATCGCGCCAATTTCGTTTTGAGTGCCGCAGCTTTAGCCGCCGAATTATCAAGCGCAGCTTTGGCGCGCTCTTCTTCTAAAGTAAGCAGTAGCTGACCTTGCTGAACCGCTTCCCCCTCAACCACTGCAAGCTCTGTTAACACGCCGCCCTCTGACGCCTGAATTTCTTGAGTGCGCGCACTGGCTATGACGGTAGCTTTGGCGCGGGTCACTTGATTGATTTTGGCAACCGACGCCCATATGATTAATACGACAATACCGATCAAAGCCATCCAAATACTCAATCTTGAGCGATTGACCTTGAGCGTTGTGGGTGTGTATCTATACTCTTGCATGTCGACTAATCTTAAGCCTCTATATTATTTTTAGTAGTTATAGAATGGATTTTTGAGCATTCATTCTCTATTTCGATATCATGTATGGTTGAGCTGAGTCTGATTCGGTGATGGGTACGGGGCCGTTGCGCTGTTCATTGGTCTTTTTTGGGGAGGCGTTTGATTTTGCTGTTCGTTTTGCATGAGCTTATTAAGAACGGCTTGTTTTGGGCCGTCGATAATAATGCGTTGGTTATCCATGATAATGAGCCTATCAACCAAGTCTAATAATGCGGTCTTATGGGTGGATATGATGAATGTTTGATTGTCTGTAAGCTCTTTTTGCAGCACTTGCAAACAGCGCTGTTCTTGCCGGTTATCCATTGATGCTGTAGGCTCATCAAGTAAAAATACGTTAGGCTTGGTGAGCAGTAGGCGGGTGAAAGCCACCAGCTGCTTTTGACCTCCAGATAAGCCGCGACCCCCTTCACTAATGGGCAAATCAAGACCGCTGGAGTGGCTTGAGACCAAGTTTATCAGTCCTGTTTTTACTAAAGCGTCTTGTAAGACATCATCATTCGGCGCTGCCATGCCAATGAGCAAGTTTTCTCTCAATGTTCCTTGAAACAGGCGGTGGTCTTGTTGTAAATAGCCCAAGCGTTCACTCAAGGTCTCGCGACTGATTTGATGAATATCTAGCCCATCAAGCAACAATCGCCCTTTTGTAGGAGCATAAAGCCCTGCAAGGACTTTTAGCAAAGTTGACTTTCCTGAGCCTATGGGACCCAATATTGCAATGCGCTCTCCGGCACGAATGGTTAACTGCTTGATATCAATGGCAGGTCTGTCATTGTTCTGATAATTAAATACCAACTCGTCGCACTGGTAAGAGCCCTTGATACGACTGGGCGATAAGGGATAGGCAACGCCTTGGTTGTCTTGCTCTAATGAGAATAACGATTCGATGTTGAGTTTGGCGGCTTTAGCATGAGAGTGTTGCACCAAAAGATTGGGGAGCGCCATCACAGGCGCTAATATTCTGCCACCTAAGATTGAGCAAGCAATGAGTCCGCCCATGGTCATATCACCTTTCATGACAACAAACGAGCCCACTATAACGATACCAACATAGCTGATTTGCTGAAGCATTTGCGTGGAGTACGTTAAGTTGTCATTGGTATGCTTCATGTCCAAGTCGTTTTTTATCGTGACATTCATCACATCAAGCCAACGGGATAAAAACTTCCAGCTGCCCGCCCCTGCTTTTATGGTTTCCACCCCCTCTACGGCTTCTACCAGTAGTCCTGTTTTGTAATATGACGCGCTAGCACCTTCAGCCGCTATTTTATCAATTCGCTTACGTGCGATTAGCCCCATCGATATGGCGATAACGGCGGCTATAACAGGCACAAGCGCAACATATGGTGAGCCGATAAGCGCAATTAAGCTGATAAAAATAAGGGTCATTGGCAAATCAACCAAACCAAACAGCGTGCTTGCGGTAAAGAAGCTGCGAATCTGCTCATACCCGCGAAGCTGAGCTGCCATCGAGCCCACAGAGCCTGGCATCTTATCGATGCGTACTTTTAACAGCCGCTGAAACACCTCCCGAGATAAGTTTTGATCGAGGCCGACGACCACTTTATCCATAATTCTTGAGCGCGAAAACTTCATAAACGCTTCAAATATAATGATTAAAAACACCCCACTTGCCAAAATAATCAATGTATATTCGCTGCGGGTAGGAATGACCCGATCATAGACCTGCATTGAAAACAAGGATACGGCTAATGCCAGCATATTTATTAAAAAAGTGGCAATTACAGCTTCAAATAAAATGCCTTTATAGTTCTTTAAATCAGTTTTAAGCAGTTCTGCAAAAGAGGAGGCTTGCTGTTTGAGTTGATTCTTTTTTAAACGAATGCGAATAATGGTGAATAGTTCATCCGTATGCGAGTGAACGCGGCTATGTTCTTGTCTAAAGCTCCAGTATCCTTGAGGTGTTTGACTGTCAATGACGCCCCAGCCCATGTCTGCCCGATAGGCTAATAACGGTAAAAAGGCGGCATCAGGCTGCTTTAGTACTTCTGGTGCGTCATCTATGCCTATGTCTTGTAACATGGCTATCACATCATTTAATCTGTGCGAGCTTTGATTGTGACTAAAAGCTAGGTTGTGATGGCGGTTAACCACGTCTTGAAGACGTATGTTATCTATTGGATAGCTTTGTTGACTAAGCAGGTGTTTAATGGCGTCAGCTAAGGTTTGGGTCAGCTCAATGGGGCTGATTTTTAGGTATTGCTCATTACCATCGACTGATTCAGACTTTATAGCGAGCACTTGTTCATTCATAATCTTGACCAACGATAGGATTAATCCTGCTATCTTCCATAGCTGTGGCTAACTGAGTGTCCATGGGCTCTTCAATCTCTTTTGGCACCTCATTAGGGTTTAGGCGCTGTCTTTTTTCAGTTTGCTTGCTAAGCCATGCCTTTACAGGATCAATGGGATTAAATAGTGTCACGGGCTCTCGGTTATGGGCAAATTGTTGCCAGTTCATAAGACCAAATTCCACTTGTAACTTATAAAATGTCCCGAGCATATCTGAACGGGTTTGTGCCAGCTGTATTTGATACTCATTGTGTTCGCGAACCGCATTTAACACCTCAAGCCATGATTTACGTCCTGCGATAAACTGCCTGCGATAAGAGCCCACCACAATTTGCGCCCCTGCGGTCGCAGCAACTAATGAGGTTTCTCGATTTTTAGCACTGATGAATTGTTGATACAGTATTTGAATCTCTTCTATCACGCGGCGGCGAGCAGTTTCTTGATTTTGAATGAGGCTGTCTACTTGGGCTTGTGAGGCACGAGCTAATGCAAGGTTAGAAAATCCGGCTCCTGGGTCATAGCTAAGCCCTATAGAAAACCCGCCAGAGGTTTCATTATCTTCAAGATAGTAACCGTGTTCGTATTGCGCATAAACCGTAGGATACTTTGATGCTTGTTGTGAAATGACTGCTTGCTTTGCAGACTCAATTTGAAAATGCTCTTTTACAACTGTAGGGTTATGAAAACCGGATTGATTAAAAGCCAACTGCTCAAAATGAGCGGACTGGCGTTTGGCTTGCTCCACTAACTCTTTAATATTAGGAACACCACCTTGAGGTAATGCTCGACCAATAATTTGCTCTAGTCTGGCTTTAGCAATTCGCTGCTGTTCTACCGCAGCTTGATAGGCGTTTTGCTCTTGTAAGATACGATTAGTCACCAAATCAAGCTCTATACGAGCTGATACCCCCTGACCGACACGGCGCTGCATCATCTGCTCAAACTCATTAAGCTCATCCAACCCTTTGAGATGAACAACTTGCTTAGCAATTGCTTGAATATAGCTTTGCCAAGCATCAATAGTGTTCTTTGCGACTTGGTTTTGCTGCTCATAAATACGCTCTGTCGCCGCTTTATCGTTAAAAACAGCCTGATTGACGTTTGCTGTCAGCTTACCGCCTGTCCATAAAGGCTGACGAATTCGAATTTGTGAAGTTAGGTTATTTTCACCATATCCGGCAGAAATACTTGGCGTGGGAAATAAATTAAGCTTTGCAGCTTTCACATTTTCAAGCGTTGCTTGTTGCTCAAATTTAGCCGACTCTATAGAAGGATAGGTTTGGATTGCCTGAGTGATTAAATCCTCCACTTTCATAGAGGGTTCAGCGCCATGACTATAGAACGCTATCCAAAGACAACTTAAAATGACGCCTTTGAAGACGCCATTTGGATAGAATTTGTTGTATTGATAAGGGAGCAGCATAATTTGCCAGTCTTTTCTAGAATTGAGGTTATTCGAATAATGGTCGAACAACTGTCAGTTTCCTATGATTTTTGGAAAGTATAAAGCAATCAGAAAGAAAAAAGAACCAACTATTGACTCAAATGGTAAAATAGTTGATAAACTCTTCTTGCTTTGACGATGAGGTCAAATTGATTAGTAAATTTACATATTGAATTTATTTTTTTAAATACAAATAGTATCTTTATACGACGACATCTTTGTTTGTCTAACATTGGGCGGCAACTGGCTTCTGTTAAGTTTAAGCTTGGCTAGAAGTACCAAAGTCTCTACTACTGCCCATTTTCTGTTCATCTTGTTATAAATTAAGAGGCGCAAAATAAAGTTGATAACATTTTTTAATTGAAAAAATAATTAAGTTAAACTGTAACTACTAGAAAATAGAGCTTACTCATAATGGTAGTATCAAAAAATAAAGTTCGATTATTAGCCGCCTTATTATTTTCTATAATATTTCATGCGGTAATTATTTCAATTCTCTATTTAGAATCAAAAAATGTTAAAAATGATGATAAAGGCATAAGAGTTAGTGGCTCAGAACCTAATATTGTTGATTTTCAGCAGTTAAATAACTCTAAAATTGATGAAAATACTGCAAAATTAGAAGTAAATACACAAGATACTGAGAATAAAGAAATTTCTGAAAGCAAGGAAAGCAATCCTTTGCAAGATAAGCTCATAACAGAATCACAGGTAGAAGTTGTAGAGAGCAAGACAGATAATAGTATCTCGACTGAAGTCAGCATAGATCCTAATATATCCACTAACATTAAAGGTCAGTCTACCTCTCAAGATATGGACAATCAGTTACAAACCCATTATTCAATCGAAAACGAAGTGACCGAAGATGAAAAAATATTAAGAGATGAAATAGAGCGAATAGATACGCAACTTAGTATTGTTATTCATGAGGTGAAGAAACGTAATCAGCAAAATATAGATCAAATGCGACAACAACAAAATTATACTGATGTTTACTAATATAGATTTCTCCCTGTCCTTCTCTATCAAAAAATTAGGGACGGTAGTAGATAAGTATTATTCTAGACTGCTATTACGAAGACAACCCGTTATAAACTAAGTAAAAAAGTGCAACGAAGGCTCTTAGTTTTTTTCGCAGCTAAAGTAACGACACGGACAGCCGCAGATTTGCTCCATATTCAGCCTAACACTGCTGTAATTTTTTATCATAAAATAAGAAACCCAACCCCCATCCAATCCCCCGCCAATCATATACGCCCCAGCGCCTGAAACAGGGTCTAAAATGGTGTAGCCCGTACCTTTCCAACCATTAAAGCTCATCTGAGTGTCATGAACCGTGACCGTCCTACCCGCATTAACCCCATTACGGATATCCGTCATCACTACATCGCTGTGATTGAGCTTTGGCAGTACTTCAGCGTAATTGGCTTTGGTAATGGTATAGATGGTCTGACCTTGCTGGGCAGCTAGAGTTAAGGCTTTGACTGCACTGATGCCATCGGCTTCTTTCTCAGGGGTGTCAGGGTCGTCAAATAGCTGCTCAGGAATTAAGTTTTCATTCAGACTATAGCTCGGTCCTCTTGAGAGGTTATAAGCGCTAAGCTTGTCTTTGTCGTTGTTTATCTCAACTGTGGTATGGGCAATTTTATCAATGTCCATGACCACCCCACCCATCTTTACCGCAAAGGGCAGACCAAAGCGATATTCAGGGGTGAGGTTGGTTGAGAATGTGCCATAGGTCAGGTAAGGATACTGAACGATGCCTGCTTGCAGGATAGCGCCTATATACTTAATACAGTTTACCTACATTATAAATTAAAGAAACAATAGCCATTACAAGTAAAGATAATAAATAATACTTTTCCCTGACCATAACCTTATTTTTAGGCTTAATTACAAAATACCTTTTAGGATTATTAGGGTTGTAGAAAAAATCTATTTGTTTTACTTCCTCACAAAAAGCTATTGTATCTTTTTCTGCATTAAAGAACCTTACGTCATAAGTAAAAAATCCTTCATATTCTTTATTATCTACTGTGTAATAAAAATTAAATTTAGGTAGGGTAACTTTATTTATACCTGTAAGAAGCGCTAATTGGTCTGTATATATAGAATATGTTATTTTAGTTACCTCTTGATAATGCCATAGTTTTTTAAAATTAAGATTATCATACGCTCTTTTATTAATAGTAATACTAAAAATGCTATTAATATGTAGTTAGCTATAAGAATACTCTCTTTTATTGATAATGTAATTAATAGCGAAAAAATTATACAAAATAATATATATTTCATTTGCTATCTCTTCTAGCTCTACAACCCTCACTGACAACTGCGTTTAGAGCGTAAGTAAACAATATGTCTGTAATTAATAGCATGGCAAAGGTTATCAATAGTCCCCAACCCGTGAATCCGATTAAAACTGCTATACGATCTAACATTGCTTGAGTTATGATTAAAAAAGTTATAAGCCCAAATACCCCAAACTTATTAGCACAGTCATCTGGAACACTCGTAATAGTTAGTAACGCCCGAATTATACCGAACTTATCACCTAGACGTTTTAAGAAATTAACAGTATTGGTATCTCTTACTATTTTAGCTAGAGCTTCAACGTAGCCTCGAAAGTTATCAAAAACCATCATTAAATAGCTAAGTGCAGCATTAATATTAATCCAACCCCCATCCAATCCCCCGCCAATCATATACGCCCCAGCGCCAGAAACAGGGTCTAAAATGGTGTAGCCCGTACCTTTCCAACCATTAAAGCTAATCTGAGTGTCATGAACCGTGACCGTCCTACCCGCATTAACCCCATTACGGATATCCGTCATCACCACATCGCTGTGATTGAGCTTCGGCAGTACTTCAGCGTAATTGGCTTGGGTAATGGTATAGATGGTCTGACCTTGCTGGGCAGCCAGAGTTAAGGCTTTGACTGCACTGATGCCATCGGCTTCTTTCTCAGGGGTGTCAGGGTCGTCAAATAGCTGCTCAGGAATTAAGTTTTCATTCAGACTATAGCTCGGTCCTCTTGAGAGGTTATAAGCGCTGAGCTTGTCTTTATCGTTGTTTATCTCAACTGTGGCATGGGCAATTTTATCAATGTCCATGACCACCCCACCCATCTTTACCGCAAAGGGCAGACCAAAGCGATATTCAGGGGTGAGGTTGGTTGAGAATGTGCCATAGGTCAGATAAGGATACTGAACGATGCCTGCTTGCTTTTGGGCGATGAGGTCTTGGGTGTCATTGACAGTATAGCATTTTTGTACAGCTGCTTATAAAGTCGCTCCTTTAATATAGCCAAATCACCCTAAAAATGTTATAAAATAAAACATCTTAACTAACACCTCAATTCATCATGACCTATTCCTTAGACTTTCGCAAACAAGTGCTTAAAAGCTTAGATAAAGGCATGACCTTTGCTGAAGCTGCCGTATTTTATGACATCAGCCCGACCACCATTCAAAAGTGGAAGAAGCGGCTTCACAGTAAAACCACTCGCAATGTCACCGCACGAAAGATACCCGATGATGCGTTGCGTAAAGACGTTGAGGACTATCCCGACAGCTATCATTACGAACGTGCTGCCCGCTTGAACTGCAGTGCCTCAGGGATTTGTGAGGCATTAAAGCGCTTGGGGATCAGCAAAAAAAAAGACCTTAGAACACCCAAACGCTTGCCCGATGAAAAGAGCTGAGTTTGAAGCCAAGCTTCAGTGCTTCAAAAAACAAGGCTTTCCAATTATTTATATGGACGAAAGTGGCTTTGAGCATGAAACGATAAGACCATATGGTTATGCACCGATAGGTAAGCCCTGTATCGATAGCGACAATTGGCAAGGCAAAAAACGTACCAACGTCATCGGAGCTTTATATCAAAAGGCCTTGTTTGCGCTAGAATTCATTGAAAAGAACGTCAATTGGCGGGTGATTTATGACTGGTGCAAGAACAAACTGATTCCAAGCCTTAAAACCAAATGTGTGATTGTTATGGATAACGCCTCCTTTCACAAAAACCGTCGCATTGCCAAACTGCTTAACCGTCATGGTCATCGTATTCTTTGGCTGCCGCCTTACAGTCCTGACTTAAATCTTATCGTAAACAAGTGGGCTCAAGTAAAATTCTTAAGACAAGGTTGGATAGAAAATGACTTATCTAAGCTGTTTTATGATATTCACTCAAACCATAACTCTTTTAAGTTGAAATGACGATATATAGACTTAACACTTGACGAAAAAAATAGTATCTTTCGGAAGCACTAAGTAATAAGAGTATTCAACATGATAGACTTTACTATTAAAAGATGCAATTCAGTTATAGGTGGTCTTAATTTTCAACTAGTATATAAGTTTGATGATGCTAAAGAAATTTATTTGGCAAAAATAGACTATTCATCTTCTATTATTTGCTCAGAATTTGCCTTTTCCATAATAGAGTATGTTTTCTCATCAAGCTTAACCTATTCAAGTGAAGCTAGATCTTTTTATCACTACGGTTTTCATGTTCATGATTTAGAAAATATCCTTCATGTTAATAACAAACTGAGTGCTTTTGAAGAACATTTACATGAGCTAAGAGAAACCCATTTCATATGGAAAAAATGTGAATTGTTAGATAAAGAAAGCAATATACAAGACATTAAAAATGGTGTCATTAAATTAGCATGGAGTACTGAAGAAATGCGAAATGAGCTTAACGAAAATATTTTAGATGCAAATTATAGGGAAAAAGTTCTAAAATTTATTGTAGATATAAAATCATTCTTATCCATGGCTCAGAACATGCCAAACTGTAAAGGAGTTTATGTGATTGGAGTATAAGCATGTAGATACCTGATAAAAATCAAGCTTAAAGGCTCTAATAATTCAATGCTTCAAAAAATTGATGATTTTAAGAACTATTTGTGTGATGGATAATATTTTTCGAAGATAAAGATTAAGTTTAAAAAATCACAAATAGACCTCTTGCAAAAGTCTTCTAACTTGCTTGGATATACCTCCAAACTAGGCTGACTTACCAAGTTTGTGGCTATAAGCAGTTACACAAAGTTCGAGAAAGTCTCATCGATAGAATTATAAGCTTACTGAGGGGGTATATAACCTTCCGGTATTGCCGACCATGTAAAGGATTCATCATCGTCATTTAATAAAATAATATCATTAGTTATTCCATCAATCGTACTATTCAGAGATTGTAAAGAGATTTTTAAAAACGTAAGATTACAAAGACCATTTGTATAGTCTTTACAGTCTAAGTTTTCTAAAGTTTTATCCACAAATTTATTAATATCATTAATCATCTGATTAGCATCTTCTTGCCAATCAAAACTATAATCTGCATCTAAAGAATTTAGATCATTGATTCCCTTGAGCTTAATTAGTTCATCCATAAGTTTACGAAGGCTAGTAAAGTCTAGATTTGAGGAGATAACTAGCTTTTGACTATTTGCCATTAGTTTTTCTTCCTACTGTAGTCTTAAATAAATTTTGAGCGCTATTAGTTTACCAGTTTTTGGTATCCAGTTTTGTCAGTATACATCAATTACAGTTCGAAGTCGGTATAGCGCACCGAGCACAATTTTTTGAAGATTCACTCTAGGGATTATATCTGACTATGATGATGTTCATAAAATTCTATTTTTGAGTACAGCTCACTGGAAGAGGTATCACTATAGTCAATATTATATAAAAGTAATATAGCGATGCTGGGATGAATTTTTTGTAGCCTCTGTGAGCTTGCGAACAGTAAGCAAAAAAAATTTATACCAGTTGAGCGTTTCTAAAAATTGTATCTTTTTTATTTTGGATTAACTATATAGAATCTAAAAACTTGACTACTTTATCAGGCAATAGAAACTTAAAATACTCATTAAAAGTGTGTGGTATGTTCGTATAATGAGAATGCCTTTCAAATACAGTATCCCATCCATTTTGACCCACTTCACGTTTAATATATTCCTTGCTATCTAAAACATGGGTTTTATAGCCAATGATTTGTAAGGGTAAGTCATAGTCTATTAGCGCAAATACTTTCTTTTCATTATCAAATATAAGAAACGGTGTATTTAGGTGTGATGATGAAAAATTCCAAATCATTTCCTCGTTGGTGTGAAAGCACTCACCAAAACAACCAAAGCTGGCATTGGTTGATGCTATAAAAATTGCACTTTTTAAGTTATCGTTAATTAATTGAGATATTATAGCTTCAGGTACTAGACCTTCTTCTATAGTCAGTTCACTTTAAAAGAGTTATGGTTTGGATGAATGTCATAAAACAGCTTTGATAAGTCATTTTCTATCCAACCTTGTCTTAAGAATTTTACTTGAGCCCACTTGTTTTCGATAAGATTTAAGTCAGGACTGTAAGGCGGCAGCCAAAGGATACGATGACCATGACGGTTGAGCAGTTTGGCAATGCGACGGTTTTTGTGAAAGGAGGCGTTATCCATAACAATCACACATTTGGTTTTAAGGCTTGGAATCAGTTTGTACTTGCACCAGTCATAAATCACCCGCCAATTGACGTTCTTTTCAATGAATTCTAGCGCAAACAAGGCCTTTTGATATAAAGCTCCGATGACGTTGGTACGTTTTTTGCCTTGCCAATTGTCGCTGTCGATACAGGGCTTACCTATCGGTGCATAACCATATGGTCTTATCGTTTCATGCTCAAAGCCACTTTCGTCCATATAAACGATGGGAAAGCCTTGCTGTTTGAAGCACTGAAGCTTGGCTTCAAACTCAGCTCTTTTCATCGGGCAAGCGTTTGGGTGTTCTAAGGTCTTTTTTTTTGCTGATTCCCAAGCGCTTTAATGCCTCACAAATCCCTGAGGCACTGCAGTTCAAGCGGGCAGCACGTTCGTAATGATAGCTGTCGGGATAGTCTTCAACGTCTTTACGCAACGCATCATCGGGTATCTTTCGCGCGGTGACATTGCGAGTGGTTTTACTGTGAAGCCGCTTCTTCCACTTTTGAATGGTGGTCGGGCTGATGTCATAAAATACGGCAGCTTCAGCAAAGGTCATGCCTTTATCTAAGCTTTTAAGCACTTGTTTGCGAAAGTCTAAGGAATAGGTCATGATTCATTGAGGTGTTAGTTAAGATGTTTTATTTTATAACATTTTTAGGGTGATTTGGCTATATTTCTTCCCCTAGCTCATAGGGAATACAAAAGTAATGGTAGCTATGAGTTAGCCTAGGCTTCATAGCATCAATCCCTAGGAATCCTTTAGTCCCTGTAATTAATAGATCATTAAATGGGTGAGTATTTGCTTCATCTACGGTTAATAACCTTCCACCAACTTCGCTCAGGTATTTTCTTTCTTGCACCCAAAACTTGCTGAAATACTCTTGGTCACTATTTTTTAAATAAAATGTCATTGCAGCTGTCCTAGTGGTCACAATTATCAAGGGTAATTTGATGTGCCCATGAAAAGCTCACTGCATGTACACAACTAAGTACACTGAATCTATCTCAGGGAGTAAGCTTATTGATATCATTAGCCCACAGCCAGATATTCAAATTCTCACTAGGTAGTCGAGCTTATCTAGTTTTGCTGTCCGGTTTTGTCAGCATACATCAAACCATTAAAGCTAATCTGCGTATCATATGCGATGACCGTTTTGCCTGTATCTAATCCCATCGTAATTGTAAAGTTATCAGTCATTATTCTTTAGAAACTTATATTTAGCACAAGTGTTAGCCAGATTAGCTATCACAATAAAAACCAATATTAAATAATTATTTCCTTTTAAAAAGTATGAAAAGTCGAAGTTATACATATATAGCATAGACCCCCCAAGCATCAGAAAAGATATATCAGATCTTATTTTTTCATTTAAAATTATATTTAAAATTATATTTAAAATAAGTTCCACTTGTAATGAAACTACTGATATTAGAAACGATTTAGTGGCGATACCTGAAACAGTAGCTATTGCTATTGCGACTAGTTGAGATGGAATATGAATTCTCATAGTTTAAGGACCTAAACAGCTATTAGCAGATGGAAGAGATCCCTCCCAAGTTGTATACATCCCTATCAATGCAAGAACCTCAGTAACTATATTAGAAACTTTACTGCTCTTTACAGCAATCCTACCGAAAAACAATGTTGCAGTAAGAGTTTGGGCGACACCTGAAAAAAAACAATCCCATTCTTTTTTATCCCATTCTTGCCAGTAAGCTATTATCAGTGTTCCTATCATAAAACCTAATACGAATGAAGCGAGTAATACCCACACTCTAGCAGGTATACCACCTTTACTATTCAGTGCTACTTCAAAACTTAGAGCCATTACACCTAAAAGGACTCCAAGAATTCCCCCGTTAATAAATCCCCCATCCAATCCCCCGCCAATCATATACGCCCCAGCGCCTGAAATAGGGTCTAAAATGGTGTAGCCCGTACCTTTCCAACCATTAAAGCTAATCTGAGTGTCATGAACCGTGACTGTCCTACCTGCATTAACCCCATTACGGATATCCGTCATCACCACATCGCTGTGATTGAGCTTGGGCAGTACTTCAGCGTAATTGGCTTTGGTAATGGTATAGATGGTCTGACCTTGCTGGGCGGCTAGAGTTAAGGCTTTGACTGCACTGATGCCATCAGCTTCTTTCTCGGGGGTGTCAGGGTCGTCAAATAGCTGCTCAGGAACTAAGTTTTCATTCAGGCTATAGCTCGGTCCTCTTGAAAGGTTATAAGCCTTGGGCTACTCTCTATTATTGTCGACTTCTATTAAAAATGAACCTGAATCATGTTAAGTTATGGTTCAGGTTTTGTGTGTGGCTTACAATTAGACATTTATTTATTATCGTTGATGGCAATCTGCATATCATCACCGTTGATAGTAGCGAGATGCATTTTGGCATTTAAAAAAGAGCATTTGTCCCATATACTATTCTCAAAAGTGACAGAATAAAACCTTGCATTATCAAAAACGCAATTATTAAAAGTTGCATTCTCTGAATATATATTGACAAAACCTGAACCCGAAAAGTCACAGTTAGTAAATGTTGCGTCAGTAAAAATAGCGTTTCTCAGTTCAGAGTTGCTTATATTGCTATTACTTATTGTCATATTTTCAAAACTGACTCTATGTAAATCCATATCGGATAGATACAAACCTTCATCTGTATCAAAATACAAAGTCTTCTCAGTACAGTTATCACTGTTATCAATATATTTTAAAATAATCATATATTTCCCCAATCTAATATATCTATCTTAATATCCCTGATAGGATACGCCAGTGGTATCTGACTTGGTGCAACGTTACCAGCTACTTTCGATACTTCTGACTTACAAAGCTTTCCTGTAACAAATCTATGGTTACCATCAACAATTATATTTCCATCAACTTTTATCGGAGGAATATTCTTTTCACCATTTTCGAATCTTTCAACATATCTCTGGATAGCAGGTAAGGATATACTTCTCTGAAGAGTTAGTTCAGTTGTGTGACTTAAAACTGCCCTTATATTAGTCTCATTTGCGAATAAACATTGAGATTTACAGTCACTGTTAGCATTCAAGGTATTTGCGTTAGCAGATGCAGGTAGTATCGCAATTAACGCTAATATTGCGGGTGCGACTATAGGCGTTGCTCCTCCCAAGCTAGCTGCTTCGGTACTCAGCAGTAAAGCAATTATCACTGCTATCCCAATAACTACTGCAATGTTAATTACCAGCTCTCTGTTGCATCTAAAGAATTTGTTTATTTGAATAATAGATAGCTTTACAATATGAGCAACTGTTGCCATGTACCCAATTAATGTTTCGGTTTCATTATCAATAAATCCAAAGTTCGGCATCAAAGTAGTAAAAGAAAATCCTATATCACGACTATCTTTAATTACAGTAGCTCCCCCATCCAATCCCCCGCCAATCATATACGCCCCAGCGCCTGAAACAGGGTCTAAAATGGTGTAGCCCGTACCTTTCCAACCATTAAAGCTCATCTGAGTGTCATGAACCGTGACCGTCCTACCTGCATTAACCCCATTACGGATATCCGTCATCACCACATCGCTGTGATTGAGCTTCGGCAGTACTTCAGCGTAATTGGCTTTGGTAATGGTATAGATGGTCTGACCTTGCTGGGCAGCTAGATTTAAGGCTTTGACTGCACTGATGCCATCGGCTTCTTTCTCATTGAACTGGCTATATATTACATTTATTTATTCTAAATATTTTTTCATTCTAAAGCTCCAAAGAAATGGAGCAAATATAGTAGAAACGATAGCTGAAAATAAAATTTGCAATATTTCGTAATTTTTAGGTATATTAAACGAAACAGCAAACATCTCAGATAATATGTAAAAAGAAAAAACACTACATATGGAAACTATTAAGTTTGAAAAGTGAAGATATAAAATCTTAATCTTATTTGTTTGGAAACTGTTGTATTTTAAGTAGACAGCATAAAATACTATAGCTAAAGACAATACTAAAAATATAGATGATAAATAATTTAATTTAATCATGGCATTTCTCTGCAACCAATATTATTTGCAGCTTCTGCTATAGAATTTGCAAGTGTATCACCTAAAAAATAGGCTATTATAGCGCCTATAGCTCCACCGCCCAAGAAAGATAATCCCGTATTAAGCGCAAATATCAAGCCATAGACGGTAATAACAGAAGGTATGTTTCTTACACAAGATAAATTTAATGATTTGTGAAATGACAAATACAGTAGATAGTTTCCAAGTGCCCAACCTAGAATATTTGCAATTTGACCAACATATGGAACAAATGATAAACCCAATAATGCTAATGAAATTATAAAAGCATTATCCTCAACGAATTTTAAAACCCCCCCCATCCAATCCCCCGCCAATCATATACGCCCCAGCACCTGAAACAGGGTCTAAAATGGTGTAGCCCGTACCTTTCCAACCATTAAAGCTCATCTGAGTGTCATGAACCGTGACCGTCCTACCCGCATTAACCCCATTACGGATATCCGTCATCACCACATCGCTGTGATTGAGCTTGGGCAGTACTTCAGCGTAATTGGCTTGGGTAATGGTATAGATGGTCTGACCTTGCTGGGCGGCTAGAGTTAAGGCTTTGACTGCACTGATGCCATCAGCTTCTTTCTCAGGAGTGTCAGGGTCGTCAAATAGCTGCTCAGGAACTAAGTTTTCATTCAGACTATAGCTCGGTCCTCTTGAGAGGTTATAAGCGCTGAGCTTATCTTTGTCGTTGTTTATCTCAACTGTGGTATGGGCAATTTTATCAATGTCCATGACCACCCCACCCATCTTTACCGCAAAGGGCAGACCAAAGCGATATTCAGGGGTGAGGTTGGTTGAGAATGTGCCATAGGTTAGATAAGGGTACTGAACGATGCCTGCTTGCAGGATAGCGCCTATATACTTAATACAGTTTACCTACATTATAAATTAAAGAAACAATAGCCATTACAAGTAAAAATAATAAATAGTATTTTTCCCTGACCATAACCTTATTTTTAGGCTTAATTACAAAATACCTTTTAGGATTATTAGGGTTGTAGAAAAAATCTATTTGTTTTACTTCCTCACAAAAAGCTATTGTATCTTTTTCTGCATTAAAGAACCTTACGTCATAAGTAAAAAATCCTTCATATTCTTTATTATCTACTGTGTAATAGAAATTAAATTTGGGTACAGCAGTTCCAGTTGTGAATGAAAATAAAACTAAGTATTTAGTATGTAAAGAGTAGCCTAATTTCGATGTTTTTTTCTTACACCAAAACCTCTTTATAGTAAAAATAACTATATTTTCCTTTATTAGGAGGTATATTAAGAAAGATATCAATATGTAATTAAATATAAGAAATTCAGATTTTATTGCTGATAAGAAAAGAGATATTGTGGTTATGCAAAATAACATATACTTCACTTATTTTCTCTCCTTACTGTGCATTTTTCACTAATTACTGAATTTATAATAATGGTAAATACTATATCTATAACTAATACTATAGAAAATCCTATTAAAAGTGCCCAACCTACGAATGGAAGAAAAAGCAGTAAACTGTTTATTATCGTTTGAAGCGCAATTAAAGAAGCCACTGATGCCAATACCTTAAAGTAATCAGTACAGTCAAAAGGGATACTCGTGAGAGTCAATAGTGATCGAATTACGATGAACTTATTAGCTAGACGTTTTAAAAAATTAACAGTATCAGTATCTCTTACTATTTTAGCTAGAGTTTCAACGTAGGTTCGAAAGTTATCAAAAACCATCATTAAATAGCTAAGTGCGGCATTAATATTAGTCCAGCCCCCATCCAATCCCCCGCCAATCATATACGCCCCAGCGCCTGAAATAGGGTCTAAAATGGTGTAGCCCGTACCTTTCCAACCATTAAAGCTAATCTGAGTGTCATGAACCGTGACCGTCCTACCTGCATTAACCCCATTACGGATATCCGTCATCACCACATCGCTGTGATTGAGCTTGGGCAGTACTTCAGCGTAATTGGCTTGGGTAATGGTATAGATGGTCTGACCTTGCTGGGCGGCTAGATTTAAGGCTTTGACTGCACTGATGCCATCAGCTTCTTTCTCGGGGGTGTCAGGGTCGTCAAATAGCTGCTCAGGAATTAAGTTTTCATTCAGGTTATAGTTTAGATTTTATAATTTCATTTTTTAAAGGTAAGCTAAAATAAAGCAATAAGTAAACTATTATAGCAACAGGAATAAATACAAGAACATTATTTAATATACTTACTCCTATCGCACCTAAAACTATCCCCGTGGTAAAACCTTTAAACATCCATATTTGATACTTAAAGGAATCAACAAGTTCATATCCACACTTTACACAAGGAAGCAATGATGAAGAACCAAGATTCTTAATATTAAATACTATTAAGAATTTGCTAGGCAATGGAGTTAAACATTGAGGACATTTTAGCATGCTATACTCTTTAATCTATTAGTCATCATGTTTGTAAGAATACTACCCATTGTAGCAATCATAATCGCAGCGAAAGCCCCACCTGTAACAATTGCAAGTACAGCGAATATCGCTATGATAGATAATAACGGGATTAGTATAGTAATACCATTTTGAAGGCTGCAATCTGAGAAAACACTATACACAGTAGTGATAACTGTAAAGAGCAGGCCTATTGCCCCTGTATAGAATTGATATCTTAATGGAAATTTTGTATGCATATCTATAGTAGCGTCAACAAGAGATGTTAGTGATAGCAACAAAAAACCGAAAAAATCAGTTATGCCAAACACATAGTCAGTAAACCCCCTATCCAATCCCCCGCCAATCATATACGCCCCAGCGCCTGAAACAGGGTCTAAAATGGTGTAGCCCGTACCTTTCCAACCATTAAAGCTAATCTGAGTGTCATGAACTGTCACTGTATTATTTCAAATATAAAAGTCATTCTTCTCGAGGAAAATTGTTTTTTTGTCTATTAAACCCTAATATAGGAGTAACTATGCAAATTACTAAATAAATAAGACCATATTCTAAGGTTAGTATTGTAAACAACCATGCTATTAACCCTCCTACTGAAGAACCCATTATTATTGCTTTATTGTTTATGTTTTTAAATTTAAGCTTATTTTGCGAATAAATAGCACTACGATAAGAAAGATAAATACCTAAGAATAGATATGACAAGGATATCAGCATATTATCGAACGAAATAAATAGTAGATTTTTCATTTAACAATCTCTAAAAGCATTTGGTACAAAGAATAATGAGGTAAGGGTTCCTAGAAAGTTTGCAACTAACTGAACAAATACACTAGCGCTAAAACCCATTCGTAAGTAAAAAACGCCTGCCGCTACTACTCCTAAATCATCAGATACCTTACAATCTTTATCACGCATATCTATATATGTAGCAATAATTAAAAATGTTGTAATAGTTATGATTAGGAAAGGAATAACAATAGATATAAAAAATGGCGTAACTATCCCCATTAATGTTGGGAATGATGCCATCAATCCTAATAAGGAGACAAAAGCGGTTAATGGAGTGCTATTACTATTAAGAAACTCAACCCAACCCCCATCCAATCCCCCGCCAATCATATACGCCCCAGCGCCTGAAATAGGGTCTAAAATGGTGTAGCCCGTACCTTTCCAACCATTAAAGCTAATCTGAGTGTCATGAACCGTGACCGTCCTACCTGCATTAACCCCATTACGGATATCCGTCATCACCACATCGCTGTGATTGAGCTTGGGCAGTACTTCAGCGTAATTGGCTTTGGTAACTATGTAACACACGCTTTTTCATAAAGGTAATCTGCTGAGAATATAGCGGTTTTATATAGCAAAATGCGAAAAAATTTGTGCAAAAATTATAAACATAATGGCTATAATTGCATACTGAAATCTAGGTTCAGGTCGATAGACTATAAACTGATTCGGGTTTTTTGGATTAACGTATACCGTTACTGACTTTATGTTATCTAAGAATTCTTGCATAGCTTTTTCATTTTTAAAATTATACTTATCCCATCGAAAGAAGATCTCTCCAAAAATATCTTTACCCTTATAATCAAAAATAAAAGAGATATAAGGTTCATGCAATTTCATAACTCCTGCTATCTCTACGAGTCTTTCTTTATAAATTATCTTTCTATCCAACTCATGAATAATCATTTTATCCCAAAACCTATCAAGTATGAATTTTGCAATCTTATTCTTAAGTGCTAAAATAAAGAAAACAGCAGATAATATATATAAGACTATTAACTCCAAAATTAATTTCCTATTTTTATGCGCAAGATGTCTCAATTGCTCGATTATTTAAATACGTAAAAAACATGTCAGCCACAATAGCCGCGAGAAACAATACAATAGGCCCCAAGAATAGACCTAGCCCAGCAAAAAAAGCTATTAGTATAATATTTAAAAATACAGTCCAAAATACTGCCATAGCAGCATTTAAACAGTCAGGAGGTATAGCTCCTATAGTCTGAACAACACGAGCTAAAACTAAAAACCTACCAAATTTTTTTGCAAAAAAAGTAATAACTTTTTTAAACTCATCTGTGTACTGAGCGACTGTTAATAACGCTATTAGACCTCTTGCAAAAGTATCCCAACTTGCTAGGATATCCGTAACTGACTCACAAAGAATGACCATATTATGCCCGATACCGCCAAACTCCTTAGCCAAAGCAATGCTAACTTCAAACGCTACACCGGTATAGAAAAAGCGACCTTTGAGCACATGCTTAAAGCCATGCAGGCGCATGAGACTCAGAAGACAAAATCTGGCAGACCAAGTGAGCTCAGTCTGGAAGAACAAATTTTACTGGCGCTAACCTACTGGCGGGAGTATCGAACACTTTATCATATTGGCATGGACTTTGGGGTTCACGAATCTTCAGCATGTCGCATCGTTCGTAAAGTTGAAGATATTCTTATCACGTCAGGTCAATTTGACTTACCGAAAAAACTGCCAAGCAGAACAGACGATGACATTAACTGGTCAGCGGTCATTGTCGATGCCACAGAAACCCCGATTGAGCGTCCAAAAAAAACCAAAAACAATACTACAGCGGCAAAAAGAAACGACACACCCTAAAGGCACAGCTCATCATTCATTGGCAAACGGGGACGATATTAGACGTTCAAACCTGCAAAGGCTCAGTTCACGACTTCAAGCTCTACAAAGACACTCGACCAGATTGGCTGCCGGATACGGCATATATCATGGCAGATGGCGGTTATCAAGGTCTTGCTAAATTGCATGACAATACGTTCACCCCGTTCAAAAAGCCTAAAGGGGGCAGTTTGATTAGTGAGGCCAAACACGCCAATCAGTACCTTGCTAAGTGTCGTATTTTAGTTGAGCACAAAATAGGATTGGTTAAGTTATTCAAGATGGTCGCTGAACGCTATCGCAACCGAAGACGACGCTATGATCTTCGGATGAAGTTATTCACAGGCATTGTCAACTTTGAGAATGCGCTTTAACTTTTGCAAGAGGTCTATTATACCTTCCCCAACATAAGCATAAAATTGCATCAATACACCAAGTGCATTGTTTAATTTAGTCCAACCCCTATCCAATCCCCCGCCAATCATATACGCCCCAGCACCTGAAACAGGGTCTAAAATGGTGTAGCCCGTACCTTTCCAACCATTAAAGCTAATCTGAGTGTCATGAACCGTGACCGTCCTACCTGCATTAACCCCATTACGGATATCCGTCATCACCACATCGCTGTGATTGAGCTTGGGCAGTACTTCAGCGTAATTGGCTTTGGTAATGGTATAGATAGTCTGACCTTGCTGGGCAGCTAGAGCTAAGGCTTTGACTGCACTGATGCCATCGGCTTCTTTCTCAGGAGTGTCAGGGTCGTCAAATAGCTGCTCAGGAATTAAGTTTTCATTCAGGTTATAGTTTAGATTTTATAATTTCATTTTTTAAAGGTAAGCTAAAATAAAGCAATAAGTAAACTATTATAGCAACAGGAATAAATACAAGAACATTATTTAATATACTTACTCCTATCGCACCTAAAACTATCCCCGTGGTAAAACCTTTAAACATCCATATTTGATACTTAAAGGAATCAACAAGTTCATATCCACACTTTACACAAGGAAGCAATGATGAAGAACCAAGATTCTTAATATTAAATACTATTAAGAATTTGCTAGGCAATGGAGTTAAACATTGAGGACATTTTAGCATGCTATACTCTTTAATCTATTAGTCATCATGTTTGTAAGAATACTACCCATTGTAGCAATCATAATCGCAGCGAAAGCCCCACCTGTAACAATTGCAAGTACAGCGAATATCGCTATGATAGATAATAACGGGATTAGTATAGTAATACCATTTTGAAGGCTGCAATCTGAGAAAACACTATACACAGTAGTGATAACTGTAAAGAGCAGGCCTATTGCCCCTGTATAGAATTGATATCTTAATGGAAATTTTGTATGCATATCTATAGTAGCGTCAACAAGAGATGTTAGTGATAGCAACAAAAAACCGAAAAAATCAGTTATGCCAAACACATAGTCAGTAAACCCCCCATCCAATCCCCCGCCAATCATATACGCCCCAGCGCCTGAAATAGGGTCTAAAATGGTGTAGCCCGTACCTTTCCAACCATTAAAGCTAATCTGAGTGTCATGAACCGTGACTGTCCTACCTGCATTAACCCCATTACGGATATCCGTCATCACCACATCGCTGTGATTGAGCTTGGGCAGTACTTCAGCGTAATTGGCTTTGGTAATGGTATAGATGGTCTGACCTTGCTGGGCGGCTAGAGTTAAGGCTTTGACTGCACTGATGCCATCGGCTTCTTTCTCGGGGGTGTCAGGGTCGTCAAATAGCTGCTCAGGAACTAAGTTTTCATTCAGGCTATAGCTCGGTCCTCTTGAAAGGTTATAAGCCTTGGGCTTATCTTTGTCGTTGTTTATCTCAACTGTGGTATGGGCAATTTTATCAATGTCCATGACCATCCCGCCCATCTTTACCGCAAAGGGCAGACCAAAGCGATATTCAGGGGTGAGGTTGGTTGAGAATGTGCCATAGGTTAGATAAGGATACTGAACGATGCCTGCTTGCAGGATAGCGCCTATATACTTAATACAGTTTACCTACATTATAAATTAAAGAAACAATAGCCATTACAAGTAAAAATAATAAATAATACTTTTCCCTGACCATAACCTTATTTTTAGGCTTAATTACAAAATACCTTTTAGGATTATTAGGGTTGTAGAAAAAATCTATTTGTTTTACTTCCTCACAAAAAGCTATTGTATCTTTTTCAGCATTAAAGAACCTTACGTCATAAGTAAAAGATCCTTTATATTCTTTATTATCTACTGTGTAATAAAAATTAAATTTAGGTAAAGTGGTCTCAGTTGTCGCTGTCAATAACGCTAAGTGGTCAGTATATAGAGAAAAACTTAGTTTTGACGTTTTTTTTGGATACCAAATAATCTTTACAAAAAAAATTCCAAAATACTCTTTTGTTGTTAAAAATAGTAAGAAAAATATTAAAATATAATTAGCTATAAGAATACCATATTCTATAGATACTATAAATAGTAATATAGTAGTTACGCAAAATGACATATATTTCATTTACTTTCTCTTCTAGCGCTACAACCTATATTAATTATTGAGTTTATACCCATAGTAAATAATATATCTGAGACTAATGCCATAGCAAAGACTATCAATAGTCCCCAACCCGTGAGTCCGATTAAAGTTGCTGAAGTTTCTAATAATACTTGGGCTATTATAAAAAGTGATACCAATATACTTACAGTAAGCGGATTAACACAGTCAGCAGGAAGGCTTGTGAGAGTTAATATGGCTCGGATTACACCGAACTTATTACCTAGGCGTTTTAAGAAATTAACAGTATCGGTATCTCTTACTATTTTAGCTAGAGTTTCAACGTAGCCTCGAAAGTTATCAAAAACCATCATTAAATAGCTAAGTGCGGCATTGATATTAATCCAACCCCCATCCAATCCACCGCCAATCATATACGCCCCAGCACCTGAAACAGGGTCTAAAATGGTGTAGCCCGTACCTTTCCAACCATTAAAGCTCATCTGAGTGTCATGAACCGTGACCGTCCTACCCGCATTAACCCCATTACGGATATCCGTCATCACTACATCGCTGTGATTGAGCTTGGGCAGTACTTCAGCGTAATTGGCTTTGGTAATGGTATAGATGGTCTGACCTTGCTGGGCAGCTAGAGTTAAGGCTTTGACTGCACTGATGCCATCGGCTTCTTTCTCAGGGGTGTCAGGGTCGTCAAATAGCTGCTCAGGAATTAAGTTTTCATTCAGACTATAGCTCGGTCCTCTTGAGAGGTTATAAGCGCTGAGCTTGTCTTTGTCGTTGTTTATCTCAACTGTGGTATGGGCAATTTTATCAATATCCATGACCACCCCGCCCATCTTTACCGCAAAGGGCAAGCCAAAGCGATATTCAGGGGTGAGGTTGGTTGAGAATGTGCCATAGGTCAGATAAGGGTACTGAACGATGCCTGCTTGCTTTTGGGCGATGAGGTCTTGGGTGTCATTAACGGCATAATAGCTTTGAACCCCTGCTTGCAGGATAGCACCTGTAAGGTCGTGCTTGGTGAGACCGTCTAGTGCAGCTTGGTTTTGAGACTGCTCAAATTGTTCGAGCTTGGCTTTGGTGGTCTCAAGAGTATTTTTGGTGATTTCTAGTTGCGCTTGGCTCAGCCCTTGTAAGTCATAGCCAATGGCGTGGTATTCGCCGGCGATGATTTCTTTATTCGTGCCGCCGTTCGAGCTTCTGCCAGGGCTTGTGATGTCTATTTTTCCGCTGATGCTGTCACCAAGCTTATAATTGCTGCCAGTAGCGATGATGTCATGACCTAAAGTAATTTCAGGGGTCATGTTGATGCTGGTCGGTAATCTGCTTGGCAGTGTGCCATTGGCATCTTTTGGTAAATAGCTCAGTAGCCGGTCTTCATCGGCTTGACTTGCAGGCTTAAAAGACAACGCTAAGGGTTTACCTTGCAATTTTGTGGTTGCAATTTTTACAGTTAAGGCAGGTGAGCTGAGTTCTGCATAGCCGCCATAACCGGCAAGGTTTTCATACAGCACCATCGTGAAGTAATGGCGCATGCTGTCGGGCAGTTCTTGATAGTCTGAAACGACTGTTTTGACTTGATACGGCAGTATGGGGCTTAGCATCGCGCTGTTGTAAGGCTTGATGGTGCTGGTGCCTAGCACGTCGCCCACAGTCGCGTCGCTATGGTTTTGCTTAATATACTGTTCAACTTGCGCTTGATAGTCTTCAATGGCTTGATTGACGGCGCCTTGGTTAAGATTACGAACGCTGCCTGCCGCTTCATCAATATCAGCACCGCTTTTAGCCTTTTCAATCAGAGCTTCGGCATCAAAGGGTACGGCTTTTGTTAAATCAATGCCTTCAGTGCGAATGTATGATTTATAACTGGCATCAAGTGGTATCCACTGGGTTTGGTTGGCGTTGTTAGCTGCGCCGCGACTTATCGCATTAATATTGGCTTCGACCCAAACGTGTTCCATCCGCAGATGAGTGGCAACGCTGCCGTTGGTCAGCGCAACGTTTGGGACGCCGCCTTGACCAAGCAGGTTTTGCGCTGCACTTATGTTATTGACGCCGCCGACCCAGTCCATCGCTTGTTTGGCTGGGATGTCAACGGTGCCGTAAACGTATCGGGCTGGTATTCCTGAGGCTCGCAGTAACGCAATGAGTAGACTTGCGGTATCAAAGGCGTTACCACGTTCGGTTTGCAGAGTATAGTCGCTGCCTTGGATGCTGCCATAAGTTGGAATATATTGAATGGTGTCATGTACCCATTTATAAATTTCAGCAGGGTTGTGATTCAATTCACTGGCTTTGTTTTTAATGGCTTGGGTGATTTGAATGTCAGGGGTTTCAGTCAAGTCAGCAGGTTGTACTTGAGCCGGCAGAGCATTGAGAACTGCCCAGTTGCCGGCGTCTGTTTGCCCTGAAAACCCTGTAACTTTGTTAAAGTTGGTATGAATAGCCGTTTGATTCAGTAGCATCTGCCCGACGCGGTATTCGGTATCGCGCCATTGATGCACGGCCGAAAAGGGCTGTTGATTGGCATTATAGTTGGCTTTTTGCAGTACAGCGGCATCTGATTCAGTAACGATAGGCTTGCGTACTTTACTGTCTGGCGTACCCCAAGGCAGGTTTTCTACGTCCGTTTGCTGCTTTTTGGGCTGCCATTCTTGCAGTTGGGCGTTAATGGCGGCCATGGCTTCTGCATTTTGGCTTTCTGTGGTGCTGCGGCGCAATTGAGCGAATAAGTTATTTAAGGTTTGGTGACGCGCGTTCATTTCAATAATGAGGTCGCGATGATTTACAAAGTCTTGTTTGGTAAAGCCACCTTGTTGCATGTGTTTGGTTTGAGCAGAGAGCTGAGCCATGAGGTTTTGCTGCTCGTCATTTAGCTGCTCTTGTAAACTTAGCAATTGCGATGTTGTGTTTTTTAAGGTTTCAGGATCAATCGTTTCAATGACTTCGCTATTTTCGGTAAAAATGTTTGTGATGCCATCCATCATTTTTTTGTAGATGCTTCTTCCTGCAAGCGTTTTTTGACGGTGCTGTTGATAGCTTTCTTGCTGCAACTGGTACTTGGCAGTGAGGTTAACGAGTTTATCGTAAGCATCATTACCAACAAGGCTTTGCTTTGCAGCAAGCGCGGCTTTGGCTTTATCATTTGCCATGGCAGCTTGTGCAGGTAAGGTTATGACGTTAAGCATTCCTGCTGTGCATAATATGCTTAGCGCTTTCGTCAATTTGGTTGCACAATCAGAAGTTGTAGTTTGCGGGTTTGGTCTAAAGAAGAGGGTCATAGTTATGCCTTAAAGACGATTACAATCATTATTTTTTAGATTTATCTACTTTTATTGTTTGCTGTTTGAGCTTGTGATATTTAGCTGCGAGCCAAATACCATTCTATTTGTAATGCTCTTAGCAGCTCATCTAGCTCGAAGCGTAACTGATGCAGCTCTGCTGAGTGGTCTCGTGTCTGCAGACGTGACAAGGTGTCTCCAAGTCGTGCAACTTCTTGTAGGGCTAATTGGTGATTGTTGTTGTTTCGATGCATCTTAATGATTTTAAGCTTAGTGGCTATATTGGCGTTTCCTCCTGTGTTTTGGCTGTTCGTTTGCCAATGAATCAAATACTCTTGAATGAGGTTAAGGCGCGCGTCAATATCTCTGACCAAATAGCGGGCTTCAAATTGCTCCATAATTGCGGCGTTCTGGCTGCCATTCGTGACGTCTGAGGCAGTCAGCCGAACAGGGTGCGCACCAGCAGTGTTTGGAAGCCTTATGGTAATTACGTCACTAATGCTTTGATTGGCTTTTAAAGCAATTTGGTAATTCACCACCTTGTCATTTTTGATGACATCATCAACACCGCCTTTATACCCGAGCCATTGACTGCCTGTAGGTAAATCTACACTGATTAAAATGCGCTTATCTATGCTGCTTGTATTTTCAAATGTAATAGGCAGACGTATGACTTCATTAGGAACATAATCTGCTTTGATTGTCTGGCGCCTTGAGGTTAGTATTTTTTGCAAAATACTGTCCCAATGAAGTTCTTGTGCGTTCACATGGCTTTGACTATCAGGATAAGGCGCGATGTTTGCTGAGGTGGCTAAATCTAGGCTGGTTATGACATCAAAGCTTGTCGCTATGGGCATACCGTTGCCGTAGCGCTGACTGACGATGGCAGGATAGTCGGTGCTTTGAGATGGGTTGAAGTTGCCTTGATGCTGATTACCGCCGTTATACTGACTGCTGACGGTTGCCCAAACTTGAGCTTTAGTAGGATCTGTGAGGAAGAATCGCTGCACCCAATGGCCGTTATTAGGTTTGTTCTTGTATTGCGTCGTCACGCTAAGCTTAGCGTTAGCAATGACATTGTCGCTAGGCGGCGCGACAAATTGGTCTATAAGCGTGAGCATATTGGAGCCAATGTTTAAGATGCCCTGACTTTTCACCCCTGCAAGGCTATAAAGCTCGTGATTAGCCGAACCGTTCATTGCACTGTCTATCAATAGATTGTCGCCACTGTAGGCAAGCTCAATGAGCTCTTGCTGAGCGTGGTAGTATAGGGGTCTGGTACTTCCAAGCAGCCAATATTGAGCATATTTGCCACTTTGCATTTCATTGGTGAACTGATCAGGAGTCGCGACCAGCTTATAAGGAATATTTATTCGGTCTAAATAAGGTGTTAATACGGCTGCACGCTCATCGAGGCAGCTTTCTTTATAGCCACCATAATGATTGCCATATTTAAACGTTTGGTTGTTGGCTTGCCATCCTGGTACGCAGTCATAATAAATCAGCAGCGTGTCGCTCAACTGCTTACGGTTATCAATGGTGACATGAATTGGGGGCTGCGTGAGTAATACTTGAGCTTGCGCTAAGCCCTTTTCTTCTTGACTAAATGTTGCTAACAAGACTGCCGTGATGCGTTCGCCATCCATACCAGAACTTGCCCAAGGCAAGCTGCCTGAGATGGTGTTGTCAGCGCCAATATTTACCGATGATAGTGCTAAGGTTTTAAATGGCTTTGGGTCATTTTCTTTAAATAAGGCAATGGATAATGGTACGTCTTTGAGTTGCTCTTTGCTTGAATTATTAATCGTCCATTGCCAGTTTACTGTATCACCGACTTCTATTTCAGCGGCGCCAGTTAGTGTTCCCGATACACCAAAGCCTGACTGCGCCGCTGAAAGCACGTTGAATGATTGGGTTAATATTTGTTCAGCTTGATTGCCATCACTGGCTGTTGTAGCGCTGGTAATCAGATAATCACCTGCAACGGCATCTACAAGAGGGATGCTAAAGTGTTGGTCTTTAATAGCGTTTGGTGCTAGTTCATGATGGCTATATGATTGCGTCCAAATGAGCTTTCCGCTTGGATCGGTAGCGGTCAGCGTTACCTCACGCTGTCCTGCCATAGCATTACTGGCAGTATTTATCAGTCGCGAGTGAACCTGAACTAGGTCAGTAGGAAGGTACTGTGTTTTATTAACCGACAATTGGCTATTGGTTTGAGCCGATAGCTCAACATCAGCGACAATGGCGAAATCTTTATCTACCGCCGCGACGATTTTGTCTTGATAAATCAGTTCAATACGCGCTTTGTAGTTTCCTGTGGGGCTTTGTTGAGTATTCCAAGTGTTTAAGATATTGGCACTGTTCACTGGGGGGTTGCCAATATTGGTAAGGGCAACATTTAAATCTACAGGATTATCATTAAACCGATGTATGAGGTTACCTGCGCTATCAACGATGCTGACACGAATACTCGGTGAGGTAGGAAAGCTGCCTAAGTTCGTGGGCGACGCTGTAATAGTCACTTTGTCATTGGCTGTATAGGCAGTCTTATTCGTACTCCCTGCAAGACTGAACGCCGTAAAATTGCCTGTGACGGCAATACGAGCCATGTTATTGCTACGGGTGTATTCTTGTATGACGCCGTGATCATAAGCGGGGTCTGTAGGAGTGACTGGGTTTGGAATACCTGTAGCACTTTCAATACCCGCCCCTGCATCGTTGGCAATGACGATAAGTTCGCCAAAGTCGGCAAGGCTGCCACTTTCAGGAGTGTAATCGATACTTAGGTCAACATAGCTGTCTGCGGCTAGTGAGTCTGTAAGAGTGACTTTGCCAATAAGTTGGGCTTGACCGTCGTTAGCGCCTTTAGGGAGTCTATAGAAGCTGATGGGAGTGCCTTTAGAAACCGGCTTTCCTCCAGCGTTACCAATACGAGCAGTAAAGCGGCTGGCAGCACTACTGCCGTTATCTTTAATTTGAAGATAAGAGGCGGTTATATCAGCAGCAGCTGTAACGTTGACTCCTGGAATCAAGTTAGCGCGATAGGTATTGTGTATGTCCCAGCTGTTAGGCTCAATTTTTGGTACAGATAAATCATCGTTGATGTTAGTGACATGATAGCTGTACTGATTCCAGATATTGCGGGTATCAGCCCAGTCTTTATTTTTGCTAGAGATCATGCGGATCCCATTGTATACCTTATTATCGTAAGACCTTCCATAGCTTGCTGATCCAAAAATAATATCTGCATGACCATCACCATCAGCATCTACAACAATGGGATATTCAATCCACGTCGCAGAGGTATGAGGTATCTCAAGTATTAAGTTGCCAGTTTCTGCATCAAGTATCATTAAACGAACTTCATCAGCATAGACTACTTCTTTTTTGCCATCATTATTAAAATCGAATAATGTTGATCCAGTAACTTGTGAAGACGTATCTTGTGTTTTGACTGACCATATTAGACTACCATCGGCATTAAAAGTATCATATGCATTTGCACCAGCAACTCCGATATCTGGTTTACCGTCACCATTGAAGTCTGCAACAGTCGGTGCTGGAGACTCAGAACCACTAGTCATTTTAATACGTCGTATTAGTTTGCCGTTTTGACCGTTATTAATATTGATGTAGCCTGCTGAAGTGGTGATAATTTCTGGATAACTATCATCATTTATATCAGCGATAGCAGCTGTACTTATAAATCTACTTCCTATTGATACTCCTTCCAAAGAAAATAGATGACTACCATCACTATCAAAAACATCTAATCCTGAAACTATTTGATTACCTGAACTGTCTTTTATAAGCTTTGCAATAACTGGAGGATAAAAAGCTTTAGTGTTTTTATTGCTAAAAATTGTCCACGTATCAGTCTCAAATGTATAATAGCCTGAGTTTGTCACCAAGTCAGAGAAGCCATCCTGATTGACATCTGCTATTTCAACTGGATTTGAGTTCATTCCTGCAGGAATAGATACTGTTCGAATAAGTTCTCCCTGATTATTTAAGATATCAATTTGGTTATTTGTTTTTCCTACTATAATCTCAGGTATTCCGTCATTATTTATATCGGCAGCTGACACAAAAGGATAATAATAGTTAGGTTGATAGCTACTGCGCTCCCATAAAACACTTCCGTCTCTACCATCTAATGCCGTTAGTACCCCATTTTCAGTGATATAAATAATAGCTGCAGCATCTCCAGCTCCTATAACGCCATCGCCATTTGTATCTAATAATGGTATTGCTATAGGTGAAGTATAATTTATCCCAGAACGCGGCTCTCCTTCTGGGTAGTTAGCACTTTTACCATGATGCCATGCCACCTCAGCCTCTAGCGTTCCTACAGGGGGCTTAATTTCAACACCATCACTTGTGAGCCTGACGTTATTATCCTCACTTTTTTCTGCAATTTGTTGCTCGCTATCGACCATAACGGCAATTGGTGCATCACGAAAATTCACCTTAGCATTGATCATAATATCAATCGCTTCGGTTGCGCCCTGAGTTAAAAACATTTTTGTTTTTAATTTGCCAACAATCTGTTCACCTTCATCGAACTGCCGATTGTTATTAGCATCGATAAACGCGATTACGCTCACATCTGTATTTAGTAAATCTGCATTTCCCTTGTTTTCAATGACTGCTTTTAGCGTTCCTGTTGTTATAAGACGCTGTTGGTCTGTTGATAAACTTGTACTGTCTATAGAAGCTAAAGTTAGATCTGGCAATACGACATCAGCAGATTTAGGGCGTAGGCGTATCTCTCCCATATCAACGTTGGTTGTGAAATCAGCTTGGCGGTTTATATGGCGAGTGGTGGGTAGATATAAAGCAGGGCTAATTTCAACGCGAACATTAGCGGCGCTTAAATTACTTGGAAGAGTGAATCTACCGCCGCTATCTGTCTTACCTGTATAAATCTTTTGGTCAGTATCATTATTAAATACCACGACAGGAGCATCTGCAATGGGATTATTGGTTTGCGAATCTACTACTGACCCTGATACCGCATAAGGATTAATGACTAAGCTTGGGGCATAATCAAGCGTGTTGTCATTATTTAAATCAAAAGTCTGACTGGACGAGCGGTAGGCTGGGTGCGATATTGTTAAACGCCATCTGCCAACTGGCAACTGCAACTCTAGCTTGTTAGCGATATTTAAATTATCACTGGGGACAAAAGACTGGGTTTGGACCACTTGATTGTTATCTAGTCTCTCTGCTACGACCTTAAACCCTTGGATGCTTTGCTTAGTTGTGGCATCGATTGGTGCAATGGTAAAGTTGCCAGTGAGATCAGGCAGTGGCTCACTGCTTGGATCATTTGGATCCGACAGCACCGTCTTTTTTAAAGTGATTATTCCCACATCATAAGTTGCGGCATCTTCAACTACAAAGTTAAAAGAGGTGTTTTGATATCCCTCTTTACTTAATCGCCAGATTTGTGTTCCAGCCTCCAAGCTGTTGATGCTGATTTTACCTGACGCATCTGTCGTCGCTGTTTGCTTGCTGTCTTCATTAGTAAAAACGACGCCAGCTAGAGGGTTTTCGTTATCATCTATTGCTTGAGCGACTAAGACTGCTTGCGGTTGGCTAGTGATTATCAGTTGAGGACTAAATAAGGTAACACCACCTGCTGGCGCTATACCGCTGCCTTGAACCGCTAAGTAGTTTTCGGCACGAATGTCTATTCCAAATCGCCCTTTTGAGACCTCTTGCTGCTCTTTTGTCAATGTAATCTGATAAGCACCTTGGCTATTAGTTTTCGTGACAATAGGCTCAAAATTACTTAGCTTTTTACCATCGGCATCAACAAGAACCAAAGTGACCATCGCATTTGCAATCAAGCTGTTTGACAGCTTATCCGTGACCGTTCCTTGTATCTGACCATTAGCAATGGCTGAGGCTCGGCTTAATTTAACCTGTCCTAAATTAACCTGCTCACCTTTACGCAAACGTAGAGTGAATTGAGCACTGGCATAACCTTCCTTACTAAGCGTAAATGTATAATTTCCTGCAGCTACGTTTTGTATAATGATATTGCCATCACTGTCGCTGATAATATTAATATCTTGAGCGCTGTTGGCACTGCTTGCAGTCAATGCTACCTCGCTTAAAGGTAATAAGGTCTCGGTATCTAATGTTGATAAACTGATGGCTGAGGTAATGGGATTAACAACTGGCTGCGACAGCTTGTTCAATGCCCGTAGCACTAAAGAGGTGACATAGACATCACCCTGCCAACTGCCATTTTCAGCCTGTAATGCTAATACGCGATTATTAAAATTGGTACGAAAGGCAGCTTGGTGATTACTGTCCTGGTAGGGATATAGACTTTCTGCAACTAACGCATCTAAAAACAATCCTTTTTCATTTTCTTGGGTAGACCAAGTCGCGGGGGCAGTTTGTCTAGAGCCAAGGTAATTCACCAAATTTTGTACATTGCTAATGTATTGACCTTGATTTTTTATATACGGTGTAAATGCTGACAGAACATAACTACTGGTATATAAGTTATCTAAATGAGAAATTTTGTAAGCACCATCTTGGTGCTGCTGAGTTGCAAGGTAGCTTAGAGCTTTGTTGATACGAGACTGCCAAAGCTTAAGAGTGGTTGCATCAAGATCGGACAGATAATTGGTTTCAGATAAAGCAATTAATACAAAAGCGGTGTCAAGCGGATTAGATTGCCAATCGCTCATATGACCAAAGCCGCCATCGATATTTTGATTATCTGTCAGCTTTTGCCATGCAGGATGCAATGTCTTTTCTTGGTGATAAGCCAATAAAGCAAGACGTACTAGACCTTCTGTACTAGATTCAACAGTTAGTGCTGAGGTTAAGTCAGTAGATTTTATTTGAGACTGCAGTAGCTTAAGAGTTTGGCTCATTTCTTGCTCAGTTTGCAGAGAGTGAGCTATAGCGCTACTAGGACTTTGAGATTGAGACATTAACCACTTCTGCCCCTTATCAGTGTCAGCATATGCCATGCTTGTGGCAAATGAAGAAACTATTCCAATACTGGCGGTTGACAGTGTGATTAACGTATTCAATCTCATGATTATTTACCGTTACTATATAATATGTTACAGAAATATTAATAATTGTATCTTGCGAACGATAAATGTATCTGACAATAAAGTCAACATTAATTTAATTTAAAAAAATAGGGTATACCGAAAATTCATAAAAAATATTAATAAATCTACTTTGTGATTTTAAATAATCTACTAAACTGTGATTAAACTATTTTTTAGTTAAAAATTAAAGCTGTTAGTTATATGTTGAATGGCGTAAAACGAATGAATTCTATTGAGATTAATTTATGAAGTTGTATGCACTAGCGTTTACGCTACCTTTATTAACGGCTTGTATGAGCATGAAAAATGTTAATGAGCTACCAAGCGAGCTGATTTATCAACCGCCAGTTTCAGGTGCCACAGCGACGATTATGGGTAAGATGGAACCGCGACATACGGCTCTTGTCGGCGACCGTATTGCCTATATTATTGATATTGATGGCAAGCGCGTTCCTAAAGGCAAAAAGGAAGCGTATAGCGCAACTTGGGATAAGGTTTATCCCATCACAGTGGGTGAACACACATTAACCGTTACTTACCGTATGGCAGGGCATTATACTCAGCCGACTAAGCTTACCTTTAATGCTGAGGCGAATAAAAACTATCAATTAGACTTCGTTACTGATATCGGTACGGCGTGGATGAGTAAAGACAGCTATGCTGATATTTGGATTAAAGATAAAGCTACAGGAAAACCTGTGACGGAGGTGGTAAGGACTGCACCACCAACTGCACCACGGACTATCTCTTATCCGATTATTATTAATAATTGATTGGAAGTTGTTACTTTAGATATTAGACCTCTTGCATGACTCACTACTTGGCATTGAAACTTCTTTATTTGAAGTCAATGAGAGGGCGCTTTTATACGAGGTCTATTATAAGCTAATAATACCATGTTGATATTTATCTATCTGGATCTAAAGACTCATGTATATATACATTATTAACTGGCTCAAATATATCTGAGATTTCTATATCTTCACGCAACATCATAGTAAAAGTAAAGCTCTCATCTGATGATCTCAATGAACTACCTGTACTAACTTCAAAAAAATGAATTGAGCATAAATCTCTTACCCAGCATCTAAGCAAAAAAGTTAAATCGTCTTCATTTAAATAGCTAATATTCAATTTTGCCAATGCGTGTAGCCTTGTTTCAACATCTTCTAAACCGTAAAAATATTTTTCATTAAGATTTTTTAAATCATATATATTTATACAAGATGCTAGTAAACTTATACCATATTTTTCCTGAGGAGTTATTGAACCATCAATATAAAACATTCTTAGAAATTCTATAAAATTGTTTTCAATAGATAGATACACATTGATATTTTCAAATCCAAAATTTTCGATAAAGTTAGAAATATCTGTCCATTCTGCTTCGCTAATTTCTTGGCTATCTTTAAATCTTGATACTCCGTAAAACTTAAAATTCATTAGTCTGCTACCCTATTTAAATGTATATCATAACTCCCAGCTCTTTGAAATGCCTTGCTAGATTTACTTTTAGCTGCTGCAAGAGCTGAAGCTTGATCGTTGAAACCCTTAAATACATCACCACTATGACTAGTGTTTGATCTGATTAAAAACTTAGGCTTACCTTTATTGTTAACAAATATTTTTGTTTTCTCAATTGTCTTAGCTTCATAACCTTTTTTGCTGACTATATCTAATAACTCACTGTATTGGTATGGATTTGTAGCTACGCCTCTCTTTTTTACTATCATGTCAATTTTAACTTGACGTAGAGGGATATCGAAACCAGTTATCAGACTGACTAAAGCCTCTGCATCGGCCACAGTTAATTGACCATCAGCTAAAGTTACGAAATTGTCATATGTATCAATCCCTTCTTTTTTAAAAGCATTTTTTAGATCTCTGAGATTTATTTTTCCATTTTTAGCCGCTATTTCTACTGTTTTTTTACCAATTTTTAAAACAGCTACTACAATTTTAGCTACTGAATTATTTTCAACTGCGATATGAGCACTATTAGCTGCTGTATTAACATCAACGTTAGTCAATAATGCCACTGACCCTGCAAGTAATTTAGCCGTATCGATGATTTTTTGTCTTTGTATATCACTTAAAGCATTTGGATCATCAACTAAATAATCTCCCAGCATCTCACCAACTGCTGCTCCAATAGCCCCAGCATCACAGCTTTGTTGTTTGGCACTAGCAGCCACGCAGCCAACACCAGCGGCTGCTAATTTGTGCGCCAGATTATCGGCAAAATTATTAGTGTCGAAATCTTTAACAAAGCCACTATAAGCCTCAGCAGCAAATACATCGACTAGCGAGTTACGTAAACCATTTTTCAAAGCTTATGCCATTGATAGCAGCATCAGCAACCGCTTTTGTAAAACCATTACCGATAGCACTAGACAGCTTTTGTTCAAAAGTGTCATTAACACTACTACTAAAACCTAACTTAGTACCTAACCCAGCCGTTAACGCAGAAGTTGCCACATTACGAATGGCAGCGCTGCTGGCTAACTGCTTAAGCGTTTTGCTAATATCTCCTTGGTTATTGATGAGGGTGACGGCAGCTTGAGACGCTAAAGAACTGAATGCTACAGGAAAACCTGTGACGGAGGTGGTACGGACCACGCCACCAACTGCACCACAGACTATTTCTTATCCGATTATTATTAATAATCGGTGATCGATCTAAAACATGCAAATAACTCTGGTCATTTACCAGAGTTATTTGCATGTTTTAGATTTCGAACTTTCATACAGGTTATTTGTGATTTTCTTAAACTCAACTCTTATTTGAGAACGAAATTATCCGTTGCTCAAGCGGTTCTTAAAAGTCAGCAACCTTTCAAAGCATCAAAGCTAGGCTCTTAATTTCGCTTTTTCTTATAGTATCTACGAAGTAAAACTTTTAACTTGTTCTTCTTAATTGTACTTACATATTTTAATACGGATGTGTATATAGGTATTCATTTGAAAGAATGTAGAGTTTTAGAGTCTAAAACTCTACCAATTTCTTTAGGTAATAGGAATTCATAATAATTTTTAAAAATATAAGATAATTTATTGTAATGATTATATCTGCCAAATATATTGTTCCAGCCACTTTGACCAACTCTGTTTTTAATATAATGATTATTATCTATTATATTTTTTCTATAACCGATAATTTGTAAAGGTAAGTCGTAATCTATTAAGGCAAAAAATTCTTTATTATCATCAAAAATTAAGAAAGGTGTGTTTAAATGTGGCGATGAAAAATTCCAAATTATTTTTTCATCTATATAGTTACATTCTCCGAAGCAACAAAGCTCGGCATCTGTAGATGCAATATAGAATTTTCCTGATAGGTTTTCATTTATTAGATCAGAAATAACTTTTTCTGATAAGAGGTTGCTTTCCCCATCTATTTCCTCATCTAGCTCATAAGGAATGCAAAAGTAATTGTAATCAGTATTTAAATAAGGTTTAGCATCATTAATCCCTCTATTTAACAAATCGTTAAATGGATGATTATTTGCTTCATCCACCGTTAGTAACTTTGCATCAACTTCAGTGAGATATTTTCTCTCTTGCCTCCAAAACTCACTGAAGTATTCTTGATCACTGTTCTTTAAATAATACATTAATTAGTATCTCCTTTGTATTTTGGTTTTTTACCTCCAGGTTTAGTAATTGACCAACCTGGTTTACCAGTACTAGTTCTGCTTGGATATGTATCAATTTTAGTTCCATCTGGTAAAATAGTTGTAGTGCTGCCATCCTTACGTTTGTTTTGTTTTGCACCTTCGATATTACTTAAGTCCTTAATTAAGTCTTCCTGAGTACCAGGATAATTATAGCCTTTGCCACCTTGATCAGATGCGGATGCGCCTTCTAAAACATCATCTAAATTATCATTACCTGTTTTCGGACCATCAGAAGACAATATAGCCTTCATAAAGTTTTGTACGTTTTTGGTGCCCGTTTTTATTCCATCTCCAGCTGAATCAATAGTATTACCTATTAATTTTTTCCCCTGTGGAGTCATCAGATAAACAGCTCCTGACGCACCTACAATTATAGCACCGCAAGCTACTACAGCGGGTCCACACACTCCTGCTGCTGCTACTTGTAGAGCATTATTTTTAACTGCAATTCTAGAGCCTTGAGCAGCATCATTAACATCCAGTCCATAAACACCAGCTATTGAAGCAACAATTAAGGTTGATGTATCGAGAATAATCTGTTCATCCGCAGCACTAACAAAGCTTATTAACTCATTTTTGTCATTAAGCATGTACTGACGCTTGGAGTTAGTCATGTAAATGCCAATAGCTTCTCCTAGTGCCGCACCCATTGCCCTTGAACCACAGTCTTTACTCGTTACTTGCCCTGCTATGCATCCTGCCATACCATGAACGATACTTCTAGATAGACCATCGACAAATTTACTATCTGAGAAATCAAGACCACCAATCTGTCCAGCAACCTGAGTAGCCCCCATATCTACAAAAGCGTTTATCAAATTATTTTTTAGTGCGTCTTGGAAACTAGTACCACCAATAGCTGACTCAATAGTTGCATTGCTTGCCCCTTTAACAACGCCTTGAATAAGCTCATTAGCGAAATTACTATTAGTCATATTCGAAATATTCAGATTAGCTGTCAATCCAGCCGTTAACGCAGCAGTTGCCATATTGCGAATGGCAGCGCTGCTGGCTAACTGCTTCAGTGTTTTACTAATATTTCCTTGGTTATTGATGAGGGTGACGGCAGCTTGAGACGCTAAAGAACTGAATGCTACAGGAAAACCTGTGACGGAGGTGGTACGGACCACACCACCAACTGCACCACGGACTATTTCTTATCCGATTATTATTAATAATAGATGATTGTGATAAAAGTTTTAAAAATAACTTTAGTACGTAGTTAGAGTTATTGATATGATTTTAATAATAAAAATGTATGCAAGCTATTCATTAACTTCATCCAATCTAAAAATATTTTTCAAAGGCACGCTGCAATTCTAAATGAGGTAACTTTTTCAAAATGATTAATCTTTTAGATGATATATAATATACACATTTAAAAAAACGTGGTCATTTTTAGACTAGAAGAAAGATTTTCAATCACGTTATTACTTTTTGGAAAAAATATCCACGTATCAAAACTTACAGCGGTAACATCGTCAAATGCATGAATTACATTTCCAATAGTTGTTTCCAAAATTGGATGTGATTCATCGTTCCAGATTACTAGACATTTCTCAGTTAAGCCAAAATCTACTTGAGTCTTGATTTCTTGAATAGACGATAACGAAACTTTATTATCGATCTTGTCCCAATCAATTCTACCGTTACCACTAGTCTGTATTGGAAAGGAGCTAATAAAATGATCTATTACTTCTTTAGTCTCTTCATCTTTTAATACTCTAACTTCTTTAAGAGCTTCTAGAGCTTCATCAAATAATATACTCATATAGATTACCTATTAAGTTGTTTAAGATATTTGGTAAAATCGGCTTCTTTACCACCTTCAATCGGTATAGCGTATTTTTTAGCTTTATCACCTTTACCTAATCTAAAATCCTCTACATTAATATGCATGCCCTTAATATCATCATAATCTAAACGCCATCTTACTTTTCCATCTAAAGATTCACGTCCTACAACCTGACCATATCCTTTACTTGTTTTTAATCTACCAATCACTGGTTTTGAGCTTCCCATTGGTGCTACTTCTTCTATTAAATTAAATGCTTTGTTTCTCGCCTGTTCAAATGATTTAACTGAAGGTAAAACTTTTTCAATACAGCTATTATGCACCCAAACACCTAACTCACCAACATGATAAGTGTGGAATTCTGCTACCTCAAAATTATAAACAGTGCCTGTTTTATTAAGTTTGGTCTGACTAACTACTGTTAATACCGCTTGATTATCACGATTAACTAGCATCATGCCTGTTTGTAATAGTGAAGCTGGTAACCATCCCGTATCTACTACCCAAAACGGATGCTCTTCAGTCGTTTGATAGGTTTCAAGCTTACCATGGTTGTCTTTAACGACTACTTCATAAATTTCTTTGTCATCAAAACTGACGATATTAACAACTGGGCGATAGCCATATTCTAACGTTTCTTCGTGACGTGACCAAACAAGATCGCCTTGCCTAATAGTCTCAATGCCTTTTAGGCCATCAATCGTTTCAACAAGCGTACCAGCGACAAAACAGGCTTTATTTTTTACTTTGATGAAAGTAGATAAATCACTGAGTTTACCTGATTTAAGCAAGAGAGCACCACCGCCCGCACCTATGATCATACCAATTTCACGATAGCTTGTACCATTTTTTACGGCCTTAACTACTGCCTCTACAGTATCAATAGGAAGTACAGCGGAAATCATCGCCTTCATTCTCAAAGCATCTGCCTCACTAATCTGTACTTTATTAGCAGAGTCAAGGTTATGATTATTTTTTACAGCTTGATTAGCACTGTTTGCTGCTGTATTAACATCCACATTGAACATGAGCGCAATAGTTCCGGCTGTTAATGTAGCTATATCTTCAGTTCTTTTCAATTGAGCAGCCGATGCAATACCCAACTTAGTAAGCAACTCATCTTCTTCGCTAGTAACAAGTTGTGCTACCATCTCACCAACCGCTGCACCAACTGCGCCTGCACTACAGCTTTGTTGTTTGGCGCTAGCAGTCGCACAACCAACTCCTGCTGCTGCTAACTTATGAGCAAAATTATTAACAAAATCATCGCCTTCAAAATCTTTCACAAAGCTACTAAACGTCTCAGCAGCAAACACATCAACTAGCGAGTTACGTAAACCATTTTTCAAAGCCTCTTCAAAGCTTATGCCATTGATAGCAGCATCAGCAACCGCTTGTGTCAGTCCCGTACCAACGCCATTTGCAAGCTTTTGACCAAAAGCATCTGTCGGGCTACTTCCAAGATTAAATTTAGCGCTTAATCCTGCAGTCAACGCAGAAGTTGCCACATTACGAATGGCAGCGCTGCTGGCTAACTGCTTAAGCGTTTTGCTAATATCTCCTTGGTTATTGATGAGGGTGACGGCAGCTTGAGATGCTAAAGAACTGAATGCTGCACTTCCTGCCGCTGAGGTGATACCAAAAGAAGAAGCACTAAGAGCGCCAGTTCCACCTGTCGCCATACCAACGGCAATCGCAATCAGTGCCGCAGCCCCTGGCGTCAGTCCCTCTTGCGTATAGTCCCAGTTTTGTTGAATTAAATTAACCTGCTGCCAGTTGATATCATTGGTCTTATCCAGTGCTGCCAGATACTCATATCCTAGTTGTTTAGACAGATTAAGGGCAATCTTACCCAGCTCTTCTGGACTTTTTTGAATATCAAGCTTGGCTTGGTTGTTACCGCTAATATTTACACTGACAGGAACATTGATAACAACGCCGTTGGGTGTGGTCATCGTTGGGGTTTGATTGAATTTAGGTAAAGTGCCTGTGGTAACAACATCCCCTTTGTCCACCGTTTTTTGCCAAACGGTGCTTTCTTTTTCCTGATTATGGGTGGTGGTGATTTGAGTGGTGATGGTGTCTAAAATGATTTTTGCTTTTGCATCAGCATATTTGCCAACACCCACTTGAATGTCATCTGGGTTTAAAGTGTCAAATACCGTCCCTTGTAATAAGGTGTTACCTCCAGATTTGGTATAGGCTTTACCACCTATGAGCTTTGCTGGCAGTTGAATCAGCTCTTGTCTTGTGTCATTAGTATGATCTTTATTATAGCGAACCCCTAAAAAGCTAGATTTCTTTTTAATGTCCGTGCTATTTTCATTAAGATTTTCTATTGCATATAGGTTCAGCGCTTTGCCTGCGGTTATTTCAACGCGACCTGTCGGCGCTGCTGTAAGTGCTGAGCCATAAATATTGATGTTGCCATCTGAAGTCAGTTTGATATTTTTTGCGGCAATGTCGGTGGTGATGGCATTGCTATTGTTAGAGGTGGTCGTAGTGGTGGTGACTTTCTTTTTACCGTACCATTTACGTGAAGTGCTGGTGGTTTGCGATCCATCCATAAACGCTGTTTGTGATGCCTCTAAATTAATATCACCACGAGCAGCATCAATATAAACACCGCCATTGCTTGATTGCAGCTCTGCACTATTTAAAATAACTGCATTATTATTCATTGTGGCGGTAGTTGCTGGTCTTTCACCTTGGGCTGATATTTTAATGTCATTTTTTGCAGTCAGGGTGGGCTGCTTAATCAGTTGGTGATAGGAGTAGTTCGGACCGGTCACAACGCCTTTACTTATATTGCCTTGTTGATAGATGTCAGCAAGCCCTGTAATACGGATACTGTCATAATTGGTGCCAATGGTTATGTCGTTGATGTCTTTAGTTTCTGTAGGCGTAAGATTACCTTGCGCCAAGATATTAATACCGCCATTGTTACTGGTAATATCAGCGCCTTCAATCAATACGCCTTGTTTGGCAGTGATATTAATATCTTTACCGGCGGTAAGGGTGGCAGCTTTGTGCTCAAAGCCGGTTGATGCTTTTTTAGAGGTTTCAAGAATTACTTTAAGATCTGCTATTTGGGAATTAAACTGATTGATTACATCTCTGCTTTGAATAGCAGTTTTATATTCAGGAGTGTTTACGAACTTGTTTTGTACGGCTACATAGTAATCCATCAGCGGCTCGTTTCTTTGATTTAAAGCCATAATAATATTTTTAATATTACTATCTGATTGTTGCAATGTTTTTATTTGAGGCTCATAGCGTTTAAGCTCAGCATTAACGCTTGCAATTTGTTGTTCGATAATTCTTAATTTATTAGGCGACACATAATTACTAAAACTATTTTTAACGCCCTTTAGCTCGACACTACCAACAGTTGCCGCAATATTAATACCACCAGTCGGCACAGGCTTCCCTGCAATCAATGTCGGTTTATTGTTGGCATCTTTTTTAACGGACAATAAATCACTGCCCTCAATTAACACCTCTTTACCGCTTAGACTGATGTCACCGCCAGCAGTTAATTTGACCACTTGCTCAGAGCCAAATCCTTGCTTTCCTGAATAACCTTTAAGATGCAATTTGCCACCACGAGCGGCTAAGGTTGCATCACCCATTGCATTAAGCGTCAGGTTTTTAGGGTCAATTACTAAGTTGCCCGCAGCGCTGCTAATAACTAAATCGCCATTTAAGGTATTTGCCGCTTTTCCATCACTTAGTTTGGCGTTATTTTTTGCAAGTTTTGCGCTCCCTGTCGCATTGATGTTGGTATTACTGTTAAAACCAAGGCTGTTGGCTGAATTGATAATGACAGCGCCGCCAGTGATATTTGTGTTTTTATAGGCCTGCGCTGAACGGCTATCTATTGACATAATTTCATCAGCCTGCAAGGTGGTATCACCAGCAATATGCTGCAAACTACTGCTCCATTTTGGAGCTTCCACTGTTCCTAAGTTTCTAGCGTAGCGTTCACCATTGGTTATCAGCTGATTGTTGCTATTTATTATTAGGTGTTTGCCTGAGCTGATTTCACTGTTATTCAGGCGCATCAGGTTGCCCGACTTTAACGTGCTGCTGCCAGTTGATAGTGTTTTGGTATTGATAACATTTAAATGATTAGCCGCATCGATAACCATACCGTTAGCGGCATTGCCAGTGGCAGATAGCTCAGTATTAACTAAACTGATGTCGCCATCGCCATAGGAATTAACAATACCTTTGTCACTTTTATCTGTCTTGGCGGTGGTGGTCTTGAGAGAAATGCCTTGAGCTTGAATTTGACTATTGCTAAGGGCTAGTCCCAGATTACTATTGATAGTGATATTGCCAGTACTTTTTAATTGACTGTTAGCAATCGTTGATGCCCCTTTGGATGCTAAATTGGTATTGCTGATTAGCGGCTGGCTCTTAGTGATGGTGATCAGATTATCAACATTTAAGTCTTTTTCAGTCTCGATGGCAATGTTGTCTGAGGTAAAGCGACTGCCAGCGATACCAATGTTGCCAGTGGCAGCTAACACAGTGCTGTTGGCATTGGTGATGAGGGCATTTACGTTTAACCCAGCTTGGTTGGCAACGGCAGCTACTGCGCCTTTTTCACTGCTCAGAATACTGTTGGTAATCGTAATGTCTTGACCTTGAGTGCTTATCGTGATGCCATCATTCGCTCTGAGGCTGCTATTGAGTATGTTTGCTTTTTTGCTTGCAATAGTCAGCTGTTTTCCGACACTGATAGGGAGGGTATTATTTTTGATGTCTGCCAGCTCATTGGCTTGTATCGCCGCTTCACCAGTAGCGGTAATATTGCCACTACTGTCAATAACAGCATTGCGACCAGCTTGTACAGCAAGGTTATTGGAGGTGATACGGCTGCCTGTTTTAATTGATGTATCACGTCCTGAACTGATGGTTAGGTTTTTTTGGGCTTGAAGCTGACTGTTATTTTGGATGATGGTATCGGCTGCAACGTTGGTATCGTTTTTCCCTGAACCAAGATACAAATCACCGCGACTGGTCACACTCGCATTATCAATAACGGTGCCGTTTTTAGAATAAACTGTCAGTTGGGCGTTGCCTGCTGAGGTTTTGCTATTGCTGTTTAAATATGCGCTGCGGTCAGCCTCTATAGAAATGCCGCCATTTGAGCTGACGATACTTTGAGTATCAAGATAAGTATCCTGCCCTGAATGCAAGTAAATATTGGCTTGTTTGTCAGTATTTAAATTTCGAACGTCCGAGCTGTTTGATATTTTTAAGTTGCCAGTTGCGTCTATGCGCACCACATTGGGCATGAGCTGCGTTGCTCCGGCATTATTTTTTTTCACAATGCCGCTACTTACCACAATGTCTTTATCGGCTTGTAAGTCAATCATGCCGTAACTGCTAACTGTACCGCTATGATGGATACTGCCGGTGGTTCCTGTTGAGCTGAGACTAACTAAACTCGTTTGTGCTTTGGTCGTTTCAATATTGCCTAAGTTTTCAATTTTTCCTGAGTTGGTCAAGATGATTTGTTGATTGGCCTTGATGTTGCCTGCATTTTTAACACCTAAGCCATTTTCCGTGCCAATAAGGTGAATAGATCCTGCATAGATACCACCAAGGTCGCTGACGTCTACCGCTAAAGTAGGTCGAACCCCTGATCCTGCAATTTTTGTGGCTTCTGCTGTATCGTAATCAACGCTGTTACTGCCACTAACGATGGTAACATCTTGATTGGCATGAATTTGACCGTTAATAGTGACGGCTCTTGCTAAGACATCAACGTAATCGGCTTGGTTTTTGTTGATGCCATTATAAAGTGCGCCGCCCAAAGCGCTATTGGCTGCTGAATTATCAAATTGAACGTGACCTTGCTTAACATCAAAGCCAGTCAAGTTTCCGGTACTATCTATCTTAGGAGTACCTGTGGTCAGTGTTGCCCGATTGGCGTTAATGAATCCGCCACCTTGGATTTGAAGCCCTGAGGGGCTGGCGATGATCACATCGGCACGCTGTCCGGCAACTTCAAGATTACCTTGAAATTTGACCGGCGCATTACTACGAACTTCGTTTAAAATCGTGTTGGCAGCAGCTTGAGCAAGGTATTGGTTTCCGGAAATAGACCCTGCTAAATGGGTATTTGCAGTGCCTATGCTGTTATTGAGTACGGCGCCATTGGTGCCAATATCAAATTGGTTATACGTGTTGTGAGATAAGCCGTTACTATTTGGAGTGCGGATGTTAATAATGGGAGTGCCATTAGGCGCTTTTAATAAGGCTGCTCGCTGATTGATAGGCACATTAGTGGCGGTGTTTTGTATTTGACTATTGGCTGCTTGAGATTGGGTATAAATCATGCTTTGACAGCATAATACGGCTATGACCAAACGATGATAACTATACTTTTTTTCTGATTGGGAGGTAGCTTTTGCTTTTGAGGACTTTCTACCGTTGTCATTTCCTGCGGATTTATTTTGACTTTTGGTAATCTCGCTGACTACCATCATCATGCCGCGGGCTTTATTAAAAATTACTCGATAACATTGTTTGTTCATATTGACAGTTAGCCTTAGCTGTTATGAGGCGTCATTAAATTAAACAATTGTAACTAATTGACGGCTGATACTTGGTATGATGTCAATATTCGTAATGGATGACTGCGGCAGTCGAAAATTTTCTAAGCTGGTCTCAATATCTTTTAAATTGATCGTATCGCCTTGCGATAAGGTGAGGGCATTATGAACATTTATTTTTGGATGACTGTCCTTGGCATGCCATACCCTGTGAAGCCGTCCAGGTGTGATTGTAACGACAAGTATGCCTTATTATTTTGTTCTTAAGTTTTAATTATTTTTTACTGTGCTAGAGCGTGTCATCAATTAAGCCAGACCACGCAAGAAATTAAGTGAATAGCACTGAGGAAATGACTGACTAACTTATCATAACGAGTGGCAATCGCACGGTGCTGCTTAATCTTGGCAAAGAAGTTCTCGATCAGATGACTGTCTTCATAAAGTTCTTTATCAAAGTCTCTTGTCTTCAGTCGGTAGCACTTAGGCGGTATGAGGGCATTGCCTTATACTGATTTAATCGGTTCAATGACGCGAGCATCAGTATCATAAGCGCTATCGGCAAGCTAAGTTTGACTGATACTGACATCAAGCAGTTCATCATTGTTTATTTCATGAATTGAGTTTGTTAGAATGATTGTATCGGATTTATCTAGATTAGACTATATAAGCGCATACAAAATTAAAATATGAGTAATTTTCATAAATACCGAAATGCTTTTAATAATTGATAAGCCAAGTTAAGACCGCGATGACCCACGACCTTTTACAGGACGTTTTGTCTTGCCGGCAGGTCTTTTGCTATCGCCAAACCCTCGCCCCGCCTTACCGGTTGAGCCTTTTGGCTTTCTTGCGCCATGCTCGGTTGGTTTTGATGGGTTTTTTGACGGTGGTGCATCCGAGCGCGGTTTTTTTCTAGGCGTATTTCGTGATTTTTTAGTCGGACTGCGAGCTTCTGACGACGAGCCTTCTATGGATTTTAATAAAACCGACAGCTCCTTTGGGGTCAAATCGCGCCATTCGCCAATAGCAAGACCTTTAATCCCCACATTCATAATCCGCGTTCGCTCAAGCTTGACGACGTCATAGCCAAAATGCTCACACATCCGGCGGATTTGACGGTTTAGCCCCTGAACTAAGGTGATGCTAAACACGTTAGTCGATACCTTAGTCACGGGGCATTTTTTGGTCATTGTTCCTAAAATTGGAACGCCGCCTGCCATGCCATTAATAAAGCTCTCCGTAATTGGCTTATTGACGGTCACCACGTAGTCTTTTTCGTGGTTATTGCCGGCGCGTAAGACCTTATTGACCAAATCGCCGTTGTTGGTTAAAAAAATTAATCCTTGCGAGTCTTTATCCAAGCGACCAATCGGGAAAATACGCACCCCATGTCTGACAAAATCAACGATATTGTTTTTTTCAGCCTTTTCGGTGGTGCTCACGATGCCAACTGGTTTATTTAAGACAATAAACACGAAGTTGTCCTCGCCGCGCGGCTCAATCAGCTGACCGTTGACCTTGACCGTATCGCCTGCGAATACTTGCGCACCCACTTGCGCCCGCTTGCCATTGATGAACACATTGCCTTGCTCAATAAAGCGGTCAGCATCGCGTCTTGAGCAAATCCCACTTTCGCTGATATATTTATTTAAACGCGTCGAGGAAGGATTAATCATAAAGCACCGTTTTACCTAAAAAGCCTAAATATGGAGGTTTGTCGTAGTTAACATTATATAGGAAATCTCGTGCCCAGTTGAAAAGCCATAGACGAAAAACCCGAAAGACACAGAAAGATGATGAAAACTGTAGATGACCCCTATCCTTAAATACCTATCTTAAGCTTGGCTTTAACATTTCTTCCTAGACTTTGATTTTAGGTCTGGTTAATATCTGTCAAACCTACAAATAATAAGAATTGAATTGATGACTCCCGATTTTTGGCAAAAAGCTTGGAAAAATAGCCAAACAGACTTCTCGCAAAAAACACCTAATCCCAAGCTCATCAAATATTTTAAAGCATTAAACACGCCTAAAAACGGTCGTGTTTTTGTCCCGTTATGCGGCAAAAGCATTGATATGCTTTGGTTTATCGAAAGGCTTTGACGTTGTCGGCGTTGAATTGTCAAAGATTGCCGTAAGGCAGTTTTTTACTGAAAGCAATCTGCAAGCTGCCATTTTGCCGCATCCAATCAACCCTCGCCTAACCTACTATCAGGCGAAGATTCACGAGCGCTTACTTAACATTTGAGTTGGTAATATTTTTCAACAATCAGCTTTTGACCTTTGGCTAAGCTTAATTGGATAGTGGATTTCAGCGCCTTTTTACCACTTTGGCGTGTGGCTAGGTGTTTGATGGCACTCTTTTTAAAGGGTATCCAACCTAAGCTTTTTGTTTTGGCTTCAGGGTTGTTGGTTCGCCATCTTAACTTTGCTTTTTTAAACTGCTTTCGGCTTTTGGCGTGGGTTTCACTAATGGCTTGAATGGTTTGCGAGTGTAAGCCAAGCAGAGCGCCTGAGCCTTTGGTGTATTCGGCTAAATCGTAAGCGCTAAAGAACTTTCCAGTTCGTTGTAAGTGTTTAAAACTCAACTCATTGACATAGTTCCAAACAAAGTTAACACTGCTACTTAATTGATTAAGCTGCTTGGCATGTTTGTCTTTCAGTCGAAGTTTGAGTGTTTTCATGGTTTTAGTTTGCTGGGTTTAGTGAGCTTTAGCAAGCCTCAAACAATTCTAAGCGTCAATGGCTGTCGCCTGATATCCATGTCCTGAACGGCATGGTTTTATGGCGACTTGGGATAAAAGCTGATTAACCGCTTAAACCATCAAAAAAGGCTCAAGAAAAAAAGCCCAAGATAACCACCTTGAGCCTTAATTTTAAAAACCTTAACCGTTTACGCAATGTCCAAAAAGTCGCTGACAAAGGCGCTTGCCGGATTGTGAATCAGCTCTTCAGACGTGCCGACCTGCTCGACGTGACCGTGATTCATAATGACGATTTCGTCAGAAACCGCGCGAGCTTCTTCTTGGTCGTGGGTCACCATGATACTGGTGATGCCAATCTCGTGGTGAATGTCTTTAAGCCACGTCCGAAGCTCTTTGCGAACCTTGGCATCAAGCGCGCCAAAGGGTTCATCAAGTAGCAAAAGCTTGGGCTTGACCGCGAGCGCCCGAGCTAAAGCAATGCGTTGACGCTGACCGCCGGACAATTGATGCGGATACGCATTGGCAACGTGTGGCAATTGAACCAGTTCAAGCAATTCATTGACCCGCTTTTGAATGTCAGGCTTGCTTGGGCGCTCGTTTTTTGGCAAAAGCGTTAAGCCAAACGCCACATTATCGGCGATGTTTTTATGGCGAAACAGCGCGTAATGCTGAAACATAAAGCCAATTCGGCGCTTTTGCACCGGCGTGTCAGTCACATCGGTGCCATCAAACAAGATACGCCCTGAGTCGGCAAACTCAAGCCCTGCAATGATGCGCAGCAAGGTGGTCTTACCGCAGCCTGAAGGTCCTAACAAGGTGGTCAATTTTCCGGTGGGAACGGTGATGTTAATATTATCAAGGGCGGTAAAATCGCCAAAGCGCTTGTTAATGTTTTGAATTTCGATACTCATGGCAGTCTCTTTTTTGCAATCTTGTTGTTTTTAATGCTTTTGGTTCATTGATTAGACCGATTCATTCAGCGCTTTGGTGTTGTTAGCATTGGCAGCAAGGCTTGATGGCTTGTCATCATCTAATTTGCCGTTGGCGCTGACCGGCAGCTTTGGCGCTGCTTGCAGGCGCGTGGCTTTGGCAAATTTGCGGTTTTGCAATTTGGTCATCACTTGCTGAACCAATAGCGTTAACAAGGCCAGTGCCGCCAAAATACTTGATAACGCAAACGCTGCGGTAAAATTATATTCGTTATAAGCAATCTCAACGAGCAGCGGCATGGTGTTGGTTTCACCGCGAATATGCCCTGAAACCACGCTTACCGCGCCAAATTCACCCATCGCTCGAGCATTGGTCAAAATTAAACCATAAAGCAGCGCCCATTTGATATTGGGAATGGTCACATGCCAAAAAGTTTGCCAGCCATTTGCGCCTAAGGTTAATGCTGCTTGCTCCTCGCTGTCGCCTTGCGATTGCATTAAAGGAATCAATTCACGGGCAATAAATGGAAAGGTGACAAAAAGTGTTGCCAAAACAATCCCCGGAACCGCAAAAATTACCTGAATGCCGACACTTTCAAGCCAGCTCCCAACGAATGAGTTAACACCAAAAAGCAGCACAAACATCAATCCTGCCACCACGGGCGATACCGAAAATGGCAAATCAAGCAACGTAGTCACCAGCTGCTTACCGCGAAACTGATATCGGGTCACCAGCCAAGCAATGGCAAGTCCCATCACCATGTTAATGGGCAATACAATCGCGGCCGTAATTAAGGTCAATTTAATCGCTTGCAGCGCTTCAGGCTCAACAAGCGCCGCCAAATACAGCTGCCAGCCGCCTTTAAACGCCTCATAAAACACCGCCATTAACGGAATGACCAGCATTGCCACCATAAATAAGATGGCAACCCCGACAAACAAGCGCTTCACCCACGGGGCATCTTTGGTTGCCGCGTTGCTTTGATAGTCGTAGCTATTAGAAATTTGCATTAGCGCGCTCCTACTCGGCGAGACAGCTTCCACTGAACGATATTAATGGTTAATAAAATGACAAAGGAAATCAGCAGCATAAACAGCGCCACCGCTGATGCCCCTTGAATGTCAAACTGCTCAAGCTTACTGACGATGATAATGGGCAGGATTTCTGATTGCATCGGGATGTTTCCGGCAATAAAAATCACCGAACCGTACTCGCCGGTTGCTCGAGCAAACATCATGCCAGCGCCCATCAATAGCGCAGGAAGCAATTCTGGCAAAATAACTTTGTTAAACGTCGTTAAGCGATTGGCACCAAGTACCGCGGCGGCTTCTTCAAATTCAACGGACAATTCAGCAAGTACCGGTTGAACCGCGCGAACGATAAACGGAAAGCTGACCACCACCAAGGCAAGCCAAATCCCAAGCGGGGTAAAGGCAATCTTAATGCCGATTTTGTCAAACCACTGACCGATTAAGCCATTAGGTGCATAAAGGGTGGCAAGAGAAATACCGGTGACCGCCGTTGGCAGCGCAAATGGCAAATCAACCAAGGCGTTGATTAAGGATTTGCCCCAAAACTCATAGCGAACCAATACCCAAGCCACCAGCGTTCCAAAGACCATGTTGGTGAGCATCGCCGCAAACGACATCCAAAGGCTCAATTTAATGGCAGCAAATACTTGCGGCTGAGTGATGGTTTCAATAAACCCCGACCAGCCCATTTGCGCGGTGGTAAACGCCATCATCGCAAACGGCAACACCACCAAAAGCGACAAGCTTAACACCGTAATTCCCATGCTTAGCCCAAACCCTGGCAAGACATGGCGCTTTTTAAGTCGAGATCGCCAAGATTTTTTTTGGCTCGTGGCTATTGGGGCGGCTGGCATGATGGTGTCCTATGGTGTTTCTAATATGATGGTCTAACGTTGTTAAGCGCTGAATAAAATAAGGGCAGGATTGCCCCACCCTTTTTATTGCGGTTATGGTGTTAGAGCGTGGTATTATTTGGGCGCGTTGATGGCAAGCTGGTCAAAGGTGCCATTATCGCTGAACAAGTTGTCCATAATCTCATCCCAAGTGCCAAAGACAGCGTTGGGCTGAAAGGTGTCAAGCGGCGGTAATTTATCAGCGTTTTTATCCAAAACCGCTTTCACGCTTGGTCGTAAATACAAATCGGCGGCCAATTGCTGAGCCGGCTCGCTCCATAAGTAATCTAAATACGCTTTGGCGGCCTCTGTCGTACCTTTTTTATCGGTTACGGTTTTGACAATTGCCACCGGGCTTTCAGATTTGACGGTGTAGCTTGGGTAAACGATGTCCACTTTGCCCGCGCCAAACTGCTTAGCCGCTAAGTTTGCTTCGTTTTCAAAGGTAATTAATACATCGCCAATGCCGCGTTGAACAAAAGTGGTCGTAGCAGCGCGACCGCCATTTTCATAAACCTTGACGTTTTTAAGCATCGATTTAACGTAATCTTTAGCCTTATTGTCGTCTTTGTTAAACGCATGCAGTCCGTAGCCATAAGCCCCTAAAAACGCATAGCGACCGTTGCCGGTGACCTTTGGGTTTGCCATGACAATCTCAACGCCCGATTTGGTCAAGTCTTGCCAGTCTTTAATTTGTTTTGGGTTGTCTTTTCGCACCAAAAACACGATGGCACTGGTAAACGGTACGGCGTTATCTGGGAATTGCTGTTCCCAATCGCTTGCCACCAAGCCTTTTTCTTCTAACAGCTCAATGTCTGAGCCTTGGTTCATGGTGGCAACGTCGGCTTGCAAACCATTGGCAACCGACAACGCTTGCTTACTTGAGCCGCCATGCGACTGCTTAATGCTGATGTTGGTGTCTGGATGCTCTTTTTTATAATGCTCAACGAACATGGGGTTGTAGTCTTTATAAAAGTCACGAGCCACATCATAAGAGACGTTTAACAGCTCGATGTCTTTGGCGTCACCTGCCGCAGGCGTACTGCCCTCGCCAGCTGCGGTGTTATTGTCCGCAGGCTTTTGGCAGCCGGTTAATAAGGCGCTGACCACCCCGATGGCAACCGTCATCTGAATACGTTTTTTGGTTGCCGGCTGTGAAAAAAAAGAAGAATACGGGGCGCTTGCGCTCATAACCACCTCAATGTTAGTAAATTGGCGTCCTTTAATAATGCTTAGGACATGGCAGTATGCTATCAGCGCAAGCTTATTATGTTTAATGACGAATATATTTATATTATTTCCAAATTGGAATATAAAAATTATTTGTCCATTTCACCCTTTATTTTTCTCAAATTTCCCGCATTTTTAGCTACTTATTGGCATTGTTTTGCGCCAATTGGTCAAAGCGCGCGCCATCTGCAAAATAATTTTTCATGATGCTGTCCCAATCCCCAAACACCTCGGTGGCTTCAAAGGTGTTGATGTCTTGAAAGGTCTTGGAGTTTGCTGCCAATACCGCTTTATCACTGGGTCTTAAGTACAGTTTTGCCATGAGTTCTTGAGCCGGTTTGTCCCAAAGCGTTTTTAGATAATCGGTCGCCGCCTTTGTGCTGCCATTTTTATCGGTCACAGTTTTGACAATGGCAACCGGATTGTGAATGGTGATGGAATAATCAGGATAAACCAAATCAACCGCCCCTTTGGCGTGTTCAGTGGCAACCAAATGCGCCTCGTTTTCAGTGGTGATTAATACATCGCCCAAGCCGCGCTGAGTAAAGCTTGTGGTTGCTGCCCGAGCACCGTTATCATAGGTGACGACATTGCCAAGCAGTTTTTTCATATAAGCATCGGTTTTTGCAGCATGGTCTTTGGTTTCGTTAAAGTTATGCAGCCCTGCTCCATAAGCGCCCAAAAAGGCATAACGTGCCGTACCACTGGTTTTTGGATTGGGCATGATGACTTTGACATCTGAGCGCGCCAAGTCTTCCCAGCCTTTGATGTTTTTAGGGTTGTCTTTGCGAACCAGTAAAATCATCGTCGTGGTGTAAGGCACAGCATTGTTCGGAAAGGCGTTGCGCCAATTGCTATCAACCAAGCCTTTATCAACGAGCATGTTCATGTCGCTTTCTTGGTTTAAGGTGATGACGTCAGCTTGCAAGCCATTGGCAACCGCGAGCGCTTGTTTGCTTGCGCCACCATGCGACTGTTTGATGCTTACTTTAACCTCAGGGTGGGATTTGGCGTAAATGTCGCTAAATAACGGATTGTAATCTTTATAAAAATCGCGCGACACGTCATAAGACACGTTCATCAAATCGATGTTTTTGCTGCCGCCGGCTTTGGAGTCGGCTTGGGTTGGGCTGCAAGCACTAATTGCTGCGCCTGCTGTGACAAGCGTAAGAATGGCTAACGTAGATTTGCGGGCGTATTGATGGCGCTGATAACTCATGGTGACCTCAAAATAATAAAAGTGAAACTTTGTCTTTATTTAACTGGTGAGGCTATGCTATCAGCGAAAAAAATAATTGGTTAGTGACAAATTCGCTTATTAACTCGTTAACTTGGCATAAGAGTGTTATTAGCAAATCTTTACTATGGTTAGTCCAAATCAGCATAGTTTTGAACCGTGTTTTTGATAAATTTTCGACGCAAAAAAGCACTTAAGACCACGCTCAAGTGCTTTTTATTAGCGGCTATGATATTAAACGGCAGAAGCACCGGTTAAATTGATGGTCGCGCGATTTTCTTTTTCAATTCCGGCGTAGTAGTTGCGCAGGATTTGCAGCACCTCTGGTCGGCTAAAGTTTTCTGGAACCTCTTCATCTTCTGATAAGGCTTTCCGAAGCTTGGTTCCTGAAACTTTAACGTGATGCTCCGCGTCATGCGGGCAAGTTTTGCTTGATGCCATCGCCCCGCAAGCATTACACCAAAACGTCCAGTCGATTTTTAGCGGCTGAGTGATGAGGTCGTCTTTTTCAAGCTTTTCAAAAATCGTTTGCGCATCAAACGCACCGTAATAATCGCCAACGCCGGCGTGGTCACGACCAACGATCAAATGGCTACAGCCGTAGTTTTGACGGAATAAGGCATGAAGTAGCGCCTCGCGGGGCCCTGCGTAACGCATATCCAGCGGATAACCGGCTTGAATGACGGTATCTTGTTTAAAATAGTTGTCAATCAAGGTTTTAATGGCTTCTTGGCGAACTTCGGCAGGAATGTCGCCAGGTTTGAGCGCCCCAAGCAGTGAGTGAACCAACACGCCATCGCAAATTTCAATGGCAATTTTGGCTAAGTACTCATGCGAGCGGTGCATTGGGTTTCGGGTTTGAAACGCGGCAACGCTTTGCCAGCCTTTCTCATTGAGAAGTTGGCGGGTTTCGGTCGGCGTTTTATAAATTTCAGGATACAGCGTTGGGAACTCGCCTTCGCTTAATACTTGAACGGCGCCTGCAACGTTGACCTCGTCTTGGTCAAGCACCTGCTGAACGCCGGGGTGCTCAGGGTCAGTGGTGGTAAAGACTTGCTGGCATTCATGATTTTTATCGATGGTGTAGGTTTCCTCAACGGTTAAAATCCCCATGATTTCGCCGTCCGCGCCCACCAAGGCAACCTCATCACCCGTATTTAAGTTATCCGCGACTTCTTTTGGTGCCGATAAGGTGATGGGAATGGGCCAAAATAATCCGGCATTGTCGCCTGATTTTAAGCGCATGTCATCAACCACGCCCTGCCAGTCGGCTTTATTCATAAAGCCATTGAGCGGGGTAAAACCGCCAATGCCCAGCATGATTAAATCACCGCGCTCGCGTGAGCTTAAGGTGATGGTTGGCAAGGATTGGGCGCGTTTTAGCGCTTGTTTTTTGGCATCACCTTCAAGCAACAAAGGCTTTAATTGTGAGCTGCCATGCGGTGGCACTAAATTGTCAGAATAAGGTTGGGCGGTTTTGGTTGTCATAAGTGACCTCAAGAGGTGAAATTGAAGAACTAAAAAGCGTAGGCATAGCCTAGCGAACTTTGGTTATGAAAATTTATGCTGTCTTTGGATATGGATATGACCGAATTGAATTTATGAATTGATGTTGATGCTTATATGATGTGAAGCAATTGAGATAAGGGGTCGGCGCTGATTTGGCGCGACTTCTCCCCGAATTTTATCTTACGTTTTACGCAAATCATTTTCTTTTGCTAAGCACTACCTTGAAATTGAGATTACGTCATGTATCAATATAACTACGCTGACCAAGCTTTGGTTAACGAACGGGTTGCCCAGTTTCGCGACCAAACCGAGCGCTTTTTGGCGGGAAATTTGTCAGAAGAGCAGTTTTTGCCGCTGCGGCTGCAAAACGGGCTTTATATTCAGCGCCACGCGCCCATGCTTCGAATTGCCATTCCTTATGGGCTTTTGGCAAGTTATCAGCTGCGCGAGCTTGCCAGCATCACCCGCGATTATGACAAAGGCTATGGTCACTTCACCACCCGAACCAACATGCAGCTTAATTGGCCAAAGCTTGAGGACGTCCCTGACATTTTAGCAAGGCTTGCCTCAGTGCAGATGCACTCCATTCAAACCTCGGGAAACTGTATCCGCAACACCACCACCGACCCGTATGCCGGCATTCACCAAGATGAAATTGCCGACCCGCGCCCGTACTGCGAAATTATCCGCCAGTGGTCAACCTTTCATCCTGAATTTGCCTTTTTGCCGCGCAAATTTAAAATTGCAGTCATTGGCACTTATCACGACCGCGCCGCTACCCAAGTTCATGACGTGGGGCTGCACATTAAGAAAAATGATGCCGGCGAGATTGGCTTTGAAGTGCTTGTTGGTGGCGGTCTTGGCAGAACGCCGGTGATTGGTAAAGTCATTCATGAATTTTTACCGCGCGAGCACCTGCTGAGCTATTTGGACGCCGTACTTCGCGTTTATAACTTGCATGGCAGACGTGATAATAAGTTTAAAGCAAGAATTAAAATCTTGGTTGAAAGTATGGGCGCAAGCGAGTTTGCCCGCCTTGTCAATGAAGAATGGCTTGCCAACAGTAAAGATGGCGCATTAACGCTTAATGACGCCCAATTTGAGCGCGCCGCAAGCTTTTTTACCGCGCCTGATTATGAAACGATTGACGGCATTAGCGCCCAAAGTGAGTTAAAAAAGCAGCTTTTAGGCAATAAAGCCTTTGCTGATTGGTACGCTCAAAATACGGTGGCGCATAAAGTCCCCGGTTACCGCGCGGTGGTGATTTCGCTAAAAGCCGGCATCCAAGACGGCAAATACGTGCCCTCAGGCGATGTGACCGCCGAGCAAATGGATGCTTTGGCAGATATTAGCGATGAGCACAGCTTTGGTGAGCTTCGCGGCACCTATCAGCAAAACTTGGTATTAGCTGACGTCAAAATCAGCGACTTGTTTGTGCTTTGGCAAAAGCTTACCGACCTTAATCTTGCAAGACCCAATATCAATACCTTAACCGACATGATTGTCTGCCCCGGATTTGATTATTGCTCGCTTGCCAATGCCACCACCCACAATATCGCCGAGCAAATCGAGCGTCAGTTTGATGACTTGGACTACTTGTACGATTTGGGCGAGATTCGCCTGAATATGTCCGGCTGCATGAACGCTTGCGCCCATCATCACGTGGGCGACATTGGGATTTTGGGCGTCGATAAAAAAGGCGAGCACTGGTATCAAATCAGCCTTGGCGGCAATTCAAGCAATGATGCCAAACTTGGCACGATTTTAGGAAAAGCCGTTCCTGCGGACGCGGTGGCGGCAACCTTGCAAACCATTTTAGACGTTTATGTGGATGAGCGCATTGCCGAAAGCGGTCATGTTGAGCGCTTTGGCGAGGTGGTCGCACGCGTTGGTATCAAGCCATTTAAGGAGCGGGTCTATGGCTAATCATTATATTTTTAACTATCACGGCGAGGATGTCAGTGATAGCGACAGCTGGCTTGCATTACGCACTGACACCTTGCCTGATGGGGTGGCACTTGATGACATCAGCTTACTTGAATTGCTCAATCAGCAAGAAAAGCACGATGTGTTATTGCCGCTTTCCGATGTGTTAGCCGATGATTTGCTCGATGCTAAACTGGCAGCGGATAAACAAGACGGCGGTCTGTTAAAAGAAGTGGTTGCCCTGATTCGTGAGCACTCAAGCCGCGTTGGCGTTTGGTTTGAGGCAAGCTTACTGATTGAGCGCTTGGATGACCTGCCAAAAGGGCTGCTGAGCCAAGATCTCATCGTCGTGGTCGTCCCCGCCTTTGCCGATGGTCGCAACTTTAGCGTCATTCAAAGCTTGCGAAAACTAGGCTTTGTTGGTGAAATCCGCGTGGCAGGCGCGTTTGGTCGTGACCAAATTGCCTACCTTCGCCGCGTGGGAGCTGACAGCTTTGTGGTCAGCGAGCACGATGCGAAGAACAATATCGCCCAAGCCTTTAGCGCCCTTGCCAGCGCTCACGCTGGAAACTCAGCAGCAAGCTTACCGTTATTTGCCGAAACTGCCGAAAGCTAATTTTTCAAAGCGGTTTTAAAACCCTGTTATTACTTTTACCCAACTTTTACCCAACAAAGGACATATTATGAGCCAATTACACCCAAACCTTGATATCGATGCTGCCAACCAAGCGCTTAAAGGCAAGTCTCCTGAAGCGATTGTTGAGTGGGCGCTACAGCAGGCTAAAAACCCCATCATCACCACCAATTTTCGCCCTTATGAAGCGGCAATTTTGCACTTGGTTGCCAAAGCGCGTCCTGACATCACCGTGCTTTGGGTTGATTCAGGCTACAACACTGATGCCACTTATCGGTTTGCGGACAAAGTTATTCGTGATTTAAATCTTAACGTCATCACTTATATCCCAAAACAAACCCGCGCCCACCGCGATGTGGTCATGAACGGTATCCCAAGTATTGACAACCCACTTCACGAAGAGTTCACCGAACAGGTTAAGCTTGAGCCGTTCCGCCGCGCCTTAGCAGAATTGAACCCTGACGTTTGGTTTAACGCCATCCGCCGCGACCAAACCGAGTTCCGCCAAGCGCTTGACGTGTTAAGTCTTTCAAAAGATGGGGTGTTAAAAGTGGCGCCATTGTTTGAAAAAACCGATGCCAATTTGGACGTTTATTTGGCGGACAACAACTTACCCAACGAGTTTGATTACTTTGACCCAACCAAGGTTGAAGAGCACCGCGAGTGCGGGCTGCACACTCAGCTGTAATTTTTTAGCTGAGTTGTTTTAAGCTAAAACTTTATAAAAATCCTGCCGTTATCTGCGAGCAGGATTTTTTTGTTTTTTTAGAAAATGGTTAGCAAAATTTCAGCAAATGCTTAGTCAAGGTTGCGCTTAAAAAAATCCTACGAAGCATTGCAAAAACTAAGCGGTCAGAATAGCCGATTGCCGGTTAAAATAAGCCTAGTTTTTAATTGCTAAAGGGTTGTATCGAAGTGTGGTCTGATATTTTTATTTATGATACGACGTGGTCGCTTGCCAGCCAGATTTTAATCCGCGTTATCATCATGTTTTGCATGATTATTTTGTTCTTAAGGCTGGCAGGAAATCGCGGCATTCGTCAGCTGTCTATTTTTGAGCTGACCATTTTATTGTCGCTTGGCTCCATTGCCGGTGACCCGATGTTCAGCGAAGATTTGCCACTGATTCAGGCGGTCATTATTATGAGTACGGTGATTTTTTTGTATCGCCTATTTACGTGGCTGATGGTGAAATACGAGCCGTTTGAAACCTTGCTTGAGGGTCAGCCGATTTATATTATTGAAGATGGAGTGATGACGACGCACAAAGCGCGCAAAGGTCAGATGTCGCATGATGAGTTTTTTGCTGAGATGCGCGAGCTTGGTGTTGAACATTTAGGTCAAGTTCGTGAGGGCGTTCTTGAAACCAATGGCACCTTTAGCGTTCTGCTATTTCCACGCGAAGAGGTTCGCTTTGGACTGCCGATTTGGCCACGCGCCTATGAGGCGGTCGAAAAAATTGACAACGATTGCCGCTATGCTTGTATGTTTTGCGGTCATGTGGAGAAAATCATCACCCCAAAAGCGCTTTGCCCGCGCTGCGAAAACCCCTACCGGCAGTGGGCGGTGGCGCTTAACAATGTTGTGATTCGCTAATTGCGTTGAACCACCTCAATGATGCTTTTGGCAATTCGGCTATTGATGCTGGCAAGCTTTTTTTTGGGCTGACCGTGGCAAAGGCTTCGAAAACTGTGGCACTTATTTTGATAATAAATGCAATAAAAAAACGTGCCGACCGGTTTTTCAGGGGTTTCTGAGCCGCCTTTGGTTAATAGCCCCGTGCAAGCCACAATGATGTCAGCATCAATTAAGCGCGCGGCGTTTTTTGCTAACGCTTCGGTCACTGGCATGGATTCGGCGGTAAACTCATCAATCAGCGCTTGCTCAACGTTTAATAGCTTGGTTTTTATCGCGCCGTCATAACAGACAACCCCGCCTTGCAAAATGTCGCCGGAATACGGGCTTAACGAAAAGCGGTGCGCTAAGTAACCGGCGGTGGCGCTTTCAATAAAGGCAATGGTAAGCTGTTTTTGAGCGAGCAGTTCGGCGCAAGAGTGACTCATTTAAGCCTCCTTTTATATCAAACAACCAAAACCATCTTGCCAAAAATTGCGATTTGAATCAATTGCTGTCGCGATACAATGTCGTTCCAGCTTCCTCAGCAAAGTCTTGGTAGCTTAGATTGCTATCTTGCTGCCCGCTTGGTTCGCTTTTGGTGGCGGATTTTGGTGGCGGCGTCACCTCTGACTCGGTGTTCGGTTTTGCTTCTGCTTTAGCCGCCGCGTTAGCGGTATTTTCTGATTTAGGTTGGTTTTCGGCAACGATTTTAGGCACTGATTGCACCTTTGCGTTACTGTTTGGTGAGTTCTCAGTCGTAGCGCTGACTTGTGAGTTTAAGTCAGCGTTGACTTCTTGGTCAGCAGGTGAATTTGGTGATTGCAGACTAATTACCCCAAGGCTATTTAAAATAGCAATTGCCGAGCCGCTAATCACCAAACCACAAATTACCCCAACCACCAGCGTTTTCATTTTTGACGGTTCAGCTTTTTGCTTTTTTGGCGTGACGTTTTTGGTTAAGGGTGCTAAGGGTACTGCTGTTTCGGTAACTTCACTTTCGCTACTTTGGTCATCATCTTGATTATTGTCATGATTACCGCCTTGAGCTTCCTCATCAGCCATCGTTTGAGCGATTATCGTTGCCATTGGTGTAGCACTGAGGTCATGGCTTGTAATTTCAGGATCGTTAACCGACTCTAAGCTTTCAACTGCCGTATTTTCAACCACCAAAAAGTCAGGCTCAATGCCCTCGTTATCCGGCGCAAAGCTTGCTTGAGCGTCGTTAGCGCGTGACTCTGTGGGCAAGGTGAAGTTTAAATCAAAATCAAGACCGTCATCGTCGGTGCGATCAGCATTGTCAGCATTTTTGTTTGAGTCTTTTGCCGTATCATTGTTGTCAATTTGCTGAACTCGGCTTAAAAAGCGCTCATAAATGTCACTAGTTTTGGTACTGACCTTTTTTTTGGTAAAGCTGACTTGGCTGCCGCGAAGGCTTGGCTTGTTGCGAGATTTTTTGGAGTCAGTCATGATTGAAAACCAAGGTCAATAAGTAAAAGGGTGCAAAATATAATAGCAAGACGAATATAGACAATATAGTGGGGAGTGGCGACCGCTTCAAGCACAATTTGTATCAGCCCCGTCATTTTAGCGTAAAATAAAGAGCGCATAATTGAAAAATTTTATTATAAAAAATAGCATTTGGACAACGCAAGCTTGGCTTCACGGCGACATAGCTTTAAACCTAATAAGTTTTTCACGATAAAAAGCTTCTAAAACCCGCATCTTGGCAATCTTTTTGTGATACGCTTAGCCATTTTATATAGTGATAGCAAAGGGCGATTATGGGCGTAAAGCAAGTGAACGCTGCTGCAAGTGACCATCTTGGGGCGCAAAAAGGCTTTAGTTTTCGGATTTTTGGACCGGGGATTTTGATGGCATCGGCGGCGATTGGCGGCTCGCATCTGATTTCATCAACGCAAGCCGGCGCGCTTTATGGCTGGCAGCTTGCGGTGATGATTGTGCTGGCGAATTTATTCAAATACCCGTTTTTTCGCTTTGGCACCGATTACGTTTATGACACCGGTGAGAGCCTTATTGCCGGTTACGCCAAAAAATCAGCGGCGTATCTTTGGATTTACTTTATTTTATCGGTATTGTCAGCAGTCATTAGCACCGGTGCAGTGGCATTGATTGCGGCGGTGATTTTAGGATTTATGCTGCCAGCAAGCGTCAATTTATCAACGCTCAGCTTATCCATTATCGTCATGGCAGTCTCTTGGGGCTTTTTGATTGGCGGTCATTTTCGGCTGCTTGATAAGCTCACCAAGTGGATTATTATCTCCTTAACTGCCGCCACCATTGCCGCCGTTATCATCGCGGCGGGCAAGCCTACCGTCATGGCGCCTGATTTTATTGCCGCCTCCCCTTGGAACTTGGCAACGCTTGGCTTTATCGTGGCGCTGATGGGCTGGATGCCGGCGCCGCTTGAATTTGCCGCCATCACCTCGATGTGGACGTCAGCAAAAATGAAAACCGACCACACCAACCACAAGCAAGGCTTGCTTGATTTTAACACCGGCTACCTGATTTCGGCGATTTTGGCGCTGTTTTTTTTAGCGCTTGGGGTGTTTGTTCAGTTCGGTTCAGGTCAAGACATTGAGATTGCCGGCGGCGCTTACATCAATCAATTAATCAACATGTACACCAGCACCATTGGTGATTGGTCAAAGCTTTTGGTCGCTTTCGTCGCCTTTATGTGTATGTTTGGCACCACCATCACCTGCGCGGATGGCTACGGTCGCGCCAATGCCGAATGTTGGCGCTTAATTAAGGGTCAATCTGACATCACTAAAAAACAAGTCGCTTTTTGGACCAGCTACGCGGTTGGCGGCGGACTTTTAATCATCACCTTTTTTACCGGTCAATTGGGGGCGATGCTGAAATTTGCCATGATTTCAGCATTCGTTTCCGCCCCTATTTTTGGTTGGCTTAATTACTCACTGGTCAAAAACCATCAAAAATT